>CAVOJR010000002.1:0-135310 GCA_963696295.1 uncultured Chlamydiae bacterium | reverse complement strand
CCCCTTTGACATTGTCTATGGGAAATGGTCTGCCATCGAGCCATTCGTACGGAATAGTTGCTATCGCCATGGGCAGCTCCTTTAATTATTGTTTACATTGTTATAGTCTCTTCGCGCGGACAAAGGTTTCAAGGTGAAATAACACAGGAAGCCGCCAGTTTGGCGGCTAGTGCTGGATCACACGATTATTGTCCGAAAGGACCTCTGTAATGTCTTCAAAGCCTAAACAGCTGCTTCCTGCTGCTGCATAATTCTCTTCTGTTGTATTGGCATGGCAGAGATTATTCACATATTCCCCGACATGATTTCCAAGTGTGACATCAGGATCTGATGCATTAAAAAGAGAAACATTCTTCTCAGGGAATTTGCTTTTAAGATTCTGCGCTAACAAGAGCAAATCCGTTGAAGAGCGATAAAGATTGATAATCTTTAATAATTTCGGATTGTCGCCATATTCAGCCAAGATTGTGTCAAATTCGTCGCCGTTTCTCCCTTTATAAGGGCCGAATGAGGTTGACTTATGTCCAGGATTGATGAAAATATATTCGATCTCGCTATTGGATGCTATGACAGCTTCAAAAAAAGCTCGCCAATAAACATCCGGATCTCCACCCCAAATCCCCATTCCGACAGCTGGAAAGAGAACAAAACCTGTTTTTGCAGCATCGAGGGCGCATTTAAATGTTTGCTTCATGATCTCGCGATCCCGCCCATGATGAGCATTTCCGTTAACAGCGTGATTTTCGTCAGTATGAAACCCTCTGATCCCGCATGCACTGATGAGTGTGATGACATCTTTTGTGTTAGCCTGCCGTTCCCGCAGTTTGAGGCCGTCGCCGACAAAACTGTGATACTTCTCCGTTTTCACAACCATCGATCCTATTTGATAAAGAGTCAGTTCCTTCAAACTCTTAAAAGAATGCGAAGTTAAATCGTATTTGCCGGGATCTTTTTCAACTTCTTGTAAAAAATCTTTTATGGCAGGCTTCTCGTTAGATAACCTCACCATGTCATACATATCATCTTCATATCCAGGCAGGGCAATCACATGTTCTTTTTTTAAAGCTTCTTTCAAGCCTAAATAAAACTTCCGGGGCAAGAGGGATGAAAGATGGACCTCTTGGCTTTGAAGCTGTTCCTTTAATTCTTTGCCTGAGATCCTAAATGTCCCATTTCCTAAATATGTTGTCAGCTCAACATCCCCAATTTCTTTTTTTTCATTCCAGGAACGGGCATAGAGTTTAGCTTTTCGATCGGCTTTGAATTCAATGATTTCATCATCTTTTAAATTCAGGATTTTTTTGCGTACTTTTTGATTTCCATCGATAAATGAGAATAGTTTCCCCGATCCGGGCATCGTCGTTTTATCTTCTCCCAAAAGAGCGGCATAAAAGAGATTGGAAGGTCTGAAGCTTAAATCAGTCATGTGGACTTGTGGATCAGATGAGTAACCATAATTCGAAAATTTCGGCGACGCCTCGACAACGGTTGAAACTTCCTGTTTTATCACAGCTGGAATTGTAAAAATCATATGCACAGATTTATCTTTGAAAATTCGTTTGAAATAGTCTTGTCCAAATATCCCATAAAAAAATTTCCCCATTCTTTCAAATAGGTTCAATGAAACTGCAAAGATTTTCTGATCGACCTGGAGGACATAGGTGCGATTCCAATGATAAAATCGACCCTCAGAGGCTAAATTAAGTTCTTTATAAATTTCATTTTGAGTCAATTTATTAATTCGCATAGTTAACCTTCATTGAAGAAGGATACATTATATCAATTTGTGCAATAAAATTAAAACAAATTAGGTGAAGGGTCATATAGTCTCTTGTTGCGTCATTGCGCGGTGGCTCCAACGGGAAAACAAAGAAATTATACCCAAACAACTTGAAGAGTTGTTTGGGTATAACATCCATAGAGTACGAGAAGAACCCCCTAGACTCTTCCGTTTGCCTAAAAACTTTGCTTTTTCAATCCCCGATCCGGTATCCTGTTTAGCCAAAAAGGAGTATCTTATGGCTCAATCCGCTCAACTCTCACCCAACCAAGCTTGGGATCTATACAAAAGAATTGAAACAGCTGTCGAAAAGAGGTGCACACAGATCAGAAACAAACAGGGCATAGAGCATATGGACTTACATTACGCCACTCAGCGCTTATGCATGGCTGTTATGAGCCAATACAAGTTGACCACTGTCGAGCACAGTCAGTTTTATTATAACATCCAAATCGATAAGCGCAGATTGCCCGACCTCTCCACCATGGAGGCCATGCTCAAAGCCGAGATTCGGGAATGGGATGGGGCGATTCCAGCCTCAAGAGCAGAAAACTTTCTCGGCCATGAAGACCTTTCCAGAGATAACGGCCGGCCGGCGGGATATTATGCAAAACCTTCTTTGCAAACGGTGCTTAAAATCGATTTTTTTGAATTAGAGGCGTTGCTAAACGCCACCCCCCAGCAAGTGAAGGCAAGATACCTGGCGGTGGCAAAAGCCGTGGGAGACGTGTACTCTAACGTGATTAAGAATGCAGGCAGCGCGAAGGCCAAACCAATTACCGATGCCCTATCCCGCTTGCAAAGCGCCGTAAATTATTCAATTGGCATGCCTTACCAAACCAAAATCGATACCAAACAGGTTGACTCCCTCGACCTTTACTCCTGCGATTCCATGCTTGAAACCAAGTTCAATGGATGGGAGGAGATGATACCCAGATTCACCAGCCCAAGTAACATTTTTGGCCGGGACGAGGGATATTACCCGCAGCTTTCCCTGGCTGAAGCGCTTGACAATGCCAAAGGGGATGAGTCACAAGGCCCTTTGGAGCTCGTGAAGCAAGCTTTAGAGGGGGGCTCTGCGGTATGAGGTGCGCGGGGGAATAACTCCCGCTAAGTTCGCGAAAAGGGCAAAATTTGGGAGCTCCGCAAAAAACTCATCTAACAGCCAGCGAAGTATTACCCTTTGTTGAAAATCTACCTCTCAGTTAAAAGAAATTGTTGCCGTTCCTTTAGAAGTTCTTGAACTTTAACGGTCATATCGTTGGAATGTATTATCATCATTTGGGAATGGCTTCTCAATATTCCGAAGCGAAGTTCCAGATCCATGACAATGAAGCGGACGCGATGAAATTCACTTAAGTAAATCAAGGCCTCGCCGACAATGCGCTTAGCGATTTTTTTCAAGTCATGATCGGTATATTTTTGGGGATGCGATTGAAAATCATAGGCGGCGAAGTTTGTTTGATGGGGTCGAATATTCATGGTCATTCCTAAATAAGTAATGATACAGTTCTTATTTTAGACTTTCAATCTGAAAAAAATATCGGCACCCCCGTAAAGGCCTGAGCTAATTTGCGATTTACTTTCCTTTTGCAACTTTTATCAGTTCATAATATAATAGTTTCTCAAGCTTTTAATAAAATATTAGGAGTCTGGTTTTGTGAGATTTTTCTTAAGGTTGGCTATTTCAGCTTTTCTTTTCTTGGCATGCTTTCCTTTATATTGCAATTCAGTAAAAGAAGTACTCGCTACTGTTTCCGAAAATTATGCCTTGCCAATCAATGAAGCTATAGTGTCAATTTCTCAAGAAAAAGGCAATAGACAAAATTCAGTTCACTCCCTTATTTGGAGGTGGGACGAAATCAAAAATATTCCGTGTTGATATCGGCGATAAAAAATATGTGCTTAGACTACTTGACGAGAACCAGCCAATTGAAAATAGAATATCAGAATTAAATGCACATAAGATTGGAGAAAAATTGCAAATCTCCCCAAAAATTATTTATATCGATCAAATGTCAATCGTTATGGTTATGGAATTTGTTGAGGGAAGAACTCTTACTAGAGATGATCTGAATAATGCCCAAATCATCAAAAAAATTATGGGAGCGTTAAAAAAATTTCATCAGTATCCTGATCAAGGACAGCTGGTACGGCGAACAAAGGTTGGAGCTATTCAAGACTTATACGATCGATATAAAAATAAAAAGGGAGTAATATTCCCAAGTTGTTTTGATCAATTGCATGGAAAACTGCAAAACGATTTTGCCGATTTAAAAAGACCACACGGCCCCTCCCATGGAGACTTTAATCCCCGAAATATCTTAGTTGGAGAAGAAGGGGATGTCTATATTATTGACTGGGCTCAAGCAAGTGTCGATCATCCATTCCTTGATATTGCATGGCTATCCACTTTCTTAGCTGCAGATAACGAACAAGTGAAAAATCTATTGAAAGAGTATCTCGGAAGGGAGCCTATAGAATTGGAACTGAAAGAAACTTTGTTCTTCAAAGATGTTACAGCCTTTCTTGTAGCAACCTTATGGATAGGACGACAAGAAGAGAGAGACCGGAGCAAGCTGGATTCCATTTTGGAAGGTTCGCTTAAAAAAGGCTCCGCATATATCATGGAAGGTATTTCTGTAGATGATGTCTTAAAGAAGGAAGGAATTGGGTTAACACTATATTCTTTAGGATGGTTGAAGGAATTCATAGACAACCGGTCGTCAAATCAAACAACTAAGCAATAATCAGAGAATTTTAGGTTCTATCAATAGCTTTTTGAGCTTCATCCGCTTTGCCGATGGGCCCTTTGCAAATGCAATAAAATAATCCCGCCCTTGACTGCAAAAGACTGGTATAAAATAGAGCAAGCTGGCACAATCCATGAAATTTTATTTAATTTTGGAAAAATAATGCATAATTATTCTGTTGATGATCAAACAAGGATTGAAAAAGCAATTATTCTTGCAAGTTCCAAATTTGCAACGCTTCATCATTTGATTAAACCTACTCTATTGCATTCCGTTAGAGTAGGTAGCTGGCTATACTTTCATGGCTATGAAACAAATATTGTAATCGCCGGATTTCTTCATGACATAATCGAAGACACTGATGTAACTGAACAGAATATTTGTGAAGATTTTGGGGTGGAAGTCGCAAATCTAGTGGTAGCGAACACCAAAAATTCAAACATTACAGAGAAGAAAACAAGAAACGATGAATTAATTAAAAGGTGCCTTGAGACGAGTAAAAAAGCCTCGATCGTTAAAGCAGCTGATATTCTTGATAATTTCAAATACTATTTAAGCCTTAACGATCAAGCTGGAATCGAATATTGTAAAAACAATGCTATGTCCTTCAGGAAATATTTTAACAATGCCTATGACGATAAAATTTTTACAATGCTCTTTGAGGAAGTGGGGCCGTGAAATAAGATATCGCGTGCTGTAAACGACGGATTTGCTGATCAAGCAAGTAATTACCAATCCAATGATCACATTAGTACAAATCTCCGGGTCTTCATGCTTTATTCATGTAACAGTTTGCTGTTTATCATAAAGCGAATTCATCCCGCCCTTATCGGCAGAAACATCTCATTTTTAATAAATTAATCCAATCTTTATAAACCATTAAGATTTGAAAAATATAATTATATATATCATAAAATGAGTATTAAATGGTTAATATTATATCATTAAATAGCTTGCAGCCTTATACCGTGGGAAGCATTGGCGATCGCCTGGAGAAGGCTTCGGCTCACGCGGTAGTGGAAGAGCAGAACAATGACATCGTTTATCATTTGACAGGGGAGAGGCAGAGCGAGGAAGTGCTTCTTCAGGAGAAGCAGGGGTTTAAATATTATATCGCAAAAGATCTATTAAATCAGTGTGGTTCTGGGTCGGAGGTTGTGGATTTTGTTGAGCGCCATCCTGATCTCTTTATTGCTCCTTTGAGCGGCTTGAAACACCATCAATTCTCCATAACCGAGAAGAAAAAATTGAGTGAAGGGGCTTTTGGGGAAGTGTATCACGTCACCAAAATCGCTTTGGATAACATCAATTACGCCGTGGATATGATTCTAAAACTGCCCAAGGGCGTGAAAGGTAGTGATGAGGATGCGGATATAGGCTCTGAAATGGAATTCATTCATAAATTACATCAGAAGCTCACCCCTAAAGAAAGCGAAAAAGTTTTTCCCGATGTGCATCAGATCACCTATGAGGGTAAGACCGGATACTTGATGGGGCGTTATGATGATAATTTGGAGAATTGCCTGAAAAGTGGAACACTTTCTCAAGAGGAGAAAATTGAAATTGCGACTCAGCTTGTGGAGCAGATGGCCATTCTTGCAAAATATAATGCCCTTTATACCGACATCAAGTTAAAAAATGTTCTCATTAAAAGATCGGCTCCAATTAAAGTAGCATTAGCTGATTTTGGAGACTGTTTCTTCCTTGAAGATAGAAAAAAGATGCCTGACTATGGCTTTACGTGCAGCGAATTCATGCTAAACTGTAAAGATAGTGGTTTATTCACAAATTGGATGTCTATTGATGACAGCGCATTGCTAAATGCAGCCCAGCAGCATCAGTCGAGCGCTCTCGGTCTTATGCTTTGCGCGCTTTTCAGTGACAAAGAGATCCCCTTTCAGGGTATATATGATCAAAAGGAGTTAGCTGGTTATGTTAAAGCCTGCGGAGAATTTAAAGGTTTGAGCCAAAGCCATCCCAAATTGTATAACACCATTTTGCATATGCTACACCACAACAATGGCAAACAGCTCATGCCAAATGAGGCCTGGGAAGAATGGCGCAATAATGCTGCGGAGGCAAAAACAGTGACGGATAATCAGTCCCTGTCTGCTGAGAACTTTGAATTCGATGAAGATAGCCGGCACCCTGCTTCCTTGATAAAGGTCACTACGGAAGAGCTTGACTTATTAACGTATTTGCTAGGGTGTATAGCTGTGGACTACATGCCTACTCAAGATAGCGGAAGCAGTACGTCTTCCGTGTAGAATCTACCCAAACAACTTGAAGACTGTAGGGGTCGCTAAGTGGCAAGGATCCGACCAAGCCGTTGCGGACACTATGGCACCTGCTTCTTACGTTACTGATACAGGATCGGGAAGCGGGGTAGCTATGGCCCGCCCGGATGTTATTATTGAAGAAGCAAGTAAAATGTTAATAAAAAATTAACATATTCTTAATATCATTTTGATATGCTGCCATCCATGGTAGTAGCGAATAATATTCATTTAAACTCTAATTCTCCTGCCCATGCGCAAGAAACCTTGCGCCAGGCTCCTTCCTTGACGCGGTGCTTGGCTATCCTGGAGCAAAACGGGGCGTTAGCCAGGCAAATGGCCGAAATTCCGCCGGAAACGCTAGCACCCAGGAGGGTCATCCCCATCGATATCCGCATGGCCGCCCATATCCTCGGCGATTCGATCATCCAGAATACGGAACTCGAGGGCCACATGCTCGAGAAAACCTCCCAGATGATGATCCGCCTCCTTGAGGATAATGAGGAGATTGAACCCGGGGTAAAGAACCGGATCACCAGCGAACTAGAGGGGCTTGCCTCCAATAGCAAGGCTATTGGCGCACTTATCAGCCAATTGAGGAACGCTTCCGAAAAGGAAGCGAATATAAAAATCATCCAACTGGCTAAAGGGTTAGAAAAAAAAGTTAATGCCCTCAAGCCCGGGGAGTCCCTCCTCCTGGATGGGGGATGGAAGAATGCGGGCAAGCCCGGACATGCGATGGTTTATAAAATTACCCGTAATGAGAGGGGAAACCTCGATTTACTCGTATTGAATACCGGCGCCGGCCTCAATTACCATACTAATGCTAAAGGCGCAAGAAAACTCAAATCCCATCCGGTGCTCAACTTTTCCGGTATCCCGGATGAAAAATTCGATAGTTACCTCTTTCAGAAGTTGCTCGAACCGCACATTGTCCCCTTTACTGACCTGGCTGACACCGGGCGCATGGCTGCGTATAACGAAAACACTATTTATAAAACGATCGATTCAGCATTTAGAAAATACAGAGCCCCTACCACGCAGCATTTGGTCGGCCTGATCACTCCGCAGCGCTCAGGCACCTGCGCCTGGCAGGTATTGATGAAAGCTTTAATTCACAGCTACCTTCCGCGCGATAAATATAAATTAACGGCCCTGGATATCCATTATCAAACGCTCCTTCAGTGCTATCAACAGTACCACAAAACGTGGAATCAAGATACGAAGCAGATGGCTCAGATAAGAACGATTGTCTCGTTTGGCCTTGAGAATGCCGCCAATGGAGCGGCTAAGCTGTTTACACCCAATGATCCCTCTTCCCTCCTCTCGGCTCAAAAAGCGAAAGAGATGGCCGGCGGCATAAAAACGATCAGGCAAAGCCTGGCCGCTGCTGAAGAGGCGATTAAAACCCGCCAAAATACGCGCTCTTTGCGCTGGAAAGGCGGTGAAAAAAGAGAGAAACGGCTCGCTCTACTCACCAAAGCCGCCTCTAAAGTAAAAACAGATGGCAACGTTTCACCTCCAGATAAGCTACCCGCTTGGGTTGATGCTCCTCGCGCCGCTATTTTGCAAAACCAGCTGCCTGCTGCGCTGCAAGAGGCTGAAAAACATGCGAAAACCTTGATCATAGAGGGTCACTATAGGGAAGCCGAGGCATTCATCGACCAGCTCGTCTCCAAGATCCCTGTTCCTAAATCGACAAGCGATCCATATTATGAAACGCTCCCTGCCGACGTGCTCCAAAAGCTCACTTCTCTTTTGGGGCTTTATAGCAAAGCTCTCATTTATCAGCATAAATCAGGGGTCTTTCCTTCTCAGGGGAACACGATACTCACTCTCCTCGCCGGCGTCGATAAACTCGCAAGAGTGATCGATCGGGGGCAGATTTTAAAAGACCCCTTATTTTATCCCGGTACTTTCTTAGAAGAGGATAGTCTGTTTGTCTACTTCCACCCCAAAGATTTTGAAAAGCGCAAAGAAATTAAAGCCTATTTTGACCATCAAGGAAAGCTCTTTGATTTTAGCTCCCAAGCACTCAGCGGCAATTTGAATAGGTATGAATTCGAAGATTTAAAGAAGGGGTCTTCACCCTTTGATCTGAAATTTTATGAGCGCCTGGCTGAGCAGTCGGGCAAAGCCGATCTTATCGCCCGATTAAGCAAAAAGGTCTTTGGATTAAAATTTCAAGACTTAAATGTCCATTTGCAAGCCGCCCTGCTTCTTTGGGGTGATTTTGGGCAAATAAGCGACGGTTTCTTAAAAGATGCCTATCCCCATCTTTTATGTTTAAAGCAAGCCGCTTTGATGGCCCATGTTTTTGCCTCTCATAGAAGTAGCACTACGCCATCAACACAAGACCTTTTTTCCCAGTGCCAACTAGAACTCTACGAAAAAAATCTTACCGCTAACTTTAATGTGCTTGGCCTTTTACCGGGATGGATTAAATGGGGTTCCTCATTATTAACAAGCGGTGTTTTTTTTCCAAAAACCACTGTTCTAGAGAGATTTATCTCTGAGAGAAACGGTCTCAATAACGACAACAACGAAGGGGAGGTATTAACCAAACCGAAGAGTTATCCCGCTATCCGTGAAAAAGAACAACAAGATTTCTTAAGGGTCAGTTGCGATCCCGATCTCAATCCCTTGCAGCTAGTGCACTTTTTTAGAAATCATATCGATTTGCTGAACGATAGCGGCTATCAGGCCGCTTTTGACATCACCTTTTTTAAAACGGTGAATGACAGGTACCCCGTCCTGGAGAAAATTGAGGAGGAGCCGGCGCTTTCCTCCGAGACCGCAGAACTGATCGCGCAAGGGATTAACTTTCATTACCACTTGCAGCCCGCTAAAAAGCCCCACTTGGAGGCTTGCCTCTTTTTGACAAGGCTTGCGGAAAATATCAATCTTATCCGCGTTAAAAAGGGACTGTCCCCCCGCCCTTTTCCTGAAGTGGACCGGATGCTGGCCGATTTTGAAAAGCGCAACGATTTTACTCCCCAAGAAAGAGGCTCGATCGCCTTGCATCGCCTCTATTTATTAAGGCATCTTTCCGAGCTTACTCCCGAACAAGAAGAGAAAATGGTGGCCGATTGGTGCTTGTTCCACTATCTGGGCAGCGAGCTTTACAACCCTCCCTATCTGAGAGCAGCGATTGAAGAAGACGTCTATGAGCGAATCACCCCTTTGCTGCAACGCATGGAGGAGGCCGGATTAACGCGCATCGGTCAAGCCGTTTTGCAAGCGGCGGGTCTTACCCATAGCAGTGAAATGCAGTGGGTTATGCCAAAACCGACGGTCATAAGAGCTAATTTTCCTAATGGGGATTTTCGCGAAATCCATTTAGCTCAAGGAGCTCTTTATTCCAATGAGGGAAGATTAAGCTGCACCGCTTCACTCCCGATACAAAATACCATTGAATATCAAAATGTCTTTGAGAACCGCCGCTACATTTTTAATAAAGCGGGAAATACTTATTATTTTTCTGACCCCAAATGGGGGGACTTTCGCTTTGTAGGATCAGTCAGCATGGCTTCCCTGCAAAAAAAGATCGGTGGGTCTTGGTGGCAATACCTCACCCCCCAAGAGTGCGATTGTTTTGATCTTCCCAATTTTTGCCTGGCAGAACACCATCACTTTGTCCCTGTCGATAAACAAAAAGCCCTGGCCATCCTGGATAGGCAAGAGATGAAGGTGAACTGGAAAGTCGATGAATCGGGCAGATTGCTCCAGGAAGAGAGCGAAGTATTTAACGGAGATAATCTAAAGGAATTCTCCCTCATGGATTTGCCGGCCTACATCCGCGTCGATTATACCCTGGATGGAAGAAGAAAAGGGATCTCCTATCCACGCTATCATGGGGTCACGCATAGACCCCTTGCCTTTGATGCCACTCCTGAAGGCGCCTTAGTTTGGAGTGAAAATTGCCAATACACACTGGAAGAAAATCCTCCGGAGGGCCTTTTGGGGCATATTCCCAACTACCTGCTCTTAAGGCATTGCGAACACAAACATCAGCGCAAACTCCTCGTGCCGTTCCAAAAGATTATCGATACAGCCGATTGCACCCCCTTCGCTTCTTTGGATACTGCGGACAAAGAGCGAAAAAAAAATAAGAATTATCAAGAGTTTCTCGAAAAGCAATCGGGAAATTACCACTACTTTGTATTCGACTTAAATCAAAATGGAGAGGTTTCCTCTACCGATGTGGAAGGGCGTTTATTTTTGGCCTATCTCGCTTTACAAGAGCGGCGCTATGAACAGGCGGATGGATATTTAAAAAGCATTGAGCCGGGCGACGAATTAAGTGAAAGGGCGTTTGAAATTGTGGCAGCCATTCATTCACTGGATGAAACCAACCATGACAGCGGCCCCAATGCAACCGCCGTACGGCTCAAAGCCCTTCTCCTCAAAAACAGGTACCTGCAATCGCAGGGCAAATCTCCTGAAAATCTTAGCTCTTTGTACGATCATTACCTGAATCTGATAGGCAATGTCACCCATGCGCTGCGCCTCACAGATGAAGAGGAATTGGAGATTGCCGGAACTGATTCAAAGCGTAAGGAAGAGGTAATAACGGGAAACAGCTTCACAGGCAAAAGTATTGTTGAACAACCCCTCAAGCAGAGAGCTCATCTAAATTACCCACGAATAAAATCAGCCCCAAAAACTTATGCCTTTAATTACTCTGCGCAGATGCCCCTGGAAATTTCCGCGGGCCAAGACTACCCCTACCTCTTGACTCAGCCCGCTTCCCTGTCGTCCTTAAGCCAGGCGCAATTTTTCTTTCAAGCTTACCTTATTGCAAAAAAGGGGACCGAGGAGCAAAAAAAGGCATTAACTTGCCACTTAGATCATCTATGCACCTTGCAGGGAAGAGATTGGGTTTATTTCCTGCTCGCCGCATTGCGCTATCCCGACACTATGCCCGATCATCCTTATGTGCAGTGCTCTGATGAGGTATATGATGACTTTGTCAAGCAAGTGTACGTGGGATATCAGAAAGCAGAAGCATTAGACCGCTTAGTCCAAAGAGAGGAACAAGCTCTGCCTGCCGTTTCTGAACCCCTCCCCTTTACCACCTCTCTTCTTGCCGATGCCCCTGAAGAAATTCGCGTCATTCAACCCTCAAATGTCCTGCCCCTCCTGGAAACGGAAACGGCTCCCTTCTCTTTGGGCGCGCTAGCGGCAAAATATTTTACAGAGAGCCCTGCCCCAGCAGAAGGGGATGCCTCCTTTGAAGTGCATGTGGATTTAAGCGAAGACAATTTGTATCGTAATGCGATTCTTGGAGATCTCAAAACGTTTACGAAGGATTTTGAAGCCGGAAAAAAAGAGCGGCAAGCTGAGGCGCGCTACACCCTCTCTTCCGTTGAAAATCTGAAACAAGAGCTGAATCAACTCCTGCAGGCCTACCCTTTAGATGAGACGCAAAAAATCTTAAAACTCGCCAACTGCACCCCCGAAAATGAGGAAGGGAAGGTTTATGCGAGGTTGAAAAAGCGGCAAACCCTGAAGATGCAAGACCTGATCTATCTCTTTGTCAAAGGGGATAAAGAGGCGTACCAAAAAGCCAATCCCTACTTAAATGATGAGGCGGTCACCCTGCTGCATACTCTCACCTGCAGCTATTTGCAGCAGCAAACTGAGCGGCAGCAGATTGCGCGGGCCTTAAAGCTTTGCGCAAAAATCGAAAAAGCGAAAGAGAAAGATACTTTGATCCAAGATTTAGCTGAAGAGCTCCAAAAGAGCCGCAAATTTGATGTCGCCGCTCATCCCGAGCTCCTCGCGCTGGAGTATTATGGCGATATCTCGATTAAAGAAAAGCAAGTCGCGCTGATCAACAAGCTGCTCGAAACCGATGCGTCCGGGCGCTATATCGACCGCGTCATTCAGCTGATCATGGGAGGGGGAAAGACCTCGGTGCTAGCCGCGATTCTCGGAATTAAAGCGGCAAGACGAGGGCGCCTCTCGCTCTTTATCACGCCGGCTTCCCAATTTGAAACGGTAAAGCAAAACCTTAAGCGGACTCAAAAGAGATGCTTCAATCAGCGCATTCAATCGATCGACGTCAAGCGGGAAGATCTCACTCCCAATAGGTTAACCGCAATCCATCAGCAACTCGACCAAAGCATCAAGAAAGGGTCGATGCTGGTCATGAAAAGTGAAACGGTGCAGGGCCTGGAGCTTGAATTCTTATGTCTGGTTAAAAAATATAAAACTTCCGTTCAAAAGTCTCAGGAGGACACCCAAAAAATCGAAGAGTTGAGGGCGATACTGCTCATCTTGAGAGAGCAGTGCGATGCCCTGATCGATGAGATCGATTTGGTGCTCAGCGTTCTTCTTGAGGTCAATTATCCTCTGGGGGAGGCTTCAAGGATCAGACCGGAGCGGATTGCGCTGATTAAAGAGATTTATCAAAGGCTGGCTCAAGAGCCATTGAAAGGGATCGTTCGGCTTCAGGAGAACAAACAAGCCTTCCTCACGCCTAAGCAATATCAAGAAGAGGTCGTGCCAAAGCTTGCCGAGAGCTTGGCCAAAGAGGTGGAAGCGCTGCATCTCCCTGAAGAGCACCGCGCCTCTTATCTTCGCTACGTCGCCAAAAAGATCCCCATTAAGGTACAGCATGCCTTCGACGGCAAATTAAGCGAAGAAAGCCTAAGCCAAGATGAAGCGCAAGACTTAGCCTTTCTAAAATATGTCCACACCTTAAGAAATTCCCTCTCGGAGCAAGAGAACGAGGCAGCCCATTTGATCGCCCTTTCGAAATTCCTTTTCACCACCCTGCTGCCCCATACTCTCGCCAAAAGCGGCGGGCGCCACTACGGCAGAGCGCGGCAAGGCATTCCCGGAAAGATCTGCCCCTACCTCGCTGTCGATACCCCTGCGGCCACCGAGTTTGGCTTCCACTACGAGGCCATCGCGTTCCATTTTCAAACCGCGCTGCAGTTTGGCATTGGCAAAGAGCAGCTGAGAGCTGTGGGCCGGCAAATGACAGCGGCCGCCAACTACTACTCTAAGAAAGAGGGGGAAGTTTTTGATGCTACGGTGGAGGCCAGGCAGTATGAGGAGATGACGGGAATCCCGCTCAGCCGCTTCGAGACGGAGGAGAATCTGGAAAAAGCGTTGCAGAAGTTGCAGCAAAATCCCCATCTTACCTTGGATTTGGAAGCAGAATCGGCTCAAGCCGCAGTGACCTATCATCAAGAATTTGTCACCGGCACCGGCCATTCCCTGGTCGATGAAATCGATACGTCGCGGGGCATGTCGGGAACGCCATGGAATTATCTCACCTATGCGAAAAAACTAGCCGATCACTTCTTGCCCGATTTGGGAACTGAGGGAAAAATTGCCTATGAGATGGTCAAACGGGCAGCAAAGGAAACCGTGGCGCATGTGATCGAGGATAATCAGATCGAAAGCGTAATCGGGAACACCTTTGATGCGTCCCGCGCAAAGGGGGAGCTGAGGGGTCTTATGGATCCCGGGGGCGTTTTCACGGGCGTTCCCAATGAAAAGATTGCGCGCATGATCTTGCAAAAGCTCAAAGACACGAAGATCGATACTGTCGTCTTCTTCTATCGGCAAGAGGGTAAAGAGACCCCGGATCAAGTCGCTTTTATTCGTTTAAACAAAACTACGGGGGCGATTTCGCCGCCCGAGATCGTCGAGGGTACGCGCGCTGAAGAGCTTGAAGCCAAAGGGGTAAAGCCGGAAGAGTACTTTGTCTTCTACGATGAGAGGCATTGCACCGGAACCGATATCAAACAGATTGAAGGGGCCATCAATGTCGTGACTTTCGATGTCAAAATGTTAAAGCGCACCCTTTTCCAGGCCGTGATGCGCCTCCGCCAGTATTTCTCCTCACAAGATGTGGAACTGATCTTGTCAAAGGCGGTGCTAGAGGGGTTAACGCCCATTGAATCGGAGGGAAGCGAAAGGGAATTCCTGGTCAAACAGGCTATTGTGACGGCTATTGTAAATGAGGCGGTGCAAAAATCGAAAGATATTCTCCGCTCCTACAAACAACGGATCGACAATGCGTTTAGGCGCACCTCCCTGAACGCGCTGCTCAAATCCACTACCGTTGAAGAGATGACGGCGTGTTTAACCAAATATGAGACGTTTCTCTTCTCGCATACCGAGGATTGCCCGTATGAACAATTCGGCCGGATCGAAGAGGAGATTGAGACTTTTACAGAACTGGAAAACTATGCCGCCCGCCGCCATGCGGCCTTCTTGCGCCTTGGCAACATCACTATTAGCGAATCGGAACACATGAAAACGAGCCTCTCTGACATTGTCGATGAGGCCAGGCAAGATCCAAACTTGCCGCAAAAGACCGTCAGCCCCATCGGAGATCAAAAAACGGGCATGGAAATGAACATCGCTGTTGAGGTGCGTAAAGAGGTGACTAAAAATGTCGATATGGCCTTGGAAGATGAGCTGCAGCAAGAACTGCAGCGCTATAACAGCTTGCCGATTTTAAGTGTTTACTGGGAATCGGCTTGGGATGAAGGAAGGGCTAAAAAGTTTTTAATGGATTGGGATAAGGGGATGCCGCTGCCTGAGACATTTTCTTTGCCCATTGTCTTCAAGCTCACGCAAAGCAGGTTCGCAAGCTCCCCGCCTTATGGCTCCATTTTCCGGCAACCGATCTTTGCGACGAGAAACTTTACCTATACCTGCAACACCCCCTTGCCTGTCTTCCACTATGCGCAAAGACCGGCCCATCAAATCCTGGTAAAAAGGGTAAATGGGCAGTATCAAGCCCAGCTGCTCTCAGAAAAGGAGGCGGCTTTCTTTGAGGGCTTCTTGCGAAAAAATCCAGAGTGCCAACGGAACACCTGGTTGATCCAGCCCGATGGATCGGTCCTCGTGACCAACCCCCATGAGCGTTTTCCTGCCGAAGAGAAGGCGGTCGGAGACCTTTTGCTTGAGATCAATGCCTTCAATGGCAACGCAGAATATCTCGATCGCCATCCCTTAGAATCGTTAGCGTGGCTGAATGCCCCGCTGACATCGGAGGAGGTAAACATTAGGGCAGCAGATCTTCGCACCCGCTTCCTCAAATTGAAAGTGGAAAAGAACGAAAAGCAAAAAGAGATTCTCTATCAAAGCGTTTTACTCCCCGATTGCAAAGAGGCATTCACCAGGCGGCAGGTGATCAACTTCAGCCGGCAGAAGAAACGCACCGCTGCGATAGATCCGAAAGAAATCCAAAGCATCATATCCCCCATCCTGATCCAACAATTTGATGAATATCAAGTGCGCTATGCGGCGCCTTCTCAAGTTCAACACCTCTTGCCCCACCAGATCGGCTGGCTGGTGAAAGAGGAGCAACTCAGGGAAGTTCCCCCTGAGATCCTCGATGACGCGGTGACGGTGATTCAGTGCCAAAATGGCCTCGTGCCGGTCGGGCTCATGCGCCATTTGAAAGATAAAGCCAAAATTCAAGCCATCCCCGGCTTGAAATTTGAAGCCTTAACAGAAGGGGATCTGGATGAATCACAGATTCGGGCCCTCTCTCCCCACCAAATCAAGCACCTCAAAGATCCCGCGCTGATCGGACTGCTTGGAAAGGAGCAGCTCCCCTTTATCACAACGGCTCAAATTCAGTCCTTGAAAGAGGAAAAAGCGATCGCCCTGCTGCAAGAGGCGCAGCTCAAGCTTCTGACAGAGGCGCAGATCCAGTCCCTTCGCAGCGTTGATCTCATCAAGAGGTTGAACGACGCGCAATTGAAGCAGTTGACCCGCAGCCAAATAGAAGCGCTGACCGATCCCGAGCTGATCGGGAAAATGCCTGAAAAACTGGGGCTTGTACAAATCGACATCAATCTTTTACACTCATTCCTCTCCAGCCATCCCCAGTACCTTAAAACACTTAGGCCGGATCAAATCAACCAATACCATCGGATTGCCGATTATCTCGATGATCTTGAGCAAAATCAAATCCACTGTTTAAACGATCTAAGAGTCAAAGAAGTCAAAGTCGATCAACTTAATTACCTCTCCAATGCCCAATTGCAATCCCTAAGCCTTCAGCAGATCCAAAGCATCACAGAAGCCCCCCTCTTATTGCGTTTGAGTGAGAACCAGATTCAGCAAATAACCGAAAGCCAGGTGCGCTCGCTTAAGAGTGAAGAAGTGATGTTAAAACTCTCCGATGAGCAGCTGGCTTTTCTTTCGCCAATGCAGCTCTTATGTATACGCCGAGATACCCTTCAGAAGCGGATACCCCCTGAGAGGTTTCAAGAGGCACTATCTCAGATTCGAGACAGTGAGACAATTAATAAACTGCCTCAGTCCCAATTGATCAACTTGAGCGACGCCCAAATCGGTATGCTTACCAGCCAGTTTTTGATTCAGAAACTCCTTAAAGACCGCCCCGAGAAAGTCGCTTTGGTCACAGCTGATATCAATTTTGTTATGAATCGCTCTCTGTACCCTTACTTGAACCCCCGGCAAGTCAACGCGATTCAAGACGATAATGTCCTTAAGGAGTTGCCCTCTGCACAACTGAGAAACCTCACTGAGAAGCGCATCGCGCAGATTTCCAATTCTGACCTCTTCCCGCAGCTGACGAGGGAGCAGTTAGGATACTTAAGAGAGAATCAGGTGCGGATGATTGCGGATCATAGGGTGATCGATTGGCTGACCACTAAACAATTAGAATATCTAACCCCTTCCCAAGTAGCTGCGATCACCGATCCTTACATCATGCTGAGACTGCCTCTGTCCCAAATCAGGCACGTAACGCAATTTCCGGAAGACTTCCTTGTAAGGCATTCCGAGTTGAATCAAGGGCAATCCCCCAAACATCTGGGTGATGCGCAGATCAAAAAACTCACCCGCCCAATTTTGATCAATGGGCTCGACGTGAACCAGACCGGCGCTTTAGAGAGCGATCAAATCCCTTCGCTGACCGAAGAGCGGCTCATCGCGGCCTTATCACCCAAGCAGATTGCCGACCTTACTCCTCCGCAGATTGTGAAAATCACAAGCCCTTACTTACTGAAGAGATTGGCTAGTGCGCAGTTCTCGCTGCTCACCGCTGCCCAAATCCAAAGTCAGCTAGACGAAACGGTGATGGAGCGGTTTAGCGACACTCAATTGCGCTTACTAAAAAAAGAGCAAGTGGCGAATCTGCAGCAGATAAAGATCATCGAGCGCTTAAGTCAAGGGCTTTTAGATCATGTGCAGGCCGATAGGATCCCTCAGATAACCGACATAGCCGCCCTTCAAAGGCTATCGCCTGCCAAAGTGAAGTGCGTGAGCGCCGGTCAGGTAAAGAGTTTAACGACGGATCAGATCCAATACTTGAAGAGCAAAGAGACGATCCAGGCAGTGCCTGTGACGCAGGTGCATTGCTTGTATAAGCAGCAGTTTACGCACTGCACCGCCTGGCAAAAGACCGCGTATGCCATAAGGGTGGTAGCGATTACTGTTTTTGCCTCCCTCTTTATTTTAGCCGCATACGCCCTCCGGCATCGCAGCGCCCATTGCGCAACGGCTTGGCAAAGCTATAGTGCTCAATTCAGACCCTTTTATAACCCCCCTGACATCCCCATAGGAGCGTAATGGCCATTATGACCTAAACTCGCCCGAAAAGGTGAACAGCGCCGATAAAGAGCTGCCTCACGCTTCTGAAATGATAGAGGAAGGGGTGATTGCGATAGAGAAGCGGATGACGATCCAAGAACTTGCCTATGCCTCTCATGCTCATCCTACGCTCCCTGAGTCGATCAAAGAAGCGGCACTTATTAACAATAAATAAACATTGCTAAATAATTAGCATTAATTATATAATTGCTGCTAAATAAATTGGTTTATATGTACATTAATAACCTCCCATCTTCGGAAAAACCCACATCTACGCCGCAACACCCTTCTCCAAGTCCCTCATCCCCACTATCTGAAGTAGCAGCTAGGGCGCTCGCCAATCCACTACCTGCATCCACCTCTTCCTTTAAAGCAAAAGACCTGACCAAGGAACAAGATATACAAAATCACTCTTGCTATCAGTGGAAGTGTGTGGATCGTAAAGAAGTAAGCCCTGGATGCTTCCTATATGCATATCAGCTCAGGGATGAGTTAAATCCACTGATTAACAATAACTGGTTAGCCCTTTATCAATCTGTTCATAAAGCGAGTTATCCGGCCTTAGAGCACCACGCCATAATCCTTGAGACGAGGGGGGGCTTTTCTATGAGCGCAGCTAATCCTGGGAGGCCTACAGACACTGACATGCATTTGGAAGAACTTGGCTTTCAAATTCAAAGAAGCCTTCTTGGATATTCTTATGATACTGTGATGCTCCCCGATCCGCAAACTTTAATGATGAGATGGAATAATCTTGTAGATAGGGGCATTGTAAAACATCGGCTAAAAGTTGTGACAAGCGAAGCGATCGCCCCGCACCGAGAATTTATCCAAGGGTATATAGACAATGATGTCCTAATTTCCACAGGAAAGGAAGCCTTTCATGATATGTTGGTCCACGTAGTCCCAACAATTTCCAGGATCATTGATTGTGAGCGAAAAGGACAAGATTACAATAAACTTAGAGAAGAAACTACTACTGCCATTAAACATGATCTTGATCTTATAAAACAACTTGAAGAAATTGATGGGGCTGTGAAGAAGGGCCAGATCGGCAATCCCTCTAAGGAAATCCAGACATTGATCCAACACTTACCGGCTTTAGAGGCATCACTAGGGTTATTTGTAGACAACATGACAGTCACCTATACAGCAGAGGAGATTTTGACTCTCAGTGAGTCAACCAAGGGGGATGATCCTCAGCAAGATGCTAAATCAGTTTCCTCAGGACTATTATGCCAAACTGTTTCCTTCAATTCCCCATGGATCGCCGATGGCCCAAAATATTTCCGCTTTTTTGAATGAAATTTGGACTCTACTAGATGCGCAAAAAGAAGCCATCCAAACTGTCAAACCTGGGCTTTTAGATCATGTGCCGGCCGATATGATCCCTCAGATAACCGACAAAGCCACCCTCCAATGGCTATCGCCTGCCAAAGTGAAGTACGTGAACGCCGGTCAAGTGAAGAGTTTAACGACGGATCAGATCCAATATTTGAAGAGCAAAGAGACGATCCAGGCAGTGCCTGTGACACAGGTGCATTGCTTGTATAAGCAGCAGTTTGCGCAATGCACCGCCTGGCAAAAGACCGCGTATGCCATAAGGGTGGTAGCGATTACTGTTTTTGCCTCCCTCTTTATTTTAGCCGCATACGCCCTCCGGCATCGCAGCGCCCATTGCGCAACGGCTTGGCAAAGCTACACGGCCCAATTCAGACCGTTTAATAACGCTAACACCCCCATAGAAGCGTAATGGCCATTATTCTTTATCCAGGTAAATCCTCTTCCTTTGCAGGAAAATGCAATAAATCGTAAAACAAAATATTTCTTTTTAACTCTTCCTAGCTAGAGAGACGGACAGCGAAAGATCTATTAAAATAATTATTTGAAAATGGAAGTTTTTTCTCTTATTCCCAGGATGCGATCAGATAACAAAAAAATATATATAATTGTATTATTTTATTGTATGTGTTAATATTCATAACTATGAGTATTAATTTAAATGCATTTAATGCGGTAAAAAGCGCCACCGAGCCTTTTGTTCATGCCAAGGATAAGCTTTGCAGCAACCTAAAGCAAGATCTCAAATTGATCCGGGAGGATCTGCAAAAATACGCTCTTCGCGCCGACACCTCCTCCATCGAAAAAGTCCTGGAAAATGGGGGGTTTGCACAGGTCCATTGCGGGCGGAGCGCCAAAAAGACTTCTTATGAAGAGAGCGGTTATCCGGCCCAGAAAGCGCCCGTTAATCTGTTGCATGGCGTGCTCGATTGGATGGAACATAACCCGAAGCTGTGCCTCACCGATGTAAGTACTGTTCAGCGTATCAAACCCCATATAGACCAGCTTAAAGAGACCGTAGGGCAGCTGGATAATCTCAAAAATCTCAAAGGAGACGCCTTGCGGGATGGGGTCAGGCAATTTGGGGCGGATGTGGCTAAACAGCTTCGAGAAAATAAGGAGTTTACCCTGCCGGTCGGTCCCCCGGGAAGCGGCATGTTTTTGCGGTTTGTGCCAGACGGGGATAAATTCAATTTATTTCTATATAATGCAGCTTTAGAGACGGATGATCAGAAGAAAGGGGTCACCCCTTCGATCAAGCCGCTTTACGCCTTTGAAAAGGTCCCGGCTTCTGAAATCTCGAACTCATTCCTCGCTGAGCTTGCGGCTATCACGGTGAGAGAGGTCAGATTTGCGGGAACTTCCCGCGTCCTTCAGTTCTTTGAACCCTTCGCTCAATATCTCGTTCCTGCCGACAAACATCTCCAACACTTTCTCCGCTGCCAGCGCGCTAATTTCAGCAGCCATAAGGCGCTGAATGGTTTTTTGCTTCATCTATGCAGCGACCGGAGAGATTATAAGCGTTTGAGTATCGATACGCGCTTGATCACCCTGGTCGCGCAGTATAATCGGCGTAAGAGTCATCTGTCAGCACCGGAGCGGGCCCAACTAAAGATCGCCGCGGATAATCTGATCAAAAGTGTCTATAAATATGCAGGAAACATTCTCACTGAGGATGAGGCGAAGAGGCTCTTGGGAAGCGCCCAGGAGGTCCTTGAGGGGGTCAAACAAGCCGAGGCCGAGGCCCGCATTATCCAAGCCGCCAGCACGACTGCCGTTGTGAGTGAAAAGGACGCAGATAAATCGCGCCAGGATGCCGTTGATGCCGCTAAGAAATATGCGCATCCTTCTATGCAGGGGGATTCCTTTAAGACAGTAGTTATGTATGTGGCTTTTCCAAAAGCCTCCGGCGACGCCCTTAAGCTGAAAGGGGATTTTGAGCTTTTAAATAAGTTTCTTTCTGATTCTATAGAAGTGATTTCCCAAAGGGGCGGGGAAGCTGTTATTAAGACTAAACGTCTCTCAACTAATGGGCTGACAGCCGTGGAACAGTTTTTTGCCAGCCTGCCTCCGCCGGCTGATGATTTCTGGGATAAAGTTCCAAAAGAGGATCTGGAGTTCTGTTTCAATAGGTTGACAGAGTTCCATCTGGACTACTGTCGCGCGGCTGCGCAGAAAGCCAATAATCGCCCTTGCAGCGCTCTTCAGCAGCTGACTCTATTTAATCTTTATGCCAATATTCATCGCATCGCTACCCGTTTGGATCCGGTTTTTGCCGGGACTAGTGTCGACGTATCCCGCTTCCAGTCGGCCATCGATCTGGACCCGATGCACACGATTGAGAGCTTCCCCCTTTTGCAGCAGAGGAGAGAGGTTGAGAGGTATTTTTCGGGCCAAGGAGGCCTATTTAAATGGGACAAAAAGTCCAATCTGGATCCTGCCGAAGCGGATCAAAAGTTCTACGACAAGCTTTTAGCGCTTCCTCAAGTCCAAGAGCGGATGGAGTCTGGGAATTACAAAGAGTGTATTGCCGATTGGGACGGTTCTCCTGAGGTGATTAAGCGCCGCCTCTTGCATCTCGACTTCGGCGAAGTTGATACCTGGTATTTCACAGAAAGGGAATCGTATTACCAGAAATTATATGAACAGACCTCCTATAAAATAAGAGAATTTGATATCCACTTCAAAGTGAAAAAGGAGGGGGAAACAGCCAGCATGTCTTCCATACTTTACCTTCGATCCTGGCTGATTTTCCTCATATTGCCAGGCTGAAGCAATGCTCGATCGCCTTAGCGGTTCTCCTCGATGCCGAATCTGCCAGTTCGCTAAATACCCAAAACAGTTATTTTAAAAGCTTCCAGGAATTGAAAGATGAGCTCGCGATGGATCAGATCAAGATTTCGAGCGACAACAAACAGATGGATCTGAAATTCTATGGCCGCAAACTGGAAATAGCCGATAAAAAGGATTCCAAAAAAAAGGATCCTAATTGGCAATTCACTGATGTTCAGCTGCCCGAAGGAGAGGCCTGGTCGGTACAAAGCGCTGTTGAGTCGGGCATGCTCGCCGTAAAACCTTTACCCCAAGACATTCGCCAAAATAAGGCTCTTAGCGAGATGGGCAAAAAGTCCGGCTTAGAGCTCGCTGAACAGGCCGCCTGCGGCGATGTCGGAACCTATAACCTTCTCGAGTGGATGAAATGGAATCCCTCCAGCCTCGAATATGCGTCGACCCGCACCCAGCTGCGGACTTTCCTTTTCCGCCCGCAACGCAGGGCAGAACTCACGGTCCCTATCTTGGATCAGCTCAAAAATAATCCCGACCATCTGCTTGTGCAGGTGGGCAACCTCATTAAAGACGGAATGAAACGCTACTATCGCGCCCAGCCCAACAAGCGCCCGAAAGTGGAACCTTTGACTTTCCTTTTGGAGATTGCCGCGATCCTGGATCAAAACTACTTTGAAATTCATGGCAAAAGAATCAACCCTCCCCTATTCCCGGCTGATCTTCTGGACTTGTTAATGGATCAGCAAAAGGGGGCGGCTCCCTTCACCCTTAAGGAACAGATCAGCCTATGGCTTTGTCAATTCAGCGTGCTCGTATCAAAGCAAACCACGGATGATAAAGAACTGCAAGACGCCTTCCTTGCTTTCATTCGCCTGAATGAGGCAGGTGTTATCACAGGGGGAAAACTCGGCTTGCGCTACCTCTCAATGCTCGATCGGGGAAGCACCCAGCTCGTGGAGGAATTCTCCCGCCGGCAAAATCCTGAATTTGTTGAGAAATTCGCTAAACGGCTGAGCGAAGAGCTTTCCCTGCCTCCTCTTAAGTTAATATTTGCCAATGGCATCCCGGTCTTTTCCGATAATTCCTATGAGGTCAACCTAAAAAGCGGCGATATCTTAATCAAGGGAGTCAAGAGGGGGTTTGATGGCCAGGCGCCAAAGGGCGATCCTCTCTGGTCCCATCTGTTGCAGGGGCGCACCCATCGGTATAGCTCGACAAAGGGGCAGCTGCATTTCAAAGATCCCATTTATGGAACGATGCGCTACGTTTCGGGAAAATTACAACGGGAATTAGGGAAATGGTATACGGCTGTCAGCCCGGATGACGCCGCCTTGAACCCTTGTGTGCCGAACTCTTTGCGTTCCGGATATAGCCACTGGATTTCGGAAGGGGGAGCAGAAGTTCTGATTTGCGACTTAAAAACGGGCGAACTGGTTTATAAACAGAACGACAGCGGCGAGCTGCAAACAGCGGATGGTAAAGTTGTCATTCGGGACCCCTCCTTAAGCCACTTCGACCGGATGGCAGGGGGTGGTTGGCATATCGGAATCGCCGCCGATAAAGTCATTTTTCCTCAGGTTTTTGCCGGCGGGGAAGCTGTGAGTTTCCGCAAGCAGGGCGGCCGCTGGATCTATGAAGCCGATCCTTCTTATGCCTTAGCCGACCCCCAAAGGGACCAACTCTTCCCCCATCATAATCAGTACCTGCTTTTAGAAAAGATAAATGGCCCTAAGCGTGAGCGCCTTTTGATGATCGATGCGAATCTCTCTTCAGGGGCGTATGATTCAAAAATTAAGATCCATATGCCGCAAATCAAACCGTGGGAGTCAACCAAAGAACTCGTCCGCGTCCGCTCCTATCAGTTGGCGGATGGGGAGCTTCGCGGAGAAACAACCGAGGATACCCTCTACCTGGTTTGGCAATATCTCGCCGGCAAAGATTATGGGGCGGCGATGGAGCTGCTGCGAGGGCTTGGTACCGGCGACAAGTTGACGGAAGAGGGAAAAAAGCTGATCGAGGGTATTCTTACAAGTGAAAAAGAATTAGAAGACTATAGCCCCGAGGCGTGTGCGGTGCGGCTAAGAGCTCTTTGGCTGGCCAGGACGCTGGATCCGAAATTTAAAGGGCATGTTAATTTCGAGGATTACCTGCAGGGTCTTGAGCGGATGCCGGCGAATTTGAGATTAAGCGAAAGAGAGTTAAGCGACCTTAAGGGGAAGATCCCGCCCAAATTCGTGAGCTTTGGACAGGCATTTAAGTCATCAGGAAAGAGACCGACTTGGAAGGACTCTTCCCCGGGCATCCCTTATTTTCCGGAAACTATGCCCTCTAAAGATCATGAAAAGCATTCCGTCGAATCGAAAATCAGGAGTTTTTTCTTCTCAAAAAGGATGGATGACTCCTCTTACCCTATCTTTGGAGAGGAGGAGATCTCCGTGGGCCAGTTTCGCGCTCTCTATGAGAAACTAAAAAGCGGAAGCGAGGAAGAGCAGGGCGAGATTGCCTATTTGCTCTACCACTCTGCGGCTCCCGAAAAAAATGGATTTGATGGTTTAAGCAATGAGGCCTCATGTGGACGCCTCAATATCCTCCACTGCCTCTACCAAGACAAAAATCGCGCCACCGCCCCGCCGCTCCCATCGGAAGACACTATGGCAAATTGGCTAAAGTGGATGAGTGATCTGAAAAAACATTTGGGCGTCGGAGCGAGAATAGACCCGCCGCCTATGGCGTATGACGTGCAGACAAACTCAGCGGATACCCAAATAGGGTCGTTAAACACCGCCCCATTACCGATAACGGAAAAGCCTGCCCTGAACCCCCAAAAAACCTTATCCCTCAAGATCGATTTGTCGCTTGACGCCTTGGTTGAGAAGCACTTTGATAAAAAAAATAAGACCCTCCCGCCGCCTCTTCAACCCTTGAAACCAGACAACGGGGACGAAGAGTACGCACCGGCCATTGAGAAGGAGTTCGATCTTTACAACCAGGATGTCCTCACGGCGCGCGCGCAAGCCAGTCAACAATTTGATTATACTCTGAAACAGGGTACCGGCCGGGCGAAACTTTTAGAAGATATGCAGGCCTTGAAAACGATGGAGAAGAAGCTGATCGACCAGGAGAACGAGATCATCGCCCTTTTCATGGCGCCGCGGACTCTTCAAAACATTGCCGGCTACGCCATGCAAAAGTCCCCCCTCATCCGGACCCCGGGCATGCTCGATATCGCCCGCGCCGCCCTCAAAGGGAACTCGAAAGCCTATCTGGAATTAAACCCCTATCTCACTCCGGCGGCTATTGAGGAGATCCACCATCTGGCTTTAGAATATATGCTCGCCGCAACCACCTGTCAGCAAATCAAACAAGCCTCTGAATTCGTGGAAAAAGCGCAAGCTGCCACAGGCGCCGAGGCCGAGGCGTATTGGCAGCAGGCCGTTGAGACGCTGACCGCCAAGCGCGCTTACCCTTGCTCTACGTGGCAGGAGATACAAGACAACGTCTACAATCTCTACTTCGAATACAAGAGTGAAATGAGAATCCGGCAAAAACAAGTCGATCTGATCCAGAAGATAATGACGGGGCAAAAGTCTGGCCAAGAAGAGGAGAGCAACCTCGTCTTCCAATTGATTATGGGGGGCGGCAAAACCAGCGTGATCCTTTCTATCCTCCTCGATCTGATCTCTCAGCAAGAAGGGCGCCTGGCCACCCTGGTGCTGCACCCATCGCAATTCAATGCCGTGCTTGGCAACGTTCAAAAATTCCAAAAAGAGCGTTTCAAAAAGGAGCTGGTCCCTGTCGATTACACCCGCCAGCAGCTGAACGATCTCGATACCGTCAAACGCCTTTACGACATCCTCGTTTTGGCCAAAAAAGACCATAACGGGATCGCGATGAAGAGCACCCTGCCGCAAGTTTTGCTGCTTGAGCTGCGCAAGATCGCCGCCGATTTGCGCCGCAATAACATTTCAGAGAAAAATCTCCCAACGGAAATTGAGCGTTTTCAGTTTTTAGGAAAAATATTAAGCCTCCTCATGGATGAAGCGGTCTTCCTGACCGACGAGGTGGATTTGGTGCTCAATATCATACAGCAGTTAAACTTCCCTAAAGGGGCAAAAGAGCACCTTCCTCAGGAGCGGATCGATCTGACCAGCGAACTCTTCAAAGCGATAGCCGACAAATTGAATTCCGACGACCCCCAGATCAGCAGGGAAGCGTATTTGCGGGACTTCATCAGCATAATTGGAAACTCCTCCTTAAAGGACCGCAAGGTCGAAGGGCATGAAAAGGCCTATTTGCGTTATATCAAGGGTGAGATCGCGGGCGATTTGGAAAAAGAATTTGCCTATAATAATAACGATATTTCTCATTTAACAACTACGCAACAAGAAGATGTCAGGTACCTTCGCTACCTTTGGGGACAAGAGATAGACCCTGCGGAAGCAGGCCTGCAGGCCCTTTCCCGTTTCATGATATCCACGATTATCCCGCAAATTCTCACTTTGGAACCCGACCGCCACATCGGCTACCATAGCGATGGCAAGGGCAAAGTGATCCCCTACCAGGGGCGGAAAAATCCGGCCACCACGGAACTCGCGAATCCGGATGAAGCTGTCGCGGCGGGTGCGCTTTGTGCTTTGACACTGGGAATCCCAAAAACTGCCATTTACTACCTGGCGGCCTCGATGAAAGAGACGGCCGAGACAGAAGCGCTGCTGTGCGGCGACTTTGACGAGACGCCGAAAGCCCGGGAATTCTTTGAAATGACAGGAGGGGTCAAACTAGGGGATGCGCTTGAAGGAAAAGGGATTGATGACATTGAGAAGCATCTGAAAGAGAATAAAGCCCATGCGCTGGCGTTTCAGGCCCAGCTCGACCAGCTCAACGTCACCTATCATAAAAACTTTCTCACCTCCGAAGCCTACGACATACCGGAGCTTGCCAAGGCCAATGTCGCCTGCTCCGGAACCTTGCAGACCAAAGACACTTTTGAGCGGATCCGCAACGCCGAGCTGGATGAGGGTACGGAAGGGAAGATTCTGGAGGAGCTGCGAAGACAGGGACAAAACCGGGAAGTGCTGCTCTTGCCCGAGGGAGATGCGACGGGTAGTTTTCTCGATCTGATTCAGCCCGATAACGATATTGGCGCGCTCATTGATGCCGGAGGGATCCTGAAAGGGGTGACCGGAGAACAGTTTGCCAGAGCTTATCTGGAAAAGTTCAAAAATGATCCTAACCGGTGTTCCGTCGTCTTCTTTCACCGTAACAGCGGCGGGGAGGACGGCAGTTTCGCCGTCTTGCGTAGAGACGAGAGGGGAGTGATCGATCCCAAGCCCGTCCTGATCAAAGACACAACCAAAGAATCTCTTAAGAATGTGAATGTCGATGCTGACACCATGTTTGTCTTTTTCGAAGAATCCAAAACGACAGGGGTCGACTTTAAACTAAAAGCCACTTGCCGCGGACTTCTGACCTTCAATCCCCTAAATCAAACCTTCCGCAAGACAGCGCAAGGAGCCTTGCGTATGCGCGGACTCTGGACCGGACAAACCATTGATCATGTCATGCCCGCGTGCCACCTCGGGTACTATAAAAAGAAGCCCACCGTGGATCAGGTTTTGGCGACCTCCCTGGTCAACCAGGCGATTGATAAGTCCAAACTCGTCACCAGGTCGTATAGCGAGCGGATCCGGCATGTGCCTAAAGCCAAGGTCCAGCGCGATCTGATTAAAATGGCTGCCGCTGCAACACGACAAGACTTTAATAATCTCAAAAGTTTTGTGGAACTTTATGGCCAGTATTTAGAAACCGAGTTCGGCGGCGACCTGCGGGAGCAGTTCGGCCATCTGACCACCCGTCCGGATACCCTTTCCCATTTGAAAGAGGTCTCAGACCAGGAGCAAAGTAAATTCCCCGCCGGAGAGTTAAAGAAAGAAGTCGAAGCGGCGCAACAGAAATTGCTCGAAGAAGCCGCCAAAGTGGCTGATGGTGGGTACCTCGCCCGCAAAATAGAGGCTCCAAGCCGCATCCCTGGATTTGGAACGCAGGTAGAAGTTGCCGCTGAAGCGCAAACGGAACAGCAACAGCAGCAGCAGCAGGAGCAGCAGCTTGAAAACCAAATTCTGAATCAACTCGATTTCTACAATAAAATTCAGGATTACACTGAGATAGCAGAAAAACCGTGGAAGGATCTCGATAAACTTAAGGGGGAACTCCCCGGAGCTGCTCAAGGCGTTGATCGTGTCAGCGTTCACGACCATCTGGAAAATAATAAGAAGCGTTATTGGAAAGAACTATGCTACTCAGACATCTTTCCCAAGGACCTGCCCCTTTATTTTACCGAAAACTTTGTGACGTCAGTGAAACTGAGCGATACTTTAGGCGCCCTGCCGGTCTTCAATCCCGCGCACAAGAAAATAAGCCACCTCCTGGTCACTAAGGGGCCGCAACTGCTAGCGCTCAGCAACTGCGATTTTGCCGTCTGGCTCGAAAAAATTTCCAAAACAGAATGCCCTTATTGGATCGTCAACTTAAGCGGGGAACTGGCCGCGGGTTCGGGCTTCGTTGGAGAAACGAGTTATAGCTTTGGAGATGGGATGGAAAAAGATCCCGCCTACAAAAAAGCCCTCTGGTACGCCAATTTCTTCAATGGCAACTTGCTCTATCTGGAAAAAAACTGGGAACTGACCCATGAAATCATGTTAGAAGGAGGCCAGGCAAAGACCCAAAAACGGCGCGACTTCCTCTCCCTTCGCATCGGCAAAAATACATCCAAGCGCCTACAACTCAATGCCAGCGAATGCCTCAACCCAACGAGCAAAAAGAAGCGCCCGCCTCCACAGATTGACATTAAGGAAGAGCTGCGCCCCATTGGAAAACCCCTCATCGCAAAAACTGCTGACACGAAGGCCCCCGATGCACCCCCAATCAGGCTCCCTATCGAGCCAAAAACCGTTAAAAGTAACCCAGGTGTTATCTCAACTTCGATCACCGCACTTACAACTGACTTGCCGCCAAGCTCAACGCCCCCAATCACCGCACTTACAACTAACATAACGCCAAGCTCAACGCCTCCAATCACCGCCCTTACAACTGACTTGCCGCCAAGCTCAACGCCCCCAATCACCACACTTACAACTAACTTAACGCCAAGCTCAACGCCCCCAATCACCGCACTTACAACTGACTTGCCGCCAAGCTCAACGCCCCCAATCACCGCACTTACAACTAACATAACGCCAAGCTCAACGCCTCCAATCACCACACTTACAACTAACATAACGCCAAGCTCAACGCCTCCAATCACCGCACTTACAACTGACATAACGCCAATCGCTAGCCCAATTCCTCAACCGCTAAGCAACGCAGTTACAAATATGCCGCCAGCAAGTAATAGCAACGCAGTGACCCCGCCAACCAACAACAATCAAACGCCCGGTGCCACCCCTGAAACAGGCACGACGAAAAAAATTATAAGGGTAGTTGCGAGCCTGTTTTTAAGTCTTGGCTTGAGTCAGATCTTTGGAATTGTGAAGGGGGTCGTCGACCTCGCCCAGCGCAAGGTGGTCCAACTCAAAATCGCAAAAATTAAGAAGCTTCCAAATGCTGAACAACACTCGGCCCAGTTGCTGGAGCTTGAGAACCAGGAGAGACTTCTTGGGATAGCACTCAAGGCAGATTGCGCAGCGCTTATACCATTGGCTGGCGCCTATTACTATTGGGAAATAACCGATTCAGTCCAAAAGGCATAAATTAGTCGTCTTAATCAATCCCCAAGAGAAATATATATCCTCTAGGGGGATGATCAGGTCACTAGCGCTGATTAACACTTAAGATGCAGAGAATTACTTTTTTAGAAGAGTCTCGTAATAAAGATAAATCTCGAGGCATTTTCCAACGATAGCTATGGCTTGTTTTTTGCGTTACTTCGGCAATGCACGAACAGAAATTCCGGAGGGGACGAAACAATTTGCCACACGCGCGAGAAAGTGGCAGCGCTTTGCCAGGCTAATACAATCGTCATTACCGACCTCCCCGTAGGTCGAGGATGACAAAACCTTGCACGCGCACGCCTACCATGCGCCAAGACCTGGGGTGCCTTAGCCAATTGCTCCGCCGCCCCATCGCCGTCTACAACAAAGAGCAGTCCCTGCCCTCCTCAGCCGGCACGCCCCGCCCCCAACCAGCACTGGATCTTCGGGGCAAGGGAAGGGGAAGACGTCCTCGCCAATCCCCAAACCATTCTCCTCTATCTCTCCAACCAAAACCACTATTCGCGGCTAAGGCTGCGCCAAGGTTAAGACATAGTTAATTGAGATCTGAAAGCGACTTAACATTGATAAGGTTATAATACGATAACAATATAGATTTTCCATTATACAACCCAAGGAATAATACAAGCAACTACAATGCAACAAAAACCAAAAAATCCAATTCCGCCTCCCTCGCTTTTTGCTGTAGCATCTACATTAGCGGCATCCCCAAATTCCTCAACCGGAGTATTTTCATTTATCTTATCAAGTATTTTTTTAACAAATTCTGGAAATACACTAGTGTCTCGTGGTGGAGAGATCCTAAAAAATGCTAAAAAGCCTTTTACATAATCAGCACAGGTGTTAATTTTCTCAGAAGATTGATTTCCATTCAGTGCATCAGCATGGGTGGATTTAACATCATTTACATGATTTCCATGATGCTGGTAGCTGACTGAGGAGTCTCCTCCAACTTTTGGTATATTTGGCATAGATTCCATACTTCCTCCTTTACTTATTTCTTATGTCTGCTTTAATTTTTTCGATTAAAGGCTTAAGTTTAACAAGTTCATCTGATCCGGCACCATTCTTTAATGCAAGATCTAGATATTTCATAGCATCTTTATAATCACTCTTCTCTATCAATCCTTCGGCAAAATAGAGGTAAGGATATGGATTGGTGTCATCTAGTCCAATAGCAATGTAAAAGGCATCTAATGCTCTTTCAATATTATTTCTGGGAGAATATTGTTCAGATAAACCATATCCTATCCAACATCTTTGATCCCAATGATTAAGAGTTAGTAGACCTAAAAATGCATCTGATGCTTCATCAAATTGGTGGTTCGTATAGAGTTCTACTGCTTCACCATGCAGTTTCTCCATATATTCTTTGCTTAATCCGAAAATTTGCCAAAACACCAATCCCTGATTAATTTCGGATAATAGCTTGTCAGAATTTAGTAGTAATTCCTCCACAAATGGTTTATCGATCCGTTCTAATTCATTTTGTTGATTAGGATATTTAATCGAAAATTTTTCTTTCAATATCAATAGTCCATGTTGCACGGATTTGATATAGTGCTGCATTTCAGCTTTGACTATTTCCTTATAAGCTAATGTTTGTTGATCAATGCTTAATAAATTTCTATCAGAAATTTTTATCTTACTCATCAATTGATCAACAAACATATCGCAAATTAATTTTTCAAATACATCAAAGTTTTCTTTAGTAATTTTCATTATTTCACCCCCTTAAACAGGTAATTTAATAAAACCAAATGTATGTTTTTCATCAACTAAATTTCTCTTAACAAGGCCAGAAAACATTAAACGAATGGAATCCCATAAGGTAAATTTATGCTTATGTATATTTTGTGCGGCTTCAGTCTCTCTTTTAGCGAGTTCCTCTTTTCCTATTTCCTGCAAAGAGCCTATAACTTTTTCTAATCTTACACTGTTATTAACCTGTTTCGCGATTTCAGATAAAGCAGGTAGCCTTCCCAAATTTTTCCTTAGCGAAAATTTGTGAAATTTGACAAATTCCTCTTTGCCTATAGTTTGCGAGATAAGCTCAGAAACACAGCGCGTGGTGCATGTTTTACTTTGTTGCCTGATATAACTTTCCCCTGAATATTCAGGTTCGCCTAAAGTCTTTAACAAATCGTAAATCTGACTCGTGGGACCGTTGAAACGTGTTTGCCCAAATGATATTGATTTATCTTTAAAAAGCAGAAGTTTCTTTAAAAATTCTGAAGAAATATTTCCTGCTGGAATATTTTTGATGCTGAAATTTTGTAACTCGTTACCCCATTTTTTACCTGTGATAAATTCAATGAAATTACGCGGTTGATCATCGGTATTAATGACATTTAAGGTATACGTATTTCCTTCTCCCTTGACAAACTGATATACCACACTATGATCCCTAGTTCCACCATGAATGACTAGCATTTGGCCTGGAGTCAATTGTTCGAGTTTTTTACTGACGCCATCAGCTATTTTTCCAAATTCCTGATCGACCCAGTTTTTCCTGTCTTCCTCAGGAACCCTCATCTCTTTTTTAATCGAATCTCCATAAAGAACCTGGGCCATATCATTACTAATTTTTTGTGTTTCTCTGAGTGTTTCGATCAAAAGATCGATTTTATTTTTATCATGACATTCCTTGTCGTCTCGATAAGCTAAAAGATCATTAATCTGGGATTCGATGATATGATAGGGCTGAATAGGATAATCGAGTTCACAAGCACTTTGATCTAAGTATTTAGAATAAAACTCCATCGACCTAAATTTAAGATAGGTAGCTTTTGTTGAACAGGTCAAATCCTCCTTCCTTTTCCCTCTTTCGTTAGATAATCGGGCGGGGGACCCATTTTTCATTCTTATCTTATCTTCAATATTTAGAATCTCTTCAACCTTAGTGTTTATTTTTTCATCAATATTTTCATTCTCAGCAACCTCAGTATAAGCTTCCGTTTGCACTCTAAATTTCTCTTTAAAAAGGACATCTATTTCCTTTGTGGTTTTTTCGATATTGTGTTGGACAGCTGAGTCAACGACTGATGTGGTTTTTTCGATACCTTGGGAGTCAACGACAGCAACAACCTTCGGGCAATTATCATTACTATTTGTAGCGTGCATAGGGGATACCTCCATTTATATTATTATACTAATTAATTTATTTTTTTTTAATGAGTTTATATATTTTAACAGAAAATTAATACAAGAATCCAAAATGACAGGGGTCGACTTTAAACTAAAAGCCACTTGCCGCGGACTAACCCCCTAAATCAAACCTTCCGCAAGACAGCGCAAGGAGCCTTGCGTATGCGCGGACTCTGGACCGGACAAACCATTGATCCTGTCATGCCCGCGTGCCACCTCGAGTACTATAAAAAGAAGCCAACCGTGGATCAGGTTTTCGCGACCTGTAGTTGCGAGCCTGTTTTTAAGTCTTGGCTTGAGTCAGATCTTTGGAATTGTGAAGGGGGTCGTCGACCTCGCCCAGCGCAAGGTGGTCCAATGCTGAACAACACTTGGCCCAGTTGCTGGAGCTTGAGAACCAGGAGAGACTTCTTGGGATAGCTCTCAAGGCAGATTGCGCAGCGCTTATACCATTGGCTGGCGCCTATTACTATTGGGAAATTACCGATTCAGTCCTACAACCATTAATATTCAGTTAATATACAATTAAATTTATTAACAAATGTTTAATTATAAAATCAATTTTGCTATAATAGTCATTTAACAAAATCAGATAATAAGGATTTTCAATTGGACCCTATTAAACACTCTGCCCTTTTAAACAAATCGGTGGCTGAATCCCAAAAAATGGCATCGACAGGTAAAATCACCGATAGAGAGCAACTCAAAAATCTATCTGGCGCATCATGGGAATGCGTTTCTCTTAGACCTGCAGAAGGCGGTGGATACTTTCGCACCTACCGCGCTAATCCCGACGTTTTCTTTAAATTTTTCGATATATTTCCTTCTATTTTTGAGCAGATATATCCAGCAATTGAGCCTACTTTAGACATGATACCAGTAAATTTTCCTCTACGACAAAACCCCGATGACCCCACAAACAGTGTCGCCTCCACTTCATTGGCTGTGTTTCTAAAGGATCTTGGCTTTTCATTCTGGTATGTTGATGACTATAAAAACTCTTGCCACATGGAACTTCCTGATCGCGAAGCCTTACTTGCCTCCTGGCCAAAAGTACAAGCCAAGTATGGATTACGCGATGAATTAACTATTGCTTCAAGCCAAGGAAAAGAGGAGAATCTCACCTATGTACAAGCAATACGCGATCATGTCTGCCTACTCTCGCACGATAAAGAATTTGTTCACGATATGTTTTATCATATTATACCGGCAATTGTTACAATCTGCAATTGTAATTCAATATCACCTACAAAATTTCAGGAGTATTTGGCAAATCGAAATAAAAAAATCGATGAAATTTTAAAACCACTAAAAGATCTCCTATTTCTTAAACGCTGGTTTGGTGACAAGGTAGACTCACTACCTCCACGCATACAAAATCTCTTACCTAAAATACCGGCTTTGGAAGCTATGCTCGGAATCTATGTGGATAACGAAACTTCTAAGGCAAACGAATTTTTATCCTTTGATGAACAATTTGCCAAAAGAAAGGGTAATAATGACGCTTTATATTACAGGAATGTGCTTCAAAATATCCTAGAGCCAGAACCTGGAACATCCTTAAACCAACAGTTTATTTCCCTAAAAAAAGAACTGATGGATGCTTATCCTGAAATACAAGAGGCTATTCTAAAAATACAAAAAAGTGGACCCATCCCATGTTAGAGAACGGCCAATAGCTTGGGCAATTGTTGGGTGGGAGGGTCAACCCAAAAGCAAAAATTTATTATTATATTCACCTTGATATAATAAATAAAACACATATTGTGAGGAGTATTCCAATGGGACCCATAGGATTGTTTTCTGCCTATTTAAATAAACTGGCTCCTCAATCACACAAAATTGCATCGACGGCTAAGCCAGTAGGGGATAAAGAGCAACTCAAAAAACTATCTGGCGCTATGTGGGAATGCGTTGCGATTAGAGCTGCGGAAGGCGGTGGATACCTTCGCACCTACCGGGCTAATCCCGATTTTTTCTTCAAAAATGGGGATGCAGCTTCTTTTGCTTATGACAAGATATTTCCAGCAGTTGAGCCTACTTTAGACATGATACCAGAAACGTTCCCTCAACGACAAAACCCCAATGATCCCAAAAGTAGTGTGGCTCACACTTCACAAGCTTTGATTCTGAAGGATCTTGGCTTTTCATTCTGGTATGTTGATAAATATAAAAACTCTTGCCACATAGAACTACCAGATCGCGAAGCCTTACTTGCCTCCTGGCCAAAAGTACAAGCCAAGTATGGAATACGCAATGAATTAAGTATTGTCCCAGGTCAAGGGAAAGAGGGGAATCTCGCCTTTGTACAAGCGTTGCGTGACCATCTCTGCCTCCTTTCGCACGATAAGGAATTCGTTCACGACATGTTTTTTCATATTATTCCGGCAATTGTTAGTTGTTCTTCTACACCGGCCCAATTTCAAGAGTATTTGGCAAATCGAAATAATAATATCGATGAAATCTTAACGCCACTAAAAGAGATTATCTTTCTTAAGAGCTGGTATGGTGACAAGGTAGACTCACTACCTCCACGTATACAAAATCTCTTACCTAAAATACCCGCATTAGAAGCCATGCTCGGAATCTATGTGGATGGGGAAGCTTCCAGATCGAATGAATTTTTATCCTTTGATGAAGAATATGAATATGTGCCAGGTGTTGAAGAGTCCGACGCTTTGTATTATAGCAATGTGCTTCAAAATATTCTAAAGCCAGAACCTGGAAAATCCTTAGCCCAACAGTTTGTTTCCCTTAAAAAAGAACTGATGGATGCCTTTCCTGAAATACAAAAGGCCACGCTTAAAATACACAAAAGCGCGCCCATCCACTGTTAGATGAGAGCCTTAAGCAACTGCTGGTAATCCTTTTCCTTTATTCAATTTCCGGGAGAAGTCCAGTTGAGGTTAACCGAAAGGGTGGGTAAGCATTATGCCTCTAACACATCATACTCGGTAAAGCGACACTGTTGAGTCATGATGTAGCGCGCTGCGTCGAAACTCAACACCTCCACGCCATAAGGGCTGACAATTTTTTGTAGCTTCTCTTTATCTTTCTCTTCTGTAAACGCGATGGGTATGTCTTGACCGAGTTCAACAACACCCGAGATAGTCCGTTCGTTGGGAACGCCATTTTTAAAGTGTTGGGGCTTAATGCCGCAAGCGCCCCAGATCAGCGGAAAGGAATGGTCAATGAGCTCTTTTTCGCTACGGCTAAATTTAAGGGGTTCGACTTTATCAAACAAATCGATAATCTCTGCCAATTTCTCACTATGGGTTTTCATTTTTTCTTCAACGGCGGAGAATGTCTCACTTGTGGGCTTTTGGTCAATTCTGTTGAGATCGCTTTTTTTAGCTATTTTCAAAAGGCTAGGAGAGACTGTCTTTGTCGTGCCATCTCCCTCTACAGCCACCTTATAGTTGCCATTCTTGTCGATGGCGACAACCATCCCGAAGGCGCGCCCTTTCTCTGACCTGGGGACAGCGACAATTTGGCCGACTTTCAGTTGTTCCCCTTTTTCGGGGGTTTGGAGTGCAAGGTCAGCGGGCACTGGTTGGCCAATTAGAGGGGCAAGAGTTTTCCAATTCCGCTCTTTTTTGAGATTATTTGGATCGATTTGATCAAATTCGGAGATCATTTTGGTTAGGTGTTTTTTGATTTTGGGCCATTTTTCGGGCAATTGATTGGTCAACAGCAGGCGAAGAACAGCGACTTTGACCCTATCAACACCTAAGCCAAATTTTAGGATCGTTTCAGGTTGAAGTTCCATTATTGATTTGAGTTCATTTTCCGCGTTAAAAACATAGGCGGGTGCGGTAGCGTATTCTAAGCAGGTGCTCAAACCGGGCAATCCCATGCCTGAAAGGGAGGATAGGTTGACTCCATTAGAGTCAAGCCCCATGCTAAGCTCGCCCGTCAGGGGCACGAAATTGTGCCGCAGTAATTGCCCTGTCGGCATTAGCCTTGGAGATTCTCCTAATTGCTTGCTGACTTTAAGCATCATAGGCACGGCGGCCGAGCGGGAGCCCGTGATCCAGGTGATGTTTCTTTTCTGTAGTAAAAAAGGTTCAGCTTCTTGTGCGGCATTCCAAATGCGCCGCCTGATTTGCTCCCATTTTGCCCGATCCTTTCTTACTTCGTCTAATGTGGTATCGGGAGGAAGAAAGGTGAATAGTTTGCGTTCCTCGATGGAAAAGCCAAACTCCTTGCTCTCAGGCCTTTTCAATAAATTCCGATACTCTTGAAGCTCTCTTAATACTTTATGCTTATGGGTAAGCTCGACAAATTTTTTGACCAGCAGTTTTGCCTGGGGAGAGGGGTCTTGTGCAGCCGCTTTAACCTTTGCCTCAAACGCGAGATAGGTGTCAAAATCCAGCTCGCTAAAGGACTTTTTCAGCAGCTCGTCCGCCACCCGTAGGGTTTTAAGGTATTTTTTGGGACAGCATGCGACGATGACTTCGCACCCGAGCGCTGCCTTGGCTCTCCAGACGCGGCTTGCCATCGTTTGACGAAAGAGGGAAAAGATTTTACTGAGGAGGAAACAGCCAAGCTGCTCTAATTTTGTGTATTTACGCCCATCCACGCACTTAACAAGGTGGAACTCTGCTTGAGGGGTCTCGCTGATCGCTTCGTTACAGGTCCATTGCTGATTCTTAAAGGCGAAATTGTAATCAGGAGCGGCTACTTCTACTTGTGTATAAAAATTCATAAAATAATTATAGCATAATTCCCTATAATAACGGATGTTCTTAACGAAAAATTAATAAAGCTCTTCAAATAAGGTAATGTCTTAAAAAACTTGACAAAATAACACCATCGATTTATCTTTTTTTAAAAATTAGAGATTTAACATATGAATTCATTAAATTTCAAAAATACTTATAACTCTCATTTTGATCAAGTTTCCAAAACAGAAACAAGCCCCTCTTTTAAGAGATATATGGAAGAAGGTAATCACCATTTTTCAGCAAAGCAGTACACATTAGCACTTGGTGCTTTCGCCGAAGCCAGCAAAGAATGCCCTATGGAGCCTACTTGTTGGACACGAATCGCAGATGTGCACTGCTCCTTACAACAACACGCTGAAGCGATTTACCACTACTCTAAAGCGATTCTATTAGACCCTGAAAACACCCAAACCCTTAACTCATACGGCGCTTGCTCTTTGCACCTCTGGGCAACCAAGAGAAACCCGAAATTTTTGCTTAACGCACAAGCATTTCTCCTTAAAGCAAACGAGCTAGACCCCAAAAATAAAAAAACTCACATCTATTTAGCTTGCATGTTTTCACATTTAGCCGATTTGCACGCTATCAATCAAAAGACAACAGACGCTGTGGCCAGCCTCATACAATCCCTGGATTTTGATGACAAGCACCCGATTCGTCTTTCTAATTTAGCCTGTTACCAGATGACACTAAAAAACTACCAAGAAGCTAAGCACTTATACTTTGCCGCTCTCTTTTCTTTACCCAAGGATGATCCTTGCTATCATATTCCCCTGATCGGTTTAGGACGTATTCATCTTGAGTTAAAAAACTACGACCAGGCCATACACTATCTTAGTCTAGGGATGATGAATAGTAGGGATGTAGAGGGATCAATGCGATTTTACCTACATGAGGTGTACGAGAAAGGAGCATTTGCTGCTTATGAAAATGGAGAACATCGCAAAGCGATTCACTATCTTTCCCATTTACCAAAGACTGATTACCGGCTCGATCTTCAAGCTAAAGCGTTTGAAGCGCTAAAAGACCATGAAAAAGCCTTGGAAGTCTACCAGGAAATAATTGAGAGGCATCCTGACTGGGAAGAGTATCGCGATCTCCGGGATAACTGCAGAGTTAAGCTCATGAGTAAAAATCTAAAAAATTTCCGTTAACTACTGTCAACCGAGTTTAAATACTTATCTTATTTGATTTGACTTAAATTACTAAATTATATATAATCATTTTAATAATTGGAGATTTTATGTCATTTGGGTTTCCCACAAATTCTAGTAGTCCATGGGATCTTTATTCAAGAAGCAGTTCGAACGCTCAGGGAGAAAATCAAACTCAAAGGGAAGTAGAGGTAGAGCAACAGCTGGAAGTACAACAACAGCCGCCCCCTTTGGCCATTCCCGAACCGGAGAAACCCTGGAACCCTCAAGTTAACTATTTTGCTAATCTGGAGTGGTTAACCCCTTCTTCCTTTAATGACACACCTCTTGCTAATGAAGTGGACGATTTTTCGCCTGACGTAAAGCTGTATGCTCTTTCGGATGTAGTAGGGTCATCAGAACATAAAGCGGTAAAAGACGCTTTTAAGGGAGGCATCTGGTGTTCGGAAAATTATATAGGGGCAAATCAAACCTTTCATGCCGAGAATGTGGTGACACCCTTCACTGTACGTCAAACACCTGGTCATTCTGCTCTAGTGGTTAAAAGGGGGGAGGATAATTATTCTGTGGGATTAATTGATCAGCAAGAGGCTGACTTCTGGTGTCAAACTCTTCAAAATCCAAATCAAGGCAATGTCCAAATTGCCCTTTACGATCTTGGTTTACGTACCATTGTTTCCGGTAGAGGAATATCAAATCAGGAGTTGAAAAACAGCGATTCATTTCAATTCAATTCTGCACGTCTCAATTTTATTAGGTGTAGTGTTAGGTTCAGTAAGAATGAAACGAATCGTATCGAACAGTGGCTTATCGACAACAATCCACAATTGATGCAGAAATTTTTTCTAGCGATGAATCACGGCGTAGCACATTATTCGGGTAGCCCGCTCGAAGCTCTTTTTAACAGATTAAAAGAGCCGGATAATTGAGTTAGGCAATCTTTTTGTCGGTTAGCTTGATCTTGGGAGCTTTTTGGCCAAGCACTGTCTCTTTATCCCCGACTATTTTCCCCTCCACGTACATCCCGCCCGCAGATTTCGCGATTACCGGAAGATCGAATTTATACCCGTCGCGGTTAATGCTTTGAATGGTGAGATGCTGGTTCGTTGATATGAGTTTGATAAAGCCCGTTTAGCTCAATCTTTGAACGAGAGGAGTAAGATTTTCCGTTAAGCCTTGCCAGTGGGTTTGTGATCACCTCCGCACAATAATTTTTTCTTAAGGAAAACAAAGCCCCCTTTTCCAAGGAAGGATTTCATGCTGGATAGTGATCGGCATGCGCCGTTCGGACCAAATCACTCTTGAATTTTTAATCTCTATGTAAAAGAGATATGGCATTTATTATATTATTTTTATCGTTTATTGGAGATTCATCGTGTCTATAACAATCCAGAAAGGGGGATATGCTTACCCGGCGAATGACATTGCGCTCCTCGTCGCAAAAGAAGCGGAAAACTACTATGGATCCCCCAAAAAAAGCGTTGTCGTGAATCTGGTCTCTCATTTCATGGAAAACAGGGTTTGGAGGAAGATCGCTTTATTTGAAAACCCCCTATTAATGAAGGTGCAAACCATTTTGCGCTGGTACGGGACAAAGCTCTATATCCAACCTTGGTGGCTTGCAAAAGAGGGCCCCGTTATCAAGTCTTTGATGCGCTATGGTGACCGAAGGTGGTCTGAGCTCTACAGCGGGCATGAGATCCTGCAAATGATGAGTGAAGATCTTGTGCGTTCGGCCTTCTCTATCCCCAAAATTAACCAAATCCTGCGGAAACACCTTCAAAATATCAATTTTAGAAACGATTTGATTACAAGCCTGAATAGCCATGAGCTTGCCATCATTACAGCATCCGTTCTTACCGAAATCCCAAGCGGCCTTGGAGAGGAGCGCAGGCACATGGCACATGCCGAGTTGGTCAGGATTTTCTCTAAGATGATCAAAAATAAAAAATCCATGAGTGTTGCCCTTCTGAATTCGAATGCGAATGTGGTCGTTATTCCCATGAACCAATCTATAGACGAATTATTCAACAGGCGCATAGGCAACCGTGTCATTAATCCTGAGGCCCGAGGGATGTATTGCCCACCGGAAAAAATTGCCTTCGTGGCAGAAGAAGGGCTTATCGGAAAAACTCTACATGGAGTAATTACCCAATTGCCGGGCCATAGCGTGGCAGTGCATGAGTTAGCGCATCTCATACATGACGTAAGCCTCTCAGAGGTTCATAAGGCAGGCCTGGAATTCCAATATCATGCAATAAGATACTCTGTCATGCGAGGTGAGGGGGATTGGCGTTTTTCCCGTGGCAACTACGCCGCATCACATCCTTTCGAATGCTTTGCGGAATTTGCTTGCTATTTCTTCGAAGCTAATGGACATCCCTATTACGACCGGGTTACCTATATCGGCAAGCATGCCTTCCCATACCTCCCCAGAGAAGTCAGAAATTTATATTATATATTTTTAGAAATCTTTGGAGGGAACAGAACAGAAATCCACTTTACAAATCCCCTGCCCGAAGCCCTCTTCTTAGCACCCGCTTACGCTACCCAATAAAAACTCGCGAAATTTTCTAAGCTTTTTTAAGCTCGGAATTCCCGGCATGAACCCAGATATACAATGCAGCATAAGTATATTGGCCGCGATAAAGAGAGCCCAGCCCAGGTATTTGCGAGCAGGTTAATAACCCAGACTTTGGCAATTGGAAGATCTTTTCTTTGTGTTCCGGGATAAGCTTTCTGCACTTTCTCGCTCTGAAAACTTGTTATTGTGGAGTTAATAATACCGGCGAGGGCATGGAAGTCTGCCAAGGGATTATCCATTGTGGATTTAGTCGGCCAAAAAGTAGCCGACCTTGTAAAAAAATACCACCTTTTTATTGACCAATTGGTCAATATACGATAAGATCGTTCCCATGTGTCCAAGAAGTAAAGAAGAGAACGCTTTTATCAGGGAGCAATCAGCCAGGCATCTGCTCGAAACTGCTTTGGATGAGTTTGCAAAGCGGGGCTATCACGCGAGCAGCATGGCCGATATCGCAAAAAAGGCGGGCGTTTCCAAGGGGTTGGCCTACCACTATTTTGTAAGCAAGGAGGCCATTTTGGTCGAGCTTGCCGACAGAAGGCTGCGCGAGTGGCTCCCATTGGCCGAGGGCCTGGAGTCGATCAAAAACCCGATAAAGCGTCTGACCTTTCTTGTTAACTTTGTCTTGAAAGAGCTGCGGGAAAATACACCCCTGCTTCGCTTTTATAATAACCTTTATCTTTCTGAAGAAGGGATTTTGGCTATAGAAAAGGCGATGGAAAAATACAAAGATAAATTTGAAAGGTTATTTCGCGCGGAGAGGCAGCTTTTTTCCGATTTGGGTTATGAAAACCCGGAAATGGAATCGCTCTATTTTCGATCGCTTCTACAGGGGATCTCTTTGGAATATATGCTGGATCCAAACAACTATCCCTTGGACCGGATGGAGAAATACCTGCTTAAAAAATATAAAGGAGAGAAACATGCGTCCTAAAATTGTGGTTTATATCGCAACGAGCATTGATGGGTATATTGCGAGAAAAAACGGGGATTTAACATGGCTCGACTGCGTGAACGGCCCGCCGGAAGATTACGGATTTCAGGCATTTAAAGAAAGCTTGGACGCTATCATTCTTGGCCGGAACACCTACGAGACCTGTTCCGAGTTTGATGAATGGCCCTATAAAAATATAAGGACCGTGGTCCTCAGCAACACTTTGCAAAAAGTGAGGAAAGAGGCGGAACTTTATCAAGGGGAGCTTTCCAGCCTTTGTTCCAGGCTGCATGAGGATGGGGTCAAAAAAGTGTGGGTAGACGGAGGAATCACCATCTCCAATTTTTTGGCGGAGAGGCTGGTCGACGAGATCACCCTTTCGATCATTCCAATTTTACTCGGTTCGGGCATTCCCCTCTTTAACCCTGCCGTAAACGAGCACACTTGCAAGCTGACCTCTTCCCAGTCGTACCCTTCGGGCCTGACCCAGCTCCGCTATGAATTGCTTTCAGCAGATATTAAAAAAAGACGCATGTTATGATATAGTAGGCAGGAGGGATGATAAGTTCGGAGCCTTTAACCGCGCCGGTCTACCAAATTTGCTTTCTTGAAAGAAAAAAATCAGTACGCAGAACTTATAAATAATCTGACAATTGTAAAACTTTTAGATCTGTTATTTTTGGTAATCGTCTATCGTTCGTGACAAATGACGTACATTTTTCTTGCAATGCTGCGGCTATTTGCAAAGCATCAGGCGTTTTTATATTAAGAGTCGCCCGTAGCTCGCTTGCTTTACGTAGCAGTTCTCGGTCGAGTTCTAATAGCGTTAAACCTCTGCTTTCGCTGAGCAATAGCTCATATTCCAGAACAAGGCCAACATCCTTATTCCAAAACGGAATGACAAGAGTTTCTAAAAGAGTAATTCCGGAAGTGACAGCTGATAAACCGGCATCTATAGCTTCAAAAATGGGTGCGACAATATCTATATAGCGAGCATCTTCTTCAATGAAATAAATAAAAACAGATGTGTCAAGACTAACCGGTCCAAAGCCAATATCGTCGATTAATCCCAAGAGTCCCGTTCCTTATTAATATGTTCCGTGGCATCTACATTTTTCCAATGCTTTTTTCCTAAACCTCTCATTCGGAGAATAGAGCGTTTTTTCTTCTGCTCAGCCTCAAGTGCTAACTCTAAAAGGTAAAGCACTTCTCCAGTCAACGAACGGCGATCCTGCTTAGCCTGTTGCACAGATTATTCTTCAGGAAAACCTTTGATATTTAAGGTAGGCATAATCCCTCCATTTTCCTCCATAATGGAGGAGTGTCAATTTCAACACTTTTAATCATCTTTAAACATTCTTAACATTATTCTGGCAATATTGTTATTTTTACAAAAACTGATCAAATAAATGTCGATTATTCTATATCCAGGCAATTATAACCAACCCTCTCCTCCTCAGACAAAGGATGCCGGGAAGGAAAAGGACAGAAAGATCAAAATCTTTGTGGTATTTCAATGGAACAAAATCTTCTACCCTTTGGACGACTGTAACTTACAGAGAAGTCTCAACACGATCCTGGCATCGCCAAAAGAAGAAGAAAGGAAGCGGAGCGTTTTAAATAAATTCCCCGCCCTCAATGAATTGATTCGTTTGACGAAGGAAGCTGAGGTGAGCGACCGCAATAATCTTGCGCCCCTTCTTTTTGTTCTTGCCGGCATAAAACCGGCATTAGTGATCGAGCGATTTTATAGGATCCCGTTCAGACGGATAGCCCAATTGATGCAAAAATTCCCGCATGTCAACCTGGCCAATGACAATAAATACTTTTACATCATCAATGAAAATCCCCTTCCCGAATTTGATCCTAGAAAATTTATCCATGCCTTTGATGAAAAATATACTAATATAAAAATAGCAGCCTGCTGGTCCTTTCAAAACCAGTGCAAAAGTTCCATCGCCGTTCAGCTGCTTTCCTATCTGCTGGGATATGGCGCGAACTGGGAAGCCTTTAATGCCCATACCCACCGCGCAATCCCCGATGAGACAATTTTTTCTGATGAGCACTACTTAAGCCTGGGTCAAGCCCTCGAGCCCGGCGTCCCCCATACCCGGACGGAACTCGTAAGTTTAGGGAAAGAATATAGCCGTGAAGCATTGGAGCGGAAAAGACCCAATTACAAATTCGACTCCCCGGAATTTGACAGATTGCATAAGATCTATAGCAGCCATATCCTGGCAGAAATCCCCTACCGCACGGACTACATCCAAAATTCTTTAATGTATAAAGAGCGGCTCTTAGAGGCTTTTAATATTCCCCAGGCGACTAGCGGGCAGATCTTTAGTTAGTCGGTCCTAAAGCTCCGAAGAAAAAAATAGAGATTTGTGAGGAGTTCAACTAGGGTAGGGTTGGATGACGAACAAAGTGCATTTTTCACAATCGGGGAATCCATCTGCAGTTCCGGGTAGTAATTGGCAGATCTCTTTTTCAGATAGGGTACTCCGGGAATGCGGAAGGGGGCCGGTAGAAGTAAGAGATTGCCCGGTAGTACGCGAAAGAATCGCCACTAGAAATTCGGAGCCGCAGCAGCGGCTCTCTCCTTCTTCATCTTGACGACCCATCTGAAAGCTTTTCTTAGCTTCCAGGCAAGTTGTTTGGGTATAAATCAAATAAGAATCTAGTGTCCTTAACTGGGTTCAGGATTTCATTTAGGCCGGATCAGGTGGAAGGAAATTCTTGTAGCGCAAGTAATTCTCATTTGAGGCGGCCATGCTTCCAAGCTCCCATCTTTTCTTTAAATGGTACTCTTTTAATTCCTCTTCTGGTTTAGGGGTTCCGTCAGGATTGAAATAACATGGCAAATAGGCCTTAATATCATCTCGGAAAATTTTGAGCAATGCTTCTTCCGCCTCTTTTTTTTCAGCGTCTGTTCCATGGCCGATCTTAAGGGCATTCTGATAGATGGTCTCGCTCATTTCTTTATCTTCAAGCATCCTTAATGCAGCCTGCAGCGAATTAAATGAATAAATCGAACAATTGATATCATCTTTGGCTGTTTGCAACAGATTGGAAGCATCGATAAATGTCACCGGCCTGCTATCACACATACGAAATTTTAATTCATCATTTACATGGTATAAATTATGAATAACATCGACTTGATTGTTCACAAGTGCATCATAAGCTAGAACCGAGTTCGGGGTGGATGTAAAATAAGAACAAGGTTCATCCAATAAGTAAGCGATCCTCTTTTCCGAATCGATTTTTACCTTCTCCCCGGATAGTTCCTCCTTCATCCGGGTATATTTTTCCGTTAACGCGGCACCTGAAACACTCGACCACGTTTCATCCCTTAAATGAAAGGCCTTCACAAGTTGCGAAAAAAGACCGTGCAGATTTTGCGAGTCGATATGAATAGCGGCCAAGATCCTGTCTGTTCCTTTTTCTAAAACAGCAATAAAAGCCATCACATGATTATCTTTTCTAATTGGAACAAGAACGAATCTGGCATTTCCACATTTTATTTGTTGATCTAACAATAATTTGCGAACATATAAATCGTTTGTTTTTAACAAAACAATATCATCTGGTTTGTGAACTTCCATGAATGCTGTAAAGTCATCACATTTCGTAGCTATTTGTAAAGGATCCGAATCGGGATCGAGGGGAGTCACACAGCCTTTCAAATAATATTCATTTGATTCCACCACATCTCTAAATGGAAAAATATTCCAGTTTTGCTGCGCAGCTATCCGATAGATTCTAGATTCATAGTAGTCATTGTGCCTTTTATTTTGACGATCAGTATCAAGCATGGGATGATCATTATCAAAATTAATGGCTTCGCTGCCTCGAGAGAGATAGCTTCGAATTTCATGCTTTGACCAAAATTCTTCCCGCAGTTGCAAACTTTGCGGATCTTGCAGATCGAACAGTTGTTTAAGCTTAATATTTTTTTCTCGCTTAAATTTTTGAACACTTTCATTAAATTGATCTCTTTGGATCGAAAGATTAGATGTAACATTATTCATAATAACACACAATATTTTTCATAAGATTATACATGATAATAATTAAAACAGCAATGCTATTTTGCACTAATATTAACTTGATAAGCTTGCTTACGGCCGGCCACTCCATCAGGAAGTGGCCTCCATATGATCTCCAATTTTATGGAGAACCCGGACATAAACAAAGTTTTACTAGATAACTTTACTTAGCTTTTGAGCTTATGGTCTGGATCGGATGTACTTGGGTTTAGACCTAATTTGCTAAGATATTCCTTGGCAATCGTATTATTGTTTTTGTTGGCAACATCTGCAGCATTACCCGAGTTTTCACCTTTAGAGTTAATATCGATATTTAAATTATCACGATTATCACCCATAAATTGTAATAAATTAATGTACTTCTCATTTAGGGCAGTTTTCCTAAAAAGCAGATTTAAATTTCCATTATCAAGAGCTTGTTTCAGACTGTCCACCTTAGTTTGCAAAACCAATTGAGTTAAAGCGCTCATAACATCGTTTTTACTGGGGTTTAGACCTTTGGTCCGAAGATAGTCCATGGCAATCTTATTATTGTTTTGATTAGCAACATCTGCCGCATTATTACCAGAGTTACCTTTAGATGTAATATCGATATCTAATGCATCACTATTATCAACCATAAATTGCAATAAATTAAAAAATCTATCATTTTGGGCAGCTCTTCTAAAAAGCAGATTTAAATCTCTTGAAACAAGGGTCATTTTCAGGGTGTGATCGCCAGTTTGAAATACTGATACAATTAAAGCTTTCATAGCAGATGAATACGATTTTAAGCCTTCATGCAATTTCTCTGGAGTGCCAAATTTATCTTTAAATCGAGTCTGCCCAAGGGTTATTTCCCTGACCATATTTTCTTCTGAATTAGCGTCAAATAGGCACATGTTTCGCGGATAGAAATAACCTAAACCGTTTTGCTCCATTAAAAAGTTTGCAAATAGATACGCAGTGCGGCCATTTCCATCATACCACATGTGTAATTTAAATAGTGTGTTAACTGTTTTAGCGATCAATCTGATTTTTTCGTTGTCATTTGAGAGCGTATTTATGCGGCCGAGATAATTCTGAAGAGCGCCCAAAGCCTTCTGTTGTCTACTACCTTCACGGGCAATACATGCGAGAATCATACGATGAGGAGATAGTGAATGGAATACTCCCATATTAAAAATTAACTTCATTTTTTGTTTGATACCATGCAATGTTATATCACTAGTGGATTTTTCGTTATTGAAGATAATGCACTCCTTTATAGGTCTGAGCATCATTTCACTTAGACCTGTACTTTCATCACCGTTGCCTTTATACACATATAATCTTTGATTGGAGAGATAATATTTATTTTGATCATCCTTTGCAATTAAAATAAAGGGCTCATTTTCTTTCCAAATAGTTTTGATGATATCTTCCAGCCCCTCATCATCGGCGATAATGCCTTTTGAAAAACCATAACCATTGAAAGGAACACTTGCCAGGTTATTTCCATGATCAGTCATCTGCACAGATACTTTCTTTGCAGCACTATCAATATGTGAGCAGGCAGCATTATGGATTTTTTCGAAGAATTCAAATAACTCCTTCGAGGTTTTATAAGATCGTTTATCATCCAGTAGCTTAAAAGCCTCACAGAATGCTAACTCATAACGTCCCTCTCTGCTCAAAAAATCTGTTTTATCCTCTTTTTTGCCAAGAGAATTTAACTCATCAACCATATAATAACTAGGATGAATTTTATTAATATTCATATATACAACCATTTTAGTTTGGAGTTTTAGAAATGAAAATTATTAAATAATCGACGTTTTCTGGAACAGTGAAAAAAGCCATGTTCATAATAGCGTTCCCTGAAGCACGTCAATGGCAGAAATAGATGATCAGCCCTGTCACATCGACAAGGGTTGTGCCAAAGGACCTGCGGGGAACGTCTAAGTCAGCAAATTTCTCACTGGTTCCTATTAATTGGAGGGGCCTTGGAAAGACTATCCACCCGAACCCGCATTATTATTAAGATAATTTTTAACTTGCATTATTGTCGCCCAATGCCTAGTAAATTCCCGTACTCCTGGATCATTTACAGAGTACCTATTGTCTTCTATCAAGTCATTGTAGATAGGCGTCAAGGTATTGAGCATTATATTAAAATTATTTATGAACGAGCTGAGTCGGTATTGGTCCATCTTATCTATCAAGGATTTCCACTCTTCAATCCCTTTGAGCGAATATTGATCATAAAATTTTGAAAACTGTAAATTTAAACTTGGGTATAGGTCGGTGCTTTTCTGAATTTCCTCTGACTCACTCCTTTGCTGAAAATTTATACTTGGGTATAAGTCGGCCCGTTCCTGAATTTCCTTTAATTGACGCCTTTTCTTTTCCTCTGATTCACACCTAATCAGAATTTGCTCTAATTCACTCTTTAATGATAAAAGACCCTGTTCAACCCCCGATTGGTTGACATCGCCCAAAACCCGCACATTGATCGTACCATTTTCATCCTCAACCACAATAACCTTCTTAAGCCGTTTATTTTTTATAGCCTCTATTGCATCACAAACATTTGTACAAGTTGTTTTGAATTCATCACGCGCCCCATTGTGTTTTTCATAGTTGCTAGGTTTAGCTTGAATAATTCCTGAAACATACTGTTCTAGCAGAAGCTCTCTCAATGTAGAAAGCGCGTTTATCATATTGTCGTCAAGATTGTCCTGCTCAATATGGCTCAAAAGACAGATTAAAGTAAATTGAAGCTGTTTAAACCTCTCAACCCAAAAATTTGCCTCTTCAGGAAGTTTCGGAGTATTGAGAATCCCATTCAAAATATTATTCATAAGGGCGTTTATATAAGCGTGAACAAGTCCAATATCTGAAGTAGGATCTTCAAAGTCTGATCTCGGTCTTTTTAAATTTTGTGCCGGCTTTTGCAAGGCAGCATTGCCTTTTATTAGGTTTGATTCAGGGATAGTGTTGTTTCCTTGTAACTGTTCTTGCAAAGCAGCGTTGACCTCCTTTATCACTTCCCACTGAGCAGAAAGGGCTGAAAAAACACTTTGGGATATTTTTCCCGTTTTAACGTCCCTCTCCATTTGAAGCATAACAAGAGATAATGTCTGGTATATTTTGCGGATCACTGCCCCGCGCCCTTTGCGAAGATCGGGATGAAGGGGGGCCTTTGGATTCCATCCAAAAAAGAACTGGGCCAATAATCTATTAATGCCAGCATAGGGCTTCTCAGGATTTTTTTTGATCTCCTCAACAAAACGATCGTTGAATGCTTCAAGCTTTTGATCCTCTAAAATCCCTAAATATATATTCAATTTTACCATTTTTTCTTTGAGCGCTTGCCGCTTTGTATTCAAATCGGAAAACGGCGTTTGTTCTGGCCAATTAGGGGTTTTAGCGAGTGTTTTCTGCAGAGCATTGTTGACAAGCAACAGCTTCATTTCGCACGCATCCCTATCAGATCTGTTAAGATGTTTGAAATCGCTTCCATTAGTAATAGTCAAGACTTTGCCTAAAAATTCATCAACTTCGGTAACAATACGAGTGCATTTGCGCGCTTCATTTGCATCAGCTGGATTGCAATAAATGGCTTGGTTAGGGAAGGGGAACCCCTCCTCATTAAATTCAACAATCTCCTTAATGAGTTCAGCCGCGGAAAACGGATAGGGGGCTAAAGTCAATGTTGGAAGGGCGGGGGGTCGGGTGGATTCCATTGGGTTACCAGAAGTTGACGGAAGAGAATAAAATTCTGTTCTTGGACCATATTTAATGCCGACGGCAGCTGGCTGCTTAAAGTTTTGCATTAATTGATAGATTTCTTCTATATGCGCCATATTCAATACAATCTCGGAGGCGCCTGACTGATGGTTTTGTTCTAGTACTTCTGCTCCAATTTCAGATATTCGGTCTACAAGCAGTTTAAGTTGTTTGTGGATCTGTTCAAATTGAGCTTTGCAAGCCCGAAATTGCTCTGGAGAAAGTGTTTCTAATCTCAATTTCCATCCTTCAATACCCTTTTTGGGAAGGAACTCTTCGCAGGCAAAAAAATAGGTGTTTATTAAGAGATAGGTAAGTTCACTTGGTTCTGGGGTAAGAAGGACTGAAATAAGCTGATTTAGAGAATCAAGCCAAACATCAAATGATATTATTTTTGCCTCCTGAGTCAATTTAGCGGCCATTTCGTCGAAGGCTTTAGACTTCACTTGGATCAATTTGTAGAGATTATTTACAAATTCACTTTTAACTGGTTGTATGTGCAGTTTTTTTATTGCGGTTTCATTGATTTTACTTATATATTTATTATTAAATCCAATTATCTCAAATAAGCAGGCTACCCTTTCCACATTGCGATTTTTACTTTTAAGATAATCTTCCATTTGAAGATTCAGAGCCCTTTGATAAAGGAAAGAAACCATAGTACTCCACTCTTTTAAATCAGAAGTACAATTTGAAATATTAATTTCACTGGGATTGCTGTGAAACTTCTCGATATTTTCATTAAGTCTATTAAAAAACCGATCTATCCCCATATTTATATTTGCAAACATAAAAACCCATTTTAGTTAAGATCCGGCGATTATGCTTCTTTTACTAAATTTAAATCAATGATAATTGAATCGAGCCTAAAAAAAGATCCAAGGAAAAGGAGGTTTTTGCCTGATGAGATCAGCGGTCTGCTGCAGCTATCGCCTTGCGCAAGTAGTGGAGCGAGGTGCCGTGAGCATAGCCGGGGCGGGTAAATTCGAGCTCGAAGCCCAATTTTTGATAAAACCCAAGCGCTTGAAAGCTCATCGTCTCGACGAAGACAAAGGGCAGCTTGCTCTCTCTGGCATACTGAAAGGCGTGCTCCATCAGGCCGCGGCCCACTCCTTGGCCGCGATAGGCCTCTTCTATAAAGAGCGTTTTGATATGGAGCGCTCCCCAAAAGATGGCGACGATTACCCCGCCAATAAAGCGCTCTCCATCATAGACAGTAAAAGCGACGGGAGTGCCGCGCTCATCAAAGCCAGTGACGGCAATAGAGTGGAGGCTAAAGCCCTCATCAATTTGTTTCTTTAGGGCCTCTGTGACGGCCTCTTGTTGGTAGTGGAACATGAATTTCATCCTTATAATGCCGAAAAAATGCGCCCCGGCGCCCCAAATCCCTTGCGTATTCGGCCTGCTCCTTCCTCAATTGCGCGATAGTAAAAATAGAGCCATTTTACAAACGGATCTTGTCGAACCACTTTTGAGCAAGTTCAACTTTTTCCCTCTTCCAGTTCACCATGATGACGCCTTGCTGATGATGGAATTCGAGCACTTTCGCATCCAAAGGATCCCCTTTAGGACATTCGCCTAAATTTTCCAGCTCGCCATATAAATGGTTTTTCGCTTTTATAATAACCTTTATCTTTCTGAGTTGGCTATAGAAAAGGCGATGGAAAAATACAAAGATAAATTTGAAAGGTTATTTCGCGCGGAGAGGCAGCTTTTTTCCGATTTGGGTTATGAAAACCCGGAAATGGAATCTCTCTATTAGGGGATCTATTTGGAATTCGCCATCTTCACTCCATTTCGCTCGCCTTATCTTTAAATAATCTTAATATTATTCTCTTCAAAAACAAAATTTACCGAATTTTAATAAAAAAATAATTAATAGTAAAATTAAGTGTTTTATAATTATTGTTAGAGGGTAAAAAAAGATGAATGTAACATTAACAAGCTTGTTTACAAGTTTGCCAATAAAAGTTAAAGAAATCACTGTAGCAGCTGCCTCGCTAACGCAAAAGGTGAACAAAGCCGCTTGCAGGGTCATTTCCAGTTTATCTCAATACAGCAAAGGGGCCCATCTATTTGGTCACAGCGTGGAGAACGGATTGAAAACAGCGAGTGAGTTACATCCCGCCTGTGAGCAAAAATTAGGGGGACCCCTAAGCATTTTTGGATGTGTGGGTATTTTTACCCTGATCGAATTGCCCCAATTAACCCTGGATTCTGTTTCTGAAATGAAATCAAGTTTTGGCTTAGGCGATGTAAAAGGGGTCGCTTTGGGCGCTTTGGATGGATCCGATGTATTAGGGCATGGACTGGACGCCTCGATTGGACTTGCCTTTACCGCGCAAAGCATTTTGAGCCATTTCCATTATGCATTTACTATTCCGAAAATTTTATCCAAAATTTTGCTTCCCCTAGGCATGGCTTTGGCCAGCCTTGAAATGGTTTTAAATGGAATAAAAATTTATAAAACCTTTAAAATATTGCGCGATGTCAACAAAAATGCCCCGATTGAGCCAACACCGATAGCAAAGCATGGGATTATCCAAAACACTTCAGAGAAAGTTTTTGAAGCGATCACAACCAAAACTCATAGGGATGAAGTCTCCGCTTACTTGCAGCGGAAACTCAATGTGCTGTTGGCTCACGAGACTGTAACTTTAATCACTCTGGTGGCTCTTGTTGTTTTGTCTCTTGGATGTCCGTACGTAGGCGTTGCCATGCTCACCATAGCCGCTATCATTAAACTCGGTTTCTTTTTCAAAGAACAGAGATATCTTTATAAGAAATCTCCCCATTTAGTTTAGTCGGTCCTAAAAAAGTAAGGGCCGAGGAAAAATGCATTCCCCTGGGAAATGCCTTATAACAGGCTGAGCTTGCCCCATGGAATAGGTTCCTTCTCTCCAATTTCGACGAGGCGCCGGTATTCCTTGAAATCGAGCCTAGCTTTCACTTCCTCCATCTTTTCCGCCGTCTCCAGCCACTTTTTTCCTGAGTCGGAAATCACAAGAGTCCCCTGATAGCTGGAGATCGAAAATAGCAGATCAGAATCGCGGTTAATGTCCGATAAAAAGAAGAGAACTTTCTGCGCCAGCTTATCAGTCTGATAATATCCGACAGTGCTTATTCTATCCCCCTGTTTCACATTCACGCAGGCATAATCTTCTACTGAGATGGTTTTGGGCTTGGATCGTTTCTTTGAGGAAATAAAGAGTTCTTCATTAAATGGCAAATTCAGCAGGCGGATGCACTCTTTTTTATTGAACTCGGTTTTGATGATGGTCAGGGCCCCCCTTGGCGTATCTTCCAGTCTTAGGTCGCCCCCCTGAGTGGCAATAATTTTGCCCGCATACTCCCTGACGCGAACATCAATACCTTCTTTAAGACTTTCCAAGTAGGCGTTCCGGACGAAATCGGAGGCCCGGCTGGCAGCGTCTTTGCTCGTATACGAAGCGAGAATTCTCTCTCCATCCCATGGGCTGGTGTTTGCGGCAACGCAGAAATATGAGGTTCCGTTCATTTTTACATCCTTGGTTAATCGGCAAATATCATACACCATCTTGAAATATCCCTCAAGTTATCTTGACCCATGACGCCATCTTGTTTTAAGATACATTCATGAATACATACAGAAGACTTTGCACAGAATTTTACGATTTGGATAAGCCCGCTGCCCCGCCCGATGTTCTGCATTGCTATTTGCGGTATGCGGAAGAGGCTCGCGGCCCGATCCTTGAACCGATGTGCGGATCCGGCAGATTGCTTATCCCTTTTCTGGAAAAAGGGTATGACGTGACCGGCTTCGACTACTCCCCCTACATGCTGGATGAGTGCCGCAAAAAGTGCCGGAAATTGGGGCTCACCCCCTCCGTGCATGAGGCCGCCTTTGAAACCTTCTCTTTGCCAGGAACTTATAATCTCATCTTTATCCCATCAGGATCCTTTTGCCTATTGACAACGCCGGGGCAAGTTGCCTCAGCCCTTGAATTTATCTCAGCGCGATTGAATCCGGGCGGTAAGTTTGTCTTTGAGATTGAGACCCTTAAAGCAGCCGGCCAATCGCCGGGAGTTTGGCGCGGGAAATGGGTGGACAGGCCGAATGGAGGAAAAATCGTCCATAGCTCCCTCTGCCGGTTCGATCCGCAATCCCGGATAGAGACGATTTTATGCCGTTATGAACTTTGGGAGGGAAATGAGGTTCTGCTAACGGAGGTTGAGGATTTACAACTGCGCCTTTATGAACCGGCAGAGCTTGAAGCGTTGCTGGCGCAGCATGGATTCAAGGTGCTCGGCAAATGGCAGGCAGAACCCCATTTGCCAAAAGAGGCCGACGCCGACGCCCCCGTCATTTTGTATGAATGCAGCAAATTAAGAATGCAAAACTCGAATTGATAAATTTCACAAAGAAAAGGAGAATCTATGTCTACAACGACTCTGTTAGCAACCGCGCAAGTCAGATACTCATTGGCACTGGCCGCGCAAAGTACTGCCTGGAATGCTTGGGCCACGACATCGGGCAATAATCCTCAATTAAAGAGCGCTTATGACAATGCTACGGCGGAAGTGAAAAATGCTGAAATTGCTTTGAATGCGGCGCGAAAAACTGCACAGTTTGGTCCCGCCCTGGCGATGTCTCAGATTGGAACTGCCGCAGTTTCAAATGGAATAGACGGTATGTTTCCAGATGGTCCGAGTTATGCTGCCAGCGTTATAGAGGCCCAGATAGCAATGAATTTAGCTGCCACAGCAGCAGTCGGATCGAACGCCTTAGGCAACCTTGGCAACTCGTTGAGCAGCGCCAATAACATGATGGCATCTGATGTATCTCTAATGACGCCATCCGTCGGTAGTTACACTTCTTATGGCGGCGGTACATCATACCCACCCTATACACCCTATAGTAGTCAAAGTGGGTCCAGCTCCTCAGGTGCAGCTTCCAATAGCAGCGCTGCGCAAAATTACGCAAATCAACAGGCCAATGCAATCAGCGCTTATACGGCTCAAATCAACAATTCCATTAGTAATTATGCTAGTCAGCCTCAGTCTTACAGTTCTGCGGCATCCGGATCCAGCCTTACGGCTAGCCAATTCAAACCGGGACTTAAGGTCTGGTCGACCTACAAAAAAAATGCTATAACCGGAGAATTTTTTTCGGGCAAGGTTGCTGTGCCGCCAAAAGAAGGATCTAATATCGTAATGATCAGGTGGGACAATGGTGACTTCCTGGGCGCCGCGATAAATGAACTTACCTTAAGCCCCGGAGGATCCGGACAGGGTTCTTCTACCTATCAACAGCATCAGTCAGGTTATGCCGGCGTCGCACATTAATCATCTAAGTGAGGCTCTAAATTCACATTTAGGGCCTCATTCCGAAGCGAATACTATTGTGCCTGTGCTTTTAAGAGTTCCAACCTGCCCTGTTCAATACGCAAAGCTGACTGTGCAATCGCCAATTCCTCTCCAAGCTGCTTTATCTTTGCTTCGGCTTTTCGTGCTAAATCATTCATAGCTAACTGATCATCAAGTGCTTTTGAATGCATATTAGCATACTTGGTCATAGTGCGTTCCGCCTCATTATATGGCACTGACTTCCCCTCAACTATTACTGGAGAATTAGGAACGGTGACATTTCTCTTTGTTTGACGAGCTAAATTTGCTTGCGTCCTTGCATTAGCTTCGTTTATTGCCGTAGCCCAAACTCCTCTAGTTTTTCCTGCCTCGTTCATCTGATTCTTAAATTTTTCACTTTGGCTCATATAGTAATTTCGATTCGCAATTTCTTGGTTCTGATTCTGACTAAGTTCGGATGTTTTTCTCAAAAGTTGATTGACTGTCTCTTCTTGCTGGATGACTGCAAACCTGGCTTGCGCTTGTTGTACTGACATATTCATTTCCTTTATTGCGTGTTAATTTTAAGTTGAAGCAGAACCACTCAACCTATGCCTTTCGAAGCCGGCTGAAGATTTGCTCGGATTATTAAATCCAATGTTTGTTTTTTTTTCAATAGATAAACACATGTTTTTCTGGCCGGAAATTTAAGCAAAATTTAAGATAGGGAAAAACAGGAGGCAGCAATGGCAACCCTAAGCAATATTTCCGGATACTCAGTGAAAAAATTAACGATGGCCTTTATCGGCATAGCCCTGTTAACCGCCGGTTTGGCTGTCAGCATGCTTTCCTCTTCCTCCGAAACTCCACCCAAATGCCACTGCAAAAACTGCAAGTGTACGGCCGCGAGCCATTGCGGCTGTTTTTCGAAATCAGGATGCCATTGCTCCAAAGATTGTCAATGCGACGGCAATTGCTCCTGTTTCGTAAAATAATAAATATCACAAATATATTCTCGAGATGAATCTGTTTTACCTCGAGAATTTTTTTTTACAATCCCTTAAATTCAGTTCTGGTTAACTATTTCCACTTTAACCCCGTCGCGGATTCTATCCGATGCTATTGTGACTATGTTCTCCCCTTCTTTAAGACCGCAGATGATCTCCATCTCCTTCCCATGGTCGCGCCCAATCTCCACCCGCTTCAAATGCACGGTGCGGCTTTCATCGACGACCGCCACATGCGGATAACCAGATCTGATAATCACAGCCGAGGTAGGAATAATGAAATTGACAGTGTCGGGATAAATAGTGAATTTAAGGGTCCCATACACGCCGGAATACAACAACCCTTCGGGATTCTCCACATCCACTTCAGTCAACATCGTCCGGGCCAGAGGATCCAACCCCTTGGCATAGCGCGCGACAACACCCTTAAATACTTTACCGGGTATTTCCTGTACCGTCACTTCAGCTTTTAGCCCGTCTTTAATTTGTCTAAAATAGGTTTGAGGGACATCGGTATAAAAACGGATAACACCGGTTTGCTCAATCGAAAATAGCTCTTCGGGTATGGTATTGACGGCTCCAAAAATCAAAGAACCTATGTCGATCAGGCGGTTCGTGATAATGCCGTCAAAGGGGGCATAGATATTTTTGAACTGCTGCAGATAGGTCAAGCGGGCCACATTCTTCTCATTGGCAACGACCAGGGCTTCCTTGGACTTTAAGTCCGCGTCGAATTGATCCACTTCCTGCTTAGAGACGGCTTCCCGGTTTTTCTCCCATAGCCCATCCCAGCGGTTGGCGGATATTTTGGCAATATCCCTTTCAGCTATGGCGCTGACGAGATCGGCTTTGGCCTGGGCCAGCTCCTCATCCGTTTCCGGCGTATCTATTTCCGCGAGCAGATCCCCTTTTTTTACGACATCGCCGATATCGACCAGATAACGGGTGAGGTACCCGTTGACGCGCGACCAGATCGGGGTGGCGTGCCACCCTTGCGCCGAGGTGGGAAGGAATAGTTCGTCCGGCTTCTTATTTGGGATTAGTTTCAGCAGATTAACTTTGGGCAGTGAGTCTTCACCGGCGAGTTCATCGATCCTTTTGGTGTTTTCCATCCGGGGTATCCATCCCAAGATAAAGAGAAGGAGCAGCGCGGCGATCACCGCACCCGCAACTATCCACCGGCGATTATTTGGCTCAGTTTCAGTCATTAGTTCCTGCCAAGGATTGGTGTTCAGGGGGGACATAAGGTTTGGCTTTTAGGTGCAAATAGGGATTTCCCTTGTGGCGCAGGAAGGAAAATACCACAGGCACGAAAAACAGGGTGGTTAATGTGGCAAAAGCGAGCCCCCCGATGACTGCGATTCCTAAAGGAGCGTTTTGCTCTCCCCCTTCGCCTAAGGCCATCGCCATGGGAATCATGCCCACTATCATCGCAAGCGCTGTCATTAAAATGGGTCTTAACCTTGTCTCGGCCGCGAGGAGAATCGCCTCGACACTCTTCTTCCCCTCTCTAAGCTGAAAATTGGCAAATGTCACAAGCAATATACTGTTTGCCGTGACAATACCAATACTCATGATGCATCCCATGAGGCTCGGTATGTTGAATGTGGTGCCGGTCAGAAACAACATCCAGACAATTCCGGCCAGCGCTCCGGGTATCGCCATGGTGATGACAAAGGGATCGAGCCAGGATTGAAAATTAATGACCATAATAAAATAGACCAGCATGATGGCAAAGATAAACCCAATCCCCAGTTTCATAAAAGCCGTTTTCATGTTTGAAACCACGCCTGTTGCTATAATTGTGTTGCCGGGCGCCATTTTCGTATTATATCTATCGACAATTTTTTGGATATCGGAAGCTACGCCCCCCAAATCCCGCCCTTGCACATTGGCAAAAATATCATAAACGGGCTGGAGATTGTAATGAGTGACTATTCCGGGAATGGAATTGCGTTTCATTTGGCAAAGATTACATAAGAGTTGCGAGGTTTTCTTGGCTGATGGGGTGGATATTGGGATATGCAGAAAGTCTTCAATGGTATTCACCCGGTATTTCGGATTTTGCACGGCTATGAAGTAGGGAATGCCCGACTCTTTATCGAGCCAAAAGTTGGGGGTGACCGTTGTGCTGTCGCTAAAATTAATCAGCACGTCGTTGGCCACATCGTTTTGACTGAGCCCTTCCGCGGCAATTTTCATTCTATCCACCTCGAGAAAAAGCTCGGGCAGATCCACGATTTGATGCAGATGGACATCGACGGCTCCCGGAACATGGGAAATCTGCTCCACTAATTCCCGGGCGATGTTTAAGTTGTTTTTTTGATCATAGCCTATGACTTTGACGTTGATCGGGGTGGGCAGTCCCACATTAAGCACTTGGTTGACCATGTCAGCCGGTTGAAAAAAAATGAGCACATCTGGGAATTTCTCCTTCAAATGCTTCCGCAGCATCCTCTTATACTGCTCTGTGGTGTGTTTTCTGCCTGATTTAAGCGCAATCAAAATTTCCCCGTCGTAGCCGCCCGTGGTGGTGCTGTCTCCAAAAGCCAGCGTATAAGGGACGGGATTTACGCCGATATTATCAATCATCATGTCGATCTCTTTGGGATCGATGACTTTTTTAATTTCGCTCTCCACTTTACTGAAAATCTCGGCGGTGACTTCAATGCGGGTTCCGGAAGGGGCGCGGACATGCAGGCGGAGCTGGCCCGCATCGACATTGGGAAAGAAGTCTTGTCCGATAAAAGGGAAGAGCAGGATCCCGCTAAGAAAGATGATGCCGAAGGTGACCAGGATGACAATGCGATTATCAAGAGCCCACTTAAGGCAAGAGCCGTATTTATCGCGAAAGCGCTTAAAATTTTGGGAAAACCTGACGTGATACCGGTCCAAAGCCGACTTTGGGCCTCCGCCGGTATACATGTACATCTCCGCAGGAATGATGAATTTGATCATCACAGGGACCAGTGTGCGCGATAGTCCATACGAAGCGATAATGGCGAAGACTACGGCTCTTGCCAATGGGGTAAACAAAAATTTAGCCGGCCCGACCAGTAAGGCGACCGGTAAAAAAACGATGCAGATCGATAAAGTGGAGACAAAAGCGGGAATCGTCACCTCATAGGAACCGTCCAAAATAGCTTGTTCCAAGGGCTTTCCGGTTGCGATATTGCGGTGAATGTTTTCTATGGCTACTGTCGCGTCATCCACCAGAATACCAATGGCTAACGCCAGGCCGCCGAGCGTCATAATATTCAGTGTGTTTCCAAATAAGCTTAAAAAGATAATAGATGTCATGATGGACAGAGGAATGGAAATCAAAACAATCAAGGTGCTGCGCCAGCTTCCCAAGAACAGCAGCACCATTAACCCGGTTAAAAAGGCCGCCAAAAGCCCTTCGACGACAACGCCTTCGATCGCCTTTTTAACAAAAATGGACTGATCAAAAATCAAATCGACATTAATCCCCTTCGGCGCGGCGGCTTGAATGGTGGGCAGCAATTTCTTCACTTCATTGATAATGTAGAGCGTCGAGGCCGTGCCATTTTTTAAAACCTGCATCAAAACAGAGCCTACTCCGTTCTGCCGCACTAAGTTAGTCTGCGGCGCAAATCCGTCGTGCGCAAAGGCGACATCTCTTAAGAAAACCAGCTTATCATTAACCGTGGCAATCGGGATATCGTTGAAAGACTTTGGCTCGTAAGGGGTATTATTCAGGTTAACCGTATAGTCGTAATCTCCGATGCGGGTGTCCCCCAACGGGAGCGTTACCACTTGCTGCAGCAAAGCGTTATTGACATCCCGCGAAGATATTCCGCGCGTCTGCATCGCCTCTGAGTCTACATCGACCATTAATTGGCGCACTTCTCCCCCATAGGGAGTGGGTAATGTGGTCCCTGGAATGGTAGCTATATTTTGCCGCATGCGCCAATTGCCGTAATCGTAAAGTTCCGATTGGGTCACAGTTTCGCCTGATAATATCATTTGTATCACGGGAACGGTATTGACATAGTAGCGTAAAACATAAGGCGGCAAGACGCCCGGCGGCATCCGCTTTAAAATGGCTTGCGAGGCGGCTGTCGCCTGGGCGATCGCGACAGAGATATCAGCTTCCGGGTGAAAATAGAGCCGCACTATCCCAACCCCATTGAACGTTTGCGACTCCATGCGCTCAATATCGTTCACGTTGTTGGAGAGGGTGTATTCACTGTATGTGGTGATCCTTTGAGCGAATTCTTCAGGCGGCAATCCCGTATAGCTCCAAATCACGCTGATAATAGGGATATTGATATTTGGGAAAATATCTTTTGCCGTCACAAACATGCAATAGCCGCTTGTGATGGCAATGAGCAGGGCAATCACGACAAAAGTATAAGGACGTCTAAGCGCAAGCTCTACGAACCACATGAATTAAAACCTATAAAAAATTCACCATACTTGATAAATAAAAATATTTACAGCAAGAAACCAAAGAGATTTCTTTGAAACGCTTATCACTCTTACCTTTAAGCATTTATATTTTTCTGACTACCGGCTGTTCGGTCGGACCCTCCTATGTCCCCCCTTGTGTTAACGTTCCTGCGGAATGGAAGAATAAAAACGCGTGCCAGGCCTCCCATCACGCCACCCTCTGCGACTGGTGGAAAGTTTTTCACGATGCAAAACTTGAGGAGCTCGAGTGCCTGGCCCTCAAAAACAACCGGAACCTCTATGTCGCCTTTGAAAGAATCAAAGAGGCGCGTGCCTTAATGGGAATTGCCGCGGCGGATTTTTATCCGCAAATCTTTTTAAACCCCCAATACACCGACACTCAGGAATTGTTGAAAAATTATGGTCTGCCCGAAAGTTTTGCCGCCGCTTCTGCTGTCCCAAGAATATATCGCGCGCATGAGCTCTTTTATTTTTTGCCCGTCAATTTAAGCTATGAGGTCGATTTGTGGGGGAAAATCAAAGACAGATATTGCGCCGCAAAATATAACTGGCTCGGGATAAAAAAAGACTATGAAGCGCTTATGCTTTCGCTGACGACAAACCTGGCTGCGCTCTATTATCAATTAAGAACACTCGATGCTCAATTAGATCTTCTTAAAGGTACGCTTAGAACCAGAGAAAAGGCTTATGAGATCACTAAGGCGCGCTTTGAGGAAAAAATCACCTTTTATGCCGATGTCACTTTAGCGGCCGAAGAGGTGAACAGCGTGTTGATTCAACAAAATGAGTTCTTGCGTCAACGAAAAGTTCTTGAAAATCAAATAGCTGTTTTACTTGGTGTGCCCGCTTCCGAATTTTGTCTCGGCCATATGCCGATTAAAGAATTACCTCCCTGCATTCCGGAAGGATTGCCCTCGGATTTGCTGCTGCGCCGCCCCGACCTTGCTGAAGCGGAATATAATGTCCGCTCGAGGCACTCCTCGGTTAAGGAAGCCTATTCCCTATTTTTTCCTTCCCTGGTTATCACCTCCACGGGAGGATTTGAGAGTCCCCTCTTTAAACTCTTCCTCCAGTGGGTAAGCCGTTATGTAATGGGGGGAGTCCAGTCAAGCCAGCTGATCTTTGACGGGTTCAGGACCAATAACAATTTATGTTTGCAGACCGCCCGCTTCAAAGAGGCCGGCGGCGAATATCAGCAGCAGGTGCTGATAGCCTTTCAGGAAACGGAAAACGCCCTGGCCGACATAGAGGCTTACGCCAAGGAGTATGACTTGGCGGTTTCAACCGTGCAATTGGCCCAAAAAACCTATCAGCTCTATCTCGATCGTTACACCTTAGGGGTTATTTATTATATCGATGTGGCTAACACAGAAAATATTCTGCTCAATTATCAAATTGATGTGAACACTTATCTGGGATATCGGTATCTCTCTACCATACAAATGATAAAAGCTATAGGAGGAAGCTGGTAATCTGGAGTGTATTTTCTTGCTTTGCCGCTCAGGATGAGCCTCGAGCTGTTTGGCTATATCAAGAGCCTCTAGCTCTTCTGGAAAGGAGGAGGCTTCGATGTTTCCATTCCATAGAGTTAATTCTCTCTTAATCTTTGGAATGATAAACACACGTGAAGCGGATCAAATAAGCGATGCCGTCTTTTGTCTGAAGCGGGTTGGTTTTAGCCAGGGATTTTACCCATGCTGTGCCTAAGGAGTTCTGCGATTTGCTGAAGCTCTTCTGAGGGGGAAATCTCTCTGCTGCCCGGCCGATACAAGAACTCTCTTGGTTCATAATGCAAAATGCCTGTGTCTCCAGCTTTTCTTGGGACCACATGCAAGTGGAAATGGGGAACAGTCTGACCGGCCTCTTCTCCCATATTCCAGGCAAAATTAAATCCTTCCGCGTGGAAGGCTTTTTTGAGTGCATGGCATACCTGGAACTTAAGCTCTAAAATATCTTTCCATTCGTCCTGAGTGAGTTCTTCACAGGTTGTCGCGCAACGGACAGGACAAATAAGGGTATGGCCAGGCACAATCGGCCTATGAGTCAGAAAGGAGAAAGCAAGGAGGTTTTCCGCTATCATTCTCTCTTTAATTGTTGGGTGATTCACATCAAAGTGCACAAAAGGATTCATTATTAGTCTGCTTAAATGTGTATCTGAACTTACGGCCTATGACATTAATCACTCATCGTAGAACGACCAGGCGATGTAAAAGGCTAAGACATAATCAAATTTGCGCTGTACCCCGAAGACATGCTGGGTGATCGGAAAGCTCGGACCAAACTGTATCTTAACATTTTTGTTTGAGAACCAAAGTGATGGTGTAAAATAGATCACATTGCCGCCTGAATTATCATCAATCAAGCCATCAACGCGGTTTTTTCTGCTATACATTCCATCCAATTCCACCATCCAAGTAAAGAGCCAGCCGCAAGGGCTTGGCAACCGGCCGGAAAACCCGCACTGATAGATAAATTGGTCTCCGATTTTGATGCGATTATTGGAAGTGGTAAGTATAACGCCCTCATTTATGAAAGCCAGCCAATTTATAGCTGTGTGAATATAAGTCCCAGCGACTAATAAGCCGGGAGCCCCAAAACCGATCGCGGGATTCTTATTAAAATTACCAGTGGGAGCCGAAAGCGCCCACACTAAGGTGGCTTGGTCAGAATTGCATTTGGTAGAGCGATTAAAAAACGCCCATTCCACTTGTATGATAAAGTCTTCAAAACCGCTTGATTGATAGCACCCATCCTGAAAACGGGGCGTGAAAGGAAAATGAAAAGAAACAGCCAGATCTTCGGAGGCGCCTAAGAGGATACTGGTTAAAACGTCGGAGACTACTTTTTTCTTCCCTTTAAAATAATCAATGAAGAAGTCAATTTCCACTTCCCCCTTATCGATGATAGTTCCTCCAAGGGTATAGAGGCCGGTTGGTTGTTGAGAGCCAGGCAGAGAAAACATTCCGATTTTGGGAGGTTCATTTGCTGTGGAGTCGTCCTTAGCCTTATCGCTGTCCTTATCTTTGGAGTTGTCATTGTCCTTGGATTTGGAGTTGTCGTTGTCCTTGGACTGATCTTTGGAGTTGTTGTTGTCCTTGGACTGATCTTTGGAGTTGTCATTGTCCTGGGAACCTTTAGCATTGCTATTGGTCTGATCTTTGGAGTTGTCATTGTCCTGGGAACCTTTAGCATTGCTCGTGGGCTGACCTTTGGAGTTGTCATTGTCCTGGGAACCTTTAGCATTGCTATTGGTCTGATCTTTGGAGTTGTCATTGTCCTGGGAACCTTTAGCATTGCTCGTGGGCTGATCTTTGGAGTTGTCATTGTCCTGGGAACCTTTAGCATTGCTCGTGGGCTGATCTTTGGAGTTGTCATTGTCCTTGGAATCTTTGGAGTTGTCTTTAGATTCCTCTTTCCCGTTATTGTCAGGGCACTCCTGTTTCGGCTCTTCAGCGCACGTGCATTTGTCACACTCCTCCCCAACAAGAGTTGAAAAGAGAAACATAAAGTAAAGCAAAATTCTAATCATGCTCAAAAAATAGCATCACCAAAATAAGTTGTCCATGCAAAAGTAGCGCTGCAAAAAAATGACAACGGGTATCCTAATGTATCAAGACCTGGACACTCAACTATTTTAATTTGATCATTAATATGCACCTACATATAATGTTAAATTGAATATAAGATTATTTAATTATCCAGTAAATCAGACAATCAAAGGGATAGCCCCTGCGCTCGCCCTTATCGCGGCATCCTGCGTTCTTTCAAATACCCACGCCATCGCTTTGTCCACACTCTATATCGGCTACCAATGGCTCTCAAGACCTGTTTCCGTAAAAATCTATTCTCTGCAAAAAAGGGGGAACCTCTCCCCTTACGCTGAAAAAGTAGAGCAGCTCAGAGGCCGATCTGATGTCCTGGGGATTGCGTTTCTTCCCGATGAAAAGGTGATTTATCTGACAAAACGCCTATTTGAGGGCAATACAATGTATCGCGCCTTCGACCTTACAACCCGTCAAGAAGTGGGAGAGGCTATAACCAACTCTACACTTTCGCTCTACGAAGGTGGTATCATCCCATCACGCGTGATCCATCTCGACCACATTGAAAACCTGGCCTCTGGATCTCATAAAAATGTAGGTTCTGTGCTCATCAAAACCATTCTGCAGGATACATGGAACAAACATGAGGGGCGAATACAGCTATTTTCCTTCGGAGGGGCACATCGATTCTATCTCAAATTAGGTTTCCACCCTGCCCTGCTAAGCTTTAACATTTTAGACACCTTCACTCACAGGTCAATTGAATGGATAAACCATTCCTATTCAGGCGGGTGGATGTACCTTCCGGCTGACGCGAGAGCTCTCTGGCGCGAAGAAATCGAGGACAATCCGATCTTTATTTAAGCAAGCGGTGATAGCTGGGGGAGCCATTAAGGTTTCTTTAACGCCCAGTTAAAGAAGTTAACCGCCTCCTCTACCACCTGATCCTGGATCCAATTGCGGTCGACCGTAGGGTCATCTTCAAAGAGGAAGGTGAACTGATTCGATGGATCGGCTTTCTTGCGTTGCGTCTCGTTGAGAGCACTCAAAAAGATAAAGTGGCCGCCCTTGCCATAGATAGGCTGGTAGAAGGCCTTCGGGATAAAGCGGGCGAAAAAGCCCGCGTTATTATTCGTCATAAGCATCTTATCGCTTTCTGCCGCGATGAGGTAGGTCGGGATAGCGATCTTGCTTAGACTCGCTTCGTCAAACAGCCAGGCCCAGGAAGGCGCCATCACAAATGCCGCTTTCACACGTTTATCCCGCCAATCCTTGGACATCATTTCTTTATTAAGTGTTGGAAGACCCTCATTAACGCCTGAAAATTCATTCCGGTCGGCATACTCAGGACCCGGCATCAGCGAATCAAGCTTGGTCGCGCGTCCCCCGGCTATCCAAATAGCGGTCGTACCCCCCAAGGAGAAACCTGTCACGGCGATTTTCTCCAGATTCGCGCGCTTTGATAGTGGCAGCTCTGTGAATCGATCAATGAGACGGCTGATATCCCCGGCTCTCATCCAAATATTGACATGTTTTTTACCCTGGATTAGATCCTCGTGTTGTATTCCCAGCACAATATAGCCGTTATGCACCAGACCGCGGATGAGCCATGACAGCTCGTGGGGATTGCCCTGGTACCCATGTGAGAGGGCGACGACGGGAAGCTGCTTATCTCCGGCGACCGCGGCATTTGCGGCCACGTTGAAGAGATCCCACGGACTCTCGGAGGGTTTTCCCTGCACCTCCGGGTCCACCGGGTACCAGATCAAAACCTCGCGATTGTCATCATTTAAGGATTCCCGCGCGTACCCCACTACAGGATATGGGGTGACCGGATGTGTCTCAAAAGCCGCCAAGTTTAAGGACAGCGTTAATAGCAATAGAGATAAAATTTTCATGGATTTAATATCCGCTCCTCTTCAGGTGAAAGGTTAAAGCTTTGAGCACCGCTCGATGCACAGACCCGCTCCGGCCATCCCGCGATAGGAACGACGTAGATCGCCAAAGTGTTGACGGTTATTGCAGAAAAAAACTATCAATCCCATCCGAATCATATTTAAATTTTAACTTGCGCGGCTGTAAAAACTACCCCATTTAGAGCCGCAAAAGCCCATGCGCCAAAACTAAGGCTTCGAATGCCGCATTGGCGACGAAGCCAACCGTCTGCCATAGATACATGTAAGGTCGGCGCTAATAATGCTCCTTAATTTTTCACAATATCAAAAATTCCTGTTATATTCAATAAAGGATATGCCTGGGATGGGAAAGCGTTTCTTGAAAATAATATTTAGTATTGAATTAATTATACAAAAACATTAAACTACTACCCATATGACAACAAATTTAACAACCAATTATCAATCCGCGGGTTCTACCGAAATATCTGCCAAAACGGTGCGTGCCCGGCTTAATCACACGATGTGTGAAAAAATCAATGCTATCAATGCCTTGCACCAACAAAGCATGAATGGATACAAGTCCGATATCCAACTCCTGAATAGAGGAGTCTTTTATCCACCCGAATATTACTTTGCCCTCAAGCAAATGAATCAAACCGCACGGATCGAGGCATTACTTAAAAAAGAAGCTTTCTTCAACGGGTATCTTTCCCCCAAACACTTCACTCGGGTTGAGGATGACAGTTTTTCCGTAAAGATAGGGGTTCTACCCTCTGACGCCTTACAAAATATCTTCGAAGGATTATGCCTAATGGGCTGTGACCAAGTTGTTCAGGCTGCGGAATATGCCGCAATACAAGAAGTACTTGGCGCAGAAAAATTTAACGCTCTATTTTCTGCAGACGGCCCTACTCCGCTCATCATAAGCCTTAAAGAGGGGGGCGAAGCAATTTCTCCCCTTCGCAAACTTAAGGTTTTGATATATAAAAAACATCCCCAACCGGCGGAAATAAAAAAAGGGGATTCTGTTTATTTTGAGAACCATGCGGATTATGACGCTAAACACCTGGGGGGAACTGCAACAGGCTACCATTCCATCTGCATTGACGATAATGGCAAAAAATTCGCTGCGTTTGGCCTCCCGCCCGGCGGATTGAGTACAAAAGAAATAAAAGAAGACCTTTTAAAAGAGTTTAATTCCGAACCCGAGTCGATAGAGTATTTGCCGGAGAGAGTCAGATACTATTTTGGCGCGGTGACTCAAATGGACCCTCGCCAATTTGCATATCTTAAGAATAAAGCGTACACAATGAAAGAGTTCGAAGCTGAATCCGGAGGAAAGGCAACCCTTTTGCACAGACTTGACGTCGACAGAATCACGCTCCTGGCAAACAGCAGTTTAGAGAAGAGCCTCAAGCTATTCTCGCGATGGACTGCCTACGCGCATTGTTAAAAAATTCAAACTTACTGGCTTGTTGACCGGTATGTTGTGTTTCCGGTGGAATGATCTCTCCCAATACAAGCGCGCCTTCCTCGTATGAAAAATGTCCAATTTCATCGTTGCAACCTTTTCCCTTGTCAGGCCCACCCAGCCATCTTTTGTGCTAGCGGCTAAGGTCCCTTGCCGGCAAATGGCGCAGCTTCCCCGAATAGCGTTCATATTGCTCCTCATTAAATGAAACGATCATATCGAGGAGGCAGTCACCGGGTGACTGCCTTATTCAATTTAATTTTTCCGCTCAAGGAGGAATAGATAGTTTTGGAGGAGTTCGTTATCGTTGATGCTATCTGAGTTGGAGCGGTACACGAGGTCGTCGTCGCAGGTTATCCACTCATCGTTTTGGCGGATACGGGCTACATAGTGGCCGCTAAAGAGAGTGTTGCCGGAGTGCCTGATGATACTTGCGATGCGATACGGTTGGGGCCCTTCTGTTTTAAAAGCAGCGCTGAGATCCACCTCCAGGTTTGGAGGGAGCGTCACAGGCGCACAGTTTTTGAGAGGACAGTTATTCTGCTGATCCCAGCCAAAGCGCTTTAGGCGCACGAGGAGTATCTCGGGTGCGCCCAAAAGGCGGCTCTCCTCTTCCAGTTTGCTCACCTTGGAGTCTCCAGCTTCGATGAATTGACCCGGAGCGGCCTGGTTTCTTTGAAACCGCTGATTGATAATATCTTGCAGGGAGAAACCTGAAAGGGGGAGTTCGATCAGTTTTTCAGCGGTTACAGGCGTCTGCCCTACGGTTGCATTTTCCCCATACCAAAGTTCTTGCTGGTAGACGTTAAGGTCGAGCACTTCAAAGATAACCTGCATCAGCTGGGCGGCGTCTTGCTGGGCGTTAAGGGGAGAAACTCTTTTCATAAGATCGCGATCAAAGACATCCTTTTGATACTCGCCGTAGAGGCTTAAATCGGAATTGAGTGTTTTATTCGCGAAAAGAGCAGACCGGAAATCGCGTAAATGCTTTGGCAGCTTTTCCCCATTTTCCAATGCGTTAAGAAGAGTTATCAGGGCTTTTTGTACTTTTTCTCTTTCTGCAAAGTGTGACTCCGATTCTTCAGCTCCTTTCACGAGGGGGAGCTCAATGCGAGTTTTCAGGAATGAGGAAGCCCTTATGGCTTGGATGGCTGAGGCAATGTAGCAAGAGTTAGTAATATTTTGCAGTCCATGCCAGTTACTCATTTCTTCTTTTGAGGAGATAATATCGGGGGCTTCTTGCATTTCGCCGCCCTGCGTAAATTGTTCCTTGATAACTGTAAAGCCATACCTTTCAATGGCTCCCCATGCCATTTTTGAGATAGATATGCAGCTCGCGGTAAATACATCTACATCAGGACGTGACTTCCTTAAGAGCCGATGAATGCGCCCCTGTTCTAATCTTGAACGTTTCACCTTATGCTTAGAAGAGTCAGGATTTCTTTCAATCGCTTCCCACGCCCCTAAAGTTTGAAATATTTGATTTGCACTTGCGCGCATCCCCTTGAGCTGAGAAGCCTTAAAAGGTATGCTTTTGGGCATTATTATCAGCGCCGCTTTCACCTTTTTGGCTACGAGAATATAGTTGTCGGTTTTCAGCAAATCATCATCGACAAGCTTTATTTCTCCTTTTGTATCTTTTATCATTGAGGCTAAAAAATATAGATCACGGAAAGTATACTTTTTATTTTCTTTTAATCTGTTGAAACTTTCCAATGTCAACGCATCTTTAAAGGGAAACTTTTCCAACATATAGTTGGCCACGTGGGATCCCACGGCCGTTGTCGTCTCCTCGTCTGTATGTAAAGGTTGAATGACCCCATTTCTGAAGTCTGCTGAAATTAAAATCATTATGCATCTCCTTATTAATTTGGAAAGAATTTTTATCATAAGTGTCTATTAAATAGCAATCCAATAACCTCTCCAATTAAATATTTTAATACCGATGGGCAGGCTTCTTTCTAGTTCTTTGATAGCAGAACTCTTTGCGTGGCCCTGTTTAATGATCCCAACACATCTACACCCACATAGCAATTACGAGTCCAATGTCACCGCTGAATCAAACCAACCGGGTCGAGGCATTAAGAATGCTTTCGGGTATTTTTCCAAGGAATACAGACATTTTTCCATAAAAAATCCCTCATGAAAACTTGATTTTGTGTACGGAAAATAATGTCGGAATGGTGCATTATACGGAAACCATAATACAGGTGGTTTTCCGTTTATGTTAATTGGATACATGAGAGTTTCTTCAGAAGCAGATAGCCTTCGTCTATTTTTCAATGCAGAGCTCCTGAAATGGACCGAAGCAAATGGATGATCTCATCGATTTGTACCAGAGGAAGCTGAATCTTCCGAAAGCTGTTTTTACCTATATCGACCATGAAGATGCAATGGTTGCTGCGGTATTTAAAATCACGCAACCTGGCAATCCTGATCTGATTTTGAAAGTCTGCTCGCGAAAAGGGGATTACATGAGAGAATCTTACTTTCTGCGCTATTTCGCTGGCAAGATTCCCGTACCCCGTATCATTCGGCTTATAGAACCTGCAGCTGGTTTGGATGGGGCCATTTTAATGGAATGCGTGGCCGGGGAACTGCTTAAAGCTGAAGCGATCGATAGCGAGCTGGCATATGAAATCGGATCGCTTTTGGCCCGCATCCATCTTGAAGGTGCTGACGGCTACGGCGATCTGACCGATCCGGCTTATTTAAGCGCCGATCCGCGGTTTCCTTTTACGATGAAATTCGAAGAGGGGCTAGAAGAATGCAAAGGTCATTTGCCCGAGTCGCTGCTTAAAAAATGCCGGCATTTTTTCGACAAAGACATCGACCTTCTCGCATCAGCCGACGGCCCCTGCATTATACACCGCGACTTCCGGCCTGGCAATCTCATTGCAGCCAATGGAAAGGTGCAAGGAATCATCGACTGGTCTTCGGGACGTGGTGGATTTGCCGAAGACGATTTCTGCCCTCTGGAATTCGGAGAATGGCCAAATAGCGTGAACAGTAAGAGCTCTTTCCTGCAAGGTTATGCTTCCATCCGCAAAGTCCCTGATTACAAGTCCGTGATGCCTCTCTTGCGCTTAAGCCGAGCTGTTGCTGTAGTTGGCTTTACCGTTAAAAGAGGGACTTGGGAATCCAAAAATTCAAAGCTTTATCAGCGCAACCGCCAGCATCTTGAATTGCTTGCAGCTGGGTTGGGGGAGTGATGTTTGCAAAGAAGGATTTGCTGAGGTTCATCTCGACATCAATTTAAGTGAAAAAGTCACACTACCGAGAAAATTGGACCGTCAATTACTGATAGGGTGATCCTAAATCTCAGTAAAATTAAAGACTGATAATAATAATTATGTTGTGTTAAGGGGTGCGTTTGAACAGAACGGGCTTGCATTGGCCTTTGAAACGTCTTAAAAATAGGATAAGCCATTTTTTTCATTTCTCATGAATTGAGACCCCTACCAATTGCTTTTCAAGAGCTTGCTGGACTAACTCGATCACATAAGGCAAATCCTCAAGTGAAGATAATGAGACTTCGACATCACCATTTCCCATATGACCCACACGGGACACGTCTTTACATAACTTTTTGGGATCATTAACCTCGGAAATACTCATTTTTAATGAAAGTTGTAAGCGCCTCAACTGTGGCTTTGGCATAACATCCACAAAGTTTGTTTCGACTTTGTAAGCCACATAATATTTTAACCACTCTTCCCTGATGTATGGTGGATCAAGTTCTAATACTTTTGTCCTAAACGCCTCAAACAGGGTACGCAATGGCGAGTTAAGTAGGGATGGATGGTCGTTTATTGTATATTCAGATCCCGGTTTAACTTTGGGTCGATAACCAGCCAAAATACTTTCGTCCAATTTTGGTGAGTTCCATATTACTACCGCCTGTTTGGCAAGTCGGTTTGCTCTCTCCTTAATCGCCGATTCGTTCCAAACAGTCACCTGATTCAGATCTTTATTTAAATTGAGCGGACTGTTTTTGAATCCACCGTCCATATCCCGTTTTTGAATAAATGGCCGATCACGATATTCCGAGTTATAGCCAGTGAGTGTCAGGTTGCCCAATGTATGCTGCCAAGTTTGCTGAACGAGTTTCCATTCGCTTCCCAGTTCCGCCTGCCAAGCTGCGCTCAGATTTTCATTTTGCGGCATGATATGTTCTACAGTGTATTCATCATCTACAGGAACGCATTCCTTTCGCCCGTGATTTTCAATACGGCGCAAACAGTATTTGGGGTTACGTAACTTGTATAGTTTCCGGACTTGAATACGGTTCTCAAACTCATCATCACTTGGAAATCTACGCTGCGAAGAAAATAGAAGAAAGTGCGCGGCAATGCTCTCCAGATAACGGTCTTTTTTAAGTGCCTTAATAAAAGACGCAAAAGTCTTGTTCATCGAGTTAGAGGGTATTTCACAAACTACCCGGCGAAACACATACGCTTCCACCCATCTAACAGCTTGTACAAAATCCCCTTTGCTAAAGATGTCTTTCTTGTAATCACAATACAGTTCCATTAGGAAGGGACAAGCCACATCAACCTTTAATTCACTCAAATCATTAAACGCCATCTTCAATTCCTTATCGGTCTCCTTGCCTAGGGATATTGCACAGAAATACTCCGAATAATCTTTGATTGTATTGAGCAGTGACTCCACATGACTATCATTACTTACTGCATCAGCCCGCTTAAGAGCATATTTCTTAAAAGTTTCATAAACATCATTTATATTGGGTATATCCCCCGTTTTTACAGTTAAGTAATGACGCATGAATTCATCAAAATGGGAGGCATAGTTTTCCTGTCCGAAATTCACCTCCATTGGTCGCCAGTAATTTTCATAAAGACGAGTTTGTAGTGTCTGTTCAAGCCCCATCAAAATAAAGTTGCGGATCAAATCCGCTTGACTCAACTCTTTTCCAGTTGAATTCATGCTTTCAAAAATGAGCTGCGGATTCTGCTCTCGGTTCAAGGCGATGTCTACCACCACTAGCTTGGTCAAACCCTTGCAAAGATCCAACAAATCACCCCCTTCTCTCCTGATCAACTCTTGGAACAAAGTATAATTCTCCTCTATTCGCAGGGAATGACTGTGCGGTTTGGGTTGTTCGCTTACCAATGATTTAAGGGTGTCTTTATCCGTTTGGGTGAGCAAAAGTTTGTAACGCCGCTCACCTGTCTCCTTAGGATTCAGTAAGTAATCCTTGCAAATTTTGAATTGAGAAAATCCATCAAAAGGCTCCGTTGTGCCTACAGCTTTTGATAAAGCAGCCAATAAAAGCGTCAAAGTGGTAAGACGTTGCTGTCCATCAATGACGAGTAAAGGCTCCTGATTAGTCACTTGTGACAACCCCCTTTCCACATAAACAATGGAACCGATAAAATGGACTGGAATATTATTGTTTCTTCCACATGCGATAATATCATCCCATAGTTGTCGACACTCCTTCTCTGTCCATGAATATGTGCGTTGATAGATGGGAATAACGAATTGAGTTGACTTCTTTAATAATTCCAGGAATTCTGCTTTTGACGCTTTCATTTACTATTAATCCTATTTAATTCATTATTAATTTCATATTTTATAATATTCACATTTTATGAAAACAGAGCTATAGTGATAAATCAACCAATTTTTTGCTTAGCTTTTTAAATTCAACGGCTAGGATGGTCACATTCAAGGTCGGATAATACATGAAATTATATACTGTATCACCCTCCTTGAAATTAATGCAATAGCCTTTAGTTGTTGATTATCAGTTCTGTACCTAACCCATCAACCTTTGAAAAAAGGTAATACCCACCACTCATGTTGCTTGAACTTTGGAAGGGGGAGTACAAGAATGAGAAATGCTGCTGGTTAGGTTTCTCATATTTACAATATTCATAAGGAATATTGGATTGCTAGCCTGAAACCTACTTCGCAATTATCACCTTAATTTTTGATCGGTGTTTATCATATAGGTAAGAGAGGGTGGAGATTATTTACTGTCAGCCACTTAAAAACCGACTGATAAGATAGGTTATGGTGTGTTGAGGGGTTAAGTTGATTTTGTCCTCCAGGTCTAGGAGGCTATAACCTTAACAGATGGTCCTAATTTAGGGGACCATTACAACAATACTATTATTTCCTTCTCTTCTTGTTTATAATAATTCGGAAAATCAAGATAGTTCATATGGGTAGGATATTACAATTGCAGCGAAGGGAATAATAATTGTCGCTGACAGGGAATTTTAATTGTCGTTGTGTCTGAGAGAGGCTCTTTTTTAGTTATGTCTCCGAAGGTCTCATGCCTTATCCATAAGGGATTTTTATCCAACATAAAAAATTGCAATGTCGTGATGATGAATTGTTTATTCATTAGCAGTAACATTTAAAAACAAATTGACAACAAGATCATTCATTGAATATAATGCAATAAACATGTATGTTTTTTTGATCTAAAAAATAATATTAACCGAACTGTTTAATTAATTTATTTACCTTGGAATATTAGAATGATTAATGACTTTGAAACTCGAAAATTAAAATGGCTGCGCGATCTTCTTCGTTTTTTGCCATTGAAAAGTCAGTTTGTTCTTTCAGGGAATGTACGCGACCTACAAACAGAAGATAAATCGGGCGGAGCTGTTGTGCGTTCTTTCACTTCCTGTTTAAATGCAGATCTTCGAAGCTATGGCTACCCTCATGTTTTGAGTTACGACTTCATCAATGGGTTTAAATTAATCGACCCGATGTCCGTTCAACAAGGTCGTGAATCTGCTGAAAACGTCATGAAGCAACTGGGACTCCAGCCGGTCAACGGATGTGCCCCAGCTGGCCTAGATCTTTTTGAACAAGTCCTAGAACAACTGATTGCATGGAAAGGTGAGCCTATAGCTTTAATTGTCGATTTCGCATCCCGGCTTATTATTCACCAAAATAATCTCACTGATAGCGAGCACCGGCTTTTTACACGGGCGCTGATTCGATCTCAGGAAGCACGCGTTCGTGCGCATGGGACACCGCCTAAACCTTTTTTTAATACTGTCCTATGGATCGTGGAGAAAGAAGGGGACATGCCAGACTGGTTTACTCTTGATAATTCTAAAGTTCGCCATATTTCCATTCCAAATCCTGATCATCAAATGCGTCAAGTTCTAGCAAAGTCCTTGATTCAGTCACTTGATGGGGCAAAAGAAGCTTCAGCACAGCTAAAAGATACTGCCATTCAAAGTTTTGTAGATAACACTGAAGGACTCCTTCTCGTCGATCTCATGTTGATTGCACAACTTTGTCGTGAGGAGAAATTAGGATACGCCAAGATTGGAGAAGCCGTGCGTCGTTATAAAGTGGGAGTTTCCGAAGATCCCTGGCAAAAGCTCGACCGTAGAAAGATTCGCGATGGACAGAATTTCATTATGGAAAGGGTCAAAGGTCAAGATCACGCAGTCGCTCACATGCTCGATATTATCAAGCGCGCTGTGACTGGAGTAGGAGCTCCTCGCCGTGGTGGACGTCCTCGAGGCGTTGCCTTTTTAGCTGGGCCAACCGGAGTGGGAAAGACCGAGCTTGCTAAATCGATAACAAGCCTTTTATTTGGCGATGAAAGCGCTTACATCCGCTTTGACATGTCGGAATTCAGTGCTGAACATTCAGATCAACGTTTGATCGGAGCTCCTCCCGGCTATGTCGGATATGATATGGGAGGAGAATTGACCAATGCGATTCGGGAAAAGCCTTTTAGCGTAGTTCTCTTTGACGAGATTGAAAAAGCTCATCCAAGAATCCTCGATAAATTTCTCCAGATTCTAGATGACGGTGTTTTGACGTCAGGAAGAGGGGAAAGAGTTTATTTTACAGAGGCGTTCATCGTCTTTACTTCGAATCTGGGAATCTATCAAACTGACATTACAGGCGAAAGAAAAGCAACCGTTTCACCAGAAGATTCGTTTGAGAACATCCAAAAACGCATCCGCGAGGAGATTGAGAAACATTTTAAATTGACTCTCAATCGCCCTGAAATTCTCAACCGGATCGGAGACAATATCATCGTATTCGACTTCATTCGCGAAAACATAGCTGAGCAAATCTTCAAGAGCATGGTGGATAGCGTACTATCAGATCTGAAAGGATCTCAAGGCATCGATATCTCCATCGATCCAACGGCTCTGCAAACACTTAGAGAGCTTTGTTTAAAAGATTTATCGAACGGAGGACGGGGAATTCGTAATAAAATTGAAACCCATCTAGTAAATCCTCTTTCTCGTGCTCTTTTCGATGAAAACATTGAAACGGGTAGTCGGCTTTCTATTCGTTCCGTTGAAACTGGTAAGGTCACTAAGCTTAGCCTGACCACAGAGAGTGTGACATTATGATGCTCTACCTTTCCAGGATTCACTTCCCAGTTACAACATTGGGGCCAGGTCGCCGTATTGGGATCTGGTTTCAAGGATGCTCTATTCGTTGTAAGGGATGTGTCTCAGCCGACACATGGGGAACCGGGAAAGGCGGTGTATCTGTCGATGAAATTATGAATGTGATCTCTCCTTGGCTTCAGGAAGCAGATGGGATCACGATTTCTGGAGGTGAACCCTTCGATCAACCCGAAGCTCTCATCCATCTTTTGGCACAAACTCGTTCTAAAACGAGTATCGACATTCTCGTCTATAGCGGACACCCTTTTGAAAAGATCACCCCTACGGTTGAAAAATGTCAGGGAACAATCGATGCCTTGATCTCAGACCCGTATGATGAAAATGCCCCACAAACTCTTGCTTTACGCGGGAGCGATAACCAACGTCTCCATTGTCTTACCCCTCTAGGAGAAACTCGATTCCGTCCTTTCGATCGAGCCTTTAAGTCATCGGATAAGACTTTTGATATTATGTTTGATGAAGCCGGAGCCATTTGGCTTGCTGGTATTCCTAGGCGCGATGATATGCGTCGCTTAAAGACTATCTTAGCAAAAGAGGGCCATCTTGCTGTAACCACACAGGACGAAAGCTCTACCAGGGAGAAGATCTATGACACTCTATGTCCGTAAGTGCCCAAACCCAGGATGTAGAGAAGAGCGCCCTGCTGAAGAAGTGCTCTGCGGAAACTGCGCATGGGTTCTCATACAAGAACCACCGAGACCTCCCGGTCAAGTTGATCCAACTCCTGAGGATTCAAATCCCACAGAGCACACCCGCCTTTGCTCCAATGGCCACCCTTTAGATCCTCATGATGAGATGTGTTTAAAATGTGGGGCTACTGTCGCAACAGAACTCAGTATCGTCAATGAAGAAACCTTACCTCAAGAAAAGGAAGCGATCATTGATGGATGGACTGTCATCGACCGACTGGAAACTACCAATGAACCCTTTGAGAGTTTTATTGTTGAAGGACATGGACACAGAGCGCTCCTGACTTTATATCTCACTGACACACACCCTGAACCAGACATTTATGAAATTTTAAAGCGACTGCCAAAAGACCATGTACCAGAACTTTTGGCGCAAGGCGTATGGGAGTGTCGAAGATATGATGTCACCGATCTTATCTCCCACCCAAATCTCCTTGATCTTCAATCTACCTCTGTAGAACTAGCGACTGTTCAACAAATCGTTAAATCGATGAGTAAAATCTTGTCTTCTTTTTCTGAAAAGGGTTTACGACATAACAACCTTCGGCCAGAAACCATTTTCATTTCCCAAAGAGATCCCCTGAACTTAATGTTAAGCGGCTTTCAATATAGCCGTCTTTCTACTTTCGACCTTGATACAGTCAAACAGCCTACTTCAGCTCTATATGTAGCGCCAGAGGTGATCGCCGGAGGTATCAGTGTGGCTTCCGATTGGTGGAGCTTAGGGATGATAATCCTTCAGCTTATCACAACAGGCTCATGTTTTGAAGGCATCAATGAAAAAGCATTCAGAATTCACGTAGTAACCAGAGGAGTTTATCTTCCTAAGGGTATCGATCCCTCTATTCTCCTTCTCCTTCGGGGTTTGTTAGCTAGGGATCCTGATCAACGTTGGCAATGGTCCCAAGTACAAAGCTGGTTAGCAGGGGAGCCTGTTGAAGCCCCTTCAGATACGAAGTCCGAAGAAACGAAAAGCGGCCCCGCTTTAGAGTTTAAAGATCTCTCCTACACCTGTCCCAAAGCATATGCCTTAATAGCAGCTGAAGCTTCGAACTGGGAACAAGCAAAAGATCTCCTCTTACGAGGTGTCATAGCCACTTGGTTAGAAGACAGGAAAGCTGATCCAAAGATGGTAGCTGGAGTTCGACTCGCAACTTCAATAGATTCACTTCATGAAGACTTTTAGGCATGCCTTAGCCCTGATGTGGATGAATCCAAGTTTGCCGCTGATTTATCAAGGGGAGATTGTTAACTCCGCGTGGATGCTACAAAATCCAGTTCAAGGCTACGAACTCATCACCGGCCCTCTCATTGGGCATCTCCGCCAAATGAATAGAGAGAGGCACCTTTGCGATCTCCATGATCGCGAGATAAGAGCGCGGGAAAGAGCTAAGGCTCTTGAAATTGAATTAAGTGAAGAAAGTTTCAGACTTCTAGCTCTCGCTTCATCGCGTCCAAACCTAGAGAAACAGTGGGGAATGCATCGCCGCCTCTACCCAGGATCGGATCATGGTGGACTGAATTCATTGATGGATCGCCAGAAGATTACCGATGAAGAATTGATGGTTCTTTTAGGAGCTGCGACTCAACAATATCAACCGCTCGAACTAATTCTAAGTCAGGCCAAAACCGTTGCTGCACAAGCTGAAGTTTCTACCTATGAAGATTCGGCTGCAAGAGAATGGTTTGAAGTTTCAAGAAGAAATCTTTATCGGGAAATCGAAGAAAGGACAGCCAATTTCGCTCAATGTGGAATCGCTCGTATCGATGAATGGGCCTACGATTTCAGAATTGAGCGTAGAATCTCATTGCCCCGAGCGTTAGTGCTTCTATCCATCCCAAAAGAATCTTGGCAAGAGCCTGATCGCCAACAATATGTCTCTACGATCCTCGAGTTTTTTGAAAAGCGAACGGCAAGTCTTGCGCAAAGAGGCACCCTTGTCAGAATGGTGATTGGGAAGTCTAGCCGAGTCGACCTAGCAGGAGTTGCCGGGAAAAAACCCACTGCCACCTCTATTCTTGAACATCTGATCAGCAGAGTAGAAGCTCCTGTAGGAATCGATAGGGCGGCTTTCGAAGATGATTCTAACCTTGAGCGAAGGCTGCGTCATCTTGTCAGCCATGCAAAAACATACAGGAGAGATACAGGTATCGATAGCCTTTACCTTGGATTTCCGTTCCTTGTCATGAAAGATAGTCGTGCAGAGATTGCAGAAAAGAAACCAAGAATTGCGCCCCTATTACTCTGGCCCATTAAAATTGACAATAAGGATCGAGTCTCCATCCTTTTTGACCATGATAGAAAAGAAGTACGCCTGAATCCGGCTCTTTCTGGACTGATTGGTCCTGAAGAAGCGAAAAGATGGGCAGAAACTGCTAAGGAGCTATTAGGAAGGTCCGCGATCCGTATCGGAGACGTGATTGATGCCTTCGGATCGCTAGCAGATCCAAAGGGCTCTATGCGCTCTACCGGATAGTGATTACAAAGTGAAAGCCGGTTGTAGGCAAGTGGTTTGCTCTGCAGTCCTCTTCCATGCTGAATTTATGGGTCAGGCAATAGGAGAAGATTTACGCCAAATGAGGAAAGAGTCCCTGGTTGGTGGAACAGGAATGGAAACGGCACTGCGAGTGAACAAAGATCCTATTGCTACTCCCCCTCTGCCTTCGATTTCTGAAAAAGATCGTTTCTTCACGATGGAGAGCGATCCTTCTGAAGAAAAGGCTGTTTTCCGCGAAGACAAACTCCAGGGTTGCTGACTGAAGGCCTACAGGAACAGGAAAAAGCAAAACAATGGTGAATATCATTGGAGACTGTATCGTCACAATCAGACAGCATGGTTGTTGTCTTTCAAAAAGTGTGCAGCCCTAGAAGTTGCTCGCAAAACGACTAAATGGGGAAAAAATTATTGCAGAAGATAGTTGTTATTTGCTTCCTCACACACGTAAATAAAGATCGCACCTCTGTTTTACAAAATCTCAGAACTCGAATCGAAAAGGATAGTAGAAGACTTCAGGGGCCGGTACCGCCGAGAAAATGTGAGAACGTGAAAGGGAAGAACTCGCGGAGAAAATCGAAAAACTGGAAATGGAAATGGATGAGAGCACCATGCAGCAATCCACAGAACTGACGAAGCAATGGGGCTAAGCTATCGAACCCTTCTCCGCTGAGCTAATCGATCTAGAAGACCGAGGGAAGTCTTCAAATTGATTGATGTCCCTGCTCTAAGAAGACTTTTAAAAGATTTCGATCAAAAACAACTTACAAGGTATCGAAGAAACATGTTCTCCGATCGCCGGAATTTGGCTCACACGTCCTCTTTTGAAGGAAATCCATTAGACAAGCTCAAGATCTTTTCTCCCGATTCTGCTTTAGTCAATGAATTCGTCAGCTCTCTTTTTGCATTCATTAAGAAAGAAGGAAGAAAGACGAGATGAATGAGTGCCACAGTCGATGGGGATCCTTCGATGTGGAAGATATCGTCTCCTCGCCAAGAGTGGATCAAATCACATGAGTCTCTTCTTCATAAAGTCGACTTGGAAGAATATCTCATCTCTGGTTTCGACTATTTCCCGAAAATGGACAGTCAGCAGGTAATAGCGATCTCATCCGACCGACTTGAAGAGCTCAAAACATTTTTAAGTACATCAGATTCAAAAGATCATGACTCACAACTATCTTCTGCCATCTCATTCAAATGCCTATCTCGACCATAAAAAAATGGCTCTCATGGGCGAAGAGTACTACCACACCAGTTTCTTTTTTAAGCCCGTTCTCAATCCTTTACGCTATATGAACTGCAGAACGATCTCAAAAGGTTCTGAACGATCTCCAGGAACTACGGTTCCCCTGGAAAGAATCATAACATTTCAGAGCGCAGCTGCCTCTAGAACTCCAGCAGCAGCCTCTTCGAGAGACAGCTTTAGAGTTTTCTGACATGCTCTACAGTGAAAAATCATCTAAGACAATATATTTGAATGAGTTACGCTTTTATGACTAATAGTGTATGTTAGAAGAGCTATCTTTAGCACAAAGAGGCATTCATGCCCTTCATGCTTGCCCTCGCCAAGAAGAAGTTGAGCCACTAGTCTAAAACAGGTGTATCCGGACTCCCGAGATCATATATCTCGCTACGGAAAACCTTTTGAACGTCACCAGGTCCCATGCGAGAGTACTAGATGCTTTCAACAGGCTTACTACATTTTTTTCTGTTGAACTTATTTTTTCGAGCTTTGCCAAGCCAATATTCGAAATAATCGATCCAATCTCTCTCGATCTCCAACTTTTAGTTGAAGCACTGCCCTTCCCCTCCCCTGCTTACCAAGAATTCCGCCTACAAGCGCCTAATCTTTCTGCCGGAGATCTTAAAGATCTTTGCCAGTCTCGGGGAAAAAGACGAAAAATTGTCTGGAAGGGAATATGCTCAAGATGAAATAGAAATAGTGATCCGAAGGATTATTGCTCGTGAAGCTCGGCTTGCTTGGAAAGACCTAATCGAGCAGAGCTTTCCGATTTTTCGTCTTGCTCAAAAAGAGCTTTCACGAAAAATCCAAACTCTCGACGAATCAAATACAGAAGTCAGGAGAAATGAATGAGAAGTTATTGGCATTGCAACTATGGATATAGAGATGGTCACAGTTCCTGAGGATTGGGAGGATATCACTCACCTGGGAGGTGTTCGAGAGCTCGTCAGTATTTGAGAAGTCATTGAACGTGGTTGGGATATGGGGCTTGTACATCTGCGTCCGTGTCTGGCTAATGAATCCAGACACGGCAAGCCAACTGCTTCCTTTAAGAGCTGGAATGTTTGATGTGATCATTTTCGATGAAGCAAGTCAAATCCCCATAGAAAATGCTCTTCCAACTCTATATCGGGCGAAACGCACCGTCATCAGTGGAGATGAGTAACAGATGCCCCCTCACGAGCGTTTTTGCAGGGGAAGCGACTCGGTGACGATGAGGAGGCAACTTCTATTGATGATGACCTAGATGAAATGATCAGTGATGCAGAAAGAGAGACTCTAGAAGACACCTGGAACAGAAGAGAAATTAAAAATTGCTGAGATTTGCTAGCTCTTGGAAAAACCGTTTTACCGAGATCCATGCTAAAAATTCACTATCAGCTTCAAAGTATCGCGAACTCATCGCCTTTTAGAACGCGGCATTCTATGGCAATAAATTAAGCGTGCCTGTCAGACACCCAGAATATGTAATTCAAAACATTCGCCCTCTTGCGGTTATACGAGTAGATCGAGTGTATCGCGCAAACCAAACGAATAGGGAAGAAGCCGAAAGGGTCGTGGACTTGTTAACGGAACGTTTAGGTATTATCCCGAAAGGCCTCGCGTTGTAGTAGTGACCTTCAACGCGAAACAAGCAGACCTGATAGAAGATGTTCTAGCAGAACGAGCCGATCGAGATGCCTCCTTGAGACAAGCCTTAGGCCAAAAAAAAGAGCGCCAACAAGGCAGGGGAAGATATCGAGCTTTTTTTGTTGAAAAACGTGGAAAACGTTGAGAGGGAACAAAGAGATGTAATCATTTTCAGCTCAACCTTTGGAAGAGATGAACAAGGGTCCTTCAGAAGACGATTCGGTCTTCTAGGCCAAACCGGTGGAGAGCGCCGTTTGAAGATGTAGGCTGTACACGCAAGCCCGAGAAAAAATTATCATAGTCACTTCTTTACCCATTAACGAAATCTCAGATGCTATATCCAAAGGCCATTGCCCTAAAACTCTAGAGTTTATCTCCAAGCCTACTTTGACTATGCTTCTAAACTCAACAATGGAGTACGAGTCGAAGCCGCTCGAAAATCTCTAGATAGTATGGCTTCCCTTGTAAATTCCTTCCCCTCACAGGGAAGTTCAAATTTTGACAAAGATGGTTTTACCAGATCCGTCGCCACTTTCATCAAAGGTCTTGGACTCAAACCATCCTTCGATCAAAGAAAATGATGCTTTTGGTTTGGTTTTAGTGAACAGAAAAAAAAAAAAAAAAACAATATGGAATTGAAATAGAATTCGATGCCTATTTGTCGCACCCTATTTTAGAAACGGCAAGAGCTTCGTGAAGTTTGGCGGCCTAAAGTCCTGCGCATGGAAATCCCGCATGTCCATAGAGTGACGAGTTATGCGTGGTATCATCGGAGAAAAGAAGAAATGGAACGATTAAAAATAGTAATCGGAGAAACATTGGGAGTTAGGCTATCAGGAGAACCCATTAAATCTGGTTCCGGAGGATAAAAGAGCATGAGCGGCCCTAAGGTAGTACGCGTAGTCTACCAAACAAGAAGTGATGTCCATTTGCAGAGGCAGAATCGATACCCTTCAAGATGCGATCAAACAATGATGAGTGGGTGCTCCGAGCTAGATACAATGCCTTAACTGCGGAAGAAGAAAAGGCCATAGAGAAAAGGCTTTCTGCTATCATTAAAATGTTCGAGAGTTTCAGTTTCTTGACGTGCAAAAACAATGGGGTGTCGGAGTCTCCGTCCCTACAAGCCGATATGAATCAAATACGAGACGAGGCTATTGCTGAAAGCTTAGACATGAACGTAACATGAGAAGACCAACTAGATGTTATTACCCAGCAGAGACCCTTATCTCGACAGTTAAATCCATACAACGACAAATCCCAGAAAAGCTCTTAGACATTGCTTCATCATCACTCACAGCGAATGACGCAGAATTATGAGCTGCAATGAACGCCACTTTGAGCCGAATCTCAGCCGAATATACTATGAGCTCAACCGATCAAAAAAGCATGACCTCTCTGCTGCAAAAAGAGCTCTCAAAAAAGTTGGCGGAAGGGGAGATGCTCAAAACTCTAGCGGATTGGAAAGTCCAACATGATGATGCCAAATCATTAGAGAAGGATCATTGAGCTGGATAAGCTTCGTAGCTGAATTGGAAGTAACAGAGGATAAATCGTTTGTCAAACCCTTCTTAGATCGCATTACTTCTATCTCTTAAAAAATTGCGTTTCAGCTAGTCGTAGATCTCTCCTCACCGACTCTCTCATTATAGATCCAGTGGCCCACTCTAATGAAAGAAAAGCGAAAGATAAAGCAATCACATCCATGCGAGAAATTAGCAGCGACCTGCATAGACTAAAATCTAAACAGGCTGAAGACCTTGGAGAAACCATTACTCACTAAAGCAATTGGTTGCTTGAAGATACTTCTTCAAGTAAACTGCTCTACGATGAAGGTATGTGCCTTTGGGTAGCAGAAGAAGAAACGGAAAAGCTATGGCAGGGGAGTGCCCGAAGAACCGCTATGCTTAAAGGGCTATCTGAACTTGGATATGAAGCTCGGGAAATTAAGCTACCGCATGGGCTGAAAATGGGCGCATAGTTGTTAGAAAACCTAACGAAAAAGGATACGGGGTTGAGCTTGGTGCGGTTGAGGATGCTGAAAGAGTGTAAGTCCAGCATTACTCCTTTGACCGATAAACCCACTAGTGTAGAAAACATCACAGGATCGCGATAGAGAAACTATTTAGTAGTCAGAATTTACTCGCCTCCAGTCTTTACTAGAAAAGTCCGGGACATATTCTGGTGCCTGCAAAAAGAGGTACCCGCTGGCGCCAAACACTTCGAAGCATGTTCAAGAACCATCTCCCCTAGCCGAACGTTCACGAAGATCAAAAGAGTCTAATCTGAAAACAATGCACGACTAAGGCGAGCATCATCGTGATAAGAAGAAAAGAAAAAGCCTTTCTACAAGAGCCCTTATCTTTCTTTGTCTTTGCAGATCTGGTAAGGGGAATACCAATCTGTTCTTGAAATTTTCGCTTTAAAAGCAGAAATGCCAAAAAATCGTTTCCAAGAAAAACCACCGCGATTCATTACAAACTCCATTTAAAGGATAAGATTTTATGGTAATATTTAATTAAAATTCAACACATTTATTATTGATCCAGGTCAATAAATTTGATAAAGTAACTTTTTTTTTTTCCAAATTCCCTTTTTCCCTCTTTTTCCTGCCTTTGTTTGTATGTCCCTTGGTTCTTTTTGCATCTTACATACTCATATATTCACATGGATTGCATGGAATCCACAAAAGCCAGTTCCACTGAAGACGCATATTGCGAGGAGCTTATTTAGCCTCTGATAATATAAATTGTGTTGTGCACTGAAGGGCGCCGGTTACTATCTTATAATATGACTCATATTGTATATATGCCTACTTCTGGGCGGAGTGTAATACCGAATCTCTGGGAGAAGATTTATCTTTAGACTCATCTTCTCTATATTCCCTATACCATGCATTATTGATACCTTAAAGCAGTAAGTTTCCCAGGTTTTTCCATAGCTGATACTAGGTAGTAAAAACCGTAAATTATCATCTTCAATCCAATTTGTTGTGCTAGCCCATCTAACGCTTCTGCATTTTCTTTTTCCCAAGGCATAATTATTTTTGCTGACATATCTAAAGTCGTAGATTTCTTACATGATAATTCTCAATAAGGCCCTTTTCAATATCCTGCGGATTTCCCCCTTTCTTTTTTCGAAGTCTTTAGGTACCAATAGTATTCCCAATTTTGGGCTAATAAATAATCCCAGGATGCAAAGGTTATAACAGGGTTATGACATTTCAGATAGCAATAAAAGAGATAAAATCTTGAGAGATTTATTTTTTGGAAATTCAAGAATTTGAAGAAACTCATCATGTTAAATTAAATTCAAAATTATGAGACATCACAGCTGAAAGCAAATTATCTGATAAATCATTTGATTGGTTTCAAATGTTTAAAAACAAATGCGTTGGAAATATTTCAAGATAAACATCAGATCGATACAATAATTTTTCAAGTTGATGTGGACATTGCCTTGAAGAACCTCTTTGGGAATACTTGTTAATGTGAAAATGTCCATCTTGAGAAGGTAATTTTACAATCAAAAGAGAAGCCACAATTTTCAGGAACAACTTGAACCAACTTCCACATCTGTTCGAATATGTCGAGCTTGGCAATATGCTCCATATCCACAACTTTCGCTAGCTCGTGCAATTTAGATCAAATTAATAAGCCAAGAATAAATAATTGTAAACAATTGCATATATTTTGGGATTTTTTCAGATATCTTATGTGATTGAAGTCCGTATTAATACAAGAATATGAGATTAATTCTGAAAATTTATTCCACAGAAATTTCTCCTGCTTTAACAAATGCTAACTTTGCTTGATGATCAAGCTATTGTAAAAAACTTTCAAAATCTTGCTGTTTTAGTCCAAAGAGGAATAATTTTTTTCTAGGTGCAAATTTTTCATCAAATGATGTGAGTCATTCTCTATCATCTTCCTTGCTTTTTCGTCTAAATGCTTCGACCAATCAAAGTTAAAAACATAATTTTTTGAAGCTAGGTAACGGATATAGGGATTGGCACTCTCTAAAGATAATAGGCATAAACTATTCATAAGATGAGTTAGAATTCTAAGGTCTTTTTTATTTGATTTTCTCCAAAAAAAATAAGAGTTTTGATTCATCGCTTAAATAAGGCCACATGGCTGACATTTCTGCAAAGCGACTTGGAGTCGGTGATTTTAAAAAATCTTTAAATATATCTCTCATATTTTCATCTCCTTAAAAAGTTCTGGCCAAGTTAACTGTAATGTTTGATAATATTATGTTGTATTTTTTAGCAAATTTCAGACCAATTTCTAATTTTGTGATTGAGAGTTTTTCTCTAACCACTTAATTTGTGTCAATTTACCTGCATCCTTTTGAGCTGTGGCATCCATCTTAGGCCCCTTACTGGCCAATTTTAACACCAAATAATTTCATCAGTTACTTTTTAGCAAACTAAGTTATTTCATTGTCTCTGAGAAACAAATTCAGGCTCACATTGCATCTCTCCAGTGGTTGTCTAAAGAATGGATCCTATTGTTCTTACCTCTGTTCTTCTAATCTTTGTTTCTCACATTCTATTCAATGAAATTTTCTTCATTTTCATCATGTCTTTTAAGGAAATCTCTTAAACAAGACCAAATTCCATATGCAAACATGGTAAGAAGCCAAGCGACGGAGCAATACCAAATGAAAAGAAAGATTCTGGCAATGGTAAATCTAATACAAGTGGGGTATTTGCTATTTCTACAGCATCAGCACAACAAGACATTCCAATGCCGATTATGCCAGAAACAGCTGGCCTAATCTAGCCTCCATCACGGCTAACCAGGTCCTCACAAATGGGGCACCTGTTAGATTTATCGCAACCACTATATAAAATAACTTGTGCAATAGATTTTTATTTTTTTGAGCCCATTCCTCAATAAATTATTTCATCGAATTACCTTTTTTGCTTAAAACTGAGGGATATTTTATATGTTTCTGGTATTTTTTGCTAAACATATATTTGTTGCATTAGCGCTTAATTAATAAAAACCTATTTAATTTAAAGCGAGCGATATGAAAGAGTTCGACGAAAAGTTTTTTTTGACAAAAGAGAAATTAAGAGAGTTAAACATTATTAAATTAAGATTTTTAACCTGAGTTTTCTTGATTCTGCCAATGCGACTATTTTTCAGGGGAATTATAACCATCTTTATCTGTCTTTGGCTGACTGGCTACGATGGGGTAGTTGAGACCTAAACGTCTTTAAATTCCTTATTAATAACTCGAGCTTCTTCTAAATTGATATGATATTTTTTACCATGCTTCTGAAACATTAGTAATAAGTTTTGACCATCTACTAGTGAAATAGGTTTATCCTTTGCGAATTCATATGCATCAGGTCCATAACTACTCGTGGTAATCAAAATTCCTCTGTTTGCCCCTTCATTTAGTACTGTTCCATATAAATCACGAACCGCTGAAACATCAACTGTTCTTGTATAACGCTTTGCCTGAAGAACATATTTCCCTCCTTTGATAGGTTCTGGATCATAGAGGATTGCATCAACTCCTCGATCTCTTGAAACTCTAGTAACTTTTACTTCAATACCATTTCTTGCAAATTCCCATTCAAATAACTGCGCGACTAGATGCTCAAAATCTTCCCAAGGTAATGAAGCAAGATTTGAATTAGGCTCTAATCCACTGTCAATATCTTTATTAGTCACAATCCTGCTGTCATTCTTATTAAGAACAAAAATCGGCCTTATCGGATTTATGTTTTGCAATGAGGGGGTAATTATGCCTTTGAGATACTTGAAGCATGATTCAGGATCAAGTTTTGCAAGGTTAAGAGATCCAAGATATTCGACAGGTGCCTGTAGAGATGCTATCAAACCATTTCGAGATTGTCCAGTTGCAGGATCGAACCAATCCTGTTCAACATTCACCACAACCGTTTCATAAAAATTGTGTTGTCTATAATGTGCTGCCAAATATGCAGCACGAATGATTAATGAATAAAGACATTGCTTAACTAATTTTTTCTTTATCGATTCAGATGCAAGTTTTTTGGACTTAGATTTACCTGTATATCCAATAACTAAATCTTCTTCAGTATAATCTGGAAACTTGAATTGAACTAAGGCTATGCGATTATTAATATCGATATACACTTCAAATTTATTTCTAAGAAATTTTTGAATTACATGTTTACTATGCGCAATTTCAATAAGACAAGCATTTTCTTTTGGATTCGACACTTTCAATTGGCCTTTGAGCTTATTTAAAGTTGTCTGTAACTGTAAATGAAGCTCTATAAACTCATTTTTTTTCTTCTCGAGTAATTTTTTTGTTTCGTTCATCTGATTGATTAATATTGATCGCTTCTCTATAATTTTTTTAAAAGAATCTTTAGACAAAACAGGGTACTCACATTCATTTGGTCTTAGTCTAGGTTCGTCAATAGGGATTGGAAAATCGGGAGGACTTAAAGGAGGTAATAATAATTCATCCAAAGTAATTAGTTCATACTCTTTTGGTAATAAAAAAAGCTTTGACCCTACAGGCTCCTCTCTCTTCAGAAATGTGCTGAAAGGGTATCCCCATATTTTTTTTCCATTTTCAAGACAGTTTGTAGTAAATCCATCATAATATATTTCATGCAAAAATCTGTTTATTTCCTTTATATTACAATCATACTCATTCCAATCATCCAAATTCTTTGTATATTTATTTTTTAACATGGCAAATCCTAAACTTGAAATCTAAGACTTATATCACATGTCTTTTATTATTAACAATGTAATGTTATCAGATTTCAGAGAGGTTTTTCCAAGATAAACCAAGAAATTATTTTTCTATTAAACAGTTTCTTCCTATGGACATTATTATTAGTAATCTTCATAATGGGCTGAAAAAATAACGTAAACCCTATTTGCTATATAAATTAATAATTTTCCTTATCATACTATAGAAGCTTTTCAAAGTGATATTTTCTGTTTAAATCATAATTATGTTGTGTTTGAGATCATACACCTTAGACCTCAAGGCAGTGACCTTGCCCCTTTCTTAGGTCCATCTTAAATTAGAATTTCTTATTTGTTTTGGCTTGCATGTTAGTGTACTCGAAGATAGTTATAAAGTGTTCCACGGCTGATGCCAAAATCTTTGGCGATTTTTGCTTTTTTTTCCCCTTTTTTAATACACAGCCGCAATTCATTAACCTCTTCGTCCGATAATGAATTCTTGCGACCACTATAGACACCTCGTTGCTTAGCCAAAGCAATGCCCTCTCGCTGTCGCTCCCGAATTAATGCCCGTTCAAATTCTGCAAATGCCCCCATTACGGAGAGCATGAGAATGGACATTGGAGAATCATCCCCTGAAAATTTAAGTCCTTCTTTTACAAATTCAACGCATATACCACTCCCGGTCAGCGTTTGCACAATATTACGCAGGTCATCGAGATTACGAGCTAAACGATCCATGCTATGAACAATAACAGTGTCCCCTTCTCGTACATAAACCATCATAGCTTCAAACTGGGGACGCTTTGTATCCTTTCCTGAAGCCTTATCTACGAATATTTTTATGAGCGGAACATTTTCCAATTGTCTGTCTAGATTTTGATCTAATGTGCTGACTCGTGCGTATCCGATGCGTTGTCCTGTCATAAGTCACCTCAAAGTGTCAAATTTGAGTCTAAGACATTTTTAGAAATGTGTCAAACAATTAAAAACGTAACCCTATTTAGACATGTTTTTGGGGGTATTTCGTTGTTCAGCATGGGTACACTCTATGTTGACAGTAAAAAAAGAAAAACTTCTATCAGATACCTATGTTAGTCTTGATGGCCAGAGCAGCCCAAAATTTATCGAATATGCATACGTTGAAAATACAATATCTGGCGAATAAAAATATGATGACTGGGCGAAATACTTCAGAAACCAGTATCATCAACTGGGCTATAAAATTATTCACAGCACTTATCTTAATCAAGAGCGACTCTAATTAAGTTATTTGAATATATACAGGATTAAGGCATAATGATGCATTTGAACATAGGCAGTTAGTATGAAAATTACCGGACCAGATCCAAATTCCATTTACCCACTGAAAGAGTATAACAAGCTGGTTTTCTTAAAAAACTTCGTCAAGGCAAGTAATATTATCATCGGTGACTACACCTATTTTGATGATCAGCGAAACGGGCCGGAGAAATTTGAAGAGTACAACGTCATGTACAACTATGATTTTGCCAAAGTGAAGCTCGTAATTGGAAAGTTCTGCGCTATCGCAGCCGAGACCCGTTTTATTATGACCGGTGACCACAAGCTTGACGCTATCAGTACTTACCCGTTTCCTATTTTTCAACAGGGCTGGGAAAGCGCTTACAATATCTTTGATCTACCTGTCAAGGGCGATATTATCGTGGGCAATGATGTCTGGTTTGGATACGACTCGCTCATACGAGGAGGTGTTAAAATCGGCAATGGCGCCATTATCGCAATGCGCTCCGTGGTGGTCAAAGATGTTCCTCCTTACGCTATTGTCGGAGGGAATCCGGCCAAAGTTTTAAAATATCGGTTCGATGACAAAACGATTGAACGCCTTCAGAAAATAGCGTGGTGGGATTGGGATATAGAAAAAATCAATCGCCATCTTTCCCTTATTTGTAACCTGGATGTTGACCGGTTAGAGGCTGCCGAATGATCCAAACAATTAGCTCTTTTCTAGAAATAAACTGGGAAATCCTTCCACCTAAAACATTGGTCATTTTTGACATAGATGAGACTTTGATAACTCCTGCTGATATTCTCCTGAAACCCATTGGAGGAAATTTTAAGGGCTGGGAGATGATAAAACCGGATGAGTCAGAACAATTTACAAATTATTTAAGCATCATGCTGTCAAGCACAAACTATATTCTGGTTGATAATGAAGCTCCAAGTGTGATTCAAAGGCTGCCCCAAAAAGGGGTATTCGCCATGGGGCTCACCGCATGCAGTACCGGATCTGTTGGGGTGATTCAATCGATGGAAAAATGGAGAATTGATCAACTTAAGGCTGTGGGAATTGACTTTAGTCCTTTCTTTGATGAGGAGTTTATTTTCTCTGATTTAGTTGATGATAGGTCTCGTCCTCCGCTTTTCAAGAATGGCATTCTTTTTACGGGAGATTTTCAAGCCCCCCAGCAAAGCACCAAAGGGCAATTATTCGATGTTTTTCTCGATCGGATCAGTTGGAAACCGGAACAAATCGTTTTTATTGATGACGACAAAAAGCACCTTGATGCGATGCTCCAGGAAATGAATCGCAGGGGAATTCCATTGCAGAGATATCTCATTGTGAAGCCGTCCCCACAACTAGATGAAAAAGTAGCTCAACTCCAGCTTCAAACTCTACTAGACTCAAACAAGTGGGTTTCGGATAAAGAAGCAAAGAAATTCCTGCAGATGTTGCAATGATTTTAAAGGCATAGTGATATTGCAGAATCGTATTTCTAATTAAAAGTCTCATGAAGCATAAGAGTGCGTTTCCATTTCCCATTTTTTCTAGAAATTATTGTTGTTTTCTGATAAATTTGCATTATAAAACATTTGGTAACCATATGAAATCAATAAATATTTTTCTTTTAATTATAATGTCATTAAGTTTATTCGAAGCTTTAACTTATGGAGCAGATATGAAAGATGAACCTATCAATGAAAGAGAGTATAAAACTAAGACTGATATCGAAGGAGAATGGTCGGGAGAATTTGATTTCGGTGGTATGAAACTTACTTTGGTTTTGCGGATCAACCAAGAACCTCAGGGTAATATTACAGCTACTTTTGAAAGTATTGATGGATCAATTCCTAAAACTCAAGTAGTTAACATAATTTTACAAAGTCCCTATTTAAAGTTTGAATTACCCACACTTGCATCTGTTTATGAGGGTAATCTAAATAAAGATGAAACCGAAATTTTCGGAAATCTGATCTATAATAAAGAAGCTTACCCATTATGTTTAAAGAAAGGAATCTTAGATAAGAAACTATTTAGAAAACCTCAAGAACCATTACCTCCTTTTCCTTACATCGAAGAACTAGTAAAATTCGAAAATCATGCTACAGGAATTACCCTTTCAGGAACGTTGACGCTACCCTCATCACAAGGAAAATTTCCAGCAGTGGTGCTTATAGCCGGCAGCGCTCCCTATGATCGCGACGCTACACAAAGCGGCCATAAACCTTTTATGGTATTGGCGGATCATTTGACGAGAAATGGAATAGCCGTCTTGAGATTCGATAAGCGCGGCGTAAATCAATCAACAGGAACATACGAAGCTGCAGACGGCAGAGATTTTGCAGATGATGTACTTGCTGGAGTGAATTACTTAAAAACTCGACCTGAGATTAATCATCAACAGATTGGTCTGATCGGTCATAGCGAGGGTGGGGTGCTTGCACCGATGGTTGCAGTAAAATCGAAGGATATTGCTTTTCTTGTGCTTATGGCTGGAGCGACAGTTAATGGAAAAGAGATTATGCTTGAACAGCACGCACTTAATCGACGTGCCGATGGCGTCTCTGAAGAAATTATTTCTAAGGAAAGCTCACTTCTTAATCAAGTCTACGAATTGGTTAAAAATGAACAAGAGGTTGAAAAGCAAATTTATGACGTTTTAAGAAATTATCTCGCGGACAGGGGGGAAGTAAAGCCAAATTTTTCAATCACAGGAATAGAGATCAATGAATCATCTCTGGACAACATCATTACTCGAATTAATACACCTTGGTTTCGCTATTTTTTAAGTAACGAACCCACATTTAATCTAAAACAGATTAAAATGCCGATCTATGCTCTTTACTTTGAACTTGACTCACAAGTCTCTCCCAAACAAAACATGCCACTGCTTTTTAAAACGTTAAATGAAGCCCATCATCCTAATTACACAGTAAAGGAACTTCCAAAACATAATCACATGCTTCAGTCCTGCGAAACCGGGTCTATTGCTGAATATATCCAAAGTTCAGAAACAGTGTCCCCCTTAATTATGAATTTGGTGACAGATTGGATTCTCAACCAGGCTACTCCTGAAAAGTAAAGGATTGGAGATTGGCATGAAATCAAAAACTGTTCAGAGTGCTGACTCCGTTCGACTCTATACAGAATCATTCGGACAGATCTCTAAAATGGCATGTGTGCTCATTGCCGGAGCCATGGCACCCGGAAGATTTTGGACAGATACATTTTGTCATGCCTTGGCTAAAGAGGCATGTTTAGTCATCCGTTACGATAACCGTGATATTGGGCTGTCCTCCTCCGTGGATTGGAAAACAGCGCCTTATAATTTAGCAGACTTGGCCGCTGATACGATCTCCCTATTAGATGGCTATGGGATCGACACTGCCTATTTTGTCGGACATTCGATGGGCGGGCATATTTGTCAGCAACTCACACTCGATTATCCAAAGAGGGTGATGGGATTTACAGCCATTTCATCTGGTCCGATTAGTGGAACAGCTGATACTGATCGCCCTCTTACATCTTCAGAAAAAGCGATTTTGGATAAAACTTGGGAGATTTTTCTCTCTCGCAAGGATTCCAGTGATCCCGAAGAAAGAGTGAACGGATTTCTTCAAACATGGAAATATCTTAACGCATCCATTCCTTTTGATGAAAAGATGGCTCGCGCATATACCATCGATTTATTGACTCGCACAAATCATGTTATTCAAGCCGGCAACAATCACGAACTAGTCATGCGCACTCTCCATGAATCTCTTTCCGGCAGGCGCAATCTCATTGAGCAAATTCAAGTTCCGGTTTTGATCATTCATGGGGAGCAAGACCCTCTTGCATTACCGCGTGACGCCACCGCATTAGCAAATGCTATTCCCGGCTCCCAATTGATTATGATTCCCGGCATGGGGCATATGATTTTTAATCTGGAACTGGAAGGTGAGATTGCTGTGTTGATCCGAAATCATATGATTAAAGCGTATGTAAAAAAATAGAGCTTCAATGAATTTTGGCGTCATGGCTTGAAGCTCATGAAGACATGTCTATACAGAACGAGCAGTTCTTTCCATATTATTTTTTAACCCGCTAAATTGGGGCCTGTTTTAAAGAAAGAGACATTTTTTGCAACAATAGTCTTAGGAGTAATCTGCACCATTTCATTCAATGGATAAACGATGTTTGCCATGAACCATTCGTTCCATTCTTCATTGTTATAACCTAAGTATTTGGATACAAAACGCATAAGTCTATCTTTATCCACAGCTTCCATTTTTGCAGTTCCACGTATACCCACGTGCTTGAGAATACCTCGATTCAAATCAAAGTCGACAACGCCCACTGCGCAGCTAGGATTTTGTTTAAGCCGTTGAATAAAACTATCTTTGTCCGTTCCAAAAATCCAGAAATGTGGATCCTCCCAAATAAACCAAACGGGAGAATCTCTTGGTTCACCATTCGCGACGGTCGAGAGATGAGCCATGAGAGGTTTTTTGAGCACGGTTTCAATTTCAAAATCCCTTTGCATGCAAAACTCCTTATCAAGGCTACATTTTTTTAACAAACTTGCAGCAATATATTCAACAACACTATTTGCAGCCGGAACGTCTAAATTTCTCATGACTGCAATTATGTACCCGAATAAGGGGGTATTCCTTAGCGTTGAGTTTATGCCGGGAGCGCCGCCGCTATGGCCAAACCAGCGAACTCCATTTTCTGAATTGTCCTCGAATCCATGTCCCCTTCTTCAACTTTCATGCGTAACAGCGTCAGCCCCTCTCGTTGTGCATGACTGCCCTTGGCTTTGTCGGAAAAATTCGGCTTTCACTAACACCAACTTCTTGCTTTAATCTGTATGTCGAGTGATTGTTGACTTGTTGAAACCCTGGCATATCCAAAGAATCGCATGTTTTTTTGTCTCCTAAATCGATTTATAGAATTATCGTCTCCTAATGGGAACACAAACGATTTAATAGACGCCCTACCGCAACAAAATTCAGCCGTCCACAAACTTATAATATTTTAGACAATTTTTAATTTTCAATGATCGAGAATACCAACAAAGTGCCGATTGGTGATATAATTGTCTTGGCATTTTTCTAACTTATTCCAGCTTAAGGGATTTCTAATCCATTGAAATTGATTTCCGACTTTTCAACCATTCAAAGAACTCATCCTCTATGTGTATTTGGCAACATAAAAATGAGACTGTGCGCGGCCTAAAAGTAAGATCATGCGCGGTCCAGATTGAGCCTTTAGAACTCATCGAAAGAATCTCTAAATTTATTCCCTATCCACGACGTCACCGACGACGTTATCATGGTATTTTCGCTCCCAACTCCCCATTAAGAAAAAAATTGCGATAAAAAAGCCACGGATCAATTCATCTCAAGATGCTCGGGATATAGTAGAGAAGATTGAAAGGGTTTCTTTCAATTGGGCCAAGCTGATCGCTCGTATTTATGAAACAAATCCGCTAATTTGCAGCTGTGGCAAGGAGATTAAAATTACCGGTTTTGTCACAAACTCCCTTGATATCCGGCGTATTTTAAGCGGAATCGGCTGGCCGATTGAAATTCCCGATTTTGATCCACCCTACAACTTTTCTGATAAAGAGATCTGCCAATTAATACCAGGAACTGCAGACGGATTCCCCGAAGAGGCATTCTATTTTCTAGAAGATAGAGGGCCGGACCCTCCTTTCTTAGAAATACATGACTGATGAAAGCTGCGATCCACCGCATGAGATTGTCAACAAGAATAGTTTTTCCCAAAAATTGACTTCTAATGACTATTTTACATCAAAGGCGATAGAAATTTGGTGAATTTATACTTTTTTTTAGGAGCACGAAAGAGAATTTCAATGAGGGGTCGGTCTGCTTTCCCGAGGGAAAGCAGACCGCAACCCCTCATTGAAATTCCTATACTTTAGCTAAATCCGGGTCAATTTCACCCACTATAATGCAGCCCTTTTGCGTCCCATTTTTTCTGATGTGCCTGGTCAATTTCCGCGTATCAATCCCCTCGATCCAAGTCACTTTATTCTCTTTCAAAAAAGTAATAAAGCTTTTTTCGCTCCTCCAATTGCTGCTTGTTTTTGACATTTCGCGAGTTATAATCCCCTTTGCCCCTGTTTGGCCCGATTCATAATCTGCATTATTTGTCCCCACATTTCCCACATGGCTCGTGGTAAAAAGAACAATCTGGTTGGCATAGGAAGGATCTGTACAAATTTCCTGATAAAACAATTTCCCCGCACACGGTCCCGCTACAGCCGCTTGATCGCCCGTAAAATAGGGTCCCGTTGTTTAAGGCGAGAACCGCTTTGTTTTCCTCATAAATATTGATTTTCATTTTAAGAACAGCTTAACCTAAAGGCCAATTTTTTGGATCTTTTTTAACCTAACCACAAGACTTGACTAAACAAGGAATTCCTGTTACAAAACGACTATGAAACGATTAGCCTTCATTTTAGCTCTCATCGCGATCATTTTCATAGCTCATCATGGCATGATCTATTTCCATGAATGGGTGCATGGAACGGCAGCATGGCTAACCGGCTATAAGAGCCACCCTTTTGCTATTCACTATGGGGAAAAATGGATCACCCTACGGGATATCGATGAAGCTGTTCCCTACAACCAAATTTTGCGGGATGGAAAACCCTCGGTAATGGCTTTTATTGCCATCGCCCCTTTGGTGTGCCAGGTCCTCGTATTTCTCTTGGGCTTAAAGTTGATGAATCTTCCCGCCTTGCAAAGTAAACGTTGGTTGTTTGCCTTTGTCTATTGGTTCACTTTCTTTCAACTGGCTGAGATTTTCTCCTATATCCCTATTCGATCCTTTGCCCAAAAAGATGATATTTACAATTTTGACTTTGCTACCGGCCTTTCCCCTTGGTTCGTTGTGATCCCCGGCACGCTGTTTGTCATTTGGGGCATTTACCGGATTTTGACTTTTGAAATGCCGCGCGCTTGCGATTGCCTGAAAATCTCCTCTACAGCCGGCCGCAGTGCTTTTTATGTCACTTCGGTCTTTTTTTTCTTTGCTTACTATGGTGCGAGAGGTTTGTTAGAGCCTGACCCCGTTTCTCAAAACTTAAGCAAAGTTTCCCTGGCCCTTTTTCCCCTCGTTCTAATTGCCCTTTGTTGCAAACAATGGAAAAGCTGATATAATTATAGCGTGAAAGGATAGGAAGAACAAGCGGGTAATGACCTTTCCCTTAAGGCCTCATTTCCCGCCTGAATGACGGTTGGGTTCATTGGGCTTCGATTGGTTCAATAATACATGGATGCCATTCCCCCCAGACGAGGCCCATTGCCACGATCTGACCCTTGTTATTTATACCCGAGACTTCATTGATTTCTTCGACTTCGAAAGAGTCAGAATAGGCAGGAGCCAAGTCAGAAAGATCTTTTTTGTCTAACAATTCGGATATTTTTGTAAAAGAACCCTTTTTCCAAATCGCTGGATACAATCTATCTTCATCATCATCATCATCTAATATTCCTAAGATAACATTTGAATCATTAAAATCGTATCCATAAAAATAAGGAATCTCTTGTAAACCGTTTTCAATATTCCAAAGATATGTCTTGTATTCGTTATTTATCAAGACAGAGCCCGTATTATTCAATTTCATTTTGAGAGTATTATCAGAAAATTCATTTTTTGTTTGTAAAGGAATGATATTTATTGATCCGTTCCAATAAAAATACAGTCTTTTCCCAATTTCTACGTATCTTTTCTGCTTAGCATTGTATTTGCCAAACGTAAAGTGGCCAGTTATTTCCCCCTTATTATTAAGGGAAGTTAACTTGATGTCCATTACATGATACCCTAGATCTTCAAATTTCTGCGTAAATTCAGATCCTGGTCCCATATCAATTGCAACTCCATTATCCCAGAAGAAGGGCCGAAAATCATCTTGACTGTATTCCTTCCTAGATTTACCTATAACCTGACCCGAATCGTTCAGATCTATGGTTTGAACTTCTGAATTGTTGAAAACATTGATTGATTGCAACCCGGAAATGGGGTTCCACAAACATGCCGCGCCCCAATTGCCATGTACAAGCATTTGATTGTTATTGTTGAATATAAGATGATGTCCGTCATATGGGTTTATCCTGGCTGTAAATTTATCTTCTTTAACTGAAATATAATCATCATCATCTGTAGTTTTATCTACCTTATCTGAATTTTTCTTTACCTTACCCGAAATATCATCTTCACTAAAGAGGGATAGACCATTTTTTGGATCGGAAATATAAACAGAATATTTATATTCTCTACCAATTGTGCCAAATACCTGCCCATTATCATTAATGGATGTTCCTGAAAATGATGCGTTTGAAATTCCTTCAGTACCTACCAACGAAACTTTATATTCTGCAGCTTTTAAAGAATGTGAATAAATTAACATACATATAAAAAAAATACTACGACAAAAATTAAACATATTTATGCTCCTATTGTTACTTGTTTTTATGAATAATCGGATAAAACCCAAGATTATCCGAAAGAACCTCTTTTGGTTTGAGGCTGAATTGGAGATGATTGCCCTTCGGTAAAGACATTTTCAGCCTTTTCTCAGTTTTAGCAATTTTATCTGTATTCGCTTGCATCTGAACCTTCACTTACTTGGCGATTTTCATCTTGATTTTTACGATCGGCATGTTTTCGGGGAGATTCACATAGGCTGTATTTTTGCTAAGGGATTGTATTTGCGTGGCTGATACGCATTGCGACTCTTTTTAATGAGAGGAGAGGTTGACACCGTCCCTGACATCGTTAGCCCCATACGATATGCCTTCAGAAAATTCTTTGCTAACTTTTTTCCCGAATGAACGGGAGATCTCTTCTGCAATGTTCGGTGTTTTTTCCGAAAAGACGATCTTGGTATTGCAATTGGAAATGATCGTTTCTGTTACAGCTCTGCCATAGATAGACTCAAGCTGTGAGGGGCTTTGCAAAGAGATTAGACCGCAACCGCCGTATTTTCTAGACTCTGTAAGGAATAGCTCAAGGTCTTTAATTCTTTGCATGCTTGGGAGCTCGTCTAAAACAAACCAAATGCGCCTATCCAAAGAGGGACTTAACTCGAATAGGGATCTTGTGACGATGGAGACCCAGCTGCTTAACAGCGGCCGCATAACAGTTCTTTGCTTGGGGCTGCAAGCAAGGAATAACCAGCCAGGGCCTTCCTGCTTCACCCAATTCCTTATCGAAAATGGGTCGGCTGTATCGTCGAAAAACTCAAAGCCTTCGACAAATGACGATGCCACAGATCGAATCGACGCGGCTGTTTTTTCTGATCTGATGGCGAGTCCTCAAAAAATACTGTAAAATCGGGAAGCGCAATTTCCGGCTTTAGACCCGACTAAGTACTGACAGCAAGCCCATGATTGTCATGCCATCGATTCTACTTTCTAGTCGCCTGATGCGAGGAGGCAGTCACAGCAAGTGACTGCCTTATTCGATTTAATTTTTGCGCTCGAGGATGAACAGATAGTTTTGGAAGAGGTCGTTATCGTTGATGGTATCCGAGTTGGAGTGGTACACTGAGTCGTCGTCGCAGGTTACCCACTCATTGCCTTGGCGGATATGGGCTATATAGTGGCCGCTAAAGAGGGTGTTGCCGGAGTGGCTGATAATACTTGCGATGCGATACGGTTGGGGTTCTTCTGATTTAAAAGCAGCGGAGAGATCCACCTCCAGGTTTGCAGGGAGAGCCACAAGCGCGCAGTTTTTGAGAGGGCAGCTACTCTGCTGATCCCACCCAAAGCGCTTTAGGCGCACGACGAGTATTTCGGGGGTGCCCAAAATGCGGGACTCCTCTTCCACTTTGCACACCTTGGAGTCTCCAACTTCGATGTATTGACCGGGAGCGGCCTGGTTTCTTTGAAACCGCTGATTGAGAATATCTTGCAGAGAGGAACCTGAAAGGGGCAGTTCGATCATTTTTTCGGCGGTGATGGGCGGCTGCCCTACCACTTCATTTTCCCCATACCAGAGTTCTTGCTGGTAGACGTTAAGGTCGAGCACCTCAAAGATAAGCTGCATCAGCTGAGCGGCATCTTGCTGGGCATTAAGGGGAGAAACTCTTTTCATAAGATCGCGATTAAAGACGCCCTCTTGTTGGTACTCGCCGTAGAGGCTTAAATCGGAATTGAGTGTTTTATTCGCGAAAAGCGCAGACCGGAAATTGCGTAAATGCTTTGGCAGCTCTTTGCCATTTTCCAATGCATTAAGAAGAGTTATCAGCGCTTTTTGCACCTTTTCTCTTTCTGAGAAGTGTGACTCCGATTCTTCAGCTCCTCTCACGAGGGGAAGCGCAATGCGAGTTTTCAGGAATGATGAAGCACTTATGGCTTGGATGGCAGAGGCAATGTAGCAAGAGTTATTAATATTTTGCATGCCATGCCAGTTGGTGACTAGCTTCCCCGCTACATTTCGCGTTTCAGACCGGCTCATTTCACTGTCTTTAAAGGAGATAATAAAATCCGGCGCTCCTTTCATTTCATTGCGCTGCTTGCTGGTAAACTGTAAACCATATAAATAATTTAGGAATGAGGATTTTTCGGGAGCCATATGGTCTGATAATATCGCCCTTGTAAATAAATGGGCCATAATGTCATTGACATCGTCATCTTCGCTGTTGCTTGATGGAAGTTTCTGGCCAAATTGCACGTTAGGGAGGCCCAATTCCCGAGCTACTTGATGGAATGGTTGGCTAAGGATGGCGATATATTTCTCTTCCGGTTTTAATTGACCGGAAAAATAATCAATATTACGGATCATCGAACCGGCACCATACTTTAATCTCTCTGCCAAAATATTAGTCATGTAATTGCTATCTACTGGCCAAATATGAATCCCCTGTTTTTTCGCTGCTCTACAAAGGCTCATGGTAGCCTCGCCAGACCCATGTTCCGTCTTTTTTATAGTTGCGAATAAATCTTCTTCACTAGCCTTGGGGTTGAGGTTATAATCTTCAAATTCGGGATACATGGTGGCAGGTAAACCGATATATATATGCTTGACATTAGCCTTCTTAAGAGACTCCATTTGTCCATTTAATATGCCGACTTTCGTTTCCAGTTGGGAGTATTCAACCCCCACAAAGACACCTTTATTGTCTTTTAACAAGTCTGCAAACAATTGATTCAAGTTATTTATAGAAATTCCCAAAACATTCTTGCCGGGAATGGCAATGTTTCGCTCTTTGAGGGCAAAAGGTTTGGAAAATTCGTATTGGCATTCGAAAACAGGGGGGCTAAATCTCAAGTGTCTCAGAAAGTCTGGAGCCCCGACTAAATAGCTTTCTATGGATGATAGGGTTGCTTTGTCCAGATTTTTTAATTCTTTGCCAGTCAGCGACGGGAATTTTTTAAGAAAATTGTTCATTACCCAGCATATTTTATGATCGGTGTACCAATGGCGTGTTTGTTTATCCCATCCAAGCTCAACCTTTTTCCCTTTTGCAGTAACGGTAAAAACTTCATCGTTTTTATAATAATAAACTTTATCATCTTTCGATTTCGTTATCAATGTAGTGACAAAAACTTCGAGAATTTTGCTAACAAATGAATCCGTTATTATAGGGCCGGCCTGATAAGACACTAACGGGTGTGAATAAGCGTTGTTAATAGTAGCCATTTTACCTCTTCCTGTTTAGAAAAAACAAACATTTTATCTGCTATGATAATAAATGGCACTAAAAATCATGCCTTTATGTCAAAATGCTCATGAGAAGTATCCCGATTCAGGTCGTACAAAGTCGGCGCAGGAGGCGCTAAATCCGAGAAGAGTTTTGATGTGTTTAGCGGGAGAAGTTAATGAGCTATTTTATTAAATGCTTATTCGTTTTTGTGTGGATTCACTAATCCACATATGACCACGTTTTGATTGTGATTTTGCAGGACTAATCATAATACTAACATCTTGACCCAGGTCATTAAGAAATCTAATTAGCCGTTCTAATGAAAAGCTACGTAACTTTCCACGTATTAAAGCTGAGATTTTTGGTTGATCTATCCCTAAAATTTCAGCAGCCTGTTTCTGAGTAAGCTTTTTCTTCTTGATGAGTTTAGCTATTTGACGAGCAAGCTCGGATTTAGCTAAAGCCTCTTCTGGATTGTCAACGCCTAAATCTGCAAAGACGTTTCCGGAGCTTTCTTCGCACACAATCTTTTTCTTCATGATAATTCCCCCTCTTTTAACTCTTTATATCGGGACTCAGCCTCTTTCAAGCGTTGCTTAATTAAATCAATATCTTGCTTTGGTGTTGCAATGCCGCTTTTCGATTTTTTCTGGAACGCATGCAGCACATTCCAGATCTGTCTCTTTCTCGAATCTCAATAATTTTCGCGCTTTCCAGCCCACTTAACGTCTTTGCATGAATATGGCGATCACCCATTTGAGCTAGATATAATCCATGCGTCTTCAAGACTTGAGCCAATCCAGAATAGTCGTTTCATTAAAGGTATTCCTAAGTCCTTCTAAATTTATTATGCTCAAATAGGCATATTATATGCAAGCTCTTCCAAAACCTTCTTAATTTCCTCATAGTTCCCTTTCCAAACGAGTCTATTTTTGAAGCTTTCAGTTTGCTTTTCTGTTTCGTTGCAGATTGTTACTCAAAATACTCTTCCATTTCGTAAAAATGGACCTCTTTTGCGCGGTAAAATAACGAATGGCAAGTCGTGATCGCGCAATAAACATCCTGAGGATGGGTGGTTATGCCGCCTCTTTGGAGGCCCTTAAGACAAGGAGAGTTTGTGCGTTATTTCAGACTATGGACAATAAAAACTATGGCCGTATCGCGCAGGGTAGAAATATCGGCCTTGAACAACCGCGTTTCGTTCATAGAGATACACGTTTTCGCTCAATCCGCTTAAACCTAAATGGGTGCAATCTTTTGGAAGTCCTGTAATCGCTAATTGCTCCAAGAGATTGGTATAATAGGGATCTGAAGGTTTAAGACGATGGAGAACGCTGCAAAGGTCAGCGTTTTCTTGATAATGCAGAGCATGGGCCAATTCATGAAAAAGAGGGCGGTCGGGTTCGGTTTCGGTGTAGCGGGTCGGCTTGCCTTCTTTGTCGAGAGAGAGATATTCTTTGGGCTTAGGATTGAGTAGGACCATGTCCCCTAATTGCCTAGATTCCCCACCCCTTAGGAAAGAAATGTTTCTTGTTCGACGGCATGTGAAAAGAAGAAGCCATCTTCCCGAAGGTGTTGACATCATTGTACGCAGTTGCTTGGACACTACCGTGTGAAATTCATCTTCGATAGGAATCTGGATCCGTGTCATGTTCGTGATGATTCGCAAATAGAGTTTGTAAAAAAGGAGCGCTTCAGTCCGGCGAATTTCTTGAAGGGAGAGGTTGGGATGATCGTCTGGTACGATCGTAAGCTCATTAAAGAATTCGGCTTCCGATGGAAATATGACCAAACCTAACGGGAGGCCGGAGAGTGCTGTATCCGACGCCATTTCATCTAGCTCATCTTGGGAAAGGTGTTTCCACCCGGCACGTTGAGGCAGATCGCCAAGAGGACGATACCCCGATGGCTTAGCAGTTGTCTGAAGAAGAATTATTACGTCGACGATGTCCTTGGGTAGTCGTTTTGATTCATCCGGATCATTGGAATAGAGGGCGTTGATAAGGTCCTTGATCAGTTGCGCAGCTACTAAGTCGTTTTTTCCTTTGGCAATTTCATAGGCTCCTTCTAAAGCGACAAAGGACAGACGGTTGCGGGAGGCCGCTGCAAGTTCTCGGAGGGCATTATGGCCTGCTTCTCCGCCAATACGGACAGAGTCGATGAGAGCTTCCCGTGGATCTAATGCACCGGCTCCACCATTTTGGCGCAGCAAAGAGATGACCTCTTCGTTCGTTGCATATTGCAAAGGAGTGCGCCCAACATGGTCTCTTACGTTGACGTCGGCTCTTTTTTCAAGTAGCAGAGAAACGATCCCTATGAGCCCCTTTTCGCTTGCATGGTGCAAAGCTGTTTGTCCTTCATCATCGATAGATCTAACATTCGCCCCGTTTTCGATGAGCGCTAAGGCGGCTTGCGTATACTCTCTTTGGAAGGCACACTTCAAGATTGCACTAACTAATGGAGTAAAGCCGTTTCTATCTCTTGCTTCGATATCAGCTCCTCTACCAAGAAGCAAAGAGATGATCTTTGTATTGCTTGCCCAATGAAGCGGAGTCCCATTCGCCCTGTCTCTGGCATTAACGTTTGCCCCCTTATCAAGAAGGAGAGAGACGACTTCAACATGTCCCCTAAGGCTTGCCTGGTGCAGCGGAGTACAGTCACATACGTCTTTAGCTTCGAGTTCAACTTCTTTTGTAAGAAGGAGAGATACGACGTCTGCGTGCCCGTGACCGGCAGCGCAGTGGAGCGGAGTTTCCTTGTTTTTTTCCGAGATCGCGTTGGGATTTGCACCGCGAGAAAGAAGGTGCCTGATGAGAGGCAGATTACCGGTTTCACAAGCATCACAGAGAAGTTGGTCAAGCTCTTTTTGTTGCAACGGGAGGCTTGCGAGAGCCGAAAGAAAGCATTTGGCTTCTGTTGTTTCCATTTTGGAAGAGGGCAGGATGACGATCGCTTTTTTGAGAATAAGCGGATTCTGTTTGACTGCGTCAATTAGAGAAAGAACAAGTCCCGAAAAGACCTCATTCTTGGCTTTTTGGGCCAACTCGCAGATATCTTCCTGCTCAATCTGTCTTATCACTTCATGCAAGGCAAAGATGCCCACATCAAGTTCGGCAAAGGGATGAAGGACCCGGCGCAAGCCGTGTTTCATCATGCTCTGCGCTGCAGCATAAACCTTGCTTCCATCAGCTGGTTGATGATTCTGTACGAGAGAGACATTCTTGCGAGAAATGGCCGAAGCCGTCCCCTTTGCTGGCGAATTCATACCAGGTAATTGCATTTTTGGAGGTAGGGGAGGCAGATCACGTCGCGTAAGTTGCCGGGCAGCAGCCATTATGATGGGGAAAATGATTGTTGCATAAGAAACAATTTTTACTATTGTCTTTAAGATGATGGGTAGGGAAATTTCCGCAGGTGTATAATAATCTTTATTCGACGCGCGATAGGCAACCTTGCGAAAACCGAAATATTCCGAAACTTTGGGGATGTAAAAATAATCCTCAATGAGGTTCTTACATCGATTGCCATCATAGTAAACGGAGTCAAAAAATTGAATAGAAGACATTATCTTTACAATTATTTAATTGTACAAATTTTATTATAATTTTATTATAATGTCAATATATTTATAAAGAAAATAGGGCGCAAGAATTGGCTTTTCTTTGGAAGCCCTGAGTGTGGAGAGGCACTCAATCTATTTAGCCGGGAAAGGTCCAGTTTGAAGGTGGTTTATTAAAGGATAAAACAGCGCGGTCATCCACAAAGAGTGTGTATTTATATTCTTCAACCGGAAAATCATTGATGCGCAATTTCCATTGATGGTTTCCCACTTCAGATTTAACAGGAAATTTGGCATCAGTGGAACGCTGCCAGTTGACGGCGACTGCAAAGACCTTTGCTTCAAGGTCTTTATAAGCCTGTTTATCCACTTCTGGGATCATCCCCACTTCACCAAGAAATTCTTTTAGAGGATCCATACCCTTTCTCCTTTTATTCAAGATCCACCATCATAGTGTTTAAAAACGCATGTACACTTTCTCCCACTGATTTAGTCACCTTTACGGTTGATAAAAACGCATTAACCCATTTGTTAGTATGGGTAGAGGATGCAATCACTTTGCGATAGGCATCGTCAATGCTCTTCCCTTTAGCCACCGCCTTGTTCACGAGCTCATCAAATTGAGGACCATCCTCATGGCCATAATCTTGCAAGTCCCTAGCTTTAATCCATGCCAACGCTCTTCTATCTTCCATAAGTTCTCTAGTATGCGTTCTAGCCTCATGTCTGACATTATAGGCAATTTTGGCATACTCACTTAAGGTCAATTCTTTTGCTGACAACTTTCTGTCTAATTCCGGCTGAAGGGTCTTAAAATGATCCATGCAAGCATTGTACCAGTCACGGGTCATATTGTCATCCATCATAGCCCCTTCATAACCGGTAGCTGTATCTGCCGCCTCAAAACATTCCCTTACTAACGTTTCCGTCTTAAGTACTTTAGGGCCAATGCCAGCAATGCCAGTTTCAGGATTTATTGACCCTTGACGCTGAAGCTTTTGATATTGGAGGCCTTCCCGAGATTGTAAAACTGTATCAGCCAGTTTCTTTTCCACTTCTTTTTCTGCCTGAACAGGTTTATTTGGAATAACAGGTTGAGGAATAGGTTGATTTGGAATAACATGTTTATGTGCAGTAAGATCTTCCATTTTCCACCCCCTAATTACACATTATATTACTAATGACATTATGTAGTAATAGATTTTTTATATTAACCCATTTTAACCCATAAATTAATATTTTTTTTATAAAATTAATTAGTTTTTCATGGCCAAATTGTGACCTTGCCCCCGAAAACAGCATAAAGATTTACAGAAGAACAAATTAAAAACATCCTTTGATTCGGGTATTCCCCTAAGAGGTATGCTGAAAACATGGAATTCTCTTCTTACTACAACTGAGCTAAATTAAGGGATGGAGGTCTCTGAGGCACGCCTTGAAGCTGAAAATAGTAAGCTTAAACGCCTTGTAGCTGATCAAGCATTAGACATTGCAAAGGATGTCCGCAAAAAGTGGTAAGCCCTAAGATAAAGCGCGCTTTGGAGGTCTTAATAAAGGAGTACGGCCAAAAGGCGCGCTTTCAAGTTGGTTGATTTGCATAGGTCAGTAGGGCGATACATCACCAGAAAGGCAGAAGATAAGGAAGAGCGGACAACCTGCTCTTAATTGGTTGGAAAAGGACTATTCATTAAAAAACCATAAAAACTGTAACTATTTTGCTGATGGAATATGAGATTATTAATCATCTGCAGATTGCTCATGCAGATAATAAGAGGAATAGGACGTCGTGAATTCCAAATTTAGCTGATGCCCAATCATGGACGTTCTCGACATAGGTCAGACAGTTTCCACTTCGTCTTGCCACTCTGATCGGCATGACTTTTAAATATCTCCTGATACACCGTTTTAAAAAGGGATCTGATAGCGGGCTTAACAGAGTTTATTCGCCCGTGAATTCCATGTTTCGATAATAATAGAGCAGCCAGGGGATGCAGATTTAATTTTTTTCGACTAAAATGCGCACAATTTTAACAAAATTCAGTACAATTTTACACACTTTATGAGTTACTTTAAGCCAAAAAAGTACTTTTTTCTTTTTAGTCTCCACTATTTCCCCATCATTACTACCGCCTGGCAGACCATAACGCCCAACAACGATAACTTTGGATTCAGAATCATAGGTGACTGAATAAGGAGAGTCGAGAAATTCATCAGTTAAAACAGTATCTTTAGCCACGATGATGCGAACATTGGAATGGACCCAACGATTTTTTTCTATATCGCCGACAAGTGAATCATCAGCCCCTGTTTTGAAGGAAATAGTGTATTTCTGATGGTTAGCAATGGTTCTTCCCGACAAAGCCATGTGCATATGGGAATTGAGCGGATAACTCACTCCGCATGTATAGGGCGATACACTTGTCATACGAACCTCTGTTAACTGGATGAGAAAAGATTATATGTAAACATAATGAATGATAGCAACAAAATGTGTAAAATCGAATTTTTTAAGGTGCAATGAGGGCTATTGCACGAAATAGAATTCACTCAAGAAAACCAGCCTTCAATACTTAGATCGCGATTTCAGTTTAAGAAATTAATGCTATTCGACAAATCATCACGCAATGATGATGGAAAAGAGTCTTCATCCAACATAACCCTTATTATCGAGCGTTGATTAAGTGGCTGACTCTAAATAATCTATATTCCTCTACTGTTCTATTTTTGATCCTTACATTCAAACATTTCTAAAAATGGTTTTGATCAATGGGACATTTGTTTGCCGGATTCTTTCTCTGGATGAAGGAAATCTTTTTTTCCTTCAAATTCAGTTTTCTCCCTCACTTATCGCTCTTGATCAGTTGAGTAACGTCAATCAATCGCATTAGAATTTGGGAAAAAATTGCAAAGGCTATCTCACTATTACTTCCCACATTTGCATCCAGCGGCTTGCCAATATAATCATCCAGATCGATACTAACAACCACAACATGATTGAGTTCCTCATTAGTTTGGTTAAGACGGTGGATGATCACATGTGCATTTTGTGCAAATGTGATATACACACGTCTGCGATCTTTCATCTCGTTTCCTATACTAGGTCCAAAATAATGATCGTCAAAATACTTTCTAATTTCCCTTAACGTTTCAATTGAGGGATTTTCATCAAATAGATATTTAAAATGATCAAAGCCAAAGCGTGTTTCCCTTTCTCGATTGGCCCACTTTGCAAATCCGTCGGCTTCTTTGTCTTTTTCTTTGTTTACGTGCCAGTTAGCTTTATCATTATAGGGATCAAAACCAAGACGCGTCGCATGAGGGGCGAAAAGAGTAATGGAAAAATTGGATAAGATGACAAATAAAGTTTGAGAACGATTATAACCTGCTGAACAGCTGGGGTAGACAATGTCGTTTGGAAACAGGACGAAACGATCTACCCTATTTGGATCCAGATGATGGAATTGCCCCCCTTTTGCAATAAAAGTTTCCAGACACCTCTTTCCTTTAGTTTCATCATTTTGCTCTAGCGTTTCATCCACGCGAAATGGCGTATTAACATAGCTTCCTTTTAATGGATAGTAAGATTCCTCTTTTATTTGATAAACATATTCATACTGTGCTGTCATTTTCCTCACATTCAAAAAACATTTGTCATTGTCCAAGGATAGCATGTTTTCTACATTAGAGTGGACCTGTTTTTGGGGGCGAGGTCAGCAAGGTCAACGAGGCGAGACTTAAAATCCCTTGGGCTTCGGCCCGTGCGGGTTCGAGTCCCGCTTCTAGCATTTCGTATTATTTGCGCTAAGTACCTGGGCAATGAAGGGGGAGATTCTCAATCTTCACTGGGAGGATATCGACTTTCAGCGCTCCATAGCCATATTCCGCGAGACCAAGAACGGGGAATCCCGGTCCGTCTCACTAAATCCTAACCTCGTTGCCCTTTTGCGTAAGGAGAGGCTTAAAAGGCCTATATTCAGCTATTACGTGTTTCCAAGCAAAGATGGCAAAAGACCCACTGGCATAAGTACGGCCTGGGAAAACGCCGTCAAGCTGTCTGGTTTAAAAGACTGTAATCATGAAATCGACCTAACAATCTTTGTCTCTGACGTGAACTTCTTGCCCTCCTCAGAGTCTGCTGAAAAGGGCGAATATGTCGCAAGCATGTCCACTCATTCAGGAGCTCAAGAGAAAAACGAGGAAGACGGCATTCCCTTTTAGAGCTTCTCAAAAAATCATATCAATTTACAGTAAATACCAGTATTTCTGATAATACCTTCATTTATGTGTTAGCCATGATTTTCAAGGTTGTCTTTAAATTAATGGTTAATAAGTTTTAATGATTTATGTAAAAATATAAAAGGTTATAATACAATGAAAAAACTATTTTGTTTTTGTTTTATTTTTATCTCATTATGCGTTCTTTCTTCATGTTCTGTTGTCATGGCAGCAAAGAAAGATGGAACAAATATATCTAAAGTTCAGCAATGCAAAACTCGGAACCAGTTTATTTGTCTTGGAGGAAAAATCATAAATAGTGACCGAATGCCAAATGGTGACTTGATTGAAGTTTACCAATTCAAAAATGAACGCGGTTCTGCTGCAAGAGCTTTAATGCATGGAGTTCTTGATGTTGCTACCCTTGGGATTTGGGAAGCTGTCGGGACGCCTATTGAAGGTCTTGATAAGGTAGAATATTTCTGTGTCAAGGTTTGGTACGATGAGAATGAATATGTGAAAGGTGTTTCTTTGAGTTAGGACTCTTTAAATTAAAATCAAATACAATCTATTTTTATTATATATTAAAAATGTGAATTTATGAAAAAATTAACAGCTGTTTTATTAACTTTATTATGTGTTTCTGGTTATGCTTTTTCAAGTCTTCCAGTTGAGGAAAATTTTGGTTCTCCTTCAGATCATGGCTTTGAAATTGGTTTACTCAAAGATATTAATGATTTCATGATAGACCTAAAATCAAAGAAAGATGAAAAGACTGAAACAAATATCATCAGATATATCGTAACAGAAGAAGGTGTTACGTGTCATGTTGGTGTTTACGCTGATGGAGTAATTGTGACGGCACTGGACGGAACAGAACAAGGTAAACAAGTCATCATTGTTAATGATAGTATAACAGGTATTTCTTATGACCTTGAACAGAAAAAAGATCACTTCATCCATAAATATACATGGGGGAAGGTATATTCATACGATAATAAACAAATAATGCATGTCAAAAAATAACATGATATTACTTATCAATGAATTTATTATTTGAGGGGACGTCCGGCTCTGAGCTGGGCTTCCCTTTTCTTAAATGTTCCCCCATTTTTATTCTCAGCCTTGGTAATTGCTTCTCTGAGGGCATCTTCCACAAATTGTGCGATTGTTAGACGATGCCAATAAACGATATCTTTTACGCCTTCTATGACATCCAGGCATATCTGAACGGTCATGCGATCTTTGACTGAAGACAGCTGTTTTTTTGTAGCTGCTTTCTGATTTGTCTGCTTTGTTTTTGGAGAGGGGTTTTTCTTTGTGGAAGGGATTATTCCACCGTGAGTTTCACTTTTTGGTTTTCGGGCCATTTATTTTCCTTACTGATTCAGCATTGAAGTGATTTCCATATTTACCAAAAATACTGTTAATCCTGTTTTTCTGCATCACTTTTCTGTCACATCACGGGGTGAGGTGCTTCGACACCCTATCCCAAATGCCAAATCTTTTTATCTTTTTTTATGTTGGTTCCGTTAAGTGATATTCTTTACGCTATCAACCATGTTTGAGGATCTATGGAACAACTAATTTTACAAGAAAATAATTACTCAGATATGAGAAATTATCAGAATCATATTAAGAGTTTCATGGACTTTACAAAACAAGCAAAATCTGCAAATTCGGTTAGAGCTTATCGTTTTGCTTGGAAGAAATATCAATCGTGGTGCGCTGAGCATGGCTATGACTCCATCGATTTTCCTAAAGGCCAATATGAGCTGCTGATCGGCATGTTTATTTGCGACATGGCAAAGAGCAGGCGCTGTCGGTTGCAAGCTTAGAATGCTACGTCGCCGGCATTCGCTACTTCCACCTCGAACAGGGCATCAATGCTGATACTAGACACATCCGCATCCGCGAGGCAATGGCAGGGATTAAACGCGCCCTCGGTACTAAACAGACCAAAAGAAAGCGCTATATACTGAGGACCAAATGCTTGAATCTGTCCATGATCAGTCAAAAGCAATCAATGTACGGGACAAGGCTCTCAAGCTTGGATTTGCTGGAGCTTTCAGGAGAAGTGAGCTTGTCGGCATGAATTTAGAACATGTTGAGTTCAGTACTGACGGGATCACCATTTTCCTTGGGAAGTCTAAAACCGATCAAAACCAAGAGGGTCGCTTTGTAGACATCCCTTAGGGCAAGATCACTACGCTTTGCCCTCTAACGGCTCTCAAAAACTGGATCAAGGCCGGAAAGATAACTGAAGGGCCTATTTTCCCCCATCGATAAAGTGGGGAGAATAGCCCCTCAAAGGCTCAGTGATAAAAGCGTCGCCACTATCATAAAGAAGCTAGCAGCTCCCTTTGGCTTCGAAGAAAAAGTGGCCGGTCACTCCCTGAGGGCTGGTTTAGTCACTACTGCAATCAAAAAGGGAGTGGACACAATAGTCATTAGGCAAACAGGACACAAGAGCATCAATACTCATAAAAAATACGAGAGACTGAGCAGGGAATTAGAGCAAAATGCTGCTGCTCATGTTGGGCTTTGATTTAATCATCAACTTACATACAATAATAACAATGATAAATCAGCTAAATGATATTTAAATTTTTATGTTATTACATAATTTATGGTTATTGATGGATAAATATGGTGTTAACAAGAGATAAAATTGAAGAAATTGAGTGTATGACTTGGGATATCCTCGTTGATGCATATGGAAAAGAAGATGTTGTACCTCCTATTCAGCTTAACTTAATCATCGAATTTGCTGGGTTAACTTTGAAACAAGGCCGTTTCCAAGAAGAAGATGTTTCAGGAGCCTATGATAAAAGCAACAAAACAATCTACATAAAAGAAAATGATTCTTATGCTCGAAAAGCATTTACAGTTGCTCACGAGCTAGGTCATTTTTATCTGCATGATTCAAAACCTTATGAAACTTTCTTTCGCTATGACATCGATCGAATAGAAAAAGAAGAAAGAATACTTGAACAAGAAGCAAATTGTTTTGCTGCAAGTCTACTTATGCCAAAACCAGTGATCACAGTTTTATGGAGAGCAATAGGGGATATTAATGAAATTGCAAAACGCTGTGATGTTTCTTCAACTGCTGCTCATTACCGCCTAAAAAATTTAGGATTATTGGACCACTATGAGTGATGAAAATTCTAAAAATCCAGGGGATACACTTCCTAAGGATTTAACCAATTTTAAACCCAAAAGGCTTGAAAACAATAAAACAAAAAAAGACTATAACACCGATCTTTTAAAAATTCGTAATGATGATTATCGATGGAAGTTAAATAACCGTGCTTTATTCGGATATTCAATCATGTGTTTATTGTTTGTTCAACATTTCTTAGTAATAAAGTGTTTATTAGATGCCTATCATGAATCAAGGCTATACGAAATTAGATGGTTTATGAGTTTTATAGTTGTGTCTCTAATGGCGGAGACTTTTTGTTGTGTGAAATATCTCATTAAATGGTTGTTTACCGACATTTCTTACAAAATCTAATAATCTTTTTTACTCAGCTGAGATTCTGAGCTCATTTTGGGTTTTGACCCTGTCTGTTCTTCAGGAATAGCGATAAAGGCATGCCATGAGGGATAAATTGTATCCATGCTACCCACAACATACCCTTTAGAATTTTGGTCATATATTGCTACACCATAACCATCACAGCTATTTTTTATATAACCTGTTCCTTGCGTATCTAATATTTTTCCAATTTGGAGACCGGGACAAAAATATCGTTCACCTTTTTCGTTCATTTTTAAATGACTTGGTAAGCGGTCATAACATACTGGAATGCCATTTTTCAATTTATAACCCATATTTCCATTAAAAAAATAAGCTTTAATTCTTTTTTTGGGGCTATAGAAGTAACAAATTCCATCAATATTAACGATCACATTTCTTTCATCGTCCAGATTTTGAATTTCGACATTTGCTTCCGACCCTACTTCAGGTAGAAGAATTTTAAATTTTCCATCAACATAGAGAAATGACTTGAGTATTGTTTTTTTATCATTAGGAGTGTCAATTTGTGTTTGAGCAATTACTGCAATTTCTCCAAGATTATTTATTGCAGTAAGACAGCAAAAATGCCACTCACTGTTCATTTCTTGCGAGAAAATTGATTCAATATCAGAAATTTCCCCTTTATTCCATACATAGTATTTTTCCCTCCAACAATTCTCTGAATTTTTCACACGAATTATTATTTGATCATTGTCGTTAAAATCAATAATATCAACAGCATCTCTAGGAAATATGGAAATAAAACCCCATTCCTCATCCCAGTAATATGCTTTGTATTTGTTATCCTGAATATATTGCATAACAAAGTGACTTTTATTATTGAATTTTCCAAAATGGCAATATGGATATGGAGATTCGATAGTTTTAAGGCCTTCTACTCGATTCCATATAAATATATACCACTTTCCCCTATCGTGGTAACACCCCAACACTTCTCCGTTGTCATTGATAGCTAAAGCCATACTTGCATCTGTCTCAAGAGTACCTAGATCATAAACTTTGTATACCGGAGTTGCAGCATTTAGTGTGAATATAATATTTATAAAAATAAAAAATGAATACTTGAACATAAATTTAAATATTCTCTTTGTTTTTTAACAATCTTTTTAAGGTAAATAATAAGCTCCTTTTCCTTAAGAAGGAGAAAGGAGCTATTAAAATAAATCTAGCTTGATTTTTTATTAACCAAATGTTTTCTTCAATTTAATGAGGTTTTCGATATGCTCATTTAATGCCACTGTTGAGCTGGCACCATGCCCTAGGCAGTAATTCCCTAAAACCTTTTTAATATGCTGTTCAGAAGCATTCCAAAACACATTTTTGTCATTAGCAGATAACTTTTGTGCTAAACTATCAATTTGATTAATGATTACTGTGGCAAATTTTTTTGAATACTCGACTGGAATCAGTTTTGCAGCACTTGAATTTGATGCTCCCATGCCAGCTAATTTTTCTTTTTCTTGAGCAATTGCCCTATCAAAATCGTTTTTGTACGCGTTATAACAAACATCAACAGCATCTTGAGCTAGTTTATTTATGTCCTTTTCGTTACCTCCTTTAGCCATCATTTCAGCTTGATACATTAAAGTTTCATGCTCGAGAGGCTCAAACTCCGTAGTTTCAGAATCATCATAATTATCAGCAAGTAAATTACCAAAAATTAAAATTCCCGCAGTTGAAATTCCTAAATATTTATTAAATAAATTCATATGCACTCCTTTTTTATTTATTTATTCTATACATTCTCGATCTGCTAATAATATCAAAATATTTATTCATTCAGCACATGGTTAGGCTGACGAGGGCGAGTGTAAAATGAAAAATATTTTTGAAAACTATCTTCAATATTTCTTAACATATTGCAGGACAAGACTATACATAGAATCAGATTAGAGAGCAAACATAACTATTTATTTAACTCGATTTAAAGCATTAAGTGTTACATTTAAACAACCAATTAATTTTAATTTTAACAAATTTTCGACTTTATAATTAGCAAAATTTACATTTGTTCTTTCGATTTCCATAAAATGAGCAGAAAATCTGATTCTTCTTCCAAATCTTTTCCCAGAGACTTTCGCGGGACAGTGCGTCACAGTAAGATTCGATATGGATGGTTTTCATCCCGTAAAAAAAGAAGGTCTCCCCTCTGCATCTCAGCAAGTTGATCAATATTAATTTCCAACAATGAGATATAAGCACACGCGGCAGGTCCCCAACCCATACACGAGGCAAAAAAGCATAGGAAGACTTTTGGATAAGATACTTCACAGAAGTAATGCAGTTACCATATTGAGGAATTTCGTTATTGGAGGCTTCTAATTTATGGGTTTTACTCAGAGCATCACAAGATGTTGAAAAAGCGGCACTATCCATTTGTAAGGAACAGCGCTATACTAAAAAGTAAGGGAATATTATACCTCGGTTTTAAGAAGCCCATTATAAGACATAAAATATTTTACGCCACCACTATTAACTTCGTGGTTGAATTTCCTATCCTTTTAACCTTCATCGGAATACAATCAAAAAGCATGCGGATATAAATGTACTGCACGATGAAATTAAAAGAACTTTATGAAGTGCTTATGAGTGGACGTCCACAGCATCGACCATGGTTGTGTGAGTCGCGAGTACCTTCTTCTTCTTATGACGATTTGCTGAAATGGGCAGCAAGTTTGACATACTATGATATTAAATCACATATGAAATTTGAGCTATCTTGGTTCGGTGCGCGAGCTTTATTCATTCCATACATTTCTTGAGAACACGCAATACCTCCAATTTTATCGGCAACTTCTTTGTGAAGGGTATCAAATTTGATTTGTTCTGGAACGTTTGTAGCAAATAATTTATCATAAGCAGCAACCAAAACAAGCTCATATGCATCTTGTAATAAAATCAAAGCGGCTGTTGCAGAATATTTGTCTTGAAAATTTGATACAGTATTTGCAATTTTTGTAAAATTGTTCTAGCAACAATTAATTTGTCTACCTGAGACCTATTTTCCTTCATTTCAACCTTCTCTATTAATTGGATAAATTGAACTTTATGTATTCGGGGTGGAATAAGGACTTAATGAAAATGCCACAACAGCAAAAAACAAACCGATAATCGACAGAAAACGAAATAATTTTTGATTCAGCATCTCAGCTGATGTCGTTCCGCACCATGTTTGAATGTTCCATCCCTGCACACCAAACAAAGCTGCAGATCCAGGAACAATACTAAAGGCTTGCAATAAGCCTTGTTTGGGTTAACGGAAAATACAGATTTATTATCATAGTGGTGATTAACCCAATCAATACTACAATAAAACTTCCGATAAAACTTTTTATATATGCGTTTTTAACAAGTTTCATTTTATCAACTTGTTCGTTCTCTAAAACTTCAGATGTCATTTTATTTCCTTATTTATGTTGATAAATGATATATTTCCATCATTAATTAATCAACGGTAAAAAATGAAATATAATTGCAAAAAAGATTTTTATTCCCCTTCGGATTTAATTCGCTATATGGAAAGTCCATTTGCTTCATGGATGGATCGATACGCGCTTGAGTTTCCTCATCTTGCTCCGTCAAAAGACCCCCAAGATCCCTTATCAACAACACTTCAAAAAAGAGGCTATGCTCATGAAGATCGAGTCGAAATAAGCTTTAAAGAACAAGGCTTGTCCATCGTAAAAATTGAGGGTGAAAGCGATATTGAAAAGCATGCCGCTACCCTCTCATTTATGAACCAGGGCATAGATGTAATCGTACAAGCCCGACTGGAAATGAGCGGTTTTAAGGGCTTTGCAGACTTTCTAATCAAGGTTCCAGGCAAAAGCAATTTAGGAGACTTTCATTATGAGGTGTGGGATGCCAAATTATCGAAACACCTCAAACCCACCCATGTTATCCAGTTGTGCTGCTACGCTGAGATGCTACAAGCTATCCAGGGAGTACTTCCAAAGAATATTACAGTTGTTTTAGGGGATGGAAAAAAGACATTAAAAACAAATGAATGCTTTCAATATTACCTCAGGCTAAAACAGTCATTTCTCTCAGCTCAGGCAAATTTTGACCCCGGCAATATGCCCGATCCCGCTGACTTTAAAAATTGGGGCGATTGGTCGACCTATGCTGAGAAACTCCTAACCGAAAAGGATCACCTCTTCCAGGTCGCTAATATTACCCGAGGCCAAATCAAGAAATTAAATAGGCTTGGTATTCTAACAATGCAACACCTTGTTGAAACCGATATAGATCACATACCCGGTATCAATCAATCCGTCTATCAGAAATTAAAAAATCAGGCAAACATTCAAGTAGCGAGCCGAGGTCAAGCCAAACCCCTATATGAAATTATCGTTCCACAAGAAGGAGAAAAGCAAGGACTTGCTTTATTACCCCCAGCCTCCCCTCTCGATGTATTTTTTGATATTGAAGGCTTCACGTTACACGAAGGCGGTTTGGAATATTTATGGGGATGCACCTATTTCAATGAATCGGGAGAACGAGACTTCAAAGACTTCTGGGCACACGACAGAGAAGAAGAAAAACAAGCATTTCAAAATTTCATCCATTGGGTTTATGAGCGTTGGCAGCGAGATCCCACAATGCATATTTATCACTATGCCAATTATGAAGTGGAAGCTTGCCGCAAATTAATGGGGCGATTCGCCACATGCGAAGAAGAAGTAGATCAACTTTTACGCAATGAAGTCTTTGTAGACCTTTATAAGATCGTAAAAGGAAGCATCATCATCGGTGAACCCCGTTATTCCATCAAAAATATTGAGCGGCTCTACAGAGATAAACGAAAAACAGAAGTGGGGAGCGGTGGAGATTCCCTAATCGCCTATGAGAAGTGGCGAGAACTTCGTGCATTAGGTGATGAGTGTGAAACATGGGAGAATTCAACGATTCTTAAAAGCATCCGTGACTACAATATTGACGACTGTGAATCCACCCAAGAGCTTGTTGACTGGCTTCGAAAACGTCAGGAAGAGCACAATATTACCTATCTTGGAAAAGCCGAAGTTTATGAACCTGAAGTTAAGGAAGAAGTTACAGAGCGTCCTCTTCTTAGAGATCGGCTGCTCGAAAAGGCAAAACACTTAAATGACTCTAACCCTAAACAAGCACAACTAACAAAGAATCTTGCCTGGATGCTGGAATTCCATTCACGAGAAGCCAAACCCGTATTTTGGCGACTCTTCGATAGGCTCGGTCTTAGCCATGAGGAGCTATTAGATGATTCAGATTGCCTGGCTCTCTGCCAACGAACAGACAGGGAATCCTTCAAAAAGCCGAAGGATAAAAAAATAGCATATGAATATCGCTTTGACCCTGCGCAGGAATTTAAAGGACCAACCAAACAATTCTATCTATTGGGTGAAGAAGACGAGCAAGGCAAACGAATTAAAGTGGACTATATCACAGAGGAAAGCGACTTAGAAAATGGTCTGATCGTCTTAAAATCCCAGAAAGAGCCAAAAGCGCTCATTTCACTAATACCCGACGAATTCGTCAAACCAAAACCGATCCCCGAGTCAATTACGCAGATCGTCTCAGATTACCAAACGGCAAACATTCAACAGTGTGCCATTTTAGATTTTCTTAATCACGATAAACCTAAGATCAAAGGACATCAAGGCGGCCCAATTGTAACATGCAATAATCCGGAAGAAAGACTTGAGCAAATTATTCAAGCAATCGCGAATTTGGACAACAGCTACTTGACCATTCAAGGACCGCCGGGAGCAGGAAAGTCCTATACAGCCAAACATGTGATTGCAAAGCTAGTGCAAGCGGGACACAAAATCGGAATTTCAAGCAACAGTCATAAAGCCATTAACCATCTACTACTTAGCACAGCAAAATACTGTAATAAACAGGGTATAAAAGCTTCTTTTGTTTGCACTAAAGAAACCGACGCCAGCCTTAAGGAAGAAGGGGTAATTCTTACAGACAACGGAGACCTTACAAACCATGTCAAGGCCGGTTGCGTTCTGGGCTCAACCGCTTGGGGGTATTCTCGCGATGATATGGCCGGCAAGCTGGATTATCTCTTTATAGATGAAGCAGGACAGGTCGCCGTAGCAAATTTGGTCGCGATGAGTCGTAGCGCGAAAAATCTCGTTCTTATGGGCGATCAGATGCAGCTAGGCCAACCCACACAAGGGACACATCCTGATGAAAGCGGATTGTCAATCTTGGATTATCTACTCCATGACTCCCCGACCATTTCGGACGAAATGGGAGTCTTCCTAGGTACCACATACCGCATGCATCCATCGCTGAATAGTTTCATAAGTGAAAACATCTATGACGGCAAGCTTCAGCCTCATTACGAAAACGAAAGGAGAACAATACAAGTTCCCGCAGCCTACGAAGGCAAGCTTAATAAAGAGGCGGGAATCATCTATATACCCATCCACCATGAAGGTAACACCCAAGCATCCGATGAAGAAGTTGCCGAAATCAAAAAATTAACAAGCGAACTCCTGGACCGGACTCTCATAACAGCAGATGGAAGTCGTAAAGTCACTTGGGAGGATATACTATTTGTAGCTCCCTATAATTACCAATGTATTAAGCTAAAAGCGGCTTTGGGTTCACAGGCAAAAGTGGGCACAGTTGATAAATTCCAAGGGCAAGAGGCGCCTATCGTATTTCTCAGTATGTGTACTAGCGATGCCAGCGAATCACCAAGAGGTCTCGACTTCTTATTGAATAAAAACCGTATCAATGTAGCCGTCTCAAGAGCACAAACTCTCGCGATAATAGTGGGAAATCCCAACCTTGGGAACGCGGTAGTAAGTAATGTGGAGCAATTAAAACTTGTTAATCTAGTGAATTCTCTTTTTGCTTATGGTAGTGCAGAAAGACTGTGTTGGTTTCGACTTAAAAATTGTGGCGAGTATAATTTGCACTAACGACCAACGGATTATGAGGGCGAGGGAACGCACACTTATCCGTTACCATCCAGTCGCTATGGGTATGATGATAAGGGGGATAGGTTTTATATTGCTAATGGTTTTTGCGGATTGGGGATGGATAGTTGGTTGCACCGTAGCACCGCCAGTGCACCGTTGCTGCACTGCGGAGAAATCCATCTGAATTGCAATCAAAAAATAGTTAGTATTAAACTAATTATTATGTTTAATTGACAATTGAATTTACTTTACTTATATCTTTTACATCCATATTATGTAACAAAAAGAAAAGTAATATCAGTCGAATATCACAATGTCTGAGTAGATTGTCAAGTAAAAACCAGAATATTAATTTCCAGATTCATAGATTGTGACGAGCGGTGATACGGTAAAAAAATAACGATACGCAAAACCAAAAATGCCTAAGATCAATGCGGCATTCAAAGTTGATAATGGATCATTTAACCAAAACAGAGCGTAGTGCGCTCATGTCAAAGATCAGAAGCAAGCATACAAAACCGGAAATGGCTGTTCGTCGCCTGATTTGGGCAGCTGGATTTCGCTATCGTCTACATGGAAAAAAGTTGCCAGGATGCCCCGATTTGGTCTTTGCGAGATTGAAGAAAGTAATATTCGTTCACGGCTGTTTTTGGCACGGACATATATGTCGCTTGCAGAAGCTTCCCAAAACCAGAACGAAATTTTGGAAACAAAAGATTGATAAAAACAAGGGGCGAGATTCGGCCAGCGTAAGGGCGCTACTTAAAGAAGGTTGGAAATCGCTTACGATCTGGGAATGTGAAATAAAAAAACCTTGGGTTAACCAAAAAATCTTTAAATTTCTTGCGGAATAGCTGGTTCTATGTTTACATGTAAACAAAAAATGCTTGTTTCTAGATAAATATACAAAGGATCCCTCATGTCAAACTCTATCCCCTTTTCCGCTGACCGTAAGGAAGCCATCCGTCTTTCCCAAGCCGCACGCCGTAAGCGGCTGGATGTTAAGACAATAACTGTAGAAGTCGACAAGGTAACGCATGGCAAAATTAAAGAGTTGGCTGACAGCAGGCAAACAACTTTACAAGACCTTTTGTCTGGCGCTCTGAAGTCGATGACATGTCCAGATTCGAACGATAGGCCTTGGAGCGTGTTCGGCGATTGCCTAGGGTCCGAAGATATGTGTGAATTTTCTCATGTAAGTTTGTTCACTGGATGCGGAGGATTCGATCTTGGCTTTAGGCAAGCCGGATTTAAAACGGTTTTTGCGAACGATATAGATCCTGATGCTTGCCGATCCTACAGACTCAATATTGGCGAGATTGTCGAAGGTGATCTTAGAACAATAAAGTTGCCCAAGCTGAAATTAAGCCCCGATGTTCTTACAGCCGGCTTCCCTTGTCAGCCTTTTTCCAATGCTGGATCTCGCAAGGGCGTTAAGGACGATAGAGGTACTCTTTTTCAGACAGCAATAGACATTGTAGAAATAATGAAACCCAGAGTGGTTGTATTCGAGAACGTTCGCGGCCTTCTGTCATTCAAAAACGGGGAAAAGCTCCTGATTGAAGAGATTTGCACTCAGCTTGATAAGCTCGGATACGATGTTGTGTTTAGCTTGGTTGATGCCTCTCGCCACCATGTTGCCCAAAAAAGGCTGCGTGTGTTTATAGTTGGTGTGGCACGGCTCGAGAAGATCGGCCTGTTCTCCTTCCCACAACCCGTTGATAGAGACGACCTTTCCCTGGAGCACACAATCCTTGACTTAACAGCGGATGCGCCCAACCAAAACGAGTTGCTGCAGTTGAACCCACAGGCCCTACGCATTGGAAACATGGTTCCAGAAGGAGGGTCGTGGAAGGATATTCCATATGATAAGTTGCCACCGCGACTTCAAAAGATATGGGACAATATAGAACGCTATCGATGGCCAAATTTTTATCGTCGTTTCCACAGAAATGAAATAGCCGGCACCATCACTGCGGCATTCAAGCCCGAAAACGCAGGTGTGTGGCATCCAACAGAAAATCGCATTTTCTCCGTAAGAGAAATTAGTCGTATCCAGTCCTTTCCTGACTGGTTCAAGTTCGATGGAAGAACAGTCAAATCAAAATACCAGCAGATCGGAAACGCTGTGCCACCTCGCCTTGCCTACGAACTTGCAAAACAGATTGTCCATGTATTGAATGGCAAGGATTTGCGCAGCTTCGGGGCTTATCTAACTTTCGACCAATTTATTGGGGCAGGAAAGCCTCTCCGTGCTTGCGATCGCGATGTCATTTTCTCGACAATAAAAAATTTACAAAGTAAATCCCAAAAGGGCTAAAACAAAATTATGTACTTCAGCTCAGACCAGGTACACACTTCCTTTAAAAGGTTGGCATCCAGGAAACATAAGGGAAAGACCCATCTTGAACGTACGTCATGTCTCATGTATTTTTTTGCATTTGATGCCGTAAGCAAGAAAACGAATCTTAGTCTCCTCGATTTAAACCCTGACAAGACCGAAGGCAAAAACAACAGAAAAGCCATCGAGCTGGAGTTCACCAAACTAGTCTTGTTACAGAGAAGCCCTCAGAAAATCATTCAAGTAACAGAGCTTGGTAAGATCGACCGCACGGGTAAGCACCCAGAAAAGCGAATTTCATCAAACTTTCTAACTGTACCCTTAAAAAAAGCCACGGAACAGTCTGAACCCTATTTTTACCCAAAACGACCCCCAACTCCTATGATTAAGCTCGGAACGGCTGCAACCGGACTGAAGTGGGGCATTGAACTACATCAAGACTGGCCAGACAGTCTTCCAAAACTACTTTCTGAGATTAAAAATCCAACTCCGTTCACGGATTTGGCTATATTCGTTATGCGGGATACTCGCTTAAACGATGAAGCCAAAGACTACATCGATGCCCTTTCAACAGCGCTAAATGAAAGATTTAATCCGCAATTGTCAAAATTTTGGATTCAACGCATCGAAAAGGAAAAAGTTATGGCGCATCGTCATATTCTTACTACTCCGTTTTCTGCAACACATCAAGCCTTTACCAAATCTGCGCCGGATTATTCAGACAATCGTTTCGAATCCCTGAGCAGAGACGATCTTGTAAACTATATTGTCCACCTTGAAGGTACATTAGAAACAAACCAAATTAAATTCACAGTATTAACATAAAGAAGCATCTCATGACAGAAAAACCATCATTTTTTTTAGACAAGAGGGAACCTATCATTAAGCAACGCCTCTACAATGGCAGAAAGCTTGTTGTTTGGGAGGGTAAGGTGAAGATCACAACCATCAAGGGTTGGGTGGATAATCCTCGAATCGAGCTTGCCAGGAAAACTTTAGCACGAAAGGTTGGCGACCGTCAGTTGTCTCAAGAAGAGATTGCCGACCTAATGAAAAACGATCCAGAGGTAAAGTTGAAGGATCTGAGGGATGATATAATCAAAAACGGTTTGAGAGAACCGCTAACAATGTCGTTCGATGGGAAGCTGCTAGACGGAAACAGGCGCTTTTTCGCAATCAAATACGCCTTGGAGACGATGCCCATCACAGATCCAAACAGACAGGATCTAGAGATCATCGATGCCTACGTCCTAACTCAGGAAGCCTCTGAAGAGGACGAACAGAACGTGCTCGTGGAGGAGAACTTCTCCGCATCATTCAAAATCGAATGGCCGGACTACGTCAAAGCGATGATGGTCGTCGAAGAGTCCGAGAATGGCCTAACATTGGAGCAAATTTCCAAAAAGTTCAATTGGAAAAAAAGCAAGATCAAAGAAACATTAAAAATCAATGAGATCATTTCTGAATTCATTATGTATGCCACTGCATCGCCCGATCCGAATGACGAGAATGGCGGAGGCTTGGGTCTTTCGGAGCAAGAGGCAGAAACAATAGCGGCCAAAAACTATCAATATTTCAACGAAGCACAGAAGTCCTTCTTCGATCAGATCAAAATAGACTTTGACTTCAAGTTACAGTTCTTCAAATGGATACAAGAGGGAAAGTTCTCAAGCTTTCCTGAGGTACGTGTAGCATACAAGGCGTGGAAGAATCCAGAAGCCAAAGCCGTCCTGATGCAACCTGATCCTACTGCGGCAAAGTCGGCGAAGGCGATCTTAGAGTATAATACGCGCATTGTCCGCAGTACCGACGAGGCGGTTGGACGTATCGACAGTTTCGTCAAGTTCCTTAATGAAATGACAGCGGTGGAAATGAACCTTCTGCCCGACAAGTCTAAGGAAAATCTCGAAATAGCACTTGAAATGGTCATAAAGATGAGTCGGGCGGTAAGAGAGAAGACTGCATGAAAGTAAATATCAATAACGGAGAAGCTACGATCTCCGCTTCGGGAATGGAGTTTCTCAAGCTAAAATCAGAAATTGGAAGGCGTATCGGCACCCTTCAAAAATCGGAAAAGAACACAATTATTATCCCTGCCTCCACCCTCCCTTTGATACAAGACCTGCTGGACGAAGCAACAAAGAACGATATCTGCGTAAGAAGTTGCTTGGAGGCGTTGGAAAGACACCGCGCTGCCAGAGAAAGAGCGTTGCGGCTCATCGAGGAAGGTAGCAATAAAAGCATACCCGCGAAATGGCTTGAAATCTTGGATCCGGCCCAAGTGATCGCAGTTGCGGCTATGACTTTACCCGACATATTAGGATTGTGTCAGTTTGACGAACAGGGGAGCGGCAAGACCGTTATGTCGATTGCCTCCTTTGACGTATTGAAGGAGGCTGGCGCTGTCGATGCGCTAATCGTCGTCTGCCCGAAAAGTATGGTGAACGAGTGGCCCAAAGACATGCAGAGCTTCATTGGTGATAAATACAAGACGGTTTTAGCTGAAGGAAATAAAAGGCAGAAATATGAGGCCGCACTCAAAGATTTCGATGTCTTGATTACGAACTACGAAGGTGTGGACGTTATGTTGACCTCGCTTATAGCTTCTTCCGCGACGAGACGCTATCTGCTGGTTGTCGACGAATCGTATTACCTAAAGAACAGCGATTCGATCCGATCGGAGAATGTAGGAAAGTTGCGTGCTCATTGCAAGCGTTGCTTCGTTCTTTGTGGGACACCCGCCCCCAATTCCGCACATGATCTCATAAACCAGTTCGATCTGGCGGACTTAGGATACACCTTCGGTGGCTTTACGAAGTCCAAAGCTCCCGCAGAGGACTGGGACGAGATTTTGCGTTTGGTAGATACACGGGGTTTGTTTATCCGGCGGTTAAAATCCGAAATATTGCAGCACGTTCCCGACAAAAACTTCCATGTGATAAAGGTCCACTTAAAAGGCAAGCAAGCCCTCATGTACAACATAGCACGTTCTGAGTTAGAGCTCGAACTTAGAACGTTAAGTAACGCAACGTTCAAAAAAAGGCTAGCAACCTATTTTCAGCGGCGAGCCGCATTGCTGCAAATCTGTGCATGCCCTGGAGCGCTCGATCCCACGCTTTCGGAGACCCCTGTCAAATATGAAGCATTGGACGAGCTTTTGGAACGTCTTATTTCCCGAAAGCGCAAGGTAATCGTCTGGTCTTTCTTCAAGCGTAGCTTGGACGAAATCATGGAGCGTTATCGTTGCTTTAACCCTGTGCGCGTAGACGGGTCGATAACATCTACAGCCTCCAGAAAAACTGCCGTGAAATCCTTCCAGGAAGACCCAAACACCATGCTATTTCTGGGAAACCCGGCGGCTGCTGGAGCGGGAATCACGCTTCACGCGTCCTATGATGCTGTTTATGTCTCCTATTCGAATCAAGCAGCACATTATCTGCAATCCCTCGATCGTATTCATCGACGCGGTCAGATGTCAAGTCAAGTCAATTATTACTTGTTGGTGTGCAGTGGTACAGTGGAAGAGACAGAAATCATAAGATTACGGGGAAAGGAAGTTAGACAACACGAATTGTTGGGCGACCACATTCCTTGGCCCACATCCCTCGACGATGCACTGCAAGAGCTTTCCGGCCATGTCTGATTTTGTCTGGATCATACCCGCAGAAAAGCAGTCATCGCTTGGTAACGGCGGGGTTTCTCCCAATTACATAATCCCACAGGGGCAGATGCATGACGAAGAAAGAAGCCTACGAGGAAAAAGGCTTTGGATCATACTGCGCGGCGTTGAGGATCGATGCATAGCTGTCGTTTCCGTTAAGAAGGTAGAAAAGTTCAGCGAAGGCTACCATGCGGATGACTTCCTAATATCATGTGACACAGCTGCCTCGTTTCGCCTCAGTTCAACTTTTGAGGAAGCAAGGCCGTATTCATTGTCGGACTTTCAAAGCCAGGGAACCGGCATTCTACAGATAGCTGAAGATTCGATAAGTAGGTTGAAGAACTTGGTTTCTAAAACGATCCAGGTCAAACTCGCCGAACCCACTAACGCAATTCTGAAAAGAGTAAAATTTGATACTCTGTCCAAAAAAGGAGAAGGGTTGGCAAAGGCGGCTTTGTCGCAAATAGTGCAGGCGTTTCCCCTCGACCGAATTTGGGACACCGGAACGGGGGCAAGATTGGGGCCTTTCGGTAATTTTGCCGCCCATCTATTAGCCCTTCATGAATTTGATTCTTCTGTCGTAACGGACTTTTTAAGAAAGGGCGATCCCTTCACCGTTCTAACCCAGGCGATGCGTAGTTCGAAAACAGTAGTGGAAGAGACAGTAACCTTCATTACGAAGAGCGTAGACCTCAACTTCACCGAAATCAACCCTGAAACGGTATATGCTAGAGAGTTCGTGCCGTCCAATGACATGTTGTCTGACTTGGAGAGTGCGCTGAGAAAGACTGAAGCGGCTGAAAAACTTCATCAGGCCATGTTGCGCGACATCGCCTTCTATTTGAAAGAAAAGGGATTGTCACCCTATGAATCCGCTTCGATCGACCTCATGATATCCTTGAACGGGCGGAGGAAGATATTCGAGATCAAAAGTTCTACATCCCTGAACATAATCGCCCAAGCAGCCAATGGAGCATTTCAGATAGCCTGTTATGCCAACGCGATGGCAATAGACTACGAGCCTTTGGATACTTCCTTGATCATGCATAAAATTCAAGACGCCGCTTTAGAGAAGTTCGTTCATGAAGCGTTAGATCGCTTGGGGATCAAATGCCTGCTGTACGATCCTGACACAGGATGGCCCAATAGGGTCAATGGCTTATTGAACTAACGGTGTCAATCCCCCGTGACGGTTTGATGTTTTTTCCAAAACAAACCCATTCCTAAAATACCTCCTGCAGTTTTTTCAGCAGTTTTGAAAGATCGACTTTTGTAGCGAGCGCTCGTATTTCAGGACTTTGTTTGTATTTTCCGCTACTGGGGTCATTTTCAGCATGTATATGAGCTTGTTTGATTCATCGTTCATGAGCTTTTTGTCGGACAGCTGTTGGATCTCACGTTCAAGATTCTTATTTTGACATAAATAAATTTCTATGAGCTTCGTCGAAATCACAGCTTTATCGGAATAGCCGTTTCTAATAAGTAGCATGCGGATTTCATCAAAACTGAAATTGGCCTTGTCCCCTGAAAAACCTTTGATGCCAAAGACGCCTTCTTCGATCGGGTAGAGCACACCAACCTCTTTCAGGGATGTGGTCATCTTTTTAAACTTTTGCGACTGATATCAAAACGACCGGCTATTATTTTTTCAAATAAAGGATAAACTGAAAAATGAAGTCCTTGAGATTTAATGTACGTCTCAACACTGGATGATGTTGTAGATGGGAAATTAGCCTGGATTTTTAAAGCATCAATAATAGAGTCTAATTCATATAACTTAATAGCTCCAAGATCGGCTTTTTGTTTGATGTAGCTAAGAATGAGCTCCCAAGTAAACCCATTCATTAAAATTAAAGGGGAGTTGTTCTTTTCAGCCTCATATTGTGTACAAATCTCATTTTTTTTGACTAAATCTATATAGAGATCATCAAAAATGCCAATTTCTGGAAACCACCCATAAAAAATCACTGCAGTCTGAATGATGCCAGTATAGTTAAATATATTTCTGTATTCTACCGCTCTTTGCATTAACTGAAGAGGCCCTGGGACCTCCTTTCCGCCACGATTTCTTTTTTGTGGAATTAAAAAGCGTTTCTTCATTTCTTCAACATCGCCTTTTCTCAGTGATTCTTGAGGATCTGCAAGCTTTACTTCTAGTATTAGCACCTTTTGATGGGATATTTCAATAATCAGGTCGCCATATTCTCCGCTTTTCTTAAGATTTATGTTTTTACAATTCCCTTCTCCAAGTATTGAACGGGTTACTGAGCAAAGATAATTTTGATAGGCAACTCCTCTTTCATCTTTTAACTTGTTCGTATCAGATTTCTCAGAAAGCAACTTAGTAAAAATAAGATGAAATGGAAGGTCTGCTAGTGTGTTGTCTATTAGATCTGGTCTAAAGCAGTAGTATTGTTCTTCTACTTGGATAAAAGGTTTTCCTCGGCAATAGCGATCCAAATATAAATCGTCGCATAGGTTTTCAATTAATTTATTAAGAGGGATAGGGATTCCTAAGTATTTTTGACTTAATATGTGGAGAACGTCTTGAGCGACTTCTGTCTTTTCTGTTTCTAAAAAACTATTAAATGAGAGGTCAGCATTAATTATAGCAGGATCTTTGCTTGTAACGTGTACAAAAAAATCAAAAACAGCATCTATAAGTTCCTTAGCAGATATATCATACATACTTTCGAGTTTGTTGCTGAAATATGGACAGTCGTACATGCGGGCTCTGCTAATTGCACTTATTGGATCCGTAAGACATCTTAAGTAATAATTTCTAATTTCTCGCGATGCAATTGGTAATTGCATTACAGAGGAATCTACGTGTTCAAGAATTTGATTAGCAATTAGGCATACCCCGACCAGAGAGAATTTATCATAGGTATAATCTATTGATTTGTCAATGTTAGGGCTAGCGTGGTCAGATTGAGTTGTTTTTGAGCTACAATCAACATTATGAACTAAGAGATGGTGAATTAGTCGAAAAGTCATAGGTGTAAAAAGGACGAAATCAGGATTTAGTTCTTTGAATTTTAACACTTGCTCCCGTGATGATCCGCTACAATACGTATTTATTAGCTCTTTATCCGCATCTTCCCAGCTGTTTTTATGCATGGTTTTATGAAAGCGGTTACCTGCTTGAGCCAGAATCAATATGGTATTCTTAGAATTTGGTTGATATAGCTGATCAATCAAATGCTGGAAGAGCCTATCAAACTTCATAAATGATAGGGGTGGTTGAATATGGCTTAGATTTATTCTTCGGAATAACTTCATATGAGCATTAGTTTTTTTGTTTACAGACACACTGTTTATTATTTAATGATTCAATTTCCTTCACGAATAACAAACGAATTCCTTCGCATAAGAGAGCCGATTTATCTGTTATTCGTTTTTCTCTTAGTCTTTTAATAAACAGCTCGTTCAATATGGTTTTCTCTTCGTCAGTCATGTAAACAGTCGTTTTGGATTTTTTGGGTATTCCAGTCTCAATGGGCATAAATCATTCCAAAATGTAATAGAGAGACAACGTTATCATCCCCTTTTAAAAAGAGCAAGCGTTGCAGATTATTCTAGGATGGTATTTGACAGAAGACCTCCATCAATATTTGAATTAACTCGAAACCCTCACCTCATCTCCTGCACACTTTTAATGAAAATGGATTAGTGTAACAAAAAGAGACACAAAAAAATAAGCATCAAGCTGAAGTAGTCCCCTCTCTTAGGACTACTACTACATTGAACACACTTTTTTTCTGATACTTTAGCATAACATATACCCCCAAGACCACCTAGTCTGATAACCACTAAATCCACCCCTTGCATTTATCCTCACCTTGCGGTAAACTAATTGCCTTATTCAATTTAATGGGAGTTTTTTATGCATGTTCATAATTATGTCCAGCACAATTCAAATAACATATATACAGCTAATACGAGAACACCCGATTCTGAAGTGAATCCATCGGGTCCTTTACCTCCCTGCTCCGAATTGATTCAAAAAGTTGATTTTCAGGCGCAATGCCAGTTGTGGAGGCAGACGGAAGCGGCCAAAGCACAGGAGCGCCGGACTAAGCTGGAAAGGGCTCCGGAAGTGCTTAAATGGGCAGCACGGGTGCTTTCTGCGCGGCGGGCCCATTGGACAGCTGAAGCAATTGACCGCTTAGTGAGCACAATTAATCAAACTGCACGGGAAAAGCCCTTCGTGATAGGGAAACGGAATCCTGGTTTTTGGAAGGCTGTTGGTGATAAACTAAACTTAACGCAAAGGGCATGTGACCTGAAATTTAGAAGATTGGTTAAGGACAATATTATTCAAAAGCAAGGAAATGTTTTTTTTGTAAATAAGTGAAGTCATTTAATGGCTTTTTGCAGTAAGATCTTTTAATTTATGAGTTATTATGATTAATACATTTGACAATGGTCTGCTGATAGATCCATTCAAAAAACAACATCGAGACTTTCGTTTTACCCCCTGTTCCGAGTTGATAAAGAGGGTAAATTTTCACGCTCGCTACCAATTGATGCTCATGGAGCAAGCGCGCGCAGCTCAACAGGCTAAGTGCATGCCGCAGGAATTGCACGCTTGGGCGGCTATGCTATTTTCGAGGCCTGCAGAGACTGGCCAGGTATGGACTCATGAAGACAAATGCCGCTTAGTAAGCCTTGTAAATGAACTGGATAAGCCAGGGAGGACAACACGAAGGAGGCGCGGATTTTGGAAAGTTATCGCTGCTCAATTAAACAAAAATTCCAATGCTTGCAGTTCTCAATTTCAAAACTTGCTTGCGCATAACATCATTCAGAAACAGGGCGATACCTATTATTTAAGAAATAACAACGGCGGATAGGAGTATTTATGTGTATTAATAATTATAGTTTTTTTCCAAGTACTTCATACAATTTCCCTTTCCCCCCCTGCTCCAAGTTGATTGAAGATGTTGATTTTCATGGCAAATACCAGTTGTGGCGCCAAGAGCAAATGTTCAAAACACTTGAGCATCAGGCTAATCTGGAGATGGTTCAGAAATTGCGCGATTTGGAATTGCCTAAGGGAAAACCTTCTAATTCTCCATGGTCTTCCAGAGAAAAAAGATTCTTAATCAAAACCATTAATGAAATTTCTCAATCCGGGGTAGGGAGGAGTTTTTGGAGCTCTGTCGCTGATAGATTCCCTCACAAAAATGAGCGAAATTGTAAAAGACAATTTGAAAGCTTGCTTTCGAAAAAAATTATCGAGCAAAGAGGAAGTATCTACACGTTCGTAAAAAGCCTGCATTAAAGTTTACAATTTTTCGCTTAAATTGTAGCTTGAGCCTATGGAACGCGATTTTATTGGCTATGGAGAACGGCCGCCAAAAGGGATGTGGCCGGCGCGCATTGCGGTGAACTTCGTCCTGAATTACGAGGAGGGGGCCGAGGAGTGCGTGCTGGATGGAGACGCGCAATCGGAAGCCTTTCTGGTCGATCTGCCGGGCGTGACGGCTATAACGGGGCGCCATCTGAACGCGGAATCGCTTTACGAATATGGCAGCCGCGCGGGGGTCTGGCGCATATTGAGACTTTTCGACGAATACCAAATTCCAATTACTTTGTTTGCCACGGGTCTGGCTCTGGAACGCAACGGAGAGCTGGCCCTGAAACTGAAGGAGTCCAGGCATGAAATCGCCGGGCATGGCTACCGCTGGATCGACTATCACTCGGTAGGGGAAGCGATTGAGCGGGAACATATCCTGAAAACGATCGGGATTGTGCGGAACCTCGGGAAAGAAATGAAGGGGTGGTACACGGGAAGGATCAGCCCGAATACGCGCAAATTAGTGGTGGAGGCAGGGCTCAAGTATGACTCCGACAGCTATGCCGACGACTTGCCCTACTGGGTGAATGTGGGGGAGCGCAAACACTTAATCATCCCTTATAGCCTCGATACAAATGATTTTCGCTACGCGACGTCGCCTGGCTGGTGCAACGGCGGGAATTTTCTTCAATACCTGAAAGCCTCATTCGATTGTTTATACCGGGAAGGGGGCAAAATGATGTCGATCGGGCTGCACTGCCGCCTGTCAGGCAGGCCGGGGAGAATCGAGGCGCTGCGCGGCTTTATCGAATATATCAAATCGTTTGACGAGGTGTGGATCTGCCGGCGAGAAGAGATCGCCGATCTTTGGTACCTTGATTGAGAAAGAAGAAAAAACCGTTTGTCATTAATGCCCTTTCCTGTTCGGCTGCACCGGCCAAGTCATTTTATCTTCGAGAAGAAAATACATCCCTGGCGGCCAAATTCCCCGGGGAGGAGATCCCATTTCACATCACGGTCGATTTGCGAGCAGCAAAGAGTTGCTCAATAAGTGTAAAAGAACTCGAAAAAGAGGACATTAGATTGGTTCCAGGTCCCTAATAACTTCAAATAACGGAGCAAATAGGCTACTCGGAACCTAAAATCTTTGGGAAATTCGGCTTCGCAGCCAAAATAGTGGCGATGCTGTACGATCTCTGTAAATAAATCATAAAAAATCTCCTCATACCACACGGGGCGAAAAAAGCTTATCTTTGGTAATTTAATCTGGATTCGATCTCTAATCTCCCATCTCTTATTCGGCGTATCATACTGAAACCGGTGGGTGAACACCCAATCCGCCCTTCTCAGCTTCCCCCGTTTGATAAAATCGAAAATCGGCTGATACTGGGGTACCCATTTATCTCCCCCCGAGGCTGTGGGCAGCAATAGAAACACTTGCCTATAGCCGGGAGCTATGGACCAGTTTTCTCCCATCGGTAAAATCAGCTTGCCCTGATAATAGATGTAATAAAGGCGGCTGGCATTTTGGTCGCTGCGGTAAGAGTAGCGGTACTCGAAAGTCACCTTCCCTTTGACCGGTAACTGGGTTTGTCCATCCACCCAAATTTCAAAGTCAGAGGCCGCAAGAAATAAGGGGAAGAAAAAAAGGAAGTACTTTAAGCCTTTAAGTGGTTTCATGTATGACCTAATAGAAAGAAATGCATCATAACCTTTTTTCATTTAACCTTCACCTGGAAATCGCTTGAGTGCTGCGCCCTTTTGACAAAGGAGGACCTGGGATGGGGCTTGCGACAAGGGCGAAACGCGCACGCGCCGTCTATGCCTTTGATGTGCAAAAGGAGGCGATCGAAAAGACCGGACAAAGGGAAATATTTGAAAATAGGAAAGCCCTTCAGTTCTTAATTTGTGAAATTCAATTTGCAATTTTAACAAGCTGTTTACCGATATTATCTCCTGTAAAAAGCCCTATAAATGCCTTAGGAGCATTTTCCAAGCCTCTCTCTATGCTTTCTTTGTATTTAATTTTGCCTTGTTTAATCCATTGCGCCATTTGTGATATTCCCTCGGGAAATCGCTCTTTATAATCTAATAATACAATAAATCCTTTTGCGAGGGCGCTTTTGACGATCAGAATTCTGAAATTTCGAGGACCTACATCTTGGCTTTCAAGATTGTACATCGAAATTTGACCACAAAGCACTATTCGGGAGTGCCAATTGATCTGTTTCATAACTTGATCTGTAATATCTCCTCCTACATTATCAAAATAGACGTCAACTCCTTGAGGGCAAGCAATTTTAAGTTTTTCAGCATAATCGGAATTTTTGTAATTCACCGCTGCATCAAATCCTAGTTCTTTGGTTAAATAGTCCGCCTTATCGTTACTACCAACAATACCTACGACGCGGCATCCCTTAATTTTTGCTATTTGCCCTACAATGATCCCAACTGCACCTGCAGCCCCAGACACTACGACAGTTTCCCCCGTTTTGGGTTGTCCAATATCGAGTAAACCAAAATAAGCTGTCATTCCTGGCATTCCTAAAATACCTAACGACATTTCCATTGGGGCATCATTTGGATTGATTTTTTGTAAGTCATTACCATTGGCAATAGAATAATCTGCCCAGTCAAGACGGCCCAATACAATATCACCAGACTTGAAACTATCATTTTTTGATTGTACTACTTTACCAACAACATCTCCTGTAAGGCATTGGTTCAACTGAAAAGGTGGAATATAGGAGGGGCGGTCATTCATTCGACCTCGCATATAAGGATCTACAGATAAGTACAAAGAGTTTATAAGTACTTCACCTGTTTTAGGTTCTGGAATAGAAGATTCCCTAAGTTTAAAATTTGACAGGGTTGGCATACCGAGTGGACGGGATTCGAGAATAATTTGACGATTAATTGACGCGCACATTGTACTTTACCTCTCTGACTTTTTAGGCATTTCAGTTCCTAGCGAATTTTAAGCTTATAAGGATTCTGGCGCAAAAGGAATTTTCATTATTTATGCCGTTAACCGGAGCGCGGGTTGAATGAAGGTAAAAAGCGAGATTATATAAGCGAAAATAAGGAGGCAAATCCGCGCTCTCCGCTCGAACTAGTCACTACATTCAAACCGCTCTCTTAAATTGCACTATTTGAATTTCCGCAGCGGAAAGGAATTTCTCAATTAGTTTATAATCATTGTCATAGATAGCATTGAAAAAAACACTCTTTCCATCTGAATCCTTTAACATGGGATCAGACTGAAATTTTAGAAAAAGGTCGATCAGCTTCTCCATCTGATTTCGGTCC
>CAVOJR010000001.1:0-3298190 GCA_963696295.1 uncultured Chlamydiae bacterium | reverse complement strand
GGTATGCGGAGTGTCATCTGGAGAAGACGTTCGATGGGGGAGAAAGGAATCTACACGTCCTAAGTATCAAAGCGAATAATGGTCCCGGATCCGGATATGGCACTGCGGCCATGAGAGAAATTTTTAGGCGAAGTATGGAAATGGGTTTGAATGGCGATATTCGTCTTTCTGCCATCGAAAGTTCCCATATTTTTCATCTAAAAATGGGATTTGAACCTGATTTCACTAAAGTAAATGGGGAAAATTATACCAATCTGATCAAAGCCATAAAAGGGTGCGGAGAAGGAAATACAAGCAATTGGGGTCCGTTGCCAATGAGACTATCCGCTGAGGGAAAGCAAAGGTGGCTTGAGGACTTGCGCGGCGTGCCGTTTATCTCTTTTAGAAATTTTGAACATTTAGCGTTTACTAAGTTGAATTAATGTGATATAATTCTCCCAATATGAGTATTCAATGTTATCAGACTACTAACGTTGCAGATCCAATAACCCTCCCTGTCGCCCAAGCGAGTTATGGAGCGCCGAACGATTTTGGAAGGGTTATTCATGAGCTTTTGTTTTCTAAATCAACTCCCGGTTCAAGCGACCGGTTTTTGAGGGATGTCAGGCTGGTTGCTGAAAAGGAAGGATTTGAGGTAAAGGAATCGCGAGATGCCTGTCCGGTTAGAGACTATCGTCTGATGGTCAAAAACGATGAATTTATCTCTCCCAATGTATCTGACGAAGTGCATGAGGCTGTCTCCCGCTGTGCTAAAAGGTCAGTATTTTGCAAAGAACACGGTTATCTGCTCAGTCACCCCAAGGGTGAGGGAGTGGGAATGGGAGCTCTCGCAAAATTTGGCAAAGATCTCGTTTTAAGTAATGAAAAGCACCCAAACGAGCTGCCTTTATCCGCTAAAAGTCAATTCTCCCATATGTATTTCGAAGGGGGGAATATGTTCATAGTAACCGGTCCGGACGGTAAAGCAAGGGTGATTTGCGGCCAGGATAATCTGATCATAACCCATCAAATGATGCGTCTCTCCGGCCTGTTTAGAGAGAAAAGTAGTGAAAAATTCAATAAGGGCGACTATTTGAGCAACCTCTATTCAGAGGGTAGAATTCCTGCGCTGATACTGGAGATCGGGAAAAAGATTGCGGCGGATATTTCCTCCAAAACTGTGGAAAATACCCTAAGCGAAATGGCCAGCATGGGTCTGGTCGCGACTGAAGTCATGATGAATGAGGAGCAGCGCCAAAAAGGGAAAGAGATTGCCGTCAATTATTTGGCGCAAAGGAAGTTCATTGAGGAAACCCTTATTCCAAAAGATCTGAAGGTAGAGGCCGATCAGATGGTTTATTTGCCCCAGATAGATTACCACTTGGACTGTCTGATGGCTCCCGGCCCCCATGGAACCATTTTGCTTCAAGATTATGAACAGTCTATTTTAATGTTGCAGAGTGTGAAAAAGAAGTTAACAGATCGAAAAGACCAGGAATTGGCCGATGAATTCATAGACATTACAAAACGGGATAAGGAAAAAGTGAAGGGGATCATGCAAAAAACCAGGCAAATGCTGGAGCAGGCCGGCCTGACGGTTATTCCTACGCCGGGGGCGTTTTTTGGCTTATCTAAACCTGATGAGAATAAAAAAATTAACTTTTTTAACGCCATTACCGGTTTTTCCCCTAAAACGAATCATTTCTATTATATAGTTGGCGGGACATCGATGGGTGTAAAACTTGGCGCTCTATTGATGGATGCCTACGCTCAATTTTTGCAAAGCCTTTGCCCTGATCGGATCAATCTCTATTTTGTCGGAAGAAATCCTCGAAATCCGGCAGATTTTTCATTGGTTGACGAGGTGTCAAATGATCTGGACTTACTTATGGGGGCGCACTGCCTGTCTCTGGAAACAAAAATTTCACAGAGCCAAGGCCCAACCAAAGCATCATAGGGAAGCACGGTGTGATCCGCGCTATTTTCAACGATAAAAATAACAGATCCGACGCTTCAATTCGAGGTACTTCGTAAAGAATTTATTGCCGGATTTATTTTAGCAAAGACAGTATGAGATTCTTTGTTTTTGATTAATTTGTTAAATCTAAAAATGGTAATTATGATTACTAGCTAAAAGTTTTAGTTTTATTGAGTCGCAAGTAGGCTTTATTGGCAATCAGTCGGTGAGCATTGGCATCCCTTAGGGAATATTTCGATAGATTTTTTTTCGGTTTCAGATAGCGGGCTCACGGCATCTAAAATCTGCTAGTTTCATATTTTTCTCCTTTGATTAAGGGCCCTTACAGATTCCCCCTTAGAGATTGTAATGCTCCTTTTTGCTTGGCTCGCAACTTTCATATCATGCGTCACCATGACGATGGTCCGCCCTTCTTTATTTAAGTCGATCAAAAACTTGATCACAGTTTCACTCATTTCAGGGTCCAGATTTCCGGTGGGCTCATCGGCTAAAATTATCGAGGGATCGTTGGCAAGCATTCGGGCTAGCGCCACTCTTTGTTGCTGGCCTACACTCAGTTCCGAGGGCTTATGATCCATCCGGTCTTGCAAACCGACTCTTTCTAAAAGATATTGAGCTTTCTTTAATTGCTCTTTTGGATTCAAACCGCTCAGCAATAAAGGGACCTGCACATTTTGGAGAGCCGAAAGATAAGAGATGAGATGAAACGTTTGAAAGACAAAGCCGATCTTCTTTTGCCTAAAGGCAGCGATCTCGTTCGGATTTAGATCATAAAGAGACTCGTCGTCAATAATCACCTGGCCGGATGTGGGAGATAGCATCCCCCCAAGCATTAATAGCAGTGAACTTTTGCCGCTGCCGCTTGGCCCTATGATGGAAACAAAATCCCCTTTCGGGATTTCCAAAGAAACATCGTCGATGGCTTTGACTTCCTGGTCCCGCTTCTTATATATTTTACTTACTCTTTTAACTTTTAACATATTATATCTCCTGAAGTACTGTACAAGGGTCAAGACGGGCGGCATATCTTGCAGGAAAATAGCTGGCGACGAGCGTGATGCAAACCGACAAGCCGACTGCCACAAAAAATAAATATGGAATAGGCAAAACCGGAACGCCCGCAATCAAGGGTCCCAGCACAATGGCGATGCACGTCCCGATAATATACCCTCCCACACCTCCTAAAAGGCTTAAAAGCAACGCTTTTTTAAGAAACACTTTAAGCACGACGGAGGGGTTTGCGCCGAGGGCGACAAGGGTTCCAATTTCCCTTCTTCTTTCATAGACGTTGTTATACATGTCATTTGCAATGCCCGCTCCTCCAATGGCAATGATAATCACCAAAAACAGGGTGGACAGGTTTCTCATCAGCTGATTCGTTTTGACTTGAGTATCCACGACCTGAGAAATGGTGATCACTTGCGCATCGGGAATGAGATAACTGATCTTTGCCACCAAACCCTTAGAGATTTGCTCGCAGCAGCCGACCACTTCGATCGCATTAACGACCGCTTCCTTGCCGGTCAAGTCCTGTACCGTGTGCAGATGGGCAAAAATGCGGGAGTCGTCGACCGTTCCGGTTTGCGGAAGCAGCGCCGAAATCTTAAAAGGGGTATCCAGCATTGTGATCTCCTGGCCTTCCTTCAGCTGCAGTTTTGCTGCCACATCGGAGCCCACTAAAATCTCATTTGGTTCCAGTGTTTCAATCACGCGCTTACGGATAAGCGTTTCCTTCGGAGCCAGCCCAAAAATATCGTCGACATTGCCGCAGCTTTTGGGTCTTGAGAAGATCCCTGCGCCCTGCCAGCTGGCTTTGCTTTGGAATTCATTCTTTGGAAGGATGCCTGTTAATATGACTTGGTTTACGCCCACAGTCACCGGCAAAGAGAGCTTGGGAGATAAATTATCTAATCCTTCAAGGTTAGAAGTTGTCAGCAAAGTGACATACTCTTCTGGAATTTCACCCGTCTGAAGATCGGCGCTATAATAATCTACGAGAGTCGATCCATGAGGCAATATCAGGATATTAGCTCCCAGCGCATCCAGTTCTTTTGAAATAGCCTTCTCGGAATAGGTGGTGACGGTGTTAATAGTTACAATCACGGCAATTCCCAAAATAATGGCAAGGCTGCTTGTTATAAGTTTATTTTTCCGCTGTATTAACTCGCGAAATACTAAAGTATTCCAATTCATATATATCTCCTATTTGCATTTACCGCCGGGGCAGCAACCGCCGGGACAGCAGCAGCCGGAAGTGGCTTTTTGTAAGTCTGAAACTAATTGAGCCTTTGTCACGCCGCCTTGATATCTCCCTATGACCTCGGCCGGCGGGGAGATCAGCACTACCATAGTGGACTGGGTATCGATCCCTAATTGCTGCAAAAATTCACGTTCGTTTTTATGGGAGGGGTCGATCCTCACTATCTCTGTCGCATTTGCAAAGCGGGGATCGGCTTTGAACTCATTCACACCTTCCGGACTGTCCTGCAAACAAAGAAGAACCAGTTTGCGCTCTTGCAAAGCCTTAAGGCAACTCGCCGCGCCGGGAGAGGAAATCGAATCCTTCAGCTGTTCTTCAGTAAATGAAGAAAAGCCTCCGGTTATGGCTCCATTCGGGGCTAAAGCGACGACAAAAGGCATGGGTGAGCGTTTCAGGCCGAATCTTTGAATAAGCGTTTTTTCAGAGGGATCATTCGCTTTGACTTTGATGGATTTCACCTGTTCACCCATCTTTTGCATGGCTTGATCAAAAATATTTTGAAGGGAAAGTGTTTTTTCATTCTGCTCTTTATAAAAGAAGATAAAAAGGTGCTTGTTTTCATCCGCCGCACTTTGAACGGCTGGTGAACTGTCAGCAAAAAGATTTAATGAGCAGAGGCTCAAGCTTAAAAAAATCAATCGACGCATGATTAACCCTTATTTTTAATTTTTTCTTTAACTTCGGTCACTTCAGAGAGAATTTCCTCTAACTTTTTCAGGTCGTTTACAAAAAGAGGGTATTCTCTGCTGCAATCCTGGAGGCACTTCATATTGCTTTCCAGCTCAGCGCTTGTATCTTTACACAAGGAATAAAGTTTTTTATTTTCAAAGCGGGTAGCTTCCACCATGCCCCGTTCTTTCATGTAGTGAAGATGTTTAGACATCTTAACCTGATTCATTTGCAGGACTTTTTGCAAGTGAGTAACGCATAGGGGAGTCACAGATAAAAGATTCAGGATCCGCAAGCGGGTTTCATCGCATAGACATTCATAAATTTGTATCAGTTTCATAAAAAGGCTCCTTTTTCCATGAATTTTCTCATAACGGTATATTCCTGTAAAGGAAAATACTTTCGAAGGAATACAAATATTTTTTACCCACGCCGGCGCAAAGTGGTGATAGATTTTTAATTGTCAATTAGTTATCATTTCGCCCAAAATTAACAGGGAAATGATATGGGACAATATTGCGAACTCATTGGAGCCTTCAAAGAAAGAGGATTAACTTTAACTTTTGAAAAGAATATTTTTACGGTTGAAAATTCCCTCGAGCTTTCAGACAAAATAAAAAATATAGTTAAAGAAATCGTTTTATCAAAGTCGTATGAGTATATTCCTTCTGAGAATCGTTTCAGCGGCAAAATTGTCTTTACGATAAAGCCGTTCCCAAAACCCGCAGCCTTTGACAAGGTAGAATTTAAAGAGAGCCGTCTAACTAAAGAGGCGCTTTTGGCCTCAATCCATTCTACCCCTTCCAGGCCGTTAACCGAAGGAATAATCGCTTTTCAAAATCTTGTCTCTATGACGGCATCCCGCGTCTCTCACAGCATAGTGGAATTTGCTGAAAATAACACGGAGAGCGGGCATGTTTTAGATCTGGGTTGCGGTTCGGGAGTGAATTCCATCCCTTTATTAAAGAAAGGCTGGAAAGTAACCGGGCTGGATCGAAATAAAACAATATTAGACGTTTTTCTTAAAAATGCCCGGGATTGCAGCGGGCTGGAACTTGTCCATAAAGATATTCGGGAATACAATTTTACGCCTAATACCTACGATCTGGTCGTTATGGTTAACGTTATAAACTATCTGGCGCCAAAAACTATTGTAGAATTAATGATGAAGATTAACAATACCCTTAAGACAAATGGGATTTTAATTGGAAATATATGTTTCGAAGACCAGTCAAATGCAATTATTATGGTAAACAAGTTGATGGGAACCCATTTTTACAAAAAAGAAGTCGCAGCCGCCCTCCTCGTCCATTCAGGATTTGAAATTATAGAATGCCGGCTGCAGCATGAAGGGGGAGTTGAACCTTTCCTTATTGAATTTAGCGCCCGAAAAAAGTGAGGGTATATGCTGAGCATTCGAACAGAAGTGGCAAATATCTATGAGCTGCAAAAAAGGGGGGACCTGGCCCCTTATGCCAAAAAAGTGGAGCGGGTCAGGAGATCGGGAGCGCTTGGCATCACTTTTGTTCCGCGCGCAGATTCCCAACCAGGACCGATTTATATAAGGAAAGAATGGCTGACGCTTGACACGGTTGGGTTCGTCGCCTACGATCTGATTAATAACCGGAAAATCGGGCTGGCGGAGGTGAGCCGCGAATGGGGGGGAAGGATCAAATTGCACTCGCTGGAAAACCTCTCCCCTCAAACCCACAAAAATGTGGGGGTGGTCTTAATAAAGGCCATTTTGCAGGATGATAAGGAGGGGCGTATGTATCTGACGCCGGTTGACAACACCGCCTCCTACTACAGCAAACTGGGCTTTCGCGCAAAGAAGGCCGATATGTACCTTCCGGATGATGCCAGAGCCCTTTGGTTTTTGGAAATCGCACAAAATCCGATAGATTTTAGGCTATGAAAGTCGATAGCGTCTCCTCGTTTTTCATGCCCGTATACAAAAAAGAGGCGATCTGCACGGCAGCCGTTTTGTTCGCCTCCTGTTATATCGGCTACAAATGGCTCGTTACTGACAGAACTCCCAAAATATATTCGCCGCAAAAATGGGGAAACCTGGCTCCTTACGCCGAAAAAGTGGAGGAGGTGAGAAAAAAATCGGGCGTCATAGGACTTTCTTTTGTGACGTGTAGAGATTCGAAGCGGGAGGTCCCCGTTTACATCGAAAAATTAAGCTCGTTTTGTGGAGAGGAGTTTATCGCCTGCGATCTTGCCACGGATGAAAGGATCGGAAGCGCACTCATCCATCCTTTCTTAGAGACAACGCGCTACATGGAAGACTACTATGTCGCCGGCGTTCCGGACGATCTGGCTGGCTATGGGCCAAACGATGAACCAGTTGAAAAAGTCTATGTCGCCTCGCTCCGCAGCCTCGCTCCTGAAAGCTATAAAAATGTGGGGGTTGTGCTCATAAAAGCGGCCATAGAGCATTATAAGGACAAATGCGAGGGGCGGGTCGCTCTGCACGCCGAAGGAAACACACCCTCTTTTTACTACAAGCTGGGGTTTCGCATTTCCAAGGCAAGGGATCTCAAAAATCAGGCGGTCATTGCGGAGCTCGCGAGGCGTTGTCAAAAGAGAGAGACCGGTTTTGGCACGATACTGATGCACCTTCCGGACGATGCCCGCTCCCTCTGGTTTCAGGAGATCGGGAAAAATCCCATCGCTTCGAGGCTTTACCACGAAGTGACAAAAATCTATACCCTGCCAAAGGGTGATCTCGCCCCGTATGCCGGCAGAGTAGAGGAGATAAGAAATGATCCCCGTGTGATCGGCTTTGCTTTTGTGCAAAGCGGGAACCGGCCGGTTCCCATTTACATCAAAAAAATCTCCTCTTCAGTGGTAATGAATTTTAATGCCTACGACCTTGAAAGCGACAAAAAAATTGGGGTGGCCGAGTCCCTTTCCGGTGACGGACAATCGATGGAATTAACCTGGATTCAGAACTTAAGCCCTGAAACCCACAAAAATGTGGGAGCCGCGCTGATAAAGGCATTTTTGCACTATTATAGGGGGGCATTCGCCGGCCAGATGCATTTGATTTCAATCAACAACTCAGCTCCTTTCTACTACAAATTGGGATTCCGCGTTTCCGAGCCTAAAGAATACAAAAAGGAGGCCGTCATGGCCAAGCTGGCCGATTCTCATCAAAGAGGGACCGTGGCCAGCGTTGACATGTACCTGCCGGAAGCGGCAAGAATCTTGTGGTTCAATGAGATAGACAAAAATCCCATTTTGTAATGGTTTGTGGTATAATAGTATAAAAATGGGGGTTAATATGAGTATACCTTCCGATTTTACTTTAAACCTTAATAATGCCCAAGGGGCTATACTAACCGATGAACAGGTAAAATCGGGCAAAAGCATCTGGAATCAGCTCTCCAGCAGTGAAAAAGAGAGGAACGATGTCTATATCCTTATCATTCAAGGACTTAAACTATTATCAGACTTGCATGCAAAGGTAGGGGATGCGAGTTTCCAGAAGGGATTTGAGCTGCTCAAAAAGCTTGAAGGGGATCAGTTAAGGGACGCCCACCAAACTATTGCCCGTCAGGTTTTCTATTTGCCCCACCATAAGCGGATTGATAATGCCTATAAGGAAACGGTCGCCGCTCTTAAAGCGTGTAACAAGGCGATGCGAAACGCCGAGAGCTATGCCCCTGAAGAGGCTCAGAGGGTGATGGAGGCCATGGGCAAGGCGATCCAGAAAATGGGAACTTTGCTGCGCCATTGCCGGGAGGGGATTGCCTTCCTGGAAAAACACAGTGAAGTAGGCAATAAAAAGAAAAAAATAAACGATTATCAGACTAAAGTTGAAAGCCTTAATTGGGAGTGGCGAATGATCTTAGATTATCTCAATACCATGTCAAAAGATAACTTGTCCGAGCCGACCTTGCCTGTGGAATATGAAGACATGGATCAGACTCTCTCAATGTTCCATGAGTTGATAAAAAAGAAATTAAATCTTTTCGCCGGCGAACCGGAGGTGGAGGAACCTGAGGAGTTTGAAGAGGAGGTTCTGGAGGTCTCCCATCCTGTGGAAAAAGATTCGACGCGTCAAAAAAACCTGGAGGCGATTGCTTCGATTGAAGATGTCGCCGCCCGCGCACGGCTTGAAAAGTTATTGGATTCCGATACCGGTCAATTCCTGGAGGAGGCTAAAAAAATGTGCCCGAAGCCTCTCTTTGCGCCGGGGGGAAAGGTTGTCGTCACAGATCCTATGAAGACGGAGCTCAACCGTTTGAACAGGAAAAGAAACGATGTGCGGCAAAATGGGCTGAAATCGGAAGCGCTTAAAGGTCTTGCCGGTGAACTTCAGATAAACGATGAGGGGGCCCTTAAGGCCAAGATGCTGGAAATTCAGGAGAAATGGCTCAAAACAGGAAGTGAAGGGGAGTGGAGCTATGATGAAAGAGGCAAGCTGGTGCAAGTCTCTGATAACTGGCTGATGAAGGTTCAGGCGGGCTATGCTCAAGGCAATAGTGTTCCTCTTTTGTGGCAAGGTACAGAATGGGAACCGAATTGGATGAATTTTTGGGGTACGCCCTTTGCCGGCGAGGAGGAATGGAAGTGATCATTCCATTTAAGGAGAGAGAAAACAATTTTAAGGAGGTATTATGTTAGGTACAGTATTACTTATCATCCTGATCTTATTGTTAATTGGTGCATTCCCAACCTGGCCGCACAGTGCTGGCTGGGGATATGGCCCCAGCGGTATCATTGGGACAATTTTAATCATCATCCTTATTTTGTGGTTGATCGGAGGGCTTTAACTATTCGTAAATGGGTTGATGTTACCATTTACGATTTTATCCGATCAATGAGACGATTTCTTTTTTGCAACAGCGGGTTTAGGTTTGGCTGCAGCTTTTGCTTTAACTGCTGGAGCTTTTTTCGGTTTGCTTTCTCTCTTTTTGGTTTGCTTTAACTGCTGGAGCTTTTTTGGGTTTTGCTGCCGCTTTTGTTTTAACTGCTGGAGCTTTTTTGGGTTTTGCTTTAACTGCTGAAGCTTTTTTCAGTTTAGGCACTTTTTTTACTGGGTGAGCTATTTCAAACTTATTAGGTTCTATGAGATGCTCTAATTCATGAAGTTCATGTTTGATTTTACCTAATTTCTTAACTTCTTTTTCATAGGAACTAACTGTTTGCAATGAGTCGCAAACATTTTTCATTTCAGTAATGCGTTTTTGATTCGTTTTGAGTTTGCTTGTTTTGAATGAGTATGGGTCTTTATGAAAACTACTCTGCATGAGATCTATATCTTTAACGAGTATTTCTAGATTTTTCTCAATAACTACTTTTATATTCATACTGACATCGCCGGTTAGCTTAGGATATAAACTTTCAAGAAATTTGGCGACTGTAGTGAGTTTTTTATATATCTGCTCTTGCAAAGTCCACACTTTTTCCTCATAAATCGCATGACTCTTAATTGGCTTGGATGTTGGAAGCAAATAGTTTTTATGCTCTTTTGCCGGCTGATATGATCCTATCTTACCCATAATTACCCTCTTTTTTGTTGCTATTGTTTTTTTCAAAATAATTATTGTGTAAGAACATGTCAAGCATTTAGATGTTCACCCGGCCTGCTTTTTGATTTTGCCAAATTAATGCCTATTCGCTATACTAAGTTCAAAAAAAAATTTGAGGGTCTATGGTTAAAGGTGAACTTGATGCGATCAGGAAGCGAGCCAGCGAGGCATTGCGGAAGGCGGCCCTCAATGAGGATGCAAAAGCCTATCTTTTAAATAATCCTTTGCTTTTCAAAATGTTGTTAAAAGCGGCGCGAAGATATATCGGCGGAGAGAATTTAGAGCAGGCGTTAGCCACGCGAAAAAAACTCCAGGCTCAGGGGCTGGCGACGAGTCTTGAGTTTATGGGTGAAAATGTCACTAACGCGGCCGAGGCGAATGAAGCGACGCAAGAATTCTTGAGGATCATCCAAGCGGTGAAGCCGGGGCCCGACCGGGTTTCGCTCGATCTTTCCCATATCGGCCTGTTTTTGGATCGCGATCTGGGGATGGAGAATTTCCGTCTTTTGGCCAAGGCCGGCGAGAACATCGATCTTTTTATCAGCGCGGAAGGGCTGGACCGGACCGAGCAAATCCTGGAGGCCTATTTCCTCTTTTCAAAAGAGTTTTCCAATGTCCACATTACTTTGCAGGCCTATCTGCACCGGACTAAGCAGGACCTGGAGCGGGTATTAAAAAGCAGCCGGGGGAAAGTGAGAATGGTTAAGGGAGCCTATGACGGCCCGAAAGATCAGCTGCTGACTCGCGGCCCGGAACTGAATAACCGTTATATAGAAATGTGCGAGACCTTATTCCAGGCCGGGCGCTATTGTTCGATCGCCACCCACGATCAGGAGATCCTGGACCTGATCCTTCCAAGCTTGAAAAAGCATAGAGTCAATCCGGAAAAGTATGAATTTGAAATGCTTTATGGGATTGGCACCGACAAACTCAAAGAGCTGAAGAAGGAAGGGCACCCTTGCCGCCAATATATCGTCTACGGAAAGGAGTGGTATCTCTATCTTTGCAACCGGATCGCCGAAAATCCGGACAATCTGTTCCATGCCCTTGTGGATATCATGGGTTAATACTATTCTGCAGGCAGATTTCTGGCCATCAAACTCAGCATGATCCAGAACCACCCTGCCACAATCAGGTCGATACCGATAAACAGCCCTATTAACCAAAGGCCTGTGGTGGGCCACTCCGCCCAAATAAACATCCCCAGCGCGAGTGATACAAGGCCGCTGAACAGGAGCCACCCCCATTGAATAACGGGTGTTGTCAGGCTGACAATGATCTTAAAAAGGCCACACACAGAATAAAAGGCTGCGAGCAATAAGGTGATAGCGAGGGCGGTCGAAGTGGGATGGGTGAGGAAGACTAGACCGACGGTCGTATAGAATATTCCCAGAAGAAGGGTGTGCGTAAATCCCTGCCCTTTTCTCCCTAAAAAAGCATACACAACCTGGAGGATGCCGGCAACTGTCAGCAGAGAGCCCAGGAACATAATGGATGCCAAAGTGACGTAATGGGCACCCGCGATGGCCAAAGCGCCCAGGAGGACGAGAATGATTCCGAAGATCAGAAGCGATATCCAGTTTTCATGGAATCTTCTTTCTCCTAAATAAGCTTCGATAGGATTTTTGTTTGCCATCTTAATTTCCTTTTTTAATTATGGCCCGATGAAGGAGCATTGCCAGCCCCCTCCGAGCGCTTTATAAAGTGAGATCAAATCAGTCAGCGTGGTCATTTCGCTGGTGGTCAGCTGCTGCTCCCGCGAAATCAGCGACCGGTCGTAGTCCAAAAGCGTCTTGAGATCGACGAGGCCGTTTTCATACTGTTTGAGAGTTAAGTCGCGCGTCCGGCGCGATTCTTCAACGCTTATTCTCAATTGCTTAGTGGTAACGCGGTCTTCTATAAAGGAGGTTAGCGAGCTTTGCGCTTCCTGCAGTGCTGTCAGGATGGTTTTCTGGTAGGTCTGGCACGCCTCAATTTGCTTTGCCTTGGCGCGGCAAAGGTTGCCGGTCAATTTGCCCCCCGTGAAAACAGGCTGGAACATATTGGCCGAATAGAGCCAGTTGCGGCTTTGCCAATCAAACAGTTTTTTGATCACTTCCGATTGCCACCCGAATATCCCGAAGAGGGAAAAGGAGGGGAAAAATTGAGCGGTGGCGACCCCGATCCCGGCGGTTGCGGCATGCAGTTCCCTTTCGGCTTTCCGCACATCCGGCCTTCGTCTTAGTATGTCGGAGCGAAGTCCCAATTCAATTTCGGCCGGTGGACAAGGTAGCGCTTTCATCGGCAGCATCTCTTCCAGCAGGCACTCCGGAGGGTAGCCCATCAATACGGACAGGCTGTAGATCCCAAGATAGATATTGCCTTGCAAGGCGGGAAGGGTGGAGCGCAATTCGGCTAGCTCCGCCTGGATATTGTGCTGCGCAAGCGCGTTGTCCAAGCCGGAATTGACCCGCTGCTTCGTGATTTTTTCGATCTGTTCCAACAGAGCAATGTTAGCTACTGTAAGGGCTTGCTGCTTTTGATATCCTCTTATGTTCATATAGGTCTTAGCGACTTCGCCAAGTACGGTTACCAGGATATCGTTTTGCGCCTCCATTTTGCTTTCGAGAGTTGCCTGGGCCATTTCTACGGAGCGGGACGTCTTGCCAAAGAAATCGAGCTCCCAGGTGGCATCGAAGATGGGAGTGAATATTTTTTGCACGAGAGGTGTTTGCAGGAAGGGGATGTCGATGGGGAGTTGGCTTAAGGGATTCAAGGAGGGGAAGAGTCCGTTTTTGCTTAATCTGAGCTTCGTATAATTGAAATCAAATCCGACAAGGGGCAAAAATGGGGCGGCGGCAATTTTTCTTTGCGCCCGCGCTTCAAGCACGTTGGCTTCAGCTATCAAAATGTCGTTGTTGTAAAGCGCGGCCTTTGTGATATACCTGTCGAGGAGCGGGTCCTGAAAAACGCGCCACCAGTCGCTCAATGGCTCCGCCTGGGCGCAGCCGCCCACCCATGCGTCTGAAACGCAAGGGTTTGACGCGCGGTAGTTGGGTCCTACAACGCAGCCGTTCAAAACGAAGAGAAGGAAAAGCATGCCGTATTTTATGTTCATAACTTTGCCATAAATTAAATTTATTATTTGGTCAATGGAAGCTTCAGAAGCTTGCGGAGAAAGTTTTCGACTTCTTCGGGATTTTTTAAGATATATGCGGCGCAAGTCGCGCGCTCCTCTTCACTGACTAAGATGCCCACCCCTTTTTTGCTTAATGCTTTAAAGGCGTCTTCATCGGTCACGTCATCGCCGATAAAAATCGGGAATGGATTACTGAGAGAAATCTGATCTAAAATCCACTGGGCGGCCCTGCCTTTGTCCCAGTCGAGATTTGGACCGAAATTCAGCGCCTGCTTGCCGGGTTGTAGTTTTAACTTTGGAAAATTTGTGGCTAATTTTTCGACTTTTGCGACTAAAACCTGTTTTTGTTCAACCAAATTGCGGTAATGAACGGCGACGGAAAAGCGCTTGCTCTCGATATGGGCTCCTTTGAAAGGCTCTATGAGCTTTTCGAGCTCTCGCGCTATTTCCTGCAGGATGGGAATGGCTTCTATAGCCTCGGGCAGCTCCATTTTTAAACCATCCGGATCCTCGATCTCGAACCCATGGTTGCCGGAATAATAAATGCCCTCTAAACCGACACGCTTTTGAATATCCTCAAGCCCCCTACCGCTGATGATGGCCACATAATAGCGGGATTTCAAAGAGCGGATCACCTCGCGCATCGAATCGGATAAATGGGCGATGTCCGGATGGGAAACGATAGGCGTCAATGTTCCGTCGTAATCGAGAAAAATGACGGGGGTCTTCCCTTCGCTTTGTTTTTGTATGGCAGAAAAACACTTCAGAGCCGATTGCATATACCTCTACTCTAATCTGCGGCTGAAAAACCAGCCGGCGCCGCAAAAAGTAAAGAGGCCGATCACCGCCATAGGCCAGGTGTTCGAAAAAACGAGGTAGGCGGGCATATCTTTTAAGAAAATCCCTTTGACTATCACGAGGAAATAGCTCAATGGGTTGGCCCGATCGATGATCTGCAGCAGCTTCGGCATGTTTTCAATAGGGGTGGCGTATCCGGAGATCAATATGGAGGGGGCGAGGAAAACAAAGCTGCCGAGCAAACCCTGCTGCTGCGTTTTGGCTAAAGAGGAGATAAATAAGCCCACACCCACAATGGAAAAGATAAAGACAATGAGGCTCAAATAAAGGAGCAGAATCGAACCTGTAAAGGGGATTTGGAAAAAAAAGATGGCCGCGCAGATGATAATCGAGGCTTCAAACAAGCTGATCAGCATGGCGGGCAAGGTTTTTCCAATGAGGATTTCCAGGGGCCTTAAGGGGGTCACGAGCATCTGATCAAAAGTGCCAAGCTCCCTTTCTCTTGCTACTGAGAGGGAGGTGAGAATAATAGTGATGAGCATTGTCAGCACGCCGCATAAATTCGGCACGTTGAACCAGTAGTAGATAAGGTTGGGATTAAACCAGTTGTAGGGGACGATCTTTGACGAGAGCGGGGGTAAGGATTCCTGTTTGGCATAATCCTCATTGAATTTTTGGATAATTTGCAGGGCATAGCCCAGCACAATTTGCGATGTATTAGACTTTCTGCCATCGAGATTGAGCTGCACGACAGCTGGTTTGCCCGCAAAGAAATTGCGCGAAAATTGCTCATCGAATTGCAGGACCATAACCGCTTTTTGGGTGTCAATCACATGGACGAGATCATCCGGATTTTGCACATAGAAATTCTTTCTGAAGGTAGGAGCGCCTCTAAAGCGCTGAATCAGTTCAAAGGAGGCTTGGCCGCTATCGCGATTTTGAAAAGCGATCGGCACATTTTTTACGTCGAGCGTTGCGGCGAAGGCGAAGATGAACAGCTGGAATATGGGCGTGAAAACGAGAAAAATGCGCCCTTGCTTGTCATTTAAAATAACGAGTAATTCTTTGATGATTAGTGCTTTAATTCGCCAAAACATCAGTCGATCCTCTTCACGGTGATTCTAGTGAGGATAAATAAAAGGAGGATGCCCATGAAGAGCATGATCGCGATATTGGGCAGCAATAAATCCAGGACATTTCCGGTTAAAAAAATGGTCTGCAGACAGGAGACAAAATACCTGGCCGGAACGATGTAGGTCAAAAGTTGGATGATGGGGGGCATGCTGGCGATTTCAAATATAAATCCAGAAAGGATGAAGGCGGGCAGAAATGCCGTAAAGATCGAGATCTGGCAGGCGATCAGCTGGTTGCGGCTGAGAGTGGAGATCAGCAGGCCGAGCAGGGTAGCGGTGAAGAGAAAGGCGGATGAGGCGATAAAGAGCAGGAAAAAAGAACCCCTCAAAGGGACATGGAAGAAGTGCACAGAGATGATCGTTATCATTGTCATTGAGAGCAAACCCAAAATGAAGTAGGGGATAATTTTGGAGATAACCAGTTCAAAAATGTGCACGGGAGTCGCCATGAGCGCCTCCATCGTCCCCCGCTCCCACTCTTTTGCCACGACTAAAGCGGTCAGCAAGGTGCCGATCAGAGCCATGATGATGGCGATCGATCCGGGAATAATAAAGTCGCGGCTCTCAAGCTTTTCGTTGTACCAAAAACGGGGTTGGGGATTTACAAGTAATGATACCGGAGAAGATTCGTTGATCTTCTGTTGCTCTAGCCATTGACTCCAGGCCGTCTGCACGTAGTTTTGCACAAACGTTGCCGTGTTAGGTTCGCTGCCGTCGGCAATGACCTGAATCGGAGCGATTTGTGAAGGATTTTTCAAAAAGGAGGTAAAATATGAGGGAATGACGACCAGTCCCCTGAGGGTGCCTGCCACCATCTTCTCTTTGAGCTCCCGGCGGTCTAAAGCTTCAGTGACCTCAAAATAACGGGAATTTTTGAGGGAATCGGCAAAGCTGACCGCTTCGGTTGTCCGGTCTTCCATAACTAAGCCGACGCGCAGGTGGTCCATATCAAGGGAAACGCCGTAGGCATAGATGAAGATCAATATGAGGGGCAGCACGAAGCTGATGAGTATGCTGCTGGGATCGAGCAAAGCTTGTATAAATTCCTTTTTAACCAAGGCTTTAATGCGCCGCAAAGAACTATCCATCTCCATGCTCCCTATCGTACGATTCGATATAATGGATAAAGGCATCCTCTAATGTAGGCGATTGGTTCTCAGTGGTTTTTGCTCTATCTTTTAATTGATCGGGCGTCCCCATCTGAATCATTTGGCCGCGATAGATCAGGCCGATCCGGTCGCAATACTCCGCCTCATCCATAAAGTGGGTTGAGACAATGATCGTCACCCCTTTTTCCACCAGGGCGTTGATATGCATCCAAAATTCCCGGCGCGTGATCGGGTCTACTCCTGAAGTGGGCTCGTCCAGGAAAATCACGTCCGGATGGTGCATGATGGCGCAGGAGAGGGCCAGGCGCTGCTTGAACCCAAGAGGCAGAAGGTCAGCGGAGGTGTCCCTAAAGGGATTTAGTTCGAAAACGTTCAGCATGCTTTGGATCGCATCTCTTCTGACAGATCCCCTCAGGTTATAAACACCTGAGAAAAAGCGGAGGTTTTGATAGGCGCTCAATGAGCCGTAAAGAGAGAATTTTTGCGCCATATAGCCAATGTGCGACCGGGCCACGCCGGGGGCTTCCTGCAGATGGACGCCATTGACCAGCGAGTTTCCTTCAGTCGGAGTGAGCAGGCCGCACATCATTTTGAAAGTGGTCGTTTTGCCGGCGCCATTTGGGCCTAACAGGCCAAAAATTTCTCCTCTTGGTATTTTAAAGGAGATATTTTCTGCGGCGGTGAAATGGCCGAATTTTTTTGTCAGGCTGATCGCTTCTGCCGCCAGCTTTTCTTTCAGGTGGAGAGAAGGGGTCAGGGCGGCGATGGGCGATTCCCCTTTGGGAAGGCCCCCTAAAATATCGATAAAGGCGTCTTCAAAACGGGGGGTGGAGGGCACCAGGGAAGCTCCTGGCGAAAGGGGGAAATGGGGCGTTTTGTCTTTAAAGACCAAACGCACATCCGAACCTTGTATAACGCCGTCAATGATCTCCGGATCTTTCATCGCTTGAACGAGCACCTGCCTTTTTTCGGTCGCGTGCTTAACGTTAAAAACGCGTCCTTCAACCCGCTTCGTCAATTCGTGGGGTGGACCTTCATAGAGAAGCTTGCCTTCATTGAGCAACAAGGTTATCCCGCATTTTTCCGCCTCATCGAGATAAGCGGTGCTCCAGATCACGGTTACCCCCTCTTCAACCAGTTGATAAACCATGGTCCACAGCTCGCGCCGCGAGATCGGATCGACCCCGACGCTTGGCTCATCCAGGAGCAAAAACTCAGGTTTGCCCATCAGGGCGCAGGCCAGGCCGAGTTTTTGCTTCATGCCGCCGGACAACCACCTCGCCAAGCGATCAGTAAACGGGGAGAGACTGGTAAAGTGGAGCAGGTGTTCAAATATTTGCGAGCGTTCGCTCACCCCCCGCAAATCGGCGTAGAGATTCAAGTTTTGCATGACCGTCAGATCTTCGTAGAGGCCAAACTTTTGAGGCATATAGCCTAAAAGGGTGTGAAGTTCCGTTTGGTTTTTTACGGTATCTATGCCGTTGATTTCGATGCTTCCGCTGCTTGGGAGCATCAACCCGGCCATTAAGCGGATCAATGTGGTTTTACCCGCGCCGTCCGGGCCCACCAGACCGGTGATCCGGCCCTTTGGTATGGTCGTTGTCACGTGATCGATCGCGTTGTTGGAGCCGAACGATTTGGTCAGGTTTTCAATTTTGATCATGATGGGCCACGTTAGGCAAATGGAGCTTAACAGTGACAGGCATGCCTTGCCTTAAACCCTCGTCGGGGTTATCCACTATCAGCCTCAGCCGATAGACCAGATCGGTGCGCAGCTGGGTGGTTTCCACCGTTTTCGGGGTAAATTCGCTGACCGGAGAGATGAATCCGATATGCCCCTGATAGGTTTTGCCGCCCGGAGTGTCCGTGAAGACCTCCCCTTTCATTCCAAAGTGAATGCGCCCCAGATTCGGTTCGTTGACATAAGCGCGCACCCAAACCGGCGATTTGATGGAGACCGTCAGCACGGCTTCTCCGGCATTCGCGATGGACCCCGGTTCCCGGATGCGGGTCAAGACCCAGCCGTCAGTGGGAGCGAAGATTTCGGCGTCCCTTAAATTTGTCTGGGCTGTCGCCAAAGCGCCGAGGGCTGCTTCATAGTTTGCTTTAGTGACATTGCGGGTGGAAAGGGCGTCGTCGTAATCTTCCTTTGAGACGGCCTGCGACGGAACAAGAGCTTCTCTTCTTTTGAGAAGAATTTCGGCGTTTTCATAGGCCGCTTTAGCGGATGCGGATTGCCCTTTGGCCTGCTGAAGAGCGTCTTTATAGGGTTTGGTGTCGAGGCGGGCCAGGAGCATGCCGGGTTTTACCGTGTCCCCTTCATCGACACAGAGGGTCTGGATCCTTCCGCCCACGCGAAAGCCCAAATCGACTTGGCGGATATCCACATTGCCGTAGAGGACGAGCTCATTTTTTTTATCCTCCCGGTTCTCAACGAACCGGTAGAGCAGGATTCCCAGGGCAATCAGAACAGCAAGGATGATGTAGGGCAAATATTTCATAATTCCTCAAAAAAATTATAGATATCCTATTAGACTATTTTTTAAAACTGTAAAACGAAAAGCTAGAGAAATATTAGGCAAAAAGGGATAATGAATTTTCAATTTGGAGCACAAGATGAGAATCAGACACGACTGGCAAATTAATGAAATTGAAGAGATTTTTCACTCGCCGCTGCTGGAGCTCGTCTATCGCGCGGCTAGCGTCCATCGCGCCTATAATAATCCTCAGGAAGTGCAGCTTTGCACCCTTCTTTCGGTCAAGACCGGCGGCTGTTCCGAGGACTGCGCCTATTGCCCTCAATCCTCCCGCTATCAGACCGGAGTGAAGGTGGAAAAAATGATGTCGGTCGATACGGTGGTCGAGGCGGCGGCGCGCGCCAAAGAGGCGGGCAGCAGCCGGTTTTGTTTAGGGGCGGCCTGGAGAAAAGTGCGCGACAATAAAGACTTTCACACCATCTTAGAAATGGTCGAAAAGATTTCCGGCCTTGGCATGGAAGTGTGCTGCACCCTCGGCATGTTAGCCGAAGAGGAGGCCAAGAAATTGAAGGACGCGGGTCTTTACGCCTACAATCACAATATCGACACCAGCAAAGAGTATTACGGCGAGATCATCACGACCAGAACATTTCAGGATCGCCTCGAGACTTTGCAGAATATCCGCGAAGCGGGGATTTCGGTCTGCTGCGGGGGTATTATCGGGCTTGGGGAAAGCGAGGGGGACCGGATCGGCATGCTCCATACCTTGGCGACCCTTCCCGAGCATCCTGAATCGGTGCCGATCAACTCGCTCATCGCCGTGCCCGGCACGCCCTTAGAAAACCAAAAGCGCGTTTCCATATGGGAAATGGTGCGCATGGTGGCTACTGCGCGCATCCTCATGCCGAAAGCGATGGTGCGCCTCTCGGCCGGTCGGGTGAATATGAGCGATGTGGAGCAGGCCTTCTGTTTTATGGCCGGGGCGAACTCCATCCATACCGGCGAGAAACTGCTGACCACTTCGAATTGCGGGCTGGAGGGGGATCAGCGTCTGATGGAGCTGCTGGGTCTTCATCCCATGGCTTCCCACTTGAGCTGCGTCTAAACCGGCTTTCGCCACTTCACAACATGTCCAAAAACGGCGACGCCTTTTTTAAACAGAGTGTACCGGCTGAAAATGGCGAAATTTTGATCCGCTTGCAGCATCAGGTAAATCGCAAAAGCGCTGGCCGTCAGGTCTATTCCCTGCTTTAGAGTTTGAAAATTGCTGCGGTAAATCCTGTTCTCCTTCCATTCCATGAGGCTTTGCATTTTGTCCCGGCATAGTTTCTTTTCACTCGCATCAGTAGTATTTTCCATGTAGTAGCTTAAGAGGTAGATTAAGCCAAATTCCAAACTTTCCTTTTCCAAAGTCAAAATGGGATCATCTTCCGCTTGCGCCAAGTGGCCGTAAGTGCTCAGCCAATTTTCCATATCGGCGATGGTGAAATAGATTTCTTTAAGCGAGATTTTTGAACTATCTATTTTAATTAACAGAGGATTTAACTTAATAAAGCACTTGTTCCATTCTTCATAGGCCTTCTCATGGCGAGGCTCTTTCCCAGAGTCTGAGATCTCTTTTTGAACCTGGTTGCGCAGACGGATGCACTCATCTTTTGCCGAGCTTTGCAGATTGGCCGGCAATTGATTGAGATTGACCTGCAATTTATCCAGGTTTTTTTGACGAAGTTCTTCGGTGGATTTCCAGGCTTTCATCGCTTTAACACCCGAACTGATAATGGAGCAGGCGGTCATGATCAGCCAAATATTCGGGGCCACGCTGCCAAGCCCTACTATGACATAAACATTGGGCGGGAGCAATCCCAAGCCTTGAAGGACGCCAATCCATTTAAACGTGTCTTTGACAATGCTGGCTACTTTGCTCGCCGTAGTGACAAACTCTTCCCGGGTGCTCATCAGCTTTTTCGCTTGCCAGGCGCACATAAGCTTTTTGCCGGAATGGATCACTTTAACCGGTTTTTTGATCGCTTTAAGAAGGAGTATCCCCATCTCGATCGTGTCCACGAATTTGGCTACGGGAGGGAGCTTTTGGATAAGCTTATATTCCCAAAAGATATCCAGCAGTTCCACGGTAAATTCAGCCGTATCCGTGACGGCTTTGATAGCCTCGGAATGCTGGTTAATATAATTTTTATAATTTGCGTATATATTAAACATGATTAAGTATCAGATTATGCCATGTTTAATTATTTAATGTGAAGATAAAAAATTTTTATTGGAAATTTCCATACAAGTATCTATTGGAATCATAGTAATGCGGAAAATAATCAGGACAATCATCATCTATGACCTTATAATAGTACCTGTTTGAGCGGGGGGGCGGAGAGTTTCGCATTGGAGGGTCCGGATAATCAGGCACGGTGTGGCTGAGTTTCAGGTGCTCTTTGACCAGATCTCTATATTGGTGATCAATGTGATAAGCGGTTGTTGCGTTCTTGCAAATCGGACAGGGACCTGCTTTTTGGCACTTGCCTTCCTTCATCTCCCCAAAAATTCTCTTGGCGCATTCAAAATTAATTTTATGTCCGCAGTTCAAAAAGACCGCTTCAGTCAAGGAGTTCATACAGATTGCGCAATTAGTAATCGTGCTCATGATTTTATCAGAAGTTGCGCCAGCTGATTTCCCAAATGGAGTACAGGGCGGCTGGTTAGGGTGTTAAAAAACAGGCAGAGTTCCGTATTAGAAATTTTTTTAGGGTTAAATGCGGCCCGGACAAGAGCCGGCAGGGCTAACACAACAGCTCCGATACTGGCTGCGTGGCGGGGATGCCAGGGATTGATCGCAAAGATAGTATTAGGTCCAAATACACGGTTAAGTTGCTCCGTACAAAGCAGGGATCCCGAGAGGGAGGAGATGAGATACACGCCCGGACGGGAAACGCACGCGCTCAAAATAAGGGAGGATTTAGAGCAAACACTGATCACTTTATCCGCCGTTGTCTGCCAGTTTTTTGGCAAAATGCGGCCATCATAAATCTCAACTAGGCCAAACGAGCAGGTGGCGGCGCCGGCCGCATTTTTTATCCCTTCCTTGACTTGGGGCTGATTCAGCAAATTTACAATAAAGCTCATAGTGCCAAATAATATAAGGTCTTCCATTCGAAATGTCAAAACAAAAAAACAGTTCATTTTTTTGGCTCCATTAGCTATAATGGCTGCTTCATTTCTGCTAATTACATTAAAACTTTTATGATTCAAACCTCCTATCAGGCTCCTTTATTTTTTTCTACGGCCATTCCGATCCATGATCTTTATAAAGATTGGGGCCGCAATCCCCCTTCGGCCCTCCCACTGCCCCTCATCATTTTGGCGGGCGGACCTGCAGAATCTCTAACTCAGGCGTTGAAGAAGCACCTCAATGGAGTCCTCATCGAGATGCCGCAGCCCGACCTCCGGGGGATGCTCAATGTTGCCGAAGAGCGGAATCTTCCTGTCATCCTGAATGTGCCCCCGTCCCTGCAGGAAGAGATTCCAAACCTCAAACAAAGGTTGGGAAATCGCTTCTCTCCTTTGACGGTATTGCTGGATGGGGATGAGAGAGTCCCTTTTGACCTCGTGCTGAAAAAAGAGTGGAACGCCGCCGCCATCATAGCCGCTGTTTTGGCGGACAGGGGCTTTGGCGCGAGCGCGCTGCTTCCTTTAGAGCTCATCGCCGTGCATGAGGCGCGAAAGCAGATCGCCAATGATACAAGCCCAGTTCCTGTGCGAATACTAGAGCCTTTGATCACAGCTTTGGCAAAAAACTGTGCAAACCATATGAAAAAGCTGCTTCCGAAAGTCTATGACAAGCTTCCAGCCAACATTTTACAGGAGGCGCTAGCCCGTTGCATCCTGAAAAATCCCGGAGTGTTTGACCCTCTCCCTGAAGGAGCGCAAAAAGGGTATCTCAGACTGCTTAAAGAGCGGTTCATGGATGAGGAAACTTACCGGAAGCTATCGCTGGACTCCCGGGAAGACCAAGTGCTGGCCGGGCTCGACTGGTGGCCCTTTGATGACCATCGCCTGCGGCTTCCCGGTGAGCCGGACCTCATTTTCGCAACGCCTCTTTGCACGGGCGAGATGTCGTTTATTGCGACTATCGCTCCAACCGATCCTCAAAGGCTCGCCTATTTTTGGAGATTAGCCGAACGGGAGGAGCCGGGCTTGATCGTCTCATTGCTTAAGGAAGGGGAATACCCGGGTCTTGGCTCTGAAGAAAATCCGCTGATTTCATCCACCCTGCTTAGCGATTTTTTGGTGTTGAACAAATATGCGACAGGGCGGCAATTGCACTATACTTTGTGGAACGATGGAAAAACAATCGGCCCAAAAGAGCTCCATTTTTTGATCCAGCAAGCCGAGAAATATAGGGAAATGGGGCGCCCCCTCCTCGTCCACTGCCAGGTGGGGCGCGGCAGAACGGGCGTTTTTTGCGCAGCCTACGAAATATTCGCGCAATTTCGAAAAAACGGGGAAACGCCCGATATCTGGCCTCTCGTCTTTCAGATGAATCTCCAAAGACCCTATATGGTAGCCGAAATGGAACAGTATAAATCTTTATTTGAATATGCTAATTTTTTGAAAAGGACCTCATGAAAGTAACAACTAATTTTTCTTCCGATTTTTCACAATTCCCGGTAAGCCCTAAGGCCATAGTCAAAGAAACTTGCAGTAACTGGCCCTGTACTTCGCAGAAGAAGGGTCCATTGCCCCTCCTCATTCTCTGGACCGATCAAAGCCAATTGTTTCATTCGATGCACCGCTCTTTCGAGGGTGCGGCTATTGATCTGGCGGGCATTTACCATCTGACAAAGAATTGCTGGCCCGCCACCCTTGAAGTCCTGAAAGAGCTTTTGAAGGAGGCCGGCCTGCGCCGCCTGCCGGTTGTTCTTCGGGTGGCTTCCTCTTTGTTTCGCGAGTTTTCCCAAGCCAAAGAACTCATTAAAGAATATCCTTTTACCCCTTTTAGTGTAAGCTGCGACGGGGGGGTAAATGAAAATTTTGATCTCGTCCTGCCCCAGGATTGGATGGAGGACGGAGGTTTTACTATCACGGCGGCTCTGCTGGCAAAGAAGACCGGATTTTGCCAAACGATCTTTTCCCGTTTGGAGCTCCTGGCGATCCAAAAAGCGCGCAGATACCTGGCTGTTAATGCGGAGCCTTCCATTGAGGCTCCAGCGGTTCTTGAGCCGCTGCTCGCAGAGCTGACCGGGAGCGGCTTACAGCGCCTGCAGAAGATTCTTCCCGGGGTATATCAAAAGCTGGAGCAAAAAAAACCGGACTTTTTTAAAAAGTGCCTGCTGGAAACCCTGAAAAAGAGCGAAGGCATTTTTCGCTCCTATCCGGATCAAAGGGCCTCTATTTTCCAGGAATTTTCCTCTCTCGAAGAAGCGCGCCGTTTGAACTTTCAGGAACTTTCGGCTGAAGCTCAAAAAAAATCTTTGTTTCTCAACCAAGTCTGGTGGCCTTATGATGATCACCGCCTTGAGCTGTCCGACGAAATAGATCTCATTTACGCGACCCCTGTCTGTACGGGCAAAAGCGCCTTTATTGCAACAATAGGTCCCAGTGCGGAAACGATTTCCTATTTTTGGAAGGTAATTTCAACAGAAAGGCTCGGAATAGTGGTTTCTTTATCCGATTGCGGGACCGCTATTTTCCAAAAAGATTTGGAAAGTGATTCCCTGTCGACCAAAAAACTTGAAACCCTTCCCTTGACCCGCTTTTCCCTGATGAGCAAAATTAAGTACGTTCACCGGGATAATGAGTCTGTCATCCATCATATCTATTTTTTTAACTGGCAGGATGGCGGAGTCATCACCCCTAAGGATCTCCATGATTGCCTGCTAAAAGCCGAGCCGCACAAACCTATGCTCGTCCATTGCAAGGCAGGTATTGGGCGCACAGGCGTCTTCGGCGCCGCATTTGAAATCTATCAGCTCTATAAAGAAGCGTTAAACAAAAATGATTTTGAGCCTGACATCTGGTCGATAGTCTATCAGATGCATCTGCAAAGACCAGGTATGATCCAAACTTGCGAGCAGTATGAATTGCTGTTCCACTACGTCGATTACCTGAAAAAATTAGGATAACCTATGCTTGCACTTTCCATATTACCTCTGTCGCTTGGGATATGCCGCCTGGAGAGGTCTCTCCCGGCCCCCTCCTGGGCTGTCGAAAGCGAGTTCTTCTCCATTACGAGAACGGACGATGAGTTGTCCATCGTCTGTCCCGAATGCAACATTCCGGCAAACATAAAATGTGAAAAAAATTGGCGCGCTTTTAAAGTCGAAGGGCCGCTTGACTTCAGTCTGACCGGCGTTCTCTCCTCCCTGGCTTCTCCTCTCGCAGAGGCTGGGGTGAGCATTTTCGCGATCTCAACTTTTGATACGGATTACATCCTGGTGAAAAAGGAGAAATTCGAAAAAGCCACCGAAATCCTCTCTAAATTCTGTAAGATTAGACATACTGGAAAATAAGCTGCGCGACGATCGGGGCGCAAGAAGAAAACTGTGTCAAAATATTTCTCCTTTTGTAATAATAGTCACTTTTTTGCAAACACTTATCAAGGAGCACCAAAAGTGAAAATAGAGTTAACCCAAGAACAATACAAAAAATTACTTAACCTCGTCTATATGGGGAATTACATGATCAATGGAGTAAGAACTCCGGAAGAGAATGTAGCCGAGTATCAGGACCTTTGCGACCATGTTTTCGGTTATGCGGCTGCAAATGGGATGTCTGATCTCGTTTCTACCGAATCGGGCAAAGCGCTTCCTTCCGAAGCTTTCGAAATGAATGAAGAATTAAACGAATATATCGACACATATGATCAGATCACTTTTTTTGACGAACTCGATATGAGATTGGGAGAACAAGAAGAGGGCGATTGCTGCGATGAAGACGGCGACTGCTGCGATGAAGACGGCGACTGCTGCGATGAAGAGCTCGATTTTGAAGAACTCGAAGAAGAGCTGGACGAAATTGAAGAGGGTCTGCTGAAAGAATAGCGGACTTTAGTGCATCAGATACTTTCGGCGATGGGAGTATCTGAGTGCTTATATAGATTATAGAAAATCATCACGATCAGCAGGGGGTACAAAATCTTTAAGATAGGTACCGTCACAGCGCTGATCCCCTCCAATCCTGTCAGCGACATCACATAAGCCATTCCAAGCGCGATCCCCTTTGAAAGAACCGGGCTGTTAAATCTTTTTTGCAGGAATTCGGCATAGACTAAAGTTTGCGCAATCGACGTGGTGAGGCAGGCGAGGAATATGGCCGCAATGGCAATCACTCCCATCTTAGGCCCCATAATCGTTTTGGCCACAAAGGTCAGCATCTGATCCTTGGGAATATCCGCCAAAAGATCGCTATAGGCGCCTGCCAGGCCGATCAACGCCACATAGATCACGCCGAGCAGGGATATGCCGACCAGGCAGGCCTGGAAGGTGACTTTTAAGGGTTTATCAGACGATAGCTGCTGCAGCATCCGGATGATCGAGGCGGAAAAGAAAAAGGATGCGATCAGATCAATGGTGTTGTATCCCTCTACGAGGCCTGTGGTAAAATGGGGCAGGCCATGGGCGGCGGGCCAGGCAAAGGCGGCGCTCATTCCGCTCCCTTTCAGGATGATTAATGCGAGGCAAAGGAGCAAAACGGGCGTCAAAATGTAACCCAAAATGTCCATCATGCGCCTTTTTTTCTGGATGATCAGATAGACTAAAAGGCTGTAAACCGCGCTAAAAAACCAGAGGGGCAGCGAGCTCCAATAGGAATGAAAACTGGCATAGGCTAAAGTGATGCAGCGGGGGCAGCAGCCGAGAGGCGCCCATATGGTCAAAAGCAGCGCGACAAATAATGAGCCCGGACGGCTGCCGAGACATTCAAAAAACTTCGTGTAATCGCCCTTGTAAATGATCATGGCGATGACCCCTAAGAACGGGACGGCGACGCCGGTCAGGAAAAAGCCAAGAGAGGCCAAGAGGCACTGATCTTTCGCGAGCTGCCCGACAAAGAGGGGATAGATGAGGTTGCCCGATCCAAAATACATGGAAAACAGGGCCAATCCGATAAAAACGTAGGAAAATTTATTTTTCATCTTCTCCATCTTACACAAAGGGCGCATTATTTTGGTGTAATTTTTAGTCGAATGTGGGAAAATCGGGGTATGAAGAATTTGATTCAGGGCATAGTAGAATTCAGAAAAAGCCTCACCGAGGAAAATCGGGACCTTTTTGCCAAACTGGCTTTGGGACAAAGGCCCGATGCGCTCTTTATCACCTGTTCCGACAGCCGCGTCGTGCCTGACCTTTTGGTCTCCACCGACCCGGGCGAACTGTTCGTTCTGCGCAATGTCGGAAATCTGGTTCCTCCAGAATCGACTGAAAATCAGGATCATAGCGCTTCGGCAGCGATTGAGTTTTCTACGGCGACTCTAAAAGTCGATGATATCATCGTCTGCGGCCATTCGGAGTGCGGCGCCATGGGCGCCCTGCAAACCGGAGTCAACCCCGACGCCTGCCCTCACCTCGCCGCCTGGCTAAAACATGGAGAGGGGGCGCTTCAGAAATTCAAGCAGGGGCTGGTTTTAGACCCTTCCCTTTCGGAGTCAAACCAAATCTCGCAAGTCAATGTCCTTCAGCAGATGGAGCATATAGCGAGCTACCCATTTATCCGGGAACTCATGAAGAGCAAGAAGGTCCGGCTGCATGGGTGGTGGTTTGATATCGCCCGGGCAGACGTTTATGCTTACGAAAAAGAACTTAATAAGTTTGTTTTGATAGACGAGAACGAAGCGAAGCTGATATTGGAGAGGCTTCGTTAACGAAAAACAACTTGAAGAGTTGGTTTTGGGTGGCATAGGCGCTTTACCTCCAAAACTCCCTCCGGACAAAAATTTTGAGGAGCCTCCTTACTCAATTCCCAACTCTGCAAGTTGTTGCAATTAACTTGCTATGTTTTGTTTTTTTAGTTATCATATTTTGAAAAATAAGGAGTTTTTACATGCTTAGATTTTCAACAATAGATGATGCCAGACAAAATGGGTGGGAAATTGCGGCGCCGGAACAGAAGAGCTCCAATGGAACAGTAACGGGCAAAAAAGTGATGGGTTTGGCCCAAAGAATTTTTCAGGGGATCTTTGCGAGCCTGCTATATTTTGTGACTTGTGGCAATCTGCCGAAATTTACCGCACTATCCCGCTGGATGGCTGAAGTCAAAGAGGGGAAGATTTTTAGAGATATTCTTATCGCCCCTTGCTGCGCTCATTCCGCCGTTTCGCTTACCGGATTTGTCGATCCGGTAAAAGGGATCGACATGAGCGCCAGCGAGATTGAAAAAATTGATGGCATCATCAGGGATTCCAAACTGAAACAGCACCATATTGATGAGAGCGGATGGAATGTCAATTATTCCACCTATCAGGGTAATCAAACCAGACTAGGTGGGAATGGACGGGCTGATGCGGTCTTATTGCCAAATCATGACGTAGTCAATTGGAATTGGAAATGGCAAGAAAAAGAAAATGGATTAGCGATGAATCACGACGGTTCAAGCGGCAGCCGTTTAATGAATAGGGATGATGTCAGACACTACATCCTTGAGCCGTGCGCAGGGGCCGTTCCTTCTGTCATTATCCTCACCATGGGCAGAGGCTACGGTGATAAAGTTGAGGATCCCGGTGTGTTGCAAGTCCAAAATAAACTCGTAAATGAACTTGAAACGATTTCAGGCGTGAAAAAAGTTTTGGTCTTAAAAACCCAAATAGCGGTCGAAAGATATAACGAGCTTGCGGCTAAAGGAATATCAGTTGCGGCCATGATCCACACGACCTGCTAATTATAGATCTGGCGATGATGAAAATAATTGTGATCGGCGGTGGCGCGGCGGGATTTTTCGCCGCCATTCAGGCCGCAGAAGGGGGCGCGCAAGTCACGCTGCTCGAAAAATCAAATAAAGTGCTATCTAAAGTGGCTATCTCCGGCGGCGGAAGGTGCAATGTCACCCATTATTGCTTCGATCCCGCCCGGCTGGTGCAGGCCTATCCGAGAGGTAATAAGGCTTTGCTCGGCCCATTTCACCGCTTCCAGCCGAAAGACACCATCGCCTGGTTTGAAGAACGGGGTGTAAAATTAAAAGTGGAGCCGGACGGGCGGATGTTTCCGGTGACCGACTCCTCCGCGACGATTGTGAATTGCCTCCTGGAGGCGGCCAAAGAAGTTAAAATCCGCCTGCTCTCCGATGTGGTCCGGATCGAGCCGGGCTTTAAGGTGGTCACAAAAAAGGGGGAAGAGCTCCTCGCTGATAAAATTTTGGTGGCGACCGGAGGCTCTAAAAATATTTATAGCCTGCTCGAAGGGCTGGGTCATTCGATAGTTCCGCCGGCGCCTTCCCTCTTTACTTTGAATCTGCTGGAACCCTGGACAGAGCTCGCCGGAGTCACTATGAAGAGCGTCGAAGCGAAGGTCGAGGGGCTGCCCGGCAGAGAAACCGGCCCTTGCGTGATCACCCACTGGGGCTTCAGCGGTCCCGCCCTTTTAAAGTTATCTGCGTTTGAGGCGAGGGGTTTGCTTCTAAAAGAGTACAAAGGGGTTTTAAGCCTCAACTGGCTGCCCGGAGTGCCTTGCGAGTCGGTATTGAAGGAGGCCAGGCTCAAGGCCGGCGCGAAAAAAGTCAGCGCCTATTGCCCCTTTGATCTGCCGAAAGCGCTTTGGCGCAAAGTTACGGAAGGGATAGAATCGCTCTGGCCGCAACTTAACTCAAGCGATTTCGAGGAGCTTTTGCGGAGGCTGACCTGTTCAAGGTTTGCCTTTGACGGGAAAAGCACGAACAAGGATGAGTTCGTGACAGCCGGCGGCATCTCATTGAACGAGGTGAATTTTAAAACCATGGAGAGCAAAATCTGCAAAGGGCTCTACTTTGCCGGCGAAGTATTGGATATCGACGGGATCACCGGCGGCTTCAACTTCCAAAATGCATGGACAACCGGCTGGATTGCCGGCATGTCGATGAGGGAATGATCTCTCCCAGCAACGTCTGATGGCTGTAGCTGTGGATTTTCACCTTTTGCAAAGTGCCTATGAGCGACTCGTCGCCCGGGACGATCACGCTTTTCCAGCAGCGCGTGCGCCCTTTTAACATCTGATCGTCTTTGAAACCTTTTTTTTCCACCAGGACCTCCACCTCAACGCCCAGAAGAGCCTGCCGCTGTTTTCCGTAAATCTCCTCTTGGAGGGTCATGAGCCGCTGCAGCCGCTCCTGCTTCACTTCTTCGGGGATGTCGTCCTTCCAGCGCATGGCCGGTGTTCCTTTGCGCTGGCTGTAGGCGAAGAGATAGGCGACGGAGTATTCTATCTCTTTGAGTTTGTCATAAGTCGCCTGAAAGTCCTCTTCGGTCTCGGTCGGAAACCCGACGATGATATCGGTGCCAAGAGACACGCCCGGGACAATCTCCCTTAAGCGGTGCACTTTTTCCATATACTCATCCACCGTATAGATGCGATGCATCTTGCGCAGGATGCGGTCCGATCCCGACTGCATAGGAAAATGGACAAATTCGCACAAACTGTCGAGATCGCGTATGGCCTCCATCAGTTCCACCGTGATGTCCACCGGATGGCTGGTCATAAAGCGGATCCGCTCCAGCCCCTCGATCTTATCCAAACGATAGAGCAAATCGTGAAAAAGGCATTTCCAGTCGGGCCGGTCTTTGCCGTAGCTGTTGACGTTTTGACCTAGCAAAGTGATCTCCTTATAGCCGTTCGCAACCAGCCTGAGGCATTCCTCTTCAATGTGCTCAGGAGGCCTTGAAACCTCTTTGCCGCGCGTATAGGGGACGACGCAGTAGGTGCAGAATTTATTGCAGCCGCGGATAATGGAGACGTTGGCTGAGACTTTATCATCCCGTTTTGCGCTCAAATAGTCGAGCTCGTGCTGAAAGGTGTCGTCGGTTCTGGCCGTTTGTCTGCCGGTGGAAAGGAGATCGTCGATCACATTGCTCAATTCATGGATATTATTAGTCCCGAGGACAAAGTCGATGTGGGGCAGTTTTTTAAAAAGGGAGTCTTTTTTAGCGTTCGCCATGCATCCGGTGACTCCGATAATGGCAGGCTTATGACGGGCGGTTCCCAGCTTTCCGATTTTACCCATGGCCTTCCTCTCGGCGAGATCGCGGATGGAACAGGTATTAAAAATTAAAATATCTGCCTCCATCTCATCATCGCTCCGGCTCAAGCCGCGATTTTCCAAAATACCGCGCATCACCTCGGTGTCCAGCTCATTCATCTGGCACCCATAAGTGCGGATGTAAAAGGTTTTAGGGTCTTCACGCATAGGATTTCCTTTGAAAGAAGAACAAATTTATGCCATCTCCCCCCTTTTTTTCAAGGGATAAGAAAAAGCATGAAAAAACCATTGGCAAAAATTGCCATTATTATTATTATCTTCCTTTTGAATTATAAATGATTTACTGGAGATAAATTCGATGGACCAGAGAAAGAAACCTGCCCGATTGTACAAAACACCCTGCAAGAAAAGTCATGAAGACGGACACAGATGGTTTGTTTTGGATGCTGCCGGCAAAACGCTTGGACGCTTTGCCAGTGAAGTAGCAAAAATTTTACGCGGAAAGCACACCCCCGGCTTTACACCGCACAACGACGTTGGCGATGGCGTTATTGTCATTAACGTCGATAAAATCGCAGTTACAGGCTCGAAAGCAGCCCGTAAAACTTACCATTACTATACCGGCTATATCGGCGGTCTGCGTGAAGTTCCCTATAGTGTGATGCTGTCGCGTAAGCCGGCTTATGTCATCGAGCACGCCGTAAAAGGGATGATGCCAAGGACGAGTTTAGCTCGTAAACAGTTGAAAAGACTGCGTCTTTATACCGGAGCGGAGCATCAAATGGATGCACAACAGCCAATCAAAGTGAACATTTAAAGGATTCTTAAGTTATGACAATAGAGGAAAAAATAGGCACAGGTCGTCGTAAAACTGCCGTGGCGTCGATCCGTCTTCGCGATGGAAACGGAAAAATTGATGTCAATAACCGCGCTTTTGAAGAGTATTTCCCACTTCAAATTCAAAGAGATAAAATTCTATCCCCATTCGAGAAAATTGGCGGATTTAAAAAATACGATATGATTATCCGCGTCAAAGGCGGCGGTATCGAAGCGCAGGCGACTGCTATTCGCCTCGGTTTGGCCAGATCCCTGTCCGAAGATAATGAGACCTTGCACAAGGCGTTTAAGGCTGTAGGTTATCTTACTCGCGACCCAAGGAAGAGAGAGCGTAAGAAATACGGTCTTGCCGGCGCGCGTAAACGATTCCAGTTCTCGAAACGTTAATTTAACGATAAGTCTTCAGGAATCATTGATAGGGAGGCATATTTGCCTCCCATTTTTCTTAATAGCTTTTGCCATAGCGATTCCGGCGTCACGCCAAATATATCTGTTTTTGTGGCCGGATAGAGAAACCAGTGGCCGTCCAAAAATTCCCTTTCCAGTAATCCCGCTCCCCAGCCGCTATACCCGAAGCAGAGGTGGACATGGGGACCCCGTTCATCCGTCAGGCTCTCTTGTAAAAATTGGATGTCTCCTCCCAAGAACACTCCATCGCAGATCTGCATGGTCTGATTGGGAATTTTGTCCGAGTCGTGGAGCAGCATCATTTGATTAGTCTGAACAGGACCTCCCGCCCGAATGCTGATGGCCGGGTTTGACATGTTGCTCAAACTGATGATATCTTCCGGGACTTCCAAATCAAGTTTTTTATTGATTATCAGACCGAATGAGCCGTTTTGACTATGTTCGCATATCAGCACGACGCTGCGGAAAAAAATACCAGAGTCAATTTCCGGGGTGGAAATCAAAAAGGTTCCTTTTTTAATTTGCGAGTACGGGATATGTTCCATTATTTACCTACAGTCAGTACAAAGTTCCGTTTGTTTTACTTCACAATCCACTAATTGCTGATTGTACATTCTAAGAGCCTCCTCCATCGATTCCACTCTGCGTAAGAGCTCCGCATACACCTTGGCAAATTCCCGGTCTTCCAGAAGGCAGCCGCAGCAAGGATTATAGCATGTTTTATCTAATATCATAGATACGCGGGAAAGTGAAGTTGAAATTTGATCGATTTCATCATTGAAAAAATTGCGGAATTCTTGGGGGGTGCACAATTTTTGCAGCAAATTCATTCTTCTTGCGCGCAGGCGCTGCCACCCTTTATCAAGATGGAATAGAAGGCCCCAGTGATTGATATCGTCCATGATCGTTTCCGCTTTGCTGATCACAGAAGTCGTCCGCAAATAAAGATCGTCGCCGCAAAATAATTTCCCCAAACATCCTTCGCCGTTCATTAATTTGCAGGTAAGGGAATGGCACTTCGATGTCATTTCATTGAGATTGTTGAGAGTCGAGTCGATGACGGGCCACTTGGCATTAAATCTGGTTAATAAAAGATTTGTATTTTCTAATGTGGTATTAATCTTTTTGATGGTTTCTCTATCTTGAACTTCTTTCAGGGTATTCATTAAATATTCCAAAGTGTGATCTACTTTGCAGGATATTTTAGAAAATTCTTTAAATGCGTCCTCGACCGATCCCGATTCTTCGGCGTAAATGACGTGATCGTTCAGATTGATCAGTTCTTTCCCTTTTTTTAAGGGGCCCGGGGTGATTTCCACCGATTTTTCACCGAGCAGGCCGGAAGTTCTGGCGTAAATCGCATCGGTATTAAACACATTTACTTTGGAATCAACAGCGAGCTTCAGTTCATAGGCGTAGATCTTGCCATCCTGGCCGACCCTCTCGGAAACCACAGCGGGAATTTCTGTGATCTCAACGACTTCTCCGACCGGTCTGCCGGCAAAAGTAACCCTTGTTCCAATGTTTAACTTGTCGACGTTCGCAAAGCGCACGCGCAGCACCCTGCCTTCATCGCCGACGCTGGGATGGAGGAATAAAATAATGAAGGTAATGATGGCGCAGGCCGCGATGACAAAGAGGCCAATCATCATATTTTTTGTTTGGTCAATCATGATTTCGTCGAAACTCCTTTTTTATTTCCTCATAGGGGATGGCGGCATTTTCAAAAAATGAGCGGAGCAGGGGATCATCGATGTGGACAAAGTCCCTTTTTGGCGCTATCTGCCTGATTCTGCCTTCATCGTGAAAGGCAAGCCGGTCGCCCACTTCCAGGGCGGAGCGAATATCGTGGGTCACAACGATGCTGGTCGCCTGCAATTTTTTTTGGGTAGCAATAATTAATTCGTTGATCTGCATGGATGTGATCGGGTCGAGGCCTGTGGTCGGCTCATCGTATAAAATGATGGTCGGGCGGTAAACAATCAGCCTCGCAAGAGCGGCGCGTTTCCGCATCCCGCCGGAAAGATCGGAGGGCATCTTTGATTGCGTGCCCTGGAGCCCCACCATTTCCAGCGCTTCATTGACTCTGTCCCGGATTTCTTTTTCGGTTAAATGGTGTTCATGCTGACGCAAATAAAAGGCGGTATTTTCGAACACATTCATCGAGTCAAAAAGAGCGGCGCCCTGAAAGAGCATCCCCATGTTTTTGACAGATCGATGGCGGATTATGGGATTGATGTCCGAAATACGCACACCGTTAACCTCGACATATCCTTTATTTGGCGTTTCGATGCCAATGATTTGTTTCAAAAGGACGCTTTTTCCAACGCCCGAACGGCCCAAAATGACAAGGGTCTCCCCTTCGAGGACGTCTAAATTGAGGTCCTTTAACACCTCGATATTGCCATATTTTTTCTTCAGGTGGCGGATGACGATAGTCGCTTTTTTCCTCTCTTCGTTCATGCGATCCACCTGGCGTAAAGAAGATTTAAATAAGTGTGGGCGCTATTCAATCCGATTGTGAGGAGAAAATTGCAGATCAGGATGATCGAATAGCAAATCACGACGCTATTGGTCGTTGAACGGCCGACCCCGGCCGCGCCGCCGCGCGTTCTCATCCCTTTGTAGCAGGAGATGGTGACTATGATGATGCCGAAGAAGAAGGCTTTGACAAGGCCGCTGACAAAGTCGAAGATGGTGATGTTTGTCGGCAAAGGATCCAAAAAAGCATTTGAAGGGAGGCCGTAGTAGTAGACGGCGATGATATAGCCGCCCAGGATGCCCATCATGCTGCTGAAAACGGTCAAGAGAGGCATGGCGACAGAACCTGCGATAAAGCGGGGGGCGACGAGATAGCGCAAAGGGTTGACCGCCATCGATTGAAGGGCGTCGATCTGCTCCGTGACGCGCATGGTGCCAAGTTCCGCGCACATGGCTGCGCCGACCCTGCCGGTGATCATGAAGGCCGTCAAGACCGGTCCAAGCTCTACCATCATCGCTTTAGTCACCATGAGACCGGTTGCTCCGGAAAGCCCTTTATCGTAGAGCTGGTAATAAGCTTGCGCGGCGAGAACCATGCCGGTAAAAAAGCCGGTAATGGCTACGACGGGGAGGGAAAGAACGCCGATTTCGAAGAGCTGATCGCGGATTTGTTTAAAAGAGGGCGGCCGCTTTAGCGAAACAAAAAGAACGCGAAAGATTAAGAGAGAGTAATCTCCTATAGAGGTAATTGCGCGTGAGGTTCCATTATTCATATTCTTCATCTTAGGGGAAGCAGATATTCGGGTCAAAAAAAATTAATTTTCTTTTGAGTCCGATTGATTTATCATAGGGTTATGGTCGTAAAAAAAGAAAAATTGGATGATCTGGAAAAAAGAATGGAAAAACTCGGCATTCTGGAAACCGACATTCAAGAAAAATTTATCTTAGGTTCCGGCAGCGGAGGGCAAAAAATCAATAAAACTGCCTCTTGCGTCTATATCAAGCATGAACCAAGCGGCATTGAAATAAAATGTCAAAAAGATCGCTCCCGGGCGCTGAACCGCTATTATGCGAGGCAGATGCTCTGCGAGCGGATAGAGGAAATTACTTTAAAAGATAAGTCCGAAAAGCAGAAAGAGATAGAGAAGATCCGAAGGCAGAAGCGGAAGCGCTCCCATCGCGCCAAATTAAAAATGTTAGACGACAAACAGAAGCACAGCGAGAAAAAACAGCAGCGTTCTTCCCCAAATGAAGAATGAATTTTCTTTAACAAATGCTTTTTTTTTGCTATCCTAGGCGGACTGGCTATTTTCAAAATTTCATCACAATTATAGCCGAAGAATTTACCGAAACAAGACATGGAGTTTCTTATGACATTAGCTTATGGACTAATCATTGCTTGCGGATGCGTAGCCCTTCTATATGGATTGGTTATGATTCGCTCAGTGCTATCTCTTAGCACAGGCAATGATAAAATGCGCCAAATCGCAGCCGCCATTCAAGAAGGCGCGAGCGCGTATTTAAAACGGCAATACCAGACTATCGCTTTGGTTGGGGTCGTTATTTTTATTTTATTAACCTGGCTGCTCGGCTGGTATGTGGGCCTCGGCTTTGTGATTGGAGCTGTGCTGTCGGGCCTGACCGGCTTTATCGGCATGAACGTATCGGTCCGCGCCAACTCCCGCACTGCAGAAGCCGCCAGAGGGGGATTGCAATCAGCTTTAGATGTCGCCTTCAAGGCTGGAGCCATCACGGGTCTTCTGGTGGTGGGCTTGGGACTGCTGGGGATCACCCTTTATTATTGGTTCTTGAAATCGTCAAACTTGCCCATCCGCGATCTGCTGGAAGCTTTAGTTGCTCTCGGCTTCGGCGCTTCCCTGATCTCCATTTTTGCGAGACTTGGCGGCGGTATTTTCACGAAAGGCGCTGATGTGGGAGCCGATCTCGTCGGCAAAATTGAAGCCGGCATTCCTGAAGACGATCCGAGAAACCCTGCCGTCATCGCCGACAACGTCGGGGATAACGTGGGCGATTGCGCCGGCATGGCAGCCGACCTGTTCGAAACATACGTCGTAACGATAGTGGGAACGATGCTGCTCGCCGGTGTCTATTTTAAAGACGCCATTCTCGACACCTTTATGATCTATCCTTTAGCGATTGGGGCCGTATGCATTCTGGCGACCATTATCGGCACATTTTTTGTCCGGCTGGGCTCAAAGAACAATATTATGGGCGCCCTCTATAAAGGGACAATAGTCACGGCTGTTCTTTCGCTGATTTTCATAGCTTTGTTAACGAAGTATATGATCGGCTTTGATACCGTCTACACGGTTGCCGGTAAAACGTTCAACGGATTAAATCTGCTTTACTGCTCCTTAACCGGACTTGCCGTAACAGGGCTGATTATGTGGATCACCGAGTATTACACTCTGGCATCCCACCGTCCGGTGAGAAGCATAGCCGAAGCTTCAACAAGAGGGCATGGCACCAATATTATTCAAGGGCTTGCCGTTTCCATGGAAGCGACCGCGCTGCCGGTTATCGTCATCTGCCTCGGTATTTTGGTTTCATTCCTGAACGCTGATCTGTTCGGGATCGCGATCGCTGCGACGACTATGCTCGCCTTGGCGGGGATGATAGTTGCCCTGGACGCTTATGGACCGGTGACGGACAATGCCGGCGGTATTGCTGAAATGGCTAACCTTCCGCAGGAAGTGCGTAGAACGACCGATGCTTTGGATGCCGTTGGCAACACGACTAAAGCCGTGACGAAAGGGTATGCCATCGGTTCAGCCGGTTTGGCGGCTTTAGTGCTTTTTGCCGCGTTCATCGAGGACCTCACCCACTATTTTCCCCAGCATGAATGTCAATTTGTGCTGCAAAGCGCCTATGTCGTCATCGGACTCTTTTTAGGCGGTTTGATTCCTTATCTGTTTGGTGGCATGAGCATGATGGCGGTAAGTAAAGCCGCGGGTTCCGTCGTGGAAGAAGTGCGCCGTCAATTCAAAGAGATTCCAGGGATCATGGAAGGAACAGGGAAGCCTGATTATGCGAAGGCAGTGGATATTTTGACCAAATCGGCGATTAAGGAGATGATACTCCCATCTTTGATTCCGGTCTTGGCTCCAATTTTGATCTACATCCTTATGAACACCTTTATCGGTCAGGCTGAAGCGTTTACAACCGTCGGCGCGATGCTGCTCGGCGTGGTGGTCACGGGCCTTTTTGTCGGATTGTCGATGACATCCGGCGGCGGCGCCTGGGACAACGCGAAGAAGCGGATCGAAGAGGGCTTCTTTGGAGGCAAAGGCTCCGAAGCCCACAAGGCAGCCGTTACTGGCGATACCGTTGGCGATCCTTATAAGGATACAGCCGGTCCTGCCATTAACCCCTTAATCAAAATCGTCAACATCGTGGCGCTTCTGATTTTGGCAGTTCTTGCAAAATAACATTGCTTACCCCCGGTACTCGCCGGGGGATTCCCTAACAAGTCCTCGCGATAAAAAAATGATCTTTTTATGAAAAATGCACTTTGTTTGTCGTCCAACCCAAGCGGGTTGAACTCCTCACAAATCGCATTTTTCATTTCAAAAATCTCTATTTTTTTCTTTCGCGAGTTCGGGCTCCTCCTCATTAAGCATCTCTTAGAAATGTTAGAAAAGCCAAGGACGTTTTCCGGACCGAAGCTTCACCGGCTCGCCTACCGATGGCCCAAAGCCCACAAAGAGATTCAATTGCCAAAAGACCCCAATGAGCCCCCTCTTTTGCTCCCAATTTGTCTTAACCCACATCATCGAGTCCACCCTAAAAACATGCCAAGAGATGAAACTTCCCCTGCCCACTTTTTTGGCTTGCACTCTACCGAGAATCTTAAAGGATTTCTGCCGCAGCGCCTTTTACAGACTCTGGTCGAGAAAAAGATATTGCAGCCATCAAATTTAGCTGCCATCCTAAGTTAATTACAGCCTGCGATGCTTTGATGGTGCTTTCGTAAACCGAACTTTTCCTATCATGTATCTTCTTTCCCAGTAAAGCGCCTATTCCCAATGCTGAAGGTTGTAGGGTAGCTTAGGAAGTTTGAGGATTTTTTTTGCAATCCCTAGGTAACTTAATTATAAGTTAATAATTGACAAATTAATAATGTTGATTTACACTAATAAATTGAAATTAGGAGTGGTTATGTCAGCAACTAGTAGATTAGAAAACTTTACTGCAAGACTCGGCTATGAAGCGGTAGATTGGCAAGAAAAATCAAATCAAGAGATTTCCAAGATTTATAAAGACCCTTCGCAAGCTGAGTCCATTTCCAATCTCATGAAAGATGTTCTAAAATTGGATTCTAAAACAGTGGGTACAAATTTGAGTAGTACCGGTTTAGGAACTCGTGTGATTGTGTACGATGTTCCTAAATTGATGGCGGCTTTAGAAAAATTTGAAAAGGCTCCAGTAACAGAAACAGAAACAGAAATTGAATCAATCAAAGCAAAGCATGGAAAATTGAAGCTTTTGCAAGAGCGTTTAATTGAGCGGTTTCAAGATAGCAAAATAGGGCCAATAAGATCGGCTGAGCTTAAGGAATTGGAAAAAATATTTGATTTTATAGCTCCTCGTCATTCTTTTACAGTTCGACTACGGAGCAATCCGGCAGATCCAGGCTTTACAATTGAAACAGTTGATAATTATGACCCTAAGAGAGAACGAATAGCTTATCAGGTGTCGGCTGAGGATATAGACAAAGCTTTAGAAATTCTTAAACAGCCTTATAAGGGGGCTGATTCAGCTGGGTTTTGAAGTGACAGTGATGGCGCCTTATGGCATTTTCTAAGAGTTTTTTTTAGCAGTTCAATTGCCAAAAGACCCATGGGCCCTTCTTTTGTTCGAGTCCACCCTAAAAACATGCCAAGAGATGAAACTTCCCCTGCCCGCTTTTTTGGCTTGCACTCTACCGAGAATCTTAAAGGATTTCTGCCGCAGCGCCTTTTACAGACTCTGGTCGAGAAAAAGATATTGCAGCCATCAAATTTAGCTGCCATCATAAGTTAATTACAGCCTGCGATCAACCTGAGAAGGCTTCGGCTAATGCGGTTGAATCCCTGAACATTTCCCAATCTTCATGAAATTCGACCTGGTTGAGATAATCTAACGGTTTGATTGTGCTTTCGTAAACGGCACGAATTTTCCCATAGGAATTATCAAACAGATGTACCTTCTTTCCCAGTAAAAAAGCGCCAATTCCCACATGCAGTCTGTCTGTCCAAACCACCTCGTGGGCATTGATGATGTTCAAAAATTTTTCCAACATGGCATAATTTTGAGCATAGGAGCTTACCTCGGTGATTCTTCCAAATGAATTAGAGATATCCAGATTGGTATCAGGCAATCGAATTCCCTCTCTCATTTTGTTTATTTCACAATCCATGCGAAAAGCAAACAGGTTTTTAGCCTCTTCCCTATTTGATACAAATGGTGTCATATCTGCGTAAAAAGCGAGGTCGCAAGCAAGAAACAGATTTTCGGGAAAGGGGACAATCCGTTGGCAGTATTCATAAGACATCTGTTCCCGGCAAAAGAGTGTCACATTAGGTGAAAGGTTGGCTAGTAATGTTTCGTGCCCCTGGATGGTGTGAGGGAGCAGAATCAGCGGTTTTCCCGTTTTCATGGCCTTACCTAAAAAGGTAGAACAATGATCGTAATAGGGGATGAGATTCCCTCCTCCTCCAAACACTATCACATCAATCTTTGACCGGGGTTTCGATTTCTTGTAATAGGGGACATGTGAAATACCCAATTTTTTGAATAGACAAATGGTGCCATACCAGATTAAGGCATCTCCGGCATTGCCGGGATTAGGACAATAGCCAACTTTTCGATCTTTCAGATTATCAATCAGGAATTGTTCAAGCACATCACCGCCAACAGCTTGTAAGTCCCGCTTGATTAGCGGTTGAATTGAGTGGACTTCAGAAAATTGAAATAAAATCATTAAAAGTAAAAACAAGTGCATAATTTATTCTATACTTATTGTAGAATTAAAAGTTAGGTTTTGAAAGCAAATTCCTGTATTGCAGCTTTGTACAATTTTCTCTTGATTAATATTGTCGGGATATTTTTTTCCATTGTAACAGTAGAAGATTATTTTTTTTTGTTGCATCATTTTTCTAATAAATACATCAATAATGAAATCTAATCCATCGCTATTTTGGGGAATTTTCTGGTATAAATCTAATAATTGTTTGGCTCCATTTTTACTTATAATATAAGCATGAGTTGTTTGGGCGGGTATTGTTATAATTAAATCTTCCGTTTCAATTTTTTCGATTAATTCATTACCCACCATCAAAATATCAAAATCTTTTGGTGTTACTTCCCAGTATAAAGGGAATAGGTTTGGAAAGTCTGAGTGGGGTAACATGTCATCTTCACAAACAAAAAGAAACTCTTTTTCTGCAGGATCTTCTACAAATCTTTTCCAGAGGACAAGATGTGAGGCGGTGCATCCTTTTTGTCCGGGCATTCCGGCTTGAATATTGAGCTTTTTAAAAAATTCATCCTTTGTAAAATAGCCGTCAATGGCTTCAAAGCGCCTAATATTGGTAAAGCCGGCTTGTTCCATCAGTCTATAGGTTTCTTCATACCGTTCCATATGACGGCCTAAGCTAATGATGACAGGGAAATCTAAAATGGTAGCTACATCACAGCTATTTTGCCCATAGAGCATTGGGAAAATCCATAAAAAAAAAAGATCTTAAAAATGTGAAACCTCTCATTTAACTGATCCATTTTTTAAACCTTTGGAAATATTGAACGAACCAATTTTTCTTGGCAATTGTCGAATCAAATTCCAGATTTTGAAAACAGATGCCCGTGGCAAAATTTTTCCGGATTTTCTCCTCATTTATCCGGTCCGGAAATTTTTTCCCATTATAGCAGTAATAGGTTATTTTATTTTCCTCCATCATGCGCTTAACAAAATTGTCGATGATGTAAAGAGAGGGTTTGCCCTCTTTTGGAATTTCACGGTAATTATCCAATAGGATTTGGGCTCCCCTTTTGCTTATGATATAGGCGTGAAGAGCTATGGCCGGAATAGAGACAACCAGATCATCGCTTTTATTGGCCAATTTATTCCCAACCAGCACAATATCAAAGTCTTTTGGGGTGGCTTCCCAATATATTGGAAACAGGCGGGAAAAGTCTGAGTGGGGAAGCATGTCATCCTCGCAGATAAACAAATACTCTCTATCAGAACCATTTTCCACAAAGTTCTTCCAGAGGGTGAGATGGGAAGCGGCGCATCCTCTCCTGCCAAGGCGGTCATCATAGATATTCAGGTTTTTAAAAAAATCTTCGCTTGTGTGATAGCCGTCAATGGCTTCAAAGCGCACGATATGGGTAAAACCCGCCTTTTCCATGAGTCTATGCGTTTCCTCATACCTATCCATGTGGCGGCTTAAGCTGATGATGACCGGGGAGTCTAAAATGGCCTCGCCATGAACTAAGGCGAATGACCATAGAAAAACCAAGAATTTCATTTTTACCTCGCAGCGTTTCCTTCAACTCGACTTTGCCCATTTTTTGAACTCATCTTCCGATTGAAGCTTCCTCCAGCTAAATGAATTTCTCAGGATGGGTATAAACATCCTATCCTTCGAAATTCATTACGCTTGCCTCATCTCGGAATCTTCGTTCAAAAAATGGGCAAAGTCGAGTTCAAATTTAATCCAACGGGAATTATTTGACAAAATGAAAAGAATTACTTATAAGCCTCGGTAAAATATTAGGGCTAAAATATGAAATATTTATTGAATTTGTTCCTGGCTATTCCACTGACGCTCTCTGCTGCAACGTCATTAATCGTGTCTAAAACCTTCGAAAATGGCGGAGTTCGTTTTCACTTAACGGATGAATTTAATCAAAAATACGTAAACCAGGATTTTTTTCTTGCTTATCCCAAGGAAGTGAATTTGCAGGAACTGCCTCCTTCGATTGTCGAGGTGCCTCTCATCATGAACCTCATCGCTGTCGTTTGGTTTTCCGGGGAAGAATACACGATCGATGAGATGGATGAGGATCTCTATTATTCATTGATTAAGATAAAGGAGTTTCACAAGAGGTATTTCTGCAATACGTCATGGAAAGGCGAGCTCAAACCGAAGCGCCTGGTAAAGAATATCCCTCCTAAACGGGATACTCGCCCGGCCATGCTGTTTACAGCGGGTCTCGACTCCACCGCAACCCTCTTTCGCCACTTCGATGAAAACCCCCATCTGATCTCCTTTAATAATCCCAATGAAATTGCCGTTGGTTTTGCGAAAAAGCATCACTTTGATTTCCATACGATTTACGTAAATCATGAGCAATTTTTGAAAAGGGGCTATCTCAATAATGTATCTTGCGACATCCTTGATTGGCTATGGGATACCAGCATGGGATTAGCCTGGGTTGGCATAACAACTCCCTTCCTATATGCTATGGGGACCCCCTTGTTATATATCGGATCAGATACTCATTGGCGTGCAAACAATTTTCCAGATGGCAAGCCGATGTTCAGAGTCGCCAATCCCATTATCGATGAAAATCTCTCTCCAATGGGGCTTCAAGTCAAACATGATGGTTTTGATATGACTAGAGTGGACAAGGTTAATTGTATATCTGCTTTTTGCTTGGCAAGGAAAATGCCAAAACCCAAACTTGCCGTTTGTTTTCAACCCAGGAACTCAAATCAAAGCACTCCAAATTGCAATCAATGTGAAAAGTGTAACCGCACGATGTTTAATATTCTAGCTACGGGTGAGGATCCGCGAGATTACGGCTTTATTCATTCTCCCAAGATGTTCATCCAACAGTTTCGCCCTTTCATAACAAACTGTAAATCGGATAGAGTAACTTACGTTCTCTATCGCGATATACAGGAATACCTGGAAAAAAATATCGATGCTCTGCCCCAGGAACACCGCCTCTTTTATGAGTGGTTTCTCTCCCTCGACCTTTGGAAAATGGTGGAGGAGAAACCCCGTCCCGATCGGGAGCGACCTTTTACCTGGGAAGATTACCGCGACCTCTACCCCGAAATGCCGGAAAATGTGGGCTAATTTTCTTTGTACAAAATTATCCGTTGAGCTATCTCTAAAATTTGGCAGGAGTCGCAATGATTGAAATAATTTTGATTTTTATTTGTCACCGTTCCCGCCGCCGGAACCATGCTCACCAGTCCTGATTTTCAAAACCTCTCGACCGGAGAGTATGGCAGCATTTTTATTCCAATGATTATCGGCGCGATTTTCGCTTCGCTTGCGGGGGGAAAGATGGGCGCCAGCCGAGGGTTGAAGGAAGTTCTTCTCTTCGGCCTTTTCTCAAACATCATCGCCATGCTCCTTTTTGCCGCCACCAGCTTGTTTTATGCCTCCCATAGCCTCAATTATTTTATTTTGCTGATAGCTATGCTTTTCCTGGGGCTCGGAGATAATATAAATATTTAATTAATTTTCGTAAAAGACAGGCAAAGTTTGACCCCCTAAAATTAGAGGTCATACCATGTTTCATTCCGCTTTGTTTTTCTCGTATTATTCGCGTTAATGCACCCCATAATAAAAAAGACCAATATACGCATTTATATGGCTTTTTTATTATGGGGGAAATTATCCCAAAATTTTCGAAATAAATCGGGAAGGCACAGCGGGAATGTCTCTTTGAGGGAGTGCAGGGCTCTGACTACCAAGTTAACAAAAGCACTGAATAACCCGGTAAAGGTATATTTCCATTTACAACCTCAGTTGTCACGGGTGCCACCACCGGCACAGACTGACCTGATGAGTTTGTGGCTGTGGTGCTGGAGGTGTTTATCGTCAATGGATCCTCCGCAGTTACTGTCGTTACTGTAAGCGGCGCAGTGCCTGGTGCGTGAACTTGATCAATAATGGACATCGTTTGCGCAGTACTGCTCTTATTTGTCACGACTAACCAGGTATTTGTTCCATCTGTGAAGGCCTGCGCATGAACGGCTGGCAGATTGTTATTCTTGCCATTCGCGACATTCCCGCCGCCAGTTACAGAGGTCGCGGCTAAGTCGGTAGCGTTTGCCATGGCTGTCGATGCAAGAGCGTAAGCTGCTGCCTGCGCACTGGCAAAGTAACCAAAATTGTATGGACTTTTGGTTGTGTCTATTGGCTCTGCACCCGGCACATTTGCGGCAATATTTTGGCCTGCATTGTAAACTGCATTATTATAATTATTCACCGAATCTAATCCAGCATTATTACCTAAAAGCGCATGGGGCCCAATATGAATAACTTGCTCCAACGTCGCTACGCGAAGTGCAAACTCAGCAACATAGATACCGCCATAAAGTGTGCCATAAAATCCATTCGATGGTTGACCTGGGGCATATTCACTAATAATAATGGGAGCTGTTAAATTAGTGTAGTCTTTGACTGTACTTGTAATCGCATTTACTATCGATGCCAATGCATGGTTGAGAGAGGGAATTAAAGATATTGTAGTTCCCTCTGAGCTATTCAAATTAGGGTAGTCGTGTATGGAAATGTAGTCCCAATAGGGATTAGCAAAGTTGTTGACACCTTTCTGCCAGGAATTTGTACCGTTTCTTACCCCTTTAATAAAGACTGAGACTTTAGCTGTCGGGTCAGCAGCCTTGATTGCAGCTGAGTATGGCTGCATAGCTTCTAAATACGCGGTTGAGGATGAAAAAAAATTAGGAAATAGGTATGGCTCATTTGCCAGTTCGTAAACAATGACAGGATAGGAATTTGCTTTGGCATTGGCCGCAAAAGTGCCAATCGAGTTTGCAGTATCGGTAAAACCGTTTACACATACGACGATTCCTTGGGCGTTGACAGCCTTTGTAAAGGTATTCATATCTTCAATTTGGGCTCCACCGGCACGGCCTAATAGTTCGTAATAAGCTGTTACGAGAAAGCTGTTGTTTATTTGATTTGCCCAATCTAAGTTCAAGTAACCCGAGTTTACTTCGAATGCATCAGACAAGGTGCCGCCAGGATAACGGAACCATCTTGGCATAAGAGTCTTAGTGATGGACTGTAAATTGGTATCGAGCATTGAAGAGGATCCGGTGGCAAAGATGGCATTGTACCCGGAGAATCCTGACTGAAGCGGTTGGGTTGAGGTCTCATCAATCGAGACAGTTACCGTCGCCGATGCAGACAGATAGCCAGCCCAAAGAAAGAGCTGCATAGCTGCGCAAAAACATTTAATTCTGATTTGTGTAAAATACATAGGGTTCCTCCATTTTGAAAGGATTAATGATTCTAGCAATTTTTATTCTATCCAAAGATGTTTGTCAAAATAAAATAGTTCGCTTATTTTTCCCATCCTTAAATGCCAAAATTTTACATAATCTCGATTATTTCTTAATACTCTCTTGTTATAATTATAGAAACAATTGAGGTTTTCATGAATTCTATTGAGTTGCGATCGCCCCTATTTAGCTCCCAATTGCCTGTTTTTGAGAAGGAAAAGCTTAGGGAAATCGAGGGACGAGCGCAAAAGATGTTGGAGGGGCCGCCTCTTGAGGACTTTGATAAAAGGGGGTTCATTCAGCTTCACTGCGCTAGTAGCTTGGAGGCTACGGGTTTGGAAGGGGATGATCCCCGCAATGCCTTCAGGTATTTGGACCATCTGTTGCCTAAGATGTCCCATTTAGGGGTAGATGTTTCACAGGGCAGGCAGGTCTTAGCAGAGCTTTCCCATTTTCTTACCGCCTATAGCCAGCAAACTACAGAAGAGATCATCCAAGAGATCATCGAGCGGTGCGAGAAAAATGGCGTTTGCTACCTCCCTTCGGGATGGGTCACATTGGATAATGGGCACTATTTGACTCTTAAGGTGCAAAAAAGCGCCCATGGGTATGCCATCTCCGCTTTGAATCAAGGGGCAGGGATGCAGTATCATAGCTTTTCCAGGGATGGGAAAGGGGATTACCAATCGCCTGTATTTGAAGTCGATCTGGACTCTAAAGAGGGTTTTGATTTAATCAGCCGCATTATCAAGTTCAGAAACGATAATCGCTTGAGTGAAAGTGAGCCTATCCAGTCTAAGGATGGGGTAAAACTGGGAGGGCATAGAGAAAATATCGCCTCTTATAGCGAAAACGATCTTTACGGGCTGCTCCGCATTTACGGTAAGCCCATTCCTAAAGAACGCTCTTTGTTGCACAGTGCGACTCCGCAACGCTCGGGAGTTTGTCCGAGCGCTAACACGCGCACGGCTATTAAAGACATCCTTCTCACAGACAATACGATGACCGAAAAAGAGCTCAGGCGCTTTCAGTATTACTTAAAGCTCGTTTCATTGATTGAAGCGTATCAATGCAAGGCCCATCAAGACAAAAGCCTCGTTCCCTTTGTTTTGGAAGCCCTGGACCAGCTCGATATCAGATTGTGTAAGCTTTATCCCGAAATGATTGATGCCGAAGAGCTAGCTTTGGGGCAAGCCATCAGCACCAAGATCCGCAGCGAAATGCATGTGGAAACCATTTCCCTAAAACCGCTTCCTTTTTCATTAAATGTTACGGCGCCCGATCAAAGAAAAGCCAGCATCCCTGGGTCGACGCCTCCTGCAAAAGAAGACTTACCGTTACAAAAGGACTTGCCTTTGCCAAAAAGGCTGCAAATCAGGAAAACCGAGGAGTTAACTCCAGAGGCTGTTTCAGAATATCTCGACCAAGTGATAGCTGTATTTGGAGAATATAGTCGGCATTCCAGTTTATCTAAAGAAGAGTTTATGGAAGTCAATCAATTGATGATCAGCCTGCCTCCCCCGACTGGCATGGAAAAAGATCCCTTTTGGGACAAAATTCCCAAAAATCAGATTGAGACCCTCTTGGATAAATTCAACCAGATTAATGAAATTATAAGCCATAGTATAGAATGTGGGGAAGGTTATGCCATTGAGGTGCATTTGATCGTCTATGACATTGCAGCGCAATTGGCCAATCGCCTGGAGGCATTAAAGCTGGGACAAAATTATGCCCTGGCCCTGAATAATGTCTTTGAAGATTGGTCCTTTTTTCGAAACCCCGCCTCTTATGAACGCGTCAAAAGAATTATGGCTAATTTTGAAAATCGCTGCAAAAATAAGGCGAAAATATTGGGTCATATTATCCACAATGGCTCTGGTGAGAAAGGCTTAAACAGTATCCAGGAATCTACCTTTGCTTATGTGATGCACACCTTGCTTTCTACCTGGGACAAAAAAAATGCGTGCTTTACCATAAAGGGAAGCTATGAACCTAAGGATTATTCCGAGAGCGATCTTTTTTGCCATTTGATGTGTCGCAGCGAGAATTGTCCTTTACCCAAATCCTTCCAAACTTTAAGAAGTTTATCCCTTACGGCCCATAAACTCGATGCTTTCTCAGAAAAAGCTTATACGTTTCTGTCTAGGTCCAATTATTTGAATTCTCGAACTGTTAGTGAAGAAAAACCGACGATAGAACTTCATATAACAAATAACAGCAGGTGGGGAGAAAAAAGTTTTTTGGCCCGCCATCTTCCCAAGGGCACACCCTATTCCCAGCTGCATTACTGTATGGAAAATTTTACTTTTCTACCTTCGAGAGCAGCGAAAGGGGAGTATCATCCAGATTTTCTTTGTCCACCGTATGGCACGGCCATGAGAAACGGTTACGAACCTACGCTGGATCTTCAAAGCGATGAAGATTTGCGCGTCATTGAAGTGGAACCAAGCGTCCAAGTGCAAAAAAGCCTAGAGTGGGCTGCCCATCACATCGATTTGTTGAAAAATAGAGCGGTACGAGAAAGAGTTAGTGATTTGCTTTTCCAATATGGCCTGTTAGATAAAGCCTTGGAGGACTTCCCCGAAGACTTCTTGAATTTATGCCAGCTTTTTCAAGCCCAGATTTTAAAAACTGCCGATGTGGATACGCTTCTTTGGGGCCTCGAAGTGCTCGCTTACCTCAAGGAGTCTATTCAAAGCCACAGTAGCCCACAAGAATTTGCCCTCGAATGGATCGATACGCGCCCTTTATTGATCGATCTTTTGCAAAGAAATGGGATTGCCTATTGGCAAAAACAACTCATCGCCAAGCTGCTGATTCAATCCTACGGCCAGGCAGAGGAAAGGCCCTTACAAGATAGTTTAGAGATTCTGAAATGGGGGGCTCTAGATGCACAAAGACAAAAGACCCCGCATACCCTCGATTTTTACAATGCCATAAGCTTGCGCGCATGCAAACAAAGGGCATCAGGGCTGCTAAAGGGGCTTTCGCAAGAGGAGCTCAATGCTTTTGGGAATGATGTTCTTTCCACTTGCACAGGGGATCAGACGAAGCGGGAATGGCATCTCACAGAAAATCAGCTGCAAGCTGGCGAATTTGCCCTCGATCTGCAAACGTTAAAAATCACTAAATCTCATTTAGAGACGCAAGATCTTGATTGGTTGAATTATAGGGATGATAAATATACGCGCTTTTTTAAAGATCAGAAGGCGATGACAGTGAAAGATAATGTGGCCAGGAGCCTGGATGGCCGATGGGAATTTGAATTGAGATCGATTGGTTAATGACATTGGCAAAGTGAAACAGCACGTTGTCTTTATGGGTCAAATGACCACTTTAACTTATAAAGAGAATCAGAAAGGGGAAGAGGCTTGGGAAGTTGGAGATAGTGGACATATATTTTATACAAAGCAAGGCAAAGAGGAAGGCTGGTTGCAAACGGACAGCAACTATAACGAAAAACTCGTGTATAAAGAGGGAGAGTGGCGTGAGAGCGGCGAGCTTCTCTTGAAAGAAAAAGAGGCCTTCAGCTTTCTTTCAGACTATGCCGACTTAAACGATATCGATCTTCTCTTTACTAAAGGGCAGCCCCCGCTTTTAAAGAAAATCACTTTTAAAAAGCTCGGTCTCTCCTTTATCCCGAAAAAGGATCAACTGGAGTGTGTGGAATATCCGGGCTTTCTCTTCTCTAGGACGGAAATGCCCCTATTTAAGGGCGCCTTTCTTTTAGTTAATGGTAGTGGGGAAACAAAAGTGATTGTTCCACCTAACGCGCTCATGGCAAAGAAAAGCCTGGCCTTTTCAAGCGATAACTTATCACTTCAGGGATTGCTCTCAGGGGCTCCTCCTAATTTCTGTTATACACTTCAAGGCGGGGAACTTTTAGGACAAACACCGGAAGCTAACCTCTACCTCGCTTTACTTTACCGGTGTCAAAATGATTTTCGCAAAGCGAAAAAAGCCTTGGAAGCTTCGGAGACATTTGAGAAAAACAGCGCCCTTTGCTGGAAAATATTTGATCTTTTACCGACACTAACCAATAAGTCGCCAGCGGCGATCGCCTTTGATTGCCTCTTCACTTATCGGATGCATACCCATATGACAAAATGGAGCAAAGCGGGTAGCGATCTGAAGTTGGATGGTAGACGGAAAGACGAAGCTAGAAAGCTTTATGCCCTTTATGAAAAAAATAAGAGTCTCTTTAAAGAAAAGGTGTATGCCATCCCTGATTATTTACGCCTCCCTTCACAGGCCGAGGACTTTTTCTTGGGCTTAGGAATATCTACTCCATCGACTGCCAAGATGGCTGAAGCGGATGAGCGGCTTCAAAGTATTAAGTATCTGATCGATAAAGAAAAATTCGATAAGGGGGATGACGATAAACCATACGTCAATTTTTCATTCGGCCCGGAAGTCAGCGGGGAGGCGCATTTTTCCCGCATCTATTACGATAAAAATCAAGGTAATCTCAAAGGTATCACACTCGATCCTCCTGCCTTGAGATATCTGAAGACGCATTATCATGAGCTATTTAAAAGAGCGCTTTCAACGGATGAAAGAGAAATTAGGGCGCTCAGAGCTGATCTTTTTTTACTCTTGCATAATGATGCCGAAATAACGGATGAGACAAACGCCCTGCTCGCTACATTGCTTTATGTGCTTAAAAATCCTCAGCCATTTACAGAATGCAGTGTGGATACGCCAAGCAGTTGTTACGACGGTGTGATTCGTAAATGCATGAAGCTGGAAAGAGGACTTTATAAGCAGGGCAGACCGTTGACAGAGCTCAAATTTTTTGAAGAATATGAAGCCTTGCCGTTAGCCGCTACGGAGCAGAAAGCAAACCCCCACTTTACAGTGAAGGCTCCTCTTTGGAAACTGACTTTGCCAAACATGAATTTCGATCTTATGGCCCCTCTTAATGGCCTTTATCAGATGTTTTGTCAGACTTCACACAAGACCCCGCCCCAAGAATCTTTCCCTCTAAAGGCCGAAGAGATGGAGAATGCGACGCTGATGGAAAAAAAGATCTTACAAAACTACGAGGAGGGGTACCTTGAATACCAAACGCAAAAAAAGGAACTCTACAACCTGCAGAATCCAGACGGATTAAAGAAGCAATTAACCGAGCTTAAAAGCAGTAGTGAGACCGACTTAAAAGAGATTGAGAAGGAGCTCCTCAAAAAAGCAAACACCATCCCCGAAACCGATGTGAGAGCGCTCTTGTTGCAGACGGCGCAAAGCGGCAAGCAGCTTTCCAAAATCGAAATGAGCGATCTTTTTGATGCTCTTTTAAATAAAAAGCCTTCCTTGCTGACCGAGAAGAACTGCTTTTTGACAAATACTGAAGAGCTCTTTCAGCTGCTCATCAAATATTGCCTCACAAAATCGCGCATCAGCCAGGCAAATGAAGCGCTAGCGCTCTTAAAAGATAAGCTTGACCCCTATCTCGAGCAGCGCGCAGGGATGATTTTAGCCAAAAAGCGCACTTACGATATCGAAAAATACCCCGAATTTCTCGTCTATGAATATGCGACAGGCAAGATCTTATCCTCGGAACAAGTGGAAGTGCTCACGTGGATTCTTGAGGGCAAAGAGGGACAATCGATGGATCACCTCTTGCTGCAATTTGCCGCCGGCGGGGGCAAAACAGCCGTGATCATCCCCATCTTAGCGCGCATGTTTGCTGCAAGGGGCTATTTGCCCGTCATTGTGAACACAAACGAGCTTTATTCGATCGGCATTCAAGACATCCCCGAGAGTTTACAAGCGTGCTTTAAGCAAAGGCTCGAAGTGCTCGAGAGAGAAATTGAGCATACGTGGACTAAGGAAGAGTTTTCCGATGTCCTCAAAAAACTGCAAAGCTGGCGAGGCGATAAAACGCTGCTGATCAAAGCCGTCACATGGCACTCTATCAATACAGCTAAAAAAATGGCCTATGTCCAAAAAGATTTCGAACTGGCGAAAGCCGCGGAAGAGGTGCTAGCAGAACTGAAACAACATGGCGTCAAGCTCGAAGATGAGAGCCATCTCAATTCCGATCCCCTTCAGCAAACCATTCGCAGCTTTGGTAAAAGAGTGAAAATTCCCATCCAGCAGCAAAAGCTCTTCCTCCATTTTTATGATGTACTCTTTGAAAAAACAAACTTTCAAACAAAAGATAAAGAGATCAGCGAAGCAGATCTTAAAACCATTCAGCAGGCCCTTATCGATTCCCTCAAAGAGAATTTATTATTTGCAAATGTCGATCAAGCCGCACTATTTGCCTACCTAAACGACTCCTCGAAAAAAAGACCCGCTTGGTTAAAAGAGATGAAAGATGAAGAGATGGCCGATCTGATCGTGCTCGCAAAAGCCTTTATCTACACGCACATCACTCATATCGTGCATTTGCAAGGCTTTAAAAACTACGGCCCCTCCATTCACACAGGGGATCTGACAGGGGCTCCCAAACATGAAGGAAAAGATACCACGGCCCACTTCAGCGATACGGGTTTGGTGATGGCGCTGACCATTCAAATGACTTTAGAGCAGGGAATCCCAGGAGCCCAAGTCAAAAAAATGTTAGAGCAGCTAAAAGAGACGCACATCAAGGAGCTCCTCTGGACAAAAGGGAAAATCACACCGAGCGAAAAGCTTTTCCTCTCTTTGCTTCCAGAAGAGGAAAGAGATTTACGCTTGGAAGATTTAAGTGATAAAAAGATCGAAGAACTCTCTTCCAGAGTAGAGATCCAAAAAAAACCCAGCATGATCAAGCGGTATCTCTTGGGCTTCGCTTTGCCGCAAATCGAGATGCCGACATTGAAGGCCACTTCCACACCTGCCGAGATGCACGCCGGCTTTGCGAGGAGCGTGCAGTTTTCCGCAACTCCTGGCCTCAAAGAGACCTACCCCATCGCCCTTACCAGCTGCCGCTTCCAGCATGCTTTTGAGGCGGAAGTGCTGCACACCCTCTTGCAGCCCAAAAATAACGCCCATTGCCTGCTGCAACCCTTTAACGACCCGCTCTCTTTCATGAAACAAATCAGCCCCGATCTTAACGCACTCATCGACCGCGGCGCGCTCCTTTGCCATGAGCTTCCGAGCACGGTCATCAACGCTTATCTTGAAGTCGTCAAACAAGATAAGGAGGTGCTCGCAAGTTACTTTGAGGAGGGCGTCATGAAAGCCAAATTCCGGGGCGAGACGTTTTCTATCCCCGGCACTAAGCTGCTGGAGACGATGAAGAACAGGGGCATTAAAGAAGACGATGTGGCCATCATGCTCTATTTGGACTTGGGAAAAGCCACGGGCACTGATGTGACGCAAAACTATAAGGCCAAAGCGGGTTTGACCATAGGCAAAGAGCAAATCGTTACGGAAGTGATTCAGGCGGCGATGAGAGAGCGGCTGCTTCTTTGGAATAATGCCCAGACTATCGTGTGGATCATGCAGCAAGGTCTCTCGAAGCAAATTTCCACAGATTTTGACTTAAAAAAGCTATTTTACTGGATGGTACGGAATGAAGCAAAAGCCATCAAAAGCAAAATCGTCATGCGCGCTTATCAAGGCATTCACCAGATTATGGAAGATCATGTATGGTAACTCATAGAAAAAGAACCGAAAGAAGACCTTCTCAATGCCGTTAAAGAGCACCAAAAAACCCGTCCTTTCGATATCTATGAGCTTGATTCTGAAGAAAAAGATCCCGACATCGTTTTAAAAGCCTTTACCCAGGATCTAAAAAGCCATTTCGGTATTTCCTTAACTGCAGAAGAGCAGGAAAAAGTAGATCTCATCATCGAACAAACCAAAGCGTTAGTCGAAAAGATGAGAGTGCCCCATGGAGCGGAGCTCTATGGAGAGCAGTGCCAAGAGCAGCAAGCGGAAAAAGAAACAGAACAAGAAGTGGAGCAGCAGCTAGAAATCAAAGGGGAATATCAAAGCAAAAAAGAGGTGCGTTTCAATCGCGAAAGCTACGGGCCGGAAGATAAACTAGACGGACAATTTTGGAATAAGGAGCGGGGAAAACTGTTCCCGGCCATTAGCGGAAAGCCTGGCCCACTGGTGCCCCCACTTTTCATACCCGAACAATTTCACCCCTTCGAATCAGAACCCGCCATCAAGCCGATTAGCAATATGTTAGTCACTCAAGATGAAAGTGGAAATTACCGTTTCTTGGCGCTGACTGCCTCAGGTGCCGATTACTATTACAAAGAGATGGCCGACTTGAATAAGAAGCAGGGGAATCTAGGATTCAAATGCGCGATAGTCGGGGCGAATGGCTCAATATTGTGCTCCTCCTGGAATATGACCCGCGAAGATAAGGGAGCTTTGCTCAATTCGAATGAGCTGAAGGAGATGACCACTTTTGCTGCCTTCCTCCATGGGAAGATTAATGACCCGACTGCTTTGAGTCTCCTAGTGAAAAAGTACCGCTGGTCCAAAAGCGATTTTGAGACCCTAGTGAATCAGGTGGTCCGTTTACAAGCTTCATGCTACAACATAGAGCTGAACACCTCCTCCTATTTTGAGGAGATGTGCGGCTGGATCAAGCCTAAAGAAGCGACCCTTGATTTTTCACAAATCTGTAGAAAGCCGCCCGTCGCCAGCTCGTTAAGGCCATTCATTCTTCGTACCGCTAAAGTCAAGAAAAAAGACTCCTTCCTCAGTTGGTTGTGGTAGTATAGCCCATACCCTGATTGTGGAATCAAAGATCGTCGCGCTTGTTAGGATTGAGCGGCGGTGGAAAAATGGTGTCTAAGATTTTTTTACCGATCAAGAACTTAACTGTAGGCCGACTGCTTTTAAATGCTTATTTAAAATCGAAATTGCCTCAGTTAATTCGGAATCAGATAAGCTGCTAAAATCAACAAGATGATTCCTTTTTTGGTTAAATGCATAAGATAATGACATAGCCTCTCCATCGGCAATCATACCTGAGGATTGGTCTAAAAGACTTGCAACATCATATTTAGTTCGATTTTTGTTGAGAAAAGGGTAAAAGGTGCTATTTTTGTTGTCTTGATCGTTGAAGCTCCCTGGAGAATAAGGGGGCATTTTTTCTAGGATATCCTCCAATACCATGCAGAGCTTAAACAACTCATTCATATTTTGGATTCTATTTTGGCGGAAATGCAATCCGTCATGCACATAAGGGAGAATGCTATCAGCCGGCTGATCAAATATAGTTTTGCGGCTTGGTGTGATTCCTCGTATAAAAATGGGGGGGGGACCTTTGGCATAAGAATCCGCCTTGATATGAAAAGTGGCGAGAACTTCGTGAATCCGGTGAAGAGGGTGAAACATGGGAAAATTCAACGATGCTCAAAAGTATTCGCGACTACAATATTGACGACTGTGACCTCTACCCCGAAATGCCGGAAAATGCCGGCTAATTTTCTTTGTACAAAATTATCCATTGCGCTATCTCTAAAATTTGGCAGGAGTCGCAATGATTGAAATAATTTTGATTTATGTTATCGGACTATTGCAGGGGATTGTCTTTGTCACCGTTCCCGCCGCCGGAACCATGCTCACTAGTCCTGATTTTCAAAACCTCTCGACCGGAGAGTATGGCAGCATTTTTATTCCAATGATTATCGGCGCGATTTTCGCTTCGCTTGCGGGGGGAAAGATGGGCGCCAGCCGAGGGTTGAAGGAAGTTCTTCTCTTCGGCCTTTTCTCAAACATCATCGCCATGCTCCTTTTTGCCGCCACCAGCTTGTTTTATGCCTCCCATAGCCTCAATTATTTTATTTTGCTGATAGCTATGCTTTTCCTGGGGCTCGGATTCGGATCCACCATTACGATTTTAAACACTTATGTGGAGAAGCTTTTTCCGAACCGCACCTCGTCCGCCATGGCCTGCATGCACACGCTGCTCGGTCTTGGCACGGCAGTTGCCCCTCTCCTGTTCGTCTATTTCCATTCGATCGAAGCCTGGTGGGCTGACCCTCTTTGTTTAAGCGCCCTCTTCGGCGTCCTCTTTGCTCTATCCACCTATTTCGTCACTAATGTGCAAAAAGCGGTCCAGACAGGAAAGACGGAGAGCTTTTCCTTAACTTTCTGGGTTTTCGTGGGTATTATTTTCCTCTATGGCTTCTGCGAAACGACTTTCGGCAACTGGGCGACCATCTACTTGCATAAGGATAAAGGTCTTACAACACTTCAGGCCAGCTACGCCCTTTCCCTCTTTTGGGCTATGGTGACAGCCGGCCGAATTTTAGTGGCGCTCCTCACCTGTTTTATTTCCGGCTTCAGGATCTATATCATTCTGCCATTTTTGATCTGCCTCGCCTTCCTTCTCATTCCTTTCTTTTCAGGCCCGATTGGCAACATCACCCTGTTTGGTTTCGCCGGATTGGCCTGCTCAGGATTTTTCCCATTGACTTTCAGCATTGGGGAAAAAGACTTTTCCTCCATAGCTTCTGTTATTGCGGGGTGGTTGATGGCCGCCTACATGCTCGGCTACGGCGTTGCGGCATACGGCATCGGCCAGGTTGAGGAAGTGAGCCGCATTTCCTTAAATTCGATCTATTGGTTTGCCGCGATTCCGGCAGCGCTCATGGCAGCACTGGTTATGTATGTGCTGCGAGGTCGATTTGAAAAAGGCGTAAGATAGTCGGATTACTTGGATAAAAAGTCTCGATCAAATTTTCCAGGCAGGCAAAGAAATCATCGGGATTTTTTAACAGGACCAGGCCAAGGCCGGGATCTCCAATGCGATATATTTGCGCCGTTTCATCATAGCGAATATAGAGCTGATGCCCGGGTATCGATAACAGGGCGACGCCATTATTTTTAAGCAATTGTTTCTTAATAGTTTGGAAACTGCTCTTTATTTCGCTTGTTTTTTCGATAATTGATAGCAGGTTTATCTTAGCGAGGCCGAAGCGCTTCTTTAAATGAAAAATATCCAGGGGGTGTCTGGTGAGCACTGTGTTTATCGGCTGGTTTCTCAAGGAAAGTTTGGCGTCTGCGGATAAGTATAAGGCCTGGAGGAAGCGGTCGGAGGGAAAGACCCGCCCATTGTCCATAATTTCGGAAGCGGACAACTTCGGATTTTGCTGCTCTTTTTTAGCCCAGCGAAGTGAGATCGAGAGGCAGGCGCCTTCAAGAAGGACCGTACTGGTATCGCCGGCTCCCTGGATGAACTCTAGTTCAATGTTTTTGCTCCATTTTGAATAAAAATCAATGGTCGGGCGGAAGAACTGTTCCAGCTTTTGCTGATAGTTTTCTAAGCAGGATTGGCTGTCAAATTTCTTAGGCAAAGATTCATCTGTCAGGATCGCTTCTTTATTCTTATCAATAAACATTTTAAGTTCATTCATAGCCAGCCGATTCCGGTATTCGGCAACTTCTTGTGCGGAATTTAATTTTGAAAGTTCGCTTAGTTCTTTCGGCAATGGAACCGCTCCCAGTTTTTGCTTGAGGCTTTCCATTTGCCGTTCCATTTCTAAAATAAAATTTGATAACTTATCCGTCTGTTTTTCATCTAGTTTGGCTGCCGCCCGGACGCGGCTTTTTAAAAGTTCATGATGTATCTTTTCTTTAGTTATGGGGCTGGAAGTGATGCGGTTTAAAATGTTATTTAATACTTTTACTTCGGCTTCTTTAATGATTTGTGATTTTTCCTCAGTGCCATAGAGTTTACTCATGATAAGCCGCTCTGTTTGCGAGCGGAGCTCTTTATGAGGCTGATTGCGCAGCTCGATTTCGACCATTTCCCGGTTTAGTATGGTGCGATAGGAGTCTATAAAGGCCGGATCCCCTTTAGAGAGGTAGTTAAAAACATTTTTATAATGTTCGTCGATAATATCCTTTTTAAAAATTATTTTACCTTCTTTCAGGTCGGAATTGAGTTGAGTCTGAAATTTTTTCAACACATCTTTCAGTTGATCCAGCGACTCGGGAGCCGGCTTCAGTTTCAATCCATGGCGCACATAGGCTTTGACCATCAAACAAATAATTGAAATAAGGGGGATGGCGCAAAGGGCGACTTTCAGGGCTGTGCGAGCCCATTTCCATTTGGAGCCGGGGCGGCTTGCGACGGCTTCCAGTTTCCCATCGACGAGCGTGAATTGACGATAGCCCAGGCGATCTGAAATTCCCTCCCAATAAAATAAACTTTCCACAGCATTAGTGAAAGGGCTATTTTTTAAATAAACTGGTTCAAAAAAGTTTGACATTATTTAATTAGTTTTTTTATTTATTACCAAATAGTATCACATTAAACATTTAATTGGAATAATAGGAGAAAATTTAAATTGCGCTTAATTGATAGGTAAAATTTTCTTCAATCAGCAAAACGTGATTGGAAGGGATTTCCTTCCAGGTGTTTTCCCCGCCGGTCAATTTTTCGGAAGCGATCAAAAGCGCCTCAGGGAGGATAGAAGGGGAAAAATAGAGAGAATGGGCCGGGTTGTCCGGCAAGTTGGAATAGCGGATTACCGTCATGATTTTTCCATTTGTCAACACCGCATTGATTCTGAAGTCGGCCAGCTCGCCGATTTCTTGAAAGAGTGTCTTTAGAAAGGAAATTGTGTTTTTGAGCGCTTCAAAAAGCGTCACCGTGGAGATGGAGCTGCCTTCCAGTTCCTCCATCAGTTTCATGAAGAGATGTTCCGAATCTGTCAGCCCCTTGATCTGGTTAAAAAAAGGGTCCTTCATGGAGCAAAGCAGTTTTTTTCTTATCTTAGTAAAATTTTGAATTGTGCCGTTGTGGGCAAAAAGAAATTCTTTAAAGGCAAAAGGGTGGCAATTGGCTAAGGCGACATCGCCGACCGTTGAAGCTCTGATATGTGCCAAACAGCAGTTGGACAGCACTTTAGAGGAGATGCTAAGCAAGTTGGCGTCGTTCCAGGCCGGCCTGACCGAACGAAAAATGGCCGGCTCGGCATCGATCTCCCGGTTGTACCAGCCGAGGCCAAAGCCGTCCCCATTCAGGCACGTTTTGCTCTCTTTAGCCAGTTTGCTCTGGGTTATTAAAGAGTTGGGCCATTCGGTGAGGATGGTTTTCAGCAGAACAGGTTTCTTTCCGTGATAGGCGACAAATCTACACATGATGAAATAAATACCTTTTTCAGCAATTGATTGTCCATTGATATTTTCCGGGTATTGTGCTAGTTAGTGGGGCATGTTAGCTTTTGATTCCTACCACACCATCTGCGCCCTGTTTCCCCGGCTTTTAGGGGTCGTGTATCTATTTATGTTTTTCCCTTTTCTTTTCCAAATACGGGGCTTGATCGGAAAAGAGGGGATTTTACCGATCGAGCCACTTTTAAATGTTTATCAGAAGAATTTAGGGAAAAGGCGTTTTTATTGGATCCCTTCGGTTTTCTGGTATAGCGCAAGCGATAAAGCCCTGATGGCAGTACCTGCTATCGGATCTTTTTTAGCCATTTTGCTGATAGCCGGCCTTTATCCTTTTATTTTGCTGCCCGTTTTGATCCTGCTCCATCTTTCGATCATCACCGCCGGCCAGGATTTTTTGAGCTTTGGCTGGGAGATGTTTTTTTGCGAAATCAGCTACAACGCCTTTCTTATTTCTTTAACCAATGATCTGAACCCCTTGGCGTGGTTCAGCATAAATTTGCTGATCTTCCGCTTCCACCTGAAATCGGGGACGAGCAAGCTGCAAAGCCATGATCCTTCCTGGCGCAATCTGATGGCTCTCAAATACCATTATGAAACTCAGCCGATACCCAATCCTCTTGCCTGGTATGTGCATAAGCTGCCCCTCTGGTTTCATAAATTTTCTACGGCCGCCGTGCTCTTTTTGGAGATCGTCGTGCCATTCGGCGTGTTTGGCAGCGAGACCATTCGCTTCATCACTTTCGGCGCCCTTTTCTTCTTGCAGTTTGCCATCTGGATTTCGGGGAATTACTCCTATCTTTCTTATTTGACCGCAGTTTTAGTGACCCTTTTGATCAGCGACAAGTTCCTCCCTTTTGCAGTACCCGCCAAAGCAGCCTCTCCTCTCTTCCTTCACATCTTTGTTTCGGTCGGAGCGCTCCTTTTGATCGCGTTACAGCTCTTAAGGCTTTGGAATGATTATCTTTACAAGCACCGCAAAGTCAAATTCCTCTCTTACTTCGAACCTTTTTTCCTGGCCAACCGCTATGGCATTTTTGCCGTGATGACTACAAAAAGATATGAGATGGTTATTGAAGGGAGCGACGATGAGCAGAATTGGCAAGAGTATTTATTCTACTACAAGCCCTCGGAAGTGAACCGGCGGCCGCGCCAAATAGCGCCCTATCAGCCCCGTCTCGATTGGTCCGCCTGGTTTTTGCCCTTTGATTACTTTGAACATGAGAAATGGCTGCAAAATTTTTTATACTGCCTGCTGATGGGCAGAGAGCAAGTGCTCAAGCTTTTGCGCCACAATCCATTTCCCGGCAAGCCGCCCCGCTATATCCGCGTGCAGATGTATCAGTATACCTTCAGCGATGCGAAAACGAAAAAGGCGACCGGCCAGTGGTGGGTGAGGGAGCACATCGGTCAGTTCTCGCCCACCCTGTCTTTACGCCGCTAAGGAATCTTGAAGGCTGAAATATTCCAGGCAACGACTGTGAGGGGAACGTCAGAACCTCCGGAATTGGCAGCTACCAGAGATAGCGTGGTTCCCGCCTGGAGATTCATTATGCCCGAACCGTGCACATTCGTCACTAGAAGGCCGGCCTCTGGTTGCTGCAGTGAGGCCATGCTTCCAATCGTATTTTTATTTGCCGGACTATAGTTGTTGTTTTTAACCAGATAGACGGGGATGAGAGGGATGTCTTCAGCTTCATCGTTTTGGCAGGTGATACTAGCAGAAAAACTGATGGAATAATTGCCTGGGGCATTTATCTTCAATCCTGTTGATGTCAATTGAACTTTACCTTGCGTAAAACCTGAATTGCGATTCTGGGATAAGAGCACCATATCGGGATATCCGCTTGTCGTAATATCATACCATAAAGTTGGATCCCCTGAAAAGCCTGCCATGCCGAGGTGAGAGCGTGACCAGGGGGTATAGATGCCAGCTCCGGAAGAGTGTTCTTGGCTGTTTATATCGGCAAAAATCACGAGACTGGATACGAGAAGAAAAAATGCGTTTTTTAATAAGGCCATTGTAAAACTCCTTTGTGTAGTTTAGCTCGACGTTGCCCATTTTTTGAACTCATCTTCCGATTGAGGCTTCCTCCAGCTAAATGAATTTCCTCATCTCGGAATCTTCGTTCAAAAAATAGGCACAGTCGAGTTTAGACCTACCTTAGGGAAATGAAATAAATTTTACAAGGTCTTTTTCGGACAAAGATAAGTTTCAAAGAGTAAAATCTAGGAAAATATTATTGTGTCCTTCGAAAGTCACGCTTAGTTTGCATACCCTTGCCGTGGGGGGGAAATTCGGGGACAACACGAAATTAGGGATTTTAGTATGGTCAGAATTCAATGGCCGTAATTTAGGAGTTTGTTTCTGGGAATGATTTGGAGAAGAGATTGAGGGCAATGTTTGAGAAAATAACGCGGTCAAAGCGTTATTCGCAGGATTGCTCTCTTGCCAATTTTGGACGACGGAAGGCTTGATTTCTTGTGGAGGGAATGTGATGGATGACATATGATTTATCCTTATGTTTTTAATAGAAAGAATGAAGCAGTCTAGACTTCATTATGATTAAAGTCAATGGGACTTTTCCAGCGCCAAAGTCAAATCCTCGATCAGGTCGTCGCCGTCTTCCAAGCCGATGGAGAAGCGCACGAGGCCGTCAGATATGCCCATCCTTTCCCGCTCCGCTTTTGGAATGGAAGCGTGGGTCATCGAGGAGGGGTGATTCACGAGCGATTCCACGCCGCCCAGACTCTCCGCCAGGCAAATGTAGCTAAATGAGGTAATCAGCTTTTTAGTCTCTTCTAAAGAGAGATGAAATTCGGCCGAAAGCATGCCGCTGAATCCGCTCATCTGTTTTTTGGCAATGGCATGGCCGGGATGGCTCTCCAGCCCGGGGTAGTACACTTTTTTCACATATCGGGCTACGTTCATGGGGATTAATAGTTCATTTCAAAGCTAATATTCATACCTGTAGTAAACCCATTCACCCTCAAAGTTTATTTTTTCAGGATAATCCAGTCTTATGATTGGGGTTATAAATTTCATATCATTACCTTTTTTATCGATATGAAAATCAGAAATTATTTGATCTACGGCTGACTCAGCCAATTCTTTATCTTCTTCTGAAATTTCCCCGTCATAATAAAAATGAACATGAATTTCATCATTTTGCGTATAGGCACTAACTGCCCGCAATTTAGAGGATACATTTCCCAAAAGAGCTCTTTGGGCAGAGAGAAGTAAACTTTGTCGCGATATTGGCATGTTTTTAATCCCTTGGAAATATAGGAACAATATGAGCTCCAGTTTTAGAATAACGAATTTCCCCCCACGATGTCAGGGATTTTATTTTTGTTTCACATCTTCAGGTCTTTTGGGGTGTTCAGCTGTATCAAAAGGAAAAGCTCCGTTTTGTAATTTTTCTAATCCAGGTCTAAATGGGCCAATATAATGGCTAAAACAAGAACAATGTTTAAAGCATCCACATCCTCCCATCTGGTGGTAGAAATAAACGCTTACACCATCATCTTCCCCTGCAGACAAGTTCTTAAGCAGAAATAAAAATAGGATTAATCTGATTATAAAATTTGAGTTTGACATCTACGTTCTTCCAAGGGTGAATGAAAAGACGATAGATTTAATGGAAAAAAAAGATCAAGCGAAATTATCGGTAATTCTTTTCCAGCGCCAAAGTCAAATCCTCGATCAGGTCGTCGCCGTCTTCCAAGCCGATGGAGAAGCGCACGAGGCCGTCAGATATGCCCATCCTTTCCCGCTCCGCTTTTGGAATGGAAGCGTGGGTCATCGAGGAGGGGTGATTCACGAGCGATTCCACGCCGCCCAGACTCTCCGCCAGGCAAATGTAGCTAAATGAGGTAATCAGCTTTTTAGTCTCTTCTAAAGAGAGATGAAATTCGGCCGAAAGCATGCCGCTGAATCCGCTCATCTGTTTTTTGGCAATGGCATGGCCGGGATGGCTCTCCAGCCCGGGGTAGTACACTTTTTTCACTTTGGGATGCTGCTCTAAAAATCGGGCTACGGTCATGGCGTTGCTCTGGTGCTTCTCCATACGCAGCGGGAGCGTCTTTACGCCGCGCATCACGAGCCAGCAATCAAAGGGGCTCGGGTTCACGCCAAAGGTTTTACGGGCGAAGTCGAGCTGCTCTTTCATTTTGACATCATTGGTCATGACGGCGCCGCCAATCACGTCCGAGTGGCCGCCGATATATTTCGTGGTGCTGTGCCACACCAGATCTGCGCCCAGGAGCAGGGGATTTTGGCAGTAGGGGCTCGCAAAAGTGTTGTCGACGATGGTGAAGACCCCAAGATCCCTGGCCGCCTGGGTCATTTGCGCAATATCAAAAACATCCAAAAGGGGGTTTGTCGGGGTTTCGAAGAGGAGCCATTTTGGCTTTTTCTCCTTCAAAGCGGCCTTCATCTCTTCGACCGAGCGGGGCAGGATCGAGGAGAAGCCGATCTGGAAGCGGCTCAAAACCTGGTTGAACAAACGGTAGGTGCCTCCATAGATACCATCGATCACGAGCACGTTGTCGCCCGACTGCAAAAGGGAAACCATGGCGGTCAATCCGCCGATGCCGGAAGAAAAGACCGTGGCGTATTTGGCCTCTTCCAGCGAGGCTAGCAGCTTTTCGAGGCAGCTGAAATTCGGATTGTGAGCCCGGGTGTATTCGAACCCCTTATCGACTCCGGGAGCCTCGAGGGCAAAAGTCGAGGACATATAGATAGGGGGCATGATTGCGCCGGTGACTTTGTCCGGCTCGCTGCCGACATGGATCGCTTTTGTGGAAAATCTCATTTTAAGTCCTCAAATGATGCTCATGCATCCAATGATCATCGAAAATTTTACTCAAATACTTGATGCCGCCATCGGGAATGATCGTTACTATCGTGGCGGGTTGTGTGAGGGTCTTGGCGAGCTCCAGAGCGCACCACACATTGGCGCCGGAGGATCCCCCGGCTAAAATCCCTTCCCGTTTAGCTAGTTCCCTTGTCACTCTAAATGCTTCACCGTCAGACACTTGAACTACATCATCAATCAGGGTGAAATCGATGGCTTTGGCCATGTGATCCTCGCCGATCCCTTCGATCTGGTAGGTGCAAGAGCCCTCTTGGATTTTACCGGTCTTGAAGAACTCGTAGTAGATGGAGCCGATCGGGTCGGGCATGATGACTTTGAGTTTGGGATTTTTTTCTTTCAAATACTTGGCGATCCCGCTGACCGTGCCGCCGGTGCTTGCGCTCGCGATAAAGTAGTCCACGCGCCCTTCGCACTGCTCCCAGATCTCTCTTCCGGTTGTGAGATAGTGCGCTTCAGGATTTTTGAGATTGTCGTATTGATCGACGCGGAAACTGTTCGGCGTCTCTTTGGCGAGGCGCTTGGCGACAGTGACGTAGTGCTCTGGTGAATTTGGGGGAGCGTCGGTTGGGGTGACGACGATTTCGGCGCCGTAGGCTTTGAGGGCGTTTTGCTTCTCCCGGCTCACCTTGTCGGGCATGGTGAGGATGGCTTTATATCCGCGAATCGCCGCAATCATCGCGACAGCGGCGCCTGTGTTGCCCGAGGTGTTTTCGATGATCGTTCCGCCCGGCTTCAGGAGTCCTCTTTTTTCGGCGTCCTCGATGATATGTTTGACGATCCGGTCCTTGACGCTGCCGCTCGGGCTGAAAAATTCAAGCTTGGCTAAAACGGTGACCAGGGGGTTGTCGACCAGGTTTTGCAATTTGACAAGGGGCGTATTGCCGATGGTATCAAGCAGTGTTTTCATATCCGTTAAAATAAGGAAATCAAAACGGATTGTAAAGTTTAATTTTTAGTTAAAGAGGCGAGAATTTGCAGAACCTCCGTCGCACGGGTGGGATACCGCTCCTCCAATGCTTTGCTGATTATGGGATAGCTCTCTTCAAGATGCGTTTCCACCAATTTCCGCTTTTCCAGGGAAAGGAGAAAAAGCAGATTCGCGTAATCCTGGATCAGGTTCTCTGTTTCAATCTGGTAAAAGGGGTCTTTGATCACGGCCTGGGATAAACTCTTTAACATAAAAAGGAGGGTCTTATCATCGAGCGGCTGAAACAGTTCCATTTTCTGACTGATAAGGGTAATGGCGTGAGCCACTCCTGCCGGCGATGGGTGAAGGAAGAGGCGAAAAAGGACCTTTTTGAATTGTTTTTGCGCAAATTCCAAAGGGAAGTTCAAATAGATAAATCTATCGATGCATAAGTAGCACAGTTCAGCAAAGTCCTCACTATCAGGTGCCTCATTCTGCTGATTTATCATGACTGTCGAAAGGAGCTTCCATTTATTCTCCAACATTTCAGGGGAGATGTCATACCCGGAAGGCAGCTGAAGCAAGGCGAATTTATACAGGGCGGGAATGAGCTCTGTGGTGTTCTCTTTATAGGCAATAAATAATGTATGGAGATGGGAATAGGCAAATTCAAATAAGTCATGGTTTGAGTCAAGATAGGCAATATCGGAATCGTTTATCTTATTTAGAAGCAGGACGGAAAAGGCAAAGAAAAGATCGTGCGGGTTGCTGGGGAGTTTATCCACAGGGATCTTTAACATCTCCATCTCGAAAAAATAGGCAGCCATTTGTTTTGACACGCTTTGCGTGGCCTGGATCTTTAACATCAGTTTGTAAAAAAAGGTAATCAAACTGTTCGGTGGAGGATTGGGTATTTTGAAAAAAGCGTCCACTGCGAGGTATAGGCACTTTTTTTCTCTGGAGGGGGATTTGGCGATAGCGAGGTAGTTATCATGAAAAAGGTTGAAGGTTTCTTGTATCGCAGCAGGATGCTGTTTGCATGAAGATAACATTTGTTCGATAAGTTCTATCTTCAGATCCCCAATTTTTGTTTTATTGATACTTCGGGGAAGCAAGGGATGATTAACGCAAAGAAGGGCTTTTTCATGCAGTGGATATTTTGAGGACCGGATAGCCAACTCCAGGCAGGGGCCAAAGGAGGGGACATTTTCAACCTTGTTCTCAAGCAGAAGGAGGACCAGATCGAGGGCGATTTTGAGGGCAAACTCTTTAGGAGCTGTCAATAACAGCCGCAACAGGAGGAGCAGACTGGCATTGTTTAATTCATTCAGGGGGATATTGGGGAGCAGAGCTTGCAGGGTGGTGTCGAATTCGGCTTGTTCTTTGCTCTTGAGGATTTTCTCCAGTATTAACAGGCTCTCTTTTGGTTTTTTGGGGAAAAATGTTATCAGTCGTTCAAGAGCCAAAAGGGGCTCTGTTGAGGCATACAGGGTTAGGAAGGGGGCATCATCCCCCAGGTTATGTTTGTCGCGAAAAACCAAAAGCTGCTGTATGCGTTTTGTCTCGCCGTTTTTGATCAGCCGGACAGCGCCGCTCGCGATTTCTGCCGCCATGGCGCCGGGAAAGGGCGTTGTACCTTCGATATAGGAGAAAAGGCGTTCATCATCAAGTAGATTTATGGCGCTTTGCCAGGCTTTTAAATCCTCTATCTGATCAGAGAATTGTTGAAATAAAGCCAAAACCTCATTCTTGACAGATAGATCGGCTTCGATGGCAAAAGAGGCGATCACAGAGGGAGTGAGCAGCTTAAAATGAGTGTAGAGCGGAATGAGCAGGCTCAAATCCTGTTTGCGAATAGGCAGGGCAGTGAGGAGATTTTTTAGCCCGGCTTCGTCGCTAAAGGACTGAGCTCTGCAAAGGGAAAGGTGGGAGGCTTGCGGTCCGGTTTTTTCCATCCAGGATATGAGGGGGTACAAATGGGCGGCTTTAGCTTCAAGGATGAGGGTGATCCAGGCGGCCATTTCCGTTTTACCAGTATGGGGAATATAGGCGGCATAGGCTTCGCTTATATTTTCCAGCGAGCTTTTTGCGGTGAATTTTCTTAATGTGGGAGAAGCGTTTGGGTCGAGCAACTTTAAGTAATTTTCTAATTCCTCTTCCGGCAGCTTTTCACAACCCTTGACCCACGCTTCGATCAGGGCGGCATCTTTAAGAGCGATGACATAAGGGGTGATTTTTGAATCGCGATTGAGATTTTTTGCGATGATTTGTGCGATGAATTTGCGGTTGAGCTCTTCGCTTTGAGCAGGGAAGCGTTCTATCCCAATTTCCAGCAGAGGAGCAGAGAGCATCGGCGTGATCGCTTGGATATATTCGTCGGGGGTCAAATACGGGTCGATTTTAAGGAGCAGTCTCTCGGGCAGATTAGGCAGCTTAAGAATGCGCGCGCGCACTTCCTCTTTATTTTCTGGATTCTGGTTGATCAAAGCGATCAGCTGCGCGACGGCTTGCGTCCACTCTTTTTTCTTTATCAGACGATCCACTTCGCTCAAAACAACCGGGGCTCCAAGTTTGGGGAGGAGTTTTAGCTTTTCAATGGCTTCCAGAAGTCTTTTTTCAAGCCGCTTGTCAAGAAGATCCCGATTTAGCGAGGCGAGGAGGGCAATAGCTTCTGCATACTCGTTTTGCTCAGTAAACCGGATGATCAGGTGGCTATAAAAAGCGGTTTCTTCCTTTGGATCAAAGAGGTTTTTAACTCTTTCCCACGCCTTTTTCGCCGCAGCCGGATCGAGCTGTTTTGCCTCTTTCAAAAAGAGGTCTTTGGCTTCGGCTCCAATTTTGGCTATAAGGATGAACGCCTCGCTTTGAAATCCGAACTTGGAGAGATAAAGTTCCAAAAGCGAGTTTAAGATTGGAATGGCGGACGGGGGCGCGGGGTCGGGCAGCAGGACAATGCCTTTGACAAAATCGGTGAGAAGCGAGGGGCCTTCCGCTTGATTAAAGGAATAAGCAAGCAAAGAGAACAGCTTTCCGAGTTGATCATAGGACGGGATGAGCTTAAAGAGCTTGATTTGATAGGCGGGATTAGGAATGGTTTCTATGAGATCCAGTGTTTTTTCCCTGAAACCGGGCAAGCCGCTTTGCCGTTTCCATAATTCAAAGGCTTTTAAGGAAAGCAGCGGATGGTTAGGCCTAAAAAGCGCTTTGACCAAATCACAGATATCCCCCTCTTTTGGCAGCGATAAACGTTCACATTTAATAAGGCGTTGAAGAAACTTTTCTGTGATAGCCTTTTGATGCGCCGAGGCGGGAACGAAATGGGCCAGGAGAAGATCCATATGCTGAAAAGCATCAGACCAGATAGCGAGATAGTGAAAGAGACGCCTGACAAGGGGGTCTTCATGGCTCAGCCCCAAAAGGAGCAAGTTTGCAGGAATGTTCTGTTTTAGGGAATTTGGAGAAAAACGGCATTCCCCATGAGAAAAAAAGTGGGCGAAGTAGCGGCTGATGATCTCATTGTCCCTATTTTTTAACAGAGTGTTCAGCGCGTTATCCAGATCCAATGGGACCAGCAGGGTGAAAGATTTTTTTTGCCCTGCGACAACAAATTGCAGCGCCGGTTCAAATTGATCGATAGTGTAGCAAATGGTCGATCCGTCGAGCGAGAAGAGGCCGAAGAGCTGCAGGAGGGCCAGGTGGGTTTCGATCGGATCTTCCGCTAAAAATAGCGCAGGCAATCCCGTTTTGGGAAAACTGCCGCAGCAGCCGGCATATAGCTGCGAGGCCAGTTGAGGATCGCCTAAAAGATGCATCGAGCGGCAGGCGGAGAAGTTCAGGCAGAATTTGGCGGCGGCATCCCCCTCGCTATCCACGTGATCGATCAAACAAAGCTGCAAATGATCCTTTAAGGCCTTCACGGGATCGCTTTCGCTTTTCAAATGCTTTAAGGCGATCAGAAGCGTCTTTTTTTCCAGCCCTTTTTCATAAGAGCGATAAAAAGCGGCATGCAGGTTCAGGAAGCAAAACCACGCCTTGAAATTGTTCTCCTTGATCGTGTTGGCGTGGATGATTTTCATCATCTTGTCCAAAATGGCCTGATAGCCATTCGCGACCTCGCCAAATGGAGTGATCGTGGTTCCGTTCCGCGGGATGTACAATTTCAAAGAGTTGCAAAGAAATAGATAATCCACATCGAGATCTTCGATCCAAATAATATCATAGGTGCACTGGCTGCCTGCGAAGGAAGTGATGAGAAATTTATTTTCCTGATTATAAACTACTTTCAATTTCTGAAAACAGTTGTCCTTCACATAAGTGTACATCGGTGTCCACTCCTCCAGGCGAGGGGCCGGTCCGCTGAAGTGTTGGGTAAAAATCGATATAAGCTTGTTTTTTAGGAGCTGGAACGTCTCAAAATTTAATTTGGCGTGCATGTAAACGCGGAAATCGTAGTCGTTTGGAACCGCGCCAAACATCTCAAAACACTCTTTGGGCAGCGCGCCGAAGAGGCCCGGGTCGAGCTGATCCAAAACTGATTTTATATACTCTTTATCGATAAAGGCAAAAACGGCCCCTCCTACCAGGCAAGGGGAATAGGAGCTGATTCCGAAGGATTGCAGGGCAGCGAAAATGAGCTGCGGGATCGACAGTAAAAAAGGATGAGAGTCGTTTGTTAACGCCTGATGAACGCTGTAAAAGAAGTTCACAAATTGCCTGCTTTGATCTATGGAGAAGGGGGGAAGAGTGTCGGGGGTTTTCTTTAACCGGCCGGTCTCATCGGCCACGCCCCTTTTTTGCAGTTGAAACAGCCCGATATCATAAGCGGAAGAGAAGGGTAGCGGGTCGCCAGCCTCTGCTGCCGCGGACTCAATATGCCCCAAAAGATGAAAAGGGGTAAATGAAGGAGAAATTATTACAACATTATTTAAAGAAGAAGCCATAAAAGAATTATTTTTGTGGAAAATAATAACAGATTGGCTAAATTATTACATCAACTATTAATGGGAAAGCCCAGCCGGGCAAAAAGAGAGCGCAGGACAATAACGGGGTGTCTGAAAAAATACTTTAGAATGGCCAGGTAAGTCACGCTGGCAATCGGCTTCCTGACCGGATGGGTGAGTTCATCCAGAGCGTCGCTTAACCACTCCTGATGAAGAGGAAAAAAAGCTTCGGGCAGATGGCTTAAGGGAAAAAAGCCGATATCTCTGGTTTCTGTGGATAACTTGGGGGATCCTGAAAGAGCGCGGCATTCAAAGACGTGGGTGGTTCGGGTAAGCCGATTAATGGGAAAGTAGTGACCCGTTTTGCGGCTGATGGCGACATTTAATCCGGTTTCTTCAGAAACTTCGCGAATGACGGCCAATTCGCCCGGTTCTTTCGGTTCAATTCCGCCCCCCGGCAGCACCCAGATAGGCACATCGCGCCTTTTGGTGAGCAGCACCTCTGTTTTATCGCGGTTAAATATGATTCCGATGACGCAATCTTTCATACTGACAGGTTAACAGGAATTCTAGCAAAAGGCAACACCCTTCCATGCCAGGGGACGGCGCCGGTTGAACAGTAAGGCAGCTACCTTCCATGCCAGGTTTTGAGGATGGCGCCAGGGTAATTTGATTTAAGATCTTCCAGCAATTCCTCATCGACATTTTGGAAAGCATCGGGATAATCGTGGATGCATCCAAAGTTTGAACAATTATTTTTTCTTACAAAATTCTCTTTGAATAATAGAATGGCAAATACTCGCTCTACAGCCATTCTATAGCTTCGGTTAATTACTAAATTTATTAAATTTGTAAATGCATATTTTTTTTCAATTTTTTTTAGCAATTTCAGGTCAATAATACTTGTTGCTCCGAAACAACCATACCATAAATGTTTGCGCTTGTTATAGCTTATCAGATCTTTGGGCTCTTTCAAATGGAGCAAAAGAAAATTTATATACCTATCATCATCCGCCCTGTGATCTTCAAAGTGCCAATGAAATTTGATCGGGTGGTTTAATTCTTCATTAGTAAAGGGGCGCCTTAGAAACATCGAGTCATGCAGAAAAATCATTTTATCTGCCCAACTATACTTTAAAAAATAATAATAGGGCAAAAATTCACCGTCTCCCGGAAATTTGCTGCGGATAATCTTGGTATTATGGAGAGACTCATCTGAAACCGGCAAGGGAGAATTATCTTCAATAATAACAATGGGATCGTCGGGGTAAAATTCCCTGATGGAGCTGTAGCATCTCCTCCACAGCATATTGTGTTCTTCATTGCGTACGTGGACCGTAATCACAAAGACTCGAGTCGAAGCGTCGGTTGTTGAAAAAAAAATAAGAAGTAGAAAAAAGAATAGGATACCCAGGAAAGGACTCGAACCTTCACACCTTGCGGCACCGGAACCTAAATCCGGCGTGTCTACCAATTCCACCACCTGGGTACAAGAAATAAACATTCTAACAGGTCCTCCGCTTTAGGTCAAGACCTTAAATTACTCCGCGGATGTCATCGCGTCTTTTGGCGTCAATTCCATTACTTTCCGTTCCAGTTCCTGCCGGTATTGCTGCTCTTGAACCATATTGCTCATCGCTTCCTGCAGCTCGGCTGCCAGACCCTCTCTTGCCATTTGCTCTTGATCCAACATCCTCTTCATCTCATCGATTTGATTCATTAAATCGCCGTTGGCAAGGGCGTATTGATCTATCATAAATTGCAGCTCGGCGTCTCTTGAGCTCATAAAGGCTTGCTGTTGCTCCAGCTGCTTTTGAGTTTCGATCATCTGCGTTGCCGCTGCTTTTAGCTGCTCTTCCAGTTTTTGAGAATACAGCTGTTCGGAGTCATACTTTGATAAAGTCTCTTTTAGTGTTTCATAGATGCTTTCGGCATAAGCTTGCTCCTGATAGAGATCCAGCTTTAGCCTTTGAATGGCGACATCTTGAGCATTTTCCTTCAAAGCAGTTTGCGCGGCCTTCAATTCTTCTTGGAGCGCAGAAAGACGGCTTAGGGCAAGCTCAAGCTCCTGATGCTCCTTGTTTAATACTGACTGTTGCGCCGCGAGCTCCTTCTCCAGATTTTGGCGGGAAGCCAATTCCTGCTCTTTATCAGAGAGGCCGCTTTCAAGCATAGAGGTGTATTCTAAGGTTTCAGAGAGCTTCTTCTCCGCTTCTTGCAGGCGGAGTTGATACTCATTTTGACGGGAAGCCAATTCCTGTTGGCCGCTTTCAAGCAAAGAGGTGTATTCTAAAGCTTCGGAGAGCTTCTTCTCCGAATCCTGCAGGCGGCTTTGATACTCATTTTGACGGGAAGCCAATTCCTGTTGGCCGCTTTCAAGCATAGAGGTGTATTCTAAAGCTTCGGAGAGTTTCTTCTCCGATTCCTGCAGGCGGCTTTGATACTCATTTTGACGGGAAGCCAATTCCTGTTGGCCGTTTTCAAGCATAGAGGTGTATTCTAAGGTTTCCGAGAGCTTCTTCTCCGTTTCTTGCAGGCGGCTTTGATATTGATTACTTTGAGCTTGGCGGGAAGCCAATTCCTGCTCTTTATCAGTAAGGCCGCTTTCAAGCATAGAGGTGTATTCTAAAGCTTCCGTGAGCTTCATTTCCAGCTGCGCTCTTCCGGCTCTTTCATTTTGCACGGCTATTTCCGCTTCTTGCAAGCGGCTTTGCAATTGCTTCTCTTGTATGCTGAACTCCATCTCTATATTTTTGGCATACGCCTGAGCTATGGTTAGCGAACTTGCTAATTCTTCTGCTTTTTTCTGCTCGCGCAGCAAAGCATCCGCTTTTTCCTTTGCTTTTGCTTCCTGAGAGACGAGTATGCTGCGCTGCTCATCTAATTCGCTTTCAAAGATAATCGCCTTAGAAATCGCAATGCTCAACCTCTCCTCTATTTCTTGATATTGAATCAGATGCTGGTGCTTCAAGTTATTGGCTTGCTGAATGATTTGCTCTAACTCCGTTTCTTTTAAAGCGACCAGAGCGGTTTGGCTTGAGAGTTCTTTTTCTAAATTGGAACTATATTTTTTCAAAGATTCTACCAAAGCATTTAACTCATCCTTATTTTCCAGTTCCAGAGCCTGGTTTAAAGAGATCATTTTGCGCTCAGCCAAATCACTCTCTAAAGAGTTTACCTGTGTTTGCAAATTAGCGTATTGAGTTTCAAGCGACCTGGTATACAGCTGTTCAGCTTCCCGTTTATCAGCCATTTCCAGGTAGTTGCCGTGTTGCTCGGCTAAATCTTTTTCCAGCGTGGAAGCGAGGGATTGCAGGGTTTCAAGCCTGCTTTCCAGCTCAGTTCTATATTGGCGGGCAGCCTGTTCTTCCATCAAATAGGAGGCGACAAGAGTTTGCTGCTCTGTCAATTCCATTTTTATGAAATTTCTCTGTTCCTGCAAATCGGAAAGCTGGCTTTCGATTTCTTCAGCGCGCTTCTTCTCTTGAGCAAGGGCATGAGTTGTTTCAAGGAGTTGTTTTTGGGAGGTTTGTTCCAGATAGGCGTATTGGCTCTGGATCTCCCCGAGTTCCGTTTCCAGGGAAAGTTTGCGGTCCTGCAATTCGGTGGCCAAAGCTTCCAATTGCTGGGCGCGCCGCTTTTCCTGTGTCAATGCGTTTTCCTGGAACGAAATTAAAGTGCATTGCTCATTCCACTGCTTTTCAATGTACGCCGCGTGATCTTGCAAAGTATTTAATTGAGCTCGCTCCAAAAGAAGCGCCTCCGAGATGTTTTTGCGATCTTCCTGCAACTCTTTCAGCTGGCTTAAAAAAAGAGCTTTCTCACTTTCAAGCTGGCGGCAATTTTCTTGCATGTAAGCGAAAGCATTTTCCCTTGCTTGTTCTGAATCCCGAAAATAGGCGAGATCCGATTCCAATTTGGCGATTTGCTCTTGAAGCTGCTCTTTTTCTTCTGCAAAAGCCGATTGTAAGCTTTCCTGATAAGCGAGCAGCTCTTTTTCTTTGGATTGAATCAACTCTTTTTGCTCTAGAAGTTCGCTATCGAAGATATCTAACCGGGCAACAGTAATGCTAAGCTGCTCTTCCAGCTCTTCTTGCTTTCTATGGGCTTGGCTCAGCACATAATCAAGTTCAAGCTCCCGATTCTTTAACGACTCCTCTTTTTGCTGTTGCAGGCTAAGCTCTTTTTTCAAAGCGCCGGTCTGTTCGCGGAAGGTATAGAGCTGGGCTTCCAGCGCGGCCGAGCGACCGTTCTCCTCATCTAATTCTAAGATGTGTTGAAACTTGGTGGCTTGCAGCTCCTGCTCCAGCCTTGTCACCAGCGCGGTTTGCTCTTTTAGAGAATCAGCAACATTTTGGTTTTTTTTTTCGGTTATGGAGAGGGCCTCTTCCAATTCCTTGAGCTTTATCTGATCTATTTTCAAGGAGTCAAGCTGATGGATTTCCTGTTCTTTGACCGCTACTAATTTATTCAGCTCCTGCAGATTGTTTTGCAACGCCTCAGCTTGCATGCTGTAGACTGCGAGTTTATTTTCCAGCTCTTGGGAATGATCCTGACTTTTCTTCAGGGTGATTTGCATTTGATTTTCTTTATCAGCCATCAGAGCCAACTGCTCGAAGAGCTCCTGTTCCAGCAAGTTTGCTTTTCCCTGGATATACGTTAATTGCTCTTCCAGTTCTTTTACCCGTTCTCTTTCAAGAGCCAAAGATGCTTGCGCCTCTTCTTGGCTAAGCCTTATTTCCTGTTCTTTTTGGAGCATTTGGGTTTGCTGGGTATTTAACTCAAGTTCTAAAGTGCGGCTATTTTCCAGGGAGTGGCTGAGTTTGTCTTCCAATTCTTGAATCTGATCTTTATCTTTTTGCAAAAGATCGATCGAGCCCAGCTTCAGCTCCATCATCTCTTGCTCTTTTTGGGTCAAGAGAAAGCGCTGGGTCTGCAGTTCGCCTTCGAGAATATTGGTTTTGTCCAAGGCCGCTTTTAAATTTTCCTGCATCTGTTCAGTTTTGGACTGCTCGGCCTGCAATTGACTGGCCAATAGGTGCTGGTCTTGTTCCCGGTAAAGGATTTGCAATCTTTTTTCATTGAGTTCCTGTTCAAAATTCTTCGCCTGGCTAAGCGCGGCTTCAAGGGAGGATTCCAGCTGTTTTACTTTTTCAGGTTCGACAAACTGGCTGCGCTCCGTGAGTTCCAGATCTTTTTTGGCGAGGATCTGCTGTGTTTCTACGAGGTTGTTTTCCAATTTACTGGTTTTTTCTAATGCGTTGAAAAGCCTGAATTCCAGCTCCGCCGCTTTTTGCTCTTCGGCGAATTGCAAGGCTACGGCTTCTTGCAGGGCGTCGGAGAAGTCGGTGGCTCTGGTTTCTTCCGTTTGCACGGAAAACTTCAGGTCTTCGATGATAGTCATCAATTCCGATTCTTTTTCGTCAAAGTGCATGCGAAGCTCTGCGATTTCCGTTTCGTAGGAATGTACTTTATGATCTCTTTCACTCAACTGCTTTTCCAAATCCATAAGCAGATTCTTGTCATTGAAGTATTGCCTGACAGTGTCTTCAAGGGAAACATAGAGGTCCAGGGTTCTCATTTTTTGATTTTGCAACCCGTCGCTTAAATCTTTAATGGTCGTTTCATACTCTTTTTCTTTTTGCGTCATGTGGGCAAATTGATTACCGAGCTGAGTCTCTAAAAATGAAATTTTCTGTTTCTCTTCCTGGATTTGGCTCTCTAAATTGGCTATCTGCAATTGTTTTGACTCTATTTGTCCGCGAGCTTCGCGCAAAGTGGCAAAAGCCTCATCGGAGCGGGCGTGCTCCTCGTTTAAAGACTGCCGGGTCTGTATGATTTCATTATCCTTGGCGGCAAGCAGGCTGCGCTCATAAGTGAGCTCCTCTTCCAGGCTAAGCGATTTTTCCATGGCAAGGACCATTACTTCCTGCATATCCAGGACTTGTTTTCTTTCGCTGTTGAGAGCCAAAGTCACCTGTTTCAGATTTTCGCTCAAATTCTCTACTGCTTCCCTCTCTTTTTGCAGGGAAGTTTTCAGGTTTTGCATTCCTTCGACGAGTTCGACTTCTTTGCGGTTGAAATAGATGCTTTGATCGGCGAGTTCCGACTCCAGCTCGCTGGTGCGGCTCCTCGCTTCCTTGAGCTTGTTATGCAGGAATTCCGTGCGAGTTTTTTCCACTTCCAGTTTTTTCAAAGTGCTTTCAACGACCAGATGCTCTAATTGAAAGAGCTCGCTCAGATTGCCCACTTTTTGCAAAGTGTCATTTTTGGACTGCACCATGGCGGCGAGTTCATATTGAACCTCCATCTCGCGGGCAGAAGCGCGGGCTTTATCAGCGCTTATTATTTCTTCGGAAGCCTGGATCTGCTGCAATGCATCTGACAGCCTTACTTCCATTTGGTTAATAAGCTGCTTTTCATTTTCGTATTTTTCTAAAGCGACCTGTAGTTGATGATGGAGATTTTGGGCGTGGTTTTTTTCCCAATTAAGAAAGAAAACCATGTCCTGAAGTTCCATATTCATTTCTTTTTTGGCTTCTGAAAAACTGTCAATCAGGGAATTGATTTCAAAATTTTTCATAGCCGCAACTGTGCTGAGCTGATCGATTGATTCTAACAGCAGTTTCTCTTCGTTCTTCGCTTCGCCGAATTTGACTTCGTATTCGGCAAGACCGGCATGAGCTTCCATAAGTCTGGCATGAGCTTCCTCGGTATTTTGCTGCGACTTTGTTAATTCCCCTTTCAGACAAATATTTTGCGCTTTTTCAAATTCCAATGCGGCATTAGCGCTTTGCAGTTTCTGGGCTAGCGCCTGCACTTCCTTGGATTGCTCTTCAATGTTCAATCTTTGTTTTGACAACTGCTCCGTCAAATCGGTAATGACCGCAATTTTTTCTTCAATCGCTTTTTTGAGCAAATATTGGTTTGAAATACTCTCTTGAAGGGAGTTTTTCAGCTCCTCTTTTTCCTGAATATTTTGATCCTGAACCTGAGCGAGCTGAGTCTGGTATTGATTCTCCAGCCGCTCTTTTTCCGCACGGGTCAATTCAATTTTATTCGTCAAGGTGTCAAGGGCATAGTCAAATGATTCAATCTTTTTGTGCGCGAGTTCCAGTTCTTTTTCCAAATTCCTTATGGTCGAATGCGCTTTATTGTGTAAAAATTCATTGGCTATGATCGACTTTTCCAAGTCCGGCAAGCTTTGCTTTTCGGGATAATCTTTTAAGCGGGATTTGCTCAGATTTTTTTTCATTGCCGGAGCTGTTTTTTGGGGATCTCCGTTATCGGAGATGATGCGCAGGGGTCTTTTTGATTTTACTTTCTTTTCCGCATAAACGCTGGGAGACCAGTTCTCTTTCATTATGTCGTAACCGATGAGGCAGATGAGCAGTATCACGGTAAGGCTCAATAAGACAAGGGTCATGGAATTTTTCTTTTTGAACGATTTTTCAGGTGCATGAGCATTGTTTTGCATAGGTTTTTCCCACATATTGGCATTCATGTCAGAATGATTCATAATCGGAATTTAATAAAAACTCAAGATATTTATCTAGTTGCAACCCAATTTTTTTTAGAGGCGCTAGGGTAAGCGAAAATAAGGGTTGTATTTCGGCAAATTAGATGGTAAACATGAAGATCATTGAAATTTTAATAAAATTGAGACCACCCTATGGCCGAACGTCACTTGTATACTAACCGACTTATCAAGGAAAAATCACCCTACCTGCTGCAGCACGCCCACAATCCCGTAGACTGGTACGCCTGGCATGAAGAGGCTTTCGCGGCCGCCAGGGAACAGGATAAACCGATTTTCCTGTCGATCGGCTACGCGACCTGCCACTGGTGCCATGTGATGGAGCGGGAATCGTTCGAAGATGTCGAGGTGGCCCAGTTGTTGAATGACACGTTCATCAATATCAAGGTTGACCGGGAAGAGCTTCCCGAAGTCGATAATCTCTATATGGAGTTTGCCCAGAGTATGATGGCAGGCGCCGCCGGATGGCCCCTGAACGTGATTCTGACCCCTGATTTGCAGCCTTTTTTCGCCACGACCTATCTGCCGCCGCATAGCCGGCACGGCTTTATGGGCCTTGTCGAATTAATCATGCGGATTAAAGAAGTGTGGGCCGGTGAAGAGCGGGAGCAAGTAGTGCAGGAAGCGGCCAAAATTGTAGAAGTGTTTGCCCACAGCTCCCATTCCGTCGGGGACGAACTGCCTGAAACGGAGCAAGTGGACGATAACGCGGAAATCATCTTCAAAATGGCCGATTCCGTCTATGGGGGGATGAAAGGGGTTCCGAAATTTCCGATCGGCTATCAATATAGCTTTATGTTGAGATACTCCGCCCTGCACCAGGACAGCCGGGCGATGTTTTTTGTGGAAAAGACTCTGGACATGCTGCAACGGGGCGGTATCTACGACCACCTGGGAGGCGGCTTTTCCCGCTATAGCATCGATGAAAAATGGCTCATACCCCATTTTGAAAAAATGCTCTACGATAACGCTTTGCTCGGGCAAAGCTACCTGGAAGCCTGGCAGGCCACCAAAAATCCGATGTACCGCAAGATTTGCCTGGAGACCCTCAATTACATCCTGCGCGATATGACCCACCCGCAAGGGGGCTTTTATTCCGCCGAAGACGCCGACAGCGAAGGGCGCGAGGGTTATTTTTACACCTGGACGAAAGAGGAAATCCTCAATATTCTGGGGATCGAGGAAGGAGAGATTTTTTGCGAGTTCTACGATGTGACCGAAGAGGGTAATTTCGAGGGGCGCAACATCCTGAACACCCCAAACGATCTGGAAGAGTATGCCATGCAGACCAACCAGGATCCCCTCCAGCTTGCCGATCTTTTTGAAAGCCAGAAAAAAACGCTTTGGGAAAAGCGGGAAAAAAGGGTGCACCCCTTGAAAGACGATAAAATATTGTGCAGCTGGAACGGTTTGATGATCCATACGATGGCCGTCGCCGGAAGAGCATTGCAGGAACCCCGATTTGTCTCCGCGGCGATCCGCTCGGCGCAATTTATTTTGGACAAACTCTGGTCCTCGAACGGCCTTTTGCGCCGGTTCCGGGATGGAGAGGCCAATTTTCGCGCCGGCATCGATGATTACGCGTTTCTCATCCGGGCTTTTATCACCTTGTTCGAGACCGGCTGCGGTTCGAAGTGGCTCGAGTGGGCTTTGCGGTTCAATTCCATCCTGCAAAGAGATTTCAAAGAGCCGGGTGGCGCATATTATCAGACTGATGGCAGCGATCCTTCGATCATTATACGCAAATGTCATTTCGCCGACGGCGCCGAACCTTCGGGAAATTCGGTGCAGGTAGAAAATCTTTTGCGCTTCTATCAGCTTTCCTTCTACCCCGAATTTTTGGAGCACGCCTCGGATGTTTTAAAAGCCTCTAAAAAATATGTGGATAATTATTCCCCGGGCTACTGCTATCAGATGATGAATCTCAATAGATTTTATGATAAGCAGGCGACGACGATCGTGGTGGCTCTCGATAAAAAAGAGAGTTACTATCAGGAGCTGCTCCACCTTTTCTACAACCAGTTCATTCCTCATGCCGATATCATCTGGCGCAGGGAGGATGATCAACAACTTTTTTCTTTAAATCCCTCCATGCGGGAGTATCCTTCCATCAAAGGAAAGACGACGCTTTATCTTTGTAAAGAAGGCGTTTGCCAGGAACCAGTCACGGAACTGCCTGAGATGTTGCAAGCCATACACGAACTCTGATATGATAAGGTTTTACCATTGAGTGAAATTTTGCATGAGTGAGTCAATTAATAAGAAAAATTTGGAAGAGATCCGCAGGAATGAGGCTTTCGAATCTTTGGCAGCCTATCGCGATCCGAAGAGCTGGGAATCTCTTAACTCCGAAGAGAGGGAGCTTTTGGGCCTCCTCTTTGTCATGCATGGGGATCACCAGTTAAAACAGGAAAAAAAATTAGCCAATGAATGTTTTGAACTCGCTCTCCAGGTAGCGCCCGCCAGCTCTCGCGTTTTGTATCGCAAAGGCCTGGCTTTATCCAGGCACGAAGAGAATGTCCACTTCCTCTATCAGGCAGCCGACGCTCTCGAAAAATCCTCTGTGATGGATCCCGGATTTTATCCCGCCTGGTATGAATGGGCCTGCACCTGGTCCCGCATAGGCGTATTGAACCGCGATTTAAAGGCTTTCCAGCAAGCGGATAAATTATTTGACAAAGCCTGCCAGCTCTGCCAGGAATTAGACAAGGAAACTCTCTCGGATTGCTACTGGCGGTGGGGCCTTTGCTGGTTTTTATATGGAAAAGCCTCAGGCGAGATCACCGATTTTCGCCGTTCTCTGGAAAAATACCAGCAGACCGCTAAACTCTCTTGTAAAAAGAAAGAATTTTGGAACGATTACGGCAACGCTCTTGTCGAACACACCTGCCTTTGCGGTCAAACCAAAGGGTATTACGAAGCGATCCACCTCTACCGGCGAGCCGTCAAGCAGGATCCGGACTATTTCGAAGGATGGTATAATTTAGCCTGTACTTATCATCACATTTTTTTGCTGGATCAGAAGGAAGAGCATTTTTATTCCGCCACGGAATGTTATGAGCAGGCGTCGAAGATAGAATCTGAATATGGGATTCTTTGGTTAAAATGGGGCACTTTGCATGCCACGCTTGGAAAATTCCAAAAAAATGAGCAGCTTTTGCAATCAGCCATCCAAAAATTTCGGCGCGCTGACTTTTTTGAGCCGAATCACCCCCAGATATTGCGCTGCTTGGGTGAAGCCCTGATGCTCTGCGGCGTCTACACCGAGAATTTGACTTTGCTCAAAGAAGCGGAAAAAAAATTCATCAAGAGCTCGGAACTGGACGCCAAAGATCCAATCACCTGGTATTTTTTCGGTACTTGCTATAATGAGCTCGGCCGCTATTTCGATGAAGAGGAATACTATCTCAAAGCGATTGAAAAATTCCGCTCCGGACTGAAAAGGAATGCCAAGGATTCCCTGCTTTGGTATGGGCTGGCCCTCTCTCATCACGCCATTGGAGAGATGCTGCGCGATAAAAAAATGTTGGAGCTGGCCGATAAGTTTTGCGCCAGGGTCGTCGAATTCGGCGGACAGCTGGCCCCCCAATTCTGGTGCGACTGGGCTATTGTCTTGATGAGGCTCTCGGAGATTCACGATGATGTGGATATGCTGGAATCTGCGAAGCAAAAATTGGAGCAGGCCATTGCCTATTACAATGATCTGGATGAAATAGAGTTTTACGATCCCGAGATTTTATACCATTATGCCTGCATCCTCGATCTGCTAGGGGATTTTTATGAAGACGGCAATTACTTTGAGAAGTCGATCCGGATATTGGAGCGATTGCTGGAAGGGGATCCTGTGAGCACCCCTGTGCGCTATCATTTGGCCCTCGCCTATTCCCATCAGGGGGATGTGTGCGCCGACATCAATGCCTTTTACCGGGCGTTAGAGCATTTCGAACTGATTTATCAGCAGGATGCCGAAGATGAGATGGCTCTGCATGATTGGGGAGTGACTCTCATCCATTTGGCGCTCGCCATTAATGATCCCGCTCAGCCCGAAGAGAGCTACCAGCTCTACTGCCTGGCTGAAAAGAAACTCGTTATGGCGGCTTCTTTGGGCAGCCCGCAAGCCTTCTACAATTTAGCCTGCCTTTATTCTTTGTGCGGTCAAATCAAGAATGCGATCCTCTATTTGGAAAAAGCGGAAAAAACCGGCGGTCTCCCGCCGATGGACGATGTCATGCATGACGACTGGCTGGAAGGCGTGCGGCAAACCAGGCAGTTCCGCAGCTTCTTAAACCGTCTTCACAAAAAATCTCAAACCAATTAGCGCGACGCTACCATCACTTTGACTCTGGCTTCAGCTGCTTTGGAATAGTCGTAAAGATTCTTTTGAGCCTCTGCCGCGTAGGGCTTGGCTGCTTCGATTACCGGCGGCGCATAATCGGTATAGGCTTTAACAATCTTGTCTTTGATAGGATTGGCAGATTCACCCTCATACTTGAGGCGCTCCTTCAGGATCCAGTCATAAGCGAGCAGGGAGATAGCGCCGATCAGCGGAACGGCGGCGACCATCGCGCGACCATGATTTAAAACGGCGTGTTTGGTAATACCCAGGCAATCAGCCGCCTGTTGATTTAACTTCTCTTTTTCTTTTGCTGTGGCTTTGGTAGCCTCAATCGCGTAGTAGCAGGCAAATGACAAGCTGGCAATTCCTTGAACCCATGCCATCAGCTCGCGAAGAGTGGCCGAAATGGAAGTTAGAATGATGGTGTCATCCATGATATTAAGCACGTTGGTTTCGACAACGGCGAAATCCTGCTTCCACAGCGCCAAACTTTGATCAAAATTACTATTAATTGCCATTTATTCCTCCTTAACTAATTGTTAACATTGTTTAATAATTGCATTATATAATAAAAATATTAATATCATGTAAAGAAAATATTTATTTTGTATTTATTCCTATTATGTTGCATAATTTACGTCATGAATCTGTTGCCCAAAAATTCTCACGGCTGCCCGTTTCTCCTGCTCGCCCCCATGGAGGGAGTGGGGGACCGTTGTTTCCGGAAAGCCATCGCCAGCATCGGGGGTTTCGACGAAGCCGTGCGCGACTTTCTCCGCGTCCCCAAAAACGCCCATGTCAAAAGCCTGGCGGCTGTTTACGAACCCCAGGAGCTAGCGCCCATTCCCATCGCCGCTCAACTCATGGGTTCCGATGTCGACCTGATGGCCGATATGGCTCGCGAGATCGAGCGGCTAGGCGCCCCGCGCATCGACCTGAATTGCGGCTGCCCCTCCAATACGGTCACCGGGCGCGGCGCCGGGTCCAGCCTGCTCAAAGAGCCCTCGACGCTGCATGAGGTCGCAAAAGCCCTCGTAAAGGCCGTATCCATCCCTGTGACGATCAAGATGCGGGCGGGCTATGAGGACACCTCCCTGTTTCGGGAGAACTTGATGGCCGCTGAAGAGAGCGGCGCCAGCTACATCACCTTGCATCCCAGGACCAAAGTGGACGGTTATGGCCCGCCGGCCAGGTGGGACCTGATCGCCGAAGCCAAGTCGCTCCTGAAGATTCCCCTGGTGGGCAACGGGGATATTTTGACGGTGGCAGACGCCCTCCGCATGCTGCGCCACACCGGGTGCGACGCCCTGATGATCGGGCGCGGGAGCGTGATCAATCCCTTCCTCTTTTGCGAGATCAAAGCCCATTTCGCGAACGAAAATTATGAGCGGAGATGGGAGTCGCTGGTGCGCTATTTTGAAGTTTTTATTGGGGAGTGCTCAAAAGTGAGCAAATTGAAGCAGTTAATGGGCTTTCTTTTTAAGGGGAGCCCCTCGCTTCTGGAATTGAGAAACGAGGTGCTTACCTCCCAGCATTCCGATCCGGAATCTTATCTGAATTTTGCTTTAACTCGACTTCATACAGTTTTTGATTGTACAAAGCCGAGTTTAACTCTTATTTCTTCCGCTTCCGGTCGACTTCCTTGAGGAAAACCTTTCTTAAACGGATGAGTTTCGGCGTGAGCTCGATCAATTCATCGTCGTCGATATAGTCGATCGCCTGTTCCAGGGTAAAGGTGCGGGGCGGAGTGAGAATCAGGTTCTCGTCGCTGCCCGCAGCCCGGACGTTGGTCAGCTGCTTCCCTTTCGTGACGTTCACAAGCAGGTCATTGCTGCGGTTGTGCTCTCCGACGACCATCCCTTCATAAACCTCCATGCCCGGTTTGACGAAGAGAATGCCGCGGTCCTGCAGGTTGAAGCAGCCATAGGCGTTCGCTTTGCCGGCGCACATAGAGACAAGAACGCCTCGGCGGCGTGAAGGGATATCCCCTTTCCAGGGCTGATAGGAATCGAAAACCGCTGCCATGATGCCAAGACCTCTGGTCACGGTCAAAAATTCGTTGCGGTAGCCCATCAAGCCGCGCATCGGGATCAAAAATTCCATGGAGGTGATGCTGTGCTCGTTGGTGTGCAGGTGCTGCATTTCGCCGCGCCGCTGCGAGAGTTCCTCGATCACTTTTCCGGCATATTCTTCCGGCACCTCGATATGCACGCGCTGAATAGGCTCATTCAGTACGCCCTCGATTTCTTTGGTGATGACCTGGGGCTTGGAGATGCTGAACTCAAACCCTTCGCGGCGCATCGCTTCGAAGAGGACGGCCAAATGGAGCTCGCCCCGGCCTGAAACGGTGATTTTGTCCTGATCCGATTTGGAGTCTTCGATTTTTAAGGAGATATTGGCGCGCCCTTCCCTTTTCAAACGCTCGCGGATATGGCTCATCGTCACATATTTTCCGCTCTGGCCGACCAGAGGGCTGCTGTTGAGAGTCATGTCCACGAAAACCGTCGGTTCGTCCAGAAGGATCGGCGGCAGTTTGATTTTGTTGGCGGGGTCGCACAAAGCGTCTCCGATATAAACATCCGGAATGCCAGTGATCATGGCGATGTCGCCTACGCCGCACTCCTCAAGCTCGATCAGTTCCAGCCCATGGTATCCTTCGATTTTGATCACTTGGGCCCTTGATTCTTTACCCGAGGCTTCGACGCGCGAGATGATTTGCCCTTTCTTCACCGTCCCTTGCAAAATTCGCCCGCAGGCCTTTCTGCCCACATAGTCGTCGTAGGCGCAGTTTGAAACCTGCATCAGAAACGGGGAGTTGAGATCGCCTTGCGGCTCGGGGACGTTGTTGATGATGAGTTCGAAGAGAGGGTTGAAGTCGGTGCGCGGATCGTCGATGTGTTTCATCGCATAACCCGAATAACCCGACGCGTAGCAGTAGGCGAAATCGAGCTGCTCATCGGTGGCGCCGAGTTCGGCAAAGAGGTCGAAGGTGGCGTTTAAGGCTCTGTCGGGATCGGCGTGCGGCCGGTCGATTTTGTTCAAAACGACAATCGGGCGCAGGCCCATTTTGAGCGATTTCGTCAGAACGAAGCGCGTCTGCGGCATCGGGCCGTCTTGCGCGTCCACGAGGAGCAGAACGGAGTTGACCATCCCGAGCACCCTTTCCACTTCGCCGGAAAAGTCGGCGTGTCCCGGGGTGTCGATAATGTTGATTTTATAGTCATTGTACTTAATCGCGGTCGGCTTCGAAAAAATGGTGATTCCGCGCTCTTTTTCCTGGTCATAGGAGTCCATGACCCGTTCAGGCACATACTGATTCTCGCGGAAGATGTTCGATTGTTTGAATAAATTGTCGAGCAGGGTGGTTTTTCCATGGTCGATGTGGGCTACAATAGCGATATTTCTTATTTTATTTGGTTTGTACATAATTTTTGGCAAAGTGGTAAAATTAAGCGGGAAATGCTGACTTTGTTACAAAAAGTTTAACATATCCCCTAATTCTTTTCAAGACCCGATTTACCTGGATTTTATTGCCCTTGGCTGGTAGAATGTTTTTTTAATTAGATTCCAGGGGACATATGCCAGACAAGGAGCACCATGACAGCGGTGAGCATGAAATGGAAAATCCTCCGGCTCCCTATAGCAATATCTTAGACTCCAGGACAAGCCACCTCCACGACGCGCTCAACGCCAAGCTGGAGCAGGCGCTCCATAAGCAGACCATGCAGGTTTTGCTGCACGACGTGGCCAAAATCGCCGATGAACACGACCCGATCGACCTGGCTTACGCCGTCACCAGACTCCCCCCCACCGCGCGCATTATCGTCTATGAAAATCTTCCCGACCTCCAGGCTAAAATGAAGTTCATGATCCATACCGGCCGCAATACGCGGATGGCGATTTTCAAGCAGATCGACGACCAGGCGATAAAAAAGATCCTCGAAAATATGCCCCCCGATGAAGCCGTCTGGCTGCTCGACGACATGTCGGACCGCCGCTCGAAGCGCGTTTTGGACACACTTGAGCCCAAAAAAGCGGTCCATATCCGGGAACTGCAAAAGCATGACCGCAATAGCGCCGGCCGTCTGATGACCAATGAATTTTTCGCTTTTCACTTCGACACGACGATCGGCGAAATCGCCAAACATATCCGGGACAATCCCGGGATCGACCTGACCCGCTGCGTTTTTGTGTTGAACGATGAGAATGAGCTCGTGGGTTATGTCCTGGGGCGCAATCTGATTGTGAATCCCCATTATCTGCCCATCCGGCAGGTGATGCGCCCTATCCTGCATAAAGTGACCGCCGACGCCTCCCGCGACGAGGTGGTCGATATCGTGGAGCGGTATCAAATTCCCGCCCTTCCAGTCGTCGACGAGGAGGACCATATCGTCGGAGTGATCACCTATGAAGATGTGGTTGAGGCGATGGAGGATATCGCCGACGAAACCATAGCCGCTTTTGCCGGTACCAGGGAAGATATCAGCGAGCATGAACCGATCATCAAGCGCTTTTTGTGGCGCCTCCCCTGGCTTTTAGTGACCCTTTGCGCCGGTCTCATCACCGCTACAGCCATGAACCATTTCCACGGCAACCCCTGGTTTCTGGTCGTGCCCTTCTTTGTCCCTCTGATGAGCGGCTTATCGGGCAACGTCGGCATTCAGTGCAGCACTATTTTGGTGCGCGGGATGTCTACGGGCGAGCTCTCTTCAGGAACCAAGGGAGCGGCTATCCGAAACGAGCTTGCCATCGGTCTGCTCATCGGCTCCTCCTTCGGCCTCGTTTGCGGGCTTATAGTCTGTATCCTGAACTTTTTTGAATTGATTGAAGCCAACAGCCTCGTCTTAGGGTTGACGATCAGCTGCGGGGTGTTTGTCGCCTGCATGACCGCCACATCGCTCGGCGCATTTTTGCCTTTTGGCTTTGCCAAGCTGAAAATCGATCCGGCCGTAGCCGCGGGACCGATGGTGACGGCGTTTAACGACGTCATGTCGACCTTTATGTTTTTTGCTGTGGCAAAACTCATATACTCCCTATTCATGACATGAAAAATTTTTTCTCCCTGCTCCTCACCAGGTGGGCGGTATCTATCAAGAATTTTATAGAGTGGATCAAAGTCGTCTGCCTCTACTATCCCCATGTGACCTTCATGCGGATCGATCTGGCCCTGCTCGCCAAATATCTTTTCAATAACCCCTTTCAGATCAGCAAAAAGTTTTTGCAGCAACGAGGCGCAAGCGACATTTACGCCTATGGGGAAACTCCCTTGACCACCCTGCAGCTCATCGCCGGAAAGTGCGGGATCACGTCAGAAGATACCGTGGTGGAGCTTGGCTGCGGGCGGGGGCGCACCTGCTTTTGGCTCAGCTGCTTTTTGCGCTGCCGGGTGCGGGGTATTGACTTTGTGCCGGAATTTATTCAGAAAGCGAACGAGGTGAAAGGGAAATTTCAGCTAAACAACCCGGAATTCGAGTGTTGCGATTTTCTTGAGGCGGATTTGAAGGATGCCACAGTGGTGTATCTCTATGGAACCTCGCTGACCGAGGAAAGTATTGAGTCACTGATCCAAAAATTCGAAGAGCTGCCGGCCAAGACCAAGATTATCACCGTCAGCTATCCGCTGACAGACTATACCGAAAAGCCCCTGTTCGAACTGATCAGGAGCTTTCCGGCCAAATTCACCTGGGGTGAGGCTGAAGTCTATCTTCAGGCTTTACGTTGAAGCCGCAGGGAACTGCCTATCATATCGAAATTCTGATCGGAGCTTAATTTGTAAATAATTTTGGATGAATGGGTTAAGAAAGACAATAAAGTCCAGTTGCAAAAAAAAATGTACTTCAGTTACTATTAAAGTAGTACTGAAATTGATAATTATCAGGCTATTTCTATAGAACATGAAGCTCAAGAACCCTCGCCCTTTAAAGATCGATTGCCTGCTTGATGTTGTTAAAAAATGTATAGAATCAGGAAGATATATATCTTGTTTACATTTAGAGCAGAGGGAAGAAGAGAGAAATATCACGCGTCAAGAAGTTCTATACGTTCTTTTACACGGACGGCATGAGAAAATGCAGGATGATTTTGATGAAGCGTATCAAAAATGGAATTATGCTATACGTGGAAAAACCTTGGACGCCAGGGAATTGAGGGTTTTTATATCATTTGATGAAGCAATTAAGATGATCATTATAACAACGTATGAAATTGGAGTATGAATGTTATGGAAAAGAAAATTCAAGATCGATTTATTGATTATGGGTGCGGGTTTCCCATAGTGCTCCGACACGTTCCTATGGTGAAAATCGAGGGGAAGTGGGTACCCGATATTAATTATAATAAATTTGAAAAAATTGTATCGTTGATGCTTTGCCATAAACAGGCAAAACTTACAGGAAATGAAGTACGCTTTATTCGGCTCTATTTGGGAATGACTCTGGATTCATTTGCAAAGCGATTCGGGGTTAAGCACCCGACAGTAATTAAATGGGAAAATTTTAAAGATAGACACACGAATATGAGCATGGGGACGGAAAAAGATATTCGTTTGTGTCTGATAAGTCATCTCGCAGGAAAGAGGCGTGTTAGTGAACTGTACAGTGAATTGGTAACGCTTTGTTTGTCGCCAACGGAACATCAAAAAAACGTTGAATTGGATTTGGACCTCGAAAAAATTGCTATATAATGCCGAACGAGGTGCTCTTGAAGAGCTCGCTCTGGCTGCTGAATAAAATTTTTCCACATGCTCATCACCGTCAGCTATCCGCTGACAGACTATACCGAAAAGCCCCTGTTCGAACTGATCAGGAGCTTTCCGGCCAAATTCACCTGGGGTGAGGCTGAAGTCTATCTTCAGGCTTTACGTTGAAGCCGCAGGGAACTGCAGGAAGAACTGGTGAGCCAATTCTAAAATTCTTTTGCCGGCTTCAAGAGCGGCTTGCGTTTGCCTCTCGTGATCGGCCCTGTCCTGGTTCACATTGCTCAATTTTTGCTCGATGATCTTCAGCTCGGCCTGGTTTTGCTCTTGGGTGGCTTGTCTGGAATCTCCGGCCATTTGGCTCCACGCCTCAAAAGGCTTAACCAGATTGCCGCCGAATTGGGCCATTTTCTGAACATCTTCCAATCCTTTCCAAGCGCCATAGCCGCCGGCAACTCCGCAGCCTGTGCTGACCGCAGCGCCGAGGAGCAAGGACCACATGCGGCCTGAATTGCTATAGCCAAGCACAACGACTTGCACTTGCGATTGCTGCATATTTAAAAGACCTGCGTAGTGGTCCCGCTCTACTTGGGAAAATTTGTCGTGAAAGAGCGTTTGCACGATCATCACCAGATCTAGAAGGGCGAGCAGATTTGGCCTTTGTTTGCTCAACTCCTCCATCTCGGCGCTCATCACGCTGTCGAGACTGGTTTTTGGTGTTACGGCACTCATTTTTATCTCCTTTAACTAAATATTATTCTTGTAGCTTCTGATTGTTTTTCCAATATCTCTCTCATCATCGTGGCAATGTCGAGGAGCTGCTGCGCGGTGTTCGTCAAGGTCTCCGTCTTTTCCCCGATCAGACGGTCGAGCTGCTTTTTTTGAGAGTTGATATCGTAAAGTTCCCCTGTTTTTAAGTCTTTATTGTGGTCAATGACCGCTTTAGAGGCAGAGGATATCCCGCTTGTAATGCTGGCTGCGCTCAAACCAAAATTCAATAAAGTTGAAGTTCCGCCCGTCATATAAACTGCGAAAGCTGCGGCGACGACCGCGCAAGTCGAGCTTATATTAATCCAGTCCAAAAGTTCGGAATTTTTTCGCCTCTCCTCAAGGTCCTGATTCAAATTGGAGTAGACTTCATTTAAGTTATCCTGTTGGCTCTCCTGCAATTTGAGTTCGCTGGTGAAGAGCTTGGCGTACCCCTCTTCCAATTCCGACTGGAGCCTGTAGTACTGGAGCATGAGCCGCTCAAGTTCCCCTTGCGAAGGCCGGGTATCTGATTTTTCGGCCGGGTTGATGACTTTTTTCTTATCCTCCAGGTCGGTTTTAAACTGATTCAGACCCGACAGATCCAGCTGAGGCTGGTTGGAGCCTCTTGGCCTTTTCGAAATGAGGTCCTCGTTTTCCGGATTAGTAATGGAATAGGAGGGCGCCTGATAAAGTTCATTTAAAGCCTCTTCAACGGCTTTATAAGGATTTCCCGCCGCCGGCTTTTCCAGTTTGGGCAGGCGGGTGACCGTTTGTGTTTGTGCCGTAGAGGTAGCGAGGGTGTCAGCCGTATAGGGAGTTATTGCCTTTTTAGAGACGCTCGCCGTTTGAGGCGTAAAATCTGTCTGACCGGTTGGGGTTATTCTATTGATGTCTGGCATTTTTCCTCCTTGGATCGCTTTTCCCAGGCTTCGCGCAGGAGCTCGAGCTCGGGCAGGAGCGATTGATACATTTTTTTCATTTTGGCCGCTTTTTGCGCCGATTCTAAAGCCTTAATTCCCTCTTCCACCCTGTTCAGGGCAAAAAAGCAGTCGGCGGCATAAAGATGTACATAAGGGTCCCGCTCTTCCAAAATGGCGGCGACGCTATAAGTGTGGAGCGCTTCTTCATACTCTTTGGACATCTGCAAGGCGGCGCCAAGCCCCATCCAGTGTTTTTTTTGCTGGGTGTCCATAAAAGTCAAAAAGCGGAAAAATTTCACCGATTCGGGATATTTTCCATTGATGTAATATTGGTAGGCGTAGTGGTAGATCCCTTCAATCGTTTCATGGGAAAGCTTCGGCAGTTTGCCGCTCTCCATGGAATATTTTTGGATGATCTCCATCAAAACATCGCGCGCTGTTTGCATAAATTATCCTTTCAAATTCCGGGCTATTTTCATTTTGATGTCGTCAAGTGTTTTTTGAATGGAATTGGCGTATTTCAAACTTTCGTTCCGCTCGGTGAAGAGCCGCTCCATTTTTTTGGCCATCAGGTTCAGTTCCGTCTGTTTCGTTTTGCTCAATCCCTCGAGATTGGAAACGAGATTGTCCCGGTCAAACTTGGTAAAAACATATTTATCATTCGGGTTGTTAAAGGTTAAGCCCAGCTCTTTCGCCTCGGCGAGCAGTTTTTGCAGCTCCTGGTTTTTGCTGAGGTCGAGCCCGCCGGTTTTGGGGTCTGTTTGTGCCAAAATCTGTCCGAGCAGGTCTTGCAGCTTCTTCATCTGCTGTTGAATTTCGAGGAGTTCTTTTCCGGCGTCAGCGGCTTTCTTATCGATGGAATCAAGGCGGCTCATCAGGATTGCGTAGAGCAGACCCTCGATGCGGGCCCATTTCGCGGTCTTTGGAGTTTCATTAACTTCTTCAGTGGAAGCTGTGACTTTTTTTAACTCTTCAGACATCTTGATCTCCTTAATTTAGTATGAAGGATCGATAAAATCATAACATAATGTTATAATTTAAAGCAAATTTTCCCCATATTTAAGAATCATAATAAAGATTTGATAAATTTTAGGGTTGTCAAAATTGGGAAGATCCTGATAATTTTATTCCATGACCAGACCCTTTATCGAGTCCTCTTTTTGCCAGGCAGACACGACCTTTGAAGTGCCGCTGCGCCCCCAATCTCTTAGTGAGTTTGTCGGGCAGGACCACGTGCGCGCCAGGCTTGAAGTGATGATCGGAGCCGCCAAGGCGCGGAAAGAAACGCTCGGCCACTGCCTTTTCAGCGGGCCGCCCGGACTTGGCAAAACCACATTGGCCAATATCATCGCAAAAGCCATGGGCACCTCACTAGTTGTGACTTCCGGCCCCGCCATTGAAAAAGCGGGCGATTTGGCCGGCATCTTAACCAATTTAAAAACCGGGGATGTCCTCTTTATCGACGAAATCCACCGGCTGAACCGCGCGATTGAGGAGTATTTGTATCCCGCTATGGAAGATTACAGCCTCGATCTCCTGATCGATTCGGGGCCGAATGCGCGCAGCGTGCAAGTCAAGCTCAACCGCTTCACTCTGGTGGGCGCCACGACGAGAAGCGGTCTGCTGACGGCTCCTTTGCGCTCCCGCTTTCATTTTCACTCCCGTCTCGATTATTACGAGCCCTCTGTTTTACAGGCGATTTTGCACCGCACCAGCCTGATCCTCAACATGAGCATCGATCCCGACGGGTTGATGGAGATCGCCCGGCGCTCCCGTGGAACGCCCCGCATCGCCAATCACCTGTTGCGCTGGGTGCGCGACTTTGTCCAGATGAAAGTCCGCGGCGAGATAACCAAAGATATTGTTTGCCAGGCCCTCGAAATGCTGGCGATCGACCATAAAGGGCTCGACGAGATGGATAAAAAAATTCTTCAAGTGATGATCGAGCATTATAAAGGGGGGCCGGTCGGCCTGAACACGATCGCCGTCGCCGTCGGCGAAGAGAAGCACACCATTGAAGAGGTGTATGAGCCCTATCTGATTTTGCAAGGGTTTATCAAGCGCACGCCCCGGGGACGCGAAGTCACAGAATTAGGCTATCAACATTTGGGGATTGAATAATAAACTCCCTTTTTGCTAAGATGCCTGCCATGAATAAAAACAAGTGCATTAAGATTTCCGTCAAGAAGCTCCTCGCCAACGTGAGGAGGTGCGGACCTTAGTGCTTTGGTTTTTACCAAAAACGGGTTAATACAAAGGCCGCACTTCACAAAGTGCGGCCTTTTTTTTTAAGAACTCGACTTTGCCAAATTTTTGAGTGGCCTCTCTTTGAAGATGAGTTCAAAAATTGGGTAAAGTCGAGTTAAAGGATGTATATGAAACAAAATTGGTTAGTGGTTAGTACGGGATTCGCGCTATTTTCAATGTTTTTTGGATCTGGCAACTTAGTCTTTCCCATCGTGGTCGGACTGGAAAGCGGCGGGCATTATCTGCTGGCCTCTTTCGGCATCATATTAACCGGCGTGATTGTGCCCTTTCTAGGCGTCTTCGGGATGATGCTCTATGACGGGGATATCAATCATTACTTCCGCTGGTTTGGAAAGCGGGGGACGCTGATTTTTTCCTTCCTGGCTTTGGGGTTAATGGGGCCCTTCGGCGTATTGGCGCGCTGCCTGACGGTGGCTCACGGAGCGCTGCAGCTGCTTATTCCTTCGCTCTCTTTGCCCCTGGCGAGCTTCGCCATGTGCGTCGTCATCTATTTCCTCACGGTCAATAAAAGTAAAATTATCGGTATTTTAGGCACGGTGCTCACCCCGTTTTTGCTGGTATCCATCATTTCCATCGCCTTTTTCGCCCTCTACAAAGGGGTAACCCCTCCAACACTCAGCGGCAACCCTTGGGTTGTCTTTAAAACCGGCTTTTTCCAGGGGTATCAGACCATGGATCTCCTGGCCGCGTTTTTCTTTTCCCAGTTTGTGATCAAGCATCTTTACGGCAAAAACGTCAGCAAAAACACGCTGAAAGTCTTTGGCCTGGCCTCTCTCATCGGCGGCGGGATTTTGGCCATCATCTACTTTTTGCTGGTCCTTTTAGGATCGATCTATTCGCCGGTGCTCGCCGGACAGCCGCCGCAGGAGATGCTCGGCCTGATCGCGATGCAGTCGCTCGGCCACCTGGCAGCGCCTCTCGTCTGCTTGGCGGTGATGTTCGCCTGCCTGACGACGGCGATCATTCTGGCCTCCCTGTTTTCCGAGTTTTTGCGCCACGAGATCGCTTCGAAAAAGATCGGCAACACCGCGTCGCTATTGATCACCCTCATGATCGGATTTCTCGTTTCCACGCTCGAGTTTTCGGGGATTGCGAAGTTTATCTGCCCGATCCTTGAGGCGATCTATCCCGTGTTGATCCTGATAACGGTCATCAACATCGGCTACAAATTTTTGCCGCAGCGGGCGGCTAACAACTATTAACCTTTATTTGAACTTATTGCAAATAGGCATTTGAAACAAATCACCAAATGAGCTATATATATTGAATCAATAAGTTTGGAGGACTACCGTGAAGAGATGTTTGTATTTAGCTTTAGCCGTTATGCCTGTTGTGGCTTCCCTGGAGGCCAATATCATTGAAAATTTACAGCAAATTTTTCAAAGTCAGCCTCAGCCCGAGCCGAAACTGATAAAGGTTTTATTGGCCCATGATGTGCCCGGCGTTATGCTGGAAACCAAGGGAAAATACACCGTGATCGATCCTCTGACAAACCAGCAGGTGGTCAGCCGCAATTCGAGCAAGCGCAAGTTCATCCAGCCCACTGCTGAAGGCTTAAGATGGGGCGAAGAGTTTCCAAGCTTCCACCAGCTGAAATTCCTTCCTGAATCGCCTCAAGGCACTATTATCGTCGAAGGCCTGGAGTATAAAGGATCGGTCTACGTCTATAACATTCACGATAAGATTTTCGTAGTGAATGAGGTGGATGTTGAAGATTATATCACTTCGATTTTGTCGCCCGAGTTTAAAGAGCCGATGTCGCAAGAGGCTTTGGCCGCGATAGTGATCGCCGCAAGAACGAATGCCCTTTATTCGGCTCAAAACCCCAAGTCCAAATTCTGGTCAGTGGATGCCGCGCAAACCGGTTACCTTGGATATGCCGTAACGACTCAGCAAAAGAAGATTGATGAAGTGGTTAAGTTTACCCGCAATATGGTGATGAGCCGCACAGCTGCCTACGAAGGCGTAGTGACCCCTTTTCCTGCGAATTTGAGCCAGGCGCTTGCCGGTCATAAAGGCAAGGATAGCGTTATTTTGTCAAAAATTTCCCTCAAAGAAATTGAGACATTGGCTGAAGGCGGGGAGCATGCCGCGCAGATTTTGGCCAAGGCCTTTCCTGAAACCAGCATTCAGCTCATTAACTAGGAATATGTTATGAAGGCAGATACAGACCATCACTATGACTTATCTGCCTATCAGTTCCCGCTGCCGCAAGAATTGATTGCGCAGCATCCGGTCTCTCCAAGAGACCATTCCCGCCTCATGATTATCGACCGCAAGAGCGGTGAGATCAGCGAGGCTTCCTTTTTTGAAATCAAGCATCTTCTCGAGCCAGGTGACAGCCTGGTGTTCAACAACACCAAGGTGATACCGGCGCGTCTGATGGGGCGCAAGGAAAGCGGCGCCGAGATCGAGGTGCTTCTCACCCGGAACCGCTCGCACAACCTCTGGGACGCCCTGGTGCGCCCCGCCCGCAAGCTGCAGATCGGCACGCGCGTTTATTTCAGCGAGACCTTTTACGCCGAGGTAAAGGACCTGGGCGCCGACGGGCTCCGGACCCTGCAATTCTTCTGCGACGATTTTTGGACCGAGCTGAATCTCCACGGCAAGATGCCCCTGCCGCACTACATCCAGCGCGAAGCCTCCGCACAAGAAAGTTGCGATTATCAGACCGTATATGCCGCTCAGCCCGGCGCGATCGCCGCGCCCACCGCCGGCCTCCACTTTACCAAGACTTTGCTCTCCGAGCTCGCAGACGGGCAGATAGGGCAGACCGAGGTGACGCTGCACGTCGGGATCGGCACATTCCGGCCCGTGCAGACCGAGGACATCCGCCATCACCCCATGCACTACGAGCAGTGCCTGATCACCGAGGCCGCCGCCCGCCGCCTGAACAGCCGCCCGCCCGGCAAGAAGCAGATCCTGGTCGGGACGACCTGCTGCCGGACCCTCGAGTCGGTGGCTACAGAGGCAGGGGAGATCGTCCCCGGCACTTTCGAGACCAACCTCTTCATCTATCCCGGCTACACCTTTAAGTATGCCCGGCATCTTCTTACCAACTTTCATCTCCCGGGTTCAACCCTTCTCATGTTAGTATCGGCTTTCGCCGGCTACGAGCTGACGATGGAGGCCTACCATCGGGCAATCGAAAAGAAGTTCCGTTTCTTCTCCTACGGCGACGCCATGCTGATTCTTTAAACAAAATTAATCACTTTTTTAGTAAAACAGCCTAAAATAGTTATAAATAATTTCATTTATGGTATAATTAAAATATAAGAAATTATTGTGAGGTTTTTTATGAATACTCCTCCTATTGATACCGGTGCCATTCAACTAACGCAGCAGACGTCTTCGCCTCAGTCTTCTTCGCCTGCTATAAATTGGCAATCGGGAACTGTAGAATATAATAACGTCATTTATAAAATTGATGTGATCAAAGGATTCTGGGGAGGTACGGTTTCGCTGGAGGAATTAAGTAAATCGGGTAAATTGGATCCAGCAACAGTTCAAAGAGTTGATACTTTGGTACAGGCATTGCTCCAAACGTTGGAAGCTGAAACTGGTAAAACTCAATTTGAAAGTGTAAAATTCTATCCAGGTGAAATTAAGTATACTATAAAAGACCCCAAAACCGGGAAAAAAGAGCATAAAAGCATATCGGTATCACCAGGCTGGTTATCAAAAGGCTTACAGAAAACCACTCCCGATGCATATACTAGGATATTCAATGAGTTACGTGATACTATTTCGGGGAAACAATCTCCAAAATCAACCCAGCAGATGCCACAACTTTCATCTCACCAGCAACAATCACAACTTCAATCTCACCAGCAACAATCACAATCTTCATCTTCATCCTCATCTTCATCCGCTGTTTCTGATGTCGTAAGCGACGATGAACAACACTCTGGCGTAAGCGATGAACAACACGCTAATTCAAGACAAATAATTGACCGTAAACACAAAGGTAAAGAGGACATTGAATTGTCAGATCAGCCTGCCACAGAACACTCTTCTGACTCTACTGGAGATGATGAAGAATTGGGGCATAACAACGGCAGCAGGGCTAACACTAGTAGTGGTTACGAGAGCTTTGCTGACATTAAGAGTAATAGAGGTGAAGATGATGATTTTGTTATGCAAGATGATGAAGATCGTTCACCTAAACCTATAAAAGCTGATGAAGCGAAAGCTACACCCTCTACACCCTCTATATTTTCTAGAATCGGTACCTTTTTTGGTTTTAACTCTAATGTTAGCAAATTAAATGAAACAATTAATTACATTGCAGTGTTAAAAGGCGATTTAAAATCTTTTAAAAAATATAAAGGGGATAATCCGGGGGAAAAGAAAGCTATTAATGACTGGAAAGTGAAAATTTTAGATATTAATATGAACATGCGTAGTAAATTTAATGGAATTAAAGAAAATGAGTTGTCGAAGACTGAACACGAAGAATATGAACATACTGCAAAAAAACTTGAAAAGTTGCAAACTATACTCGACAACATCGATAAACTCGATGAAATCAATTTCGAAGACCTTCTCCTGCAACTTTAAACCCTGAAGAATCAATGATAAACTTTTTTGGTCTTTCCGTGTGAGTTTCTCGCTTAAACGCTGAATGCCCCTGCAAATAGTTGAATATGAGGGAACAACAATGCCATGAGGAGATAACAACCAAAAGGCCATTCCCTGGCAACGTCTATAGGTAAGAAATCCAGCAATTATCATCTGACTCGGATATGGTGGCCTTCCACACTGATGATGATTTTTCTGATTTTTTTTGATCAGTTTTATGATGCTTGGATGACAAAAAAAACTTAGACTTCCTCTTTGAACTAGATTTGCGTTATACTGAGACCAATTTCTTTGACACATCGTGCGTCCCTCCTTTCTTATGATTTAGCGGTTGTGAGAAAGGAGTTTTAGGAGTTTTTTATTTTTAAAGATTTACGTGCAAGTTAAATATTTAGTTGGAATGAGGGCTTTGCAACACACTCAAAAAAATGTATGAAATAGAGGTTTTTAAGTATAATATTTAATATTACATTAATTTTTCTTTTAATTTCTTAATAAAGGCTTAAATTAATCCCCTGGCATGCTATACTTATAGCAAGTAAATTAAAAGGGGGATTATTCCATGACAAGTACAGATTTAGGTGCAGGTGTAGGTTCGTCTCACCATTTAGCCGATTCATTACATTCTTCTGTGGGTTCGGTTCACCAGCCGGCTAATAATTCAGCTATATACGAATTTGATGCGACTTTGGGGAAGCTCACTTTTAATGGAAAATCTTATGCAGTCAAAGTTCTGGTAGGCAAAACATGGGTTCCGGCAGTAATAACGGACAAAACGGATAAAGAGAGAGTCAAGCTTGTTTCCGAACAAGTGAATAAATCCGTTCAAGGGTTGCTGAAGCTGGCTCATCTTGAGAAGCAAGAGTTCGAGGTAGCTGAATTTTACGATACCGGCAAATATCGTTTTAAACCCCCGGCGGATAAAGATTTTACCGAAAAGACCCTCAGTGGTGGGGAAGTAGCTCTAAGTAAAGGCTTCATCCAGAGTGTTTATACAAATCTTGATATCAAACAAACTCCTACTGCCCAGTCTGAAGACGACGATGATGATTTCCATGATGCCAGCGATAAGAGTATTCATCCTGCAAAGGGCGCGGAAGGCTCTAAAAAAAGAGATGATGTAAGTGCTACTCCAAAAGGTAAGGGCGATAAGGGTAATGGTGGTGCCCTACTGACAGTTCGAGGCCTTCAAGCCCTGCAGGTGCCAGTGAAGTTGGTAAGGAGACGGAAGATGATGATTTCCAGGATGCCAGCGATAAGAGTATTCATCCTGCAAAGGGCGCGGAAGGCTCTAAAAAAAGAGATGATGTAAGTGCTACTCCAAAAGGCAAGGGCGATGAGGGTAATGGTGGTGCTCCTACTGACAGTTCGAGGCCTTTAAGCTCTGCAGGTACCAGTGAAGGTGGTAAGGAGACGGAAGATGATAATTTCCAGGATGCCAGCGATAAGAGTATTCATCCTGCGGGCGAGGAAGGCTCTAAAAAAAGAGATGATGTAAGTGCTACTCCAAAAGGCAAGGGCGATGAGGGTAATGGCGGTGCTCCTACTGACAGTTCGAGGCCTTTAAGCTCTGCAGGTACCAGTGAAGGTGGTAAGGAGACGGAAGATGATAATTTCCAGGATGCCAGCGATAAGAGTATTCATCCTGCGGGCGAGGAAGGCTCTAAAAAAAGAGATGATGTAAGTGCTACTCCAAAAGGTAAGGGCGATGAGGGTAAAGGCGGTGCTCCTACTGACAGTGAGAGCTCTTCTTTCTCAAGTACAGCTGCTGCTGCAAAAGGTAAGGGCGATGAGGGTAAAGGCGGTGCTCCTACTGACATTGAGAGCTCTTCTTCCTCAAGTACAGCCGGGGCTGTAAACGGTAAGGGCGATAAGGGTAATGGTGGTGCTCCTACTGACAGTTCGAGGTCTTCAAGCCCTGCAGATGCCAGTGAAGTTGGTAAGGAGACGGAAGATGATGATTTCCAGGATGCCAGCGTGCATAATGGCTCTATCCACCCTGCCGGCAGCTCACATACTAAAGCCGCCAGCCGCAAGAGTACGCACGTAAAGGATGAGGACGAGGAAACCCGCGAAATTGTCAGAACTCCTCAGCCAAGCATCCATGAGAAAAAGAGCCATCACTTCTCCTCGCACCATAAGCTGCCTGAAGTGTCTGATGACAATGTGGGCGGCACTGGACACCTTGACGATCTTGGTGAAATTTTAGGCGTCATGCTGGAAGAGTGGAAGGACAGTGAATAGGGTATTCATGCAATACCCACTCCCGGTCAGGCTCGTAGATCTCCACTAATTTATCCATCATGGGATATAATCTCTTGAAGTGGAAATACTTCTCCGATAGCTGACCGGCCGCCTTTGCCCTTTCCTCCCCAAGCACGGTCATGCGCCAGAGCGCAGAGGCGGCGCCGGTGCGGTTCGCTCCTCCTTCGCAATGGATGAGCACGGGATGCTCTTCAAAAAATGCGTCGTAAAGCTGCAAAAGCGCCGCGGGATCGGGCAGCCGGCTCGCACTAAAGGGGATGTTAATGAGCTTTACTTTATGCTTGCTGCATATGTCCCGCTCTTTTACCCACCAGTCGGCCGGAGTCTCGCCCCGCAGGTTGATAATTGTCTTTATTTGATATTTTTCGATGAGGATGGGCAAATCCTGGGCCGAGGGCTGCGCCGACCGGTAGGCCTGGCCAGGCTCGATAGCATGAAAATTTCGGACGGTTCCATAAGCAAAAATTGGGAAAAAGAGGGAAAAAATGAGGAAAAATCGCCAGTTCATAGTCAAGCCGGGGTAAATTTTGTTTACTTTTAAAGCTACCTGTTGCATTCTATTGCTAAAGGTTATATAAGTAGCTTTTATAACATAAAGGCTGTGAAAACGGCCATAGTGAAAAAATTTCAGGAGTTAATCTATGTCACTAGAAAATGCTAAAGCAAACCTCAAAGAGTTCGGTAAAGAACTTGGTCTTGAGGGACTTGAGTTTGATGAAAACAACACGTGTATTTTGGGAATCGACGATGAATTCTCTCTTCATTTAACGTATGAGCCCAACTCTAAAAGACTTTATCTTTACTCTCCTTTATTGGACGGATTGCCACGCGATGACAAAACGCGTCTTCGCTTGTACGAGCGTTTGCTCGAAGGCTCCATGCTCGGCGGCCAAATGGCCGGCGGCGGCGTAGGCGTTGCAGTCAAAGAAGAGCTGATTTTGATGCACTGCACGATCGATATGGAGCATGCAGTCTCTTCAGCATTGCGCGCTTTTGCCCCTCTCTACGTAGAAACTGTAGAAAAATGGCGTAAAATCTGCTCCGAAGTCTCCGAGGGAAGAGATGAATCCGCTAAAGAAGAGTTCAAGCCCCCAACTGGAAAACCAGGCGGAAAAGGCGGCGAAGGCTATATCAAAATTTAATTCCTTTCAGAGAAGTAAATACTTGCTTCAGCGAGTATTTACTTCTTGCATCCATTTATTTATTCTGTTTTCCAATTCCTCTCTTAGCTTCCTCTGATTAATATGCTGCACGGTTAAGTACTGATCGTATGCATCAATTTTTTGTTTGGCATCCTCGATTTTTATGTCTTTGAGCTCTGGGTTTTTTGCCAGCTCTTCCTTGAAAAGATGCGTATGGAGCGCGATGGTCGCGTTGGGGCGGGGGCCGAAAATGTATCTCAGGAAACCTTTCCGTTCTCTGATAGCGGCGATCTGATCGAGATGGTAAGCCAGAGGTGCGAGCCGCTGCTTCATGGAAAGCGCTTCCTGCTCTCTTTCGGCGGCGAGAGCCCGTTCCCGTTCCAAGTGGAGATATTCTTCCTTTTGCCCGGGATAGTGGGTAAGAATCTGCTGAATGATTTCTTCCCGGAATTTCAGAGGGTCTTCCTGAGCTTCATACTCATCGAGAAGGGCGTCGATCTCCCTCATCTTCTGCGTCAAAGCTTTGAGGTGCTCTATTTCTTCCCGCTCCCTGTAAAGAGACACGGCGCGGCTTTTGGCCGCTTCGAGGCGCTGCAGCTTTTCTATCATTTCTTGAAGGTGCACGGTTTTCTCTTGCCTTTTGTCGTCTACTCTAATAAGATGCAACCTTTGTTTACAATCGAAAAGGTGAGGTAGAAATGAATTTTTTACAAATTTTCGGACGCTTAGGCGCAGACCCTGAGACCAGATTCACTTCCAACGGGCAAAAAGTCACATCCTTCCGCGTTGCCTGCAATGTGCGCAAAGGGGGCAAGGATGATACGATGTGGTGGCGCGTCACCGTTTGGGGCGACCGCTTTGATAAAATGATGCCCTATTTGAAGAAAGGCAGCGCTGTCATTGTGATGGGAGCGATGAACAAGCCCGAGATTTACACAAGCCGCGACGGAGCCTCGCAAATTTCGCTCGAAATGACCGCCGAGTCGATCCACTTCTCACCCTTCGGCACCGGAACCGGAACCGGACGCTCGGATCAAGCGGCATCTCCTGCAGAAGCCGGCAATTTTGGCGAAACGAATCTCTCCGAAACAAGGCCCTCCTATGCCGGCGTTTCTGAAGATTTCGAAGATGAACCCATTCCATTTTAGGGAGACAAAATGATTTTTGGCGCCGTAACAGGCTTATCGCAACGGAAAAAAAATGATCTATTGGTCGTGCCGTTTTGGCAGGGAAAAAAAGGTGCGGAGCTGGCTTGCAAAGAACTTGGAAAGCTCGCCTCTTTTGCCGATGATCCCGTCAAGTTGCACGATTTTAAAGGGAAAGAAGGGGAAGTAAATGTCGTTTACATGTCCGGACAGCCCGAAAAGCGCATGGCGCTGCTTGGCTTAGGGGAAGAGAAAAAGTGCACGGTGGAAAATTTGCGCCGCGCCTATGCCCACATCGTTAAGTACTGTCAAAAATACCACCTGAAAGATATCAACATCCTCTTGCCAAAAGCTTTAGATGAGGAACAGGTGGTCAGGGGAGTTTCCGAGGGCATCCTTCTTCTCAACTACGCTTTTGACAAACTGCGAAGCCACTCTCTGAAAGAGCATGGCCCCCATCTGCTGACTCATGTCAATTTTGTCGACGCTTCTAAAGAGGCGCTTAAAGTCGCCAAAAAAGCCCTGAGCATCTGCAAAGGGGTCTATCTGACGCGCGACCTGGTCAACGGCAACGCCGACGATGTCACCCCGCAGCACTTGGGGGAAGTCGCCAAATCGCTCGCCAAAGAGTTCAGCACCATCAAGACGACGGTATTTGATAAAAAACGGATCGAACAGGAAAAAATGGGCCTTCTTTTAGCGGTGAGCCGCGGCTCTTCCGTAGATCCCGCGTTTATTATCGCCGAATATTCGGGCAAGCCGGGCTCCAAAGACCATACCGTATTGGTAGGCAAAGGGGTGACTTATGACACCGGCGGCCTCAATATCAAGCCGACCGGCTCCATGGAGTCAATGAAGTACGATATGGCCGGCGCCGGCACCGCATTGGGGATTTTGTATGCCGTAGCCACTTTGGGCCTCAAGCTCAACCTGACGGTGGTGATCCCTTCAACAGAAAACAGCGTCAGCTCGACGAGTTATAAGCCGGGCGATGTCTACCGGTGCCTCGACGGCAAAACGGTGGAGATAGGGAATACCGACGCTGAGGGACGCCTGATTTTAGCCGACGCCCTGGCCTATACGGTAAAAAATCTGAAGCCGAGCCGCATCATCGATTTTGCGACGCTGACCGGGGCTATTGAAGTCGCTCTCGGCAACGAAGCGGTCGGGCTGATGAGCAACAATAAAGAACTTCAGGAAAGCCTGATCCACGCCGGCAACGACACCTTCGAGCGGGTCCATCCGCTGCCTATGTTTGCCGAGTACCGCGACCAGCTCAAGTCGGAAATTGCCGATATCAAAAATATCGGCGGGCGCCCCGGAGGTTCGATTACGGCGGCGAAGTTTCTGGAGGAGTTTGTCGACAATGTGCCCTGGGCCCATTTCGACATAGCCGGCACAGCCTGGTGCGATAAACCGAAGCGCTACTATCCGCAGCACTCTTCGGGGATTTGCGTCCGCCTGATGCTGTCCTATCTGGAAGAACATGCTCGGAAGTGATCTATTTTTTCGCGACAAAATCCCGGTTGGGATTTTGGGCGCGACCGGCATTGTGGGCCAATCGCTGGCCCGCCTGCTAAAAACCCACCCCTGGTTCGAGCTTACGGCTGTGACAGCTTCTGAGCAGTCGCAAGGAAAGCCTTTTGGCGACACAGGGCTTATTATCTCCGGCCACACGGAAAAACTGCCCTGCCGGCTGCTCTTCTCCGCGCTCGACCATCCGGTCGCGAAAGAGGTTGAGGAGACCCTGGCGAAGGCCGGCTATGTGATTGTCTCCAACGCGAGATCCCATCGCATGGAAAAGAATATTCCCTTGATGATCCCCGAAGTGAACGAATCGCATCTGGAGTGGCTGCATGCCCAGGAGACGAAAGGCAAGATCGTCACAGTGCCGAACTGCTCCGCGGTCGGCTTGACCCTCGCCCTGAAACCCTTAGTCGATCTCTTTGGCGTCGTTGCGGTGAATGTCGTCACGATGCAGGCCATTTCCGGCGCCGGCCGATCGGCGAAAGAGCTGGATATCGAGGACAACATCATCCCCTACATCCAGGATGAGGAGGAGAAGCTGGAAAACGAACCCAAAAAGATTTTGGGCTTGGATGAGATCACCATCAGCGCCCAATGCAACCGCGTCCCCGTCAGCGACGGCCACACTGCTTCAGTCTCCATCCAATTTAAAAACCGCCCTTCCGAAGAGGAGATCCTCGCTGCCTGGAAGAATTTTAAGTCTCCCTTGTGCAAACCCTATCTGCCCACCGGCATAGAACACCCCCTTCGCTACTTCGCTGAAACGGACTTTCCCCAGCCGAAAAAACACCGCCTTTTAGACAACGGGATGGCTGTCAGCCTCGGGCGCCTCCGCCCCTGCCCCTTGCTCCATAACAAATTCACGCTCCTCTCCCATAATGCGATCCGCGGAGCCGCCGGCGGCGCCCTGCTTACCGGCGAACTGCTGGTGCGCAAAGGATTTGTCTATTGGTAACGGCAATATTTCAATCTTATACCTATTGCGCGCAAAATCTAAATAGAGTTTTAGCTCCGATAGTTAAAGCTATTCATGCCATTTGGGAGCATGTGCAATATGCCTATTATGCAAAACCTCTGCCGGCTGTGACCCTCTCTCCTCACCCGGTTCCAAACACCTATCCGAAATCGTACCGCTATAAAGATTGGCCGAAGAATTTGGACTTAGCCGTTTCAAAGGATGTGGAAACGATCGATATTCAGGCCGAGCCTTTGGAAAAGGTCACCCCTCTCCATGCGGCGGCGATGGGTAATAACGTGAAGAACATTTACCGGCTGGCGCGGGATCGGGCCGATATCAACGCGCAAGATATTAGAGGGCAGACGCCCGCCTATTGGGCCGCCTACTTCGGAAATCTTGAAGCCTTGATGGTTTTGTCAAATTTGGGCGCGGATCTAAATATTGGTGATTTTCGCGGTAAAACTCCCTTAAGAGCGGCTGCGAAATACGGCCATAACAGCGTGGTTCACTTTTTAATGTCTCAAAAAGTCTCGCTTGACGTCAAGGATGGAAGTGGGCTGACCCCGCTCCATGTCGCCGCATTTCATAGGCATTATAAAGTGTATGAAACCCTGGTTTATCAGGGCGCCAGCCGCGCTGTAAAAGATATTTTAAATCGAACCCCGCAGGAGCTATTGGAAAAGAAATGCGCAGAAGTTTATCACAACCGCATTTTGTTATTACGCCTTTTTACTTCTCCAAACCCGCCTAAGCTGATTTGGCAATTTGAGCGCCTGCCAACCCTTGAAAAGAAGGCTCTGGCCCAGAACAATTAAGCAAGAGAATCAGTCATGGATCAGCACAGACAGAATATACAAGAAATCCGTCAGCGCCTACTTGAGATCAAAAATGCTGATAACAAACAACACATGTGCATTAATTCGGCAGTACATTCCAATACCCTCAGAAAAAATGGATACAAAAACCAAGCTGCCGGGTTGAATCTCAATAAGTTAAGAAGACTCCTACAGATTGACCCAGTCAAAAAAACAGTCTGGGTAGAACCTAGAATGACAACGGAGGAACTTTTATCGAAAACTTTACCTCATGGCTTTATACCAGCTGTTTTGCCTGAATTTAAAAGCATTACAGTGGGAGGGGCGATTATGGGGGCAGCCCTCGAGAGCAGCTCGCATCGCTACGGTCAATTTAATGATATCTCCACGGCTTATGAAGTGCTTCTAGGAGACGGATCGATTGTAGAGGCGACTCCGACGACATATCCAGACCTTTTCTATGGTCTTTCAGGATCTTATGGATCATTGGGACTGTTGCTTGCTGTTGAAATACAACTTGTGCCAGCGGGAAAATGGGTCAAGCTTCACTATCAAGTTTTTCAAAGTCTAAATTCAGCCATTACAGAAATGGGTCTCAAAAGCCGCCAAGACCCAAAAGCCGATTTTATTGAAGCCTTAGTCTTTCAACAGGATCAAGTTGTGGTAATTACGGGTGAAATTATAGCTCGTCACTTATCTCCCCCTGAAGAAGCTAAATACCTTTCGCTTACCCCCTCCTGGAAACACCTTTTCTATCAGCATGTCAAGAAAATTGCCGATCAAAAAACAGAGCAGATCGAATATGTTTCCATCCAAGACTACTTGTTTAGACACGACCGTGGAGCCTTCTGGCTGGGAGGATATGCGTATTTTAGATCGGTCATTGGCGGATTTCTGTTAGCTAAAGCGGGTTTACCCCTTGAAGCCATCCAAAAGAGCAAAGCTTGTTGTGATTTAAAGTGTCCAGGACTTATATTTCGATCTCTTTTTGGCTGGATGCTCGAGAGTAAGCGTCTTTATGCGACCCTGCACGCAGGAAGTGAAGCCTGGTTAGCTAAACGTTTTGTCATCCAAGATTTTTACATACCAGAAGCGCAAACAACTGCGTTTACAGAAAAGATCTTTAACGAATTCCCTGTGGCTCCAATTTGGTTGTGTCCCATCAAGGCAACTTCTCAGCCTCAATTTTTAGCTCCCCATTTCAACCCGCAGCAAGAGCTCTTGTTTGATGTGGGCGTTTACGGGGTTCCTAATTGTGCTCTAGGTGCAGAGGCGATCACCCGCCGTCTTGAGCTGCTCACCCATGAATATCAGGGTCGCAAGATGCTTTATGGACATTCCTATTATTCCCCAGAGGAGTTTTGGACCATCTATCCTAAAGAATCCTACCAAAATCTCCGCCAAAAATACCACGCAGATCACGCTTGGGCGGATCTCACGAATAAAGTTCTGTCGGGTTAAGATCCTGTGAAATACTTCCAACATTTGACACAATAATCCTGTAAAGTGTACCCTTCTTAAAAAAACTTGGGAGATAAGAAATGAATCGTATACTTGCCTTTATGTTTTTAGCCTGTGGAGCGCTTCTTGCACAGGAAACTCCAAGAGAAAATCTTCTGATGCTCTTTTCCGGAGAATGGGTTTCGAGGGGCTTATATGTCGCGACTAAATTAGAGGTTGCCGACCATTTGTCTACACCAAAATCGATCGAAGAATTGGCGAACGCCACCGGATCGGATCCCGATTCCTTATACCGGCTACTGCATATGCTGGCAGGCTTTCAGGTATTTGAAGAGATCTCCCCGAAGGTCTTCGCCAACACGGAAGCGAGCCTTCTGCTGATGAAGAATAACCCCGACACCCTGCACCACCTTTCTCTTTTTTATGGGGAAGATATCCACAGGAGCTTTGATGAGCTTTACAACTCAATCCAAGAGGGGGTTCCGGCCTTTCAGCTGACCTATAAGCAGCCCGTATTCAGCTATTTCAAAGAGAACCCGGCGAGAGCGGCCCTGTTTCAGCAGGCGATGAGGGAAAAATCTAAAGCTGTTGCAAGCTCTGCCCTTTCCTCTTATGACTTTAGCCAGTTGCAATCCGTTTATGATATCGGCGGCGGGCAAGGCCAATTTATGCAGGCGTTGCTCAAGGCCTATCCGAAACTTTCAGGTCTTGTTTTCGACCTATCCGAAGTCATTGAGAAAGCTCCTGCTTTTGAGAGATTGAAGTGGCAGGCCGGTGATTTTTTCCAATCTGTTCCGGAAGGGGGCGATGCCTATCTCTTAAAATCGGTCCTGCATGACTGGGACGATGGAAAAGCGGAGCAGATCTTAAGAAATTGTTATCAGGCCATGAAGCCCGAAAGCCGGCTCCTCATTGTCGAAGTGGTGCTGCAGCCAAAGGACAAATCCCTTTATGCGAATTGCATGGACGTTTTGATGCTCTCCATCACTGGCGGCAAAGAAAGAGACCTCTACTCGTTTAAGGATCTTTTGGAAAAAACCGGCTTTGAGTTAGAAAACATCTATCCAACGGCGACAGAATTTTCCATCCTGGAAGCCAGAATTAGAGCTTTGCCAAGGATAGAAAACAGTGCATCTGTCCTTGTAGGGAAGGATTGAGTTGTGCTTTTTGAAGACTACCGAGCCTCTATTTTCATTAAGGATCATGTCAAATGCCGCCATATCATCGCCGGCGACCACTCCTATTATGCGGGTTTCTATCACGGGCACTCTTTCGAAGAGTGCGTCCTCTATCTCGATGAAAAAGACAACGGGATCGACCCCGATGAGATCGACCGCCTCGTGATCGGCAAATTTTGTTCCATCGCCTCCGGAGCTAAATTCATGATGGCCGGCAACCAGGGACACAATTATCAGTGGATCGCTTCATACCCGCTGGATGAATTCGATGAATTCAAAACCGCAGATCGTCCCGCCGCCTATCAGCGCAAAAGGGATACGGTCATCGGGAACGATGTCTGGATCGGCTTTGAGGCCCTCATTATGCCGGGGGTTCACATTGCAGACGGCGCTGTGATTGCCTCCCGGGCGGTTGTCACAAAAAATGTGGGCCCCTACGAGATTTGGGGGGGAAATCCCGCCCGCTTCATCAAAAAAAGGTTTCCGGAGGAGCAGATTCAGAAACTCTTAAAAATAAAATGGTGGGATTGGGATATCGAGAAGATAAAGCGGAATTTGCCTCTGCTTCAATCCAATGATATTGACGCTCTAAGTTAAGCTCAAAATAACTTCCTTTGCGTCTATCAATATGACATCTTTTGGCAAGGTGAGTCCCTTGGGTTTTTCCGGAAGAAATAAAGCATAATGCAGTTTGGCTTTTGGAGATCTCGGCACCGGTGGAAATCCTTTGGATTTCATGCTCTCAATGGTTTTATAGACCCAGCTGGCTGTTTGGTTTTTCTCAGTCCACTTCACCTCTCCTACGAGGAGATCCTTTTCGTCTAATGATTTTGCCAACATGTCCCATTGGGGACCCTGTCCATGCCAGTAACGGCTCGACGCATTAAAGTTTATACCAAGCAATTTCTGCGTCAGCGTTGGCGCTGCTTGCCTGCAAATCTCTTCCCACGTTTTGGAAAAAAGGGGAAAAAGGTTCTGTTTTAGCCACTTTTGACGATGTGTTGAGCGGGTTTGAGCAAAATAGCTGCGGCGCGATGCGACGATATCAAACCAAAACCGAATGAAAGGATCTTTTATCTTGTACAAAACTCGTTTTGAGTTGTGCTCCTCGGCGCCAAAAGGCAACTCCCGTTCAATCAACTCTAATTCTAAAAGTCTTTGAATGGGACGGCCTAAAGAACTGGCTGGTGACCCTATGCGTGTGGCAATTTCAGATAGGCGTTGAGCCCCAAGTCCTATGGCATCTAAAATAGGACGCAAACTTATTGCGGGGGGTATTTCTTCCAGAAGCAATCTATTCGGCTCGTCGTTCAAAGGGCCTATGGGATCTAGAACTAACTGATCGATGTTTTCATAAAGCGTAGCTCCCTTTTTGACAAGTTCCCAATAACGGGGAATTCCACCCCAAATAGAGTAAAATTCCAGGATATCCCTCGGTTCATCCAATTCAAGGGCTTCTCCTAAATACCCGATTGTTATCGGACTAAGTTTTATGGTCTCCCGCGCTCTTCCAAAGAGGGGCGCAGAGGCGTCTAATACAGCACCTTGCATCATCCTCTGACTGGATCCGCAAAGGGCAACCACCAATTTTGCCTCTTTTGCTTCCCGGTCGATAAATCTTTGCAACAGACTGGGAAATTCGGGGGACATTGTGATAAGATAGGGAAGTTCATCGATGATTAAGGGACCTTTCCATCCCATTTGAATGGCTTCTTTTGCCAGTCTGGTTAACAAGGTGCTCCAATCAGGGTAGTCTACCGCAGCAAATCCTGGCAACGCGCTTTCTAAGGCCATTGCAAAGTATTTTCTTTGAACAACACTTGCTGACTCATCGGCTGTATAATACACCCCTTTATACTTATTAGCCCATTCTAATAAAAGCCGCGTTTTTCCGATGCGACGGCGCCCCCAAAGAACGGCTAATCCTCCTTCAGGGAGATGATAAAGAGCGTCCAAGCGAGCCAATTCTTGCTTTCTGTTGGTAAATTTCATCTGTTTATTCCTTAATTTTATTATGCACAGAAACATTATGTTTCAAAGCATAATCTTTTTCAACCCCTTTTGGCACGCCCCTTGCATTCTCTCTATTGTTAACTATTGGAGGCTGCTATGTCTAAGAAGAAGGGAGCGGCGACCGCGACTTTGCGCTTGAGCGCCAAACGGCAAACCCAGGTCAGTTGGAAAAGAGCCGTCGCGCCGAAAGTTAAAGTAAAAAAAAGCCCTAAAAAGTAAACTGGTCGCATGTCAAAAGTTGTGATTATCGTCCAAGCCCGCATGGGCGCTACCAGGCTGCCGGGAAAACCGCTTAAGGCAGTGCTGGGCAAACCCCTGCTCGCCTATCTCTTGGATAGGCTGAAACGAGTGAAAAAAGCCGATGAAATCGTCGTCGCCACTACTGATAAACCCCAAGATTATAAAATTGTGGAAGTGTGCCAGGAAGAGAAAATTCCTTTCTTTTGCGGCAGCGAAGAGGATGTGCTCGACCGCTATTATCAGACGGCGAAAAAGAGCGCGGCCGACGTGGTGGTGCGCGTCACCGGCGACTGTCCGCTGATCGATCCGGAAATCATCGATCAGGTGATTCACTTCTTCCTGAAAGGGGGCTTTGACTATGCGAGCAACACTTTGGAGCGCACCTTCCCAAGGGGAATGGATGTAGAGGTGTTCTCCTTTGCCGCCCTCGAAAAGGCCGAAAAAGAGGCCAAAGCCCCTGAAGAGCGGGAGCATGTGACCCCCTTTTTCTACCGGCAGCCCGAGGTTTTTAAATTAGGCGGCTTCACGAGGCCGGATAATCAGGCCCGCCACCGGCTGACGGTGGATACGCAAGAGGATCTTATTCTGATTACTCTTTTGTTAGAGCGCCTCATTCCCGAAAAAAAGGATTTTTCCCTGGAGGATATTTTGCGGGTGTTGCAAGAAAATCCGGAATGGGAAAGAATCAATGCAAATGTGCCACAAAAACCCCTTTGCCAGTGCCCTGAGGATTAATGTTAAGTTTTGAAATAGTACAGCCGATTGAAGAGCATGCGCGCCTGATCATGCAGTGGAGAAACGACCCCACTACCTTGGAAAACTCTTTACATACTAAGCCTAAAGTATTTGAGACATTTTTTCCCGCTTTTAAGCAAGGGTTTTGCTTTCCGGACCTCCCTCAGCTCTTCGTGGTGGAGAACGGCGAGAGGGCTGCTTATCTTCGCTTCGAGCCGGCAGATGATCTTGAGCGAAGATGCTGCCAGATCTCCATTAATGTCGCGCCAGAACACCGGGGAAAAAAAATCGGGCAGCGGGCCCTGATCGCAATTCAGCCCTGGCTCAAAAACCAGGGGTATGACGATCTTCTGGCCATCATCCGCCCGGAAAACACGATTTCTCAGCACGTCTTTGAGCAGGCGGGCTTTAAGAGGAAAGACCTGATAGATCTCCAGGTGGAAGATATTGATGAAACGGTGGAGGTTTACCGTTATTATCTTTCCCTTACCCCGAAGGAAAACAAGCGGGTGTTTATCATCGCCGAGGCGGGCTCCAACTGGTGCGTGGGCTCGGCGGCCGAAAATTGGGAAATGGCGCGCCGCATGATTGAGGCCGCCAAAGCCGCCGGCGCCGACGCGATCAAGTTTCAAACCTTTCAGCCTGGCCTGATCTACGTCGAGAACGCGGGCAAAAGCGATTATCTCGGCATTGATGAGGAGATCGGCCAAATTTTCGAGCGGATTAAAATGCCCTACTCGCTCATCCCCAAATTGTTTGAGGAGTGTCAAAAAGAGGGGATTGAATTTATGTCCTCCACATTTTCGCCCGAAGATTTTGCCGCGGTCGACCCTTATGTCAAGCGGCATAAAATCGCAAGCTACGAAATCGGCCATATCCATCTTCTGGATCTGGCGGCCGCATCGGGAAAACCCCTCATCTTGTCTACTGGGGCTTCCACAGAATTTGAAATTTCCTGGGCGGTGGACACCTATCGGGCCAAGGGCGGGCGAGAGCTGACGCTGCTGCAGTGCACGGCTTGTTATCCGGCTCCAAACGAGACCTTGAATCTCAACGCTATCCGCTGGTTGAAGCAGCGCTATCAATGCAAAACTGGTTTATCAGACCATAGTCTCCACCCTTTTATGGCGCCGCTCGCCGCTGTTGCTCTCGGGGCGACCGTGATTGAAAAGCATTTTACAGCTGACCGGGGGCTGCCCGGACCCGATCACGCTTTTGCCATAAATTTTGATGAGCTGAAGGAGATGGTGCGGGAAATCAGGCAAGTGGAAGCAATGCTCGGATCGGAAGTGAAAGGGATACATCCGTTAGAGCAGGAGCTTCGAAGCTTTGCTAAACGGGGGATTCAGGCGATCAAAGCCATTCAGGCCGGAGATCACCTTTTAGAAGGGGAAAATGTCGCCATTTTGCGCCCCGGCAAAAGGCCGCTTGGCGTTCATCCTCGCTATCTCTCCACCATTCAGGGAAAAAAAGCCAAACGCTCAATCGGTTTAGGGGATGGCCTGCAAATAGGTGACTGGTGATCAAAGCTCTCTTAATCGACTTGGACGGCACTCTGGCCGATAGCCTGCCGCTCCTTTACAGCGTCTATTGCGAGTTTTTAGCCGGCTATCATCTGCAGGGAACGCCCGAAGAGTTCCAATCCTTAAACGGCTTGACCCTTCTGGAAGTGATGAAAACGTTGGTGAAAAAACACGCGTTGCCGGACGCGCCGGAAAAGCTGGCCGGGGATTATCTCAAGCGTCTGGATCAAGCCTATCTCTCTGAGCTGGAGATTTTTCCGGTTGCAAGAAGCTGCCTCGTTCTGGCCCGCGCAAAAGGATTGAAGATCGCTCTTGTCACTTCGGCAAAAAATGAGCTCGCCGTTGCCTTTTTAAAGCGGCATAATCTGGAGTTCGACGCCATTATTACTCCCGGAGAGCATGATATGGGCAAGCCCTCGCCCGACCTCTATCTGAAGGCTTTAAAAACCCTCGGGTTAAAGCCGGACGAGGCCATCGCTTTGGAGGACTCGGAGCATGGTTTGACGGCTGCCAGGACGGCAAAAATACTCACCGTGCCCTTCCAAAATAACTGGGATGATTTTTTTCAGAGGGTAAAAAAAATAGAAACCGGCCATCCCGATTTTTCCTGTTATCCTATCGATCATCAGTTTCAGGTTTTGGTGCAAAAAAGCCGCCCCGTTGCGAGGAGCGAAGAGGCCGACCGGATCTGGGAGGAAAAATGCCGCCGGAATCCCAACCTTTTCAATGGAAAAATTTTTCGTTTTATCTCCCTGGATGAGGGGCTGGAGGGGCTGGAGGGGCTGACCGGGGAATTTGTCGGATACAAGGATTATCTTTGCGGCTCCGGCATCAAGCCGGTCTCCGTGACCGGGGTCATCCATACGGAGGATGCGGTTTTGATCGGCCAGCGCTCCGATGAAGTGTCCGTCTGCCCGGGCTTGCTGGAGACGCCTCCTTCCGGAACAATCGATCCGGGGGCTGTCATGGATTCACAGATCGATCTCATCCGCCAAATCAGGAAAGAGCTTTTCGAAGAGACCAGCCTGAAAGAGGAAGATATTTTGTCCATCTCCCCTTTTGCTTTGATTGAGGATAAAAAAGGGGGAACCTGGGAAGTCTGCTTCTGGATCCCTTTAAAAAAGCGGATCGAGGTGTTTCCTCCCAACAGGGAATATGAAAAGTTCTTTTGGGTGGAGCGAAAAAATCTGCCGGCTTTCCTGGAAAATCCCTCCCTGATTCCCTTTACCCGTTATTTATTGACTTTTCTATGAGTAGCTGCGGTCATAGTATTCGAGAAGCTCAGCGGCGGCTTCTTTTAAGCGCCCGGCCTGGATGTGAGAGGTGATTCTCTCTGCCCGCTCCCCGCCGAGCCGCTTGTGGAGCCTGCCCACGGCTTCAAGAAGAGCCGATTTAGGGAATGAGCCGTAAGTCTGCAGGAGGTATTCGATCCGCTCGGAGAGGGGTCTTATGATCCGCTCTTTAGGAGCCTCCCGCATCGCTTCGAACAGGGGGCTTGGAATCACAAGGCGGCCGATCAGGCGGCTCTCGTCTTCGATACAAAGAGAGGCCGTTGGCGGGATTTTCCTAAGCTCGCTGTAAATCAGGTTTTCAAACATCTCTTGGGTTGGCTGGGGGTTCTGGCCGATGGCGCCAAAGGCGCTGCCCCGGTGATTGGCGAGCCCTTCCAGATCGAGTATCTGTTTTCCGCTTCTTCGCCTCTCGTGGAGCAGGGCGGTCTTGCCGCAGCCGGTGAGCCCGGCGATGACGGTGAAAGAGAAGCGCTTTTCTTTGAGGAGCTGTTCCAGATTGGCCGCCTCGCGCCGGAAGGCCTTGTAGCCCCCCTTCAGGGTGATCAGCTCGATCCCGATGAGACGGAGCAGCCAGCTCATGGAGGAGGAGCGCATGCCGCCCCTGAAGCAGTAGATCCTGGCTCGCCGCCCCTTCAAGAGCTCCTCGGCTCCATTGGCAAAGAGGTGCAGTTTCGGCCCGACGAGGGAGAGGCCGAGTGCAATCGCCTCTTTTTGGCCGCGGCTCTTGTAGCAGGTGCCCACCAGGGCGCGCTCCTCATCGGTAAAAAGGGGAAAGGAGAGGGCGCCCGGGATATGGGCTCTCGCAAACTCGGAGGGGCTGCGCACGTCCAGCAAAAGACCCTCTGAATCCAGAAATGAATATAGCTCATGCATGAAAGAAGAATAAGGAAGGGAAAGCCATTTTGTCGAGCTTTTCTTTTATGGCTCACCATGCTATTATCGTGTTTTACTCATTGGCGGAATCCTCGTGAAGTTTGATAATTTAAGAGCTTTTGAAAAACACCTGCAAGCCTCCGCCTCCCTGCACCTCTCCCCGCTCTATACCCTGCTGTCCAAGGATTCTTTCGATTTGAAGCGCGGGGTGGATGCGCTGCTCGGCGTGCTGCCTTTGCCCATCAAAAGCTACGAGTCGGCCAAAATCGACGCGGCTCTGGGCGACCTCTCCTCTTTTTCCCTCTTCTCCGAAAAAAGAATTATCCAGATCCGGGAAATCGAAGCGCTGACTAAACCGCAACTGGCGACGCTCTCCCAGGCGTTAAAAAACCTGCCGAGGGATGTCTGCCTCATTCTCTCCGGATCCGCCCTGCACCGGGGCTCCACCCTCTATAAAAGCCTGGAGGAGCTGGGCATTATTCTCGACATTCCCGAATTGAAGCCGTGGGAAAAGGAGAAGGCCCTGGAAGAGTGGGTCGCGGAGTACTTCAGCGCCGCGAAGAAGAAGATTTCCCCGCAGATGGCCAAGCTCTTAGTCAAACAGACCGGGCTGGATCAAAGCCAGCTGCAGCAGGAGATGGAGAAGCTGATCTGCTATACGGGGGGAAAAAACGCTATTGAGATGCAGGATATCGCCGCCATCGCCTCAGCGGTCAACCAGGAAACCATCTGGCAGCTTGGCGAAGCGCTCTTTGCGAGGCAGGCGCCGGCCGCGCTTCGCATTACCCGCGCCCTCCTCGACGACGGTTTGCCGGTCCTCACCTTGCTGCGCCAGATCCGCTCCCAATTCCAAACCGACTATCAGGTGTGCTGTCTTTTGGAAAAGGGTTTGAAGCAGGAAGTGCCCGCGCAGTTTCCCTACATGAAAGGGTTTATTCTCGAACGGCACATCCAGCAGGCGGGCCAATACGGCCTGCAGCGCTTTAAGCGGGGGCTTTTAAAGATCGACGCGGCGGAGATCGCCGTAAAAAGCAGTCCTGTGGCCCCTGAATTATTAACCGACATTTTAATCGCGGAGTTATGCCAATGAAACCAGCCTTGCTGCTTCTGCCGAATCTTCTGGGCGAGCAACGCCATCACGAGGCCTTTTTACCGGCGAGCGTCGATAAAGCCGTATTGACCCTCGACGGCCTGATCAGCGAGAGCGAATCGGGCGGCCGCCGTTTTTTAAGCCATTTCAAGACCGAAACGCCGGCGCACAATATTCCGCTGGCCCTTTTCAACAAAAACACCCCAGACGAGGAGATCGATTTTTTGCTGGAGCCGATTCAGAAGGGGGAGCGGTGGGGGTATGTATCGGATGCCGGGCTACCCTGCATCGCCGATCCGGGCGCCAAACTGGTAGCGCGCGCCTATCACCTCGGGCTGCAGGTGCAGGCCTTTATCGGTCCCTCGTCCATCACCCTCGCTTTGATGCTGTCGGGATTATCGGGGCAGCATTTTTGTTTTTACGGCTACCCGCCCCGGGAAGAAAACGAGCGGAACGCCAAATTCGCCTCTGTTTCCAAACAGGAGGGAACGCATATCTTTATTGAAGCGCCCCACCGGAATGACTACACCTTAAAATCTCTCATTGATACGCTCGACAACAGTGCGAAGCTTTGCGTCGCCTGGGATTTGACCCTGCCGACCCAAGGAGTGATGTGCCACACAATTGAGCGCTGGAAGAAACTTCAGCTTCCGAATCTGTCTAAGCGGTGCGCTATTTTTTTATGGAACAGGGAGGGCCGCCAATAGTTGACGGCCCGTTGAATTAGATCAGCTTGTTGATTTCGCTGTTCACTCTTTCAATGTAATCCGCGTAATTTTCGCGAATATCTCTTAAAGTGAGTTCATAAGGAACATCAGGCGTGACGCCCAAGTTTTCGAGCACTTGGCCATTCGTTCTGAGCAGAAGCGAGCCGGTAACCGAATAACCCGCAACGCCAAAACGGCTGGTGTGCTGAAAGCCTCTGACATACCCGCCGGCGCCGGCTGTCTTTTTGCCGAAGAGCACCGCTCTTTGGTTGTCTTGCAGAACGGCCGGGAAGATGTCTCCACATGAGAAATCGAGCTCGTTGATCAACACCATCAGCGGCTTTGTGTATTGCGCTTTTGGATGGGGTTGAATCTCCCGTATGCCTAAAAGATGGTGCGGCGTGGTGAATCTTTTGCCTGAGCCCCAAGTTTTACGCATCGATTCCACGTAGCTTTGCACTTGTTTTACCAGCTCTTCAGTGAGAATAAGGCCGTTGATATTGGGAAGACGCGGCTCTTCTTCCTCATCATCGCTTGTCTTGCGGGGTTCCTCTTTGAGAATCATAGGTAAAATGTTATCGATGATCGAATAAACATCCATGTCCTGCTGAATTAAGGTTTCATACTGGGTTGGGCATGCCAGCGGTTTGCTGGTCAGCGTGGACAAAACAGCGTAGGCGAAAATCGCATCGCCGCCCGGATTGTTCGTGATGTCGAAAACCAGAGCATCGGACTCTTTTTCAAAGCGGTTGATCACAGCCTCCAACTCTTTAATCAGCCAATCGCCGCCACTAAAATTGGGCAAATAGATATAGCCGATTTTACGCCCTTCGGCATTTTTATAAAGATAGGCATAGAGGCAGTTTTTAGCTTCCGTTTCCCATAACACTTCTCCCAAAGGAGGAAGGGCTCCTTTACGGCGGTAATCGAGCTGAATCTCCTCTTCTCCTTCTCCAGGCTCTTCGCTTTCCTCTTGAAGTAAAAGAGGTTTGACAAAGGCGACGCTGTAATCCTTGGCTAAAAGTTTGCCGATTTCTTTGGAGACCTTTTTAGGATCCTTTTTTTTCAGATCCAAAAGGAGGCTGGCATCTGGCAATTCGGGTTGTTTTTTATCTTTATGAAGGGGTTGATCATCGATCCATTCCGGAATTTGATACCAGCGCAGCCTGTGCTCAACCGGAGTATCGGATCCTTGAGGAATCACCGTCAGAGTGAAGTACTCAGGCTCATCTTCCGCGTTATTGAAAAGCAATTTGCAGGCGATGGCGTATCCAGTAGGCGTGCGGTCTCCTCCGCGGTATTTGTCGATCAGGGCTTCAATGACGCTTCTTACCGGTTTGCCGTCTATGGCGACAATTTCATCGCCGCTCGCGATGCTTTGGGCCGGGTCGCCTGACTCTTCAGTGTCGTCAGGCTCCATGATATTTGATTTATAAAAGATAAAGTCAAAAGGCAGATTAGCCTCTTGTTTGGAAACATAATAATGGCCGTCAACTTCATTCGCCATAAGGGGGTACCAGTTTCTGGCAGTCGAATAAAAGCCTACGTTGACATGGTAATCTTTAGTGGAAAGGATGAACTCTTTGAAGATTTGTTGGTATTCTTTTATGGTCGGGGAATTCTCAACCTTCTTTATTGCTTTCTGAAAGCTATCATTCAGGGTCCAGCCGAAGTATTCTTTTTTCCACGCCTTTGGAGCGTATTTCGTTTCAAAAATCTGCTTGGCCACTTTCAGGTCGTGGATCATCGCTTTTTGATCGGCATTGTTCCCATAAGTGAAACTCACCATGGAAATAGCTGCCGCCAGGCAAAGTAAAGTTGTTCTCATGATTTACCTATATTAATTTGTTGATTTCTTTATTCACTTTTTGAATATAATCGGCATAATTTTCCTGAATATCCCTTAGTGATATTTCATAAGGAATATCAGGCGATACGCCCAAGTTTTCAAGGACCTCTCCATTGGTTCTGGTTAAAATGGAACCGGTGATAGAGTAGGAGGCGATGCCAAACCGGCTGGTGTGCTGGTAGGGTCTCACATAACCGCCGGCTCCGGCTGTTTTTTTGCCAAAAAGCACGGCTCTTTGATTGTCCTGCAAGATGGCAGGAAAAATATCGGCGCAGGAAAAATCGAGCTCGTTGATCAAAACAAGAATGGGTTTGGTGTAATGGGCTTTAGGGTGGGGTCTGATTTCAGGAATTCCATATAAGTAAAGAGGCTCGGATAATCTTTTGCCCGATTCCCAATTCTTTAAAAGAGACCGGGTGTATTGCTGGATCTCTTGAATCACAGTCTCGTCGATGACAAAGCCGGATAAATTCGGCGAAACCCCTTCTTCTTCTTCAGCGCCCCATTTCACCAGCCATTCAACAAGCTGTTGCAAGAGGATATAGTCATACAAATCTTCCTGGATTAAGGTTTCTCTTTGGGTGGGGCAAGCCAGGGGCTTATCGGTCAGAGTGGATAAAACCGCATAGAGATAAAAGGGATCGCCGCCCGGATTATTCGAGATGTCAAAAACCAGCGCATCAGACTCCTTTTCCAAAAAAGCGATGGCTTCGATCAGCTCTTCTACCATGGCTTCGGCGTCGAAAGGATCGAAGCTCTCAAGGTAAATGTACCCGATTTTGCGGCCTTTTTTATTTTTATAGAGATAGGCGTAGAGCTCCTGGTCTTTATCTGTTTCCCATAACAGGTCGCCAAGCTCAGGTAAAAACCCTTTTTCGCGCCGGTCTTTTTGAGTTTCCTCAGCGTCAAACTTTTGGAACAGCAAAGGCTGCACATTTTTGATGCTATAGTCCTTGCGAAGGAGTTTACCGATGGCTTCCATAGCCTTTTTTGGATTCTTTTTTCCCTTAGTCAAATTGAAGCTGGCCTCCAGGAATTCAGGATCAGCCGCTTTAAGAGGCTGCTCTTTGATCCATTCCGGCACTCTCACCCATGGGAGAGTCAATACTTCGACTTCATCATCATTTTTTACGGTAATCGTGAATGTTTCAGCCTCCGATTCTGCGCGGGTGAAAATCATAAGTTCTGCGAGAGAAAATCCTGTAGGAGTGCGATCCCCGCCCAATTTATCGTCGATGATCTCTTCAATCGCCTGGGCGACAGGCTTTCCGTCGATGGCGAGGATTTCACTGCCGGGGATTAATTTTTCCAGGGTTTCGTCATAGGCTTCCCAATCGATCTCCTCAGTGTTAAAGAGGCGGACTTTCTGCGGGGTCGGACTCAAATCATTGGCAATATAATAGCGGTTCTGGAATCCTCTGATCTTCATGGGAAACCAGCTGATGCCGGTGGAATAGAAACGAACGTTAACGTGATAATCATTTGTTGAGAAGATGAAATCTCTAAAGATTTTTTGATATTCTTTGATCGTTTGAGGTCTTTCTGTTTCGATCCTTCTTTTAGCGGTCAAAAAGCTTTCCTCCAGGCTCCAGCCATAGCGCTCTTTTTTCCACGCCTTTGGCGCGTATTTGGTCTCATATTGGTATTTGGCGACTTCCAGATCGTGGATCATCGCTTTTACGGTAGAATCATCAGCCCAGGCCGCGCTAAAAAATAGCACTGCAATAAAAGCAAATAGAAAATTTTTCATAAATACCTCTCATTAATTTTAATAATTGTAAAATAAATGAGTTATTTTTAGCAATTCAAAAGAGAATGACATAAACTTTCAAAACAAAGAATTTCCTACCCTTTTTTCAGGCCGCGTGTTAATATATTTCAGCAAACGAAACACTAAAGGAGCCTTTTATGTCTATACCTACCATCCGCACTGCAGAAAACGACTATTATATCACAGTACAGTCAAACTTAATGGCGGGCTCGCCCAGATCCACCGCCCCGCTTACCGATGTCGTAGAGCCGACAACTCTTTTTAAACTATTTGAGGCAGCTTATGCCAGGGGCGGGCAAAGCAACGCTTTTTATTGTACCATCCAACAGGTTGGTAAAAATGGAGCAAACCGTTTCTATACCTATAGGGGAAACGTTGTGGATTGCCAATTTAACTCGCCGCCTCGCAGGGACGCAGCCTTGGACATTCTCTATTCCGGCCGGGACCTGGCAAATACAAAATACAAGCTCGACACGTACAACCCCGCCCTTCAGGCTCGCGTGAAGGTGCTATTTACCAGAGTGGTTGTATAGCTTGAGCTCGACAAGTACATCCCGCCCTTCAGGCTCGCTTGAAGGTGCTATTTACCAGAGTGGTTGTATAGCTTGAGCTCGACAAGTCGTACAACCTTCAGGCTCGCTTGAAGGTTCTATTTACCAGAGTGGTTGTATAGCTTGAGCTCGACAAGTCGTACAACCTTCAGGCTCGCGTGAAGGTTCTATTTACCAGATTGGTTGTATAGCTTGAGCTCGACAAGTCGTACAACCTTCAGGCTCGCTTGAAGGTGCTATTTACCAGAGTGGTTGTATAGCTTGAGCTCGACAAGTCGTACAACCTTCAGGCTCGCGTGAAGGTTCTATTTACCAGATTGGTTGTATAGTTTGACAAGCTAAAAAACTCATGTTATTCCCTTGAACATGTCCGTTATTGGGCTGATAGGATCCGCCGCCGGTGACTTTGAAGCAGATTGGAGTAACTCATGGTCAAAAAAGCATTGCCGCTCTCAAAAGTCTACCAGTTGCTCGAGCCGGGCCCGGTGGTCATGGTCTCGACGGCGCGCAAGGAAAAAGCCAATGTCATGACGATGTCCTGGCATATGATGATCGATTTTGAGCCGCCTATGGTCGCTTGCGTGATCAGCAACCGCAATTACACCTTCGAGATCTTGAAAGAGACCAAAGAGTGCGTGATCAACATCCCGACAGAGGATCTGGCTGAGCAGGTCGTCGGCGTGGGCAACATCTCCGGCAAACGGGTCGACAAGTTCAAGAAGTTCCAGCTCACTCAAGAGCCGGCGGAGCTGGTGCAAGCCCCGCTTATCAAGGAGTGCTTTGCCAATCTGGAATGCCGGGTGACCGATATGAAGATGACCGAGAAGTACAACATCTTTATCCTTGAGGTTGTCAAGGCCTGGATCACTCCCTCGAAAAAACGGCCCCGCACCATCCACCATTGGGGCAATGGGGTTTTTGTGGCGGACGGGAAAGAATTCAAACTCCCTTCGAAAAAGAAGTAATATTAAATTATTTCCGTCGCTACGGAATCGTAGAGCAAAATTCCCTGCCCGGTCAAAGAGAGAATATTTTTTTCCCTCTTCAGCAACTGCAGATCGATTAACCGGCTGATCCCTTTTTGGGTTTCGGGCGGCAAGGGGGGAAAGGCCTCCAGATCGACCCCGCAAATCAGGCGGAGCTGGATGGCGAGCAATTCTTTTAGACGGTTTTCCGGGGAAAGCTCCTCCTCGAAATCGACCGGGGACTCCCCTTTGGCCAGTGCTCCCTTGTAGCGGTTAATATTGGCGATATTGCGAAAGCGCCTGCCCTCATAGTAGCTGAAGGCGGACGGGCCAAGGCCAAGAAAGGGGGTGCCCATCCAATACCCGCTGTTATGCTTTGAGGAAAATCCGGGCTTGGCGAAGGCAGAAATTTCGTATTGTTCAAAACCGGCTGCTTTGGCCGCTTCTTGCGACAGGCGGTACATCTGCAGGCTCGTCTCCTGATCGGGTATGTGGGGGGTCAGAGAACTTTTATGTTTAAAAAAGGAAGTATGGGGCTCAATGGTGAGGTTATAGAGGGAGAGGTGGGTAATCGGCAGCTCGAGAGCCTGTGTGAGCGAGTTTTCATAGGCGGCAAAAGTCTGGTGGGGAAGATCGTACATCAAATCGAGCGAGATATTTTTAAAGCCGGCCTTGTCAGCCATTTGAATCGCCTCTTTGGCCTGATGGGCTGAATGGGTGCGGCCGAGAAGCGTCAGAAGCTTTTCATCGAAGGACTGGACGCCGAAACTCAGACGATTGATGCCGAGCGCGCGCAAGGCCTTCAGTTTCTCCTCGGTCATCAATTCGGGATTGGCTTCCAAAGTGATTTCAATATCGTCAATAGAGTGCGTGTTCCGGATCATCTGAAGCAGCTCTGCCACTTCTTCAGTTTTCAGAAGCGAAGGGGTGCCTCCCCCAAAGTAGATTGTCCGGATCGTATGGGCAGAAATGAGCTCCTTATATCTTTGCCATTCGAGCTCAAGACCTTCCAGCAATAAATTATGGAAACGCTCAAGGTCAGGCAGCACATAGAAATGACAATAGGGACACTTTTTTGTGCAGAAAGGGATATGAAAGTAGAGGCTGAGGCCGTTTTCTACCATTCGTCGGCGTCTGGGTCCACAATACCTTTGCCCCAGCGGTTTCGCCTTTCGCTGAAAAAGTCGGTTTCTTCATCAAGCGTCTCGGTGCTTCCCTCTTCTTCAACTTCTTCCCGCTCTTCGATGATGGAGCTTTCGGTGTTTTCCGATTCCATGTCGAAACCAGTTTCGGTCAGCCCGCCGGTTTCTCCCATGTCCATATCTAAGCCCGTTGGCATTTCAGTATAGCCTGCGCGGGTCGGGTTGCGTTTTGGAGCAATGTACTCTTCAGCTTCACCGCTTTCTTTAAGGAATTGGAGGCGTTCTTTTTCCTCGTCAATTTTCCCGAGGACAGCTTCGATCTCTTCTTTATGTTTGTCGATGTCTTTTTTCGGAACCAAACCGAGTTTCAACCATTGCTGGAGATCGTTCAGCTCTGCTTCCAATTTTTTTAATCGTTCACTCTTAATCGTTCTCATATCTTTTTTTGCTCTTACCAATGGGGCAGGTTTCTCGCACCCGTATAGTTAATTATTGTTTAAAAGGGTCATTTTTTTCAATATTTTTAGGGCAATATTTTAGCACGCTTCCGATTAAAAGACAAATTCAGAATGATAAACGCCATTTCCAAGAGGACAAAAAGAGAATAAATCCCCTTGCCGCCCGATCCGAATCCGTAGCTGTGCAGTCCTGTTCCCAAAATATAATTCACTCCATACCATGTAAAGATAATCGCTTGCAAGCCTAGAATCGCTCCGAGGCAAAGTCCGTAGTTGCCGATGTGTTTAAAGCGATACAGGTGTATGAGGATCAAATAGATGCAAGCAGAGATAAAAGCCCATGACTCTTTGGGGTCCCAGTCCCAGAAACGGCCCCAGCTTTGGGCTGCCCACACTCCGCCGAGAATCGTTCCGACAATCAATAATCCCGTGCCGATGTAAAGGGAGTGCAAAACGGTTTTTGCGAGTTCATCTCTATAGAGCGCCAGGTGGGCTAAGACTCCGCTCAAGATAAAAAAGCCGTAACTGCCTACCACCATCAGCACATGCACCGTCAGCCAATACTGGGAGTCCAAAACCGCCTGCACATTCTCCAGCTTGTCTGCCAAAGGTCCCAAAAGCAGGATCAGGAGTAAAAAAGAGGAAGAGATCGCAGAGGTTTTTAAGATGATGGGCTTTTTTTGAAGGGCGTAGAAAAGAAGTCCGGCGGCGCTGATGATCCAGGGGACATAGACCAGCGTCTCATACATATTGCTCACGGGAGGGCGGTTAAGGATGTAGCAGCGGAGCCCCAAAAAGGCGGTGAGAAGGGCGAACGCGGCAAAAAAGGGGGGCTTACGCCAAAGACTTAGCAAATAAAGCAGGAGTATCCCTTCGAGAAAGGGGATCCGAAAGAGCGCTCCTTCGGCATAAAGCTGGGCGGTGGTGGGATAGAAAAGCGCTTTGCCATGCGCTTTTTGCATCGGTTTTCCGGCAAGGGAGGCGTAGGCTTTTTTTAAAAGGGTGGACAAGGATCTGTTCTGCTGTTTGATTTCGGTCAGATCCCCGTTTTTATAAGCCCGCTCCAATAAAAGATAGGTCTTCTGAATTTCGCTGAAATCCGCATCGGAATAGAGGGTGAAATTAAATTCGGAGTTTTTCAAGGCTTTAAGAGAGCGCCATTCTCCCCTGCAGGGAAGGGCCAAAAAGGAGGAGCTGGAAAATTGGGTATAGAGTCGGATCGGCTCCTTTAATTCAGGTAAATCTTTTATTTGATTGTAGCTGAAAAGGGAGGTTTTAAACTTTTTTCGCAGCGCCGGATCGCGAACCTTGAAAATGGGACGCTCCTCGTCTCCTAAAAAATGCATGCGCCAGAGCGTCTCCAGGTTTTCCTTTTGGGAGAAAGGCTCGAGAAAAAGGGCGGCGTACGCGCTGGCCGGATGGATCCTGCCCCTATAAAACAGGGGAACATCGGGGTCAAGAGCTGAAAGGGGTTCCAAAAAAAGCAGAAAGGCCAGCAAAACTCGATTCATGCCCGGCATTATACAGGCATTATTTTTTTTCACCAATTGCAAAAAAAAAATAAAATGTTTATTACTATAGTTAAAAAGGATGTTCCTATGTGTCCCAAAAAGGCGGCTAAGCCTGATTTTCCGGCCGCGCGGGTTATCGAGGAAAAGACCTTCGAAGATTTTTCCGGCAAAATTCATTTCCACTTTGTGCACAGCAAGCAAATTCCCCTGCCAAAAATAATTTCAGACGATCTATTGCCCTGGCAGATAAAAGTATTGGATAACCTCGATTACCAGGTTTGCTTCGACGGCAAGGAAGTGAAAAAAGAGCTTCAAGAGAATCTGGAGAATGCCGATAAACTGAGAGACAAGGGGTACCAAAGCAGTTTTCTCACTGACGCCATCAGGCTGCACGAGCAAAAAGGATCTGTTGACGTTCCCGTCTTTTTTGGGGAGGCGAGAATCTATTTCCATACGGAAAACGGATCCGGCATAGCTTCTACGATAGGGTTAAGAAATGAGATGGAAGACGCGCATGAAGCAGCTTTAATTCTGATGAGCCTGAATTCGATCCCGGCCGAGGTTCCCTACAGCGCGGTTTTCGATGGTCATGGAGGGAAAGCCTGCTCTGATTATGCCAAGAGGGCGTTTATCGCAAAATTTGCCGAGCGGTTCAACGATAACAGCCTCCCTTTCAAAGACAAAGACTTAAGGATCTATAACGCCATCAACTTGACTCTTGCAGATATCAACCGCGCATTTCAGGGTGAAATAGAGGGTACCACGGCCAATATCTGCCTCCAGATCGGAGAGGCGTTATGGGTGGTAAACTTGGGGGATTCACGGGCTATTTTTGTGACACCCGATGATACTTTCCAATTAAGCCAGGATCAAAAGCCGGAACAAAACCGGGATGTCATCGAAGGGCGCGGCGGGGCGATCTCGGATGACAACAGGATTTTGCATCCTTTAAGCCCCTATTCGATCGCGCCGGGCCGCGGTTTAGGGGATCACCACTTGAGGGGAGCGATGTGTCCAAGACCTGTTATTTCAAAATTTTCCCTTCCCAAAAATCGGGAGCATTGCTATCTCGTGCAGGCTTGCGACGGGGTTTTCGACGTGGCTTCTTCGAATCAGGTAGGCGAGCTGGTGCTGAGCTCAGTCGAACGGGGGCTCTCTTTATCCCAGATAGCCTGTAATATAGCCATCCGTGCTCTTGGAGCCGGATCGGAAGACAATATTACGGTTTTGGTAAAAAAGTTTTAAATTTTACAGTTTTCAAAAAAAGATCAGTGCTTTATGGTCTTATTTTTAAGGATTTCAAGGTGTGTATGACCGGTTTTAATGGAATTTTTTCTGGCATTTTGATGCCAGTGTCACTGATGAAGGAAAAGCCTAAATTTTCCGTTTTATCAATTCCCGGGCAGGAAAAACAGATTGGGAGCAGAGCGGCTAAAGTCTATCTCGCTCTTTTGCATGCCGAACTGTTTGAAGCGTTTAAACACTTCAAACAGATCGTTTTTTCGAGTAAGGAGATTTCCCAAAAAGAAATTAAGGAAAAATATCAAAAAATATACAAGGAATTACTCTTGATGGCTCAAAAGAGGGATGAAACTAAAAGGTACACATCAGATTCTCGCGTTTATAAAATTGCCTCTCTGATTTTTAGTTGATTTTTTTTAATTTATCCTACATAATTCTAGACTTAAATCACTAGGAGAGATCGATATGCCTAAATTAATTTTTGAACATAATGGCGAGGAAGTGGAATTAGAGGAAAATTCTCCGATAGCCGAGGCTTGCGAGGAAGCCGGCGTTCCTTTTGCTTGTACTGAAGGGGTTTGCGGAACTTGTGTCATAGAAATTAAAGAGGGATTTGAGAATCTTTCGCCCCCGACCCAAGAGGAAGAGGATTTTCTGGGCGCCGATACCAAAGATGAGCGGTTGGCTTGCCAGTGTAAAATTCGCAAAGGTAATGTAAAAATTTGTTTCTAAGGATGTAACACATGAAAAAAATTCACAAAGATATGACCATCGAAGAGATTCTTTCGATGTTTCCGAATAAAGCTCAAAAACTTTCCCAAGAGATCACCAATGCCGGATTGCATTGCGTCGGCTGTCAGGCGGCTACCTGGGAAACTTTAGAGGCCGGCATGCTGGGTCACGGCATGACAGAAGAACATATTGATCGTTTGGTAAGCCGGTTAAACGCCCTTCTCGAAGAGCAGTCTGATCCTAGCACGATCACCATGACCAGACGCGCGGTAGAGAAGTATATGGGTATTCTCTCTGAAGAAGGCAAACATGGCTGGGGCATTCGCCTGTCCGAGCAGATGGCGGGTTGCAGCGGCTTTGAGTATATGCTCGACTATTCGGAAAAGGCCAATGAGGATGATGAGATATTCGTCTCCAACGGCATCGCCATCCATGTGAACAAGAAGAAGGTGCCCCGGTTGCTAGGCTCCGAAATCGATTATATCGATGCGCTGCAAAATTCCGGATTTAAAATTTCGAATCCGAACGTGCGCTCTTCCTGCGGCTGCGGCTCCTCGCACGGATATTAGCTGATATTTTTGTCTATTTGATTCATGCTGTCTCTTTAGTAAAGAGACAGCATGATATACTTAAGATAATTTATATTATTGTGAGTCTCCTAGCAGGAATTAGTGCGGAGGTTGTCGATTCTTTAAAAAAGAATTATGGCTCGGATGAAATCGCCCAAATTTTTGATTTGGCTTTAAAAAGTCGGCATTCCGCGCGCCATTGAAGACAAATTTTCTTTGGACTGCGCACATTTAAAGTTTGGTTCCAAGGTAAAACGATCTTACTCTAAGCCACTCTGTCAAACCTGATAGAGCTGGTGCGTTTTAGAAGATCTTGTTCCGACATTTCTTCAGCGTGTTTAAAAAAATAGGCCCATTTTTCGGTCATATTGGCAGTTGATCAACCTCTTTATGGAATTTAGGAAGCTCCAGAAATGTAAAGGAAAAATCTTTCAGGTCGTTCTCGAGGCTTTTTTTATCTAAGATAACATGATCTGATTTATAATCTTTTTTTTGGGGGAACATGACAAAGTCTGCAATCGCCAAAAAAATCACTTCTTTAAGATGATGGAACTCCCCGCCGACATGTGCCTGGGAAATGTAGGCTTTCGAGGCGTAATATTGGGCTCTTTTCTCAAATCCTTTTTCTTTAGCCACTTGCATTTCAACGATATAAGTGTTATTTTTATCGTCTTTGCATAAGATATCCACGATGCTGGTCTTGTGGGCAGCGGTCTCAGTGTCTTGGATTGTTTTTCGAAAAAGGCACTTGCGTGATGGGGCCATTCTCTTTAAAAGTAACCATGTCATTGAGGAAATGAATAAGAATATCTTTATTCTTTTCTGAACCAAAAATTTTTCTGAATGCAACATCATTTTTGCGGGTCAAGAAACTTGGAAATCATTTTGTTATCCTGAAGAACATTAAACTATATTAAGTTTAGCAAAATATTACTTATAAGTCTCAAGCGAAATATCAAGTATGACCTTCCCTATCGTCTGGCGGTTCTCAAGCAAACGATGCGCCTCAGCCGCCTTGGCCAACGGGATAACCTTATCTATCCGCAACTTCAGCCACCCCTCCTGAACGCCTTTAATTACCGCCTGAGCGCGATATAAAAGCTCTTCGCGGCTCAACAGATAGTTCGGCAAGCTGCCTCCCGAAAGGGTCAGCGAACGGGGCATTAAAGTGTTTGGCGGGATCGGATCCGCCGGTCCGCTCGCCGCTCCGAAAATGACAATATTTCCACGCAAAGCCGCGGCTTCCAGGTTTCCTTGAAAGGTCGTTTTACCAACGCCGTCAATGATCAGATCCGCCCCATGATTATTAGTCAAAGACTTGATCTCTTCGGCAAAATTTTGCTTCGTGTAGAAAATGATATCCGAGGCTCCCGCTTCCCGCGCCGCCTTAGCTTTTTCCTCTGTGGAAACCGTTCCGATCACCCTCGCGCCTAAGTGGCGGGCCCACTGCACAAGCAAAAGCCCCATGCCCCCTGCGGCTGCGTGAATCAGCACGACATCGCCCGGTTTCGGCTTGCGGAATTCATGAAGCAGGTAGTGCGCTGTCATTCCCTGCAGCGGAAAGGCCGCTCCCTGTTCGAAAGAAAAATCGGCGGGCAAGGGAATCAGCCGGTCGGCCCTGACCAAACTGGCCTCGGCATAAGCGCCCGGCTCGTGCACATAAGCCACCCGGTCCCCGGGCTTAAATTGCGGCACGCCCTCTCCGACAGCCTCCACCACGCCCGCTGCCTCAGATCCGGGGATATAGGGCAGTTTTCTTGGGTAGGTGCCCCGCCGTTGATAGATTTCAACAAAGTTCACTCCGGCTGCTGCCAGACGGACGAGCGCTTGCCCAGTCCCGGGTTTTCCGATTTCCACCTCTTGCAGTTTTAAAACTTCCGGTTCCCCATAGTGACTGACGACAATAGCCTTCATTTTAAGCCCCTAAAGAATTTTGCGCCGCTTCCTTAATGGACTCGGACAGAGTTGGATGAGCATGGGAGGCGTAGGCGAGCTCCTTCAAAGTCATTCCCTTTTCAATGGCGATCACCCCTTCCCCAATCATTTCCGAGGCGTGCGGTCCCATGATATGCATCCCGATGAGACGGCCGCTCTTCTTTTCCCCGATCACTTTGACAAAGCCTTCCGTGTCTCCGCTGCAGCGCGCTCTCGGATTGGCTTTAAAATAGGCCATGCCGGTCGCAATCTCAATTTTTAGGGCTTTAGCCTCCTCTTCGGTAAAGCCAAGCGCCGCCACTTCAGGGTGGGTGTAGATCACATTCGGGATGGCCAGGTAGTTGATTTGCGCGCTCTTGCCGGCGATCAGATCGACGACGACCACCCCTTCGTCCGAGGCGCGATGCGCGAGCATGGCCCCCTCCACAACATCCCCGATCGCATAGATATGGGGATGAACGGTGCGGAAATTACCGTCGACCGGAATAAATCCTTTAGGGTCTGTCTCAATGCCGATCTCCTTTAAGCCAAGATCCTTAGTGTAGGGGCGCCTTCCGACGGCCACCAGAGCGCATTCGGCGGAAAGGTTCAGATTTTTATTCTCATGCTCCACAGTCAATTCGACGCCGGAGGGTTTTATTTCCGCGCTCTTAACTTTTGCCGCGAGGTGAAAAGTCAATCCCTGCTTCTTCAAAATGGCGAGCAGCCCTTTGCTGACCTGCCCATCCATGGCAGGGCAGATGTGATCGAGCATTTCAACCAGAGTGACTTTTGCGCCGAGGCGCTGATAAACGGAAGCGAGCTCCACGCCAATCACCCCGGCTCCGATGACGAGCATATCTTTGGGGATTTTAGGCAGGCTGAGCGCGCCGGTAGAGGAGATAATGGTTTTTTCATCGAAGGGCATAAAGGGCAAGGCAACCGGTTCCGATCCGGTGGCGATGATGATGTTTTTGGCCCTGATTTTTTGGTCGCCAATGGCCAGTTCGTTCGGGGAGACAAAGCGGGCAGCGCCTCGAATGGAAGTCACTTTGCCGCGCTGAAAAAGGCCGGCAATCCCCTGAACCAGGCTTTGCACGATCTCTTTTTTTCGCGCCATCATCTGGGGAAAATTAAGGCTTAATGCTTGTATTTCGATCCCATGCTCTTTGGCTTTCTCCCGCATGAAGGCGAGGTGTTCGCTTGATTGTAAAAGGGCTTTGGAAGGAATGCACCCGACGTTTAGGCAGGTACCTCCCAGTGATTCCCCTTTATCGATACAGGCGGTTTTAAATCCAAGATGGGCGGCGTGCAGGGCGGCGACATAACCGCCTGGACCGGCGCCGATGAGGACGATATCATATTCTTCCATGTTTACCTCAGGTGTCTAAAAGGAGTTTGGCGGGATCTTCCAGATGATTTTTGATATGCACGAGAAAAGTCACCGCTTCTTTCCCGTCGATGATCCGGTGGTCGTAGCTTAACGCGACATACATCATGGGTCTGATCACTACCTGGTTGTCAACGGCTACAGGGCGGTTCAAGATTTTATGCATCCCCAAAATGCCGCTTTGGGGAGGGTTGAGGATCGGGGTAGAGAGCAGCGATCCATAAACTCCCCCATTCGTGATGGTGAATCCGCCTCCTTGAAGGTCATCGACGGAAATTTTTCCCTCGCGGGCTTTCTTGGCAAAGTTCACGATGCTCTGCTCGATTTCGGCAAATGTCAATTTGTCGCAGCCGCGCACAACAGGCACGATCAGTCCCCGGTCTGTTCCTACGGCAATGCCGATATCGTAATAATGTCTTTGGACGAATTCATCCCCGTCGATGTAGGCGTTGACTTCGGGGATGGCCTGCAGGGCCGAAACCACAGCTTTTACAAAGAAGGACATAAATCCGAGCTTTACCCCATGCTCCTTTTCAAAGCTGTCTTTGTGGCGGCTTCTCACAGCCATCACTTCGGAGAGGTCGATTTCGTTAAAGGTGGTCAGCATGGCCGTATTTTGCTGCACTTCAACCAGGCGCTCGGCGATAATTTTCCGGATTTTAGGCATTTTTTTACGCGTTTCGGTTCCAGCTGGTTTGGGTTTGGGCTGCTCTTTTTCCTGTAAGGCTTCCTCTTTGAAAATTCTCGCTTTCGGACCGGTCGTGACAGGTTTGACTTCGCGTTTAACTTCCGGTTTAACTTCCGGTTTGACTTCGCGTTTAACTTCCGGTTTTACTTCGACTTTGACTTCAGGCGGCTTTTCCGCCCTTGCCGCTTTATCAATCGAGCCGATCACTTGGCCGATTTTGACGACCTCCTCCGGCCGGACATTCCAGGATATGGTGCCGGAAGCCGGAGCGTAAAGCACCTGGTTGACTTTATCAGTCTCTAACTCGATGAGTTCATCCTCAGCTTCTACCTGGGAGCCTTCCGGTTTTAAGATAGAGCCGATGACCGCTTCGGTAATGGACTCTCCCATAGCGGGGACTTTAATCTCTTCTTTCATGCCTGATCTCCTTTAAGTAGGTCCATCATCTGTTGAAATTGCTTCTTGTGCAGCAGGAAGGATCCGGTGGCCGTGGCGGCGCTGCGCTCTCTACCGCAATAAATCGGCTCGTGTGGGAACAATTCCCGCAGTTGCGGACGGACAAAATCCCACCCGCCCATATTAGCCGGTTCTTCCTGCACCCAATAGGTCTTCGCAATTTTGGGAAAGTTTCTAATCGTTTCCTCAAGCTGTTTTTTGGGAAAAGGATAGAGCTGCTCCACCCGCACGATGGCCCAATCCTCCTTTTTTATGGGCAGGAGGTCATAGTAGACCCGGCCGGAACAGAGGATCAAAGTAGTACTCTCTTTGGAACCGTGGCTGATCACTTCCCGGAAAGAACCTTCCGAAAAGTGGCTCAAAAGACTCGTGCACTCATGGTGCCTCAGCAGCCCTTTTGGGGTAAATACGATCAGGGGCTTATTCATCGGCGCCAATGCCTGCCTTCTCAGCAGATGAAATAGCTGGGCGGGCAGCGTTGGGTTGACCACAATCATATTGTCGTCGCCGCATAAAGAGAGGAACCGCTCGATGCGCGCCGAGGAGTGCTCCGGCCCTTGCCCCTCATAGCCATGGGGCAGCAGCAGCACAAGGTTTGACTTTTGCGACCATTTTTGCTCGGTCGTGGAAATAAATTGATCGATGATGACTTGCGCGCCATTGCTAAAATCCCCAAATTGCGCTTCCCAAATGACAAGAGAATCGAGCAGAATGGAGCTGTAGCCGAATTCAAAACCCAAAGGAGCATACTCGGAAAGCGGGGAATTGATCGCGTCGAAACGCCCCTGGTCCGGTTTTAGGTGTTTGAGCGGAAAGTACGCGCGCTCTTTCACCTGGTCCATCCACAACGCATGGCGATGGCTGAAGGTGCCGCGGCCGCAATCCTGGCCGGTGAGCCGCACCGCTTTCCCCTCATAGAGCAACGTGGCATAGGCCAGGAGCTCCCCCATCCCCCAATCGATCGGTTTGTCTTCCAGGATCATCGCCTTCCTGTCCTGAATCAGCCGTTCCAGTTTCTTATGGATGTTGAAACCTTGCGGAATGACGCTCATTTTTTCGGCGACTTCGATCAGCAGCTCTTTCGAAACAGCAGTGCGGCAATGGGTAGATGCCTGCACAGGCTCCTGCCGTTTTTCTTTCGGGAGTTTTATTTGCTCAAGTTCCTGGTGCAGCGACTGTTTGAACTCTTCCTCCAGCGCTTCAGCCATTTGCTTTTCCAAAACGCCCTGCTGAATCAAATAATCCCGGTAGAGTTCGCGGATCGGCAATTTCTTTTTAATAAGCTGATATTCTATGGGTTGTGTAAATGCCGGCTCATCGGTTTCATTGTGCCCGTATTTGCGGTAGCAATTCAGATCGACAAAGACATCGCACTGAAATTTTTTCCGGATCTCCACAGCCAGATTAACCGCGAGAACGCACCCTTCAGGATCTTCGGCGTTGACGTGAAAGACCGGCGCATTAAAGGCGCGCGCGATATCCGTGCAGTAATGGGTGGATCTCGCATCTTGCGGCAGCGTCGTGAAGCCGATTTGGTTGTTGATCACCAGATGAAGGGTTCCCCCTGTGGAATACCCTTTTAACTGATTGAGCTGCAAAGTTTCATAAACCACCCCTTGGCCTGCGATAGCCGCGTCGCCATGGATCAGGATGGGCATGACGCTATTTTTATCATCGCCGCTCAACACTTGGCGCGCAAAGGTTTGCCCTTCCACCACGGGGTCAACCGCTTCCAGATGGCTTGGGTTGGGAGCGAGGTAAACGTGGGCTTCCCGGCTGTGGCCAAGATTCACTTTAGAGGAAAAACCTTTGTGGTATTTGACATCGCCGCTCCCTTCAAATGATTCAGGGATATACCCCTCTTCAAATTCGGAGAAAATGGTGGCGTACGATTTTTGTAAAATATTGCTTAAAACATTCAACCGGCCGCGGTGGGCCATGCCGATGACAAAACTGTGGGTGCCAAAGGCCGCCCCTTTTTCCAGGATGGCGGCCAGCATGGGAATCAGCGTCTCGCCCCCTTCGATGGAAAACCGTTTTTGCCCGGTATATTTCGTATGGAGGAACATCTCAAATAGCTCAGATTTATTGAGATGCTGTAAAATCATTTTTTTCTGATCGATGGACAGGTCGTCTGTAAATCTTTTAGGTTCAATCTTTTCCTGAAGCCATCTTTCCAGTTCCGGATTTTGGAGCCCCATGTATTCTACGCCGATTTTGTTGCAGTAAATCGCTTTCAAAACGTCAATAATTGTTTTGAGAGGCGCCGTTTTTTCCGCCAGCAGACCGCAGGTGGGATAAAGTTTGCCAAGATCCCCCTCATTAAATCCCAACATTTTTAAGCTCAGCTGCTGCGGTTCCTCTCCCTCGTTAATCGCGATAGGGTTGATCCTGGCCATCAGATGGCCGTATGTCCGATACGACTCGATAAGATCGTAGATTTTCAAATCAGAGGGCGCTTCCGCAGGTTCTTCCCTTCTTTCCCTTTCAAAAAATTGTTTCCATGAGGGATCTACTTTTGCAGCATCCTCTTGATAGAGAGCATATAACTGCTCAATATAATCAGCGTTTTCCAGATTGATATCCATAAGTCTGTATTTACTGAGATATAATTTTTTTTTACAGTAAAAAGAAATCTCTTTTAAATTTGGGGTGAAATCGGGTAAAATATTCTATTCGTAATTTTGGGGCTGCTGGTTTAATTTCGTCCAGTGGCATTTCGGGCTGCGACCGGCGAAATCCCGAATTTTGCTCGTCGTCCATAGCTAGCGCTATGAACTCCTCACAATCTTCGGGATTTCTTGGTCTCGCTCCGAAATACCAAATGGACGAAAATAAACCATTAGCCAATTTTGGAGGTGTATATGAGTACAAGAACTTATTACTTACAACCTTTGATCGATGAACCCTTTTCATTTGATTTACAACCTGCATGGAAAGAATTCGAGTCAGATTTTGCCTTTGATAAAAAGATGGACGCCAACCAACGGTTCGTCCATTGGCAGGGAAGAGTCTATAGGGTTGGACTCGGGAAATTCAAGGCGGCTGTCATTATTACCATTCGCGCTGTGGTTTTTGATATATTCGCCCTGGGAAAAGCCTCGTTTAAATGCGTCTTTACCTATCGCGACCTGCCCGGTTTAAAAAATGTGAGCTTTTGTCTTTGGAACCTGACCATAGCCGATTCAGCCCTTGTCCTTTCGGTTTTTACGGGAATTCTGGCCCCCTCCAGCCGCAAATTCGCGGAAAATATCCATAAGGGCGATATTTATTTGAATTTATTTCCCAGGGTCCAAACACCGGAAGAAGCCGAGAAAGAATTAGAGCTGCTTGAAAAATCATCATGAGCTATTTAATCTGTTTGATTCTTATCGCCTGTGCCGCGAGCTGCGGAACTCCTGAGTTCCCGAAAGCCGGTTATCAGGAAATTCCCGGCCGGGATCAAAAACCGCTTTATAGAATCAAAGTGCCTTTCGGCTGGCAGAGAAAACTCGTAGAGGGCTCTTTAGACGATACGACCAAGCCGATCTGCGAGTTTCTCATCGAGGGCTCCGTGCGAGCCACCATTCATAATTTTCCCAATATAAAGGTGCCGCCCCAGGCGCAAATCACCCGGTGGAAAAAACAATTTTCCGCGCTGGATCCGCACGGGATTTTTATCACCCCGCAAGCTTTTAGCGGCTATGTCGGTTTAAAGTTTGAGGGTTCGGGCCTGATCGAGGGGAAAAAAACCACCATGATCGGCTGGAGCCTGCAGCTAGCTCCGGAGTTATACTCTTTCATCAAGGGGCAGCTTGGTTCCGATGTGACCATAAAAGTAGTGGGTCCTAAAGAAATGGTGGAATCCTACAAGGAGGAAATTGAGCGGTTTGCCCGCAGTTTTGAATTAATACAAGATATTGCTGCGTGAAGAAAATCGTTTATTTTTTAGGCAGTGTTTATTTGGCTGTCGGTTTGATCGCCTCTTCGGCCCTGATCGTCATCGCCGGCACTTTGGCCGAAAGCTTTACCGGCTCCCATCTTTACGCCGCCTCCCTTGCTTACAGCAATCCCGTTTTTCTCTTTTTGCTCTCCCTTTTTTTTGTGAACATCCTGGTGTCCGCCCTAAGAAGATGGCCCTTTAAGAGCAAACATATCCCCTTTTTGATCACCCATTTAGGTCTGTTGATGATCATCGGGGGAGTCATGATCAAAAATATCAAAGGGACGCAAGGGCAGATGGGCTTGCTGGAGGGAACCTCCTCGGATACGCTGATCATCCCCGGCACGGAGCGGCTCCATGTGCAAAATCAAAATGGCAGCCAGCGGCAATATCCCCTGGACCAGGTTGAGGAGGGATTGGAAATCGTTCATTTTTATCCCCACGGCAAGGAAAGCTATGAAACCTGGATCAAAGGGAATTTTGCTTTTCTCGATGGCATTCAGCCCTTTCCGGTCTACCCCTATGAGGGAAAGGCGCAAGTCTCCTCCCGGATGAAAATTCCAGGCGACCTTGCCGATCATTGGGATCTTTACGCCTATCATGCCGCCGATCCGATGGAAGTGGCGAAGAAAGTCTACCTGGAGGGGCTTCTCCTCCGTCTGAGCGACCGGAAGAGCAAAAAAATTGTCTTTGAAGGGCCATTTGATGGAGCGATTGATTGGGAGGGGCCAGCGCTGCATCATTTGGGCATAACCATTCCTCTGACCGGCGATCAAGCCTTATTGAACCTCCCCTATAAGGAGCTCGCCGCAGATTTATCGACTACTCCGAAACTGCTCTTTGTCAAAGACCTGAAGGGAGATACCCATTTTTACGCCTTTGACGCCTACGGACACTTTTTTTCCAAGGTTTTCCCTGGGGACAAATTGGATCACTATATCGCCTATGACAAAGGTTTTAGCGGCTATAGCGCGGCGGCAAAATTCCCTTTTCCTTATGACCGGTCCACCCGCGAAAAAAAAATCCTCGAACAAGCGGAAAGCCTGCCTCCTCCGCTGAAATTGTATTTAAACCAGGACTGGAGCCAGGTGAGCGAGCGGGAAAGAAAAGGGGCTCAGTGGGGGGCTTATTTGCTGAATGAGCTGGAGGAGGGGATGAAGAGAGGGCAGGATCTGGCCGCCTATCTGAAAAACTGGCCGCTCGCCTCCCTCGTGGAACACATCAAAGACCCAGAAGAACTAATTACCGCTCTTTTGCAGCAGGTATTTATGGTCGCCGAGGAGCTTCCCGCCCCCCCTCAAGAGTCCTCATCAGAGCAGATGCTCTCGGTTTATCTCAGGGTATATGGCGTTGACCCAGGGCAATTGGGGATTTCCTTTGAAGAGCGGATGAGTTTTGAGTGTCCGCTGACCGTGCGGCATGAACCCCTGGAGCCCCTAAAAAAATTGGAAGATAACCGGCCCATGATCGTGGTAAAAACAAAAGAGGGGCTTTATCAGACTTTGCTTTATGATCCCTACGGGCAGGGCCTCAGCTGGCCGCGAGGGGGTTTCCTTATGAGTTTCCGCCCTGAGATGAGGCGCATTCCCTTTAAAATAAGGTTGAGGGATGCGCGGCAAATCAACTATCCGCAAATGGATCAGGCTTATAGCTATGAGAGCGATTTGTTGATTACCGACTTGAAAAATCAGACGGAAGTGGAAAAGACGGTGAGCATGAACGAGGTGCATGAGACTTGGGATGGCTACCGGTTTTATCTGTCGCACATTTATCCCCATGAGGAGACCTCAATACAGCGCATTCAGCTGGTGGTGAATAGGGACCCTGCAAAATATTGGCTCACTTACCCGGGCGGCCTGGTGGTGGCTTTAGGAATACTTCTGCTTCTGCGGCCGAGGCGAGACTAGACCGATATTGGCTCACTTATTGGGCGGCTTTAGGAAAACTTCTGCTCCTGCGGCCGAGGCGAGACAAGACTGATATTGGCTCACTTATCGGGCGGCTTTAGGAAAACTTCTGCTCCTGCGGCCGAGCGGTGACTAGACTGATATTGGCTCACTTATCGGGTGGCTTTAGGAATACTTCTGCTCCTGCGGCCGAGGCGAGACTATACTGATATTGGCTCACTTATTGGGGCCTGGTTGTGGCTTTAGGAATACTTCTGCTTCTGCGGCCGAGGGGTGACTAGACTGGTGGCTTTGGAGGCCTAGACCTGGGGATATTGGACAGTCTCTTTGGCCGGCTCCGCATTATTAAAGAGCAGGAATATTCCGAGCATGATAAAAGGAATACTCAAGTATTGCCCTGTTTGCAGGAAATGTTCGTCGATCATGGAGCTCAAAGGCTTTTTGGTAAATTCAAAGAAAAAGCGGGAGCCAAATGTCAAAATGAAAAACAGACCGCTGATCACCCCCGGGCGAAGCTGCTCGGCTTTTCGCTTCCATAAGGTGTAGAGGAAAATAAAGATCCCGAGATAGGCCATTGCCTCGTAAAGTTGGGTTGGGTGCCTTGGGACGGAAGGACTGCCGTCGGCAGGATGCCCAAAGATGATGGCCCAAGGCAGAGATGTGGGAACGCCGATGATCTCCTGATTCACAAAGTTGCCGATCCGGATAAAGTAAGCGGCAAGACCTGTAGGCACAGAGAGCGCATCGAGCATCACAATGAACTTAAGTTCCGGAAATTGGCGGCCTATCACCTTAAGATAGGCAAAAACGGCAATCAGGATGCCGATCGTTCCTCCATGGCTGGCAAGCCCTCCTTCCCACACTTTCAGGATATCGATGGGGTGGGAGGAAAATCTTGGCCACTCATAAAAAAAGACATGCCCAAGCCGCGCGCCGATCAGGATGCCGGCAATGAGGAACCAAAGCAGCTTGTCAGCCAAACTGACGCTTAATTCCTTCAGGGTAAAGAAAGCCTTGGGAAAAAGTTTCTCCCACTCTTTCCTCTCAATGCCGTATTGATTGAGTTCATCTAAAACTTTTAATTTGATCGTTTCCGTATTGGACTGATTTTTCAGTTTGATGGTCAGTTCTTTTGGGAAAGTTTTTACCAGTTCGCTGAGTTTTCCGATATCTTCCTGCAAAGCGCGCCTCAGCTGCCGCATCAAAACGTTCCAGTTGCCCACGTCGCGCATCAGAAGCTGGGGGGTTTGGGCCAGTTTGCGCTCAAAAACCCGGATCATAATGTAATAACCGATCATGAGGCCTAAAACGAAGAAAAAGCCATACCACATGACAGGCCTTTCGATCAGAGGGATGTAAAACATCTCTCTTACAGGATCCCAGTATAGATAACTTAATACTTGCGCCATGATAAAAAAAAGCTCCTAAAACGCATGCGGTGTTAGGAGCTGATAATTTTGTCGGAGTAGAGGGATTTGAACCCCCGACCTACTGCTCCCAAAGCAGCCGCGCTAGCCAAACTGCGCTATACTCCGTTTAACTTGTAAAATACAACTATAGCAGAGTAGCTATTTTTTTGCAACTCAATACCTGTAATAATCGGGTTTATAGGGGCCGTCAGCAGGAATATCGAGGTAGCCGGCCTGCTCTTCCGTCAGGGTAGTCAAGTGAACTCCCAGCTTATCCAGATGCAGGCGCGCCACCTGTTCATCGAGAATTTTAGGGAGGTGATAAATGCCGACTGGGTAAGCGCCGGGCTTGGCCTGCCAAAGCTCCATTTGCGCGAGGACCTGATTTGTGAAAGAATTAGACATCACAAAGGAGGAATGGCCGGTGGCGCAGCTCAAATTGACCAGTCTGCCTCTCGCCAGCAAGATCAATCTTTTGCCGTTTTTAAAGGTAAACAGATCCACTTGAGGTTTTATGCTGGTTTCCACAATGGAAGAATCGCTCATGAGGGCCGCGACATCGATTTCGCAGTCAAAATGGCCGATATTGCACAAAATGGCCAGATCCTTCATCCGTTCCATGTGTCCTTTGCGGATCACCCCTTTACACCCTGTGGCTGTCACAAAAATGTCGCCGACTGGAGCCGCTGCTTCCATAGTGACTACCGCATAACCTTCCATGGCCGCCTGATAAGCGCAAATGGGATCGATTTCCGTGATGAGCACCCTGGCTCCTTGATGCGCCATGGCCTGGGCGCACCCTTTGCCCACATCTCCATAGCCTGAGATCACCACCACTTTACCGGCGATCATGATGTCCGTAGCCCGTTTGATCCCGTCGAGCAGCGATTCGCGGCAGCCGTAGAGGTTGTCGAACTTCGATTTGGTCACCGAATTGTTGACATTGATGGCCGGAACGCCGAGCAGCCCTTCTTTCATCCTTTTGTAAAGCTGCCGGATGCCGGTGGTCGTCTCTTCGGTCAGCCCTTTAATTCCCGGGAGAAGTTCCGGGTGCAGGTCGTGCACGTAATTGGTCAGATCGCCACCGTCATCGATGATCATATTGAGAGGCCCCTTATCAAATTGAAGTGTTTGCGCGATGCACCACTCATAGAGCTCTTCCGGTTCCCCTTTCCAGGCGAAAACGGGAACCTTTGCCGCCGCCATGGCCGCTGCGGCATGGTCTTGCGTGGAATAGATATTGCATGAGGACCAGCGCACTTTAGCGCCAAGCTCGATAAGCGTTTCTATCAAAACGGCCGTCTGAATGGTCATGTGCAGGCAACCCGCGATGCGGGCGCCCTTCAAGGGTTTGCTATTCCCATACTGGGAGCGAAGAGCCATCAAACCGGGCATCTCCTTTTCCGCGAGATTGATCTCCTGCCTCCCCCATCTGGCAAGCTCCTGTCCTTTCTCTGAGGCGATGTCTATGTCGTCGACGATTCGGTAATCTTTTTTCATGGGGTCAAACTCTTGGTGATAGCGTGTAAATGCATCAATAAATCCTTGTCGTCCTCGTCAAAATCTTTTTGGATTCTCTTTACGCTGGTCATCACAGTAGAGTGATCCCGTTCAAAGAGATCTCCAATTTTTGTGTAGGACATTTTTAATTGGCTGCGGCAAAGATACATGGCGATTTGGCGGGGCAGCACGCAATCGCGGCTCTGCGCCTTGCCGGTGATCTCTTCCCTTTCAACTTCGAAATGCCCTGCGACGCTTTCCAGTATCATATCCGCCGTCAACACGTAGCGCTCCTCTTCCCGCGCCAGGTCCGCCAAAAGATGCTTAACCAGAGGGAGCGGTATATTTTCCGGGTGATTGCTGTAAACGGAAGATTCCTGCAAATGGATGCGCAAAATTAAAGCTTCGAGCGCGCGGCACAAAGCTTTCATGTTGCTTTTGAAGGTGTTCACCAAATAATCCACCACTTTTTGGGAGATGGGGAATTTCAGCGCCGCGGCCTTTTTCAGGATAATTTTTTTGGCTGCCTCCTCGTCAGCCCGTTCTAAGGGGAGCACAATGCCCCACTCGAAGCGGCTGATGAGCCTCGGCTCGATATGGGCGAGCTCTGAGGGCAGGCAATTGGCGCTGATGATAATTTGTTTGCCCGTGAGGTGCAGAGCGTTAAAGGAGTGGAAGAATTCCTCCTGGGTGGCTCTTTTGCGCGAGAAAATATGCACATCGTCAATGATCAGAACATCAATCGTGCGGTAGGCTTGCCGAAAGGCGCTCATTTCACCGGCTCTAATGGCGGCCACTACATGTTCCGTAAATCTTTCCGAGCGTATATACCGCACATTTAAAGAGCGATCTTTTAAGGCTTGAGCGGCAGCCATCAATAAATGGGTTTTCCCGGTGCCCGACGGGCCATGCAGGAATATAGGGTTAAAGGAGACCAGTTCGGCGGCTCCCGGAATAAGTTTATGGCTTTCGGCATCATAGCCCGTCACTTTGCAAAGCAATTTATAGACGAGCAAGTTGCCCTCATGCACTAAAAATTGCTCGAAAGTACAGTGAGGGGAGAGCTCTTCAAAGGTGATTTTAAAGGGAGGGATTGTTTGTTTGGGAGTCTCTTTTTGCTTTTTAGGATCGACTTTGACCTGGTTGGCAATAGCTAAGTGGATTCGGATGGGGCGGTTATTGTTATTGGTTATGCTTTTGGTTTTCGGGCGGATATGCTCTTCAAACCAAAGGGCCTGGAAGGTGTCTTTGGCTTCCAGATAGAGGTTTTGGGCGTCATAGCGCAGGATTTTCAGGGGCTTCAGCCATTTTTGCACAGCCTCTTTGCCGATCTCGGTAATCTGACTCTTTAAGAAATTTTCCCAAGCCTGCATACGTTACATTCCAATTCAAGAGTTTTATACCCAAACAACTTGAAGAGTTGGGAATTGGATAGGTTCCTTAACAAACTCTTCAAGTTGTTTAGGTATAAATTAAACCAGAGATACAATTGGAACAAGTGTTATTTTTGGCCTTATTTTTGGCCTTATTTTTTTGCTTTTGCCTTGGCCGGTTTCGCTTCGATGACAACAGCTCCCTTTCTCGCTTCCATTTGCTTTTGCGTCCACCACTGCTGCAGCATGCCGAGGAGCATGGAGAAGAGCCAATAGATGTTAAGGCCGGAGGGGAAATTATAAAACATCGCCGTAAAGACGACAGACATGATGTTCCCCATGGCGCGGGCCTGCCTTTGCTGCTCGGTCATCTGATTCGGATCTTTGGGCGCGTTTGAAGTCAATCGCGGCTGTATGAACATAACCAGGCCTAAAATAAAGGGAAGCAGATGGAAAGAGGTTCCGAAAAATGGAATCGGTTTGTCCCATGAGAAGAGCACATCGGGGGCGGAGAGATCATTGATCCATCCGGGAATAAAGCTGGCTCCTCGTAAAGAAAACGTGGTTTTCAGCAAACCGAACATCCCGATCAGAAACGGAATTTGTATCAGGATCGGAAAGCAGCCGGAGAAGGGGTTCGCTCCCGATTCCCGGTAGAGATTCATGATTTCGAGTTGTGATTTGCGCGGATCGTTTTTATACTTTTCCTGGATAGCCTGCACTTTGGGGGCTATTTCCTGCATTTTTACCATTGAGCGGGCGGACCAGGCGTTCAACGGGTAGAGCATCAGGCGGAGGAAAACCGTAAGGAGGATGATCGAAATACCCCACGAGTTGGTGAGGCTGTGGAAGAAGTTCATCACGATGTACAGGAACTTCGCAAACGGTTCGGATATAAAGGCAAACCAGCCATGAAAGCTTTGCACATCAACATATTGGGGGCTGGCTCCGGTGGCCGGATCGGTAAAGGTTCTGTCGACGGTTTTTAAGATATTGTCAGCGAAGGGACCGGCAAAGACGCGGAAAGTCAAGCTTCCATTGCGCGATTTTATCGGCAGCATAGCCATATAGCCGGGCAAATTTTGAGCCTTGAAAAGGTTGTACTCAGGGTCGATTTCAACGAGTCTTGAAGGGACGACAGTGCCGGATACATACTGGACGCGGTACCCCGGTTCGATTTTTGTCAGCGGATCGACAATCAGGCCGAAAAAGCCGTTTGCCGTATTGATCCAATCGGGATTGACCGTGGTAACGGTGGCTGTGTCTTTCGGAAGAGAAATTTCATTCACTTCAGATTTGTTGTTGTTTTTCAAAATCCGGTATTTCAACGCAGGCGCCGGGGAGCCGGAGATCATTTCCACTTCAGGCACGCCGCTTGAGAGCCACAGACCGCGCGAATCCCCCTCGATCTGAATAGTCAAATCGATGCAATAGGGAGCTCCATTCTCCTGTCCGGCAATCGAGTAGGTTTTTGTGATGCGGCGGTGAGTCTGATTGGCGACAAAGACAATTTTATCTTTCGTAAAAGATTGCACATCAAAAACAATCTCCGAAACTTCAGGGTATTCCGAGATAAAGTTAAGGGCGTAAAAGTAGGGGACCACTCTGACGGATTTTCCGCTCGAAGATTCGATCAGATCGCGCCGGATCAAGGGGTAATAGCCGCCAAGTTTTCCTTTTGGCTGCTCCTTATCGACGCCCGCAATGTAAAAGGGGTGTTGCGGAAAGTAGGCGTTATAGGAGTGGTTTTTAACCATGTCGCGGTCAAATTGGATCTCTCTGACGACGCTGCGGTCGTTGCTTTCGTTTTTAAAGGGCAAATTGATCTCAGCCAGCGCACCGCCGTAATTGGAAAAGACCAGCTGCTGGTAGTCATTTTCGAGCACATAGAATTTTTCAGAAGAGCGTTCTCCGGCTTTCAAACCCTTTTTGGCTTCGGGAGCGGAAATGAGTGAGCCGAGATTGAAGATATGTTCGATCATGACTAAAGAATTCGTGTCGCTCGCATAGACTGCGACAGGAGTGGATTTGAAAAGGACAACGGCGTTGCCGACTTTGCCCATGTCTTTTGCTTCCCCCAGTCTGACGCGTATTTTCTGCAGCTGTTCAGCGGGTATTGATAATTCTCCATCAGTATATTCCCCAAGAGCAATTTCGCCTTTAGGCAATTCTATCAGCTGAAGTTCGTAGTGGCCGCTGGCGGGGAGGGATCCCAGGGGAATTTTCGCTTCGGGCTTGGAGCGGTAAACAGCGAGTTCTTTCAGTTTTTCCGGAGCAAAGGCAATTTCAACTTTTTCCAACGCTTTTTCGGTGTTCGAGGGTCGGCTGAATAAAGTTTTAGGCAGTTCCGAGGCCCAGGAAAGGGTGAGCACGGTATCGCCGGCTTTGACGCCCCGGCCGATATAATTTTGGCCCGCTTCGTCGGCGAACAGATCGACAAGCGGCAGGTCTTGCGGCTTCGCGGTATGCTCGGAGACTTGGGCGGCAAGCTCCTTTTCTTCGAGGACAAGGGAGGCTTTTTGCTGCTCCTGCCATTTTTCCACTTCTCCGCGGTTTAACCATTGGAAAAAAGTGTTTACACCTAAAAGGGTTAAAGAAAGAGCGATAACAAAAATTAAGCTGCGTCTGTCCATGAAAATAGTACAATAATTGAATAATAATGAAAAAGGACTTTACCACAGAATGGCGTTTCCGGAAAAGCTATATTTTAGTGAAATCTTGGAACCAGGACAAAAAATCCCGGCTCCAAGAGAGAGTGATGAGTTATCTGAACCAGAGGCCGAATTGCACGCCGCCGCAGCCGCAGGCAGGATAGCCATCGCAAGGATAGCAAGGGCAGGCCGGGCCATAATAGGGGCCGTAGTAAGGATCGTAGCAATAGGGACGGCCATAGTAGGGAGCTCCGTAGAATCTACTCCCTGCGCAGCAGCCTCCATCCCAGTAGCCGCAGCCGCAGCCGAAGCCTCCGCCCCAACCGCATCCGCCGCCTCCGCGGTAATGGTGGTAATGATGGACGTTTTGACAGCCGCCGCCTTTGTTATTATTGGGTTTGCCCTCTTTGCATTTGGCCTCAAGATGAGGCGCGAAGGAGAGCATTAAGGCGATAAATGGAATAATATATAAACATTTCTTCATATCTCTTCCCCTATTAAAATATTATTAAGCTTTTATGCTGTAATATTCGATTTAAGGAGATGCAAGAGAGATGCCAAAAGCCTATTTTTTTAAAGATTCAGGCAGGTCTATATTGATTTCGCTGATATTGAGTATCTTCCATTTGCCTTCTCTTTTGACTAAGATCATCGTGTAATCGTGATCAATGGGATTTTGCCCAGGGATGTGCAGGTGAAGAACCCCTTCTTCAACCGCTTTGTCTTCGAAGGGAAAAGTTATAGAGTGGACCGTCATCGTGAGTTGCGACTTTTTCATCTCATCAAATAAGATAAAATACTCTTTTTTGATATTTGCCTTTCCCTGAACGAGATTTCCTGTGACGGGGTTGCGATAGACTGCCTCCTCGGCCCAAAAATCAAGCAGCTCCTGAATGTTTTTCTGATTCAGGGCTTTTACATAGGCTTCAGTTGTTTCCCTCACTTCCTCTTCTGCAGAAGACTCCTGCGTTTGCTTTTCGCAAGAAAATAGAGCGAGCAGTAACAAAGCGAGCGTGTAACGTATCATAATGACAGACTCCTACATTAAATTTCTTTATTAATTAATTCCCTTTATTTTTTACCAGCAAAAAAAAGCACTTTGTAAAACGGGAAAAATTTGTTATGGTAGGCCATGCGCCAAACAATATTCTCCTTTTTGCTTCTCTTTCCGGCCCTTGCTTTCCCTTCGTGCTGCTTGCAGCAGGCGGAGGCGAAAATGCACCTCGCCCACGCCTTGTTGAAAGACCAGCAGCATGGAGCAGCTTTTCAAGCTCTTCTGGAAGCCCTTGATGCAGCCCCCCTTTCGGCAATGACTATGAGTCCCCGGGAAGAAGAACTTTATAAGGAAGCCCTTGAGATCTATTTGGAGCACCGGGGAGTTTTAAGCTATGAATCCGCCTCTTTAATCCGGCATCGCTTCGCCCCCATTGTAGAAAGACATCCCGATTATCTCGCGCTGACATTCCTTTTGGCTCTAGCCCATGCCAGTCTCGATAATACCGACGATTTTTTCACCCTCTTTTACCGCGCTTATTGCGCCTATCCCGAGCACTATTTCTCCTATAAGATCAAAGGGATATTGCATATTAAGCTTTTTGAGAGAATGCCCTTTTGCCCTGAAAGGGAAATAACCAGGCAGCACATCCTCGACAATTTAGTGAAAGCAGGGGCCATTTTTTCAGGGGACCCATCGCTTTACATGCTTTTAGTTTTATTTTCCGGTGAGCAAAATAAAAAAGAGCACTTAAGCGCCAGCTTGAATAAAATTATCGATGAGAATATTATCCTGTCACGAGGCGAGATCAAGTTTTATGCTAACTGCGCTAAAGATTGTCAATTAGACGAACTGGCGGGCCGTTTCCTTGAAGCGGCCAAAAAATGGTATCCAAATAGCCGCTCTCTTGAGCAAATGGTGAGTAAATAATGGAAAAAGTATTAGAAGCAAAACAGTTGGTAGACTATACAATTATCAAACAAATCGGCCAAGGGTCGCTCGGCACGGTCTACCTGGCTGAACACCGCTTTATGAAGAAGCAATTCGCCATCAAAGTTTTGCCGGAAGAGCTGTCTACCGATCGAGCTTTCATCCAGCGTTTCGAAGAAGAAATTTCCGCTTTAGCCTGCCTGGATCATCCCAATATCGTCAAAATCCACAATATCTCTTTTGACAAAGGGCAATATTTTCTAGTCACTGACTGTGTTGTCGATGATTTTGGCGAGACCACTAATCTGGCTCAATACCTGCGCACCCTCGAAACCCCGTTAAGCGAAGATGAAATTTGGGAATTGCTTAAGCAGCTCGCAGAGGCGCTGGACTACGCTCACAGCAAACTGTTCGGCGGCAACGAAGTGGTGCATCGCGGCATCAAATTAAACAATATTTTAGTGGCGAAAAGAGGAGGTAAAATTAAGGTTTTCCTGTCCGATTTTGGCCTATCAAGGGTGATTGGGGCGGGAGCCGTATTAAGCCGCACCTATAAGATAGTGGCAGAAGCCGTAGGGATGAGCGAAATTGCCTACACCTCCAAGATTGAAGAGCGCTACCCCAACCCGCCGGTCGATGTGGAAAAGCAATCCTCTTTGCATGCCTCCTTTTTGCAAAATTTCTTATTTCTCGCTCCGGAACAAAGAAAGCTGGAGCTGGATTCCATGCCTCAAATCAGCGCGAAAGCCGACGTATACGCTTTCGGCGTTTTAGCTTATTATTTGCTGCTTGGAGAGTTCCCCGAGGGGTATTTCAGCCTCCCCTCAGAGCTCAGGAAAGAGCTTCGCTGGAATTGGGATCTCATAATCAAAAATTGCATGCAGACATACCCCGATAAGAGGCCTGCGCTCCTCGTTCCACTCATGGAAGAAATGAGAAACAGCTCTCTTCCCAAAGGGGCTTCGCCTCATCCTCTCGCCGAGTCGCTGCAGGAGCAAATGAAAGAGGCGGTTGAAGAGGAGGCTTTAAAACCCATCATCAAGATATGCAAGCTTGAGCGTCCCGAAACAGACCCCAATCCCTCGTCAGTCTTTCAGATCGACACCACGGTCAAGTATTACACTCCTGAAATGAAAGAAATCAAGGAGGTAAAGCCGCTGCTTTCGGAAATGGCGATCATAAAAGGGGGGACATTTTGGCGCGGCAGCAATGATGCCAACCGGGACGAAATGCCCCGCCATCAGGTCCATCTGGCCAGCTTTGCCATGGATATTCATCCTGTGACCAATGAACAGTACGTGCGCTTTTTGGAATTCATGGGAGGAGAAAAAGACAGCAACTATAATGATATCATCCGTTTGCGCGACTCTCGGATTAAGCGTCTTGGCGGAAAACTGACGATTGAATCGGGCTACTCCAAACACCCTGTGGTGGGCGTGACCTGGTATGGGGCGACAGCTTATGCCAAATGGGTTGGAAAAAGGCTTCCGAATGAAGCCGAGTGGGAAATCGCCGCGAGCGGCGGAAAAGAAAACCTGCTTTATCCCACCGGCGATGAAATTGAGAAAACGCAGGCGAACTTCTTCAGTTCCGACACCATAGCTGTTATGAGCTACCCGGCAACCAGCTACGGCTTGTACGATATGGCCGGGAATGTCTATGAGTGGTGCCATGACTGGTACGGCTATAACTATTATGAAGCTTCAATACAGGAGCCGGAAAACCCCAAAGGGCCATTGCAGGGGGTTTATCGCGTATTGCGCGGCGGCTGCTGGAAAAGCCTGAAAGAAGATTTGCGCTGCTCAAAAAGGCATCGCAACAATCCCGGCACGGTCAATGGGACTTACGGTTTTCGTTGCGCCGCCGATGTGCAATAGGTGAAAAATGCCTGCTGTTTTATTTGTCTGTCTTGGGAATATCTGCCGGTCGCCCGCTGCGGAAGGTATGCTGCGAAAAATGGCGCAGGAAGCCGGCGTTGAAGACCTTAAAGTGGAAAGCCGGGGTCTTGGAGATTGGCACCTCGGCCGGCTGCCCGACGAGAGGATGCGCGAAGCCGCTCTTGGCCGCGGCATCATCCTTTCCATGCGCGCCAGCCAGATAATGCCCTCTGATTTTGAACAATTCGACCCGATCCTGGCCGCTTCCCACACGGTTCTGCTGGAATTGCTGCCATTAGCCCAAACCGCCGAGCAAAAAAGCCGGATTAAGCTCATCACCTCATTTAGCAAAAACTATCCCAATCAAGATATTCCGGATCCTTACTATAAGGATGCGGCTGATTTTGACCTTGTTCTCGACATGCTCGAAGATTCCTGCCACGGAATAATCGCCTATCTATACCCAAACAACCTCAAAATTTGAGATTGTTTGGGTATAAAGTCTAGATAATTATTGTGTGAATACATTATCATATTTGTATGATTAATAATGTACATACAAATCCAATTATTTATTTTAGTGTCTCCCCTTCAAATAATAATATAGATCTCTTGCTCCGCGCCATCAATTCTTCTGATTTGGATACAGCATTTAAGCTTTTCCAAGAGAGTGACAAACAGGAATGGCCCCACCTGGCTCCTTCCTTAAATTATTTCATTGCCCTTCTTATCCGGGACAAAAAAATAGGAAAAGCCCTGGAAGTATTTTTAGAATTGGATACTTTGATTTTCCAGGATACCGGGGAGCAGCTTCTAAAAGGTTTAGCAGAAGCTAAGATGATCAAACTGATGCTTCTCCTATTTTTTATACTCGTAACAAAGAGCCAAAATTTCACGAATTTCACCCTCAACATCATGTCTCAGGCTGTCTTAGCCTCAGGGGATAAAACGGATAAGCAATTATTTCAAAACCTGATGGAAATAAATAAGTTTGAGTCACCGGTTAAAAAATTAATGAGCTGCAACAATCTCGAAGAGGCCGAAGCGCTGTATCAAAAAGTGAAGTCTCCCGACCAGCTGACATTTTTTTTGTTAATCCCGATTTGCTGCCAATGTAATCAATTGACAAAAGGCGTTTATTATTTTCAAGAAATGATTAAACGGGGATTTTATGGAGATTTGGAAATTGTGTATTTGCTGATGGAGCTTTGTGAAACTATGAATGCGGAAAGTCAGGCTTTATCTATTTACCTGGCCATAAAAGAGCAGGAATTTGCGGCGGATAATTCCCTTAACAATATAGTGATACGCTGTAATTTAAAACTGGGCAGCCTCTCCGCGGCCTATGAACTCTATCTACGGAACAAAGAGGGGACTGAAGTGATAACCTTTCAATTGTTGATCGAAGCGCTGGCGAAGAGTGGTTTTAAACAGGAAGAACAATTAGTTCGGGAAGAATTTTACAAACAACTAATGAGTCTGGTCAATTAAATTATTTAATTCATTCATAAATTGACATTTTTTGATGTTTTATATAAACTTTTAATCTACAAGGCGGTCAAAATATGAACATATTTAGCGATAGCATATATAAAATTGAGGGAGACAGGTATTATATAGATAACAATTCGATCTCCAAAGATACAAAAGCGCGCACGAAATCCTTCTTTCATTCAAATGCCGATTTGACAGCCGTTTACAAGAAAATAGAGAGTGTTACCGTTGATAGTTTAAAAAAAGAATTAGTTAATAAAACGCCTCAAGATATAACACAAGCAGCGGCTTTTCTTAAGACATTTCAAAAAAAAATTGAGAAAAGAGAGCGGCATTATATTTCCTCTTTAATTGTATCAATCTATAATTTTGTCGCTTCTCTTTTTGGATTTAAAAAGATAGAGGTCGTGCACTACGATTCAAAAAAATTGAATCTATTGATTAAAAGCATCGACGCGGCACAGGGCCTCTCAAACGCTCCGACTCTCACCGGACAAACCCGGGTAAATACTTCGACGCACAGCAGCGGACAATCCTCGACCTCTTCGTCTCTTAGCTCCGGACAACCCGGGGTAAATACTTCGACGCACAGCAGCAGACAACCCTCAGCCTCTTCGTCTCTTAGCTCCGGAGAACCCCGGGTAAATACTTCGACGCACGGCAGCAGACAACCCTCAGCCTCTTCGTCTCTTAGCTCCGGAGAACCCCGGGTAAATACTTCGACGCACAGCAGCGGACAACCCTCGACCTCTTCGTCTCTTAGCTCCGGAGAATCCCGGGTAAATACATCAACTTCTTCGTCTCTTACCAGCGCTTCGGCTCTCAGCAAACGACAAGCCCAGGCCGCCGCTGAAGCGGCTCTTTGCTCCGGTTTAAAAGCCGCGGTCGACGAGTATAATGACACGCCAACCATGACCCAGCCGCATCTCAGCATGCTGTTTTTCAAGGTCATCTGCGACGCAGTCAAGCTGAGCGACTCAGCCGATGAGCTTGTGGCAAAAGTTCCAGAGATTATGCAGGGATTCAACGTAAAAACGCGTTTTGAAAGCAGTCCGGAAAAAATTACCGCACATCTGCAGCAAGTGGCGATTGATGAGGCTCTAAACGAGGGAAATTGCGCTCTTGCGATTAAAGTCATCAAACCGGATCAGTTGGATGGTTTGCTCCGTTTGAACCTGGAAAATCTGCCCAATATTATAAACCTGTTGAAAGGGATACCAAAAGGGGGGCTGAACGCTATGCGCCCCTTCACCTTGCAAATCGGCAAAGATTTTCTCACCGAATGCCAGTACTATAACCTTGCAGGGGGCCAACCGGAAAAGAGGCAGAAACTTAATCAGGCGCTCCTCTCCCTCAAGGAGGTTCTGCCGGAAGAGGTTGAGGCTATAGAAAAGCAGCTGGGGGAGCTGATAAACAAATTAACCGATCATCAAATCTCCGTGTTACGCAATACCTCTAAAGAGGAGTGGCACACCCGTATGCTCGAATCCATCACTCTTTTGTTTACCTTTTTAGACAACCAAGAGGCGGAAGTGAAGGATTTTATCCAATGCTTAACTGGAATCAGCGAAAAGGTGGACAGCCAGATGCATCAACAAAAAGATCTCCTTCTCAATGCGTATGTGGGGCTCGGCAGGGCATTGCTTCTGCAAGCTGGCGACCATATTCGGGGAAAGCTCGACCAACTGCAGGTCGATTTCAGAGAAGATACTCTTACAGTAGACCAATTACAAGAACTGCTCGCTCATGTCCCTCCGCTCTTTGATACACAGATCGATTTTGAGATCGCAATGGAGGTGGAGAATGACGACTTGCTCACCAACTTAATTAGTAAGTTTCCTGACTTAGAAGTAGATGCTATTACCGATTTTGTACATATAGAGCTTAATGGAAGAGGTTTGGATGTCGACTTTTTTAATAAGTGGCTGTTGGAGCGCTTTCCTACCTTTCGAGTCACGACTTTAAACAAACTTCTTACAGAATACACCTTGAATCAGAGCTTTCAACAACACTTTCCCAGAGAGCAACCGGCGGTTATTTCCGGCTGGATTTACACGAACATTATAGAAAAGGGCGCCGATTTGGGGGCCTTTCAAACCTGGTGGGAAAACAACAAAGCAGGGATCAACTCTTTAAGTCAGTTAATATTAATTTAATGTAAATATATGCTTTTTTATTGAACTTTATCTAAAACAGGATCATAGTTGAATTTAGAGACTTAATTATGAGGGGGTACTCATGGTCGCTGTTAAAAAAGAAAAACAAGTTCAAATCATTTATAATTTCTTCCATTACTTTGAGAAATGGATCAGTCAGCCATCAAAAGAGATTGGTAATGAATTAGATAAATTCGTTACTAAAAATTTCACATTTTTTACCAACGGGGAGCAACTGTCTAAAAGCGAAGAAGATTATAAAAAACGGATGCTCTTTTTTAAAGAGAAATACGCCGAATTTAAAATTTCCGAGCCGGTCGAAGAACCGATCATCTCCGGAAACCAGGTCATTATCCACTACCACATCGATCTGAAAACCCATAAAGGGGAAAAGCGGCAAGTTCAAATCATGGCAATGGGCACCATCGCCGATGATAAAATCAGCCGCTGGATTCAGGTGGCAGGCGAAGGCCATCACACCGGGTGGGATAAGAAGTAATTCAATCGGCCGCGGTCTATATCCTTAAGGGTATGGGCCGCAATATCACATCATAAACGCTTTCTTCGATTTGCAAATAATTCACCTCAAAGGGTATCATAATTATCTTAATTTGAGGTGATGATGAATAACGGAAAAGTTAGAGGTTCATTATTTGGAGGGCGTTCCTCAAGTTTGCCCCCGGAGAGCCGGCGAACCATCCCCCCGCAGCTTGAGACGACAATTTTTAAAGAGGCCGTAGTAGAGAGTTCAGGGTCGGGGAGTGCTTCCACAAACGGGTCTTCCACCCCCATAGGAACTAGCCGGCGTTGGGCGCTGCCAAATTTTATGTCTCCAAGAATTCGTCTTGATTCCCCATATAGAGAGCAATTTGATAAGTTAGATCGTGAGTCAAAGCAAGCTTGCAGCGGCCTCTCTGCTGAGGATGTGATCAAATATCTTTGTTTCAAAGTCGAAGAGCAGCAACATTTTAATGAACACACCCTTGAAGATCGCAAGACATTCTTACTTTTGACTGATCTTGATAGGGAAGAGTGTTGCAAATGGCAGAATGTGGATAATAGATGTCTCTACTTGAAATTAACCTCTGAGGAAAAGATCGGCTACCGTAAGTATGCGGAATTCCTGGTATCGCGGCTTTCTGAGAATATAGAAAAAAGAAGAGTTGCCCTGTCAAAAAATAAAGAACTGTTAAAACACTTCATGCAAACCTCGCCGGAAGAGCGGAAGATAATCGTCCAAAAGCGGGATAGGTTGCTTAAGATCAAAAGCGCGCTTGACACCGCAAAGAAATGGGAGATGACAAAAGCGGAGCGGGCCAAAAGCTTTTGCGGCAATGGGGAATTCATGGCGCCCTTAAATGAGTATCTTGAAACATGTGGAAGTGATACTGAGGCTTTAGAGGATCTCGGAGGATTGATGGTGACGTCGGGTCTTGTTTCGACCAATGATTTTAAAACCATAGATGATGTGCAAACCTGGATTCGCACAAACACACCTCAAGATCACTAGAAGCAAGACAAAATCAATCTAGGAGACAGCCACCCTTGAGTGACTGTCTTGGTTGATCTTAGTGGTTAAATAAATTATTTAGTTTTTTTTCAGAGAGTGCAGGATCATTTTTCCACTGTGCGGAAAACTTCTTTTGGCCAGCTGTTGCCATTGGGGTAGTGGGTTTTGCTGTTACTTTATTTTCAAACTTTCCTCTAACATTATCAAATGCGCTTCTTCCTGGCAGACCTTCTTGTGCTAAAAATGTATTGTTATCCATTATTATTGACATTTATATCTCCTATTTTTTATTTGTGTTTTATGCTGATGTATTAATTATAGATTCTTTTTATTAATGCTTATTATAATTAATTTAAATTTTTAATTAATTGAATGGTAGTGTAAAGAATCAGTTAAGATCCTCTAAATAGGAAGATAAAAATGATCAAACCGGGGAAATCACACCCAGCTCTTTGCCAATCTTGGCGAAGGCTTCGACGGCGCGGTCTATATCCTTATGGGTATGAGCCGCTGATATTTGCGTGCGGATGCGCGCCTGCCCTTTTGGGACAACCGGAAAACTGAATCCTATCACGTAAATACCCTCATTCAGCATCTTGGCGGCAAATTGCTGCGCGAGCTTGGCATCCCCCAGCATGACGGGAATGATAGGGTGGACGCCCGGGACAAGATTAAAGCCAAGGCGAGTCATTTTTTCACGGAAGTAGCGGCTGTTGTCATGCAGGTTTTTTCGCAAATGGCCACTCTCTTTCAGCAGGTCTAAGACGCGGATAGAGGCCGAGGCAATCGCAGGGGCCAGCGTATTGGAAAAAAGGTAGGGGCGGGAGCGCTGCCGCAGCCATTCAACTATTTGTTTTTTGCCCGAAGTGTAGCCTCCGGAAGCGCCGCCCAAGGCTTTCCCTAAAGTGCCTGTGACGATGTCTATCTGATCGGCCACCCCGCAATATTCCGGCGTGCCGGCGCCGGTTTCGCCCATGAAGCCCACCGCGTGGGAATCATCGACCATGACGATCGCTTTGTATTTGTCGGCGAGCTCGCAAATGGCCGGCAAATTGGCGATGATCCCATCCATCGAAAAAACGCCGTCGGTGGCGATGAGGCGGAATCTAGCCTTTGAGGCCTCTTTGAGCTTCTCCTCCAAATCGCGCATGTCGTTATTTTGATAGCGGTAGCGCTCCGCTTTGCAGAGCCTGATGCCGTCAATGATGCTGGCGTGGTTTAAGGCGTCGCTGATGATCGCGTCTTCGGGGCCGAGAAGCGTCTCGAACAGGCCGCCGTTCGCATCGAAGCAGGAGGAGTAGAGAATCGTGTCCTCGGTGTTTAAAAACTGGGAGATGCGCTTTTCCAGGTGGTGGTGCACGGTTTGGGTTCCGCAAATAAAGCGGACGGAGGAGAGGCCGAAGCCATATTTGTCATAGCTCTCTTTCGCGGCCTTTATCACTTCGGGATTATTCGCGAGGCCCAGGTAGTTATTTGAGCAAAAATTGAGCACATGGCGCCCGCCTGAGATCGTGATATCGGCTTGCTGAGGGGAGGTGATTTCCCGCTCTTCTTTGTAAAGCCCGGCCCCTTTGATTTCCTCAATCTGCTGCGACAAAAAATCAAGAAATGCGGCGTCCATCTTCTATCTCTCCAATTTTTTGCTCAAGTTTAAGGCCGCTCCAATTTGATTGCAATAGCGATTGCAATTTTCACCGGCAACGGGCAATATAGCGACTTTAAAATTTTAAGGAGCAAAAAATGTCTGCCGTCACCTATTCCAAACTCTCTCTAGAAGATCAAATTTACTATGCCCACAATGCCGAGAATTGCCTTTTTTGCGAAGAGCCATTGATAGCTCCTTACCACTCTGCCGCCCAAAAAATCAGTGCCCTTTTCCAACTCAATGATATGACTCCATTCGGCCACCCGGGAGCGGCAGATGCCCGCGAGAGGCCAAAGCTGGTTCACTGTTATCACGAAAGCTGCCTTGGAAAAGTTGAAGCTTATTGCGACTTAAAAAAAATAAAAGCCTGTTGCCTGCAGTGCCACCACGACATAGGGAATATAAATGATTTTCATGTCAAAGTCACCTGGAAGGACAAGGTCTGCCATACACTCGGCCTGATCAACAGGGTTGAAAATTCACGCAGTAATTTTTGGTTTGACGCTAAGATAGGCGATATTAAGTCCTGGAATCTGCAAAGTGAAATCTACGCCCTAAAAATAGCTATTGTGACCGGGGCCGTCAGCGGGGCTCTGTCTGGGGCTTCCGACTGTGCGGATGACTCTCCCGATTATGAAAAACTTCTGTCGCGAGCCATAAACGGGGCTTTATGCGGCGCTAGAAATGCGCTCTTGCTCACAGTGGCCACAAGAGTGACAGCCCTGATCGCCGCGCCGGCTGTCGCCGTTACAGAAGGGGAAAAAACAGGCGCCTATGCCGCCCTGGCAGCGGCTAATGTGCGATCGCCGGTACACACAGTGATTTATGGCATCGGAGGAGGCATAGAATACCGTTTGCCTCCTGCCAGTCAGATCCGTTTAGGAATAGCGCTTGGATCGTTTCTGGTCATTTCAGGAGCAAAGCTTGGGAAGCATTTCTACACTTCACCAGAACAAGAAATCCAAAAAAGAGAATTTCTTTCGATAGAATGGCAAGAAGGCGCTCCTCAAAATAATAACCCACCTCTTCTCTTAGAGGGGGCACGCCAGGAATCAGAAAGTCCCGCCAGCTGCTGGAGCGAAATTAGCGATGAGTGGGAAAAAATTTAATCTTAATAAGATATTATAATGCCATTTATTTCATGAATATTTTTCTACCTCTTTATTTATCAAGGTCATTTGCATCAGTTCCCTTTTACAAATTCTGACGCTAAAACACTCCTCAAAAACCTCTTGCAAAGGGAATTTTAAGTGCGCTACGATCCTAAGCCATGGACGAGTTTTTAAAGTGCGGCGCGATTGTCAGTTTAAACCCTTCTCAGCTGCTTGTCGGCTGGGGTAAAAGACGCTGGTCTGCTTCTCCCGGCCCGGAAAGCTTCTATTTTCCCGACTTCTTTTTAAAAGAGCCAAAAGCCTGGTTTACTCATGAGCATCAGGAAGTTATTTCTAAACTCAGCCTGCCTCCCCCCTTAAAAGGAGCTGATTTTCATTGGGAAAACCCTTATTTTGGTTTTTTTTCCGAACAATTTAAGGGCATCACGCTCGAAAAAGCTGTCCCCTATGTCTTTGCCCATGCCAATACTCCCTGGTCCAAAGAAAAACTAAACTGGTGTTTAACCCATTTATTAAGCTATATTCAAAAGCATCCCGTTTACGCCTATGGCTTTTGGGATGAGCACGAGACCATTTTAGGCGCGACTCCCGAAAAGCTCTTTTCTTTGGAAAAGGGGATAGTAAAAAGCGTTGCCCTGGCAGGGACAAAGCGGACCGGCGAAGAGCCCTTGGCTGAAGATCCCAAGGAAAATAGGGAGCATCGCCTGGTCATCGATGGAATCGAACAAGCGCTTTCCCCATTTGGAAAGGTGAAAATTGGTAACACTGAAGTCATTAATTATTCCACGCTTAAGCATCTGGTTACCCCCATCGATCTCGATGTCAGAAGTCTGGATGCGGGGATTGACGGATTTTATCAGCTGGTACACGCTTTGCATCCGACGCCGGCGCTCGGGGCTTATCCAAAAGAGGCGGGTAAAGAATGGCTAGAGCGTTATCAGACCTTGCTGCCGCGTAAGCGCTTTGGCGCCCCGGTAGGGTACTGGCGGGAAAACGCCGGCCAATGCTATGTCGCCATCCGCAACGTGCAGCGGGAAGGGGAAAGATGGCAGATCGGAGCCGGCTGCGGAGTGGTAAAAGAAAGCAAACTGGAGAAAGAATGGAGCGAACTCAACTTGAAGATCGATGCGACGCGAAAGATTCTGGCGATCTGAATGCCGAACTTGTCCGGACGGTTCTCTTAAATGCCTATAATGCCGGGGTTGAGGAGTTTTGCATCTGCCCGGGAGCCCGCAACAGCCCCTTTGTCATGACCCTGGAAAAATCGGAGAACATCTTTTATTGGCCTGAGGAGCGTTCCGCGGCCTTTTTTGCCCTGGGTAAAAGCCGCGCCGCAGATCGCCCCGTCGCAGTGATAACCACCTCGGGAACAGCGGTCGGGGAGCTTTTACCCGCGGCTATGGAAGCCGCCTATTCTGGAGTTCCGCTTTTGTTGATCACTGCCGACCGTCCCAGGAGATACCGGGGAACCGGAGCGCCCCAGACAGCGGAACAGGTCGGGATTTTTGGAACTTATGTGACACATTCTCAGGATTTAGCGGATTATGACCTCTGCGATTTGAGCGAATGGGATCAAAAGGGCCCCGCGCATATCAACGTCTGCTTTGAAGAGCCCTTGATAAAGACGATCTGTAAAGAGCGCTTCACTCCGGCAAAAAAAACATTGCCGGCGACTTTGGCCAATTCCTTGCCTCTCGATCAATTTTTTCAGCGCGTGGAGCGCCCGTTGGCGCTGGTCAGCACGCTGCTCCCCCGGGATAGAGCGGCTGTTTTGGAGTTCCTGCTCGCCTTAAACGCCCCGGTCTATCTGGAAGCGATCTCGGGTCTTCGCGAGGAGCCGAAGCTGCAGCACCTTCGCCTCCATAATGTGGAAAAGCGGGTTAAGGAGTTTGACTCTGTTTTGCGCCTTGGCGGCGTGCCCACCACCCGTTTATGGCGCGACCTGGAAGATCATCGGCTCGAAGTGCTTTCCATCACCCATTCACCTTTCAGCGGTTTGAGCCATGGCAAGCTGCTCCAGACAGATCTCGCTCCCTTTTTAGCCTCATATCAGGTAAAGCGGCGCTATGATTTCGCTGTACAAACTGAGCACCCGCAGGACCACTGCTCAGAGAGGGCGATGATTCATGATCTCTCTAAGCTGATCCCCGAAGGCTCCCTGGTTTATCTTGGCAACAGTCTGCCGATCCGCCATTGGGATCTCGCCGCGTCGCTCAAGCGCTTTGAGGTTTTCGCAAGCCGCGGATTGAACGGCATCGACGGGCAGATTTCCACCTTTCTCGGCCTTTGCGGCGCCACCCAGGAGAACTGGGCGCTGATCGGCGACCTTACGGCCCTCTACGACCTGGCCGCTCCCTGGGTTATCCCCCAATTAGCCGCTCAAAAAATAGCCATTGTCGTCGTGAATAATGGAGGGGGACAAATCTTTAACAAGATGTTTCCTTCAAAACTATTCCTGAATGAACACAATTTGAGCTTTGAAAGTATGGCTAAATTCTGGGGTCTTCATTATGAAAGGTGGAGCGCCATACCGGAACAATTTTCCCTCTTGCGCCCGACCCTGATTGAATTAACTTGAGTGATACCTTTCAAATCTGGTACTGTCTTCCCCTTTCAATTAACAACTGCATGGGGAGAAAGTTATGAATTTTACTTTTGGTTTGGGAACAAATGTCGTCTATAGAGGATTAAATGCAACGGCCTTCTACACTATCCGTCCGATGTTTTATGGACGGCCAATCTATTATCCAATACAAAATGCAATCACTTATACGAGTGTTTTGGCCTCTATTTCTAATCCAAGATTAAAGATAACCGAAGGAAAAACTAAAATCATCACCCAACTGGAGCAGGATCCCGCAACAGTCGTTATCACCTCAAAAGACGACATTACTGCTTTTGACGGCAAGAAACACGATATGCTCTGTTCAAAAGCGGAATACTCGACCGGCACCACGTGCCATGTATTTCAGTTGCTGAAAAAACAGGGTGTGCCGGTGGCATTTTATCAACAGCTTGATGCCATCCGTTTTACTGCCCCTAAGTGCGATATGATTTTCTATGAGGTCGTTATCCGAAGACAAGCACACGGTTCCTACCTCAAACGCAATCCAGAATTAGAAAAGGGGCATGTTTTCCCCGATTTAATTTTAGAGTTTTTCTTAAAAACGAAAGATCAGGAATGGAAGGGAGCAAAATTAGTAAGTGATGATCCCTACGTCCTGTTCAAAGAGGGCAAGGCTGAACTTTACGATCCCAAATGTCCTGTTGTGAAACCGTTTATGGTTCTGGAGGATTATCCTTTAAAAGGGAGGGAGGAATACTTTACAAAAATGGGAGACATTGCCAAAAAAACCTTCTTAATCTTAGAAAGAGCCTGGCAATTGCAGGGGTCGATACTGGTCGATTTCAAAGTGGAATTTGGTTTTGATACCAAGGGCAATTTATTATTGGCTGATGTCATCGATAACGATTCCTGGAGAGTGGTTCATAACGGGGAATATATCGATAAGCAGTTTTACCGGGATGGGGGTAATTTGAGTGATGTGGAGAAAAAATATCGCTATGTGCGAGACTGCACAGCGAAGTTTAATCAGTCCTGACGTTTCAGCACGGCCCGTGAAGCCGGGCCTGCTCTAGCCTCGAGGCTATCTCTCTAAAAACTCTGCTGGAAATTACGATTATAAGACCTTTTGCCATATCTGCTGCTTCATTTTTGAATTCTTTTCCAAGATCTTTTCCATCAACCACGCCGTCCCACAACCCGCACATATCGATAGCTCTCTTAAAAGCCAAACCATAACCGTAAAGACTCACGCCACATGATCGCAGCCATTAACTGACAAATTAACCTCCAATACTTCGGCTCCTAGGCCATATGGCTCAAAGTAGCTACAAGCCCGCATATCTCCTTCCTTGAGTCAGTAATGATAATAAGACCAATTTTCGCTATGCCAAGACTTTTTTTGGCTAATCTGACTTTGTCAAGGATTTTATGAACAGATCGGCGTCTTTCTGCCTTCTGAAGATGAGAAATTCTGTTTGGGGATACTTTTGCCTGAGTTCTTCAATTTTGGCTCTTTTTTCTTTATCAAAGTTCCAAGTGTATTTCAAAATTTCCCATGTAACAGCTCTTAAGCCGCCGAAATCTCTTTTGTAATTAAATATTCTTCTGAAAAGTCTGAAGATGCAAACGAGGCGGGGAAAATGGAAATAAATCAGAACATCCGCCTTGGCGAACCTCATTTCGAAAGTCGAAAAAGAACACCCCTCTACAACCCAGGCTTCTTCGTCGAGCATATCTTTTTGAATCTTTATGAATTCCAGCTTGTCCTTCTTCTTTCCGTCCGGCTCAAACATATGCCTGTCCAGATGATGAACCGGAATGCCTAGCCGGAGTTTACAAACTGCTTGTCGGCAGATGATGCAAGATTTTGACGTCCAACCGATTAATGTTTTGAGCGTATTACCCATGTGGCTAAGCGCGAAAAACATTAAGCGGTTGGACGTCAAAAGATTGCGTCAGATGCCGGCAATGAGTTTGTAAACTCCGGCTGAATTCCGCCCAGCTTGGAAGCGTATGTGGACTTGCCGCTTCCGGGAAGTCCGATCAAAGCAAATTTCTTCAAACGGGGGGTTTTCATGTATAGATTTTAATGAAAAAATTTTATTAAAAATTCGTGTGAACCTTAGGTTCCAGGAGGATCTTCAGATAGGCCATATGGCTCAAATAAGCAGAAGAGCTGAGCTCCTCTTGAATCCGCTTTGCCTGCTCGCGTATCGATTCGGACCAGCTTTCAAGCACAGCCTGCTTAATCTCTGAAAGGCGGGCCAGTGTGGTAATTCCTATGAGATGCACCCGTTCCTCACAGGAGGAAAGGATTGCGGCGCACCCTTTTAAAGGGGGAAGTTGGACAAAATTGTCATCAATTATACTAATCATATAAATATTATACCATATTATCAATTATTAAGCAAAGGCGTTATTTCTCAAGGGGATGGTGTAAGTAAATCTCCAATTGGGTGGACAAAATTGCCTATAAATGCTCGTTGAGAGTTTCTGGTCTGGTGGAAATGTAAAGCTATTAAATTCCGTATCAATACAGTAAAGAGAATGATCAAAGTGCCACAAGAAATTTCTACCGTAAAAATCAGAAAAATACGATTTTTTGGCAAATGTTTTCAGCTCTTCATTAGCCTTCATCTGGATGTCTTCCCCTGCAGATGGCGTATTATCCGTTTCATAGATCTGCTCTGCGATAAGACAATAGGGAGGGTTTTCGTGAGGATCAACTAATTCCCCCGAAGTGTCTACATTAAATTTTTCTAGGGAATCATTGACGATTAATATCTTTTTAGGAACTTTTATATACTGTAAATTATTTTCCTTGATTACTTTATCACACCACTTTATTCCTTTGATTCGCGAAATCAAAGGCTTACTTTTGACATAAAACCCTGCGCCGCTATCCTCTTTAATGGTGCTTATGCTTGGTATATAGGAGCGGTTCCTAAAATACTTTCCCACTTTTTTAATTATATTTTTAAAGTCGCTGCTATAAGTAACCTGATCTAAGGCATATTTCATCCTCATCAGATGGAAATTCACATGATTGTTATTCTTACTTCCGATTTCAGCGTCAACCGTATCGTAAAAAAGCTTTACCTGTTTGTTTAGCTCCTCCCCATTACTGGGGGGATGATTCCATAGGGATTCAAGAAAACCATCGAGTTTTGCTTTGATTTCATCCTCAAAAGCAAAAAACTCACTGACAGTAAGAATGGATCCCTCTTCTCTAAGAGTTTTATAAAACGAAATAATATTTGTGCGGGTTTCCTGTAAAGTAGCATCCGATGGAGAGATGGAATACCCCTCCAGGGCAATGTTTTCCCCTTTGGGTGTATAAGGTTTCAATTGATTGACTAAATCCTCATGTTGAAAGCGATTGGCGACAAAAAAGATTTTACAACGCATCTCCTCCGGCAGTTTTTGAAACTCCTCGATATTGAAAAGGGGATCCCCTAACACCGCTTGGCAAATCCACTTATCCACCGGTTCAAAAGGATAGTTCTGTTCTGCAAGTTTGGCAAGATGAAGGCGGATGCTTTCATAATCCTTGTAGTAAAGTACACCGAAAGTTGCCGCTATCTCAACTAGCGCTTTCGGATTATCGAGGATTTTCTGGTCTATTTCAATTACCGGGGGAGGATCCATTGATACGTCAGCAGGATCATCCTCTTTACCTATTTTTTGTATAGGGGTGGTTTCATCATCTTTATATTTCTCGACCGGCGGGATCGGTTTTGCAAATATTTTCTTACAGGCCAATACCGCAATGCGTTCCGCTAAGGCGCAAAGCCCCCCAATTACAGGAATACATTGAATAGAACCGATGGCCTTGTGGGCATAGTAGGCATAATTTCCACTGTTTTTTGCTTCCTGGAAGTGGCGCATGGCATAAGGAATAGCACTAAAACCCGTTGCAAATGATAAGAAGATTTCTTTATTGGAAAGATGATAATTTGAAATAGCAGCCATTTTTCCCCTTTATTTACTGCTAATTATATAGGAACTATTTTAATTTTTAATAAAGATTTCATTTCCTTTTTGTCGACGTCAATTTTGCAGAAAAATAATAAAATCTATATATCGCATTTAAAATGTTGAGTTATAATTATTAGTATAACAAATAAAAAACCTAATAACAGGAGGGTATATGATAAGCAGTGATTATAATAAATTAGTTGCGACCATGAAGGGAGAAGCTCAAGTCGGTTGCGGCAGCATCGAATTCGATAAACAAATGCAGAAGGCCGCTGATAAATATATTCATGAACAGGTTAATTCCATGGCGTCTACAGTTGCTAAAAATGTTCTTGATTCTGCCTGGAAGACGGCAACATCAGGCCCCGGATTCGAATAAAGGGCATTCTGCGAGGCTAATCTAAGGATTAGCCTTATTAGCTTGACATAGAGGCCTAATGGTCTAATTTCCGCGATTCTAATTTCTTGTTTTGTTCTTATTTTATCATAATACCTCACTTAAATATTAAAGTCTGGGATGCCGCTTGCCGTATTGAATCCTTGCAAATTTAAGGAATCTTAAGTATGAAAGATGGATCAGATGAAATAAGGCCTCTCTATAATGACCGATATATACGCTCTACATGGCTTTTTGGGACGGCCAGGCGATTGGCAGCAGAGCCTGCCGAAGGCAAACAATATCAATCTTTTTCAGCCTCCGATCAAAAGCCTAGCCGAGTGGGCAGAGCAATTTAATGCCCGGGTTTCCGGGGAGAGCGTCCTGGCGGGGTATTCCCTGGGGGGCAGGCTTGCCCTGCACGCGCTGATTCAAAATCCAAAACGTTGGAAAGCGGCGGTGATCATCTCCGCCAATCCCGGCCTTAAAGAGAAGCGGGAAAGGGAGGAGCGCCTGGCCCAGGATAAAAAATGGGCCAAGCGCTTTTTGAACGACCCTTGGGAGAAACTGATGCGGGATTGGAATGGCCAGGGCGTCTTTGCCGGGGATCGATCTGTGATGAGAAATGAGGCAGACTATGACCGGGCAATTCTTTGCCAGGTGCTGGAAAAGTGGTCGGTTGGCCATCAGGAGTATTTGACTCCTTTGATTGCCGCTTTGCCGATGCCCCTCTTCTGGATCACAGGGGAAAGGGACCCAAAGGCCACATGCGGCCTAGCCTTTACGAACAAAAAATCAAGGGAATGGAGGGTTCCGGAAGCGGGCCACCGCCTACTTTGGGAAAATGAGCTTCAAGAACAACTAAAACAATTCATAGGAGATGTGCAATGACGGCAATGGTTATGGAAACTTGGATCCCTGTCATGGATTTTACCGATATCAAATTTGAGAGAACCGAAGACGGAGTCGCTAAAATTACGATCAATCGCCCGGAAGTGCGGAACGCTTTCCGCCCGGAAACGGTGATGGAAATGCAAAAAGCCTTCGACTTTTGCAAAAATGACCCCTCCATCGGCGTGGTGATTTTAACGGGCGAGGGGAAAGACGCTTTCTGCTCCGGCGGCGATCAGCGCGTGCGCGGCGATGAAGGGTATATCGGCGGCGACGGCGTACCCCGCTTGAACGTCCTGGAGCTGCAGAAGCAGATCCGCAGCCTGCCAAAGCCCGTGGTTGCTATGGTGGCCGGCTACGCGATCGGCGGCGGCCATGTGCTGCACGTGGTGTGCGATCTGACTATTGCCGCCTCCAATGCCAAATTCGGGCAGGTGGGGCCTAAAGTCGGCTCTTTCGACGGCGGCCTTGGCAGCAGCTACCTGGCGCGGATTGTGGGTCAGAAAAAGGCGCGGGAAATCTGGTTTTTGTGCCGCCAGTATTCGGCTGAAGAAGCGCTGGATATGGGGCTTATCAACTGCGTGGTGCCGTTAAAAGATTTAGAATCCGAGACTCTGAAATGGTGCCGCGAGATGCTCCAGCACTCCCCGCTTGCCATGCGCTGCCTGAAAGCGGCGATGAATGCCGATTGCGACGGCCAGATCGGTTTGCTCGAACTCGCCGGCAATGCGACCATGCTCTACTACATGACTGAAGAGGCAAAAGAGGGCAAGCAGGCGTTTCTCGAGAAGAGAAAACCCGATTTTACCAAATTTAGCCGTCTGCCTTAAGGGAGGTGCCAATGAATGCGTGGATTATGGCGGCGAGGCCAAAGACCCTTACCGCATCGGTGATTCCTGTGCTGGTGGGGACAGCTCTAGCTCCTCATCCAAAATGGTTCCTGGCGCTTTGCTGCCTGTTTGCGGCTGTCTTCGTTCAGATAGCCACAAATCTGCTCAATGACGCGCTGGATTTCAAAAAAGGGGCCGACACTGAGAAAAGAATCGGCCCGGTGCGGGTGGTGCAAAGCGGCCTGCTCACCCCCTCCGCCGTGATGAGAGGGGGGATGGCCTGCCTTGCCTTAGGCGCCCTGTTTGCTGTGCCCCTGGTGATTCAAGGGGGGGCGGTCATCGCTTGCCTGCTCTGCATTTCCCTGCTGCTGGCTTATATGTACACGGGCGGCCCCTTTCCCTTGGCCTATCTTGGCCTTGGCGAGGTGTTCGTCTTTGTTTTTTTTGGGCTGATCGGCATAGGCGGAACTTATTATATCCAAACCGGCGGGCTCTCTTGGGAGGCTCTGATCGCAGGGACGCAGATCGGGCTGCTCGCCACGCTCCTCATCGCGGTAAATAATGTCCGCGATTTTTCAACCGATAGCGAGGCAAATAAGCGCACGATCGCCGTGAGATACGGCGTAAATTTCGGGAAAGGGGCGATCACCTTTTGCGCATTTTTCCCGTTTTTCCTCACCCTCTATTGGATCCATCATCAATTTATGGCGGCTTTTTTGCCCTGGCTGGCCTTGCCCGTAGCCATTAGCGTTGCCCTGAAAGTGTGGCAATTGCCCCCGAGTCCGGCCTACAACCAAATTTTAGGGATGGGGGCTTTGCTCCATATGATGTTCGGGGCGCTTATGGCGATTGGATTGCTGGTATGATAACCTTTCATCGCTATACCCTTAAGGCGAAAACGGGGGGCATGGTGAGGGAGGGTGCGCTCCTTTCTGTAGAGGGGGGCTACGCCGACTGCCACCCTTGGGTAGAGCTGGGGGATTTGCCTCTGCAGGAACAGCTCAAGCGATTGGCCGACGGTCAAACCACCCGCTTGACTGAGCGCTCCCTCTATTTCGCCGGACTGGACAGAGAGGCGCGTGCTAAAAAGCGCTCCCTTTTCGATGGATTGGCCATTCCTCCGAGCCACCATCTGCTCCTGAAGATCACCGATGAGATTCCCGACACCTCTTTGTTTAAAATCAAAATGGGAAGAGAGCTTGAAGAAAAAGAGCAGCTGAAAATGCTGCTCGAAAAGTTTCCCTGCCAGGTGCGGCTCGATTTTAACGCCCGTTTGACCGAAAGGGCGTTCGAGGCTTTTTTAGAAGAGATGGTTCCCTTTCTTCCTTTTTTCGATTTTATCGAAGACCCCTTTCCCTTTTCAGAAGTGGCCTGGCAGCGCCTGCAGGAGCAATATTCAGTAAGTTTAGCCTGCGATGCCGGTTCGGAGCGGGCGATCGGCAAGACCAAGGCTGCAAAAGTACTCATTTTAAAACCGGCCGTTCAAGCCCACGCCCCCTTTCAGAATCTCAGCCAGAAGCTGGTGGTCACTTCCTATTTGGACCATCCTCTGGGACAGCTTTCAGCGGCCTATATCGCAGCCCAACTGAAGGTGGCGACTGGTGGTCTTTGCAGTCATCTTGTTTATCAGACGAACGAATTTAGTGAGCAGCTGCCCCAAAAAGGGCCCTTTCTCACCCCTCCCGAAGGCACCGGTTTCGGGTTTGACGCTTTGCTTGCCAAGTTACCCTGGAAAAAGCTGTGATCGACTGGGAAAAGACTCAAGTTTTGCTGAATCCCCGCATGCCCGGACGGGAGCGGATAGAGGCCCTTTTGGAGGGGCAGCTGGCCGATCACCTCTGGTTTTTGACCTCCGGTTCAACCGGACAGTCCAAGGCGGTGGCTCTCTCCAAAAGCGCGCTTTTCGCCTCTGCGCACGCGGTGAATGAACATTTGCAAGCGACAAAAGCTGATAAGTGGGTGAAATGCTTGCCCCATTTCCATGTGGGGGGAGCCGGCATCCTGGCCAGGGCTTACCTCAGCGGCTCGGAAGTCATCGATCTGCCTGGTAAATGGGATCCGGCCCAATTTCTTTTAGAAGCCGGCCGGGCCTCCTTGACAGCCCTTGTGCCGACGCAAATCTACGACTTGGTGAAGCTCGAGAGTAAGGCCCCTCCGTCGCTTCGCGGAGTGGTTGTGGGCGGGGGAGCGCTCTCATGCGATCTCTATGAAAAGGGCAAAAAATTGGGCTGGCCTTTGATGCCGAGCTACGGTCTGACCGAGTGCGCTTCGCAAGTCGCGACCGCGACAAAAGATTCCCCGGAGCTGAAATTGCTGCCGCATATTGAGGCAAAAGTTACTGATAGAGGCCTCTTGATGATCAAAAGCCCTTCATTGTTAACAGCCTATGCCTTTTTCACCCAAGAAAATGTCAGCTTTGAAGACCCTAAGAAGATGGGGTGGTTCCTGACAGAGGACCATGCTTCTTTTCATGGTGATATTCTGGAGATCCAAGGAAGAAACAGCGATTTTGTGAAAGTTGGAGGGGAGAGCGTCGATTTGAAGAAATTGACCCTGCTTGTAGAGGAATTGAGAGGAGAGCTCGACTGCGCTCTTGTCGCCATGCCGGACGATCGGCTCGGGCACGCCCTGCATTTAGTCTACACCGGTGATTCCGTAGAACTATTTCTAAAACGCTTTCACGAGAGAGTTCTTCCCTTTGAGAGGATCAGGCAAACCCATTTCGTGCCTGCCATCCCCCGCTCTCCCTTAGGAAAGCTGCTGAGGGGAGAATTAACGAAGCGGCTTTCGTCCAAAAATGATGGTGGCGATCCCGCCATTTAAAGGTTTGCGGTATGTTTCCACAAAACCGGCCTCTTTCAACTGCTCTTCGAGCACTTGCGGGTCGACAAAGTTTTGGATGCTCTGGCACAAATATTGGTACGCTTCTTTATTTCGGGTGAGCAGCCGACCGATTTGGGGCAAAACAAACCGCAAATAGCAGCTGTGGCCAAAACGGAGAAGATTATTTTTGGGTTGCGTGAGTTCCAGGATAGCAAAGCGCCCGCCCGGCTCCAGCACGCGGAATACCTCTTCAATGCACTTCTTCGGTTCTTTCACATTGCGGATGCCATAGGCGATCGTGCAGGCTTTGACGCTCTCTTTGGCCAGCGGGATATTTTGCGCATCCGCCCTTAAATAGGTCAGGGTGTGGTGATGGAGCAATTGATCTTCCGCTTTAGCTTTGGCGCATTGCAGCATCTCTTCGCAAAAATCTAAGAGATAAGCCTGGCAGCGCACCGGGGTCTTTTTCAGGTAGGTCAAGGCGATTTCGCCGGTTCCGCAGCAAAGGTCGAGCAAAGTTCTGGGAGATTCTTCCTCTGATATGGCTTTGACCAGCTCATTGTTCCAGTATTTGTGCAGCTTGAATGATAGCACGCTGTTGGTGCGGTCGTATTGAGACGCGATGTTGCCAAAAAGGGTCTGAATAGTTTCCGGGTCTTGTTTATTGTAGGTCATCTTTCTCTTTCTTTCCCTCGTCGCAAAGGCTGCATTTGGTTTCCTCGCCGCATTTATTATCTTTATCCGGAACTCGTCCGCAAGCGCCGATTTTGACCTTCATTTTTCCGGTGATAAGCCAGCCGATGGCCACAAGGGCCAGAGCCAGCAGAAAAAAAGCAAACGCGACGAGAATAGTGATAATCAGGCTCATAAAAAAAACCTCTTAGCGGTGTTTTACAACATTAGCATATCTGATATTTACAGTCCAGAAGGGGAACCGGAGCTTCTATTTTAATATTAATTATAAATTTAATTTATATAATTAATGAGTACAAATTAAATATTGGCTGTGCTAGACTACTTCTTTTTCAAGGAAATTAAATGTTCATATCAAGACGGCAATTATTGATCTTCACAGCCCTTGGCGCCGCGGCCGGGATTGCCTATGCATATAGCCAAAGAAATTCCAAAGTTGACGAGGTCGCAAGTGAAGTTTTTGATAACGACTTAAATTTTAATTACAAAGAATATACCCAAAGAAACGTGCGCGCCATAAGCACAAAAAAGGAAGATTTGAGCACTTCTTCCGAGGACAACCACTCCCCGGTGAATGAGGTTAAGGATCTTGAAGACATCACCGATGAGGATGTGTTGGACAAAAACCTGCTGGAATCCACCCGTTGGATCGATTCTCTTATCCGGGCATTGGACTATGAAAATACAAATGAGATGAAAATCACCACTTTAGTCAAACGGGCAAAATCGGTAGCCTTGAATCCTGCCTCTCATCCCCCTTTTGTTCAACAGGCCGTATTTTCCGCCATAGACCGGGTTGGAAACCCCGCTAACTTCCACTCTTATTTTAGTTTTCTCTCTTCTGACGGCATCTCCTATCCTTGTGCGCTTACTCCGCAGATGAGGAGGGTCTACCACAATCTCAATAACAACAAGGGATTGCAAAAATGGATTAAAGCGGCAGAAAAAGGTAAAGAATTAAAGGCTGCGCTCCTCATTCATTGCTGCGAATTCAGTGCCGATCCCGTTCTCGTTAATAAAGCTAAGAAATTAGCCAAGGATATCGCATGCAGGTTTTAAAACCCTTTTTTGAAGGGATCAGCATCGGCCACGAACTAAATCTCGGGCGGATCGAAGAGGGTGTTCAGCGGAAAGGGGGGCGCCGTATTGTGCCCGCCTTAATCCAAACGCTAAGCGTCCAACAAGCGCTGGAAAGCGTCGAGCGTGTGTTTGAATCGCTCGGAAAGAAACAGCCGGCCTTTTATACGCCCCTCAAATATTCCCTCCTGGCGCTGCCGGGCGCCGTCACCTTTGCGGCGCACCTGGTGAAAAACCCCAAGCTGCTCCGCTTGCACGACTCGCTGGGGACAGTAGCCATCGTCTCAACGGCGGTCTCATCAGCGGCCTTGATCGTCCTCGGGAACGCCGCTTTAGGCGGGGCAACTCTTTTCATGTTAGGGGTCGGAGCCATGAGCCGGGCCCGCCTTCTTCCCTATACCGTGCGAAGCGCGCTGGATAAAAACGCCTTCATGATTGCCGGCATCTCGGCTTTATTTCAGGACTGCGCCCTCAAAAAGGGGCTCGCCATAATAGAGATAGCCTTAAATCTCAGAAACACCAAACAAGTGAAAAAGCCTCAGCCGGTAGACATAAGCCGCCCATTGACCCTGGACCTGGTCGAAATTTCCCCGTATCACCTTTCGGAGATTGTTTCCCCCATTTCGCAAGATAGCCGGTTAAGCGAATTTTATCATCAGGTTGACTGGTCTAAAATAGCTCTTACGGAACCATTTTCCAAGAGCCTGGAATGGCGGGAATTTCATAAGCGAAACCCTGAGCGCCAAGTAGAGCCTGCAGCGATACTGAAGGGGCTCGATCTCATTCAACAAGGAACCTTGCAGAACTCCGAGCCAAAAGAATATGAGACGCTGCAAAAAAAATTAGCCCATATCCTCACCTTTTTAAAAACAGCCGGCGATGAGAAGAAAAGTGAAATTTTGACGCGGCTTGGGCTTTCGGCTTATGGCTATTCGGGAGCGGTGATTTGGGAAGTGGATGCGATATACGCTGAGAATATCACAGCCCAAGACCCCCTCAAGTACGCCTTGCAAAAATGCCGCGATCAGATTTTTGAAAAGGCCCTGGATAAACATTTTGTCCCCAAAAACGCCTATCCGATTGTTAAGTATTTTCCCAATATCGAGAGGCTGATGAACGATTTCCTCAATCCAGCCGACAAGCACAACTACTATTTGTACACGAATATCGTCGCTCCCGATTTTGGCCTGACCCATACCCATGGAGCCGACACCGATCAAATGGCCATGTCGGACGCCATCTATGAGGAGGGCTTCAAAATATGGAACTGGAGAGTCGCCCGGGAAATAAAAACAGGCTACAGCAAACAGCTTATTTTCGATACCGCCCGGGAAAAGTTGGACCGCGATGCCAATGTGATTGCCCATTTAGTCAACGCGGGTGTTTTTCAACTAAGCAGCTAATTATACAACGCTACGGTTCCAAACTACTTCCCCAAGAATTTTAATTGGCGGCTTTTTGGACTAACCGCCAGCGAATTTGCACTTTTTTTCTTGAGTTAGGCTCGATTGAAAAGCCAATCAAAGGAAAACAGCTCCCGCGCGCTCTCTTTGACTTTGGTTGCTAAAGCTTCAAAGTAGGCTGTTTTTGATTCCGGCAATTTCATTGTTTGCACATTTTTTGATTCCGAATGTGGGGGCGTTTGGGGCAATTTCATCGCTTGCACGTTTTTTGGCTTCATTGAAGCGGGCGGCGGAGGAGGAGGGGTATTTGCTTTTGCAATATAATGCGCTCCTTGCTCAGCTAGAGCTTGGGTGAGTTTCTTATTCTCCTGCCAGGCATTTGTCAGGAATTTGGCCTTGGTATACTCTTGGTTACCTGGCGTCTGTGAATGAATATGATTTTGTACAGTCATTTTACACCTCTTTGGTTTAAAATATAATTATAGCAGTCATTTATTAAATTATTTTAAATATAATATAAAGAAATAATTTAACATCCCGTAATGCATTCGCTCGGATGTTATTTGCGATAGGCAGATACGACTGGCCCATTCCTGGCCCGATCGTTTACTCAGTCTATCAAGTTGATTTATTAGTTTCTTCTATGTTATTCTCTTTTCTCCTATGCAAATCAATTAACCTTATCAAGAGAAAAAAATGAACACTATGTTGGCTTGTGAAGCATATGCTTCTTACGGGATTGCTGAGGCGCTTGTTGCCTATGATGTTGGAGAATATCGGGAAGAACTCGCTAAAAAAGTGAATGCTATTTGTTTGGAAATGGGATTCAACTGTCGTAACGACAAAGCAAAATTTCAACGTTTAGCAGAAGATCTGAAAGACATCATTTATTCAATATCTTCGGATAAACAAGTTAGGGAGAAACTTTTCAATTACGCTAACAGGGTAGTGATTATTGGTAGAAATTTTCTTACTTCTGGGATCAGAGAATAATAGGGGTTTATTTTCGTCCGCATGGCATTTCGGAAAGGCCACGGGACGAAATTAAACCAATAGCCCGCAAAAGAGGCAGAGCTCTTCCCGTAAAGCTGTCGCGCGCTCGGCGTAGAGCTGCTGTTCTTTTTGGTATTGCCTGCGCCCCTCCTCGGTTTCTATGCAGATAGGCAGATACCCCTCCGCTTGCAAATCGTAGGGGCTCGCCCGCATATCCAATTCCCGCCCTTCAAGAGCTAAGGCAAAAGCCTTAGCCAGGAAGTCGGAGCCGATCCAGGGCCAAAGCTTCGCAGCCCACTTATATAGATCCATATTGGCGTGCACACACCCTCCCTGCTCCATATTAAGCCGCGTTTCCAGCAGTGGATTTAATGTGTTCAGCGGATGCGCCTCTTTGGTAAAGAAACGATAAGCGTCATAATGGGAGCAACATATGGTTTGACTTTCCACAAAGGCGGCCAACTCATCGGAAGAGAGCCGGAGGCGATGCTTTTTATGCCGGAGCTCCTCTGAGGATAATTTATAAACCATCGCCCACTCATGCAGGCCAAAACAGCCAAAACGGGGCGGGCGCAGGGAAATATTGCCGCAGAGCTCAGCGATAAAAGAGGCGAGTCCGCGGGTTGTACCGGTCATTTTTTCTCTGTTCAGGAATAATACATCCTTTTTCAGGCAAAACCAATAGGCGTTCAGCCAGGGGTACTCTTCAAGAATCTGGCCAGAAACAACCAGCTCTTCCTCAATCGAGGGCACCCATTGTTTCAGTTTTTGCGGGGAACAACTGTAGTAAGTGAATAAAAAATCATGCACCGCATGTGTCTCTCCCGCCATGCGCCGTTTTAAAAAAGCATCGGCGTGAGGGCTGACCCGGGCCGCATGCCTTTTTGCGCGCTGAGTCCATGTTTCCACAGATAATGGGTCAGACATAAATCTCCCTGATATTAAGGAAAATAATACAGGGAAACTTGTTTTCTTGCCACTTAACAGGCTGAAACTGCAGGCATGGTTCAAACGGTCAAACTTTCAACCAAGCTAGGCAAAGGATTGCAAAATTCCTGCAGCAATCGCTTGTTCCTCTTTATTCAAACCCTTGAGGTTTGCGGCGGCGCTTTCTATAGCCATATTGATGAAATCTCTGTCTTGCTTAAATTCCTCCCATCTCCTGTCTATCTCAACGAGAATCGCAAAAGAAACCGAAGAATTTTGTTGGAACACCTCATAGGCGATGGCTATCTGGGCCAAATCGGTATCAGTTGCCGTACGGAGCTGTTTCAGAATAAAAGGGGCAACCGTATTGAAAAATTTGCGCTTGGGAAATCTTGATTGGCACAAAGCAGAAGTGATGTCGCCAAAATGTCTGGCGTTGAAAGTTGAAACCAATGCCAGAGCGCGGCTTTCAACCCGAGATAACATATCTTCATCATATTTATCCAGTCGTACAAGCGCATAAGCGAGGCCGCAAAGATGATCCGCATACAATCCGCTTTGCTGAATCAAATCCATCCCATTCATTACCAATCTATTAAATATTTCCCTATCATATACAGCCACCGGTTTGTTTAATATTGCCAACCGTTGCAGCGTGGTAACGAGCAGATCCGTGTCTAAAATATTTTCTCTGCAGAGAAGGAAAATTAAGCCCAGCTCATCAGTGGTCATTAATTGATTTTTTATCGGATTAACATTTAAAGTATCTTCGAATAATTGTACGGCTGAAGGAGGGAGGGAAAGTTCAAGACCTTTTTTTTGTATTTCAAGCCAAATAGCGCGGGCATGGTTTTTCAGCACTCCGGCATTTTGGCTGTTCTGAACTTCAGCTAAAACAAAGGCATAAGCGGAGGCGATTTTGGTAAGTTCTTCTCCGGAACAGTCGGGTATCTGTTCAACGGCAAATTTTGCCATCATGATGAAAAATTCGATGTTAGCAAATTTTAATTTTTCGAATGTTGAGATGATTTGGAAAAATTGTTCCCTGTTCAAGCCGGCTTGCTTTGCCACTACCTGATTTGAAATCGCGTACATAAGCCCCTTATCCAGGAGGTTAATTTTACTCAAATCCAGAGTCATTTGGCTGATTTCCGGCAGAGAGAATTGATCGATCTTTTTCAATATCTCATACTTCAGTTTTTTTAATGTTTTTGAAAGAGCCTCATCCAATAAAATTGTTGTTGCCATACTGCATAATTTGAAGAGGTCAGTCGCTTCAAAAGCATCGAAATTGGTCTTGTCAATGAAATCGATAACAGAGCCGCTTGTCGTTAGTCTGTTAAAGTCGTGGCATAAGAGATTTCCCTCGACATCGAAAATCGGGGACGTCGCTCTGTCGACTTTAGTTGCTTTTTTTTGGCTCATACCTTCACATAAGAGGTTTCCTTGGACATCGAAAATCGGCGATGTCGCTCTGTCGACTTTAGTTGTGTTGATTTTCCGAAGGGAGGAATAAAACCCTGCCGGTACCTGCAAAGGTTTTGTTGTCTTTTCCCAAGGGTTTATTCCGTTCATTTTAATCCTTATTTTTTTGGTTCATAACTCAAAATCCCCTTTACAAGCAGAGTAAAAGACGCAACGAATGAATGATGAATATTTGACCTAAATCTTTCATTCACTTTTTAAATTGGAATTGATTGATAAACTTCTGGATTTTTTGCTCAAGCTCAGCTCTCATTGCCCTTTCATCTTCAAGAGCTTTTTGACTTTTACAAAGAGCTGCTTTTGTTTGTTTCAATTGACTTTGAGTTTCTTCATGCTGAGAAACGATTTTCTTTTTTTCCTTTTCGAGGGTATCAATTCTTTTCTTATCTTCTTCGATCTGAGCAATTGCTTCGACAAGTTTTGCCTCAGCAACTTTTCGCGCAATTTTCTGAGAATCTAATGAGGATATTGCTGCTCTTAATTCATTTTCAAAGTTTTGCCTCGATGTGCCTTCATTTTCTAATAAGGACCTTGTTTGAGTCAATTCTTCTTCTACAACTTTTATCTTTTTGACTTTTTTTTCTAAAGAGGACCGAGTTTGAATCAATTCAGCTTCTGCAACTTTTCTCTTTTGGCCTTCGCTTTCTAAAGAGGACTTTGTTTGATCCAATTCTGCTGTTGCCTGTTGGTTCGTTTTGTTTAGTTTAAAAAGTAAGGGAGTGAGGGCATTCAATTCATCTTCGACTTCAGCTCTCTTTTTAGCTTCACCATCAATTCTTTCTTGCAATTGTTGATTAGCTAATTCCTGTCTATGTTTTTCTATCTCCAATTGTGCATGTCGATCTAAAAAATCATCAAATTTAGCCTTTGCGCTTTGTTCATTCAAAATGGCTTTTGCAAGATTGCTTTCAAGTTCTTTAGCCACTTCTGCTTTATAGTGAAGACGGTATGCCCTTTTTTGGCCCTCATCTTGTTCCAGTTCTATCAATTTACTGATAGCCTGAAGTCTTTCTTTTACTTTTGATTCTTCTTCCACAGACAATAGCGTATAAGACACCCCATTTCCCTGGACTTGTTGATCGCCATTATTATTATTCGAATTGTTGTTGTTGCTGTAGTATCTGACAACTTCACCACCATTTATACCATTGTAACTCATAGTGCACTCCTAAATTATTCGAATACTATAAATCAATGAATCGTAAATGTGAAGTTAATTTATATTTTCTTAACAATTGCAACCGCTTCCAAATTCAACTTTGAATTACCTAGGTAGGCTCGAAGAACTACGCGGCGAACGCCTGGTCGACACAAACGGAAAAAAATTCGAGTGTTACTGATCCTGCCAGGTGAAGTGAATCAAGGGGCGGAATGCCCCGGGGTCGAAAAAGCCCGGCCGGACGAGGCGCTCGCCCAATTCGCCGAATTTTAAGCGCGGGGCTTTTTTCGGGGCAGGGGCTGGGGGCTTTTTCTTGACTCCGAGCAGCTTGCCCAAAGCCGTTTGGGGGTAGAGGTTGCGATTCAGGGTGTGGTGCACTAAAACGTGGGTCTGCAGAAATTCTCCCAGCCCCTCCACTTTGTTCTTTTCAATGAAGGCGAGCTCCTCCTGGTTGAAGAGCACTTCGCCGTTGAGCAGCCTGGCCTGCACAAGCAGCTCCTGGAAGGCGGGATTTTTTTCGAGGCCGGTAAATCCATTCTTCCCTTGGACGATGATCCCGTTTCTCAAGTCGTAAATCGCCAGTTTCCGCTCCCTTTTATCGGCAACATCCTGGGGCGTGTGCAGGAAGTCGCGCCGGAGCTTGCGGTGGAAGTAGGCGCTGTCATTTTGATCGATCAGCATCATTTTCAGCTGCTCTTTGTCCTGGATGACGAGGACGTGGAAGAGGGGCTTTTGCTCTTGGCTGAACGGGGTCTCGGGGTATGTCTCTTCGAGGTGCACTTTCACGCGGAAGAAATTGTTCGAAACGAGCAGGTTTTTGCTGAAGAAGCCCAATAATTTTGGGGTTATCCGCGTATGGATCACATCCGCCACAGTGTAGATCGAACACTGATCGCTCAAAGATCCCGACAGATGCTTCCAGGCCCACTTCATCGGATCGATAGTGATTTTTTCTATAATGTAAAAGGGCAGTCCGATGAAGAGCGAACTCCAGCCGATAAAGTCACCACTATTGAGCCGTGTCTTTATTGCGCTGTAAGGAGCATTGAAGGTGCGGTAAACCATATTCAAGCCTTGAATGAAGAGGTTTGGAAGAGGATTTACCGATGCGGTCTTCTCAAAAGCCGTGGCAAAAAGATCGAGCTCCTCTGGGAATTTCCAGGGCTTTCTGATCGCCATTCCCTCTTCTATCTGCGCTTGCTGCTGCATCTCGAGCTGCTGATTGATGTCGAGGAGGACTTCGCAGTCCAATCCCGATTCGATGGCGGGGGATTTAACCTTTGCCGGCAGCGGGATCTCTTTGTCGCGGCACTTTGCCCGGTAGCCTTCCAGGCTCTGTTTGATCTGCTCTTTCCCTTTTAAGCCTTTGATCCTCTCTAGCTTGGAAAGACAGAGATCGAGATGTTCCTCGAGACACCCTTTGACCGTTTTCCCCTCTTTCACCTGCGTTCTGGGGTCGCGATCGAGCGAAACTTTGGCATAAAGCTCATAAGGATCGGTCGATTCCACGCCCACCAGGTGCTCTTCAAATTGATCAAAATAATTGAGGGCCTGACCGACATCCTGGCTGAGCAGCTGATCCATCATCCCGTTCCTGATCTCGTTGTCCATCTGCTGCGTGAGCGCTTCGTAATTGTTGTCCGCCTCCTCCTCGGCCTGATTGGCGATCATATAGCCAACCCCTTCTTCCCCTTTTAGCGAGTCAGTGCCGTATAATTTTTTGATCTCTTCGGCCACCGGCGCCTGCACCATCCACTCCACCCCCTGGTTTTGGTGGATCTTGCGCATCCGCCCCATTCCCTGGCCGGCGGCGGCTTTAGTTGTGCCTTTGCCAATGAGGATTCGCGCGACGGCGTCTTCTGCCTGCGCGATATCGCTGCCCAAGGCGCGGCTTTGATCGTAGTAGGTGATCAGCTTCTCAGGGGGGATTTCGCAATCCTCCAGATCTTGCGGCTCGTCGCTGTTTTTGTAGAGCACTTTGAATTTTTCCCCTTTTTCGTCGAAGTAGACAAAGCCTTCGATCTCAGGCTGCTGGAGCCCCTTTTTCAGCGCCAGGGCCACTTCCCGGTTGGAAAGCCCTTTAAACAAAGCCCCGGTATCGACGATCGCCCGGACATTATGGGAGAAATCTTGCGCTCTTTGCAGCACCTCTTTTGGGAGCTCCTCTTTGACGACGCGCCAGGTCACCCCCTTGGTGAGCATGAGGTAGGAGACTTTTCCTGAGATCCCCTTCATCGGCACAAATTTGGCCGCCTTGTTGTGGCTGACCGCATCGGGCGGGGTCGCCGAGAGGGTGAGCGATTTGGCGAATTGGCTTAAAAAGTTTTGCGCCGTGCTTTTGAAGTGGAGCGGGTAGAGGGGCAATTGCCGGGCGATAACGTAGCGGATATAGGTGAAAATCGCTTTGGGATTTTTCTTGAGGTCGCCGGTTAGTTCGTCGATTTCTTTATCGGTGAGGTGCAGGAGCATATTCGGCGCCTTCCCCTTAAAGAAGCTTTGGTAGAGTTTATTCGCTGGGCATTCGGCCGGAGGGACGCCATCGGCCAAGGAGGTTTCCATCTCCTGTTTTAAGGTGGTGATCAGTGTTTTTACTTGGGAGGGCTCCAAGCCCCGATAAAGGTAGGTGATATAGGTTTTCGTGAAGGTTTCATGCGGATTTTTGTACTGAGAGGGGGATTGAGCGGTCTCTTTCGGGGTATTGCTCCTGGCGTAAGGGATGGCGTACTCCTTGGAGCTGATATGGAGTTTCGACAGGCCGAATGTTTCTTCCACAGCGCCTTCAAGAGAGCTTTTTAAGAGATGGCAGATCAATCCCTTCGCCAGGCTGAGCCTGCCCCTGTCGGGGTGCTCCTCCAGCCAGTCGGGGGTTTTCTTTCCAATTGCAAATTCCTTAAAGTCAGGGATCAAGGCCGCGTCGAGGGAGAGCCGTCTGGCGATTTTTTCGGCTAATTCAGGCGCTATCTCCTGATACCGCTTTTCGGACAAAAATTGCTGCCGGTTCAGCTCGAAATGAAAATCTTCCCTGTAATCCTGAAGGATGTCGAACAGCGATTCAATCACTTCGACCTGTTCATCGGGCAGCCGCTTGCTCTCCCCCAAAGTGTAGATCAGCATGTCAAACGGATCGAAGTTGATGTGCCCCTCATCCACAGCCGCCCATCCCTCCTTGCGGAAGAGGCGTAAAATTTCGCCGAGCAGCTCCACTTTTTTGCGGAGCTCAGGGGTAGCGGCTCCTAAGGATTCATGCTTTAAGGTATACAGGGCGAGCAGGAAGTGCAGCTCGAGGGCGCGAATGGTCTCGGGACGGGCGTTGACCGGCTTTCCAAGCGCCTGGCACTCCTTCATATTATTCACCAGGAATTGCAGCGATTTAGAGTCGAAGCCGGTTTGCCGGTTAAAGAGGATCCGGTCCACTTGTTTGCCAAAGCTCTGCTCCATCTGGTTTTGCACGTCGATCGCATTGGTCAACTCTAAAGAGGCGGGCCAGATATTGAGCAGAAGTTTTCCCGATTTGGCCATCAATTCATTAAGGGTGGGCACAAGCGTTTTGGTTTTGCCCCAGCCCGTGGGCATTTCAGCCAAAATATGGGGGTCTTCAAAGCCGAGCAGCTCTTCGATCTTATCAATCTGCTCCTTCCGGTAAAGATAGCCGTTGGCGAGCTCAAAGGGCAAAAACTCCCTGTTTTGCTTTTCGATATCGTGATGGCGCAGGACCAAGAGAATTTTGGGAATCCCTTCCAGGATCACGCTCTTTTTCTCTTGTTTGTAGCGTTCGATCAGGCGCATCGCCTGGTTTAATTGTTTCAACCTTGTCATCTGCATCATATAGTCGGCAATGGAGGCAAATAACTCCTCTTTTTGAGCGGCGTTTAGCTCCGTTTTTTCAAAATCGCCCGTCAGAAACTGCTTAACCAGCTCGTCAAAGTCCAAGGTGTTTCTTTGGCTGAGCATCCCGGCCACTTTCATTTTATCGTTTAACGGCACCCAATTGGCGCGGGAAATGAGATGGGTTTTGTAACTCTTTAGGTGGAGGCTCTTCTTCTCAATGTCGCTTTTTAATTCCTTTTCGAGAGCCGCGAGATCCCCTTTGAGGGACCAGGCACCCTGGACGGGGAGATCCTTTATCGCTTCTGCGAGGTCCTGATTCTCTTTTTCGATTTTTTTGATCACATTGTCGCTTGCATTTTTGGGCTGAGGGATAGGCGGCGGGGCGGCTTTAACACCGTCTTTGACAAAAGAGAAATACCTGGCGGTCAGCGCTGCCAATCTCTCCTCTTCATCTTTATCCCGCTTCTTCACTTCTTGAGCCCGCTTATCGAAAGTGGCGCCCTTCACCATCGGCTCGCTTTTTCGCACAAAGGTATTGGCGAAGAGGCTATACAGGTAGTTCACAGCCTCGTTCTTCATCAGCCCCCCCAGCAAGAAAAGGATCTTCCAAAACGGGGTCTGGATCGAGTGGAATTTGGCTAACTCTGCGGTATAAGGAGCTTGATTTTTTTCGTCTTTCCACAAGGTGCCAAGCACTTTGATGTCGGGATATTCCTTGGGATTTTTCATGCATCGTTTTAGGTGCGCCGCTAATGAGGCATTGATCTGCTGGAATTGCAGCACCTTGGCTAAGCGGATTTTATCCTCTTCGCTTCCGTGTCTTGCGATCACGTAATACTGGCAAAAACTATGCCCGGAGGGAGTGATAAAGCTATGCAGATTAACCCTGGCCTCTGAGAGGAGCGTGTGGAGATCTTTCGCCGCATGCTCAGAAAAATACTCCCCGAAGTCCTTGTCTACATTCCCCGCCCCTCCCGCCATGAAGGGAAAAACGATCTTGTTTATCCCAAGCCGCCCTTTACCTGTGGTTAAATAGGCCAGCCTTTTCCCGAACTGGTAATCCATTGAAAAGAGTTTTGCACTCAGTCCGGTTTCCCCGCTTTTGATCGCCTCAATCAAAGTGGCCCGGGCCAATTCCAGGGCGGCTTTTTCCATTGTCTCTGTAAAACCATACGGCAGGAGATTGGAGGTGTCGTTCAAAGCCTCTAAAATCGGCTTTCCCACTTCTTTATAAGTCAATAACGAGGACTCCACTTCGTTCACGTGCAGGGGGAACTTTAAGTTGTTCTCCTCAATTAATGAGGCGATTTGCATCAGCTGGACGCGGGCCCCCGGGTGGTGATTTTTACTCAAACTTTCCAAAATTCTCGCTAAAATATCCCTCTCCCCCTTGGAGAAACGGTCCAAGGGATTTAGCTTCAGCAATATTTTTTTAGCTGCCTGATACTCTTTTTTTACGAGATAAAACTCTAGCAAAAATAGCCTGTTTTCCACTTTTTGGGAGGTGAGCTGCCCATCTAGCAGCGCATATTCCAGCCACTTGTCCTTTCGATCGGAAAGCAGGACCCTTTTTTCCCCTTGGCTGTTTTGTAAAACGAGATGGGGAATCCCTATGCCAGCTACTTTTTCTGGCAGGAGAAAAAAGCCGGGATGCTCTAAGGAGTATGCCTTCCCATTACCTCTCGTCGAAAAATGCAGTCCGCTTTGGATCAGATCGATTTTTTCTACCCGGTTTGCCGCTCCCCAACACTCGATATTCCCCTCAATATCCTTTAGCCACTTCAGGCTTCCATCCACCTTCTCAAACGGGATCCACTCTTTATCCCCTTTTGTTACCTTCTCTATATGAAATTCAGCGCCTGCGTATTTCCCTGCCATTTTAAAGAGGAGCTGATCCCCTTTCATGCCCAAAATTTCAGTTTTTTCGAAGTTCATCCAACAAAACTCAGGCTGCAGACTCGGGATCTTTTGGCAGATGTTATTGTTAACCAGGGTGTACCATTTTCCATCGATCTTTTTGGCAAACTGCACCTCTTTCCCTTGGTGCACCTTGATCCCATGCAGGGGCAGCTCGTAGGTGTTAGCATTGATTTGCTTTATTTCACCCAAGTTTCCTTTACAAAGAGTCAAAAGCACCGGATTTTTTGCGAGCTCTAAGGGGAGTTTGGAGAGGAGCGCGTTTAAAGCCCGAACCTCCCCTTCGATCAGGTTGATCTGGTAAGTGCCGTTTGAGTAGCAAAAGGGGCCGATTTTTTTAAAAGGAGTGGCCGTAGGCAAAATCTCCTGGCAAATTTTCTCCCCGTCCGGAAGGTTGTCCCCCATTGCCTCTACCATTTTTTGGTAAAGGAATAAAGGATCGGACAGGGGGGACTTATGGAAAAGATCGGCCGATTCTTTTTCGCTTTGGTTGTAAAGCCTAATGAAGCGGAAAAGATCGACCGGCTTTTTCCCTAATACCGCTAAGGCCGCATGCGCCTCTAAAAGAAGGGGTTCCGATTTGATCTTAGGGATAATTTTTTCTACAAACGGATAGAGGAAAGAGAAATCCCCCTCTTTGACGTGCTTCGAAACACCATCGCCCAGCATTGCGAGAAAAAGGCAGACCTCCAGGTCGTTCGATTCGAGGAAATGGTCCAGCCCCTCCTGAAAAAACTGCTCAATTTTCGGGAGAAGCTCTTTTCGCAACGCGAGCGGATCGGAAAGCCTGAAAGGGCGGAAGAGGTGATGCACCACCATCTCCCGAATATCGGGATTTTTGAGCAACGACCAGTGGCTGCGGATAAATCCCAGGGTCTGCATCGCCTCATCATTGGGATCCTGGCCGAGCATCATCAGCTCTTTAAACGTTTCCACCGAAAGGGAGACCTCTTTGGCGAGCTCAGGTTTAGGAGTGACTTCATTTTGGTTTTTCGCGAAGTTTGCCTGACTAAAAAGCTGGTTGTATCCGTTAGGGGAATAATAGGTAGACATGTTGATGACTTTATCATCGTTTTTCCTGGTAAAGTTTTGAGATAAGCGGCTAATGCGAAGATTGAGCCAGTACGATTTGGGGTTTGAACCCTTTTGGTGTTCGTAACCCCAACAATCGTCAAACATCTTGATCCCATCAACTTCTTCATGATTATGCGTGAGATTTTGGCAAATGAGCGGGAAAACGGCATCGACCCTTAAAAGCTGGAGTTCTCGTGGGATCTCAGAGCCGGGGCCGAAAAATTTCGCTAACTTATCGAGCAGAGGGGTTCCGTCTTCCTTTGTGAATTGCTTGAAAAATCGCAAAGTGGCAGGTTGCTCCAGATTTTTGTTTGTGATCACCATTCCAAAATGACCTCCCTCTTCTTCAGACCACCAGCTTTTAGGTCGCGGCAAGGAGAAAAGAAAATCGTTTGGGTCGGGCTGGGGTTTGACATTCATCGTGTCAAAATTGAAGGCCGGATCGAAGGCGCTTAAGGTGTCTTTATAGATCTTGAGTAGATCAGGGTCTTTTAAGATAAACGCGGGATTTTTCGCAAGCTCCAGCAAACCGCTGTAATTGATCCGGTAGCCGGCTAATTTGAGATCCTCATTTTGCCTGGCTAAAGTCTCTTGCCCCAATAACAGGGCGTACATCAGGGTCCAGGAGGCTGAAATGGAGGCGGGAGAGAGAAATTCATCTCTATAGTTAAGCTGATATTCCACCTCTTGCAGGGAGCTCATCAGAAGATGGATCTCTTCCATCGCGTTGAGGAGATCCTTTTTCGGCACATCACTCCAGATATTTTTTAAAACAAGCTCTTTGACACACTCCTGCAGCGTCAGGCGAAAAGCGGCCAAATCACCCTTCATGGCCGGGTAGCTGAATGGTCTAAAGTTATATTTTGCGTTGGATAAGTTATCCTTTATATATTTATCTTTTAAAACAAAATCTTTTACTTCTCGAAGCTCCCGGAGAGTTTCCAGCAGGTTGCTTCCGCTGACCGTTTTGAATTTCGTCCGAATCTCATTCGCCCTGGAAAGGCGCTCCGGAACCTGGTAAGCTGGGAGTTCACTTGGTGAAGCTTCCTGCTTTTCAAAAACACTCGTATCAGGGTCTTCAAGCGGAACAGGGCCGCAATCTCCCTCTGAGTAGGCAAAGCTCAATTTGGGGAGATGCTGGGCCGGCTCTTTTTTCAAATGATCGATCCTGCCCCTGATATCAAAAAAAGTCGCGTTGAACTCGTCGAAAAGCTCCGGCCTCTCCGCCAGCCACTCCTTTAAGGGGGATTTTTTAACCGAAGCCGCCAAGTTTGCCATATAATCTTCTAAAAGATCCAAATCTTCTCTTTTAAGGGTGGCTAACTCCGTTTGGCAAAATTTGGCCAGCGCCGTAAACTGCCATAAGAATTTCAGCGGTTTATACTTTTGATTATCCATCAGGCTGTAGTAGAGCGCCGCAGTAATGCTTTTGATGGCACAGGTCCCCGAACGCTGATTTTTCTTAAAGAATTCCGGGTTTTTGCGCGGGTCTTTTTCCCCTATTTTCCCTCCGAGAAAGTCGAGCCCATTGTAGAAAGTGTTGGAGTCGGGATCAAAATTGTCCCATTCGCCCCGCACATACATTTCGATGAGAAAACAGTAAAAATCCTCATCATGGAGGCGTTTTTCATCGACCCCTGATTTGGTAAGGAACTGCTGGGACCGCCATTCATCCCCCTTTTCCTTGGCAAAAAGGGCCATCGGGTGGTTCTCAACCCCGCTCCCCGTGTTGAAAATGGTGAACCCTTTACCCGCTTCCAGTTTGTAGAGGACGGCGTGATTTTCTCCGGTTTTTGATCTCCACCCTCCGGGCATGAGCAGCGCGCCCTCTTTTTCAAATTTCTCTTTTACTTTTTTGGCGTATTCCTTGACCAGCCGACCCTGTTCCTCTTTCGATTTCCCTTTTCCTGCCAGGCGGAGCTCATCCAATTTTTCGGCGATTTTGCGGCACTCCTGTAATTCAGAGGTGGCTTTACAAGCTAATTCTTTGGGCAGGCGGTCGAAGAAGCTCCCGAAGAATTCCAGGGAACTTTTTAAGTCATACCCTTCCAGCGCCGTTTTATGGATAAAGGAATCTCCCGCGAGGAGGGAGAGGAGTTTAAAGTCTACAGGGGGTGTCTGCCCGGTCGTATTGAACTTTCCTTTGCCCGAAAGCCAGGAGTGCTCTTCAATCAGCCGGCTGACCTCCTGCACATCTTTAACCGTCTCTTTTGCCAGGGGTCCGTCATCTGTAGGAGTAGGGAGCCTGGAAAAAGGGTGGAGATTCTCTTTGCCGGCCAAATGGAGCGCGTTCTCAAAAGAATTATTCATGCCATTCATTTACAACCCATTATATTATTTATTAAGAAATTATAAATTTACCAAATTCGGCATAGAATACAGTAAGCGCCATTTGGAAATGGAATTTATTTCTTCTTTCTCATTATCACTGGCGCCCGTCCATCAGTAGTATAAATCCCCTGCTTCGGATCCCAAACTGTGTGCTTCACGAAATCATACCCCTCTTGCAAACCAGTGTTATTCGGAGGTTTGCTGTCAATAGTTGAGCTGCTCGCTGGTGGAGCGCTTGAGGGTGGAATTACGGTCAGCGGTGGAGGTAAGCTTGAGCTTGAGGAGGAACTGCTTGAGCTGGAAGTTGTTGGAATTAGCGGTGGAATTACGCTTGAGCTGTTCCCAGGTGGAATTATGCTTGAGCTGTTCCCAGGTGGAATTATGCTTGAGCCGTTCACAGGTGGAATTACGCTTGAGCTGTTCCCAGGTGGAATTATGCTTGAGCCGTTCACAGGTGGAATTACACTTGAGCCGTTCACAGGTGGAATAACGCTTGAGGTAGAAGAAGAGTTGCTTGAGCTGTTCACAGGTGGAATTACACTTGAGCTGGAAGAAGAGTTGCTTGAGGAAGAACTCGAAGAAGGAGGGGGCGTCCCTGGAATATGCGTCCTTATGTTGTAGGCTCTACATAAACTTGAAAGGACAAGGAATGCTGTGAATCCGGAACCAATGGCCATAGCCGTTGACGTTGCTGCGCCAAACTTCGCGCCAAATGCAGTGATCGCCGATAGGGTTATTACAGTCAGTTTTTGAATTTTAGAACAGGTTTTAATTACCTCCTGTTTTCCATTTTCAAAAACTTTGTAGGTAAATGGTGATGTTATAGCTGATAAAACTGAGCTCATAATAACCTCATAATTTTAAATAAATTCAATTTTATAGGAAAAGCAATATTATTTCAATGTTAAATAATATTTATCATACTGATTGATATAATTTATGTTGAAATTAATCTCAATACTTCGTATAACATTCCAATTCCATATGGGTAAATTTATGCGTAAATACACAATATTATTTCTGTTATCTTTTTGTACATTCATCGGAGGGGAATCCATTACCCGGCGATTTCTGGAAAACCATGGAACGGAGCTGGTTTACAATGAACTGAAAGAATATGGTGTGTCCGATGAGATGCGGCAGTTTTTTGAAGAGATGATCGCTCGTGAAGGGGACGATTTGGTGGGCTATCATTGCAGCCAGCAGCCCTACCGGATCTACCAGGACATTATCCGCATAGTCGTTGAGGAGGTGCTCGGGTTCGAGGTCCCGCCCCATTTCCATTTTGTGCGCATTCCGGGCGATCCGAAACTCAAAATAGCTTCCCTTGATGAGCTCTTTCAGGTACACCCTCCCACCTGGGGTTTTTCCAACGGCTTTTACGATGAACAGCCCGGGATACAAATTTATCTGCTCTCCTTAAACACAGCGATTTTCAGCAACTATAATGTTCGCGGCGAGTCCTCGATTGTTTTTTTTATCTCCCCTTTAAGTGACGAGTCTGAACAGCTTTGCCCCCATTTCGCAAAGCTTTTAACTCCTTTTTTCACTTCCCTGGGCTTGCCTGCGAAGACCCTGCCCTCCCTATTTGATCTCGGCGCGCCCCTTATGGAGGAGGGTAACGCCATCATGCTGCAATTTTTTGACCGCTCCGCTTTTGAGCTCACAGAAAAAATTGTCTACCCCAGCTTATTGGGCGGCCAATTGGACACATCCTTCGGCTCTCTAAAATCATTTTACCTGGAACAGTCTCATTTCCCGTTGCAGCTGCGCCTCTTTGTCGATCATAAAGGAGCGCTAAACCCCTACGGTTCTCTCCATATCTATCGCTGGGATAGGGTGAAGCCGGAGATATCGGCTCAATATGAGGCCAGTCTGCGGAGCGCCATCCGCAAGCTGCCTTTTGACAAAATACTTGTGGAAAGATACCGCCATCGCCTGCTTCAGCATTGGCAAATTAATACTTCTCAATAATAGATTTTTTTGCGATAATCCTTACCTAATATTATTGGGTATTTATGCTTTATTCCATTAAGTTTGATAATCAAACTCCTCCTTTTTCATTTACTGAAAAAGTAATACAAAGCAAATTTTATACGACTTATTTATGCCGCCCGGGCGAATGCGCCGAAAAGGCCCGCTCCTGGAAAGAGTTCAGACCTCGCGTGATTGCCAGGATTGCCTTTTCCGCGCTAATACTCAGTCCCATAGTCGCACCGGCCGGCGCACTCTGGAATTGGGCGCAATATCAGATCGTAGATGCCACTGATTCAGAGAAAGCAAAACAATATGCCAAAGCGGCATTTGATGATTTAAAAGTGGCCGGAGCGTTTATGGCCGTTGCGACCCAAACAGCTTTAATCTACGGCGCATTTAGCTATGTCCAAACGACAACCTACAAAATTTTGGTTTTAATCGGCGGTGTTTTTTCCTTCGCCTATTTTAACAACGACCGGCAAAAAACAGCAACATCCGGCAAAGAAGCGGCAACACAAACCGAAGTGACGGGCAAAGATGTGATAATGCAAACGGAAGTACTCGGCAAAGAAGCGGCAACACAAACCGAAGTGACGGGCAAAGATGTGATAATGCAAACGGAAGTACTCGGAAAAGAAGCGGCAACACAAACCGAAGTGACGGGCAAAGATGTGATAATGCAAACGGAAGTACTCGGAAAAGACGCGGCAATGCAAACCGAAGTGCTCGGCAAAGACGCGTCAATGCAAACCGAGAGCGAGAAATCGATCGGCAAGGATAATAACACCGTGTCAGCCGAGACTACTGCTGCGAGAAAAGAAATCTTGGATCTTTATATTAAGGCGCAAACTGAGCTTACCGATACTATTTTTCAGGAAGTGAACGTAATAAAGATCTTCGAATTCCCCTTTGATGTCCGCCAAATTGTCGCCAAACTGAAAGAATGCCAAAAAACAACAGAGCTCATCCAAAAATTGCAGCAGCAGCAAAAGGTCGTTGAACAGCACCGGGATCAGTATGTAAAAATGGGGGGAAATGGTGTGGATTTGACCATAAATTTATATCCCTTGCTCCCACGATATAGGGAAACCTATGCCGAAAATATCAGTCTTGCCGAATTCACATTGGTCAAAGCCATTAAAACATTAAATGAACAAATATCTCAGTGGGGCAAACAGGGGATTGTTTGCGTCTCTTTGCCATACAATTTCCCTTTAAGCGCAAATGCCATTTTAGAAAGAACCCAAACCATCTTGAGAAATTATGGAGCGAAGCTGGATGAAGGAGCGAAGAAATGGTTAGAAAATTTGAAAGCAATCGTCACAGAGCAGCAGACCATAATGGATCTTAATCGCGCAGCCGATCTGCATATTTCTAAATTTCCTCTACCGGGTAATGCTCCTAAAGATATCGAAGAGAAAATCCGCAAAGCTCTACCGCCCTCTTGCTTAGATTTTACCAAAGCCATCCCTCATATTGAACGTGATATTGTCACCAGTTTGGCGCAAGTGAATCGTTTCCTAGCAAAAATCAAAGTGGATAATAAGCTCGAAAACAATCTAAAAAACCTCATTGCCCCATTTGAATTCAGTTATCCCATAGATGAAAAATTTGTGATAAGCACCTTAAAACTATATTTAATTCATCTTGAAAAAGCTAAATCAACCGGCCTCAATGAGCTAAAAGAAGCTGCCCATAATTTGGAAATTTTAGGAGGCTTCTTAGATCTCTTTCGGGAATTACACAAAAAACAGTCCCCGCCCTTTTTTGTTCAGCCTCGAGTTTATCAGGACAAAGAAACCTATCAAAACCTGTTCAACGAGGGGAATATCCCGAACATGCCTGTCCAGGAGCCGGTTCCGACACAGGGCGCAAAAACGATTGAAGAGATCCTGAGCGAATATGTAAAAGCCCAAAAGGATCTTTGCGACATCATCTTCCTCAACGCAAACCCTTTAATAGCCACTGTAAAAGGCTCTGTTGCCGAATTGCCCTTTGAAGGCCGCGATTATGCCGCTAAATTAGAGGAGTGCCGAAAAACTACGCACAATGCAACCCTCCAACAGGAAATAAGTGAGGTCATACAAAAATTACAGCAGCAGCAAAAAGTTGTTGAGCAGTGCCGTACTCAGTATCTGCAAATGGGCGGAAGCATTAAGGAGTCCACTTTAAATGTATATCCCCTCCTCCCTCAATATAGGGGTATCTATGCCGAGAAGATAGGTATTACTGAACTTAATTTGCTACTCATTATTAAGACATTAAATGATCAAATTGCCCTGTGGAGGCCCCAGGGAGTTGAAAGCATGCCTATTCCATACGATTTTCCTGTACGCGGAAATAGTGTTATGGAAAAAATTACGTTACTTCAGAATAAAAATAGAGGAAAGTTGAACTCCCAATCGCTGAATTGGTTAAACGAGTGGGTAGCTCTCGCCATGCAACACCAGAAGAGTATCGATTGTTTTCGCGCGGCAGATCTGTATATATCCAAATTTCGTATCGCAAACAACGCTTGCCCTAAAGAAGTTGAAGCGGAAATTCGCAAGCCTCTCCCTTCTTACTACTTAGATTTTAACAGGGCAATCGCTCAATATGACTTTGAAATCGTCAGTTGTGTCGCCCAAGTGAATCGCCTTATTTCTACAATCAAGGAAGATAAAGATCTCGATTTAAAAAACTCCATTGCCCCAATTGTGTTCAGTTATCCCTTCTTTGCGTCAACGGTAATAGACCGTTTAAAAAGATATGTGTCAGCGCTTGAAAAGAATAATTCGAGCAGCGAGATACCAGGCTATATAAGCGAGTTAAACGAAGCGATAGATAATCTGCAAAAGTCGCAAGGCCCCTTAGAACTTTTACGAACATTACACCAAAAGCAAGCGCCCGGGTTGGTTCTGCCTCCGGCTTATATAGATAGAGGAACTTACCAAAAGCTGTTCGAAGGGGAAAGCATCGAAAATGCGGCCACACTGGTAGAAAATATCCTAAATGCCTGTGTCCTGGAAAACAGATCGATCGACCCTACCAAGTCAAAAGCCTACAACGATTTTAAGTCGAAAATACTTAACGCAAATTTAGATCCCCTCTCCTATTTTGATCTGGAAGAAAAAACTAAAGAAGCTTTAAGTAAAGTCAGAAAAAAATTAGCCCTTCTTTTGCATACAGATAAGAGCGGAAATGCTGAAGCCTCTGCTCTTTTTGTCGCCATGAACGCTCTTGCCGACCTGGCCTCAAAACAATTAGACAAAAAGGAAAAGGATAAGAACTTTTTTTGATGCTTATTTGTCCTCTTTGCTTTTGTAAGCCATGTATTATGTCAGGGAATCCAGGCTTTTGCTGATCGGGCGTTAGCGCTTCTAAAAGGCGATATTCGTTTCTATTAGTGTCGCTTTTGGCTTTTTCAACAACTGTTGTCAGTTATTGCTTTGTCGTCTCAGCGCGAAAGTTAATCTGACAAATTTTATCGACCGCATTTGGCAGGAAATAGGTGCCAGAAGAGTGCAGCCATTCTCATTCTTTGTCAGCCCTATTATTTTTTGGCATCCACTGAGGCAATCTACTCAAAAAGTGTCCTGTGTATCCTTGAGGAGATTCATCCGGTGCGCAAGATCGTTTATCTTTATTTCTATCGATTGGATTAAAGGAGCCAGCGCTGCTCTTTGTTTATCTAAGTAAGGATTTTCAAAACTGAGAGCAAAAGTGCTAAACGACAACCTCAAAGCGACAAAACGGGAGGAACAGGCCATTATTTGATCATTGATGTTCTCAAGATTTTCAGGGTTAATCAATCCGATCTCTTGTAGTTTAGTTTCGACGTCCTCTAATTCACCGATTGTAATGTCCTTTTCTGTGAGCAGCTGAAGCTGCTCAGGTGCGGAATAGGTGTTAACGAAATCTCTTAGCTCCAGGTCCAATTTTCGATATTGCTCCAGCCACTCTTGAGGGGGCAGCTGCGGAAAGAAAACCGCCATTTGCTCTTTGTCCATAACGTGGACAAGACGATTCAAGATCGCCCGGTACTGACTCTCTTGAGCGAGCAGGGCAATCGCCAGCGGGGGAATGTTTCGGAAAATGGCAACCGTTTGATCGTTTAAAAACAAGAGGTTTGAACTTTGATCGAGTCGATTGAGAATCTCCACTGGTGTTTTATACTGTTTTGGCCCCGTATGAATTTTGGAATTCAATACTCTATCTTTTTCAATTTGAGGAAGATCCCTTAAGAATTGAGTCTGCTGCTCTGGGAGGCAAAAGGAAAGGAGATGAGATTTATCGCCCGGCAAATTATAAATCCTGTAATTACGCTCTTTTTCAAAGCCGCATGCCCTGAGCGCTTTTACTAACGCAGGACTTGCAAAAGCCGTTGAAATCAAATTGTTAAAATCATCATCGTTTAAACATGCCCAAGAGTTGAGCCTATTTGTAAAGGCAGACTCATTTCTATCTCTCACCTCGACAGCTAGTTTAATAAGCTCAAGGTGAATCGGATTGCGAATTTCCGGCTGACGATAGTGGCATGGGAGAAACATAAAGCCATCAAAATCGATTAACGAAGCCTGATTTTGCAGCAGGAGATTAATGATTGTCTGATTTTGGGAACGAAAAGCCTGGTGTAACGGGCTTCGGCCATCTTTGTCATACACCCGGACATTTACGCCGTTTTGCATGAGTATCGCAAACACCTCAGGATTGGCGGCCATAAAGACAGGCGTGCGGCCTTTGTCGTTTCTTTCATGCACATTGCCTCCCTTGGCCACAAGTAATTGAACAAGCCCGGCATGAGTTCCACCGGCGGCGATGTGCAAGGGGGTATTGCCGTCTTGATCTCTGGCATTAACCGAAAAGCCTTTACCAATCAGAAACTCCGCCATCTCCACATGACCATTGGCGCAGGCCAGATGCAAAGCCGTTTGGTTTTCCTGCAGCGGATCCCGTAAATCCTTACAATTTATCCCCATGCTTTCCAATTGCGCAAAGGCCAATTTCATCGTGTTAAGGTTTCCGGAGGCCGCTGTGCCTAAAATCATGAGCCCCAGAGCTTGAGAGGTGGTAGATCCCGTTGTCTTCGCCAGGAATGTCGCGGTTAAAGCAGTGGTATCAATAGAAGGGGGTAAAATGACAATACATTTTAATAACAGGTTCAATGCCGGGGCCGGTTTCCCGATCTCTTGACTAAAGAGGTCCAAAATTTTTGCGGAAAATTCCCCATTAGCCGCCTCTTTGGACAAATCAATAATATCATTATTTTTAATATGGGAAAGAAAATCTGTATGCACGTTCACAATTTAGCCTCAATTTTAATTAATGACCTAAGTTTATAAAACAAAGGCATATTAAAATCAAGCCTAAAGGCTGCCGACAGGGTCGCATCTGATTATAATTTTGAGATCATTGCCTTCAATCCTTGCAGAAAGTCCCGGTGAGGTGAGTTGCTGCCCTCTTTGCGCAAGCACTCTTCTGCAGCGGCCAGCTCTTCCTCAGCCCGTTTTTTTTCTCCCGCTTCGATGAGGAGCGCTACTAACCTCAGATGTGAAACCGGATTATCCTCATTTAGAGCAACGGCTATATAGAGATGAAAAATAGCCTCATCCCTCTTGTTAAGCCGGTGCAAAATCTCAGCCAGAGAATAAATATAATCAACAAAAAAGGGATTCAGCGCGCACAAAAGAGTGTATACATGTTCTGCTTCAGTGTAGCTCCCTTTCTCAAACAGATTGTAGCCAATCTTCTGAATGGAGTTCATCAGAAAGTCGCTCATGCGATACAAACCCTGCAAAGTACCACCGCAATCTGCCAGATCCTTCCATTCCAGCCGTCCATCCCTTAAGGCACAGGATCTTTCTTTGGCAAGAGCGAGATCGGCTTGAAAACGTTCCTGATCTTCTCCTCTCAAGACCTCTTTCCAGTGATTGTCGATTAACTGAAACCCGGATATGATATGGTTGAGAGACGCCTCATTCTTTAAAAGCTCTTCCGTTTGCTCGCGGATTCTTTTCCGGGCGGCATCTTTACTGATAATCCCCGACTGTGACTGCTGTACAGCTAAACATTCTATCTCGTCATCCATTTCATGAAGCAGCCGCTCGCGCTTAGCTTCCATCTTTTTTTCGATAAAATCTAAAACTCTGCGATTATCCATAAAAATCCCTTTTTAGTCATCCAAGTCCAATACACTGGTGGGGGCAAAGGTAGATAGTGCATCTTGGTAGGTCGTTTTTTGAAGTCCAGTCACGCGAAGGACGCCCCATTTCCAAAATTTGTCAATCTCTTCATTCAGCGTTTTATCTCCTTCTGAACTCAACCAGCTTCCTATCAAAACAAACGGTCCGCTGCAAAGCAATCCAACTGTATGTCCTGCATAGTTTCCTTCACAGTAGACAAGAGTGGCGAAGGGCGGTGGCGGGACTTTCAATTTCCACTCTATTGCGTTCGAGATAAAACTATATAGCAAGTAAAGAGCATCAACAGCCACCGGAAGTACTGTGACAGCGTATACACATAGATAAATGACACCTCCCGCACGACTGGCAATCCAATCTATAGCCTTGCCAAAGTAGACCGATACAACTGCAAGAGCGTTGACCGCTTTCGATGCGGCCGTTGAGCTGGAAGAAGATGGCGTTGCGTTATTGTCTGCTTTGGGAACGTTAAAAACTGGAGAAGTGTTATTAACTTGGCTATTAACTTTGTTATTAACTTGTCTATTAACTTGGTTATTAAAGGGTATTGAAGAAGAATCCATATACCTCCTTATTGACAACTACTCTCTATTCTTTAATTATATCCAATAAAAAATTAAACAGAAAGGATTATTTTTAAGCTATATATAGTATAAAGATATAAACAATTAAGATAGGAATCTTATTCGTCGTCGATGTCATCGATATCGTCAAGATCGCCAAACTCGTCTTCCTCTTCCTCTTCGAAGTCGTCATCGAAAAGCTCATCCTTCAGCTTCTCTTCCAGTTTTCCTTTGGCAGCGGCTTTGCCCACTTTTGCGCCGGGCTGGATCGGTAGGTAGTCTACCCAAATCGGAGAGGTCCAGGCCATGTGCCCGTCCACTTGCGTGGCTCTCAGGTAATAAAAAGCAAAGGGAGGGTTCTTATCCTTGGCGTCGATAGTCACTTCGAGGAATGGCTTTAGGTCGTCATAGGTGAAATCTAGCGTATATCCTTTAGGCTCAAAGGTTTTAATCACTGTGCCATTGCGGATAATTTCCACCTTTTCCAGATCCGCGGTCCCTGCCACATAACCGGAAAGATGGCGGTTGATCATCAGGCCGGGCTTGTTGGACGTTTTGATCTCTGAACCCATCGGACTGCCGGCTAATTCCAGCCCCATGATCATTCTGGCGCCGGTGGTCGCATAGCAGGCGCGGTTATATAAGGCGTCGAACAGCGCTTGCCGCGTGTGCTCTTTTGAAATGATCGCGGTGTAACCCGGAAAATACTGCACCTGGTCGCTTTCAAAAAAGTTGGCGAAGACTCCCCGGTCATCCAATCCACCGGCGACAAATCCAAAGCGGAGATTGCGCTTCAGCGCATTGATGACAGACCCTTCGGCGCTTTCATTGATGCCGGTTTTGCCTTCGGCATGGATAGGCATCTGATTGCCCTCTTTTTCGGTGCATTCCGAACTTCCCCAGGCGTTATAAATCTCTACGACCCGTTCGAATTCGGGGTTGAAGTCGTTAAAATTGCACCCGTACTCTTTGCCCATTGTAAAGCAGGGGATAGAGATCGCCTCTTTCGGAGAAAGGAGCTTGTAAATTTTCTTCAGCGCATTGCTTTTGGCATCCTTTGCCCGCAGAATCGCCTTCCCGTCTTTGGAGTAGACAAAATGTCTGATACCTTCATCTTTTTTGCTGGAGTACCATTGGAAGCCGAGGAAGGTCGTAAAACGGTCGGCTTCATCAAATTCGGTAATGTTTTGCGAGATGCTTTTCCACATTTCATTCGGAGTCTCTTCCTGGCTCTCAAAGCAGGAGGAGGCGTAAAAGCTGAGGGCGCGCTCATCGCGGAAGTGGCGCATGCAGCTCTCTATATTTTCGGAGGAATCAAACCTTTCAGACTCTCCATGCAGCAATCCCCAGAAGAGCAATTTCTCATTTTCTGCGAAGCATTTGATCGGAGCGGACTTATACGATTTTTTCGACTTTGTGTTGGTCAGGCTGATTGTGTAAAAGCCGGGTTCATTAAAATAAAGGTTCGGCAAGATGATGAACCCGGTTTCCGGAATAAATAGTTTCCAGTTCAAATTTTCCCGCAGTTGCTCATAGGAGAGCTCAATCAGCGTGTCTTCGGGGGCGTTGCTGGTCAGGTTGCCGAAGGCGTCTTCAAACCGCAAAACCACATCGAATCTTTTGTTTTTCACCACAAAAGAGGGGGTTAAAACCCGGATTCTCTCGAGATTGGCGCCGCGCACATCGAGGGTAAACAGCTCCTCTTCAGAATAGTTTCCCTTGCCGGTGGGGTCGATGGCCAGTTGAAACGTGCGTCTTCGCTGAGCCGTCGTCTGCGATTTATTGCCGCATTTTATCAAAGTGGCTGGATTTTCGGGCTTTGGGGAGCCGACATAAATGGTGAAGGGCTGCCCCATCTCCAATTCGGCGGGGAGGATGAATTCGTAATCGGGAGTATAGCGGTCTTCATACTCGATCTCTTTGGCCTGGATCGGCTTGCTGCCATCCATTTTGGCGAAAATGACATTTCCGGTATCTTTCAGGTTGATAGAGGGGAGTTCCCAGTCAAGGTCGCGTCCGGTAGTCATAATATCGAACTTGAGCCGCGCTCCTTTAGGCAGGTTATTGGCTGGCGTATAGGTAAATTTCCAGGTATTTACTTCGCCGGCTACAGCGCGTGCGGGTTCAGAATAGCATATTGATCGACGCATGAGAATCAAACTCCACATTAGGGGATTGGTGAGATACCTATTTTGCTTGAAGCTCTTTTCTTTTTCAAGGGTTTCAGGTATAATATTTAATTATGACCTCAGTTTTTAGGATAAAACCCCCCAATTTCCAACCCGGCGTCGAAGTGGCGGCCTGCTACGTCGAATGGGAAGGGAAATATTTATTACTCAAGCGCTCTTTACATAGCCCGCAGGGAAACACCTGGGGATTGCCGGCGGGAAAGCTGGAAAGAGGAGAAACTCCGCGCCAGGCTGTTTTTAGAGAAGTCCATGAAGAGACCGGCATTAGGCTGGACGAGGGACGCCTGGCCGGCCATGGGAAATTGTATGTGCGGAACGCCCATATCGATTTCCTCTTCCACCTGTTTCATCAGGAATTTTCAGCGCCCCCAACACTAACCCTTTCCGATGAGCATACAGACCACTGCTACTCCACCTACAGCGAGGCGCTCAAGCTGCCGCTGATCGCCGGGGGAGCCGAAACTTTGCACCATTTCCAGATTCTCTCAAAGAGGACTCATTTAAAAAGAAAAGATTTTTACTTTATCAGACATGGCGAGACCGACAGCAATATCAACCCCGATCTCAAACTCGCCGATGCCGACCTTCCCCTGAATGCCCGCGGCAGATCGCAAGCTAAGGCGAGCCGGGAGCTTCTTTCGCGCCTGCCGATCCGGACAGTCTGTTTCAGCCCCATCAGCCGCGCGAAAGAGACGAAAGAGATACTTGTTAACGGCCTTGCCTCCTTCGAGATGGCTGATTTGAGCGAATGCCAGGCGAGGATCTGGACGAACATGGTGAAGCTGGAAGAGGGGAGCGGGTACCTGCTTTGTCCCGAATCGCAAGGCTTTTTAGCCCGCGCCATGCGCGGCGTCCAGGCGGCGCTGGAGCCGGAGGGGCCCCCGTTAATTGTGGCGCATGGGGGAATCCATTGGGCGCTTTGCTACCATTTAAAGATAGAGAACCATCCCTGGCGCATCGGCAACTGCGAGCTCGTGCATTTTCGTCCCGTGGGAGAGAGCGGCTGGGAAGCAGAAATTATCGTGTAAGTGCTTTCCAAAGGAAGGGAGAGACGGCGTCACGGCTCAAACTGCTTTTTTCCACCCAATGGTTTTTCATCCCGGCAGGCTGAGTTTGCCGCAAGCCTGAAACCTCGTAAATCAAACCTATCTGGTGAAAAGCCCAGCCGGGGAACTCTAGTTGAGTCGTGAAATTATCAAGGAGAGCCATCCGGTCGAATTCCATGCCGACCTCTTCGAGAAACTCGCGGCGAAGCGCCTCCTCCACACTCTCTCCAAACTCTATCCGGCCGCCCGGCAGGTCGAACTTGCCGGCGTAGGGCCCCCTTTCCTGGACAACGACAAGGACTTTGTCTCCCGCATGCGCTAAACCGTACACGCCTGTGCGGCTGACTTGGCGAAGCGGCCACTCTCCTTGAACCGGCAGGGCCATGAGGAGGTCGTCAATATAGCGCTCCCCTGTTTTGACCCGCTTTTTTAAACGCCCCTCTTCATGAAACCCCATCTTTTTGTAGAGGGCAATGGCCCGGGCGTTCGTGGCGCGCACATTGAGCTCGATTTTTTCCACTTTGTTTTCCCTCGCCCATTCGATCAGCTTCTCTAAGAGCTTCGTCCCGACCCCTTTTTCCTGGAAGCCTTTATGCACGGCAATCGTCAATTGAGCCACATGGCTGACGGATTTGGGTTCGAGCAGCATTAAGAAGGCGTGGCCCACCAGGCGCCCCTCCTGCTCGGCCACCAGATAGACCCCTTGCAACGTGGAGAGGGTGTGGCGGAATTTCTCATCAGGAAGCTCGTCAGGAGCGGAGCAAAAAAAGCCCGGCTCTTTGGCAATCTCCCGCGACGCTTCCGCAATGGCCTGGGCGTCCTCCAAGGCGGCTTTTCTAATTAACATAATCGGTCTCAATGAGGTGGAGGCTTAAAGGCTCTTTTAAGACGAAATTTTCATGGATGTGGGTCAAAGCGCGCCTCTGCTCCGACCAGACGAGGTTTTCCTTGAATTTTTCATAGGTAACCCACTCGTGCGCGTCATGCTCGGCGGGGCAGAGCTTCACTTCAATGGGATCGTCCACGAAGGCCGCAAACACAGGCACGAAGGTGACATGATCTCTAGAGACCATATAAAAGGTCTCGACAATATCGGCATTGTAGAAGCGATCCGGCACCAGTCCGGTTTCCTCTTTGATCTCTCTCAAAGCGGCTTCCCACGCTTTTTCCCCTTGGTGTATTCCGCCTGTAACCATTTGCCAGGTTCCCTTGAGATAATCACAGCAGCGGCGTATCATCAGGTAGTTTTGCTTGTGGATGACATAGGTGGAGACAGCAAAAGGTTTTATAAAACCATGCATATTATTCCAGCGCCCCGCGACTGGTCAGCTGACTGCGGATCTGCCCCGTCGATTCAAACAAAATGGCGTCGAGTCCCGTTTTTCTGGCCGCCTCGATGTTCTCAGAGTTATCGTCAATGTACACCACTTCGCTCGCGGGCAGGCCAAGCCGCTCCAGCAAAATCTCAAAAGCTTTCAAATCGGGCTTCTCGACGCCGATTTCGCACGAGAGCAGGCAAGGATAAAAGGGTTCATAAAGGCCAAAACTTTTGACCATGCCGGCCAAACGGGAGTCGATGTTGGAGAGCATAGCCACAGGGATTTGCTGCATCTTCAATTGCTCCACCAGGTGATACATTTCGTGATTGATCCCGATCGCCTCTTTGAGGGCTGACTGGAAATTCTCCGAGAAATCAGGGGGGAGTTTGATCCCTTTTTCTTTGGCATAGGCGATCCAAAACTGCTCATCGCTGACGCCCCCTTTCACAGCCTTTCTTTTTTCCTGGTTGACTTTTTCATACTCGCTTTCAGAAAAGTGAAAGGTGGCGCGAATAAAGTTGACGACAACTTCCCGGTTCGGCTCGCCGGTCATCACTCCGCCAAAGTCAAAAACAACGGCTTGAGGAACCGCTATGAGCTGCGCAGCGGCCAGGGTGGTAACGATAAGGGAAAATAATCTCTTTTTCATAAGCTTTCTCTCCAATTTTCTAAGAGGTGTATATCTTTTAAATCTTTCTCCCTTCCCATTTTACGTTTGTAATAGAGAACGGTTTCAAAGGAATCAAAGGGGAGGCCTTCGATGATTTCGGCATTGGCGATCCGGTCCGGTATTTCCGAGTTGTAAGGGGAGCTTGCGGGAAAGGCCTCGACTACCCCATCCGGAAAAGCGATCCGCGCAATTCCATCCGGCGACGTGACGCCGAATTTTTCGGCCAGGGTCTGCCAAAGCGCCTCAGTCACTATAATATCGATATCGCCGATAGGTCTTAAATTCCGGATGCCAAGAAGGCCGCTGCCGATGATGGCATATTCGCTGACGGGTAAGCCCCACTTTCTTAAATGGGAGAATTTCTCTTGATTGTTATCCATGCCGATTTCTCCGGAAGAAATTATGCCTATATTCAATTTATTTGGCAAATCTATTGCAAAAAATCTGAGAATTGATTATAAATGCAGTAAAACAGGAGAAATATCATGACATACACTTCAGTCAGTTCTAAGTCATATTTCTTCTATCGTTCTTACCGCCGTTAGGCGACAACTTTTTTTTCACCCCCTATTTTTCCGTTAACAATAAAAATCCAAGTTTTGAGTAAACATTATGTGCCCCGTCATGTCTCTTTTGGGGACTCTTAAAATAGTCCCTGCCACTTTCATCTCTTCTGCATTTTTCTATCTTTCTTCCTATCGCCGTTTCCGGCGCTATTACCGTTAGTTCAAATTTAGCTTAATACTTTTTTTTGCAAAGCTCCTTTTTGGGGTCAAATAGGCGTTGTTGCGTAATTTTGCGCAAAGATCCTGGTCTATTTGGCTCCTAATTGGAATTTTGCTGTTGTAACCATAAAAATTGGAGTTTCATATGATAACATCATTGTGTCATTTGTTTATCGATACCGATAGTCCTTTAGATCAGGGAGATTTAAAGACCTGCGGAAATAATATTCTTTTTATTTGTAAAGTCGCGCAGTTAGCGCTGGCGGCTTTTTGCCAAGGGAACCTGAAGGAGTTCGATCCTCTTGTCAAAGATGAATCGTGCCAATTCAGAGCCTCTAAAATTGGAGATCTCTACGAAGAGTTGGAGAAAAGCTCCTTCGCCAGCCTGGAAAAGGAGGTGAAGATCATCTATAATCAGAGTCAGCAAAAGATCGCCGATTTAGGCAAATTAAAGGGTAAAACCCCCTTTAAACAATATTTTGGGGAGATTTTAAAAGTGGATGAAAAAGTTCACTTCATCGTGCTCTCCTACTTGCTCACAAAATCAAAGGAGGAGGTGGTCTCCGATAAAGGGAATCTCTTTAAAAAAGACATATCCAAGCCCGAAAATCTTCAGGCTCTAACGGAATCAACCCCCACGAACAGACAAATCAAAAAGATTGTCGCTAACGCGCAGGTAAAGCTGGCGCAGCTTTCAGCGGACTACGCCCTTCAACTCAGCGGCATGGAAAATCAGCAGCATCTAGTGAGAGTCGTGGAAGGCAAGATGTGCGTCCCCTGCTTTTACGGGATGGAGGCGTTATTAAAGGATATGCTGAAGAGGGATAAAAAGCTCCTCGTTGAAGTAGAACTTGGGAATAACCCTGACGAATCGTGCGGAACTTGGAAGCAGCTCTATAAATCTAACTTGTCGAAGGATGGATTTGAGCCGCTGCAAAACTTCGAATCAGAAGATCCCGACACGGCCGTAGTGGTCATCGCAGGTCATAGCATTAACCAGGAGCACACCAATCATACCAGAAATCACTTTCAGATTCCAAATATTTATGAGGTGATCCTGGCTAATACGGCTCAACATCGGCAATTCCCCGATGGGCAAGATGATGGTCTTCCTCAAGATCCGAGAAAAGACAATTACATCGCCAAGGCCAGGCTTTGGGGGTGCACGGAAGCAAATAAAAATTTGTTTCTGATCGACCACATTTTTGTCAGAACAATCAAGGAGCTTAAATAATGTCGGAACAAAACTGGCTAAAACTGACCACGATCCAGTTGGGAGGGGCTGTGTGCCTGCCAACCATCATGATCGGAACGATTCTGGTACAGCATCATGGTGTTGTCCCTGCATGCCTTGCGATTATCGCCGGCAATCTATTTCTGTTGTTACTCGCGCTCATCACCGCAAAGATGGCGCTGGAAAATAGAAAAACCACCATGGAGAACGCAAAAGAATACTTCGGCCCCCTTGGAGGGGCCCTCTTTGCCTGCGTGATGGCCATTTCCATGACCGGCTGGTTTGCGATTCAGCTGAATCTGATTACCCTCAGCGTGCTAAAAATTTTTAACACGGCGGGGGAGGGGGGACTTTTTCTCCTGGTAAACAGCCTCATCGGAGCGATGATCACCGCAACGGCAATGAAGGGCATGCGCTCCCTTTCCCTCCTTTCCGACTTAAGCGCCCCCTTGCTGGTGGGGACGCTCGGCTATGCCGTGTTTAGCCGGCAAGGAGGCGGTCTCGACCTCTCCCTCGCCTTCAACGCTTCCGCAGTTTCCCTTGTGATCGCGGTGGCGATCGGGGTCGTGGTGGACCTGCCAACCTATTTTCGGCATGCTAAATCGGCAAAAGATGCTTATTTATCCATCACCCTTCTTTTCATTTTGATCATCCCCTTGATTGAGGGGGCTGGGGTCCTCCTTTCCGCCCGCTTTCTGCACGGGGATATCATCGAGGTTTTAAAAGGGGATGGAGGAACATTTTACACTCTTTGGATCGCCTTATTTTTGATACTGGCGGGATGGACGACGAATGCGACGAACCTTTTTTCCAGCGTCGCCAGCCTAAAGGCTGTCGTTCCCAGGCTGTCCGAGGGATCCTCAGCCCTGATCGCCGGCGGAGCGGGCTCCCTGCTCGGGTGCCTCGACGCCCTGCGCCATTTCGAGAAAATCCTGGAATTGATGGGGGTAGCCGTGACGGCGATGGGGGCGGTGGTGATGATCCGCTACATCACCGGCCGAAAACAGGCCTCGTTCCTCATTAATTTTTTCTCTTGGGGGGCGGGTGCTACAGTTGGGATTTTTACTCTTTTCGGGCTGGGGAATCTCACAAGCATTCCTCAGTTTGATGCTTTTTTAATGGCCATAGCGGCCGTATTAATATTACCTGGAGGTTTTCGTGAAAAAGTTAACGCAGAATGATCTGGCCACTTTGGCTTTAGGGTGCTCCATTCTGGGCTCAGGAGGAGGGGGAGATCCCCGCTACGACCTGATGATGACAGAGCGGATGATGGAGAAGTTTGGGGATGTGGAGTTAGTCAGCCTCTCCGAAGTTCCGGATGAGGCCCTCGTCGCCCCCGTGGGCTTTATGGGAGCGCCGCTGGTGACTTTGGAGCGCTATCCGAGCGGAAAGGAGTTTGAAGCTCTGATCCGGTCAATTGCAGAGGTCGCAGGAGAGCCTCCCGCCTTCCTGATGCCCGCTGAGATCGGGGGAGCGAACGCTTTTACCCCTCTCATGATGGGGGCGATGCTGGGTCTGCCGGTGGTCGATGCAGATACGCTAGGGCGCGCTTTTCCTGAGCTGCAGATGAGTTCCTGTCACCTGCGCGGGATCTCCCCAACTCCCGCCTTTTTAGCCGATCCGTTTGGCCGCGTGGAAGTCATTTACCCAAAGGACAGCCTGGAACTTGAAGCGGAAGGGAGAAGGATCACCGTGGAGATGGGATCGAACGCCCTCTTTTCCATCTACCTCATGCGGGGAAAGCAGCTTCGCACTGGCGCAATCGCGGGCAGCTACACCCACGCGCTCCATCTCGGATCGGCCCTGCAGCAGGGGATCGAGCCGTTTTTAAAAAGCGCTGAAGTCTTGGCAAGGGGAAAAATTGTCGATATCGACCACCGGGTCGAAGGGGGATTTTTGCGAGGAAGCCTTCTGATCGATGAAGGGAATTCTGCCGCCAGGGTGCATTACCAAAATGAATACCTTTTGGCAAAAAGAGGAGATCTCCTGCTAGGAGCCACCCCCGATATTCTGCTGCTTATCGAGGAGGAGTCGGCCATCCCCATTTCAAGCGAATCGCTCCTTTTCGGTTTGCGCGTCCTTCTGGTCCGGTTGCCAAGCCCGGCAATTTGGAAAACACCTGAAGGGCTTAAACTTGTTGGACCCTCAAATTTTGGAGATTTATCATGAGAATAGGAATAGACATAGGCGGAACCAATACCGACGCCGTTTTAGTGGACGGGCAAGACCGGATCATCGCTTCTTATAAAACGGGAACAACCCCCGACATTGTAACCGGCTTTCAAAAGGCCTTGGAGGGGCTGCCGCAAGAAAATATCCGGTCGATCATCATCGGCACCACCCATGCCACCAACGCCATTTTAGAGCGAAGAGGGCTGGCCAAAGTCGGCGTGATCCGGCTGGCAGGCCACTTCCCTGATACCCTTCCCAGCTGCATGCATTGGCCAAAGCCCCTGAAAGAGGCTATCGGCGCGCCGGCTCTCACCGTGAACGGCGGCTACAATTGCGATGGATCGGAAATAACGCCGCTAGATGAGAAAGAGATAGAAACGGGAATCGCCCGCCTGGCCGATTTGGGGGTGGAAGCGCTGGCTGTAGTCGGGACTTTTTCCCCTTTAAATCCCTGGCAGGAAAACGAGGTGAGACAGATCGCTGCCGGCCGCCTGCCGGTCACCTTGTCGCACGAAATTGCGGGAATGGGAATTGTGGAAAGGGAAAACGGGGCCATTCTGAATGCCGCTCTTGGAAAAATCCTGGAGCAAGGGTTCAACGATCTTAAGAAAAAAGCCGCCGAACTCGGGTACAGCTGTCCTCTTTTTCTCACGCAAAACAACGGCAGCCTCTTCGATCTGGAAACCGCCCTCAAATTTCCGATCCGCACCCTGTCGGCCGGACCCACAAACTCTTTTGTCGGCGGCGCCAAATTAGCCGGGCTGAGCAATGCCATCGTCGTGGATATCGGAGGCACATCAACCGACATCGGGATCGTCCGGCACGGGTATCCCAGAAGATGCCTCAAGCAATCGGCCATAGGCGGGGTTTGTTTGAGCGACTCCCTTCCCGACGTACAGGCGATCGCTCTTGGCGGGGGAAGCCATATCCACTTAAGACAAACACCCGGCATAGGCCCCCAATCTTTAAGCCGCCGCCTGCTTCAGGAAGGGGTCTGCTTTGGAGGCGCTCAATTAACCCTGACCGACATAGCCTTGAAGATGGGGAGTATCCACATTCCAGGGGCAATGCCGGAGCTTGTCGACCTCCCTTTAAGCGCCTGCAGCCGGATTATTCAAGAGGGAAGCTCTGCGGTCAGTCAGCTGATTGAAAAAATCTCCCTTGGAGAAAAAGAGCTTCCCGTCGTCCTGATCGGGGGAGGGGCTCCGCTGCTGCCCATCAAAGGGGCGATCATCCCGCAGCACGCCTCCGTGGCGAACGCCTATGGCGCAGCCATGGCTGAGGTGTCGAGCACACTCGACACAGTGGTTGATCTCTCTGACCGGCAAAAAACGCTCTCCCTCCTGCAAGAGAAAGCCAAAGAGGACGCCTGTAAAAAGGGGGCAAACGCCGAATGCGTTTCCATTGTCGAACAAACGATCATACCCTATCACTATATTCCGGGAAACAGGGCGCGCGTTATCCTGACTGCTTCGGGGAGGATGTAAAAAAAAACTATTTGACAACTCAAATTTTGATTCTCTATATTTTATAGACTCCAAACGGAGTTTAACGAGGTATACATGAATATTAATCTGAAGACCATTTTTGCCTTCACAGTCCTCTTGGGAAGCTATTATTCCCCGGTAGACGCGCATGGCGAACACAAGGGCCGCGGGCTCCATCCCGCTACCCATGAAACCCTCAAGGATGTTGAGGCGAACTGGCACTTTGTCATAGGGGCCAACCCTAATAAAGTGGGCGCGGAAAGAATCAGAACCCATCTTGGTTTGGAAGCAGCAGAATCCGAGGAAGTCGATGAACTGGTCACTGTCCAGGGCAAGCCGGATATGTCCGGCATTGCAGCCGGCGGCCCGCTGCCAGAAAGCGTAGACAATAGCGAATTGCCCAGCTTCCCACCGATCGGGGATCAGGGGCAGCTCGGCTCTTGCGTGGCTTTCGGCTCAACGTATTATCAGGGAACGCATGAATATGGACTGGTGAACGGGATCAATAACAAATCCCCTTCAAACAGCATCTTTTCCCCTAAGTGGACCTATAATCTTCTAAATAAGGGGGTTGATGGGGGATTGGACATCTTCTCTACCTACCAGTTGTTTGCGCAAAGCGGTTACGGCAGCCTTGCGACTTTCCCCTATGACACAAACTACCGCGCCTGGGATCTTCACCCTCAGGATTGGATCACGGCCCTCAACAGCCGCACCAATCCCGCCCACCTGGTTGCAGGTATTGGAGGCTCCACGCAAAATCTGCAGGCGATCAAACAACTGCTGAATAACGGCCACGTCCTCACGTTCGGCACTTATGTCGACTCCTGGGTGTTTGCTTATGTTCAGGCCGACCCCTCAGAAGAAAACAATCCTCATGCGGGGGAACTCGCGGCCGCCTGGATGAATGGCTATAACGGAGGGCATTGCATGACCATTGTCGGTTATGACGACAATATCTGGATCGACATTAACAATAATGGCGAGGTGGATGAGGGAGAAAAAGGGGCGTTCCTGATCGCCAATTCCTGGGGAGCCGAGTGGGGCAACGCCGGCTTTGTGTGGGTCGCCTATGACGCCTTTTTAGCCCAATCGGCGGTGGCAAACGGGCCAAATCAGGGGCGTGTGCCGCTTGGCGATGCGTTGAATTCCAATGTCGTCACGGTCGTACCTTTGGCGCAAGCCTATACGCCGAAACTGATCGCCCAATTTTCCCTGACGCAATCGGAGAGGGATCAAATTGCCATCTGGGTCGGGATCTCCGGCACGGAAACCACGACGCCAGTGAAAACCATTCAAAGCTTCCCTCTGCTGCATCAGGGCGGGAATTACAGGTTTGACGGCACAGCGCCAAAGAGCAACCAGACAGCCACCTTCGCCATGGATTTATCAGACCTTATTTCAGCCGTCAACGAGCCGATGCAACGCTTCTACCTCATTGTCGGAGATAACCAAAAAGGCAGGCCAACGACATTGCAGTCCTTTACCCTGATTGACAATGTCAATAACAAACAGGTCAACTGCACCCATACGCCTTTGGTATGCGACAATAACCGGAAAAGTGTTTATATCGACTACGATATTGCCAACGGGTCGCTGCCCCAGAGCGCGCCCCCGCAGCTTTCCGTTACATCGCCAGCGCCGAATCAAACCGTGCGCAATTATTTTTGGGTAGTCGCTAAAGCGTCAGATGCCCAAGGCATTGACCGCGTGGAATTCTATATCGATTCCAATTTGCATTCGACCCATAAGACCAGTCCTTATCAGGCGCTGATCCAAACGGGTCATTTGAGTGCGGGTGATCATCAAATCACGGTGATCGCCTACAATACGGGCGGAACGAGCTCAACTCAAACAATTCCCATCCAAGTGAGCCGTTAAAGGCTCCGTTCAGGCTCATTTTTGAGCCTGAACGATTTTTTTTCGCAAAAACTGCACAAAAATTTCCATTGCATCTCATTGATAATAAGTATAATAAGAGCAAATTAAAATTAGTTCTTTAAATTAATGCAGTAAAAGATATTAAAATGAGGGTATATACGACTTTAAATTGAGGGGGTCATATGTCGTTATCTAAACGTACGAAATCGAAGAAACATGAGATTTCGGAACTCCATGAACACCATGTTATTGGTGAAACCGTCGCACATAAACCTGCGAAAAAAACAGCTGCTAAGAAAAAAGCAGTGAAAAAAACTACAGCTAAAAAAGCCGCTCCTAAAAAGCATGTTGCTAAAAAAGCCGCTCCTAAAAAGCATGTCGCTAAAAAAGCTGCTCCTAAAAAGCATGTCGCTAAAAAAGCTGCTCCTAAGAAGCACGTTGCAAAAAAAGCTGCTCCTAAGAAGCACGTAGCTAAAAAAGCCGCTCCTAAAAAGCATGTTGCTAAAAAAGCTGCTCCTAAGAAGCATGTTGCAAAAAAAGCCGCTCCTAAGAAGCACGTTGCAAAAAAAGCTGCTCCTAAGAAGCATGTTGCTAAAAAAGCTGCTCCTAAAAAGCATGTGGCTAAAAAAGCTGCTCCTAAGAAGCACGTTGCAAAAAAAGCTGCTCCTAAAAAGCATGTTGCAAAAAAACATGCAGCTCCTAAAAAACACACAGCTGCCAAAAAACATAGCACTACAACTAAAAGAGTTGTAAGAAGACCTTCTGCAAAAAGAATTGTAAGAAAACATTCTCATCATTCTGCAAAAAGAAGAGCTAGATAAGATCTGAGATCTGTCGCTTTGTGTAATTTGACATGCAGCCGCAATTTAACTGGTTTAAATTGCGGCTCATTTTTTTTCAAACACCAGGTCAGAAAGCCAGGCTGCTGCTACGCTTCTTTGCTTTATACCCAAACGTTTTACCTTGTGTGGCACAGGGATCGATAAAAATCCCCAAGAAGCCGTCAAATGATAAAGGGCAGCCGAAGATCTGTTTTCAGCATTCTATACCCTAACAACTTTTAGAGTCGGGAATTCATGCAAGGAGGCTATTTTTGTCCGGAACAAGTGACCATTGCCGATAGGCAAGGCACGAGTGAGGACGAAAATTTGAAGGTAAAACGTATGATAATTTAACTTCGATGATGCTTAATGATGGCATTGTAATTTAAGTTTTATCCTCCGACGCGAGAAAACTCGGTCCTTTAGGTCCGAGATGAATCGCGCCAATTAAATTTGGGGAGATTGTTGTTGCTCAATATATTGCCTTATTACCTCGAGTGGTGCCCCTCCGCAAGCCCCTGCAAAATAACTGGGGGACCAAAGACTTCCTCCCCACAGAGCATGTCGAATGCTTGGATACTCTTGTTTGCGAATTAATCTTGAAGAAACACCTTTCAAACAATTCACTAATTTTGAGACGGCTACTTTGGGTGGATAGTTGACAAGAAGATGAACATGATCATCTTCTCCTTCAAATTCAACCAATTGGGCTTCAAAGTCATTACATACATTAACGAAAATTGTTCTTAATTCCTCGAGTATCTGCCTGGAAAAAACTTTTCTTCGAAATTTTGTGACAAAGACCAAATGAACATGCATGAGAAAAACACACGTTCTACCTCTTCTTAAATCTGTTGACGTATTCATAGGCCAAAGCATATCATACTCCTATGATATTTCGGAAATCATTTCAATACAGATTGAACCCGACAAAGAAGCAAGCCAAGATGCTACAAGCCCAGCTTGACGAGTGTCGATGGCTTTACAATGAGCTGCTTAGTCAACGTATATTGGCTTACGAAGAACTCGATATCACATTGTCCAAATATCAACAAAGCATGCTATTGCCTCTATTAAAAAATGAAAGGCCCTCTCTTGACCAAGTACATTCCCAGGTATTGCAAAACGTTGTAGATCGATTGGATAAAGGTTTTCAAGCTTTTTTTCGAAGATGCAGGCAGGGAGAAAAGCCTGGTTTTCCCCGGTTTCGCGGTATGCATAGATACAGTAGTTTTTGCTATCCACAGAGTGGGTTTTCACTTATTGGAAAAGAACTTAAACTATCGAAAATCGGTAATATCCGTTTAAAAATGCATCGTCCAATTGAAGGGGAGGTAAAGACTTGTACATTGAGAAGAAACGCCTCGGGAGATTGGGATGTCTCTTTGTCATGCGAAGTTAATATTGAACCCCAAGTTGCTAAACAAGAAGCAGTAGGCATCGATGTTGGGCTTGAGCATTTTGCTACTTTGTCCGACGGAGGTCAAATTACCAATCCGAAATTTTTTAAATTTGAAGAACAAGCACTTGCAAAAGCTCAGCGTAAGCTAGAAAAAATGGATAAAGGGACAAAAGAAAGGCGAAAACAGGGGAAAGTTGTAGCAAAGATTCATGAACGAATCAGCAACAAAAGGAAAGATTTTTGTCACAAAGCATCTAAAAAAATCGTTGATCGATATCAATATATCTGCGTAGAGGATCTGGATATTAAAAAAATGGTAGAAGGGTCGTTTCTTGCAAAAAGCATTACAGACGCAAGCTGGAATCAATTTCTTCAATTCCTCACCTACAAAGCGGCGGAAGCTGGTAGGAAGCTGGGATTGGTGAATCCTGCATATACATCACAAGATTGCAATCGATGTGGACATCGGGAGGAAAAAAAACTCAGCGATAGAACGCATTGTTGTGTCATTTGTGGGTATAAAACCTCGAGGGATTTCAACGCAGCGCAAAATATTTTGGCCCTCGGATTAGATGGCCTGGGAGTAATCCCTAGAAGCCTTCGCCTTTAGGCGAGGGAGTAATCACTCAAGATGAATCTCTTTTGAGACCCTTTCCAAGACAGCGTCATGGAATAAAAGACCGAGGTGCCCGGAAGCGACCACAAGCTTTTTAGGCAAAAGCGATTCGCATCCCTCAAAAACATCTTTGGTTCCCACAATTTCTAAAACTGTGGTTTGAAGGATAAACTCTTCTTGGTTTTTGAAAAGGGATCCTATCTTAATCACCACTTTAGGGAGTGGAAATCTCTCCTTCTCCATCGCCTGAACTAAAGGCGCTAATATATCTCCTCCGCTTGAGTGACCCACAAGGGAAATCGAAGGGAGGGCCGGATATAATTGACTGATTTCCCAAACTTTGTCCAAAATCAGACTCAAATGCTCTTTTTCCGAAACTATTCCACTCTGACTGACCAAATCAATGGTAAAGATGGGCTTATTGGGATTGTCTTCAATAATTCTTTGAATCATGGGAGCAAAGAGCCCTGAATTGGAAGAATCGCCATGGATGAGAAGGACAGGAGAGAAATTTATCTGATCAGCCGTTAAAGAGGCGGGATTTATATTCCTGCCGGTTCTTTTTATCCTCATCAAATAGGCTGCTTTCAGAGTGTGGTAGGGTTCTATTAAAAAAGCAGCTATAGCGCAGGCAAAAAATGTCCAATTTTTGTTATGAAAGTAGAGAAATAGGTATTTGACCCTACTAAGGTAAAAATTTTGCGCTTTAAGCGGAATAGAAGTGATATTCATACTCTTATTATAGCATAATTCTATTAAATCAGCCAGCGCAGAAGCTCCTCATCAAAGAGAGCGGCCTCCTCGTATTGGGGCGAATGGCCGCTTCGCTCAAAGACCCGCAGGGTCAGATCGTGAAATTTGGCCCGGATCGGATCCCAGGCGCTGGGAGGCGCTACGATAAAATCGTACCGGCCAAGGGCTAGAAATACAGGCTTTTTAAAGGACTCTAATCCGGCTGCGATATCCAGATCGCGCAAGGCAACGCCATAGAGATAATCGAAAAGGGGCATATTCGGAACGACTCCTTCCCAAAGGTTGGAAGAATCAAAGGTGTAGTCATACCAGGCCTCCGGATCGCGCCGCACATACCAGGCGACAAAGCGGCCGGCCGGGGAAAGTTTGGCAAGCTCCGCTTCGGGCATTCTTCTGATCCTCTCTTCCAGAGCGGCTTTTCGCTCGGGCCAGACAGATTCCTGCCAATTGCGCGCGGCCAGGGCGGCATTACCGGGGCCTAAATTCGGGGAGATGCCGATCATAACAACATGCGAGGTGTGCTGCGGGTATTTTTTCGCATATTCAAGGGCCAATAGCGCGTGCGCCGAATGGCCGATCACTATGCAGGTTTGCAGGCCAAGCTGCCTGCGCACCTGTTCCACATCATCTAGCAAGGCGTCAAAGGTCACTCCGTCGGCCGGCCCTTCGGCAAAACCTCTCCAATCGATAAAGACTAGCTTTAAATGGCTCCTCAAATTTTGCGAAAAGCTGCGCGGGTAATAAACGGAACTTCCGATGACAAGGGCGGGCGGGCCATTCCCTTCTATTCTGCAGCGAAGCTGAAATCCATCTCTTTCAATGATCGTCATAGTGGCAAAGTATAAGGAAAAAAGCCCCATTTTTCCATGAAAAAATTGCCCTTGAATTTTATGAGCGTTGGTCTATAATTCCTACGTTTAAAAAAAGGAGTACCCTTATGAAAAAAATCATCGCATTAATCGTTTTAATCACTTTCAGCCTATGCCCTCTGCATGCCGACTCCCTCTTGGATGGCCATGCCCTGCTCTTTACCGGCAACGCCAATCCAGCCCTTGCCGCTGAAGTCGCTAAATGTCTGCAAATTGATTTGGGAAAATCTCTCGTAAAGAGATTTAATGACGGAGAAATCCGCATCCGCATTCAAGAAAACGTCCGCGGAAAAGACGTTTATATCATGCAATCGACGTGTCAAAACGGAACTCAGACCATCAACGACAGCGTGATGGAGCTTCTGCTTATGGTGCGCACGGCCAAACGAGCCTCGGCCGAATCTATTACCGCCGTCATTCCTTACTACGGCTACGCCAGACAGGACCGGAAAGTGGAATCGCGCGTGCCGATCTCCGCGGCGGATGTTGCCATGCTGCTGGAGCATGCCGGCGTTGACCGGGTAATCGCGATCGACCTGCACTGCGGTCAGATACAGGGATTCTTTCAAAATATACCCGTCGACAACCTCTACGCCTCTTCAGTCTTCGTGCCTTACTTTGCCGGCAAGAATTTAGAGAAGGTGGTTGTCGTCTCTCCCGATGCAGGAGGAGTCAGCCGCGCGAAGCAATTTATGGAAAAACTCGCCAAATATGGCGTCTCGAGCGAAATCGCGATGATCATTAAGCAGCGCAAAGAGGCCGGTGTGGTGGATAGCATGAATCTGGTAGGAGATGTGCAAGACGCTGATGTCATCCTGGTCGATGATCTTTGCGACACAGGAGGAACATTGGTAAAAGCGGCAGAAGAGCTAAAAAACCATGGCGCAAGACGGGTTTTTGCCGCCATTACCCATCCGGTGTTTACGGGATCTGCTCTGGAAAAGATTGGGAATTCGGTGATTGAAGAGATGGTTATTTCCGACACCATCCCTTTAAGTCCGAATGCTCCAAAAAATGTGAAGCAGATTTCGGTCGCGTCCCTTTTGGCTGAGGCTATTAAGCGCAGCAACAACGGACAATCTGTTTCCGCTCTCTTTGATTAAATCCGGAGGGAGCAATCCCTCCAGCTTTATTTGCAATTATCCCCTTTTCTGTTTATAATGCCTTCCATTGAAATTGAGAGCTGAATGAATAAACACCTATACCTCGGCATCAGCACAGCTTTTTGCCTGCTAATCGTCCTGTCCAATATCATTTCTGTCAAGCTGGTCCGCCTGCCCTACTTTGAGGAATTTTGCATTCCCGCCGGTCTGCTCTTCTATCCCTTGACTTATCTCCTGAGCAATCTCGCGACGGAGATGTTTGGCTCAAAAGAGGCGAGGCAAATGGTCTATATGGCCTTAGGTATGAATCTTCTCTCTTTCGGGATCATTCAGCTGGCCCTGTTACTGCCAGCTACAATAGAACAGGAGCAAACCGCTTTTAATGCGGTGCTGGGATTGAGCGGGCTGCGCATTTTTTCTTCCCTGACAGCGACGCTGGTGGCGCAAATAGCGGATATTCATCTATACTCTTTCATTAAAAGATGGACCGGATCGAGCTATTTGCTGCGCAATAATGGAGCTGCCTGCACCTCGCTGCTGCTCGATACGATCATTGTAGATCTGCTATACTTTTACTGGGGACTTGGGATGGGGCTGCATGAAGTGATGCCGATCCTGTGCATCTCTTACGCCTACAAGGTCTTATTTAGCGTGGCCAACACCCCTCTCTATTATCTCATGCTGTTCGCAATCAAAAGAAAGCCTCAAACTTCAGCTTAAGCCGTCAATTGCTTTAAGATGCTGCCGGACGATGGGTTGAATGATAAGATCATCTCTTCCGCTTCCAGCCACTGTTCAACGGAGGTCCCGTCAGAAATCTCAGCTGTTCGCAATCTCAAACTTCAGCTTAAGCCGTCAATTGCTTTAAGATGCTGCCGGACGATGGGTTGAACGATAAGATCATCTTGATAGTAAGCCTTGACTTCCGCTTCCAGCCACTGTTCAACGGAGGTCCCGTCAGCTAAAAAGGATACTTCCGTGAATAACCGGACAAAATCCTGCACCTCAGGGTCGCCGTCGTCAAAAGTATCGATGACCAGATTGAGGTAGTTGAGGTGGGGCTTAAAAGATTTGTCTGCCGGGGAGTTATTGACAAGGGTATAAGCGTAATCCACCCGGATGGGGGTTTTGTTGAGGCGCTTCATTTTGATAACCGGCACCCTTTTGATTTGATAATTCGGCTCCCATTTTTGCAAGACTTCGATTTCGTTTTCCTGCAAGTCAAACATGACGCCGTTAAAAAGGTGCTGGAGATCGAAAACTTCCTTACCCTCTTGTTCCTCTAAGGCCAGTACGGCTTTCTCCTGTTCGTGGCCGGGAGAAGGCAGCTGCCTGGTCAAATAAGTAGGCGAGTGAAGTTTAAATACCCCCCTGGCCCCAAAACCGATAACAGGCACCACTTCTCTTTCCGTAGGAAGAATTCTTCTTAGCTCATTTTGATTGACCATGCTTCCATAGCCGATAAAGGGAAGCGTTTTAACGCCTTGTTTCCTATACTCCAATTTAAATTCATCCCAGCTTTTTAAAGAATCTTCGTATCTTGGAGCCGTTTTTGCCAGGTACTTGGCTACCTCATCGATTCTGTCGAGCAAATCCATATAAGAATCGCTGAATTTTGACTTTTGCACCTGAAAATAACAGTAAAAAATCGTTTTTTTCCGCTCCTGCGGCGTCATCTGCCCGCTCACCTGGCAGCAATGCTCATACCCTTTGTCGTCAAAATTGTAAGCCACATATTGTTGATCGAGGTAGACTAAGAAAGGGGGCGTAGCTTTATCAGACTGAGTAGGGAGAACCCCAAGCATAAAGCTTAAAATAAAGGTTAGCATAAATCCTCAATACTTCTTTGTTAATATACGTTTATTGTAACCCTTTGAAGCAAAGAACGAATTAAGGTAATGTTAACAATCAGCTAAATTGCATACTCTGTAACCCTTTTTTCCCGGATTAGGGTGACTTTGATCTTGCCGTGGTACTTTAGCTCGTCTTCGATCCGTTTCGTAATCTCTCTCGCCAGCTTTTTTGTAGCGTCATCATCGAGCATGTCGGGCAAAACGGTCACCCGCACCTCTCTTCCGGCCTGCAAGGCGTAGACCTTCTCCACTCCGGGGTAGCCGGCGGCTATTTTCTCCAGATTCTGCAGCCTTTTTAAGTAGCTTTCCACCGCTTCCATCCTGGCTCCCGGGCGGGAGGCGGAGAGGGCGTCGGCGGCGCTGCAAAGGCTTCCCTCGAAGGTGATGGGTTCCACTTCATGATGGTGGCAGCCCACCCCATTGGAGACTTTCAGGCTTTCCCCATATTTTTGAGTCAGCTGAAAGCCGATCAGGGCGTGGGACCCCTCCATTTCATGCGTGACGGCCTTGCCGATATCGTGCAGCAGGCCGATCCTCCTGGCCAGGGCCGCGTCGAGATTGAGTTCGGCCGCCATCATCCCCATCAGATGGCTCACTTCCACCGAGTGGGTCAAGACGTTTTGCCCCAGGCTATAGCGGTAGCCAAGCTGCCCCAGCAGGGTTAAAAGTTCGGGGTGCAGGTTAAAAATACCCGCCTGCAGAGCGGCGTCTTCGGCCTTTATCTGTATGTCTTTGGCTATCTTTTTGCGCGCCTTCTCCGCTGCCTCTTCGATCCTCGTCGGATGGATGCGCCCGTCTTGAATCAGCTCCTGCAGGGCGCATTTAGCCACATGCAGCCTGACAGGATCGAAGCAGGAGAGGACAATAGCTCCCGGAGTGTCATCGATCAGGAAATTGACGCCGGTTTCCCGCTCCAGGCACCTGATATTGCGCCCTTCCCGCCCGATGATTCGCGCCTTCACATCATCGCTTGGGATGGAAACGGTGTTGATGGTGTGTTCCGAAACGGCGCTCGCCGCCAGGCGATTGATCGCCGTCGTGATGATCCGGGTGCCTTCCCGGTCGGCATTGTCTTCGATTTCCCTGACTTTTTTGTTTTGCGCCTCAAGCAGCTCGCCCTGGATCTCCCGCTCAACTTTAGCGAGGAGGTGGGCTTTAGCCTCTTCCTTCGACAACTCCGCCATTTGGAGGAGCTCGCCGGATTTGACTTCGATTTCCCGCTCTTTTTTGAGGAGGGCGGCCTCCTTTCTTTCCACTTCAACGAGCTTTTTATCTAAAAGCTGCCCCTTTTTGTGGAGCTCCTCCTTAGCCGCCTGCGCTTTTTCCTTTTCCCTGTTTTCCGCTTCCAGCGCATCCCGCTTCAAATGCTGAATCTCGAGCAGCGCGAGCTCTTTTAGGTGTTTGGCTTCCTGTTCGGCGGAAGCCAAAATGCCCTTTGCCAAAAACTGAAAACTCCCCATTTTGAGTCGGAAAGCGATATAGCAGGCAGCAGCGCCAAGAAAAAAGCCTAAAATCACGTTATTCTCCTTGCCAAATGGCAGTATATGGGATAGCTATTTTCTTGACCAAAAATATTAATGACACTAAATAATGAATTATGAAGATAATCTCCACCAATCCCTCCAAAAATTATCAGGTATTAGGCGAAGTAGAAGTTTCCACGCTAGAGGATGTCAAAAAAAAGGTCCAGGCTGCCAAAGAAGCCAGCCGGGAATGGCAGGCGCTTGGAGTTGAGGGGCGCATTCCTCTCATCAAAAAAGTCGTCGACAGCTTTGAGAAGGATAAAGAACTATTGGCCAGGCTGATTTCGCAAGAAATGGGCAAGCCGATCAAACACGCCCGGGAAGAGATAGATTTTGGCGTGAATTATTTTCGCTCCTACCTGGAAAATGCCAAGCAGTATCTGAAATCAGAAACGACCCATCAGGATGAGAAAGAGGTGCATGAAGTGCACCAGGAGCCCTTTGGCGTCGCGGCCGTCATTGTGGCCTGGAACTACCCCTTTTCCAACTTTGTCTGGCAAACGGGTCAAAATTTGGTGGCCGGCAACACGATTGTCTTTAAAATCTCCGAAGAAACGCCCCTGTTTGGCAAGGCGATCGAAGAGCGAATGGTGAAGCATTTGCCAAAAGGTGTTTTTAACGAGGTGTATGGCGATAAATCGGTGGGTGAAATGTTGATCAACCAGGAAGTCAATCTCATCTGCTTTACCGGCAGCAGTCAAGCCGGCGCTAAAATTAACCAGAACGCCGCCGGCCGGTTTATCAAAACGAACATGGAACTGGGCGGCTCTGCCCCCGGCATTATTTTTGAAGACGCCGACATCGACGCCATCATTCCCACGCTGATTTTCAGACGCTTTTCCAACTCGGGGCAGATGTGCGACGCTCTGAAAAGACTGATTGTGCATGAGAGCAAAGTCGAAGAGGTCATTGCGAAATTAACGCACCATTTAAAAGAGCTTCACCTCGGCGACGCCGAAGATGAGAAGGCCGATCTCGGCCCCCTGGTAGCGGAAAGGCAGCTTGTTTTGATTAAGCAGCAGCTGGACGACGCCCTTCAAAAAGGAGCCAAGGTGATTGTTGGCGGAAAAGAACCTGCCCACCTGAAAGGGGCCTACTTCGAGCCCACGCTTTTGAGAAACATCCAGAAAAATATGCGCGTCTGGCAAGAAGAGGTGTTCGGCCCCGTCCTGCCTATCATCACTTTCAAGGAGGAAGCGGAGGCTGTAGCACTCGCCAATGATACGAAATATGGCTTAGGGGCTTCCATTTACACGAAAGACCCCAAAAGATTCTCCCGCGTGGCCAGGCAGATGGAATCGGGCATGGTCTGCCAGAACGGAGTGAGCTATGTCTATGCCTTCAACCCCTTCGGCGGCTACAAAATGTCGGGAGGCGGCAGGGAGCACGCCCAATTCGGATTCAGGGAAGTCACTCAAGTTAAAGTGGTCTCAAGGGAATCATAGGGGTGGCTTGCGGCTTCTCGGGTAATAATTTGAATTCTCTGCTGGTCATAGAGATAAGGGAGTTTACTCCCCTCGGCTTCCATCCGGGCCCGCGCGATATGGTATAATCCGTCAGCCTTCAAACTAGTCTTTACGACGGACATGACGAGTTCAGCAACGCCATATAACACTCTTCCAAAGGCCACAACTTGACCAATTCCCGGCCAATAACCCAACTTGTCAACCCAGTTAGGCCCATCTTTATCAAGTGCTTGCTGCACAGCTATCGCCTGACATAACCCATCTTCGACCAGCGGAATGCCCGGCATAAATTCTCGCATAAAAAACCCCTTTTCCATCATTATAAAGGATATATTTAAAGATTGTATAAAATGGAACTGCGGGAAGAAATATCTGAACCATTAGCGATTTCGGGGAAAATCCCTTCCTGGCTGTCCGGTGTTCTGGTGCGCAACGGCCCCGTCAATGTGGAAGTAAAGGGACAAAAAAACGCCCATTGGTTCGACGGCCTCGCCATGCTCCACGCCTTCTCCTTTGACGGGGGAAAGATCCACTATACCAACCGGTATCTCCGCTCAGAGGCCTACCGCAAGGTTTTTGAAGAGGGCCGTCTGGATTATACGGGATTTGCCACAGATCCTTGCCGCTCCCTTTTTAGATATTTGCTGACCTTTTTCTTCTCGCCCATCCAGAATGCCAATATCAATGTCGCAAAAATAGCGGAGCAGTATGTGGCCTTGACCGAAGTGCCCTTGCCTGTAAGATTTGATCCCGCAACGCTTAAAACCCTGGGAGTTTTTGATTATCAGGATGCCTTGCCAAAAGACAAGTGCTGGGAATCGGCCCACCCGCACCATGACTCCCATGAAACCCTGAATTATCTGATTCAGTTCGGGCGGACCAGCTCATATACCCTCTACCGGATTGAGAATGGAACAGCGGAGAGAAAAATCATCGCAGAGGTAAGCGTCGATCGCCCCTCTTACATGCATAGCTTTGCCGTCACTGAAAATTATGTGATATTTGCGGAATACCCTTTGGTTGTGAAGCCCATGGATTTGATCACTAAAGGCAAAGCGTTTATTAAAAATTTTACCTGGGAGCCGCAAAAAGGCACGCGCTTTACCGTCATCGACAAAAAAACGGGAAAAGAGGTTAAGACCCTCTTCACAAAACCCTTTTTTGCCTTTCATCACGCCAACGCCTTTGAAAAGGATGATCACATTGTGTTGGATATTGTGGCTTACGAGGATGCGGGTATCATCGACAATTTCTATCTCAATCCGGGTCCAATGACTCATTGGCATAATCGGGTAGAAAGATTTTTCCTTCCCTTGACAAACGGGGAGGCCACATCGGAAATTTTATTATCCCAATCGAGCGAATTTCCCAGAATCAATGAGAGATATGACGGCCGCGCCTATACCTATCTCTATCTTTGCTCTTTTTCAATGAAAGAGTCGCAGGGCCTCTACAAATTGAATACGGGTACAAAAGAAGTTATCACATGGTCAGAGCCGGGCTGTTCGCCGGGGGAGCCGGTATTCGTCGCTTCCCCTCAGGCCAAAGAGGAGGATGAGGGGGTTGTGCTTGCGGTCGTTTTCGACCACACGCATCATACCTCTTTTTTACTTATCCTGGATGCCGGAAGTTTTAAAGAAGTAGGAAGAGCCCGCGTCCCCCATCCCATACCTGCGGGGTTGCACGGGCAATTTTTCCTTTAGGTTTCTTTATGAGGGGGCTCGTCCTTTCTGGGTCGTATAACTAGTACAGGTTCTTCAATAATGACTTCGGTTTCCCTTTCAACGGTCACTTCTACTTCCTTTTCAACTTCCATATCGCTGCTGCCGGAAAAGTCCGGGATGTCGTCCCTCAAGCCAAAGTAGTTTAGATGAATAAACCGGTTTCTCTCCTCATCCGTTAATAAGGTGACATTATGGTGCATCACGACAATATTCACATGAGGCATCAAATCGTGCTCCAATATAAACGCCAGGTCAAGGTTATTTCTTGGAGCCTCATCATTGCGCGTTCCTCCGTACATTTCCCATGGAGTGGCATGATAACCACGGACTCCGCTAAACATATCTCCAGAATTAGTCATAAATCCTCCGTTTTTATTAAAATTATATAACTTTATATTAATTAGTGGCGGTCCTGGCTTAGAATGGGGCGGATACGCACCTTTTCCACACAGCGGTCGTTGGAGCGCACAATCTCGAGCTCAAAGTCGTCGTGGTGAATAATAAACCCCTTCGAAGGGATCGAGCCGGTGCGGTGAAAAATATAGCCCCCGATGGTGTCGTAATCCCCTTCTTGCGGGATCCTGATGCTCAGCTGCTGCTCGGCGTCATTGATGCTCATCGCCGCGTCTACGACCCAGGAGCCATCGGGAAGGGCGGTAAACTGCTCCTCTTCGGTATCGTACTCATCGGCAATCTCGCCGACGATCTGTTCCAGAATGTCTTCAATGGTGACAATCCCCTCCGTTCCCCCATACTCGTCCACGACGATGGCGATATGCACCTTTTTTCGGCGAAATTCCTGCAGAAGCTCTGAAATTTTTTTGGTCTCGGGGGTGTAGAAGGGCGGCTTCTGAATCGTGGAGATGGGCGCCTCCAAAATTTCCAGGTTGTTGCTCTTTTCTGTGTATTCGGAATATTTGGCCACCAGGTCTTTGAGCATCAAGACCCCGACAATGTTGTCCACTGTGTCTTTGAAGACGGGAACACGGCTGTATCCCTCCTCTTCAAGGATTTCAGCCGCGTCTTTTATCTTAGTATCGGCGGAGAGGCTGAAGAGATTGACGCGGGGAACCATGATCTCGCGCACTATCCGGCTGCGAAAGGAAAGGACTGATACGATCAGCTTTTTCTCATGCGGCTCCAGCGCTTTCAAATCCGCCTGGCGGACAAGAGCCATAATCTCCTGCTCCACTTCGCTTTCCGGCCTTTGCAAAAAATGTTCGATGTAAGACTTTCGGGAAAGCGTGGAGGAGAGCATCAGAAAAGGGTAGGCCAGGGGGAAACTCAAATAGAGGTAAAGTGAGGCGAACGGGGAGAAAAAACGGATGGTTCCTTTGGCGTTTTTAGTGGCGAATATGCGCGGCAGATAATCTCCTACAAGGAAAAAGAGCAAAAACAGGCAGATAATACCCAGAATAAAACTGATCCAATGGTCGTAAAAGCTCGACTGGAGAAGCAGCATAAAAGAGGATAGGCAGAAGCAAAAGCGCGATAAGCTTAAGGCGCATATGGTGACAAAATAAATCCCCTCATGATCATTCTTGGGAAAGAAGAAAAGATGAAAGGGGCGGTAAAAAAAGCCTTTGCCTAATCTAAGAAACTGCTTTTGAGCGCTTTCGGGATGGATCCGCCGAAACGCCGTACTGAAAGCTGAAAGGATAAAAGTACCGATCAGAGAAAGCAGCGCAATGACGGTGAGCGCAACCTGTAGCAAAATAGGCTCCTAGTTTTGTAAAATTAATCCGCGCTTTTTCAAGCTTGCCAAATGGCGCTGTTCCGCAGCCCGCATCTTAGCCACGTCCTTCTCTTCAATATCATCGTACCCGAGCAAATGCAATAGGCCATGCACAATGTAAAGGGTCGTTTCTTCGTAGGGGTCATGCCCGTGCTCTTCAGAATACTCGATGGCGACCTCGGGGCAGACAAACACTTCCCCAAGAACCCGGTACCCGACAGAATCCGCATCATCCATCGGAAAGGAGATGCAGTCGGTGGGGGTGGGGTCGTCAAAAAATTGCTTGTGTAATTCGGAGATGTTCTTCGTGTCAACAAAATGAATAGACACTTCGTCATACTGGTGTCCTTCTTCAGAAACCACCTGACTGGCAATGGCTTGGACAACGGCATGAGGTAATTTCAGTGATTTCTGATCATCAAAAACATGAACGTCCACTATAACCTACAAGCCGTTTTATACCCTTTGCCTTTCTATAGCAAATTAGAAAATTAAATTGAAGGCGTTTTCGGTAAACCGGTTACGCGTTTATTTTTACTATCGTCCCAGCGATCGATCTTTTTCAAAACGTCGATGCGCTCAAACCGTTTAAGCACATTGCGTTTCGCTTTTGTTCCGCTGGATTTACCGAAGCTTGGATGTCTTGACATGATACTACCTAAATTTTTATCTGATTTTCGGAATGAATACTTTTTCGGCTACTTCACCTTCGACCGCGTTGGTGTGGGCTTTATATCCTAATGGCAATTTGTCTTTCAAGGCCCCGGTTTTAGGGGATGGTTTACGGGTGCTTCGCCGACTGACATGCCGTTTTTGCGCTTGCTTGCTGATTCGAGTCATGAAATTGTACTCCTATTATTGAAAGGTAAAAAATAGTATGCCCGATTTAGGAATTATCTCTCAAGGGGTTTTAAATCTTTGCATTAAATGATTGGGTCGGTTAAAGGAAAAATTTAATGTTATGTGGAGGGGTTATGAGGTATCTTGGATTTATACCCAAACAACTTGAAGAGTTGGTTTTGGGCGTTTCGTCCTCACTCGTGCCTTGCCTATCGGCAATGGTCGCTCGTTCCGGACAAAAACTATTCAAGTTATTTGGGTATATTTTAATCGCGCTCCTGATGTTCGGATGCGAAAAAGCGCAGCACAAGACCGGCAAACTGGAAAAAGGCAGAGCCATAATCATGCCTTTAACCTCAAACTCCAAAGTCCGCGGAGTGGTTACTTTCACGGAAAACACCGAGGGTTTAAAAGTATCTGCTAATCTGCAAGGGCTCACCCCAGGCAAGCACGGTTTTCATGTGCACGAATATGGCGACGTCAGCGACCATGGCAATGCCGCCGGAGCCCATTACAATCCCAATGATACCAAACACGGCTATGTCGTCACAGAGGGTTTCTATAAAGCCCACGCCGGGGATTTCGGAAACATCACCGCCGACGAGAATGGCAACGCCACCCTCGATCTGCTCGTTCCGGGGATTTTTCTCAGCGGAGGCAAGTACAATATTGCCGGCCGCGCCCTGATCGTGCATGAAAAGGCGGACGATTTCAGCCAGCCAGCCGGGAATGCCGGAGCCAGATTTGGCGGGGGAGCCATCACTTTTGTTAAGTAATTGTGAATTAGGTCGATAATATAATCAAAAATTAGGTATACTTTAAAGTATGCCTAATTCTCCGTATGAATCCATATCCCGCTTTTCCAGCTATCAGGACCGCTATTATGTGCAAAATACGATAGCCAGGAAAACCCCAGTCCAAGTCGCACCGGCACCCAAAAAGGTAAAGATTGAAGGAACCAGGCTGGCCTTCATAGCCAATGGGGGGAAATGGGTCCTGTTTGCCCTGGTTTTCCCATTCTATTTCCTTTTTTATGCCGCCCCGCAGTGGTTGTTCCGGAAAGTTCAGAAAGGGTTACATCAAGTTCAGAAAGGGCTGCATTACCTAAAAGAGCTGGCCGCAAAATGGGTAGCTGCCGCCTTGGCCCCTTTCATAAGACTGGCAAAACTCACCCGTAAAACAGGCAAAAGAATCGCGGCAGCTATCTGCCTCCCCTTTATCAGACTCAATCAAGCCATCAAAAATATCCGTGAAAAAATCAGCCGCGCCCTAGCAAAAGCCGCAGCTTTTCCCGCAAAGCTTAAAAAGCAGCTGCTCGCCCCGTTCATCAAACTTAAGAAAATACCAGGAATAATGGCCGCTCGCGCCGCTCAAATAAAGGCAAACATAAAGGCCAGGCTTCTCGCCATTCTCTTAGCACCTCTTAAAGGGGTGAAACTTGTGAAACAAAAGGTTGCCTTTTGGAAAAAAACCGCTGCCTCAAAAATGCAAGCCTTTGCCGCTCGCCTTCAGAAAATCGGGAAAAGCATCAACGACCCCATTGACAAAACAATAGATAAGACCTGTAAGTTCTTCGCTAAAATCAACCGCTCGATTAAAGCCAAGATCAGCGCCCTGGCCGCCCTTCCGGTTTCCAAATGGAGAGCCCTGGAAAAAAGGGGAGCCGCTGCCGTCCATTCGGTCTCCCAAAAAATTCACACTATCTATGAGAAAGCCGCAAATCCCTTCAGACAAATGGGAAAACGCCTCGCCCAAATTCCAGCCAAGTGCCGGCACGCCCTCCTGAACTCAATGCTTTATCAGACTGTAAAGACCTTAAGGGTTTCCTTCAGCAAAAACCTTACGCAGGTGCTCAGCCGGTTAAAATTCAACATACGCATCGATTTGAGCCGCTTCAAATTTGAGATTCCCGGGCTTAAGACTTTAAGCCGGAAACTATCAAGCATAAAAATGCCGAAGCTGCCCCCCCTGAAAATGAATTTCAAGCTGCCTTTGGGCTTTATCCCAAAAGGTTTCAACCGCCTGAAAAGCTACAAGCTTTTAGTAATGAATAACCTGTCTCTCTTATTTTCCTACTGGAGCGAGCAGGTCAAGGAAATGATCTCCAAGTATGGCACTAAATAGTTGCTTCGCTCTTTTGATACTCTGATACTTATAATCCACTCCTTTCTGTTGATCTCCAAGTATGGCACTAAATAGTTGCTTCGCTCTTTTGATACTCTGATACTTATAATCCACTCCTTTCTGTTGATCTCCAAGTATGGCTCTAAATAGTTGCTTCGCTCTTTTGATACTCTGATACTTATAATCCACTCCTTTCTGTTGATCTCCAAGTATGGCACTTAGTTGCTTCGCTCTTTTGATACTCTGATACTTATAATCCACTCCTTTCTGTTCGGTTGACATTTCGGGCGGGCCCGACTATATCGAGGTTAAGAGGGTAAAAGGGGAGGTGACTTAAGTGTTTGATATTAATGCAGCTATAAAAGAGGCCTTATCTGATTTCGATCGCTTTAAAATCGAGATGGCCGCCACTGACGATCCTAAAACCTTGTCCCCGGAGCTCATCAGATCGGTGCAAACCATCACAAAGCAGGCAAACCAGGCGCTTGGTCTGATCCATACATTTGGGGCTTCCTTCTTCATCTCTTCCGAGATAAAGGAGCATGTCGCTGGCATACTCCATTACTTCCTGCAAGATCCCGACGGGGTGCGAAAGCTCGCCATCCTTTCTGAGGAGACAAATTGGGATTTCAAGAAGCATTTCAACAAGCTTAATGAGATCATAAAAGGGTGATCATTTCAATTGCACGAAAAAGATGTTCTAACTAATCTCAGTTTTAAATGAGGTTTGTTTTGAAACACCTTTATCTTCAGGTGGTAATAGCCTTTTTGATCGGGATATTTTTTGGAGTGTTTTATCCCGATGCGGCGGTTGCCATGAAGCCCTTCGGCGACGCCTTCATCAAATTGATCAAAATGATTGTCGCGCCGATTATCTTTTGCACCGTGGTCTTGGGCATTGTCGGCATGAAAAACATGAAACTGATCGGCAAAACGCTCGGTTTCGCGCTGATATATTTTGAAATTGTGAGTCTATGCGCCCTGCTCTTAGGGCTGGTTCTGGTGAATTTACTGCAGCCCGGTGCAGGCATGAATATTGATCCCTCCACGCTGGATAAGAAAAGCGTGGAAGTCTATACGACGGCAGAAAAAATGGAATCCCCGTCCGCTTTTCTTTTGCATATCATTCCTAATGCTTTTGTGGATGCCTTCGCCAAGGGGGATATTCTTCAGGTGATGCTGATTGCCTTGCTCTTTGGGTTTGCCTTGCATGCGGCCGGCGCGCACGGGCAATTGATTGTCGACTTTATCGAAAAGCTTTCACATGTCTTTTTCGGAATCGTTGCCATCATCATGCGTTTTGCCCCTGTTGGGGTTTTTGGATCGGTGGCTTTTACGGTGGGCAAGTATGGCTTCGGCACCCTTTTGCCCCTCGCACAGCTCATGGCGGCTTTCTACCTCACTTGCCTTACTTTTATCTTTGCCGTGCTGGGGTTGATCGCCTATTTGCATGGCTTCAGCATCTGGAAGCTGATCAAATACCTGAAAGAGGAAATTTTCATTGTGCTTGGGACTTCCTCTTCCGAATCCGTACTGCCGCGCCTCCTTGCCAAGTTCGTCAATCTGGGGGTGGATAAATCGGTGGTGGGTCTCGTGATCCCGACGGGCTATACCTTTAATTTGGATGGCACGGCAATCTACTTAACCATGGCGACTGTTTTTATCGCCCAGGCGACCAATACGCCGCTCAGCTATTCCGAGCAGTTTGTCATACTCATGATTCTATTGCTCACATCCAAAGGGGCCGCGGCCGTAACGGGTGGGGGATTTGTCGTTTTAGCCGGCACGCTCGCGGCCGTTGGATCGGTCCCGGTCGCCGGCCTGGCCCTCATTTTAGGGATTGACCGCTTTATGTCGGAAGCGAGAGCCATCACCAATTTGATCGGCAACGGCGTAGCCGCCATCGTCGTTGGCAAATGGTGCGGCGAGGTGAATCAGGAGAAGCTGAAAGCTCATCTGAATAACGAAACCTTTATAGACGCCAATGAACCCGAAAGTGAATTGGTCGCCAGGGAAAACCACAACAATCTTTCAAAATAAAATTATCGTTGACTGAAACTTTACAATCGCTTATATTATATAAACTATTAATGATGAGGTTTTATGTCTACTATAATTGATAAATGCAATAATATTTCTAATCCGATTACCGTTTTTTCAAATCAAGCTTCTGGTTTTCTTGGAGCACGTGCAGTAGCTGACTTAGGAATCTCGTCAGGAGTGAATCCCCTGGCCGCGGGAGCCGCTAATGCCGCTTTTGAAGCAACCATTAGACTCCTAGCGAACTTTGTCCCTATGGTTAAATTTAAAGAAATTAATTTAACGCGGATTTTAGTCACTGGAGCCGGACTCGCTGCCGGTGCAAAATTGTATGCCGCTACTTCGGCTCTTTCAAGCAGAGAATTGCTGAAAATTAACGGAGCCATTCTACTCTCTTCTATAGCAATAAACTTGGTGCTGGGCCCGAAACAAGAAAAAAAACAATCACCTACTCCACCAGTTAGAACTACTATTCACCAATGTCAAATTATAGCTCATCCAATTAATGTTATTACAAATCAAGCTTCTGGTTTTCTTGGAGCACGTGCTGTAGCGGACTTAGGAATCTTGGCCGGAGTGAATTCCCTGGCTGCAGGAGCCGCTTTTGCCGCTTCTGGAGCTACCGTTAGAATCTTTGGTAGTTTTGTCCCTCAGGTTAAATTTAAAGGAATAGATTTAACGAGGATCTTAGCCGGTACAGCCAGCCTTGTTGCCGGGGTAAAAATGTATACGGCGACTTCCGCCCTTTCAACCGTAGAGTTGAGGAAAATTAACGCAGGCATTCTACTTTCCTCTTTAGCGATAAATTTGCTGCTGGGTTTCGCCGCCCCAGAGAAAGTAACTAAAAAATGAGGCTTTCATGTCGACTATAATACGTGATCTTAAACAGATAAGTAATCCAACATTCATTATTCAAGATCAAGTTGCAGGTTTTCTAGGGGCACACGCTGTAATGGCTTTAGAAATCTCAGCCGGGTTAAATCCTTTGGCTGCCGGAGCCAGCTACGCCGTTTCAAATACAGCCTGGAGAATCATATATTACATTATCCCTGAAATGAAATTCCAAGGGATAAATGCTAACCAAGTATTAGCAGCTGTAGGTTCCCTCGTTGCCGGGGCAAAAATGTATGCCGCTACTTCGGCTCTTTCAAACAGAGATTTGATGAAAATTAACGCAATTATTCTAGCCACTTCTTTAGTGTTTAATGCGGGGCTTGACCTGGCAGCCGGCGGGGCTAAAATCAATTAAACTTCTAATCGATCGCCAGTTCCATTTTGGGGAACTGTTTTAATTTCGTCCGGTGGCATTTCGGGCTGCGACCGGCGGACTCGCTCCAAAATACCAAGTGGACGAAAATAAATCAGTAGCCCATTTTGCGGTAGGCCTCCTGCCGCTCAAGGGATTGGCGCGTGCGGTCGGGATGGGTTTTGTCGAGAAACTCATAGACTGTTTGGAATTGCTGGCAGATGGGGCTGGCCTGCGGGCATAAATTGAAGAGCACGCTGGCTTTGTTCAAATTCTCCTGCCGCTCTGTGATGGCGATTTTGCAAGAGACTTTGCTTGAAGCGATCTGATGGGGCAGAAAGCTTTCTTTCGGATGGCGCCACAGGAGTTCGTCGACATAGCGCCCCACCTCGTCGCTCGCGACGGTGACGAGGATGGCATGGCCCAGCTGGTAGTGGTGCTGAATCGTTTCGCAGAGCTTGCGCATTTTCGTCTGGTTGTCCAGCACTTCAAGAAAGTGGATTTTCATCGCCCTTCCCTCTATCGGTAAACATGACGCCGCAGGAGACGATGCATTTCAGCGCGTCTTCCACCGACATGTCGATAAAATTAACATCCTCTCTTTTGTAAAGAAGCATGAATCCCATGGTCGGATTCGGCGTGGCAGGCACAAACACCGACAGCAGTTCCCCATAAGCTTTATCAGACTCTTCCGGCAGGCGGTCTTTGACCACCATCCCAAGCGCCAGGCCCTGAGAATGGGGAAAAGGCACGAGCACAACCTGGGAAAAATTTTGCTCGGTGGAATCGAAAAGGGTGGAAACGACTTCCTTAATCGACCGGTAGATTTTGTTGACGATCGGAATTCGATGGATAATATAGTCGCCCGTCCGGAACAGGTAATGCACAAAAACCAAGCGGGCCAGCAAGCCGATAATGATGGTTAATAGGGTCAAGAGGGCCAAGACGATGAGTTTGCTTGTGATCAGCACGAGCTGGTCGGTTTTCATGAAAAAAAGGGATTTGCCAAGCAGTCCGTAATACTCCAGCACGCTTTGCGCCATGCCAAGAAAGGGTTTCGTCAGCAGATTAATCAAAAAGGAGATAATGAGCACCGTGAGCACTATCGGCAGGATGATGCCGAGCCCGGTGAAAAAGTACTTCCTCATAATTGAAACTCCTCATCTTCATCTTGAGCGCTGATCTCTTGCGCTTTCTCTTTCGAGATTTCCCGAAAGGGGGATGGGATGACGCCGCAGGAAATGATATACTTGAACGCCTCTTCAATCGTCATATCGAGATGGATCAGGTCTTTCTCCTGGAACATCATCAGAAATCCGGAGGTAGGGTTCGGAGTGGTCGGCACAAAGACAGCCGTGAGTCCTTCGTAGCTTTTTTTGGTCAGATTGGGGATGTTCTCCTGAGTGACTAAACCGATGCTGTAGGTGTTTGCGTCGGGAAAGGGGACCATCACCACCTGCTTAAACGACTTTGTCTTGGTGGCGAAAATGGTGTTGATCACCTCCTGGCACGTTTTGTAAACGGTCCGGATAATCGGGATGCGATGGAAAACATAGTCCCACATTTTGATCAGCGAGTTTGTCAAATACCAGCGGCCCAGCATTCCGACAAAGACGGTAAAGAAGAAGAGGAGAGCGAAGATGATGATCTGGCTGATCACCTGCCGCACTTGCTCAGCGCTGAAAATAAGAAAGCCGTTTTGCAGGACTCCATAGTAATTAAAGAAGGAGTGGAGGACATCGACGAAGGGCTTAGTCAACAGGTTGAAAACAAACAGCACGACAATGATGGTCAGGGCGAGCGGCAGCAAAATGACCAGGCCGGCCAGAAAGTATTTTCTCATCGGTATTTTTTCCGTTTTTTATAGCTGTTCTCTTTTTCGTTTAAATTCCAACGGCTCTCTAACGTGATAAAATCGACATACTTTAAAACCACTTCGATCCGGTCTCCGGCCTTAATGCTCGTTTCGGTATGGGTCCCGAAAAGCACCTCTTTGTCATGCTGGTAGACATAATAATCGTTGTGCAGATCAGAGAGGGAAAAGAAGCCTTCCAGCATGTAGTCCAGAATCTCGAAGAAAATGCCGAAATTGCGAACGCGCGTAATCACGGCCGTATACACTTTATTCGGCTCTTTCTTTAATATAGCGGCTAAAAGCCTCAATTTCTTCAGCAGAATCACGCTGTTTTCCGCTTTGCTGCTGATCCGCTCTTGTTCGGAGCAGTAATTGGTGATCACCTCAAGGCTTTCTTTATCGAAAACTTCCCCAAAAAGCGCCCGGTGGATCAAAAGGTCGGCATAGCGGCGGATGGGGCTCGTGAAGTGGCAGTAGTGGCTCAAACTCAAACCGTAGTGGCCGATGTTGTCGGGAGAGTAGAGGGCGAGGCGCATGCGCCGGATGTAGCTCGTCGCCAAATATTGCCCATATTCGGTATCCAACGCTTCGTTGAAGAGGTTTTGCAGCTCGACTTGCGTGGGGGTTTCCGACAATTTAAAGCCAAAAGCGCCGGCTAAGATGGCGAAGTCGCGCAAATTATCCTCGGCCGGCCTGTCGTGGATGCGAAAAGCGACCGGAATTCCCTTTTCGCAAAGGTGGGTCGCGACAATTTCGTTCGCTTTGAGCATAAACTCTTCCACCAGCTGGTGGGTGATATCGTAGTGGATAACCTCTGTGCCGACGGGGCTTCCATCCTCTTCGACATTGATCCGCATCTCGGGCAGGACAAATTCGATGCTGCCCCGCTCAAACCGCTTCCGCTTCAGCAGATGGCAAAGTTCCACCATCAGGTGGAGCGTCGGGGCGTGAACGCTTTTTTTCAAGCCGTCCAAGACCTCCTTGGCTTCGTGATAAGTGAAGCGCTTGGCGCTTTTAATCACGGAGCGGGCGATCCGGTATTGGAGCAAATTTCCCTCTTTATCTATCTCCATAAACACGGTGACGACCAGCCGGTTGACCTTCGGTTTCAAGCTGCACAGGTTTTCCGAGAGTTCCGGCGGGAGCATCGGCACGCAGATGCCGGGGAAATAGGTCGAATTGCAGCGCTGCTTCGCTTCCATATCGACGGGAGAATCTTTTTTCACATAGTGGGAGACGTCGGCGATATGCACCAGCAAGTGGTAATGGCCGCGGCTGTCTTTGCTTAAAGAGAGAGCGTCATCAAAATCTTTGGCCGTGGTCGGGTCGATCGTAAAACTCTCGATATCGCGCAAATCTTCACGCCCTTCCAGATCCTTGACAGAGACGCGGGAGCCGATTTTCTTGGCCTCTTTAATGACCGGCGCGGGAAATTCGGAGCGCAAGTTATACTCTTCGATCGCCGCCTTCACATCGCACGAGGCATCTGAAATATGGCCGAGGTAGCGGTCTACTTTGCAGACGGTGCAAGCGTCCTCGCCGCCCCACTCGATCACTTCCATGACTAGGCGGTCGCCCACTTTTAGCGCGCGTTCGGCCCAGGGTTCGACAATCACGGCCTGGTCGGTGCCTAAAATGGGCACATAAGCCAGCATGTTGTTGTAGTTGTCTTTGCCGTGGATGATGCCGGCGACATGGGTTCTCCCTCGCGAGAGGATGGCAACGACTTTCCCTTCAGGGCCCTTCGGAGACAAAAGCTCGGGATGGACGACAATTTCCACCCGGTCTCCGTCGACGGCATTTTGGGTGTAGGGCTTTGGTATAAAGATATCTTGAGAATAAAGATCGGTCTGCTCGGGCTGCACAAAGCCGAATCCGCGCGGGTGCATGCGGATGACGCCTGTCACGGTGTCTTGCTTAATCTTCTTTTGAAAATACTTTTCCCCTTTGACTTCCACCATTTGCTGCTCGGCTAAAGACTCCAGCACTGCCGCGAAAATTTCTTTATGGTGAATCGGGACCTCTAAATCCTCTTCGAGCTCTTCCCTAGTGGAGGGCTGGTAAAAGTTATCTGTCAAATGATTTTTTGTTAATTTGAAAAGAGCCTGAAAACGCTTTCCCTTCGCTATTTTCTGCTCCGTCTTATGCTCGGGAGGAGCCTTTTGGTTCGCTTTTTTTCTCTTTCTTGTCATAGTAATGATAACCTTTAGTATTGCACGGGGTTGTTCTGAAGTCAACCAATAAAAACACACTATACCAGATTGGCAAATGAAGTACGATCATAAAAAAATTGAACCGAAAGTGGCCAGAAACTCTGGAAATAGGCAAGTTAAATGAGATTTATAATAAATTAATACAATTTGTTTAAAATAATAGTGTTAATCAATAAATTGTATAGGAATTTATGTCAATTCTTGAAGTTTTAGAGTTTTTTAACCACACCTTTACTCTATTTCTGATCTTTCCTGCGATCTTAGGCCTTGGGATCTATCTCACCTACAAATTGCCCTTTGTCCAAATCAGGCAGCTAAAAAACAGCATTAAAGTGATGATCAGGCAGAGTCAGGCGGAGGGGAGCATCAGCCGGTTCGAGGCGATCTCAGCGGTCCTGGCCGGGAATTTTGGAACGGGGAATATTTCCGGCATGGCCGTCGCTTTGACGATGGGAGGGCCGGGAGCTCTTGTCTGGATGTGGGTGATGGCCTTTTTTGGGGCAGCCATTCAGTATGCCAGCTGTATCCTCGGGGTTCGCTACCGGAGGAATAAGGGGAATAATGAATTTGTCGGGGGGCCGATGTACTATTTGCACGATGGACTCGGGTACAAAAAGCTCGCGTTTCTTTTTGCGGCTCTGACAATTTTTGGTTCTATAGCCGTGGGGAATTTTGCCCAGATAAACTCTATCATTCTCCCTTTGGAATCGATGGGCTTTAATCCTCTCTATTGCAGCATCCTTATAGCCGCCTTTGTCGGTATAGTCCTCTTCGGAGGGATCAAACGGGTCGCCTTCTTCGCCTCCTACGTCGTGCCTTTTAAAGCGATTTTATATTTTGGGGCCGCCCTGTTGATTATCCTCTACCACTACGATCAGGTGATCCCCGCCTTTAAGCTGATGTTTGCCCATGCGTTTGGCTTCTCTTCGATAGCTGGCGGGTTTATGGGGGTCAGCGTACTCAAAGCGCTCACGACCGGCTTTGATAGAGGCCTTTTCGCCACGGACACGGGGACGGGGATCGCCCCTATTTTGCAGGCCAGCTCCCGTTCGGAGCACCCCGTTGTCGATGGCATTGCCACCCTGATCGCCCCCCTTATGGTCATGATCGTCTGCACAGCTACCGGCCTTGTCCTGATTGTAACCGGCGCCTGGCAGGAACCCGGGCTTAAGAGCACCAATATGGTTGTCCACGCCTTCACCCAGGGTCTTGGCTCATCGGGGTACTATATTGTTTTGATCAGCCTGATCCTCTTTGCCTACACCTCGATTCTGGCGTATGCCTATTGCGGAGAAAAGGCGACAGAGTATCTCTTTGGGACCGGGAAAAGCCATCTGTTCAGGTATGTTTTTATTGCGCTCGTTCCTCTCAGCGCTCTGATCAAGGTGGAAATGGTTTGGACCCTTGCCGATATCGCCGTCACCTCAATGCTTCTGATCAACGTGATTGCCATTTTCAGCCTATCCCGCCATGTGATCGATTCGAGCCGGGAATACCAGGCTCTGTCAAATTCTAGATAATAGGCCTTTTGGATTGCTTTTTTTCTCTTTCTTCCCATATGATTATCGCAAGTCAACCAAGAAAAAACAAATGAAATACGATCATAAAAAAATTGAACCGAAATGGCAAAAGTTTTGGTTAGAGAAGAAAACCTTTGAAGTCGGCATTGATGACAGCAAGCCGAAATACTACATCCTCGACATGTTTCCCTATCCTTCGGGATCCGGTTTGCATGTGGGGCATTTAGTCGGCTACACCGCGACCGATGTCGTCACCCGCTATAAAAGGCAGCGGGGCTTCAACGTTCTGCACCCCATGGGCTGGGACAGCTTCGGCCTGCCCGCCGAACAATACGCCATCCGCACCGGCACCCATCCAAGAGAGAGCACGCAGAAAAATATCGATAACTTCCGCAAGCAGCTGCAAGCGGTCGGCTACAGCTACGACTGGAGCCGCGAAATCGCCACGAGCTCTCCCGACTACTACAGATGGACCCAGTGGATTTTCACGAAGCTTTACGAAAAGGGGCTGGCTTACGAAGCCGACATGCTGGTCAACTACTGCCCGGCTTTAGGCACTGTGCTCGCGAACGAAGAGGTGGAAAACGGACGCGCTAAAGAGGGCGGCCACCTTGTGGAAAGAAGACCTTTAAGGCAATGGGTTTTAAAGATCACCGCCTACGCCGACCGCCTCCTCAAAGATCTGGAAATGATCGACTGGCCGGAAGGATTGAAAAAATTACAGGTGAACTGGATCGGTAGAAGCGAAGGGGCGCTGATCGATTTCAAAGTGGATGGAAAGGATGAGAAGATCACCGTCTTTACGACCAGGCCGGACACCCTTTTCGCGGTGACTTACATGGTGCTCTCGCCGGAGCATCCGTTGGTGGAAAAGATCTCCACTGAAAAAGAGCAGGTTCACGCCTACCAGAAGCAAACCTCGCTGAAGAGCGACATGGACCGGACTGAAGCGACCAAAGAGAAAACCGGTGTATTCACAGGCGCCTATGCGATCAATCCTGTCAACGGGGAAAAAGTGCCTATCTGGATCGGCGACTATGTTTTGATGGGTTATGGAACCGGGGCGGTGATGGGCGTTCCCGCGCACGATCAGCGCGATTTCGATTTTGCCAAAGTCTACCGGTTGCCTGTGCGCGCCGTTTTTGAGCCCGATTTTGAGAACTTCAAAGAATTTGTCCCTGAAGGAGCCAATTTAGAAGAGTTCCGTAAACTGGTTATGGCTGGAGACGCCTGCTGGAGCGGGGAGGGAACCTATATTAACAGCAAAAACGCCGATCTCTCTTTGAATGGCACAAGCAGCATGGATCAGGCGATCGACGCTGTAACCAAATGGCTTGAAAACCATCATGCCGGCCTTAAAACAGTCAATTACAAACTCCGCGACTGGCTCTTTTCCCGGCAGCGCTACTGGGCTGAACCCTTTCCGATTCTGCACTTTGAAGATGGCTCAAAAAGGGTTTTGGAACTCGATGAACTGCCCCTTTCTCCGCCGGAAATTTCCGATTACAAACCTAGCGGCGACGGCAAAAGCCCGCTGGCCAAGGTGAGAGAATGGGTAGAAGTCACCGACCCAAAAACGGGCAAGAAAGCTCTTCGCGAAACGAATACCATGCCGCAATGGGCCGGCTCCTGCTGGTACTATCTCCGTTTTTGCGATCCGCGCAACCAAAATGAGGCCTGGAGCCAAAGAGCGGAGCGGTATTGGCTGCCCGTCGATCTTTATGTGGGAGGGGTGGAGCACGCCGTGCTGCATCTGCTCTACGCCAGATTCTGGCATAAAGTCCTCTACGATTTGGGCTATGTCCACACCCCGGAGCCGTTCCAAAAATTGCGCAACCAGGGGCTGGTCACGGCGCGCTCCTATCAACAGAGCAACGGCGTCTATGTCGATCCCTCGGAAGTGGAGGAGCGGGAAGGGAAATATTTCCATCGCGTCACCAAAGAGCCTTTGAAAAGCCAGATCGATAAAATGTCGAAATCGAAACTGAACGGGATTTCGCCCGATGAACTCATCGAGGAGTTTGGCGCCGACGCCATCCGTCTCTATGGCATGTTTATCGGACCTTTCGAGAAAGAAAAACCGTGGAGCACCGACGCTGTCACCGGCTGCCTCCGTTTTCTCTCCCGTTTTTACGATATGGCCACTTCGGAAAAGGTGACTGACGAGGAGAATGAGCAGGCCATGAGACTCGGACACCGCCTCGTACACTTTGTTTCTCAAGATATTGAGGCTCTGCAATTTAACACAGCCATCGCCAAAATGATGGAATTCATCAACGAGATCACCAAGCTTCCCCAATACCCGAGGGAAGTTGTGAAGATGGCGACCCAGGCGCTGATGCCTTTCGCGCCGCATATTGCCGAGGAGCTCTGGGAGCACTTGGGCTGCACCGAATCGCTGAGCTATTGCCCTTTCCCAGAATTGAACAAGAAATACCTGGAAGATGAGCAGGTGACTTATGTCGTTCAGGTGAACGGAAAACTGCGCGGCCGCTTTGATCTGCCAAAAGACCGGAACCAGGATGAAATTTTCGCCCTCGCGAAGGATTTGGAGACCGTACAGCGCTTTATCGACGGACAGGAGATCGTTAAATTAATTTTTGTTCCGAACAAGTTGTTAAACATTGTGATCAAGGGATGATAGTTCAGCCGGCGCAGGCTGAATTTGCTCTTTTTCCCAAAACTGCCCAGGAATTAGAGGCTAATTTCCAAGCGGTTCAAAGTCTTGTCACGGGGCGCATCGGGCAGATTGCTTCCATTAAAGAGCGCACCTTTGAAAATACCGTTCTCGCGTATGATCGGACCCTGGCCTATTTCCGGATCCATGGCAGCGCAATCGCCACGCTGAAAATGGTGCATCCCGATGACAACATTCGAAAAGCAGCCGAAGGCCTGCTTGCCGACTGGTGGAAACTTCAAATCGACCTCTTTGAAACCAATAAAGAGATGTACCGCGCTTTTAGGGAATTTGAAACCAAAAAAGAGGGGCTGAATCCCGAAAGAGAGTACTACTTGACAAATGCCGTGAAGGCGTTTCAAAGAGCGGGGCTTGATTTGAACCCGCAAGAGTATGAGAGATTAAAAGATTTGCAGAAGCAGATCGCCTTGCTGTCGATCCAATTTCAGACTAATATTTCCTCCTCATTGGACTATCCCACGTACTACGAGGTCATGCATAACTGTCCGGATGAGGAGACGCGGCGCGATTTTTATCATCGCTTCCATAACCGGGGCTATCCCCAAAATCTGGAAGTTTTGACGAAAATCATCAATTGCCGCGACGACCTGGCAAAGCTTTTGGGTTATAACTCCTTTGCGGAGTACGATATCGCACCGGAAATGGCCCGGACAGTGGAACGGGTCGAAGCCTTTTTGGACCGCCTATCGGAAGAAGCGCATCCCAAAATCAAAAGCGCCTGGGAAGGGTTAAGTCAAATCAATGGGTGGGACGCGGCGTATCTCCATAAGCAGATAGATGAAAACCAGATCGCGGAGTATTTTCCCCTGGAAGAGACGCTTCAAGGGCTTTTCCATGTCTACGAGCAGTTTTTTGATCTCAAATTTCAACTCCGCAAAGGGGAATATTGGGACCCTTCGGTCCAGGTGATCGAAGTTTTCCGCCATCAATCCCTGGCCGGCGAGGTGCTGCTTGACCTCTTTCCCAGGGAAAATAAGTACTCCCATTGCTGCTGCAACTGTATCATTCCGCCGATGAGTTTCGATCAGGGCCAAACATATGCGCCGGCCCTTGCCGTGGTCATCGCCAATTTTTCCAAATCAGCCCATCTCATGCATCATGAAGTGAAAACCTTCTTCCACGAATTCGGCCATGCCCTCCACGCCCTTTTTGGGAAGGCGGAGATGCCCACCAAAGCGGCCTACAACACCACAATGGATTTCATAGAAACTCCGTCCCAATTATTGGAGGAGTGGATGTGGGACCGCGACATTCTTAAAAGGATAAGCTGCCATTATCAGACCAAAGAACCGTTGCCCGACGTTCTCATCGATAGCCTGATCGCCTCAAGAGGCAAAAAAGACGCCGCCCATCCGGCCACAGGGGGAGACAGCGACCATACCGGCACGGAAATCCACTATGCCAGACTCTCTTTAAACTTATTCAAGGCGGGCAAAGATAAGGACCTTGAGTCTATTGTGAAGGAGGTTTTTGAATCCACGCCGCAAATTATCGCCTATGACGCCGAAAATCATTATTTATGCGCCTTTGGCCATTTGACTTCTTACGGAGCCAAGTATTACAGCTATCCCTGGTCCAAGCAATTAGCCCTCAAAATCTTTAACTACATCAAGTCGCACGGCGGTCTTTTAGATCCCCATATGGGGGAGCGTTATCTGTCGAAAATCATCGGCCGCGGAGGGAGCTCAGACCCCAATGAGCTGCTGGAGGATTTCCTCTAAATCGTCGCGTAATAGCGATAAAAATCGTCAATCGCCATGATCATGCCTGTCGCCGCCCATCCTTGCTGGGAATCACCCCCGCGAATACACGCTTGTGTCCTGGGGTCGATGGCGTACCATTCGCCGCATCCCCCAAGCCGCATCAACTTATCTCTTTGCTCTTCAGCCATGTTCAGGGATCGTTCCGTTCCCATCTTAATCAATGCCCGCACGATCGACCAGGAGACATGCGGCCAGACTACTTGGCCCTTCACCTCCTTCAGCAGCAAAGACTCTTTATCTGTTTTGCCGCTAATCGGGGCGAAGACCCGAACCCCAATGGGAGAATCTGCAGCTTCAAAATAATCAATCACCTTATTGTAATACTGCGCATCGATCAGACCGGTTAAAACCGCGAGCGCAAGCGACTGACCATCTACTGTTTTTCCATGGATAAAAGTTGGGTTGTCCTCGGTAATAATCTTATCAACGGGCGACGGATTGACCGGATGATCTACAAGGCCGGCACGCCTTCCGGGAATGAAATCACGAGGCGCGAATTCCCCTCCATGGAATAACAATTTATTCTGGATGGAACTTCTAAGCCGGCTTAATTCCCCTTGTGGAATCTTCAGTTCGACATGCTCCTGCAGAAGTTCGAGCGTTTGATACCAAAATAGGGCATTGGAAAGAACTTTTGAGTCATACAAGAGGTCGGCAAAAATATCTCGGGAATCGGCGCCAAGAGGCAAACCATCTTCAGAATCAATCACATTCGCGAACAAATAACTGAGGGCTCCGGCAATAGAGGCGCCAAATTCCTCCAGCAGCTGCTCCTTCTTTTCAGGATGCCGCTTAACAAAGGTAAGGAAGGCTCTGATATAATGAATTTCACTGTCTCGCGTCCCGGGCGTTAAATTTTCCAAGGTGCCCTCGATGAATTTTTGAAGGGCAAATGAGGGTCTAGGCGCCTCAGCCATGTTAAGTGATTTTTGAAATGCCAGCAGTTCATGATAATAAGATGTCAGCTCTGCAAGCGAAAGAGACTCTAAATCTTTGTCAGGAAAAAACTTATCGGGGCACTTCTCCTGGCAAAAATTCTTGAGCTGCCTTTGCCAAAAAGGCTCCTCCTCAGTGCCGCGGAGGCGCTGCCTCAGAAAATGGGCTTGATTCTCTTGCGGGATGCAGACAATCGGCAAATTGCCAAACCGGTCAAACGATTCATATCCATTGTTATAAGACTCATGTTTGTTGCATTGAGCGGCTTTCAGGTTTCTTAGCGCGGTTAAGAATTGATCGTCATACCCCTCTTGCAAGTATACCGGGGCCATATACGCCAGATCTCTTGTCCATAACATATGGCGGTATCGGGGTCCTGCCGAAGCCGCCATTCCCGCTTCGACACACCGCTTGACGATTTGATGCGCTTCCTGGACAATCGATTGTTCTTTGAGCGCTTCGTTCAGACATTGGCTCAGGTAATCGGATCTCGTGCGGGGACCATCGGGGTTATTTTTTGTCCACCCGAGATAAAGATCTGTATTGTTGTTAATTTGCGGCATAATACATGCGTGATAAGCGCGAACCGCTTTATCAAAGGCTTCCTGATTGCTGTTTTCAGGAGGCGCAAACTCGGTTTGAACAAAAGCTCCCCGTTTGATGACGATAGAGGATCCAGGAACATTGCTCCGGACAGCTATAAAACAGACATCAAACCAGTTTTGTCCCTGTTTGCCAACTTCTATAGACCGGACTAACCCATTTTCTAAACCGATGGCATAGGTTGTTTTGAACTGGTTCTGCCAACAATCATTCATGCGATTGATGGCACCGAAGGCCGTTTGCCTCCCGCCAAAAGGCTGACCGACGGCCTCTTGCGATCCCCACTTTACGATACCCGGTTTGCCGTTACAGGGGATTACTTTGACCGTGCTCCCGGAGTGAAATTTTTGAAGAGTTCCAAAAACTGCCTGCACTTTGTTCGGATTCGTGGAACCGACAAAAGCGTCTATAGATGTTGTCATATTTCTCCTAATATCTACTTATCTATCAGAGGAAAGAGGCTTTGGTGATATATTTTCAGAAGTTCAGTGATTCTCTCACAAACCCGCCTGCCGTCCGGCTCTGAAAAAGCTGAATATAGGTAAGGAGTGGAACGTTCTTTCAAAACGCCCAGTTTCCGCTGAAGATAATCGGCCAAATACTCCGCTTTTTGCTGCAATGTCTGGTGACAGATGGAAGCAATCAGATACATATGCGCCGCTTCTCTTTGGAAATCAGCCGCAGTAAAGTCTCTAAAGAACTTCTCGTTAATATTCATATTCAGCAATATACATTAAAAAGACTTATTATGGCAACGGGGGGGGGCAACTTAGCGCTTTGGCCTAGAGCACTTCACCATCTTGCAGTTTAGAGTATCGCGAAATTTATAATACTTCACGTTCCCAAATGCAGCCTTAATTAAAGAGGGTAAAGAGTCATACTCATCATCAACCCACCCAATAATCACTTGACCATTTGGCTCGATAATGCTTGCTAATGATTTAACAAATTCCTCTTTTTCCCTGTTGATATTCCATAAAAAGACAGTAGCAAGATCAAACCTCTTGTCAGGATTGGCGACTACGTATTCTTGCAAAGTTGCTTGGGCAAGCTCAATTTTCCCATTCGTAACAAATTCCGTGCTATCAGGATCAATGCCTACCACGGCTGCTCCTGCCTCTGCCATGACAATCGTATTTTCACAGCTTCTGCAACCAACATCGATCACCTGTTTGCCTTCAAGTTCAATAGACATCGCTTCCTGCATAATGGCCACAATTTTTCTCGCTTCAAAGTGACGGTCGGTCTCGCCAGGACGACGAATTTTGATTTCATAATCATAAGGGTCCGATTCTACCAATTGAAAGGTATAATCCTCCAAGGACGCCCTCTCGCAGAGCATAGGCTTCCAAACTTCGTTTTCTACCTGTTTGAAGATCGCATTTACTTTTGCTTTCTCTAATGAGGAGCTGCCTGTCAGAGTAAATATTTTTGTGGTTGAATTAAAAGTCATTTTGAGATCGCGCGCCTGAATATTCGAGAGAACATCCAACCCATAAGCACCATAAGTGGAGGTAATTTCAGCTATATTCATAAACAACCCATGATAAAATGTTTTGATTAATATACTAAATTCATCTTTTTTAGTAAAGTTGTTAATAGAATGTTAAATATTATAAAAATTATTATAAGTGTTTCTGGTTTGACGACAATCTGGGGATTTACTTTGCCAAGAGGGCCCTCAGTGAGCCACGAGGATGCTCATCGAGGAGCTTGTTTCAATCAGCTCTGAGAACTTGAATCCGGCGTTGACGAGCAGCTTCTGATAGTCGGCAAGCGTCCTTTCTTTCCCCCCAAAGACATTCAGAAGGAAAAGGTCAAACAGCCGAATCAAAGGGCTGTCTTCCCGCCCTTTAAGCACCGCCTCGATGATCAAGAGCTTCCCGTTTGCCGGGAGTGTTCTTTTCACTTGCCTCAAAATCTCGACGCACTGTTCATCGTTCCAGTCGTGCAGCACCCGTTTCAGAATGACCGCATCGCACGCAGCGTGGATGGGCTCAAAAAAACTCCCTTTCAGGCATGTGATTCGTCCGGGAAATTTCTTTTGCAAGGCGGCGTTAGCGGCATCTACGGTCTCGGGAAGATCGAAGAGAATAGCATGCATCGAAGGGTGTTTTGCGAGAATCGCGGCTAAAAGCCCCCCTTCCCCGCCTCCCACATCCATCACTTGGGCAAAGTCTTTTAGCGGCAGCGTCTTGGCCAGGATTTGATTCTCCTCCTGCGAAACAGAGCGCATATGTTGATCAAAGGCGAGTTGAAGCTCCGGATTTTTGGAGAGGTGATCAAAGTACTTTTCTCCATAAAGAAGAGAAAATGCCTCCGATCCTGTTTTGAGAGTATCTTCTAATTTCCCAAGGGGCGCCCACCTCGTCTCATCCCAAAAGAGCAGGTCTTTCAACGATTCGGGATGGCTATGGCAAAGATATTTTCCCACAGCGGTGAGGGAGAAAAGGTCCTCCTCTTCTTCCTTCAGGATCTGGAAGGAGCAAAGCAGGCGCAGGAGCTTGTGCAAAGCCTCCCTTTCCAACTGAAACCGCTCGGCGATCTCTTGGGAGGATTTCGCCCTGTCCAAAAGGAAGTCTGCGATCGGCACCTTAGTGAAGAAATGGATCGCTCTTGAGGCAATATGGAGATTGCCAAGCATGAACAGCTCTTCGCGAGATTCAGGGATAAATTTTTGAGATTCCATAGGGCATTATGGTACCATTTGGTCCAAATGTTTCAAAGAACCATTTCTACATTAGACCGGCCATCACTTGCGGCAGTTGCGATTTATCACTTGGAATATAAATTTTGATGATTTTATGTGTATATATCTTTGTGGGATTATCGCTCCAATAAGTGTACAGCTTTTGCGTTTGGGGCCAGACATTGGTGAAAGTGAGGACCTGATAGCAGGAAGAGGGGAGGTGTTCGTAGCGGTAGCTTTCGCACTCAAAAGAATGCTCTATTCCCACCGTCATGCCGGGACAAATACGATCGATTTTTTCCAGCGTCAGGACGAGTTGAGGGGTAGAATTTGTTTTAAAAACTATCTTATCTTCTCCATCGGGAAAATTGTAATATTCCAACTTTGCATCCATAGTACGATGCGTAAATGAAACTGAAGGTTGCATGATAATTCTCCTTAAAAAAAGAAGAAATTATAAATCGCATTTATATTATTATCAATAAAAATCATTATTTTAAATCTTTATAAAATATTAATTTATTTTTAAATATTAAACTCTATAATTATTATAAATGATAGGAGGTTAAATGAGTGCTATATCGTCTATTACAGAGATGAATTGGGGGATGAACCGATTGGGCGGAGGGGCTTTGGCAGCGCCGCTAATTTTGGCTCTTGGGGCAATCGCCATTTTTGGAAAGACATACCAAAAAAACGAAGATAAACAGGACAAGCAATACAAAGCCGGGGATCTGTACACGGAAGAATTAGCGAGGAAACCAAAGATTTCCTGGGAAGAAATTCAAAAGCATAAAACCCCTACAGATTGCTATGTCGTGGTAGACAATTGTGTGCTGAATGTCTCCGAAATCATCACTAAGCTGCATCATCCCGGGGCTAACCAGATCTTTCTTAGTAATGCCGGTACAGACATGACAAAACAATTCTATGAAAGAACGCATTCACCTCACGAAATGAAATATATCCGCACGCAGGTGGTTGGACTTATTTAATTCTTTTCTGAGGAAAGAATCACGGCTTTTCGCGATTTCAAAAAATCATGCAGCGTATTAATATGAATGTCATTCCCCAGACTAGGTTGAATTTTAAAAAGATGCTTGCTTCCCGCTATAAGAAACAATCTTTTTCCCGGCCCTGCCTCTGTTTCCTGTTTTATTAGGGTTTCCATCAATTTTTGAGCCCTTTTTGGATGGCTCTGAACCATATGCTCATGAAGATTGGGAACAAATTCAGGTTCTAAAGCTAAAAGTTCTTCCGTTAATGCAACTATTTTGTCACGCAGCCGCTGTGCTTCTACTGCTTTATTCAAATCAAGCAACAGTTGCTTTTTACAAGATAGCTCAAGGGTTTTTGCAAATAATTGGGCCCCTTTATCTGTAAAATGATGTAATTCTTTATCACTTAAATCCCATCCCACTCTTTTAATAGGCTTTTTTAAATATTTATCCTGAAGATGAAGTGCGGCAACTTCTTCATTAGCCGGAACAGACTCTAACATCAATGCACTTCCTTCCTCAGCAAAACTATCGATAAACAAGCAATTCAGGCGTCTTTGTTCCTCTGTTAAATCATCCAAAAGAAAAATTTCAGCATCTTCTATATTTTCTAAGCTTGGACTTTTGTATTTTACTTGATAATTTCTATTTATAAACTCAAGAATGTCTTTTTTTGTTTTAGAAGGGTCTATCATCTTAATGGCAACATCAGTGACTTTATCGACCTTTGGATCATCGCCTTTAGCTAGTTTTTTTGCAGAAAAATTATTAACTAAGACCCTAAAAGCAGCTACACCTCCTAAACCTAAAATCGGCAGGGAAGCAACCGTTGCTAAAAAGGTGAGAAAAATGGTTATCATCCGATTTTGTATACTTAAATCTCTAAAATCAGACACTGAATTATAGTTCGGTGCAACCGGGTTAAAAATCGAGTTGGTAATTAAATTATTTATATCCATTTTAGAATCCATCTGTTTTTTAATAAACAATACTGTAATTAATGATTTATTTCAATTACTATCTTATAGCCATTTTCCTGTTGTTATAAATGAGCCTAAATGTTACGTTTTACCATATTTTTTTTGGGCATTTAACTTTTAAAACTTTTTTTGGCGTGAAAGCCCCGCGGTTTGAAGATCGGAAGGTTGTATTAATCAATGTTCAAACCGCTCCTAAATATCTATCCAAATCTGCTCATTTAAGAGAAGAAAGGAGAGAACGCCAGCCAAGCAGTTTTGCTAACGATTCGTGTGCTGGAATCTCACCAACAATTTCCAAAAATACTATCTCACTGACCGATTTTTTAAAGGAGGATCAGAGGATCGACTATTTATCGTTTGGAAATGCGCTGCAAGCGCCACTCGTACTTTCCGTTTTACTAATCCCCAAACAACCCAGACATGTTTGCGCCGATTCCTTACAGGTAGGCGTAAAGTGACCTGGGAGTTTTTGCCGTCAGATATTTTACATATGGCTTTGGGAGGTTCTTCAGAAAATCCTAAATAGCGGCGTGCAATACAAAATGCCGCCGCTTGATGTGTTGAAAGTCCGTACCTATTTGAAAATTTAACAAAACCGATTATCGAGGTAAAAGCCGGATTGACCAGATAACAACTCACACCGGACGCCCAGGCTCTTGACTGCAATCGCTCAAGAATTTTTCGATAGCAAAAAGAGGAAAGGAGTCTCGATTGCTTTTTGCTGGACTCTTCTTTAAGAGTCATCTTCTTCTTTTGAAAATCTAACTTTTCAAGAATGATCGGCTTTTTTGTTTCGACTGCCAATGAAACTAACAGAGCAGAGACATCCCCAATAACAGCTAAAGTTTGGTTTTTGTCCTTTCCATAAGTATTTAAGGGGAGAACTCCTTTATTGATGATATTCCCGAATCGATCTGTCTCGGCGAAGGCCAAATGGTTGGCATTAATATCGACTCCAATGGCTCCTATACCCTCTTTTGTTACCTTTTCCGGTTGAGCTCGAGAGGTTGTTAGAAAGAGTATCCACCCTTTTTTGTCTTTTTTAAATCGGTAGGAGATAGCAACTCCAAACGACTTATCACCACTGCTTTTTCTTTCGAGGCAAGATCTTAAACTTGAAAGAATAACGTCATGTCCATATTTGAAACGCACATTAGGGATAATGAGGTATTTGCCATTTTCCTGGAGCACATCAGGAAGTCTAAGGCGCAAATCAAAAGAGCCGTCTTCATTGATTTTCGCAGTACATGTCTGGTTTCCGGCTGTCTCCTCTTTGGATCCCAAAACAAAGAATTCCGAATTTCTTTGCTTATCCCAATCCTGCTTCCAGTCCTGATGAGAAGCGTAACCATTTTCATGTAAATGAAATTGGGAATGGAAAAGTCTCTTTCCACCGAAACAAAGGCGTATTTTTCCATTTTTAAGATCGCTTTTAAGTTGTTTAATCTTATTCTCGAGACTGTGCAATTTCCTCTTTTTATTATGGAGTTTGTGTTTATCCCTTTTGAATTTGTTTATTGTTTTTTTTAAAGAATTGATCTGTTCGCTTAGTTCAGTAATCCTTACTTTTGTCCTCTCAATGATAGAGGCAATTTTTCCTTCGACTTCCACAAGGCAGGCATTATATTGACGAGCTGTAATTTTAAACGCCTTCAAATAAGATCGCTTTAATTCATTGCGATCCTTCTTCAATATCAGGTCTTTAAAGAGATGATGTTTTACTTTGGTCGATAAAAAAGCGTATTCTCCCAATTTTTGGGAGGAGTCTTCAAGAAGATTGAGGCGTGTTTGATAGGTAATGTTGCTCATCAGGGGCTATCATCAATCAGGATTTTTGCAGCTTCTATCAGTTTTTTATTCTTCCGGCTTCTAGCTCCGTACCTTGCAGAAAACACAGTAATAATTTCAAGGACATCTTTGGTGAGCTCCTCTTCAAAAGAGGTTTCTTCCCCTTGATTAATGATCACTACTTCGATCTGTTTGTTTTCGCAGAGAGCAAAGATAAGTTCTGCACCAAATCTGAGCAGTCTATCTTTATGTGTAACTACTAAACGCCTTATTTTTATTTCCAAAATGGCATCTAAAAGGGTTTTAAGTCCCTTTTTTCGATAATTCATCCCAGATCCGAGGTCTGCTATGATTTCATATGTCCATCCATTTTTCAGGCAAAATGAAGCAAGTACCTCTTTTTGCCGTTCTAAATCCTCTTTTTGATCGTGACTGGATACACGCGCATAACCCAATGTCAATTCAGTTTCGAGGTGGTTTTTTTTGATTAACTTCCCCTGAGAGTAGTAGCGAGTTCCTCCTTTTGTTTTTCGATCGGGCAAAAGAGTTCCACCTTTTTCCCATCTCCTAAGGGTTGTTATGCTGCATCCTAATATTTTAGCGGCTTCGCCGATCTTAAGAAATCTATCCATTTAGATAGATAATAACATATATGTATAGATATATTCAAGCTGTTACTTACCCCGGGAGCTTTGACGTTCAAAAAAAGAATCTCTGAACTGCACGGAGCGCTCTGACCATTACAGCGGATTGCCCTCCAGCTTGTAAAATTAATTAATGATTTTAAACTCTAATTATCCCTGAGGAGGGCTTGCCTAAAGCAGACCCTCTCTTGACGACAATAGTTGCCTCGACTCCAATAATAGTATACCGCCGCTGCCCTCTGTTTTTAATTAGATTATTAATATCAGCCTGTGTTAATATCCTGCCACAAAAACACTTTATTGATTTAAGATGCAAGTCGACGCAGGAAAATTCAATCCGAGAGATTACTCCCAGTCAACAGGGGATGAAAAGCAAGATTTTTATTTGCAACAAAATCTTGCCTCGTATGCCCTGCAGCAGAATCACAACGGTTGGGCGGCTCGGACAGATTTTGGCCGGCAACAAAACCTATACCCCATGCCGCCGATGAATGTCTATCATGCCCTTAATTCTCATGATTTTCCAAACGGGAATAATGAAATCATACTGTTTGAGGATATCGAGTATCCTAGTTTATCTATGGCAAGCCTTAAGCGGGAAGAGGAGGGCGGCCTATGCGACCCTTTACAAGACCCTGTCGATTTATATTTAATACATGATTCAGCGCCTCCGGCCGCGGCACTCCCTCCAATTCAGGAGCCCACTCCCGCCAAACCGACGAGGGGCTCAGGCTTGTTGGCCCTAGCCGATGGTACAGCAGCTCCTATCACTGAAATGAAGAAACGGGTTTCCCTTGTGTCAGCTCCTCCCAGGCAGAGGGGCTCAGGCTTGTTGAAAGAGCTGGCGGCTCTAGCCGATGGTGCAGCAGCTCCTATCACTGAAATGAAGAAACGGGTTTCCCTTGCGTCAGCTCCTCCCAGGCAGAGGGGCTCAGGCTTGTTGAAAGAGCTGGCCGCCCTTGCCGATGGTACAGCAGCTCCTATCACTGAAATGAAGAAACGGGTTTCCCTTGCGTCAGCTCCTCCCAGGCAGAGGGGCTCAGGCTTGTTGAAAGAGCTGGCCGCCCTTGCCGATGGTGCAGCAGCTCCTATCACTGAAATGAAGAAACGGGTTTCCCTTGCGTCAGCTCCTCCCGCGCAGAGGGGCCAAGGCTTGTTGAAAGAGCTGACCGCCCTTGCCGATGGTGCAGCAGCTCCTATCACTGAAATGAAGAAACGGGTTTCCCTTGCGTCGGCTCCTCCCGCGCAGAGGGGCCCAGGCTTGTTGAAAGAGCTGACCGCCCTTGCCGATAATACAACAGCCCCTGCCACTGAAAAGAGGAATAGGCAAACCACCGAACCTCCAGCAGAAGCGGCAAAGCAGGCTCAATACAATTTTTGGACGCCTAAGGAAGATCATCAGTTGCTAAATATCGTGAAGGGGAAAAAATCGGTTCTGATCGGGTGGCAGAAAGTGGCAGAGGAATTGCGGGAGGCACTCCATCACAAGGGCATTTTCCGCAGTCGAACGGCGTGTGTTGCGCGCTATAAAGTGTTGCAAGGTTCTAAACTAAAAGCCGCAGCGGCGTACAAAGCGACAAAAAAATTTCCGGGTTGGAGCCATCAGGAAGATAGGCAGCTTCTCACCCTCATTCAGAAACGGATGCATGAAAAGCATATCGTTTGGGCAAAAGTGGCAGCAGAGTTAAGCCAGGGCAACATAGTAGTTCGAACGGAAAGAGCCTGCAATTCGCGCTTTCGGCTGCTTCAAGCTTCTGAGGAACATGAACATCTCTGGTCTAAATTTCCCAAGCTGAAAACTTTTTGAAGAGACTATTCACCCACCAAGGTGCGGATGAGCAACTGTGCCAGCCACTTCTCATATTCCTCAGATGTCCATGCTTGTTCTACCACAAACATCCGATACATATCGCGCCCGGTAAAAGCCCATAAGATGTCTCGTGCCCTGGTTTGGCTAAGCCCCTTCGCTAGGGATTTTTCCCTGGCCATCGCTTTTATGGTCACTTCCTGCCGATTATAACGGCGCATCTCTTTTTCTTTTTCGAGCTCTTTGAACTCAGGAGCCAAAACAGCTGCGCCTCGAAAAATATCCATTTGCGCCCTCTCAGCGTCGTACATCTGACGGGCGATTTTAGCTGAAAAACGGAGGCGCTCTTGCGGCGATTTCGCCTTTATGCTCCTTTCTACAAGGGCTTCGAACTGATCCGCGGGAAGGGCCTCATCCATTAAGGCGCGAAGCACGCCGCGCTTAGATTGAAAGAGCGAGTAGATGGTGGGTATTGAAACGTCCGCGGCTTGAGCAATTTTTTCAATTGTTACACACTCAAACCCCTCTGATTCAAAGAGGTCTTTCGCAGCGCCAAGAATCCGGCCTCTTGTTTGCGCTGCTTGAGTCTTCCTGGATATTGACTTGTAAGGTCTTTTTTTGATTTCTGACATATAACTCACTATTGACTTAATGAATATAGTCTACTATAATCAATTTTGATTGTCAAACAGAGGAGACGATGATGGATACAAAGGCTATAGGCGCAGCTTATTACACGGCTCTTGGAGAGAAAAACATCGAAGAGGTGAAAAAATATTTGCACCCTGATATTCAATTTACCGATCCACAGGAAAAAGTAATCGGCAGAGAAGCGGTCCTCAAAGCGGCGAAGGGATTTACAGGTATTTTTAAGACTCTGACAATCCGCGCCAAATTTGGTTCAGAGGATCAAGCGATGATTGTCTATGAGGTAGAAATTCCCGGCCTTTCCAAAAATTTGCAGGCGGCTTCTCTATTGAGCTTTCGAGAAGGACTCATCTCAAAGATTGAGCTCTTCTATGACACAAGAGGTTTAGGAGGCAAGTAAAAAATGGCTTTCCTTTGACACCATTTGCCTATTTTTGGTAAAATTTTCCCCTTAAAATGAGGATTTATTATGAAAAGAAGTTTCAATTTCTTTTGTATTATTTTTTTTCTGGTGCTCGCACCCCTGGCGGCCCATAAGCCCCCGATCCTAACTACGACTGCTATTATTGAGATCCATAAAGAGGGGCAATTCCTCGGTATTGTATTGATTGAACGGGGCAAAGAGCCCTTCGGCAAGGCAATTCCCGGAGGCAAGGTGGAATATGGCGAGACTGTGGAAAACGCCGTCAGAAGGGAGATGAAGGAAGAAGTTAACCTGGAACTTGCCGACCTGAAACAATTTCATGTCTATTCCGATCCCGCAAGAGACTTCAGGCACCATTCGGTGGAAGTCGCTCACACGGCAAAAGCGTATCAGCTGCCAACGGCCGGCGATGATGCGGCAAAAGCGTTCGTTGTTAAGCTGGAAGATATTCCATGGAAAGAGCTCGCTTTTGATCACGCTCAAGTTTTGAGCGATTATATCGAATGGAGAAATGGTAATAACACAAAATCAATAACAAAATAGTATGCGCTTATTTATACCGGTTTTCGGCAAAGCAAAAGCTCCCGCGATTCAATCGATCGTAAACAGGTCAATATGGACCTGTTTACGATCGTTGAATCCCGGGGCTTTGGCAAAGCCGAAATCCCAAATTTTGAGGTTGTTTGGGTATATAAAATTGGCTGTTTTTTTCCTCGCATTATCCGTTGTGGAGGCGAAAATTGTCGAAACACGCTTTATCGAAGAGGTTACCCCTCTGATCGACAATGAGACTTGGTTCCTCGTCGATCTGGATAATTGCCTCTTCGAGGGGGCGCAAGCCCTGGGGCATGCCAACTGGTTCTATGATGTACTGCAGCAAAAGATGCAGGCGGGCATGAGCCGGGAAGAAGGCATTCGCGCCGTCTATCCGGGTTGGATTAAAACGCAAAAAGCGAGCCGCGTCAAACCTTTGGAAGAGGAATTTGTCCCTTCTCTTTTACAACTGCAAGAAAGAGGCGTAGTCATTATGGGGTTGACCCACAGGCAGCCATCGGTTATCGATTCTACCTTAAGGCAAGTCGCCTCTCTCGGCTTCGACTTCAGCGCAACCGCCCCTTCAAAAGAGAGCTTCAGCATCCCTTCTTCGACCCCGACGCTCTATACTCAAGGCATTTTATTCGTCGGTGATTTTAATAAAAAAATTGATATTTTTGAGCCGTTTCTCGCTCACATCAACAAAAAACCCAAAAAAATCGTCTTCATCGATGATAAAAGAAAAAATGTTGAGGAGCTGGAAAGTCTCTCAAGGGACGGCATCGAATATATTGGCGTTCATTATACGGCTATCGAACATGCAAAACCGGTATATGTTCGGGAAATCGCAGATTTTCAAATGAAGTTTCTAGACCAGGTCATGAGCAACGAAGCAGCCTTGTTCCTGATTGAAAAAGGGCTGGATTAATTTTTCCTCTTGAGCATGTCCAGGCGCTTGCCTAAAGCCACGCACCCCTCTTCCGTTTCGCCGCCGTCGGGATCCTCAAAAGGCATCTCCTGGTATCCTTCCTTTTCATAGAAGCGGCTGGCTTCTTTGGTGGCATGCAGCTGCAGCAGGGTTATCCCTTGCTGCGTCAGCCAGCGCTCGCACATGTGCAAAAACTGGCGCCCCAGCCCGAGGTAGCGGTGCGGCTCATCGATAATGATCACGCGTAATAGGGCGTAATCGGGTAAAAACTGCAGATGGGCATAGCCGGCGATTTCAGCATTATCATAGAGCACGAGATGGGCGTGATTCGACTCGTCCCAAGACCACTCTTGGGGGTTTTGGAAATATTCCCGGCGGAGGGCGAAGACAGCCTCCCGCTCCCTGTCCGTCAAAGCGATGACCATCCGCTGGCCGCGGTAGCCATCTTTGGCGTCAATGGCAGTGATAAATGCCTCCTTGCCGAGGCAATACCGGAAAATGTCGCCGGGATATTTTTTGGCGAGTTCCATTTTAAGCCGGGCGTAGGCTTCCCGCTCCTCAGGGTGGGTGCGGAGCCAGTCGCGAAATTTCAGATGGCGGCTGATTTCGGGGCTGCCCTCTTCAAAAACATGCACATGATGGGAGCCTTTTTGAAAAAAACGGCGAAAAGGCATCCCGTATTCCCCTTTTGCCTCGTAGCCGATACGGCTCATGGCGTCGGCGTCAACTTCCAGGATGTTTTTAACGACGGGAAGGATATCAATGATAGGCTTGGCCGCAAGACCTGGCACAGCTGTGGATCCTATATGATGCACGGCGAGGCAATTGCCGCCCAATGCCTGCCTGATCAGCAAGGACTCTTTTTCGAACATTTCCTGCCAGTTTGGATCATAGGGAACAACTCGGACAACTCTCATCTGATTTTAGCTGCGGCTTCAGAATCGAGGATGAAAAGCGCTTTACTCGCCGGCGTCCCTACCTTCTGAATGGGATAAATATCGGGATCGTAATGGGTATTTAAGACTTTGGAGAGAATTTCCGCCTTATTTTCCCCCAAAACATAAATAGCGATATTTTTTGCGGCGTTGATGCAATCAAAAGTCAAGGTGAGCCGCCAGGTGTGTTTTTGGGAGACAAAATTTGCGGTGGCCATCTTGCCCACGGTATGCAGAGCGTGGGTTTTCGGAAAGAGGGAGGCGGTATGCCCATCCTCTCCCATTCCGAGCATCATCAGATCGAATGTCTCAAACGGCACCTCCTCCTGGAGGAGAAAATCGTAATTTTTAGCGGCTGTCTCCGGCTGCTCCTCGCCGTGCATGCGGAAGATGTTCTGGGGCGGTATTTCAAGGGATTTTAGACCCGACTCCATCGCCATGCGATAGTTGCTGTCGGGATGATCGGGAGGAACGCATCTTTCATCGCTCCAAAACAGCAGAACCTGGTTCCAGGGGATGCGCTTCCTGTTTTCCTCTTTGGCCAGCGCTCCGAACAACGCGTGGGGCGTACTGCCGCCGGAAAGCGCTACGGCAAAAAATCCATGGTCCGCAATCGCTTCTTCAGCTTTTTTAATAAAATGCTCGAGACAAAAATCAATAGTCGTCTGTTTTTTTCCGGGGATGGCAATATCTCTTCTATCATCGAAGGATTGGATTATTTCGTTAAAGTCAAATTTCACTTGGGCTCCCAACTAGTTTGGCTTAAGACTTTTAACATATTCCGGTAGTGATCGCCAGGCTTGGAAAAAAAGATTTCCCGCATAAAATTTAAGCCCTTTTCAAGGTCGGGCATTAAAAAAGAGGAGGGAGCTTCACAACATTCGGGATAGCAGATATGGCAAACAGCTTTTGACCAGTATCTTTCCCGCGAGATGGAGAATTGGACCGTTTGGCTTTCTATATCGATTTCCAAAATAGCGCCCGACGGGTGAATTTCGTGCACTACCGGCCGTAATAAAACCTCAGGGCCGTTGACGTAGGATATTTTCCTCCCTTCAGGGTCTAAAGACATTGAGCGAATTTGCCATCCCATCTGGGCTGCAAGCCACCCTTGCAAATAAATGCTTTGCGTTTCGTAGTGGTGGAAAAATTCCGTTTTGCGGCTATTATAGCGTATCTCTATCCGCCGGGCTGACCTTAGCTGCTGATTTTTTTCAGGTGTATCAAAAACAGTCGCCAGCACTTTTCGCCAATTGTTCGTTAAAGCCCAATGCATATCGATGAAATCGATCGTCTGAGCGTCCATTTTGGCGAGCATCTGCCTGCTGAAATTCTGCAGGTTTTCGGTGCATTCCGAGTCAAAAATCAGCCGGTTGGCAATACTCTCAAAAGCGGGGAGGAGCTCGCTTTTCAAAGTGGGATCCTGTCCCCAGATCAGATAGATTGGCAAATCGGGCACCAGATGGGGAATGACGATATAGGGGATGCGGGGCAGGTTTTGAAAGGAGGAAGTGATTTCAATTTGATCGCAAGCGACCAGCGATCCCTCAACGCCTATGGTTTGTGTGGATACGGAAACATGCAGGTAGTTTTCAGGGCATTCCTTCTTGGCTTCGATAAACAGGATGCGCGAGGGAAATTTCTGGATGATGGAGCGTATTGTTCTGTGAAAATAGGCGGTGCGGCGGCTTTCCTGGGTATAGAGTATCAAATTAAACAGGCAGGCCTTGACCTGCTTTTTATCCTTTTGCTCATCCCAAAGGCGCTTGAGCTCCTGTTCGATATTGGCAATGGTTTTTTCTTCTTGAAGATCCAGCATCAAATGAGCCTCCAGTGCCTTCCCGCTCTTGTTAACAGCTCATCGGCAGAAGCTGGCCCCCAAGTGCCCGACGGGTAATTCGGGAAAACGGGTTTAGCGGACGATTTCCAATGTTCCAGGACCGGTGTCAATAAGCGCCAGGAGGAGTAGACCTCGTCAATGCGGGCAAAGAGAGTCGCATCGCCCGCCATGCAGTCGCAGATAAGCCGCTCATAGGCTTCCGGAGGCTTAGCTCCGAAATAGGAACCGTAGCGGAAATCCATCTTTACGGGCTGGATGGTGCTTCCCAGGCCCGGCACTTTGCAATTCATTCTCAGGGAGATCCCCTCGTCCGGCTGAATGCGGATCACCAGGACGTTGTGATCGGTTTTCTTTCCTTTGTCTCCAAATAGCTGATAGGGGGCTTCCTTGAAGGTGATGGCGATCTCAGTCGCCCGTTTCGGCAGGCGCTTGCCCGCCCTGAGATAAAACGGCACGCCCGCCCAGCGCCAGTTGTCGACAAAGAGCTCCATGGCGGCATAAGTCTCTACGGATGAGTTGGGATCGACATTATTCTCTTGCCGATATCCGCAAACTTCCTGCCCATTGATAAAGCCTTGGCCATACTGGCCTCTGACGATATATTTGTCTATATTGTCCAAGGGGAAAGGGCGTATGGACTCTAACACTTTTACTTTTTCGTTGTGGATGGCCGCCGCCTTTAAGCTGGTCGGGGGTTCCATGGCGACAAGGGAGAGCAGCTGCATCATATGGTTTTGCACGATGTCCCTCAGCATGCCCGCTTCTTCCCAGAATTTGCCCCGTGTGCCAATCCCGATCTCTTCACCCACAGTGATCTGGATGCTGTCGATATGGTGATTATTCCACACCGACTCGAAAATGGGGTTGCTGAAGCGGAAAACCAGGAGGTTCTGGACCGTTTCCTTGCCTAAGTAGTGATCAATACGATAGATCTGGCTTTCATCCAAATATTGGGTGATCTCCCTTTGGAGGTCTTTTGCGGAATTCAGGTCTTCGCCAAACGGTTTTTCGATGATAATGCGGCTCCACTTGTCCTGTACCTGATTGATATCGTAGGTTAATTTGTGCTGATGGAGTTTTTCGATGACCTGGGTAAAGTAGCTCGGCTGGGTAGAGAGGTAAAAAACGCGGTTCCCTTTGGTGCCGAATTTCGCGTCGAGCTCTTTCAAGAAACGGCCTAAGCTTTCATACCCCTCGTCTTCGCCGAATTCCGATTTGTGGTAGAAGAGCTGTTCGGAGAAATTTTGCCAGATCGAGTCGTCGAGCTTAGTGCGGGAAAATTCATTAATCGCCCCCCGCATCTCGGTTCGAAAATCATCGTGCGATTTGTCGCGCCTCGCAAACCCCACACAGGCAAAATGGGCCGGCAGCTGGCCGTCATGCGCCAGGTTGTAGAGGGCGGGAATTAATTTTCGGGCGGTCAAATCGCCGGTTGCTCCAAAAATCACTAAGATACAAGGTTCTGCAATTTTGCTCTCTTTGCTGATCTCTTCCAGGGGATTTTTAAATTCAGTGCGGGTAACAGACGCCATGGATAACCTCAAAAGCTTTTTAATCGAACATTACCCGATTTGGAATTCCATGGCTAGTTGAAATTTTTTAAAAAGTGGAGAATCCCTTGAGAACATTTCCCACATTCCGGCCAATCTCTGCCACGGCATACCCCCCTTCCAGAACAAAGAGCGTCGGTTTTTTTAAGGAAGCGATCCTTCGGCCGATGGTCGTAAAATCTGCCGTCTCAAGCTTAAACTTCCCGATGGGGTCTTTTTGGAAGGTATCGACGCCAAGCGAAACGATCAGCACATCCGGGCCAAAAGAAGCGATTTTTTTCAGAGCCTCCTCAAGCGTTTCTTTCCAAAGGGAAAAAGGCGTCCCAAGAGGCAGGGGGTAGTTCACATTGAAACCCTCGCCGGCGCCCCGCCCCTTTTCTTTTGAGTGACCGGCGTAAAAGGGGTAGTCAAAGGCCGGATCGGCGTGGATCGAGACATAGAGCACATCGCTGCGATCATAGAAAATCTCTTGCGTTCCATTGCCATGGTGGTAGTCGATATCGAGGATCGCCGCTTTGCTAGCTCCCTCTTTCAAAAAGCCTTCCGCGGCAATAGCGGCATTGTTGAGAAAGCAGTAGCCCGCGGCAGAAGCCCTTCCTGCGTGATGCCCGGGAGGGCGGCAGAGGGCAAAAGCGGCGGGGTCGCCGCCCGAAACGAGCTTCTGTCCGGTGAGGGCGACGAAAGCCGCCGCTTCGATCGCTTTCCAGCTCGTCTCCGTGATCGGCACAGTGCCGTCGTCGATATTGCGCGGCGGCTGCACATCCGTGTAGTATTTATTAAAGACGCTGCCGATCGCATTGCCGCTCAGTCCCACCGCCGCCCAGGCTTGATAGGCCGTTTGCAAAAATTCCACATATTTCTCATCGTGTACGGCGGTGATGGCGCTTATTGGAAATTTTTCCGGAGGCAAAACAGGACCGAACCCCTGATCCTCGAGACTTTTCAGAAGTGATTCCGCGCGCTCGGTTATCTCAAAAAAGTTATTCACATGCCCATAGGAAAATTCCAGCTTTGGGGCGTGTAATTTATGCTCTTCGGAGAAGATGATTTTCATACCCCTCATTTTAACAGGCAATCCAAAAAAAAACGAGATTAAATTGGCCGCCAAAGCCTTGCGCTTATAATTCTCTAAATGAAGTAAGAAATGGCGTGCTTGCAGGAAAATCGCTTTATATGGTAAAATACCCATAAACTGGGTATTTTTTATGCGCACTGTCAATAAAACAAGATACGCTATTTTGGGGATGCTCCTTGAGGCCCCCCGCTCCGGGTACGAGATCAAGTCGCTTATGGCGAGGTCGACCGTATATTTCTGGCGGGAGTCCGATTCGACCCTTTATCCGATGCTCAAGGTTTTGGCAGCGGAGGGAAAAGTGCTCTCCAAAGTCGCTTATGTGGGGAAGAAAAAGAAAGAGGTCTTTTCTATTACGGAGACGGGACTAGCGGAATTTAGGGCTTGGCTCGAAAGTCCGACCGGTTCGGAAACCCCGCGCAACGAGTTTCTTCTCAAACTCTTTTTTGTCACAGATCAAGAGGAGATGGCGCGGCTGTTTCAGGAAAGAGCAGAAAAAGCTGAGCAGACGTACGAAGAGTACAGGAAAATCGAAGAGAGGTTTGAGAACCTAACGGATTCACCCCAAAAAGCGATCCGCCTCAAAGCATTGAGATACGGGATCGATCAGTTGGCATTAGAAATTCAATGGTTAAAAGAGGCATGTCTATGAATAAAAATTTTGTTTGCCCGTCGCATTGCCATTTGCCTGTCACTAGTGATCTTGGAAAAATTATTGTTCACGGGGCAAGGGAGCATAATCTAAAAAGCATTTGCTTTGCGATTCCTAAAGGAAAATTGGTGGCATTAACGGGTCCTTCGGGGTCGGGTAAATCCTCTATCGCCGTCGAAATCTTACAAAAAGAATGTCTGAGACAATTTCTGGAATCACTGGGTATGACTACGGATCATCTGTCCAAAGCAAAGGCCGATCATATCATGGGATTATCTCCAGCCATTGGCGTTTCTCAGCGCGTGACCGATTTTAATCCTCGCTCCACGGTCGGCACAAAAACAGGTATTCTCACCATCTTAAGGAACTTATTTGCCTCCATTGGACATCAGCCCTGTATGGGGTGCGGTAAAACGGTCAAACAACCTGACAAAAACAAACTGGCAACTATTACGAAAACCAGAAGCTACTTTGCTTGCCCCCATTGTGGTCACCAGCTGGAGAAACTGAAGATGGCCCACTTTTCCTGCAACGCAACAGCGGGAGCCTGTGAGGCTTGTAAGGGAGCAGGTGAAATTATCGGAGTCGATATCCCCAGTTTACTCAGTGAAGACAAAACCATTAAAGAGGGCGGGGTAAGTATTTGGGAGGAGGCTGTTGCAGGGCATTACGAGGGCGTCATCCAAGCGGCTAGCAAGCATTATCATTTTCCTTTCGACACGAGCTTGCCCATCCGAAATTACACGAAAGAGCAGAGAAACTTTTTACTCTACGGGGTGACTTTTCCGGAGTTTGTCAAGGCGCACAAGGACATCAAAGAGCCTAAAAAGGTGAGTGAAGGGAAGTTTGAAGGTATCGTTCCCTATTTATTGAACCGATATAAGAGCAATCCTCAAAAAGCAAAATATATCTCCCACGAGCCGTGCCTTGCGTGTCAAAGTGCCCGTCTAGGAAAACTGGGGAGAGAAGTAACGATCGGTGGAAAAACGATTAGTGAGGTGGCCGGGCTTACTCTCGGCGAACTGCTGAAATGGTTAATCGCTTTGGATCAGCACGTGTCAGAAGATGAGTTACCCGTGCTTGCGGCTCTTTCGAGCGCGTTGCAAGAGCGCACATCCCATTTAATAGAAGTGGGTTTAAACTACCTCACTTTGGATCGCACGCTCCCCTCGCTCTCTGCAGGAGAGTCGCAAAGGCTGAAGTTAGCATGCGTGCTCGGCAGTGGGCTCACAGGCGTTTTGTATGTTTTAGATGAGCCGACAACAGGTCTTCACCCTTACGATACGGCAAAATTATTAAAAACCCTTAAGGGGATACAAGCAGCGGGCAACACGGTTTTAGTCATTGAGCATGACCTGGATGTGATAAAGAGGGTGGACCATATCATAGATGTTGGGCCTGGCGGAGGCAGCAAAGGGGGTGAAATTGTAGTTTCTGGCACACCTGATGAGGTTATGGCTTGCCGGGCATCTATTACTGGCAAATATTTGGCCAGGATGCCCACTGCCCCGCTCAATCCCCCTCGCCCCCGGGAGAATAAGGCGCTTATCATTCGCGGTGCAAGCGAACATAATCTGAAAGGGATTGACGTGAGTATTCCATTCAATCAGTTTGTGGTGCTGACAGGCGTATCGGGCTCTGGAAAATCCACTTTTTTATTTGGGATCTTAGATAAAGTGGCAAGAAAGCATTTTCATCATGCCAGTGCAGAGCCGGGCAAGCATGCTTCTGTCCAGGGCTTAAGTTATTTTAATCGCGTGGTAACCGTTGATCAAGTCACGATAAGGAACACGCAATCATCGCGTTCCAACGTAGCCACTTACACAAAACTTTTTGACTTGATTCGCGATTTATTTGCTTCTTTGCCAGAGGCAAAAATTCGCGGCTTTGGCGCGGATAAGTTTTCTTTCAATACCTCTGAGGAACGGTGTGAGAATTGTAATGGGGCAGGGATCGTGGCAGTTGACATGGCTTTTATGCCCGATATTGAAATGGAATGCCCTCTTTGCAATGGCAGGCGATTCAATGAAGAACTCTTATCCGTGAAATTTCAAGGACATCATATCGCGGACATTTTAGATATGACCGTAAGCGATGCCATTCCTCTATTTAGCGAGCATCCGAATATTTTTAACCTCTTGAATTTAATGAGTCAGGTGGGTTTGGATTATTTGACTTTAGGGCAGTCTACTTCGACATTGTCGGGAGGGGAAGCGCAACGCATCAAATTGGCGGCGGAATTATCCAAGTCCGGAAGAGAATCGACCTTGTATTTGTTGGATGAGCCAACCACTGGCTTACACCCGCAGGAAGTGGAAAAACTGCTGGATATCCTGAAAAAACTGGTCTCCAAAGGAAATACGGTAGTAGTTATCGAGCATCATTTAGAGGCTATTTGCCAAGCAGAGACCATTATCGATTTTGGTCCAGGGGGCGGGTTGGCCGGCGGTGAAATTGTGGCCACAGGCACCCCTCAAGAAATCGCTGCAAATCCCGGTTCGTTAACGGGACAATGTTTGAAAGCATACCTTGGGTTTTACTGATGCTTCGCAAACCTTAACTGTATGAGTGAGCTCCGGGATCTGATACGCAACATTGATAGGTTTTTGCAACAATCGATGATCTCTTGAAAAATAAAATCGTGCATGATAAAGAAAGAATGAATATAATCCCTGATTCGACAAATTATTTTATTCATTGCTGGTAATCAAATGAATGCAGCACAAATCTCCCCCATCAAAAGCGAACTTGAAACTTTGATGAAAGAAAAAAAAGTACCGGGACTCTCTCTTGTAATTATTGAAAATGCTGAAATTACTGTTCATATGGAGTTAGGGTTAAAAAACTCTCAAAAAAAAGACATCATTGAGGTTAATACAATATTTGAAGCTGCTTCTCTGAGTAAGCCTGTTTTTACTTATGGAATTTTAAAGTTAGTGGAAAATGGCAAATTGGATTTAGACAAACCACTTACTGAATATCTGTGTTATTCCGATATTACAAATGATGAAAGGGTCAATTCTATTACAGCAAGAATGGTATTAACACATACGAGTGGCTTCCCCAATTGGAGGCCGAAAAATGAATCTTTAAAAATCTATTTCCAGCCTGGCGAAAGATTCAGTTATTCTGGAGAGGGTTTTCTGTATTTGCAAAAGGTTGTAGAACATATATCGGGGTTATCTTTAGAAGATTACATGCAGAATACTGTTTTTATCCCTCTACGGATGACGCATAGTTCTTTTATTTGGACTAATGATAGTAAAAAAGCATCCGGCCACAATTCTGACGGTGGCCCTTTTAAAAAGCTATCAAAAATACCTCAAAATGCTGCCTTTACTTTGCATACCAGCCCCCTGGACTATGCAAAATTTGTTGTAGCTATCTTAAAGGGAGAGGGTTTAAATTCAAAAACCATTAATGAAATGTTCCGACCTCAAATAAAAGTGCAGGAAGGCAGCATTAATTCTACTGAGAACCATTCAGGAAGCCTCTCAAATTCGGTTTCATGGGGCTTGGGATGGGGAATTCAATCAACTGAGAGAGGAGATTCATTTTGGCATTGGGGGGATAATCAAGGATTTAAATGCTATATTTTAGGATCAAAAAATCGCAAAGATGCGATTATTATCTTTACAAACAGCTCAAATGGGCTGATTCTTATTTCAGAGGTTATTAAAAAATATATGGGGCTTACACAACCCGCTCTTAATTGGTTAGAAACAGACTATTCATTAAAATAACCATAAAAACTGTAATGCTTAACTTTTCATCGTACTATTTCCAATCAACATAAACGGAAAACCTCATTAGTACACCAAATTGGGTTCCAGCTGCCGTATCGTCTTCACCGTTTCAGTATCCAACTCCAACACCCCGGCTTTAGCTTCGATTGCGATTGCGGCAAATTCCCTCTCTAAATTTTCCTTTCCCCCTATGGCATAATGTATCAAAGAATTGTATACAGGCACCCCTCAAGAAATCGCTGCAAATCCCGGTTCGTTAACGGGACAATGTTTGAAAGCATACCTTGGGTTTTACTGATGCTTCGCAAACCTTAACTATATGATCTGCGAACCGAGGGAATGCAGAACCGAAGCGCGCCCTCAAAACACTAATCAGCTTTAGCAGGAGGAGCCCCCGCCCCGGCCAGCAACCCTCCATCTATCGTAAGCTCAATACCTGTGATATATTTGGATTCCGAGGATGCAAAGAACAGCACTGCATTAGCAACATCATCGGGCATTCCCATTTTCTGCATCGGAATATCTTTTGTAATTTGGGCCATTCTCACCGAACGATCAGGGCCATGACCAAGCATTGGTTCCCACATAGGTGTGAGAATTGCTGCCGGATGAATCGAATTGCACCGAATACCATATCCTTGACTACAACAATAGAGAGCCACACTTTTCGTATGATTCCTAATAGCCGCTTTACTTGATGCATAAGCAGCTGCACCAGGAATCCCTACAAGTCCTGATCTGGATGAGATATTGATAATCGATGAACCTGGATTGTTCTTCATTGTCCTTATCGCATATTTGCAACCAAGAAATACACCGTCTGAATTCACTGCATGGACTTCCCTCCAACTTTCCAAAGACGCATTTTCAGGGTCTTGCGGTCCAAATCCCTCCTGAAACCCTGTAATACCCGCATTATTCACAAGAATATCCAATTTGGAAAATTTCTGCAGGATTGTCTCCATTGCATAGCTCCAATCTTTTTCACTTCTCACATCTAAGTGCAGATATATTGCTGATGCACCAATTTTTCGGGCAACCTCCCTCCCCTTTTCATCATTAATATCAGTAATAACAACCACAGCGCCTTCTCTTGCAAATATAATCGCTGTTTCCTCTCCAATCCCTTGAGCAGCTCCCGTGATAAGAGCTGTTTTCCCTTCTAACCTACCTTTCGACATTCAAACTCCTCCTGAACACATTAACCACGTCTTTTTTTTACATCGCAAAAGGGGCTAGCCGGAGTTTACAAACTCATTGCCGGCATCTGACGCAACGTCCAACCGCTTAATGTTTTTCGCGCTTAGCCACATGGGTAATACGCTCAAAACATTAAACGGTTGGACGTCAAAATCTTGCATCATCTGCCGACAAGCAGTTTGTAAACTCCGGCTAGTATACCCATTTGCAATCTTCAAAATGTTGTTGGTTTATGTGACTTTAAAACCTAATTATTATACTCCAATCAATCGATTGGATAAAGCAGAAAAAGCTATTGCTTAGTGGAATGAGTCCACTTAATAAAAAAGGTGATGGTAAGAGCAGACATGCACGGCCAACAAGAAGAAAATAAAACTCTAACCTTGATATTTATCAGGTAGTTAATTATAATATTTCTACATAATAAAAAAAATTTATTTATTTTTAAAAGAGTTTTCCCCAATGGCAAAAGCGGAGCTTTTAAAAACCATTTACGAGGAAAATAAAGAAACGCCTATAATTGATTCTCGACAATACTCCCATCTCTTTGCTTTCAGGACATAAGCGGCCATTAGAAGCAATAGATTGGTCTACGATCTGCCAAAGGGGTTGAGGAGAACGAAGACACACTTGCTTGGTTGTAACATAAAATTTTGAGGAAAATAAATATCTATGGCAATTTCATTTCAATATCCCAACCCCTACTTAAACTTCAAAACCGATTTTAACGAAGGACAGTTACAGTCGGCGATGAGGAATGACGAGGGAGTGAATGCCCTGGAAAAAACGCTCTTTGACAACAGCCTGCTTCCCGCCCCTGAAAAGGTAGAAAAGGAACCTAAGCTGAATGTGGAGCCGATCGATTGGATATTTAGCGGAGTTAGGAATTATTACATTATTAAAACCGACTTTAGTGCAGTTGCCGGATGGTACCGGTTGCGCGATTTCAAACAACTCTCCGAATCCCCGATCACAAAAGCCGCTCAACATATTTTAGAGGAAAAACCAACATCCAGTTCGGTGACTCAGCCGCGATTAGAACTGATGAAAAAACAGGCGCGAAACGAAGCTATTCTGCAAAACCTCCTCCCGTTCCTTCATAAAGAGAGGGAACTCGCCCTTCTCTGCCTGCAATGGCTAAAATTCATTGAGCTAGCCCTGAAAGAGCAGATGCTGCTTAAAGAGGGTTTTTTGTTTAGTAAAGACAAAAATGAACTAGTCTATTACGAGTTTCCCGGCTTACCCGAGCCCACAACGATTGAGCGTTTTCAATTTTGCGTATGGTTTTGCGAGCTTGTTACCACAGGCCTCACTAATATTGATGCTGAGGGGATTGAGGAGAGAAAAAAAGCTATCATTGATTTCTCCCAATTGAAGGATGATGAAGAATTGGTTGAATTAACCAGCCAGATGCTCCACAGAATCGATCAAAGCAACTATAGTGGCGAGTCGAAGAATTTGCTCGGTAAAATTGATAAGATGCTGGCCGAGACAGCTATTGAGGCGGCGAAGCTGGATGTCTGGCCGGAAATATTACAATTTATCCCCCTTTTTGGTCTTATATTTAACATTTTTCAGGTAAGACAAGAGGCTTTTGATAAATCTGCAAATTATCAAAAAGAGTGGGCTGATTTAACAAGGCTACCCTATAGCCTAAACGATCGTGTGAATTGGAAATATTCCAGGAATGTTCGTTATATCATTCAAGATGCCCTCAACACGAACTATTTTTCGGTGCGGCAAAACACTATTGTGGCTTGGCTGCAAGGTAAATATGCAGGCGCTATGAGCAAAGATACCTTGGCCGCTTTTGAGTCCTACCGGCACAAGGCAATCCTCCCCCCTCAAACGAAACTCTTAACGAATCTTTTCTTAGAAGAGGAGAAAAAGAAAAAGCCCGTCAAAAAAGAGAAAGGGAAGGTGCAAACCCAGCTCAATCCGGACCCTCCACAGGTAATTCCACAAGAAGAGCCCATCCTCGAGCCAAAGACCGCTGTTTTTCCTCCTCCATCTCCTCTGCAGCAGAGACTGGAAGAGATCGCCGCTCACCGCTATGAATATCATCCAAGGGTCTGGCGCTGGTTTAATCTTAAGAAGGAAAATTTGGAACCCATCTTCTCCTTCATGGATAATGGCATCTTAACCTATGAAAAGGAAAAAAAAGATAAGCTGCCGACCATCTGGAAAGAGCACACCTTTCCCTTAATCGAAAATATCTCCCGGGATAAACAGCTGAGGGACCGCTACATCCTGGAACATGAGCCGGAGGAAGGGCCGGGCTTTTCCCTGCTCTGCCGGCTGGAAAGCGAAGGGAGCGAAAGCCTTAACGGGAGAGTGCGCATCGGCTTTGACGAGAAGGGAAGGATCTTGCATCGTTTCCTGAAACCCTATGCGAGAGAAAGCCTTACCGCGAAATACCTGAAAAGTTCTTTGGGTCAGGAAGAGGTCTATGGATCGGATAATTTTTATAAAGAGCAAAAAGAGAATGAATGGCTGAGGGATAACAATCTCTTTACTATTGAGGGAAGCGGTCTCTTTGAGAGGGTCAGGGTAAAAGATTTAAAGAGGAACTTGACGATTACCGTGGTTCCATTACCCGCCTGGATGCGGTCTAAGAAAAATTAAGGAGAACAAGATTATTTCAGGCCCGACTAAATAGGGATGCTATTGCTTGTATGTCAGTATGAGGAAGGAAGAATTGAAGAATCGCAAGATCCTCTTTCATGTGTGTATCGGAACAAGTTCCGGTCAATGGGACAATCCCTATGTCTATTAATACGCGAAAGAGGATCTGCGCAGCGGTTTTTTGATGAGTATGAGCTGTCTTTTGGATGATTTCACTGGAAAGAATCTGTGGATTTGCTGTCAGGGTCCAAAAACTCTGATAGATCATTTTCTTCTCTTGGCACCACTTGCGAATGCCGTTATCGTAATACGTCTCTTGGTAAAAGCGATTTTGTACAATTGCCGGCTTAATGATGGCAGAGTTATAGAGCTGTTTTAAGAATTCTACATCGTAACAGTTACTTATGCCAATTTGCCTGGTTCCTTGTTGAAGATGGATTTTTTCCATCGCTTGCCATACGATCATCGTTCGTTCAATATTTTCTAACGGAGAATGCAAGATCAAGCCATCCACATAACCAACTCCGAGATTTCTCTTGGAAACTTCAAAAGATTGAGCTACCTGTTCACTCAAAGGAGCTGTTCTATCATAGGGAATATTGTGAGGGTCTTGTCCAGTTACTGGAGTAAACTTGGTTTGAATATATAAATCTTTACGTGGAATCCCTTCACTCGCCAGCCTCTGGATAGCCTCTCCGACTCCCGCTTCATTGTAATGCTTCGGTTGACAAGCCGTATCAATTCCCCTGAACCCGTATTTCACCGCTTTGGTAACCAAATCAGCTGTTTTTTCTTTTTTCCATGCCGTGCCATAGAGCAATCCTGGCATTGCAACGCCAGGCAAAGGGGTCGTCGATTTCATAGGGTCCTACGATCTATTATACGCATTTCCTGCTTCCTTAGGAGCGTTGTAACTCTTCGGATTGCGGCTGCAGCAGCCACTCCATCAACACTTCCGACGACAAATATTTTGGAACAACTTCTAAGAGAATTAATTAGCATACTATCCGACTCTTTACAAAAGAGGAGCTATTCTATCTGGCGTGGATTCACCAGTCAAGGACTGATTTTACAGTGAGGACAACTTCACTCTTGTAAGCTTTTCAACTCCAAATAATTTTGAAGGATAATGACAGCGGCCACTTTGTCGACCACCTTGGCGCGCTTCTTGCGGGACATGCCCCCCTCCTTCATCGCCCGCTCAGCCTGCACGGTCGTCAAGCGCTCATCCCAGGTGACTATCGGGATAGCCGTCTCTTCCCGCAAAAGCTCGACGAAATGGAACACTTCATCCGCCTGGAGTCCGCGCTTGCCGCTCATCATCAGCGGCAGGCCGATCACAATCTCTTCAATTTCGTATTTATTTGTCTGACTATGCAGAAGGAGCTCTTTGAGCAGCTCCTTCACAGTCTCCTTCATCTGTTTGAAGGCCCTGAAGGTCATCATGGGGCTCGCAATAATCTTCCTCTCGTCAGAGACCGCTACCCCGATTCTTACCAGACCGTAATCGATCCCGACAATGCGCTTCTTCATGCTTGCTGCTTGCGATGTTCCACCATGGCCCTCACAAAATCGCGAAAGAGGGGGTGGGGCTTGATCGGCTTGGATTGAAATTCCGGATGGAATTGCACGCCGATCATCCAGGGATGGTCTTTTACCTCCAGTATCTCGCAGAGGTTGCCCTCTTTGAGTGTGCCGGAAAACACCAGTCCCTCTTTTTCAAAGGACTCCCGGTAATTGTTATTAAACTCATAGCGGTGGCGATGCCTTTCATTCACAGTGTCCTTGCCATAGATCTCATGGGCTTTGCTCCCTTTTTTGAGCTGGCAGGGGTAGACGCCAAGGCGCATCGTGCCCCCGACATCCTCGACCCCTTTCTGCTCTGTCAGCAGGGAAATGACCGGGTCTTTGGTACAAGGATCTATCTCTGTCGAGTTGGCGTCTTTGAGGTTCATGATATGGCGGGCAAACTCGACTGCCATGACCTGCATCCCAAAACAGATGCCAAAGTAGGGGATCTTGTTCTCCCGGCAATATTTGGCGGCGAGGATCTTGCCCTGCCACCCGCGCTCGCCGAAACCGCCCGGAACCAAATAGCCGTCGCACCCCTTGATGAGTTCCTCAACGGAATGCTCCCCATCGATTTTATCCGCTTCAAAGGGAACGATTTTGAGTTTGTAGCCGGCGTCGATCGCCCCGTGATGGAGGGCTTCAAACACCGACTTGTAGGCGTCTTTATGCTGCACATATTTCCCGATAATGCCGACCGAGATCTCCCCTTTGGGATGGCAAACCTTATTGACGATCGCTTCCCAATCGCTAAGATCGATCGGTTTTGCCGGCAAATTGAGGATTTTGCATATTTTCAGATCCAGATCCTGCCGGTGAAGCTCCAAAGGCACTTCATAAATACTGTGCTGCACATCCACTTCCTCAATCACGCAATCATAGGTGACGTTGCAAAACAGGCTGATTTTTTCTTTAACTTCTCTATCGAGCGGCAGTTCGCTGCGGCAAAGCATTATGTCCGGAAATAAGCCGATCTCGCGCAAAATTTGCACGGAGTGCTGGGATGGTTTGGTTTTCACTTCGCCGGCGGCTTTAATATAAGGCACATAAGTCAAATGGATGTTCATGCAATGGCCGGCGTGTTCGTTGCGGAATTGACGGATCGCTTCCATAAAGGGGAGCGACTCGATATCGCCGACCGTTCCGCCGATTTCCACTAGCACCACGTCAATGTCTTTCTCCTGCTTCCCGCACTCGAGGATCCGCTTTTTGATTTCATCGGTGATATGGGGAATGACCTGGACTGTTTTGCCGAGGTAATCTCCGCGCCGCTCTCTGCGGATAACAGTATTGTATATTTGTCCCGAGGTCGCGTTGGAAGCTTTCGAAAGAGGGGAGTTCGTATAGCGGTAGTAATGGCCCAAATCCAAATCAGTCTCCGCGCCATCATCAGTGACGTAGACTTCTCCGTGCTGGTAGGGGTTCATCGTCCCCGGATCCACGTTCAAATAGGGGTCAAATTTCAACAGGGCGACTTTCAGCCCCATTTTTTCCAGCAGCAAGCCAATAGAGGCTGAGGTCAATCCCTTTCCTAAAGAGGAACAGACTCCGCCAGTGACAAAGATGTATTTTGTCTGCATAATCGTTTTTTTACCTTTATTAAATCTTCCGGGGTGTCTACACCAATGCTTTCACTATGGACAATCGCCATTTTAATCCTAAGCCCATGCTCCAGAACCTTAAGCTGCTCCAGATCTTCAGCAAGCTGTAAAGGGGTAGAAGGCAGGCCGGCATAGTGTTTTAAAAAATCTTTTCGATAAGCGTAGATACCCAAATGTTTGTAATAAGCTGTTTTTTCCTGATAGCCAAATCCGTGGGGAAGCCTAGCCCGGGAAAAGTAAAGGGCGTTGCCGTTAAAATCAAAAATACACTTCACAACGTTCGGATTATCAGACTCTTCTTGCGAGGAAATAGGAACACAAGCCGTTGACATAGAGGCATCAGGATCTCCTTTTAAGGCTTCAACCACTTTGTCTACCACTTCCGGTTCCAGGCAAGGTTCATCGCCTTGAATATTCACAACGATTTGAACCTCTTCAAACTGGAGTTTTTCCAGCGCTTCGGCTAAGCGGTCGGATCCGGTGGGACAGGAAGAGGAGGTTAAGACAGCCTTGCCGCCAAAACCGGCGACAGCTTCCATAATTCTCGGATCGTCCGTAGCGACGAAGAGATCATCTAACGTTTGGCACAGTAGGGCGTTTTCATAAGTTCGTTGGATTAAAGATTTCCCGTTCACATCGGCGAGGGGTTTTCCCGGGAAACGCTTGCTTCCGTAGCGGGCAGGAATGATCCCAATAATTTTACGATGCGGTTGGTGGCTCATGAATAGAGATTTTAACGGAAACGGAGTATTTTTTAAACTGAAATATATTGAGGTTTTATCCCCTTTCGATTATATAAAAATTTATATAGGACAAGAGGCTGACATGTCGCGCATGCTTTTTTTACTCATTCTTTTTAGTATAGTTGTGATAAGTTGGTTTGCCTTAAGCCAATACAAAAAATCTTATGAGCTTCTGCCCGCGGCCCTTCCAAAAAAACTGGAAGCGCCGGCCAATAAGGATTGGCGCGAATTCACACCCAGATCGCAAAAATTCAGCGTCCTCCTTCCCGTATTACCTCAGCACGCCTCGGAAAATCAGGCCGATCGCCATTATGAAATGTATGTATCGGAAAAAAATGACGGAACTCTCTTCATGATCAGTTTGATCAACTTTAAAAACCCAATCGACACCAAACATCATGAAGTCGTTTTGAATTCAATCATGGAAGATCTCCTTAACTCAAACCCTACAAACGAACTCAAATCGAGCAACAATGATACCTATGAGAACCGGAAAGCGTTAGATTTTACAATTGAAAACAAAGAAATTGTCATTAACGGCAAGGCATTTATGGATGATCAAACCCTGTATGTTTTAACGCGTATATCCAAGTTGAATCAACAGGACAAAAAAGAATTTGACTTTTTCATCCATTCATTTCATTTGCTGCCAACAAAAAATCAAAAAAGTGGAGTTAAAAGTGAATAAAAATCTCTGGCTGTTGAGCCTTGCCCTTCTATCATTTAGTGTAGCTCTTGCACAACCCTATAATCCTCAGCAGGCAGGCTACCCTCAAAAGCAACCGGCACCTCCTGCGGCCCACACTAGACCCCTGCCGCTTCAGCAACCTGCGCAAAGGCCGACCGCTCCTCCTCCAGCAGCGTTTGGAAAACCTCCCGCACCAACCGGCCAGCTCTACTTTTCCGAACCGGGAATTATCGGCTACCAAAATGGACGATGGGTTGGAAGCGACCATTTGTATAATTTATCAAAAGATATCGGCGTGCTGGTGGAAATTGTCCATATGCCCGATGTTAAAACCACCCTGGATGAAAGCGTTATTGAAAAAATTGTCTTAGACACCTTGAGAGCCGGGGGTTTTAATGCCAACCTTTTGAATGGAGGCACAGTCCCCCCATTCCCCTATTATGACGTGTTGATCATCACCATGCCGATGCCAGAAGGCACCATCGCCTATGTCGGCTGCCGCCTTTTTGAGGAGGTACACCTCGATCGCGTACAGCTGGCGGAAGGGGTCTTTTGGCAAGCGATTACTTGGGAGAAACAAACTTTAGTGCAATCTTCTAAGGAAGATTTTGCCAAACACATTTATGGCGATGTAACTAATATGACTAACTATTTTGTGCAGCGCTTTAAACACTTTGAAGAAATGAAGATGAAGTACGCCCCATAAAAATTTGTGATAAATCAATCATTTCCAACGCCGCTTCGGCGGCGTATCTCCCTTTATTGTCCCCGGATAGATCCGATCTTTCCAGAGCCTGGGAAACGGTGTCTGTCGTTAAAATGCCGAAGATGACAGGAATGCCCGTTTCGAGGGCGGTTCTTGCGACGCCGGCCGCGGCTTCCCCTGCGACATAATCAAAATGGGGAGTCTCTCCGCGAATGACAGCTCCTAAGCAGATGATAGCGTCGAAGGTTCCGGTTTTGGCTAATTTCATCGCCATAAAAGGCACTTCAAAAGCTCCTGGAACCCAAACAGTCACTATCTCTTCTTCCGCCACGGAATGGCTGCGCAACGTTTCTAACGCCCCTTGCAGCAGATTTATTGTGATAGGCTTATTAAAACGGGAAACGACAATCCCGATCCTCTTCTCGCTCCCATCTATTTTCCCTGTGATCTCTCTCAAAGTAAATGCCCCAGTTTTTCTTTTTTTGTTTGAAGATATTTTGCATTTTCAGCTGTGCTCTTTGAAATGAGCGGAACCCGCTCCACAATCGTCAGATCATAACCGGCAAGTCCATTATATTTGGCGGGATTGTTAGTCATCAGCCGGATGGTGGTCAGGCCCAAATCAGCCAAAATCTGCGCGCCGATGCCATACTCCCGCTTATCGGGATGAAAACCGAGCTCAATATTGGCTTCTACAGTATCTCTTCCCCGATCTTGAAGATCGTAGGCTCTCAATTTGTGCGCAAGCCCGATTCCTCTTCCTTCATGGCCGCGCAAATAGACCACTACCCCTTTGCCCTCCTGAGAGATTTTTTCCAGGGCCACGTCCAATTGGGAGCCGCAATCGCATCTCTTTGAGCCAAAAACATCACCTGTCAAACATTCCGAATGCACACGCACCAAAACATCCCGTTCCTTTCCAACGCTCCCTTTGATTATTGCCAGATGCTCCATACCGTCTATTTTCGACTCGTAGACTTTTGCCGTGAATTCCCCAAATCGGGTCGGCATTCTGGCGGCAGAAACACAAGAAACCAGTTTTTCCCGTCGCCGCCGATAGCGGATAATATCGTCGATTGAGATCAGGGTCAGCCCCCATTTCTTCGCAAACTCTTTTAGCTCTGGAGTTTTTGCAGCGTCCCCATCCTGATTGACGATTTCAGAGAGGACTCCGGCCGGATAGAGGCCGGCAATCCTTGCCAGGTCAACGGCGGCTTCCGTATGCCCTGCCCGTTTCAGAACGCCCCCCTCCTTGTAGCGCAAGGGGAAAATATGGCCCGGGCGGCGCAGATCGCGTGAGGTGGAAAGGGGATTGACAAGGGTAAGTATAGTCTTTGCTCTGTCCCGCGCCGAAATCCCTGTGGTCACACCCTCTGCCCCGTCAACTGATACGGTAAAAGCGGTGTGGTGATATTCCGTATTATGGGAAACCATCTGCGGCAGCTGTAGTTCTTCCAGGCGCTCTTCAGTCATGGAAACGCAGATAATCCCGCTGGTGTGATTCACCATAAAGGCCATTTTCTCTTCTGTCGCAAACTCGGCGGCGAGAATCAGATCCCCTTCATTTTCCCGGTCGTGATCATCAACCACGATAACGAATTTTCCCGATTTCAGATCGGCTAAAGCTTTCTCTATTAGTTCATCCATGCAGTTTTTCCACATATTTAGCGATTAAGTCCACTTCTAAATTAACACGTTTGCAGACTTCTTTACGACCAAGATTTGTAAATTCCAGCGTGTGGGGAATCAAAGCGATGGTAAAAGAGGTGGAGGAGCAGGAGGCTACCGTCAAGCTGACCCCATCGACGGCAATCGAGCCTTTATGAATGATATAGCGCAAAAGAGACATAGGAGCGTTGATTGTGACAAGCGTCGAGTCATCAGGCTCCCTTATTTTTTGTGCGATCGATCCGACGCCGTCAACATGCCCTTGGACAAAATGCCCTCCAAACCGCTTTTGCGGGCTCATCGCTCTTTCCAAATTAACAGGGTCGCCGGCGACAAGATCGCAAAGGCAGGTGCATTCCCAGGTGACGCTGACAATGTCGCAAGAAAAAGAGCCTTCGGAAAGTTCGACTACCGTTAAACAACACCCGTTGACTGCTATGGAATCGCCGATCTGCAGATCTTCCATTACGCGGCTTGCGCTAATTTCAATGCCAATCCCTTTTGATTGCTCTTTCAAATGGATGACTTTTCCGATTTCTTCAACTAATCCTGTAAACATTAACTTTTTTCGTTCCAGGGAAAGGGGCTAGTGGTAGGATGAGGGGTTTTTCCTTTGCCAAGGCCGGAAAAAGTAAACAAAGTGTCCAGCAAAGGGTCGCTCTTTGATATCAGATTGCTGATCGACAAGGCCGCTTTGCTTTTGTTAAAAGAGGCGTTTTCCAGTTTTCCTTCTATCGGCAAATGCATCACAAAGCCATCTTCTAACGAGTCGATGCGGAAGGCGTTTGTTAAAGCTTCTTTAGTCAAGCCAAGAGTCATTTTCACCCTGTTTTTGACCATATCCACGTTACCCCAGGCGGCCAAAGGATAGCTTTGCATAAAAAGCATATCGAAGCGGTCAACATGAACCACCCCTTCCTTCATGGAAAAGTAGGTCGGAGTAAACCAGACCTGGACGGTATCTTCCGATTCCGTTTCCAGCAAGTCGAGCAAACCGCGGATTTCCCGCTCTTTTTGGAACTGTGTTTTCCCTAAGTTGACGACGCCTTTAGAAATATTCACTTTTTCCCAGTCAAACGTTTTTGTGGGGCAGGTGAAATCTTCCGGTTCGATTTTCACAGTAATGGGTGATTCAGAGGAAACCACCGAACGAAATATCGGCACAAAATCGGATAAAACCTTTTTCCCAAGGAGCGGGGTGACCGTGAATTCCCCTTCTAAAGGTTTGTTCAAATAGATCATTTCATCCTTAAGAAGGCCGTCAGCGGCCACTTTTCCGTTTGGCCCCTCGATGACAAGCGTTATCAGACTATCACTCCCTCTGTGACGTGCAGCTACATTGACTCTGTCCCCGAAAAGAGCGTTGATTTTCTTGTGCACCTTCCATTCAGGAGCCAGGAAAGCCGTCAGTTCAGAAAGGGGGGCCTCATGCATATTGAGAGCGAAGGAAGCCTCTTTACCCAAGTGGCCATTCAAAGAGATACGCCCCTTGTTCGGGGTGGAAAAGGCCTGAGCCTGGAGGTTATAAGCCACCGTTTCACAACCGTCATGGCTATGCCAGTCGAGCGCGATCGAATCAAATTCGCAAGACGCGCCATGCGAGGCTTCAACCAAAGTCAAGTGCCTGGCGGATAAGGAACCGGCCAGTTTTTTTTCTTTCATAACCAGATTGCCGGCTACAGGCCCCTTTTTAGTGGTTTTACCAGCGATATCAAAACACCACTCGTTTTCCATTAAAGTGGCGTTTAAATCCAAGCGGGGGATCGCAGCTAATTTGTTATCAGACCACAAAGATCCGTTCAGCTTCACCTTTTCCGGCTCATTTTTAATGTACAGATCCACATTAGCCTGGGGGCCGAGCAGCGAAGCTATCATAGGCTTGGTTTTAAACATCTGATCCAAAGCCACCAATGGCACACCGGCCAATTGAATATGAATATTGGTTTGCTTTTTGAGGCTTTCAAAAAAGTTTTCCCCGAATTTTGGCTTATAAATAGTCGCGTCCAATTTGATAGGGATATGCTGCCCATTCTGGTTCGCTTCGCATCTAAGCCTCCAGACAGCCGTTTGGGAAGACTCAACCGCTTCGATTGTCGAAGCCACTTCGCGAATGCTCACTTCGCCCCAAAAAGGACTGCCGGTGAAGTTGGCTTCCTGAAGATCCAGTTTCGCATGCATGGAAAGGCCGGCGATATTCAAGGCGTTGGGATATGCATCATCGAAATCGATAGGAATAGCCAGATCATCAATAGTCAACAACGTTTTGGCGGGATTTGCCAAACGCAAAAGAGAGGTCGTGCGGCCGCGGCTGGCGATCCGGTCGAATAACTCGGGGGTAATCAAAAAGGAGATGGTGCCAACATTTCGCAAAATATATTTTCCCGCTTCCATGCCCGCGATCATATTGACATTAAAGGTAGGAGACTCCGTCTTAATCAAAAACGAGCCGTCTTCATGGGAAAGGGATTGGTCCACAGAAATCGTAATCCGGTCTCCCATCAAATCCCTGACTATGCCATGCAGTTCCGGCTGATCTAAAGTTAAGGCGATATCGAGCATATCGACCGGAAAATTGGTCATATTCGCTTTAACGGCCACATTTGCTTTGCGGTTGAAATGCCACCGCTTGGCCAGGCCGCTCAAAAATTTGGCGTCGATCTCAAAATTGCCGAGCAGGCTTCCCTGTTTTGTATCCCCTTTGGCATGAACGACAATCGGCTTTTCAAAAGTAGAGGAGTCGATTAAGAGATCCACATTTTGGAAAATGATAGGCTCGGGTTTACGGAAATTGCGCGGCTTTTTCGATTTGAGGGCGATTTCGGCGAGGGGCAGGCGGATGATCACGTCATCTTTTTTTCTTTTGAACTGGATTTTTTTATTGCCCAGGGCCTGTTGAAAATTAGTCACTTCCGGGTATTCTTCAATGATGTTTAAAAAGAAATTTTTAAGTTCTGATTTCCCAATGCACGGTCCTGAAAATAAAAAGCGGAGCAGGGGGGTTTCTGTTGTGAAAGAATCGAATGATAAAACCGTGTCGCCTTCTAACCCCTTCAGCTTAACCCCTTTAAAGACCTGAGTCCCGATCCAGCTGAGGGAAATGCTCTCGGCGGTCAGTGTTCCGGGTATTTGGCTGTTGATTAAATGTATGGCCTGCTCTTTTCCCGCCTTAGTGGATAGGATGCTTGGCAGGCTTAAGAAAATTCCAATAGCGGCTACCAGAAACACAGCGGCAATCGAACCTAATACTTTCAATTTTTTTTGTATATGCATGCGCACCCTCACTGATGAAAGCCTTATCATATCAATCAGCAGTTAATCAATGCAATCCCTTAATGATTTGTTTTCTTGAGAATTTTTTCCCTCTTGATCAAAGGCGTTTACTAATTGCTGCATTTGGATGAGTTCTGAACTCTTCCTTGTAAAATGGAGATTATGCCGGGACTTGTCCATCCCATGCAATACGGTTTGGACCGTGATCGAGTCGATATTTTTGGCCGGCAGAAAAGCGTTTTCATCTTGAATTTCTGTTAAAATTTTATTCTCAATCAGACGGTTGACTATTTTACGGGTCGCGCCTACAGGAATTTGCAATCTGGAGGATAGATTTTTTAAAGAGGGGGGCGGTTCCTCCCGGCAAAAGGCTTTGATGCAATAAGACGCGATTAAAAGGGCGATCTCGGCTTCGCTGGCCCGGCTGCCGTTAGAAATCGCATAACTCTCATCTTCGGCAAAGTAGCCGATTTCAGCCCCGAATAAGAAAATCAGCCAGTTGGAATTCACCCAGAGCAAAAAGAGGGGCAGGGCGGCGAAGCTGCCGTAGATAGCGCCAAGATTAGAGGCGCCGATCTGAAAAGTGATATAGATCCATTGCACAATCTGGTACAAAGAGCCCCCGACTATGCCGGCAATCACAGCAGATTTTAGTTCTATTTTGGTATTTAGCATCACCCAGTAGATAAAGCCGAAAAGGAACCAAGATAAAATGAAGGTAACTAAGATATTAAAGACAGAATAAACCCAAGGATTTATCGGACCTGCAACAGTCGTTTCAGCCAGTTCTCCGAGTCTTGAAATGACAAAGAGGGCCGCGCTATTCGAGAAGACAAAAAAGAAGGGGCATATGATAATAAGGGCGAGATAGTCGGTGATTTTCCGGCCGATAGAGCGCGCTTTTTTAACCTCCCAAATCTCGTTTAACGCCGATTCGATATGGCTAAGCAGAGTGAAGGCCGTCCAAAAGAAGGCGATGAAGCCGATGGAAACCAGAAAGCCCTCTTGCGTTTTGGCTAAAAGATTGTGGGCGAATTCAGCGGCGCGGTTGACCAGCGCTGTTTGTTCGGCAAACTTTGCCAGCAGCTGCCTTTGAAAGTAGTGTTCAAAACCAAAGCCCTTGGCAATACCGAACGCCACGGCCAGGACCGGGACAATGGCAAGCAGGGTATAATAAGTCAGGCGGGCGGCTTTCAAGAAGCCTTCATGTTTATAAAACCCGTGGACCGCAGAAACCAGAACCCTGGTCCAATAATTCCCAAACTGAATAAAGTGTTGAAACATGCCTGGCTCTTGTTTCTTTCACTCAATAGCAGAGAGGGAATTATTCGAAAAGTCTATCCGATGTCCGGCTCGTTAGACATATCATTGATATTTTGTAATTCTTCCTCCTGCATCGGATCTCCCGCATTTTGAAGCGTTTCTTCCTGATACTGAGGAGTATATCTATAACTTGGAGGGGCTGCATCAGGGAAATAACCGTCATCATAGCCATATCCCGCGTTTATATAGCCCTCATTATTTCTAAAATCCTGGCGGGCTTCATTTTGAAATACACCCCCATTCCTGAAATCTCTCACTTGGGCATGGGTGATAACAGGAAATAAAATAACAGCGACGAATAATGATGAATATAATAATTTCATAAAACCTCCAAATGGGTACTCTTACAATTATAGTTTGTTTTTTAATTAAAACAAACTATATCATATCTCGTTGATTATGAAGGTGATAATTAGAGTCTTTGCTGGTAATAAAACATTAGATCTCTGGCTTTTGCAGCATCTTCAAATCGCATCTCTTTTGCTGCCAGTTTCATCTCTTTTTTATACTCAGCAATCTTTCGACGAACTTCAGTTTGAGTGAAATAATGCTGTTTTTCTTCCGCTATAAATAATTCATCATTGTGTGGGATATAGGAATGAATAACAATTTCTAAACCAATTGTTCTTAATAAAGAACGCAGGCTGATCAGCGTAGGGTTACCTTTTTTTGACAGAGTTCGGTAGAGAGTTTCCCGATTGAGTTGAGCCTCTTTTGCAAGATGCATGATTCCTCCATTGGCAAGAGCTACATCCCGTAGTGCGATTAAGAACACTCCCGGATCATCATCCTCTAAGGCTGCATTGAGATAAGCCGCAGCTTCCTGAGGATCTCTAAGCCGTTCTTCTAAGAGTTCCTTATAACTTCTAGACTTTCTCATAAACGAATCTCCTTTTCATGATTTCAAGTAATCACTCCAGTAATTTTTTGCTTTTTGTATATCTCTTCTCTGACTTCCTTTATCCCCGCCACCAACAAAAGTATTTGCTTTTCTTTAATCCCATAATAAATTCTATAGCCCGGCCCAAAATTAATACGTATTTCGTATAAGTCACTTGCTCCTTGGACACCTTTACAATCCCCTAAATTCCCTTGACGAATACGCGCAAGTCGCGTTGTTACTATTGCTCTGTCACGTGAATTAAGACTCATCTCCCAATCCATATAGGGTAATTTGTCTCTATCAGTCTCATAAACACGTATTTGAATATTCTCACTGTAGCATTTAAACTACATACTTGAAAGAAAAAGATTAAATTCCCATTAACCTTTGGGCAAGGTCGATATCATCGGACAAAGAGATAAAAATATCAGAGGTCCCATTTATCCGTCGGGACAGGGAATTCATCGATGGGTCCATATAATTAATGAAAACAATCTTTGCCCCATCGGCGATCTTATCGAGCTGTTTTTTTTCCTCCTCGCTAAATTCCATCTTATCTAAAGCCTGCTTGATACGCTCAGTAAAGTGAGGGCAAGGGGCGTTTGATTGGATGTAAATGTTTTTCAGGTAAGGATGATATTTATTTTCGCGCAGGGGATTGTCAGATTTATGATGTTTGACGTTTATCTTCGCACGTTTATACGTGGTTGGAATAAGATTAAAAACAGCAATTTTTTTTTGGATCAAACGGCTGCACTTTGCAATATTGTTAAAATAGCCTTTTATAACCCCTAAGTGGCTAAAGCGCTCATGAAACCCTAGTTCTCTGCGAATAGCATTTTCTGTGATTTTGGGTCGGCTGCGCGATCCTTTTTTGGAAGGAAACCCCTGAATAGTATGATACTCTTCCTTTGTTGTCCAAAGAGAGAGGTCTACTGTAGGATAACGATCCCCATTAGCCGCGTTCTTGCCATAGGAATTGTGGTAGGCGTGTATGAGTTCATGTGCCAGGCTGAGAAAAACGGGCATCTCATAACTATTACCCGCCATATCAAATACTTTTGTTGTTTTCAAGGCAAGGAAAATGTCAGAAGATGATCCAATTTTCGGGTTTTTGTAATTGTCATCAATAGCCAAACACAAATTGTCATGCTCGGATTTTGAAGATAGATTAATCCAAACAGGGTGTTTTCCATTATTTATTCTATCGATTAGCCGTTTTCCAACTTCGCACGATTCGATCTTACTTAATGCGGTTTCTACAATTTGGCGAAACTCGGGCTTCGCTTGAATAAAAATATTTTTCCCACATTGATGGTAAAAGCGTGGCGCTTCAATATAGAAAGGTATATGAACAGCAGTATTACTCAAAATATAACCAAGATAAAATACAACTAAAACAATACGATATTCATCATTAATATTCAATGGTAATATTGAGAGGCATTTTAATTATTTTGTCCGCAGGTAAAATACTAGCGAGGGAGAGGAGGGCAAGGCGGCCTCCTAGGTTAAGGTTTATCAGACTTTTAATAGTCGAAGAGTTATACCCAAGTAATTAATCTGTTGCCGTATATTGTCCTAATTCAAGTTTTTGCAGACAGTGTTTCAAGATTTGAGCTTCGTTTTCATTTATGAGTAACAGGCCAATTTTATATAACAAATAGGCCTCTATTTGGGCGGCTGCTTGAGCTGATATTGCGACTGATTTGCATTGAGAGTAATCATATTATCTTCCATTTAAATTTTACTTCATTTTTGTTCAAGTCTTTAGGGTGCACGTTAACTTATAGCGTCCGATAATGTATGTTATGTTGTGTTACGGGTACGGTTGGAAATAACATGAGCCGAAAACGGTGCTGCCCCTCAACGATGCCGAATTTAATTATTGAAATTAAATACAGAAAATGATATTCTTTTCAAAAAATTTAACCAGGAATTATCATGCAAGCTATACACAATCTTCCTTTTTTTGAATATAAAACTTATGATAATGAGAAAAATTACCACATCCATACTCTTAATGCCAAAAAATTAAGCGACGATGAATGCCATATGTTCTTTCCTGTCAGCCCCTCTGAAGAAATGATGATTGCTACCACATTAGAATTTTTCTTCTTACACCCCACAACCAAACTCAATGAAAAATTTAATATCAATCCAGTGGTTTGCGGCAATATCCATTTATTTTGGGTTTCCTTTCCCAAAGAATTTAAAGAAACTTGCGAAACCGTTGGGAAACTATTTGGTCTGGTGATGAAGAACGCCCCCAGAGTCATGGTTGATTCAAGAGGGACGATTCTTGAAATGCCTGCAGCGGACAATGTTGTTGTCTTCCAGGGAAAGCGAGCCGACTTCACAAAACCGGAAAAGCTCTCGAATTACAATAAAGTACTCAACAATGTGGTCTGGTTTGGAAACACTATCTATGGCGGCAGACCCTCAACATTACTTTAGAGCAACGCTTTAATTTCCTAATAATTGTTCGCTTCGCTATAATAGCATCCTTATGGATGCTCTAATAACTATTTCTGAATCAATATACCGTACTGCCGCTGTCAACCTGGAAGGTCATGATGAGTCGCAGATCGTCTGCATCTCTTATGATCTGCTCTATAAATATGGTATCTCCCGGGAGATTTCTCACGGGAGGATCGCTCAAGCCTTTACTGCCGCCGACCGGAGAAGCGAAGTGGTGAAAGTCATCCAAGCGCTCATCAACGAGAGGGTCTTTCCTGACCGGTAAATGCCACAAGAAGGAAGCACATTATTCGATCTTCAGCGTCAGATTTATGAAAAAAATGGATTTCGTGAAATAGCCAAAGAAGATATGCTTTCAGGACAGTTAATTCTATCGGTCTGATTTATGAAACTCTTAATAGCTTGCATGATGCTTTCATCTTCTCTTTCTGCAAGAGCCACGCCATTTTTTCAAGCAAGTCAAAAGCAACCCTACCACCTATCTATAGGAGCTGTTCTTTTTGACCAAAATGGCAATATCGCCTGTCATCATTTTCAAGAGATTTTTGGGCATAAGGATATTTACATTTTGATGCGAGAGAGTATAGAAAACGATGAAACGCCCTTAATGACTTTACATCGCGGCCTAAAGGAAGAATTTGGAGCCACAGCGCAGCCAATAGCTTTTCTGGGATGTTTATCTGGACATCTTCCTGATTCCCGCCTTTCTTTTGAAAAGACCACTCTTTATATTGCTTGCCAACTTATTGATTGGAATCCCAAAAATAGAGATCTCGAAGATCCAGAAGCCAGCAGCACAATCGAATGGCTTGAGCCCACTGTGCTGATTTCATTAATGAAGCAACAAGGAATCCGCTTTGACCATCGGGTAGATGCAGATGAATCCGAAATGATTCATAGAGCGCTTCCTTATATTGCGCAATCAGTTATGAATAGCCAGGTTCAGCAATGAATGCACTGTAGCGCCAACATTAGATAGCGGACAGTGAAGACAAGTGACATCAGGATGATGATAGAATGCATTTGTTTGAGGCCCAAGCTCAAATAATAAGGAGTCTTCGCTATGAAGAAAGACTTTCTTTTCTTTTGCGATTGCAAATCCCAACTCAAGGTGGGTTCCATGACCTCCGGGAAGAAGAACAACGACAAAATCGGCCTCTGAAATGCCATTTAACTCAAGCGTAGCCACTTCTTGGAGACGTTCTTTGCTGACAGACTTTACGCTTCCATGCAAAGTCCAATCATACGAAATTTCATGACCCTGTGTTCTTAAGGCATTTCTTACCGCTTGATGGGCTGTTACTCTCGAAAGCGATGTTGCAATATAGAATTTCATAAAGTTCTTTTACTTAAGATAAAGAATCAATTTATCAAATGCTTTTAATTTTTCTCAATCAAAAGTTCTGAATGAGTCCAACCGCCGCCAATCAAATTGAATATTTAATTTTATACGATGGAAATTTTTTCTGAAAAGCCTCCACTATTCCTAAATCAGAAATATCGATTGAATTGTTCAATTCTAAATCCCATGGCAGCTGCACCCTTAAGGAGCGTTCGTTGATGGATTGAATCAGCTCGTCAGATACGGGTATGTTTTTAGTTTGGTCTCTATTGGCAATTCGCGCACGACATTCATCTAACGAAGCCGAGACACGAATGAGCTTAACTGCATAACTGCAACGTAACCGATCTAGTATGACAAAAAAATAGGAGTGGGAACCAGTGGTCTCAAATGCCACCGAGTCCTCAGTTTGCAGGATTTCTGCAATTTTGCTTTCCTCAAAGTGAAATCCCTCTCTGATCAGGTCTTCGCCAAGTAAATTTGATTTAGGAATATTTTCCAGCCCGAGCTTATCAACATTCAAGAAAGGTATGCCGAAATATTTTTCAATAACAGACCCAACGTGACTTTTGCCGCTTCCCTTCGGGCCAACAAGAATGAAAATTGTTTTCATGGAGGTCATCGAATTACTTTATATGTTGATCTTAACATATTTCCCCAATTTTTTTGTCCAATTTTCGCGGACTACCTCAGGACGGATGACGATTGGTGACAACAGTTGAGGCGTTCGGTGGAGCGTGAACTGTCAGCAATCAGCATGCTAGACAAATTTAAATTTGTTTCGTTATAATAGCTCCTTATGGATGCTCTAATACAATTTCTGAATCTATATACCGTACAGCCGCTGTCAACCTGGAAGGTCATGACGAGTCGCAGATAGCCTGCATCGCTTTTGAACTGCTCTATAAATATGGCATCTCCCGGGTTATTTCTCACGGGAGAATCGCCCAAGCCTTTACTGCCGCCGACCGGAGAAGCGAAGTGGTGAAAGTCATCCAAGCGCTCATCAACGAGAGGGTTTTTCCTGAAAAATAGAGATCTCGAAGATCCAGAAGCCAGTAGCACAATTGAATGGCTTGAGCCCAATGAGCTGATGTCATTAATGAAGCAACAAGGAATCCGCTTTCACCATCGGGTAGATGCAGATGAATCCGAAATGATTCATAGAGCGCTTCCTTATATTGAGCAATTATCACTGACTCTTAGAATTTGCCAAAAGCTCTGCTGACAGGGTTTGACCCTAAATGTAATCTTTGCTAGTTTAGCTGGTTGTCATTGTCACTTCCAAGGAGCGAAAATATGAGCACCGTTCAAAATAATGAAAGCGTTTGGGGTAAGTAACAGCTTGAATATATCTATACATATATGTTATTATCTATCTAAATGGATAGATTTCTTAAGATCGGCGAAGCCGCTAAAATATTAGGATGCAGCATAACAACCCTTAGGAGATGGGAAAAAGATGGAACTCTTTTGCCTGATCGAAAAACAAAAGGAGGAACTCGCTACTACTCTCAGGGGAAGTTAATCAAAAAAAACCACCTCGAAACTGAATTGACATTGGGTTATGCGCGTATATCCAGTCACGATCAAAAAGAGGATTTAGAACGGCAAAAAGAGGTACTTGCTTCATTTTGCCTGAAAAATGGATGGACATATGAAATCATAGCAGACCTCGGATCTGGGATGAATTATCGAAAAAAGGGACTTAAAACCCTTTTAGATGCCATTTTGGAAAGAAAAATAAGGCGTTTAGTAGTTACACATAAAGATAGACTGCTCAGATTTGGTGCAGAACTTATCTTTGCTCTCTGCGAAAACAAACAGATCGAAGTAGTGATCATTAATCAAGGGGAAGAAACCTCTTTTGAAGAGGAGCTCACCAAAGATGTCCTTGAAATTATTACTGTGTTTTCTGCAAGATTGTACGGAGCTAGAAGCCGGAAGAATAAAAAACTGATAGAAGCTGCAAAAATCCTGATTGATGATAGCCCCTGATGAGCAACATTACCTATCAAACACGCCTCAAACTTCTTGAAGACTCCTCCCAAAAATTGGGAGAATACGCTTTTTTATCGACCAAAGTAAAACATCATCTCTTTAAAGACCTGATATTGAAGAAGGATCGCAATGAATTAAAGCGATCTTATTTGAAGGCGTTTAAAATTACAGCTCGTCAATATAATGCCTGCCTTGTGGAAGTCGAAGGAAAAATTGCCTCTATCATTGAGAGGACAAAAGTAAGGATTACTGAACTAAGCGAACAGATCAATTCTTTAAAAAAAACAATAAACAAATTCAAAAGGGATAAATACAAACTCCATAATAAAAAGAGGAAATTGCACAGTCTCGAGAATAAGATTAAACAACTTAAAAGCGATCTTAAAAATGGAAAAATACGCCTTTGTTTCGGTGGAAAGAGACTTTTCCATTCCCAATTTCATTTACATGAAAACGGTTACGCTTCTCATCAGGACTGGAAGCAGGATTGGGATAAGCAAAGAAATTCGGAATTCTTTGTTTTGGGATCCAAAGAGGAGACAGCCGGAAACCAGACATGTACTGCGAAAATCAATGAAGACGGCTCTTTTGATTTGCGCCTTAGACTTCCTGATGTGCTCCAGGAAAATGGCAAATACCTCATTATCCCTAATGTGCGTTTCAAATATGGACATGACGTTATTCTTTCAAGTTTAAGATCTTGCCTCGAAAGAAAAAGCAGTGGTGATAAGTCGTTTGGAGTTGCTATCTCCTACCGATTTAAAAAAGACAAAAAAGGGTGGATACTCTTTCTAACAACCTCTCGAGCTCAACCGGAAAAGGTAACAAAAGAGGGTATAGGAGCCATTGGAGTCGATATTAATGCCAACCATTTGGCCTTCGCCGAGACAGATCGATTCGGGAATATCATCAATAAAGGAGTTCTCCCCTTAAATACTTATGGAAAGGACAAAAACCAAACTTTAGCTGTTATTGGGGATGTCTCTGCTCTGTTAGTTTCATTGGCAGTCGAAACAAAAAAGCCGATCATTCTTGAAAAGTTAGATTTTCAAAAGAAGAAGATGACTCTTAAAGAAGAGTCCAGCAAAAAGCAATCGAGACTCCTTTCCTCTTTTTGCTATCGAAAAATTCTTGAGCGATTGCAGTCAAGAGCCTGGGCGTCCGGTGTGAGTTGTTATCTGGTCAATCCGGCTTTTACCTCGATAATCGGTTTTGTTAAATTTTCAAATAGGTACGGACTTTCAACACATCAAGCGGCGGCATTTTGTATTGCACGCCGCTATTTAGGATTTTCTGAAGAACCTCCCAAAGCCATATGTAAAATATCTGACGGCAAAAACTCCCAGGTCACTTTACGCCTACCTGTAAGGAATCGGCGCAAACATGTCTGGGTTGTTTGGGGATTAGTAAAACGGAAAGTACGAGTGGCGCTTGCAGCGCATTTCCAAACGATAAATAGTCGATCCTCTGATCCTCCTTTAAAAAATCGGTCAGTGAGATAGTATTTTTGGAAATTGTTGGTGAGATTCCAGCACACGAATCGTTAGCAAAACTGCTTGGCTGGCGTTCTCTCCTTTCTTCTCTTAAATGAGCAGATTTGGATAGATATTTAGGAGCGGTTAAGATTGTGGTGCTCTGCCATAAAAAGGACCCGGTGATTCCAAAAGGGGCCAGAATGATGGAAATGGCTCGCCAATTGAAGAAAAATAATATTACGCTTATTGCCAGTGAAAATTATGGGCATGCCAATCTTTCAAGGGATATGCTTCAGAAACTCTACAGTTAATCATAGGAAGCGGGACCTTGTAAAGCAGCCTTACATCTTTATTAAATCTTTATATAAAATATATTTTAAAATATTGTTAATTAATATATAATGTAAATTATGATTAACTTAACAATTAACTTTGATTATAATCCTAAGAATATAGCTTTAAGGGCTGTCGATCGCTTGAACGAGGGGATTTATCGCCTTTTGGATGGGCGTAAATTTACCCAGTTCGAGGGCCATTGGAAAGAGGCCGTGTATGATAGAAGTTTTAAGGCAAATTTCGTCGCTTATCTCATCTCCCTTATCGCCCTCCCCTTGCTCCCCCTCACTTTCGCCATAAAAGCCCATTATGATCTCCCAAGGTGCCAGCAGCTTAAAGCCGAGAGAGGCGAGGACGCGCTTCAAAATAAGGATGCCAATATCAGGCTCGGAGAGGCGGTGTTTAAGGGAGAAGAGATCAAAGATAAAACCAAAGAAGAGCAGGCTGTTGGCTTGATCTGGTATTTGACAGACCTGGCAGAGAAGAAGGCGCCCCAATTTAAAGAGGGTACCTTTGTTATTCACGATCCGAATAAGGTGATTTTCAATTTTTTAAAGACAATGGAACAAGCCGATTTGAGGATTTCCACCCATTTTGCCGGAGTATCCAGCAAACACTTCGGAGTGAACATTGACGCCGGAATGCTGCCCAGGGGAAAACAGCATCTCCTATTTGGAGAATTAGAAAAGGATCTTTCCGGGTTTACTTTTATCAAACCGGAGAATTACGGAGTAAAAGGAACACAGCACTTCTTAGGCCACTTCCACGATCTGATCTTTTCGCTTGGCCGCAAAGCCATTCCTTCCCTTTTTGGATCGGATCAGGCCGAAGGATACTACAGAGAACGCGTCCCCCCAAAATTACAAAAGATGTTCGTCGAGTTAAAAGCTCTTAGCGTTAATCCCAAGCAGTACTCAGGAGCTGGATTCCGCCATTGGTTGAAGGCTCTCTCCACGATGTTGCCGCAAGAAAGTAAAAGGGAGGAGTTTTATGCTATGCGCAAGAATTTCCAAGATGCTTTGAATAAAGAAGTCCAAGATAAAAAACTGGATCATTTAGAGCATCGCACTGGGGAAGAAATTATTATCTATCCTTATACATAAGGTCAACTTATAGGTGTTTTGTCCTTTTTAGAAATGGTCACTTTTTGCTATGCTACTGGGAATATGATGAGAATTTTGATTTTAGCCCTTTTTATTTCCCTTTCTGTTTCTGCCGAAGAGAGATTTCCGGTTCCGACCGAAGAAGAGGTGTCCGAGGCTTCCAAGAAAGTGTATGAATACGGGAAAGAGGAAATATTCAGCCTTTCCTATCTCGAATTCGCAACCTTTATACTCGGAAGATATTATTATGGCCCCTACGATCCCTTTACGGAATACAATTGCAACCCCTCGACGATCGACCCCGCGCGGCCGGCCCTCCTTTTGATTCACGCCAGCGAATCGAATCAGGGAGAGTGGCTTCCCCTGCTTTCCTCTTTTAAAGAGAGACAAGATTTTAATATATTTTCCTTCAATTACCGCGATGAAACAGGTCTGGAAGAATTGATCCAGAAAATCGAACGGATCCGCGCCCTTTATTTTGAATCAGGGTCTGATAATGTTACTCTTAATTTGATCGGCCATTCCCTTGGTGGCATTATTGCCGCTGAATACAGCTTTGATGATAGCCTTTTAGTACCGGGAACCACAATTGACAAAGTGATTGCCATCGCCTCCCGTTTGCGAAATATCGACCGTCCGGTCGAACTGCCCCTTTACCCTTACTGCTATCCTGTTTTGCAGCGCGTCGATCTCTTGTCTGCCAAATTAGAAAAATATCAGGGCTCAACAAAACTCTATACCATCGCCGCTGAAAAAGACTGGCTTTTGCCCATGGAGTGCGCGCTCATCGGTGAAAAACAAGCCATCATCCCCTCTTGCGGACATGTCCTTGTGACCCATGCGAAGGAGACTCATGACATGGTAGCCGAATGGCTTTCAGAAATATAAGTCTTAAAATCAAGCAGTTTCCCCGGAATGCCAAGCTCTCTTTCGGCAAGCTCCAAAGCGCGGCTCTTGCGCTCTAATACCTCCGGATCGAAAACGACTTGAATCAGCTCACGCCTCCCCCAATTATCCTCCGTCACAAAATCGACTTCACAATTAGAAGTCTGATAATAAAACACCTTTTTCCCTTGCCGGCGCAGATCTAAATAAACCTGGTTCTCGAATAACTTGCTTAAATTAGGGTTTAAGGTATGCGCTGAGATGAGGCCGCAATCCACAGCGTAGATTTTTTTTGGGGAAGTCTCGCTCTTGCGGAGCGACTCGGTAAAAATCGGCACCGTAAAGACAAGAAAGGCCTCTTCTAAATGGGAAAGATAGGCATGCAAAGTGTCTTTGCCGACTTTAAAGCCCCGGCTTTTGGTGTAGTGATAAAACTTATTGACCGAAAAGGGAAGGGCCGCGCTTTTAAGCAAAAAATGGATGAAGTATTTTAGCAGCGCCACATTGCTGATCAGATGACGCTCAACCATATCGCGGAAAATCACCGTCTCGACATAGGCTTGCAAAGCCTCTAACCGCTGAGACAGGGATTTTTCTTGAATGCCCGGAAAGCCGCCGATCCGAAGATAGCTTTGCAGGGCAGCGCGCTGATAATCTAACGTTTTTTTTCCAAGGAGCTTTTCCGGCTTCTCTAGCCTGTTCGCTAAAAGAAACTCCTCATAGCTATAGGGCAAAATCTCAATGGAAAAAGAGCGTTCCCTTAAAGATGCCGCAATTTCTGAGCTTAGCAACTTAGCCGAAGAACCTGTGACATAAATCTCTACCTGCTTGGTATCGAGAAGTCTCCTCAAGACAAGCGGCCAGACTTCAACGGTTTGAACTTCGTCGAGAAACAGGTAGCAGCGTTCATTCAAATTTTCCGGATAGAGGGAATACCAGGCCTCTATCAGCTGCCCCAGGGAGTGATCGTGAGACATAAGCCGATCGTCTGCCAGATTGATATATAAAAGGCGCTCCGCCGGCACCCCTTTGGCTAGCTGCTCCCGGGCTGTCTGGTATAAAAAATGGGTTTTTCCGGAGCGCCTCATCCCCAAGGCCATTTTAATAACGTTTTTGGCTTCCGGCAATTTGTAGTGTCGAGAAATTGGGGCGCGGGTCAGTGCCTCCTTAAATTCTTCTTGCATCGTTTCTAACAGACTCTGCATACCATGACCTTTGAAAAAAGGATAGGTATAACAAAATTTATCCTTTCATGCAAGGACGGGGTTTACTTATCTATTGGAAAGACGACGCCAATGCTTTGAACATCCCCCGGGTGTGCCGTTGCATTATACAAACGCACTCTGACAGCAGAGCCGTCTTTTTTTATGTATTTTTTTTCATAAGGCGCAGCAATAGTGCGGCTTTTTAGCTGCTCTATGCATTTTTCATCGAGGGGCAAATACTCTTTGGGGGTAATCGCCACCCAGTTGATTTTACCTTCATCAAATTCTTTTCGCGTATAGCCGATCAGCTTCAAAAAGGCATCATTGGGATAAACGACTTTCCCGTTGGATTCCCAAATCAAAGCGGGAAAAGCATTCATCTCCATCATTTTCCAGAAAAAGCCCGCCGCCTGCCCCTCTGATATCGATTTTTGGCTCCCGGCAGAGGTGAGACTTGCGGCCAGGATATGAAAAGGCAATACTATGTTCAAAATAAAAGTGGTGAAAATCATATAGACTCCTGATTTCATTTCAGATATACTAAGCATGGATTTTACCTTCAAGAAAAACTGGAGCCTATGATGAAATCACTCTTCTTTTTTGTCCTTATGATCAGCTTGTGCGGGCCCGTCAGCGCCGCTAATCCCGAAGTTGTTTTATACACCAATTTAGGAGAGATAAAAATAGAGCTTTACCCCGACAAAGCCCCCATTTCCGTTCAGAACTTCCTGAAATATGTAAATGAAGGTTTTTACTCGGGCACAATCTTCCATCGGGTGATTAAGGGTTTTATGGTTCAAGGAGGCGGCTTCACTGCAGATTTAACACAAAAACCCACGCAAAAGCCCATAAAAAATGAAGCTCAAAACGGCCTCAAAAATACTCGTGGAACTTTGGCGATGGCCAGAACGGGCGTCGTCGATAGCGCAACAGCTCAATTTTTCATCAATACAGTAAATAACGACTTCCTTAACTACGCTTCTCCTTCAAGCTATGGTTATTGCGTCTTCGGCAAAGTCATTTCAGGAATGGACGTGGTCGATAAGATCGAAAAAATGAAGACCGGCACAAAAGAGGGCTATCCGGACGTACCCCTCACTCCCGTTGTGATCGAGCGAGTCGCCGTCATTGAACAAGCCACGGTTAAGTGATTTTGTCAGAAACGGGAGCATCCTCCCCATCGAATGTGAGGTAATTCCCCTTTCAAAAATTAGCTTAAAATGATATCTGCCCTTATAGACTAGTCTCTTGGGGGGCGCTTTGAAATCGGCATGGATCCTATTTTTGTTTTCTTGCTCGCAAAGCTTTGCTCTCCTTTTAAACAACAGCTTCAAGGAAACTTTGGCACTGCGCTATGGAAAAGAGATTGTCACCCCCTTTGACATCAGCCTGAAAGACAAAACTGCTGCCAAAGGGGTTATGAATAAGATAGAAGAAGAATTTGCAGAATCCCTCGAAAAGCGTTTATATGCGGAGATTGAAAACTTCGCCGCAGCTGACAATCTCCTGATGCGCTGCCGGGAACTGCAAGATCCTAAGGTGCGCTGCAAATACGCTTTCGAACTCCTAAAGTGCCTCTCTCTTTCACGCGATATCCCCTCGCTTGCCAACAGCTCCTATCTTAAGGAGCAGCTTAAATTTCTTGAGGAAATAATCACTATTCTCGAGAGAGACCAAGACCCTTCCCAGGTTAATTATAGGAAAATCTCACCCAACAAGGGGCACCTCTATGTCTTGGAAGAAGAAAACCCGGTAGCTGTATTCAAACCCTCCCAATATGAAAGAGATAATGAAGTTGCCTTTTGGGAAATTTCATTTATGCTCGGTTTAAATGATATCTCTGTACCCTGCACACCTGTGGTGCTTCAAAACAGTTTAGGAAATATACAGCGCTATATCAAAAACGAAGTGGACCCCTCCAAGAAATCAACTCGTAAAGATATGATCACAAATAATTCATTTACACACACCAGTTTAGGTGTATTGGTATTTGGCTTACGAGACATTCATTACAGAAACATGGCTTATACCTCTTCGGCCGGCAAAAACTTTGATATCAGGCTTTTTGATACCGCGGAAGCTTTTACGGGGAATAATTTTGAGACGGGAACAAAGGATGATTACAAGTGGTTAAAACCCCCTTTTGCCTGGGTAGGCTGGGACTATCCCCAAGCATCCGCGCCATTAACTAAAAGTGAGCGGACCACTCTTAAGCAGCTTTTAAACAAATGGTCTGCTGAAGATCTGATCTCCTTCGTAAAACACCCCATGACGAACTTCATTCTGACTGAAAAAGAGTTATCCGATCTGATCAACAGAGTCAAAAAATTGAAAAAAATCGGGAAGATCAGCACCCCTTTGAGCTGGCTGTCCCGTTTGGCTCCTCAATATCCTGCATTACAAAAAAAACTAAAGTATTTCTTTCCAACAAAAGATCCAAACCTGATTTTATTTTATATGCAGTGGAAACCAAACAGGATTCGCGCCTGGTTGCCCGGCCAAAAAGCCAAAGCCTTTGATAAATGGCTGGAAGTTTTTTGCGCAGCTCAAAACAAAAAACGCTGTTCAATCTAATTTTTTTGTGATACATCAAAGGTATGTATTATCTAGCATTTTTTCTCATTTTCGCATTTTATTCCCACGGTGATATTCCGCGGGAATTTGACCAGATTCCCTATGCTCTTGACTGCCGCGGGTCCAAGGAAGAGGGCTTCCTTATCAAATGCTACGACTGGCAAGACAAAGAATTCGGAAGCGAAGGAGTCCCTTTTCTCATTATGGAGATCAAAGAAGAGGCCGAAATTGTCGAGCTTGGCAGAACAGCTAACTTTTCCGGAAAAAAGATCGTGGCCTTAGCCCTTCAATTGAAACGGGAGTTTGGAGCTAAGCGACTTAACCTAAACGACACTTCCACGTCATTACCCTGTGAGTGGAACGGAAAGTGGTGCTGCGATGAGGCTTTGATGGATCTTCGCATGACGTCTGTTTTTATCAAAGGGCAAAGCTATTATGAAACCCTGGGAGCGATAACCGAAGATCCGGAGTTTCGGAAAGCTGCAAGGTTTCTTAACGAAATGCCAATTTTAAGCTTATGTTCCGAACTCTCAAAACTTCCCTCCGGCTCTATTTGGATACATTTAGTGAAAGATATCTGCTTAGCCTTGGATCTTTACGCGGAAAATCTGACGATCGGGGGTTTGTCAAATGCCCTTTATAACGCCGGTAAAGGCAATGAATATGCCCACCAGCTCTGGCACCGGTTTCACGACTTGTTTATTGCTGAAAAAAATAGCTTTTTCATTCCTTTTCTTTTGCAGCAAGAGTCTATCGACAAGGAATTGCTCGATATAGTCAAAAGCGAAGTCGACGGACTTATTCAGCAAGGCCTTGACATCAAACACCTTGAATCTGATTTTACTGAAATCCGCCTGAACGCCGCTTTGGAAAAATTATCCCGATTTTCTCTTTCTCCGGCCCTCTTTTTGATGAACAGGGCCTCAGAACAGTGCCTCCGCAACACAGCGCGGGATTGCAGCCCTGTACAAAATCATCCCGCACTGTACCACGTTTATACAATGCCTCCCAGAGAGTGCCCACAACCCAAGTCATTGCTTGAGCAGTGGATTTTAGCGAAGCACAAAATTCGCAAAACCAAACACTTCACCTTTGCCGAATAAATCTTTACAATTATCCCCCTTTAAATAAAAATGTTTTAAAACCATCCAATATGGAGATGACCATGAAAAAGCGATCTTACCTTCCTTTTGCCTTAGCGCTGGCTATCCCTTTTTTAGCCTGCGGCGACACAGTAGCCACTCCCGTGTGGTCTTTGCCCAATCAACTTTCTGAAAGATTAATCAGTCCCCTTCCGACACACCCTGAAGGGGGTATTCCCGATGTGCATATCGATACCCAAGGCATTGCCTATGCCGTATGGTCCGATTCCAATGTGACGATGGCAAAAGCCAAAATCGCCTGTTTTAATAATGGATGGGGAGCTTCTAAGACTCTCAGCCATCACTCTATCGGAGGACAAGGACCGATTGCGGCCCTCAACTTCTATGGACACGGTTCCTTCCCTTTTATCGAGTATAATCACTCTCCGCAAAAAGTCGTTGCAAGATCATTCAATGGCGGCATCGGAGAAATCGTTGATGTTAATACCGATCAGACTTTGGCCGTCGCAGCAGCAGCAGACGGTTCGGGCAATACTCTGATCGCCTGGGTCAATGAGAATCAAAAAACCGTTGAAGCGGCCTCTTTTGTCAACGGAGTCGTGCAACCCTCCACTTTGATGGGAACTTTCTCACAAACGACCGGCATAAAACAGCTGTCAATTGCTGTAAATTATAATGGAATGGGAGTGCTGGCATGGAATCAGGCCGATGAGAAATTTTATGCGAACTTCTACGACGGTCAAGAATGGAGTGCGCCCCTTTTAATCAGCAATCAGGGGGCAAGCGCTTTTGCAGCAGCTATCGATCTGCCCGGCCGCGCTTACTTCGTTTGGATTAATGGTCATTGCCATCCATCAGGACCTGTTTTGGCGGGTTCTTTTCAATTTGAAGCTCCTGTCAGCCAATTTGGCAATCTCTCTTCAAGCACGAATAACGTTGCCCCTGCTATCGCAGCGTGCGAACAGGGTAAAGCGGTTGCTGTTTGGAACAATTTGAGCATACCAGCCGTTGAAGGCGCTTATTTCGACGGGCAATCCTGGTATGGCCCCTACCTCGTTCAAAATCTGGATCCTGAAAGAGCAAGCTCAACCCAGCCTTTAGTTTCGGTAGATATGGACTGCAATGCCATCGTCACCTGGAACCGGGAAGACGGATCTAACAGCACGTATATCGAATCAGCCCGCTTCGAATCGATGACACAGCAATGGTCGCCCGTTTCAGTCATCGACCAATTGAATATCGATCCAAACATTCACACCTTGAGCAATTTGGCCTTGAACGTCAATCTGTACGGCTCAGCTGTAGCCTTATACGGCCAGTTCGGCGCGCCGACTAATCTGGGCATACTGTCAGGAGTTACTTTATTTGCTCCAGAACCTCCTCAAAATCTTACAGGCTCCTATAAGAAAGAGGATGGAGTCGTCATGAAAGTGATTGCATGGGAAGCAAGTTCAACAGAAGGGATTATTAAATTTCAAGTGCTACGCAATGGATATTTAGTGGCCACCATCTCCAGCGATCAACCTCTGCAATATGAAGAAGCAGGCTGCCAAAATTGCCTGGACACCTTCATGGTGCGCGGTCTGAAAGCCGACGGGACTTTCAGCGTCTTCAACTTTGTAAGATTATAAAATAGTCTGAAGGCATTTCCCTTAACCGGGAAATGCCTATTTTATCAAATTCAGCAGAAGGGAATTCAAGGTTTTAACCCCCCCTTCCAGCTTGCTGAAATATAACTTGTCCATCTTCTCGACCACCTTCATCGCTTCCTTCAATATTTTCCGCCCCTTGACGGTAGTTTCCAGCCGCCTGGCGCGCGCATCTGTGGGATGGGGAGCGCGAACGATTAAGCCCTTTTTTTCCAATGTCCTCACCACTTGTGAAGTCATCATAGGATCGGTCTTGGCATGTTCTGCCAAGAGGCTTTGCGAGACCTCCTGCTGCTGCTCTAGCCAATGAGTGCTCGCCAGCAAGACAAACTGCACGTGCGTCAAATCGAGCTTAGCCAAAGCCTCTCTTTGAAGTCTTTGCCATTGATTGCTGACTTGCCATAATAGGAAACCGGGGCTTTGCTCCGGCTTTTCAAACTCAGATGGGAACATGTTCCGCCATTGCTATTAATTTATCCATCGCGCGCGGCAATCCCTTAACTAATTTCTTCCTAAGAGTAAATCTCAGGAGAGGGGCAAGCAACCCTTCAGCCTCGACGCGATGAGTGACAGCATAACGGTTTTCACTTACTTTCTCTATAGAGTGATGAAATTTCAAGCGGGTAAAGGGCATTTTGGTCTCATCGCTAAACAATATATTGGGCCTGACCTCGGTAGTGACAAAGGCTGATTTCACCCATCCCTTTGGCTTTAATTCCCCCCTGGCCCCTTTAACAAACGGACCGTCGAGCTTTGCCCACTCAAGCTCCTTATCCCATTTCGGCCAGCCTGCGACATTTTCCCAGAGACGCCAAATTTGCTCCGGCCGAGCCTTAGTTTCCTTTTTTACCGCAAAAGTCCAATTCCACATCGCATACCTCCATTTTAATATGTATACATATATTATGCGCGCTTACATATTTTGCGCAAGAATAAAATCTCTCAATGGGGTATATTGAGCTTATGTTCTCCTATAATTTTCAAAATTTGAATGTCGTCATCACCGGAGCGAGCCGCGGGCTTGGCCGGGCGACGGCTATCGCTCTCACCAGGTGCGGGGCTAATGTCGCCCTCTTGGGCAGAGACCCAGTAGCCCTGGAAGAGATGGCGAGTCAGCTGCCCCAGGAGCGGGTGATCGCAAAGCTCGCCGCCGATCTAAGCCGTCCGGCTGATATCAAGAAAATGTATCACACCCTGGTGCAGGAAATCGCCCATGTCGATCTGCTCATCAATAATGCCGCCGGCTGGCTGGTCGGATCATTGGAAAAGCTCTCCGACGAAGAGATTTCCCATGTGATCTCTACCACCGTCATCGGCAGCATACTGGTGACCAAGCATCTGATCCCCCTCCTAAAAAAAGGAACCAGACCCCATATCATCAATATTATCTCCACCGCCGGGATGCCCAACTATGAAATAGATACGAGCATTGCCTCCGTTCCCTATTTTGCCGCCAAGTGGGGGCAGGCGGGTTTCAGCGAAGCCCTAAGAGAAGACGTCAAAAACGACGGCATCAAAATATCGACGGTATACCCCGGATCTTTTGCCAGCTCCTCCTCCCTGGAGGATTCCCCGGAGCAGATAGCCAAGCAGTATGGCCCTGGTGTGCTAGGCGTCAAAGAAGTCGTCGAATCAATCCTCTTTTGTTTTTCTACCCCCTCAGTTCACTCCATTACTGTCAAAGCTTGACTTTTTAATAATAATTCTTTACAATAACTTTAAAGTAGTTGGGGGACTATGATTAATCACTATTATGCGGATGTCCAGATTAAAAACCTGGAAGGCATCGCTTTATATAAAACAACATTTAACAATCAGAAAGCTTATGCTCAATTTATCCAGGATTACGGTCAGTCAAAAGAGCGATGGCCTGAGTATAAATTCACTTTTATACCTGCGAGGACAGACACTCTAAGAAATTTTGCCAAAGACCTCTTTTTGCCGAGAATCTTTAATATCGCACTAAAAACGAACGATCTTGCAGTGAAAATACTAATCAGGTTTATTCATCTGGTGGAAGATCTTATAACTTTCCCGGTAAGATTAATTCTGTCTCCCTTCCGCCTTGCTTACACTTATGAATACCCCGAAAAAAAGCACCCTCTTAGTAAATTGGTTAAGAACTTACCTGATGAGGTTTTATGGAGCCAATATGAAGAGATTCCCATATCCGCAAACAGCTGGCGCATCGAATTGAAAACAACAAATATCGCCGTTAAAACCATACCTGACTCGAAATATAGATTCTCGGACTACGAACGCTTTGATGCGGCTTCCCCTGCTCAAAGGCAGTTGGCACAACTAAAAAGATAAATTCTTGAAATTTTAATGTTCTTCCTCCAAAATGCTCGAAACCTTTTTTGGAGGGCCTTATGAAGATATTATTTTTTTTAGCCTTATTGCCGGCTTATTGCTTGGCAAGTTACTACGATATTGAACAAATCGAGAAACGGGTGGGAAACAACTGCCTTTTAACACTGGATGTCGAGCAGGTCCAAATTGACGATTCTGGTATTCCCGCCGTTCAGTTCCGCGCACAAAACGCCTCCCCCAATAAGTATTACACTCTAATTTCCCGAAATTTAAATAAAGGATTAATGCTTGTAACAAAAAAAGGAATAGTGGATCAGAATGGAATAGTCACCTTCAAGAAAAAGGGAGAGCAAAAGCCCTGCTCTATCCAATCAAGAGGGGTATTGCGAGGCGAACCCTTCGATTATTATTTGATCTCGGAGGACCGCAGTGAAATCGCCAAAAAAAAGGGAGTTCCCTTCCCAATTGCCGCCGCTTGCCACGGATATCAGCTTGACATAGAAATGAGTGAAGGCAGCGGGCAAATCTTTCATTATTCCGCCTCCGGTTTTGAGCCGAATGAGGAGATCGGCGTCAGTTCTTTTTCCCTGGGTGAAGAAATCCGGCAGAAAGTAAAAGTCGGCAACAATGGAGAAATGGAAGGATTTACCGCTCCTGCCGTAATCGGTTTTCCCGGAGGAACAGCCAAAATAGAACTCACAGGAAAAAAAGGGGTTATATCGGTTGATTACGCATGGGGTAATGAACACAAGGTGGTCTTTCCTATAGGAAGTTAAGCTTGAGGAACAGGTTCTCGAGGCAAAGTGAAAGGGTGCCGGAGCGGTCGAAAGCCAGTTTTGCCTCTTGAATCGCCCGGCTCACCTCCGGGATAGGCAAACTGGCCGCTCTCTCGAGGCTATGGTGCAGCGCGTCCTTATTATCTTTATGAATCAGAAAAGCGCTGTCTCCGCCCGTTTGCAGCAGGCATAAATCGCGGTACCAGGAGAGGATATGCAGAAAAAATTGCTGCACGAGCTCTGACTGCCTCAGGCGCATCACCCCCTCCACTTCCTTCGCTATGCCGCTCTTTTGGGCAGCGCTCAAATCCTGCAAATCTCCGCTATAGATCTCTTCCCGAAGCTGCTCTTCATCCTGCGCGTTTTCCATCTGTTCGGCAAACTCCTTGCAGGCAGAGCTTAGGGCGGCATAATCGGAAAAGCGCCCCGCCTTTAAGAGGTCCACTATTTTTAAGCGAAGGGAACTCGCAGCGTCCTCCAATAATTGGCAGGCGGCGCCTAAAGAGCCTTGCGCGAGCGCAGCAATCTGATCCGCCTGTTCCTTTGATAGCTGTTTTTGCTGCTGTAAAAAGGTGGAGACTTCTTCATCTGATAATGATTTAAAATAGACGGTGCGGCAGCGCGATAAGACGGTTGGCAGGAGGAGCTCCGGCTGGTGGGAAATTAAAAAGATCAAGCTTTGCGGAGCCGGTTCCTCAAAAGTCTTTAAAAGAGCGTTCGCGCTATAAGTCAGCATCCTGTCGGCGTCTTGAATGATAAATATCTTCCATTTCGCCTCGTAAGGAGCGAGATAGACTTCATGGCAAAAGGTGCGCATCGACTCCATGCTATGGAGACCGATCTTCCCTTCCGGCCGGTAGATATGGAGATCGGGATGGTTCGGTCCGCCTAAAAGCGCCTCGGCAAAGGCCAGGGCAAAACGGGTTTTTCCCACGCCGGAGGGACCGGCAAATAAAAGGGAGTTGCCAATGGCGTTTTTAGTGACCATGCGAGTCAGAAACTGCTTGGCCTGTTCATTTCCGATGAGTTGATTAAACATTCTTCAATTTTTGGCTAATGATAGCAAACACCTGATTAAACTCTTTCGAACCGATCCGTTGCTTTAACATTCTTCAATTTTTGGCTGATGACCTGATTAAACTCTTTCGAACCGATCCGTTGCTTTAACATTCTTCAATTTTTGGCTGATGATAGCAAACACCTGATTAAACTCTTTCGAACCGATCCGTTGCTTTAACATTCTTCAATTTTTGGCTGATGATAGCAAACACCTGATTAAACTCTTTCGAACCGATCCGTTGCTTTAACATTCTTCAATTTTTGGCTGATGACCTGATTAAACTCTTTCGATCCGATCCGTTGCTTTAACATTCTTCAATTTTTGGCTAATGATAGCAAACACCTGATTAAAAACGGACTCTTTTGGTTGTCCGGCATCGATGATGTGAAAGCGCTCTTTTTCCTCTTTACCGATCCGCTGAAACCCTTCGCGCACTTTCTGATGAAATAACAGGCTTTCCTGTTCCATGCGGTCCTGACCGCCTCGCGTATGTTGCGCCCGGTTCAATCCAACCAAAGGATCGACATCGAGAAAGAAGGTAAGATTGGGGGCGAAATCATCGCAAACCAGGCGGCAAAGATTCTTAATTTTTTCAAAACCTAAGTTTCTCGCCACCCCCTGATAGGCTATAGTCGAATCATTGAAACGGTCGCAAAGAACGATTTTTCCAAGAGCGAGAGCCGGCTTGATCACTTCCTCGATCTGCTGCAGGCGGCTCGCCAAAAACAACAGACATTCCGCTTTGGGGTGAATCGGTATCTCAGATCTGTTGAGGAGCAAAGTTCTTAAATGCTCCCCTAAGACCGTTCCACCGGGCTCCCTGGCTACTATCGTCTGATAACCTTGAGAGAGCAAAGTCTCTTTCACTCTCTCGATCAAAGTCGTTTTTCCGGATCCCTCCCCTCCTTCAAAAGTGAAGAAAGTCTCACTCATCCTGTGTTTCCGGCTCATCTGCTGGCTCTTCGTCGAATTCCTCTTCAGGCAGCTCGAGATTTTCTTCTCCCGGCAGCTCCTCTGGGATTTCCACCCTTTGAACTTCTCCTTCAGCAGACTCTCCATGCACTTTTTGCATCGCGACGATTTTATCGCCCTCACGCAAATTCACGAGGCGCACCCCTTGTGTGTTGCGCCCCATCACACGGACATCATGCATGCTGATCCGGACCGTCTGGCCTGTAGAGGACATCATGACCATTCCATCGCTATCAGTTACGCAAATAGCCCCGATCACTTCGCCATTTCTTTCGCTGGTGATGATGGAGCGCACCCCTACGCCTCCGCGATTGGTTTGTCGGAACTCTTCAACGCTGGAGCGTTTGCCAAAGCCATTTTCGCAAACGACAAGAACGGTTTCGGTGCCGTTGACCACTTCGCAGCCGACGACGTAATCGTTCTCATCTCTAAGGGTCACCCCTTTGACTCCCCGCGCCATGCGGCCCATCGGACGCACTTTGTTCCTGGTCAAAACGGACCGCCATCCCCTGAATGGGTGAACAGCATCACCTGCTGCCTCTTCATGGACGAGGCTGGTGCCCACCACTTCATCACCTTCATCGAGGTCAAGCGCCCAAATCCCTTTGCGGCGCGGATTGCTGAACTCGCTCCAGGGAGGTCTTTTTCACTACCCCTTTGCGTGGTCATGAAGAAGACAAAAGCTTCTTTTCAGAGAAATCTCTGACGCGACATGACGGTGGCAATTTTTTCCTCCGGTCTGATGTCTTCAAGGAGATTGATGAGCGGTTTGCCTTTAGATTTGCGTCCGGTTTCCGGAATCTGCCATACTTTAAGCCAGTAGCACCCGGCCAAGAGTTGGTGAAGATCAACAGGGTATCATGCGCGTCGGCTACGTAGAGCCCTTTTATCGCATCGTCTTCCCGCTTGAGCTGCATGCCGGCAACGCCTTCGCCGCCGCGCCGCTGCTCTCGGAAGGTGTCAACGGGCATCCGCTTGATGTAATCGTCTTCGGAAATGGTGATGATGACCTGGTCGTTGGCGATCAGGTCTTCCATATCCACTTCGCTTCTCGGCCGCGATGATCTGGGTTTTGCGGTGCGATTTATGGCCTGCTGCTGATCTCCGTCAGCTCTTCCTTGATGATATCGCGCACCATCGACTTCACTGGCCAATATCGCTCGATAGTGTTCGATTTTTTTCAGCAGTTCCTGGTATTCCTGATTGATCTTGTCGCGTTCCAGACCGGTTAACTGATAGAGGCGCAAATCTAAGACGGCGTTGGCCTGGATGTCGAGTAAATTCAAATCGCTCGATCAAAGCTGTCTTCGCTTCTTCGCGGTTGTTGCTCGCTCGGATCAGCTTGACCACTTCATCCAGATGATCGATCGCCTTCAGATAACCTTCGAGAATATGCGCCCGGGCTTCGGCTTTATTTAATTCAAAGCGCGTGCGGCGGCGGATGACCTCGATCCGGTGATCGATCCAGGCAAGGATCATCTGCTTGACATTCATGGTGCGCGGCAATCCCTTATCCAGGGCCAGCATGTTGCAGCCGAAGGTCACTTGCAGATCGGTGAATTTGTATAGCTGATTGATGATCACTTCGGGAATCTCGCCTCGCTTCAACTCGATCACGATGCGCATCCCGTCTTTGTCGGATTCATCGCGGATATCGGAAATGCCTGTGATCTGTTTGTTGGTTGATCAGTTCGGCGATCTGTTCGATCAGGCGGGATTTGTTGACGTTGTAGGGAATCTCATCGATGACCAGCCGTTGTCTGTCCGGGTTGTCTTCATGCTCTTCCACGCGGATCACGCCGCGCAGGATAATCTTGCCGCGGCCGGTGTGGTACGCCTCTTTGATGCCGCGATAGCCGCAGATGATCCCCCCTGTGGGAAAGTCGGGACCGGGCATGACTTTCATGATCTCGTCGATGGTCGTTTGAGGATTGTCAACCAGCATCAATGTCGCTTTGATGAGCTCATTTAAATTGTGGGGAGGAATATTGGTCGCCATCCCGACGGCAATACCTGATGAGCCATTGCAAAGCAGATTCGGGAATTTGGACGGGAATACGGTCGGCTCTTTTTTCGTCTCGTCATAGTTGGGAATCATGTCGACAGTTTCTTTGTCGAGATCTTCCATCAGCTGCGACGGAGGCCGTGAGTCAGACGCGCTTCAGTATAACGCATCGCAGCCGGAGGATCGCCGTCAACAGAGCCGAAGTTTCCCTGGCCATCGACTAAGCGTGTAGCGCATCACCCAGTCTTGCGCCATCCGGACCAAGAGTCGGGTAGATCACCTGCTCGCCGTGCGGGTGGTAGTCGCCGGAGGTATCGCCGGAAATTTTGGCGCATTTGCGGTGTTTGCCGCCGGGTGACAGATTCAGTTGGCGCATCGCATATAAAATACGTCGCTGGGAGGGTTTTAAACCATCGCGCACATCAGGCAGCGCGCGCGAAATAATGACAGACATGGAATAGCGCAGGTAGCTGTCCTTCATCTCATCTTCGACATTGCGAGTAAATGATTACTTCATTTTCGGTATATGACATAGGATTACTCCTGATTAAATATCTAGATTTTTAACTGATAAGGCATGCTGCTCAATAAAAGCGCGGCGCGGTGGAACATCTTCGCCCATCAGCATCGTAAACATATGGTCGGCAGCGACCATATCCGGCAGCGTCACTTGAATCAAGGTCCGGACTTTGCGGATCCATCGTCGTTTCCCACAGTTGGTCGGCGTTCATCTCGCCAAGACCTTTATAGCGCTGGATTTCGATCCCTTTGCGCCCATTGGCACGCAAGAAATCAATCACTTCTTCTAAAGTATGGAACAGGGGTGAACTTTATCGCCCTCTTCCAGGATATCGATCAAAGAACCGTCGGCAATTAGATACTGATCAATTTCAAATCCAAACGTTTCTTAAGGTAGCGATCAGGTTGGCAATGTAATCTTCTTCAAAAAGCTCAATGAAATGGAGTCGTTTCGGATGGAAAACGCGCATCTCCTCCGTGATCTCTTCGGGCGGGATCGATGCAGCGTCTGCTCGTGGCTCAATTTTTGGGCTTCAGCATCTTCTTTTCGCAAGGCGACAAATTCATCATTGGAATAGGCAAATCTCGTCCCATTCAACATTTCGATCTGGAAGCGGGGAAAATTCCCGTTTTCATTGCGGGCGGAAATAAACTCGCGGAATGTAATCCCTTTCTTCTCCAGGCGTAAAACGAACGATTCAACTTCTAAAACAATTTCGAGCAGCTCTTTCGTTCTTTCTTCCGGTAAAATCTCCATTCCCTTTGTCAGGCGCATTTTCACATCGCTGATTCCTAAGCTCTAAGAGATAATCGTCCATCTCCTTTTCGGAATGGATGTAGCGGCTCGTCTTTTTGCGGGTGACTCGATAAAGAGGCGGCTGGGCGATGTAGATAAAATTATTCTCCACGAGCGCGGGCATATGGCGGTAAAAGAAGGTCAAAAGCAGTGTGCGGATATGGGAACCGTCGACGTCAGCATCGGTCATGATAATGATTTTGTGATAGCGCAATTTTTCCAGCTGGAAATTGTCTGCGCCAATACCGCATCCCAGGGCTGACACCATGGTGCCGACTTCCGTGTTTTGCAGCACCTTTTCGAGGCGCGCTTTTTCCACGTTGAGAATTTTACCGCGGAATGGGCAAGATAGCCTGAAAGCGGCGATCGCGGCCCATTTTGGCAGAACCGCCGGCAGAATCTCCCTCAACGATATAAATTTCGCAAAACTCGGGATTTTTCTCTTGGCAATCGGTCAGTTTGCCGGGCAGCCGGGCGCTGTCCAGGGCTGATTTGCGCAAGGTCAGTTCCCGCGCTTTGCGGGCAGCTTCCCGCGCTTGGGCGGCCAATATCGCTTTATCAGCGATCATGCGTGGCAATGGCGGGATTTTCACTCAGATAAATAGTGAGCTCTTCTCCTATAATTTGTTGAACGATGGAGCCGACATCGCTATTGCCAAGGCGCTGTTTGGTCTGCCCTTCAAATTGCGGATTTGCGACTTTGACTGAGATGACGGCTGTTAAACCTTCGCGCATATCTTCGCCGCTGATGGCGATTTTATCGGTTTTGAGCAGATTGTGGTTTTTGATGTAGTTATTGAGCACACGTGTAAGGCTGTCGAAAAGCCTGTGAAATGGGTACCGCCATGGCGTGTCGAAATGTTATTGACGTAAGAGTAGACCGTTTCGTTAAAGGCCGTCGTTCCATTGCATGGCCACTTCAACTTCGATGGGAGCGTCATCGCCCTGGCGCGTTCCATGAAAGTAGAGAGGATTGGGAAAGAGCGGCTCTTTATTCTCATTCAGATAAGTGACAAAGGAAGCGAGTCCGCCTGAATAGCAAAAATTGACATCGTCTTTATCGTCATGGCGCTCATCGTGGAAATAGATGTTTATCCCTTTATTTAAGAAGGCGAGTTCGCGCAGCCGTTTTGCGAGCATATCGTAGTCGTAATCGACGCAGGTCATGATCGTTTCATCGGGCCAGAAGGTGATTTTCGTTCCCCTCTTATTTGTCTCTCCCAGAATGGTCAGCGGCTCGCTCACCTTGCCGCGCTGAAACTCCATCTCATAGATTTTTCCTTTTTTAAATACTTGCACGATCATCCTTTTTGACAGGGCGTTGACGCAGGAAACGCCGACGCCGTGCAAACCGCCGGAAACCTTATAGGTGTCTTTATCAAATTTACCGCCGGCGTGCAGGACTGTCATGACAACTTCGAGCGCCGAAATATCGCGCCCCGCTTTGCAGACTCTTTCTCATGCTTTTCCACCGGAATGCCGCGGCCATTATCTTCGACTGTAACGGAATTGTCTTTATGAATTGAGACATAAATGGCGCTGCAATAGCCTGCCATCGCTTCGTCAATACAGTTGTCCACCACTTCGTAGACGAGTTGATGTAAGCCATTGGAGCCGGTATCCCCGATATACATGCCGGGTCTCTCGCGGACCGCTTGCAATCCCTCTAATACGGTGATAGAACTTGACTCGTACTCTTTTTCCTTCATATCAAGTTGAGGCTCCTCATCCATAATCATCTCATTACTCATTGTCTACCCTACTTCAAATGGTTTTCAAACATCTCAATTTCGCGTTAACCTATGCGAAAGACAATATCCTTTAAATTCAAATTAGGAAACTGCGATTTCATTTTTTTCATCAGTTTCGGTTTATCATGCCTAATCAGCAAGCTGTACAGGGTCGAATTATTGACTTTGACCACTAATACCCCCTCGTTAAACGATACTGCCTGGGTCATGGAAGCGAGCTGCGGTCCGATGACAGTTGGCCAGGAGGCTAAAACGAGAGCAGAATTGTTCCTGACATGCTGATGCACATCGCTTAAAATAGACGGGACAATGTCGCTCACTTGCCGGTTGGTGCATGCGATGCCATCGTAATTCCGGGGGGTTCTGGAGGGGGATTTCCGCATCTGCCGTTCTCAGTTTTAACGGATTAATTATACCATTTTTTCCTAAGGGTGACAACACATTTTAACGCTTTAAATTCTTAAGAATTCTTAGCGCGGGAGTAAAATAATTTTTATCAATTATAGTCTCTTTTCCCCTTGATTTTTAATGGCTCTTTAATTAACTTCTCAGAAATTTTTTTCACTGAAGGAGCCGATTATGTTATCTGTCGCATCCAGGCTTATAATCTCCTGCAAGCCAATAGCAATAGCCCCTCAACGCCTGGCCGAAGGAACGGCATCTTTAGTTGCCAAGCGCAGCTTAAGCTATCTCCCTCATCAATTTTCTGAAGATGAAGCAGCTAAGAGATTTGCCGAGGAAGATCGCAAACGCCTCTTTGCTCCGCTGCCGCGAATTGATCAGACTGAGGGATTGATTCCTCATGTTAACCCAATAAAGAAAGCCCTGATCCCTGTCTTTGCCGTGACCGTCGACATTCGCAAAACCGAATTTGAAGGAGAATATGGGAAAAATAGAAGCGTGGTTTATACCGGCGGCGACGGAAAAATTCATACCCGGATTCACACAGATTGGTACGATATTTCAGGAACCCTGGGTCCAAAAAAATATGGCACCATGGTCTATGGAGGCTTAAGCTGGGACGCGGGCCTGATGGAACAGGCTGTGGAAGATTTCAACAGCCACGGGGAGCTGAAAGAGCTGGATCCAAAGTCGGTTGATTCAAACACTGTGATTGACCCCTTTTTGATACGCGGTGAAATCGCTCAGGAAACAGCCATGCGCCGGATCGAATCCTCTGAAAAAGACCGGGCTTCAAAATACATAGAGAAAAAAAAATGGTGCGATCATACCCATGTCGACAGAATAAGTATCGATTTTAATACATTCGAATGCTCCTCCTTCCTGTTACCCGCGTATATCCTCCAGTATCAAAACACTCCTCCTCGCATCATGCCCGCATTCAACCATGAGGTTAAAATTATTGGACCCGCCCCCTTATCTTTGACAAAAGTGATGGCTGCAAGCGGGGCGGCGGGAGCGGCCCTTTCCTTTTTATTCCCGCAAGCCGCACTGACTTCACGGGTAATCGCGATCCTGGCTTCATCGCTTAGCGGCGGATTTTTTGCCCAGTACAAGCTTTATCTGCAGCATTTTTTTCAGCAGAATAGAATGGAGAGGGCCGCTCGTGAAAATGAGAGAGTATCGGAATCCGGCGCCGATAAAAAGCGGCGCGAGGCCACGACCTCCACTTCAGAAAACGATCAAATGATGACGCTCAATATCGATCCGAAGCATTTTCAGGCGATTGGCCTCGATCCGATGCAGCCTGTGAACGAAGAGGCGATCCGCGCGGCTTTCAATGAGAAAATTCAGCGCGTTCATCCCGACCACAACAGGGAGGGAGGATCTACCGAACAAACAAAGCAGCTCCTTGAAGCGAGAAAAGCGATTTTAGACGCGCTAAAGAGGAAAAAAAACCAGGATATAGGACGGCGCTATTTTTCTACGATGCCGAGGCAGGTAAAGGAGCCTCCCCGCAGCACCTATCATCCCGCGGCAAGAAAGCTTATTGATACGGTTCTCATAAAAAAAGATTATAACGGGGCATTGAAAATGGTTGAGAAAGATGAGGTGCCTGTCAACTCTCACGACAAAGGGGAAAATACGCTGCTTACTACTTTAGCGAAAGAAGGCACCCTGCAGGACATGGAATTTGCGCTTGATAAATTAGGAGCTTCGCCGGATACGAGCTGCGATTGCCCCGCCCATCGCACCGCCCTGCATTATGCAGCCATGCAAGGGGATTTCAAAAAGGTTCAACTGCTTCTCGAAAAAGGGGCGAATCCCAACTTGATTACCTCTCATGGGGAAACCGCTCTGGATCTGGCCATAGCCAATGGCCACAAAGAGGTAAAGGGGTACATCGAGAACCGGGGAGGAGTCCAGCATAAAACCCTTCCCGGCAAAGTGGGTTTGTGGAATAGCATTTTCGGTTATAAATCAGAGCAGAGGACTCTCCTTTCTCAAAAAGAAGAAAGAGACAAAATACCCCCTTCGACAAAAAAATAGCCAAAAAAAAAGCCGGCCATTCTTAGAATGTCCGGCTGAGGAAAAGATGGTAATTTATTAAACTTCTCCGTTCAAGGCTTTGCGCCGGGCCAATTTGGCCATCAATTGAGCGTCTATCCCGCCCACCATCGCGACACCGCCGGGAGCCAGAGCTTTTACATGGGCAACTACAGGGGCGTCAAGATCAGGCGGAGGCGGCAGAGGCATATCTGGAAGAGGCGAAAATTCCATCGACGGAGGAGGGGGTGGCAGAGGCAGATCTAGTGGCGGAGGAGGCAGAGGCAGATCTAGTGGAGGAGGGGCAGCGGCAGATCTAGTGACGGAGGAGGCGGCAAAAGCACCTCGTGCGTTGAACCTTTCTTCTCGACAGGATCGCTTTTCTTAAAATAGGATCCAAGGCCCTGTACACCCTTCATTGCAGTAGCCGTAAAAGTCTCTAAATACGATTTCGCCTTATCAAAAGAAGAATTAGTTTCAGGTTTTTGGGTAATAGCTGGAGGGGCAACAATCGTTTCTTTAGGAAGATCTCTGCGCGGCGGCGGTGGCGGAGGGGGCCCTTTTGCGGCCGTTATAGCGGTTTTTGGTTTCATGGAAGCAGGCGGGGGAGTCGGCGGGACTTTCTTTCCGGCTGTCTCAATATGCTTGGCTTGCACGGGTTTTGCCTGTTTTACTTCATGATCAGCGCCTATTTTCTCATACATTGCCTGAGCATTTGCAAAGCTAGCCTTCTTGGCTTGTACAGGTGCTTGTGCTGTTTGAGCAGGAACGCTTGAGTTGTTTGTTATTGACCTTACCATTTATTACTCCTTGGTTGTTAATTTATAGTTTAATTATATCTTTATTTTATTAATTGAGCTTATAGTTAATTTAAATTTTATGTAAATCTTATCCAGCACGAAATTAATGCGAAATTTATACTGATTTAAAAAATTTAACTTACAATTTAAGTTATGATAAATGTCTATTCTAACAGCAATGCGGACGATTTGATCAGGCTCTATCAAGATCAACCTGACGGCCAGGTGAGCGCTGTTGTAAAAAATAAATTCACGGAACTTTCACTGGATGATCGCTCCCGGTTAGTCCAGTTCCTCGATCAGGCAGATCCTAAGTTTAGCCCACTGCGGAAAGAGGCTTGCCACTTGCTTTTCAAAACACCCGTATCTACGGCCAACCAAGAGTGGTGCTCTACCGAAGAGCTTTTGAATCACATCGAGGCGAAGGCCAAATACTACCTGGAAAATCCCAACAAAACCCCCAAAGAGTTTCAAAATCCCTTCTTTTTTCTCGGAAATACCACCCCAATGAAATCAAGGCCCCAGCAAGAGATAGAAGTGATCCTGCGCGAAACCCTAAAGTTAGTCGAAACGGAGCGGAAATCACTCGAAAACCGGTCTCCTGAAGAGAGAATTGCCCATCGCCTGCCCCATTACTACCACATGACTCCTGAGGGGGGCACTCTTCAGCTGATTGCCAATGAAGGCATCCACGTCTCTAAGGAGAAAGCAAGGAAAGGAGCCTTCGTCTCTTCCAGAATCGAAACGCAGTTTGGCAAATGGGGGGTAGCTTTAACCGCCGATATTTTATTCCAGGAAAAGACCCCAAACCACAACATCATACGCATGAAAAAAACGGCTGAATGGATCGGTTTTTCCCATCCTATTAAGCTCAATGAGAAGAATGTCGCCTATTATATTTTGCCTGAAGGGCAGCTCTTCCACTCTCAAGCAAATATACAAATTGCCGCCGAGCAGCTCGCCAAAAAAACCGGCAAACCTGTAGTTCCCTGCGAAGTAGCGATGTTTGTTCAGGCTGCTATCCAGGAAAAAATGGGGGTAAGCTACCCCGTCGAATGGCCCGAACAAGAGAGCTAGTCGAAGAAATCAAGCTATTTCCAAAATTTATGTATCGTGGTATACCTGTATAATCTAGTGAGAATTTTGGAGAAACAAAATGAATTATCAAGTTGTCAAAGAATGCACGGTCCTTTCCGATGAAGGAAAGATCACCTTTCCAGAATCTGTGCGCCGCCTGGTTGAAGGGGGGATCGAGCTGTACTATGCCGACCTACTGGCGTCTATAAAAACGTATTACTCTAAAAATGAAGCGTATACAGTGAATTTCTCTTTTGCATCCAAAAGGGAAGTCTCTTCCATTTTTAGTGCAGAAGGGGTGAAAGGGGCCATCCGGCAAATTCAATCAGGACAGATCAATTATCAGGAGTTCCTTAGAAAGATCATGGATTCGGGAATCATCAGTTATATGGTTTTTCTTACAGGGAAAAAAGCCGTTTATTTTGGAAGGTATGGGGAGCAGCATATAGAGGAATTTCCCAAAAATTAGCGGGAAGGGGGAGCCATAAACTCCGGCCCGACCGGAGATCTAATCGATTCCAGGAGAATCTGATCGATTTCAGCCATGTCGGCAGGGGTTAATTTCCAGCCGCTTATCTCTTCCACTCCATCCATCTGATCTGGACGCCTTGCACCCCAAAGGGCTACGCTGATGCCTTTGTCGAGGACCCAGCGGATGGCAAGAGCCAAAAGAGATTTGTTGTGCTTTTCTTTCGCCCATTTTTCCAATTTTTTTGTGCATCGAAGGTATTCGGAGAATCGGGGTTCCTGAAATTTAGGATCGACTTTACGCAGGTCATCCCCCTCGAATTTCTTATGCTGGTCCATTTTTCCCGACAAAAGCCCTCGGCATAAAGAGCCGTATCCTAATGTGGCGATCCCATTTTTTTGGCAATAGGCGAGTTCTTTATCTTCTATTTCTCTTTCAAACAGGTTGTAGGGAGATTGAAGCGCGGAAAGGGGGGAATGTTTACGGAATTCATCCATTTGTGCCGAAGAGAGGTTGCTAACGCCGACTGCGCGTATTTTCCCCTCTTTTAATATCTGATGGAGCGCTTCGGCGGATTCCTGAATAGGGATTAAGGGATCGGGCCAATGAAGCTGGTAAAGATCGATAGTGTCAACTTGCAACCTTTTTAAGGAGAGTTCTATTTCCTTTTTCAAGGTTTCCTTTCTGCCATCGCGGAAGACTTTCTGATCTTTCCAGCTGACTCCCCCTTTAGTGGCTATGACAATATTCTGCCTTTTTCCGTATAGCTTCAGGGCTTTTCCGACAATTTCTTCAGAAGTTCCAAATCCATACACTGCGGCGGTGTCAATGAGATTCACGCCGAGGTCTAAAGCGCGGTGGATAGTTGCGATGGCTTCCTTTTCATCGGTACCGCCCCACATCCATCCGCCCATGGCCCAAGTGCCCAATCCGACTCTTGAAACCTTGATATTAATGTTTTGAATCTTGGTAAACTCCATAAATCAGACATTAATAGAAAAGTTTTGCTTTGTCTAGTTAAAAACTTAAGGAAACGACTCCGTTGATGCGAAAGGAGCGCCAATTAACCTCCCTAAAGCCGAATTGGACCCATTGCTCGTAAGTTTGCAAAATCTCCCCTTCGCTATTCACCAGGTGAACCGGAACGGCGACTTCCGACTTTCCGTCATGAGCCTGAAATTCCCAATAATCGGCGCCGAGTCCAAAGGATAAGCAGTTCCACAGGGAATAGAGCAGACGCAGATTATAGCGGGTCCCATGACCGTTTGCCTGATCGTAAAAGCTGCTCGCGAGGTCATTTCGCAAATTCCAATCCCCTTTTCCAAAAAAATGGGTCCAATGGTACTCCCACTCTCCTTCTACTGTCAGGCATCCCAGGCACAGGATGACATCCAATCCCGTCCAGGGCCCCTTCCAGCGATTGTGATATTTGCTGTCTAGATTTTCAATTTTCTGACCTTCGAGACTCGGGTTTTCCAAACATATAACTTGCTTACCATCAAACATATGCAGATGCTGCTGCATATAGGCATAACCGCCCACGGGAACGATCGTGAGGCCGCTGGTCCGGATAATCGGAATACCAAGGCAAGCCGAAATATCGTAGGTTTCCCCTTTGCCGGCATCATTGATCGAACGGCAAAACTCCTGAATTTTTTCCCGGCTCCAAAAGTCTGAATCGCGGTTGATTCCATGATAAATCCAGGCATAATCGGCAAAAGCTCTGGCATAGAGATTCCCCAGACCGCAAAGTCTGGCATTCGCTCCGATTTGAATCATCCGCAGGTCTTTCCAGGATACTTCAGAGACAATATCGGGATCTTCTTCAGTATGTCCCGGTATGCTCCAATTGGCGCTGTCTTCGCGCCAGCCGAGGGTCGCTTCCGTCTGCAGCCCAAAATTGCAAAGAATACCAACCGCATTTGAGAAGGTAAGGAAGGGGAGCAAACATAATCCGCATTTCCAAAGTAAAGGGGACATCAGGCCTCCTGGAGCACTTGTTTTGGCAATTGAAACATCACATCTTCTTTGACGAACTCAACATCTTGAACTTCATTAACCCCTAACTCCATAAGACGCTTGATGCAGCTTTGGACGATCTCTTCGGGCGTAGAAGCGCCGGCCGTTAAACCGATGGTCGAGACACCCTCAAACCAGCAAGGCTCAATTTCATTTTCATTATTGATAAGGTAAGAGGGCACTGAGCGCTTGGAGCCAAGCTCCCGCAAGCGGTTTGAGTTTGAGCTTTGCGGATCGCCGACGACTAAAATGAGATCGGTCTCCTGAATAATGCTTCCCAGAGCCATCTGCCGATTTGTGGTTGCGTAGCAAATCGACGAGCTGGGCAGCGTTTCCACGCGGGGATATTTGCTGATCAAGGCTGAGGTGATCTCTTTGACATCATCCAGGCTTAACGTGGTCTGAGTAATGTAAAATATTTTTTCATCCGGATCGAAATTTAAGGCTTCTACATCCGAAGCGTCTTCCACGATCGTCGTCACCTCGGGAGCTTCACCGGCGGTTCCAATGATTTCCACATGGGTACGGTGTCCGATCAAAATGATTTTATACCCTTTTTCGGCAAAGCGCTTAACGGCTGAGTGGACGCGGGTGACCAGACCGCAGGTGGCGTCGATTTCAATCAAGCTGCGTTTTTTAGCATGCTCTCTAACTTCGGGGGAAACTCCATGGGCGGAGTAGATCAGGCGGCCCCCCTCGGGTACAGAGTCCACATCCTCGATAAAGATAGCTCCCATTTTCTTTAAGCGGTCCACTACGTGCCGGTTATGGACGATTTCGTGCTTGACATAGATGGGTGAACCCCAAAGCTTTAGAGCTTTTTCGACCGTCTCAATAGCTCGCACAACCCCTGCGCAAAAGCCTCTTGGCTTAGAAAGAAGCAGCTTCATAGAATACCCTAAAATGAAATAATTGGGTTAAGTATAGACGATTTTCGGGTAAGTTTGAAAGAGGAAAATCAATTCATAGAAATAGCGGCAAAAGTTCCTTTGAATTTGACGAAAGGTCTTGCCGCGGGCCCGATGTATGCCTCCAAAACAACCCTCCCCTTTTTCTTTCTCTCCAGGCTGTGGACAAAGCGATCCCAGGCGCTTTTCTCGCACATAACGGAGGTCGCTTCAAAGTCGTCCCGGACGCTTTCCAAAAAGGAAATCTCGCTTTGGGCGACCACGATCTCAAATCTTCCCTTTTGCAGCTTCAAATTGACAAAAAGGAGGCACCAGCAGGCTAAAGTTGCGACAGCGTTCAAACTGCCCCCGAAAGCTGTGCACTTGTGATTGAAATTTTGACTAAGAGGGGCTTTTAGAACCACCTCGTTTAATGAAAGAGAAGCGACCGAAACCCCCATGGCTTTAGACAAGGGAATATTGTCATGGAGGTATTTTTGCAAGTCAGGTCTTTTCAACAATATTCGATCCGCAGTGGCCGCATTTTTTCGCTTTAGTCGGAATGGCCATCAGGCACTCAGGGCAGTCTACGGTCGTTTTTTCTTCCTCTTTTTTGTAGAGGCGGTTCATGAGTTTGACCAGGAAAAAGATGGCGGCGGAGACGATCAGAAGGTCAATGATCTGGTTGATAAAAAGACCGTATTTGATCTCAACCGGCTTAGCATGACCTACCGGAAGGCCGAGTTTAATAGATAACGCGCTGAAATCGACTCCTCCGATCAATAACCCCAAAGGAGGCATGATGATGTCGTTAACAAGCGAGTTAACCACCCTTCCAAACGAGGCGCCGAGGATAATGCCGATGGCCAGATCAATCATATTGCCCCTTAAGGCAAAATCCTTAAATTCTTTCAGCCATCCGGGCACTTTCTTAAAAGGCATAGCCTAATCCCCCGCCAAACGCCCAGCCCCCGATTTGCAAATCGTGCCTATAAATATTGCGCTCAATATCTTCCTGGTTTCTGTGAAAGCTCATACGATTAAAGTTGTATTCGACGAAGGGGTTGAACACAAATCGTTTCCAGCAAAGATTGGCTCCGGCGTTTATCACCCCGCCAAGCTCTGTTTTGTGAACATTCCGCTGCACATAGCAGGATTTGTTGTGAACGCTGAGCGTTGAGGTGCGGAATCCGCCGCCCGCATACACCGAACCATAGCGAAAAGGATAGAAACACTTTGCCCCGAGCGTCCAGGGAAAAATCTCGATCCTTGTTCTTTGGTGAAAGTTAATAGAGCGGCCATTTTTCCAAAGATAGCCGACGTCGGCAAAAACAAGCAGATACTTGCACGGGTTATAATTGATTTCTCCCTGAATCAGGGGCGCCCCGCCGCCATAAATATCTCGTAGCAGACTGGAGTTGAACCGGTAATAACTCACCTTTAATTCAGGCAAAAGGCAAGAGGCGTTGACAAAAAATGGAAACAGACAAAATATAAAAAATAATTTTCTCATGATGACTCCTTAAAATTTACTTTTTATCAAGTCTATCTTTTTTTTACAACCATTTCCCTGAGCAGCTTATTTTTTCCTGTTTTTTAAAAGTCTTTTAGACTATAATTACTTATCAAAACAAAATTTGAGATGTACAATGAAGGCACTTGTTAAAAAAGAAGCAAAAGTCGGCTTGTGGCTGGAAGAGGTTCCTGTACCCAAACTCCAAGACCATGAAGTCCTTATCAAAACGAAAAAAACCTCGATCTGCGGCACCGATGTCCATATCTACAAGTGGGATGATTGGGCAAAAAAAACTATCCCTGTCCCCATGGTCATCGGCCACGAATTCATGGGCGAGATCGCTGAGGTCGGCAAAAACGTCAAAGGCCTGGAACCTGGCATGCGCGTCAGCGGCGAAGGGCATATTACTTGCGGCAAGTGCCCTCCTTGCAAAAACGGCCAACGCCATCTTTGCATGAACACCCTCGGCGTCGGCGTCCATCGGCACGGCTGCTTTGCCGAATACTTTGCCATACCCGCTGAAAATGTCTTCCCCATTCCCGCTACCATCAGCGATGATCTCGCCGCTATTTTCGATCCCTTCGGCAATGCCATGCATACTGCCGGATCGTTCAATCTCCTCGGCGAAGATGTTTTGGTCACCGGCGCAGGCCCCATCGGCATTATGGCAGCCGCCATTGCCGAACATGCGGGCTCGCATAAAGTCGTCATCACCGACATCAACGATTACCGTCTGGATTTAGCGCGGAAAATGGGCGTTGACAACGGCATCAACGTCTCCAAGGCAAATCTTGACGATGTCATGACCTCTATCGGGATTCACCACGGATTCACAGTCGGCTTTGAAATGTCCGGCTCGCCAAAAGGGTTGTCCACACTTCTTGAAAAAGCGCGCCAGGGCGCCCATATTGCCCTGCTTGGTATTCTTCCTCCGGGATGCGTGATCGACTGGGATCTGGTAATCTTTAAAATGCTCATGATTAAAGGAATTTACGGAAGGGAAATATTTTCCACTTGGTTTAAAATGGTGAATTTGCTCGAAAGCGGATTCAACCTGGCTCCGATCATAACTCATCACTTTGATTTCGAACAATTTCAGCAAGGCTTTGACGTCATGATCTCCGGTAATTCTGGAAAAATCATTCTGAATTGGTCATAAGCCTTCCTCTAGAAAGGTGGTGAGTTTGCTCGAAAGCGCAGCTCATCACGTTGATTTCTTTTGACATGATCGCCTTAAGCAAAGGCTTCTATTGATTTATTTGTTTTTTCGTCGATTTCTTTTGACGTGATGATCGCCTTAAGCAAAGGCTTCTAGTGATTTATTTCAGTTTTTTCGTCGATTTCTTTTGACGTGATGGTCGCCTTAAGCAAAGGCTTCTAGTGATTTATTTCAGTTTTTTCGACGATTTCTTTTGACATGATCGCCTTAAGTAAAGGCTTCTTGTGATTTATTTCAGTTTTTTCGTCGTCTTTTGACGTGATCGCCTTAAGTAAAGGCTTCTTGTGATACATTTCTTTGAAAGTTTTTTGGGAATTAGCTGAAAAGAATTAGATGTTCCCAACAAGAAGTTGGGAACATCAAGGGGAAGATTAATAACGTCTTCCGCCGCCGCCGCCGCCACCGAAGCCGCCGCCGCGCCCACTGCGCTCGCCACCACGGTCTCCGCCGCCGAAGCTGCCTCTTCCGCCGCCGCCACCGCCGCCGCCGCCGAAGCCGCCGCCGCCTCTACGAGGAGGACGCTCTTCTTTTGGTCTGGCTTCGTTAACAGTCAATGTACGACCGCTAGCTTCTTTGCCGTTTAATGCTTCAATAGCTTGGTTCGCCTCGGCGTCGCTGCTCATTTCAACAAAGCCAAAACCTTTTGATCTTCCGGATTCTCTGTCCATAATCACACGTGCTGATTGGACCGTTCCATGTTGTTCAAACAATTTTTTCAACTCTTCATCATCTATGCTATGACATAGATTACCTACATATAATTTCTTAGCCACTTTGGGTCTCCTAAAATAAACAATTAAATATGGAACGGGAAAATAGAACCGAGAAACTTAAAATGAGTACTCACCAGAACGTATTTACACACTTCCAAAACACCTTAAATTGTAAAGAAAATTCTCATTTTTAGCTAGCTTTTTTTTTGGGGGGGCAAAAATTTATCTTTTTAGGCGGTTTGCGTTGAAAATCACCATTAAACTGCTTAATACCATGGCGCTCGCAGAAAGCAGGGGATTCAGGCAGCCAAATACAGCCAATCCGATACCGATCACATTATAAAAAAAGGCCCAAAATAAATTCTGCTTAATGATCCGCCTCCCTTTGCGGGCAATTTCCCGCAAGCCTAAGACGGCGCTTAGCCGGTCGGTCGTCAATAAAATATCTGATACCTGAATCGAAATGTCCGCAGCCGTTACGACAGAAATCCCCACATGCGCGCTAGTTAATGCCGCGGCGTCATTTATCCCGTCGCCGAGCATAGCCACAATGTGCCCCTCCCCCTTCTTCTTCTCGACAAACTCTCTTTTCTGCAAGGGGCGCTGCGAAGCGTACCACTCCTCGAAACGGCACAATTTTGCCACCGGCGCCACGGCCTCCTGCCCATCCCCTGAAAGCAAAACAGTGTGGCAACCCATCCCCATCACGGTGGCTTTAGCCTCTTTACGAATGGCATCTCCAAGAACTATGAGGCTTAAAAGCGCCCCTTCCTTCGCAAAACCGACATAGGTCTTCACATGGTCTGATAAAGGCGGATCTTCCATCGCAATGCCCTCCGCCCGCAAAAAATCGAGCGAGCCGAGCAGATAGCATCGGTTTGCAAATTTGGCTCTAAGCCCCCGGCCCGCAACTTCTTCAAAATGCGTGAGCAGTTTGGGGTCTGCCATAATCGACCGGTGGATAGAACCGGAAACCAGATGGTTGGAATGAGCGGTCATCCCCTTCAATACTTCGAGATCCTCCCTAGACAGCCTCTCCAACCCCTCCTGAACGAGAAACACCCCTTCCGTCAAAGTGCCCGTTTTATCGAAAATGAAGCAGGTTTCCCTGCCGATGTGGGTCAAACTGGCCCGGTTTCGCACGATAGCGCCGAGAGCCGCCATGCCATGGATCATGCCCGCCTCCGCAAGCGGGACGGCGATCCCGATGGCGCAGGGACACGAGATCAGGAGCACCGAAATAGCCCTTTCAAAATCGGTAGCTAAGCCAACACCGATAGCCAGCAGGACGATCGCAGGCACAAACCAGCGTACGACGGGGTCTACCGCCCGCAAATAGGTCGATTTATGCCCGATGTCCTGACTTACCACATCGAGTATCTTTTGCAAGGCCGTCTCGGTCGGGTGGTGCGTGACGCGATAAACCAAAAAACCCTGCTGCAAACAGGTGCCCCCGATCACCAGATCCCTCTTTCCTTTGCGGACAGGCAGCGACTCCCCCGTCATAAGCGATTCATCACAAGCACCCTCCCCCTCAATCACCTCGCCGTCTAAAACAATCTTTTCCCCGCTCATCACCACAATGTGATCGTCTTTCTCTATCTCTTTCATGGAAACAAAGGCGGCTTTCCCATCGCTAAACCTTTTTCTTCCGCGGCGGGGGAGCGCAAGGGAAAGGCGCACTAGAGCGTCTTTTGTGGAAAATTTGGCTTTAGCCTCGATAATTTTTCCAAGCAGCACAAAAGCAATAATAACTGTCATAGAATCAAAATAGACATGCGATCCTCCCCGCCAAAGCTCATGCACCGAAAGGCAGAAGGCGGAAGCGACGCCTATCATTACGAGCATTTCCATACCCAAAATACCCAATCGGAGGCCATGAAAAAACCGCTGAAAAATGGGATAGGCGCAATAACTGACAACGGGCAAAGAGAGAAAAAAAGAGAGCCCGGCAAAAAGGTGCCCATACTCATGCTCGTTGCCTTTAAAATAGGTGGCATAGATAGGGTAGGCAAACATCATCGCATTCAGAGCGCAAAAGCTGGCGATAATAAAACGGAGGTTTAAGGAAAAGGAAACCGCTTTTTGCTGTTTGTCCTGTAAATCCTGGGGAGTGTAGCCTAAAGAGCGGATAATCTCAAAGAGCCGCTGTTTCGATATCGCCTGAGGGGCAAACTCAATCGATGCGAGATCGGTGGTGTAATCCACGACACACTCTTTAACTCCCTTTTCCTGCAGTAAAATGAGGCGGATGATCTCGCTGCACGAGGGGCACCACATATCCTGAACTTCCAGATAAATTTTTTGCCATTTCTGAAAGTCTAAGTTTTTTTTTCTGATCCGGTCCAGAAGTTCGGGATTGGAAATCAAACCAGACTTAACTGCCTGAATAAAAAGGGGGTGCTCGTGAAAACCAGTAAGTTCATTTTTTTTTGATAAAATTTTAAATACTGCAAGACACCCGGCACAGCAAAAAGAACGATCTTCATCTACCAGGGGGCTTCCCGGTAAAATTGCGCCGCAGAGAGAACAACTATTTATGGAAATTTTACAATCTGTTATCATCAATGTCTTTAATAGGGAGTAAAAAGTGATATTAAAAATTGCCTATTTTGGCAACCCCATCTTACGTCAAAAATCGGAAGCTGTCAAAGAGATCGACGAAGGGATCAAAACTTTGATCAATGATATGCTCGAAACCATGCAATCTCTCAACGGTCTGGGGCTGTCAGCCGTGCAAGTGTCGCAGCTCAAACGGGTTTTTCTCATGTCCATACCCGTTATGCAGGCAGATAAATCCTGGCGAAGAGGCCCCCTCTATATATTTATCAATCCTGAAATTCTCTCCGTAAGCGAGGAAACCTGGGTGCATAATGAAGGGTGTCTTTCCATCCCGAAGATTTACGCCGACGTCGAGCGGCCCTGCCGAGTCAAGGTCCGGGCGTTAAACCACCTGGGGGAAGAATTTATCCAGGAATTTGAAGGGATGGAGGCGCGATGCATCCTGCATGAAAACGACCATTTGAACGGCGTTTTATTCTTTGACCGGATAAAGGGAAAGGCGCGCAAAGATTTGGAGCAGCAGCTCCGGGATTTTAAAAAGAGGCATCAAGAAAAATGATTTTAGAACTCGCCCTCCTCGACGCCCCGGTTTTACGCCAAAAAGCCGCCCCTGTAACCCTCTTCGATCAAAAGCTGCACCTTTTTGTCGACGATCTGGTTGAAACCCTGATCTCCTATAAGGGATGGGGGCTTGCCGCTCCCCAAGTCTTTAATTCGCAAATGATTTTTGCCATGTCAGTCACGGAAGAGGAAGAGATGGATCCCCTCGATTACCTGCATGTTTTTATCAATCCCGAAATTATTTCGGTCAGCAAAAAAATGACGCTTGAGGAGGAGGGGTGTTTGTCCCTGCCCGATTTGCTTGTCCCGGTTTTGCGTCCCCATCGCATCAAAGTAAAGGGGCAGAATATTCATGGAGAACCCATTTTTCAGAGTTTTGAGGGAATGGAGGCGCGCTGTTTTTTGCATGAATATGATCATCTTCATGGCATTCTTATCTCCGATTATGCAAAAATGAGCCCATCGCCAACTTAAAAGGAATTTTATGCATTTGATCGACCGCAACAGTTATATCTTCGCCCTGGCCGCACTGCTTCTAAGCTGGATTCTCTTCTTTTGGGAGACCGGCCAGTTCTTTAAAAGTTTTTTTGGAGCAGCCCTTGCCGCCGGCTGCGCCTGGATCACCTATGTCTTCTTGCGCTGGCTGATCTTGGCTATCAAAGGGGATTAATATTATTAAATATTTTAATATGCTTTTTCCCTCTAGGAGGCCTGTGAACCCATTTTTTTTCTTTGATAAAATTTCAATTTGATGTACATTTTCCTTTTTACTCGATCCGATTTGGACCTGATCAGAAGGATAACGGTATGTCATTAGCAGAAACAAATTTCTATTCTCCGCCCTTCACGGTCATCCTGCCTCTCCTTTACAATCCGAATCCCCGCCCTCTCGAAGAACGAGCCAAAGAGCTTTCGGACACTAGTGAGATCCTGATGATGCTGAATGAGATACAGCATAAAATTGAGGAACTGACCAGAAAAATCGCTAAATCTGTTGAGGTCGATCAGGAACAAGTCAAAATTTTCGCCGATCAGTCCCCGACGCAAAGCTCAAAAATGATTGACCGGACAGTTCTCCGCCAAATTCAGTTAAGAGAAGAGATGGTCGAGAGAAAAGAGAATCTCACCAGGCTCCAAGCTGAGCTTGAGCAAATGGTTCTGATCTGAATAGTTCTTGAATTCTCAAATGCACCCTGCTAGGATCGAATCTTATGTATATCTTTTTTATACTACTGCTCTTTATCGCTCCTTTGCAGGGGGAAATTACCTTTGCCGAATTTACCCTGGATCAAGCTGAGCGGATCGCCCTGAAAAATAATAAAGATATCTGCAAGCTTTGGCAGCTTTACCAAAGCTCTAAACAGGGCAAACTGGTCTCCCTTTCGAAATGGCTGCCTGAAGTGGACTTAATCAGCACGGGCTATAAAACGCAAAACAGGCAAGAAAACACAGGCTCTTACAGTTCCTTCATAAGCCTTTTCACCGTGACTCAGCGCCTCTTTTCCACCAATGCCTATTATAATGTGAAAATCTCCACCCTGGTAGAGGAAAACTTAAGGCTTTTGCTGGAAGCGATCATGATCGATGTGCTCTTCAATACCCGCACCGCCTTCTACCAGATCATTTTGGATTATCAAAACATCTCAACCGCCAAGACCAATATCGAAATCCTGGCGAGTTTGGCCGAAAGAATGGAGATCAACTACAATAGAGGCACCTCTATTTTGCTCAACTTAAACCAAAGCAAAGTCGCCGTCGCCAACGCCACCGCAGCCTATTACAAAGCGATCAAACAGCTGGAGATCGACCTCGATTACCTGGTGACTGTCATGGGATACAACCCGGGCGAGGTGAAACTGGAATTTGCCACAAAAGAGATCCCCGTCTCTCAAATTCCGGAAATCGCTTCCAAAGTTGAGCGGGTGAACAAAATCTTCGAAGAAAAACAGACTCAAGGGCGGATCTATAAACCGGAATTTCCTTTGACTGAAGAAAAACTCATGAAAAATCTCTTTTCAGAAGAGGAAATTGCCTGGTGGGAAAAGTTGGCCTTTCAGCTTCGCCCCGATCTAAAATCCAAAGGCAAAGAATGGCAAATTGCCGAAGAGAAGGTGAAAAAAGAGCGGGGAACCTACTGGCCTGAAGTGGACTTGCAATTCAATTATGGGGGCTACCCGGCAGGGACGATATTTTACCCCTCTTCCAGTTTCTTCAACCAAAAGTTTTATTGGGCCGCCGGTTATTCCATTTCCTGGCTGATCTTCGATGGCTTTGGCCGGGATCACCGAATCCGGCAGGCGCGCTATGAGCGGAACGCCAAATGCTGCGAATATAAAAAAGGGGTACAAATCACTTATGAAGAAGTGAGGGACCAGGTCTTTTCGATCTCCGAATCGGTGGCCAGTTTTGTTACCGCACAGGGAAATGTCGCCCTGGCAGAACAAACGCTCGACCTTGCAAATAAACAGCTTGAGATCGGCTACCTCACGGTCTTTGACTATCAGATCGTTGTTGACAGCCTCATCCAGGCTCTCTTTATCCGCGATCAGGCCCGCTTTGATTTGATTAAAGGCTACTTTGGTCTGAAGCATGCCTCAGGTTATGATTTACAAAACTGCCTATTTGAGACATAAAAAATGCAAGAAGATAATCAAGATAGTGCCTCCTCACCCTGGAAAAGGACAATTTTTGTCTTGTTCCTCTTGGTCGTCGGCATCGGTTGCCTGGTCTATATGTTTGACTGGCGCCACACGGTATGGACCAATGACGCGAATATCGATGCATTCGGAATGAATTTAAGCACCGACGTCACCGAGCAGATCATCGCCTTATATGTCGATGAGGGGGATGTGGTCAAAAAAGGGCAAACCATCGCCGTGCTGCAAAATAACATCCCATTAGCCAGAAAAAGCGCAGCCGAAGCCAAAATCAAAAGCTTAAGGGAAGAGGTCGAAGTTCAACAGGGGCGCTTCAAGAAAATTCGCAACGATTTTATCCGCGCACGCGCCGGTTTTGAAAAAAAAGTCGTTGCGGAAGAAGAATATGATCATGCGGAAAAAAATCTGGAAATCATCAATGCCGAGCTGAAACTGGCCAAGGCCAATTTGGAACTGGCCATAAAAGAGCTTCAAGTGATCAACGCCACCTTGGAGCATTACACCATTTTAGCGCCCCAAGACGGGGTGATCGCCAAAAGATGGGTATGGCTCGGCGATACCATGACCCCGGGACAGAGCCTCTACACGATGTACGATCTGCAAAAAGTCTGGGTGCAGGCCAACCTGGAAGAGGGAAAAATTGAAAATGTCAAATTGGGAGATGATGTAGACATCACTATCGATGCCTATCCAGGCTACACCTTTCAGGGCAATGTCTTCACTATTAAAGGGGCTGCCGCTTCCCAGTCTTCCCTTGTACCGCAAAACAATGCCACAGGCAATTACACCAAAGTCGCCCAGCGCATTCCAATCAAAATCACAATCCGGCCGCCGGAGAATTTTCCGGCGAACCAACCCTTATACCTCTTCCCAGGGATGTCTGCTGAAGTGAGCATCAAAGTCAAACCATGAACCGATTAAGAGCTATCTTTGACTGGGAAAACCCCTATTTTTTCGACCCGCACCACCCCGTTTGCATCTGGTTAAATGTCATCAATGTGACTTTGATCAGCATGCTGGTCACCATCAATCTGCTTTCGACCGTCGTCGTCGCCGGAGAGATACAGGGAGCTTTTTCCTTAGATGTCACAAGTACCGATTGGCTGACAAAATTATTTGTTTTCTGCACCTCGATATCTCCCCTCTACTGCATCCATGCCGCCAATAAGTACGGGTACAAACGGCTGTTGTTTCTCGGCAACGTGATCTTCTCGATTGGCATGATCGGGGGAGGATTTGCCACGCACTACTACGAGCTGCTTTTCTTTCGCGCTCTGGCGGGCCTTGGCGGGGGAATAGTGATCACCGTCGGTTTAAATATCATCACCATCACGGTCCATGAAAAAGACCGCGCCGCAGCAGTCACGGCTTATAGCAACTTCTTTTTCGGTTTTGGCATTGTTATCGGCTTGCTCCTAGGAGGTTACTTCGGTGAAACCGGTGAATGGCGCAAGGTTTTTTTGATGAATCTCTATTTTTCCCTACCTACCCTGCTCCTGACCTGGATTTTAATTCCGGAAACCCCCCTCCTCAAACACAAACCCTTTGATTTCTTTGGCTTTGTCTACGTCATCCTCTTTTTTTTGGCTTTGCTCTGTATTCTTACACAAGCCAAGGCCCCATGGAACACCTTAGGGTGGCACTCCCCCTTTATTCACGGCTGTTATCTGGTAATGCTCATCACCTTTGCCGCTTTTCTCCTGCACAGCCATCGCAACAAATCTGCCATCATCGATTTGACATTATTCACCAAATTACCTTTTTGCATTGGAGTCATCGGCCTGATCATCGAAGGGGTTATGGTGTTTGGCGTCTCTTTTGAACGGATCAACTTTTTGCTGTCTATTTACCACTATGAATACTGGATGGTAGGCAAATTCATGAGCATCATGGGCTGTGTTTATCTTATTTTTGGTACCCTTACCACCGTCTTGGCCAATGTAATCGATTACCGCATCTTCATCTTAGGCGGTTTGACGCTCATTATAGCGAGCTGCTTTCTCTCTCAAGACATCACGATTCAGAGCGGACCCTTCCAGATCGGCTGGCTGCTGGGTTTGCGCTCGGCAGGGCTTGGGCTGGTTTTGGGCCCCTTAACGGCTCTTGGCCTCTCCCCGTTTTCCCAGGCCGAAGCGAACCACGCCGTGGGCATTCTCACATTTTTCAGGCAGATATCTACCGCTTACGGCAGCGGCCTCATCGGTTTAATCGTAGGGATGCGAGCCCCCTACCACGCTTTGCGCTTCGGCGAACAGGTCAATAGCTACTCCGCCAGATACAAATACTATTCCCAAAAGCTCAACATGCATGTTTCCGAGATAGTAGGCCAGGGGCGCTACCTGGGAAAGAGACAAACAAATGAGCTCATAATCACTCAGATTGAGCAGCAGGCGGAAATCGCCGCTTTGAATGACGCCCTCTATATTCTTGGGATGGCCTCATTGGTTATCGCATGTCTCATTGCCGGTTTAATGATCTACCGTTTCCTTCATCTCTATCCCCAGTATTTTAAAAAGTGGCGATACAGTCTATAGGAACGTCCAAGATTTCACATTTTCAATTGCAGCAAATCGGCAAAAGAGAATATCAAAAAAATATAAGCGTCTTGGAGGGTTGAATGTTAAACTGGGCAGTTACATTTTTGATCATCGCATTAATTGCGGCATTATTAGGCTTTGGAGGGATTGCAGGGACTGCGGCAGAGATGGCAAAGATCATCTTTCTTATCTTTCTTGTTCTCTTTGTATTTTCACTTATTTTTGGTAAACGCAAAGGGTAAATTATGTTACGTTGGGCATTTTTCTTTCTCATTATCGCTTTAATCGCCGGAGCATTAGGATTTACAACTATTGCAGGTATCTCAATAGAAATTGCTAAAGTTCTGTTTTTTTTGTTCATTATTATTTTTATCATCTTGTTGCTTTTGGCGCTTTCCGTGTTCTAGAGCCGGGGCATAGCAATGTGTTCTGATTTAAAGACCGAAAGGGTAGGTGAAGCGGAGCATGCCGATTTGCGCGTACTCAGGGAAATTCCAGGCATAGACCCGTTGCACAAACTCAAAACTGAACCTCCCGCCCAGGCTGCCAAAAATCCTCGTATAGCGCAAACCCAAATCGACGGAGCGGTGTTTGATCAGGCCATAGCCTTCAAACTGTCTGCAAAGGTCTATGTCGTAGTCTCCAAAACCCCACAAGGCATGCACAAAGAACTGCCAGGAGTGAAGATCCCAAAAATTGCGCTCCCAGGTGATATTGGCCCTCATCCAGGGACACCCTTTGCCGCCAATACCGGCGGCCAATAACCCCCACCAGCGGCTGACCCAAAACATCTGACAGGAAACTTCCCGCCCAAAAGCGAGATGCCCCTCAGCCTCAAACTTCGCGTTATGAAAGGAGCTCAAATCTTTGAAAGCCCTTCTTCCGACGCCGGCAAGCGTGACGCCGGCCGCTAAACTGATGGGATCGCCGATTACATCGTCCAAGAGGAGATAGCGCCCGGTGCCCCTAAAATTATCAAAGCCGAAGGAGCGATGGGGCGTATTAGCCAATGTCAGCTCAAGCTCCACGCTGATCCGGTCGAAGGCCGAAGAAGTGCCTAATGTGAAAAATTGGCTGCACGAGGGATAGCGCGTGGGCTTGATGGGAGTGGCCACTTTACGGAAATATTGGATGAGGTTGGTTTCCCGCACTTCAATTTCCAGGCTGCGCCCAAACCAGGGAGCGAGTTCAGTTGCGCTTAAGGCCAAAGGAAGTAGAAGGCAGGCGAAGAGGCGCTTCATCAATCGGAATAACCTCTGGCCGAAAGCTCCCGCTCGGCGTCAATGGCAGCCATGCAACCGGATCCGGCCGCAGAAATCGCCTGGCGATAGACATGGTCCTGAGCGTCGCCGCAGGCGTAAACGAGATCGACGTTTGTGCGGCAAGTGCCGGGCTGCACTTTAATATAGCCATTTTCGTGCAAATCTATCTGTCCTTTTAAGAACGAGGTGTTTGGAGTATGCCCTACGGCAAAAAACAGACCGCCCGCTTCCCGCTTGGTCTCATGATGGGTTTTCAGATTTTTGATAGTCACAAAGCGCACCACGCTGTCTCCGCCGACGGAGCTGACCACGCTGTCCCATAAAATCTCGATCTTTGGATGCTCCAAAGCTCGTTTCTGCATAATCTTCGAGGCTCTCAGCTCATCGCGCCGGTGGACAAGAAACACTTTTCGCGCGTATTTCGTCAAAAAGGTCGCCTCTTCCACAGCGGAATCGCCGCCGCCGATCACATAGAGATCTTTATCGCGGAAGATCGGCATGGCTCCGTCGCAAACAGCGCAGGCGGTGACCCCTTTTTGCCAAAACTCCCCGTCGCCGGCGCCCGGGATTTCCAGGCGGTTCGCGCTCGCCCCGGTAGCGATGATGACGGAGTTTGTGCGAAAGCTGTTTTCTTTACCGATAACTTTATAAGGGTAGCTCGAAAAATCGACCCCTTCCACATCTTCTGTAAGCATTGTCGTTCCGAAGCGGACTGCCTGTTTGCGAAAGTTTTCCATCAGCATAGGTCCGCTGATCCCTTCGGGAAAGCCGGGATAATTCTCCACCTCAGTCGTGGTCATCAGCTGCCCGCCGGCCGGTCCGGAATAGAAGCCTTCAAACAATACAGGAGCTAAATTGGCCCTGGCGGCATAAATGGCGGCGGTGTAGCCTGCCGGCCCCGATCCGATGATGACTAGTTTTTCCTTTTTCATTCGAAAACTCCACTTTTTTTCTGTTGAAATCAATGATAGTGGATCTTCAAAAATAAATAAAGAGCCATATTCTTGACATTATGCTATTTTAGGCATTATGAGTCTGACACAGTTTTTCTGGCACTTCATCCGACCAAAAAAGTGGCTGTTTGCCCTGATGTTCCTTCTAACCCTGATCTATTCCTTCGGAGATGCGTATACCCCGTTCCTTTTGCGCATTATTATCGACAGGATCGTCGATTTTAAAGGGCCCAAAGCCGAAGTTTACGGCGCCGTCTTTTGGCCCCTTTTCGCTTTCGCCCTCCTCTGGATCATCATAGAAACCACCATCCGCGTGCAGCTCTACATCTCGTTGAAAGTCGTGCTTCCCATGAAAGCCCGGATGCGCGATGAGATGTTCACCAAACTGGAAAAACAGTCCTACCGATTCTTCCAGGATAACCTGGCCGGCGACCTGTCGAATAAAGTGCTCGACATGGTCAGAGGATTTGAATTGATTGTGAACACCTTTTACCGCTCTTTCTTTCCCGTGCTGTTTTTTGTCCTTTTTTCCCTCTGCCTCCTCTTTTACGTCCACGCCCTCTACGCCCTCCTCGTGCTCCTTTGGCTGGTCTGCTTCTGGGGCGTGGCCATCTATTTCATGCCGAAGTGCATCGAAAACGCCGATCGGCAATCCGAGGCAAACAGCCAATTGAGCGGCAGAATCGTGGATGCCTTTAAAAATATGACCGCCATCCGGCTGTTCGCCAGAAGCCGCTATGAAAAGGAATATCTCGCCCGCTATCAGAAGGATGAGGTGGTAAAAGCGCAAAAACAGTCGCTCTATCTCATTAAAGTCACCGCCATTCAAAGCGCTTTAAACATCGCTTTACTTTTCCTGATGATCCTCGCATTTATCTATGGGTGGCAAAAAGATTGGGTGACTATCGGCGACTTTACCTATCTGACCACCGCCACTCTGCAGCTCACGATGTGGGTCTGGTGGACATCCGATCAGTTTATGGATTTTATGAAAGAAGCCGGCGTCTGCCGCCAGGCGATGAAGGTGGTCAATGCCCCGATTGAAATAAAGGATATCCCACACGCTAAACAACTTAAAGTGAATAAGGGAAAAATCGAGTTTCGCAAGGTTTCCTTTCACTACACCCCGAAAAAAAACATTTTCCGCAATAAAAGCATACTCATACAACCCGGAGAAAAAGTGGGGCTGGTCGGCTACTCGGGCAGCGGCAAATCGACCTTCGTAAACCTGATTTTGCGCTACTTCGACTTGGAAAAAGGGCAAATTTTGATCGATGATCAGGACATCTCCAAATTCTCGCAAGATTCCTTAAGGGAGCAAATCGCCTTTGTTCCCCAGGACACCATGCTTTTCCACCGCTCCCTTAAAGACAACATCAGGTATGGGAAAATCGAAGCGTCGGACGAGGAGATCATAGAGGCCGCCAAAAAAGCCCATTGCCACGACTTTATCATGGGCCAGGAGGAACAATATGATACACCGGTCGGCGAAGGGGGGATAAAGTTGTCGGGCGGCCAGCGGCAAAGGATCGCCATTGCCCGGGCCTTTCTGAAAAACTCCCCTATTCTGATATTGGATGAGGCCACCTCCGCTCTGGATTCAGCGACTGAAAGGATCATTCAGGAGAGCCTTTATTCCTTGATGAAGGGGAAGACCACCCTGGTCGTCGCCCACCGCCTTTCCACTTTGGCAAAGATGGATACCATTTTTGTCTTCGATCAGGGGGTAATCGTTGAAAAAGGAAGCCATCAGGAACTCCTCAAATTGAAGGGGCATTACGCCCATCTTTGGAAAAAGCAAACCGACGGATTCCTCCCTGAAAAAGAAGCTGGAATTTAAAACTTAATTGCTGTATAATTTACATAAAAACTTTTTTTACTTGGAGAAGTATTGAAGAAGTTTGTTCAAAATCTTTTTTCGATTTATCCCGGTGAAGAAAAGAGCGCCCTGCTGTTCTCGATTTTAGCTTTTTTATGGGCGTTGACCATCTCCTCTGCCGTCAAATTCGCCGACGCGGCCTTCATTATCCACGTCGGAGCCGAATCCCTCCCCACCGTCTATATTTTAACCGGCAGCATCACCATCGGCCTGGCCCTTTTCCTCCTGAACGCCTTTCAAAATATCGATACACATAAGATTTTTATCAGCGTACTGAGCGTATCTCTCACCTTTTACACTTTTGCCGCCTTTTGCCTCTGGACAGGCTTTTCCTTAGACGCCCCCTATATCTGGTTCGCTTTGAGGATTATCGGCTACTTATCCCTGACCGTCATCCTCACTTGCTACTGGACCTTTGTCGATCAATACCATCACATCCAGGATGCCAAAAGGCGCTACAGCCTTTTTACCTCCGCCATTTTTTTCGGCATCGCCACCACAGGCATCATCATGCGCACCGGCATCATCACTTTTCCAAAGATGATCCTGTTTATCATCGCCGGACTGGCGATAACGATCTTTTGGATCCTTATGATCCACAAAAACATCCCATCGGTCCATAACGAACAGGAGCACGAATCGTTCACCTCCCAGGAAGACCACTCGCTCTTAGCCCTTTTCCGCTCCATTGGATCTTCCCCCTTCACCATGTTTTTAATGGCGGGCAGCTTTCTGACCTATCTGTTGCTCAGCAACACCGAATTCAACTACATGTCTTCCTATGAGAACCACTTTGCCCAATATACCGAAGACAACTCCAACCCCGAGCTGACCCAATTCTTCGGTCAGGTAGTGGCCGGCATCAGCGTGGTGAGCATCTTCATCGGTTTGGTCTTTTATCCCCAGACCATCCGCCGCTACGGGGTCACCAGCCTGCTGCTCTTTTCCCCGGTAGTCCTTTTGATCACCTTTTTCGGCTGGACCTTCAGCGACTGGCTGATTTTCCCGATCATAGGCAACTTTATGGATGAAGGCGCCGTCTACGTGATCGAAGACAGCAACTTAAATCTCATGCTCAATGGCGTCCCTGCCAAGGTCAAATACAAAATCCGCCTGTTTATCGAGTCCTTTTTCGAGCCGTTCGGCGCTCTGATCAGCGGTATTTTGCTCTCCATGCCTTTTATCCACAGCAAAAGCCTAGGGCTGGTTTTGTCTCTTGTCGCCTGCTGCGTCGCGATCGCCCTGAGACGGCGCTACCTGAAGGCGATCTATAGCAATCTGGCCGAAAACGCCATCCATTTTGACCGTCCGATAAAAAACTGGTTTACCAGCACCACAGAGAAAGCCAAACACCGTCTGCTCGCCATTCTTCGCTTGGGGAGCGATCAGGCGCCGGAATTTGCGCTTGAGGGGCTTTTAAACTTTCAGGACCGGGAAATGCTTGCTCAGATGCTGAAACTCTTAGACCAGCAAGATCTGGCCCCCAAAGCCAAATTTATCGATTTTTTGCCCGCGAGCCCTTATGCCGCCGACCCGCTCGTTCTCGATCACTTGCTCAAGTGGGCACAAGATGTAGAAATAAAACCCACGGTGCACCTTTATTTGGCCAAAAAGGGGAAGCTGGATAGCAGGGCGGCCCTTCAAAACCTGCATGATCCCGACCTGAACTTACGGGGAGCGGCCCTTATAGCACTAAAAAAAGAGCACTTTCCCCTGGTGGAAAAGATGCTCGCTTCCAAGAAAAAAGATGAGATCGCCATGGCCTTGACGATCATGGGCTATGAAACTACGCCAAAAGAGATGTCCCTGTTATTGCAGTATTTGAAGCACCCCTTTATCACAATCTCGCGGAGCGCGGCAGCCTCCATACTCAACGCCGCCCATCAGCATCTGCCGATCGATACCAAAGCGATTATATCCCAGATGAAAGCCGCAAGCGACCATCAATTGCGCATGCTCTGTTTGAAAGTGCTGGAAAAAGTTGCCGATATCGCCACCGTGGAACAAATTGTCAAAGCGAGTGTCACCTTCCGTCCGAATGAGAGGCGCTACACAGAGCAGCTGCTCTGCAAAATGGGGGACGGGGCGATAGAAAAGCTGCTCAGCATGACCAAAGATATCAAACGGGACAACCGGGCAAGAGTCCTGGCCGGCCGGGCGCTGGGGCGCCTTTCCCTTCCGCACCTCAAAAGCCATCTTTCAGAAATTATTTCGACTGAAACGGAGCGGGCCTTTTTCTACTTCTACCATTTCCACAAAATCCCCTCAAGCCATGAGGATCACGACCTCCAGATGCTCAAAGAATCGCTTTTAAGCAGCTACCACGCCGTGCTCAACTTTATCATTCAATTGCTTGGAGTAGCCGGTGAGCTTGAGGATTGCGAACTGCTGGCGCGTCTGATCCGCAGCGAACACCCGAAACTGCGCGCCCAAGTGGTTGAAACGCTCGAAAAATCGTGCGAAATCGCCATTTTCCGGATGATTGAACCCCTGATCAACGAGCTGCCCACCGAAGAAAAATTGCATCAATATCACAAACTGGGTTATCCTGTTTGTACGCTCTTTGAGCTGCTCGATAAGCTATCCCATTCTCCGATAGAACTCGACCAAGTCATTGCAGCGGCGTATATGCACCGCCTGAAAGTACCTCAGTGGGAAGAGACGTTGAAAAGACAAATGGGTGCCAAGGAAACATTATTTAACCATTTTGCGATCGAATTATTGGAAGCATGAAACCGTTAACCCTGATTGATAAAGCCTATTTGCTCAAAAGGACCGAACTGTTCAAATCTTTAGACCTGGATGAGCTGCTGCCGATAGCCGACAAGTTGAGCCAAGCCCATTTTGATGAAAATAAAACCATTTTCACCAAAAACGACCAGGCCTTGCGCATGTATTTTATCGCAAAAGGAACCGTAGAACTGCAGGACCAGGGAGGCACGGTCCTCACCACGCTGCACGCCATCGACTTTTTCGGCGACGAAGCGATCTTCTCCCTTGAGCCGAGGGCTTACACCGCCCACAGCCGGACCGAAACGGTTTTGCTCAGCATCTCCCGCACCAACCTGTTGACGATTATCTCCGAATGCCCCTCCGTGGCTGTGGGACTGCTGCATGTATACGGCCTCGCCATGCCGATCCGCCCCAGGAAGAACTAAACCCGCTCACATTGCCACGCATGGACTGCAGGAATGCGGATCCGCTCCCGGAGTTGGATCTTTTTTTCCTCCTCGTTCTTATCGGCGATGATATACCCAAACAACTTGAAGAGTTGGTTTTGGGCTTCGTCGGTTTTTACCTTCAAATTTTCGTCCTCACTCGTGCCTTGCCTATCGGCAATGGTCACTTGTTCCGGACAAAAATTTGAAGGGACCTCCTTGCATGAATTCCCAATTGTTTGGGTATATTCAATCGATTGCGGCTAAAAGATTTTTACCTCCAGCCAACCGGGAAAATCCAAAAGAATATCTGCCGTTAAGGGAAAAGTATCCCTTTTGACTCCTTGACAGACAATACCCTTTTCCCCTATATATAATTGCCATGGATTATCAACTTCTCTCCTCCTTTGCGCTCTATTTTGCCGTCATTCTTTTCATCGGTTGGTATTTCCACAAGCGGCAAACTTCCGAAGGGGAGTTTATCATGGGAAACCGCTCCCTTAATTTTTGGCTGACCGCCTTCTCCGCTCACGCAAGCGATATGAGCGCCTGGCTATTCATGGCTTTCCCCGCCGCTATCTACCTCGGAGGATTGACCCACGCCTGGGCCGCCTTCGGTCTGGTCGTCGGCATGTTTTTAAACTGGCAGCTGGTAGCGCAAGGCCTGCGCGTTCAAACAGAAAAATTTAACAGCTACACCTTGCCCACCTATTTTGAAAATCGCTTCAAAGATCATAGCGGCGCCATACGGATTGTCACCGCCGTCATGACCGTCATTTTTATGACCTGCTACCTGACAGCCGGTTTGATCGCCATGGGCTTCCTCTTCGAGAGCATCTTCGGTCTGGACTACTATCTTGGCCTCACTATCGCCACCGTCGTGGCCGTCACCTATATGTTTTTTGGGGGGTATGTCACCGTGGCCTGGGTCGATCTCTTTCAAGCGCTTTTCCTGCTGGCCATGATTATGATAGTCCCGTTAGTGGGCTATTTTTCTCTTCCCGAAGGATTGGCGACGGTCGAAAAAGCGGTCGCCGAAAAAGGACTCTCTACCCGTTTATTCGATAACCTCCTCCTCAAGCTGCTGCTGAGTTTCGGCTGGGGATTGGGCTACTTTGGGCAGCCCCATATCCTGACGAAATTTATGGGGATCAAAGACCCCTCCAAAATGTACAAGTCAAAGTATGTTGGCATGTCATGGCAAATAATCGCACTCGGGGCAGCCATTGCGGTCGGCTACATCGGCATCGGCCTCTTTCCTCAAGTGATCTCGAATCCCGAGCTGATCTTTGTCAAAATCGTTCAGACGGAATTCCTCCCTTTCCTCGGAGGGATAATCCTTTGCGGCATATTGGCCGCTAATATTTCCACCATGGACTCCCAGATTTTGGTCTGCGCCTCAGTCATCAGCGAAGATTTTTACAAACATTTCGTGCACAAAAAGGCCTCGGCGCAAAACCTCCTCATCGTCTCACGCTCTTCTGTCGTCATTGTGGCCCTGTTCTCCCTGCTCATCGCGTTTTACCGTTCGGCAACGATATTGGACACTGTTTTTTACGCCTGGTCCGGCCTCGGCTGCTCATTCGGGCCGCTGATCATCATGTCGCTCTATTCCAAAACGGCGAATAAGTATGGGGCTATCGCAGGCATTCTGGTGGGGGGCACAGTCGCCGGTTTATGGCCCACTGTCAATCCCTACATCCTTTCCATGGAAATTCCCGCCATGGTTCCTGGCTTCACCTTAAGTTTGGCGGCTATTTACCTGGTTAGCCTTCTGACAAAGAAGTAGAGATAGGATCTGAAACAAGGCTGAAGCCAAACTCTTCAACTACCTTTATAATGCGCTGTGTTTATCTGCTGCTTTTGAGATCCTGAAGATGAGGAGGACTTTATTCCAATAGGATCATATGTTTCCTGCCTGATAATAGAACTGGGGCCAAGCAACAAGGTCGAGCAAGACAGTCACCTTGCGGTGACTGCCGTGTTTCCCTATACACCGTTAAAAATCAAGGGACCCTCTCAGGGTCAATCCTTGATAATTGATGTTGGCGTTAGAAGGTCTATCAAAAAAGCTGAAATTTACGGCTAAACGCTCAGTTGTGCCGTTGAATGAATTATAGATTTGTGAATTATCAATCGGGTAGGGGAGGCTATTTAAAAAGAACCATTGAGAAATTTCATAGCCAAGCGAAACAGCCAGCTGCCATTCGTTGACGCGTGCTGTTTTCCATTGAAGGCCAAGGAATCCTTCCAAATTGGAACGCACTCTCCACACATCATTAAAGACTAAGGCTTGGTAAGGAAGAAGATCGGGTAAAAGATCTTCAAGGGGATCTGCCTGAAAGCCTTGGTAAAACTCTTTCATATCATATTCACCATAAAGGACAGAGCCGGATACTTTGGCAAGCAGAGAAAGATCGCTCCAAAATAACCAATTGGCATCCACTCCAAATTTCAGGCCTACGCCTTTATAGGTGAATTGGCTGATATAAAGCGTATCACGAGTATCGAGAACTGGTATAAAACTCCCTTGCTGAAAGAAATTCCAGGCTCCTGTAAATTCTTGGTCAAAGCAAAACTTGAACCAAGCCCCGCGAATCCCTGCATGGGGTTTCAGCGTGAAATTGCAGCCGGAGAAAAAATTATCTCCTATTTCTAGATCTAAAAGGTTCGTTTTCAATCTCCATTTAGCATCTACGCGGGTGGCTCCTGGTCCCAAAATATCTAAAGAAAGAGGAAATAGGATGTCTACATGCGGGGATGCCAAGTTGTAGAAATTAGCAGAGGCATTTTTGCAAAGGGGGTGAGATTGAGTGTTCAAATAAGTCCATACTAAGGAGAGATCCAGCGCATCGCAAGGATTGGGTTTATAGCCTATTCCCAACCTAAACCCCGGCTCCCATTTGCTTGTCGGTTGTAATGTCGAAGAGCGAGTCAGCCGCGTCTCACCATCGGCAGCAAGAGTGCCTGTGAGATAATACGCCACTTCAGTAGATTCTACCTCGGCTTTCCACCACAAAAAGTCGGCAAAAAGAGTTACAGGTTGGTACTCCTCTGGACAGCAGCAAAAATCTTGAGCTTCCAAAGTAAAGGCCGCTATCAAAGCAGCGATGATTACACGTTTCATTTTCCCTCCAAATAGAAAATCTCTTTTTTACAATTCCAAAGAAAAAATATCAATACTAATTATTCCAGATCTAAAAGTCGCGACTACACCAGCAGGCAGAAAAGAGAACTCACGTTAATCTTTTTCTGATTGGAAAGTAAAAAATTGCCTGATATGATGAGCAATATGAAAGCGTTGATTACCCTCTTATGCCTCTCCTGCATGCCTCTCGTGGCGAAAGTGCAGCCCAATCCCCCCAAATGGCCTCCCGCCAGCGTGGAAACAGGGGGCGTCTTTATCTTCGACCCGAGCGATCAAAAGGCTCAAAAGGTCATAGACGACATTTACAGGATTAATGGAGGACAGCCGGACAATGGGCAATTCAGTCCCAATCGCTATGCTTTGCTGTTTAAACCGGGAAGATATCCCCATTTAACCGTGCCGGTGGGGTATTACACTTCCGTATACGGCCTTGGCCGCTCTCCTAAAGAAACACAAATCTTTGAAGTGGTCTGCCATCAAGGAAGCTGCTGCCCGGCTACGGGGGCTCTGAATACCTTTTGGCGATCGGCGGAAAATTTTACGATGAAACCCACCAAATCCTATTGGGAAGGCGGACCGGTTTGCATGTTGTGGGCCGTGTCGCAAGCTTGCCCCTTAAGACGGGTCAATCTGGCCGGAGCCAACGGCAATTTGTCCCTCTATGAAGTGGCAAATGGGGCCGCAGGTTATGCAAACGGGGGCTTTTTAGCCGATGCGACAATTTCAGGGAGCATCTTTTCAGGCTCGCAACAACAGTGGCTGACGAGAAATACTAACATGGGCAACTGGGAAGGGGCAGTCTGGAATATGGTGTTCGTCGGATGCTCAGGCGCTCCGAAGTCCCATTGCGGCGCTCCCGACCCCTATACTACCGTCAATAAAACACCTATCATCGCCGAGAAGCCCTATATTATTTATCATGAGCATACCGGCAAATATTCTCTTGTGCTGCCCGGTATCGAATATGGCAAAAAAGGGGCCTCAACGAGGGAGATCCCCGGCACGAAAGTCATCGGCTTTGAATGCGTCTACGTTGCCTCGCCGGACAAAGATACCGCCAATTCCATCTCCCTGATGATCGACAGGGGATTTCATATTGTGCTCACTCCCGGGATTTACGAGCTTAATGGAAGCATCGTGGTGAATAGAAGCGGCATCTGCATTCTGGGCTTAGGATTCCCCACTTTAGTGGCGGCTCAAGGCGCACCTTGCATCGAAGTCATGTGTGCCGACCAGGTGAGAATCGCGGGCATCCTGCTCCAAGCGGGCCGAAAGGGGACAGAAGCGCTCTTAAAATGGGGTGCGAAAGGGGAAAAATGCAGTTTTGGCCTCTTATGCGATTGTTTTGCGAGAGTGGGAGGGGCGACTAGCTCCCGGATTGATCCTGTCACCGCTGATGCGATGGTGGAAATCAACAGCTCCAACATCGTATGCGACAATCTTTGGCTGTGGAGAGCGGATCACGATGTGGGAGGGGTGGTGATCAACGGGGATAATCCTTGCCAAACGGGCTTTATTGCCAACGGCAAAGGCATCACCGCCTATGGCTTAGCCGTAGAGCACACCTTGCAGGATCAAGTTCGATGGAACGGCAACGAGGGGAAATGCTATTTTTTCCAATCGGAATTTCCCTGCGATGTCACAGAGCAAAATTATGGGGAGCCCGGCTATGCCGCCTACCGCGTCGCGGAGCATGTCAAAAATCATAAAGCCTTTGGTCTGGCGGCCTATTGCTTTTTCAGGGACCATCCTGTGAGGGTCAAAAGCGCTATCAAAACCCCTGCTTCCGAAGAGATCCATTTCACCCATTCATTGACCAGATGGCTCAGCGGGAAGGGAGGTATCGAGCACGTGATTAACGACACGGGGGAAAAAGTCAATCACGCCTCGCCCGGGCCTGTTTATATTTGCGACTTTAAATAGGCAGAAAGATCGTGATCTGAAATTTTCAGTTCATTTTTTAACATTAAAATGAGATAAACCACTTGCTGTAGCCGTATTTTTATCAACTCGCGCGCCTGTTCATCCTCAAGACAACCTTGGAAAAAAGCCTTGAAATTTGGAAGTCGATCCATTCCGGCTAAAGCAGCCGCAAGGTGCCTTGCGTCCAGGGCATGGGATACAAGCGCGAAACACAAGACATTCGCATAACCCCCTGCACTCTTAATATGCAGTTTCATGACCATCTCGCACTGTTCTTGCATTTGGTAAACTTTCGTACTCGGAGCCTTTCCAAATACTATCTTTTTCAGATTACCCTCCTGCTGAGAGATCTTATGAAACGCGTTCATTAAAGCTTCTACTGTGGCATTTTCAATGGAGGACATCATTTGCCCATCACTGCTTTGCTGAATGGAATAGTGCTGGCGGAGCTCCTTGTCAAATTGTAAAAAAGCCTCTTTTGCAAGAGGAAGAAGCAGTAAAACTTCCAAGAGAATCTACATACCGCACAGTTAATCCTGGGAGCATCATATGGAAATTTGGACGCACCGTGAAAAGAAATAAAGGCAACATGCCTGAGAATCCACCAAAAAGCAGCCCCGCCACGGTGGCATGCGATTGTTCCAATGTCTTTAAAGCCTGAGATTTATGCGCGCTCAACAGAAGGGTTGTCGCTCCGGGCTTCTTTAAAAATTTCAGCACCTTGGGATCTTGCCAAACAATGCGTTGAAAAGATAAATAGCCGTGCCAATCAGCATGATTAAAATCAAATTTATACCATGTGAGAAGATGGTCTTGAATTTCCATCAATTCTAAGCATTGTAATCAGGAATCCCTTGAAAATTTGGAAGATCAAATGGATAATTCAGGTCAGTGCCATAACTGAAACTCTTTGAGCTCATATCTTTAAATAAACTCAAATTGGCAGATGAGAAGTTTTGTATTTCTGCTCTTTTAGAGTCTCCCAGCAAACCCAAACATTTAAGGAACAACCAGCCAATTACAGGCACCATTCCACAAATGCCCCGCCCCATTTGATATATCGATGCCTTAAATTTTACCTGCCTGTCTTCGGCGTAAATTGAGCCAAAGCAGCCAATCACTCCCTCTCCAAAGTTAAGAGCACCGGCAATCGGGGTCAAAATGAAACTTTTTTCCATCCAGTCTGCCGAACCTCGATAAGTAATATTATTCATTCCAAAATCCTCATATCAAGAAAGCATTATGCGAAAAATAATTAATAATCAATTAAAAAGCAAAATTTCATTAAAATAACAATATGTTATAATATGAAGTAGATCTAAGTGGGGATGGATAATGGAGGCTAACGTAATGGAGGCTAACGCTCCTCTTTCAGCGGCTCAGGCATTCAAAAGTGAGTACAGGGCTGAATTGCAAAAATATTATAAATATTCGTTGAAGTTTGGATTGATTTCTCTCTCACAAATAGATCAAAAAGTGAATATGGAAGGACGTAAAATATTTTCGAATATTAATGCCAAGACAACAATCGACGTCAAATCTTTAGTTGTAAAGGCTAAAGAAAGCCATGAAGACATAAAAATTAATTTTACAATATTTTCCATTTTAAAGAGTTTGGCAGCTTTGTTTGGGTCGAAAGAAGTGGTTAAAAATGAATTTGAACATTCTTTTAATGTAGACACATATGCAAAGACGGAGGAAAGCTATTTTGCTGAGAAACCAAACCTGGATGTAGTGGTTAATTTCGAGACCTACCATGTTCCTGTTCAATTCGCCGCTGATGCTAATAGAACTTTTTATGTTAATGACACACTCATAGAGGCGAAGAATTCTGATCCGCAAGCATTGATAAAAGATGTAATCAGTAAAATGATGGAAGCGGGTTTGAGTAAAGTTGAAATTGATAAAGTCACGCATCTTTTGACCCAAAGAATGTCCGTCGACTCATGCACACAATTGATTACTAAAACTGGTGCATTGACTGACATGATACAAAAACTTGAAGGGGGATTTAAAGTTATAGTTGAAATTGATAAAGTCATAATCCAGTCTACAACTAATTATACTTTAAGGGATATTGAGACTAACCTTGAAGTAGGCGATGCAAGGACAATAGATAAAATGGAGATATATGCTGATGGCACCGTTTCGGATCTTCAATGCGATATTTCTTGGACCAGGCACGAACCGGTTAAAAATGATTAAAAAAAGATTCAGTGAACCGGGTTATGAAGCCGCAGCTATGGGAGCTATTTCTTTCCAACACTTTTCAATATCATCTAAGGTTCCGCCAGAGATTGAGTGCTGGTTGACGCCGTCGGTATGCATCCCTCCCATGTTTATTTCTCCCCCCATCGGTGCGATCCCTTTGTTTAACAAGTCCCACTTAAGGCGGGCAAAAGGGAGCTGTTGGAGCCATGAATGAAGTTGATCTTCCTGAATAAATCATCTCTTTCTGAGCGCAAAGTACAGTTAGGTTGAAAATAATTTAATATGATATTCATGGGTATAATTACCAGCCGCTATTAACCTTTTATTAAGAAATTATTAGCTTAAGCGGAATTAGAGATTTGCTCAACGCGATCGCTTAACGAAGCCATCACCTTAGCCATAACGCGATAGTTTGCCGTTTCCGGTTGATTGGGAGACAGATCAAAATAACGCATCGCTTCCTCGTTATGCCCCTCTAATAAGGCAATTTTTCCAAGATAAAGATAGGCTAATTCAGAAGGATAGCAGGCCAAGCACTCCAGCAAGTCGATTTTTGCGGCCTCTGCGAGACCCGACTTGTAGAAAAGCATCCCTCTTTGGAGGTAATAGCCGTAATAATTCGAGTTTAAACGAAGCGCCTTTTTCAGCTCGATCAAAGCCCCCGGGGAATTACCGACGCCGGCGCTGGCGGTTGCCAGGAGACGCAAGTGATGGGGCTCTTCAGGCAAGGCAGCCAAGACTCTTTCTCCGAGGCACAGCGCCTCTTCATAATTCCCAAGCTCACAAGCTTTAAAGCCTCTCGCTAGGGAAAGATATGCCTCTTTACCTTCCATAAAAGGGGCAAAGACGGCCTTAAAATCGGAGCTGCTCGCGCCATTTTCCACCGGCTGAAAAGAGATCTCGCAATCTTCCTTAACCGCTGCACTCTTCAATAGAGCGTCTAATTCCGATTCGTTGTTTAACTGATAGAGCATGCCTCTTGTAATAAACAACTCGCCGCCAGACACAAATGCGGCCGGCCGTCCGTCATCCATAATGCGGCATTCCGCTTTCTGCTTGATAAACGCCTGCATTTCGGAAAATGTCACCATTTCCCCCCCATATTCCTGCTCTATAAGTTCGGCCCGGGTAAAGGGGGCGGCAAAGCCTGATGCGCTAAAGAACAGAATTGATAAAAAGAGGAATTTTTTAAGATTATTCATACTTATTATGTTTTTCCCGTAAAGAATAAGTCAAACTGTAACATAACGCTTATTAAATTTCAAGGATTTATTACAGACCAAAGATTGTATTGAAGTGGCTTTCCAAAAAGAGTATAGTAGCTAGATTTTACCGGGAAGCTGACTATGAGCCAAGCCGTCGACCGCCTGCTGCATGAAAAGCGCGTTTTTTTCCCCCCAGAAAAAATCTCCTCCCATGCCCATATCAAGAATTTGGACGCCTACTACAAAATGTATAGGGAGTCGGTGGAGAACAGCGAAAAATTTTGGCTGAAAGCGGCGAATCAATTCGCCTGGTTTAAGAAGCCGACAAAAGCCCGCCGCTTCGACTGGAGCCTCCCCAATGTCAAACACACCTGGTTTGAGGACGGAGAGCTCAACCTCACCGTCAACTGCCTCGACCGCCACCTGGATAAAGAGAAGATCGCCATTTTGTGGGAAGGGGATGAAGAGGGGAAGCAGCAGACATTAACATACCGGGAGCTGCATAGGGAAGTGTGCCGCTTTGCCAATGTGCTGAAAAGCCTCGGGGTTGTCAAAGGAGATCGCGTCTGCCTCTACCTGCCCATGATCCCGGAGCTTGCGATCGCCATGCTGGCCTGCGCCCGCATCGGGGCCATCCACTCGGTCGTCTTCGGGGGCTTCAGCGCCGAATCGCTCGCCCACCGGATCAACGACTCGAGCTGCAGCCTCCTGATCACGGCAAGCGTCTCTTCGCGCGGCGGCAAACCGATCCACTTCAAAAGGATCGCAGACGAGGCGCTCGCACACACGCCATCCATTGAAAAGGTCTTGCTGATTCAAACATCGGACGCCCCCTGCGAAGTGCATAAAGGGAGGGATCTTTGGTACCATGAGGCGAGCGCCGGCGTCTCCTTCGACTGCCCTCCCGAAGTTTTAAACGCCGAAGACCCCCTCTTTATCCTCTATACCTCCGGCTCCACCGCCAAACCAAAAGGGATGGTCCATACGCAAGCGGGCTATCTGATCCACGCCGCCCTCTCCCACAAATATGTTTTCGACATCCACGAGAAGGACATCTACTGGTGCACGGCAGATATCGGCTGGGTGACTGGCCACAGCTACATCGTCTACGGCCCTTTGGCAAACGGCTCGACGGTCGTGATGTTCGAAGGCACCCCGACCTACCCCGATCCCGGCCGGTTTTGGCGTATTGTCGACAAGTACAAAGTCTCTGTGTTTTACACCGCTCCAACCGCCATACGCGCCCTCATCGCCCATGGGGATGAATTTGTCGAGAAACACAGCCTGAAGTCGCTCCGCGTTTTAGGGACCGTCGGCGAGCCGATCAACCCCGAATCGTGGATCTGGTACTACGAAAAAGTGGGACATGGCAACTGCCCCATCGTCGACACCTGGTGGCAGACCGAGACAGGCGGCATCATGATCGCTCCGCTTCCAGGCTCCCACCCGCTGAAGCCGGGCAGCGCGACCAAACCCTTCTTCGGCGTCGAGCCGGTGATCTTAAATGAGGATGGAAGCGAGTGCCCCATCGAGTCTGGCGGCAGCCTCTGCATCAAAAATCCATGGCCGGGGCTTGCCCGCACCATGTGGGGCAGCCACGACCTCTTTATGGAAACCTACTTCACCCATTTTCCCAACCACTACTTCACCGGAGACAGCGCCGTTCAAGACCGCGACGGCGATTTTTGGCTGCTTGGCCGGATCGACGATGTGGTCAACGTCTCGGGCCACCGGATCGGCGTGGCTGAAGTGGAGAGCGCGCTCGTCAGCTACCACGCCGTTTCCGAAGCGGCCGTGGTACCCTGCCCCCACCCGATCAAAGGGCAGGGGCTTTACGCCTTCGTCATCCTGCGCCACCAGATTCCCCCTTCGGACAAACTGATTGAAGAGTTAAAACTGCATGTCCGAAAAGAGATAGGCCCGATCGCCGTGCCCGAAACGATCCACTTTACCCCGGCGCTACCCAAGACAAGGTCAGGAAAGATCATGCGCCGCATTTTGCGCTGCATCGTCAACAAGCAGCTCGATCGCCTGGGGGATATCTCCACCTTGGCGGATCCCGACATTGTCCCTGAAATAATCAGAGGAATGAAATGAACTCTTTCATGGAACGCGCTATCGCCTTAGGCGAGCTCGGCCGCATCACAGCGCCGCCAAATCCGTGGGTCGGGTGCGTGATTGTCAAAGAGGGGCGCATCGTCGGCGAAGGGTATCACCAAAGGGCCGGCGAGCCCCACGCCGAGGCGCTGGCCCTCCGCCAGGCAGGCGCCGAAGCCGCCGGCGCCACGGCCTATACGACGCTTGAGCCCTGCTGCCACTTTGGCCGCACGCCCCCTTGCGTCAACGCTTTGATCGAGGCAAAGATCGCCCATGTGGTCTTTGCCGTGCCAGACCCCGATCCAAGAGTTGCCGGCAAAGGGTTTGAAGCGCTGAAAGCCGCCGGCATAAAAGTCACCCCGGGAGTGGCCGGAGAGCTCGCGCGGAAATCGCTTGAACCCTACCTGTTCCACCGGCAAACGGGGCGCCCCTTCTTAGTCGCTAAAGCCGCTATCAGCCTGGATGGCAGGACCGCCGCCGCCGACAGCTCCTCCCAATGGATCACCTCTGAAGCAGCCAGGCAAGACGCGCACCTTTTGCGCGCCGAGTCGCAAGCCATCCTCATCGGCTCCGGCACCGCCCGCCGCGACCGGCCGCGCCTCAATGTGCGTGGCAATGTCCCCGCTTCCCCTTTAAGAGTTGTGCTCAATACCAGCGGCGATCTGCCCCATGAAGGGCCCCTCTTTGATCCGGCTCTCGGCAAGACCCTGCTCTTTGCGGCCGCGCAGCCAGGCAGCCCGGCCTGTGAAGTGATCCAGGTGGCAAAATCAGAGCAAGGCCTTGATTTGGAGGCCGTTTTAAACGCTTTGGGTAAGCGGGGCGTTTTGCAAGTCATGGTTGAAGGGGGAGCCATTCTGCTCGGCAGCCTCTTGAAAGCCTCCCTCATCAACCGCCTGGTGCTCTATATGGGCCCCTGCATCCTGGGAGACAGCGGAAAACCCCTTTTTCAAAACGCTCCTGTCCCCGACATTCAGAGCGCCCCGCGCCTTAAACTACTGGATGTAAAAGAGTTCGACAACACCTTGCGCATGAGGTATCATGCACAGCTTTGATTTGAGTCCCAAAGAGGCGGTCGCCCTGCAGCGGAAACTCGCCTGTGAGCTCTCTTTTCCCCCTCTTGAAAAAGAGATCACCCTCGTGGCGGGCGCCGACGCCTCCTACTCCAAGAAAGAAAAACGGGCCCACGCCGCCATCGTGGTCATGAAAATTCCCGAGATGGAAGTCGTAGAAGCGGTGACAGCCGAGGGACCCTGCTCTTTCCCCTACATCCCCGGCCTGCTCTCTTTCAGAGAAATCCCCATTCTCCTCGATGCTTTTGCCAAGCTAAAAACCATTCCCGAAGCCATTATCTGCGATGGGCAGGGGATCGCGCATCCACGCGGGATCGGCCTCGCCTCCCATTTGGGCCTGATTTTGGGCATTCCGACCGTAGGCTGCGCCAAGACTCTGCTTTGCGGCGAGCACGCCCCCCTCCCGCCTACCCGCTTTGCTGAAAGCCCCCTCATCTATAATGAGCGAAGAGTCGGCACCGCGTTCCGCAGCCGCCAAGGGGTGCGCCCTATTTACATTTCACCCGGCCATCTGATCGATATCGAAGGAAGCGTCTCGCTCGTCCGCAGCTGCCTGACCCGCTACCGGCTGCCTGAGGCGACCCGCCTCGCCGACCAGCTGGCCAGCCACCCCGAGAGGTTTGTTCATGTCTAATATCCGCATAGGCCTGATGGGCGATCTGATGATCGGCCGGCTGGTCAACGATCTGCTCAAGAAAATGCCCCCAAGCTATGTCTGGGGCAATACGCTGCCCCGGCTAAAGCAAAACGACCTTAACCTCATTAACCTGGAAGCGGCTGTCACGACCAGCACCGAAATCGTCGAGAAGGTCTTTAACTTCAAAACCGACCCGAAAAACGTCCAGGTTTTGCAGGAGGGGTTCATCTCCGCCGTCAATTTAGCCAACAACCACGTCCTCGATTATAGCGAAAGCGGACTGCTCGACACTTTGCACTACTTGAAGCAAGCCAACATCCCCTATGTCGGCGCCGGAAAAAATCTGACTGAAGCCAAAAGCCCCATTATATTAGAAAAAAAGGGGATAAAGGTTGGCCTGTTGGGGTTCACCGACAATGAGCCCACCTGGAAAGCGGGAGCCAACCGGCCGGGGACGAACTATATCGACATTGGAGAAAACATCGGCGACGCCATCGCCCATCTCAAAGAAAAAGCCGACCTCGTCATCATCACTTTGCACTGGGGGCCGAATATGCGCCTCCGCCCCACCTCCCCCTTCAGAAACTTTGCGAAACAGCTGATCGACCAGGGGGCGGATATCATCCATGGGCACAGCGCCCACATCTTTCAAGGGGTGGAGGTCTATAAAGAGAAGCTTATCCTTTACGACACCGGCGATTTTATCGACGATTACATGGTAGATCCCGTTTTGCGCAATGACCGCTCCTTTCTATTTCAAGTCGAAGCCGATAAAGACCGCCTGCTGAACCTCCGTCTCATACCCACTTTAATAACTCATTGCCAAGTCAATATTTCATCAAATCAGGAAACACTCGAACGAATGAGCTTCCTTTCTAAAGAATTTAATACAACTTTAACCACAGATAATGGAGAACTACTATTAAACTTAATTTGAAAACGATTATTTTTATAAAAATATAAACATTAATGTTTTCTTTATTGATTATTAATATTTGATTTGATATGATTACCGCTTAATCGATTCGAAGTGAGTCGAATATAAACCAAAAAAAGGAGAATAATATGTCCGTTAATAGTTTTTTAAATGTAGCAGGTTGGGGCGCTGCGTATGGCGCTAGTCTTTATGGAGCAGGTTTAACAGTAACTTCCGTTGGTAGAATGGCCGCAACGGGTTTCAATACCACATGGAATGGCGTTGTTAACAGATCCTTCGACGCGACAAAAATCAGCACAGAAATGAAAAAAGAACTTTCAGATTTTGCTGAAGGTATTGCTTATTGCGTCGGCGGTTTGTTGGCAAGACAAGTCGTGGCTCGCACATTTAGCGAAACACCACCAGATTTCATTGTTAAGGGTATTGAAAACTTAGGCTGGAAGCACGTATCTAGCCCAGTTATTCAAAGAGTTGTTGATTATATCAACCTCTACTCCCCATTCCCAATTACATTGCTGTAATTTATTCCTTGTAGGAGGCGGATTCCGCCTCCTTTTTCCTTTATCCTTTCCTATTTTCCCCTCTTATTTAAGATATTAATAACATTTTATTATCAAATTGTAAATTAATTGTTTACATTTAAACTATATTTAGATATAATTAATTTTAATCGACAGAAAAGAGTCGAATATTAAACAAATATTTACAAGGAGTAATAAAATGGCAGTTAATAGTTTTTTAAATGTAGCAGGCTGGGGCGCATCCTATGGTATGAGTCTTTACGGAGCTGGCTTATCTGTTGGCGCAGTTGGTAAAATGGCAGCCTCTGGTTTCAATGCGGCATGGAACGGCATCCGTACCATGAATGACTCTACAGATGGGACATCAACAGAGAAGCCGGCAAAAGTGGCGCGCTCAACTCTTCAACAGCTTGGTCATGAACTGAAGAAAGAAGGGAAGCAATTGGCCAGAGGTTTGGGTTACTGTCTCGCCGGTTTAGCTACAAGACAAGTCGTAGCCAGAACCTTCAGCGAAACACCGCCTGACATCATCGTCAAAGGCATGGAAAACCTGGGTTGGCAGCACATAAACAGCCCGGTCATCCAAAGAATCGTTGAAGCGTTCAACAAGTATTCCCCTTTCCCGATGACGCTTATGTAAAAATATTTAGGAGGCATAATGCCTCCACTTTTTAGGAATTTAGGTTAGACAAAAATTAAAGTAAGGAGTTTTAAAATGGCAGTTAATAGTTTTTTAAATGTAGCAGGCTGGGGCGCATCCTATGGTATGAGTCTTTATGGAGCCGGCTTATCCGTTAGCGCAGTTGGTAAAATGGCAGCCTCTGGTTTCAATGCGGCATGGAAAGGTGTCACCTCCATGAATGATTCAGATCAGGGAGCAGAGAAGCCGGCAACAGTGGCGCGCTCAACTCTTCAACAGCTTGGTCATGAACTGAAGAAAGAAGGGAAGCAATTGGCCAGAGGTTTGGGTTACTGTCTCGCCGGTTTAGCTACAAGACAAGTCGTGGCTCGCACATTCAGCGAAACACCGCCTGACATCATCGTCAAAGGCATGGAAAACCTGGGTTGGCAGCACATAAACAGCCCCGTCATCCAAAGAATAGTTGAAGCGTTCAACAAGTATTCCCCATTCCCAATGACCCTAATGTAAAATTCTTGAGGAGGCGGTTCCCGCCTCCTTTTCATTTCCATCAAAGAAATTTCTTGATCCCAATACCCAATTTGATAATTTTGCATTCAGCCCGCCGCCAACCTGTTCAAGCCAGGGAAAACCTGGGCCGGGCACGTACTGACCATTAAATCTTTTGGCAGGATACGTCCTAAGACAAGTCGCAGCTCAAGCATTCAGCCCGCCAACCTGTTCAAGCCAGGGAAAACCTGGGCCGGGTACGTACTGATCATTAAGTCTGTTGCGGCAGGATACGCCCTAAGACAAGTCGCGGCTCAAGCATTCAGCCCGCCAACCTGTTCAAGCCAGGGAAAACCTGGGCCGGGTACGTACTGACCATTAAGTCTGTTGCGGCAGGATACGCCCTAAGACAAGTCGCGGCTCAAGCATTCAGCCCGCCGCCACCCGACATTGTTGGGCTTTACCCGTTACTAATAGTCACTATTTGGAGGCGGCTCCCGCCTCCTTTTCCATTTTTAAGAATTAAATAACATTTTATTATTAAATTGTAAAATATTTGTTTACATTTAAATAATATTTAGATATAATTAATTTTAAGCGAATAAAAACAGTATAAACTTAAACAAATATTTACAAGGAGTAATAAAATGGCAGTTAATAGTTTTTTAAATGTAGCAGGCTGGGGCGCATCATATGGTATGAGTCTTTATGGAGCCGGCTTAGCCGTTGGCGCAGTTGGTAAAATGGCAGCATCTGGTTTCAATGCGGCATGGAAAGGTGTCACCTCCATGAATGATTCAGATCAGGGAGCAGAGAAGCCGACTGTGGTCGCAGGTTCAATTATTCATAAGCTTGGTAAAGAACTGAAGCATGAAGGGAAGCAATTGGCCAGAGGTTTGGGTTACTGTCTCGCCGGTTTAGCTACAAGACAAGTCGTAGCCAGAACCTTCAGCGAAACACCGCCTGACATCATCGTCAAAGGCATGGAAAACCTGGGTTGGCAGCACATAAACAGCCCGGTCATCCAAAGAATCGTTGAAGCGTTCAACAAGTATTCCCCTTTCCCGATGACGCTTATGTAAAAATATTTAGGAGGCATAATGCCTCCACTTTTTAGGAATTTAGGTTAGACAAAAATTAAAGTAAGGAGTTTTAAAATGGCAGTTAATAGTTTTTTAAATGTAGCAGGCTGGGGCGCATCCTATGGTATGAGTCTTTATGGAGCCGGCTTATCCGTTAGCGCAGTTGGTAAAATGGCAGCCTCTGGGTTCAATGCGGCATGGAAAGGTGTCACCTCCATGAATGATTCAGATCAGGGAGCAGAGAAGCCGGCAACAGTGGCGCGCTCAACTCTTCAACAGCTCGGCCATGAACTGAAGAAAGAAGGCAAGCAATTGGCCAGAGGTTTGGGTTACTGTCTCGCCGGTTTAGCTACAAGACAAGTCGTAGCCCGTACATTCAGCGAAACACCGCCTGACTTCATCGTCAAAGGCATGGAAAACCTGGGTTGGCAGCACATAAACAGCCCGGTCATCCAAAGAATAGTTAATTTTGTCAACCTCTATTCCCCTTTCCCCATCACACTTCTGTAATCAGTAGGAGGCGGCCCTCGCCTCCTTTTTTTTTGTAAATAATAATTTTGACAAAAATTAATACTCCAATCTATAGCTAAGTTATCACATATAGATCAGTGGAGGATCGCATGTTTAACTCATTAATGAAATTGACTAGCTCGTCAAAGCAGGAAGAAAAAAAAGATGTCTATGACCGCATTAGTTTGGGGATTGACATTGGTACTTCTCACTGCGAAGTTACTGCATTTGGAAAAAGTTATGATCCAAATGATGAAGAGAAATTTCAATACACAAGCAAACCAATCACCATCAAATGCACTAGCAGTTTGATCTGGTTTGCCAAAAATAATGAAAGTTCCATTAACTATGTTCTTAACTTTCAAAAAACGCACAAATTGCCCTTGCAGGAAGAATATGTAAACGGAGCCCAAATCCCTTATATTTTCTTTGATCAGATTGAGACTCTGCTCCAAAACAAGCAACTCTCAAATGATGATTTTGATATCCTGAGACGCTCAACCCAAATGCACTATCCCGTCAAAACGAAAAAAGGCGGCGACTACAGCGAACTCGAAATCGCCGTTCTCAGACTCAATATTGAATACTGTCTGAAGCCTTTCCTCGCTTCTGGTTTACCTCTGGATCTTTGCTTTGCCAAACCTTGCGAAGCCGGGCAAAGATACGATGAAATTCTGCAAAACATCGCCTCCGTCGTGGTAAACAAAAACAAGAGCAATGACAACCGCTTTATGATCCGCTCCGAAGCTGTGTTTACAGGCCACTACCTGATGAACGTGCTAAAACGCACACAAGGCGCTATCATCGTTTGCGATATCGGCGCAGGTACCGGCGACGTCTATATTTTTGACCAGGACGACTCCAATACGAAAGGGATGAAATCGTTCTCTTTTGCAGGTAACCAGGCTACTCTTGAGTTGATGAAAAAACTTAAAGAACACGCCAATGTCGATATTTCAGAAAGAGAAGCCAATCAAATTAAGGAAAAGCACGCCTTTATTTCCGGCTATAACGCCCCGGAAGCGATTAAGCCTGTGCTGATCGACCTCTACATCCAAGGAAAGCCCCGTAAAGTGAGAGTCGGTAAATCGCTCGACGCCTCTTCCCGTCCCGTTGCCCATGACGCTGTCAGCACCATCGGCAAAGTATTAAGAGGTTATGATGGTGTTCATCCAAAAACCGTCGCCCTGACCGGTTTCCAAGGTCAAGTGGAAGGTTTGGATAAAGCCATTGAAGAGGGTTTACGCATCGATGGTTATGAAGTCACAGTGCTTAATTTGAAAGCCTTTGGCGAAACTGACCCAAGAAGCATCGTCGCAAAAGGTGCCGAGGATTACTCCCGTAGCCTCAAAAACCAAAACTGGACGACTCTTTAATATTTGAATCCATTGACGATTTTCACTACTCCCGGTGAAAATCGTCAACTTCAGGTTAATCATGCTTGCCACAGTCAACACCCTTTATCTCGCGCCTCTCCTTTTTATCTTGGCGACTCTGTTGTATTATTGGATCTGCGAAGAGGAAGAGGAAGTCTTCACGGCTTTGCCTCGCGCGTATACGATTGAGAGATACGAGGAGATTGAAGCCGCAGAGGATTTGGACGATGACTACATTCCAGAACCCCCTCCGCTAAAAGGGGTTAACCTCATCTACGCCTCGAATGTCAATGAAGACTGGGAGAGGTTAGAAAAGCTATTAGACTATGCGAATGAGAAACGGGCCGATCTGGTCGTCCTGACTAGTCTATTTGGAAATCCTTTAAATCAGGCTGAGCAAAGCGCTTACCGCCATGCCTTTCAGCACGTCAATGAAGAATTCAATTCCCAGGAAGCTTTCTCCGATATCCAGCAATTCATAGCCAGTTTTGAGAAGGATGATTCTAAAGAGATAACTGCCGTATCTGCCAAAAAAATACTCAAACTCATCGAAAAAGGCAAAAGCGCCCTGCTGGATAAAATTTCCCACTTTAAACGCCTAAAAAAATCTGGCCTGAAAATCATCATTGTCCCCGGGCCGTTTGAAAATCTCGATGTGATCAAAAGCCTCGATGAAGAATTCGCCTCAGGATATTTGAATTTAGCCACTATCGATGTGAAAAACGTCCGTATCCTCGGGATTGGCGGTTTAGCCACCCTGGATAAGAACGCCCCCGCCTATTTTCAAAACAGGGATTATGTCGAAGGTACTGAGCAATCTCACGAAGAATTAAAAGAACTGCTCGCGAAAAATGTCGATCTCTTCGTAAGCTACACGCCTATCAGATACTTTGCGGACAACGCCTTTGAAGAGCAAAACATCCGCAAATATGTTTGCGATTACCTGCCCGGCAAACTGATTTTAACCTCACAAGCCCTAGGCTCCAACCCGCTGAACCACCCAGTCACCGCTACCGATGCCACCCTGATTAAAGGGGGAAGTTTTGGACAGGGTTACTTTTGGGAGATCCGCGCCGATAAAGGAGGCCTGATCCAAAAGGAATTACATCAAATCAAGTTGCAGGTTTCGATTGAAAATATTAAAGCTGATTCACTAGGTTAATTGCAAAAAGAGACTTTTAAGATAGTCCCCTTCCGGATGGAACAGGTTGATCGGGTGATCGACAGCGAGCCGGTGCCGGCTTAGGATGCGCACACTGCGCCCGGCCGCTTGAGCTGCCTTAAAGATAATCTTTTGAAAGGTCGTTTCATCCATGTGATAGGAGCAGGAACAGGTCAGAAGATAAGAGTTTGGCGGCATCTTTTGCATCGCCAGGCGATTGATGTGCAGGTAGCCCCGGTAAGCCCCTTTAAGATCCCCCCGCTTCTTGGCAAGCGCCGGCGGATCGAGGATGACCAGATTCTCATCGATGGCGTGATCCTGCAAATAGGTAAAGACATCATCGACGACAAAATTTTGCTCAATCTCAATCTCGTTCAGGGCCATATTTTGCCGCGCAAGCTCCATAGCCCGCTCCGAACAGTCGACATTTCTAATCGCGGCAGCGCCCCCTTTCGCGGCATAGACGCTAAAGCCCCCCGAATAGGAGAAACAATTGAGCACCCGCCTCCCTTTGGCAAACTGCTGCACTAAAGCGCGCATCTCGCGGGTATCTAAAAAAAAGCCGGTCTTTTGCCCCTCGACGATACCAGCCATAAAACGGTGGCCGTTTTCCTGAATTTCCACATTTTCCACCTCTTCGCCCCATAAAAGACCGACCTGATCGGCCAGCCCCTCTTCCAGGCGGGCGGGCAGGCGCGATTTTTCAAAAATAGTCTTGGGGCGACAAAGCTCTACGATCTGCTCCACAATCCAGGAACGCAAACGGTCCATCCCCATCGTCGTCAGCTGCAAAACGTAAGTTTTATCATATTTATCGACGATCAGCCCCGGTATGCCGTCCCCCTCCCCGTTGACCAGCCGGTAGGCATTCGTCGCGGAGGAAGAAAACCACCCTTTTCTCAGTTCGATCGCCTCTCGCAGGTTCTTGCGGATCGCTTCCAGGGGTTCTGTTTGATCGAAGGAGACGATTCGTCCGATAATATTAGAATTCCGGTTGAAATAGGCAAAGCCCAAATGTTTTCGATCCTGGGTTTGCAGGGGCAAAAAATCGCCGTTTTCAAATTTGGGCAATTTGTCGATGGCTCCGGAGAAAATCCAGGGATGGCGCTGCAGAACAGATTTTTCCCGCCCCGCTTTCAAAATGGCCGCTTTCATCAGCTTTTAATGACCCCGATTAGAAAAGAGAGCCAGCCGAGCAGCAGGACAGTCCCGCCTATCGGAGTGATCATGCCAAAGAGGCGCATGCTGGTAAACAGATAGAAGTACAAGCTTCCGGAAAAGATCACAATCCCTGCGAGCAGTATCCAGCCCGATAAAAAGACCAGGGTGTCGGAAAAGACCCCGCAGGCCCAGGCGACTGCCATGAGCGCCAGGGCGTGATACATTTGGTAGCGCACGGCGATTTCATAGATATTCAAGGAATCCGCGGAGAGGCGGTGGCGCAAAAAATGGGAGCCGAAAGCCCCGCAGGCCACGGCTAACAAAGCCAGCAGAATGCCTGCCACTAAAAATGCTTTTTGCGCTATAATCATAGCAATTATAGTAAATTTTCCCTTCTTTTTAAACAAGGAAATCTCACATTTGCATCACCAAATCCTATTTTCTTGATTTGGTGATGCGAAAAATCTATACTTTTGACATCACTAAATCGCATTTTCTTGATTTGGTGATGCGAATCTGTTAAATTAGAGTTATTACCTAAGGGGAAGAGATGCAACACTCATTTATAGGACGTAAAAGGGAATTGCAAATGCTCGCCGAGCTCTTCAAAAAGAGGTCATCCAGCTTAGTAGTTATCCGAGGAAGACGGCGCATTGGGAAAAGCCGTCTGGCAAAGGAATTTGCCAGCAAAATTCCAAACTACATTTTTTCTGGAATACCCCCCACCGACGGCATTTCTGCAAAGGATCAAAGAGAGGAGTTCGCCAGACAAATACAACGCGAATTGAAAACACCCTTACCTCGAGCGGATGACTGGGGAGATCTGTTTTGGCATTTAGCCCAGCAGACCCAAAACGGTAAAGTTGTGATTGTCTTAGATGAAATAAGCTGGATGGGATCTAAGGATCCCACTTTCCTGGGAAAACTGAAAACAGCATGGGATCTCTATTTCAAAAACAACCCTCAATTAATCCTGATTCTCTGTGGATCGATTTCCAGCTGGATCGAAGAGAATATCCTTAGCAGTACCGGTTTTCTGGGAAGAATCTCATTAGACATCATTCTAGAAGAACTCCCTCTTCACGAATGCAACGAGTTCTGGAATGCTGAACAGGAAAAGATATCTGCTTTTGATAAATTAAAACTCCTCTCGGTAATGGGTGGCGTGCCCCGATATCTGGAGGAAATTCTGCCCAACCAAAGCGCTGAAGTTAATATCCAAAAGCTGTGCTTTCAAAGAGAGGGATTCCTTTATAGCGAATTTGAACAAATTTTTTCGGACTTATTTTCTACTCGAAGCACTATTTATAAAAAAATTGTTGAAAGATTGGCTGATGGGCCTTGTGAATTGAAAGATATCTATACGGCATTAGAGGTGGAAAAAAGCGGTGTTGTCTCTGGTTATATGGATGATTTGGTCACGGCTGGTTTTGTTTCCCAAGATTTCACCTGGCACTTTAAGACAGGCCTTGATTCCAAGCTAAGTCATTATCGTTTAAAGGACAACTATTTAAGATTCTATCTCAAATATATTGAACCTAATAAAAAGAAAATAGAAAAACAGAACTTGAAATTACCTGCTCAATGGCAATCAATCATAGGCCTTCAATTTGAAAATCTTGTCCTAAGCAACCGTAAAACACTGCAAAAAATTCTTGGTATCGACCCTTCAGAAATAGTGAATGACAATCCTTTTTTTCAAAGGAAATTGAAAAATCGACCTGGCTGTCAAATTGATTATATGATCCAAACCAAATTTGGAACTTGTTATTTATGTGAAATTAAATTTAAAAATCAGGAAATCACGAAAAGTATTATCGACGAAATCAAGCAAAAAGTGCGCTGTTTAGATCTCCCAAAAAATATCTCAATAAGACCTGTTTTAATCCATGTCAATGGGGTGGAAGAAAGTGTCAAGGAAAGCGAATATTTTGCCTCTATCATAGACTTTAATGATCTTTTACATAAGCCTTAGGTAAACGATGAACCCTCTGCAAAAAGTGCTCCGCTCTTCAACAAAAGTCTATAAAGGCGCCCGCTTCGACGTCTTCAAATCGAACGACGAAACGTCGCGGCGAAGGGAGTTTGTCGCTCACCCCGGCGCGGTCGTCATCCTTCCCCTGCTTGGCGATGAAATTGTAATGATACGGAACGAGCGCTTCGCCGTCGGAGAAACCCTTTTCGAGCTGCCGGCCGGCACCCTGGAATTGGGGGAGGAGCCGCTCAAGACGGCGGAAAGGGAAATCATCGAGGAAACCGGCTACCGCGCAAATAAAATCAGGCCTCTTATCTCCTTTTTCACAAGCCCTGGCATCAGCAACGAACTGATGTATGCCTTTCTCGCCGAGGATTTGGAGCATGTGGGGCAAAATCTGGACGAGGGGGAAAAAATTACGGTGGAAACCCTGCCGGTCAAAAAAATTATGCCTATGATCAGCGCTGGAGCGATCAAAGACGGCAAAACAATCGCGACATTGCTTTTTTGGCTTGAATTTAGTAAACTGTAGCGATGGAATCTACATCGTGGGAATCAGTCACAAATTGGTACGACAAAACGGTCGGAAAAGAAGGGCATTACTACCATCAGCAGGTAATTATCCCTAAGCTATTGGAGCTTATCGACTTAAAAGATAAACCCCATCTGCTCGATCTGGCCTGCGGCCAAGGGATTCTCGCGCGCCAGCTGCCAAAAAAAGCCGCCTACACCGGGGTAGACATCTCTGCTTCCCTAATTCAAGCGGCCAAAAAATACGACTCCCTGCCGAACCACCGCTATATCGTCCATGACGCCACCGAACCCCTCCCCTTTGAGCCCGCCACCTTTACCCATGCCGTCATTATCCTCGCCCTGCAAAATATCGCCGAACCGCGGAAGGCGATCGAAAACGCCTACCGGCTGCTGAAACCGAAAGGCAAATTCATCATAATACTCAACCACCCCTGCTTCAGGATTCCCCGGCAATCGGGCTGGGAAATCGACGAGGGGAAAAAACTGCAATACCGCCGCGTCGACCGCTATATGTCCGAATTGAAAATCCCGATTCAGACCCACCCGAGCAAAGGGGAAAAGTCTTCCCAGACGCTCTCTTTCCACCGCCCCCTCTCTTTCTACTCGAAAGCGCTATGCGAGGCGGGCTTTTCGATCCGCTTAATCGATGAGTGGTGCTCGGACAAGGTCAGCACCGGCAAAGCGGCGAAAATGGAAAACCGCGCCCGCGAAGAGATCCCTTTATTTCTTTGTTTAGTTGCGGAAAAATCTTGAGTTCAGCTATGGGTAAAATCATGACTAAACATTGCCTTCCCTGCACAGGTTCTACTGCCAAGCTGAAACACGCGGAACAGCAAGCTTTTTTGAAGTTTGTCCATCCCGATTGGATTATTGTGGATCAGCACCACCTGGAAAGGAGCTTCAAGTTTCCCGATTTTAAGGAGGCTTTGAGTTTCGCCAATAAAATCGGAGCCATCGCCGAAGAAGAGAGGCATCACCCCGACATCCACTTAAGCTATGGAAATGTCAGGGTTACAATCTGGACCCATAAAATCGACGGCTTGTCCGAAAGCGATTTCATACTCGCCTCAAAAATTGACGCGATTGTCTTGTCAAAAAAAGTTTGCTTTTAGCAAGTAGCACACCATAAAGCGTTTAAACAAATAGTTTCTATCTTTACCCCCTCTTAATCTCCCCATTTCCTATAATAAAAATAAAGTGGGGTTGGGTATGTTTAAATATTTTTTCATCCTTTTTTGCTGTCTTTTTTTAAACGGCGTCGACGCGCAAAGAACTTACTCCCAGTCACGTGTGGTCGGCAATAATATCGCCACTAATTACTACTACGATTATCTCCCGGGCCAGCCCTCCAGAGGCCGCCCCTACCGGCAAAATGGAAAGATAAAGTACGCACCCGTCCAGCAACCCTACTATTACAATCCCTATTACTACAATAATCCCTATTATAACAATTATCCCCCATACAGCAATCCACCTCCCGGGGGATACTATCCTGGAAGGTACGGGAGATATTATTAACCACTTAGGAGGTTTTATGCGTTTTTTACTCATTTTATTTATCAGCGTCCTGAGCCTTAATCTTTCATTCGCCGATATGCCAGGTTCAGCCACATTCGGAACGCCTACCCGTGTAAACGGCAGAATTGTCAATATGCCGAATAATTCAAATCCAAGACCCTATTACAGTCAAGGCAATCTCGTCTACCCTTACCAAACCGGCCCCTACCGGAATTCATCAGGCAGAATTTCCTACGGCACAGGCTACCAGACCTATCCCTATCGCTCAACCACTGTAAATTATAGTTGGGAAAGACAAAGGCTTAATGACTTAAACAACGCCCAAAATCAGGCCTATTACCAAGGGAATTACAACAATCAACCTTACAACCGATACCAAAACCAAGGCTACCAAGGATACCAACAAGGTTACCAAGGTTATAATACCGTTAATCCGGGCTATAACCCTGTAAACCCCGGTTATAACCAAGTAAATCCTGGCGGCAACCCTCAAAATTACCAGCAAAACAATCAACAGGGGTATTAATTAACTGGGCGTTTTAGTATACTGAAACGCCTATGATAGTCCTTGGTATCGAAAGCACATGTGATGAAACGGCGGCAGCGTTGGTTAAAGACGGCAGAGAGATTCTGTCCAATGTCGTCTCTTCCCAAATCGACCTGCAAAAGGAGTTCGGCGGCGTGGTTCCCGAGCTGGCCAGCCGCCGCCATATCGAAGTAATCCTTCCGGTAATCCAGGAAGCCCTGGAAAAAGCGGATATCCCTTTACAGGAGATCGACCTCATTGCCGCCTCTTACGGTCCCGGGCTGATCGGCGCTTTATTGATCGGCTTAAACACGGCAAAAACTTTGAGCCTGGCATTAAATAAACCTTTTATCGGCATCAACCACATTGAAGCGCATCTCTATGCCGCTCTCATGTCCCACCCCGAAGAAATCGCATTCCCCGCCTTAGGGGCAGTTTTGTCGGGCGGTCACACATCTTTGGTGCGGATAGAGGCGCTCGGCCATTACACTTTGATCTCCGAAACGATCGATGATGCGATCGGCGAGGCGTTCGATAAGGTCGCCAAAATGTTAAACCTCCCCTACCCGGGAGGCCCTGAGGTGGAAAAATTGGCCCTTTCAGGCGATAAGAGACTCTACCCCCTAAAAGCCGGGCAAGTTCAGGGAAAACCTTACCATTTTTCCTTCAGCGGCCTAAAGACCGGCGTGCTCTATACAGCAAAAAGAGAGGGGGAAAAGTTAAATCTTCCCGGCCTGGCCGCCTCCTTTCAAAATGCCGCTTTTGCCGATGTTGTCAAAAAAACCCTTGCCGCCGCCAGGGATTTTGGCTGCCGGACCATTGTCTTTGGGGGAGGAGTCACCAACAACCGCTATTTGCGCACCCTCTTTCAGCTGGAGGCCCCCGGCTTGCAACTTCTCTTTCCTTCCGCCGAACTGACGCTTGATAATGCCGCCATGATCGCGGGTTTAGCCTACCATCGCTACCTCGATAAAGGCGCCGACAGCTTAAATTTGGAAGCCGCGCCGCGAATTATCGGATTTCCTTATTGAATCTTATTCGCAAAATAGTTAATATGTGGAACCGGTTAAAAGGAGTGAACCCATGGCCAGCAAAAGAGAAAAAATAAAACTTAAGAGTTCAAAGAGTCATTACTACTACTATACTGTAAAGAACAAGTCTTCTACACCCGATCGTATCACACTCACAAAGTATGATCCTGTTGTAAGAGAACACGTCGAATTCAAAGAAACAAAATAACCTGGCAAAATAACATCTAAAAAGTTATTTTAACGGTTATCATGTTTGAACTCTCCGTCGCACTGAAATATCTCGTCCCCAGATGGCGGCAGCTATCCGTCTCGATCATCAGTATGATATCCATTCTGGTGATCGCGCTGGTTGTTTGGCTGATCCTCGTCTTTTTTTCCGTTACCAACGGTCTGGAAAAATCCTGGATTAATAAGCTCATTTCATTGACAGCCCCTGTGCGGATCACGCCAACCGATGCCTATTACAAGTCGTTTTATTATCTTTCAGACACTTTAAGCGCAAAAGCAGACTACACCCTCAAAACCATCGGGGAAAAAAGGGCTCTTGGATTGAGCTACGACCCCGAATATGACGAAGAAGCGCCGGCCGACTGGCCAAAACCCGATCTCGACGCTGACGGCAATATCAAAGATATCGTCACCCTGGCCTTCGAGAAGATCAACGCCGTTAAAGATATACCCGGCATCCGCGCCGGCGATTACATCATGACCGTAGGCAACTTACACCTGAAGCAAAAAGGGGGCAAAACACTCTCCCAGACCACCTATCTCGGTTCCCTCGACGCCAAAAACCAGGAGATGGCCGGTTCTATCCTCTCTGTCTCGCCCGAAGACCTCACCCACCTCTACTCTCAGTTTGTTTTGGGTGAAAGCCGAAACGGCGATCAGTTTTATGTCACCCCGACTCTGATTAAAGAGCGTTTGGACCGCTTCTACCACCTGGTGCAAGTCAAAGCCTTAAAAACGCCGGAGAGCGGCTGGGCCATTCCGCGCCATCTCTTTCCGAAAAATGGAACTCTCAAAGTCCAGCCCCTGAACCTCGGCTACCTCATCCCCAAAGACCCTTCTAAAGCTCAGGAGCAGATCAGTTTAGGCGATCTCTCTTCGCCGCTTTATCTGGAAGGGGGCCTGCTGCTGCCCGCAGAAATGCAAAAAGAACAGCTCTACTCCCATCCCGATGACGTGTTATTTAAAGTGAAATTCACGCTCCAAAACCAGACTTTTGAAGGGGTTGCGCCCTACCGGGGGCTGAATTTCGGGGAAGCTTCGGTGCAAAGCTCATTTGGATCGCAGCCGGAAAAAATCCCATTCTGGGGCTATACCCTAAAATTTCCTGATGGCTCGCAAGAATACAACCTGCCCAAAGACGCCCAATCGGGGGAACCGGTGCTGCTGCCTAAAACATTCCGCAGCGCCCACGTCAACCTCGGCGACCGCGGCTTTCTTTCCTACTATTCTCCGACCACCAGCACAGTGCAGCAGATGTATATTCCCATATTCGTCGCCGGTTTTTACGATCCGGGCATTATCCCGATCGGCGCCAAATTCATCCTGACCAACAATGAAATCGCCTCCCTTTTCCGCACTTCCCACAATCAGGATGACATGCAGCTCTCTAACGGCATCAACGTGCGGCTCCACTCCCTCGACCTTGCAGAAAAGACCAAGGAGCGGCTTTTAAAAGAATTTGAAGAAGCCGGGATCGCACCCTACTTCAAAATCGAAACCTACCGGGAATTTGAATTTACCAAAGATCTTATCCAGCAGCTGCATAGCGAAAAAAACCTCTTCACGCTGATAGCAACCGTCATTATTATTGTGGCCTGCTCCAATATCATTTCCATGCTGATCATTTTAGTGAACGATAAAAAGCTGGAGATCGGCATTCTCCGTTCCATGGGCGCCTCTTCCTTCAGCATCGCCCTGATCTTCGGCTTCTGCGGAGTGGTCATGGGATTGCTCGGCAGCCTCATCGGAACCCTTGGCGCTTTCCTCACTTTGCGTCATCTGCAGCGCCTGATCGAATGGATCAGCTGGATTCAAGGCTACGATATGTTCAACCCCGTTTTCTACGGAGAAGTGATGCCTAGCGAAATGAGCGGCGAGGCGTTTAGTTTTGTCTTCATCGCCACCGTGCTTATTTCCCTTTTGGCGGGCATTGTTCCTGCCGTGAAGGCCAGTTTGCTAAGACCATCTGCAACCCTGAGGGCGGAATGAAATTAGTCGCAAAAAAAATCCGCAAGGCTTTCTACCACCCGAATAAAGTTAACCTGATCAAAGGGATCGACCTCTCCGTCTCCGAAGGGGAAACGGTCGCCATCATCGGGCGGTCGGGACAAGGCAAAAGCACCCTCCTGCAGATCCTGGGCACCCTGGAACAGGCCTGCTCGGGCGAACTATACATTTGCGGCCAGAAAGTTTCCTTTTTTAATAAAAACTCCCTTAGAAACAAAAATATCGGTTTTGTGTTTCAGTCGTTCCATCTTCTGGACGACCACACGGCGCTCGAAAACATCTTGATGCCGGCGCGGATCGCCCGCAAAAGCACCAATAAAGGGAGCCCCGCCTACCTCTACGGCTATGAGCTGCTCGAAAGGGTGGGCATGGGGGAAAGGGCTCATTTTCACACAAAACTGCTGTCGGGGGGAGAAAAGCAGCGGATCGCGATCGCAAGGGCCATGTGCAACAACCCCGAAATTATTTTTGCCGACGAACCCTCGGGCAATCTGGACGAGCAGACCTCGGAAGGGATCCATCAACTGCTCCTGCGCTTTGCCAAAAACAACAACAAATCATTAGTTGTTGTGACTCATGATCAAAAGCTAGCCGGCCTCTGCGACACCCGTTATCAGCTCCATGAAGGACTGCTGCACCCTCTATAACCGCAACCATTAGTTGTTGTGACTCACGATCAAAAGCTAGCCGGCCTCTGCGACACCCGTTATCAGCTCCATGAAGGACTGCTGCACCCTCTATAACCGCAACCATTAGTTGTTGTGACTCACGATCAAAAGCCCCCGGTTATCATGCACCGCATTCATTGCCTCTGCGACACCCGTTATCAGCTCCATGAAGGGCTGCTGCACCACCTATAACCACAACCATTAGTTGTTGTGACTCATGATCAAAAGCCCCCGGTTATCATGCACCGCATTCATTGCCTCTGCTTCACCCGTTATCAGCTCCATGAAGGGCTGCTGCACCACCTATAACCGCAACCATTAGTTGTTGTGACTCATGATCAAAAGCCCTCGGTTATCATGCACCGCATTCATTGCCTCTGCTACACCCGTTATCAGCTCCATGAAGGGCTGCTGCACCACCTATAACCGCAATTTTTATATTGACATCTTGGGCTGGATTCTTGAGAATCCGGAGTTATAAGTTCATTGCCAAAGATGCCCTAAATGAGCCGTAGTCTTCAAGTAATCAAGCGGTTAAATACCGGACTGTTCATTGCGATCGCCTTAGCGTTTCTCGCAGGCCTTGTGCTGTCGCTGCTCTCCTGGCTTGAAGTATGCACGCAAGAGTGTTCCGATGCCCATCACTATCAGTTCTTTGGGCTCTCTTTCGGAATGATCGGCATCGCCTATTTCGGCACGCTCATCATCCTTCATTTCTTGTCGATAAAGTTTCAAATTCTCTACTTAGCCACTGGATTTATGGTGGCGGGCGGCCTTGGCGCTGAAATTATGTTGATTGTTGTTCAAAAGTTTGTTATAGGAAAATGGTGCCCGGTCTGTTTGAGCATTGCCGCAATGATTTCGATAGCGGCTTTTTGCTTTATAGGGATGTATTTATTGGAGTTAGACACAGTGATCAGAAACAATATGGGAAATAAAATCATGCAAAAAGTTTGGAAAGGCATCTCATCAATCTCGATTTTTGCCATTGGCTTTATCTTAACTTTCTTTGGCATCGGCAAAGAGGATAAGCTGCAAGCCGCCCAAACAGCGCTTGAAGAAAACCTCGCATTCGGCAACCCAAAAAGCCCTGTGGTCGTCTACATCTTTACAGACTGGCAATGCCCGGCCTGCCGCCAGGCTGAACCTGCCATCGAAAAAATGTTTTCCTCGCTGACAGAAAAAGCTCAAGTGGTCTTTGTCGACCTCGCCATCCACCCAGAATCGCTCAATTTTATCCCTTACAACCTCTCCTTCATCCTAAGAAATAAGCCGCAATATATTCAACTGCGCCACATTTTGACCAATATCTCGAGCCAGACGGACAGTCCGACCGACGAGCAGGTCGTCCACGCCTCATCCAAAATAGGCATTAAGTATCAACAACTTAGCTATTCTGACATCGTCCTCGGCATCCGCTATTTCCGCCGCCTGGTGCAAGAGTATAATATTCAGGGCACGCCAACTGTTTTAGTGATGCATTTGAACAAGAATATCAAGAAGAAGCTTTCAGGCTCCGACTCGATCACGGAAGCAAACATTTTAAAAGCTATTGATTCAATGCTTTAGCTATCAATGGGAGATTTGCTTCCGCAATAAAGCCAGTTTAGCTTCCCATTTTTCAAGATCCTCAGATTCCAAAAATTGCTTCCTTCGGCAATCTCCCAGAAATTTATCAATGCTGCTTATAGCGAGAAGTCGCCTTTCGGTAGTGACTTTGGACAAAAATTTTCCATTTTCGCCGCACATTGTAAAGAAACAGCCGATAATTTCATTCAATTTCTCTTGGGCCTTTTTCTTGTGTTGCAAGTTGTTGGTGCCGATGAGCTCCTCAAGGCTGCCCAGCTCCTCACTCTCCCTTGCGGGCTTATGTGTGAGGGCGTGAAAGACGTTTATAAAAATATCGTAATCAAAGATCTCGCATTGCTCATATTCATCCAACGCCGTGATCACGTCGGAAAAAATTTGCATCATTTTAATGCAGTGATCCTCGTTTTGAAAGTCTTCAAAGGGCCCCCTTTTTAGCAGTTGGCTTGCCAGCTCCAAAGAGAAAAATAAATCATCGTTTGACGACTTCTGAAGAAGATAAGAAAACAGAGCGGTGACCCCCTTTCGCTTTAAAGCAGGTTCGTCATCAGTCGCTGAAAAACTGCCATCGATCTTGACCCCGTCAGAATTTATCGCCATTTCTCTGAGAGGGCCTCTCCTTTCCGCATCCATGGCTAATTGTATGATCCGATCCAGATGAATATCTGTGACGCCCTCTATTGCGAAATCCACAAGACGGGAAAGCGCTTCCTTCTTTTTTACAGGTTCGCGGCTACTGTAATTGATTTGCAGATCCGCCATTTTCATCAGGGCCGATAATATCTGATCCGCCGCCGATTCCTCATATTTCGACGCTATTTCAGAAAGCAGAGGGGCGGCAAAATCGCATATCTCAATCACATCGTCGAGATGTCGCAAAGAGACTCTATTACCCTTAAATCCTGCCGCCAACATCTCATCGATCAATCCCATCCATTCCTTCAGGTTTACCCCCCAAGTTGGTTCTGGTATTTGTTCGATATGTTTGACGGCAAATTCGATGGCAAATTTCCAAACCAGCTTCTGAACCCTCAAATTTGATCCATTCGCTCTAAAGACAGAACGCGCAGGTTCATTGAATTTATCTGAGATATCGTCTGATAAGGGAGCCCCATCTTTCTCAATTTCTAACCATACCTTAAAAAGGGCGGGGGCTTCGATGGCTATCAGGTTGTTTAAATTTTCATCCTTTAGAGTCTCTACGTAATCTTGTATCTCCTTGGCATGGAGAAGTTCACGAGCGGCATGCAAAAAGGATTGGACGCCGGGTGTGTCTAAACTAGCGGATCCCTTTATCCGATCGACCTGTTCCAAACAATGTTTGGCCCCCACTAACGCGAGTTTATTTTCCACAAAATCTTTAAGGCTGGAATCATTCATCAAATTGCAGGCGACGGAGAGCAGCAAAAAGCTATGACGCTCCATATGCCCGGCTTTAGCGTATAAGTGCGCGATAAACAGATCAACGGTGCGGATCACAGGAACACGGTGCCCGTCATCATCAATTTTATACGTGATTTTCTCTTGGAAAGTGTTGAAAAGCTTGACACATGCGTTCTTGTACACCTCCTCATAATTTTCAATGCCCGCATTACTGTCCACCGGCAGAATCGCAAGAGCAGCTTCCACCATTTTTCCAGATATATCCTCAGCCTCTTCTGAATCCTTAAGAAACTTCCAGAAATCACAGGCGGAGCCCACCCCAAATTCCGGGGGCATACTCAAGCTCCTCGACAACATCTCCTTCCAGAAAATAAACCGCTTCTTTTGACTATGGCAATTCTGGAAATCTTGGATTTTCTCCCTCTGCAATAAATTTAAAAATCCACTATCCGATGCATGGGGTAAGATTGCCGTCATTAAATCAATACAGGCTTCTAACGGCCTCTGATTCGCCTTCTTGCCAAGGTCCTCCTTGTTAGCCGCGTGAAGGGCCTTAAAGGCAAATCTCAAAGCTAGATCCTGAAAGCCGGAGGCTTTATTAAGCTTTTCAGCCATCGCGTAACAAGGGATCGCGACTGGATATTTATCCGACAGCTCCAGTAAAACCCCCGCAAGCTCGAGGGCAGCAGGTATGACAGCCTTACTCAGATCCCGCTTCAGCCGCTCCTGAAACCATTGACAGGCTTTTCCTAGGGTGTCTGCTTGATTATCCTGCACATGGTATTGAATCAGTCGATAAGCCATCGGCTGGTTCAACTTCTCTTCGACGAGACGGATGGAGATCTCGAAGAAGATGGAATTCTTCAGGAGGGGGTTCGCATCGACATACTTTTGATGAGCCTCGACGATTCGAGGGATATCAGCGACAGATCTCTTGGCTGAGTTTGCCGCGGTTTGATAAATTGAGGAGAGCCCATCGACCCTCTTTTCGATTAAGAATTGCAAGACGGCGGCAAAATTCCCGCAAAAGAACTCTAACCCATCGGCAGGAGTCAATAATTTAATGGCTTCCAGCCAAATTTTCCTGTACGACTTCTCCCCCGCCAGGGCAGCGTGTTGCAGGCACCAAAACGCCCATGTCCTTTTCTTGATTTCGGTGGAATTGCATGTAACCGCTTTGTCCAAAACCTTGCACCAAACTTCCCCGCCGTCGATGATTCCCTTCTCCAAGTCGTCCAGAATCCCATTGAGGTAAAAAGGGTTGAGCGTCCTTTCGTTCAATTTGGCAAGGGAGGCGCGTGCCCGCTGCTCCCGGACCGTGGCATATGTCCGCATATAGTCTTGATGGATAGCGGAGAGATCTTCAGCCGATTTGCACGCGCAAGTGTAGACCTGATCATAAATGGAAAGCCCCTCAGGAGGGGTTGTCAATCTTTTGAAAATGTCGCTTTTGTAAAATGCCGCCGCGTCATCGGCTTCCTTCAAAAGACGGACCGCCATCACCCACACTTTTCCAAATGGCTTCTCCTTTTCCAGGTTTTTGGATTGTTTTAACCAAACCCCCCAGGCCTCCCGCTTCAGGTCGGCGAACTTGCTATCGGCTATCAATTCAAGCAGCCTTTCCCACATGAGGGGCTCCACTTCATCAGACCTCTCCAAAATGGCCTTCAAGTCTTGATAACCCTCTATCTCCTCTTGTTTTAAGAACTTGCGGAAAGACAATTCCCGCCTAAGCTCTGCCGCCGTTTCGCCCCCCTCGGAATGGGGGGGCAGAGCCGCGTAAAACTCCGCGTAATTTTCCTTTGTCAATTCTTCAGCGCAATGGGAAATCCATTTTTGGCGATAATCGGCGCCAAGGGATTTCCCGACTACCTCTAAAAAATCAAGCGAACCGCTAAAACCGCGCTGGTTTGCGCATTCAACCCTGAAGAGATGAAGGAAGGCTTTCTCGGCCGTGCGCCCCACCTCAAATTGCCACTGGGAATTCACTTTTGAAAATAATTCCGCCCATACCTTATGCATCCTGGCCCGCTCTGTGCCATTGCCGTGGAGCAGCGACTCAAGCACAATCAGGGTAAGCTCCGTTTTTTCCAGATTGGGGTATTTTTTCAGTTCTTGGCGCACTTCCAAAATCTTCGGGTCGTAGATATTACCTGAAAATTCCGGCTGCAACTGCGCTAAAATATTAACTAAATCATTTTCCGGCGTTGTTACTAAAAAAAGTTTAGCAAACCTCGACTGGCTCAAACTGTTTCTATCTGTTTGCAGCTGCAGCCACACTTCACTGATACGCCTCTCCAGTTGAGCCGCATCCTCAATCTGGCGCGCGGCTCTTGATATTTCCCGTGGAAGATTCTGGATTGATTGAATTGACATGCTTATTCCCTTATAATGAGGTAATAAAATAAAGGTTTTTTACATATAAGTAAAACAAAAAAACAAATTTACATATTTGGCGGTTAAAAGTTAACCTGGCTATTTTATTCCGGTTTCCAATAAAATGTCTGTCCAAATACAGGATTTAAAATGATACCCACTCTCGCCTCTACCTCAACTCCCGCCTTGTACCAGACACAAGGGATTTTCAGCGGAACCGCCAGCTACGCAGAAGCTAAAGCCTATTGGGCAAATGCCCTCAAAAAACCCCATTTCACCTTTGAGGGCCACATTTCCAACATTGAGGCGATCCGCTCCTTCTTTGACACTCTCGATTTTACCCTCCCAAACCTCAATTTTAGCCGCTGCACCTTTTCGTACGAAGCGTTTACCTTCTTATTAGGCTGCCCCAAGCTCAATTGCCATATGGAGCTTCCCTGGGTCCCTATCGAACAGCTCTTTGAAATCACCCCGAATAAGTTAAACAATATACTCTCTTTAACCCTCCATCCCCCTTTAAATTGCCGGGCCGAAGATACAGAGCTCCTCACCCAATTTATTCACGGCCTTTATAGCCAAACCTCAGAGAGGCTGGCTATCAGCCTCGAGCGCTGGGCCCTTTCTTCAACGGAATCAAGGGAATTAGACATTTATGAAACCAGAGGTATACAGCTGGAAAGTTTTTTTGAGTTCATCACACCCGTGCCTTTGATGACAAAGGGATTATCCATCCTTTTCGGGGCCTCCGGCCGTTATACTTACATAGACAACCCTATGACAATCATGAGTAGGTTAGATCTCCCTTTTGCAGAGGTCGATTTGAGAAATACCCTGCTCTCAGACCGGACCTGGCTGGCTTTGGTGGATGGCCTGAACAAATACCCGGCCGAAGCCCTCAGCTTAGACCTGGCAACCTTAGGTCAAATCGAAACCCTGCTCACTCGATTGACGCAACCTGAAAGCCTGCACAAATTAGACCTGTCACGAGATACCAATCTGGTGACGACAGAAGAGGACAAAGAGCGCTTGAATGTCCTTTTAACCGCTCATTTGCCCAAATTCAAAAACTTAAAAAGCCTAACGCTTAGTAACTGGTACCTAAGCGATGGCCATTTAGGTTTTATCCCCCTTTTGCCAGACTCCACTAAGCTGTACATCGAAAATCACTGGATCAGGGAAAAGCCCCCAAAAGCCATTCTGGACCAGACCATGAGTGAGCCTGATGAAAATGCCATGCTGTTCAGCAACACTCAGTTTGACAAGGAGACACTTGAGACAGTGTGGGAGGAGATATTTGACCAAGATCCCGAATTTACCCTAAACTCTAACCACGCAAGCCGTCTCTTAGTCGATTCCCCCGATTCCATTCGCGCTTTTTTTACTGCCTTAAAGAAGCAAAATTTCACCCGCCTGACCCTCTTCGAACTCCAATTTACCAAAAAAACCTGGGAAGTTTTCCATGAGCAATTGCTCTCCTCGTCATCATTACTCTCTTTACATCTGATTGGCTGTCAATTAAAACCCTGGATGATTTTTTCCCTTTCAGAACTTTCATCCCTCCAGGAATTGACTATCCGCTCCAATGCTGATTTGGAAAACAAGCGGGAGTTTTGCTGCGCCGTCAAAGAGATCCTGCAGTCCATCTGTTTGACTGAGTTAAATTTAGCCGATAATATTTTGACCGACCTGGATGTGAAAGACATTTTTTTCCTGGAAAAAGACGGCAAACCGGTTCGCGTCAATTTGCACCACAACGCCATCACTGCTGAGGGAAGGCTTTTTCTTGATGCCTCTCCTTTCAATGGGCAATACCTATTACCCCCGAATTCCCCCGACACTTCAAGAGCCGACAGCCCCGATGAGGAATTTGACCAAAAATTGGAATCTCTCCTGAAAGAATCGAAGTTCCGCCGCCGCCTGGAGACCCAATTCCACATTGAGAATATCCTGCCTGACGGCAACTGCCTTTTCCGCGCCTGCTGCCTGAATACCTCCTTTAGCCATGAAGAGTTAAGAGAGAAGGTCGTTAAGCATATGCTGGCAAATTCCGCCAAATTCGCCCCCCATGTAGAGGACGACATGACCCTTGAGGAGCACGCCGCCTCAATGAGCAAAGATAAAACCTGGGGAGGGCATGTCGAGATTTTCGCCCTCAGCGAAATTCTGGAATGCCCCATCGCCGTCTACAGCAAAGAGATGAATGGAGAAACGTTGGTCCCCAACGAGCACTGCATCTATCCTTCTGCCAGCGCAGATATATTTTCCAACCCCAAAACGATTTTTCTCTACCGCTCCCATGAGAACCATTATTCGAGTTTAAAATTAAAATAGTTTCCTGTATAATAGTAGCATGTTATCTTGTGTTAAACTTACTATGCGCTTTGGAGGAAAAATCCTCTTTAAAGACGTTAATTTACAGCTGGATCCCGGCCATCGCTATGGCTTAGTAGGCGCTAACGGCAGCGGCAAATCCACCCTGATCCGCCTGATTACGGGCGAGCTCACCTCGGAAGGGGGGGAGATTTCCCGGCCGGCGCAATTGTCGATCGGCTCGCTGAAGCAGGACCACTTCGCCTACGAAGACACTCCTATCCTGTCGATCGTCCTGCAGGGGCGGCCCAGGCTCTGGGAGGCGATGCAAAAAAAGGCCGAACTCCTTGGACGCGCCTTTGATGAGAAAGCCTGCGACCTGCTCGACCAGATCGAGACCCAGTTTACCGAATCGGGGGGCTATGGCGCGGAAAGCGAGGCGGCCAAACTTTTAGAGGGGCTTGGGATCAAAGAGGAGCTCCACAGGCAAAACTTAAGCATTTTATCGGGCGGTTTTAAACTGCGCGTCCTGCTCGCCCAGCTGCTCTTCAGCAAGCCCGACATTCTCCTGCTCGACGAGCCCACCAACCACCTGGATATGCCCTCGATCAAATGGCTGGAGGGCTACCTTTGCCAATTTGGGGGCACAGTGCTGATCAGCTCGCACGACCGGATCTTCATCAACGCCGTCTGCACCGATATTATCGACCTCGACCACCAGACGCTGACCGTTTATAAAGGCAACTACGACGCCTTTGCAGCTGTCAAGCTCGCCATTCAGGAGCAAAGGGAAGCGGAGCTATCCAACCAGGAAAAGAAAAAAGAGCACCTTCAATCCTTTATCGACCGTTTTAGGGCCAAGTCGAGCAAAGCGCGGCAGGCGCAATCCAAAATGCATCTCGTCAAAAAGCTGGAAAAGGAGATGTCGGAGCTCGATCTGCCCCCGAGCTGCCGCATGTACCCTAAAATCAGCTTTCAGCAATACCGCCCCTCCGGGGCCATCTCTTTGAAGGTGCAAAATCTTTGCAAGGCGTACGGGGATAAAAAAGTGATCAGCGCCCTCTCATTTGCCGTGGAAAGGGGCGACCGGGTCTGCTTTGTCGGCCCAAACGGGATCGGCAAATCGACCCTGCTAAACACCTTGACTGCGCGCATTGCCCAGGATTTAGGCACTTTTGAGTGGGGACACGCCGTTAAAGTGGCCTATTTTCCCCAGGACCATAAAAAGGAAGTGAACGGGGAGCAAACGCTGCTGCAATGGCTGACTAAAGAGTGCCCTTCGATCCCGGAGCAAAAGCTCAGGGAGGTTTTAGCCAAAGTGCTTTTTTCCGGAGACCAGGCCGACAAATCGACCGCCATTTTGAGCGGCGGAGAGACCGCGCGCCTGATTTTAGCCAAAATGATGCTGCACGAGCACAACGTCCTCCTCTTCGATGAGCCCACAAACCACTTGGATATGGAAGGGACCGACGCCCTGATCGAAGCGCTGCAAAACTACCCGGGCACCCTGCTCATCGTCAGCCACAACCGCTACTTCATCTCCCAAATAGCCAACCGCATCATCGAGATGCAGCCGGACGGCATCAAGGATATCCGCGGCACCTACGCCGACTACCTCGCCCAGGCCGATAAAGACATCTTCTTTACCTCCCTCCAGGAAAAGACCCAAGAAACGTCCGATAAACGCGACTATCAGCAACATAAAGAGAAGCGTAAAGAAGAGGCAAAGATCAAGCGGCAAATCGCCCTCTTAGAAGAGGAGTGCCACAAACTGGAGCAGGCCATCAGCGTCCTGGACAAGCAGCTTGCGTCCGATAATTTCTACGAAAAGACCCCGCCGGAGGAGCTCAAGCGCCTCTTAAAGCAAAAAAACGATCTGGAAAGCCGCCTTAACCTCTGCCTTGGAGAGTGGGAGCGGTTGGGCCTGTTCCTGCAGGAATCAAACTAATAAAATTAGTTGAACTAATATTGTCATTATAATTATTATAATAATAGCTTTAATTAATAGGGGGTTTATATGGAAGGCATAGGTAATCGAGAACAAATTCAAGCAACTTTTATGGCCACGTTAGCTAAACAGGGTGATATTCCCGAATCTAGAAAAGCAATGATTACTTCCCTATTCGATAGAGCTATGCAAGCCGAGGGTGCTCAGAGTAAAAGTAGCTCAGGTAGGGAAGAAATATCCATTGATAATGTTGCTGCACATTTTATGGACACAGTAGCAGGAATCAATCGGGAGTACAAAGCGGGTAATATAGAGGTCGAAAAACATTCACGAGAAGTTCAAACGCTACTAGAATCCTACAAAGGAATATTTACAAACGCAGGGGATGATGTTGATAAACTTAAAGCATTAAAAACCACTTTTTATCAATACCTAGGCAAAATTAAAGAAGAAAGAAACCAGCTCGCAGAAGAGCAAAAGAAAATGGAAGCGGAAAAGACTCGCCCACGTTCTGAAACAGCAACTCTGGCAGAAGATCTTGCTGAAATTGCACGGGATATGAAATTATCCTTTCGCATGGATCTGAATAGAAAAAAGATTGAGAATTTAGATGCACATGAGGCAGAGATTAAAGAATTGGCCAAAGAAGTCGATGACAAAATAACGCTTTTAGAAAGCAACAAAGCAAAACGCACTGAAGCAACATTAACTAAAGCCAAAGCTTCTGAGCCAAAACTTACCTGGGAACCGGCAGAAATTAAAAATCCTCAAGTCGCAAAAGAGTTAGCAACGATAGAACCATTCGTAAAAGGTAAGCTCGAAATCCTCCTGGAGAAGAGGGAAGAACATAAGGCACAGCTTGCAAGATATGAACAATTGCTGAATAAATTCATTGCTCTCGAAGAAAATGTAACCCAAAAAGCAATAGAAGCTGATTTATCGGAATTCATGAAATTACATAGAGAGCTCGATAAAATGGGGTAGGCCATGGCTATTCCTGAATTCGACAGCAGTTTGTATCGCTTGTATGTCACAAGCGGCGATTTTACGGCAGATCAGTACAAAACCTTTTGCGGCAAAGTCATCGCCTATCTAAAAGGGCATAATGAGAATCTCCGAGTAAAATTAGACGGTGGATTTCGCCTATTAAAATCACTGAAGGGAAATGAGCAGGCCTTTGACCTCGTCGCCAAGAAAGTCTCAGGCAAAGTTTTGACCCCCCGTGAAAAGAAAGAATTTCAGCGCCTATTTGCCGGAGCCGCGGGGAAAGTGAAAACGGAGGATTTCCTCAAAACCCTTCAAATGCAGCATCCGGTAGTATTTGATGAAGTCATGTCCCTGATCCGGAGCAGCCCCGAAATAGCCCTCCGGTTTGGGCTCAATTTGGAATATATCCCCCCTCTTTGCCAACAAAATCTGATCGACAGGATGGAATTCCAGGAACGCATACCCCTGGAAGGCTATATCGTAGCGAACGCTGAGGAAAACAGGAACAGCAGCGAGTTTTTCGAGGAGCTGCAAAAGAAATATCCCTCCCTGGACCCCGCCATCAAGGAAACCCACACCTATGAAACTATAGATATAGAAGAGCAAAAGTCCATTGAAGATACGCTAATTTAAAAATCCTTAATAATAGATAAAATGAGGATATATGGAAAAAGCGGATGGTTTAAATGTAGCTAATGTCCAAAGTCAAGATGGTTCTGTTGAAAAACAAATCTTTGGAGATTTAAGAACTCGCATCGTCACCAAACTCAATATAAGTGATACCGAAAGTAATCGTGCAAAAATTGACAATTTAGCAATGGAGGCGCTTATTTTATTAAAAAATACGCCATTAGGTGAACGCTTGGGCCTTAGGAAAGAAATACCATCCCCTACAATATCTGAAGATAAGACCACCGATGAAACTGAATGCAGCCCTCAAACAATATCTGAAGAGGATAAGACCAAACTTATCGATATCTTTGCAACAAGAGTGGTAGATGCGCAAAAAACACCAGAAACAGCGCCCGCCCAACAGGCAGCTAAAACAGATGAACAAACAGCGATAGAGAAATGCCGAATTACACTGCGCGAAAATCCAGAGCTTTTCGCCGAATCGCTAAATAAACCGGATTCAGTGAAAAAAGAGGACCTGATACGTCTTTTAAAAGAGGAAAGTTTAAATTCAATTGATGCTGCGGGTGAGGCGCGAATAGATGCTCTGATTGGAAAATCTAAATTAATCAGGTCTATTAATGATAAGGATCTCAGATTTGCCTTAGTGTCCTACTTAGTCATTCGTAACCCCAATTTGGTCATAGTACGAATCAATAGTTATAATTTATCTCCATTCCAAAGACTTGATCTAACCCAAGATATACAGGAGAATCCAAAATATATCGAAAAACAATTCCAAAAGATCAACACATCAGTTACATCTCCTACTGAACCCATTAATAGTGGTCAATTTTTATCTTTAAATGAACTTCTTCAGCGCAGATCTTTCACGGATCTTACCGGTGTTACCGGTAATACACTGCAGCGTATAGGCGGAGGGACTTGGGGAACAACTTATCGAATCGATAAGATCTACATAGATTCCATGGCATACAGCACAAAAATCGCTTTAAAATTGCCAACTTTAGTGCCTGGTGCGATTGAAGAAATCAAATCGGAAATTGCGTTTATTGATACTCTGCATGGAAAACTCACAGATGAAGAAAAACAAGTGATGTTTCCCAATGTGCATAAAATCACTTATAATGGGCAAGAAGGATATTTAACCGAACTATATGATGGGAATTTGGATAGTTATTTAAAGAATAACAAGCTAAATAATAATCAGAAAAAAGAAATTGCAACACAACTGCTGGAGCAAATGGCAATCCTTTCAAAATATGGCGCCATTTATACCGATATAAAACCAGCCAATATTCTTATCAAGGATGGACCTCCGCTGAAAGCCGTACTTTCAGATTTTGGGAATTGTCATTTTATAGATTCCAAAAATACAATACCCGATTATGGATTCACCTCTTCTCCATCATTTGTTTGTGATAAAGATAAAGATTTATTTAACTGGGTAGAGATGAAAGAGAAAGATGAGGCTACACTTAAAGAAAAAACCGATCAACATGAAGCTCGAGCTTTAGGGCTGCTCCTTTGTTCCCTTTTTGGCGGAATTCCCGACATATTTAATGATACCTATACAATGCAAGATCTAAAACACTTCTATTCCACCAATAAATGTTTAGATACTGTGAGAAATGATAAAGCTCTTGATAATACAATTAGTGGATTGCTGGGATTAACTAAGGGATTTCTGGGATTCACTAAGCGGCAAATGAAACCGGTCGAAGCTTCGGAATACTGGCGGAACAACCGCTCATGAGAATTTAAAATTAACACACAGATGGCCCTTGAGTCATTTTTTCAATATGTCAGTATTTATTAGATTTTTCAAAGATCCTCTGCTACTATCCATTCTATGAAAACAGAAGTCTTTGCCGCTACTCTCACTCCCCTTAAACCCGACCTATCGTGCGATTGCGGCGAGTTGGCCCGTCACTGTCAGGACTTGCTCCGGCGCGGCGTGCAAGGGATTACCCTTTTCGGCACCACGGGCGAGGGCCCCTCCTTCTCGGTCAAGGAGCGGGTAGAAGTCCTTAATGAGCTGATTGCGAAGGGCTTGAGCCCGGAGGATTTCATCCTTGGCAACGGAAGCAATGGGATGAGGGACACGGCAGATCTTGGCAAGGCTGCGGTTAAAGCGGGGTGCCGAAGGCTTTTGATTGCTCCACCTTGTTTTTACAAAAATGTTGCCGAAGATGGCGTTGTGGAGTTTTACCGCAGGGTGATTGGAGAGGTCGGGGATTTTAAACTCATTTTCTACCACATCCCGCAGTATAGCGGCGTGCCGGTCACTCTCAATATCATGGAAAAGCTCTCGGCAGAATTTCCTAAGGTCGTTTTGGGCCTCAAAGAAAGCGAGGGCAATCTGGAGTTCACAAAAGCGGTGAGGAAAGAGCTCCCTCACCTGAAAGTTTATGTAGGAAAAGAAACGCAGCTCAAGCAGGCGATGGGGCTTGGCGCGGCGGGCGCGATCTGCGGGATGGCAAACATCGCTCCCGATCTACAAGGAGTTGAGGCGTTAGCGGAAGCTTTGAAGGGCTATCCCTTTATCGCTGCTTTTAAGGCGATTATGGAAAGAAAACACGGCAATGCCTGGAGCCTTGTCCGCCCGCCTCTCACCCCTCTAAGCCCCGATCAAAAAAACAGCCTCTGGACAAAAATGATTCAAATTATAGAATAGTCACTTATGAACGAAAAATATACAAAGTTCCAGGAGCACAGTTTTTTAGCTTCGGTTTTGGAAGAGGTCTTCATCCGTTCGTGGTGGGTAGTCTTTTTTATCCTGCTTTGCTGCATCGGCTATGAACAGGGTCTGAAGAAATTGCATGTTGACTATAGAAAACTAAATCATCAATATAGGGAGTTAAAAGCAGAATACCAAAAGGTCTTTGAAGAGCAAAAATATCTCGAGGCAATGCTCTATAGCTTCAGCGATCCCGATTGGATAGAGCTGGTCCTCAGGAAGGAGCTCGGTTTAGTGCCGGAAAATCAAACAAAATTCTACTTTAGAAAAGAGTAATGTTCACAGCTGTATTCGTCCTGTTTATCCTGATTTTGACTTACTGGTCAGCCTACTGCTCCTCATCGGAAACCGCTCTCTTCTCCCTCTCTTCCATGAAAGTCAAATCGTACGTGGACAGCCCGGATCCCAAAAAGAGATTAATTGCCAAGCTGGTGATGCGCCCCCGCGATCTTTTGGTCACGGTCTTCATGCTGAACACACTGGTGAATATTTTGCTGCAAAACGCAACCTCCCAGCTGTTTGGCGAAGGCTCCGGCTGGGATTTGAAAGTGGGCGTCCCCTTCGTCTTGACCCTGGTATTCGGCGAAATAATCCCAAAATATATCGGCATGATCAATAATGAACGCCTCTCTTACCATGTGGTAGGCACGATCAACTTCCTGCAAAATATGATCAGCCCGATCAGAAAATTCACAATCGCGATTACCGCCCCGATCTCCCAAATGCTCTTCTTTTTCTTGAAAAAAGAGGATAGCATCTCCAAGGAGGAGCTGGAACACACCCTCAAGGCCTCCGAGGAGTACGGGGTCCTTCATCCGGAAGAGGCCGAGCTTGTGCGCGGCTATCTTAAATTGCAGGATGTCAGCGTCAAAGAAATTATGCGCCCTCGCGAGGATGTGCTTTACTACCATGTGGAGGAACCCCTCACCAAGCTGACCTACCTCTTTGTCGACTTGGAGTGCACGCGCGTACCTGTGGCCGACCGGAACTTCGACAATGTCTTCGGGATTATCTCAGCCAAAGAGTTTTTCTTAAGAAGAAAAGAACTTAATGAACCAAAAGATGTCTTAAAGATACTCACCAAGCCCTTTTTCGTGCCGGAAACCACCACTGCGCGGGCTTTGATGAAAAGGCTCGATGAAAATCAGCAAGTGATGGCTATCGTCGTCAATGAGTATGGCTCGATCACCGGGCTTGCCACCAGCGAAGACCTGGTGGAAATTGTCGTCGGCGATATCGTCGACCGGCGCGACCAAAAGACGCTTTATACCAAAGCCGGAAAAAACGAGATCATCGCCAGCGGCAAATTGGAGCTCTCGGAATTCAACCATCTCTTCGACGCCAATCTAGAAAGTGAAACGGATATGGTCACCATCGGGGGGTGGCTGACCGAAAAAATGGGCACCATCCCCAAAAGCGGCACCACTTACGAATCGGATGACTTTCTCTTTCAAGTGCTCTCCAGCGAACCGACCCATATCAAAAGATTATATATTCGAAAACTGATGAAGAGAAAAAAAACATGAATCACACTTCGGCTTTTACCTGGCTGCTTTTCAACTTGATCTCTGTCGGCTTTCTCGCTTTTTATTCCATGATGGAAATGGCTTGCGTTTCCTTTAACAAAGTGCGCCTGCAATACTATGTCAGCAAAAAAAATAAACGGGCTGTCTGGCTTCAGGAGCTGATCCAAGACCCCTCGAAGCTGTTCGGCGCCACGCTGATCGGCGTCAATCTCGCACTGGTGATTGGTTCGGAATGCTCCCGTCAATTTTACGCCGCCCTCGGTTTAAACCCAGGTTTAAACCCCCTCACCCAAGTCATGCTGGTGGTGGTTTTTGGAGAACTGGCCCCGATGTTTGCCGCCCGCAGCCACGCGGAAAAAGTGGGTATGCTCGGAGCTCCCCTCCTTTACGCCTCGGCCAAGTTGATGACCCCTCTTCTTTGGTGCGTCAAAGGGGTTACCAAGGCGTGTCAGTATCTGATCGGAGGGAAAGAAGAATTTGCGAATATCTACCTCTCCCAGGACGAGCTGCAAAAAATTCTCGAAGAGCAGGAAGAGTTTCCTTCCGAAAGCTCAGGCGATGAATTTAATGCCATCGCCGCCAATATCTTCACCGTGCGAAAAAAAACGGCAAATCAGATCATGACTCCTTTAAAAGATGTTCCGATGCTCCCCTCCAATGCGACCATATCCCAAATGCACAATTTTTTACTCAAACACGACGTCGACTTTGTCCCCATTTATCATCAGCAGATCAACAATATTGTCGGCATTGCCCTGCCGCGCGACATGATCCGGCCCCCGGAATCGCGGCGCATCAGGGAATACTCACGACAACCCTGGTTCGTGACCGAACACACCCCCGTCACGCAAATACTCCGTCAATTCAGGCATAATAACCAGTCTGTAGCCGTCATCCTCGATGACAAAGGGTTGGCCGTAGGTATCGCCGATTTAGATTCTGTTATTGAAGAGATCTTTGGCAAAGCCAATCTCAAGCTGCCAAAAACGAGGATGCAGAAATTAATCGATCGAACTTTTCCGGCAGACATGAGTGTCGGCAAATTCAATGAGCAATTTGGGGTCGTTTTGGATGAACGCGCCGATCTTACCTTGTCTGATTTGATGATTGAACAGCTGGAACACCAGCCTCAGGTGGGCGACCGGATCACTCACGGCGACTTTGAACTGATTGTCCGGGATACTTCTCTTTTAGAAATTAAGAGCATTGCCGTTAAGAGTAAGCTTTCGTAATTTTGTGACACAATTGATGATAATTTCGGCCGCCCTGTCGATCTCGCTCTCTTTAGTCATGCGGCTTAAAGAAAAACGGATCGAAGAAGCGGCGAGCCCGGGCTCAAGCCCCATCTGTAGCAATACCCGGGAAGGCTCCAGAGCCCCGGCTGAGCAGGCCGATCCATGGCTCGCCGCCACGCCGGCCATATCCAAATGGGCCAGCAGCGACTCCCCATCAACGCCCTTAAAGGCCAAATTGCTCGTATTGCCGATGCGAGGTCCCGTGCCGTTGATGAGGACATCTTCCAGTCCCTCCATCAATGCCGTCTCAAATTTTTCTCTCAGACGGAGCATGCGCTGAGCCGCTTGCGGCAGCTCATAGCTGAGCAGACGCACAGCCTCGCTCAAGGCCACGGCCCCCAGGAGATTCTCTGTCCCCCCTCTTTTTTGAAACTCCTGCACACCCCCTAAAATAAATGGGGGGATTTTTACTTTATGGCGCAAAAACATAAAGCCGATCCCATGGGGCGCGTGTATCTTATGTCCTGAAAAACAGGCCGCGGACACCCCGGACGGCAGGTGAAGAGCCTCTTTCCCTAAGTGAGCGACTCCATCCAGCAGGAATGGAATCTTATTTTGTTCCGCTATTTGCGCTATCCCTTCCATATCATTTTTCACGCCCGTTTCATTATTGACAGACAGGAGGGCGATCAGACGCGTATTGGGGCGGATAGAATTCTTAACATCCTCAACATCAACAGAACCTGTCAAACCTACCGGTAAAAATGTTACCGCGACACCTATAGATTCCAAATATTTCGCCGTTTCAAAGGCGCAGGAATGCTCGACTGTCGATGTGATCAGATGATCCCCTTTGCGGCAGAGGCCCCGCATGACCATATTCATCCCTTCCGTTGCCCCGGAAGTAAAAAGAATCTCATGCGGCTTAACCTTCAAATATTCTGCAATCGTGCGGCGCGCTTTTGTCAAACGGCTTTTAGCTGCTTGTCCAAAGGAATGAACGCTTGAGGGATTGCCCTGGAACTGATCCAGCTCTTGCAGCAGGAGCTCCTTGACGCGCGGATCCAGAGGAGTAGTGGCATTATTATCTAGATAAATCATGATCCATCTTGACTTGTGTCAGGACGACAGTGACATTATCAAAGCCCCCTTTCACTTTTGCGTGATCGACAAGAACTTTAGCCGCATCATCCAGGGTATTCGAATGAAGCAGAATCTGTTCGATCTCATCTCTTCGTAAAAGATCTGAAAGACCGTCCGAACACATTAAAAAAATATCGTCATGGATGATATCACATTCATGAACAGCCGGTTCCACATTAGGCTCCGTGCCGATCGCCTTTGTGATAATATTTTTGTAAGAAGTTTCTTCCAGCTGAGAGGGACTCGCATCGCCAACCATTTCTAAATCAGCCAAGAGAGAGTGGTCGATCGTTAATTGCTCAAGCGTTTTATTTCTCAGACGATAAATACGGCTGTCGCCGACGTTGGCATAAACCACGCCCATAGGATGAAAATAAAGGCAGCAAAGCGTCGTCCCCATTCCCCTCAGATGGCGGTTGAGTTTTCCCATCTGGTGGACCGCCCGGTTGGCGTTCTCAATAGCCTGCCGTATTTTTTCGTTGGCATTGCGCAAACTCGGCATCAGATAGCTGCCATCAAAATTCTTTCTAACCATATCGCAGAGCGCAGAAATAGCCTCTTTAGAGGCAATCTCTCCGGCGCGATGCCCACCCATGCCATCAGCTAATACATAAAACTTGAAATCATCCAAGCGTTCCCAGGCGTCTTCATTATTAGACCGCACAAGTCCAATATCGGTTAAACCGGAGCAGAGCACATGATAAGGTAATTTGTTGGCAACCATGATTTTATACTTTTAAAACAAGTATTCCATCATACCAGACAAGATATTTTTTTTCTAGCAAAAATCTCCTGCTTGGAATAGAATGTTTCGCCTTTATGGTTGAGAAAAACGGCCGACAAATAACAAAGTGCGCGTTGTCTTATCGGCAATCACAAACAGAAAGGGGCGATCCGCCGTAAAAGACACCGTCTCAACTGGAAAACATTTGACATTCATCACAATGCCCGTTGCCGCTGAGGCTTCCGTGCCTTTCTCAGCAAAGTTTAATTTAGCTTTTTGAATAACATCGCTGATAAATAGATCCTGCGAACCGGTAATGCCCGAAAAATCGGCCTGAGAGGAAAATGGCAGGGCTAACCCCAGCGTTTCCAATTTTTCTTTAACAGGTATGGTCGTTTCTAAAGAAAATTTTGGCAGTGAAACCGCCACATTTTTTGAGGCCACCCCCTTAACGAGAGAAGAAAAATCATCAAGCGGCGCCTCAACGTCGGATAATAAAACACCCTCATCCGGCAAAATGATGTAGCAGGCCAAATTCACCAGTCCGCATCGCTCAGTATAATAAGGAAGTTCTAAAAGAGTCGCATTACTCATTCTTTTAATCAAATAATCGTTAGTGCCATGCATCATGGAAACCTCTTTAGAGGAGCCATTATCTAAATAAAAGTCTTGGAGACAGGTTTGATCGGGATCAAAAGGATGCTTCCAGGAGCTATTCAAATAAATGGTATTAACAATTACCGCCCGGGTGTCCGAGGTAACGGTGCCCTCCTGCAATAACTCCTTGATATGGCCGTGTGTCGCACTTTCGACAAAACTGTTGATTCTGTCTAACACCTTTTCCACATCGGTCAGATAATTGACTCTCTGAACTCCAGCCTGCAAATCCCTGGTCGCTATATTCAAAAATTGAGGCAAAATGAAATAATCTTCCTGAATCCAGAGGCTATTGGAAATTTCGATAGACGAAGTGCAGGAACCGCTTATCAAATGATTTGTTAAGGCGCCGAAACTGCGGCCGTTTTCTTCGGGATCGGCGTCAAAATGCAAAATTTCACTCATCTCTTCGAGCGTCGCCTCTCTCGCTCCGATATAGGGCATGCTTAAAGCCGAACTCAAACTTAAAGGGGAGAAAAAGATATTGCCTTTCTCTTTAGATAAGAGCCCATACAGATCGGAGGCAATAGCATTATTGCTCTCAACAGCCCTAGAAATATCAGCGGCCTGGCAAAAAGCAAAAGAAAACAAAATAATTAATAAACATTTCTTCATAACATATCCTTTACTTCAGAAATGATCATTATAATGCCAACTAAATTAAAAATACAGTGTAAACCAATTGAAGCCCAGATAGACTGCTGCTTTTCATAAATAAATCCTAAAAAGCAGGACAGTATGAACAGTACGGGCAGAAGCTCAAAATTCGAGACCCCTTGCGAATAGGAGAAATGAAATCCGGCAAAAATGAGGGAGGTTAAAAAAATCGCGCGCGCGCGGCCGAAAATATCAAATAGCCAGGATTGGAGAAACCCGCGAAATAAAATTTCCTCAACAATGGGAACAAAGGTGACTACCCCTACAGCGGTCGCCCAAAATAAAAAAGGATATTTGGAAATATCTTTCAGATGCTGCACCACAGATTGATCGACATGAGCTTTTTGCGTGAACAATGGAAGGAGAATAGACACGAGCTGAGAGAGAATCAGCACGATGGGCGCGGCGAAAAACCAGGTCAGCATTCCTGCGAAAAAATCCTTAAGGCGATGTTCCTTGGAACCCTCTACAACTTTTTTGGTCGAAGCCGGCAAAAAAGCGTAATAGAGGAGAACGCCGATAGCCGCGCACACCATAGCAGCAACGGTAATCCATCCGCCTACATGAGCGCTGAGCTTTTCCGCGGATTGATATTTTAACCAAAGAGCGATATCAATGGGAACCAGGAATACTTCAATAAAAAAGAACACGAGAAACGCCCCGATCAAATGGCGCAAGAAGTTTGGGGGGATCTGTTTATATCTTTCTAAAGGCAATTCATAAAGCTGAAGTTTTACTACGGCAAAAAAAGAAATGAGGAACCAGACAATTCCATAGATTATTTGAATCAGGCGTTCATCGAGAACGCCTGCCTGTTCCTGCACACTATCTAGCATCGCAAATAACGGTGTTAATCCGGTCTGTCAGCTGATAGATCAAACGGTTATTGACCATTCCCATAGGGCTATTGCAATATTCCTTATGCCCCCAGGGGATCTCTTTAGGATCGATGCCTTCATAGCCAAAGGGAAGAAGATGATTGCTTTCCATCACTTCAAAAAGAACCAGCTTTGGCTTTTCGGCTCTGACGTCGATGACTTTAAATCGGAGCTTCATGGCGAGAACGGTGCCCGAGTGGTTTCCGCTAGTCGGGAAAATGGGATAAAACTTTCCTTTTCCAAACGGGAGTTCCTGACGATCAAACAGATCGATCAAAACGACGTAATCGGCATGGCAAAACGATTTCCATGGGAAAAGGTTGGCCCCGAACAGATCGAAGTTGCCAAGCAAAGCCATACTGGAATAAACCTCGGCTTGGGGAAGCACATAGACATTGCCTTCATTGTGCAAAACATGGCGCATTCCATGCACGATCTCATCTGAAACGTCCCATGGAAGTTGTTTTCCAGAGGAATCGGTAACGGAAGCAATGGCGATGCGCGGCTTTAACACACCGGCATCGGTATAGGGGAAATATTCTTGTTGCTGGCGGTTCTTGTTGCACCCGACCAGAATTAAGACAGCCATACAAAACGATAAAGTCCGTTGGAGCATCTTCTCATCCTTATTTTTGACAAAAGGTTTAAATGTCCCAACCATAGCAAAATTGAGTGATATTTTGCATCCAAAATTCCTTGCCCCTTCACACAACCTTCAAGAGACTCATTTATTAAGAGATTATAAACTAACAACAAAACATATATATTAGTTGACTTTTTAAATAATTTATTTCAAACTTTATTTATAAAGAAGGGGGGATTTATGCAACCAACAGAACCATCCAGTATCTATCTGCACCAGATCCAGGCTGCAGTTGCAGCTGTTGACAGCCCGCATACCGCGGGCAGATATTTTGTCATCAAAAATGGTCACTTGGGCACAACTGTGGAATGCCCTAAGGACATGCAAGTCTACGAAAGGGAAATGACAGCCTACATCCGAAAAATCGAAAATATCCCCTATGCCAGCAGCATTCATCAAACCTTAGGAAGAATGCAAGAACTTGTTAACCAACAACTTAGAATTAGCAAATCCTATCCGACCTCTCAAGAGATTAAGCACAAGCAAACTCAAGATTCTTCCGATTGGATAAGCGATCTGCATGACCGCTTGAAAGCGATGGAGCATCATCCGGACAGGCCTTACCTGAACTTTGAGGAAGGCTGCATTATCACCTCGACCAAAAAGCCCGACTCCCCAAGTGATGTCGTGGGAGACATTTTGGATAAAGTGGAAACTATTCTAACAACTCAAAATTTAACCCCTGAAGAAGAGTCCTCCCTGAAATATATTCTGATGTATTTAGCGGAAAAAGAACAACTTAGTAACGCTAAAGACACGCATATTGAGAAAAGGGAAAAACTCATCGAAACAATTACAGCAAGAGAACATGCCCGCGATATAGCAGAGGCCGGCAGTCTGCCGAAAATAAACCTGGAAGAGCGCGCTCCCACAATCTCCTTGCCAAAAGACCAGGCGATCCTTCCAGATCTTACGAAAATTGCCTTTAGTAATTGTAAGAATGACAAAGACTCGGAAAAAAAGGCTATTGAAGGACTGGGAAATTTGCGCTTTGCTAAGTTTGTTCCTCTAGGTGAACTCAAAACTGACGTTGAAAAACTGGAGAAAATCACCAATAGAACCCCGGAAGAAAACCAGGATTTAGAGGCAAAACAAGCTATCTTAACATGGATGGAAAACCATCCTGGCCCCATTCCCTCCCTTGCGGAATATGCCGGAGACCGATTGAAAGGGATGTCAGATATCGAACAGTTCTATGTCAACCTGTATCATGAGTTTCAAGGGGCGACAAAAGCTGAAATAGAAACCAAAAAAGATCAAATTAAATCTGCCCTCTCCTATCAAGATCTCTATGCTCTGCAGCTCTTAAGAAGGATGAAGAGAAACGACCCTCCATTAGTTGATATCAACAGCGCCCCAAAAGCGATGCAGCAGAGAGCTGCCGGGGATGCCTACTCCAACAAATCGCTGATTGAATTTTATGTAGATAGCTATACAAAGCAACTAAAGGGTACAAAATACAAAGCGAATATAGAGCAATTGGAAAAAGAGGTTTCGACTTTAGACAACCTCAAACAAAAGCTCGATGAGATGGATGCCTCAAAGACAGGTTATCAAGAGGCGGCAAGTCAGATAAGAAGGAAAATTGCCGTGCTGGAAAAAGAGAATCCCCACTCAAAACTTCAGATCCTAATATCTATAATTAAAGAAGAGGCCACCACAAAAGCCGTCAAGGAAAATCTTCCCGTGGTGATTGCGGCCGGCTTCTATGATCCGAACGAATTCGGTAAAGACATTATTTATTTGCTGGAGGGCGAGGTGCCGATATCAAAGAACCCCCTTCTTTTAATGTCTGAAGACAACCTGCAAGTCAATGAGAGATCGGATATTTCATTATATGTTGAAGTGATGTTATCGCGTTATGTAGAAACCGGAAAACTAAAGCGGCACCAAAAAGAGGTGATACTTGAGGAAGTTGATCATCTCATTGAAAACTATCAAAAGGTTTTCCCGGGCAAAGATCTCAGGCAGATATATAATCTTTGCGTGATGGCCGCAAGAACGATGGCCTATCAGGAATACTACGATAAAGCTGCGTTTACCGGGAGCGATCACGGCACAAAGCACATCCATCACAACATCTTGATGGCGAATCAATTTGTCGATGGCATAAAAGCGCTAAGCAGCTCGGATGTGAAGAAGAAAGACGTATTTGCGATCCAGCTGGTGCATATTTTCCATGACTTTGGCTACTCCACCGGACTTGCGGGCATTAATTTTAACGCCTGTAAGGATCACCCCATTGTCAGTGCGGCTTTTTTGAATGCCAACAAACAATTTTTTGTCACCCTTCTAGATGAGGATACGTATGACGCGGTAGTGCGCTCGGTTCAAAACCACGCCATCATACGACCCGATTTCACACCCGACCAAGGCCGGTTTCTAAGAACGTTTACAAGTGATGTTCAATCCAATCTTGTTCGTGCGCTCACCTCGACATCCGACTCCTGCGCGCTGACCGCCGACCGCAAGACGCAGGAATTTTGGGAGGATTTGGAGGCTATTAAAATCGCTGCCCGGTTGAAGGTGTTTGTCACCAACCATCCTGAGTATCAGGACAAGTTCAGTCCTCCGCCGCCTCAAAGCTATAAAGAAAATTATAGGACTCAATTAAAAAATTCCCAGAACCCCATGGACCGTCTTGCGGCTGACATATATGATAGCGTCCTTGACGATTTGAAAGGCTTGATCCACGATAATCCCAACCTGTCCCTTGATTTGAAAGAGCGATTTATACATGCCATTGAGGAGCAGTTCAGTTATTTTGCCGCGAATATGGTAGTCGGCCAATTTGGCGCCGTCCTGGAAGGAGTCGGCGTCAGACGCAACGAAGGCGCCGGGCCTAAATACTTGCCCGAGTTTGATATCAGCCCCTCCTCGCTCTATGCCATTTTGGAGGTAGGATTTAGCGAAAAAGAGGCCTTTGCCGCCTTTAAAAAGCTCCTCGATGAATTTTCCGCCAGACCCGATAAGCTTGAGCAGGCGACCAAGGAATCCTCTCAAAAATTGAGAGCCATCTACGAAATGAAAGCGGACTTTGAGAAGAAGTATCCATTTTGCAAGCTCGAAGAGGCCGAAGATTTGCACCTCGAACACTTTGTCCGCCGAAAAGTATTTCCAACCAACTCCGCAGTAGAGATAATAAAACCTGAAGAGGTTGAGGAATTTAACCTGCTAGCTAAAGCAAATGGAAAAAACGTCATAGTCATCGACGACCCAAGCCTCTACCAGACCTCCCACAGAACCCCAAACGACGTCTATTTGTATGTAATAACGCCTGATAACGCGAACGATTATTGGGCCTTTAAAAATGACTATCGGGAAGTCCAAGAAAAAATCCGCAACGCCGTCAAAGAATCCGAGCACGACGTTACCGAAGCCAACGCCCACTTCCACGTCCACGCCCACCCCCACCTCGAAAAACCGGAGGAACACACCTTCGGCAGCGCTGCCGGCCGCCACCTCGAGCAAGTCCGCCGCCACCAAGCCGTCACGGGCCCTACTGCCGCTCCGTTTGCGGAGGTTCTTGAGAGGTTGTCTTTTGGGACTAATGTTAAAGGGAAAATTGAGAATAGTTTAAGAATGGGAGAAGTTTATCCAAATGTTATTAATAACTTAAACCTTAATTCTACTGAATTACAAACTGCCTTAGGTTTATTAAAAAGGATTAACGAGGACTGGAAAAAAGAGATGCAACCCATAAAACAAATTTTTGAAAATAACAAGGATTCACTAGCCTACGAATCCGGCCAAAAAGTATTAAAGCAATATATTCGTGAATTAGAAGCTCTCCGCGAAAACCCAGCTAAGTTTATACAACCAACAACTGTTAATGAACTTAACAGTAAATACATGAAATTATTTGATGAATTAGACACTTTCTACGGAGAGAATGGCATCAAAACAAATTTCAAAGAAACCTTTGACAACAATACAAAGACACTTGCAGCAACTATATGTCCAAGTGCAAAAAAGTGGGCTGAAGGTGAAAAATTGTTAAAATTTTGTTATACTTATCTGACCACACAGGATATGGATGAAAGATCTTTGCGTTTCTTCCTACCAAATAGACCTGGTAATCTACAAAATGATCTACAAGCACTAAACATAGAGGCAAATGAAAAGATGATAGCACAAATTGCAGAAGTTCAAAGGGCCATCTAATGACTAGGTTCTGTTAAAAGATATTTTTGAAGTTTCACCGAGACAACTTATATAATATAATCTGTGCTGTTTTTGAACTTGCTATGTAAATAACATCGTGATATCATCTAATTTTAATAACACATAATAGATAACATATGGATACCAACATCTCATTAGAAAGATACTATTTCATCAAATTAGTGGAAGCCTTTAATTATATTCCTGCAACTGGACAGCAGCCATTACACGTCTCAGAATGGTGGCATCCTGTTAGGGATACTTTGGCTGTGATTGCTGATAGAGCTATTGAACTAGAGCAGCAAAAGGGTCCTAATCCTTTCCCCAACAAAGAAATAATCCTGTTAGAGTTAATAGCTATGGCTGGCAATAAAGATAAAAATAGAGCTATTTACGATATTGTAACAAAAATAAACACACTCGCATTTGAAGCGATATATGCACGTCTCAATAAAGAAATTGGAAACGAAAAAAATGAAGCGAAGCTAAAAAAATTAATAACAGAAAAAGAACGCATCGAATACATAGAAAGTTGGAATAAAAATCATGCAACACCGACAGATGGCAGTGAATGTGGCATTGTAACAGCACCCGACATCTGCCTCCCTAAATGGTACACTGACATCTACACTAATGAGCGTTGCTCTTATCTACGATCATATCCTATTTTTGAGCCAATAAAGGATAAGCCACAGGTGATCCACGAAACCAAACAGAGTAAAAAGAGTTCATGCTTTTTATTTTAAGTAAATTAATTTAAACTGATCACACCTTTTATTTCAGCCACCTCTATCACAATACATTTAAATTTGAGTCGTAAATAGTAACATATTCAACCCTGTTAATGCTTAATTAGCTTGGACAATGCTTAACGCCTCGTCAAAGGTTTCAATATACTCGCTTTTATAATCAAATTCATTTTCAGGCGCTATTGTCATATAATAGATTACTCTATTCATCAAACCAATGCAGGGTGGTATCGCCTTTCTTTGTGATGCGGCGGTTAAAGGGGTCATAGAGGTATTCATACTGCTTGCCGCCCTTGGTCACTTTGGTCAGGCGATTCAAGGCGTCATAGGAGTAGGTGGCCTGGGAGTAATCACGTTTCCAAAGTTTCAATTTCAGGAAAGGCAGGTAGTTCAAGCCGTTCATCCGATCGGCAAATAGAGTTTTTTTGCTCTGGTGCTTAATAGAAAGATTTGCTATGTATATTTTCCATGGATGGGATAGCCGGCGTCATTTACTCAGATGTTTTTCAAATGTCGAACCTCGTCACGCCCATGCTGGATACGATGATCCATCGCGGACGAAGCGTCCAGGATCTCTTTTCCTTCAAAAACGTACAACTTGGCGTGTGCGGGCAAAAGATACAGACCAACCTGAATAAAAGGCTCGTTGCCGCTCTAAATGGGGTGATTTTAAACCAGGAGGCTTTGCACAAAGAACTTAGCGGTCTTGGCCACTCCTTTGATACGGAACACCCTTCTGAAACTTTAATCAGGGCCTTTGAAGAATGGGGAACGGATGCCTTTAGAAGGCTGCAGGGCGACTTTGCCTTTATGATCTTCGATCAAAATGCGGAAAAATTGTATTTGGTGCGGGACCGGATCGGAAAAAAGCCCCTTTACTGGTATCAGAACGAACACTACTTTGTCTTTGCCAGTGATTTAAAAGCGATTCTCGCAACCGGCGTCGTCCCGCAAACCCTGGCAAGAGATGCGATTGCCGCTTACTTTTATTTCGGCTATATCCCCCAGGACATGTCGCCTATCCTAAATGTCAACAAGCTGTTGCCGGCCTATTACCTCGAATTCTGTGTCAGCGGCGCTAAATTTATCCACTCTTACTGGTCATATAGTTCCTTCTTTAACAATACCAAAGAAGAAATACCCGCCGTAGTGCAAAACCTGGATCGGCTGCTTGCCAACTCGGTCAACCAGTCCCTCTCTTTTGCCAAAGACCCATCGGGCTGTTTTATCTCCGGCGGTTTAGGTTCCGCCAGCGTGGCCTACAACTTGAAAAAGCTCTGCCCGCCGGAACAGCTCACCTGCTTTTCCGTCGGTTTTCAGGGTCAAAATGAAGAAGATATCGCCGCCGCTCAAGAGGTGTCGCGCACTTTGGGCATATCACACGAATGTGGAACCATTAAGCCTCAAAATATACTCGACTCCCTGGTCAAAATCATCTGGCATCTCGATACGCCTCTCGCTGACCCCAATGTCCTGGCTACTTGGGAAATTTCTAAGCTCGCCAGTAAAAAAACAAACTCTGTGTTTTCCGGCATGGGCAGCGATGAACTCCTGGCGGGACACACCCGCTATAGCATCGAAGAGCAAAAAAGCAGCTGGATTCAAAAACTAAGACTCTCAGCCTCCCAGAAAATACTTATCCCCCTCTTAAAGCGGTTTTGGAAAACTGCCGCCCTTTCTCTTTTGCAGCAATCGCACATAAACAAATCGCAATTTCAATACTTAAGTCAAAACGCCCTCTTCACCGCCGATCAATTAAATGCCGCGGCTCCTAAGCTGAAAGGAGTTTTTGATCCCGAAGTCTTTTTAAACAAATTCCAAAACCTCCCCTCGCATGTAGCCTCATACCTCTACTTTGATGTAAAAACGCGCTTACCAGATTCCTACCTTTTACAATATGAAAGACTTACATCAGCACATGGCCTGGATTTCTTCACCCCGTATTTGGATCAGAACATCGTCGAATATATGGCCGGAATTTTTGAACCTGATAACCTGGACCCCTCGGAAACCGGCGCCTATTTGAAAGAGATGCTGAAAAGCATTTACCCCGAAAAAGTGGTCAATCGTCAGAAAGTCAACCGCCCTTATTTCTTAGCCGGCTGGATCGATCAGCCTAAGCTAAGAGAGGTCTTCCAACTCTTAACCAAAGGCCTTTTAGTGGAAAATGGGATTATTTCCAAGAAATGGCTGCAGGAGACTCTTTTAGGACATAGTCGAGGGTCTTTTCAACACCTCTGGTCTGTTTTGGTTCTGGAAATTTGGTACAGGCTGTTTGTCAATCAGTCTATCGCTCCGACAGCCCCTGATTATTCAGTGAAGGAATTATTGTCAAAAAGGCTTTAACATGAATAAAATAAATGTTGTTTCAGTCACATCCAAGCCCTCAGATGCACCAGGAAATGCCAGCCCCAAGCAACTGGCTAAAGCCAAATTTGACAGGCTGTGGCATATCGACCCCAACCATTTCAATCCCGAGAGAAACTGTCTTGAGCGGGAACGGCTTGAGCGCACCTTAAAGCTCCTGCCCCGGTCAGCCGATCTTTTAAAGGTGGCGGATTTAGGTTGCGGTTTGGCCTATTTCTCCAAAAAATTGCGCGATGCGGGAGCCGCTGTGGACGCCATCGATATCGCCCAACATCCCCTGGATAACTTGGCCCGGGAAAAAAACATACGCCCCATCTTGGATTATATCCCCAGAACGACTCTTGCGGAGGAGGCCTACGACCTCGTTCTTTGCACGGAGTTGATTGCCTATCTGCCGGAAAATGAGTTTCGTCTATTATTTTCGGAACTGGCCAGAATTATTAAGCCCACAGGCACGCTAGTGTTCTCAACCCCCTTGGACTATCGCTCGGAGGATGCCTTGCAGCGCCTGGCCGCATTGGCGGAAACGGAATTTACGATCGAAGAATGGAAAATAAGCTATCATCTTTTTTATCTGCGCCTGCGTAACTTTTTGGAAGCGCCGGGCCGCTTTGTACGAGCAAAAAAAGACCCCGAGTACCGGCAAAGGGAACTGGAAAGGCGCAACGGGTTTTGTCAAAGCTGGTTTCGCCTGAACAGCCACCCAATGCCCGCCCTCTTTTGGACAGCCGTTGAGTGGATCTCGAGCCCTCTCGCCGCTTGGGTCAGACAAAGCAAAAGTCTCATGATTTCGTTGGAAAAATTCTGCCGTTTTATTTGGTCTGATTCGGGAATTACCCATGCGATCTTCACAGCCAAAAGGCGTTCCCTGGAAAAGATACCGGAAGCGGAGCGTCCGATAGAAAGAAAGCAAAAAAAGCAGGTATGGGAATAAAGAAAAAGCCGGAGATGACCCAAGGCATGAGGCGGCATCCTTAAGGCTGCTACATTCCTGTCCTGACCTGGTTCGAACAACCCCATTCCATGAGGTCCCCGGCAAAAATTTTCTACAGTTTAAAGGAACGCGGCATTAAAATCAAATGCTTAGTTCAAAAAAAGTCATCCGCCGCTCAAGGATTACAGTTTTCCACATTGTCTTTAATCGCCTCATAAATGGCCACTCTCCACCAGGGTTCCGTGGCCGGTGGTGCCCACTCTTCCCCCGTTAATTGAGCATTATTTGTCATAGGGATTGGATTCTCTTCGCCGTACTGTTGACATGACGATAGGATCACTGCTACAAAAACTATTGCGTAAATTATCATAATTTCACAAAAAAAAAGCCCTAGCAACTGAAACAGCTGCTAGGGCGAAAAAAACGCTTGGCGACGACCTACTCTTCCACACTCTTGTGTGTAGTACCATCGGCGATGAAGAGCTTGACTTCTGAGTTCGGGATGGGATCAGGTATACCCTCTTCTCTATGATCACCAAGCAAAAGGATTGATCAGTATAAGCTTTCTGTTTCACTGATAAAAAATGACGCTTGAAGATTTTCTCTTCTGGATTCTTGCGAATCCTTTTAGCGCTAGCTTTTCCGTTTTCCCGGAAGTGCAACCTATGTCCTGCTAATAGCAATCCATAGGATGCATCCCGGAGAAAAAAAGAAAAGGTCAAGCCAATGGACTTATTAGTACTGGTCAGCTAAACGCATTACTGCGCGTGCACACCCAGCCTATCAACCATGTAGTCTTCATGGAGTCTCATAGGGATACCTTATCTTGAGGGAGGCTTGGCGTTTAGATGCTTTCAACGCTTATCCTTTCCGAACTTAGCTACCCGGCGATGCCCTTGGCAGAACAACCGGAACACCATTGGTTCGTCCACTTCGGTCCTCTCGTACTAGAAGCAGCTCCTCTCAAGTATCCTACGCCCACGACAGATAGGGACCAAACTGTCTCACGACGTTTTGAACCCAACTCGCGTACCGCTTTAATTGGCGAACAGCCAAACCCTTGGGACCTTCTACAGCCCCAGGATGCGATGAGTCGACATCGAGGTGCCAAACCGCCACGTCGATATGAACTCTTGGTGGCGATAAGCCTGTTATCCCCGGAGTACCTTTTATCCGTTGAGCGACAGCGATTCCACTTTCCACTGCCGGATCACTAAGCCCTACTTTCGTATCTGTTCGACTTGTTGGTCTCACAGTTAACCAGCCTTATACCTTTACGCTCTGCTCGTGATTACCAACCACGATGAGGCTAGCTTTGGACTCCTCCGTTACTCTTTAGGAGGATACCGCCCCAGTAAAACTGCCCGTCTGACAATGTCCGTTGTCCAGTTTCATGGACTAACGTTAGATTCCCAACCTACCAAGACCGGTATTTCAAGGATGACTCCACCTACCCTGACGAATAGGTTTCAAAGTCTCCCGGTTATCCTACACATGGTAGGTCAAGAGCCAATATCAGAGTACAGTAAAGGTTCACGGGGTCTTTCCGTCTTGTCGCGGGTAAACGGCATCTTCACCGCTACTACAATTTCACCGAGTCTCTCGTTGAGACAGCGCCCAGATCGTTATACCATTCGTGCAGGTCGGAACTTACCCGACAAGGAATTTCGCTACCTTAGGACCGTTATAGTTACGGCCGCCATTCACCAGGGCTTAAATTCGGAGCTTCGCCTTGCGGCTAACACCTCCTTTTGACCTTTTGGCATTGGGCAGGCATCACACCATATACTTGCCTTAGACGGCTTAGCATAGTGCTGTGTTTTTGTTAAACAGTCGCCTGGGCCATTTCTCTGCGGCCGCGTGACGCTTCTTGACGCGAAGTCAATCACACGCTACGCGGCTCCCCTTCTCCCGAAGTTACGGGGATAATTTGCCGAGTTCCTTAACGAGAGTTATCTCGCGCGCCTGAGAATATTCTTCACACCCACCTGTGTCGGTTTTGGTACGGTCACCATCGACGACTAGAACTTATTTCTTGGAAGCATTGCGCTACACCATCGGTTCCTCCGAAGATTCCCCTTGGATGACGCCTGGTTTTACGCCAGGGGATTTACCTCCCGGCCCACCTCACATCATCACGGACACATCCAATGGTCCGCGCGCTTAACGTACTTCGTCAGTCCATCGCCATTGTCTTAGGTGGCGCAGGAATATTTAACCTGCTTCCCATCACCTACGCTTTTCAGCCTCAGCTTAGGGACCGGCTAACCCAGGGAAGACGAACTTTACCCTGGAAACCTTAGGTTTTCGGCGAGGAGGATTTTCACCTCCTTTATCGTTTACTCATGCCATGCATTCTCACTAGTATACGCTCCAGCACTCCTTACGGTATGCCTTCGGCGCATATACTACGCTCTCCTACCGCTCATTCTTGCGAATGAACCCGTGATTTCGGCTCTATGCTTTAGCCCCGTATATTATCGGCGCAAAGTTTCTCGATTGGTGAGCTGTTACGCACTCTTTAAATGATGGCTGCCTCTAAGCCAACATCCCAACTGTTTTTGAAACTTCACTTCCTTACTCACTTAGCATAGAATTAGGGGCCTTAATCGACGATCTGGGCTGTTCCCCTTTTGACAATGAAGCTTATCCCCCACTGTCTATCTCCCGAACTTCGCTGTAGTATTCGGAGTTTGATTCCCTTTGGTAGGCCGGTAGGCCCCCGCAGGGATTCAGTGCTCTACCCCTACAGCGCTTGTGTTCGAGGCTAACCCTAAAGTTATTTCGAAGAGAACAAGATATCTCCAAGTTTGATTAGCCTTTCACCCCTATCCACAGCTCATCCAAAACTTTTTCAACAGTAACTAGTTCGGTCCTCCACAGGGTGTTACCCCTGCTTCAACCTGGTCATGGATAGATCACTTGGTTTCGTGTCTACGCCAAATGACTAAACTCGCCCTTTTAAGACTCGCTTTCGCTTCGGCTCCGGAACGTAAGTCCCTTAACCTTGCCATTTAGCGTAACTCGCTGGCTCATCATGCAAAAGGCACGCCGTCAGCCATTTCCTTAAAAAGAACATAGGCCTTCGACCGCTTGTAAGCTGCTGGTTTCAGGTTCTATTTCACTCCCCTAACAGGGGTTCTTTTCACCTTTCCCTCACGGTACTGGTTCACTATCGGTCATCAACGAGTATTTAGCCTTAGAGGGTGGTCCCTCCAGATTCAGACCGGGTTTCACGTGTCCGGCCCTACTCAGGTGCCTACCCTGTCAGATCTTCTTTTCGCTTACGGGGCTATCACCCTGTTTCGCACTACTTTCCAGAAGTCTTCAGCTAAGATTCTCTGATCTTTTGGCTAGGTCCTACAACCCCAAAGTCAAAGACTTTGGTTTGGGCTCTTCCCTGTTCGCTCGCCGCTACTTTGGGAATCTCTATTTGATTTCTTTTCCTCCGCCTACTTAGATGTTTCAGTTCGGCGGGTCTCGCTTCCATAACCTATGTATTCAGTTATGGATGATGGGTGTTTAGTCCATCGGGTTCCCCCATTCGGAAATCTCCGGGTCAATGCTTTTTTCCAGCTCACCGAAGCTTTTCGCAGGTTTCGCGTCCTTCATCGCCTGTTGATGCCAAGGCATCCACCAGCAGCCCTTAATAGCTTGACCAAAAATTATTGTTCAAGCTAGCTACTAGAAAATTAAATTAATATTTATGAAGAAGTTTATCCTCAAGCGCCAATTTTTGATCAGTGAAAATAGTATTTACCTTTACTTGATTGATTAAAAATGACATTCTTTGATTACAAATTACTTATACTTCTCAATCCTTTCAAGATAACAATACATAGAATAACTATGATTATAATGGTGCGGTTACCAAGATTTGAACTTGGGACCTCGACATTATCAGTGTCGCGCTCTAACCAACTGAGCTATAACCGCAATTGATTTGGAGGTTAGGAGATTCGAACTCCTGACCTTCTGAATGCAAATCAGATGCTCTACCAACTGAGCTAAACCCCCATTATAACTAGAACTAAATGATGACGTTTTGACAATGAAAAGTTGACAATGTGCATAATCTAAGAGCTTGCCCAACCATAGGTCAACAACTTAAAGTTGTCAACCCTGTCCTTAAAAGGAGGTGATCCAGCCGCACCTTCCGGTACGGCTACCTTGTTACGACTTCATCCCAGTCATCGGCCTCACCTTCGGCGCCTCTTTCCTTGCGGTTAAGTCAGCGACTTCGGGTAAAACCAACTCCCATGATGTGACGGGCGGTGTGTACAAGACCCGGGAACGTATTCACGGCGATGTTGCTGACTCGCCATTACTAGCAATTCCGGCTTCATGTAGTCGAGTTGCAGACTACAATCCGAACTGGGATCGGCTTTGTGGGATTTGCTCTACCTCGCGGCTTCGCTGCCTTCTGTACCGACCATTGTAGCACGTGTGTAGCCCCAGACATAAGGGCCATGCGGACTTGACGTCATCCTCACCTTCCTCCTGGTTAACCCAGGCAGTCTCATTAGAGTTCCCGCCATTACGTGTTGGCAACTAATGATAAGGGTTGCGCTCGTTGCGGGACTTAACCCAACACCTCACGGCACGAGCTGACGACAGCCATGCAGCACCTGTGCAGCGGCCCCGAAGGGAAAACCTATTTCTAAGTTCGTCCACTGCATGTCAAGTCTGGGTAAGGTTCTTCGCGTTGCATCGAATTAAACCACATGCTCCACTGCTTGTGCGGGTCCCCGTCAATTCTTTTGAGTTTCACCCTTGCGAGCGTACTCCCCAGGCGGTATACTTAACGCGTTAGCTACGGCACAACCAGGGTTGAGTCCGGTTACACCAAGTATACATCGTTTACGGCAAGGACTACCAGGGTATCTAATCCTGTTTGATCCCCTTGCTTTCGCGCCTCAGCGTCAGGAATAAGCTAGAAAACCGCCTTCGCCACTGGTGTTCTTCCACATATCTACGCATTTCACCGCTACTTGTGGAATTCCGTTTTCTCCGCCTACCCTCTAGACATGGAGTTTCAAATGCTGTTCCGGGGTTGAGCCCCGGGATTTCACATCTGACTTTCATGTCCGCCTACGCGCCCTTTACGCCCAATAAATCCGATTAATGCTTGCACCCTCCGTATTACCGCAGCTGCTGGCACGGAGTTAGCCGGTGCTTCTTTACCTGGTACGCTCAAATTTGCCGAATGTTAGTCGGCATTCTCTTGTTCCCAAGCGAAAGAGCTTTACGACCCGAAGGCCTTCTTCGCTCACGCGGCGTCGCATCGTCAGGCTTTCGCCCATTGCGAATGATTCTCGACTGCAGCCTCCCGTAGGAGTCTGGGCAGTGTCTCAGTCCCAGTGTTGGCGGTCAATCTCTCAATCCGCCTAGACGTCTTAGCCTTGGTGCGCCGTTACCACACCAACTAGCTGATATCCCATGGGCCTCTCTCTAACCGCGAGGTCTTTCGATCCCCCACTTTAATGTAAGCAGGATGCCCTGTTACACCACATTCGGTATTAGCGGCCGTTTCCAGCCGTTATTCCCAAGTTAGAGGCAAGTTACCCATGTATTACTAACCCTTCCGCCACTGAATAGTAAACTATTCCGTTCGACTCGCATGCCTCATCCACGCTGTCAGCATTCAATCTGAACCAAGATCAAATTCTCAAGAAAAAAACTCTTGACAATCTGATTGATTTATCTGTTAAAAGCGTTCAACAAAAAATTAACTTTGTCTTCACGCACAAGCTCTTAAATTATTCTTGCACATTGTCATTTTCTCACTGTCAAAACAACCTTGCAAACTCTGCGGCTTGCATTTCTTATTCGACGTTGTCGTTAAGAAGCTCAAACTTTACTAAAACAGGATATTTATCGCAATACCTTTTTCGCATTTTTTTTTCCTGACCCCATTTTTTTTGCAAAGCCGGGGTTTCCCCTACCCTAAAAATGCCCTCATAGGGGCGTTTTTGTGTAATTTTCCCGACAAAATTTGATGCAAAAACGCGAGCCGATGCGCTATTTGCAAGATCGCAAACAATTAAAGATGAGTTGTTTTTGTGCAAATATCCCGGCATGCAATTAGGCAAGAATACCCCTCCTAGCCTCCTTTACAAGCATTTTTTTTTGCTTTGATCGCATTTTCATGGCATAACCAATTTTGCTTGAACAATTAAGGGATCGTAGGATAAGAGTGGGAAAACGGTTTAGACCGATAGGATTTTTCCGAGGAGAGTAGCATTGGAATACATCCGAGGAAAAATACTCTCGGAATGAATCGATTTTTCCCTCGAAATTGTCCAAGTTATTACACTACGATCCCTAAGGAAGAGAGATGAAATTTCAACTCCTGTCGGTTGAGAAAATTTGGGATAAAGCGGAACACAACGCCCTGACCGACCTGATCCGGTATAAAGACGGGTGGTTCTGCACTTTCAGAGAATCTGACCAGCATCAAAATAGCCTTAATGGATCCATAAGGGTACTCTGGAGCGCCGATATGTCGGTCTGGAAATCGGTTCATTATATCAGCGATCCAGAATTTGACCTGAGAGACCCAAAATTCTCCATCAATCCGGAAGGTGTGCTGCTTTTGCATATGCAAAAGGTTAAAGTTAAAGGAAGTAAAGTTCTTTTTTGGCAGCCTCAAGTCTGCTTTTCCAGGGAGGGGCTTGATTGGACGACTCCATCCGATTGTTTTTCCCCGGGGGAATGGCCCTGGCGCATTACGTGGCATGACAATAGGGCGTATGCCGTTTCCTACCGGTTTTCCGATCCTAAGAACCGCTACAAACCGTGGGAAGTCAGTTTATGCTCCAGCGATGAGGGCATTCATTATAAAAAAATTTGCAGTTGGAATATTGCCTACTATCCGAGCGAAGCGACCATCCGCTTCAGGCCAAATGGGGAAATGCTTATTTTGATCAGAAGGCGGGAAAAAAAGCTGAGGGAATGGGAAGATCCCAACTGGATCGGCATAAGTTCTAAACCCTTTATGACATGGCGCTGGCACCAGACGACCCATCACTTGGGGGGTCCCAATTTTCTTATCCTGGATGATGGTTTTATGTGTGCGGCGGGACGGATTTTATGGGTCACACCTTATGGCATAATGGCCAAAACGGCTGTCGGGGAATTGACCCTTGATGAATTCAAACCTCAGTTAGTGCTTCCGAGCGGCGGGGATTGCAGTTATCCGGGAATGGCCGTTGAGGGAAATATCCTCTATCTTAGCTATTACTCCTCCCACGAAAAAAATACGTCTATATACTTAGCTAAGATAGCCCTTCAAAAAAATGCACAAAGGGACTAAAATTCAGGCCTAACCAAAGGGGTTTTATGAAAATATTAATTGTCACAAATCTTGGAAACATCACAGCTGAGCTCTATCCTGAGAAAGCTCCGGTCACAGTCAAAAATTTTCTGCAATATGTGAAAGATAAACACTTTAACAATACGATTTTTCACCGGGTGATCAAGGGTTTTATGATTCAAGGGGGCGGATTCACCAAGGATTTCCAGCAAAAGAAAACGTTGGCTCCGATCAAAAACGAAGCGGATAACGGCCTCAAAAATGAAATTGGCACCCTCGCGATGGCCAGAACATCTGAAGTGGACAGCGCGACCAGCCAATTCTTCATCAACACCGTGGATAATTCTTTTTTAAATTACCGCAGCAAAAATCCGTCGGAATATGGCTACTGCGTCTTTGGCAAGGTTATCGAAGGGATGGATGTTATCTCTAAAATCGAAAAAGCCAAAACAGGCTCGCATGGCATGCACCGCGATGTTCCGGTTGACGCTATCGAAATTCTCGAAGTGAGCGAAGTGAAATAATTAAACTCGACTTTGCATGTTGTTTTAAAGGGCTGTTTGAGTGGTTCCTTCGGAAGTCAGGCTTCTGAAACTGAAAAACAGCCCGGTTAAGATCAGAGCGACTCCGGCTGTTTCATAGAGAGTAGGCAAAGAGCCTACGATAATGTAGTAATATATCAATCCAAACAATACTTCAAACACCCCCATTTGACCTAAAACGGCCATGGGCACCAGGCGGGATGCGCGGTTCCATAAGAAGAGGGTAAGCCAGGAGGCGCAAAAACCGTTAACAAAAGAGACGGCCAGATAGATCGCTATTTCCTGGTTTGAGGCGTATGGGAGGTAGCACGTCTGCGGGGCGAACAGATAAAGCAGAATTAAAGCAACACCTCCGCCGATCAGGCAGAAAACCCCCATAAATGAAGACCATAAAGAAGAGGGAATCTGCGGATTTCTGGATAAAAATGAGGCGTTATTGATGGAGTACCAGGCCCACATGGCTTGAGCGGAAAGTACGGACAAAAATCCCAGGAAAAAGATCAGGCGGTCGCTGCCTTCGGAAAAATTCACATTATCCAGGTGCATGGAAAATAAACCCAAAACGAGTAGGGAGAGAGGGGCAATCAGGCTGCGCCAGGGATATATTTTATTGGTATAGTTCCCATAGATAGAGAGCATTACGGGCAAAAAGCTGCAAAAGGCGGTCGCAAAAGAAGCGCCCATGCATCGAATTCCGATGACAATCAGGAAGTAATAGACTAAAGAGCTCGTCAAGGCAAAGAGGGCGGCCTGTTTCCAGCAGGAAAAGGGAAGCTGTTTCAGATTTCCTTTAAGAGCGAGATAGATCAGCGACACCAGGCCGTAGGAAATAAATCTTCCCATAGCCACTTCGAAAGAACTGTATTGGGGGACAAAAATCGGCAATACAAAAATAAGACCCCATAAAGCCATGGCTACTAGCGCTGTCAGGAGACCTTTAATCATGATAACTATTAATTATTGAATATGTGAAGTTTACCGTAAATTTGTAATATTGGCAAGTTTTATATGTCTACATCGCTGCATGGATCTAATCCGCATAATACCAGCGTGGAAATAATGTTTGCAGCTGCAACAAACAAAAGAAGATATGCCGCTATATTTTCCCAAATACTCATGCGTTCCGGCTCTTTTGGGCTTTCTTTCGGATCGTAGAAAAACATCAAAAATGCCACGGCGGCTATGGAGCAGCAAAAGACGAGGAACGCCCAGCTAAACAGGCTTAATCCCAAAACAGGCGAGCCGAAAGTGGTAAAATCGGGACAGACATGTAAAGCGATTTGCCTAAGAGAGACGGATCCGCCAAAGATGCTGCTGAGCAAGGCTAAAGAGTAATGAGTTGTTTTCACGCCGAACCGCAAATTTAATAGCGCGGAGCACGCTATGCTGATCATCGCCAATCGCTGCAACAGGCATAAGGGACAGGGCATCTCTTTTAAGATCAGCTGCACGCCAAAGGCGGCGAGCAACACACCGCAAATAACTAATATCCAAAGGGTATTAAAGGTTTTTTCACAAAATCTCATTTTATAGCCTTATGTTAATCGAGTCTGTCACATGGTACCAAAACATAACAGCGGACAAAATGATACCGATGAGTATCAGGGCCATTCCCGGAATTCTTTGTTTTGCCAGGATGGCAATAATTGCCAGAGTATAAATAAGAAAAAGTCCTGCCATCATAGGCTAGCTGCCCTCCAAAATATAAAATTGCTCACCCACGCGATAGAGTCCGATATTTTCCACAAAACCCTCTGCCGGCCGGTAAATTCTCACCCTGCTTTTCCCCTCTTGAACCAAAAAGAGGCAAAGGCAGTCAAGCGCTTTCATCAATGCCAGCAAAGCATAGGTCGAGACCCCCTCTTCGGGCTTGCACAATTCCAGTAAATAATCTTCGTTCAGGAATTTGTCAAGACCTTCGGGGTGAATCCAGGCTAAAACCTCTGGGTAATGCACTAAGACCATCAGATTCATTACTCTCAACGAGAAAATCAAAGATATATACTCATGGGGGGTTGATATTTCCCCAAGCGAATTTATGGAGGAGAGAACTGTCAGCCCCCGGTCCAACCTCTCAGCCATCACCCCTGCCGGCAAGCCGAGATTTTGACAAAAGGAACGGGTTTGCTCTTTGAGAAGATTTAACTTTTGCGGCGCCAAGAGATTTCGTTGTTTGGCAAAAACAACTGCAGCGGCAATGGCCGCATAACAGCTATCCGCCGGATAAAGGAGTTTTGTGGCGCGGTCGAACTTAGGCCCGGCAATAGTTGGAATAGCTTTAGGCAAGCCGCTTTCGGAAATTTTTTTTGATTCTACTAAAGCCGACTTCTCAACTCTTTCCTCTCTCTCCTCCAATATTTTTGCGTATTTTTGAAAAAGTGTGGGCCCGTCGAGATCGATTTGATGTAAAAATTCTACAAAATCCGAAACGTCAACAGTTTGCTCGAAAAAGGCTAAGGGAAACGATCCCTCTCTTTTTACCGGTGGGATATTTTGGTTGATAAGGGTGGGGGGTTCATTATCCCTTCTAATCAAAGGCGGTGGAGTTTTTGCCGATTTTTGGGGGCTTTTTTTGTCTGTCATAAATGAGCTTCCTTTTTTTCACACAATAGCAATTAAATAGTTTAATTGGCAAGGAGGCTCCAAGAGAAAAAAAAACGAGGGATGCGTCCCTCGTTAAATTGTCAGGAATCGCGGAGTTTGTGAGGAGCCCATAACGGAAGTTATGTACGACGAGCAAAATACGCGATTCCGCAAAGCAACATTTATGCTACTTTGTTCTTTTCGATATAAGCGACGACATCTCCTACCGATTTCAGCTTTTCAGCCTCTTCTTCGGAAATTTCGCAGCCGAAACGCTCTTCGAAAGTCATGATTAATTCTGTTAAATCCAGTGAATCAGCATTAAGATCTTCGACAAAAGACTTAGACAATGTCACGTCGTCTTTGTCAACTCCTAACTGTTCCACCACAATATCTATCACTTCTTGTTCTGTAGACATAATGATCCTTTTTTTAAGTTTAATACATTGTCATCCCGCCATCAACGGTCAATACGTGGCCGGTGATATATTTTGCTTTGGCTAAAAAGAGAACCGCCTCGGCGACATCCTCTGCTTCTCCAACTCGACCGAGCGGTATTTGAGAGAGGAAACTTTCTTTTTGAGCCTCATTCAAAACTTCAGTCATGGCGCTCCGCATATAACCGGGTGCAATACAATTTACAAAAATATTACGCGAAGCCAATTCTTTCGCCAACGCTTTAGTAAAGGCTATCATAGCCCCTTTCGAGGCGGCGTAATTGGTTTGTCCGGGGTTGCCGACCAGGCCTACAACGGAGCTGATATTAATAATACACCCCTTCCTGGCCTTCAACATCGGACGAACTAGCGCATGGCACAAATTATAACAGGATTTGACATTTACCGCCATGACCTCGTCCCAATTCTTTTCAGTCATCTTTATTAGCAGCTGATCCTGAGTGATCCCGGCATTATTCACCAGAAGATCTACTTTGCCATATTTTTCTAAAATTTGTTTGACCGCTTCATCCACCTGCAAGGTGTTCGCCACATCGACCTTGTAAAATGAGTGCGCCGCACCGATTTGCTCTAAAAGCTCCTTGCCGAGCGTCTCATTCGTGCCGATCACGGCGACGGTGGCGCCCTCTTTCACTAAGCGAAGGACTATTTCCTTCCCAAGACCGCGCGTGCCCCCCGTGACTAAAGCAACTTCCCCTTTCATTCTAAACTCCTTCTTCCGTCAACTTTTTAAAATCGGATAAATGCTCGATCGAGGTCATTTTTGCCGGCGTGCCTATCCGTTTCAAAAATCCTGAGAGAGCCTTGCCGCAGCCGATTTCGATAAAGTGATCTACCCCTTTTTCACTCATACGGCGCACCCCCTGTTCCCATCGCACCGATTGGGTCACTTGAAGAATCAGATTGGACCTGATCTGCTCAATGTCTTTCACGTAATCGCCGGGCACATTCATCACCAGATCTATCGGACCGTCTACAAGAGCAGCTTCGAGAATATAGGGTTCCAGCCGTTGTTGCGCCTCTTGCATCAATCCGCTATGAAAGGCGCCATGCACCGGCAAGGGCAGCACGCGTTTTGCGCCTTTTTGCCTCGCAAGCTCCGATCCCCGCTCGACGCCTCGCGCCGTCCCGGCGATCACCACTTGCCCCGGGCAATTAAAATTAGCGACCCATAAATCCTTGGGCAAACCCGCCTCAGCGACTAATTTTTCCACATCGGGCGCCTCTAAACCGAGAATCACTGCCATTGTCCCGGGGTATTTTTCACAAGCCTCGCTCATGAATGTTCCGCGGTGCTGCACGAGTTTGAGCCCTTCTTCAAAAGAGAGGCGATTCGATGCGGCAAGGGCCGTGTATTCCCCTAGGCTGAGTCCGGCGCAAACTGCTGGCTGTAAATGTGCTAATTCATTTTTTAGAACGCGCAGAATAGCTAAGCTGACCACAAAAATCGCCGTCTGGCTATTATGAGTCTCGGTCAAAATATTTTCAGGCCCATCAAAGATAATTTTAGTTAGATTTCTACGCAGCAAATCATCGGCTTCTTCAAATGTTCGCCGAGCCAGCGGAAATGTTTCATAAAAATCTTTTCCCATTCCGGTATACTGAGCCCCTTGGCCCGGAAATATAAAGGCTAGTTTAGCCACTTGCAACTCCTCAAATTTTTGTTAATATAGCAGCGCCCCAGGTCAAACCCGCCCCGAAAGCGACCAGAAGCAAATGTTCCCCTCTTGCTAACTCATGCTCCTGAGTCAACTCGTCTAATGCGATGCCGACGCTTGATGAAGAGGTGTTCCCATATTTATGTACGGTTTTATATACCCTCTCGTCCGATTGGTGAAAAGCTTTGGAAATGGCATCCATAATCCGCAGATTGGCTTGATGGGGAACAATCCAGCTGATATCGCTTTCCAAAAGCTTTGCCTTTTCCAGACAATCGTGAGCGGCCTGGCCCATCCGGCGGACAGCATGTTTGAATACCTCTTTGCCCTGCATCTTAAACGTATGATCCGCATCATGAGAGCGCGCCCCTCCGCCCGGAATAATAATTAGGTCTGATAAATCTCCGTCCGCACCTAAACAAATCGTATCGATGTACAACCCTTTGTTTTCCGAACTGACCACAGCCGCGGAGGCTCCATCGCCGAATAAAACACAGGTGTTGCGATCGGTATAATCGACAAAAGCCGACATTTTTTCGGCCGCGACCACTAATATATGGGCGTACATCCCCGATTCGACATAAGCCTTGGCAAGCGAAAGGGCGTATAAATAGCCGGTGCAGGCCGCGAGAGCGTCCACAGCAGCGGCATGTTTTAAACCCAATTTGGATTGGATCAGAGCCGCGGTGCTTGGGGTGATAAAATCTGGGGTAGTCGTTGCGGTAATTACCATTTCGATAGTGACGGGGTCGATACCGGCGTTTTGGATAGCCCTTTTAGCGGCATTTACTCCGAGATCGGAAGTACATTCCTCCGCTGAGGCGATGCGCCTCTCTTTGATGCCGGTGCGGCTGACGATCCACTCATCCGTGGTATCAACCATTTTTTCTAAATCGGCGTTAGACAGCACGCGTTCAGGCAAATAGGACCCAAGCCCGATAATATGCGCCCTCCTAGTTCCTCGCACAAAAAACTCCCGGCAATTAGCAATGCGTACATTGTAGCATAAATCTCGATTTTGTACAATTTTTAGTCGAAGATTCTAAATAGAAGCAAACTCCAGCGTAATAAATTTCAAAGCAGAGGCATAAAGAAATTTATTTATCCGGAGGCAGCCTCTATCGGAAGGTCAGCCTATCAATTTAATTGCCTATTGGCCTCTCATTTTGCTAAGCTGAATTCTCTACCTAGGAAAAACATGCATTACCCCTCTCATTTGCAAAAAATAATTGAATATTTGAAGAAATTTCCCGGTGTGGGCAGTAAAAGCGCTGAAAGATTTGCCTTTCAGCTTCTTAATTGGGATACGGCCCAGCTGAAGGAACTGGCCCACTGTTTCAACACTTTGCAGGAAAAACTTGCGATTTGCGAGGAATGCGGCAGCTTAATCGACGCCGGGCAGTGCCGCTTTTGCGCCGCAGAGCGTAAAACTGCCGGCATGCTCTGTGTGGTCGCCACGGCCAAAGAGGTGTTCGCGATTGAAAAGACCCGCGAATACGAAGGGCTATACCATGTTCTTGGCGGCCTGCTCTCTCCCATGGAGGGTTTGGGGCCCGACAAATTAAACATTCCAAAACTGAAGGAGCGCATCCGCGCGCACGGAATCAGCGAACTCATTATTGCGCTGGACGCGACCTTGGAAGGGGATGCGACCTCTCTTTTTATTAAGCGCGAACTCGAATCGTTCCCCCTTAAAATCACAAGACTCGCTTTTGGCATACCGATGGGAAGCACGCTGGACTACGTCGACGGCAGCACGCTGGCACGGGCTTTAATGGGCCGGGACAAAGCGTAAAGAACGGATTGAATACCCAAATTTTGAGTGTGTTTGGGTATATGTTGCATAAATTATCATTCTTCCCCTATCATGACACCTTTTCCACGAGCTATAGTGAGATATATGAAATTTATCGCCCATACACTTTTTATTCTTCTCTGTTTCTGCCCCAGACTGCATGGACAAAGCACTCAGTATGAGAATCAGATTATCGAAAAAATCGATATCTTGCCTGTAAACGTTTCCAAAAACCCCGAAGCGGTTGAAACTGCTGTGCGCGCGCGGATGAAAACCAAGGCAGGGGCTCATTTTTCGCAAACGGATTTTGATAGCGACTTAAAGCGCCTGGTATCTGATTTTGACCATGTGGAACCAAAGCTCGAATCGGTTAACGGCAAGCTTAACATATCATTAAAAGTATGGCCAAAGCCGACGATCCGCATGATCCGCTGGCAAGGGAATAAAAAAGTCAAAACAACAAGGCTGCAGTACGAGCTCGACGTCGCTCCGCTGTCGATTTTTGACCGCAAGGGCTTCAACCAGGCGTTTCACAAACTAAAGGCCTACTATATCCGCAAAGGCTTCTTCGAAGCCGAACTTGATTATTGTGTAAAGCCCGATCCGAAATCTAATGAAGTGGAGATCGAAATCACCATCAATGAAGGGCGTTCGGGACATGTAAGCGATATCAAATTCATCAACTTTACCAATAAAGAAAAAAACGACATCCTCGAGCAAATGATCACCAAGCGCTACAACCTGTTTACCAGCTGGCTGACCGCAGAGGGAACCTACAATGAAGAAGCCGTGCGCCAGGATGAATTTGTGATTCTCAATTACCTGCAGGACGCGGGATATGCCGACGCCAAAGTGAGCATTGATGTCAGAGAATCGAAGAAAGACAAGCGGATCGAGCTTATTGTGACCGCAGATAAAGGGGAAAAATACACCGTCGGCAAGGTCACCTTTGAAGGCAACTGCATCGTCGATGATGTGACTATCAGGAAGCTGATACAGATCAAAGAGGGAGATAACTACTCTCCTGAAACCATCCGCGAGTCCGCAAGAAACATCATGGACTATTATGGCCGCAAAGGATATATCGACACCCTGGTCGACTTTGAGCCTAAGTTAGAGTTTGACAAGCTATCCTATACCCTCCATTTCACCATTGAAGAAGGGGAGCAGTTCCGGATCGGCCTGATCAAGATCTTTGGAAACAGCCAAACGCAATCGGGTGTCATTTTGCATGAAACGCTTCTTATTCCCGGTGAAGTTTTCAATGCGAATAAGCTGAAAGTGACCGAAGAGCGCTTGCGCAATATCGGATTTTTCAAAAACGTCAACGTCTACGCAGTGAGATCGGACGGTCCTTGCGGCCTTGGCGACAATTTCCGCGACGTCCATATCGAGGTGGAAGAGACCAGCACCGGCAATATGAGCGCTTTTCTCGGATTCAGCACGGTAGAGAGCCTCTTTGGCGGCGCCAACATCACAGAGCGGAACTTTAACATCAAAGGCTTACGCTATATTTGGAAAAACGGTCTGAGAGAGCTGCGCGGCGGCGGTGAATACGCCCATTTGACGGCTACTATCGGTATCAAATCGCGAAGCTATGTCTTTTCCTGGATGAAGCCCTATTTCATGGACACCCTTTGGAGCGTCGGCTTTAACCTGGAAAAATCGATTACGGAATACATTTCCAAACAGTATAACATCGAAGCGTATGGATTAAATTTCAATGCGGTCTACCAGATCAACGCCTTTTTACGCCAGGGGTACCATTACCGCCTGAAACACTCGCGCGTTCTGCTGGAGGGAGACGACATCAGCCCCGACCTCCTTATAGCTTCGCGCAGACACAGCCTGGTTTCGGCAGTGGGAATCTCTTATGTTTATGATTCGACCAACCATCCCGCCCTTCCCACCTGCGGATTCAAATCCCGGCTGGAGGCAGAGATCGCCGGTATCGGCGGCGAAGTCCGGTTTGTCAGTCTCGCCTATTTAAATAACTACTATTATCCGTTAACTAAAAAAAGCTATCTGAAATTTCGCGGAGACGCCCGTGTTTTACAGCCGATAGCCGAGAGCAATGACAAAATGCCCCTCGACGAGCGGCTCTACTTGGGCGGCGACACAGTGGTTCGCGGCTATAGAGACTACGTTCTTGGCCCCAAATTCGCAGATGGAGCGGCCAAAGGGGGTCTTTCCATGCAGCTGTTCACAGCGGAATACAACTATCAGTTGAACGAACGCATCGATATATTTGCTTTTTTTGATGCCGGTAGTTTAACCTCTAATCCGTGGCAAGTGGGTCGCATTTACCAGGCGGTTGGTTATGGCGCCAGGGTATTTATCCTTGGCAATGGCGGCCCCCCATTAACACTTGGTATGGGATACCCGCTGAATCCGAAAGATGATGAAGATGTTAAGAAATTTTTCCTGCAGGTCGGCGGAAAGTTTTAAAGAAAGCATTACTTAAAAGTGGAGAATACACTATGAAACAAATAAATAAATTCTTTATCGGCTGTTTATTGTTGTTGTCAACAACGGTAAACGCGGCAGAAGAAGTCAAAACTCTGAAAACCCGTTTTATCAATTTCAAGAACGTGGTCGAGAAATCAAAGTTGGGCAAACTGGAACAAGGCAACTTCGAAACACTCAAAAAGCAGATGGAAACGGTGCTTGAAGAAAAAGAAAAGTCTTTAAACGATATGATGGCAAAACTGGAGAACGCTGACTATCTGGACAGCATTTCCCCTGAAGCCGAGACCGATCTGAAAAGAAAATTCCGCGCTTTAAGCCAAGAGTTGAATCAACAGCAAAACCAATATTTTCAAACCCTCAACCAGGCCAACTTTAAGATTGTCCAAAAGTTGACTGAAGAGGTGAATAAAGCGGCCAATAAAGTTGCGAAAAAAGACAATATTGACATGATCGTCAATGAAGAGAGCACTTTTTTCTACAATCCTGTTCTCGACATCTCGGAGCTCATTGTTGCTGCCATGGATGAAGATTTCGAAAAAGAACTAAAAGCTGCTAAATAAATGACAGGGGCGTACATCGCCCCTTCTAACTCTATGAAAAAATTTACCCTCAAAGAAATAGCCGAACTTACCGGATCCCAATTAGTTGGCCATCCTGATCACCCAATCACCTCCTTTGCCGAGCTGGAGACGGCTACCGAATCCGATATCTCATTCTTTGCAAGGCCCCGCTTCGATCACATCCGCTATGAAACGGCCTTGAATGAAACGAAAGCCGGCGCAATTTTCGCCGACTCTGAGACAAAGCTGATAGCGGGCAAAAACTTCCTGATCCACCCCTCCCCCTCCCTGGCCTTTCAACAGGTTCTGGAAATGATGCTACCACCCGCTCAAACCGCTTTTGGCGGCATCCATGAAACCGCGGTCATTCACGAATCATGCCGCCTTGGTAAAAACGTAACGGTCTGTCCCTATGCCGTCATCGATCATTCGGTGACAATTGGCGACGGCACGACCATCTCTTCCGGCAGCTATATCGGCGCAGACACAAGCATCGGAAACGATTGCCTGATCCACCCGCGCGTGACCATCCGGGAGCGGACGAAAATCGGAAACCGCGTGACGATACAGCCTGGCGCTGTAATCGGCTCCTGCGGCTTTGGCTACCAGACCGATGAAAAGGGGCGGCATATCCACCTGAAACACCTCGGGCAAGTCGTGATTGAAGACGATGTCGATATTGGCGCGAACACGACGATCGACCGGGCCCGCTTTAAAGAGACCCGCATTAAACGGGGCACCAAAATCGACAATCTCGTCCAGATCGGCCATGGCGTGAAAGTCGGCGAAGACAATCTTATCGTCTCCCAGACCGGGATCGCCGGCTCTACCGAGACAGGTAGGCACGTTGTCCTGGGCGGCCAGGTGGCGGTCAACGGCCATATCAAATTAGCGAGCGGCGTCGTGGTCACCGCGCGCACGGGCGTTTCCAAATCCCTCACGCAAGCGGGCAAATACGGGGGCGTCCCGGCGACTTCCCTGGCCGAATATAACCGCAACTCCGTTTATTTGCGAAATATCGAGAAATATATCAAGCGCATCGAAGCCCTGGAAAAGCGCCTGGGTATATAAAATTGGAATGCGTTCCCAATATTACTCATAAAATTTAGGAATGCGTTCCCAATATTACTCATAAAAATTAGGAATGCGTTCCCAATATTGCTCATAAAAATTAGGAATGCGTTCCCAATATTACGCATAAAAATTAGGAATGCGTTCCCAATATTCTCATAAAAATTAGGATTGCTATCCAGGCTGACAACTTTCAGATGGAAGATCTTTCCCTCTATGAGATCGCCTCACTTTTTACCTCCTTTGGAGGAAAATGGCTGGCCATTGATGAGATCCATAAGTCCCAGGAGCTCAAAAGCATTTACGATACTTATCCTTCACTGACCGTACTCGCTTCGGGAAGCTCCGCTTTGGAAATCCATCGAGGCAGCCACGACCTTTCGAGGCGGGCTATTTGTTATAAGATGCAAGGGATGTCGTTTCGGGAGTATTTAGAGCTTGCGCAAGGGATAGAGTTACCGACATACCCGCTTGAAACCAAATAAATAATATCAACTTTGCCTGTTTTTTTACGATTTCCTTCTCCAGTTTTTAAAACTTAAATTTTATCCACAGCCGTTTTGGTGTCGCCCCCTTGAATGGCAGCAGCCTCGATATTCTGTTTGAGGATACTATAGATAGCTAGTGTCTAATTCAAATTAGCGGCCATCAAGAGGATGCATCCAGAATATTGTTCCATTTGATCTTCAAAGCATCCGCATCCATTTGAGCCGCCTCCTCTTTGGTCATCTTCCCAAACAGCTCAGCAGCCATTAACGCAATTTCCACATCGGTATGTTTTTTTAGAAGTTCATTTAGAAACGGTTGGCATTGACTCCATTTCCACGCCTGCAGCGGCTTGAGCTGACAGCCCCCATTAAATCCGAGCAACTTGCCGATGACATCGTATAAAAGGGGATCTTTCTTATAAATCTCTATTAAGGACAGGCTCGAATTGAAATACTCTGCAAGTTCCCGCTTCGAATAATTCTTAGATGAAATGGGCACACCTTCAAAAAGATGGCACAGCATCAACCCTAAAGAGCGGGCGGAGTGCGCGTCGACTTCGCTCATCAGTTTTTCATCAGTTTTGCACGTTCTATCAAATAATGGATCATTCCTCATCGCAAAGGTCGCCGCAAACTCCCTGTTTCGAGGCCGTTTATCCAAAAACCAACAATCCCCAAAATCAGCCAAAACCACTTTTAAGGGATGTTTTTTGATCAGCACGTTTTTTAATTTTCCGTCGGTGTAAATCGCGTTGTATTTTGAGAGCAGGGCCATTTGCTCTATGAGCTGATGGGCAATCTCGATCCTCTCTTCTACAGAGGGATTTTCATCGAATAAATAATCTTCCAGGTTTCCATCGAACCTTTCCGCGAGGTAGCCCCTTTGTCTCATATAGGTGACTTCATGCACATCGGGGAAAAACTTCTTTCTTTCCTCTTTGCTGAAGCGTCGGTGCAGCTCATGAATAAATTGAATCTCGGAGGAAATTGATTCCTCTGAGCGCTCTTCCCCTGAAGGGATCTTTAAGACGAGATTGACAGAGAATATCAGGTTGTCTAAAGCAATCCTGTTGACTTCGTATACTCTGCCAAACTTACCGCCGCCTAAGGGGAGGGCGCTCATCACCCTCGTTTGACAAGTGTCGATCAGCGGGAAGACAAAGAGCGAGGGGTGTTGATCGATAAATTCGATCACTTTTTCTTTCAAATCAACCAGATCCTCAGAGACATAATATTCGTAATTACCGTCCTCTTTAATGAGAGTTTCTGCAGCCCCCTTTCCCTTGACATGCACGACGAGCCTGCCTTTATGCATTTCCACTGAGGCCGTGGCGCCCTCGCGGACCAACACATCGCCGATGCTGCCTGAGGGGTAAACTTCTGAAATATCAAAATTCTTAATTGTAATCATATATCTTATTATACCCCAGCGAAGTTAAAGTTTTATTAAGAATTCATTAACCTTTTGACTGAAATCATCCGCGAGCAAACCGGGGTGCATGTGCTGATCCAGGGCGGATCCAGCCGTCTGATTTAGCTTCAGTTGAAATTTATTAAAAAATTCATTTCATCTATAAACCGCATTAATAATTGTATTATATAATTATTAGTATAAACAAAAAAAAACAAACACCTTAGGAGGTAAAAAAATGAGCGTTAATTTTAATAGTTTCACTACGGCAGCTATGAATTACTTTTTGACTACTGCAGGAGAAAATCGGGGTAAGTCGGAAGGCGGCACCGGCGGGTGGGACACTACTGAAGATTACAGCACACCAGGCGCTGTTAGTGCTAAAGAGGAAAAGAGCAGCCAGGTAAAAGAAGCCCCGAAACAAAGCGCTCCCGCTCCATCTTACGAAGATATCCTCAAGGCTTGGGAAGAGAACGGCCCAAGACCGGGCGAATGGTATTAATCCCACTTTTTTAGCGAGCAGCCCATCGGCTGCTCGCTAACACACTCAAAATTTGGTCAAAGCCAAATTTTGAGTGTGTTAGGGTATATCTTGCAGGTGCTTCTGCTTCTGCCAGAGGAAAAAGGATTCCGATTTACGATCCCTCTCGGCGCCTCGCTTGGCGGGCACTGCCTCAATCGCCTGCGCCGCTGTCTTTTTCATCGCTAAAGTCTATGCCGAAGACATCCTGATAAACGTTCGAACGGCCGTGCAAATGACCCAAGGGCTGTCTAAAATTTTCTAGTTGCCGATGATAGGCCTCAGCGTGTTTTCTGCAGGGCGCCATTCTTAAATCTGACCCTCTGGAGTGTCATCAAACAAGTTCCGGAGGGCGAGAGAAACGACCGGATCGCAAGCGGGCTGGTGCGCGGCCAGCTCTCTGATATAGCCTGCAAAGTTGTCTCCGCTGACCGCTTCGGTGTATTTTTGGTCGTTATCGATCAGAAGCGGCGGTTTGCCCGCCTGCATCAGAACGATATTCATCATAATCCGCGCGGTGCGTCCATTGCCATCCAAAAAAGGGTGGGCCTTCACGATGATCTGGTGAACGCGGCCGGCGACTGCATAGCAATCCGCTTGCGACTGGATGGCATCGGTGAGCTCATTCATGCGGGAGGCGATTTGATCGGGAGGAGGCGCTATGGTAGCAATCCTTTCAAGGCATTTAACGTCATCCGCGTCCATAAGTTGAAAGACTTTCTCTTTATCGAACTCTGCCTTCCAGACCTTGGTTCTTGTTTGAGCCTTCCAGATCTCAAAAACGTCTGTTTTCCTAAATAAATCATCCAAGGTTTTAAAGTCCTTTCCCGTCCTCCCCTTGGGCATCTTGCGGTCATCGAAAATGAGAGTACTGATTTTACGATATTCTCCCCCTCCTTCCGGAAAGACGATTTGTCCGATTCTCTTCACAACGGAAAAGATGTTGGAAGAGCTTAACTTATTTTTCAGTACTTCCCGTTCCACATACTTAAGGGCGTAAAAATAAGTATAACTATCGCGAGGAAGATGATGTAATTGCTCTTGCACGAGTTGGATAAATGGATCCGTCTTGGCAAAATCCCTGCATTCTTGGAGCGTTGCAGGCTCTGCTGAGCGAAAGTTTTCCGGGGTCAGCTTCGAAATTCCACTTTGTTCAAACCCCTCATTGGTTTTTTTGAGCAGGGAATTGAGTGTTTCGATTTCTTTAAACATATCCACACTAGGATGGGCTTGGGAAGTAAAGTGACCGGGAAATGAAAGCATGAGAAACCTTTTATTTAATATTCCATAGAATATAAATTAAAGTTCAATAAAAAGTAAATGGAATTAATCATCTCGACTTTACGAAATTCATTGGAAGTCTCCTTTCGGAATATGAGTTCAAAAAATGGTCAACAGCAGATAGCCGCGATAAGCTGGTTTTCCCAATTAACAATATGGACCTGTTTACGATCGTTGAATGCTTTGGCAAAGCCGAAATCCCAAATTTTGAGGTTGTTTGGGTATAATTAAAAAAAATTGAAGAGAATAATCTTTTATCCTACAGTAGTCTCAAAGGTAAGTGAGGATATATGAGAAAATTTTTCTTTTTAACGCTGTTTTTTTTAAATTTTAGCCATTCCAATGTTCCCCAAAGCGCAATCGATGTCAAGAGGGTTAAAACTGACTTAACAGGCACCCAGTCTTCCTTCAGTGACTGGTTATTGGCAGAAAAACCTTACGCTCAGAAAGAAGCGCTTCTAAAAGGGACTATCGGTCAAATTTCTTACCCTTATTCTAAGCCTAAAGTAGATTTTGTTAATTGGTCGCAAATTACGATGTCGGACAAAAATTTTGAAGCATTATTGAATTCCTCCATCAATTTAAACACCATCAATTTTAGTGTGTTTGCCGATCCTGGCGAATATGATTATAAACCCGATGGAACTTTTTGGGTCGATTTTGCCGATGCGGACAAGTTTGGAGGAGGGTTTCGGGGAATGGGAAATCTACAGGAAGAACGTATATTTTTCCAATTTCCACAATTAGCTCAATTAGCTTATGCGGCAAGGAACAATCCTCCTCTTCCAGTGAGTCCAGGGGCTTCCGGAGTATTCCCAACCACTGAAGACGCTCAACCTTTTATTGTTTTTGATGTATTTAGGCGCTTTGACGTATCAAATGTCCCTTATGCGGATGCACTCAAGCTAATAACTGTAGCTCAAGTCTATAGCGATATCATTACACTGAAGCAGCCGTATGAACAAGTTAATATTATTGGCATTGCTTCGCTGAATTGGTGTCAAACCTCCCCCCCGATTCCAGTCAAACAATATAAATTAAGCAATCTTGAATACCTTCTTAAAGAGTCTCTTTTGGGCAATCTTGGAGCAATATCCTCTCTCATCGAATTTTCTCCGGGCAATACGACAGCGGGTATTCATTCAGGCCAATGGGGGACAGGGGATTTTGGAAATAGCGTGAGCATGGTCACTGCTATCCAAATTCTGTCCGGAATCATGTCGCAAATTGATGTCAAAGGCAAACAATATGGAATGAATCTTCATTTGCATGGGGTAAGCCAGTCATTGATCAGCGAAACAGAAGATATCGTCAAAAACATTTTGCGTTCAGGGGGCACTCCAAAGGATGTGCTTGATCACCTTTTAGATTTACAAAGTTCAGATCCAACAGATTGGCAGCCAAGACAGAAATGTCCAAGTAAAACGCTGACTATATTATCACCGCCCATAAATTTGAAAGGATATCAAAAAGCCAACGTATTTCCGACGCAAACGGAGTATGTCAATATCTTAACTTGGAACGCTCCTTCCAAAAGTATTGCCGAATTTCGAATATATCAAGATCAGGAGCTCACGCTTTTACTTGGCCAGGTTTTAAGCGATCAACCCTTGCGCTTTGAAGTTCATAATTGTAAAAACGAACCGGTTACCTATTACATCGTCTCGGTCGATAACGTTGGCAATACTTCTATTCCCGCCAGTGTAACCGTTCAACCATAAGGGAGATTCTCTGATCGAGGAGGGGGGGCAGAATGGGCAACCCTCCCTTCGATAGTTAGAAAAAAATCCTCCGTAGCGTTTTCATTTCCTGGTCAAGAATAGGACCTTTTGACCACATTCAGGTTAACGTCTAGGAGTTCCCCCTTATAAGTCGTAGAATTATCTAACATTATCATACACACATGTTAGTATATCATTGTTAACAAGTTATAAAGATCTGGTTTTTTACGCTTCTAAAGCTTGACCTCTAATGGCCCAAGAGTAAAAATGGAAGAACCTATTTAAGATGGAATAATGTGAACTCTTCACTCCAGCCGCTTACGTATAATCAACTCGCTTTCAGCTGCCATTTCTTTCGTCAGCCCAACCCCCTGGAGTTTAATGGATGCCTCTTCCATAGCCAAACCTGTTCAACCGAAAGCACCCTCCTGGCAACAATGACCCGTTTTAAGATAGTAAGCGCCTTATTGGGCGTGACCTTAAACGATTGCTATGCTACTGAGGTTTATTCTGAAATGGGTGCAGTCTCGTGGTATAATCGCTCACCCACTATAGCTTCGAAGATAGCCGCTCTAAGCGTTGTCCTCGAGGGGATCTCGGCTCAAGACCTCTCCTCTCAAGCGGGCGACATCACGGCAAAGCAAGGTTATTTTGACAATATAAGGGCTGCGGGATCTCTAGACTTAGATAAGGTGCAGGTGAATGAGGCCCTGTCTCACAATTCGGCTGCGGTGAGCAATTCCACCATTAACACTTTACAAGCCGTTGATTATGTGCGATTAGATGCGACACGTATTAGGGTTCTTAAGTTATATGTCGAGGAGAATAGGGGAGTGGTCGAACTATGCGACAGATCCAACATCCAAAAAATCGTCATAGCTACCTTGCAAAGGCAGGCTAGCCAAGATATTGAAATCACTTTGAGCGGCAACGGCTTCGTCAATCAACCTCTTTTCTTTGAGAATTGCTTCGGCACAGTAGTTAATTATCTTTAATTTACAAAAATTTTATTTCATCTATAATTACTATTAATATTCGTGTTATATAATTATAAGTATAAAAACAACTTTGGAGGTACAAGATGAGTATTATTTCAACTTTATTAGGCGGAGAGTATCAAGGCAAATCAGTGGGCGGCATGTATCCTACAGAAGATTACCGCGCATCAGGCGCCGTTGATAACAAAGTATCGGGCGTCGTAAAAGAAATCCTAGCGCCGCGCTAGCAAGCCTTCCTACGATATGAGCCCCCCACGCCCGGGCGATTGGTATTAATCCAACTTAATGGCGAGTGGTCTATCGGCTGCTCGCTATGATTGCTTCCATTCCTTATCAACTCCGGCTAGATTTGTTAATTATCTAATAAGTCACTTGTTTTAATTACACCTTGTAAAATAAAAATCGGGGTGCGGAAGTACCCATTAAAGGGCTTATCAATCACTTATAGATGCTTTTCAAGCTTATATTAGATGCAATCTTATTAAATAATTAATAATCAATTATAATATAATATAGCTATACAATGGTTATATTATGGTTGAACCAAAAAGAACTTCTTCTCCTATTAATTCTTCAGAATTAGTATCAGTTCATGGAGGGAAAGAGAATGCTGTTGCAAGCCCTATTGCCGGCACTGCTGGTAAGATCGATTCTTTGTCTGCGCACCAAGAAGAAAAACCACAGGATAATGATTCCAATGATATACTAATTGCCGCCGGCGATGGAATTTTTAATCTAATCTCTGAAATTGATGAGGGTTTCTCAGCCGAGGATTTCATAGATGTGCTCCCGCGCTATAAAGTGGTGAAGGCGGAAATTGAAAACAAAAAGCAACAATTAGAAGCCCTATTCAAAGAACCAGAACCTGATGAAGATGCTATCTTGACTTTACAATTAGCGATAGCAGAATTGGTAGTAGAAAAAGAAGAAATCGATCAAACATTATCCAAAAAAGGAATTGCAACCCTCATGAGTATTATTGAGCTGGGAATCGATGCAATCCCTCTTATTAATGCTATTAAAGGATCAGCGTCATTAAGGGACAACTTTGAAACAGCTCAGGCTATTAATGCAGAAATGGAAGAGGTAGAGAAGGAGATAAAAAACGAAAGCAACGCTACCGTCAAAGAAGTATTAAATCTAAAGCTAAATTCATTAAAACAACAAGCAGAGGAAAACAAAATTAACGCAGTGCGTAATTTATCGAGGTTATCGGGTATAATGACTGCGATTATTGTCCCGGAAGTAGCTGCAGGGCTTGAAGTGGGCGTTGAAACCGCTGCTGCTGTAGGTGCATTAGGCGTAGGTACCGGTGTAGGCATTTGTATTTTTGTTGGACTTTCCCTCGTTATAGGGACTGGGTATCTCGTCTACAAAAATAAAGAATCAATCAATAATAAATTTCAAAATATGAAATTCGATTTTCAAAAATGGCAAGCTACAGGATATGGTAAAAGAAACCAATCGTTGGAGCAGCTCCCACAACTTCACAAGCGATTAAGTCTACTTGGACACTCAATGGAAAACATAGGAGCAAAAATATCAGATGAAGAAATAGTTTTAATTGATCAAATTAATGACCTGATGGATAGCCAGCGCCGCTTAACACCTGGAACGCCGGAATTTCAAACTATGGAGGCCGAGATAACAAGATTGAGTCTCCTAAAAAATCAATTAACCTCAAACCGGCATAATAAATTATCTGATACACATGCTGAAATCATAAATCTAGAACCAAAAGTCAATGAACTTACCAGTATTCATGCAACTATAAGTGCGATTGGCGAAAAGCAAGAACAGGCCAACGATGAGTATCAATATGGACAGCATCTCAACATGTTCAAAGACACCTCAATAGATTCCTTAAAAAAAATTGAGCAAGACGTTAAAACAATGGATCCTGATGATTTTAAACGATTACAAGAACGGTTTGATATCAAAGTCGATCAGAGCTCAGTTGTGATTGAAAATGTCGTGTCTGCGGTTAAAAGAAGCAGGAGCTAATTTTCCTTTCCCGCGATCTCTTCAAATGTTTTTTTTCGCAAGGAAAGATCTTGGATATTCTCCCCATAGTTATCAATAAATAAAAGAATGTTACCCAATACGCCATCTAAGATCTGGCTATCTATTCGCTTGCGATAGCAGTAGATATCGTGCCTGTAGTAAACGATTTGATCAGCTTCTATTAATCCGAAGCCCTGAAATTGCAATCCCTGGTTAACTCTAAGAAGGTAACGCGCAAGATCGCAAGTGGCCTCAGGGATAAATTTGGTTGGAAAGAAGTAGCGAAATTGGATGAATGAGGCCTCTAGTTTCTCTATATTCACAATATAAAGACAAACGGGGATCGGATCCAAGGAGATGGCAAGGAACTTTTCCTTAAGACTGCATTTGATATTTTTCTGACTAAAGTAGTCATGGATTGAATGGAGATTCACATCTATCATAACTCAACTATAGAAAATTTGCATTTAAACGCAAAGTATTTGTATCGTCCCGGCAACTTCCCCTGTGTATACCCAAACAACTTGAAGAGTTGGTTTTGGTCTTGTCGGTTTTATACCCAAACAACTTGAAGAGTTGGTTTTGGTCTTCGTCGGTTTTACCTTCAATTTTTCGTCCTCACTCGTGCCTTGCCTACCGGCAATGGTCACTCGCTCCGGACAAAAAATTGAAGGAACCTCCTTGTCCAATTCCCAACTTTTCAAGTTGTTTGGGTATACCTTCAATTTTTCGTCCTCACTCGTGTCTAGCCTACCGGCAATGGTCACTCGCTCCGGACAAAAAATTGAAGGAACCTCCTTGTCCAATTCCCAACTTTTCAAGTTGTTTGGGTATACCTTCAATTTTTCGTCCTCACTCGTGCCTTGCCTACGGGCAATGCTCCGGATTGAAGGAACCCCCTTGTCCTGTTGGGTATATTTAATAAAATATTAATATAATATTAACACAATATTAATAAATTTTCTTTATGATGACAGTCTATCTTTAAATAAAGTAACCTAAATGGATAATACCACTCAAAAAATAAATAATACCTCCATTTACCCTGTAGTCGGCCAGGTCATCGGCGTTGCGACGGTCGTCTCGAACATCGGCAAGTGCGCGATCGACCTTTTCCACCTTTTTTCGGCCACCTTTGTGGAAAGGGGATCCAAATTAACTCTCGAGATAAAGCGGCTCGATGCCAAAGCGCGCTTCATTCAGCATGGGAAATACATAGGAATCGGGATCGTCCGGGCAGCTGTTCCCGTCTTCGGCGGCCTGGCGCTCTCTTTGACAAATTGCGCCCCTAAAAGGTCGTACAATTTTACATTTTCCGGAAATGACAGCAGATTCCACAAGATCCGCCAGGGCCTCTTTGTTCCTATGACCGAGAATGAGAAGAGGCATTATCAAATTCTCGCTATTCCCGTCGTGGGGCAAGTGGTCGGTTTTGGCTGCGTTCTCATCTTTATTTGTAAGACTCTTCTCGAAGTAGTGTCGGCGGTGGCAATGGGTATTTTGGCAATTTTCTCACGCCGAGCTCGAGTTTATTTTTCTGAAAGTTATTCTGACAAAGAAATACGCGTAGCCGCAAAAACAGAAGAGTTCCAAAAGGCCGTGGTTAATTTGATCGGAGGCCTTGTTCCTGTCGTTGGGGGATTGACATTCTGGGCCTGCGGGGCGCACCTCGAAAGGATAAAACATCCCGATGACACAGCAACAGAACAGGATGAGTTTATCGAAAGACAGGCGAAATCGGTGGTGCAGCCTTGCCATGAAGTGGTTGAGAAGGTCATCATCCGCCCCTCACCCGCCGAATTAAATAATCTTGCCAATGAGATCCCTCTTCCTCTAGAGAAGCCTCACAATAACATTTCCGTGAGGTCACCCGGCTTAGTGCTCGGCGATACCAGGATAAAAGAATCAAGCCTGGAAGGGGGCGATCCTTTAACAGCCATCTCCTATTGGAAGTCGATGGTGGAAGCCTTTCAAGGCTCCTTAACGCCTGATGAAAAAAAGGGGATCTTTGCTGATCTTGAAAATCTGGAGACGCTTGTAGGACTTGTGCAAGCTAACAAGAAGGATGAGATCCTGGATTACGTCTATAAACAACTAGGACAACGGGGCCGGGTCGTTTTCCCGTTGAGCGTTCAAACCGCGAGAGGGCGGCATTTTTTTGGAGCTGTTTTGGAAAAGCGGCCGGACGGCAGAATTTCCTTTTATTTTCTCAACCGGGGAGAGGGAAGCGAGATGTTTCCCGTGCTTACCATTGATGGAAAATCGAAGAGGAGCTTCCGCTCCAACAGAATGATTCTGAACAGATTTCTGTTGACCAGTGAAAATGGCAGTTTTGATCAAAACTTTATCCAAAAAATTCTCTATTTTGCCCACATCAAACCAGACCTTGGGCAGTGGGGTTCTAAAGAGGTGCAAGCGTTCTTTTTCTCTCTGGCCGAGCCCGATTTGAACGACCCGATCGATGCCAGCTGGGCTGTGACGGAACAAAGAAGCGGCACTTGCAGCGATCAATTCGCCCGCCTGGTGATCCGCGATCAGCTCCTCCATAAGAGTCAAGGGCCCCTATCTTTGTTAAAGTACAAGCGCTTAGTTATTTATGGAAAATTGATAGCCGTCAGGCATCTGAAAGCCCCCTATCATATAGCCAAGGCCCTTTTACAGGCCGGCAGCCATTCCTTGTGGAAAGCCTTTGAATCCCAGGTGATCACGAAAGAGGAGTTCACAAAGGGAAAACTATACATTCAGGAGGCCCTTCAGAAGTTAACAAAACCACTCATCGGAATGCCGCTGCCCGATTTTTCTTTTCACGCCGCTGACAAAATGGCGATCAACTCCAATGATTCTTCTCTTTCTGACTCGTACAGCGCATCAATAAATCGCCTAACTATTAATCCCTTGCGCCAAAATCGGGATGTTCTGTCTAAAATGAGAGCTTTTTCAAACTCAAATTCTTCAGCAATGATTAATCTCATGCGAACTATGCCCATACCCCAGCCCAATCAACAAAACCTTGAGTTTGACAATTTAAGCGAAGCTGAAAAAATCGAGTGTGTGACCTGTCTTACATTGGCAAACAAATCTCTATTCAGCATGCTGAATATCAATTCAGAAAGTTCTCCGCAGCTGATGCTTTTCAACTTGCACTCTCTTGCAATTTGCGATTATTTGACCAGACAGATCCCTTCCATGAAGCGGAATGGTTTTAAAATAGATCCAACGTTAACAGGTTTCCACCATCGGGTATTTCTCCGTTTTGGCGATGAATCGAAACGCGTGGAACAAATTACTCAATACTTTAAAGGAGTCAACGCCAATAATAATGAGAAAGATTTATTTGCCTTTCTGCACGTTGAGGAAAAAAGATTTCTGGAAAATTTTGAAAGATGCATACAAAATGAAGTTAATAGCGATCAGTCCGTTAAAGATCTCTTTTCCTATCTCGGTCAATTCAAAAACCAAATCACCACATTTTTTTCCCCCGAAAAAGATAAGGAAAAGTATTATCGTTTGCTGGCTAATAATTTCAATAGTTGGGATTGCTTAACAAAAAATCAGTCTGAAAATAAGGATTACCTCCCAAAACAATTCCGCGAGCTCGCTTATCTCGTCAATCTTCATTATCGTTTCCAGAAATCCGACATTCAATCCAAGTACGATACTTATGACTTTTCAAATTTAACCGGGGTCTTTCAGCGCCGCTATATCGATGAAAAAAAAGGAACAACGCAACACTTCTTTACCTTAAGCGGTTTGCGAAATAGGGCATTAGATTTTTACGAGGTGAAGCCTGAGGGTAAGTTTTTTAAAAGGGATACGACCAACGCAAAGTCTGAAAATAACAACTACACCCCTTCCTCTCAGCCTACGGTCGAGTTTGCTTTTAGACAAATGGACGCCTATCCCGATGTCCGCATCCCCCAATTGATTCACTGGATTAACACCCACCCCAATGAGGCCCCCCTCAATTATGGGGAAATCGAGATCGGTTTTTTTCGCGACCATGCGCTCCTTATGGCTTTAAGAAACGAACCTTCCATTCAAAAGAATATCCAAAACCTGGTGCGCGAGCAATTGCGGATTTTGAGTCCAAGCGCCTATAAAGAAGGGATGTTTTGGGTAAAATTAGGCTTACTTGCCGAAACGTATGCCGATCAGGTGGATGGGCTCTCCTTTGATAAGGCATTTATTAACGAGTTGCAGGAGTATCTTCAGAAACAGATCGAGCGTCAGCATCATAGCCGAAATAAAGATGAGAGTGTTTTGCAAGCGCTGCACTATCGGTTCGCCCTGTTAAAGAGTTATCCTGAGGATCAGATAGAAGATTTTCTGGTTCACAAAACCTGCGCCCAATTCTATGGGCTGAATTTGACTATTTCAAAAGACTTGCTGTTGAATGATTTCATTTACCGCCATGAGGCGCAGCTCGATCTTTTTGAAGCCGCGTTAAAAGATCCCCAAAAACGGGAACGCATCGGGCAAGAGATTCTAAAGCAATTGGGTATAACGGCAGGAAATGGCAGTTGGAGAAGCGCCTATTATCCGGAATTAAGGTGGCAGGGTAATGGGACTGAGATTTTGATTGACCTCTCTACCGGATCCGTGACCCGCAATGGTGTGCTGCTGGGAAAATCGGTGATGCCTAATTGGGTAGATCAAGATGTCTTGAAGAGAATTGGCATTGATCCCAAAAGTCAAATCACGGTCAATAGCGCCAACAATAAAATTATCGCCCGCGACGGCTCCTTCGAAATTAAAAAGAATTTCAATGGTAAGGCCATTTACTTCAAAAAGCACCCCTTTTCAGGCGATGAACTGCTCAAAATGGACAATGAATCTCTAAAGGCTAATACCTCCTTTAATGTTTCTTCACTATTAAAAGAGAGAACGCTTTGGCTTGGAAAAGATAAAGGATATGTGGTGGATGATGGAACACAAACTGTAGCGGCAACCCTCGACCGGCCGAGCGGGATCATCACCCATGATGGGCTGCGGCTCATGTCGCAGCAGGGCCTCCCTCAAAAGGCAAAAGAATTTTTAAGCCAAAGCATGGATATGAGCCAGGTTTTGTTTTGGGGAACGGCTGCCGGTCTTAACCAAAGCGAGCTGACTGCCATCGAAATCAGAGATTTGGGAGGGCTGACCTTTAAAAAAGGAAAAGAGGCCCATATTTGGGAGTCCATGCAGCATAAAGGATTTGCCTTAAGCCAAAAACAGGGGTGTTTAGAAGGGATCGCAATGCCCGGCGCATTCCAGCTGGAGAGTCTGTCCGATCCTTCGGTCAAGAAAATAATTCTCCCGGCCAAGCAGCTGAGTCTCATCCACCCGTTTGATAGAGCGGATTATTTTAGAACTGGATCGCCAATTGTGGCACAGCCAGGTTATTTTGAATACGATGTGATCGACAAAACAGGGCATCTTTACTCCGATGATCCCTTAAGTTTGCTCTATTTGACCTATGTATACCAGATGATTGGCGATTACACTTTGGCCAACCATTATCTGAATCAGCTTCCACAGGCTCACAACTAAATAATATTCTGAATGAAATGGTTAAAAACCCCGACAAGTCCCCGGAAGCCTCTGCCTTTGTCTGCAAGCTGGCGCTGCGCTTAATTGAAGAGGGAAAAATGGGATTAGACCCTTCTTACGTAGACCAGATCAGCCCTGATTTTTGGAAAGGGGTGGCCGAACAGTTCGAACAATTGACCATGTATTCCCATTTAGATCAGGCGGGTTTACCAACTTCTTTGGTTATGACAAACGGGGAACAGAAGCGTTTGCTGATTCAGCTTCAAAAGCTAAAAATAAATTTGAAAGCGGGATTAGCGGCTAAAGCTTACCAATTAGAAAATGTCACCGCCAGTCGAATATCCCAGGAGGTCGATCTTAGGGACCCGATCTACAGCAGCATCTTTGCAAAAACAAATCACAATAATGAATACATACCAGTTGCGGCAAAACCCCTGAACGAGATCAAACCGGATCTTTCGTCAAGTGATTTTCAGAATAGTTTTCTCTTTCTCTTCGAAAAAGCCCGTCGTTGTGAATATGAGACGTCCTATCAATTGAATGAGCTGGAAGCGGTCAAAACAAAGAGGAAAGTGGGATATCACCCCTTCGATTTAGAGCTGCAGACCCTTTGGATCGCGGCAAAAAATAATCCCTCTTCCCAACATATGGTTCAAGTGCTCTATATCGTCAGACATTATCCCGAACTCTTTCAACATCAGGAGGACTTTACTTTTCAAGAGATCTCTTCCATTGCGAAAAAGGTCATGGACAGCATCCAGAGCATTGAAGGGAAGAAACGAGTTCAATCTAATATCAGCGCTTCCAAAGCCAAAGAGAGCAGCCCCAAGGAGAAAATCAAACTGCAATTTTCGGCCTCTCAAAGCACAGCGGAGGAAAAACCCTGCGGCGATTTAGTCAAGACCTACTTTACCTCCAAAACGGAGCCGGTATTTGATCAGAATCGCCCTTTTGCCCTTGCTATGGGACAGGCGCAATCCTTTCTTGGCTACTTTACCTCTAAAACGCAGCCGGTATATCAACAATCCTCGCTTGCCCGCAGACTTTATGATAAAATGACTCGAGCCTTTCAAGAGCTTCAAACAAATGAAAAAGTGGATATTTTTACTCCCAAGGGAGCCGGACTGGAAAAATCCATCCAAGAGGGCATGAATAAACTAAAAAATGAGATAGAAGCGCTTAAAAATCAAATAGAAGAGGTTGCGAACACCTCGACCAACGGCGTTGACCCCGCGCTTGACCATGAACTTTTAGACGCCTGGAGAAAAGGGAAAACCAGGATCTCTTTACAAGAGGTATTACTTGCCGTCGGGACGAGAAATCCCACCCTCCTCACAGAGCACAATCCTTTCCTCGCTCAAAAAGAGATCGATCAATTACAGCATTTAGCCGTCGCCTGTATGAAGAAAGCCTCGAAGCTGGACCAGTTAAAAGAAGCGGCTAAAGCCGAAACGCCGCAAGATATCGCGACAATCCTGAATAAAACGCGCCTCTTTGATCCTCTGGTCTGGCCAGAGCTCCTCTTTTATGAATATTCCACGGGGATCATGCTCAGAACAGAACCGAATCAGGCTCAATTGTTAATCGACATGTTCCGCATCCTCTTCAAAGGAAAACCAAATGCCGGTGAGCAGGCGGACTTGCGCCGCATCTGTTTTGAATTTCAGGCGGGCGGCGGTAAAACCAAAGTCATTTCCGCGATTTTAGCTGCCAAAGCCATGGCGGTGGGCAAACTGCCTGTTTTCTTCAGCTTGCCCTCCCTCTTCGACGTGGTGCGGCAAGATCTTCGGGAAATGCTCGTGCAGGTGTTTAAGAAAAATGTCGCCCATATGGATATCAACCTCCAGCACACCTTTGACGCTCAAAAGATGCATGAGTGGAACGACGTGCTGCTGGAAAGAAAAAAACAAGGGGTCTGCCTGGTTTTCACACCGGAGACCTATCACGCCATCCAGCTTGGCTGGCAAGCGGCTTTAGCGCGGGGACATGAAAATCTTCTCCAGGAGATCAACCGCTTTCTCTCTCTTCTTAAAGAAGAGGGAATCTTCCTCGTCGATGAAACCCACCGCAACGTCGACAGCCTGCTTCAGGCCAATAAAGCCGAAGGCACCCCTGAGCCCATCCCCGAATCGCAGCGGGAAATTCTGCTCCGCGCCTATCAGCTGATGACAGATACTGCTGAGGTCAAGCTAACCTTAAAGGATCGAACAGTTGGGCAGGTTTTGCATCTCAGAGAAAATGCTCAGGCTCAAGTTATGGAAGAAGATAAGAAGCAAGCCCTTGATTTGGTGTGCGACAGGCTGATCGACGATCTGGAAGGCCTGCCAAAGGAGTCATTGCCTATAATCAAAGCCTTTGTAAAAGACAAAAACCTGGGACTCGACCTCAAATTAAGCTTTGAGTCGCTGCAGGAAGTTAGCTTTATTCGCGGTTTGAGGCAAAAAATCCTGACAAATACGCTGGCAAAAGTCGGCGAGATGGATTATGGCCCGTCGGTCTTCCCTGACGATCTGGTGGAAGCGCCGCGCGACCAAAAAAACCCGACGCGCGCAAAATTTGAAAGCGCGGATATCGCCGCCGCCCTAACCTGTCAAGCGGCCTATCAAAGAGGCGTCGAGTACCAGGAACCGATGCGCAAAATGATTAATCAGATGAGGCAGGAGGCGGAACTTGAGAGAAAAAGGAGCGCCTTAGAACCTGAAATTTGTAAAAAATTTAGAGAATGGCAAAAATGTGACAGTCCCTTTGTGCTCGATGAAATCACCGACGCTGATCTCAAGGATCAAAACTTTTTGCAGGAGATCATCAACCGCATCGGAAAAGAGCCTGAAGTGATAGCCGACTACTTGCGCTACCACGCTTTGCCCCAGGTTTTGCATTTTCCTGAAAAAATGACATCTACTGGAGCAGACCTGATCAGCGGCTCTTATGCCACCGTGCAATTTTCAGCGACCCTTGGAGAAAAAGAGCTTTACCCCAACATGAAAGTGGAACAGAACTACTGGCTGGATCCCAAGTTTCTCGCCAACGTGTCGCACCGGGCATGTCTTCAGCACAACAGGGAATTGCACTATTTTACCCCCGATTCCCCGAAAAAGCTTCTCGAAGATCTGTATAAGAAAAACAGCAGCCACTTTGATACCGTCGAGGGAATTATTGATCTTGGGTATTGGAGTAAAGGACACTTGCCAAAATCGTGGGCAGAGCAATTTTGCGCTTTTGCGAGAGAGAAAAAATTGGACTACGCCGGAGCTTTATACTTTGACCTCAATGAAAAAGGGGAAAAGAAACTCTACTTTCTCCCTAAAGAGGGAAAACCGGTTCAGCTGCCTTCGACGAATCTGAAGAGGGAGCTGCCGAGCCTTGGTTTGAAAGGGAAGAGGATCTTTAAGATCTATGGCGCCGATGAAACGACCGGGACAGACCTGACTCTATCAGAAAGGGCAAAAATGATCGTCCCTATCGGCGAGAACACCACGTTGTCCGCGGCAGCTCAAGCTGTGATGCGGATGCGTCTGTTTTTAAAGAACCCCATCGACCCTGACAAATCACAAAGCACCCTTTGGGTTGTCCCTGAAAATCTGCGCAAGCTGATCCGGGATGCCGGTCAAAGGGAGGATGTCGAGGGGCTCTTTGCCTGGATCACCGAGAATGAATCCACCAAGTTGAAAGCGACGATTTTATCGAACGCTATTCAGGATATCCATTTTCAGGCGCGAAACTATGTCAGAGAACTCCTGGCAAGGACAGCGACAAAAGAGCAGCCCGAACTTTTTAAAAAGCATGCGGCGTGTTTCCGCTATAAAATGCCCCGCAACCCTTTAAATGATTATGGACTTCCATCGCAAGAAGTGAAGACCGAAACCTATCTTAACGGCATTGCGGAAGACTTCTATGGGAAGGCCAATTTCGACAAAGAACTGCAGATGGAAATGCTAAAGCAAGTTCAACCCATTATCAAAGCCGCCGCAGAGCTTGTCAAAATGGTAGAAAGCCAGCAAAGCAACTTCACAGCGACTTCCCGGCAGGTTGGCTATAGCGTCCAGGTTCAAAAGCAGCAACAGCAGCAGCAGCAGTTGCAGCAAGCGCAAGTGACTGGTAACCGTAACACACTGTGGCTTAAGGAGTATGCCAAATATAATGATAAACTGATGACGCTGAAGTTAAACAGCACAACCAATTTTATGCCTTATGACGATGCGGTAATCGGCATGAATATCGCAAACCTTTTTGTGGGCACTAATGTGATGGATACCTTTGACGGGCAGCAAATTTCCAAGCCGATCAGCCATCTTCTGTTTATGGAGGAGGAGGGACAGCTCAAGGCCGCCGCGATTTCTCAAGATGACGCTATTGCCTATCTGGATCAAATCAGGAAGAAGGAAGTGAGAGAGACGTGCAAGGTTTGCCTGATGACGCCCGATGGCAACGTTTACCAAAACGGCAAAAACCAGCATCGTTTGGATGTGGAAAAATTAAGGCAAAACCCCTGGTTTGATGAGGTTCTTGCAAAGGTAAATATTTGGAATGGAACAGTTTATAATCAGCCAGTAATTGAAAATTGGATATATAATAACGCCCAGGAATTCCGGGCTGTCTGGAATGCTTTAAAGGCGCGCCACGTGAATGGGAAAAATGAGTTTGATACGCGCACGATCGACCGCCTCGAATGCAAGCTTGGCAAAAAAGCGTTGCAGAGAAAGAATCTGGCGAATGTGTTTGTCACAGGAAACGCCCCGGAAAAGGACTCCCCGATACAGGAGCCAAAGCTCGTCCTACCGCCAACAATCGGCGTCTTGAAAGTGGAAGGCCATTGATAGCCCTTGTTTACTTTCTTGCAAAAACATCTTTGGTCATATCGCCAGCTGTATAGGCGTGAGCACCTGCACCCGCAAGGTGACCCCCCTCTACGATGAGATATTCTGTGCGTTGCGGTTTGTCAGCTAAGAAGTTTTCAAGGATTTCACGCGTACCGGCAGCATAGCGGGCTTGTGCTGATAGTGTTGTGCCTGAAGTATGCGGTGTCATGCCATGCCAAGGCATTGTGCGCCATGGGTGATCTTCCGGCGGTGGTTGCGGGAACCATACGTCGCCGGCATAGCCTGCCAGCTGACCACTTTCTAGGGCTCTTACGATAGCGTCTCTGTCGCAGATTTTTCCACGGGCGGTATTGACGATATAAGAACCCCGTTTCATTTTATTGATAAGCTCATCATTGAACATATGTTCTGTTTCAGGATGCAATGGGCAGTGAATTGAGATCACATCGCACTCTTTCACCAGAGACTCAACATCAGGATGGAATTTCAAATTCAGTTCTTTTTCTACTGTTTCCGGTAAACGGTGGCGGTCGGTATAATGTAGTTTTACATCAAATGGTTTTAGGCGTTGAAGCACAGCCAGTCCGATGCGGCCGGCAGCCACGATGCCAACGTTCATACCTTCAAGGTCATAGGCTCTTTCTGAACAGTCAGCGATATTCCAACCCCCTTCAATAACCCATTTATATGAGGGGATATAGTTATGTACTAAAGCCAGGATCTGCATAACAGCGTGCTCTGAAACGCTTATGCTATTGCACCAGGTCACTTCAGCAACTGTAATACCTCTATCCATTGCAGCTTGCAAGTCCACATGGTCTGAACCGATACCGGCTGTAATGCTCAATTTTAATTTTTTAGCTTTATCAATACGCTCTTTAGTCAAGTAAGCCGGCCAGAAAGGTTGTGATATCACGATATCAGCATCCGGCAATTCTTTTTCGAATACAGAATTTGGACCCTCTTTATCTGATGTCACAATAACAGTGTGGCCTAAGCTTTCTAACCATTTTTTTAAACCCAAATTACCGGAGACGCATCCCAGCAGTTCTCCTGGTTTAAAATCTACCTGTTGCGGAGTGGGAAGCGATGTGCCATCGGGATATTTTTCCAGTTTGGGGATAGTGTCGCGAGGATATTTTTTAGGCAACCCTTTTACAGGGTCCGGATACAGTACTATAATAATCTTCGCCATACAAACCTCCTATAAATATAAATAAATTATAACATTATTGTTTAAAACAAAAAAGGAATAGTATAAGTCGTTAATTGTCAACTTATTATTTGACAGTTCCTAATCCGGGTGTTATGGTAAAATCATGATAGCACATAAACCCTACATAGCCTCGCAAACCAGCATAGCCGAATTTAGCTTTAAAGCGGTTCTTTTAGGAGCTGTTTTCGGCATTATCTTCGGCGCCACCACCTGCTACCTGGCGTTAAAGGTCGGGCTCACAGTAAGCGCTTCGATTCCAATTGCCGTTCTTGCCATTGCCCTTTTTAAGAAATTGGGCCGATCGACAATATTAGAAAATAATATCGTTCAGACGGTCGGTTCTGCCGGCGAATCTGTAGCGGCAGGAGTTGCTTTTACGCTGCCGGCGCTGGTTTTCCTTTCAGCTGGCCGCGAGTATTTCAACTACATGCAAATTTTCACGCTGGCTCTTTGCGGAGGCCTACTCGGCGTTCTTTTTATGATTCCGCTAAGAAAAGCCCTGATTGTTGAAGAGCATGGCCAATTACCCTATCCGGAAGGAACAGCCTGCGCCGATATTTTAATTGCCGGGGAAAAAGGGGGCTCGCCCGCCCGTCTTGTCTATTATGGGATCGGCCTCTCCGTTCTTTATAAGGGGCTCATGTCTATCGCAGGGCTTTGGAAAGAGGTGCCTGAATATATATTCAGTAAAAAATCAGCTCTTCCCAATGCTTCCCTTTCCGCCGAGGTGGCGCCCGAGCTTTTGGGGGTCGGGTATATCATCGGCATCGAAGTGGCGGGCGTGATGGTAGCCGGAGGCGTGCTCTCGGCTTTAGTGCTGATACCGCTGATCACTTACCTTGGGGAGCACCTGACTGTCGTTCTTCCGCCTGGAACCAAGTTGATCTCCGAGATGACCCCGATGGAAATTTGGAGCAAATACGTGCGCTACATAGGCGCCGGCGCCGTGACTTTTGGCGGTATTGTGACGATGATAAAAACCCTGCCGACGATTGTAAAAACTTTTGGCCATACAGCACGAGCTTTCCGCCGGAATAACAGCAGCCTGGAACGGGTTGACCGGGACATGCCGATTTTTGTTGTCGTCGGAGGGGCGCTGCTTCTTATAGCTCTCATGGTGATGATTCCTCAAATTCCCGTGACCTGGTTTTCCTCGATACTCGTTGTGATAGCGGGCTTTTTCTTTGTGACAGTCTCCTCGCGGATTGTGGGGCTCATCGGCACCTCGTCCAATCCCATTTCCGGGATGACCATTGCCACCCTGATGGGGACAAGCCTGATTTTTATTGTGCGGGGGTGGACAGCGGACATTTACCAGCCGATCGCGCTTTCGGTAGGAGCGATCATTGCCATAGCCGCCTCAAACGCAGGCGCCACCGCGCAAGATTTAAAGACCGGATTTTTGGTGGGAGCGACCCCGCTAAAGCAGCAGGCCGGTATGATGATCGGCGTGCTCGCTTCCGCTCTCGCCGTTGGCTTTACCATGGTCTTGCTGCATGACTACGTCGGCTTTGGCGAAGTGACGGCCGACCATAAACACCCGCTACCGGCTCCTCAGGCTATGCTCATGGCAACCATCGTAAAAGGCCTCTTTAATCAAAGCCTTCCCTGGGACCTGGTTCTGATCGGGATGGGGCTTGCAGCGGTTGTGGAGTTTTGCGGCGTAAGTTCGCTTGCTTTCGCGGTCGGCGCCTACCTGCCTCTTTCCACTACATCCCCCATTTTTATCGGGGGCGTGATCAAATGGCTCGTCACCAGAAAGAAAGCCATTCGCAAAGAAGAGGAAGACCTCGAAACCGGCGCTCTGTTCAGCTCAGGCTTAATCGCAGGCGGCGCTTTAACAGGCATCCTTGTCGCGCTCCTTCTTGGAACCGTTATCACGAATTCCAAAGGAGAGCAAATGCCCCTGATGGAGACCATTAACACGCATATTAATGAAACCCAAGGGGCCTATGGCGACCTCATCGCGCTTGGCAGCTTCCTTCTGCTAGGCGCTATCCTCTACCGCTTCGCAACGAAGAAAGACTAGTCGTCTTCCGCTAGAATGGCAGCCGCTAAAATGGCTCCTGCCGCTATTATACCACCCATGATCACATAAGGGGCAGAACGGTTAGCCAGACCGAACAAAGATATGGCCAGGGAGGCTATCAGCGATACGCGCAGCGGTCCGGAACCCCCATCCCACCCGGTAAAAACACGCCCTTTGCGACGCGCATGATGCTCGCCAGGATCAGGAAGATTTGTAAAAAAGGGAATAAATCCGATATTATCACTGGACTGAGAATATCTTCGCCCGTTATATGCCGCTCCGCCAAGATTATAAAACAACCCTTGATCTCTGACATGTTCGCGCATTCCTGTACCTGAAGGCCCCCCCATTACAGTATCTCGAGGACCATTATTGTACGAAGGCCCCCCCCTTGAAGTTTCTTGAGCAAAACTCCCATTATTACGCCCGGCATCTCTGACGGGCTCTCTTCCCATGAATATTGACATTTTATTTCTCCAGGATTGAACATTCTAAAGTGAACACTCTAACCGATGAGTGTTAAGAATAAATAAATGGGAGATTAAAAATCCGTAAAAAGTTTGACCCCCTAACATTGGAGGTCCTAATTTATTGGCGTTAGCTGAGCTTCTTTGGGCCTCCACAATAAAATAGATAGTATATAATGCGTTCTAACTATTCCCAACAATAAAGTGCGCTTTCACCCGGTAGAGCTTATTTTCCGCTTTCCTTCATGTCTGCTTAAATATTTTCTTTCTTTTTTCTCTAATTCGCGAAGAAAGTTAGCGTCATATAAAAGATCATTTTCTTTATCGGGATGGTCATTCTTGTAAGCGGTGATAGCATAGTCTCTTAGGTAAGCTTTGTATTTTTTGTAAACCCTAAACCCCTTTTCGGTTCCCAATTCAGCGATGCACAATTCCAAAATTGCTGCCGTAGAATTTGCAATGGTGCAATTTGCTACAGCCTGGGGTTTTTGAGAAATCTCCTTGCCGGTCTGATTGTTTTCGATTTCGCGCTCTGCTAAAACAAGTCGCCCTGCTTGTTGTTCTTCCTTGATCATCTTTTCGTATTCTTCAAGATTTTCATAGCTAACGGCAAGTCTTTTGACTAAAAGCCCAAGTTGCTCAGTTGTTAAACTCTCAGGATATTCATAGATTTGAGCATAGGCTCTTCCATTTTTTAAAAATGCACCTTCTCCACGGTTAGAAATAATGATCCTCCCTTTATTAACAGTGACCGTTATAGTATGCCCAGACCAACTTGCTGCAATGATGACAGGTTCTTTATTTTTAATTTTTGTAGCTGCTTCTTCTACTTCTATTTGTTTATCATCTTGTTCTTGTATAATAATCACATTTTGGACGGTATCATTGAGTTTTTTACGTATTTCTTCAGGAATGCTCTTAACATCGGGATCATCTTCATTTAAAAATTCCTCAAATGTTGCTGCCACATAACTAAAAGCTAAGGAACGGTGCAGCCCCTCTAATTCGAACTTATTTCCATTGATATAATTTTCTCCAGCTAAACCTAGACAGTTGGCTGCAACCTTTCTTCTTATAATTTCCATGGCGATGTCTATATCTCCGCCATATTGGTAAAATAAAGTAATGTCCTCTTTATTTTTTAGAGATAGAAGACTACATAAAAAGGTCCCGGAAGCGGGGTAAACTATATCAGGATCAGCGCCATACTGCAGCAAAATTTCTAATTTTTCTAGACTTGCAGTGTTATGGAAAGCAGGCAAACCATCTTTATCACGCAGGTTGGGATCCGCACCATGTTTCAATAAGAATGTAATGATGCTCGAGTCAGAGTTTGCTTTTAAACAGGACTGCAATAATGAATCGCCATCTCTATTGAGACCATTGATATCTGCTCCAAGCGCTATTAAATGTTCTGCAACCTTGAGATCGTTATGCTTCAAAATTCTCTCTTGCAAACTTTGATTGAGAAATTCTTGTATGCCTGGCAATTTCTGAAAACGTTTAAGGTCCTCAAATGCCACAAAATCAGAATCGTTTTTTTGCATCATTTCCATGGCAATGGTGTGTGAACCTGCTTTATTGACAAAAGCCTTAAAATCACCATAGGTGATAGAAATGGGTAGTTTCAACCTGCCGGGATTATTTTTAATGATTTGATTTAATTGCTTCTGATCGCTCTCATTTAACAAATTGGGATTTGCTCCATGGGATAATAATAAATCGATCTTATCAAGATCATTAGAAACAATGCAATGATGCAAAGCTGTTTCCCCGCTTTGATTCTTTAGATTGGGATTGGCATTTTGCAAAAGCATTTCAAAAAGACGGTTTGCAGAATCCCCATCCGACTTTGCCACAAGATGCAAAGGAGAATCCCCGTCGAACTTGGCCAAATTGATATTGGCGCCCTGTTCAATTAAGTATTCAGCAATCTCTAAATTTTCATTCCAACAAGCTACATGTAAAGGTGTATGCCCTTCTGTATCTCTGGCATTAATATTGGCACCTTGGTCGATTAGGCATTTGATAACCTTTGGACTACTTTCTACCAAACAAGCCGCAAATAGGGGTGTTTGCCCATTTTTGTTTTTCGAATTGACTTTGCCTCCCTTTTTGATGATCTCTTCGATCAAATCGAGATTCTCCAGATCACATGCTAAAAAAAGAAGCTTATTGAGCTCTGTTTCATTTTCAGGCAGCAACTCTCTGATTTCATCAATGTTGAAATGCTGAATGACATACTTTGCTTCTTCCCTATTGTGCAAACCTTTGAAATGATCCCAATTTTTTCGGATGATTTCCTCTCCGGGATCTTCATCCATGATCAACTTGGCGCGCATTTCCAAAAGAGATCTTGATTCAGGATTATTTTTTAAAAGAAGCTCCCACAATTTGGGTTGATTTAGAATCATTCGCAAATCGTCACCATTGAGGTTTTCCTCTTTGAGACCCTCTTCACACAAAAGTTTTAATATTCCCTCACTATGTTGAGAAGAGGCTTCCCTAAACATTTCTATACCGCATTCATCGAGACTATTGATACCAAGTTCTTTGCCCTTTTTGATGATAAATTGAGCTAATTTCACATCATTACTTTTGGCGCATTCTATAAGGAAAGAACTAAGGACAACTTGTTTTTCATTTAGATTAGAGGTCTTATTTAAGATCATCAGGGCAGATTCCTCTGATTTGGAAGGCAAAATTTTGATCATTTTGCCCCATAAATCAGGATAATCATCTAAAAGACCGGGTTCATGAATATGATTTAACAGGGAATTAATACGTTTATTTAGTGTTTTATCATCTTTGTATACTTGCTGTACACTATCTGAAGATGTTACAACTAAATTTACAAAAATCCTATCAACAAATTGAGGCATACATTCCGAAGAGTTAAATTAACTTGAAACAAGCAATCACCCAAGACTTTGTCAAGTTATTTTTTTACATAATTTACCAATTTGAAATTGTCAACTGGGATCGATCCAATCGGTTCAAGCAAGCTGTTATGGGCCACTCACTACCGCGAAATCAGGCGCTATGAGCATGAAACCGACAACGCACTACACGATGCGCTCTTCGAGCCGAAACGGCCATGTATCGTATCAAACAGTTGACGGGAGGAAATCTGCGCAGTAGAGAATGGGAGGGACAGTGCACAGAAGGACATCTTAAATGTTTAGTTATAAATATGATGACAAGGATTGGGATGCCGAAGGGTATATGGGCGGAAGTAGCTTCTTTACCTGATTATGCCGAGGAGATTAAATATATATAATTTTATTTTGACTTTTTGAGCAAAATCGCGATACTGAAGAATTGGTTCGCATCGGGGGAAACTTTGCAAAAATTGATTTATCATCTAAAAGGTCTTACCTTCAAGTATCGGGATGTCGCCGCTCTGCAAAATCTGGACCTCGCCATTCCCCGCTATACCCTTGCCGCCATCTCCGGCCCCTCCGGATCGGGCAAGTCGACGCTGCTCAATATATTAGGTTTAATCGAACCTGTTCAAGAAGGAGTCGTGATTTTTCAAGATCAAGACATATCGGACCTTCCGGAAATTAAAAAAAATGAGATCAGAAAATACAAAATCGGCTTCATATTTCAACAATTTCATCTTATTCCGGTTTTAACCGCTGAAGAAAATATCAGCTACTTTCTCTGCAGGCAGCGCCTCCCCAAAAAGCAAATTAAAGAACAGGTGCATGAGGTGTTAAATGCGGTTGACCTTTGGGAGCACCGCAAAAAAAAGCCGGGTGAGCTGAGCGGAGGACAAAAACAGAGAGTGGCCATTGCAAGAGCCGTCGCCAAAAACCCCGAGGTGATTATCGCCGATGAACCAACGGCCAGCCTGGATCAGGCCACGGGCAGGGAAATCATGCAGACCTTTGAAAAGCTTATCGAAGAAAAGCAATTATCCATTATTATTTCAAGTCATGATCCCATGGTTCACTCTTTTGCCAAACACCTGTTTCGGATGCAGGATGGAAGGATTCTATGTTGATTTTTTTGAGCTTTCGGAACCTCTTCCGCAACCCGCGAAGAACGCTGGCGGTCTTGCTGACCGTCGCGATGGGGGCGGGAGCGCTCTTTGCCTTTCAGGCCTTTATCCACGGCATGCTCGAAGACTACAAATACAGCACCATCCGCGCGCAATACGGCCATGGACAGCTCCACGCGAAGGGGTACAGGGAAAATGTTTACGCCGAACCCTGGAAACATTGGATCGAGGACCCGGAAAGGGTGGAAAAATACCTGCAGCAGCAAAAAGAAGTGGAGTTTATATTTCCGCGAATCACCTTTTCTGCCCTTCTCAAGAAGGACAATATCACCCTTAGCGGTACTGGTCAAGGCGTCAAGGCAATTGAGGAAAACAAGTTTTTTCACAGCCTGAACATGATTAATGGGATTCCCCTCACAACTCAGGAACGGGGCATTTTTTTGGGCTACGGCCTGGCCAAGGCGTTAAATGTCGCACCGGGCGATCAAGTCGACCTGGTTGTGAATACCGTCAAGGGCACCATCCGCAAAAGAAGCTACCAGGTGACAGGGGTTTTTCAAACCGGCCTGCAAGAACTGGACAACCATATTTTCCGCATTCAGCTCGATCAGGCCCAAAATCTTTTAGACACCCGGAAAGTCGAACTCATCTCGATCGGGCTGACACATGACGATGACTGGTTGAGTCTGGCGCAAAAAGTGCAAAAGGAGTTTCCAGGCATCGAAGCTACCCCATTCAACGTACTCGACAAGGTCTATTACCAGCACTCCGTCGACTGGTTAAACGCGCAGTTTCTAGTCGTGCAAATCATCATTATCGCCATCGTCCTTCTGGGGATATTCAACACCATATCCACCTCCATTTTGGAGCGGAAGCAAGAGATCGGCAATTTACGGGCGAACGGGGAATCGGCGCTGGATATTTTGAAGCTGATCCTCTCCGAAGGGGCGCTTTTGGGAGTGGCCGGCAGCCTGGTCGGCATCCTTGTCGCCTATCTCGGCATAATCGGCTTTTTAGACCGGGCCATTGTAATGCCTCCTGGCCCCGGCTTAACGCGCGACGTCTTCATCATCTTCGACTTTAACTGGACCATGTTCCTCACGACATTGGGCTTAAGCGTCTTATCTGCCATGACCGCCTCGCTTTTCGCCGGCTGGAAAGTGGCGCGCATGCCGATTGCCGCCGCCCTTCGCTCATATTAAATACATACACAAACAAACTCAAGATTTGGGATTTTGGCTTTGCCGAAAACCAAGAGTTAAGACATGCGTTATTACCCATGCGAGCAAATGCATTTTTTGTATAGTTTTTCAAATAAGGAATCAAACCGCAAAAGTACCCAATAGCCTCTCGCAAAGATCAATGTTTATAAGAGAACAACCTCAAAATTTGGTTTTGTCTATCCCAAAATCCCAAGCTTTGAGGTTGTTTGTGTGTAATCTCGCCTTTATAAAATAATTCGATAGTATAACGCTCTTTTGCCTAGCATTTCTGGATCCTCCTCACACATGGAATTATCATACGCAGTTGTATATTCATCTCGTCGATACAAATTGTCATCAATTTGAGTTAATTGGTTTGAGCCGGGATTTGCCTGTAGTTCGCTTTTAACTTGAGGGGCTTGTTTTTTTGCCACTTCTTCTTTGTGGCGATTCTCTTCAAGCTCTCGTTGATTCCACAAAATGGGAATGATTTCTTCTGGTGGAAAATTATCAAGATGATAGCAGTAATGTACATATTCCTCATATGCTACTATGTAAGTAATTCTCTTATCTTCATTTATTCCTGACCACCATGATGGCATCTTCGCCTGTGCTACCCTAGTTACTATGGATTCTAAATTATACGGCTTATGCAGATTATGCTCTTCATAATACCTGTTTACCTTAGTTAATAAATTTGTTGCAGACGGCGATGCAGTATTATCGGCGAGGGTGCTTAGCGCGCTTGCAATACCCGATTGAGAATCATTCACTAAATTTGTTGCCCATGAAACCAAGTTATTGCTGGTTGAACCAATATTATTAAAATTTGACACCCTAACCTCCTTATTTATTTTATTGTATATAAATTATACTTTATTTAGACAATTAAAACAATGTTTGTTAATAATATTTATATAAAAATACGATCTTATCCAATCCTTAATCACCCCTATAAGGAACGCTAACCGCAGACAAATAAAATTAATAATCTTGCGATTAATACTAGACTCTGCTCATCTTCATCATCTCCTTACGACCTTGGGTTTAAGCGTCTTATCCGCCATGACCGCCTCGCTTTTCGCCGGCTGGAAAGTAGCGCGCATGCCGGTTGCCGCCGCCCTTCGCTCACATTAGGTATTCTAGAAATTCTGTTTCTGGTATAATTTAGGGCATGAAAATATTTTACCTGACCCTTTTATTGCTCCACTTCTGCATTGAGGCGCCCTGCCTGGATAAAAAATACAATGAAGTGACTCAAGTGATGGCTCACAACGCCTCAAGCCATGCGGGAAAGAAGCTTTTTGGCAAAATACCGAATCCCGTGGCCAATCAAAACCGCACCATTTCAGAGCAGTTGAGCGATGGGGTCCGCGCATTCAAACTGCCCATTCACCGGAAAGATAACGGAGAAATTGTCGTCGCCCACGCCTTGACTAATGAGAAATTTGAGACCTACCTCGATAGGTTGCCGCTGGAAACTCTCAAAGAGAAGATAAAAGAATTTGTCGGGGATAAGTTATGGCGTCTCGATGCCGCGAATATCCCCTTGCAGCAGCTGCTTGAGCAGATGCGCGACTTTTTGGATGAGAACCCAAGGGAGATTATCACACTTCTATTGAATAACTTTGCTCCGGGCGATGAGCTCGCCGCTCCATTTGAAGCGGCTGATATTGTCCGCTATAGGCATGGGCAATCAACGGAGGAGGCCTGGCCCACCATCGAGGAGATGATCGGCAGTAATAAGCGCCTCGTGGTCTTTGCCGACACTCCAACGCCCGACTTTTTATATACCAGAGATTTTTTCATTGAAAATCCCTATAGCTATAAAGCCATTCGCTTTTTTGATGCTGAGTTTGGCAAACTCCTCTATACCGACGCCTACGAACGGCGAAATGTGGAGCCCAAAAATACGATATTTCTCTTTAACCATTTCGTCACGCCACATATCACAGGAAGCTTGCCCTTGGCCAGACAGGCGAACAGCTTTAACTGTCTTTACAACCACGTCGCCAAAACTATAGACGCCCTTGGGGTTGTCCCCACTTTTATCCATTTAGACTTTTACTCGGAAAACAAAAATGAGGTCGACAGGGTAATCTACGAATTGAATTCGAGGATTTCATGGTAAGGTTCCTGGCGCTTCTGCTATTCCTGTTTTCCGAAATCCATGGAGTATTTCAACTCGCTGATTATGATGAGATTGTCATTGCCACCGATCTGGAACCCGACGATGTTCTCGCCTTAAAGATAATCTTCGACGAGGCAAACCGCCTCTACTGCCTCCATCATAAGTATCCGATCCAAATGGTGATTGTGGGAGAAGGCAACAGCGCCATCAAAAAAGCCAGAATGGAGACATTGCTCTGTTGCTATTACAACGTACCGGTCAAGATTGAAGTAAAAGAAGGGAGATCCACCCTAGACAACCTCTTTCCCTATGACGGAGAGGAGCTGGATGAGAAATTTAAAGCCTATCCATTTCCTCATCAAGATGAGGGAACGGAAGCGCTGATTCAATTCGTCAAAGGAGCGAAGCGCCCTTTGATTATTCAGCTCAAGCCTGTCCAGGAGCTTGCCGCTCTCTCCTTCGATAAGGCGCTCTCCCAAAAAAGCGATCTCATTTGTTATGGGAGTTTCAATCTGCGAAAAGCGCTCGATGATAAAGAGATAGTCCGCTCCTTTCATTTCACCCCTGATCAATCCGTTTCCGTCCGGCTGCAAATCATGCTGGACCAATTCAGTAAAAATTTCAAAAAAATCGGCATCGTAGAAACATATGGGGTTTTGGGAAACCAGGGCTCTGTTTATTGCCAATACCCCTGGACCCATCCCATCGCTGAAAGGATCCGCCAATCGAATGACCCCTTTTTCGCTATGTTTAGGACCTTAAGTTCTAATTGGAATAAGTACAAATTCTCTCTTAGCTTGAGTGAAATTACCGGGCTGATTCAGAAATTATCTGTTCTATTCCCTCAGAAAAAAGAGCAATTATCTCAACTTCACGACCAGCTTTTTTCTCTGTCCAGAATGTGGTGCGGGGAACGATTTCTCCAATTGACGGCACAATTGGAATGTTTGCGATCGGAATTGCTCGCTTTAAACAACCACCGGGAAACTCTCGATAAGTTGGAGCGGGAATTAAGTTTCGCCCATAAGGTGCAACCCTGTGCGGGATTGCAATTCACCCTTTCGGACGTCATCCTGGCCCTCGCGCTAATCGATCCCTCTTTGACCGCCTCTCCCGTCAAAGTGACAGTGAATGAAATAGGGTTCCTTCAAACCACACCCGACCCGAAGTCTAACGTCTATTATTACGACCGAAAAGAGTATCAGCTCTTTGTTGAGCTGCTTCTTTCCAAACTCTGCATTGCTAATAAATTTGCCTCAAGGATATAAGGAAGAAATCCTAAAAGGAGGATTTCATGCTAAGGCTCGCTTTCTTATTTCTATTAACTTTTAACTTTGTGCTTCAAGGCTCGGAACCAGATCCTGTCAGATCCTGCCGCTGTCGTCATTCTGATCCCGATTACATTTTAGATCTGCGTCCCGGGGGCGCTCTTGGTAAACAGTTGAGAAAGTTTTGGAATAGCGTCAAAGACCAAAACTTGAAAAACCCGGCTGTGTTAAATTATCCTCCTCATTGCTCTTTGACGGGATTTTTCCCTGGAAACACTGCCGATGAAGAGCAATATATTGAAGCTTTACAAAAAGCCGTTAAAGGTAAAAATCCCGTTACCATTGACATTAAAACCCTGCAGCAAAAACCAAAGCTGGATTATATCTCCCTCTCTTCCCCCGATTTATTGGCCATTACAACAAAATTTGTAAAACTCATTGGCATTTCTCCTGAATTTATAAAAGCCAAACCAAAAACTTTTGGCTATCATATTACTTTACGTCAAAAAACGGATGAAAAAACAACAGCAGCTGTCAGAAAATTAGAGAATAAGTACATAAATTTAAAAGCTAAAAACTTGAGCGAGAATACCACCTGGGCGCTTTATCTCTATCGAAAATCTGGCAATCAATTGGAAGAGATTGCCAAAATCCCCATAGAGACAAATTAAGAATTTGGGAGAAAGAGAAAGTCGTCGTCGCCCAACCAAACGGATGTGTAACCTAAGGCTTATATGGTTTGAACTTTTTGCTCATGTTAATCCTTCATTTCCGACGGAAGGATTATCAGCTTTTTGTTGAGCTGCTTCTTTCCAAACTCTGCATTGCAAATAAATTTGCCTCAAGAATATAAGGAAGAAATCCTAAAAGGAGGATTTCATGCTAAGGCTTGCTCTCTTATTTCTATTAACTTTTAATTGTTCACTTCAGGGGTCAGAGCTGAATCCCATCAGATCCTGCAATTGCCATTCTGATCCCGATTACATTTTAGATCTCCGCCCTGCGGGAGCTCTAGGTAAACAATTAAGTAAATTTTGGAAAAGGGTCAAAGACCGGAACTTGAAAAACCCTGCTGTGTTAAATTACCCCCCACATTGCTCTTTGACGGGATTTTTTCCCGGAAAGACGGCCGCTGAAGAGGAATATATTGAGGCTTTAAAACAAGCTGTCAACGAAAGAAAATCCATTACTATTAACATAAAGACCCTACAGCAAAAACCAAAGCTGGATTTTATCCATCTCACTTCCCCAGATTTATTTGCCATCACATCAAAATTTGTAAAACTCATTGGCATCTCCCCAGAATTTATAAAAGGCAAACCGAAAACATTCGGTTATCATATTTCCTTACGTCAAAAAACAGATGAAAAAATCACACCGGCTATCAGAAAATTAGAGAATAAGACCCTAAATTTAAAAGCTAAAAACTTGAGCGAGAATACCACCTGGGCGCTTTATCTCTATCGAAAATCAGGCAGCAAATTGGAAGAGCTTGCCAAGATCCCCATAGAGACAAATTAAGAATTTGGGAGAAAGAGAAAGTCATCGTCGCCCAACCAAACGGATGTGTAACCTAAGGCTTCTATGGTTTGAACTTTTTGCTCATACCTCTCAATACCGGCTCTCCAAATTTCCACAAACAGCACAGGTTTATTGCGCAAAATGGTTTCCATTCCCCCGGCAATCACTTCCATTTCATACCCTTCAACGTCCATCTTGATCACAGAAACGTTCTGCAAATTTACGGGCGCTATGTCAACAGCATCATCTGAAGCTATTGATAAAGATCTGGATGGCAATAGCATCGCTTATGATTATCCAGGACTCAGTGGATGACCAGCGCCACAGGGTTCTCCAGGAACTCCTTCACTGTCCGGATGAATTCGGCGCCCAAAGCACCGTCCACTACCCTGTGATCCGCTGAGAGCGTGAGGCTTAAGGTCTTTCCAGGAACAACTTGGCCATTTTTTACGATGGGTGCGTCCTGGATCCCGCCGACGGCAAGCAGCGCGGCTTGCGGCGGATTGATCACGCCGGCAAAATCGGTCACGCCATACATCCCTAAATTGGAAAGGGTAAACGATCCCCCTTTATATTCGTGCTCCTCTAATTTGCCCTCTTTGGCCCTCTTGGCAAGGGCTTTTATCTCCGCAGATATCTCGGCAACGGTTTTATAATCGGCATGTCTGATAATCGGAGTAATGAGACCACCCTCGACAGTGACCGCTACGGAAATGTCGATGGTTTGAAAGCGGATGATCGTTTGATTGACGGAGTTAAAGCCGCTATTGACTTTCGGATGCTCGCGCAAAGACAGCGCTACAGCCCTCAAGACCAAATCGTTAAAGGTGACGTTGACCGCCAGCTTTTTCAGCTGCTCGCGTAAATTGACAAGCTGTTCCGCATCAATAGTTTGTGTAATATAGAAATGGGGAATGTAGGCTTTGGACTCCTGCAGGCGCTGGGCAATCACGCGCCGCATGGGTGTTAAGGCCTCCTCTTCATAGCTCCCGGGAGCCAGGGTAGGCACTTCCCGTTTGCCGAAGGAGACGAGGCCGGCTTTCGGCGCTTTCTCCAGATCGCTGCTGACTATGCGGTGTCCGGGTCCGCTGCCTTTCAGGGTACTCAAATCGAGACCGCTCTCTTTCGCCAGGCGTTTGGCGAGGGGTGAGGCTTTGATCCGCCCTCTCGACTCAACGTCGCGGTCAAAAGTATAGTGGGTCAAGGGCTGAGCCGGTTCAAATCTCGGTTCCGCCCTGGCAGGGGCCTGTTTAACTGGCCTTTCCACTTTCTCTTCGCCGGGCGCTTCAACAACGAGAGCCGGTTCTTGGATAATGATCCCTTCGGGTTTATACCCTTCAATGCTTTCCTCTTTGGTCTCGGTGAAAACGGCGATAGCCTCATTGACGGCGGCCTCGCCTCCCTCTTGAACGATAATTTTGCGCAAGAAACCGGGATCGATCGCCTCATGCTCCACAGTCGCTTTATCGGTGGCTACCTCAACCAGAGCATCGCCGGCTTCGACAAAATCCCCCTCTTTTTTCAGCCACTTAGTAATCGTTCCAAGTTCCATCGTAGGGGAAAGTTTTGGCATGGTAAAAGTGAAAGGCATTTATTCTCCCAAAGTTATAGTAATCGGTTCCATCGTAGGGGAAAGTTTTGGCATGGTAAAAGTGAAAGGCATTTATTCTCCCAAAGTTATAGTAATCGGTTCCATCGAGGGAAGTTTTGGCATGGTAAAAGTGAAAGGCATTTATTCTCCCAAAGTTATGAATAATCGGTTCCATCGTAGGGGAAAGTTTTGGCATGGTAAAAGTGAAAGGCATTTATTCTCCCAAAGTTTTGTATATGGCAGCTAATATCCGTTCGACGGTGGGCAACGTTTCTTTCTCCAGAACTTTAGAATAAGGCATAGGAGTTTCCCTCTGGGTGACCCGTTCAATCGGCGCATCGAGCCAATCAAAGCAATGCTGCATGATTTGAAATCCGATTTCCGCTGAAATGCCTCCGAAATAGTGCCCCTCTTCCACCAGGACTAAGCGGTTCGTGCGGCGCACTGACTCAGCAATGGTCCCGATATCGAGCGGCTTAATGGTGCGTATATCTATCAATTCTACTTTGATCCCTCTCTTCGCAAGCTCGACGGCGGCTTCCTTACACCATTTCATCATGCGGCTGTAGGAAACAAGGGTAACGTCCCGCCCTCTTTCAACGACATAAGCCTGCCCCAAAGGGACTAGATAGGGCTCTTTTGGGATCTCCATCTTATCGCCGTAAGAGAGCTCGCTCTCCAAAAAGAGCACAGGATTGTTATTGCGGATAGAACTCTTCAACAACCCTTTTGCATCGTACGGATTGCTCGGCGAGACGATGATCAGGCCGGGCAGATTGCCGTAGATATTCTCGACGCAATGGGAGTGCTGGCAGGAAACTTGGGCGGCGGCGCCATTGGGGCCGCGGAAAACGATCGGCACGCTAAAGCGGCCGCCCGACATATAATGCATTTTGGGAGCATTCGAAATAATCTGATCGGCAGCCACGAAGGAAAAGTTGAAACTCATGAACTCGATAATCGGACGCAGGCCCAGCATGGCGGCTCCAATGCCGATGCCGGCAAAGCCCCCTTCTGAAATGGGCGTGTCGACGATCCTTCTCGGCCCCCACTTATCCAATAGGCCTTTCGTCACTTTGTAGGCGCCGTTATACTCGCCCACTTCCTCGCCCATCACAAAGACTTTGTCGTCCCGCTCCATCTCCTCATCGATCGCCTGGCGTAAAGCTTCTCTAAAATCAACAATTTGACTCATGGGGCAAACACATCCTCTTCCAAAGTGACCGGATCGGGCCAGGGGCTCTCTTCGGCAAACTGCTTGGCCTCCAAAACGATTTCGCGCGCCTCTTTATCCATCGCATGGTATTGCTCTTCGGTAATAATGCCGGCGTGAATGAGCGCTTCCCGCATCAGGGTCAAAGGATCGCGCTGCATTTCCTGCTTCAGATCTTCCTTGGAGCGATATAAACCAGGATCTGAGACAGAGTGGCCGCGAAAACGCTGCGTGAGCACTTCCACCAGCACAGGCCTTTGAGTCGCAAGGGTTTCTTTGTAAATATGGTCAAATCCCGCATAGCAATTAAAGTAATCCATCCCATCCAAAGTGTAGGCTTTCATCCGATAACCGGGGGCCTTATCCTCGGCTAGCCGGTCGACGCAAATAGCCCGCTCTACTGACGTGCCCATCCCCCACTGATTGTTCTCGATGACGTAGATGCAAGGCAGATCCCAAAGGGAGGCCATATTCAACGCCTCATGAAAGGCCCCTTGAGCGACAGCGCCGTCTCCTAGATAACAGATCGCCGCCTGGTTCCTGATCCCCTGGTACTTCAGTGCGAAAGCGGCGCCTGTGGCGACCGGAACATGTCCCCCGACTATGCCGAACCCGCCTAGCAAACGTTCGGTATAAAGATGCATCGATCCGCCGCGCCCCATGGCGTTTCCGGTGGCCCGTCCAAAGAGTTCGGCCATCACTTCTTTCGGGGTTGCGCCAAGCAGGAGGGCGAGCGCGTGGCAGCGATAAGTGGCGACGTACCAATTGTTTTTGCCAAATACCCGGATGCCTGCGACTTGAATCGCTTCCTGACCAATGTAAGAATGAAAAAAACCGCCGATAAATCCATGCAGATAAGCCGATTCGGCGCGCACTTCAAAATTGCGGATCAATAGCATTTGCCGAAGATCGTCAATTAGCGTCTCTTTCCCGGCGCGCTCGATCACACTCTTCTGATCATGGGAAAAAAGGGTGTATTTATGGTTTTCCATCATAGTCTTCAGTTTAGCAGAAAAGGGATTTTAAATTACACAGCCACTTTTTCTTCTTGCTTGACTTCCCGGTCAACCACGGCGGTGACGCAGCAATCGGACCAGACATTGATTGCGCTCTCAAGCATATCAATAAGAGCGTAAAACGGCAGGATGACGCCTAAGATATTGAGCGGGACATTCATCGCCGCTAAGAGGGCGCTCGAAAGGAAATAGCAGCCCATAGGCACCCCGGCGTTTCCGACCGCCGCAATGGTGGCAATGACGACCCACATCACCATCTCTAAACCGGTATAGTGAAAGCCATTGCTCATGGAAACGAAAAGCACTGTCGTCAAAATAAAGGCCGCGCAGCCATTCATATTGATAGTGGTGCAAAGGGGCAGGGAAAAATTGGCCACCTTCTTCGACATTTGGAGCCGATTCTCGGCGCAGTCGATAGCTGAAGGGAGAGCCGCGCTGGAAGATTTGCTGAAAAAGGCGATCGAGAGCGCCGGAAACATCCCCTTCGCGGTCCGAATCGGGGATACGCCTCTAAGTTTCAAAAAGATCGGCAATACAACAAAGGCTTGAATCAAATTAGCGGAAATGACGCAAACCAAATAAAGTGCGAGACTTTTGACCTCGAGGCCGGCTTTCAGGTCCTTGACAAACAAAGCGACAAAAGCCCAAATGGCAAAAGGCATCAGGCATACAATCCAGGCGGTAAGCTTCATGATAGCGGCGTATAGGCTGGAAAAGAAGGAGTGCAGCACATGCCTTTTTTCATTCGGCAAAGAAAGGATGGCGAAACTGAGCATCATCGCGATAAAAAGCACGCCGACCACATGATTGTCGCTAAAAGGCTGAATAATATTCGAAGGAACCGCTTTTATCAGGTAGGTCCAATAACTCGTATTGTCGACTTGCTCCTTCAATTCCTTTGACAATTCTAATGATTGCCCGTTGACAGGATCGATGCTAACAAAGAGGATGAGCGCTACAGAAGCTGCGATCACAGTGGTCAAAAGGGTATAGCGGATCACTTTCCGCCCTAAAAACCGGATCTCGCTCACGCTTTCCATACCGCAGGCAGTTGAAACGATCGAAAGAAAAATGATCGGCAGACTCACGAGCTTCAGCAAATTGATGAAGATATCGGAAAAGGCGCCGGCCGCAGCGAACAACTTGGGAGAGTCGAGATAGCCGACAAATAACCCAAACAAGGCGGCATAAAGAAATGACATATTGCCGCTGAATATACGCTTAAACATCAAAATACCCCGCATCGCACTCTTAAAACATCATTGTACCACTGCAGACGCGCTTTGTCAATGAGTTAAAATAATTACTACTAAGTTAATTCCTGATTTCGCGCTAGCGACTCAGCGACTTTCACATAATAATCAGCGCTTTCGGCAGGCAGGATTCTTTTGCTCGCCCCCTCCTTCAAAGTCACATAGTAACTCTTAGTGTCTTTCACCACCTCGCCTTCTACATAAGCGGCTAAGCTTTCGGCGTCGGCGGCCTCTTTAAAGTGAGCCTGAATGATGGGTTTGTTCTGCTGATCTTTGACCACCTTGAACTGGACCGGCACTTTTTTCCCATCCAACACTCTCATGCAGATCATCTGCTCGAGAGAATCTTTCGCATAGCTTTTGCCGCCCGGGTATTTCACTGCGTGCCCAACCATAGATCCTTTATAGGAAAGTTCCATCTTTTCCCCAGCGTCTGCCACCCATAAATGCTGGCAGTGCTTTTGGATAAAACTATTGAGATATTCATGGGTCTCGTCATCGGCATTGACGAGAAACGGTTTTTTATCCCCTTTATTTTCCAGGTAGGCCACCAGCTGGACAGCAGCGGCGCCTTTAGAAAGCCCATGGCATTCGATTTGATCCACGCCATTAACATCTTTCACTCTAGGGGCGGCATTGCTTTCGTGGTATAAGGCTTTTGCCTCGGCAACGCTCTCTTTTTGCATCAGTTGATCGATCTTGGAATTTTGCTCTTCATTCAAAGAGACTGGTTCGACTTGATCCCGCGGATCGGGAATGAAATATATTGGCGGGCGCTCTTTTTTTTCAGCCTTTTTACCCTCCGACTTTTTTCCCTTTTTTTCTTCCTCTTTCTTCGCTTCCTCTTTTTTGTCTATGTTCTCATCTTTTGAAGAAGATTTTGAGCCTCCGCCGCCGGATGATTTCTCCTCATCCTTTTTCTTGTCGTCCTTCTTCTTATCGTCCTTCTTCTTATCGTCTTTCTTTTTGTCGTCTTTTTTATCCTCTTTAGGAGCCGGTTTTGGTTTTGGTTTTGCGGGTGTTTTCTTAGCGGGTTTAGGGTTTTTATGCGGGACTGGGTTCTTATTATGAATGGCCCGCTCTTTTTGGGCGTGTTCGCGCATCCTTTCGGCGACAATGTCCCTTTTCGCTGCAACAGCCTGCCCGCTCACACAAAAGAGAAATATTACGACTAATTTAATGTATTTCAACTTAACTCACCTTATTTATATTAATATATTAACAAAATCTCGTTAATAATATATTAATATTTTATTTGTTTTTTGTAAATCTTAATCTTTTTTTAATCAAAAAATAAAGCAGTTCCGATCCGAAGAAGGGTAGCTCCTTCTCTGATAGCCAGAGGGTAGTCCCCCGACATGCCCATCGAAAGGTGGGGAAGAGGGAGGCCGCTCTGGCGCCTCATCAGATCCTGAAATTGGCGGAGCGAAGCAAAAGAATGAAGCGTTTGGGCCGGATCCTGGGAGCGGGGCCCCATCGTCATAAACCCCTCTATCGACAGAGAGGGTAATTTGAGAAGGGCATCAAACGCCCTTTGCCACTCATCAGCTGTCAATCCGTGCTTGGCCGCCTCATAAGAAGTATTCACCTGCAAAAGGATGGGAGTCTTTATCCCCCCCTCCGAACTTCCAGATGAAATTTTCTCGGCTAATTCCAATGAGTCCACCGAGTGGATCAGCTGAAAGCGCCCCAGAACTTTATTTACTTTGTTCTTCTGCAGAGTGCCGATCAAATGCCACCGGATATCCTCCGGAGCCTGCTCCATTTTGGGCAAAGCCTCCTGCACGCGGCTTTCGCCAAAAAGGCGGCATCCCTCATCATAAACCTGCCGGATCTCCTCAAGCGAATGGCTTTTGGAGACAGCGACAATTTGGATTTCATCCGGGTTTCGCCCGCACTCTTTGGCCAGATCCTGGACATGCGTCACAATTTTGCGGTATGCGGTCATCCTCAACTACCCTGGTGTGGCCAGTTCTGCAGGTTTTGATCTAGTTGAGAAATAAGCGGAGGCAACGACTCTTTAACAACTAACCAAACAGCCTGATTATCAATCATTTCACGCCAAGGCAAATAAGAATATTGTTCTCGGATAACTCCATTCAGAAGCAGTCGATCATTTTTTTCTGATAGATGGGAAACAGCTGCTTGTGAAGCTTCAAGCATGTGCTGGAAACGAACATTGTCACGATTTAACATAAAGGGATTTGGCATGAGCTAAAACTTCATTTCTAAAATAACGACTCAATTCCTCGGGTGTGCGTAAATCTGTCTTTCTTCCTAATATTGAGTTCATCCTCTAAGTCAAAACTCAACCAACAAATCAATGTCACTGTCAGGTCTGAATGCTTCGGTTAACGCTGATCCAAAAAGGGAGGGTTTTGCAATTTCGGGATGCTTTTTGCAAAATTCAGTTATCTTTTTTACAGGTAACCTATTATACATCTAAAAACTCTATCCTATTTCTTTGCTAAGATTAATTTAATCTTACCAGTTTTGCGCATTTTTTCCCTCAAAAATCTCCACTTAAGCACCGAGACTTCACTTTTATTCGAAATAGCTTATAATAGATTACTTAAGCATATTTGGAGAAGAAATGCAACCCTATGCGCGCTACACTCATTCGAACTTCTACACCTTGCCTGAAAAGGGTGAAGAGGAGACAAATCTCACCAACGCCACCCGCAGTTTAACAGATTATTCCATGAAGATTTGTATTGGCGAACTTTCGTTAGAAGAGCATCTCACAAACCTTGCATTAACGGGAAAAAAAATAGTCATTCTCGACTGCGGCGCTGGTTCCGGAAAGGTCATCGATGCCCTTTTGAGCGGCCCCTACAAGGAGAGCATAAAAAAGTGTGTGGGTATTTCACTGCACTATTTCAAGAATGTCGCCACTTTATTTGAAAAACACCAGTCCAAAATAGAGTGGATTTTAGGTCCTGCCGAAAAGATCCTTCCCGATTTAGTGGAAAAATTTGATATTATATTTGATGTCTATGGAGCTCATTTTTATTCCGCTGAGCGCCCATTGATCATTGAGCAATACCATCGGGTGCTAACAATGGGAGGAAAGGCGAGTGTCCATCTAGAGAATGATACCAGAAATATCATTCTTAAGGGAAAAAAGCGTTGCTATTTAGAAGACAGCTATGAGGAAAGCGCCCCTGATACCTTTGCAACTTTCACGATGAACCACACCTTGTCACAAGTTTTTGTCATCACAAAATGCACTGAGGAGTTTCCAGGAGAAAAATATGTCATTTCCAGCGTTAAAAAATGTGGCTCTTCGATTGGCAAAACAGCATTAAGCCACCACAAGCTCAAAAAGGGCAATGCCTGGCGCCCGATCGGGGTTTACTTTAAGCCCACCCAAGGGGCGATGCCAGGCATCAAAAAAGCCCTGGAAAAGGGAATTCCCGCCGCTGAGGTTACCTATGATAATATAGACTTCACATCATAAATAAATTGAGGATTGGCTGCCCAGTACCATTCATCCTCTATTAACTCATTGGTTCCTTTTCTCTTCTCCAGAATTTCCGCTAAATCTTTTAGTGTTTCATCGGCTATAAGTTTAATACTATTGTTTTTATAAGAATCTGCGAAATAGACTCGCCCCTTCTGTCCTGCCAAGGCGCATAAATCTTGAGTATGCTTTAACATCAGAGTATGCATGTTTTGAAGCAGCACATCAGCTATCTTCTCAGTTAATTGTGGTGTCATGACTGAGGTGATATGGCAATTAAATTTCTTTGAAAATAGGGAAAATAAATCTTCTTTCAGTCTTATTGTCAATTGGGAGGCGACGAGAGAGGAAATGACGTAGTCGGCAGATCTTGTTGCACTCAACACGCCAGGCAGCCCGGCCGCTCTTTTTTCTGTGTTTTTGGTGACGATTTCCATGAAATCAGAAATGTTTGAAATGAATTCTTGCTGAGTAGATTCTGATGAATCTTTCCAAAAAGCAGGGAGGTCTTTCAACGCAAAGGTAAAGTCTAAAACCACTTTAGAAACTTTATCGCTGCTCCCCAACATGCTATGCAATTTTTCTAAGGTGGCCGGGTCAACATCCAGAAGAATTAATTCTTTGCATTTTTCAAGGAGCTGGGGAAGCGGTTCGACAAATTTCTCCCCGTAAAATTGGGCGCCGCAGACCACCACGACCGATGAATCCGGGTCAAGGTGGCTGCTTCCCCTCAGAATAGCCTCTTGAGTCTTTAAAACATGGTTGTATTTTTCATTTTTTAAGTATTCTAAGCTTTTAGATAAATTGACAGATGTGAGCACATAAGTTTCAAAATCGGTAAAATGCTTTCTTATAGACTTGTTTTCTTCGGTGTAGGGAGTTGTGGTGTCGATAGGTGGTTTGCATACGACCCGATGATCCTTCCAATCATTTTTCTGACACTCTATGTTGCAATAAATAGCCGACCGGCATCTGGAACATCTTTTGATCAGGTCTATTTTTTGATGGCAGAAATTGCATTGATGGAGGAAAACTTCGGAATTGTTTACTTTTGCAACTGAAGATATCATATTTTCACCATAAAAAAAGAATAATTTATAGCAAACTATCTTAAAAGTCAAATGATATTAAAACGGTTGCAAAAAACAAGTTTTCACTGTATTATTTTTTTCATGAAAAACAACGCTCTATTTATAAGCTGCCTTCCGGGCCTTGAAGAGGTGCTCGGCCATGAAGTCGAATCCTTAGGCTATACCTTTTCTAAGGGGCGAGCCGGCGTCTTTGTGCCTTATGAAGGCATGAAACAAATCTACAAGCTAAACCTCCATTTGCGTACCGCAAGCCGGGTTTTGCTTCCGCTGGCCTCCTTCCGTTGCTATGATAAAAATGACCTGTACAAGGGCGCTTTAGATATCAATTGGAAACCCTGGTTTAAGAATCTGCCCACGTTGGCCATCGACGCCTTCGTCATGCATAAGTCGCTGACAAATAGCCTTTTTGCGGCTCAACTGGTCAAAGATGCGATCTGCGATCAACTGAAAGGCTCCCTTGGCGCACGCCCGAGTGTCGACACATCGAATCCTGAAATTGGGCTGCATCTTTATATCATTGATAACACCGCTACAATCAGCTTTGACACCTCAAATCCCCCCTTGCATCAACGGGGGTATCGCGTCGAAGGGGGCGCCGCCCCTATCCGCGAAAATCTCGCCGCAAGCCTCCTTATGCTTGCCGGCTATTGCGCAGAAGACACCCTCGTCGACCCCTGCGCAGGCTCGGGCACCTTCTTAATTGAAGCGGCCATGATCGCCTCAAAAACCCCGCCGGGAATTCATAGACCTTCTTTTGGATTTTTTCGCCATCCCGAATTTTCGAAAGAGGAGTGGGAAGCTGAGAAGGCAGAGGCCTCTAAAAACAGATTGGCGTTAGAACCCGGCAGGTTTTTTGGCATCGAAGAGTCTCCCAAAGCTTTTGCCATCCTGAAACAGGCTGTTCACCGCGCAAAATTGGATCGCTGGATAAGCGTATGCCAGGGCGATTTTCGCCACACCCCCTTGCCGTTCGAGCCCACCTTTGTCATCACCAATCCCCCTTATGGCATTCGCCTCAGCGAAATTGAGAGTTTAGCTCCCCTATATGGCGACTTGGGCGATTTTGTTAAGCAGAAGACAAAAAAGCCAGCCAAATGCGCGATCTTTACCGGCTCCCTTGAGCTTGCCAAGTGCGTAGGCTTAAGAACCAGCAAGCGCTACATCTTAAGCAATGGGGGCATCGAGTGCCGCCTGCTCACCTACGATCTCTATTAAGCCTTATAAAACGGATCCTCATTGGATTTAAAAGGATTGGATCGTTTGGCACTTGCATAGTCAGATTCGCTTCCCCCTTCCTCCAAGTGCTCCACCAGTTGAGGATCTCTCCCCTTGACCTGGTCCATCGGCAAGTAAAAAGGGCCGTATGGAGGCGGGCATAATATCCGCTCGGCTATAGCGACAACAAAGGAGGCCAGACAGAGATAGCCGGCTGTCTCAAGGAGGCCTAAAGTCAGGTGCTTAGCGCGGTCTTTCCATGTAAGAGAATCAAACTTAGATCCAGTCCCCGGGCGATAAATAACCCTTTCTTTAGCTAATTGGATCAGAGCGTCTTTTTTGGCAAAAGCGACTTTTAAGTGGCGGACACCCATCTCAAAGGGTCTGGTCAAGAAATTTTGGGCCTCATACCGGATAGCCACCGGCGAGAAAAAGAGGTCTGAGAAGAGGGAGACACACACACTGCTTGTTGCCGGGGTAGTTGAAACGCTTAAATTTATTGGTTTACTACCACTATCCGAAAGGGTGGTGTTCGACAGTATTACCGGAACTCCAATCTTTGAATCTTCCTTAACAAACTCTAAGATCTGCTTTAAACCACTTTGTTGCATGAGATCCTTTTCCAAACCCCCTAAGAGTTTCTTAGGCAATATTTCTGGAACATTACCTTGAACTAAAGTCATCATAATATTTCTCCATTAAATTAAAATGTTAATATATGATAACAAAACAGATAATTTTTTACAACCCTTTCGGTTTATCTAGAATTTCTTTGAGAATGATGGCGTCCTGCAGGTCGCGGCTGAGAAACCAGGAAAGCTTGTCCCGGTCTCCCTTGCCTTTCAGCTCATAGGCCTGCTTCTCTCCGGGGCTATGAAAGAGCTTCCGCTGAAGCCCTTTCATCTCGCTCCGCTCTTTAATCATCTGCAATTCGAATTCATCGGGCACATGATCCGCGGCCATATCCTCTTGAGGCTCTTCTTTTCGGGAGGGGAGCAGCACAGACGTCTGCTCTGCCGCCGCAGGCTGTTCCTCTATAGATTGCTCCAGCCGCCTTTTCTTGATATTGATATATACCATAGCGATAAAAACGATAATAAAGCCGATAAATTCTACAAATGACATTATTTTTCTTCCGCGCTGGTCTCGTCTTTGTTTTTAGGTTTGGCTATGGAGTGGCGCATATCGGTATCCGCCTGGATATTTTGAATGCGCTGATAATCCATGATGCTGAGATGGCCGTCTCTAAACGCCTGAGCCATCGCAGCGGGAACCAGTGCCTGGGCCTTTACAAGCTCAGCGTCCATCTCTTTCACTTTAGCGATGTTCTCCTGCTCCAGCGCAACAGCCATCGCGCGCCTTTTTTCCGCTTCCGCCTGCGCAATGCGCATATCGGTCTCGGCTTTAGCGGCACGCAATTTCGCGCCGACGTTTTCTCCCAGGTTCATCTCTACAATGTCGATCGAAAGAATCAAAAAGGCAGTGGAGGAATCGAGCCCTTTCTCGAGCACAAGCTTTGATATGCGCTGCGGCGACTCAAGCACTTGCAAATGGGTGTCCGATCCGCCGATCGCGCTGACAATACCCTCGCCCACCCGGGCAATAATGGTCTCTTCGGTGGCGCCGCCCACAAGCTGAGGCAGATTCGTTCTGACCGTCACGCGGGCCTTCACGTTGATTTGAATACCGTCTCTTGCCACGCCGCGCATATAGCCTTGCTCAGGGCAATCGATGACGCGGGGATAAACGGATGTTTCAACAGCCTGCCGCAAATTCCTGCCGGCCAGGTCGATCGCCGTCGCCCGCCTCCAGTCGAGGTTGAGGTTCGCTTTGTCGGCGGCAATGATCGCCCCGACGACTTCCTGCAAGTGCCCGCCGGCCAGATAATGGGTCTCCAAATCGGATACGGTAATATCTTTCAATCCCGCCTTAAAAAGGGTGATGCGGGAATCGACGATCAATTTCGGCGGAATCTTTCTTAGGCTCATGCCGATAATGTTAAAGAGGGATATCGGCGTTCCTGAAATAAAAGCCCGAAACCACAGACTTAAAAATCTCCCCAGAATGCTGAGAACGATCACTCCGATAAACGCTAAAATTATGAAGAGAAAATAGAACTCCATCCCAAACTCGACAGCCAAAAAATTCATCACTTATTCCTTTTTTACTTGTTTCACGACTAAACTTTCCCCCTCGCCGCTAATGACTTCCACCTCTTCCCCTTTAGGCAGATAACCGCTGACTGAAATGGCTTGATGCACTTTTCCGAGGACCTGTATATGCCCTCCCGGCTTCAAATCAGAAACGACTTGGCCCCGTTTGCCGATGGCGCTTTTGTCGTATGAGGAGGCGTAATACCCGTTCTGGGCGCTGTCGGAATAGATGCTGCGCTCAGGCTTGGTACGGGGTATGCTCCAAAGGGCAAAGCGGATTAAGGCGGCGGCCAGGCCGAGGGACACCAGAGTAAATAAAATGATCGCTAATGCTGAGTGGCTTAAGGAAGCGAATGTCAAAATGCCGGCAGCCACCATCAGACCGCCGATGGTGCCAATAACAATCCCAGGCAGAAAAAATTCGACGTAAATCAAGAGCAAACCGATCAATACCAAAATATAGGGAATCATTCCATTTCCTTCTCTTCCACGATTAATGTGCCCCCGTCAAATCCGGTCACGACGATCTCAGTCCCTTTCTCCATGAAGCCCCTTGCGCTTAAGGCATCAAAAATAGTGTCGTCGATTATCACCTTACCTCCCGGACGCAATGTGGCAGCGACCACTCCGGCCGCCCCCGCTTTGGGCAGCCGCTCTTCAACCGCCGAATACCCATCCTGCTCGCCGCCCGACAAGACAAAGCGGTTAAACCCGGCAAATGAGGGCATCACATAGCGCGCCAGCAAGCCGATAAGGATCAAAGAGACTAGGAAGGAGCCTGAAAGCCACATGAGCTGGTGAAAAAAAGCATCACCCGCGGCATTGAAGGTGCCCGTGTCGAATTCAAAACTGATCGATCCCAAACCCGGCAGCATCATCCCGAACAGCCCGATCAAAAAAAGTACAACGCCGGCGATGCCGACAATACCGAAAGTCGGAATCACAAAAAGATCCAAAAGCAGCAGGGTTAACCCTCCGAGCATCAGGATGATTTCCAGCCAATTGCCGATTTCCTGAGCAAAGCTCGACAGCATAATCAAAAAGAGGCAAAGCAGGGCAAATCCCCCCGCCATTCCGAAACCGGGGGTATTCAATTCGATATAAATGCCGAGGATCAGCCCAAGCGAAAGAAGCGAAGCTACCATCGGGTTCGCCAGCAACATAAAAAACCGCGTCTTCCAATCCATCTGGTACTCGTCGATCTCGGCATGGGGTATCTGACGGAAATAGGGGCTAGTGAAAAGGAGAGTTTTATCAGCCGGCCATTTCCCGCTGGCCTTTTCTTCAGCGGTCACCGGCACGAGCTTCGCCGGCTGGAGCAAGAGATTGGCCACGCCAAACTCCACCATCTGCTCGGCATCCAGTGTGAGTAATTTCCCTTTATTGCTGATGATTTTGTCGGTATCCCTGATCTGATCCTCTTTGTCCAATTTGATGATTTTGCCGTCCCGCTGAACAACGATCATGTCTTTGTCCACCATCGCCTCGGCGATGAAGGGATTGCGGTCAAAAAAACTCGCGCGGGCGGCAAAGTCGGAACGGATGGCGGAGTTGATTTTTTCCGAAGCCGTCTGCATTCCCCCTTCCTGCCCCATGATGATCGGCTCGGCGGCTCCCATGCTCCCATCTTTCACGGAAGTGATATAGCGGCAGGAGTAGGCGATCATCGCGCCGGCGGAGATCGCCCAGTTATTGATAAAAGCGACGATGGGGACATCGTATTGGGTATCCATCTCTTTTAAAGCGTCCGATATTTTTTGTGCGGCAAAAACTTCACCGCCCGGAGTATTCAGTTCCAGGATGATAAAGATGGGCTTGTTTTTCTGATAATACTCCAGGGCGCTTTTCACATACAAAAAGGTCGCCTGGCTGATTTGCGAATCGCGGTTATCAATGGCTATATACCCTACCTTATTAGGGCCACCGGAGTAATGAATGTGGGCTTTAAAATCATCCGCCGAGGCTAAAAGGGGGCCTAAGCTGAAGAGAAGGAAAATATACCCAAACAACTTGAAGAGTTGGTTGGGTATAAAACCGACGAAGACCAAAACCAACTGTTCAAGTTGTTTGGATATAAATCTCATAGGGCCTGCTCTAAAAATTGCAGGGTCAGGTCTCTCGTTTTTTCCAGGTGCTTCTCTTCGTGCACGGTCGAAACGAACCAGGCTTCATGCTGCGAGGGAGGCAAATAGACGCCGTGGTCGTACATGAAGCGAAAATAGCGGGCAAAAAGATTAAGATCGAGTCCCCTGGCGTCATCGAGATTTTTCACGCTCTTTTTCCCAAAGAATAGGGTGAACATGGAACCCACCTGCTGCACGCAGGCGTTGGCTTTTCTTTTTAATATCCACTCTTGCACAGGTTTGGTGATCACATTAGCTTTCCGTTCCAATTCGGCAAAGACGCCCTTTTTCTCGAGCAGCAGCAGAGTTTGCAGACCAGCCTCCATCGCCACCGGATTGCCTGAAAGGGTGCCGGCCTGATAAACGGGACCAAGCGGCGCCAAAGATTCCATTACAGCTTTCCTGCCGCCAAATGCCGCGGCCGGAAAACCGCCGCCGATGATCTTTCCAAAGCAGGTCATGTCGGGTTCAACGCCATAGTACTCCTGGGCGCCCCCCATGCCAAGCCGAAATCCGGTGACCACTTCATCAAAAATCAAAAGAGCTCCATTCTTTTTCGTCTGCTCCCGCAAGGTTTGAATAAACGAGCGGTCGGCAGGGACCACACCCATATTGGCGGCAATGGGCTCTAAAATCACGGCGGCAATTTTGCCCTGATAATCGCTCTTCGCAAAAAGATCGATAATAGCTTGCGGATCGTTGTAGGGAAGGCAGAACATATGCTGCACCATAGCGTTTGGAATACCGGCCGAAGAGGAGGTTTGCGACAGGTTCAAAACACCCGAGCCCGCCTGAATGAGAAAAAAGTCGGCATGCCCGTGATAATTGCCCGCGAATTTTACGATGATATCGCGCCCTGTGTAGCCTCGCGCCACGCGCGCCGCGCTCATCGTGGCTTCCGTGCCGGAAGAGACAAAGCGGATCAGTTCGACGGAGGGCACCGATTGAACAATTTTTCGCGCCAGCATCTCCTCGATCTCGGTCGTAATCCCAAAGCTTGTGCCCATCTGTATTCTTTTTTGCACAGGCCCCAAAATGTCTGGATGGGCGTGACCGTGAACAAGGGGTCCCCATGAGAGGCAATAATCAATAAAAACATTACCATCGGCGTCGGTGATAGAGTCCCCTTTTCCGCTCCGCACCACCATAGGCGGCATATCCAATCCTTTGAAGGAACGGACGGGAGAATTGACGCCGGCGGGAAGCACCTCGCAGAGGCGTTGATAGATTGTTTCATTTTTGGTTGTCATCAGTCACCTGCAAATTATTTCTTGTGGTAAGAGTGTCAAATTCCCCATAAAAAATGCAAGGGAATTTGCTTTGTATTAAGGCGACCTCTATAATTAGCAACACATGAAAAATTGCCCTATATCCCTATACCTTTGTCTGCTCCTGATGATCTGCGGCATCTGCGGCGCGGCCGACTCCTATCGTGTAGAGTTTCAAGGTGTTGAAGATAAAGAACTTTTAACTCTTTTGCGCTCTTCCTCCCAGCTGGTGGCGCTCACCGATTCCCCCTCGATTACCGCGGCCGCCCTGCGCAGACGGGCCGACTCCGACCTGCAGCGCCTTTTGCGCGTGCTGCATAACAGCGCCTATTATAATGCGAAAATAAAATTTTACTTTAACTTTGATGCCAACCCCATCCTTGTGAAGATCGATATCGACCTCGGACCGGTCTATCCCCTGGCCCAATTCCGGATCGAGGGGGCGAATGTGAAACTCGACGCTTTAGACCTTCAGTTGAACGCGCCGGCCACGCCTGAAAAAATTTTAAATGCCGAGGAATGCCTGCTGTTTCTTCTGGCCAAAATGGGGCATCCTTATGCCAAAATTTTTAAAAGGGATGTCATCGCGGATCAGCAAACCAAAACCGTGACGGTCATTTTGAAAGTCAACCCCGGCCCGCTAATGCATTTCGGCCCCTCTTGCATAGCAGGAAACCGCAGCATCAAGGAGGCGTTTTTCAAAAAGAAAATCGCCTGGACGGAAGGGATGCGCTTCGATCCTCTAAAAATCCTTGAGACGCAAAACGCGCTCGAGGAATCGCGCCTTTTTCGCATAGTCAACATCACCTACCCCGACCAGTTGCCGGAAAACGGCAAGGTCCCGATGAAAATTGATGTGGTTGAAGCGAAGCACCGCAGCGTCGGCGCAGGCGTCAGCTATAGTACGCAGCTTGGGCCCGGCGTGGAAATGGATTGGGAGCACCGCAATATGCGGGGAATGGGGGAAACTTTTAGAGTGGACGCCAACATTTTAGGGAGGCTGCAAGAGGGATCTTTCCAATATATCCAACCAGACATTTGGTGCCGCCGCCAGGATCTGATCTGGAAAGCGGAGTACACTCATGAAGTCACTGAAGGTTATAAGGAAACCGCCTACAGCCTTTCCTCAACCGTGCGCCACCGGCTCAACCCCTGCACGACGCTCTCCTATGGAGCTATGGTCACCGAATTGAAGAACACCGGATCGGACCGCAACGGATCTTTCCATCTGATTAAAACTCCCCTGACGTTGCAATGGAACAAGACCGACAATCTGCTCGATCCGGCCCGCGGAGGCTCTTTCTTTGGAAGAATTGTGCCTACGGCGCAAATCTTGAGTCCAAAATTTATTTACTCAGTCAATCAGGCAACTGGAACCTGTTATTACTCCCCGAAAAAAATGCCAAGCCTCGTGCTGGCCGTCAAAGGGATCGCCGGCACCATTATCGGTTCCGCCAGGCAGGAGATCCCCCCGTCAGAGCGGTTTTATGCCGGTTCCGAAACCACCTTGCGCGGCTATAGCTACATGACCGTCAGCCCGTTGGATGAAAAAAACAAACCGATCGGAGGCCGTTCGATGCTGATCGGGTCGCTGGAACTAAGATGGCGCGTGACAAAAACGATTGGGCTGGCCTATTTTTACGACGTGGGCAATGTTTATTGCAACCCGGTTCCCGAATTGACAGAACGGATGTTAAACTCCCTTGGCGCCGGCCTTCGCTACTATACCCCGGTCGGCCCCATTCGCTTTGACATCGCTTTTCCGCTGAATCGGAGGAAGGGGATCGACCGGGCTTTTCAATTTTATTTCAGCATCGGGCAGGCGTTCTAATGGGAAAATTTATCTACCGCATGACTATTTTGATGTTGCTAGTAATCGGCTGTTTCCATCTCATGCTCCAGTCGAAAAGCGTCAAAGACCACTTTTCAAATATGCTTTCCGAAAAAACGGGCCACTCTTTAACGATAAAGGATTGGTCGCTCACCTATCCCTTTACTCTGCAAATCAATTCCCTGGAATTTGCCTCTCCCCATATTGAGGTGAATAACTTATTCTGCCGCATTAATTTGTTTAGCTTCCTTTCCAAAAAATGGGTGATCAACACGTTGGTGATAGATGAGATGGCTTTAGATGAGGGTTTTCCTTCGGAAGGAAAATCCCCCTTCCCCCCCTCGCTGGAAATTTCTAAATTTCAAGTAAAAACCCTGCGCGTTAAGGAATACTCCTTTTCTCTCGAAGGGGGAGTCAAGTGGAACCCTCAGGAACCCTTCTTAACCGGCGTAGTGCATTGGAATGACAACCCCATCCATCTGACCCTCAGCAAACAAAATTTCTGGCATTTCTTTGCGATAAGCTCCCAAGGCAGCATCGAAGCAGACTTCTTTTTGGAGGAGGATCTTATCCGTTTAAAACAGGTGTCTTTGTTAAGCGATCTCCTCACTCTCAAAGGAGCCGGCAAAATAAACACAGGCGATCATTCCATAGCTGCTTCCTTCAATATTTCCACCTTTGAGCAACAGATTCCCTTCGAACTATCCGGTTTTCTCTCATCGCCTGCCATAAAAGCCAAATACAACGATCTGGAATTTACGGCAAAGGCTCAATATGCCGGGGGAAAGCTTAACGCGTCTCTGAGCTTAACCTCTCCGCAATTTGAAACAGTGAACCTGGAAACTGAGCTATTCACATCGGCAAAATTGTGGCCCTATTCCTTGACTTACCACACAAAAAAAGCAAACCTGCAATCGGAAGGGGCCTGGAAGTTCGACTGGAGCGGCGTAGCTCTCTATATAGACTCCCTTAGCGGGGATTACGGAGGTTTTCCCTTTGCTCTAAATGATACGGCTATGATTCGGAACCGGGAATGCTCCCCCCTCTTTTTTACCTTTGCCAACGGAACGATCTATACGACGATCGATTATATCGGAGATAATATCCATACCACCACCCGCGCCAAAAACTTGCCGAGCGAGCTTTTCGAGCTCTGGCTCCCGCCGCTTCCCTTCACAAGCTCTGTGGACATTGAAGCCTTCCTTTACGGATCGCCGAAATCGCTCAACGGCCAAATTCAGCTCGATTTAGAGCGCATGAAAGTTTTAGATGAAACCTATGTCAAACTCCCCCCTCTGCAGGCGCATTGCCGCGCTACCATCAAAGAGGAAAAACTCGAGTGCACCGGCACGATAATAGGGGCCGGCCCCTACCCGATGACCCTTTCGGCTTCTCTCCCCTTCAAATGCCAACTCTGGCCGCCCAAGCTCACGATCGATCAAAAAAGCCCGGCCCAAGCGGAAATCACAGCCTCGGGCGAGATCTCCCCCTATTTGCATCTCTTCTTTTCCGATACGACGAACATCACGGGAGAAGCAGCGATCGCCCTCTCTATGGAGGGAACTTTGGAGAACCCCCAGCTGGCCGGCGAATTGACCCTGGAAAATGGCACTTTTGAAAGTTATACCCTGGGAACCACCTTTGAAAATATCTCCGCCAAAATTATCGGCCGCGGCTCGCAAGTGCATCTTGCGAAGTTTTCCGCGGAAACAAATCGCATAAGGACAGTCAATGCCACTGGAAGCATGGCGCTGGACGCTAACCAAAATTACCCTTTTGCGATCACCATAAACACCCATCACACCCCTCTGATTCAGCTCGACCTTGCCTCCATGATCACAAGCGGTCAGCTGATGCTGCAGGGCAATTTGAATGAGGCTGCTTTGAGCGGCGATCTGAAAATCGAACGCGCCGATTTTGAACTCCCGAAACAGCTTTCCCAGTCGATCAAGGAAGTGGAAATCACCTATATTAACCAGCCCGAACATGAGGAGCCTCCCACCACCTTTAAAATCTCTCAGGAAATTTTTCCTGTCTCCCTGGATATCCGCTTGCATGCGCTGAGGGGGATTAACCTCACCGGCAAAGACCTCTCAATGGAATGGAGAGGGGAAACCTTTATTAAAGGCACCGCCTCTTCTCCTCAGCTCTTTGGACAAGTGGAGGCGATCAAAGGGGAACAGCTGATCAACGGAAAAATGTTTTCCCTGAAGCAAGGGAATATCACATTTTCCGGCAACTATTCCGATAAGGCGTCCCTCTATGTGATCGCGGAACACGAAATTGATGATATTTCCGCGGAAATCGTGCTCAAAGGCCCTGTCAATAACCCGTTGATCTCATTCCGCTCCAACCCCCCTTTAAGCCAGCCGGAAATTTTGTCGCTGATTTTGTTTAATAAGGCCCTGCCTGAGATCACCTCTTTGCAAGGGACAGAACTCACCCAGACATTTTCTGCCTTAAATTCCGCCGGCGATGATGCCGACATTTTAGGAAAATTGCGCAAAGCCATAGGGATTGACCGGCTGGAGTTCAGCCACTCTGACACCCATGGTCAAAACGACTTTTCTTTGAAGGTGGGTAAATATGTCACGCCGGGGATCCTGGTCCTGGTCAATAAGAGCATGACAAGCGATGCCAAAAGCCTCACCATTTCAGCCAACCTGATCAAGTCGGTGAAGCTGCAAGCGGAAATCGATGAGGATGCCAACAGCCATCTGCTGCTGAAATGGAAACACGACTACTAACAAATTACTAATTAAGGCTTTACTCATATTTGGCCGCTTAATGAATTGGTTTTCAGAAACTTAAATATTGCTTTTTACAAAAAAAATAAAATTGGTATAATTAAGTTGCTTGTAATTTAAACAGGCGAAGAATTAATTTAACTATAGGGGTGAAAGAATGAAAAAATATTTACTAACTCTAGCTGCCGTTGTTGCATTGACATCTGCTTATGCAGCGTCTGATAATGCTAACAGCGCGAAAGATAACAATAACGATAATAATACGAATATGAATATGGAAAGCAAGAAGATGGGGCCTTTTAAGGGCTGGAGAAAATCAATGACGGCGGAAGTTGTTGAACAGGGCAAAAATTTTCAGCTGAACGTTAAAACTAAAGCCGATATGCCCAATGCTTCTGACTTGGAAATTTCTTCTATCAGCGTAATTAGTCCTACAGGAATTATTCCCGGGGCTTTATCGCTGACGCTTCGTCCTGCAGGGGATGCGCAAGTCACTATGGTAGGCCCGCAACATGGTTCTTTCACCTTTACAAAAGGTGATCTTCCTCAAGGTCTGCCAAATGGACGTTATTTGTTAACCGTTAACGGCGAAGTTTATGGCATGCTGGTTTTGACTGATAACAAATCTATATTAAGACAAGGTCTTAAACCACAAGCTGCCGGTGAAGAACAAGAAACAGAGCAACCAGCTACACAACCAACTGTTCCACAACCCACAACAACACCACAACCCATGACTTCCCAACCGCTAGTACAACCAGCCGGCGCTAATCAATAATCTTCTCTTTCCCCCGCTTGCTAAAAAAGCGGGGGAATCTATTTGCTTCCAAATGATCAATCTTATAAATAAAAACTTAGGCTATTGGTTTATTTTCGTCCACTTGGTATATCGGAGCGAGACCAAGAAATCCCGAAGATTGTGAGGAGTTCATAGCGCTAGCTATGGACGACGAGCAAAATTCGGGATTTCGCCAATACCACTGGACGAAATTAAACCAGTAGCCAAAACTTACAAGGAGATTGGTCATGCCGGACCAAAAAGAAGGACACAAGTTATTTTGGTTTACCCTGATGACGCTCGCGGTAGTTTCCGGCTTTGCCTTTTTTATGGCTCAACGCCATTTGCCCTCAAAAACTAACATCGATCTTACAGGCCAACCCACAATCGGCAATCCGGAGGCTAAAGTGCATGTGGTGGTTTTTGAAGAACTTAAATGCCCCCATTGCAAAAGATTTACCCTTCAGGTGTTTCCAAAAATCAAGGAAAAATATATCGACACCCGCCAGATCACCTTTACGGCGATACCCGTTTCTTTTATTTCGGGTTCCATGCCAGCCGCCGCTGCGCTGATTTGCGTTTATCTGCAAGACATCAATTACCCAAACGCCCAGCTTTTTTTCTCCTTTCTCGACACTCTGTACAACAGTGTGACTCCGGCAACCCCTGAGACGCTTCTAAAAATGGCCAAATCGGCTAGCCCGTCTATCGACATCGCAAAATTGAAGAGCTGTATGGAAAAAGAGGAGTTTCGCGCCCAAATTGAGAAAAACACGCTTTATGGCACCCAAATCATGGGCCGCTTAATCACGCCGACTCTTTATGTCAATGGAATGAAGTCGGATGATGTCTCACTTCAAAGTGTGAGCAAGTTGATCGACGCCGCATTGAGCCAAACGGGAGCTAATCCATGAAATACTACAGCCTTTATTTCGCCTGGCTCATCGCCTGTGTGGGCACTATGGGCAGCCTAATTTTTAGCGAAGCGATGCATCTGGAACCCTGCCACCTCTGCTGGTACCAGCGGGTCTGCATGTTCCCCTTAAGCCTGATTCTGGGGATAGCCACCTATCGCAATTTTAATGGGATTGCGCTCTATGTCATTCCTCTCACCGTCATTGGTTTTCTCCTGGCGGCCTATCAAATAATCCTGCAGGAAACGGGATTAAATCCTATTGAGATGTGCGGCGCCGGCCCCAGCTGCAGCGAAAAACCCGACATCGGCCTTGGGCCTGTCACCATATCGGCCCTATCGGCCCTCGCCTTTCTGATGATGATGATTTTGCTGGCTGTCAGTTCAAAGTTCCAGGTACTGAATGAAGCTGACCACCCATAGAAATCCGTCCAGAACTTAAGTTCCAGGGACTGAATGAAGCGGTTAGCCAGTATCAGTCCAAAAATGACAACCCATAGAAATCCGTCCAGAACTTAAGTTCCAGAGACTGAATGAAGCGGTTAGCCAGTATCAGTCCAAAAATGACCACCCATTTTCTGTTCAAAGTTCCAGGGACTGAATGAAGCTGTTAATAATAGCCAGTATAAGTCCAAAAACGACAGCCCATAGAAATCCGTCCAGAACAAAACCGGGCATAATTAGCGAGGCGATCCAGACAATAATGGGCATGACCGCCAAGGTAAAAAGCCCTGTGCTGATGATCGTGGTGGGTAGGGAGAACAGGATGAGGATAGGGTGGAGAAAACTGCTGATCAACCCAAGAGAAACTGACGCCATGATGGCCGTCATATAACTGTCGACTTGCACCCCCGGAAGAAGATAGAGGGCCGAGTAAATCGCCAGACTATTGCATATGAACAGAACAAAGGCTTCCATTTATTTTAAGGATCTCCACCTCGATAAAAAGACCGCCGTTGCTTGCGAGACATTCAAAGAGTCGATGTGCCCGTTCATTGGGATATACACCCTCTTGTCGACATAGCGCATGATGAGCTTTTGGATCCCCTCTCCCTCCGACCCCAGGATCAGCAAAAATTTTTCGGGAAAAACAAAATCGTACAGGGATACTGCGTCAGGGGAAACATCGGCGGCGATAACGGTATAGTGATATTCCTTAAATTTTTTTACTGTTTCGGCCAGATTAGAGACTTTCAATACCTCGACGAGCTCGCTCCCCCCGACACTCGTCTTGCTCACCACGGCTGTGATATCGGCTCCCCGATTTTTGGAAAAGGTCACCGCATCAATCCCGAAGCACTCCGCAGCCCTTAATATCGAACCTAAATTGTGGGGGTCGTTGATGTTGTCGAGGGCAAGTACCGCTTTCCCTTCCTCGTCTTCCAAAAACTCGGCAAGCGAGCGGCTGGCCTTCTCATTCACTTCGGCGATAAACGATTGGTGGGAATCGGATTGCACCAGCGAAGTAAGTTCGCTCTTGGATACGAATTTGATGGGGATCTTTGCTTTGGCCGCCCTTTGCAATAAGGGATCTTCCCGGTTTTCTTTTGAAGTATAGACGATCTGCACTCTTTCGGGGGCGCATTTGAGCACCTCGTCGATACAGTGCTTGCCCATGATCAAGCGTCCTTTTTTCATGAATTTCACTTGAGTAACTTAATTTCATTTTCAGACAAACCAGTCGCAGCCCTGATCGTTTGAATTTCGATCCCTTGCGTAAGCAAGTTTTTAGCAATCTTCAATTGAGCTGATTTTTCCCCTTTCTCTAATCCCAGTTTTTCTCCCAGGAGTTTGCCTTCATCAAATTTTTGATCCATGGATGCTATATAGGCTTTTTCATATTTCTCAGCTTGTTGATAAGTCAAAAGCTCTGCCTCGCTCCAAGTAAGCTGATTGAGTTGCTCATAAGCTCTTTCCATAATTTCATCCTGTCCGATCAGCCGCGGCAGTTCCCCTTCTGAAGTCTCTGCAGCATGTTTGAAAAAATAGGCCCACTTTTCAGTCATATTAGAAAGATGTTCAACATCTTTATGGAACTTGGGAAGCTCTAAAAAAGTAAAGGAAAAATCCTTTAAATCATTTTCATGCGTCTCTTTGTCCAGAATGACATGATCCGATTTATAGGCTTTCTTATTGGGAAACATGATAAAATCAGAGATGGCTAAAAAAACGATTTCCTGAAGATCGTGATATTTTCCGCCGGAATTGGCTTGAGAAATATAGGCTTTGGAAGCGTAATATTGCGCTCTCTTCTCAAATCCTTTTTCCTTAGCTACTTGCATCTCGACAATATAAGTGTTCCCTTTCTCATCCTTGCATAAAATATCGACGATGCTTGTCTTTTTCGCAGCAGTTTCTGGGTCTTGCACAGGCTTCAAAAAAGTAACTTCCTTAATCGGTTCCTTTTTTTTAAAGGTAATCATATCGTTGAGAAAGTGAATAAGAATATCCTTATTTTTCTCGGTGCCAAAGATTTTTTTGAATGCAAAATCATTTTTAGGATCTAGAAATTTAGAAAGCATCATTTTTTCCAGTAATTACTACAAAAGGAATTTTACCAGAGAATAAATATAAATTCAATGGTATCAACTTAAGGGAATTTAGGGGGTGGCGAGAATGGCGAGATGGATTGATTTGTGACGAGTGAATAGCCTTGGCTATTTACGAGGAGCAAAGCAAGCCAGATCAGCGTTCGTAGCACCTCATCAATTTCCTTAAGTTGATACCATTGAATATAAATTCAATGGTATCAACTTAAGGGAATTTAGGGGGTGGCGAGAATGGCGAGATGGATTGATTTGTGACGAGTGAATAGCCTTGGCTATTTACGAGGAGCAAAGCAAGCCAGATCGGCGTTCGTAGCACCTCATCAATTTCCTTAAGTTGATACCATTGAATATAAATTCAATTAGGAATATGATTGATTACCTCAAAAGCGCCAAGCGATAAATAATGCTCCTTCAGCCCTTTCACTCCCAAAAAATCGATAACCAGCTGAAAGCTCCAGTCTTCAATAAAAAGTTCTTTTTCCGTCTGATAAACAATCTTTTTCCAATGGGCTGGCAGCTGGATACCGGCGTCAGGCACCATAGCCGTAAAAAAAGCCCTGGGGTATATGACTTCCAGCTCTCTTAAGTCTACCGGTTTCACAGGAAAGACAAGCAGAATAAAATCGTGCCGGTATTTTTTCTTCACAAGAGCCATACCCTGCTTCCATCTCCGGTGCTGCCACAGCCACTCCCCGGGAGCGGCCTTTATGCTCTCCTCGACTAAACTCAAAGCCTCATCCATCATCCGCTTCACCTCCTCTTTCCAAGGCTTCGCCCGGTCGGGCCAAATCAGGGAGGAATAAGTATGCAGATGTTTCGCTCCCACCCTTTTTTTAGCTATCACGCATAAGGGAGAGCCTGTTTTATAAGCCAAAATAGCCGGAGATTGCGAAGTCCAGGCCCGGCTGCCCAAAAAAGGGGCGTGATAGTCGCTTGTTACTTTTGCCTGATCGCCAAAGAGAGCGAAAAACTTTCCCTCATTTAAGGCGGCAATACCCGTCTGGAGGCCGTTTTGAGGCGGAACCACCTGATTGCCGTTCCGTTCCCTCATTTTTAAGATCCAGCTGTAAAGAAACCGGTTAGCCAAAGGGCGGCCGATCGTCACGCCTGTTGAACCGGGCAAAAGATCGAAAACGCCAATTTCCCAATTGGCCTGGTGGGCGGAGAGGAGAACCACGCCTTTGCCAAGCTTTTTGGGCTCCTCGAAAACTTCCCCTTTTTCACAGGTGGCCAGAGCGGAAAAATCTTGAGGCCGCCACAAAAGACGGGCGAGCTCCATCATCGTCATCATCAAGTTCTGAAAAGCTTGGATAGCCACTTTTTCCCGCTCTGCCTGGGTCAAATTCAGCTTTTTGGCCAGCGCTAGGTTGCTTAAGGCGCGTTTCCGGTATTTGGTAAAGGCGTGATAGCCGAGAAAGCCTAGACCCCTGCCTATCTTTTGCAGCAGGGAGAAGGGCAGAAAGGAGAGGGGATAGGAGACGGCTCTAAGAAGGATGTAGACGAGATAATGCCTTACTGTAACAGGTAAGAATAGAGCAGTTCGGCGCATTGATTGATCGCATCCCGGTGTATAATTTCATAGCCATGAGTATTTTCGGTAGGGATGGCGAGCAGAGCCGCTCTACCTGTCAATCCATACGCCTTGGGGTGGGAGGCATCTGAGGAGTAAGTTCCAAAAATAGCTTGCTGCGGCTCCAATCCGATATCATAGGCCAACTCCGTCAGCTTATCGCAAATGGCCTTATCATAGACGGTCACCCGGTCTTTATAAACGATAATGGGAGAAGCGTTGAGTTCGGTCTGGTACTCTTTTGCCACCGGACCCACATCGATGGCGACCGTAATATCCCCCGGCAGCTTGTTTGAGGCGTAGCAGGCGCCCTGCCCTCCGATCTCTTCGGCAACCGAGGCTACCAGGTAGACATCGCCGGCAGGCTTCTGCTTGTAGGCTTTGAAATGGTTAAAACAGACAAAGGCTGCGGCGATGGCAGCGCGGTTATCCATAAAATATCCCGCCACACAATCTTCAACAGGCTGCAGCTCCCGCCGCGATTGAGCCAGTATCACGCGAGTACCTGGATGCACCCCTAAAGCTTTGAGCTGCTCCACACTTTTGCGGGTGACGACAAAGGTATCTTCCCATTCGATAGTCTCATTTTTCCCGTCGGATGCTTTTGAGACAAATTTTTTTATGTGAGCACTTTCTTTGGTCACATGCATGCAGCCAAACGACAAGATGCCGTGTATTCTGGCTCTATCGCCCATGATCTCTACCAGACCCTGCCCGCAATTGAAAGGGTGCAGCGCGCCAAGAGAGGTGACCGCAAGAGACCCGTCGCTATTGACCCTTTTGACAATCATCGAAAGTTCATCCATATGGACCATTACACGGATAGCTGGCCGCTTGGGATCCTTGCCTTCGATTTTGCCGATGAGGTTGCCCGAGGGGTCTTCCCACAACTGGTCGCAAATCGGCTTCATCAACTGCGAACAGACCGAACGGATTTCCGTTTCCTGTCCGCAAGGGCCTCTGGCTGTAACCAGCAGTTGTAAAAGAGAGAGGGGGTCATAGAGCTGCATAGAAATGTCTTTTTTAAATGTGTGAAAAACTCTTATAACCGAATGAAGAAAATAAGAGCAAGGAAATATCCTCTGCAGTTTAAACATTTTTGTTTACAATAGTTTTATTCCCGATTAGTGTAGCAACTAAGGAGAAAATATGACCACAGGCGCTGAACAGGAACGAATTGACCAGTATCACAATCAACGGGCCAACTGGAAATATTGGGGCCCCTATGTCAGCGAACGCGCCTGGGGCACGGTGCGGGAGGATTATAGCCCAAACGGCGACGCCTGGAATTACTTGCCCCATGATCATGCCCGAAGCCGGGCCTATCGCTGGAACGAAGACGGCTTAGGCGGGATTTGCGACCGGGACCAATACCTCCTTTTTTCCCTGGCTCTTTGGAACGGCAAAGATCCTATCCTAAAAGAACGGATCTTCGGCTTAAGCCCCTATGAAGGCAACCATGGAGAAGATGTCAAAGAGTACTACTACTACCTCGATTCGACACCTACCCATAGCTACATGAAAATGCTCTATAAATATCCAATCAGCCCATTTCCCTACGAGCAGCTGGTCGCAGAGAATAAAAAACGGACCAAACTCGATCCGGAATACGAACTCATGGACACTGGGGTTTTCGATAACCAAAAATACTTCGATGTTTTCATCGAATATGCCAAAGCAGACTTGGAGGACATGCTGATCAAGCTGACCATCCATAATCGTTCTGCTGAAAAGGCCGACCTGCATATCATCCCGCAGCTTTGGTTCCGCAACACCTGGAGCTGGGGACAGACAACCGGCCCTCTGATCGATCTGCCCACGAGACCGATGATGCGGAAAGGGCGCGAGAACAACGCTATCCATGTCGAACACTCGTCCCTTGGAAAATATCACCTTTTTTTCGAAACCCCAGGTGAAATGGCATTTACGGAAAATGAAACGGACCGGGAGCGCCTCTTTAAAGCTCCAAATCTCACTCCTCATGTCAAAGACGCGTTTCACCGCTATATCATCAAAGGGGAAAAAGGGGCGGTCAACCCCGACCAATTCGGCACCAAAGGGATGGTCCATTACCAGGCCTCCATTGATCCTCAAGGCTCTGTCACATACCACCTCCGCTTATGCAAGGGCAAACTGGATAATCCCTTTGAGAATTTTAATGAGATCTTCGAGAAGCGCCTAAAGGAAGCGGATGAATTTTACCAGGCCGTACAAAACCCAAAACTTGACGATGAAGAAAAAAATGTGCAGCGGCAAGCCCTGGCAGGGATGCTCTGGTCAAAGCAGCTTTACTATTATGATGTGAAACAGTGGCTGCAGGGAGACCCACACCGCCCCCCGCCGCCTGTGTCCCACCTCACCGGACGCAATAGCGGCTGGGACCATCTGGCGGCCTTTGATGTGATCTGCATGCCCGATAAATGGGAATACCCCTGGTTTGCCAGCTGGGATTTGGCCTTTCATTGCCTCCCTTTAAGTTTGATCGACACCGATTTTGCGAAAAGACAGTTAGTCTTGATGACGAGAGAGTGGTATTTGCACCCCAATGGGGAATTGCCGGCCTATGAATGGAATTTTAGCGACGCCAACCCCCCTGTCCACGCCTGGGCAGCCTGGCGCGTCTTTCAAATCGACGCCAAGCGGAGGGGAAAAGAGGATTTGGCTTTTCTTAAAACCATATTCCACAAACTGCTGCTTAACTTTACCTGGTGGGTGAATCGCAAAGACAAGGATGGCAAAAACATCTTCGAAGGGGGATTTTTAGGGCTCGATAATATCAGCATCTTTGACCGCAGCGCAAAAAAATTGCCGACCGGAGGCACAATTTATCAATCCGACGCCACCTCCTGGATGTCCTTTTACTGCATGCTGATGGTCAAAATTTCCCTGGAGCTGGCCAAGAAAGACTCCGTCTACCAGGATATGGCGACCAAATTTTTCGAACACTTTTTGCGCATCTCCCACGCCATGATCGATTGCGTCGGCAAGAATCTTTCCCTTTGGAATGAAGAGGATGGCTTTTTTTACGACGTCCTCAGCCTGCCGAGCGGGGAAGTGACTCCCTTAAAAGTGCGCTCTTTGGTCGGGTTGCTTCCCCTGCTCGCGGTGGAAACTGTCGAAGTGAATCATCTCGACTCGATGATGGTTTTTAGACGCCGGATGAAATGGTTCCTCTCCAAATACCCTGAGGTGAGAGATAATATTTCCTGCACGCTTCAGCCCGGTGAAGCGGAAAGGCGGATCATCGGCGTGCTGCCAAAAGACCGCCTGGTGCGCGTCCTCCGCTACATGCTGGATGAAAACGAATTCTTATCTGAGTTTGGTCTAAGATCCGTGTCGAAATATCATGCCGCCCACCCCTTTTCCCTCCAGGCCCATGGTATTGACTATTCGATCAATTATGAACCCGCCGAATCGCAAACCGGGCTCTTTGGGGGCAACTCCAACTGGCGGGGGCCCGTCTGGTTCCCCATTAACTTCCTCATCATTGAATCGCTCCAAAAATATCACCATTATTACGGAGACACGCTCAAAGTGGAGTTCCCTACAGGCTCGGGCAATCTGCTGAACCTTTGGGATGTGGCCAAAGAGCTTTCCAAGAGGCTGACGCGTCTATTTTTAAAGAATGAAGAGGGCAAACGTCCCATCTACCGCAACCAGCGCCTCTATCACGAAGATCCTCATTGGCACAATCTATTGCAATTCAACGAGTATTTTCACGGAGACAATGGAGCTGCCCTTGGAGCGAGCCACCAGACCGGATGGACCGGGCTGGTCGCCAAGCTGATCCAGCAATGCGGCGGGGATCTGCTATAATAATTGACTAATATATTAATGAAACTATTGATAACCCTTTGCTTTCTTACAACCCTCAGGTGTTCTTTCAGTATGGAAATTTTTGGCCACCGCGGTTCCTCCGCCTTAGCTCCTGAAAATACCCTTAAAGCCATTGAAATGACCTGCGGCTGCAGCGTTCGGGGCGTCGAATTCGACCTGAAGCTCACCCAAGATAAACAAGTCATTATCGCGCATGACTCCACGCTTGAAAGAGTGGCCGCCAACACCTTCGGACTTGCTGATGATGAGTATCAAAGAGTGATCACCACCCCCATTGAAAATTTGGATTATGCGGAAATTCTTTCGGTCGACGTCGGGGCCTGGAAAGGGGATGAGTTTAAGGGAGCCAAAGTGCCTACGCTGCAACTGGCGCTGCAAAAGGTGCCCAAAGGTAAAGTCGCGATGCTGGATTTTAAAGCCGACAGCGAAATACTTACCTATGTCGACGAGATCCTGAAAGAGGCGGACTGCGAGGTGATCGCCGTTTCATTCCGCTTGAAAATGATCAAAGAAATCAAAGCCCGGTTTCCCGCCATTCCCTGCTATTATATTCGCCTGTATAAACAAGTGGCCGAAACCTCCTTTGACGAACTTTTGCAGGCAGCGGCGAATCTGGACGGCTTCAGCCTGGAGGCAAGTCCTGCCATCACGGAAGAACTCGTCCGCACCATCCACGAAAGAGGGCAAAAGGTCATGACCTGGGTAGACATCCATCCGGCGCCCCTCGATACCGAAGAGACCCTGGCGGAGTATAAGAGGATCGGCGTGGACTATTTTATCACAAACCAACCGGAAAAACTTGGGGGAATTATATGAAAAAAGTTTTTATTAGTTTATTACTATTCAGCGCTATGCTCTATGGACATGAAGGTCATGAACATATGGAATCGCTGGAATGGCTGAAATGGACCGGAGCCTTTCATTTATTGTTTCTGCACTTTCCCATCGCCTTAATCACCATGACGGCCATCGCTGAGCTGCTGTCTCTTTGGCGCCATTCCCCTCAGCTTGACGCGGCTGCCAGATTTATGCTCCTGTCGGCGGCTGTTTTATCCATTCCAACCGTTCTTCTGGGATTGCTCTACCGCTATACGGCCACTTACAACGGTCTGTTGGAGGAACTTATTGATTGGCATATGGGTTTTGGAATTGCCACAGCGCTCTTTGCCCTGCTGGTTCTTTTTATCCGGGAATATTATGGAATGACCAAAGCGTATGGCTTCTCCCTTTTCATCCTGTTTCTCTTAGTATCGATCACAGGATTTATTGGGGGTTATGTCACCTTCGGACCGGAAGATATGCTCCCGCCGCTTTGATTTGTTAGTTCTTTTCTGATTTGAGGAATGCTTTTACCTTTCCAGTATTTGACGTAGTTTTCCTCGGTCATTAAGGTCGGCGTATAGGCACGGTCGATATACAATGTGGCGTTCAAATGGTCGATCTCGTGCTGCAGAATGCGTGCATACCACCCTTTTGCCTCAATGACAACCGGTTCGCCATGTTCATTTAAGCACTCTACGCGCACGGCTTTAGCCCTCGGAACCATGCCGATAAACTCCGGGACGCTCAAACACCCCTCAAAAAATTCAGCCCGCTCGCCTTGCTTCAAATAGATTTTAGGGTTGATAATCACATGAAAGGGCACCGGATACCTGTCCCGTTCTTGAAGCTGCTCAGCCGAAAGATGTGTAAGATCTTCATCCTCAATGACTATCAATTGGAGCGGTTTACCGATTTGCGGGGCGGCAAGGCCAACTCCCGGCGCGGCGCGCATGGCCGCCTTCATTTCCTCAATCAGGTTTTGAATCTCCTGGCTCCTGATCTCGGCCAGACTAAGCTCCCTGGCCGGCTGCCGCAGCACCGGATCGCCCGCCTGCACGATACATAGGCGTGGCTTGTCCGGGGAATTCCATTTTGTTTCCACAATAGCGCTAAAAGGGATAAATCCGTTGTAAAGGAGGTATTGCCCTCCTTCCTGTACAAGATTACCCTCAATTTTAGAGACATCGATCTTCAAAATAGCGCATTGGTCAGCTGATTGCTGCTCCTCGGCAGCCAAGTGGATGACAACATCATCATCAGCTGGCAAAACGAGGAGCTGCCTGTTTTTCGTGGCCTGCCAATGGCGGAGGGATAAAATTTTGTAGAGGTAATTTGGTTTTTGCATCGCAGCAGTTTAAAGCCTGAAAATATGATTGGTCAAGATATTTTTCTTTAGGCATAAAAAAAAGCATGGATCCCAATCTTAAAATTGTTGTTATTTTAACCATCGGGTTCGGCTTCGCAAGCTTTTTTGCCTATCTGGCTCAGCTGGTGAGGCTTCCCTCGATTCTTGGCTATTTGCTGGCAGGGTTTCTCATCGGCCCCTATTCTCCCGGTTTTGTCGCCGACGTCGCCATCTCCGAACAGCTCGCGGAAGTTGGTGTGATCATGATGCTTTTTGGCGTGGGGCTCCATTTTAAACTTCAGGATTTGATCAATGTAAAAAATGTGGCCATTGTCGGGGCTACAGGACAGACTTTGGCGGCGGCGGCGCTAACGACGGCTCTCATGCACTTCGCCGGCTGGTCCGTCGCCTCCGGATTAATCATGGGGCTTTCTATCGGCGTCGCCAGTACGGTCGTTTTAGTGCGCGTGCTGTCCGACAACCGCCTGCTGAACACCCAGGAAGGGCATATTGCGGTAGGCTGGCTCGTCGTGGAAGATATTTTCACCGTGATTGTCTTAATTTTACTGCCAACTCTTGGCGCTTACTATACGGGTGAAAGCGTCTCCTTTGCGACCTTTTTTGGATCGATGTTTGTCGCCCTGGTAAAATTCGCAGTTCTGGTTATTTTTATGTTCACCCTCGGGCATAGAATTGTTTCTTATCTTTTAATGCCCATCGCGCGCCTGCGCTCGCATGAATTGTTCACGATAACCGTCCTGGCTTTGGTCTTTATTATCGCCGCCGGCTCCTCAATCCTGTTCGGGACATCAATTGCCTTAGGCTCCTTCATCGCAGGGATGGTCGTGGGCAAAACAAGCGTCAAACATCAGGCTGCGGCCAACGCTTTACCTCTCAAGGACATTTTTGCCATCATCTTTTTCCTCTCCGTAGGAATGCTTTTCAACCCTCAGGCGATTTCGTCCCACTTAAGCGTTTTTGCCGGTATCATTTCCGTTATCCTGATCGCAAAACCCCTGGTGGCTTATTTGATTACCACAACCATGGGCTATCCCTTAAAAGTGGCGCTTACCTTGGCGATCTCCCTGGCCCAAATCGGAGAGTTTTCCTTTATCCTGGCAGAAGAATCCCTCAAATGGGGGCTCTTTCCGGAAGATGGATACGATATTCTGGTCGCCTGCGCGCTCGTGTCCATATCGATCAACCCGCTCCTCTTTCAGCTCTTGCGCTACTTTGAACCCTCGCTTCAAAAATTCACAAGTCCAAAAATCAAGGCAAATAACATCCCTTCAAAAGCGGTAGTCATCGGATTGGGCACGATAGGCAGAGACGTGTCCGCCATTTTGAAAAAAGCGGGCATCATGCCCACTATTATTGAACACAACATCGATACCGTGACTTTGGAAGGGGACCACGATGTCATATTCGGCGACGCCACGCAGGAGGACATCTTAAAACAGGCCTTCATCGAAGAGGCGCAAATCCTTTTAATCACAATACCCGACACGGCAAAAACCCTGGAAATCATTCGGGAGGCGCGGCTTTTAAATCCCGCCATAGAGATCGTCGCAAGAGTGCGGTTTATAGCCGAAAAATCCCTGATAAACAGCTTAATGGTGAATTATATCTGCACTGAAGGGGAAGTCTTGAGGTCGTTTTCCCATCAGGTCAGGCAAATGCTGAACAACATCAAAAAGACTGGCAAAACAGATTGAAAACCTTCGATAACAACATCAGATTGATAATCCGATATCACGGGTCAGTAACATCAGAATTGAAAATCCGATATCACTGAATTGCTATACAACATCAAAGGGAATGGCAAAACAGATTGAAATGATGATCAGGAGCGACACGGCAAACATATTGCGCCCCCAAACCTGATGGTTATCACTGGTAAACCCTTTCATGGACAAGGCAAACCAGACTAATCCGGATGTCGCTGCTACAGTTAAATAAACCTTGCCGGTGTAGTTGAAATAAGTGAGCATCGCAGCGGAAAGGATAAAGGCCAGAATATAAAGCGCCATGTGGATTTTCGTTCTCATTATTCCTTTTTGGAGGGGCAAGACGGGAATGCCGGCTGCGGCATAGTCTTCAAAGCGATAGAGCGCTATCGCAAAAAAATGGGGCATCTGCCAGAGCACCAGCATGGTAAACAGGATCAGGGCTCCTGCATCGAACTGATGGCTGACGGCGCAGTAGCCGACCACGGGGGGAACCGCTCCGGCAATGCTGCCGATCGCTGTTCCGTAAATCGTGCGGCACTTCCAGAAGCTGTAAAGAACGACGTAAACAAAGAAGCCGAAATCAGCCACCGCGACTGCGAGTGGATTGGTATAGACGTAAAGGATCAGATTGCCGATGAGGCCAAGCAGGATCGCAAAGAGGATGGCGCTGACAGGTGTGATCAACCCGGTCACCAGGGCCCGGTTTTTCGTGCGGTCCATTTTCTTGTCTATCCCGCGGTCGATGTAATTATTAAAGACGCAAGCCGAGGCCATGATAAAGGCCATGCCCAGCAAGGCGGCAAAAAAGATCTGCATATGGATCACGCCTCGCGACGCGAGCAAAAATCCCGCGGCAAAGGGAACCAGATTGCCAAGGATAATCCCGGGTTTTGTCAATAAATAATAGTTAATCATTTCATCACCATCATTCGATCGTTTAAGTCATGCATAATAATAATGGAACCAGCCACGATAATAATCAGAATAGTCAGCATAAAACAAAATATCAGCGTCTCCCAGCGAGGTTTAGCCTCCTGGCCCAGATGGAGGAAAAAAAGCAGCTGGAAAACCGCCTGCACAAGGGCAAGAGCGGAGAGAGTGTAAACCAGAGCCGGTCCGGAAAGGGCTTTTGAAATGACTAAACTGAAGGAAGTGCAGGTCAGGATCAGGCATGCGAAAAATCCGATCGCATAGGCCTTCATAGATCCATGATACTCTTTTTTTATCTCGTTCAAATTCAATTCATGATGCATATCAAATCACTCCCATAAGGTAGACAAAGGTAAATATGAAGATCCACACCAGATCCAAAAAGTGCCAAAAGAGGCTGAAGATGACAAGTCTTCGGAAGGTATCGATGATGATGCCGTTCACGCTCACTTGTATAATCATGACGAGCATCCATAATAATCCAAAAGTTACGTGCAGTCCATGCGTTCCGACCAAGGTAAAGAAGGAGGATAAAAAAGCGCTCCTGGTCCAGCTGTTGCCCTCTAAAGCCAGATGGGTAAACTCATGCAGCTCCATGGCGACAAAGGAAGCGCCCAATAAAAAGGTGAGGATGAGCCAGATAACGACGTTCTTTGACTGGGATTTTAAAGCGGAAATCATGGCAAAACCGCAAGTGACCGTGCTGCACAAAAGAATCATTGTCTCAATAAAGGCAGTGGTGAGACTAAATAGATCTTTAGACGACGGTCCGCCGAAAGTTTGGTCATGAAGCACGGCGAAGGTGGTAAACAGCGTTGCAAAGATAAGGCAGTCCGACATCAGATATATCCAAAAACCCAGGACGTTTTTTGAATAAATGTCCTGGTGGGGGTCGGGTGTCCGCGTGTCGGCGTGAAGATCCCTGGTGTGGTGAACATTTAAAGACTCCATTTTGGCTCTCCTTTTATACTCTTATGCGCTTGATCCATTTCTTTCACTTTAGCGGCCGGAATGAGCTCATGTTCATCGTGTTGGGAAAGGCGGGTGATCACACAAGCCAGGATGCCGGCAAAGCTTGCGATAACGAGCCAATAAATACGCCAAGTGAAGGCAAAACCGAATATCATGGCTAAGAGGCCTATATAAAATCCCATCGGAGTATTTTTTGGCATATAAATATCCTCATAATCTCCTTGCGGCGGGGCCTCGCCTCTTTTTACGGCCCAGAGAGGATCTATTGAGTCCACAATGGGGGTAATGGCAAAATTATAGTAGGGAGGGGGTGAAGTGGTCGACCACTCCAGCGTTCTGCCGTTCCAGGGATCGCCGGTGAGATCCGCGTTTTTCTCCCGGTCGATAATGCTTTTAAAGAGGCCATAAACCTGAATGGCCGCCCCGCACATGATAATCAAGATCCCAATCAGGGCGGTGATAAAAATAGGCTGCCAGCCTGTTTCGGGATCGTAGTGATCGAGGCGCCTGGTCGCTCCCATAAAGCCGAGCATGTAAAGGGGCATAAATGCGACTAAAAATCCTGTGAACCAGCAATAGAAAGCGTATCTGTTCAAATTGTCGCACAAAAGAAAGCCGGTGAATTTAGGGAACCAGTAGGTAAAGGCGCAGAAAAAGCCAAAAAGCACTCCCCCGATCACCATGCCGTGAAAGTGGGCGATCAGGAACAAGCTATTATGTGTCTGATAATCGACAGGCGGTGCAGAGAGCAGAATCCCGGTCATCCCGCCTACGCTAAAATTGAGCACAAAGGCAAAAAACCAGAGCATGGGGGAATCGAAGTGCACCCGTCCGCGGAATTTTGTAAACAGCCAGTTGAATATCTTAACCCCTGTAGGTATCGCAATCAGCATCGTCATCAAGGCGAAAAAGGCATTGACGCCAGGACTTGCCCCCATCGTGAAAAAGTGGTGCAGCCAGACAATAAAGGAGAGTATGGCGATAACGGCCAGGGCCCATACCATAGAGACATAGCCGAAAAGTCTTTTTTCCGAAAATGTGGGCACCACTTCAGAAAAGACGCCGAAAGCGGGAAGAATTAAAATATAAACCTCCGGATGCCCCCAAGCCCAGATCAGGTTGACATAGAGCATCGGATTCCCTCCCTCCCCCGGGGTGAAAAAGTGCATCCCTAAGTAGCGGTCCAAAGTCAGCAAAACAAGCGTGGCCGTCAAAATGGGGAAAGCCAAAATGACAAGGATCACCGAGCAGAGACAGCTCCACACGAAAATCGGCATTTTCATAAAGGTCATGCCGGGGCAGCGCATTTTTAAAATCGTCACAAGAAAGTTAATTCCGGCCATCGTGCTCCCGATCCCCGCAATCTGCACAAGCCAAATCCAGCAATCGACTCCCGGGTTTGGGCTATACTCCAGGCCGGAAAGGGGAGGATAGGCGAGCCAGCCGGCGGCTGAAAAGGGCCCTACGGCCAATGAGATGAGCGTCAACATAGCGCCTGCGGCAAAGAGCCAGAACCCAAGGGCGTTTAAAAAGGGATAAGCCACATCCCTTGCCCCGATTTGCAAAGGAATAATGAGATTCATCAGGGCAAAAATCGCCCCCATCCCCACGAAAAAAATCATCGTCGTTCCATGGGAGGAAAACACTTCCTGAAAGTGATCCGCGGAAATGAAACCGTGGGAATCGCCCACAGAAAAAGCCTGCTGCAGCCTCATCATCATCGCATCGCCAAAACCTTTGAAGAACATAATAATAACGACAACGATGTACATGATGCCGATTCTTTTAGGATCAACCGTAGTGATCCATTCATGCCAGAGCCACTTCCATCTTTTCAGGTAAGTGATGAGGGCGAAAAGGGCAATCGCCCCGAGCACCATCATGATAACGGCAACGTTTTGACTGGCTTCATGATTCAAAAAATCATCTAAAGTTAATCTGCCAAACATATCACTTCTCATTTCTTTTGGGGTTCCATATATTTCATAATAATCTGATCAAAAAGGTTGCCCTCTAACCGGTAAATCTCTACAGGGTTGTTTTCACTCGGGGCGGCCAACTTGGTATATTCGCTAAAATTGAGAACCTTCGCTGTTTTTTTGGCCGTTTCCAGCCAGGCCTTGTACTCTTCGTCCGTCGAGGCTTTGGCGATAAAATTCATCCCTGCAAACCCGACTCCGCTCAGATTGGCAGAGGAGCCGCGGTATTCCCCGGCCTCATCGGCAATCAGGTTGAGCTCAGACCTCATTTTCGGCATCGCGTAAATTTGCCCTCCCAAGTGGGGAATCCAAAAAGAGTTCATCGGGGCATCAGAGGTGATATCAAAATGTATAGGGGTCTTTTCGGGAAACTGCAAAAAATTCACTACGGCAATTTTTTCTTCCGGATAGAGAAAGAGCCATTTCCACTGCAAGGCCACAACCTGTATATTCATCTGTTTTTTGTCGGAAGCTATCGGTTTAAAGGGATCCAGCTCATAGGTTTTTTGCCAGGTTATCACTCCGATAATGAGCGTAAAAAACAAAGGAATGCCCCACCAGAGAAATTCAGCGAGGTGGCTGTCAACCAAATCGGGGTCGTAGACAGCTTTGGAATTATAGGCCCGGTAACGCCAGGAGAAGATGAATGTGAAGATATACACTGGGATGATGACCAGCAGCATGATCGCCTGAATAATGAAGAGAAGATTGCGCTGCTCAAGAGCAATGATTCCCTTGGGAAACAGGACGGCGATATAATCGTGGTATTTAACAACCGACAAGGGTTGCATAATAAGGACGAAAAGAAGGAATATCGCACTGCCCACCAGCAAGAGGCCCAACTTCGCCTGCTTTTTTTTCAACGTTGCCATAAGCCAATTTCTCAAATTTTTTTTAGGTCTTCTTCAATATAGATTTTTTGGAAAGAATGTCAAGTTTAATATTAACCGCATTCCAAAAAAAGTTTCTAAAATGTATAGTGACGATGAGATCAACTTTTGGAGATTCCATGCGCCCACTTCGATTCTGCCTCATTATGCTCTTAACCCCTTTCTTCCTGATCGGGCAGATTGCTTTGGAAATTCAGGTTAGGGACGAACTTTTGAAAATGAATATCCCCCCCGCCCCCTGGATTATCCATCCCGAAGAAATCCAAGGAGCACCTGTCTTGGACGTTGCCATCATTGGCGGGGGAATGGCTGGCCTGACCGCCGGATTTGCGCTGATAAAAGAAGGCATCACCAATATCCAAATTTTCGACGAAAATCCTCAAGATCTGGAAGGCCCCTGGATGAAATATGCCCGGATGAAGGTCTTGAGATCGGGCAAAGAGGAGATGGGACCGGCTCTTGGCTTTCCAAGCCTGACCTTTCACAACTGGTATGAATCGCAATATGGCAGCGAGTCGTGGAATAGCCTCAGGGCTGTTCCGACAAAACTTTGGAGCAAATACCTTAGCTGGTTTCGCAATACTCTTAAGCTGCCCGTGGTGAATAATTGCACGCTTGTCAAGCTGCTCCCTACGCGAAATCTCCTGGAACTCAACTTCAACAACGATGGAAACCCGATGACCGTTTTTGCCCGCAAAGTCGTTTTAGCGACGGGACGGGAAGGCTCGGGAGGGTGCGAGCTACCCTGTTGCGTGCAAGGCATCTCAAAAAGGCTTTATGCCCATACGGCAGAAATGATTAACCCCCAATACTTTTACAATAAGCGTGTTGTAATAATCGGAGCCGGGGCTTCCGCGTTTGACGCCGCTGGAGTAGCCCTCGAGAGCGGCGCGGAATCGGTAGATATGCTTGTCCGCCGGCCCGGTATATTATTTTTCAGCAAAAACAGCCAGCTTACCTTTCCCGGATTTGAGCATGGGTTTCACCAACTTTCCGATGAAATGAAAAGCCTTTTCTTTGCCGAGGTTTTTAAGGGGGGCATCGACCCGAGCAAAGCCGCTGTGGAAAGGATCAGAAATTATAAAAATCTTTTCATTCACTGCAGTACCCTCATCCACCAGATTATCGAAAATGAGGAAGAGGTCACAGTAGAAACAAACAACGGAAACTACCAGGCTGACTTTATCATTTGCGGCACGGGTTACGGTATCGATCTTTCGCAGCGCAGCGAACTTGAGGCGATCAGGCCGGAGATTTTGCTTTGGGAAAGCCGAGTGCCAAAAGAGCTCTTGGAAGAGGTCCCCTTATTAGGCTCATTTCCCTATCTGGGCCCAAGTTTTGAGTTTAAGGAAGCCGCACCTGGCAGCGCCCCTTATTTAAAGAACGTTTACTGCTTCAACTATGGGGCCTTCTTAAGTCATGGGCTGCTGACGGGCTTTATTCAGGGCATCAGTTTGGGAGCGACGAGGCTGGCGCAAGGAATTGCAGCGGACTTTTTTATCAGCGAGAGCCACAACTATCTCGAAAAGGTCAAAAACTGGCACACCCCCAATTTCAACCCCGACGACTACCCTCCGCTTAAAGGGCTTAATAAAGAATCCTAGGGTAGACTCTGGCGGCTATGGCCACGAGGAGGAAGAGAGCGAAGAACCCGACGGAAAAGTCTAGGAGGAGGCCGAACTTGGAAATCTCTCCTTCAATCATAAAGTGGCGCAATGCGTCCACTTGATAGGTCAGCGGATTCAAAATCGACAGCACTTTCACCCAACCCGGCATCATTTCTATTGGGTAGAGCGCATTGCTCGCAAAGAAAAGAGGCATCGTCATCACTTGCCCGATCCCCATGAAACGCTCCCGTTTTTTTACGATACAGGCGATGATCAGGGAAAAAGTGGAGAAAATGGCGCCCCCTTGCATTACAATTGCCACTAGCCCCAAGAAGGAAAGAAGATTCCACTTAAGGTGCACCCCAAGGAGAAACGAGAGAAAGTAGATAATAAAAATCTGCGATGTTCCGCGAATGCTGGCGGCGAGCGCCCGCCCCAAAACGAGGATCGTCCTTGGCGTCGGTGTCACCAGGATCTTGTGGAGCACCCCCATGTCCCGCTCCCAAATCAGGGCTATTCCATAGAAAATGGCGATGAAAAGGATGCTCTGGGCCAATATCCCAGGAGCGATAAAATCGAGATAAGAGGATTCCCCGGTCGGAATCGCCTTGACCCGGGCCATCGTTTGACCGAAGATCAGAAGCCAAATCGCCGGCTGGAACATCCGGGTGAACAGCTCATAAGGATCGTGCCAGAGCTTGCGCATATCCGCTTCTACAATGGCGGCCATCTGCTCCCCTCTTTGCAGGCAGAGGTTAAAGATGGGAAATCGTGGTTCTGATTTGTTTGGCATGGCCAAAGTCTCCCGTTTCTTTTATGGAACTACCCGTATGCAGCACAAAGACGTCGTCCAGGGTGGCTTTTGGCCCTAACGCCGCTTTTAAATTTTGAGGCGTATCCATCACTACAATCCGCCCAAGATGCATCAAAGCCACGATGTCGCAGAGTTTATCCGCCTCATCCATATCATGCGTCGTCAGAAAAATCGTCATGCCAAATGCCTGGCGCATCTCCTGAATATGCTTCCAAAGGCTGATGCGGGCAGCCGGATCGAGCCCCACAGTAGGTTCGTCGAGAAAGAGGACTTTGGGTTCATGCAAAAGCGCCTGCCCTATTTCCAGGCGCCGGATCATGCCCCCTGAAAATTGTTTCACTAACTGATCCGCTGACGAAAGCAGTCCCATCAATTCAAGGACTTCATAAATCCGCTGTTTTCTCGTTTTCCAGGGAAGGCCATAGAGCTTGGCGGAGAGGAGCAAGTTTTCATAGCCTGTGAGTTCCCCGTCGGCCGAAATGAGCTGGGGAACATAGCCGATATTTTGCCTTACTTCAGAAGGATGCAAAGCCACGTCGAACCCGGCCACCAGCGCCGTGCCCGAAGTGACCGGGAGCAGCGTCGTCAGCATTTTAATCGTCGTGCTTTTGCCGGCGCCATTCGGGCCAATCAGTCCAAAGGTTTTTCCTGAAGGGATGCAAAAAGAGATACTGTTAACAGCCGGAATGGTGTTATAAATATGGCTTAATTCTTTGACCACTACCGCAGCCGGCACGCTTTACCTCGACTTTTATTTCAGATAATCTTTTACATAAGGGCGTTCCCGTTCCCCGCCCAAATAAGATTGAGAATGCTTAAGCAGAACCCAATTAAGCAAATTAAGGTTTTTGGTCCAATATTTTGGTTCAGTAAGGGTCACCGACCAGTTTTGAAAGGCATCCTTACTCCACAGCGCAATCGCAAGCATTTTATTGGTTTTATCTTCCCGGACGACAAAAGTTGTGTCATCCCCTTCTCTTTGCACGATAAAAGAAGGGAGCCTGCTGTCTCCTTTAAAGAGGGCCAGATGAGTGCAGTATTGGTCCCGCTCTGCGTCTTTACTAAAATAGCTCACTTTCTTCACTCGGCCAACGAGTTGTTGTGAAGGATCTAACAGATCATCATGTTTATTGACAAATTTTTTCTCCCCACCCTGATAGAAATCCAATACAGCATATCCGCTGCTGACCACAGTCTCCATCACCTGTTTATCATTTTTGATCTCGAACAGGCGCCTCTTATTGTTTTCCTGAATCTGAAAATGACATTCCTTCCCGTTTCTTTGCTGCCAGACTCTCGCATAAATCTCAGCGATGGATCTGGATGCGATGCGTAATTCCCCTTTTCTGGACTCATCAAAAAGGTTATCGATCCCTTGAACGATTTTTTCCGGCAAATTTTCCAGCTTGACGATGTTTTTCCACGACCGCTTTGTACAGGCGACTTCCAGGCTGTCCACAAAAGGTCTGAATATGTAGCGCACCAGCTGTTCGAGCCGTCCTGTAGACTGCCACTCGTCTTTTTCTTTATCGTAATAGGATCCTTTCTGGGCGTAAAAATGAACCGATTCTTTGGAAAGTGTTGATTGAACAGACATGGAAAGCCTTTGTTTTTTTTGGCGACTGTATCATTTTTCAAATTTATACACCAAGAAATTTTATTGACAAATGGAGCCGGAAGATATAATTGAAATTTAAAACAAAATTGGAGTTCAACGTGAAAAAAATTGTGCTTATTGCCATTCTTTCTGCATTCCTTCCCTTAAATGCCGGAATTTTTGATGGCTGTTGGAGTTTCCGTCCCGGATTTTATATCGGCACCCATTTCGGCTATGCCTCGATCCAATTTCCGACGCACGGGGCCCTGGTTAAGCCAAACAATACTATTACCGGAGACCGGGGCGATTTTGCCTATGGCGTGTTTACCGGGTATAACTTTCGCACTCCTTGCCTCGACGATGGCTACTTTGGCGTTGAGGCAGGCTATCACGACAATGGATCTACCAGAATTAAGTTTGTTTTATCTGAAAACCGCTACAGAATTGAATCTCGGGACTTTGATATTTTAGCCACTTTCACCTATGCTTTCTGCCAAAGCTATGATTACTTTCTTAAAGTGGGAGGCGCAAACGTCAGGGAGCAATTTAAAATCTTCAAGGTAAAAAATACCCGCTGCGCAATTGAGAAACACACCACGACTCAATGGGCTCCGGTCGTGGAAACAGGCATTGGCTATACCCTTTTTAAGCGGCTCAACCTCTCCCTCTCTTACCGGGGTGTTTTCGGCGGCTCTAAAAACACTCTGAACGATCGCTTGACTGGAGTAATAATCGATCATGAACCCCATTACTCCTGGAAGGGGATCTCAACCGTTCAAAGCATTTACGGGGACGTAAGCCTGCTTTTCTGACAAATGGAGCATCGAGCTGCCCCATATTGGCTATTCCATATTGAGGTGCGCTTGACTGGAGTAATAATCGATCATGAACCCCATTACTCCTGGAAGGGGATCTCAACCGTTCAAAGCATTTACGGGGACGTAAGCCTGCTTTTCTGACAAATGGAGCATCGAGCTGCCCCATATTGGCTATTCCATATTGAGGTGCGCTTGACAGGAGTAATAGATCATGAACCCCATTACTCCTGGAAGGGGATCTCAACCGTTCAAAGCATTTACGGGGACGTAAGCCTGCTTTTCTGACAAATGGCGCTGAAACCAGACTAAATTGCGCGTCATCGCGTCGAGCTGCATCTTGGGATCGCTAAAGTGGTGCCCCATTTTAGGATAGAGCACGAGCGTCGGCTCAACGCCAGCGCGCACTAACGCGTGATAAAATTCGTAGGCTTGTGAAACCGGCGTTCTTATGTCATCCGTGCCATGCTGGATCAGGCAGGGCGTTCTGACATTCTGGACGTGGTTAATAGGCGAGCGGTCTTCGTACAGCGGCCTGTTTTCACTATAGTCTCCGAGATAATCGGTCAAAAACCGGTGCAGATCGGTGGTTCCGTTCATGCTCACGAGGTTATAAACGCCGCCGCCCATGGAGGCAGCTTTAAATCTCGCTGTTTGAGTGATTGTCCAGGCGGTCAGATAGCCGCCGTAACTCCACCCCATAACCCCTAAACGTTCTGCATCTATCAGCCCGCGCCCGACCAGCATATCCACCCCTGTCAGGACATCTTCCAAATCGGCGCCTCCCCAGTCATTGTAAACGGCGCAGCGAAACTTTTTACCATACCCGCAAGAGCCCCTTGGGTTTGGCCTGAAGATGAAAAAGCCGGCCTCTGCAAAAGCGGGAAGAGGGTAGATGTTGGGAGCGCCGATAAACGATTCATCGAAAAAAGCCATGGGTCCTCCATGGATATTCAGGAGAAGCGGGTATTGCCGCCCCTCTTCATAATCCATGGGATAGGTCAATAATCCCTCGATCTGCAACCCGTCCGAAGAGGTCCAGGAGACGTTCTCCGTTCTTGTTTTCGGGTAAGCGAGCAGGGCGCGGTTCAGATGGGAAACGGCAACCGGCTCAAAGCTATCCAATTGAGCTACATACGCTTCCGGAGGAGCGTCCGGGGATTGAAGAACAAATCCGAGCATTGTTCTGTCATAGCTAAGAGTTGGCTCTTTAAAGAAAACCCCGCCGGTATCCACGGTTATTGCCGGCCCGCCGTCGACTGGCAGAGCCACGAGGTGGTACTTTGTCCCTTTAGGCTCAAAAAAGAAGAGTTGATCCCCCTCCTTAGACCAGCCTAAAAAGTGGGGTCCTGCCAAATAAGGTCCTTCATTAAAGGTTTGCGCGAGCAGGCGCTTGCCGCGGCCATTTTTGGTGCGAATCGCAAGCTCGGCGTTCTTCGCATATCTCTTAAGAGAATCAGAGCTAAGATAAGCCACCCATTGACCATCGGGCGAGTAGCGGGGCATAGCCTCATAAAGCGCTTTTTGCTCCCAGGGCATGATAGTTCCATCTGTCGTATCAATCACGGCGAGGCGGCTATCCAGAAGGAAAAAATCAGCCCCAAGGCCGGGCGTATAGGCAAAGACAATCATTTTAGAATCGGGCGACCAGTCGAATTCGGTGTTGATCTCCCCTGCGCTCCGGACGCAATAATCGTCCGGCGTCAACGGCAGCGGATCCCCTCCGGAGAGCTCCAGGAGCCACAAACGGTTGACAGCGCGCTTCTGCTTGTAAACAAAAGCCCCGCTGATTTTCTTTTGGGTTTTCTCAAGCTCCGTTTCATCCTGCCTCACGAAGGCGATTTTTTTACTGTCCGGCGACCAGGCAAAGGTTTCCACATCTCTTTTCCCTTGGGTCAGCGGTATGGCCTCGCCGCCATTCTGCGGAATCAGGTAGAGATTTTTTACCCCGTCGCGGCAGGACAAAAAGGCAATCCATTGCCCGTTTGGCGACCATCTCGGCTGCATGGAAGAAACTTCGGGAGCGGAAAAAGGGGCCGCACTCTCAGTATCGGCTTTATAAATCCTGGATAAATAGCTCCCTTTTTCCCCTTCCAGCTTAGCTTCTGTCGCCACGAGGAGGACAGCCTTGTTATCAGGCGAGAGCTGCACATCGGATATGGTTTTTTGGTTCATGATGGCCTCAGGGGTCCATGCTGAAGTTTGCAGGCTGATCGCCGCGACGGCAAGAAGAACTAGCGTGCTCATAGAAGAATCCTTTTATGGGTTCCTCATTGTAATGATCTGCGGTTTTTTAGGAAATCTTTATGGGGCTTAGCCGCTTTTCGACCACTTTTTCCTCTTCCAGGGAAACCCGGTAGGCGCCTGTTTTCTTTGTGGTGATGACCTGAATGATTTTTCCGTCGACATAATGAACGGCCGCATGATCGTCAACCGCTATGCCAGCCCCCACTTTTCCGGCCAGCATAAGGGAATGATAGGAAGGGCGCCGCTTTTTCTCACCATTATAATGGGGGCACGCGCTGCCCTTCAAAAAGCCTAAACACTTTAGCGCCGTCAATTCCCCGAAGAGAGAGTCTGTGACGCAGGCCTCATACCAGCAATTCATCCCGGCGCTGATCCCTCCTAAGACGACTCCCTGTGCGAGGGCCCTTCGCAGAATTTTATCAAGTCCCCATTCTCTCCACAGGGCCAGCAGGTTTTTTGTATTTCCTCCCCCGACATAGATAGCGTCTTTTTCAAGCAGAAACGATTCTATATCAGCGGTTAAAGGAGAAAACAGAGAAAGGTGGGAGGGCTTGCAGCGGTGTTTGGTAAATTCCCGGTAAAAATTGACCGTATAGACCGCATCGTCGGCGCTGGCTGTCGGAAGAAAACAAATGGACGGAATTTCTTTGCCGGTTTGCTCCAGAAAATAGCGCTCAATTCCAAAATTATCATCGGAGTAAGCCCCCCAGCTCGAGAACCCTCCGCCGCCTATAGATATAATTTGCCCTTTCACATGATCCCTTGAAAACGCCCGCAAGCGGTTAAGCCTGCGGGCTTGAAAAACTATCCGTGCAATGCGTGCTCTTTTTCAACCACACCCAATTGCTCCAACAATGACAACCGGTCCCAAGATTGCCATATTTCAGAAATTTTTCCATTAGAAAATTGATAAATACTAATGCCGTTTATGCTGAATTTCCGATGCGTGGGCGGAATATCATGCAGTTCCCCCTCATGCGTTCCTGTGCAAGTCCAAAGCACGATCACTCTATCGCCGGCGGCAAAGATATCATCGATTTTGGCTTTTTTGTTTGGAAAAGCGTCTTTATAATTGCGTTCCGTTTCTATAAAAGCTTCCACGCCCTTTTTTCCCTGTGGAAAAGCGGCATCATGAATTTTTAACTTACTGTCGCACAGTTCCTTGCAAACAGTGGCGTTTACATTGGTATACCCCTCTTCATAGAGACGGCGCACCTGATTGATCATTTGTTGAGCTTCCATAATACCCTCCTTTTTTGGTTAAATGGGTGGTTATAAACTAGTATAACCATAATTAATTATTAAATAAAGACGCAACAATTGGCTATTTAAGCAACTATATGTGAATTAGCAAGTTACAAAAGTAAATTATATTGTTTGACATTTAAATTTTCCTTGCATCCTCTCTTTTTTTTAGGCATGAGGGAATTTGGAGAAGATCATGGCGCGAAAAACCACCCCTCTAACACAGCTTTTAACCAAATTAGCCAAAATGGCAGGCAATCCAAAGACTTTTGTGATTGCCATTGTTATCCTGGCTGTGTGGCTTATCTTCGGCATGATTTGGGGGATGAGCAACACATGGCTATTGATTCTGAATACCGTGGCGACCGTCAATGCGGCTTTAATGGTATTTATCATTCAAAATACCCAGAATAGGGAAAGCAAAGCCTTGCATATCAAAATCGATGAGCTCATCCGCGTCACTAAAGAGGCTGAGTGTGAATTGATTGCCATCGAAGAATTGGAAGAAGGGGAATTGGAAGAACTCAGAAAGAAAATTCTAAAACAAAGGGATGGAAAGAGTTAATTATCCGCCTCTATTGCTCTAAATGTCGATTTCCCATACAAGGAAAACTTGAGGAGCAAAAGGGGGCATCGTGGGAAAAAAAATCATCCTGTTTTTCTGTTTCTTGGCTTTAAACAACTTAGAGGCGGCAGCTTATGCTCAGTTTTCCAGCCTGGTCACCCAAACGCCGGCTTCTTACAAGGGCAGCCTCGTAAGAATGGATCAAGCTGATTTAGTTGTAAATTTTGACATTGGGCCTAATAAGGAAAAAATCATCATTAAAGAGGCGGGATACTATTTTGTCATCTGCACGGGAATTGTGGGGGCGACAAACGAAGGCGCAAAAGGCTATGTGGATCTTTGGTTTAACGTAAATCAAAAACAGGTTCCCAATTCCACGAATAGAATCGCCATACCCGACTCCTCGACAATAAGCGTTCTTACTTCACAGACCATATTGAAGCTCTCTCCAGGAGATGAAGTGAGCGTCAGCTTTTCCGCAAGTTCCCCGTCATTGGGCTTTATTTTTCTGCAACCCGATAATGAGCCCGCCATGTCGAGCTTTATGCTGTCGATTTTTAACCTTAGGTAGCTGCTTTGAATTTCCACCCTTTAAAGAATTTGCTATTTTACTTCAGGAAACTTCAATATCATATAACATCAACCTTTTTAATGATGCTACTATTAACTTCTTCACTGATTGTAGCTTATTCCTATTATAGAAATTATAAATCTATAGTGACTTTATCCGAGAGCAAACTCAAAGCCGTTAGCGATAACTTTATAAATAATTTCAATGGGGTTCGCATCCGTTCTGTACTTATCGGGGAATTGTTAAAAGCGGCCATTTCCTACCGGTTGGAACAAAAGGTTATTCAGGATCCCTTCGTTAGAAAATACCTTATTAAGGCCGTTCAATTAGACCCGATAGTTGCCGGAGTTGTTATAGTCCTGAAAAATGGAAATTATATTTCAGCAATTGACCTTCTTGAATTAAACTTCTTTCATTATTTTTCGCAAGATAAGCCCTTGCCGACGGGGGCCATTTATGCTCTGAGAACGATTGATGCCACAGCTACTCCGCAGAGTGAGAATTGGGAATATTTAGATTCCAATGAAAACATACTTGGAAAACAAAAGGTTGAACCCATCTCATTTGTAGCCAAGGATCAATTTTGGTTTAAAAAAATGGAGGTTTGGCCAAAGGAAATTTGGTCCATGGCCTCTTTGCCAAAATCCATTTACCCGATTAAGGAAAGCGTGAAAACGATTTCATTCGGTATGCCTCTATTTGAAAAGGAAGCCTTTTTTGGCATGGTGGAAATCAATCTCTCAATGAATTCATTGGCAAACTTTATTTACGAATACCGGATCAGCGATCATGGAAGGTCTTTCATCCTGAACTCGGACGGCGAAATACTCATACCAAACGCCGAAGGCCTCGACCCTATAGCGGAAAAAATGGCTCATTCTGTTGTTACAGACGCTTATCAAAGATTTATCGGGAGTAAGAAAAATTATATGGAAATTGTCTCTGACAAAACGAAATATCTGGTCTATATCGAACAATTTCCCATTTCCCTTGGAGCCCCCTGGTATTTTGTGATCACAGTCCCCTTTGATGATTTCTTTGGCAGTTTCATTAAAAACCTCAATCAACTAGCCTTTATTTCCTTATTAATTTTTCTCCTATTCGGCTTTTTAATCTATTTATTTTCTAAACACATATCGAAACCTATTGTAGAGATGGCTGATGAATTGGATCATATCAGGCATTTAGATTATGAAAAGAAATTTCATATCCATTCCAATATAGAAGAAATTGTCACTTTGGAAAATTCCATAACCGCATTACAGAACGCCGTCCGTTCGTTCGGAAAATATATTCCCAAGGAGATTGTTAAAAAACTCATTGGCCAGGGCAAAGAGATCACCCTTGGCGGAAAAAGAAAACATATATCGCTGATGTTTTCCGATATCAAAGACTTTACAACGACTTCAGAGTCATTTCCTGTCGAGACCCTGCTTTTCAGTCTGGAAAAATATTATGAAGTTCTTTCAGACATCATCATCGAAAAAGAGGGGACCATTGACAAATTTATCGGCGACAGCATTATGGCTTTTTGGAATGCCCCGGAAGCTATTCCGGAGCACCCCAAAAAAGCCTGTCTGGCCGTCTTGAAATGCCATAAAGCATGTAATGTGGACTATAGAAAAAATCAATTATTCGACTGGACCACCCGGTTTGGCCTGCATGCCGGGGAAGTTATCGTGGGAAATATCGGCACTTTTGAAAGAATGAACTACACGATCGTAGGGGACGTTGTGAATGCCGCTTCCCGGGTCACTTCCCTTAATAAAGAGTATCACACCTCGATTATTATTACGGATGCGATTAAAAAAGAGGCGGGGGATGAATTTATCACACGACCCCTTGATTTCATAGCTGTGCGGGGAAAGACGATCAAACTCCTGATCTACGAACTGGTCGGAACTGTCGATGGAGAACTTCAAGCCACTCCCGAACAAGTGAAATTGTGCCAGGAATTTACAAAAGCCTATAATCTGTTTACTAATGATAAAATGGCAGAAGCCAAGAAGCTGTTTCAAGAAATAGCCAAACAATTTCCGAACGACACACCAACGAAAATCTACCTCAGCCGGATCGCCGAGGCAGAAAAGAAATAGTCGATGATGACTCCGAAGAAAAAATTTCAGTTCGGGAACAAAGAGCAAAAAGGGGGGCAAAAGCCCCCCCGCATCTATTATTGAACTTCAACTTCGTTGTTGACTTGTCTTACACCAGCAATTCTTTCAGTGATTCTTGAAATCAGGTCTTTTTCCTGTTGACTTGCAACTTTACCGCGAATAGTCACAATTCCATTCGAAGAGTCAAAAGTGATATTGGAAAAAGAAGCTGGCAAGCTAGCGGCATTAGTGTCGATCGCTTGACGGATTCTCATCAAAAGCATGGAATCAGGTGTGTTTACTTGAGCCGTTGGCAAAGTTTGGTTAATTTCCACAGGTTTAGCATAGGAACGTTCTACAGGTTTTGTAAGATCATGCAGAAAGTAACCTGCTAACAGCAATAAAGGAATACCTGCTAAAACAAGCCATTTGAGGGCTGATTGATGTTCTTCAGCATGAGCATATTCCCGTTCGCGATGACCTTTAAAGCCGCGGTCAAAAGACCAGTTAGTCAATTGATCTTCCACTTCTTCTCTGGTTAAACCGTATCTTTGTTGAATCTTAGTCATAAATTGATCATAACGACCATTAATTTGGCGTATATCCTCTTCTGTGAGGTTGCTCCATTTATCTCTAAGAATCCCACGAATTTGTGGCCACTGACTTTCAAATAATTCTTTATTCATAACTCCTCCATTGTTTTTTATTATAACCATTAACTGGTTAAACTAAGGCACTCGTTTATTATAACAATAATAATAATAATTAAAACATATTTATTTATTATATTAATGATCAGTAATTTACAAAACAAAACAAAACCCTTTGAAACATAATTCTTTACGATATTTTAGTTCATAGTATATAAGAATATTAATGACTTATGAGGAGATAGGAGCATGGTTAATCTTGAACTTTTAGCAAAAGAAGTCATGCGAGAATGGGGCCTGCAGCCAGAATTCCCGCAGGAGGCTTTACGTCAAGTATCTGATATTAAAACACCTGCACCATACCCCCAGAAGGCTGCAGATATGCGCCAGCTTCTTTGGTGCTCCATCGACAACGATGATTCGCTCGATCTCGATCAGCTGACTTATGGAGAGAACGCGCAAGATGGAGGGAAAATAGTGTGGATTGCCGTGGCCGATGTCGGCGCTCTCATCGCAAAGAATTCCCCTGTCGACACCCATGCCAAAACTAACACCACCTCAGTATACACGCCCGCTAAAATTTTTCCCATGCTGCCCGAAAAACTCTCGACCAATTTGACCTCCTTGAATGAAAACCAGGACCGCGCCGCCATAGTCACAAAGATCACCCTGAATGCCGAAGGGGAAATTCAGAGCTTTTCCATCTTTCAAGCGATGGTCTGCAATCGGGCGAAGCTGACCTATAATGAAGTCGGAGCCTGGCTTGAGGGGACAAAGAGCGTCCCGGAAAAAGTAGCTCAAGTCCCAGGGCTTGAAGAGGTTATCCTCTGCCAGCATGAAGCGGCGCAAACTTTGAAAGAAAGAAGAAGCGCCATGGGTTCCTTGACTTTAGCGCCTGCCAAAGTCGAAGCCAAAGTGACTGACGCAAATGAAATCATCCTTGAAGTATCCCCCCACAACTTCGCCCATCAACTGATTGAAGAATTTATGATCGCGGCCAACTATTCCCTTGCCTCCCAAATGATTCAAGAGAGAATACCCTCTTTACGCCGCGTTGTCAGAGTGCCGTTGCGTTGGGATAAGATTGTCGAAGTCGCCCAAAGCCTTGGAGAATCGCTGCCCGGGCAGCCAGACTCCAAGGCTCTCGACTTATTTTTACGTAAAAGAAAGACCGCTGACCCCCAATCCTTTCCCGACCTTTCGCTGACAGTGATAAAACTTCTCGGCAGCGGTGAATATGTCGTTGAGAATGTGGGAGATGCTCCATTAGGCCATTTTGGCCTGGCTTTGTCGAATTACACCCACGCCACGGCTCCGAACCGGCGCTTCCCCGATCTGATTTCTCAGCGGCAGTACAAGGCTCATCTAACAGGAGAGCCGCCTCCCTATTCGATAAAAGAGCTCTATAGCCTGGCCGATCATTGCACGGCCCAGGAAGATGCGGCCAAGAAAGTGGAGAGGCATTTGACCAAATCTGCGGCGGCGCAGCTCCTTTCCAAGGCCATGGGAAAGGTCTTCAAGGGGATTGTCACAGGAGCCAGCGAAAAAGGCACGTGGGTGAGAATCTTCGACCCGCCGGTGGAGGGGAAAATTGTGAGCGGCTTTCAAAAGCTCGATGTCGCAGACCGTGTCGCTGTAAGACTGGTTAGCGTGGACATTGAGAAAGGCTATATCGATTTTGAGAGAAAACTTTAAAAATTACTTACTCCCTTAATTCCAAGAGTAGATAGGTTCCCTCTTCGCTGATTCCCCGCTCAACCTCTATCCAATGGTTTGTGAGATAAAAGACGCGGGCATTGCGGTTCCTCGCTAAGCATTTTAGCCGGTAAGGCAGGGGCAGCCAGGAAAAGAGACTGCTGATCAACAGCTTTCCAATACCGGCTCTTTGATGTCCCGGGGCCACGAAAAGGTGGTGGATGAAAGGAGGGTTTTCCTTATCCCAAACAGAAATAAATCCGACGATCTTTTGGGTGTCATCTACCGCGACAAAGACAGCTTCCCCTTCCGTTTCTTTTTTGAAGTCTTCGAGTTGGTATTTTTCCGGATTCTCCCAATGAAATGTTTTTTTTCGGGTGTCTAAAAACAGTTCCTCCAGCTGCGGGATATCGGCGTCTTGGACCTTACGAACTTGGATCAATTATCTTCCTCGTCATCATCATTATCGTCCTCCAGCAGATCATAATCATTGTTATAATCGTTTTCAGGCTCAACTCCGGGAGGCGTGTATATTTTCTGCTTTACATCCCGATACGGCATATCTTGAGCTGACAAGCTAAAAAAAACAACCAAGAGAAGACATAATAGTTTCATAACCCCCCCTTACTTATATTAAGTGTAATTGACGACAATTACTTTGTCAATCTCTTGCAAGTATCAGCTAAAGCCTTAAGTCCATTGACTATATCGCTTTCTGTCTCGGAAAAGGAAAAGCGCACATAACCTTCCTTGCCAAAGGCGACACCAGGCACTAAAGCCACATTGCCTATGTCCAGCATCTTTTCGCAAAAGGAAACCGAATCCATATGGCCTAAATTAAAGTCTGATAATGGAGGGAAGTAGTAAACAGCCGCCGGTGGCTTCGGCAAAGCCTTGTGAAACAAGGCCTGGTAGGTATCATGAAAAAGGTTGCGACGCTTCTGCAGCGCCTCCCGCACATAGGTGGAGACCTCATCGGCATTTTGCACTGCGGCGAGAGCCGCTCTTTGGCTCTGGATGGAAGTACCCGTGGTGCTTTGCCCTTGAATGGCGGTCATTACCTTGATCAATTTCTCCGGACCGAGAGCAAAACCGACCCGCCAGCCGGCCATCGCGAAGTTTTTGGAGCAGCTTTGGATCAAAACGACATTGTCCCGGTATTCGGCAAAGGAGCCGCAAGAGGTGTAGCTGCCTTTGTCATAGACAACTGCGCTATAGACTTCATCGGAAACCACTAAAACATTCCTCTTTTGGCAAAGCTCGAGAATCTCTTTCAGCTCCTCTTTTTCGTAAAGGACGCCTGTAGGATTGCACCCGTTATTCAACAGCAACAACTTCACCTTCGGACTCAAATTCTGCTCAATTTGCTTTAACGTGACTTTCCAACCGCTTTCCTCTGTCGTTTGCAGCACAATGGACTTTCCTTCAGCAAGCTCGACAATGCCGGGATAAGAGACCCAGTAGGGTGATACGATAAGAGACTCGTCGCCCGGGTTTAAGAGGGCTTCAACCACCGCGAAAAGGGCAAATTTTCCCCCGCATGTCACTAAACACTCATTTGCGCTGTAATTTGTCTGATAAGCGCGATTGAGCCACTGGCACACCGCCTCTCTCAATTCGGGAATTCCGGCCACGGCCGGATAGGGCGACATGCCGGCTTTAACCGTTTCCATCGCCGCCTGAATAATTTTGGGATGGTTTGGCAGGATGGGATCGCCGGCGGCAAAGTTGTAGACATAAACCCCTTGCTGCTTTTTTTGGATCGCCAGACTGTTTATCGTCATGGTGGCAGAGGGGGCGCCATGGGCGCGTTTTGCTATGCTTATCATTTAATCTCCCAATTTTTCATCCAGCCAGAGGCTAAACCAGTAAACTAAAGGTAAATAAAAAAACCAGACCGCCCCAATCCCAATTAAAGCCCGAGGAATGGGTATCAAAAAATCGATCGCTCCCAGCCGCGCACCTGCCAGGTAGGTCCAGGCGATGCCGCCGGCGCCCAAAATCGCCTCCAGATACGTTCGCCGCTTTAACCAGGCTAGCGAGTGGTTAATCGAAGTCGAGAAAATGGCGTGCAGGCAAACCACCCAAAAAGGGGCGAGCGTGGCAAACCAGGGATTTGGGCTATGGTAGCTTAACCAGCCGGCATGCAGGAAAAAGGAGTCGAGCAGGAAGCCGGCAAAAGAGAGGGTAATCAGCAAAATGAAATCTTTCAGGCGATGGCTTTGCAGAATAAAGTGGGCAGCGAGTATCGCAAAAGTGGCGATATAAGCCCAATGAACGGCATTTTTCGCCGCTGCGACCACGCAGGCAAACCACCCGATATAAAATAAAAGGCCGTTTAGCAACCTTTTAGTATACTGCATTATCTTAAAAATCAACCCGGTATCCATTTGACGCCATCCTAGCAAAAATGGGCTTAGCGGTAAACAAATAATTATGGAATGGTTGCTGAAGAGCGAATGGACCCCTCTTGACTCTGAATCTGTTTGCGAAGTTGCTTTTCATAATAGTAGATGCCGAGTTTAGCCACGGAAGCTGCTGTTAATAAAAACAACGGGATTGGCGCTGGGATGATCGGAAAGAAAAACATGGCATAGGCGCAAAGCTGCACGGAGTTTGCGGTGAGAGAAACATAACCGATAGTGATTTTCTTTTCGGCAAACCCGATAAGTTGTCCCTGGTCTCTTTGCGGGTATGCCGCAAACTGAGGAGAAGTGCAGCATTTCACCTTATGGATATTAATTTGATTGACCGCATTGGTCACCTCTCTGATCCGTCCCTTATATTCCCCGGTTTTTTTTATCACTTGGCCGATATCTTTTATGGGATCGCATTTCCCGTTAAGTTGCTTGATAAACTGTTTGGTTTGATAGATCTCCGCCCCTTTTAACACCATGCCGACAGAGTTGAGCGCTATGGCAAACGGAAGCATAATATTGGCCAATTCACTTGAAAAAGGGATCTTCTCGCAAAGGCCGTGCAAACAAGAAGTGAAGACAAGACCGGCATCGACGCCATCTCCTGCGGCGGTAGCCACTTCCAGGCCGGAAAGAGCGGCCCACTCATAATCATCCACGATGAGGCAATTCCTTACATCGCGGCAGCCATCGTAAATCCGCCCAGGGGCATTGATCAAATTAAACACTGAGATCAATCCAAGGCCGTTGATAGCCCCGGTAACTTTACCTCCTGAATCAGGATTGACAGCTCTTTCGGTTTTTAAGACATTCCTGACGACGGTAATGCCCCTTCTCGCCAGGTTCCAGTCGCAATCGAAACAGCAGAAGGCGGAGGAAGCTGGGGAAAAAACCTTTTTCTCCATGATGGCTCCCTCATCGTATTTATGAAAATAGAGGGGCCCGCGCTCAACCGGATCAAATTCATATTGGACAGTCATATTATCATTATTATTTAATTCATATACCTATAAAATAACACGAAATTATTTAATTATAATTAAGGTAAATTAAATATTTAAATTAAGTGTGGTGACTCTTTATAAAGATAGCTGTTTTCCTTAACATACATCACAAGCTTAAAGATCGCCAATAGAGACAATATCCCCAGGCCGACATAGGGAGCTATCGCTGTGATCAAAAAGGTGCAGAGAGCAAGGAAAGTAATGATGTTGACCGTCTCATTGGCTATATCGATGTTCAACTTCCTATGCAAAAAGGCCTTAACTTCATCCTTATATGACCCGCTCTGGATAGCGTTAAAAACTTTCTCGGAGCTATGTCTGATAATCTCTCGCTTTTCAACTTCAGCCGGATTCGATTCGTTTAATTTCAGCTTGATCTCCTTGATAATGGCACTGCCTGGCCGGCTTTTTACACTCATTTTTCCCGACTCTACTTTTTGTAATAACTCATGAGTCCGATAAATAGTTACTCCCTGTGTCAGAATATCCACTGCGGTCAAAGCCAAATCGAGCGGGAGAAATATTTTGGCAAAAATCTCAGGGACTGTGATCACGGAATGATGGAAAAAATCCAGTATCTCTTTCAAGGAATAATTGATTACGATGGCCGAGTCCAACCCGTTACCCAGGGCTTGGCCGGCATCAAGGGATCCGAAAAAGACACCCTCCTTGTCTCCCAGGGCAAAGCTTTCGCGGGTCGCCTGCAGAGCCATTACGGTATGTTTCGGAGTCTTCATGATGGAGTAGATCGCCGCGCAGCCAAGAGCTCCGATGGAGGAGCCTAATCTGCGCCCAAAACGGGGATAGATCTCTCTTGCCGTTTTCAAGGTATAGCGTGTGGCTGCGATACCGAGCCGAACTCCTGTGACGTTTTCATACATATCATTGAATATTCGGATAGCGACATCAGAGACCCTTTTGTAAAGAGGCGGGGTGGAGGGTATAGGCTTTAATGTATTAAATGTATTTTGTGAAGGAACACGATCTACTTCACACACATTACTATTCATGATAAAGAACCAAATTACACATTGTTATATTATTAATATAATATAAATATATTGGTTTTTTATAAAAATAAAATTAAGATTTGATTAATTTATCGATTGGGGCAATTGAGATGAGCTGCAACAACGCCCCAACCCGTTTAGCGCTGCCCTTCCATAGAGCGGCGCAGCATGCCTTCCAGGGAGAGCAAATCGGGATGCTTAGAGTTGAAGAGGCAAAGGGCGTCGTTAAACCACAAAGTCAAATTGAAGGTTTGAGGGTATTTCCCCTTCAGGGAGACTTGCGGAGCATATCTTTCAAAAGCCGTAGACAGGGAGTCGCTCTTTTTCTTCAAAGAGCCTAAAACGTCCAGCTTAAACTTCTCAAAGTTGAATTCCCCTTGATGAATGTAATCGGAAAGGGACACTCTGACCGCAACTTCGCTCTTCGTATGCTGAATCTCTGAGGGAGAGGTCATCTGAAGTTCTCCATTCTGCTCTTTAAAGAGGGTGTTCAGCATTCCAAAGGCGACATCCGCGTTGAATGCAGCGCTTAAAGCCTCGCTGCTGCAGGAATCATAAGCGAAAACCTCATCAACCCCTTTCAACTGGAGGGTAAGTGTAGCGCACCCCTCCTCATTGACGGCGATCTGGTACTGCTCCAGTAAATGATGGCCAAGTTGTCCGACCATTTCATCAAAGAGACGAGCTGCCTGGTTTTCACTTTCTTTTTTTACTGCCTTCAGAGAGACAGGACCGACATGATGAGCTGCCGATAAACTAATTTTGTTCAGGTCTACCATTTGGGACCTCCTATACATTTAAAATAATTTAGAATGAAATAAATGATTTACCAATTTCTATGCAAGCATCAATTTTACAAAAATCAAATCATGTTAAGGATCAGGTAGATGCCAAATCCCACAAAATAGCCGACCAAGGCAGTCAATGAAACATTTTTGACATACCAGAAAAAATCGACCTTCTCCATTCCCATTAAGGCCACCCCTGCGGCCGACCCAATAATCAGAATGCTTCCTCCTGTTCCTGCGCAATAGGCAATCATTTGCCAAAATGAGCAATCTGCCTCGTAAACTTGCAGATCGTACATTCCCATACAAGCAGCTACCAGAGGTACATTATCCACTACCGAAGAGGCTAATCCTATCGTTGCTGCGACGATTTGCTCAGAAGGTACAAAGATATTAACAAAGCCGGCAAAATTTTTCAAGATCCCTGCGCTCTCTAATGCAGAAATTGAGAGTAAAATCCCTAAAAAGAACAAAACGCTCGAGACATCGACCTTTTGTATGATGTTCGGCATGCGAAGATGCTCCCTCTTTTCATGCTTGTGATGGACCAGATCGGTCACAAGCCAAAGGAGTCCAAGTCCGATTAATATCCCCATAAACGGGGGAATGTGCATCAGAACTTTCAATATAGGCACGGCGACGAGCACGCCTAACCCCATAAAAAAAATAGGCGTGCCATAGGGCTCGGTCCGGATGGATAGGCTCTCATCAATAAATTCAACTTCCCGTCCGCGGTAAAGATACATTTGATAAAGCACGGAAACAACGAGTGAGACGAGGCTGGGGATAAACAAAGACTTCATGATGGGCCAGGCCGAAATTTGCCCGTTGATCCAAAGCATGGTGGTGGTCACATCTCCAATAGGGGTCCAGGCTCCCCCGGCATTTGCAGCTATCACGACTAAAGAACCGAACATCCAGCGGTCATGCTGCCCTTTGATCAGCTTGCGCAAAAGGGAAACCATGACGATGGTGGTGGTCAGATTATCCAATACGGAGGACATAAAGAAGGTGAGCAGGGAAATAAGCCACATCATTTTCCACTTTGTGGGAGAGCTGATCAGCTGGGTGATCACAGCAAAGCCTTGATGGGAGTCAATCAGCTCGACAATGGTCATGGCTCCGAATAAAAAAAAGATTATCTGGCTGATTTCCGCCAAATGACGCTCTAAATGATGGGCAATATCGGCAGGAGCGCCCACCATAAACAAAATGGCCCAGCTCAAAACGGCAATCATCAGGGCTATAGCCGATTTATTCACTTTGACTATATGTTCGAAAATGATGAGGGAATAACCGGCTATAAAAGAAAAAACCAAAGCGATCTGCATATTACACCTATATTTTGCAGATATACTATACTCCCTATATTTTTTAAACAACAGAATAATGGCCGATTGACATTAAAGTAAAAACGGGATATAATAAAAGTCTAAATTATTAATCAAAATTTAATAAAACGAGAAAAACATGAATAATAATGAACAATCTTTTGGAAAATTAAGAGGAATCTTGTTTCCTGTTCATACGCATGAACTGAAGCGCTTCATTCCGATGGCCCTGATGATGCTGTTTATCCTGTTCAATTACACTGTTGTCCGAAATATTAAGGATTCCCTGGTGGTTAACGCGGAAGGATCGGACGCTGAGATTCTCTCGTTTTTGAAATTGTGGGGCGTCACCCCTTCAGCCATTTTATTCATGCTTTTATACAGCAAGCTCTCCAACCGCCTGAATAAGGAAAAGATCTTTTACCTTTGCCTTGCCCCATTTGTCCTCTTTTTCGGTTTGTTTGCCTTTGTGATTTACCCCAATGCCGAGACCCTTCACCCCTCCGCCACTCTTGTCGCCACCCTAAAAGAGCAGTATCCCCGCATTAAGTGGTTTATTGCGATCTGGGGCATCTGGAGTTATGCCGCTTTCTATATATTGGCAGAACTTTGGGGCAGCGTGATGCTCTCCTTGCTTTTCTGGCAGCTGGCTAATGATACGACCAATAAACAGGAAGCAAAGCGGTTCTACGCTCTTTTTGGATTTTTCGGCAATATCGGCCTGGTGATTGCGGGTCTTTCAGTAGAATATTTTGCCGGAGCGGAAAATGAGATGCCGGTCGGCCAGGACTCATGGCAAATCACGCTGAATTACTTGCTTTCGGCGGTTGTCATTAGCGGCCTCGCCATCGCAGGTCTTTATTACTGGCTAAATGTCAGAGGTTTAGAAAAGCCAGTTTCCCAAATTGCGGCCCACCCGGTAAAAAAATCAAAACCGAAGCTCTCTATGTCGGAAAGCTTTAAATACCTCCTCACCTCGCCCCATCTCTTATGCATAGCCCTCCTGGTTTTCTCCTACGGGATTACTATTAACTTCCTCGATGTGCTTTGGAAAGGGCAAGTAAAAATCTATACCCACGGCGACTACAACGCCTATGCGGCTTATATGGGTAGTTTTTCTAAAACAACCGGTCTGATCGCTATGCCTTTGATGCTGATCGGCGGCAATATTTTACGGCAGTTAAGCTGGCTGAAAGCGGCAAGCATCGTTCCGACCATTATCCTTGTCACGGGAACCGCCTTTTTTGGGCTGGTCTACTTCGGTAACTTTTACGACGCGACTTTGCCCCTGATATTCTCTCTGACGCCGGTGGCATTAGCGGTGCAGTTTGGATTTTGGCAAAACGCGCTTAGCAAAGCCTCCAAGTACTCTCTCTTCGATCCAACCAAGGAAATGGCTTATATCCCTCTGGACGATGAGCTCAAAACTAAAGGAAAAGCGGCGGTCGATGTCGCAGGAGGACGTCTTGGCAAATCGGGAGGCTCTCTTACCTTCACGATCCTTTTGACGCTATTCCCCGGGGCCAGTCTTATCTCCCTGACACCCTACCTTGGGGTCGTGTTTATGGTGATCTTAGCCGTCTGGTTCGGAGCGAATATGAAGCTGAACCGAAGCTTAAAAGCGCTGGAAGGGGAAAGCGAAGAACAGGAGCTGCAAGCAGCTTAGAACTTAAGCTGCTCGCTTCTATTACGACATTGCGCCGAGGATGCCGCCCATCAGGATCAGCGTCACCAGCATGCAGCCGGTGTGAATCAAAAAGAGGGACCAGCACTTGCTTTCCCAAATGACTCCGGAAGCCTGCGTCGGGGCCACAAAACCAAGCCACATCAAAAATCCGATCTTTGCGCCCTGTAAAAAGGTGTGATTACCCATATGGGAAATAGCGACAGACAACACCGCAGCCGTAACCAGCGCTATAATGAAAGCTCCGGCATATCTGGCTCCTGCATCTTTACATTTATCGACATCGGCTTTGGCATGGCACATCCAGGCCGTCCCAAATACCTGGGGCGAATACCAGACCGCACCCACAATTATATTCGCAACCGCGGCCGCGATAATTCCTAACCAGTTCAAATCCATGTCTATCCTCCCTAAAATGACAGAACTACAATATATAACAAATTTGAGACTTTTTTTAAAATCATTACTGTGTTTCAATTTCCAATTATGAGTGAAAAAAACATCAAACGCCTTTTTTTCGGGATGAACGCAGAAGCATCGTGGCCGGAAAAATTGCCCGAAGGCAGGATCATCGAGGAACCGCACCGCCATTTCACTTTTGTCTTTATCGGCGATGAGGAAATAGAGGGGCTGCTTTCCCAACTGGACGCTTTCCCGCCCCCTCCCTTTAAAGTGGGGCTCGCCGGATTCTTCGACGCCTGTCTCTCCTTTCCGCCAAGACATCCCCATGTCGTGGCCTGGAGAGCGAATTTCGGTAGAAAGCAGGAAGCTTTTCTGTCCTACCAAAAAGAGGCCGTTGAGTGGCTTATAGCCCGGGGCTTTGGAGAAAAAAAAAGCGAACGGGATTATATTCCCCACGCCACTCTTTGCCGCAGCCCCTTTGATGCAACCCAGTGGAAAAAAGCCTTTCACCCCCTTCCGGTTAAGTCCGACACTCTGCATTTGTTTGAGTCTCTGGGTCATTCCAAATACAACTCCTTGTGGCAGCTTAACTTATTGCCCCCTTTTCAGGAGCTGCCCCACACAGCCGACCTCGCTTTTCACATCCGGTCCGAATCCCTGCAAGAGATGTATTGGAATGCCTGCATGGCCCTTGCCTTTCACTATCCTGAACTGCTTAAATATTTCCCTCTTGATGCAGCGATAAACGACCTCAATGAAATCATTATCGAGTTAAACAACGCCATCGGTCTTGCGGACAGCGAATGCGGCAGCCCCTATAAGGCCGTCAGCTTCCACGGGGATATCATCAAAGAAAACGATTTATTAGAATGGGAGATGATCGTCGATGTATAATTTAGAACCCGTCGGTCTTGCGGACAGCGAATGCGGCAAAGGCCATCAGCTTTCAAGCTCATCAAAGAAAACGAATTATTAGAATGGGAGATGATCGTCGATGTATAATTTAGAACCCGTATCGCCCGGCATCTATAAGCTCCCCAAAGAGGGAGGGATGCTCGTTCCCGGCCTGGTGATAGCCACGCCCGAGCTTTTGCAGGCGACGGATATGGAGCATCCTCTGCAGCAAGTGCGCAATGTCGCATTCCTCAAAGGCATCGTCAACTACAGCATCGCCATGCCCGATATCCATTGGGGCTACGGTTTTCCGATCGGGGGTGTGGCCGCCATGGATGCGGAACATGGAGTCATCAGCCCGGGTGGGGTAGGCTACGACATCAACTGCGGCGTCAGGCTGGCGTTAGTCCCAAAGCAATTTTCCGAATTCACCGAAAAAGAAAAAAACAAACTGCTCGCTGCGGTTTTCGGAAATGTCCCTTCAGGGGTAGGCAAAGGGCAAAAAAAAGAGCATAAACTCACCGATCAGGACTACCGGGAACTGGTCAAAAAAGGGGCCAGATGGTCGATCGAGCATGGATTTGGCATCCCGTCCGATCTTGACCATATCGAAAGCAATGGCTTCATTGAAGGGGGCGATATCGAAGTGGTATCCCCTTTGGCGAAATTGCGCGGCTCGGATCAGCTAGGCTCCATCGGTTCGGGCAACCATTTCGTGGAAATCGGGGAAATCAGCCAAATCTATTTACCCGACATCGCCGATGCCTGGGGGCTTGAAAAAGGGCAGATGTACCTGCTGATCCATTCCGGATCGCGCGGCTTCGGCCATCAGGTCTGCCAGGACACCTTGAACAGCTTTGTCAAGCAAGGGTATGCCGAAGGATTGCCCGATAAACAATTGATGGCAGCGCCGATCAAAAGCGAGGCGGGACAGCGCTATTTTATGGCCATGGCGGCAGCGGCTAATTTTGCATTCAACAACCGGCAGCGCATTCTGCATGAGATCCGGATGAGTTTTCAGCAGGTGTTCGGAATGAATCCTGAAGATATACGCCTTCTCTACGATGTATGCCACAATATCGCCAAATTTGAGACCTATGAAGTGGATGGCGTAAGAAGAAAGCTCTGCGTGCACCGCAAAGGAGCTACTCGCGCTTTTGGACCGGGAGCAAAAGAGCTTTCACCCCTTTTTCAAACCACCGGCCAGCCCGTCATGGTGCCCGGCGATATGGGCCGCTCCAGCCACATTATGGTGGGTCAGGGCAACCCCTTGACATGGTGCAGCTCCTGCCATGGCGCGGGCCGCGCGCGCAGCCGCCACGAATCGCTCCGTTCATGGAAAGGGAAAAATATCGAAGAACACATGCTAAAGCAAGGAGTCCATGTGATGGCCTCTTCTTACCGCACTATCGCCGAAGAAATGCCCGATGCGTATAAAGATGTCGATCAGGTCGTCGACGCCGTCCAGCAAGCAGGACTTGCCAGAATGGTTGCGAAATTAAAACCTCATCTTGTAATAAAAGGTTAATTTTTTCTTGAATAAATCCCTTCAGGTTCTTATATGACTAAAGAAGGGTGGCAGCTCTTGTGGCTACGTTTCAAACAGGAGCTGCTAAACACCTGCTTAAGAGTCCTAACGAAGGGAGAATATGCCTCAGCATAAAATTCAGATTTACAATTCATCGACAATTGATTTCTTATATTGGCCCGAAAATGAAGAAGGACAATATGCTAAAAATTACCTGTATCCTTTAATTAAAAACGGCGCCCGCCATTATATCGATAACACCGAAACGGAAATGATCGTCATCAAAGTCGATGATATCGTCTTCCCTGCCACCATTAACAACGCCGAGTATGAGAATTCCTATGTCTGCTCTCCCTATACGCTCTACATTAACTGCGGATTTGAAAAGGTGCAGTGCATCAAAAATCCGCTGATAAAAATGGTGGCTTCCTGTTTTTTAAGGCTGTTTAAAAAGGCCTTCCGCACGGGAAAAATCAATAAAATTATTTTTGTGAACAATTGGCTCTTTACCACTAATCTCTACCCTAAAATGAGCGAATCGCAAATTCAGGCTATTCAGAAAGCGCTTACAGAGCGATATCCGGATCATGCCATCGCCTTTCGATCGATCACCCAATTCGACAATCCGGCCTGTTTCAAATCGCTCAGCCAAAATAAATTTGACCTCATCGCCTGCCGCCCTGTCTATTTTTTAGACACCAAAAAGGAGGAGCCTTTTAAAGCCCGCATGTTTAAAAGCGATCTGAAAGTCTATCAGAACAGCCAGTATGAGGTGATCAATAACGAACAGATCAACAAAGAGGACTACGGCCGCATTCTCGAACTCTACCGGGACCTCTATATCAATAAATACACCCACTATTCCCCCCAGCTGAATTTGAACTTCATTGAGTTAGCTGTTAAAAATAAAATACTCAACGTAAAAGCCTTAAGAAAGGATGGTAAGATTGACGCCGTCATGGGGTACTTTGCGCGCAACGGCGTGGCCACTTCGCCGATTTTCGGCTACGACACAAGTCTTCCGCAAGATTTGGGGCTCTATCGCATCATTTCCACTTTGCTGACGCTGGAGGCAAAAGATAAAGGTCTGATAGTGAATCAAAGCGCCGGGGCTTCGCAGTATAAAAAACTGCGCCGGGCCGAGAGCGATATTGAGTACACCGCGGTTTATTCCCGCCATTTGCCATTGGCGCGCCGTCTGCCCTGGTTTTTTATGCGCAGCGTGATCAACGGCATTGGAGTGCGAGTGATGAAGTACCTCGATCTATAGTGTCTAATCCCATAAATCGGAATTCACTCAAAATTAAGTAAACGGATTTATGGGATTAGACATTACTCTTCTTTAGAGAAAAAGAGGCGGCTTTCCTGAATAACTAATTTCGATAAGCCGATCACCCCGATCATATTGCAGACGAGCATCATCGCTATGCAGATATCGGCAAGCTTCCAGACCAGATCCACATGCACCAAGGCTCCAAAAGGGATCACAAAAATGAAAAACCACTGGAAAATATGCATCCATTTCAATCCCCCCAAATACTCCACCGCTCTCTCGGCGCAATAAGCCCAGGCCAGGATGGTGGTATAGGCAAAAAGGATGAGCGAAATCAAAACGACATAGGTTCCCCATTTCTCTCCTATCCCCTGCTCAAAAGCATAAGTGCACATATTCGTGCTGCGGAGACCTTCGACTTGCCAGGCTCCCGTCACCATTAAAACCAATGTCGTAATGGTGCAGATTACCATCACCACCAGAGGAGGGACCATCGCAACGACGCCTTCTACCACCGGGCTCTTAGTCCGCGTGCTCGATTGCAATATGGGAGCGATCCCCACACCAGCGTCAGTAGAAAACACACCCCGCTCAAAACCGACTGTAATGGACTTCAAAATGCCATACCCCAGCATGCCTCCAGCTACCGGGCGAAGGGCAAACGCAGCTTCAAAGATCAATGCCAAAGAGGGCATGATCTGATCGCGGAAGACAAACAGGATATAGAGAGCGACGCCCACATAAAGCGCTGCCATCAAAGGCACAACTGTCGAGGCGACAATGGCGAATCGGTGCATGCCCCCGACCAATACAATAGCGACAAAAATAGCGGTGATCACACTCATCAAAAGGGGGGAAGCGCCCATCTTTTCAATAGGCAGGCTGATCGAATTGACCTGCACCAAATTTCCCACTGTCAAGGCGCACAGAATGGCGAATATCGAGAAGATCCAGGCGACCGGTTTCAGGTTAAGGCCATGGTCGAGATAGTACATCGGGCCGCCGACATAGTCCCCTTCCTTGTTGATGTGGCGAAACTTGACTCCCAAAAAAACGCCGGCGAATTTTAAAATCGCTCCCAAAAAGGCCATCACAGCCATCCAGACGAGCGCTCCGGGCCCCCCAGTCGTCAGCGCTACAGCCATGCCGGAAATATTCCCGGTGCCCAAATTCCCTGCCAAAACGGTCGAGATCGCTTCAAAGTGAGAGATATTGCCCACGCTTTTTCTCTCGCTGTTTATCAGATAGCTGAAACCCATTTTTAATTTGGATATTTGAATAAGACCCACGCGGCATGAAAGGTAAATCCCGGTAAACAGAATAAGCGGCACGACAACATAGAGTGAAAGAAATTCGTTGATGATATTGAGAAACATTGATCATCCCTGTAAGTTTATGCATTAATTTTATACACATTGCCCAGATTTTTCGCTAGACAAAAACCAAATGATCAGCTATGATTTTGCTAAAATTAATAAAGCAGGATATCATGACCGCTCATATTTCTAAGAGCTTTCTTTCTCTTCTCCTGCCTCTTCGACGCCTTTAATTCCTATCGGAGTTAAAGGCTAATCTCATTAAAAAATTTTTTAAATTAAAGGATTGCATATGTCATCAACAAATGCAGCCCCGGATTCCACTTGGAATTCCGAAAAGGGCTTTATCTGGTCCTTAATTGGATCAGCTGTCGGTTTTGCCAATATATTGAGTTTCAGCGCCCATGCCTACAAAAATGGAGGCGGCGCCTATTTAATCCCCTATTGCATCGCCCTATTTATCTTAGGTTTTCCTTTTCTGGTTCTCGAAGGAATTATCGGCGACCGCTTGAAATCCCCCATCGTCGCAGCTTATGGCCTGGTATGGGGCAAAATCGGCAAAGTGCTGGGATGGCTCGCCGTTATCGCCTGCCTCTCCATCGGAGCCTTTTATGTCGTGCTGACCGGATATTCCGTCTGTTATATCTTTTTTTCAGCAAGCGGCGCCATTCCCGCCGACACCAAAAGCTTTTTTACTGAAACCCTCCTCAAAACCAGTTCGGGCCTAAGTGATTTCGGCTCCCTCTCCTGGCCCATATTTTTGTCTACTGCGCTAGTTTCTGTTGTGACCGGCTTTGTCCTGGTGCGCAATGTCAAAGACGGCATCGAAAAGTTTTGCTCCCTCTTTATGCCGCTACTCGCTGTCCTGATGGTCATTTTTGCCGTCTTTGTCGCCTTTTTACCGGGAGGCCTGCAAGGCTGGACCTACTATTTAACGCCCGACTTTTCGAAATTACTCGATATCGCTTTGTGGCGCGACGTATTCGGGCAGATTTTTTTCAGCCTCTCGCTTGGCCTTGGCATAATTGTGGGCTATTCCCGCCACACCGGTGAGTCCCATGATATTGTAAAAGCGATGAAATATGTCGTCCTAGGAGACTTTTTTGTCTCTTTTATCGCAGGAGCGGCCATTTTTGGATGCATCGCCCATGTTTGCCATGTGCAAAACATCCCCTTCGATCTTATCCTGGCGGATGCCTCGACTTTTGAGATCGGCTTTGTCGTATTCCCGCAGCTTTTACAGTTTTTCGGCCCCCTGCTGGCCCCTCTCATCGGCGTGATCTTTTTCTTCTGCATCTTTATCGCTGGCATCACGGGCTTTTTCTCAATCATTGAGAGCGCGGTCGGAAACGTCGAGATAGAGTTTCGCACGAACCGAAAAAGTGCTGTAGTGATCACCCTTATCATCACCACGCTCTTTTCCACCTTCTTCTGCATGGGTAACGCCTCCTATTTAATGGATGCGCTGATTCCGATGGTGATCGGTACGAATATGTTAATCGGAGGGATAGCCTTGATAGTGGCCTTTCACTTTTTTAGCGCCAAAATCAAAAACGATGAGGTGTGGAAAAAAATGCCTCTTTTCAGCTTTTCGCTGCGCTACATTGCACCGCTGCTGCTTTTGATCATCCTCCTTGGAAATTTGATGCAGGAATTTCAATCCTGGGATCAATTCAAAGGCGTGCGCTGGAGCTGGTTTGCTCTCGCCCTCCTCATCTCCTACAGTTTGACTTTGGCTTCTGAAAAGAAAAGTGTCTTGAGTCGGGCCTGAAAAAGTAAGGGCTCCGAGGAAAAAAATTGCACTTCCCTGGGAATGGAATGAACCTTGCAATTTTTGAGGAGGAGCCCGAACTCGCGAAAGAAAAAAATAGAGATTTTTGAAATGAAAAATGCAATTTGTGAGGAGTTCAACCCTGCAGGGTTGGACGACGAACAAAGTGCATTTTTCATAAAAAGATCATTTTTTTATCGCAAGGACTTTTTCAGGGACGACTTAGTTAAGGTATAAAAAGGCCCGGGTGAAAACCCGGGTCCTGGTCGATTAACGACGCGTTGATGTTTTATTGACCTGTTCTTGCCAGGCATGGATCTTTTTGACGGTTTCTTGGTAGTTAGCGAGCAAGCTGTCGATATCTTCATCTTGAAGATTTCTAGGCAGGTTTTGCTCGATTTTCTCTCTTGTAGCCTCGTTTTTTTGGGCTTTTGCTCTCACATTAGCCAAGATTTTGTTGACATCCCGGATATATTCCTGGAAGGTCTCTTTGCCGGATGCAAGTTCCATCACTTCCTGATAGATCTGCTCCAGATCCGCTTGTTCCATAGATTTGAACGTTGACATCAGATCCTGGAAGTTAACCGACAAACTGGCTAAGTCCTGATCTGTTTTTTCACGAGGGTCGTTCTCATCCACGTCTTTTTGCACATTGCCAAGAGATGAACGAACTTTCAAGAATGCATCTAATAAATCACCGTATCCCATAATTTCCTCCTTATGGTTTTTGGGTTATTGGTTCCTCGAAAATTTTAAGAGCTTATATGCCATTCCTCCGGTATGTATTCCCTGCCCTCGATAGCGGCGATCCGCTTGGCAAGAGGAGGGTGAGTGGCAAGCAAAGATGATATCCCCATATGATTATCGAAATAGAGATGGGCATAGGCGTTGCCGCTGGCGGGCATCTCATTCACTTTATTGAAGCTGCCGATTTTTCTTAGTGCGTTGGCTATCCCATCGGGGTTGCGTGTAAATTGCACGGCGCAGGCATCGGCTAAATACTCTCTTTGCCGACTGACCGAAGCCCGTAAAAGCGAGCCGAAAAGCCAGGTAAACGCCCCTGCAACCATGAAAGCCAGCGCAATCAGCATGATGGGGTTCGGGCCCCTTCGATCCCTGTCCATTCCGCCAAAGCTGGCAATTTGCAGCATGCGGATACCGAAATAGGCGATGAAGAAAAATCCCATAATCATCGCCGCGAGGCGCATGCTGATCTGCATATCGCCATTGTAGATGTGCCCGAATTCATGAGCTACCACTCCTTGGACCTCATCGCGGTTCAGCTTGGTGAGGCAGCCTCTGGTCACAGTCACTGCGGCATTTTCTTTCGTCGTGCCGGCAGCAAAGGCGTTAATCTCATCCACGTCCATAATATAGGCTGGCGGGACGGGCAGCGAGGAAGCGAGGGCGATTTCTTTCACAATATTCAAGTACTGCTTCTCATAAAAGTCGGACGTGTCGGATTCCACTTTTCTGGCCCCTAGAGACTCGGCGACATAGGCTCCCCCTTGCGTTTTGTACATTGAGTACTGAAACAAGGCGACTAGCGTGGTACCTGCCACAAACACAGTTCCCCATAAGGGGAACTGCTGCTGATAATCAGGTTCCATATTGCGCAAGATCAGCTCAATCAGAAACGCGGCGATAAACATCAGGAGTATAAACAAACTCACGTAAAGCTTAGTTTTTGATCGAGCCTTTTTTTGTGCTTCCCAGAAGTTCATGATTAAAAGCTCACTTTTACAGGTTCTCTAGCTTCTGCCTTAGTAACCTCATAGAGGTCTGCCGGATGATGTCCGAACGTGGAAGCCACCACGGTAGCCGGAAACACCTGTTGCGCGGTATTATAAGCCATCACCTGATCGTTATAAGCTTGCCGGGCAAATGCGATTTTATTTTCGGTCGAGCTGAGCTCTTCCTGCAGCATTTGCATATTTTGGGAAGATTTCAAATCGGGATAGTTTTCTGCCACCGCAAAGAATTTGACAAGAGCGGATCCTAAAGAAGCTTCTGCTCCAAGTAATTGTTTAAGAGAACCTTCGGTTGGCCCCCCTTGCTTTTCAATCGTCTCGCGCGCTGCCATAGCCTGGCTTCTGGCCTGAACCACTTCAGTCAACGTGCTTTTTTCAAAGTTCATATACCCTTTAACCGATTCAACCAGGTTAGGGATAAGATCGTAACGGCGCTGCAATTGAACGTCTATTTGACCCCACGCATTTTTTACGCGGTTCTTTAACCCGACCAGGTTATTGTAAATACCCATGACCCAAAGGGCAAGGATAACGATAATAGCTAGAATAATTAGAGTAGCTGACATAATTCACCTCAAAGATTATTTATACTCTAAGATTATTTTTAACTATTTTTGAATTAAATAAAACAAAATAATGTTTATTGATTTTATCAGACAGCTTTATTCTAAAGAATAAGGGAAAATCCTTTTATCGATCTTTGATTTTAAAGTCTGATAAAGCATTGATCTTGCAGGAATCGCTGCCAATACTTTTTTGATATTCGGCAGGGTCGCATTTTCCATATCCTCTGCCTCAGAAAGCCCCCTCTCCACCAATAAAATTGCGATCTGGTCGAGAAAATCCCCTCTTTTTGCAGCACCCATCTTGTTATAGTCATCGATGATTTTTGGGACGTTCATAGGCGTTATCGTTCGGATATTCAATGCTTTATACGCCTCATTCAGAGTGGCAACGGAAGCATGGATTTCAATAGACGCCTTAACCTTTGTCTCATCGATTTTCTTTTTCTTCAATTCCTCAAAAGGAATACAAATTGTTTGTTCAACAGGTACGTAATAAAGGGGTCCATTTTCCGGTTTTTCCGTTTCGAGAATTCTGTAGCAGACTTTAAAGCTAAACTGAACCATATCTCCCTTTTGCTCAATAGCGTAAGTCATGAAATCATTGCCTGAAACCATCCTGTTGCCAGGGATGTGCCTGGTAAAAGAAAGTGGGTTGAGTTCATCGAATACGAAAAATTGCGCGGCGCCGAATTTCCCTTGCGTGATCATCTTGGCCGCATAGGCCCCATATTTTTTTTCAACCATCGGATAAAATTCTTTAAAATCGGGAAAAAAATAGAACTTGTTGTCGATGAAAAAGCAAGGGGAGCGGCTATAGTCCACTTCGCACTGACCCAAATTGACCGTGCCCGGATACCCAACAGCTTCATGAATAACCGACTGATTAATGCCCGGAACCATAGCGTGGGCAGAGTAAGTTTTCTCTTTGACAGGGCCGATGATTTCTGCCATATCCTCCAGCACGCCAAGCGCTCTTACCTGAAGCTTTAAATCGATGGAAGAATCCCTTGACAAGAGGATTACAATGGACCGCATCCTCTCTTTTTCCGAAGCGGAGCATGATTTATACACAGTCTTCAGGTCTTCATAGGCCCCTTTTTGTAGCAACTCTTTTACCTTTTCCGTTTCCAGCTCATTTTTCAGCTTCATTTTAAAGGAAGGGGATAACTCCTTCTCTACGCGATGGAAAGCTTCCTGAGCTGCAGGATTCTCATTCCATTTAGTCAGCACTTGCATCATTACTTTAGCCCCATTAAAAGAGTTCTCCTCGTCAAAATACTTAAACGCCTTAAAGATCATCTCGATCTGCTCATCTACAACATGCTTATAGTCAGGCCCTAAACGTTTCAGATGATCGATGTGCGGCAAGATCTGCCCGTTCAAAATTTCCTCAGCCAGGCAATAAGTCAAGTAGCTTTGCTTCACCCTTTGAGACCCCAAAGTAGAAAATTGCTTTTCTATCTCATTCATAAGAAACGTTTCGCTAAACTCTCCTCTAAGACCCGGGTACTGTTTATTAAGCTCTTTTTTTACTGCTTTGATAAGATCAGGGAACTTTTCGGGCAGGGTATAGTTATCTAAAACATAGGTGAGATAGGCTTTAGCCGCTTCCATATGGATCAGCGGATGCAAACAGGGAAACTTCGCATCGATCGTTTTCTGGGACGCTCCCTTTTTTGCCAGATTTAAAACAGCATTTTTAGGAGATAGAAGAGAGATCCAGCATTCGTATATTTTTCCCGCCAGCTGACTGATAAAACTCTTTTCCGGTTTTTTTTCCAGTTTATGTTTTTGGAAAAAGGAGAGATCGGAATGTTCAGGGCAGTTACAAATGGCTCTATTCCGAATCTCCTCTAAAGGAGTTGCGGCTTCGGGCAGACTAGTCTCCCCGAAAATAAAATCATTTCTGTTTATTGGCAACATGGTTAATACCCAAACTATTAAAATAAAATAATAGCATAGAAATATTAACTTCCGGTTAAATAGGCGTTAAAATTGCGTTAATCCTTATTTTTTAACCGCACCATCAGCCAATCCTGGGTTTGCCCATCGGCAAAATGCATTTGGACTGAGGTTTGATCCTCGGTCAAATTATATAAGCCGGTCTCGACGACAGGCGAATCTTTCGCCCCGGAAACCTGGAGCACCGCTCTTTGCGTATCCTTGGAAACGTACCCGTCTACCGGATAGAGCTTATCTAAAGTGGTATTATAGAGCGTTCCTTCAATAGTTCCCTCTTTATTCAGGGCAAGCTGCATGTACATATTCGGAGCTGCCGCGCTTTGGCTGGAACTGGTCAGGGCGTATATGCCAAGCGGCAGCCAATCCTCCTCGTTTGTAGAGGCAGGAGCCGGAAGGCTGCTTATATCCTCCACGGTTTGACTGTAATCAAAAGGAGCTACCGGCATCGTCTGATAAACTCCTGAAGGCAACTGGTAGTAGGCAGACCCATTATCGTAGTAATAATAATTATCCCCAAGCCAGGGAAGCCAAGCCGCCACAGCTCCCCAGCCAAGGGCCCCCCAGAAGGCTCCATAACCGTAATAGGGATAGCGGGGAAAATAGTTGTGATTATACCAGAATTTGTTATTGAACCAATTATTCCAATTGGGGTGGCGTCCCGCGATATTTTGACGTACAAGACCGCCTTGCGCAAATCCTTGTGCTTTAACAGCGTTGAATTTTGTATTGGCAGCTTCAGGAGCTTCTATTTTTTGAACTTGGGCCTTGAGATTTTGTTCTGCCGGACGGTTTTGAACTTGGGCCTTGAGATTTTGTTCTGCCGGACGGTTTTGAACTTGGGCCTTGAGATTTTGTTCTGCCGGACGGTTTTGGAATCTCTCCCTTAAGGCTTGCCCCTCTTGCATGCGTTGCTCATTCTCCCCTTTTTGCGGTGCGACGTGCAAGAAATTCTGCACCTCCTGCCTGGTGGCGGCGTTTCTGTCATAACCATTTATGCCGTGTCCTTCTCCAAACTCCTGCCGCGCATTGCCGCCCATTTCTCCATGTCCTTCTCCAAACTCCTGCCTGAACCCCTCATTTCCCCCACGGAATTCCGGCTCCATCGATTCCCGCCCTTCGAACCCTCTCTCTCCAAACTCTTCACCGCCAAAGCGGCTCATGGAAGGACTGCGCCCGCCGAACCCCTCGCCGCCCATGCCTCTTCCGCCTCCGAACCCCTCGCCGCCCATGCCTCTTCCGCCGCCGCCGCCGCCGCCATGACCGCCACCGCCGCCGCCGCCGCCGCCGCCGCCCCTACCATACACATCCATGGAACATATTAACATCATAGCCAGCAAAAGGATCTTTTTCTTAAACATCTTTCATCCCCTATTTTCTATGCACAGTGGCAGGTTCCAGATTTGGCAATATATTTCCCCCAACCTCGCGGCCGGTCGATTCCCAGGTATAGGAGTCTTTTTGTATATTGGAATAGATATGTTGCGCGCTTCCCTTCAGTCCGTTCGGCAGGGTGTGTTCCACTTCCACCAGCCATTTATCTCCCTGTTTGGTCCACACTCCCTCGCCAAATCCCCCATCGGAATCGAAGACCCAGGAGCGGATCTGCTGGCGGATGGGGTCCCAGCCAATAATCTGGAAGCCTTTCAGGTCTAATTTCCCCTGTTCAGTCACGTTGAATTTTTGTGTCAGGAAGTTTTTGTGCTGGTCCCAGCTGGACTCCATTTCAATGATCGAGTTGTTTTCTTTATCAAACCATTTACCGGCTAACCAATCGAGCTCCTTCAAATGGGTATTAGAAGGAACCTGAATACTTGTTTTAATAACCTGTTCTTCTTTTTTCTTGGTTTCACAGGCAGAAAACAAAACGAGGCAAATAACCCCAAGGGAAATGACTTTGGACATGCGATCACCTATCAAAATGTAAAAACCATCCATAGTAAATTTTTCTTTAATAGTAAAGATGAAAAAATGTAGATAAAAGTTTATGAAACGAAGTGAACCATTAACGCTAGAGCACGGAAAACTGTTGCAGCCGCTCCTCCAGGCGCTTGCCAAAGAGCACGACCTGCAGTTTGCCGAATACAGTTTTGCCAATAATTTCCTCTTCAGGCGGGAGCATGGCTACGAACTGGTCAATTCAGATCCTCCGCTGATAAAAGGGTTTTTTAAATCGGGCCAGCCCTACTATATCCCCACCGTCTGGCCTATCAGCTTAAAGACCACTCTTTGCTTATTCCCTATTCCAGATCAATGGGTTAATTTCTTTACAGAATTGGAGCTCATCTCTTCCCGAAACGACTCCGATTACTTGTTCCTCACTGAAAAATTGAAAACGCTTACCGGAGGGCCGCACTTAGTGCACAGGCGCAACCTCCTGCGCCAACTGGAGAAAAACCACACCCTCATCTCAAAACCCATAAAAGGCGATGAAATTCCCCTAGCCCGGCAATTGATCGAAACATGGCAGGCGGCTAAGGGGGATGATATAGAAAATACCGATTATCTCCCTTGTGTCGATGCCCTTACACATTTCGATGAGCTGCAATTGTACGGACGCATAGTCTTTGCCGACGGACAGCCGGCGGGACTTATCATTGGGGAATTCCTGACGCCAAAAACATTTTTAGTGCACATAATCAAGGCTTTGCACGAATTTAAAGGGATGACGCCCTATCTCTACCGGGATTTAGCCCTCAATTTGCCGGACAGCGCGGAATGGATCAATCTGGAGCAGGATTTGGGTTTGCTCAATTTGCGCCAGTCCAAAAAGTCTTTTGACCCTGATCACATCGCCACAAAATGGCAGATCAAACAAGGCTAATCGGTGGCTGTCTTGATTTCTACCGGCTTCGCAAGAGCCCAGTAGATGTAAGGCAGCGCATAACCGCCAAGGGAAGCTAACGCCCCTACCATCACGGCTGGATAGAGCACAAGCTCATGCCCGAGCTTCATCTCGGGAAAATGGTAGATAATATAAAACGACCAGGCCGCTATGCCGGAAAGCATAGACGCCCAAGCCGCCTCCGCGGTCGGTTTAGGAAAGTAGAGGGCCGCTGTGACCGGAACAAAAATGGCCACGAGCAGCAAGGCGCCGGAGTGGACCATCAAATCAAAAATGCGGGGCATCGCTAGTCCGAGCAATAAGGCGGCCACCACGCAGCCCAAATTGACCAGGCGGATGTAGACCAGGATATTTTTGCTGTTACCCAAGTAGCGGGAGACCAGGTTGTTGGTGATGATGGCTGTGCCCGCCAGAAGGTAGCTGTCGGCCGTGCTCATGATGGCTAACAGCAATCCGATCGCAAAAAGATTCACAAGGAGCGGAGATAAGTAGGTTTGCGCCAGGACGGGAATGAGCAGTTCGGGCTGCTCGATATCGGGCAGGAGGATGCGGCCGACTAAGCCTATCGACACAGGGACCATTCCGAGGCAAAGGTAAATCCACCCTGAGGCAAAAGTACTGACCACCGCCACCCGTTCATTCTTGCAGGAAAAAATCCTCTGCAGCAAGTCCTGACCCATAATAGCTCCAAGGCCGGTCAAAAACCATTTTCCCAAATAGAGCAGCCACCCTTGAGAAACCTGGTTCTGAGGCAAGAGGCTGACACATTCCGTCTTAATCAACCCCCATAAAACATCTAAATCGGGAACGGCTCCGGCAGTGATGGGCAGCAGGAAGAGAAGCCCCCCCACCACCAGTAAAAACTGGATGAAATCGGTAACCGTCACGGTCCACATCCCGCCGATAGAGGTGTAAACGAGCACCGTAAGCGCCCCTAAAAAAACACCCGTAAAAGAACTAAAACCTAAAAAGAGGGAGAAGATGTAGCCGAGCGCCACCAGCTGAGCGGCTAGAGTGCCTAAATTGAACGGGACCATTAAAAGCGAGGAAAATACTTCCGCTTTTGCACCATAAGTATCTCGTATCAAGTCGGCGATAGTCACATAGTTCCGCCTGCGCAACTTACCCACATAAAAAAAGGCGGCGATAAACAAGGCCAGGGAACAGCCGAGGGGATCGGAGATGGAGCTCGAAAAACCGTGGGAAAAAACGATGGAGGCGACTCCCATGCAAGATCCGGCTCCGTACCAGTTGGCGACAATTGTAGGTATTGCTAGATAATAAGAGAACTTTCTTCCGGCGACAAAGTAGTCATCTACAGTTTTAATCTTATTCCCGGATTTGAACCCGATCAACATAATCACAACTATGTAGATGCCCAACCCCACAATTATCATATTCCTCCTTTTCTTAAGGTTTTCGAGAAAGAGTCTAGCATAATCTCAATTTTTGTTGTTGATAAATCTTTTATTTATTTTTACGAACCTTTTCCAAGTAGCATTGATGATATTCTTCAGCCCGCCAAAAAGGGCCGGCAGGGACAATTTCCGTGACCGCTTCCACTCCGGAAGCCCGCAAGTTCTCTTTAGATTTCAGGGCCAAACGCTCTTGCTCGGCATCTTGAAAAAAAATGGCCGACCGGTATTGATGCCCCACGTCCACCCCTTGCCTGTTGCGCGTGGTCGGATCGTGTATGGACCAGAAAACCTCAAGCAGTTTTTCATAGCTGACCTTTTGGGGATCAAACTCGACCAGAACGGCCTCGGCATGTCCCGACTTTCCTGAGCAAACCGCCTGATAGGTGGGATTTTCCAGGAGTCCGCCGGTATAGCCGACCGCGGTGTGGATCACTCCGGGGACTTTCTTGAAAGCCGCCTCCACTCCCCAAAAACAACCCGCCCCAAACAAGGCTTTTGCCATAAAACGCTCCCTTATTTTGGAAGTTTTTATTTTTAACTCAAAATGGACATCATATCAAGCAATTTTTTGCATGGAGGCCTGTCAAACGCTAATAAATTCTTTATTATAAACTAATAAAAATAGAGTAATATTAAATTTAAAATACTGAAACCGTGTAATTATATTATGGAAGTTAACAGTTATAACGACCTAGCTCCCAGGCTCATCGCCTCGACCCGCAGGGAAGTGAAGCAGCGCAGTCTCTCCAAAGACGAGCGGATGGTGGTGGCCGGAGAAATTCTTTCTGTGACTTCCCATGTTTCCGGCTTCAATGAAACTTTGGCGAAGGGGGGCAAAAAAATCATCGAGCCCATCTTTTTGAACCGGGACCAAACCCCTAATCCTCTAGGAAAAGGGTTTGATGAGAGCGAACTCAAGGCTATATTATCTTTTTCCAGCTCCGTTCTCGGGTTAGTTTGCAATACCTTGGCAGTGACCGGCGGGGTCAACATGTATAAAAAGCACCCCAACCTTGGCCTGGCGCTCGCCGGTTATGGAATGACGAGCCATGCCATCTCCTGCATCGAGCCTTGGCAAGCCGCCTTGAAATCAACTTCCGGAATCGAAAGGGCCGCCGCACATGGACATGACTTTGCGAACTCTGCGCTGCAGCTGCATGAATTGACGGGAATTTCCTTAAAAACCGTTGCCGTTGTCGACGCAGTGGCATGGACAGCCCTAATTCCGCTTGTTCTGCTAACATGGTATATCTCCAATAGAGCTCAGGAATCCAACGTCATTTCCGACTTTGCCGCTTTCCGTGAATGGCTAATAAAGGCTCAAAGCGACCCCAAAAAATTTAATGAGCTAAAAGAAAAATATCCGGGTACTTTAGAAACCGAGGAGGACATTGACCGTTTTACCCTTTTTCTGATAGAAAATATTCCCAAAAGCCAATTGACTGACATCAAAAATGAGATGATCGGTAGTATTAAAAGCGCCAAACCTCTCACCCGCAAAGAAAAAGTCCTATCAAGCCTGTCTCTGGCCGGCTCGCTTGGCTACATAGCAATGCGCATTGCCGCTATAGCCACCCAGTTATTTTTGCATGCGACTCCCCTGGTTGCCGCTCTCTTGAAGTTTGCCACACCCATCTTTGCCGCTGTTTCCCTGATTTCCGATATCCATTCCACCATTCAAGCTGTCAACAACCCCAATTTGCCCAAAAAAGTAAAAATGTTATGCGTCGCAAAGCTTGTGTGCAACGTCGTGGGAGCAGCTGTTATTGTCGCTTCTCTTTTTGTTCCCGGCATCAATCTTATCGCCATCAGCGCCTACATTGTCTGCTTAGTGGCCTCCCTCGCGCTATCCTGCGCCAAAAACCACTATCTGCAGCGCCATATCGAGATCCAGCAGGCCGTAGAGCCGGAGAACTTCAAATTTATGATCAAATGGTGCAAAAAAAGAGAGCATGAGTCAAATAAAGCGCAATACACGGGTCTTAGCCGCTGGCAAAAAAGAATTGAAGAGGCCAAAAGCCAAGGGTTGCTCACCCCTCAGCAACTTGCCCAGTTCAATTCCTTGCCAAAACCCCCGTCATTTTTCGAAGAACTGAAGCAGAAATTATGTCAGCGCAAGACTAAGCCAATACAGGCACGGCCCCTTTTGTGTTGAGTTTGATCGCCCAGACCGAATCGGATTCATATGTCAGCGCTATCTCGCCAATACAGGCACGGCCCCTTTTGTGTTGAGTTTGATCGCCCAGACCGAATCGTATTCATATGTCAGCGCTATCTCGCCAATACAGGCACGGCCCCTTTTTATGTTGAGTTTGATCGCCCAGACCGAATCGGATTCATATGACAGCGCTATCTCGCCAATACAGGCACGGCCCCTTTTTATGTTGAGTTTGATCGCCCAGACCGAATCGGATTCATATGACAGCGCTATCTCGCCAATACAGGCACGGCCCCTTTTGTGTTGAGTTTGATCACCAAGACCGAATCGGATTCATATGACAGCGCTATCTCGCCAATACAGGCACGGGCACGGCCCCTTTTGTGTTGAGTTTGATCGCCCAGACCGAATCGGAAGAGCAGATAAACAACACATTGTTATCTTTACCCCCAAAAGTTAAGTTCGCGGTTTGTTTGGGAAGCAAAATTTTGCCGATAGTTTTCCCTTTGGGATTGATCACATGCACCCCGTTATAGGCGCCGACATATATATTGCCCCGTTCGTCGAGGCGCATCCCGTCGGGAAAACCCGGTGATACCACGGCAAAAAGGCGCTGATTACTCAATTTTTTCCCTTCCACGACATCGTAGGCATAGATAGCGTGGTGGTTCTGCTCATAATAAGTCATGGGGGCTTGAATCGCTCCGCTGTCGATCACATAGAGGATGCTTTCATCGGGAGAAAAGGCGATCCCGTTCGGCATCTGCAGCCCTTCTACCACCGCCGTCAGCTCCCCGCTTTTAGGATCAAAGCGGTACACGTTGTTCGGTAAATAGCATATTTGCGGAAATTGCAGACAGCCATAGCTTGGATCGGTAAACCATACGGTGCCATCTCTTTTCACCACCAGATCATTCGGGGAGTTGAGGGGTTTGCCCTGATAAAAGCCCACCAGCGTTTTGACCTCGCCGTTCGCTTCAGTAATAGAAACGCGCCGCCCCGTCGTTTCAGCCGTCAGCAGACGCCCCTGATAGTCGAAAGTCTGCCCGTCGGCAATGCTGGATGGGTGGCGGAATACCGCGGCATCGCTCCAGGAAAGGGTGCTGATTTCATTAAAGGGCTGCAGCCCATGCCAGCGGATCATATTGATATTATCGTGCAGCTGATCGGTAAAAATCAGGTAGCCGGTATCGCTGCCCTCTTTTTCGGAAAAATAGACCGGCCCTTCCGTGAATCCAAACCCGGTCGCCAGCTGATGCAATTTTGGACGCACGCCCAAAATCTTGGCGAACTCCTCGTCATAAACCTCCAACGGAAGCTGCGGTGAAGCGTCTAAAGGACGCGCGGGATGGTTGATCACCGCAAATACCCCTTGAGAGGCAGCCAGGCAAAGAAACAACAGCCTAAACATACAAAGATCTCCTTAAAATACCCACTTACCCTTGTTAATGAGAGGGATATGAGCCCCATGAAAGGTAAGGGCGCTAACATCTATCTCCTCGGAGGAGATCATAAAGTCTGTGTGGACGCTGCTGTCGTTGCAGCCGACAGCGTCGAGCTCCGCCGGGCTCATCTTGGCCCCTCCCTCGATGCAAAAGCGGTAAGCAAAGCCCACGGCGATATGGCACGCGGCATTCTCATCAAACAAAATTTCCTCAAAAATCCGCCCGCTTTGATAAATGGGGGAATCGATGCCTACCAGGGCGACTTCGCCCAAATAACTCGCCCCCTTATCATTCGCGATGTAGGCGGCAAACTGCTCTTTCCCTTCGGAGGCCGTGAATTGGACTATTTTTCCTTGCGAAAACTCGAGCTGCAGATCTTTGACCAGCCTGCCGTTCACAAAAACGGGTCTTGTCACGCGCACTTTCCCTTCAGTCAGGCGGTAATCGGGCGTCGTGAAGCACTCCTCGGTCGGAATATTCGCCTCGAAGTCAAACCCTTTGGCCGAAGTTTCGCCGCCCCCTTTAAAAATGGCCTTCGGGGAGAGGAATACTTTTAAGTCGGTGCCCCTGCCGGTAAAATGAAGTTCCTTAATTTTAAGCTCCGTGAGCTTTTCTGCCCGCTCTCTCAAATGCTTTTGGTGTTTGTCCCAAATTTGCAGACAATCTTTGCGGTCAGCCCGGCAAATGGTAAAAATCGCCTCCCAAAGGGCTTCATACGCCTTCTTTTCAGAAAGCTCGGGATAAATTTTCTTCGCCCATTGCGGCGTCGCGGCGGCGGCTACAGTCCATTGCACCTTTGACATGCCAATCCCTTCCGCATAATACCGCTTGAGCGCTTGACGGAAACCGCTCTGCATATCATTGACCCTAAGAGCTGGCAAATCGGCGAGCGAGTCGGGATTTTCGCTGCCGACAATCCGGATCACCGCAGCGCCATCGTCGATGAAGCTCTCGTATTTGGCCACCGCGCTGCCCGGCACATATTTCAGATCCGCCTCGTTCTTTGTCTCCTGGATGCGCAGCCTGGCGATCGCGGGGTCAATATAGTCGACATTCACATACTTCGCGCCCCTTCGATAAGCCGCCCTGACCATTTTTTCGACCAGCTCCCGGTGAAAACACTCCGCCGTGATATTGACGATTTGCCCCGGCTGCACATTGAGGCCATGGCAAACCAGCAGGTCCGCATACATCTCCAGCTTTTCAGAAAAATTCATAACAACTCTTTTGCTTAAATAATGAAGGAGCGGGCACTCCCGCTCCCAAGATAAAATTATCCGGCGGTTGGTCCTTGAACAGCAGGGGTAACCCACTGTGCTGTTGACCCATTATATTGTCCATAAGTTGAACTGATTACACGATCACTAGTATCCTGTCTATACTCACACCAGGCAACCACCCAGGTAACACCAACTGCATCATCGACGGTTTTATCTATCACCACGGAATCAGCAATAACAACACGTGCAACCGAGGTATCCGTCAGGTTTTGGAAAGTTGATGGCTGCCATTGACCTCCATAATAGAACATGCCATAAACGTTAAAGAATGTTTCGCCGCCAGCGGTATTCTGCTGTAGCCAAATAACGGCTGCCGTTCCGGTAAATGGATCCATGCTAAGCAACGGGCGTTGCGCAAATACACCTGAGGAAGAAAGTTGTGTTAAATTTGTCCACGTGGGAGGATTGGTGCCGATATCAAAGTTCGCCGCTTCTATAATGTTAAGGTCCCAATTAGTCCACACCGCTAATACTGTATTACCCGCTGCTAATGTATTAGAGACACCAATAGATGGCGTATTGTTATTGATTGCTATAGCTTCGTAAGGCAACCAAATATAAAACAAGAAAAATAAAGATAAAAACCTTCTCGATAATTTCATTTTCATATCTCCTTTAAAGAATTAAAATTTATCGTTCTAGTATCGATAAAATCGATAGGTCCAGGATACTGTCAATCAAATTTTTATTAAAGAGATTTTTATGGATTTCATCGGCGCATTCCGTTATATTCCTAAATTTTTCGAGGATTTTATCATGCTTACAGTACTTAAATCATTTGCTCCCATGCTTCAGCCGTTTGTACAACGCGGTGAGGCAAAAATAACCTTTCCCCATCAGAACACCATTCTCGACTTTTTTAAAAAGAGAGAGGAGAGCGGTTTCAAATTAGAGAATAAGAATATTATTCACAAAGTTGCCGTCAATTTTGCGAATACCACGAAAAAAAAGAGAGAAGTTGAAGAGGGCGTGATCCGCATAGTCAATGATTTTAGACTGACTTGCCAGGAACGGTATAGCATTTCTACCTGACAGAAACCCTTCAGGCATGCGGGGAGACAGACCTTGTCAAAGCCGCTTTTATCGAACGAAATCACTTGATATTAAGAGCTTATGAATTGATCGCCAAGAGAAAGCCTGAGGAGCTGCAAAAGATCGCCGACCTGTTCCGCTCCCAAGAACCGGCAAAGATTAAGAGCCTCCTCAGGCTTTTCGAAAATCAGTCCGAAAAAACCTTCGGAAGGCTGCAGAAGCTCTTTAAGAAACTTTAAGCTGTTTTCAAGGAGGCCGCCTTTTCCTCGATTGACTTAATCAAGGTGTCGTAAGGGTCTATGAATTTTTGTATCCCCTCATTCACCAACTCAGCGGTCACAAAATCGATATCGATATCGTATTGCTTTAAATGCCCGATGTTTTCTTTGGCTTCGGCGACATTTTGTAAAATGGTGTCCTTCTCCACTTTGCCATGGTCGGCAAAAGCTTCAATGGTTTGATCGGGCAGGGTATTCACGGTGTGTTCCCCAATCAAAGGCTCAACATACATCACATCGTTATAATTGGGATTCTTGGTGCTGGTGCTTGCCCAAAGAGGCCGCTGCACCCTGGCTCCCTTTTTCTTCAGCGCATCCCAATCCTCTCCGTGAAAGATTTTCAAAAACCTCTGATAGGCGAGCTTGGCATTGGCGATAGCGGCTTTGCCTAAAAGGGCCTTCACTTTTTGGTCATGCTCTTTATTTTGTCCCGATATTCTTTGCTCTAAAAGTGTGTCGACCAAAACATCGATGCGGCTCAAAAAGAAACTCGCGACTGAGGCGATCTTATCGATTGGCTTACCCTCGTCGGCTCTCCGTTTTAAAGCCTTGATATAGGCTTTAGCCACTTGCTCATAAACATCGACGGAAAAAAGCAACGTGATATTGATATTAATCCCTTCGTAGAGCATCTGCTCCACAGCGGCAATCCCCTCTTTGGTGCCGGGAATCTTTATGAGGCAATTCGGGCGGTTCACCCATTTGAATAAACGGCGCGTCTCTTTTTCCGTCCCTTCCCGGTCGTGAGCCAAATGGGGAGAAACTTCGAGACTCACATATCCATCCAAGCCCTTGGATTCCTCAAAGACAGGCATTAATAGATCGCAGGCATCTTGAATATCCTGGATGACCAAAGCCTCATAGATCTCTTCCGCCCCCTTTCCCGATAAGTGCAGAATCTGCTCATCATAATCATGGCTCTTCACAATCGCTTTTTCAAAAATGGCAGGATTTGATGTGATACCTCGGAGCCCCTGCTCTTTCACCCGCTTTTCTATTTCCCCCGATTGAATTAATTTGCGCGTTAAATTATCCAGCCAATAACTTTGACCACAGTTTATAAGTTTTAACAAAGAAGCCATAAACACCCCCATTTTTAGTTTTATTATACTAAAATAGAAAATGTGTGTCGAGCTATCATTAGTTCTTCGTTTGTTTTAATGATTTTTACGTCTGATAACGAGTCAGCAATCCGATTGCGAACGCTTTCGGCATTTTCCCCTATTCCACCGGTGAAAACCAGAAGGTCAAGCCCGCCTAATACCTGCCGATAGGCTCCGAGAAATTTTTTAGCCTGGTAGCAAAACATCTCGACAGCTTCTGCCGCAAAGGGGGTTTTGGCTTTCAGGAGATCCTGCATGTCGCCGCTTAAATTCGAAATGCCCAGCAGGCCCGACTCTTTATTCAAAATCCGGCTCAATTCCTCAAGGCTTAATCCCAATTCTTTCTGCATAAAGAGCAAAACGCTGGGATCCAGGTCTCCTGAGCGGCTGCTCATGATCAATCCGCCAAGCGGCGTGAACCCCATCGAGGTGTCGATGCATTTCCCCGCTTTAACTGCCGCCATGCTCGCCCCGTTGCCGAGGTGGGCGATGACGATTTTGCCCTCAGAGGCTATTTTCGGATCGGTTTTTTTAAGTTCCTGCATCACGTACTCGTAGGATAAGCCATGGAAACCGTACCGGTGAAGTCCATGGCCCCAAAATCGGCGCGGTATGGCAAAATGTTTTGCCACTGAAGGGATTTCCGCATGAAAACAGGTGTCAAAACAGGCAATTTGAGGCAGGCCCGGATAGTGCTGCAAGGCCCATTCGATCGCGCCAATCTCAAGCGGCAAATGGTCCGGATCGAAGGGCGCCAGTTTTTTTAAGGCTGCAATCACTTCCGGGGTAATCCTGCAGGGGCGCACATACTCCGGACCGCCCTGCACAATGCGGTGCCCGATCGCGTCGAACTGCAGCTTCTGATCACACAGTATTTGCAAAGCTTCCTTGTGGTCTGCAATCTTTTGCGTCTTCTGCGAAAGCAGCTCGCCGCGGGGGCCCCAAAGAGAAAATTGGCTCTCCTTCAAACCGATCCGGTCAGCCTTACCCATTAAGATTAATGTCTCCTGATCGTCATAGAGAGCGAATTTGAGGCTTGATGACCCGCCATTAATGGAGAGAACGCGCATTGTTAAATCAGTTCCCTGACCGGGCTCCCTTCGGCAAGATTGAATTGCTTTAAATCTACGCGAATGACATCGCCTTTTGCCGCGCTGCTAAAATAAAACACCCTTTTGGAGAGATCCCCTACGGTAATCCAGCGGGTTTCCCACACCCCTTTTGCCCCGAAAGGAATTTGAGCGGTGCGGATTAAACTGAACATTCCCGCTGCAGCTTCCGACTCATCATGCGCTTTTGGCAAAGTCTCTAAAAATGAGGATGCCCTGACGAAACGGCTTAAAGAATCCGCGCCTCCGGGAAGAGGCATTTTGCCGCCGAAAGTTTGAAACTCTTTCAATCTGTTTAATTGAGATTCATAATGACCGCTGCTCGCAACCACTTTGTATTGAGGCCCTTGATGCACTGCAATTTTCCCGCCGATGAATTCCACAACAGCCGAATCCCCTAAGAGATCTTCGATCGCTATCTGCACCGGCCACTCTTTTTGCGCGAGCATCCCCCCTACCACCTGGCAAAGAGTCAATTGCTCTATAGCTTCAGTAACCGTTTTGCAATTGTCAAGCAGAAATTGTGCCACACAGAAACTTGAAAGAGCCGGTTTGTCGGGATTTTTCTCCTGAAATGCCCCCTCCTCCAAAAAAAGGAGATGGGCACCAAAGCCCGCTTCATTAATTCCGTCAGTGACAAAGGCTTGATGGAAAGCCGTAACGACGGCGCTGCCATATTTTGATTTCCATCTTTTGGTGTTATCTGCCGTCTGCCCGTGTCTTAATACCCCCCTGGGATAGACAGTCAATTGAGGCTTGTCGTCGACAAAGAGATCCATGGTTCTTGCAAACCGCAGATGCGAAGAGTCCTGATTGCAATAGATACGCGTACACCCCTCGATGTGACAGCAGACTAATAAAAATAGACAAATGAACTTGAGACAAAGATGCATAAAATATCCCCTTGCTTTTTATAGCTGCTTAACATTTCATATTTTATTTGTCAATAATTCTACAGGTATGATATTTGGAGAATATCATGATAAAAGAAGAAGTCCATGTTCCGTCCGGAAAGGAACAATTAACCGGCATATTAACCATCCCGGAAGATGCTATAGGGCTGGTTCTTTTTTCTCACGGCAGCGGAAGCAGCCGGTTTAGCCCTCGCAATCAATATGTCGCAGAAGTTTTTAATGAAAATCAAATGGCTACACTCCTCATCGATCTGCTGACCCCTAAAGAGGATAAGATCGATCAAATCACCCGCGAATACCGCTTTGACATCCCTCTGCTGGCTTCCCGGTTGGAGCATGTCACAAAATGGCTCAGCCAGGACAAAAGAACAAAACAATTCAAAGTGGCCTATATCGGTTCCAGCACAGGGGCCGCTTCGGCCTTAATCGCCGCTGCGGAGCGCGGGGAGGAGATCGCCTCAGTAGTCTCCCGCGGAGGTCGTCCCGATCTGGCTTTTGCCGCGCTCTCAAAAGTGGTCTCCCCCACTCTATTCATTGTAGGGGGTGAGGACAGCGTGGTCATCGACCTGAATAAACAGGCTTATGCTCTGCTGAACAGTAAAAAAAGAATGGAGATCGTTCCAGGGGCTACCCATCTATTTGAAGAGCCGGGTACTCTGGAAGAAGCTGCCCGCCTCGCCTCAGGTTGGCTCAAGCATCATTTCAAAGTCTGATAATCCCTAAGCTCACCTCATTTATTATTAACTGGTTAAACTTAGTTATTTTGATTTAATGATTATAATTATTATTTTTAATATAATTGGTTTAGACAATAAACATATGGAGAGGATTATATCATGGCAATTATAAAATTACTATTTTTAACATTTGCTCTCATGTTCGCCTTTACTTACGCCATGGAGAAAGCAAATCCGCCATACATACAAGAAAATGTCGTCCAGACTGCTGCGCAGGATCCTGATATACAAACGTTTGTATTTGCTTTGCAAGCAGCCGGGCTGGCATCTCTCCTTGAAGGACCCGGACCCTATACCCTTTTTGCACCGAATAATGAGGCATTCAAAAAAATGGGAAGGGATAAATTGGCCGACCTGTTAAGACCGGAAAATAAGGAGCAGCTAAGAGAAATTCTTCTCAACCATGTCGTGCCAGGAAAAATTATGACAACCGGCTTGCAAACCATGAACGCCCAAACAGCAAACGGCAAGGAACTCAAAATTCAAGTGACCGGTTCAGGCATTAAAGTAAACGGGGCTCAAGTGGTAGGTGGTGATATCGAAGCATCCAACGGGATGATTCACGTCATCGATAATGTTCTTCTTCCGTAGAGGAAAAAATTTTGGAATGTAATTTTAAGTTGAGGTTTATATGGAACTCATGAAGAAATATCGCGGGGCATTGATCGGAGAAGGGATTATATTTGTAATCCTGGGAATTCTGGCGATCGCGTTGCCCAAATTGTCAACCTTAAGCGTTGAACTGCTAATCGGCTGGTTATTTATTATCGGCGGGATAATACAATTTGTACGCACCTTTCAATTTCATAGAGCTGGTGAAATTGTGTGGTCAATCATCAGCGCATTAGTCTATCTGGCAGCGGGTATTATTCTGCTGGCCTATCCATTGTCAGGCGTATTGACTTTAACCCTGCTTTTAGCCCTGTTCTTCTTGATTGAAGGTGTGGCGAAACTGGTCCTTTCTTTTGAAATGCGCGCTTTTGGAAACTGGGCGTGGCTGTTATTCAGCGGAATCATCAGTATTATTTTGGCGGCCTTAATTTGGAGCGGATGGCCAGGTACAGCCGCCTGGGTCATAGGGCTGTTAGTCGGCATCAATCTGCTTTTCCTGGGCTTCAGCCAAATTTTCCTGGGTCTAGGATCTATGCCCGAAGAACGTTAAAAAGAGGCGTCAGCCTGCGCTCATTTGATAGGAAATGAGCGCCATTTCCTTTGCCTTTCCATCCATCTCCTTCCACACCTCTTCCTTTAGCGAATAGACCGGGTTTGTCGGGCAGGCTTGAGAAAAACCTTCATAGTACCGGGAGCCATCATAAATTGAAGTAATCGCCATTTGAACCTCAAATCCCGCATCCAGATAAACTTTTTTCAGCCGAAAGGTGGAAATCGCCAGCTGATTCAAATCGGCTAAGTTGTTAGACGTATAATAAAGATAAGCGCTTTGGCGGATCTCTTTCACAATCGCAGAAACCGCATTCTCGGGTGTGGAAGAAAACCAGTTAAACCATTCTAAATCGACCGTCTCTTTTTTTGTGGCCAGATCATAATGGGAAAAAGTGGCTGTCTCAGAACCGAACAGACAGAATTGCAACAACATAAGAAAATTTAAACTTTTTTTGAACATCAAATCACCTCATTTAAAAGCAGGTAGTTTACCACAGTCATTAAAAAAAGTGAATTTTTTTCTTTGGGAAAATTCTCCCTCTTTGATATAAACGAAATTTTTTGTCTCACAGAAAACTGCTGTACAACTAAGGAGGTATGTAATGGCTAGTATTATCGTTGGACGTAATTCACACGCAGGACAATTTTTTGAACACGTGGAAAATACCCTGGCCTGTGCCGGAGCCACCTATGCAGGAAAAATTGCAGTTGGCGCTGCCTATGCCGCCCTATCGGGTCATGAATATGCCTACCCCGCGAATTTGAGAGATTACGCCTATATTGGAGGCGCGTTCTATATCGCTCAAGCAGTGACCAAGTATGTTATGGATAAATGCTTTAAAGAAACCGATAAGGCAGCGGGAACGCTTTCTAAAACGCTCATAGCCGCTCAATTGACCCCATTGGCTTTGATACCCTTGAATGTTACGGTTCTGTTTATTACAGTCTTTAAAACCTTACCGGCAACATATATCGGAATTAAAGCCGCTGATACGATCAGAGATGCTCTGACACCAGCACAGAAATAAAGTAGTTTTGACGCCCCTGCAAAAAGGGGCTATTGGTTTATTTTCGTCCACTTGGTATTTCGGAGCGAGACCAAGGAATCGCAAAACTTGTGAGGAGTTCATAGCTTTAGCTATGGACGACGAACAAGGTTTGCGACCCGAAATGCCACTGGACGAAATTAAACCAGTAGCCCAAAAAGCGGGGGTGTCAAATATCGGAATTAAAGCCTCTGATACAATTAGAGATGCTCTAGCACCAGCACAAAAATCAAGTTTTGACGCCCCTGCAAAAAGGGGCTATTGGTTTATTTTCGTCCACTTGGTATTTCGGAGCGAGACCAAGGAATCGCAAAACTTGTGAGGAGTTCATAGCTTTAGCTATGGACGACGAACAATGTATGCCACTGGACGAAATTAAACCAGTAGCCCAAAAAGCGGGGATGTCAAAATCCCAGGAAGTCGAGGACGTCTTTTTCGACATGCCGTTTTTTTCCCTCAGCAGGAAAGCGATGCAAGTAGAGGGCCGGATTAAAATTCAGCTCCAAAATAGCGGGATTCCCATGAGAGAGGGGTTCATGGATATTTTCAATGATCATGTCAACTCCGCAAATCGCCGCTTTGACCGCTTTTGCCGCCTTGCAGGCCAATGCCCTATAACTTTCGTGTCCCTCTTCGGTAAAATCGATCGATTCACCGCCCGTTGAGACATTGCTGTTTTTTCTTAAAAATATCCGCTCTCCGGTCATTGGCACCGACTGAGGAGTCATTCCAAATTGCCGCAGATAGTTTTTTTCCACAGCGCCCAATTTGATCGGGGAAAACTTTCGAAAGGCTAGAGGATTGTGATTTTTCTGCCTGACGAGTTCCGCTATCGTATGCACCCCGTCTCCGACGACATTGGCCGGAATCCTTTGACACACGGCTGCGACTCTATCTCCGATGACAAGAAACCGATACTCATCCCCCCGGCAATACTCTTCGACAATCACTTGCCCTCCATGTTGAAAAGCTTCCTTCAGGGCACTCTTATACCCCTCTTCATCGCCGGGAGAAATGAACGAAATACCTATTCCGTAATTAGTCAGGTTAGGCTTTACCACGATAGATCTTTCTGAATATTGCCCATACTCGTTTAAGGCTTTATCAAAACCGGCATAAACTCCCCCGGAAGGCACAGGCAAACCGTTCTCTTTGAGAATCTGTTTCGTCACGTGCTTATTTTCCATGAGATGGAAAGCAATCAGAGAATCTTTTGATGTTCTTGTCGCCTGCTTCACAATCTCCACTTTCTTCCCTTTGGTCAGTCGGATGAGGTTGTCTTCCCAATCCAATATTTCGACTTTAATACCCCGGTTTTTGGCTTCGCGGATAAGGGTTTGGGTTGAGGTTTCAAGGGTTTCGTAACCCCGAAGGCTAAGATCGTCTAAAATCTCTTCACACTCTTGGCTTTCAATGGACTTAATCGCTGTTTGAGTCATTCTCTGCTCAAAGGATTTGGAAAGGGGGCGCTTTTGAAAGGCTTTTTTGCATTTCTTGCCGAGCTGGCAGCCGAGTTGTTGAAGAGACAAATGGCCCTCAGCTAAATCGCGCATAATCCTATCCGATAACAAAAGTTCGGGCGAGACGAGCTTCTCTTTTTGCCGGCTTATTGTTTTGAGGTATTTATCGCACTTAAAGGCTCGGTCCAATAATCCTGCAACCCCTTCCATTTTAGTCAAAATATCTTGCGCCCAATGCCTTAAGGAATATTGGCGCCCTTGATAATTAAGCTGTAAACGGGGATTGCGCCCATAAAGGGCCGTCATATTCTGATTCTCTTTCATCATCCGGCTTTCATTCTCATCCAGCGGCGGGCTCGGCTCAATCAGGCACAAATTAAGAAAAACATGCAAGAAATAAAGCTGCTCCACATCCACTCCCTGGCAGCTATAAGGATCAATGTCGATCGAGCGCACCTCTACATACTGAATCCCGTCTTGCGTTAAAGCAGTCAGCGGGCGTTCCCGATGGCGCAAATGAGGCTTTGGACGTATTCTGGTGTAGTGTTCCGCCTCAGCCTGCAGATAATGATCGTTTAATTGAATCTGCTCTCCTCGCCGATATAACCCCATCTTAGTAAAGGGGGGATAGGGAGTTGACACCGCAAAAGCCAAATCTTCGACATATTCCTTGTAGGAATTGAAAGAGATCGGTTTCTGCCACTCTATCTTGCTATAATAGCCGAGATGGCTCATCCGAAGGGAGGTCGCGGCAGGTCCGTAGAGGGTATGGGGATCCAAAGCCTTCAAGGGAGGCTCCGGTTTATGAAAATATGATCTGTCCGCTGCGGGTGTCGCTCCAAAAAGATAGGTGTTCAACCATCCCAGACGCAAAAAGTTGCGCACGATCTTCAAATACATTTCGGAAATAAAGAGTTTCTTCTCCATCAGGTGGGCATAACGGGCGTGCAAAAAATCGAGGAACGCCGGAGAAAAGGAGAAGTTGTAATGCACGCCCGATAACGTTTGCATTTTTTTTCCATACCGGTAGGTTAGTCCTTTTCGATAAATATGCTTTTCGAGACCGCGCTGCGACATTCCATATTCTGCGAGGGGAATCTCCACCTCATCCGGCAGCACTCCCGGTACGCTGAAAGGCCACAGCTGCTCAGAGCCAATATGTTGATAGACATAAGCATGAAGCTGATATAAAAATTTCAAGGCGTCTTCTTCATGAGTAAAAGCGGGCGTGATAAACTCTAGCTGGGCCTCAGAAAAATCTGTGCTGATATACGGGTGAGTAAGCGCGGAGCCTAATGCTTTGGGATGGGGTGTTTTGGCGAGCCATCCGGTAGGATCCACGCGGAGGCACTCTTTTTCTATGCCGTGCTTTGATCCTTTGAAATAAGCGAGACCCTCGACTTCGATTAATTGAAACAGCTCATCAAACGACCAGTTCACAAACAGACTCACATTTTATTTTCATGCATTTTTTTCTTCATGCCAAGCAAAGCTAACAGGGCGCCTGCTGCAGCGAGCAGCGCGGTAATCAGCATGGTAAAGAAGTAGCCGCGTGTATAGGATTGGCCTTGAAAAGCGCCTAAGTAATTTTCTCCAAAAAGATAAAAAATGCCAAAAGCCAAAGACAGACCGATCGCGCCGCCGACGACAAAAAAAAGATAGACCACTCCGGCCGCCGTACTCACCTCTTTTTCGTCAACGCTGCTGACAGCTGCGGTAGTGATGGATGAAAAGCCAAAACCATAGCCAAGTCCCGTAATGATCATACCGGGCAGCAAGAAGTAGTAATCGGACTGAGCCCCCACAAAGCCCAATAAAAAAGTGCCGACGGCTATAGCCGAGGTTGCGATAAAAGTGATCATTTTTGCGCCGACATAGTGGGATAAATCGCCAGCTATCGGGGATACAAAAGCCCAAATCAATAGTATTGGCGTCAATCCCAAGCCGGCCTCGTAAATAGAGAAGCCGAGAAATTTCTGCATAAATTGAGGCAAATAGAGCAGCGTTGCAAAAAAGGCCGGAGAGATAAGGGCGACTGTCAGGGTGGATGCGATGAATAATTTGTCTTTCATCATATACCGGGGTATCAACGGCTGTGACGTTTTGGCTTCAATAAGGAAAAACAGGAAAATCAAAAAACAGGCGAAAGCGATTAACCCCCAAAGCTTAATGGAATAAAAACCCAGCAGATGGGAATGCTGCAACGCATACATGAGAATCAATACGGCAAGAGAAAGGAGAGCCATTCCCGCATAATCCAGTTTTTTTTCCCCGCTTGGCTTACAGGAATCCAATTTAAAATAAGCCACACCTCCTGCCAATAAAGAGAGAGGCAGATTGATCCACAAAACAGCCCGCCAGCCGATCGAATGGGTCAGAAAGTCCCCCATAACGAGTCCTGCGGCCGTACCGATGCCGACTGCGCCGAGTAATAGCCCGATGGAAAAACTCTTTTTTTCCGCAGGTACGGAGGAATAGCAAATCCCTACAATGGAGGGCCACATCAAGGCGGCGCCAGTTCCCTGCAAAAACCTTGCGGCTATCAACCCGTCATACGATGTGACCACAGCGCCCAAAAATGACATAAAAGCAAACAGGCTGAGACCGGAAAGAAATACTTTCTTCCGCCCGAATATATCGGCTAAACTGCCGGCGCCCACAAGGAACATGGAAAAGGCTAAAATATAGGCGTTGATAATCCAATGACTCCTCACTGTATTGCTCATGGCCGACAACGATACATTGATTGCGGCATAATCGCCTGCCAGCATAAGAACAGCGATTCCCATCGCGAGGAAGGTGAGCATAAGAGACCAGTTCATAATTCAATCCAACAAATAATTGCTTAAGAAACCAACATATCGATCGCCACATAAAATTTCAATTTGTTTGATACGCGCCCCTTTTTTCGCCAATTTTCGCTCGACCATCATAAACAACTCATAATCAATATTAATGCGGATTTTCATGATCTTTCAGATTGTTGAAAGTCGATTGAGAATGAGCTGAAAATCGATTTTTTTTGAAAATTTATGGGTTCGGTGCAAAAAGTGTTTGTCAAAAATGCAAAGGAACAATACATTAAGAAGCATTGAAAGGTCTGAATGATCATACTTTCGCCACCCCGCTGAGAAGGCATTGAGAGCTATCTTTTTGCTGAATCCTCGGGAGAGAGTTGTTATTGTTGATCTTTCAGTAATGACAACCCTAGATGATAACTACGGGAGTAATCAACTATGAATATGAAAACAAGAATTGCAAAATTCTTAATTACGTTGACAAGCTTCACTGTGATGACCTCTGTCAACGCATACCAAGGATCAGATTGCTGCAACCCATGCAATCCATGCTGCACCACTTTCGATCCTTGCTGCCCTTCACCTAACAGATGTTTCTACGGAGAAGTAGACTACATTTATTGGGCTGCTCATCAAGACGGATTGACGTTTACTCAAACTGGTATTGGTGAAGCTTGCTGCGAAGAAAGACACGAATCTTGCGGTTGCGGAAGCTCTTCTTCGGACAGATGCAGAAATATTGATCATGATTGGAATTCCGGTTTCAAAGTAGGCGCTGGCATGGCCAACCCTTGCTGCGACTGGGAATTTTTTGTTCAATACACCTATTATCAAGCAAACCCAAAAAGACATCATGAAAGAAGAGATTGCGATCTTTTCCCAGTATGGGGTTACTTCGATGATTTCCTCGGAGATGCCGCTTCTGATTTTGATGTAACTTTAGATAGAGCAGATTCCTGTTGGAAATTGAATTTCAACAATATCGATGCGCTTATCACAAATGAGTTCTGCGTCAACAACTGCTTCACTTTTAGACCAAGCTTTGGTTTGAAAGGTGCTTGGATTCAACAAAAGTTCAATGTTTTGTACGCTTTTGATGACGATGTTGTTGGTATAACACTTCCAGACGGCTATGATACTCATCATAGACAACGTTTCTGGGGAGTTGGTCCTAAATTTGCTTTAACAGCTTCTGCTACTCTTTTTGAAAGCTTTAGCTTATATGGTAACTTAGGCTTCAGCACTCTTTGGGGACAATATCAATCAAGAAGAAATGATCTTGTTATTAACAATGACAGTACTGATCATTTCGATGCTGTTGCTACTGTTTGCGCTAGACATTGCGAATATCGCGTAACTCCAGTATTAGAGACCAGCTTTGGTCTTCGCTGGGATACCGATCTTTGCTGTGGAGACTACGGTTTCTACTTAAATCTGGCTTGGGAACAACAAATATGGTTTAACCATGGCCATTTGGTTGATTTGAGCCCAAATTATGCTAAGGGTGACTTAACACTCCAAGGCGTTACAGTTGGTGCTGGATTCTCATTCTAGCATTTTTCAGAGTTGACCGTTGCAAGATCTGTTATAGGGACCCTTTGCAACGGTCTTTTTTTTTCTTCGCTCGTTTTCTCCAAATTTAAGTAGTCGGCCTGAAGTAGTTCGGCCTCAGGATATGAATAAGTAGTCCGCCCTGAAGTAGTTCAGCCTCAGGATATGAATAAGTAGTCCGCCCAGGAGTAGTTCAGCCTCAGGATATGAATATCGATTTATAAGTAGTCCTCCCTGAAGTAGTACGGAAATTTTCGTGACAATTTGCAGTTTGAACTGAAGTCGGTGATTGCCTCACCATTGATTCGTTCCGTTTACAAAATAATCTCCATCCTCTAATGTGAATTTTTAAGTAGTCGGGCCTTGATGGATGATTTCTGGAACAGTTCTTTTTGGCGGGATCTCAATGAAGGGGATATTAATTTTCGCGACAATTTGCAGTTTGAACTGAAGTCGGAATTCCCTATCACTACGGAAAGTGAAAAAAACGCCTTCCGCCAAGAAATTTACATGTTTATTCCAGATGCCTTGCAAATTAACCGCCAGACCTATCTCAATGACTTTTTCTATATGGATCAAACCAATTTGATCCGGTATCAAACACCGGTGCTAACCCTACCAGAACTCATTGATAATCAATACAGAAGATCACCCTTCTATCACTTAAAGTCTATATTGAATGATTCTGCAGTCAAAGCGGAAATCGTTGACGAATTGCAGCTTTTTGCCTCCATTTTTCGAAGCGCGTTAAGAAAGCAGATGCGACGTCTGGTTTTGGATCTGCAACATCAGCAATACACCCGATGTATTGAAGACACCCGCATCATGCTGACGGACATTAAAAAAGTGATCGATTTTTTTAATGCCTTCAAAGCGACATTTAGAAAAACGATTCACAATCAGGAACTTCTCGATCATTTAAACCATATTGACGAGTATTTCATCGACACCCTGGAATACTATCTCACGGGATATCTGGACCGCTTAAAAATTTTCCTCGCTGAGGATAAAGAAATTCAAAATGAGATCCGCTCCTTGTTAATTTCTGTTAACAACTATAGAAAAGTCAATCACTTAGAACCAAGCAATACGGAAGAGCCCGAAATTTACCGGGAATCGATCTTGCACAGACTCAGTCTGCTCAGTAAATTTGTCAAAGAAGCGTTGAGGCTAAAGACCGACCGGCTGGCTTTGCAGGAGCGATACGGGCAAGCCATTGGGTCTTTGGCTGCAGGGATTGCGATGTTTGTCTATATGACGCTCTTTGCCATCGCCCTGCTTTCCTGGGCTAATCCCCCTTTTGTTTTTACCTCCTTTCCCATCATCCTGATAGCTGTCGTTTTGTATATCTTGAAGGACCGCCTTAAGGAGGGCCTCAAAGTGATTTATAAGCACAAAGCCTTTCGCTGGTTTCCCGATTATTCGACCAAAATCGAAACTCCAAAAGGAGAACTGCTTGGCGAGATTAAAGAGTACTTTTCCTTCATTAATGAGAAGGATGTGCCCAAAAACATTCTTGAGATGCGGGCCAGCGAATTTCATGAAGAGCTGCCGACTTTAAAGCGGCATGAATCGATCATTGAGTATAGAAGGGAAGTGCAGCTCTATTACCATCCGCATAAAATGGATAGCCGTCGAAACAGTCTGGTCACTCTATTTCGTTTTAACGTGCACAGGTTCATCCAAAAGGCGAATGATTCTCTGCAGACCTACCTGACTCTGGATGAAAGAAATCTCTCCCTATTGCACGAATATCTGCCTAAAGTTTATCACTTGAATATTATCATTCGAAACATCTACCAGAATAAGAACGTGGAAATCGATAAATTTCGCGTAGTGATCGACAAAACCGGAATTAAGCGAGTGGAGAAGATATGAAATTACCCAAACTCGTCAATTTCACCCTCACCTTAATTATTATTGCCCTCTCTCTTTTCCTCCTCATTTACGGCAGAACCTTGTTAATCCCTTTAGTCGTCGCTATCGTGATCTGGTATCTCATCATCACTATTGCGCAATCCATTCAGGGAGTTCCGATTCTGGGGAAGCATCTCTCCTCTCAGCTCGCCTTTTTTCTGGCCATCCTGGTCTGCTTTGGCATTCTATGCCTGCTTGTCGCCTTAATTCAGTCGAATATCGCAGCGATTGTAAGCGCAGCTCCAGCGTACCAGGAGCGGCTTGAGCAAATCAGCGGCCATATTTTCCGCTACCTTGGGATAGAGCATCCGCCCCACTTATCCACCACTTTCCAGGAATTAAACTTTAATCAGATCGCGGCAAGCTTCGCCCAGACGGCAACCGACATTGCCAGCAGCACCGGAATTATCCTCATTTATGTCCTTTTCATGCTGATGGAGCACCACTCCTATGATAAAAAATTGGCAGCTTTAATCCATGATGAGGGGAAGCTCAAAAAAGCCCGCTCCTTGATTCAGCAGATCGGCCGCCAAGTGCAAACCTATGTGAAAATTAAGACTTTGGCGAGCCTGCTGACCGGTTTTTGCAGCTACCTCGTGCTCGCCTCTGTCGGCGTTGATTTCGCCGACTTTTGGGCCCTTATGATCGCCCTGCTTAACTTCATTCCCACCATTGGCTCGATCATCGCCACCCTTTTTCCCTGCATCTTGACGATAGTGCAATTTGACAGCTGGACTCCATTTCTGATTGTGGCTATCGGCCTGACTTCCCTGCAGTTTTTCATAGGAAACATACTGGAACCGAGATTTATGGGTAAGTCATTTAACTTAAGTGCATTAGTGATTCTGCTTTCCTTAGCGGTCTGGGGGCATATCTGGGGCATCGCCGGCATGTTCCTCTGTGTCCCGATCATGGTGATCGCGAACATTATTTTAGCGAATTTTCCCCAGACAAAGCCGATAGCCATCCTCTTGTCGGAGAATGGGGAAATCCGCTCGGAAGAAAAATCATAACACCTCAAAGAATGTCCTAAGATCGCATCTCGAGTACCATTTTAACGGAAAAACCGTTTGCATTTTCTCTTGTTTTGATCCACTCCATATTAAATGCATACATAAATTAATAAAAAATTAACACAACCAAGTTAATAATAAATTAATTTAATTGTTTAATACATTCGAAGTATAATACTTATATAGGCCTAAATTAAAGTGTGTTTATATGGGCGATTATAGCGATTATTCAAAAACCCCAATTGATTCAACAAAGTATAGTACTAATATAGTTCACCGTATGCAAAACCCAGCAGCAGGGTTGGAAATTGTTCCAGAATTAATGATGTCAAAATTAGACCAGCCGGATGATTTAAGATTTAAACTTTATAAACAAAAACAGATAGAGCCGATTGAAGAAGATGCTACAAATGCTACAGAAGTATTTAACAAAAGTATACAAAATTCGCCAGAAAACGCGCGCCAAGAAATTGATGATGAATTCATGGACGCGGATGACCTCATTACCCCCAACACAGCTGCCCCCGTCAGTATTGTTGATGATGATGAATATACGTCAATCGATGGATTTATAGACGCGAACCTCATTACCGAAACCACTTCCAACACGGCTGCGCTCGTCAGCTTTCGCGAATATTCTGAAGAGATCTCTATCGAAGATGCCGTTGACGATGTCATCTATCGCTGGGTGAGCGTCGTGAAACGCCCCATCAGCAAAGAGGAGATGGCGGATGCCCGCAAGACTGCTGAGAGACGCATCACCCTCCAACGCGATGCAAAACAAACGATGATCAATGGTATTGGAAAAGACCGGGCGGCATACTTAGAACGCATAGCGAACATAGAAAACCCTAACGCAATTGATCAATGGAACTCTAGAACTGAGCTCGAAAATTCCTACCTCATTCAGATGCTTCTGAAGAAAAGAATGCAAGGTTCCTCAATCACCCATGAGAATAGAACATTTCAATTGTATGAATTAAATAATTTAGCTACAGAATACCCATCTCTTGCCAAATATCTCGGCGCTGATAATTCCAACCAATCATTTACCTTCCAGTCTATTGAGAAACTTTTCGGCTCACAGATCACCCAGATCAATATAATCCAAGGGGATTGGTCAAATTCACTTCATGGTCATCATGAGGGCAACAGACCGTCGATTCAAACGGACGCCAGTGATTTGGTCATTAACATAACTCTCAATGACTGTGAACGTCTTTCGTTGAAAGGGATGAAATTTGACGAAGGCTTGATTACATCTCTTTACGGCTTAGTAAGCTTCGAAGAGCATACCCGCGATCAAGCGAGCGAGCACGATCCTTCCGTCAAGTTTGATCCTAAGGCTCTTCAAAAACGCAATTTGGCTGTAATTGGTCCAGAATCCAGGGAAAACTTCTATAAACTCATGAAAAACGTGAGATTCTCTATTCCCCTCTTCGGCGCTCCAGAGGATGCCTACATGCCGCGAGCGAAGATGAACATAACTCAAACAAAAACTTAAAACGTGCTCTATTACTTTTTTAATAATTTTTCTTTCTTTTTGATCCCGTTTATGGTATAATGATTTTTTTTAAAAACAATATTGTACTTATTTATGATCCAGATAGATGGTTTGACTTTGGCTTATCACGGGGAGCCCTTATTCGAAGAGGCCTCCTTCAGCGTGCAACCGGGAGAGCGGATCGCTCTTGTAGGACGCAACGGAACCGGGAAATCCTCCCTTTTTCGCCTGATCATCGGCAAAGAAGCTCCGGACAAAGGCACTATTTCCAAAAGAAAAAATTACATTATAGGCACTCTGGATCAGCATATCGTTTTCACTCGCCCGACCTTGATTGAGGAAGCGGCCCTGGGCCTCCGTCCGGATGAAAAAGAGTGCATCTACAAGGCAGAGACCATCCTGTTCGGCTTGGGCTTCAAAGAAGAAGATTTGGAGCGGGCGCCTCAGGAATTTTCCGGCGGCTACCAGCTAAGGCTCCATCTTGCCAAGGTGCTGATTGGAGAGCCCGACTGCCTGCTGCTCGATGAGCCGACAAACTACCTCGACATCGTTTCGATCCGCTGGTTTACCGAATTTTTGCGCGATTGGGGCGGCGAATTCATTCTGATTTCCCACGACCGGGAATTCCTCGACAGCGTCACGACGCACACGATGGGCATTCATCGCCAAAAAGTGACCAAAGTGAAGGGCAATACGATCCATTTCTTTGAACAGCTCATGCAGAAGGAAGAGATCCATGAAAAAACGCGCCTTAACTTAGAGAAAAAGCGAGAGCATTTGCAGGATTTCATCACTCGCTTTGGCGCGAAAGCCTCCAAAGCCACCCAAGCTCAATCGAAACAGAAAATGTTGAGCCGCATTCCCGTTCTCGAGAACCTGAAAAACCTCTACCACCTCGATTTCCAATTCAACGAAGCGAATTTTCCGGGCAAAAAAATGCTGGAAGTCAACGACCTCTCTTTCGCCTACACCGACCCTTTGATTGAACACCTGTCGCTTGCTATTGAAAAGGGGGAGAGAATCGCCATCATCGGTAAAAACGGGCGGGGAAAGTCGACGATCTTGCGCCTGATTGCCGGAGAGCTTACTCCAAATAAAGGGTCGCGCAAAGTTTCAGACAACCTGGCGATCGGTTATTTCGGACAAACCAACATCGACCGGCTCCATCCGAAACACTCGATCGAAGAGGAGATCGCCTCTGCCAACCACAAATTGAATGTCACTCAAATTAAAGCGATTTGCGGCCTGATGATGTTCAGCGGCGACAAATCCAAAAAAGTGAACGGGATCCTCTCAGGCGGAGAGAAAAGCCGCGTCCTGCTTGGAAAGATCGTCGCCACCCCCTGCAACTTGCTTCTGCTCGATGAGCCCACGCATCACCTTGATATGGAGTCGATTGAGGCTCTTATCGACGCGATCGAAGATTTTGAGGGCGCTGTCATCATCGTCACTCACAGCGAACTGATTCTAAAGAGAATGTGTCTGGATAAAATCGTGATCTGCCATGAGGGAAGACAGGAACTCCATCTGGGCACCTATGAGGAATTCCTGGATAAGAACGGCTGGCATGAATAAATGAGTCCATAGTAAGTCTATGGACTCATCAGAATTAGAAGAATACTTTAAGGTCTACGACGACTTCATTGGCCTGCAAGTGCATTCTCCAGGTCTCATTGCAGACATCAAACGCATTTCCGTCCTGGTCTCTGAAATAGCGGGGGCCCCTAAACCTTCCGGCATCAAACCAGCGGTAGCTGACGGCTATCGCCCAGTTGTCGCAGTAACGGCACTCCAACCCGGCGCTTAACTGATAGCTGAAATTCCAGCGGACAGAATACTGATTTTCAGAGGCAAAAGAAAGGAGCGGAGCATTATCATCGGTCGGGGCAAGTCCGGTTGAACGGAAATCCCAGATGATAATGCGGCTTGTTCCAACGCCTCCGCTGATGATGGGATAGACAGATATTGTATCACATTCACAGGTACAGCAATCAAAATAGCGGCCTTGTAAAACTAGGGACCCCATGGTAGTGAGGAGGTCCATGTTAAAGCGGCGCGTTTTGGCCGGCAAGTCAGTGGTCGCACCGGCTGGAGGTGTTTGAAACTTCTTATACTTAAACTGTCCCCGATAGGTGATATTTGCCTCCACAGCCATCCAGGGACAAAATTCATAGCCTACAGCCAACCCAAAGTTGGTGCGGGTATCAAATTTAGAATTATACCCCTGAATAGCAGGATCCCAAACCGGCTGCCTGGCGCAAATATCCGCTTTTAAAGGAAACGTAGCTCCTGGGGAGACCTTAATGTACCCCATTCCCCAGTCAGAATCGCAGCAGCAAGGGTTGGCAAAAACCGACTGGCAAACAAAAATAAATCCCGCAACAAGGGCGGATGAAAATTTTAACATCATACTAACTCCTTTCGATAAATCACTTTTCCATCGAGCTCCTCTCGCGAAGCCTTAAACACGTTCAAAAGCGAAGGCCGTTCGGGAACGAGAATCTGCTTGATCCCCTTTCCTTTTGCCCACAGTTGAAGATCATTTGCTAAACCATCCTCAAATCCGAGATGGCCTAACCGCACTTTGATAATAAATTGTTCGATGAGCAGCGTCTGCTTATCTATGACAGCGTCCGCCCCTCCGACAATACCTCTTGGAGATCCATATAAAAAAAAGGCGCTTTTGTCAATTCTCGCTATTAGTTCTGACTCTCTCTCTTTTAGCTTAAATTCTGCCTCGTACGGCCCCTTTGTACAATGATCCTTTCCTTGCTCCAGGGTGAGATACACAAAAGATAACCAATCAGGTTGATCAGGTTTTACCAGTTGCAAAGCGGGTCTTATGATACTCGTTGACATTCTCATTATAAAAGATGACATTGGCGACTCCTAGGTTTCAAGTAAATCTTAATTATTCTAATCTCATTTGTCCATTCATTTTGAAAAAAACATACTCTTGAACCGGTTTTCCCCCTATCAAGTGCTCCTGAATGATCCGCTCCAAAACAGCAGGCGTGCAGGAATGGTACCAGACCCCTTCAGGATATACCACAGCGATCGGCCCCTGCAGGCACACTCTCAAACAATTGGCTTTGGTTCGATAAATTCCGCCCGACTCGCTCAAATTGAGTTCTTTCAGCCTGCCCTTGAGATACTCCCAGGAGGCTAATCCGTCAGCATGGCTGCAGCATTTGGGTTTGGTTGGATCGGCACATAGAAATATGTGCCTCTTGATATGGTTTATGCCTAGTTCTTCGGCTTTTTTGATCAGTTTTTCCATCATACTCTCCGGTATCATCCGGGAGTATAATGACTATTTATTTATTGGTGAAGACTTCCTTGAAGGAACAACTCTGACTTGCTCTTTCTTTTTTCGCACGGCCTGCACGGCAAGGCAGGCCGCCATACGCGAAACTTCCGCAAACATCCCTCTTTTTCCGAATGCCAACGTAGAGAACATGTTAATCTCCATAAAATGTCTGTTCGAAATCTTCATATCCTGGTTTAAACCTCATGCCATTTTCCGCCGAATCATCATAGCGATAGGGCGTGAAAGAGACATTTTCGAATTCTGAGGGAAAGATCTTCTTATTATCCTTAGAAAACACTTGTTCATGAAGTTGACCCCCTCTCTTTGTCACCATAAGAATAGAGGGACCAAATGACTGGTTTGCCTGAGGATTTTCCCCGTAGTGCAACCCCCCCCGTCGCGAGATAAACTCTTGCGTTTTTAAAATGTTGATGGCATTTTCCGGTGATGTCCTGTGAAATCCAAGGATACTCTCCTGTGGTATTCCTTTCAGCGCCTCTCTATTTTGCTCAACCAAGGTTTTAAATATCTGCGAAGCATTTTCTGACATCTGAGGCACAGCCTTGGCCACGCCGGCGGCGTATCCCCCTGCTACCTTGGAAACACTTTCTAATAAACTTACAGCCTCCGTTCTTAAGGCCCCTAAAAAACCCATATTTATATCTCCTAACAAAGTTACCCACTATTAATATAATATTATTTAATTAAGGGTGAATAAACTTAGTACAGAAAGTTGATTAAGAGGGAACAATTGCCGGTTCGGCCTGGACTGGTGCAGAACCTGGTTCTAAGGGAAGTTGATTAAGAGGGAACAATTGCAGGTTCGGCCTGGACTGGTGCAGAACCTGGTTCTAAGGGAAGTTGATTAAGAGGGAAAAATTGCGGGTTCGGCCTGGACTGGTGCAGAACCTGGTTCTAAGGGAAGTTGATTAAGAGGGAACAATTGCCGGTTCGGCCTGGACTGGTGCAGAACCTGGCTCTAAGGGAAGTTGATTAAGAGGGAACAATTGCCGGTTCGGCCTGGACTGGTGCAGAACCTGGTTCTAAGGGAAGTTGATTAAGAGGGAACAATTGCAGGTTCGGCCTGGACTGGTGCAGAACCTGGCTCTAAGGGAAGTTGATTAAGAGGGAAAAATTGCGGGTTCGGCCTGGTTTGGGATCACCTTTTTGAGTGCGGGACGGATGATCCGGTATCCCTCCTCTCTTACATCTTGAACGCTTTTTGCAATCTGTTCCTGAGACGCCTCAAACTGGTGCAGAACCTGGCTGAAAAGCTCTACCGATACCCCAAATTCGTCGGGAACAACGACGTTTGCCCCGGATTGCACCAACGCCGATACGTCATGCATATACTTTGTCCGGACGATAATATAGATCTCGGGATTGAGGGAACGGACATGGGAAACGATCCGCTCGGTAGCGACAGGATCGTTGATGATGACGGCCAAGCCTTTGGCTTTCTCTATATTGACATGGCTGAGTACAGCGTCATGGGTCGCATCGCCAAAAAAGATCGGCTCCCCCTTCAACTTCCCGGCGCGCACGACTTCGGTATTCATCGTTAAAATCACATAAGGGATTTTGGCCTCTTTAGCGGCCCGCGACAGGTGGCTGCCGTTATACCCATAACCCACAATGACCAAGTGGTCGCTAAATTCCGCTTTTTCTTGGGGAGCATCGATGGGACTGAACCCATTTCGCAGCCTTTGAGGAAGTGGCAGGCGAAGAGCCCATGCCGCAAGCGCGGGGGCGGCATACATCAGGGCCGGGGTCAGAAACATTGTCAACACCGATGCAGCCATGAAGCACTGCCCATACGACTCCGACTCGATGCCGACTTGGCTGCCAAGGCGCATCAAAACAAAGGAAAATTCCCCGATTTGGGAGATGCTGATGCCGGCCAGTATGCTTGTTCTAAGCGGCATGCCCGTAAGCATGATAGCGGCAACGGCAATGAAGGTTTTTAAGGCGATGATTCCCAAAGTAAAAAAAGCGATTTCCAAGGGGTGCAGCAGGACGAATCCAAGCTGAAACAGCATCCCCACTGAGACAAAAAAGAAGCTGGTAAACATCTCCTGATAGGGGATCACCCCGCCCAAAGCTTCGCTGCTATACTCCGAATCCGCAATAATCAGACCGGCCATAAAAGCGCCCAAAGAGAGAGACAGACCTAAGCTTGAGGCCATCCAGGCTACCCCGAAGCAGATCGTTAAGATACTTAAAAGAAACAGCTCGTTGTGGTGCGTTTTGGTGATGTAATAGAGCAGATTGGGCACGATCTTTTCGGCGCACAGGAAGACTACCACTAAAGTCGACAGCCCTTTTAACAGATCCAGAAGGAAGGCAAAATTGATTTGTTCGAGTCCTGATGAAGTCAGGTGGGGGGTAATGAGAAGCATCAGAACCGCAGCTATGTCTTGAAAGATCAATATCCCCAACATCACTTTAGCCTGTGGGGTGATCGACTCTCCCCGGTCTTCCAGGATTTTGAAAACCACGGCGGTGCTGCTTAGCGAGAGGAGAAACCCCAGGAAAACCGATTCTCCTACCGGCTTGCCAAGACAGGCCCCGATCAAAAAGCCGGCAAGGGCCGTAAAGCAAACTTGCAAGGGCCCGGCAATAAAGAAATACCTCTTGATGTCGGCGATTTTACCGATTTTCAGCTTCATACCTATCCTGAAAAGCAGCAGCAGTACCCCAATTTCGGCGATTTGCTGCACGTCATCGACATGGCTGACTAACTTCAAGCCATGAGGACCGCTGATGATTCCCGTAACGAGAAACCCCAAGATTGTGGGCAGTCTTAACCGGTCGCAAATAAGGACGATAAGAAGAGAGAGGCTGAAGATAATTACAAAAGAGGGCAAAAGTTCCATATAACCTGATTTCAGTTCAAAATGTTACTACTATTGATGATTGGAAATTTTTTCACAACCGCAATTTTAACATTGACCTGTTTACACATCCTAAACTATAGTCCAGAGCCTGCTTTCAAAAAAGCAGCTTTAACCCAAGGAGAATTTTTTTATGCTAACATATGTCAAAATGACATTCGCCGTTATGCTATGTTCATTCGCTCTTGAGGCCAATGAACCTAAAATTGTAAAACTCACCCCCCCTCAACTCACTCCCGAAACAATTTCGGAAGAACTTGTCTGCACAAGGCCTATGCGCGAAGGGAAATTCAATATTTCCCTGGAAAATTCCAATGGCAAAACTGTTGTGAACTGCTACGGCCATGGCGGCTCCGGATGGACCACCCTCTTTGGCTCGGTCAATAAAGCCATCGAACTTTATCAAAATGGCAATCCGAACAAAGCCACGCCTATCCGCGTTATCGGATCGGGCTGCATGGGACTGACCGCCGCAATTGAACTGACTAACTTAGGATATACTGTTTCAGGCATTTACACAAAAGACCTCTACAATATCCCCTCCTGGAGAGCTGCCGGCTATTTCGCCTTAGTATCTGTAAAGACATCGCCAGAAGAGCAAGCCAATCTCAATGAAATCGGTTTGAACACCTTCTTAACCTATCAGCAGATCGATAAGGGCAATCACCCCTACATCACTAGCGACGCCGTCAATTTCATGCCTGTTTTCTGCAGCGTCGAAACCGATGCCGGCGTGGAAGATCTGGAAGCGCGCGGCATGATCCCTCCACGGGAATATGTCACCTTAGACTTCGGCAACGGCGTGACTCAACCCGGTTATGTCAAGTTTATGACCTACTTTATGAACACCTCCACTTTGATGAAGCAGCTCAATGCCGAAGTGAATAAGCTGGGAATCAGTGTGGAACAAAACGTGGTTAATTCTTTCGACGATATTGATGAGAGCGTGATTTTCAACTGTTCCGGCCTCGGCGGCAGAGAGTTGAATTCCGACACCAATATGATTCCTGTCAGAGGGCACCTGGTCACTTTGAACGCCTCCTCCGGAAGCGGACACATGGAATACATGATCTACTCGAAGGTAAAACAAGGGGGCAAAGAGGAATATATTTACATGTTCCCAAAAAATCTCTCTGTGACACCTGAAAACGTTGATGGAATTCCTTGCGTTGGCGTTCTGGGCGGCACATTCATCCCCAATGTGGATAAATTGTCCCAATCAGAGCAGGATGAGTTGAATAAAAAGGAATTTAAGCGCCTGCTGGATAGAAACTCAGAATTCTTCCACGGCCATCCTTACAACTAAATATATGGCTTCACCCTTCCCGGGTGAAGCCTAAATCTCTTTCGCGATAATCTCTAAACCTGGCATACTTTCGTCTCCATAATCGGGAGGATCTATGAACGCAATCACTCTTCCAAAAGAATTGGATTGGTTTGGAAAAAGCGTTAATCCGCTTTGGATTTATGGAATGCCTTCAGAGAGAGAAAGAGGGGCTTTACGCTGCATCAGGTCTGTTGCCAAGTTTCACTACAATTCCGGCTCCACCTTAGAACCTTCAGAAACAGCTAAAGCGGCGACCCTGCAGGCGGTTCGGGATTTTTGGAATTTAGCCATTTCTGTAAATGAACCCTTTCCCTTATCCAAATACAATAGATGCATGGGAATGGCAGTCGTGCCGCGCACTCGATTAGTGCTGGTTGCGGTTTCTCATGATAAATGCCCTGAAGTAGACGAGCCCCTACGAAACCATATGTTGCAATTAATCAACAAAATAAATAAATCCACTGAACGATGGATTTACGAATTAACCCGCATCCCCACCCAATCGGAATATCTCCTCCTGCGCACTCTCGCTTTGCGAACCCCCCTTGATGAGGAAGCCCCAAAAGAGATATTAAGCCCAATTCAATGGAGCGCCTCAAATTCCGTTGAACGGAAGGAATGGATGAAGGTAAATAGTCAAGTTCGCCCAAATTGGTTCAGCAAGCCAAATAATGGGCTCACCCATCGATGCATCCAGCCTTTGCGTTGCGAAGAGGCATGTCAGTGCGGGAAATCTTCCCGATGCATTGAGATCGCATTAATGGTGGGTCTTTGCAAAGCGGGCCGCTTCAAAAAATTCGAGCCTAGTGAAGTGTGTGTCATGGCTTTTGGATGCACGCTTTGGACTCTTCCTTACAACTTATCCACAAATGATGTGGCTTTGGAACTCTTCGCTAAAGGGCCCCGCAATAGAAAATATATCTGCAAATCCCATCTCGTCCAGCTAGAGGGTAAATATGGATATTTTGATGAGTGGAATCCCTGTCCTCAACATTGCGGAATCTACAGAAAGGCTATGTTGGCCATAGGAGCTGCGGGAGGGCCGGGATCCAGCTTTCCGGGACCTCGCAGCGAAACCTGTGGCGCCTTTTTTATTGACATCCATGACCCATCATCTATATAAAGATCTGCCAATTTAACCAATGAGGTTGTCATGGTTTCCTATATCCTGAAAGGCGAAGCCTTCGTAGCTGCTGGCGCTTTTGTCGTCGATGCTCTCACACCCCTCTCCTGGCCAAAAGGGGAATGGAATGAGAAAAAAATTTATGCGCTCACCCATTATGCCATGATAGCCGGAACCATTCAAGGAACAGTAACAGCCATTTTTACAACCGGGGTTGCTTTCTATTTAGCGGCGACTTTAGCCCCGACGGCCCTCATAGGCGCTTTTGTCGTCAAGCACTACTCCCTCCTCCGCTCCATTGAAATTGACACAGCAAATCTGGATAAAATTGAAAAGAAGTACAAAGCAGATACAGAGAGATTGTCTGGCGAAATCACGAAACTCAAATCTGATGTAGATCAGCTTCAGAAAATGAACGCAAGTAACGAGCAGCTGATGAAAGAGAGGGACAACCAGCTTTCCCTCTTAACCAAACAATTGAGCGAGACAGGGGCTCAAATAACCATTCTGCAAAAAAATGTTGCGACGCTCAAAGAGATCCCTTCCACTTTTGGCAACCGCATAGAACAGTTGGCCGGAAAAATCAGCGACTTTACCAAAGACCGGAAAGAACTCAATGATGACCTTAAAAAATCGATAGAAGAGCAAAAGTCAACGATACAAACCAGCAATGCCGCCCTAAAAGATTCCCTCTCCCGTTTAGATAAAGAAAATAGTGAAACGGGGCAGCATCTGACTATCTTGGGAAAATTGATCGATAGTCTGGAAAATGTCGTCAACTCGATCCTGTCCCTCTATAAAGAGGTGGAAGCCTCGATAGAAAAGTTAAAAGAAGAGATCAAATCCTTGCAAATCGATAAGTTAATCTCGGTATTGGAAAAAGAGGGAGCAGATGCCGATCAAATCAGCCAGGCCACTGCAGAAGCCAAAGCAGAAATAGCCAAATCGGCCAAAAACCAGGCAGAGTTAGAAAAACTCATTGAGAAATCAAAAACGAAGCTTAGGGAAATAAAAAAATGATAATATTCAATAGACTCTGCGGATATAACAGTGTGGCCCCTGCCGCGCGCGAACGCGATCTGGAAGCCAATCGCGAAAGAACTCCATGCTCTAAGGAGAGATTCTTTAAGCTATTTACGGCATCGGCCTATGGAGTGGGAGGGGTGATAGCCTTTGCAGGTTGCGGGTATGCCTACTTGGAAGGATATCATATCGTCGGCCCCATTTTAGCTATCACCGGCACCCTCAATATATCTTCTGCCGCAGAAGTGATTGTGTGCCTTCCTATCGCAGCCTTTGAATCATCAGTCAATCATTTCACCCAGGATGTCGATCAGGCTTCTATCGTTGAGCATCGTCTTGACCAGCAAACGACTAGGCTGGATGATCAGAGGAAAAAGTTAGAAGAGGACCTGGCAGCTGAAAAGCAGAAGAATATAGAATTAACGGCTCAATTAACTCAAATCAGACTGGAGCGGGAACAGACCGAGGCTCTGCTCAAAGACCTTAAAAAAACCAATCAAGAGCTTGACGCGAAAATCAAACCGCTCAAAGCATGTTCTGAAGCCCTGGTCGCAACCCTGCAGGGAATGGATAAGGACAATGACGCGCTTAAAGAGCTAGTCTCTAATTTCAAAACGCAACTGGCGACTTTGAGCAAAACCTCGAGTGAAATCTCCCAGGATGCCGCAACCACGACGAGCGACGTCAATCGCCTTGACCAAGAGAATGTGGAGCTAAAAGAACAAACGGAAAAGCTGAGCTCATTAGTTGCCAGTATTATCCAGAGCAGCCAGCAAAGGCAGAAGGAGCTCGCCGAGCTGGAAACAAAAATTGGCAAGCTCAAGCGCATAGATGACTCCCTCGCCGCCCATGCCCAGCAGTTAACCAACGCCCGCCAAGAACTCAAACAGATTAAAGATCAGATTGTTGAACAAGCGAAGGTTTTAGCAGTTCTGAATCAGCAAGCCGAGGAGATCCTCAAGAAGAAGTCTTCTCTTTTAGTAGAGACAAAATGACCCCTCCGGCGAGTATGGCGATGATGATGGCCAGCGAACCTAAATTCGGGATTTTGTAGATATCGGCAATCAGCATCTTCAGGCCGATATAGCACAAGATAATCGCCAGGCTCGGTTTGAGATAGTGAAAGCGCTCTATCATTGAAGCCAGGGCAAAATAAAGGGACCTCAGCCCCAAAATGGCAAAAATATTCGAAGTGAAGACGATAAAGGGATCTAGCGTGATGGCAAAAATCGCCGGGATGGAATCGACGGCAAAGACCAGATCGGCTGTTTCAATTTGACAGAGCGCCAGGAACAGCGGGGTCATCTTCCAGACGCCATTTTCTTTAACGAAGAAGTTTTCCTTATGCAGCTTTTCCGTAATGGGAAAAAAACTGCTTAAGAATCGGGCGAGGCCATTTTCCTTTTTTTTTTCTTCTCCCCCAAAAAAAAGGAGGCGGAGCCCGCTGATTAGCAGAAATAATCCGAGGAGATAGAGAATCCAGGAAAAGCTGTCGACCAGGGCGATGCCCACCAGGATCATGATTCCCCGGAGCAGGGCTGCTGTTAATATCCCCCAGCTCAACACCCTCTGCTGGTATTGGGGAGGGATTTTACAGGAGGAGAAAATCATCGAAATCACGAAGATATTATCCAGGCTGAGGCTTTTTTCCAGCAAATAGCCTGTGAAAAATTGGAGCGCTGCCTCGCTGCCCGATTTAGGCAATAAGAGGAATTTCTCGTCAAAGGAGCCATTTTCGTAGATAAAATAGACCGCCACGTTGAAGAGAAGGGCGAGAGCGATCCAAAACAGGCTCCAGGCTAGAGCCTCTCTTATCTTCATCGCTTTTGGAGTTTTATGAATGACTTTGAGATCGAGAAACACCAAAAAGGCTATCAACAAAAAAAATGAGGCAAAATAGAAATAATCAATCATAGTTAACATATAGGCCCCGAACAGAAAAAAAGCAAGACCCCCTCCCTTTTCTTTATAATCTCTTTATAATAAAAATCTTGAAACTTAGTGTCCGTTTAATTTACACTTGATTATGCCCAACCAAACATGGAGCTTATTATGAATAAAATATGTATATTTTTGTTAGCCTTTATCTGTTCGTTTGTATGCCTGCATGGCCAAGAAACCGACGAAATGGCTCAAATAGTCAGCACTTATTCCGAGCCGGAAAAAATCACACGAATTATCGTCGGACCCTTTGCGCAAACGGAAACGTCAGAGGAGTGCATCGAATTAAGAGATGGTATAGCAGTCACTGATCAAGCCCTCCAAAAAATTGGCGAGCTATACCCGGCCCTTCAAATTCTGATGGTGAGCGGAGCTACGATCACCGATGAAGGACTCACAGCATTAGCTTCAGGATGTCCTGATCTTCGAATTTTGTGCATTAATTCCAGGTATATTAATTATATGCACAATCTTTCCGAGGAGATGCTAAAAGGGCACGTCACTGATAGAGGGGTAGAAAAAATAGCTGCCGGTTGTCCTCTTTTAGAAAGTATCACTCTCGATGGACAAGAGATCACTGACGTAGCGATCGAAGCGCTTGCCAGACATTGTCCTGAATTAGAATACTTGTGTGTCGCCGGCCTTGATAAAAACGATCCTGGAAAACTCACTGATCAAAGCCTGCTTTCCCTTGCTGAGCACAGCAATAAACTTCGGTCGGCAGTTGTGGATCTGAATCCGGGGATCACCTTTCAAGGGGTGAAGGCTTTGCTGGAAAGCGGCAATCCGCTGAAAACTGTCTCCATCAGCCATACATCTGTATCTGAACAGGAGTTTAAGGAGCTGTGTGAAATGCGCCCCGATGTTTACCTTTTTTCCAAAGCTTAATACGAATGGCGCCGTAAGGCGCCATCTCATTTTTTAACCGATTCATCTCCGACCGATAATTTTTTCACTTGCCGGGCAAGTTTAGAGGAGTCCACCAGTTTCCCGATACCATAATCAGGCAGAGAAGACGCACTGTATTGTTGAAATAGTTGGACTCGGAGGTAGGCTGTGAACTCGTATAATCCCAAAGGTCATTTAACCATTTCTGATTTGATGAATGGATCATGGCGCTGACGGCAAAAGGGGTGGTAAAAGCCAAATCCGAATATTCAACTAAGGGAGTTCCATCTAGCTTGTAGCCCGCTTTAATCTCTTCAGGGTCCTCATCTGTTTCTTCGAGAATCCAGTTATTTAGTCTTGTCAACTGATTAAATGCGCGCGTATCCCCGGACAAAATATAATCTGCGGCGATACGCCAAGGAGTGCGGCAGGCATTCCAGCTATAATAGCCATCCTCTACCCTCTCTAAAAATTCCTCGGTTGCCGGAATATAGGCCCCATCGATAAATTCAGAAAAATCGGGTAAGAGTCCTGTTTGCGGGCTAAAGTGATCAAATAACTCGTTTATGATCGAATAAGTCTTGGTCATCACTGAATCCCACTTGGGATTATTGGAGGCGACTCGGAAATTTCTTATGTGGTTTAACATAAAATCGGAAGGGCGCGTTGCCGTTCCAAAATCTTCATCATCGTTATCTACCCAATCCCCTAATTTCAGAGTGTTCATCTCCTGATTGACATCGCCTGATAAGATGGCGTTTATCATGATATTGGCATAACTTAAATAATTAATACTGCCCTGACTGCCCCATTGTTTATCCGCGAGTAAAAGGGCAAAAGCGATATCCATATCCCCATCGGTTGCCGAATCGTTTCCGCCTTTTGGATTTGCGATGATTTGGCCATTCTTGAGCACTTGCTGCCAACCCATTAAAGGAGTCGTGATCACGCTGGGAAAAGCTTGATAATAACGGAACAGATTATCAAAAATTGTTTGCGCCTCTGAATCAAATCCTGCCATGTAAGCGGTAATGATCATCCCATACCCATGCCCCTCAGAAACACTTACGGCGTTTGCCGGTTCGGAGGAACCATCCTGATTATACGATATATAGCATTGATTGGGATAATTAGGACGATAGGCGAGATAGGTATCCTTCCACTCTTGATAAAGCTGCTCAACCGCTTGATCCATAGCCCCTTGGCCGACTTGGGGTTTGATCACGCCGGCATAATAAGTATTATGCGTCGGAAAGGGATAATTTGCGCCATGTAAAAATGAAAAAGCAAATAGAAATAATAGAATCATAAAATTTGTAGTCCAAATGTTCTTTCAATAAAGGCTAATAAATTTTTGTTCACTTGTTGTCTAGCTAACACTGTGCTAGTGGAGACCGGCTGCCCCTGATTCACTGAGCTGTTGGTATTGGCGAGAAACAAGGAGAAATTGCTAATCAACCCTTCCAAAGAGCTTTCAGCTTCAGCTATGAGAGCGGAATTTTTGGAAAGCTTATGAACGCCTCTTTCATAAAAATTGATCACCTCGGTTTGCATATTCTGAAAATCTTGTTGGAATTGTGCGTTATTTCCCAGAACAGCATCATCAATCATCTGAAGGGCTACTTTTGTGAAGTTGGCCAAAGTTTGTGTGATCAACTGCGCGATTTCTTCTGCCTGATGGCCATTCGCAGAAACAAACAGCCTGTGAATTTTGTGAATCGAGGTGCCGATATTAAGGGTATATAGAGCTGTCACTCTTTGCTTTTGTGCGGGATCGAGGGGGATAAATGAGGCTCCTGCCAAACCCATATACAAATCAGTCAGCTTAAGGCTCACTCGGGATAACGCCACAAACTTATATTGTTGGCAAGTAGAAAGCCTTTCCAATATCGCTTTTTGAAGAAGTGTCAGCGATGGGGTTGTAGTGTGAAAAATTAAAGGCTGACCCGGGATGGAAGGGCTGTATGCTTCCGTTTCACCATAAACAAAAAGGGGCAGGCAAATAAAAGAAAACCAAAATAAAAATCTCATAAATTTCCAAAATAAGTAGCTAAGGCAGATGCTTCGACAAATTTCCTCAAATAGGCCACGAGATGCGTATTTGATCGTAACAACTTTATATTGGCGTCATTGGATTGATAGACCAGCAAATTTAATTCTCTAATGTACTTTTCCATATTAAAAACAAAATCTCGAAGATAGCCTTCTGCCAAGTGAATGGCCTTGTGAACTTGCTCTTCATTTTCCACAGTTTTAGAGAAAGATTCTTTAAAGCTTTTTACGACTTCCTGGATTTGCTTATTATCCTCTATTATAACTGAAGAGGGAGAATTAGATGAGGAGTCCACAATCAATTGATTAATCGCTTCATTCAATCGCAGCAAGGTATTTGAGATCACATCAGCCGATCTTGAAGCATGGGGAGTCAGAGAACTTATTTTCTTGTTGATTGAAGTTATTTGAAGTTCAATATCTTGATTATAAACTGCCCCGGCTTGTTGCTTATCTTGGATGGAATAAAAATAGTTGTCGGAAAGGCCGATCAAATCATCGGCCATTTTGACACCATCGTAAGCGGCTTGAACAATGGCGAGTTTTATTTCATTATCGAGCGAGCGGCACTCACTTGTTGCCGTCCAGAAGATGCCTAGGATGAGAAAAAATGAAATCATGAGGATCCTCTTTTTTTTAATGATATTAAAAAAAAATCTCATAATTGTACAGAAAATTTAACAAATCATTTCTTAGACTCTCTCTTTCCCTTATCGACATCTACCAAAGTTAAGATATAGGCGCCAAACAGAAAAAAAGCAATGATCGCGAGAATGCTCAAACGGCTGTTGCCCGTGAGCTGAGTCACCAGGGCAAATACCAGAGGGCCAAAAATCCCCCCCACTTTGGAACTCAAACTATAGAAGCCGAAAAACTCTGCCGTCCTCTCTTTTGGGATCATGCTCCCATACAAAGAGCGGCTGAGAGCTTGCGTCCCTCCCTGCACCGTTCCCACGAAAAAAGCGAGGAGCCAAAAATGGAGCGGCCGGGTCATAAAATAGCCGCCGACCGAAATCAAAGTATAAACCAACAGCCCAAAATAGATGCACCGCTTGGCTCCGATCCTTTCAGCCAAAGTCCCGAAGGCGAGAGAAAACGGGATGCCGACAAATTGAGTCATCAAGATAGCGCCGATTAAAGTATTGCGGCCGATCCCCACGTCGCTGCCGTAAATCGCCGCCATTTTTATGATCGTCCCAATCCCATCGTTATAGACCCAAAAGGCGAGTAAAAAGAGCAATAATTGAGGGTACTGCCTGATCCGTTCGAAGGTTTTCACCACCTGGGAAAATCCCTCCCGGATCCCCCGGCTTTGCCACCCCTCGATCACCGGCTCCCTCACGTATAGCAGAAGAGGGATCGTAAAAACCGCCCACCAAAGAGAGACTGAAAGAAAAGAGAGGCGGATAGCCAAATCCTTGTCCTGCATTAAGGCGATCATCGCCACATCGAAGGCTAAAAGGAGTCCCCCGCCCAAATACCCAAAGGCATATCCCCTGGAGGAGACGGCGTCGATCTTCCCCCCCAAATGGGGCAGAAAGCCGTCGTGCAGCATATCCCCTAAAGTGTACGCCAGATTGCCGGCGCAAAAAAGCCACAGCGTCATCAGCCAGTGACCGGCGGTCATGGCAAAGAGCGATCCTGTCAACACCACCCCGATGAGGGTGAAGAGCAGGAGCATTTTTTTGCGGATGCAAAAGTGATTGGCTAACGCGCCCGCGAGCGGAGAAAGAATAGAGGCCAACAGCAGCGATAAGCCGTTGACATACCCCCAATAAGCTGTTGATTGAACATGGGTTAGGGGGGAAGCGATCACCTGGCTGAAATAGACCGGAAGCAAAGTGGTAAGGACTACCACAGAGAAGCCGTTGCCGGCAAATTGATAAAGGGCCCAGCTATTGATCTCTCTTTGCCTCATAAATACAGATTTGACAAAAATCGCTTTTTAAATCAACAGAGGAACCCATTTTATAAATTTTCTGGACAGCAAAAGCCCCTTTCTGTTGAAATAGCTCCCTATGAATAGAAAATATCTCTATCTGCTCATCGCTTTCCTGGCAGGATCCCTCTTCTGGTTCCTTCCCCCTCCTGAAAACGTCGATCCGCGCGCCTGGCATCTTTTCGCTATTTTTGTCGGCACAATCGTCGGGATTGTCTTAAGCCCTTTTCCGATGGGTTGCATGGCTTTGATGGGTCTGACTTTTACACTAATCACTAAAACCCTGACATTTGCCGATGCCTTTAGCGGCTTTAGCAATGAAATTGTGTGGCTGATCGTCTTTGCCTATTTTATTTCGCGCGGCTTCATCAAAACCGGCATTGGCGCCAGGCTCAGCTTCTATTTCATGCTGCTGTTTGGCAAAAAAACGCTGGGCCTCGGCTACGGTCTCGCCCTGACCGACCTTTTGCTCGCTCCGGCCATACCCAGCTCGACGGCCCGCGCCGGAGGCATCATTTTGCCCATTATCAAATCCCTCTCCAACACCTTTGAAAGCCGCCCGCACCAGCCCACAGCCAGGCGGGTGGGCGCTTTTTTAACGACAGTATCCTTCCAATCGGCCTGCATTACGAGCGCCATGTTCTTAACCAGCATGGCGGCCAATCCCCTCATTGTCGAGATCGCGAGCAATTTTGGGGTCTCACTCACCTGGGGCAGCTGGGCTGTCGCCGCTTTCGTTCCCGGAATCATCAGCCTGATTCTGGTGCCCTATTTGATTTATCGCATCTTCCCTCCCCTAGTCAAAGAGACGCCGAATGCCGCGGCCTTTGCCAAAGAGGAGCTCGCTAAAATGGGTCCGATAAAACAAAACGAATGGATCATGTTATCCGTATTTGTTTTTCTGGTGGGGCTCTGGATTGCAGGCCCCCTATTGGATATAAAAGCGACCGTGACCGCGTTGATCGGACTCGTCATCCTGCTCATCACAAACGTCTTAACCTGGCAGGATATCCGGGGGGAGCAGGATGCCTGGGAAACGCTGGTCTGGTTTGCTGTTTTACTGATGATGGCCTCTGAACTGAACAAGCTCGGCTTAACCCATTGGTTCAGCTCATTTGCCACGAGTCATATACAAGGCCTCGCCTGGCCGGCGGCCTTCTTCTGTTTGGCTGTCATTTACTTTTACACCCATTATTTTTTCGCGAGCAACCTCGCCCATGTCGGCGCGATGTACTGTGCCTTTTTAGCGGCCGCGATCTCGCTCGGCGCGCCGCAAGGCCTTGCCGCTTATACCCTGGCCTTTTTCAGCAGCCTCTTTGGCGGCCTCACGCAATACAGTTCGGGACCCGCAGCCGTATTATTCGGCGCGGGGTATGTTTCAGTCAGCGACTGGTGGAGAGTGGGTTTGATCGTGAGCCTGCTCAATTTCTTTATCTGGCTGTTCATCGGGGGATTCTATTGGAATCTACTGGGGTTTTGGTAGAGCGATTCTACTGGAAGCTACCGGAACTTTTGTAGAGCTGCTCATGGATTCTACTGGAAGCTACTGGGGTTTTGGTAGAGCGATTCTACTGGAATCTGCAGGATCTGGCTCCTCATGGATTCTACTGGAACTTTTGTAGAGTTGCTCATGGATTCTACTGGAAGCTACTGGAACTTTTGTAGAGCTCCTCATGGATTCTACTGGAACTTTTGTAGAGCTGCTCATGGATTCTAATGGAATCTGCAGGGTCTGGCCCCTTATGGATTCTACTGGAAGCTACTGGAACTTTTGTAGAGCTCCTCATGGATTCTTCTAGGACTTTGATAGATTTGCCAGATGTTGCAATTCCCTATAAATATGTTGGATAATAAGAGTTCCCTCAAAGTGCCTGTGCCCTTCATTCCACCAGGCGGAGAATAGATTACCGGCAGCGCGCCTCGCTGATCCGCCAATCTCGGCCCTTTGGTTAATTCCTATCACGATCAGATCGTGTCCGATGGCCATGCGAAATAGCTGCCATACTATCGAAGCGACTCTCAAATGGGGCATGGCGAGAATATTGAGGCCTGAGGAAACCACAAGATAAACCCCAACCCCGCGGAAGACCAGGGATTTCGCTCTTTGCTCAGCAAAAGCCTGCAGATAATCGCCTTGTTCGCCGATGGTGTTAATGTCTGAACAAAAATCCTTGATAAATTGGGTGATCGTCATTTTCCCCTCCTCTAATTATTAAAAGCCCAACAATACATTATAACCATTAATTTACTATAAAGATTATATTAAAATCCAGTAAATAATCTTCTTTACAAAAGATTAAAACGCATCTCATTGATTGTCATACATATAAATTTATTTTACCCCTCAGTGCGTTTCTCCTTTTCAGTTGAACGGGCAGCGTGCTATTTAGAAAAAAGAGAGCATACCAAGAAAGGGGGAAACCGTGAGTGAAAAACTTGTTGTATCGAGTAAAGTCAAAGAGTTCATCAAAGGCAAATATGGGTTAAATACCTCAGCGGCAGTGATGGATGAACTCACTAAAGTCGTTATGCGGGAGTGTGAAAGAGCTAGCGAAAACGCTAAGCGCAACAACCGCAAAACCGTAATGGATCGCGACTTCATGTAATAGCATTCCAACGGGTTAAGGTAGCCAGCATCCGCTGGGTATGGCTGCCTTCCCAATAATGCTTCTGACATTGTGGACAAAATGTGCCCAAATCTTCGGGTTCGAGAATAGCGTTGCATTCCAGACAGCGCGTAAATGGCGCCTCCAGCCAGTCTATTTTTATTTCTCTGCTCAATTCTTCCGCGCAGGACTCGACCGTGTTGGCAGTCAAAAAAATCGAGTTTTCCTTTCCCACAAAAAAACGGTCGCGCGTTAAAAGAATCCTCCCTTCAGCAAGCGCCCTGGAGAGAATCTCTGTATCCGGCATCGATCTGTCGATAATGACCGTATCGTATCCCGCAGCTCTTAACCATCTTCCCAGGCGGACTAACATCTGATCGCAAATAAACTTCATACAGTATTGACAAAGGGTTTCATTTAGGGTATACAACTTTTTAATTATTTCAAACAGGTTAGATCATGGAACTTACCAGTCCGGCTTTTGCACACCACCAGACGATACCTACTCGTTACACATGCCAAGGGGATGATATCAACCCTCCCTTGCATATTGCGGGAATTCCCAAAGAAGCCAAGTCTTTAGTGCTGATCATGGATGACCCCGACGCTCCAAACGGCACTTGGGATCATTGGGTCGTCTGGAACATCTCTCCAACAGGGGTAATCAAAGAAAACACCGTCCCTCCAGGCGCCGTGCAAGGGAAAAATAGCTGGGGAAAACAAAAGTACGGAGGCCCCTGTCCCCCGTCTGGAACGCATCGCTACTTCTTTAAGCTTTATGCTTTAGATACCACTTTATCGCTTGCGGCCAATGCGGGAAAAAATGAAGTGCTTGCCGCGATCAAGAATCACATTTTGGCACAAACAGAACTCATGGGCACTTATAATAAAGGAAACAAATGAAAAATACCTTTTTACTTTTCTTCATCTCACTCTTTATTTGCTGTTATGCCGAATATGAACCCAAAAACTTTGACAAGCTCATCGGCAATACTCCCGGATTTAGCGACGATTTGCTGAAAATGCACTTTAAGCTCTACCAGGGGTATGTGGCAAACAGCAATAAGCTCCTGAAAATGATTCAGGACTTAGATGCGAGCGGCAATAACCGCGGACCGGAATTTGCCGGCCTCAAAAGAATGTTCGGCTGGGAATTTGACGGCATGCGCCTGCATGAATACTACTTCGAAAATTTAGGTGGTAAAACACCCTTGGATCAAAAAGACTCCCTCTACCAGCAAATTGTTAAAGACTTTGGAAGCTTCGACAAGTGGAAAGAGGATTTTATCGCAACGGGTCTCATTCGCGGCATTGGATGGGCTGTGCTATACCTGGAACCTGGCCAGGGCCGTTTGATCAACACTTGGATCAATGAGCATGACTTGGGTCATCTCTCAGGCGCCAAACCCATTCTCATCATGGATGTTTTCGAACACGCCTACATAACGGAATATAAGCTAGACAGAGCAGCTTATGTGGATGCCTTTTTTAAAAATATCGATTGGAACACAGTCTCTCAACGATTTTACAACAACGCATCCTAATCCCCCAATATAATTGCTATTTTTGTTTTTTTGATTTGCAAATAATTTTGTCTCTTCTTTATTAAGAAGCCATGGTCAAGCTTTACATTTGGCCCAATACGATAAAGGATAACATGAGTAAACAGAAAAAAATTTTGATGACAGCCGGACGGTCTTGGGTGACATTGGATCTTTCACGACAACTCCATGCTGCAGGACACAAAATTTATATAGCCGAGACTTCAAATTATCATGTCTGCCGGCTCTCAAAAGCCGTGGAAAAATCATTTATTGTGCCCAGTCCGCGATTTGAGCCGGAAAAATTCATCGACTCCCTCGTCGATATTGTCAAGAGGGAAAAAATAGACTTTTTGCTGCCGATATGCGAAGAAATCTTCTATATCTCCAAATCCCTGGATCGCTTTCCTTCCCATTGCACTGTGATGTGCTCTCCCTTTGACATCATGCATACCCTGCATAACAAATGGAGATTTATGCAATTGTTGAAGGATTTGGATATGAATCCTCCCGAAACCCATCTCATCACCTGCCGAGAAGATTTAAAAAATATCCCCTTTAAAAAACCCTACATTTTAAAACCCTGCTACTCCAGGGGATCCCAAAAAATCAAAAAAGTGACGCCGCCCCAACAACCCCCTATACTCGAAATCGAGTCTTTCAATCCATGGGTGGCTCAAGAATGGATCGAAGGGAAAAGGTATTGCACTTACGGGATATGCCACAACGGAGTCTTAAGCGCGCACTCCATATATCCGGTTGGCTTTGCCGTGGATGGAAACAGCTGCGTGATGTTTGAGTCGATCGACCATAAGGGAATATTAGCTTGGGTGAAAGAGTTTGTCCAAAAAATCAATTTTACCGGGCAAATCGCCTTTGATTTTATTGAAGATGAGAGAGGGCTATTTGCTATTGAATGCAATCCAAGAGCCACTAGCGGGGCGCACCTTTTCACCAGAGAAAATATTGATAAAGCCCTTTTCCAGCCAATGAATGAGACGATCGTACCAACTCCTGGAGCTAAAAGGCAGCTGGCTGTCGGAATGTTGATTTATGGATGGCGCCAACTCCCTGAGAATAAGACCTTTTTAGATTTCCTTAAAAATTTGCTCACCGTTAAGGATGTGATTCTGAGATTCAGCGATCTCATACCCGTGGCTTATGTGCCGTTTTTGTTCGTGCATTATATGGCGCTGAGCAAACGCCTGGGAATTCGCGTTCCTTCGACCTTTACCTATGACTTGGAGTGGAATGGGGAGAGATATCAAGAGGCGCTGGAGGAAGTGGAAGAACTCCCTCAGATCGAAGCAATCAGATCGTAGCCGGCCACGCCTGTGATCTCAGCTTCGTACCACTCGCCAAAGGCTTTCACCTTGCGGCAGTCGTTGATGATTACTTGGCCGTCGATTTCAGGGCACTGCCCTCTATGACGGGCGCGCATCAACAGATTGGAATCGGGATGGTATCCCTCAACAATAACCTGTAACTTCTTGCCTACCAGTTTCTGTTGTGTCTGCTCCAGGACTTTTTGCTGCACTTTAGCAAGCTGCTTCTGCCGGCGTTCTTTTGTTTTTTCATCAACCTGATCAGGCAAAGTAATCGCATGGCTGTTCGGTTCAGGGGAGAAGGCGAAAATACCTACATTCTCCAGAGGATATTTCTTAAGGAAATCCTTTAACTCATTAAATTGTTCTTCTGTTTCACCGGGGAAGCCGACAATCAAGCTTGTTCTGATGGAAATATCGGGTATCTCTTTACGGAGCTTAAGGATGATATCTATAATCTCCTCTTTCGAAGTGGTTCTTCGCATGCTCTTCAAAATCGTATTATTGATATGCTGAATGGGCATATCGAGATAGGGGCAAATGCGGGAATCGCTTTTAATCAGATGAATCAAGTCATCGGTGATTTCATCGGGATAGAGGTATAACAGGCGAAGCCAAAAATCCCCTTTTTCCTTAAGGAGCTCTTTCAGCAAAAGAAGGAGTCCTTCCCCCTTTCGCAAACCGATATCTTTACCCCAGTCTCCCAAATCCTGCGCGATGAGGATCACTTCTTTCACCCCGCTTTTCAGCAACAGGCGAAACTCATGAACAATACGCTCAAGCGGTTTGCTTTTCAAAGGACCTTTGATATCGGGAATAATACAATAGCTGCAGCGCTTGCGGCACCCTTCTGCAATCTTTAAATAGGCGTAGTGCTTAGGAGTTGAAAATGTCCGGGGTACCTCGCCGGCTTCGAGATAGCTCCTGGCTGAAGTGATGTGGGAGCCTTCTGTTTGCGACTGGACAGCGGTTAAAATCTTTTCCACATCCCCCGATCCCAGCATATAATCTACTTCAGGGCAGGCATTTTTGATCATTTCGTGATGCGTTTGAACCATGCAGCCGGTGGCAATTACTTTGGCCCCTTTTTTCCGTTCCTCTAAACTTGCCCGAATGGTATCTAATGATTCCTTTCGCGAAGCATCCAAAAAACCGCAGGTATTGATTACAATATAATCCGCTTCTTGCAGCTGCTGGGCCGCTTGGTATCCGGCTTTTAAAAGAATACCTAACATCACCTCTGTATCCACCAAGTTGCGTGGACAACCCAGACTGATAAAGTAGACCTGGTTACCTTGAACGTTGAAAAGCTGTGTTTCTCGAACTATTTTTAGCATAAGTGGTGAATTATATCAAAAAGGTGATTATATAGCTATGTTAAAATGGGTTTCCTGGATTTCCATAACTCTTTTTTTAATCGGAAAAAAAGCGGAATGTTTCGCAGCAAAATGGTGAGCGACATGATCCCCCAAAAGGAACCAGGCGCAAAATTTAAAATGTTAATCGCAAAATAAAAGGGCAGGCAACACCCGATGCTTAAAAGCAACACATAATTAAAAAACATATATACCGTATCTCCAGTAGCCGTAAGGAGTCCCCTCGTGATGCGGTCCACACCCCCTATAAATTCAAAAATCCAAAGCAAACGGCAGCTCAAGCGCAGCATATCGCACATCTCTTTTGAAAATTGAGCGGGGTAATCCCGAAAAAAAATCGACAGCAAACTGTCAGGAAAAAGGACAAGGGGAGGGATCAGCAGGATGAGAATCGACATAACCATGAAAGAAGCTGAGCGCACGAGCACCCAAATCCCATGAAATTCCTTCTTCCCAATTAAGCCGGAGGCTTTGATTGAAAGCGCTTGCCCAATACCCAAATTTAGGAACGATAAAAAGACGGCGCAACTGTTTCCGAAAGCGACAATAGTCAAATAATCGGGCCCTTTGGTGGCGACCATTTTAACAATCACTGTCCAGCTCAAGCTCATTAAAGCTGAGGACATTCCGTTAAACGCCCCTACCTTCATTGAAGACAATATCGGAAGAAGTTTGATTTTCCATTGATTCGTCCCGAACCGTTCCCGATTTTTCTTCCGAAGAATCAAAAAGAGAAATGAGGCGCTGTAGATCAGTTGCGAAAGAATGTGACTTAAAGCCGCTCCTTTTAAGCCATAGCTGGAAATCATAAATTTTGCCAGGATCGTATGCATAAAAATGTATCCTGCAGAGGCAAATAGCAGAGCCTTTTGCTTGCCTCTTCCGGAATAAAAGGCATTTAAGGCAGTGGAGAGAGGAAAGAGAAAATTACCGTACATGAATAAGCGGAAATACTCTTTTGCCTCCTGCTGGACAAGCGAATTATCGAAATAATAATTCGAGACAAACACACCGATTGGCAAAGTGATGAAAATCGACAGGATAGACAGCCAGATCATCTGCCATAAATACACTCCAACCTGTTTTTCATTTTTTGAATTACTCGCTTGACTAATGAAAATTTGCGCTTCCGCGGACATGCGCATGCAGGCGCTTTGAAAAAGAGCGATAAGGGCGTTTCCAATTGCATGCGCCTGCAGTACAGATGTAGAGTAATGGGCTAAAAAGAAGCCATTGAGTGCATTGGCAATACTCTGAGAGGAGGCAAGTAAGATCAAAGGTAGACTAAGTAAAAAAAACCCCCTCACACTCGTTAAGTCGTTGTGAAGAGGTTTTATACCTAGCAATTTGCTATAAGCACTCATACGGCAGCTGAAACAGGCACGGCATACTTATTGGCGTATGCAACAGAATGTCTATAAAATTCGTTGAGATTAGGGAATATGGACTCGCCAGTATTCTTTTCACCATATTGAGTGAAATTCACCGGGCGCGCTTTCACTTCACCTTCATGCATAAAAACAATAGAGTGGGTATAGTTAAGATTATTTTCATTGGCTACCAAAGAAAAATCTCTCTCTCCCCGCATAACTGATTCAATCGCTTGAGATAAAGAGCTTGCAATAAATCCGTAATACTCTTTTTCTTGATGCTCAACTTGGAAAGGTTTTCCAACTAACTGTCCATCTTTCATCATCAGAGTAAATTTATGTCCTTCTACTTCAAAGACCCAATTCGAAACTGGGAATGAATGGCTGTTCAGTTCTCTTGCTTCTGATGGTGCTTTAGCGGCACTAAGTGCGCAACAAGCAATGTTTGCTGCTGGGCTTGTGCTTTTTTGAGTGTCAAATGCACCTTGTAAATGACAATTTAGTGCTGGGTTTGTATATAACTTTGTTGTTAACATAATGATTCGTCATCCTTTAAACTTACATTTTTTAAGTTGTTCATTCAATTCGGTCTAATTTATTTTATTATGTAAACCTATCCACTATCCAGAGAAGGTTAATTAAAAATGCGAAGGTAAGGATCATACAACATTTCCAATGTGGAAACAAGTATTTTTTGATGCATTTTTTTTCATCATCCGATTTGATTTTATAATCAGTGTTTTACGCATTATCACTTATGGATTTTTTGTGCTGTTTGAGTGGATGGTTTTTTACGTGAATAGGTTTTCCGTTCGCGGCAAATAGACACAGCGCTATTTGCAAGAAAACATATAACGATTGTGTATACCCAAACAACCTCAAAATTTGGTTTTTGGCAAAGCCGAAATACCAAATTTTGAGGTTGTTTGGGTATAATAGGACAAAGCCGCTCAGATCCATTTAACCAGCTGATCCATATCGGGCTTCACAGACTTGAAATAAGCATTCTTAAAGTCAATAGAGCCTATTCTGCTGTCGATCACAACTCCCTTCAAGCGCTCATTCCGTATGTAGTATTCCCCCTCGTAATAAAGAGGAATAACCGGAACTTCATCATCCAATATTTCCTCAACAAGAGCGATCTTCTCTTTTTGCTTCACCGCATCTTCTTCCTGCTGAGCCAGGTATAGCGCCTGTTTGTAGCGGTCATCCGACCAGCGGAACATGTTCAAATGCTCCATGGAGTCAAACGTATCAAGAAGATAAAAAGGTGTATGGCTTAAGAACTTCCAACTCACAACAATCAACTGGAAATCCCCCTGCACATTCTTTTGATAGGCAAGACGCCAAGGCATAACCTCGATACTAAGATCCACACCCAGGGCCTCCTTTACCTGATCCCGCATTTTCTCCAGCATCCCCTCCCGGACGTCAAACATCAAATTACCCTGGATAATCGTTAATTTGGGGAGCTCCTTGACGGTGATATTCATCTCCTCCAGCGCTTCATGGAAAAGCTGTCTGGCCTTAACGGCATTGCCTCTGATATTATTTTGCTCCAAACAGGAATAGATAGGCGGCAGAGCACTATAAGCCGGCTGCGCTTCAATGGTTAACTCTTTCACAAGTTCTTCCAGATTCAAAGCGTATTTGAGCGCCTTGCGTAATTTCTTGTTTTTAAAGGGTCCCGATTCCGTGTTGACCACAATCCAGTTTAAGGTGGAGTAAGACAGGGTCCTCTTTTCTCCCATGCAATTCAAGAAACGCTTTTCACAGGGAGTAAAAGGCGCTCCAAGCCAATGTATTTCCCCTCGCTGGTATTTGTGGTAGATCGTGTCAATATTATTAAACACGATGTTTATACTAGCCAACCGGATGTGTTGATGATCCCAGTAAAGCGGATTTTTCTCAAACTGGAGCAGCTGCCCGGTCGTTACCTTTTCCAAGGTGAATGGACCGTTGCAGACATATTCTTGCATCGAACGGAAGGGCCAGTCGGGATGTAGCCGATCGATATTTCTGTTTACGGGAAAAAATACGCTTAGTGCGACATATTGCAGAAAATGGGGCACGGGGTATTCCAATTCCACCACAAGAGTTCTCGGATTTTCTGCATGAACACCCAGGCAATCGAGGGACTTTTCCCCATTTTTTACCCCTTTTGCATTCTTGATCGGATACAAAAGATGCACAAAAGGGGTATTGAAAGAAGGTGATAAAATCTTTTTCCAGGAATAGGCGAAATCTTCGGCCGTGACTGGATCGCCGTTATTCCAGTAGCTTTCCCGCAAATGGAAAGTATAGGTTTTGCGGTCGGAGGAAAGAGTGTAAGACTCTGCCACAGCGCAAACTGGAGTGCCATCCAGGTTTATCCGCATAAGGCCGTCGAAAAGCAATTTGAAGATGTAGTTTGTGGTGGGATACAAGGTGCTGCGCGGATCGAGCGATGTGGGGAATGTCTGGGTTCCAAGGCGTAAGACTTGCGTCCCCTGCTCCTCTTGGACACAAAAGAGGATTGCCGATTGCAGCTGCTGGAAAAAGACAAAGCGCTTATGCGTGTCTTCTCCTCTATAAATATACCCGATATAGGTGTATTCCCCAAGCTGCAGCTTGTTTGATATCAAGGATGGCGACAATGTGTCGTTCATCCTGATCTTCTGATCTAAGAGGTTGGTGAATGAGGATTTCATGCGCAGCATGGCGAAGGCAAAGTCGTCTGTTTCGCTTCTTTTGACAATATATTGTTCGGGAGCATCGGAGGTAATTTCGATCAGCTCCATAAAGTGTTCAAAAAGAGTTTCGATCGAAGCAAGAGGGAGTGTGATCTTAACATCTGCCGGGCTAATGGTATAAAAAAAGTCTTCCAATACATTGGGATATTTTCGGGCCAGATCGCGATATTTTTCTTTAAATTGCCTAAACATAACGTTTTGCAAATCTATCAAACTTCCTGTGTAATCGCGGATGGGGCCGATCCGCTCTCTTAAGAAATCGACCACATGCTGTCTGGCCTGATGCAGGTTGACGGAAGAATCGGTGCGGACAAAGGCTCGGGATTTCTTCAAACGCAGGCGAAATACATGAGCCTCTTTCGTCACTTCATCATTTTCTGTGCTGACGATGCGCGTTCTCTCCGGAATAAACTCCCACTTATCGCCAAGCTGGGTAAACCTTTCATGCAGGGAAAAATTATTTTGCTCGAGGATCCTCAAAAGAATGATGACAAAGGTCAAGTGAGAAAAGGATTGCCTTTCGAAAGTAATCATCACCTGAGTCAAATCATCGATCGACTCCAGCTCGTTTCTTAAGATGATGATGTTTTTCATGATTTCTTCTTCATTACTGTTCATGAAAATGGAAGGCACCACATCTTCAACGCTGGCTTCCAGACTTCGGGAAAGATGCATTTTCAGGTATTTCAGCTCCTCGAGCGTGAAGGGCTCTCCCTTCTTTTTTTCCAGCTCGATATACATCCCATAAGAAAAATCCTGGGGATGCTTATAGGAGATAAAAGAGCCTTTTACAGTTTGGGCATCCAGAAAGTAAGTGCGCACAGCCTGCAGCACGCAGCCCTCATTGAATAGCTGATAGGCATCGAGATGGCTGATAGCCATGCACAATCCCAATGTGTTTTTCTCGCCAAATGTCAATTTTAATGTCATCGGCATGAGGCGGAAATGGATACGGGGCTGGCTGTCGTAAAGCCTTGGCGACTCCCGAACGCTTTTTCTCAGTATGGCCAGGGAGCATATAATGGAGGCCAGTTTCTTCGGATCGCGAAGTATTCTAAAGTTCTCCGAGCTTTGAACCGTAAAAAGCCCCGCCTCATTCAGAATGATCTCGGCATGCAAAGGATAGCGGCTGATTACCCGGATCAAACTTTCATGCATCAAATTCCCTCTTTGATCGGGAATCGTCAATTGCCTATTCAATACACTTTGAGCAAAGTGATAGTTTTTTATCCCTCTTTCGAGCGTTTGCAGAAAAAAGGACAAATTGGACTCGATTTGATCAAATTGCCTTTCATTTCTGATCATGATAACTATATGCACGAGATAGAGGGGCTTGCCGTAATCGGCAGGGGTGAATGTGATATTGTGAAACACAGAAGGGTATTGGCTGCGGCCCGGTATCAGATGAAATCGGAATAGATCATAGATAAAGTCATTTAAAGACAACCTTTCCTGGGAATGGCATAATAGAGACAATGAGAGAAATTGACCATTTTGATGGTCTAAATGATGCTGTATAATAGGCAATTCGCGATCTAATACGTCTCTCAGTGTTTGATCGTCATTGGTAATGGCGTCGCGAATCAAATGTTCCAGTTTCAATTGCAAGACATTCATATGGTCTTCTATGTCTTTTGAGTAAGTTAAACGTTGAAAATCCGATTTAACTTTTAGAAGCCCAGACTCAATTTTATTGTTAGTCATTCCACACTCCTCTTCCCTCAAGTCATGCTTGAGGACATGACGTGGTTTTTGTTCGCCCTTAAAAGTTCGGCGGCGCATTCGCAAATTTAGTGATCAACCCTGCCTGCCATATTCATTGGTTTTACCGCTAAAGGGGTACATTCCCACCATATTCAAACGGCATACAATAATGCCTGAAAATGGTAGTAAACTCAAAGCATTGTTTGTAAATTGGTGTATTTTTTTTCCAAAAGGCAACGGAAAATCATTAGGACACTGGTTTTGTGCTACTTATAAAATACCATTTTTTCCCTAAAACGAGGTGAAATATTTTTTTCTTGTCATGTGTTATATCGGGTGATAAAGTATTTCTTAATTGTAAGGCTAAATTTTGAAAGTCTCTTTGCTCCTTATTCTGATTTTCTCCTATGGCTGGTGCACCGAGAATATCAACTTTCAGCCTGCTATGCCCCATCATGCGGAACTGCTGACAAAGCTATCGCTTGATTCCAACGCTCACTGGAACTACCGCAATGTTCCTCAAAAAATTGTTAATCAAGTACTTAGCGTTACAAAAGAGCACATCAGAAGCGATACCATCCGTTTGATGGTGGAAAATCATGAAATCATCGGTTTCTTTGGATTGAGAAACCAGGAAAACAAATATTTAAAAACAGTTAATCAGCTGAGTTTTTTATTCCTCAAAAAAGACCGCATCGGCAAAGGGTATGGCAGGATTTTATTTCAGGAGGCTATGCGGGTGGCCAAAGAGGAGTTGGGATGGCAGGCCATATTGTGGGAGAGCGATCCCTTTGCGGCTAACTTTTACCGCAAAATGGGCGCCAGGCAGATCGGCGCCGGTCCCTGCCCGCTGAATAAAAACTATCAATCTCCCTTGTTTATAATGACATTAGACAAATAATTCCTTTTTTGTTAGTTGTTGGAGTTATGGTTGCCCCTTCTAATAAGTTCTACAGTCAGGTAATGGGATTCAAAACCCCTCTGCAAAGGTTATCCGGAGAAGGGATAACTTTGCCAAAGGTAGAAGAGAGGACTAGAACCGCCCTTAAAAATCTCATGCTCGTTGTATTCGAAAGCGAGGCCGGAGATCAGGAAAGCCAGAAACGGTCTTTTTATGAGAAGCACTTAAAAAAGCTGAACCGGACGGAACTTAACCGCCTGATGAAGAAAATCCGCCTAATCGCTGCCCTCTGTATCGAAGATTCTGATGAAAAAGAGCAGTTGGAAAAGCTGGCGGAGGAAACCATCAAGCCTATTTTGGCCGAGTCGGCGAAATTGACGGCCGCCCTGCATAAAAAAATACTTAGACAACTTAAAAAATTTCCGGGATTGACGCTTGTGGGCAATCAGGTGAGCTATAGCCGCAATAGATTCTCTTTGCAAGGTTTTATCAAAGAAAACTTTGCGGAAATTGCTGAAGAGTATGATCATCTGGTCAAAAACGGTCTGCTTGTGCCAAACCGCTCGGAAAAACTAGGCACTTCGTTTATCAGGCATACCATCAAAGACACATTCAAATAATTTTTATCAGCTGAACAACGAATTTGAGCTCTTCTCCCGCAAAAGGGTGATTGGCGTCCAAAGTCACATTATCGCCCTCGATGCTGAGAATTTTCATATAGGTTTCCCGGCCATCCTGCTGGAGCAATTTGACCATGACGCCCTCTTCAAGCGGGATATCATCCGGCAACTGGCTTTTATGCACTTCAAAAACCAGTTCCTCGACATAAGGGATTGATTCTTCCGGCTTTAAAATCACATCTTTAGACTCCCCCTCTTTCATTCCCAGGATAGCAGCTTCCACAGAAGGCCAGATCTCCCCGCCCCCTAAGCTAATCTCGATAGGTTCCTCTTCCGCAGTGGAAGTGAATTCGACCCCATCGCTGGTCACTCCGGTTAAATGAACTTTTACCTTGTCCCCCTCTTTTGCCTGTGCCATGGTTACCCCCTTATTGTTTATAGTTTCCTTTTAGGTTAAACTATTTTTTAAACCATTACAAGCATTAAAATTGACAAAATTAAATGGCTTACGTATACTTGTAAATTCTTAACAATAAAATGACAGGAGGAATTATGTCAATATCATCTTTATATAATAATTATGTTGCACCTGCTTTTCATGAAGTAAATAGGTATAAAACTGTTTTAGTATCCGATACTTTAGCTGATTTAAAAAACATCAGGTCAGTAAAGTGCAGACGCGGCGATTCCAGGGCAGAATTTCAAATAAGAGCCAACGTTGCCGGCGGCGCGCTCGTTACATTAATTTCTTCAGTGGCCCTTAAGCTTTTTGCCGGTGTGGTCGGTTCCAACTCTCTTAACCGGATCGGCAGCCTAGGCTTTTATGCAGGAACTACGGTAGGTATGATCGCAAGCGTGGGCATGCTATGCAATTTAGGATCCACTGTCTTTGGATTTAGGAACAACAGTTTCGACTATGGCGATAACGATGGCGATGAGAGCCACCACGTGCACCACCATCACAGCAGCAGCAGCAGCAGCAGCTTTGTTGGCCATGGCGGCGGCGGCATCTCGATGGATGATGACGATGAAGATGATGATAACAACTACAGCAACTTCAACAACAACAACAACGGAAACAGATATTAGTCATTTGATGTATTGGACATAGAGAATTCAGTTCTCTATGTCCTCCTTCTCAGACTTTTGCCAAGAGAACCCTCTTTTCCCTGATCGCATAGGCCAGCAGCAGCGACAAGGCAAATCCTATCGGGAACATCCAAAAGCAAAGCAGATAATCCCCCTGTCCATACAAGGGCACCTGATCCACCCATTTCCCCTCCCAGCCAGCTTCCATCAACCAGCCGGATAGAGGTTGCGCTATCGCCGCGAGACCCATGATAATCACTCCGGCCACTCCCATGGAGGTGCCTGTTAATTCTGGAGGATTGCTCTCGGTCACTAAAGGATAACCCAGCACTTGCGAACTGGAAAAGAAGCCCAGCAAAAAGAAAAGGGTCATCAGTGACAAAGGGGAGGGATTAGGCAGGTACATGATGACCAGCATGGTAAGAAAAGAAAGAATGGCGCCCAGCATCATCAGCGAACGCTTCTCCCCCCAGGAATCGGCCAGGCGCCCCACTATCGGGGAGCCGGCGATTGTCCCGAGGCAAATCAACCCGGAAATAAAGGAAGCGTGCGATAAGGTGAGGTGGTGCACCTGAGTTAAGAACAGGGAACCCCACATCGCCCCGATGATCATCACCGGCAGATTCATCAAACCGGTGTAGAGGCCGCATAAAATATTTTGCCGGTTCAGCAATGCCCGCTTCAGGCCGGTGAAAAATGGGATCGGCAACGGGATGACATTCCCTTTCGATTCTCCAGGAGGGTCATAAACAAAGCCGTAAACAGCCAGAAATATTCCAATGCCGATCAAGCCGTCAACCAGCAGGGCATTTCGCCAATGCAACGCCTGTGCCAGGAAGGAAAAGGGAGTTTGAGCGATCACTCCGCCAAACAAGCCAATCGTAATTACCATGCCGATCGCAAACGCCTGTTTTTCTTTGGGAAACCAACGGGAAACCAGCATCATGCAGCTTAAAAAACAAAAGGCGTTACCGATTCCCGAAAGGAAATGGCAGATTCCGGCCGTAAAAAGGGTTTCGGCATAAGAGAATCCGATCGTGCCGGCGATGCAAAGCGATAAGGCTATGAGAATCACTCTTCTTGTCGAAAAGCGGTCCAGGAGCATTCCGGCGGGCATCAAAAAAACCACATCGGCCATTAAATAGGTGGAGCAAAGCGTGCCGAAGTCGGTCGCGTTTAATCGAAGATCCTTTAAAAGAAAAGGGGAAATCGCGTTCAGCATATGCAGCTGCACAAGTTCGTAGGAAAAATAGAGGGCGGCTAAAAGGCAGACAACCCAGGCTCTGACATTTTGGTTCATTTTAGACTCTCTCCAGTACAGGTTTTGCAAAAAAAGGAACGCTCTCTTTAAAATGGTAAAGACAGGTTGCCTGATAACTCTCATTTCCGCCAACCTGTATTTGCTCCCCCTCAGTGACCGCTTTTCCAGAAGCGTCAATGCGCATGTTCATAGTCGCTTTCCGCCCGCAGTAGCAGATGGTTTTGATCTCGGTGATCTCCTGCGCCCAGGCGAGCAGAAAGACCGATCCCTCAAAGGGCATCCCTAAAAAATCTGAGCGGAGGCCATAGGCCAGGACGGGCAAATTCAATTTTGTGGTGATCTCGGTCAGCTGGGCGACTTGCTCCTTTTTCAAAAAATGAGCCTCGTCGATCAAGACGCAGCCTAAGTTAGACATTTCGCTTTGACGCTCTTTCACATAGGCGAAAAAGTCGAAGCGATCATCAAAAGGGGCCGCCTCCTCCATCAGGCCGATGCGCGAATAAATGGTCGGCTTCCCAAAACGGGTATCGATAGCGGGAGCAAAAAGTAACGTTTCCATCCCTCTTTCTTTGTAATTGTGGCTTGATTGCAGAAGCGTCGTGCTTTTCCCGGCATTCATAGCAGAAAAGTAAAAGTATAATTTCTTCACCAAATACCTCCAAAAAAACTCCTTTTGGAATATAGCGCCCTGCCCTTTTTATGTCTACTGATGGGAATGCTGTCTGGCGACCACCCAAAAAGTGACGCCTACAGCAAAAATCAAGGCGGCCATGGCAAAAACATCTTCATTTGACGTGGCCGTGTAATCCAGAATAATGACTTTCCTCGATATGGCGGTTAAGGCGGTGGCCACCACTAAGGCCACGTTGATCGAGTCCTTCTGAAGAAAGAAAACGATATTCAAATAGATTTCAATGGCGATTAGAAAAAATAGAATCGAACCGATAATGGAAAATAAGACGTCGACAGAAAAAGCCGTATCGATCGATTTGGTAACTTCGGTATAAACATGGAATAAAACATCGACAAAGGCCCATATGATGACCAGCACCATCACTAGAGTAAGGCCCTTGACGCACCAAAGGACCACTTTGTTGAGGCTATTTAAAAACGGGTCGTGTTTATCGCCGACGAGGCTCTCTTCTTCAACTTCTTTCATAGGCTCATCTTTACAGCAATCACAATTTAAATCAAATTTCTTTAAGCGAGCGGTTTGTTTCTATTCTAAATATCGCTTCAGCCAGCAACGGGGCAATCGATAGTTGCTTGAAATTGCCCGGTAAAGACCCCCTAAGCGGCAAGGTATCCATAACTACAACCTCTTCGAAGGGCGCGTTTTTCAACGCCTCCAGCTCCTCAGGAGAAAACGCGGGATGGGTCAGACAGGCATAGATCTGCCGGGCGCCCATTTTTTTTAAAAGCAAAGCCGCGTTAACCAATGCAGCGGCGTCACACACATCGTCTGCCAGAATCACGTCTCTTTGCTCAAAACCGCCGGCAAAATCGATCGGGTCGATCTTAATTCCCTTCCCCTTTTTCTGAACGGCTTTAGCGAAGTCAGCCTCGACTCCGCAAGCCTCAAGCTTTTCCAAAAAAACTTTTCCGGTCTCTTTGAAAGCGATAACGACCGGATCCAGCAAAGCAATTTTGGCAAAATAGGCGGCGAACAGGGGAGAGGCGGAAAGGTGATCCACGGTGGCTTTATGAAAACAGGCCTGCAGATCCCTGCTGGACAGATCGAGGCACACCACCCGGTCCACATCGGCGGATTCCAGAATAGCAGCCACATCTTCGACATTCAGCTCCAACGAGTCTTTGGTATAACCAAAATATGGGATCACGAGGTTGAGCTTGCGGCAGGAGGAGCGTTTCAATTCCCGGATCATCATAAACAGCTCCATCAGATTATCATTAATGGAGGCCCCGTCCGATCCGCAGACCGGCTGAATGAGGAACACATTCTTATTATTCACTTTTTCTTCTACGAAGACGCTGCGGGATCCATCCTTCAAGCTTTTAATGTGGGCCGGTTCCAGTTCGGCGCCTAATTCTTTGACGATCGCCCGAGCCAGCTCTCCATGCGATTTGCCGCTGAAAATATGATAGTCGCGACTGGAATAATCTTCGGCGGAAACACTTCCAAGCAGAATTATTAACAAAATAAATTTATTCATTTTCAGACCTCGGGTTTTGAAAAAAACGGGCCCGAGCTTATCTGAAAAGTCATTTTTTAGGCAAAGAAATTATTTCGGCAGCTGAACCGATCCATCATTGAGAAGGGGCCAATGGGGATTCCAGGCGATCTCCCAGAGATGGCCGCTTGGATCGGCAAAATAGCCGCTATAGCCTCCCCAAAAAACATCCTGGGCCGCTTTGACCAACTTGGCTCCGGCATTGACCGCCTGCTCTAAAACCTGATTCACCGCTTCCCGGCTAGGAACGATTTGCGCCAATGTCACGCCCCTAAAGCCTTTAAATTCAGGAGAAGTTAAGGCGTCCTCAGCCAATAAATCAGCAGGATAGAGCGACAGGACCATTCCGCCGGACTGAAAAAAGGTGATCATTTCATTGCTGGCGGAAGAGCGCTTCCATCCCAGATCCTGGTAGAATTGGCTTGATGCTTTCAAGTCTTTAACGCCTAATGTGATAACGCTTATTCTTTGCTCCATTTAAACTTCCCTTCGCGCCATTTGATCAATGGCGTATAAATCTTCTAAAGTTTTCATTGGCACCGGCTGATGGCGGGCCATCAGTCTTTCCAGATGTGTGGCGATCTCCTTCCAGGCGATCTCCTTCTTCAAAAACCGCTGCACCAAAATTTCATTCACCGCGTTCATATAGCAGGGCATGCTGCCGCCGCAGCGCACGGCATCATAGGCGAGTTTCAAACAGCGGAATTTGTTGAGATCGGGAACGAGAAATTGCAAGGTGCTGTTCCGGATAAAATCAAAAGGGGCTAAACTCCCTTCATATCTGTCTGGATAAGTGATGGCGTATTGGATCGGAACCAGCATGTCGGGATCGCACATTTGCGCCAGCATCGAATTATCGATAAACTCGACCATTCCGTGGATAATTTGCTGAGGATGCACCACCACTTCGATCTTTTCCAGGGGCATGTCGAAGAGCCAATGCGACTCGATCATTTCCAGCCCTTTATTCATCAAGGTTGAGGAATCGATCGTCACTTTAGGGCCCATCCGGTAGTTGGGATGATTGAGTGCGTTTTCTATGGTCACGTTTTCCAATTGCTCGGCAGAGAAATTTCTAAACGGGCCGCCCGAAGCCGTGATGATCAGCCTCTTGACAACCTTCTCTTTCGCCCCGTTGAGGCATTGAAAAATTGCCGTTAATTCGCTGTCGATGGGGATCAGATCGACGCCGTGCTTCCGCACGAGATCCATTACGATCGCCCCACCGGAAACCAGCACTTCCTTGCTGGCAAAGCCGATATTCTTTCCCGCTTTGATCGCCGCCACTGTTGGCGTCAATCCGATGGCGCCGTTGATGGCCGCTATCACCAGGTTAGCCCCTGCATGGGTCGCTACAGCCTCTAATCCCTCCATCCCGCCGAGGACGGGGATGCCCGGCAATCTTTTCTGCAATGCCAGGGCGCCCTCTTCTTCATAGACAGCCACCAGGCTCGGGTGGAACTCTTTAGCCTGCTGCTCGAGCAAATCGATGCTGGATCCGGCAGCCAGGGCCGTAATTTGCACCTTTTCCGGGCCCAGGTGCCTCGCGACATTCAAACAATTTTTTCCAATGGATCCGGTGCTGCCCAGAATAGCTAATTTTTTCAACATCGCCAAACCTATAAAAAGAACCAATTTATCTAAGGGAGCAATTTTATTGCTATTTTTAAATTTTATTCTATATAAGAAAATTTATGAAGTTCTCTTTCTTCCTCTTCTTACTACTCAGCGCGTCGTTCTTAGCCGCCGCGGAATTGCGCATAAGCGAAAAGAAAATCGTGGTGAACGGCAAAGTGGCCGCCGTTTACGCCGTTGAGCAGCCCGACGGCACTCCGGGGATCCGCATCCCCTATGGACAGCCGTTTGACGTGCTCTTAACAAACAGCTTAAAAGTTCCCTCGAGCATCCACTGGCACGGCCTCATTTTGCCGAACAATCAGGACGGGGTCGCTTTTATTACTCAATTTCCCCTCTATCCAAACCTATCCTATCATTACGAATTTCCATTAAAGCAAAGCGGCACTTATTGGATGCATGCCCATTACGGCCTTCAGGAGCAAAGGCTCCTCATGGCTCCTTTGATCATCAATGGGCCTGACGACGATAAAATCGCGGATCTGGAAGTGATTCTTATGCTTGCCGATTTTTCCTTTAAAGACCCATCAGCGATCTATCGAAACCTCCTTAGCCCGAAGATGAAAATGTCCGGACCCGATCTCGTTGAAGTCGATTACGACGCATTTTTAACAAACAGCCGGACACTGCAAAACCCCGAAGTGATCGAAGTGCAGCCAAACAAAAAAGTGAGGCTCCGCATCATCAACGGCAGCAGCGCCACTAATTTTTTCGTGCAATTGGACAAACTCAAAGGGGACCTGATCGCCGTCGACGGAAACCCTGTCAGGACTTTGCAAGAGACGCAGTTTGAAATCGCCATCGCGCAACGGCTTGATATCGTCGTGAAAATTCCAGAAGACGGGGTCTTTCCCGTTTTAGCTCAAGGGGAGGGCACCGATAAGCAGACCGGGCTGATCCTGGCCACAAAAAATTCCAAGATACCGAAATTAGAAGAAAAGTGTCCGGTGAAAGCGGGGGCTTTGACCAACGATCAGGAGAAAAAGCTAAAAGCGCTCAACCCCCTCCAGCAAAAAGCCGTCGACAGGCACATTGTGGTGGAATTGGGGGGCAATATGGCCGATTACGCCTGGACGATAAATGGGCAGGCATGGCCGGAATCGACACCCATCCTCATTGGGAAAGGGGAGAGAGTGGAGTTCCTGATTCGCAATAAAACGGGCATGTCCCATCCCATGCATTTGCATGGCCATGTCTTTCAGGTCAAAGCGATCAACGGAGTTCCCATTGACGGGGCGATGAGGGATACCGTCCTTGTAACGCCAAACTCCACTTTGTCCATACAGTTTGACGCCGACAATCCGGGAGTATGGCCCTTCCATTGCCATGTTCTCTATCATTTGGAAGCGGGGATGTTCACCGTCGTGCGCTATGCTGATTTTATTCAGCCGCTTTGATGAGCCCTACCAACAAGGATCCCAGACGTAGAAACTTTGGCTGACAGCTCCCGACGAGGGGTTAACCAGGAAATCCATTCTCCTCGGGTCTGAATCTTTAGAGGGAGCGAACTCGGCGTAAGCTGGCCACATGGGGTGGGGCGATGTCACGCGATAAACAGTGTCCCCTTCATGAAACTGGCTGCAAAACAAATCTTTATCGACATAAATCTTGATGCCCTCAACGCCTGAGCGGTCTTTCAGATACACGATTAAACTCTTCCCCCAATCGGTAATTTTATCGATGAGGAATAATTTTTCAGCGACCAGCCCTCCCCGGCATATTGTCTTGACGGTTTCATCTGCGGTTTCATTCTTAAGAACCGTTTCCCTGTCAGCCCTCGGATAAGGGTCGTCAAGGGTCAGAAAATCTCCTTTCTGCCACTCTTTAGCCAAAGGAACTTCGCTGATATAAACTGTACGCGCCGGATCATCTACAATGAGCATCGAACAGCCGTTTTCCAAAGGCAAGCTCTTCCAAATCAGATTCTCGATCGCCGCGGAAGCCGAGGAGATAGCCATACAAAATAAAATAACTGATAAACACTTCATGCTATCCTTATAGCAGACAAATGTTAAGAGTAAATTAAGAAAGTTTTTTATTGGATATAAATTTCAAATATAAGATAATAAGAATGTTACTTCAAAGGAGGTAGGTATGAAATATATCATTACAGCCTTATTTATATGCTTTATCCAGACATATCTGGTTGCAGATCAAGCAGAAGATCAAAGAGCTTATCAGCAGCAGCTCGAGAATCAGCAGCAGGATCAAAGGATTTATAACCAACAGCTTCAGGATCAACAACAAGCGAACAAAGCGTATAATCAAAGGCGCGAGGATCAAAGACAAGCAGACTTGCGCCGCCAGAGACAAATAGATGACCAAAGGCGTTTGGATAATAGCCGAAGGTAAAGCTTTCAAAAATCTGTGACCCAGTCATCCTCGGTTATCGTCGCAGAAACAGTAGCTGGTTTATCAGATTTTTCTAAGACAACCTCTTTTTCAGGTTTCGATTGCGCCCATTTTTCCAGCCTTCCCTTTAACGCTCCGGCTTCCCCGTCCACATCCAGGCCATCTTGTATTGAAATATTTAAAACTTCGTAATGCTTTCTAACCAGGCTTTGCTCCTCTTGCAAAAGAATCAGTTCATTCATGGTCGTCAGGGTAGTCCATTCAAAAAACACCTGCAGGGCATGGCGGGTATTTAACGCCTCGATCAACTCCAGAAAAGTCCCGTCAGAGTTTTTCCTTAATTTTTGCGCCGATCCGGTGATGGAGAAAAGGGAATCCAGCTCATTGGTGAAAGCGAGATTATGCAAATACGCCAGCAGATCTTCTTCGGTTTCAGTCTCAGAATGATAAGAGCGGATTAAAGAATGGGCGGCGAGGAAAAGCATTTTCTTGCTACAATCTTGCGCAGCCTCATCGACAAGTTCCTTCAAAACGTCAAGCAGATGTTGATAAAAATCCTTTAAGCAACCCCTGTTGACAACGGAAAAAATCGCCCCAAATCGCTCTTTAGATATCTCAAGCCCTTTTGTAAGTCCCCTATTAAAGGGGAACTCCAAACTGGTGGATACCACATGCTTCATCCGCATAAAACGAACCATTTCCTCCACATGCACGGCATACGCATAGGCTTCCCGGGAAATTTTTGTGTGGAGGGGGGCTTGCGACAGATCCTCTGCATAAACCGCCCTTTTGCACAGTTCTTTAAACCAATAGCCGCGGCAGGCATTTCCTTTTGCATCTATCCCCGACACGCGAAGATAAGCGCTCTGAACCTCGCTGCTTAAAGCCAGGGGCTCCCCTAAAGAGGAGAGCAAGCCTTCTCTTTGTGTATAGTTTAAATCCTCCAGAGCTGTCGCTGCAAAAACATGCTGCCAGGTCAGTCTGGCCGCCAGGCCATCCACTTTTTGGTTAAGCTCTCTGTGAACACCAAAAAAACGCAAGGCGACATGGCTGCACCAAAGGCAAAAACCGCTCCTGCATAATGATTCAAAGATGGAGCTATCCAGGACTGACGGAACAACGGAAGCAATACACCTGAGCGCAGTGAATCCCACCGCCTCAATCACCCAATAAGAGTGGCCCGGTTCGGTCAGCCATTCCAATTTTCGGCCTAACCAGTCCTCCTTTAAAACAGCTCTATTAACAGGAATACCGCCAAACAGGCATCTGGCTTCAACAGCGCTCATCGTCATTCTCCTCAAATTCAAAACATTTATTTTAGGAATTCCTGTTATTTCTTCAAAGAAGAAACGGAGCGCCCGTAAAAAATAGTTTTTATAGACTTAATTTAAAGTGAAATGATATTATTATCAAAAAATTCAGGAGAAATATGAATTATCCAGACATTGCCCTAAATTATCTCAATAACGAATGGAAGACGATGTTCAGCCCCCTTTCCGATAAGGGTGAATTGTCCCATCGCATCGCTGTGGCAGTTGCCTCCCCCTTTGCCTATCTTGCCATTTTCTTTTGCAAGGCGTTGTACTATATAGGTTCTTTGTTCGGCAGGGCCAAAAAAAACCCCGGGATAGCTGATACAAACGAAAATGTGGTGGCTTTTAAAGATCGTATACGCGTTCTGGCCTCTGAATTTACGCAGGAATTCTTTCTAAACTTCGATGCAAAAAAAATAAAGGATATAAAGGCAGTTAAATTATTCACAACTATAACTCATAACAATAAGAGTACATATCATGATTATGTATTTAATTCCCTTAATGTCCCCGCTTTAACTTCTCATGAAAACTCGAATAACGGCGTTTCCTATCAGGAAAAAATGAAACAAAGTCTGATCCAATCCATGGAGAATGTGAATGAAAAAGAGTGTCAGGAAACGAAATTCCTCATTGGATTATGGATCAAGACGACTGATAATCAGATGCACCATATTTATGGGTATGGGGAACTATCCCCCAATATCGGGCAAAGGCATAAAAAGGGTGAAAGGTCTCACCTCGGGCGGCACAGGCGATGAATTGGAACGATGGAATGGCTATCTTAAACTCACATTTCAAGAATGGGGAAGAGAGTGGACGCCTCAGTTCGACGATCAGGGTAATTTTATTGCATCAACTTAGTGATCGCATAGCCAAGAAAACCGCAGATCGGGAAGGTCAAAATCCAGGCTGTCACTATTCGTCCGAAAATGCTGAAGCGGACGGTTCTGAAGCGGTTAGCCAGCCCAACCCCCACTATCGCCGTTCCTATCGTATGCGTGGTGCTTAGAGGAACCCCCAAAAAGGAGGCGAAAGTGATAGTCGACGCCGCGGCGGTTTCAGCCGCAAATCCCTGATAGCTTTCAAGTTTTACAAGTTTGATCCCCATTGTCTTAATAATGCGAAGGCCGCCGACCGAAGTTCCAAGACCCATAATGAACGCGCAAAGGATGATAACCCAGAACGGGACGGCAAAATGCTCGATGAATCCCCCTATCAGGAGGGTGAGCGTGAAGGTTCCGATGAATTTTTGACCATCGTTGGAGCCGTGGCTGAAAGCCATAAATATTGAGGAGAGAATCTGCATCCGGCTGAAATTCTTACGGCACTTTTCCGGAGAGGCATCAGAAAAAAAGAAGCGGATGAGCTTAGTCAGGCTCCAACCTCCGACCGTCCCCAGAAAGGTGGAAAAGAATAGTCCGATAAAAATCTTGGACCAGCCGCTCCAATGAATAGCAGCAGGGCCGCCCATGGCCATGGCCGCGCCTGTCAGCGAAGAGACGAGCGCATGTGTTTCACTGGTCGGGATGCCGTATTTCCACGCCAGCAGGCTCCAGGAGATGACGGCAAACATCGCCGCGCATAAAGTGGTGAGGTTCAGTTTATCCACGCTCACAATCCCCTCTCCGATGGTGGAGGCCACCGCAATTCCAAAAAAAGCGCCGATGGAGTTGAAAATCGTCGCGAGAATAATCGCCGCCCTAAGAGAGAGCACCCGCGTGGAGACGACCGTGGCGATGGCATTGGGCGCGTCGGTCCATCCGTTGACAAACTCCGCTACCAAAACTAATAAAAGGACAAAATATAACATCAGGAGTATTTCATTAAGATTTGATCGGCAATGTTGGCGCAATCTTCAATTTTATCTGTGACACTCTCAAGATACTCATACAGCCTGTCCCAGGCCACATCGATTTTTGACGCGGTATAGTGCTGGTATAGATCTTTGAGCGCTTCTTTTTTGATGTGATCCCCCTCATTTTCAATTTCATGAATTTCAATGCAGATGGAGCGGATGGCATCGGAATGTTTGGAGGGGTGCCTCAGCAAAGGACAAATGGCGACGAGCATGCCGGCCCCTTTGACGATTTGTTCCGCCAGACGCCTGGCGAACGGGGTGGCATGAGTCAGTTGATAAATTTCCACATAAGCCTCCACGGAATCATCGATATAATCAAGGACATCGTCCAGGCAGTTGATAAAATGAAGAATGTCCTGATGGTCGATCGGCGGGATAAAATTGGATCTGCAGAGCTGACTGATCACCTCATGCGTGATCGAATCTGCGCGATGTTCATACTCTTTGACTTTAAGAGAGGCTTCGATGTTTGGAACGGCCCCTTCAAAGAGTCCTTGCAGGGCGATAGCGGCTTTGTTTATTTCTTGCGAATGTTGTTCAAAGCAATCGAAAAAAGATATTTTATTAGATAGCCACCACATTCTCTCCTTATGGCAAAATTTTTATTTTTTAAGGAGAGAAATAATTTAGAAAAAGGTCGAGGCCACAGCCAAAATTTCGGGCAGCAATTGATATAAGGCGTCTTTGACTTCAACTTGTTGCGCAGGCTTTATCACCTTAATTGTTTTGTCGGCTCCCTTTTCAGGGTCTGGAGTTTTCGTTTTATCTCCGCCTTCGGAGTCTTTTACATCCGTTGTATCCCCGTCTTCGGAGTCTTTTACAACCGTTGTATCCCCGCCTTCGGAGACTTTTACAACCGTTGTATCCCCGTTTTCAGAGTCTGAAGTTTTCTTTTTATCCCCGTCTTCGGAGTCTGAAGTTTTCTTTTTATCCCCGTCTTCGGAGTCTGAAGTTTTCTTTTTATCCCCGTCTTCGGAGTCTGAAGTTTTCTTTTTATCCCCGTCTTCGGAGTCTGAAGTTTTCTTTTTATCCCCGTCTTCGGAGTCTGAAGTTTTCTTTTTATCCCCGTCTTCGGAGACTTTTACAACCGTTGTATCCCCGCCTTCAGGATCTGCTGTTTCTTTGAGAGTTCTGGCCGCGTTTGAAGATTTCCCGGTCAGGTCTTCAAAAATGGAGTTGGCTACCTGGGTAACCTTCCAATTAGAATTTTCAGATTTAATGATAGCGCTGCACCTTTCCAGGGATATTTTTGTGGCAACTATGGGTATAAAACGCAAAACCCCAAGATGGATGTAACTCAAATGACGCTTAAGATTTTCATTGCTGGCTTTCAAGGACAGGACGTTATTTAACTTGTCCAGAGAGTTATTACTCCCCGAAGAGATCTTATAAAAGAAAGTCTCGCAAAGGTCGTAAACGGCTTTGCAGACATTCGATGCGATGGTGCCGAGCCCGACTACTTGCTGCGCTATTGGATAAACGCATACCTTATCGGCGAATGTCATCTCAATTTTAGGATATTTATCAAATATATTCATAATTCACACTCTTTTGTAAATTAAAATATCATATTTCAGGTATTTTAGCAAGTAAATTATTGTGTATAGTTTCAATCCCTCTTAATGAGGTTTGGACGTGCGGGTGCAATAAACTGGAGGTTTTCCTCGCTTGCGAACTTTTTAGCCTGGGCAATGGCTTCGTCTATCGATTCGGCAGTCATCCCTCTTGCCTTTGCCATGCCCATTTGCGCGTTAAGTTCAAACGGTAAAAAGCAATCAAACATTGCCGCTACGGAAATCACTTTCGCCTCTTTTGGGACAAAAGTAAAACCCATGGTCTGACTCAAAATTCCTGCGGCCTTTTCTGCCACTTTATGATCGGTTTGTGCAGGCCCCATCTCAACCTGAGTGATTGAGTGTTTAAGCACTCCATTTTCAAGAATTGTAGGATAAGAGATAATGACCGGCTGCCACGCACTTTCCTTACTTACTACTGTTAAAAACGAAAATCCCATTTATTAACTCCATTTTTTAAAAAATTAAAAAAATAATCAGCTTTAAAGTCAACAGTGTACGTTTAAAATGTGCTATGATATAATTACTTTAAAATTTGACAATGTTGACTAATGATATTAATTATTGTTAATATTGACACTATTTGTTTAAATAAATATAATGCTCAACCATGCATTACAATCCAACAGACATAGCTTTTCTTTCCTACCATGCCTATCTAAACTTGATAAGTCCTCTTTACCAACCTCAATCCACTACGGAAATAAGGCAAACTGAATCTCCAAACAGAAATAGAGAAATCTGCATTAGAGCGCTTTTTAATCGATGCTATATGCAAGACTGTTTTTTTGCCCACGATGAAAACGTCATTGTGGAAACGCCTGTCCCAAGCAATTTCAAAACTCGTAACTGCAGAGTGGATCAAGCCGGTTTTATTTGCCCTTACCGGTTCCATTGCAGGTACCTTCACCGTTTTGAGAACAGAGAGGAAAATGAAGATCGGATTATTATAAGAATACTTCATCCCCTGTACCCAAATAATCTGGTCATTTCCATGATCGGCAAAATCGATACGAGTTTAGACAAAAAGAAATAATTAGGAGTTTTTATGACTACAAATGCTTATTATGCAACGGGCGCATGGTTAAATTCATCGCATCTCGCTTATTTTACCGAGGACAACCAAACTTTAAGTTATGTGGGAACATCACCGGAAAAACAGACAAACTTGGCTCTCTTTTGCCCAGATCAGGGAATGTGCCCGGATCCTAATCTTAACCCAAGTCAGATCCACGATTACCATTGGCTGCAGGCAGTGCCTCCTAAATCTCTCCATGGGCGTTTTACCCGCATCACCCAAGATAGCGGCAAGTTTTTGGTCTTTGTCCACAAGAGCCAGATCGACGCCATCTGGGCAAAATTTAAAAGCGCCTATGAAGAGGGCAAACTGGGCTATGGCCTGCGCGCTTCCACCCAAAAAGTAAATGTCAATTGCAGCACCGAAAATCTCTTAAGTGGAAATTCTCTCATCACAGTTCACCTTGAAAATAGCTTTGATAAAAATGAAGTGGCGCGCGCCGCATGGGAAATCAATCAGCTTCTCCATCCTTGGGAAGGGGTCCTGCAATACATGACGGATAAGGAAACGAAAGCCATGGTTGGACCTTGGCCGATAAGCCAGGGAATGCTTTACAGCATCAGCTCCCGCTCTTTCAAAATCAACGCTATTAACGGCGGCCAAGAGAAAAAGACAGTGGAACACTTTACTAATTGGTTCCGCTTAAAATTTAAATAAATCAGCGCCATCAACATTCGTATCAAAGGTGCCATCGTCGAATGTCACGGAATAGCGTCTAATCAATATCAATTTACCAGAGGCTGTTTTTCTCTAAAACTAAAAAGGGTGTTATTTTAATTGATTTATAAATGGAAATTTGATAGAGTAAATTTATTTTATATATGGGAGAAACCAAATGAATCACATTAATTTAGTAAAAATTGATCAAATTTGCGACTACATTCCGGTAGTGAGTTCGGTTAATAACTTAGTCGATCTGTTCCTAAAATGCGTCGTCTTGCCTTGCATGGAAAGAGGATCCATCACTAATAGTCATTATTTTACGCATATAAATAATAAAAGTTATGCCCGTTGCATCACCCTATTGGTCCCAATAATTGGAAATATTGCCATTGCTCTTTGTGAACGCAATGAGAAAAAAACAGTTCAACCAAACAATCAGGATTTTACAAGTAAAACATCCTTACAGGGTGACAGCTATGAGAAAAAAACAGTTCAACCAATTAATCAGGATTTTACAAGTAAAACATCCTTACAGGGTGACAGCTATGAGAAAAAAACAGTTCAACCAATTGATCAGGATTTTACAAGTAAAACATCCTTAGAGGATCAAAGAAAGGCCCACGATAATGCCATTATATATTTAAAAAAGGAGCTTTCAAACATTGGAGCTGAGTTTGAGTGTGTATCTCATCCTAAAACGACAGTTCCAGAATTTGGAGTCGCTAATATTTTTCAGGATTTAAACCCTGAGGTTTTTAAAGCTCAATATACTGCAGGGGTTCAAGAGGATATTATCCGGGACGGCAAAAGGGCTGATAATTACGAGGTTGTTTATGGGGCCGCCAGCCAATTCAACGGTTGTGAAGCTCCCAGCAAATTTACGATTAATCCTGGAGAGGCTGCAGCAGTTTATCAGGGAGATAGAACACAAGGACCTCAAGCGCAGCTTGCCTTTGGTAATGACCAGGTAGAAATCATTAATTGCGGGGGCAATTTAGGTTTCAATGGGCTTTGCAACCTTCTTGACGAAACGACCAAGGGTGAAATCGCTCACGGGTATTTTACTCCAAGTGAGGCAAATGAGGCCAAGGTTATTGATCAATTGAAAAATAATGGAAATCGCATTGCATATCCCGTTATTGCAAGCATCCCGCGCGGTGGTAATAAACGGGTGCATCTCTTTTTAGTCGCAGCTCCTGCTTTTGGATATTATCAAACTTCTGATACCGTCACTGGAGACGCGAAAAATGAAGTTCAATTTTTGTGCGCCCTTCACGGATTTCGGGCTCAATTCCAAAAATGCATCGATTTGGCCAAGAAAACAAAGTCGCCCGTGCGTTTCAACCCGACGGGTGTTGGCCTTGGCGTCTTTGGTAATGAACCCAACATTGTCGCTAGAGGTTTTTATATGGCTGCGAAGGAATATGAGCAAGAGTTAATAGATAATAAAGTGGAAGTGCGCTTTCAAATATTTAATCGCGGACAACCTGATGCGAAGGCAAGTAATGTCGCTACGGCATTAGGGTTAAAAATTGTCTCTTGATTTACGGCAATTGGTTTAATTTCGTGCAGTGGTATTTCGGCACGAAATTAAACCAAAAGCCTGATTTATCTAAAAGTGCGCAGATGAAGGCCGAGCTGACGGTACGCCTCATCTATTTGCTTCAACACAAACGGGTCATTCGGTTTCAATTTGTCGGCCTGGTTTAGTGTTTTAATGCTATAGGCGTATTTCCCTACTTTATGAAGCGCTGCCCCCAGATAGGCAAGGGATTGATGATGGTTTTGATTGAGACGCAGCGCAACTTCAAACTCATTGACTGCGATAGAGTAATAGCCTAATTTGTAATAAAGCACCCCCCGGTCGCTCAAAGTACCGGGATCGTTGGGATAAATTTTCAGGGATTGGGTGTAGTAATTAGCTGCTCCACTCCAGTCATTTCGCTTTTGACGCCCCTCAGCCTTTAATAGAAGAGCCTGGTTTAAAACTGATTTAACATAATCGTCATGCGGGTCGATCTGATAGGCCTTTTCAAGAAGAGGAAATGCCTCATCCAGGCGATTTTGCTTGAGCAGCGCCTCCCCTTTGCCGGTTAATGCCAACGGGTTGTTGCCATTTAATTTTATTGCCGTATCAAAATAATTGATGGCTTGACTAAATTCCGTTTTTACAAGATAGACATTCCCAAGGAGCACATAGGTAAATATTCTATCTTTGGAAATTGTAAAGCATAGTCTGAGGAGGGCGACAGCGGAATCGAATTCCTTTTTTTGGATGTACGCTAAGGCCTTGCTTTCATAAGCGTTAATTAGAAGATTCCCCACTTCTTTGTTTAATACATAAGCTTTTTCGTAATATTCCATCGCGACATCAAACCGGCCCTGCTTTTCAGCCACCATCCCCATTCCTGACAAAGCGGGTATAAAATTTTCATCTAAGGAAAGGGCCTGGTTAAAATTGTATTCAGCGCTCTCAGGATTCCCCACGGCGTGATAGGCGCTTCCCCTCTGAGCCCAGGTAGCCGGGCAATTGGGGCGGACGTCAATAGATTTTGTAAAAAAATGGATGGCGTTTACAAACATTCTATTATTAAGTTCTGCATTCCCCTTTTCGTGGTAGGCGGCCCCTAGCATCTCGCCCGCTTCGCGACTTGTGCCGGCGAGGGAAAGATCCTCAATCGCGCGATCCCAATTCTCTTGCTTTATAAAGATTTTCCCCCGTTCCAGGCGCGCTTTTGCATCGTTAGGGTGACTTGCCAGGTGATGGTTTAAAGGGCTAAACGCCTCTTGCATTGGTCTTCCCTGCCATTTGCTTCTGTCAGGGGAGGCCGGACTCTCAGCGCTGAAATTTAAACGTACAGATACTGGTCTATGAGGAGTTGCTGGAATAGGTATTGCTGCCGAGACTCTGCTACTAGGGGTAATATAAGGAGTTGCTGCAATAAAGCGTTGAGGGGTATTATAAGGAGTTCTAATGGAATTATTATTTGATGTTTTCATGGGGGATCTGAATGGGGAGTCAATGTATATTGTGAAACTCATAATTATTATTTCCTAATTTATTAAAAGATAGAGATAATAACAGAGTTTCCCTTTTTGGAAAAGGTCTACTTTTAGGGGATCAAACTTTGCCGGGACCCCCTTAAAATCTTTATATAATATTAATAATAATTTGATACAATGACCATACTAATAACTAATAAATTGGTAAAAATGGTTAATTTTAATAAAGATCCAAATTCGACCAATCTCTACGCCGCCTTGCCAATCGTCGGACAGGCGATCGGGATCTATACGGTGGCAGTAAACACCTTTCATGTGTTAGGGGCGGCTTGCGCCTACGTCGGGGCAAGTCTGGCCAAAAAGAATAGTCAAGTCCTGCGCGTGGAAGCCAAAGAGCGCTTTATTTACCACATCAGCTACATCGGCATCGGGATAGTGAGGTTTGCTTTGCCCATTCTGGGGGGATTGACCCTCTGGTCCACGAAAGCCGTCCCCCAAAGGAAGTATGAATTTATAAAGAACCAGGACGACATCAGAATCAAACAGATTTACGACCGCTACCAAAATCACCTGACGAGCAGGGAAAAAGTCGCCTACTTCATCCTCGCCATTCCAGGAGGCGGGGTGGTACTCGGAGCTGTCTGCCTTGGCAAGATGGGGCTGGAGGTCGCCGGCATCGCGGGGTTAATTGTGCTAAAGCTGTTTTTTGTCGATCTGGTTGGTTATACGTCTGAGGACCGGGATTTAAGAAATTGGCGAATAAATCTGACCTCTATGCTCTTCGAGGATTTCAATCGGCTTGGCCAATGTCTGGTAGGAACGGCTCTGCCGGTCATCGGCGGACTCACTTTTCTGGGAGCAAATGCCCAAGTGCAAGAAATTGCCCGGGAAGGTGAAAAACCCCCCAAGCAGCAAAAGGCCGAAAAGATCGCGCCCTCCATCCCCAGGCCCGAAAAGGGGTTCCATATCCAAATGCTAAAAGAGGAGCGCGTCAATACATTGGTGCCAGAGAAGACCCAATTGCCCGCGGCGGAATGCTCAGCTACTGGTGTCGATGCCAGGAGAATCGCCCTTGTCCTAGGCGATACGCAAATTGGCAACTCCTCTTATGAAGGCGGGATGGCTAAAGACTCCGTCTCTTATTGGAAACAGGTGATTGAAGGGGATAAAAATTTACAAACCTTTGTCGAAGAAGAGAAAAAAAAGGAAATACTGGCTGATTTTGAGGACTTGGCCGCAACGGAATCCCTCCTAAGGGGAGGAAAAGGGGAAGAATTTATCAATTATGTCTATGACCGGTTAGAGCAGAGAAAACGAGTCGTCCTCACTTTAAGCGTCAAAGGAACAGCCGGATCCCCTGGCCACGTCTTTGGGGTAGTTATAGAGAAAAAAAGCAGCAGCCTCGCCTACTATTTTTTAAATAAAGGGGACGGAGCTGAAATTTTCCCGACGGCTTCAATCGAGGGAAAACCGTGCCCAAGCTATAGATCGCTTGGCCACACTCTTGACAGACGGCTATTTTCACATGAAAATCGGGAATTAGACCTGGCTTTAGCGGAAAAATTGATCGGCTTTACGAATTTGGAACCGAAAAATGGAGAGTGGACAAGTACAGATTTAGAAGGGATGTTTTTTGCCGTTTCAAAACCCAATCAAAAAGGCAAAATTCAGGCTGCTACCCCGCAACGGAGCGGCACCTGCTCAGAGCAGCTGGCCCGCCTGGTCATGCTAGACCACCTAGATGATAAAACACAGTATAAGCGCGTGATTCTCAGCGGGAAAATCGAAGCATCTAAGCATTTGGAAAAAATGGCAAATGTCCTGCCGGCAAAGCTCGTAGCCAGATTGCGGCAAGCCGCGGCCCATTCCTTTACAAAAGCCTTCGAAAATAAGATGATCAACCAAGATGAGCTCGACTTTACTCACCAGTTGTTAAAGAGAATTGAAGTGAAAACACCACCGCTTGGGCAGGATTTACCCAACATGGGAGAGCCGCTTGACCGGCTCAAAGTGACATCTTGGGCTAGCAAGGAAACAAAAGATACTCATTATAATCCGATAAACTCCATCAAAACCCCCGATTATAGTAAACTTGAGTTAAAAGAGAAAATCGCCTTGCTGGACAGATTATCTGCTGATGAAATTTTCGGGCAATACCAGAAAGAGACCGAAGAAGAAAAAACGAAAGGCATTTTCGCCCTAATGCGCACACTGCCTATTACTGAGGGGTGGAATTTGACCGATGAGGAAAAAGAGAAATGTATCAACGTATTAACCAAAGCAAATATGAAACTCCCCTCAAACGACCCGGAAACGGTGCTTTTCAATTTGCACGCTTTAGCCATTTGCGATCATTTGTGCAGTACCCTGCCAAAGGGTTTTCATATCGTTCCCCTACTCGATGGCATTCAGCATAAACTGGACCTGCGCTATGGCGATACGGCTGTGCGATTTGAAAAAATTGCCGACTATTTCCGGTCAGTTAACGCAAAAAATGATCTGTTCGGGTTCCTCAATTTAAGTAGCAACGACTTTATTCAAGATTTTGACGCCTGCATTGAGGCGAGATTCGCAGCTGTTCAAAATCCTTGCGTGAAAGATCTTTACGATTACCTTTACCAATTCAAAGATAAAATCACGAAATACAACACAAAAACCGGCAAAGACAAACAGGAGATGCTTTATCGTTTGCTCTCGACGGAATATGGATTTACAGATTGGAAAGCTTACGTAAACTGCAACGAGGAAGACCATCTGCCAAAGTCATTTAGGAATCTGGCGAAATTGATGAGCCGCCATTACCAAATCATGCTCCCCAAACAAAAAGATGATTCCGTCAACCACTTCGATATTAATGCTATAAGGACACAACATAGAACTTGGGAGGAAAAAGGGGTTCTTGGGACCTATATAAACGAGAGTATCGAATTATCGGGCTTACGAAAGGTGGCAGCGCCTTTAAAGCAGAAAATCAAGCCTTTGGGAAATTATTTCAAAAACGATACCGTTCAAGAAAAAAAAGAAAATGAGATCTATCACGGCACTGCCGAATCGCTAGCAAACAGCTTTGCCCAGTTCGATGCCTATCCCGAAATGAGGATCCCTTACCTGATTAACTGGGTCAATCAGCACCCCTTAGAAGCAATCCAAGTTTTTGATGAAGTAAAGACGGGATTTTTCCGCGATCACGCCCTGTTAAAGGCGTTGCGAGCAGAGCCGGCTATCCAAAAAAATATCGAAGAGATGGTGCTCAGGCAGCTGAACAGTTTAAGTCCTAGATCCCACATGGAAGCGATAAAGTGGATCAAATTAGCCCTCTACTGTGAAACGCAGGCACATCAGGCCGGACATGCCTTCAATCAGTCCTTTGTCGACTCTCTAAAAGAGAGGCTCGATCTTAAGATTAATAATGGGTCTGATAATCTAGGGGAGCTATTTGAATGCCGGGCGGCTTTGGAACTCTACCCCTCCCCATGGAAAAAAGAGCAATTTATCAACTATCTCATCTACAACACCTGCGCTAAATTCTATGAAACGAATATCTCTGATAATGAGTATGTTATACGTGAAATAGCCCAGCAGGCCCATTTCCAGGCCTATTTGTCTGAAAATAAGGAGTTGATTGGAAACTCCATTTTACAAAAACTGAATATGGCAACATCCCAAAGCTGGTCGACAGTCAGCTTACCCCGGCTTATATTCCAAAGAATATACTATTGACCTTAGCAAGGGAGATATTTTCCGGAATGGAACCCCCTTAAAAATGCCCTCTTGGCCCAATTGGGTAAAAGGATTAGCCGAGGTCGGTATTAGTCGAGATAGCAAAATTCTGGTCAGCGAAAATGAAGTGCTCGCGGCTGACGGCTCTTTTAGAATAACAAAAAACGGCATCTATAAAAAGCATCCCTTCAGTCATGGGGAGCTGCTTAAACTCGATAATGCCAAAGAAGTCAAAGATGCCGCCGGGGAATTTAAGCAACTCATGGAAGGACGGAATTTGTGGGTGGGTGAAAAGGAGTGGTTTGTGACAGAGAAAGATGGCACCCTCGTAGCCACTGTCAATGCCGCAGAGGGAACAATCCGAAATCAAAGAGGCGAATATCTCCTGAGAAGGCCGCTTGGCAGAGCCAATCCCTTTCGCCTCTTCTTTGAGCAAAGCGCCAATAGCACGCTCTTCTTTGCAAAAGATAAAGAAATGACCTCTTTTGAGTGCCGCGATTTGGGCCTCACCTTTGTAAAAAAAGGGGAAGCGTGGGAGTCGCAGCAGCATAAAGGGTATATCCTCAGTTCCAAACAAGGCTATCTGGACGGAGTGAATTTCCCCGGGGCTTGGCAATTGGAAAAACTGGACGACCCGCGCGTGAAAAAATTGATACTCCCGGCCAAAGTCATATCAAACGCCCATCCCCTCGATATAAAAGAATATTTCACCCATGAAGCCCTGAATATAGAGATAGGCTACTTTGAGTACGACCTGATCGAAAAAAACGGTCACTACTACACTGAAGATCCCTCCGCCCTTCTCTATCTGGCCTACGCCTATCAAATGATCGGAGAGTACAAAATGGCCATGCATTATCTGAATCAGCTTCTCCATCAGCCCTTAGATCCGCGCATATTAGATGAGATGGCCAAGATGAAGGATACCTCGCCAGAGGCCTTGGCATTCCTCTGCAAAGTCGTCTTAAAAGGGCTGGAAGATAAATGGGTATTCTCGGGAGATTTCAGGAAAAATTTTGCCAAATGCTTTGATAAGTTCACTCTCTATTCCCACCTGGATGCAGAAACGCTGCCCCTTGAGCTCCGCCTCTCCGATGAGGAACAAAAAAAGCTGCTCATCTACCTGCAAAAGGACAATTTGGGCAACACACTAGGACTTGGCGCCAAAGCGTATGCTTTGTCTCACGCTAAACCCGGCCCCCTTACTCAAGACTTATTCCTGCATGACGCTATCTACAATTCCATTATATGTGCCCCCACTATTCCTATGTCTGCATCTTATTGGGGTAATAATACATATCTCGCACAGGCTCCGCTCGGAATTAAGCCGGGAGTCTCGCAAGGTGAGTTATATGAGCAATTCATCCCCCTCTTTTTAAGAGCGCGGCATTGCAAATCGGAGATCGCTTTCCATGTCAGCGAATGGGATCAGTTAAAGAATAAGGAACGGGTGGGAGCCCATCCTTTCGATTTGGATTTGCAAACCTTATGGAATGCTGTGAAAAAGGACGCAAACTACTTCCCGGTGGTTCAAGTGCTCTATCTGGTCAGGCACTACCCTGAAGTGTTTGCCCATATCGAATTTCAACTTGGAAATAATGATAAAGAAATCGGATATATTTTCGATATTGCGAGAGAACTAGCGAAAACCCTAAAAGCTGCGGAAAATAAATTAGAAATTCCCGAGACGACTTTCCCCGTCCCTAATAAGCCGCCAGTCAAAGTCTGCCCTTTCACTTATCCCAAAGAAAGCACACCCCGCAAAGAAACGCCATGCCTTGGGCTCGTGCAGGCCTATTTTACGAAAGAGACCAAGCCGGTATTTTCCAACGCCCCCTTTGCGCTCGATTTGAAAGGTCATTCTTCCCTTTCCAAGCGGATTTTTGCCAAATTAAAAGGCGCTTTCGAAAACTTAAAAAAAGTAAAAGTTGCTGTATTCCATAAAAAGAATGAGGAATTAGCGTCAACCCTTGTCAAAGAACAAAAAGCGCAAGAGGAAAAGCTCACAAAAATAAAACTAGAGATAGAGAAGCTCGCCAATCCGGTAAGCACGGCTCGCTCTTTCGAGCAAATGGCACAGATTCGCACAGCGGAAGAAACGATCTCCCTCGAAGAGGTTCTGCTTTCGGTGGGAACGGGAAATCCCGCTCTGCTGAAAAACCCCTTGCTCGATCAAAACGCCTATAACGCGCTCCATGCTTTGGCTATTGAGTATATGCTCGGCGCCTCCCGGCTCGACCAATTGAAAGAGGCGTTCAATAAAATAGGCAGCGGCTCCGATCAAGATGTGGCCGTCATCCTGAATAAGACGCGCACCTTTAACCCCAAGGCATGGCCGGAGCTCCTCTTTTACGAATACTCTACTGGTTTTATGCTGCGAAGCGAGCCCGATCAAGCCAAACTCCTGATCGATATGTTCACACAATTATTCCAAGAAAATCCCGATAATGATCAGTTAAAGCGGATCGCTTTCGAATTTCAGGCGGGCGGCGGCAAGACGAAGGTGATATCCGCCATCATAGCCGCCAAAGGCTTGAGCTACGGAAAAACGCCCGTCTTCTTCAGCCTCCCCTCCCTTTTTGATGTGGTGCGGCAAGACTTAAGAGAGGTGCTGGTCCAGGTGTTTCAAAAAAACGCGGCTCATATAGACATCGATCTGCAGTACCAGTTTGACGTGCAAAAGATGCGCGACCTCAATCAATCTCTAAAGCAAAATAAAGCCTGCTTGATCTTTAAGCCCGAGACCTACCATGCGGTTCACCTCGCCTGGCAAAGAGCGCTAAAAGAAAACCAGATACTGCTCTTCTGGGAGCTGGATCAATTCTTAAAGACATTAAAAAAGGATTGCCTCTTCCTGATCGATGAATCGCACCGCAACGTCGATAGTTTATTACAGGCGAACAAAGCTGAAGGCACGCCCGAACCGATTGAAGAGAAGCAGCGGGAGATCCTCATCCGCGCGTATCAGTTGATGGTCGATCAACCCTCTTTACGCTTAAGGGAAAATGGTCAAGCCCAGGTATTGGAAGCGGAGAAAAAAAGGTGCCTGGATGCTATTGCCGAGCAGTTGCTGAAAGATCTGGAGGTGAGCGATCCGGCTGCCTTGGCTTATGTCAAAGATCAAAAACTCTCCTATCCGAAAAGTCTCCCGGCCAGCTTGCAGCCCGAGATTGCTTTCGTGCGCGGGCTCTACCTGAAAATCTTGCCCAGCAATTTGAGCAAAGTAGGTGAGATGGATTACGGCCCCTCTATCCTCGAAACCGATCTGGTGGAAGCGCCGCGCGATCAGAAAACGCCGACCTCTGCCAAGTTTGAAAGCGCCGATATCGCCGCCACACTGACCTGTCAAGGCGCCTGGCAAAGAGGCGTGGAGCATCAAAGCTCCATGAGAGAACTCCTCCTCCAATTGCAGAATGAAGCGAAAGAAGACACCGATTTGGCCTTAAGATTTAGAGCCTGGCAGAAAAATGACCCCATAGAATTAAAGGAGATCACCGAATCCGATCTCTACAACCCTAAATTTTTGCAAATGATGATCGAGCGGATCGGTAAGGAACCGGAAGTGATTACGAGATATCTGCGCTACCTCGCTCTCCCTCAAGTATTGCATTTCCCGGAAAAGATGACCTCGACAGGTGCCGATTTGGTTTCAGGCTCGTTTGCCACCGTGCAATTTTCAGCCACCCTGGGAGAAAAGGAACTCTACCCCTTTGGTCTCGACGACAGCTACTCCTATTGGCCCGATCTCGAATTTCTGGCCGATGTGGTTCAGCGCTGCTGCCTGCCGCATAACGGGCAGCACCACTATTTTGAGCCATCTACCCCAAAGAAACTCTTTGAGGATCTCTATAAGGCAAACCCGGAAAACTTTAAAACCATTGAAGGGATCATCGATCTCGGCTATTGGAGCAAAGGGCACCAGCCAAAATCCTGGGCAGAGGCGTTTTGCGAATTTGCCAAAGACCTCGACTACGCCGGAGCGATCTACTTCGATCTCGATGAGAGGAAAGAAAAGCGGCTCTACTACATGGACAAAGATAAGAAAGTGACTCAGCTTCCCTCCACCAATTTAAAAAGGGAATTGGCCACATTGGGCCTCACCGGCAAGCGGATCTTCAAAATTTACGGCGCCGATGAAACCACCGGGACCGACCTCACCCTCTCAGATCACGCCAAGATGATTGTCTCGATTGGGGAAAACACCACCCTCTCCGCCGCCGCCCAAGCCGTTATGCGCATGAGAAGCTTCTTAAAAAATCCGATCGACCCGCAAGGGCAGACCACTTTATGGGTATTACCCGAAAAGATCCGCACCCTCATTAAAGCATCGAGCGGAACGGAAGACGTGAAAGGTTTGTTCGGATGGATTGCCGAAAACGAAGCGAAGAAGCTCAAAAGCACGATCCTGGCTACAGCGCAGCAAGATATCCAGTTTCTCGCGAGGCACTTTGCCAAAGAGCAAATCGCGAAAACCCCCGCTAATTATAAAAAATATAAAAAATGCTTCGAATTTCCCATGCCAAGAGACCCTGTGCTGGCCTACGGCATACCCATTGAGGAGATCGACACGAAACTTTTCCTGACAGCTTTTACCAATAAATACCTAGATGAAAGCCAAGAGGATTTATGGAAACTGGCCAATCAAATCATTGAGCGGGCGAGCAAGCTGGTGGCTAAAACCGAAAGCCCTCTCTACGATTTTACCGCCACCGCGCGCCAAGTCGGTTATCGCGTCACAGTAGAAGAGGTCAAACAACAATCCCTCCTGCAGCAAAAAACTCAGAGCGGACAAGTCAAAGAGATCCTCGATTACGCCAAAAACGAAGATTGCCTAAAAAATCTGGACATTAAGAGCTCCTCTAATTATTCCCCTCTTTCCGACAATCCCTTCTTTCCGAAAAATTTATACATCAGCAAAAACGCCCTGAACCTCTTTTCGGGTCAAACAATCAGAAAGCCTGCTTACACCATTTTGATCCATGAGAGAAAGGGCGAGAGATGCGCCGCCGTGGTTTCCAATGACGACGCCCATCACTATCTGGAGCAGTTGAGAAAAGACCCTAGCTGTCGCGCTGCCCTCTTCACCCCCGATGGCAATCTCTATCAAAATGGTTCTTTAGAACTATACCCAAACAGTTCGGAATTGGTTATAAACTCAGATCCTTGGTTTCAAGAAGTACTGGCCTCAGTGAATCTGACCAATGGCATTGTCGAAAACATCCCCCTTTTAGAAAAGTGGATCCAGGCCAAGCCAGAGGAGTTCCGCGCCTTATGGAATTCGTTGAAAGCCACCTCGACCATCCAAGATGGCACCGCCTTCAAAACCAGAACCATCGACCTCATCTATGAGCGCCTATTCCAGCAACCCATTCCCAAAGAGTCGAAGGTGAAAGTCACAGTAAATCAAGAAAGCTCGTCCCAAAACATCCTAAAAATCCCCGATCCTGCCCCCCAACTCCAATTACCGAAGCAGTTTGGCAATTTAACGAATTATTCGATGTAAGAGATGCAATAATACCGCTAGGAAAATCTTATTCCTAAAAATAGGGGACTGCCTCCTCTAACGTAACGCCCTTGATGATGCATCACTTGCCGCAAGGTGGTATTCGAAAGCTGGTCTCTAACTTTCTTCGGCAGGGCGTCAACCACTTTCTGGTCGAGTTGAAAGGGTTGATCGAGCATGCCGGTAAAAACTTTGCCGACGGAATGGATGGCAAAAGCGATATCGGGATTCATTTGTGGAAGAAATGGTGTAAGTGGAGTAGTGGGAATAGCGTTTAATCCTTAGGCATTATTTTAGAATTGCCTCATTGAAGATTGTTTCAACAGCTCTTTCAGGAAGCACAGCTTTGTCTTTTTTTTATTTGATTTTAATATGTTAATTTGTTAAATTTAATCAGATCATTCATTGAGGCAAAATGCAAGTTAACACAAACTTTTATAAAAATCATTGGGAGCTACAATTAAACAGTTCGAAGCCGAAAGGGTGGGAGTCCCGCGAGAAGATCCGCGCCTTTGTCAAGGATATTTTTTCCACAGCGGCATTTTTTGGGGGCCTATCGATGGCCGTATGCTTTTGGAAGAAATATACCATTACTCCGGTCCAAGTGGGTCTGACTGCCGCATGCGCTATAATAAGTTATTTCTTAAAAAGCAGTGATGATTCCAAACAGCTAATCCAAAAAGGACTGGATGTCGTAAAAAAGGTGAAAGATGGAGCCTTAAGCTACCTCGATTTTAAAAAATTGCCCCTTCCAGATAAACTCTTTGAGAGCAAAGAGGTTCTCAATGAGCTATTCCGGTCTTATATCGCCGGCAGCGGTAACTACACAACCATAAGAGACGGGTTAAAACTCAACAATCAGCTAGCCTTCGAACTCGACGATTCAAATAAGGCAGAGCTTCGCAAAAAATGTAAATCTCAAATTTTAAAGGATTATTTCCCTTTATCATCGGTGGATTACCAGATTGGCATCCCAAAAGTGTTCCAATTAATGGGTGATGATTTAAATTGCATGCGCGGCGGCCAAGAACTCACCTGTGCCGATATCACAGACTATGATGAAGAGGTTGTGGCGACGCTCAGAAGCTATGTCATGAATAAGTGCCAGAATATTTCCACTAGCGAGGCTTTAAAGCGCGCCGATGTAAAAAAACTCAAAATCACTGAAGATCAACTCAATGCCGCCTCCGGTTCTCAATTAGTTACTCAGCCAGCTACGAAACCTGTTCTAAATAATCCACTCATCGAAAAGCCCCCAATCAAGCTGTCATCAGTCGCCTCTTTAGTGGCGGAATACAACTCCAATTGGAATGCTGATGAGAAGTGTTTTGATGATATCCCAGTGAATATAGAAAGGGTGAAAAAAGTTTTAAACAAAAGCATCAGTCGGTATCGGAATCAAATCAAAGAGCTTGGTATCGATCTGGACGACAAGGATTTTGAGGAAGCCCACTACGGTTTCATCATGAAAAAGGACCTGGAGCCTGCTTCCAGGATTTTTGTGCGCGCCGATTTGCATGCTGATTTAAAAAGCTTATTGGAAAATCTCAACGAGATCCAGAAAGCGGGTCTTCTCGATGAAAAATTTAAGTGCCAGCCTGGAGTAGAGCTCGTGTTCTTGGGGGATTATACGGATCGGGGGCAACACGATCTTCAAGTGCTGGAATTGCTCGCTTGCCTGCGTCTGGAAAACCCCGATCAAGTCCATTTACTAAAGGGAAATCACGAAGATTTAATGATAAATAAAGCGTTTACAGAAAGTCAAGAACTCAAAGACTTTATTGATGGAGAGGATACCTCGTCATTATTAAACGACTTTTATAACACCCTGCCATTGACCGTTTATATGAGTGAAAAGCGGGAAGGCAAAAGGCAATACGTCCATTTCACCCACGGCTTATTTGAACTTATGACAGATCCGAGCGACCTGCTGGATAAAAAGAAGAGCGTGGCTGCCATGCCTATCCCTAAAGAGCAGGAGTTCAGCAGCAGGGTAAAAGAAATTACTGATTCTGAAAAGCCTGAAAATATGAGTAAAAAGCAAAAACGAAGGTTTATAAAGCTTCAAAAAGCCGCCTTAGTCATTTCAGACTTAGCTTATACATACCTACTAAACCGTCCACAATTCGTTGAAGAATATGGTGAGCAATATCTCTCTACCTACAATTGGGGAGATGTAGGCGATGAATCTTATATGGGCTTCCCCGGCAATAGATCCTGGTTGCTCAGTCCCGAAGATGTCAAGCATTATATGCGTCTTTGCGGGGGTGAAAAATCAAAAGTCAAAATGGTCATCCGCGGGCATCAACATAAGCATGAGCATTACAATCATTATAAAGTCCAGGATAAAGTCATCATGACCACGCTAACCGTCGCCATGGAGCATCCGGGTTATCAAAGCAAATTCAGTAATCAATTAGAGCGGGCGTATATTCTTACGACGGGTCCTAAGGTTCATGGAGGGTGGCAAAAACAGGGTCTTTTGCGTCAGGCTGGAGCATCAACATCCATCTTGACAGAGGTTGTTTCCATCTCAAGCGATGAGGCATAAATTTACCCAAACGTAAGAGAAAGTCGTCATCTAAAACAATGGTCCAGTCTTTTTCATACCCCTCTCCTAAGCCCTTTTAAATTCGTTTGGCGAGTCCCCAACTCCAATTACCGAAGCGGTTTGGCAATTTAACCGCGACTTGAAGCTCGCCGACGGCATGATAATATGATTTACATTTGACTTTTATTGCAATTTATGATTAAATTTAACCATTAAACTAAGGTAGTTATATGATTCCTGCAATAGAATTTGACTTTGCTCCTGCAAAAAAACGGATGAACGAGGTCTTAGGACTAGAAGGGGTATACAAAGGGCGCTATGTTAAAGCTTATACCACTGCCGTCTTTTATGAGGGTATCTGCGGCTTTCCTCAAGCTTTTCTTAAGACAATCTCTAATATTTTCTTTGATATTTATGCGAGTTGTACTGCTGCACGCCAAGCGTTTCAACAGAAGAATAACCCCTCACTTATCAATCTTGCCAAAAGAGTTTCCAATCTGACCTTGGGAAATTTCTGTGCCTTTACGGCATTGTTTCTCGGGATTCTAGTTCCTTTTGCCCGCGACTTTGCGTTTGCTGTCCGCTTTGCCGACAATAATCAAAAGGTTGGGTCAAGTAATGATGATAATGCTAGAGCAGCATTAAAAGAAGCCGAAGCGAAGACTCAATCCGCAAGAGATAATCAGCAACTGGCAAAAACTGCTCTTGAACATTTAAAAAAACAAAAAGAACAACACGAGGAATCCATTAGAACGGCTGTTGATAATGACTCTGAGGATGAAACGAATCCTGCCGATCTTAAAAGGACAGCGGAACAACTTCTGACTCGTATAGATTTGGCTAAAGAGAGGTTAAAAAAATTTAACGCTGCGCGTGATGAGATGGAACCCCGACTAAAATCATATGATGACCAGATCGAATATGAAGAGAAGGAATTAAAAGCTGCGACCGACAGGCAAACTGCCTTAAGGAAAGAAAATAATCCAGCTAACGAAGAGGCTCTTAAGGAACTTAAGCAAAAGATCGATAGCTGCCAAAGGCAGTTATCCGAGTATAAAGAAAAAAGAAAACAGAAACATTTTGAATTTTATTCAGAAAAGAATCAAGTGACACGCTCGATAAACGCTGAAATCGCCAAATTAGAGACAGAATATAAGAAAGCGGAAGAAGCTGTAAAAGCGGCCCAACTCGCCTCGAAAAATCTTGCCCCCGAAATCGCACAGGCAGAGGAAGAGTCCAAATCCGCTACTTTGGAGGTGGAGAAGTTTTATGCATCCCATATCTCACAGGCAGAGGAAAGGTTAAAATCCGCTACTTTGGAGCTGGAGAAGGCATTAGCAGCTGAGAGTCTAGCCAGAAAAGCCGTCGAAGCGCTCGAAAAAAAATAAATAAGCCAGCTTTTTGTGACCTTTTAACAATTCTATGCACAAACAGCCTTTGAGTCGGTTTGAGCGCACCCTTTTGTTGCTTTTTTCGAGAACTAAAGACGAGCTTTATTGTCCCGGGATAATCTGTTTTAGGTTTCCGGAAAGAGCCGAGATTCGCGGGGCGCTGAGGGCTGGCAGGTAGGCAGGGGAAATCTGCTTAAAAAAGGAGAAGTACAATGAACGTATCAGAAAGCATAAAATTATCTCAAATTATACCCGATTTTGAAATTTTAGATGATTTTGATGATTTTGCACATCAACCCTGTATAGCGACAAACGAGAATTATGATTTACAAAAAATTGAAAGCCTTCCTCCCCATGGGAATTTGATGATTGCCGTCTCTTGCTTTTTTGCTCTCAATGTGTACGCTGTAAGAAAGAATTTGGATTATCTTCTTATTGTAGACAGAGGAAGTAGAGTGAATATCTTTTGGAATAAAGCGCTAGAAATAATAAAAGAAACTGAGCGCCCAAAGGATGCCCTTGAATCGTTAAAAAATCACATTATTAAAGACCATGAAACCTATTTTTCCTCTGATGATGAGGAAATTTCCGCTTATGATTCTGCTCTTTATAGATTGAAATGTTTGAAAGAAGAATTTGATAATGGGGTTAGTTTTCTATCAACTGAGGAAAAATATAAGCGCGTTCGATCCCTTTTGATATCCCAACGATTCTCTATCAAGCAGGTAGATATATCTGATTGGGAAGCAATGAAAAAAATCGGTAGCCTTTTAAAAACGCACCAATTAGGTTTGGATATTCTCTATATTTCTAATGTACCTAAATATTCAAAAGATGAAGATTGTATAAAATATCTGTACAAAAGCCTACCCTATCTTCTGAAATCTGATACCCATATCATCGATAGTTATCTGAATCATGACCATCTTGAGCAACGTATTTATCAATTGGAAGACAAAGACATTAAAACAGCTTTAAAAGTTCCGAATACCCATAAGCGCAGAAAGACGTAAAAGTTGACTCACATTCAATACTTGGGTGTTGCGCTATTTAGTCGGTCCTGAAAAAGTAAGGGCTCAGAAGAATCGAAGGTGAAAGTCACAGTAAATCAAGAAAGTTCGCCCCAAAACATCCTAAATATCTTCGATCCTGATCCCCAACTCCAATTACCGAAGCGGTTTGGCAATTTAACCGCGACTTGAGGCTCGCTAATGCGATCGAAATGCCCTGTTACCCCTTTTACAAAATACAAACTCTGTAGGGGAAGTCGATAGATCTGGACTGAGCGGCTCTCAATTAACCCCAAGCGGTCCAGGCCTCCTCATCCTCGTCGAAAATCCTGGGCCAGATCTTTTAGACGATCTTCCTCAAATTGTTCTTTATTTATCTTCCCCTCTTTGATTTGATGAGAAAGTGACGAATTCAGCAATTCTACAAATGATTTTTTAAGATATTTCACTTCTTGATTATCGTCAGAATAATAAAGAAGCTCCCCTATTTGATTTGGGTAGGATAGGATCGGGTTCTTAGAGAGATCAATATGTGTTAAGCTTTTCATATTGTTTATGACAGGCAAGATTTCTTTTAGTTGGTTAGAGGATAAGTTGAGACTCGTTAACTTTGTCAGTTGGCCTATTTGCGGAGATAGGGATGTGAGTTTGTTGCCAGACAGGTTTAGATCTTCTAACCTTGTCAATTCCCATAGTACCGGAGGGAGGTTATTTAAACCGCAATTTGTTAAATCTATAAAAGTACACCCTGAACTTTGATTATCTCTTCTACAAGAACTTTCCCTGCGAATACCACGAATAATGATTTCTTTGGCTTTATCTATATCACCTTCCGATTTCCAGTCATCCAGGCTTTTTATGGCCTTATCCGCCCACTGTTTATACTGATCTTCCGGTTCTGAAGATTCAGCGAATTCATCTACATACTTGTAATCCTGTTGAGCCATGCGCTGAGCCTCCTCTGAAGATAAACCCATCACAAAAAATGTCATGTAAATAGCTTTTTCGGTTGTGTAAACTTCTGTTGAGCCAAAATAAAAATACTTGAGCTGCCCTAATTTAGGTGGACGGGATTCGAGCGGGTTGTAAGCAATGTTGACTCCTTCCAAGCCCTTGATATTGCCTAGTTCCTGGGGAATCGATTTGAGTTTGTTATTGTCCAATTCCGCGCTTTTTAAGCTTTTAAGATTTCCTATTGTAGGCGGGAGGATGGTAAGGGAATTATTGGCCAAATTGAGGCGGGTTAAACTTGAGAGTTCCCAGATGACCGACGGAAGAGTATCGAGATCTAGATTGCTTAAATCTAAATCATTAGTATTTATTAAATTTAACCAACTCGATCTATAGCTCATCTCTTTCTCTATGGCTTGAATAATACGCTTTTTTGCCTCTTCGGCGTTTCCTTTAGGCTTCCAGTCATCCAGGCTTTTGATGGCCTTTTCTTTCCATTGCTGTTCTTTTGTAGTAGTCTCTGCAGTTTCTACAGATGGACCGCGATGGAGCAAGCCTACTGCACTCGTTACACCGTTGACTGCTTTCGTAAACCATTGCTGAACCGTTGCAGGGATTTGTGCCATTTGACTAGCTGTTGCAGTTTTTGCCCGCTCCTCAGGTGTTTGTAATTTTACTTCTGAAATTTTAACTTCCTTGTGTTGAGTTTCATCAAATACTGGAGGTGGAGGCAGAAGGGGTTCGGCTGTCTCTGTTGGAATAGGATAGTTTGGAAGAGTACTTAGGTCGGGCGGCGGCGGTAAATCCCCATAGGATCGAGGGGCTAGCTCGGCTGCTTTTACGGTATTTGATTCTTTTACAACCGGAGCTGCAGTCATAACGGCCGGAATCTCTAGCTTCTTTGCAGGAGGAATGAGCTTCTTTATAGCGTGGGTTTCTTGAGGTTTAGGTGCAAACATTTTCTGGGCATCTTTAAAGGAAATGCTCTTAGTTTCTATGCTGCCAGCTTGTGTTGGTTGAGGAAAGCTGTTGCTGTGTATTGATTTTACCATAATACTTACTCCTGCTCGTTTATTTAAAAAATAATTATACAACTTGAATATTAACATTGATTAAAGTTTTAATTAATACACCATAAGTTCTGATGGATTCTTCAAGAAAACACACTTTTTCACTGGAAAATTTGGTTCAGGCTCAGCTCCGACACGCCGCGAAAACGCCAGCGCTTCATCCACGCTGAAGTGCATGAGCGTCGGGGCCAAGAACTCACCTGTGCCGATATCACAGACTATGATGAAGAGGTTGTGGCGACGCTCAGAAGCTATGTCATGAATAAATGCCAGAATATTTCCACTAGCGAGGCTTTAAAGCGCGCCGATGTAAAAAAACTCAAAATCACTGAAGATCAGCTCAATGCCGCCTCCGGTTCTCAATTAGTTTCTCAGCCAGCTACGAAACCTGTTCTAAATAATCCACTCATCGAAAAGCCCCGAATCAAGCTGTCATCAGTCGCCTCTTTAGTGGCGGAATACAACTCCAATTGGAATGCTGCTGAGAAGTGTTTTGATGATATCCCAGTGAATATAGAAAGGGTGGAAAAAGTTTTGAACAAAAGCATCAGTCGGTATCGGAATCAAATCAAAAAGCTTGGCATCGATCTGGATGACAAGGATTTTGAGGAAGCCCACTACGGTTTCATCATGAAAAAGGACCTGGAGCCTGCTTCCAGGATTTTTGTGCGCGCCGATTTGCATGCTGATTTAAAAAGCTTATTGGAAAATCTCAACGAGATCCAGAAAGCGGGTCTTCTCGATGAAAAATTCAAGTGCCAGCCTGGAGTAGAGCTCGTGTTCTTGGGGGATTATACGGATCGGGGGCAACACGATCTTCAAGTGCTGGAATTGCTCGCTTGCCTGCGTCTGGAAAACCCCGATCAAGTCCATTTACTAAAGGGAAATATTTCTAATGTACCTAAATATTCAAAAGATGAAGATTGTATAAAATATCTGTACAAAAGCCTACCCTATCTTCTGAAATCTGATACCCATATCATCGATAGTTATCTGAATCATGACCATCTTGAGCAACGTATTTATCAATTGGAAGACAAAGACATTAAAACAGCTTTAAAAGTTCCGAATACCCATAAGCGCAGAAAGACGTAAAAGTTGACTTGGGCGTTTTTGCATATACCCCAAACACCCTCAAAAGGATAGGAAATTGGGGTCCGGTCTGCGAACCGAGGGAATGCAGAACGGACCACTCTTGAATTTCCTATCGTTTGAATATATAAACCAATTATCTCGCTAAAGCGATTCAAGAGGAGAGGCTGCCTAAATTATCTATAAAATGTAAACAATTAACTTTGAGAAATGTTTATGTTATAAATCGAATTTATAAACTTATATGGAAAAACCGGAAAAAGTGAAAGAAGCTCCCCTATTTGATTTGGGTAGTTCTTAGAGAGATCAATATGTGTGAAGCTTTTCATATTGTTTATGACAGACGGGATTTCTTTTTGTTGGTTAGAGGATAGAGGCGCTAACTTTGTCAGAGGTCACCGATTAATTTCGATAATGGGGGATGTCTCTCATCTATTTAGTCGAAGAGCTGTCTATTTTAATAATGTCTTAATGCCTGCATCCGGAAATTTCTAATTTGCCCATTTATTTTTAAAACTCATGTTATTTTAATTAAATTATAATTATAATTATAATTGTACATAATAGAGGGGGTTATTGTGAATACTGATGGCTATTGGCCAAGTGAGCGTCAGAGTACTCCACCTTTAGAGTTCGGAGGGCAAGAAGAGATTCATACTCCTAAGCTTTCTGCAATTTCCTATGAGAGCAAGGAAGATTTTGAGGAGGATATAGAAGAGATAAGAAAAATGCGCGATGCAATAGAGAAAAACGAGGTCAGTCTAAATAAACAAATTCAGAAACTTAAAACGAAAATTGACTTTCAAGCGACAAAACAGTTGGCATTGGCCAGTGAGGGTATGCGGTTACGGTATCGGTACGGTACACTCGTTGATGACCTTCAATTGAAAGCGCCTAAATACCAGAAATTGGAGTCGCTGGGATCATGGTCTACAAATGAACAAAAGGCAGAACTGAAGAAACTTAAGAATGAAATGGATGTAATTTCGATGCAAATGAAGGATGTTGATAGTGCCATAAAAACTAACGACGCTAATATTGAGGCACTGATCCAAGATCAGGCAGATTTGGAGCGTTTAATGCTTGACTATGTAAGTTCAGTGAATTGCGTAGAGGCCTTGAGTAAACAATTAAGTGTACTGGAGCAGACGAGGAGTAAATTTTAGAGCAGGCTGCAAACCAAGCCCAAAGGGAAATTCCCCGGAGTCGAAGGGCCCTTGGAAAAAATTATGATCTCCCGCCTCAAAACTGGCGACTTTAATCTTGTAATCAGCTTTGTGGAATCTCCTATCCTAGCCCTTTATAACCTATCTCCCAATTAACTCGATTTTAGCGGGTTTAGCCCTAAAGACGATTGGGATATTATTTCAACATAGCTTTGTCCTTTTCATCGTAGGGACTGAATATTGAAACTAGCAGCAATCTGCGCATAAGAAATCTTGGAAAATAGAGCTTTCTTTTCATACATGCAGAAAAAATACCCCAACGAGTTAATTGAGTTAAATCAAGAGCATGGTGACAACTTCTTTGTTAAGGATTTGACCCGCTTCGCTAATAATGACATCTATTATTGTCTGATAAAAGATTTGAAAAATCCGATATATTTTGAAATATTGCGTGAGTCATTAAGGTATTGGTTCTCGGCCTAGTAAAAATCTTACATTCAATTAGGACTATCAGCCGGAGTTTACAAACTGCTTATCGGCAATTTTGAAAAGGTCTACTTCAGCGCGATCATGGAAAGCAGCGGCTCCGGATAGCAGGAGAGCCACACGATGCCGGCCAGGGCGAGGGCTCCGACCACGGTAGCCGGCCAGAGGGAGCGGGGCGCTGTTTCTTCGTGGGGCGCTTCGCTGAGCATGAGCGCTATGATGCGAAGATAATAATAGGCCGCCAGGATCGTTGTCAGCAGGGCCACTACAATCAGGGCGTAATATTTGGCTTCAAAAGCGACTTTAAAGAGGTAAAACTTGGCGAAAAATCCGGGAGTGCCCGGGATGCCGGCCAAGGTGAGCAGGCAGAGGGCAAAGAAGCTGGACAAAAACGGCGAGCGGCGAAAGAGGCCATGCAGATCGTTCAGCATCACCCCTTCTCTTCGCCCGTCAAGCAGGGCGAGCACGGCGAAGCAGCCGAGAGTAGCAAGAGCATAGACCACAAGATAAAAGAGCAGGGCGGTGAGCGAGTCGGGCGTGCCGGCAGCCAGAGGAATGAGCAGGAAGCCTGCGTGCGAGATGCCGGAATAGGCGAAGAATCGTCTGAGCTGCGTCTGTTTCAAGGCGACAAAATTGGCGTAAATCAGCGTGGGATAGGCGAGGAGCGCGATAGTTTCATTCCATAGGGGATTGAAGTTCGGCAGGGCGTCCAAAAACACGCGGGCGAAGGCGGCAAAGGCCCCTACTTTGGTGCCGACGGCCATAAAGGCGGTGACCGGGGTCGGCGCGCCATCATAAACGTCGGGCGCCCAAACGTGGAAGGGGACGACGGCCGCTTCGAAGCAAAGAGCCAAGGTCACCAGCGCGATGCCGCTTAAAAAGAGGACCGTGCCTTGCGTCGATGTCAGCGCCTGATAGGCCGGCAGAAGGGCGCTTAGGCGGGTCGTGCCTGTCGCTCCATAAATCAGGGCGATGCCGTAGAGCAGAAAAGCGGCGGCCAGGGCGCCCATCAGAAAGTATTTTAGGGAAGATTCATGGGACATCTCCCACTTTTTCATATAGCCGCACATCACATAGAGCGAAATCGAAAGGGTTTCTATCCCTAAGAACAGGGTCAGGAAATCTGCGGCGGCCCCGATCAGTATCAGGCCGAAAACAGCCGAGAGCAGCAGAAAGTAATACTCGCCGCGGGTGGCGTGAAAGCGCTCGAAAAAAGAGGCGGCGAGCAGAGTAGTGCCGATGCCGATCGATAGAAAAAAGACGCTAAAGAGACGGGCGAGGGAATCGAACTTGAGCCAGGGGGTCAAGAGCGGATTATCGCTCGCAGGGGCATAGAGAGCTGCGAGCAGCGCAAGCACCTGGCCCGCCATGGCGATCCAAAAAGAGCCTTCCTTGGCAGCCTTTTCGGCAAAGGTCTCGACAAGCAGAAGGATCAAAGCGGTTACGAGCAGAATGAGGAGGGGGCTTAGCGCGAACAGATCGTTTAAATGCAAGGCAATATTCATGACAAACCTACAATTTTTTCAGCGGCGGACTGGGTGAGTTTTATAAAAGGCGTCGGATAGATCCCTATCCACAAAATCAGGGCGGCCAGCACAAGAGCCAGGCAAACCTCCTTGCCTTGAATGTCGAGGAAGCTTTTGCGCAAAAGGCTGGGGTTGCCAAAATAGACTTTCTCCAACCAGCGGAGCATATACATTACGGATAAGATGATGCTTAAAACTAAAAAGGAGGCTGTCCAGGGGTGCTTCACAAAAAGCCCGTACAAAATCATCAGCTCCCCGACAAAGCTGTTGGTGCCGGGAACGGCTACGGAGGCCAAAACAAAGAAAAGCGTCCACCAGGCGAGCTTGGGCATATATTTTGTCAGGCCGCTGCCTTGCGAGATCTCTCGCGTGCCGAGCCGCTCCTCAAGCCAGCCGGCGACAAGAAACAGGGCCGTTATTGTCAACCCGTGGTTGATCGATTGCAAAATGGCTCCTGACTGAGCCGTCTGACTCCAGATAAAGAGGCCGGCGAGGATGAAATTCACGTGGGAGAAGCTGGAATAGGCGATCAGGCGTTTGAAATCCCTCTGCCGCCACGCGGCGAGGCCTCCATAAAAGACCCCGGCGATGGCAAGGCCAAGAAGCCATGGGCTCCACGCTTTCATAATGTCGGGGAAAATTTCCAGGGAGATCCGCAAAATACCGTAGATCCCCGCTTTGGAAAGGAGCGCCGAGAGAAGGATGGTGCCCGTGACGGGCGCTTCGCAATAGGCGTCCGGCAGCCAGGCGTGGAAGGGAAAAAGAGGCGTTTTTACGGCGAAGGCGAGGAGAAAAATCCCGCAAAGCCAGGGGGCGTAAGCGACCGTGATATTTTTCAGCTGGTCGAGGTCAAAGGTGTGGGGGCCGAAAAAGTAGAGAGCCAATATGGCGACCACCATCAGGACCGATCCCGCGATCATATAGATCATAAATTTCATGGAGGCCTCTTTTCTCTGCAAGCCGCCCCAATAGCCGATTATGAAGTAGAGGGGAACCAGCATTGCTTCCCAGAAGAGGACGAAGAGGAAAAGGTTTCGGGCGGTAAAAAAGCCGATGAGCAGCCCTTGCAATAAAAGCACCAGGCCGTAGAAGCTGTTTGGCAGGGAAATATTATTTGCGGCGAGCAGGCTGACCGGCACGATCACGGCTGTCAGGTAGAGGAAGAGCAGCGAGAGAGCATCGCAGCTCAAATGAAAATCGATCGAGAGGGTAGGCAGCCAATTCAGTTTTTCGTAAGAACCGATCCAGCTGTTGTGATTCCACAAGAGCAGCAGGAGCGGTACGAGGCTTAATGCGACTGCGAAGCTCTTCGTAATTTTAGGCATGGTAAAGGCTATAAGCGCGGCGATAAAGGGGATAACGAATAGGGCGATCAACATGAACAATTCCTCATAAGACAAAATAGGCGATTAATAATCCCATGCCGAGGGCCATCCAGGCGACATAGGAGCGGATCTGGCCGCTTTGGATTAACTGAAGCAGCCCGGCTGTGCCTTGGGCGCCTCCGGCGGCGGCTTTGATCGAGCCGTCGAAAACTTTAGGTTCTAAGAACCGGTCGATAAAGGCGGCCAGCGCTTTCAGCGGGCGGGTAAAAAGAAAGTCGTAGATCTGGTCGAAAAAAAACGCCTTTCTGAGCAGGGTCAAAGGGCTGCCGAGGCGGCCGGCGAAGCGGATATATATGAAGGCGGCGAGCAGAACAGCAAAAACGGCGCCGATAATCGACATCTCCACTTGTGTGGAAAGGACAAATCCGCCGGGTTCGGGCACGGGCAGGCCTACATCGACTTTTTCCAAAAACTCCTCAAGCGGCGGGGTCTGTTTGGTAAAGGAATAGCCGAGAAGGCTGCCTAAAAACGAGAGCAGGGCGAGTATGGCCACCGGAATCAGCATGATAGCAGGGGCCTCTTTTACGATTTTTTTCAAACTTTCTTCCAAGTGGGAAGTTCCGATAAACGTCATGACATAGGCTCTTGTCAAATAAAAGCCGGTTAAAATCGAAGCGGCCAGGCCGACAAAAAAGAGGGTCTTAAAGCCCATCAGGTATTCCTGTTCCAAAATCAGATCTTTGCTAAGGAAGGCCGACATGGGAGGGATCCCGGCCAGGCCGAGCACGCCAATGAGAAAGAGCCAGTGGGTTTTGGTAAAATAGTGACGGAGGCCCCCCATTTTCCGCATATCGGTCAGCCCGTGCAGCATATGGACGACGTTACCGGCTGAAAGGAACAAAAGGGCTTTGATGAAGGCGTGTGAGACGAGGTGGAACATCGCCGCATAAAAGGCGCCCGCCCCGCAGGCGAGGAACATCAGGCCGAGCTGGCTGACAGTAGAGTAGGCGAGCACGCGCTTCAAATCGATTTGTCCGACGGCGCAAAGAGCGGCGAAAAGGGAGGTGATGGCGCCGATCAGACCGACCACATGGAGCGTTCCGGGAGCGAGCATATAGACAGCGTGCATCCTTACCACGAGATAGACGCCGGCAGTCACCATGGTGGCGGCGTGGATCAGGGCGGAGACAGGTGTCGGACCTTCCATGGCATCAGGAAGCCACGTGTGGAGCGGCAGCTGCGCCGATTTACCCGTTGCCCCGATGAAATAAAGGAAAGTCAAGAGGAGCATCAGAGGCGCTCCTACAGGATAGGCCGCTACGGCCTTCTCAGTGATTTCTTGGATATTGGCGGTCTTAAACAAAAAGAATGTGAGCAGCAGGCCTATCAAAAAGCCTGCGTCGCCGATTCGGTTGACCACAAAGGCTTTCAGGGCGGCTGCGGCTGCGGTCGGGCGTTCATAATAGTAACCGATCAAAAGGTAGGAAGCGACCCCCACCCCTTCCCAGCCGGCAAAGAGTAAAAGAATATCGCCTGCGAGCACAAGCAAAAGCATCGAGAAGATGAAGAAATTCATGCTGGCGAAAAACCTCGCATAATCTTCGTCGTGATCCATGTAGCCGTTGGAGTAAACGTGGATCAAAAAACCAACGCCTGTGATCACCAATGTCATGAGGATGGAGAGCGGGTCGAGCAGCAGGCTGAATTTGGCGTCGATATCCTTGACGGGAATCCAATTAAAAAGCGTGTACTGGTGCGGGTGCCAGCTGAGGTGATTGTAAGAGTAAAGGAGGCTTAAAAAACAAAGAAACGAGATAAAAACAGTCCCGCAGGCAATGATGCCGGTTTCCACCCTTCCGACCCGGTTTGCAAAGGTCATCAAGATTAAAAAGCCGAGCAAGGGAGCGAAAAGCCCTATATAAACGACATATTCCATTTTTATCCTCTCAAACTATCGTACTGATCCACGTCAACCACTTGCTTAGAGCGAAATAAATTGATAATAATGGCCAAGCCGACGGCGGCTTCGGCGGCGGCGACGACCAGGACAAAGAAGACCCACACAAGTCCGGTCACATTGCCCCAATACCTGGCAAAGGCGACAAAAAGCAGATTGCCCGCGTTGAGCATCAATTCAATAGACAAAAAGAATACCAGGGTGTTGCGCTTGGCTAATACCCCGATGATGCCTATAGCAAACATCGCCATGCTGACAAACAGGAAAAGCGAAATATCCATTTAAGTTACCTTCTCTTTTTTTCCGATATACAGAGTGCCGATAAGGGCGATCAAAAATAATAAAATCACAGCTTCAAACGGGAAGAAGTAATCCACATAAAGGGCTTTTCCCAAGGCTTCCACCGTCCCGAAATCCTCCGGGGCAGACTTGGCGGCAGTGGCGCCGAACAGCCGGAGCGCTAAAAAAAACAAAGTCAATACAAAAACTGAGGCGGAGGCTATCAGGAAGAAGGGGTCGCTCTGCCCTTTTGTTTTCTCAATTTGCAGGTAGGCATCCTGGAAAAGCACGATGACGAACATGAATATCACGAGAATCGCGCCGGCATAGACGAGCACTTGCATGACGCCGATGAATTGCGCATCGAGCTGAAAGTAAAGCGCCGACAGCATCAGCAGAGCGAACAGAAAGGAGATGCAGGCGTGCACAGGCTTTCTCGTTAAAACGACGCCTAGCGCCGATAAAATCAGCAAGAGGCTGATGATCCATTGAGCCGGAGTGGCAAAGGGTATCATGCTAAATCTCCCTTTTGGGATCGCGGCCGGAATCGCCGGGTTTGACTTCGGTGAGCTTCTCTTTCGTAAAGATCAGCGATTCGCGGGAGTAGCCCGAGAGCTCATACTCATTGCTGAGGATAATGGCTCCGGTTGGGCAGGCTTCCTCGCAGTAGCCGCAGTAAATGCAGCGCAGCATATTGATCTGGAAGTCGGAGGCATAGCGCTCGCCGTGGGAGTGAGGGGCTTGAGGATCGTTTTGGGCCGGTTTCACATAGATTGCCTGAGACGGGCAGACGATCGCGCAAAGTTCGCAGCCGACGCACCGCTCCTGTCCATCTTCCCACTTCGTCAGATAGTGGCGCCCGCGGGAACGCATGGGCAGCTTTCGTTTTTCTTCGGGATAGCGGATGGTCACCGGCCTCTTAAAGAGGTACTTGAAGACGATGAAAAGGCCGCTGAATACCGACAAGACTCTGTAGAACTGCTTTTTCATTTCACTCCTAGTCTAAAAAATGCGGTGATAATCAAATTAGCGATAGCTATGGGGATCAACACTTTCCAGCCAAAGCTCATCAGCTGATCGTAGCGGAAGCGCGCCATGGTGGCCCTCACCCAAATAAAGAAGAAGACAAAAAGCGCCACCTTCAAAACGAACCACACTACGGGCAGATCCCAGGGTCCATGCCACCCTCCAAAGAAGAGGGTGACCGCAATGGATGAGACGGCCAGGATATTCACATATTCGGCGAGGAAAAAGACGGCGAACTTCAATCCCCCGTATTCGGTGTGATACCCCCCTGTCAGCTCATGTTCCGCTTCGGGCAGATCGAATGGAGAGCGGTTGGTTTCGGCAAAAGCGGAGATCAGGTAGATGATAAAGCTGATTGGGTTGGTCCATATGAACCAATGATTGGTTTGAGCGTCAACGATTTTTGATAAGCTTAAAGTCCCGGCGGCGAGCACGACTGTGAGCAGCGAGATCCCCATGGGGATTTCGTAGCTGATCATCTGCGCCGTCCCCCGTAAGCCCCCTAAGAGAGAGTAGCGGTTGTTCGAACCCCAGCCCGCCAACACAATCCCATAAACACCTAAGGATGAACAAGCCAGAAGAAATAGTATGCCTGAATTGAGATCGGCGATCTGCAGAGTGACCGGGCGCCCGAAGATCTGCACCGTTCCGCCCACGGGAATCAGCACAAAAACAAACAGGGCGACAAAAAGGGAAATTCCGGGAGCGAGCCAATAGGTGAATTTCTCCACGCCGGCCGGCTGAAAGCCCTCTTTGCAAAGAAGCTTAATCCCATCGGCGATGGGTTGCAGCAGCCCCAACGGACCGACGCGGTTCGGGCCTAAGCGAAGCTGCATCCACGCCATGACCACTCTTTCGCAGAGGGTCATGTAAGCCGCGGCGCCAAAGAGCACCCCGATCAAGACTAATCCTTTAATGAGAGCAATAATAACGTCCACTATATTTCAACCTACATCAATAAAAATCTGTTTTCCAAGTCTTTCTTTATTTCAACCGGAAATCCGTTTAGCAAATCCGGCGCCAGCTCCTGAACCGGCACTTGCTCAAAGCCAAGGGGCAAAACAACGGTCTTTTCGGCCACCCGCTCATCAAGCTTGACTTTGGCGCTTATCTCCCCTCCGTTTGCGCTTAAATGGACTTTATCTCCATTTTGAATCCCCAGTCTGTTCCCCTCGAGAGGGTGCAGGCGGATGAACGGCTCTTTCGCCAGTTGTTTGACATGGGGGTTGTGCTTCATCCGGACGCCGCGGTCAAAGAGAGCGGCGGCGAAGGTGGCTGCGAAAGCATCGCTCTTTGACTTGGCCTCTTTTACTTCCCCGCGAGGCATGCTCCATTCCCTTTTTCCGCTAAATTCGCCTTGTCTTGCAAAATCGGGAAGGTTGAGCCTTTTTGCGAGGATTTCAAAAATCTGCCCGTCGGATAAGAGATTGTCAGGGATCTTTTTCCCGGGATTCAGCGGCTGCACGCGCCCTTCAATATTGATAAACGAGCCCGATTTTTCTACATACGCGAGCGTCGGCAGCACGACATCGGCCTGTCTGGCTGTCTCTGTCAAAAAAAGATCCTGAACGACCAGGAAATCGAGGTTGGCGCGCGCTTTTTCCCAAAGTTTTGGGCATTTTTTGGCAGGATCCGCTCCTGCTACGTGCAGCAGGCCCCAACCGCCGGCCGCAGCGCTCTGAAGCACTTCTAAATAGTTAAGCCCCGGCTGCCTTAATCGCACGCCATCTGCCCCAAGCTCCGGATGCATCCCGGCGAGCCTGGCGCCCATGCTATTGCCCTGCCCTTCCATAATATTGAGTTTCAAATTGGGGAATCTTTCTCTCAAATGCATGAGTTCAGCCAAAATCCCCTTGCGGTTCGGCATGGACAAATACTGCCTTCCGATAAAGACGGCCCCTTTTTGCGAGCTCTCGAGGGATTGAGCCCACTCTCTGATGCTCTCCAATTCTTTTCCGGGAGGATGGATAAGGGTCTTGGCTAGATGGGGAGCGACTTCGGGGGCGAAATGTCCGATAAATTGGACTCTCGCGCCTTTATTGATCGCCTGCTTCAAGCGAAGCCACACCACCGGAAATTCCTCGGTGATATCGAGGCCGAGCAAAAGAGCAAAAGAGAGGTCTTCAGTCTCACCGATGGTCATCTCCATCCCTGCGGACAGCCCCTCCTCGTCTAAAGTATGGAGCGGCATCCCGATCCGGTGATCGAGATTATTCACCCCGGCCCCGGTCCGGTAGAGCTTCTGGAAGAGGAAATTCTCTTCCAAGGTCAGCGGATTTCCGCCAAAAGCAGCTATCTTGCCTTCGCGCTTCGTCTCTAAAATTTTCTCAGCCACCAGCGAAAGCGCCTCATCCCAGGTGGCCGGCTGCAATTCGTTGTTTTTGCGAACGTAGGGCTGCTGCAAGCGGTTTTGATGATCGGTAAACTCATAGCCAAACCACCCTTTGTCGCAAAGCCATATGTCATTCACTTCCCGGTTTTCCTGCGCCCGCGTGCGGACGATTTCCCCGTCCCGCGAATCGAGCATGAGGCTGCAGCCGACCGGACATAAGGTACACGTGCTTGGGCTTGAATCGTTATCCCAGGGGCGCGCGCGGAAGCGGTAAACCTGGCTGGTCAGGGCTCCTACAGGGCAGATCATGATCGTATTGCCGATAAATTTCGATTCGACCGGCCGGCCGCCCGGCGTTCCTACTTCGGATCTATAGCCGCGGTCGATAAACTCAAGGGCATGATCGCCGGCGACCAGATCGCCAAAGCGGGTGCACCGGGCGCAAGTGATACACCGCTCCCGGTCCAGCATCAGCACGGACCCAAGCGGAATCGGCTTTTTAAAATGGCGCTTCTCTTCATAAAAGCGGCTGCTCCCCCGTCCGGCTTCCATGGTGTGTTCCTGCAGAGGGCACTCGCCGCCCCGATCGCAGATGGGGCAATCGAGCGGATGGTTGATCAGCAAAAATTCGATAATGTTATTCCGCCCCTCTTTCGCAAGAGCGCTTTCTGTTTTAACGACCATCCCTTCGGTCGCCTCAAGGGAGCAGGAGGTCTGCAGCTTTCCCATTTTATCCACTTCAACCAGACAGACGCGGCAGGCGCCAAAGGGAGGCATGCGGTCCTGGTAGCAAAAAACCGGAATTTCCACGCCGAGTTGTTGTGCGGCTTTGAATACGGTTGTCCCTTTTGGGACAGTGATCTCTTTTCCGTCGATAGTTAAATGGATCATTTCGTCACTCTCAAATAAGGATAAACTATTTTCATCTCCGGCCGCCGGTCAGGATCGGGATTTCGCCGGATGTAGGCTTCAAACTCCTCCCTAAATTCTTTCACCGCGCTGATGACAGGGGGCGCCGCGCCTACCGCTAAAGGGCAAAAGGAGGTGGCGGCCATCGAGGTGCACACCTGGTCGATCACGTCGAGATCGTCATAAGTGCCTTTTCCCGCTTCAATCCTTGCGAGCACCTGCACCATCCAGCGGGTCCCTTCGCGGCAAGGGGTGCATTTGCCGCACGATTCATTCTGATAAAACTGCATCAGCCGGTGAGCCACCTTGACCATGTCGGCCGAATCGTCCATGACGATGATCGAAGCGGTGCCAAGGGCGGTCCCGCGCGCCATCAGCGTCTCAAAATCCATCGAGATATCGATGTCCTTGGCTGTCAACAGGGCGCAGGAAGAGCCTCCGGGATAACAGGCCTTAAATTTGCGGCCGGGCAGCATCCCGCCGGCTGTCTCAAACACTTCGCGGAGAGTCACGCCCAAGGGAAACTCATAACATCCGGGTTTTTGGATATGCCCGCTGAGCTGAAAGATTTTTGTGCCGGTATTTTTCGGCTTGCCTATCGCTTTGTAAGCCTCTACCCCCATATTGACGATATGCACGACGTTGCAAAGGGTCTCGACATTGTTGATGATCGTCGGCATCCCATAAAGACCAGAGACTGCCGGAAAGGGGGGCTTCATGCGGGGCGTGGCGCGATACCCTTCCAGGGAGTTTAAGAGGGCGGTTTCCTCGCCGGCGATATAGGCGCCGGCTCCCGGATGAACGACAAGATCTAAAGATCCTAATAACCCTCGCTCTTTGGCCTGTTTGACAGCCGCGCGCAAACTGGCAATTCCGGCATAAAACTCACCGCGGCAGTAGATAAAGGCCTGCTTGGCTCCGATCGCGTAACTTGATATTATCATCCCCTCAATCAGCTGATGGGGATCTTTCATGATAATAAGATGATCTTTGAAAGTGCCGGGCTCGCTCTCGTCGCAATTGCAGACCAGATATTTGGGAAGGGAGGGATCTTTTGGCAGAAAGCCCCACTTCATGCCGGTAGAAAAGCCGGCGCCCCCGCGCCCGCGCAGTTCCGACTGTTTGACCATCTCCTTGAGGGTTTCCGGGGCTATATGGGGAATCGCTTTGCGGAGGGCCTGATAGCCTCCATTCTTTTCGTAGGTGTCTATGTCAAACTGGCGTGGGTTGTCGGTATGAGCCATCAAAATGCGCTTCTCAGCCATGATCCACCTCCACCGGAGCCGGGTGTCCGGGACCTTTTTTTGCGGTCTCTAAAATTTTCTCGAGATCCTCAGGCTTCACAGGACCGACGACCTTATCATCAACCAGCATCATGGGCGCCAAATCGCAGCTGGCCAAACACTCGCTTGGAATCACCGTAAATTCTCCATCAGCCGTAGTGCCTCCAGGGGGAACGCGCAATTTTTGGCAAAGGGCGGCCATGAGCTCATCCCCTCCCCGCAGCATGCAGGAGGCGTTCTTGCAGATATGCACGATGTGCTTTCCGACCGGTTCCTCATGAAACATATCGTAAAAAGTGACAACGCTATGCACTTCATTGAGGGCAATGTCAAAAAGCTCTGCCACCTCGTTTTGTATTTCACTTGGCAAATACCCTTTTTCCGCTTGAGCGAGGTGCAGGGCCGGTATCAGCGCCGAACGCTTTTCCGGATATCGTTTCTGCAATTCCAAAATGGCTTTTTTTGATTTTTCACTAAGCATCAGCGATCTACGTCTCCTAATATGGGATCGACACTGGCGATCGCTACGATTACGTCTGATAAAATATGTCCCGGTATCACCTCTTTCAACACCTCAACGTGAGGGAAAGAGGGGGAACGCACGCGCAGCCGGTGGGGGCGGTTGCCTCCATCGCTGACGAGATAATACCCGAGCTCGCCGCGGGCGGATTCCACACAGGTGTAAAGCTCGCCGGCCGGAGGATGGAGTCCTTCGCTGACTAACTTGAATTGATGGATCACCGCTTCCATGCTGCGCGCAAGCTCCGCGCGCGGGGGCAAAGCGACTTTCCGGTCCTTTGTGATAATGGGACCCGGGGTTAATTTATCCAATCCCTGCTGGACGAGCGAAGCGCTTTGGAGCATCTCTTCCATGCGCACCAGATAACGGGCGTAAGAATCCCCTTCCGGATAGGTCGGCACATCAAAGCGGTAATTTTCATAACCAAGATAGGGATAAACTTTGCGGATATCGTAAGGGACGCCGGCGCCGCGGATAACGGGCCCTGTGCACATATACTGGTGGCAAAGCTCTTTATCGATGATCGCAACATCCTTTAAGCGCTCGCACCAGACGTAATTATTGGTCAACAAATTGTTCAGATCTTTCCAGGTAGCGGGAAAGCTTTTCAAAAAGGCTTTTGTGCGGGCTTCAAACTCGGGATTCAAATCGCGATGCAGTCCGCCGATCCGCCAGTAGGAGGGAAACATCCTGGCTCCGGAGAGCGCCTCGAAAAGGTCGAGGATTTTTTCCCGCTCGGCGAAGCAGTACATATAAACGGATGACATGTTCAGCTCAAGCGCGCTCGTTCCGACCCAAATCAAGTGGCTGGAAATACGGGCCAGCTCCAAAAGGATGAGCCGGATCGTCTGGGCCCGCTCGGGCACTTCAATGCCCATGAGCTTTTCTACTGTCTGCGCATAAGCCTGCTCTTCGGCCGGTCCCGACAAGTAATCGAGGCGGTCGACGAGGGTAAAAATTTGATGATACGTTCTTGTCTCGCACTCTTTTTCAATGCCGGTGTGCAGGTAGCCGATGACAGGCTCGGCCGAAAGGATCAGCTCTCCGTCGAGGCGAAGCTTGATCCGCAAAACACCGTGCGTCGAAGGGTGCTGAGGCCCAAGATTGAGCTCCATGACATCGCCTGTAATTCCTAGCTTATCAAGGTTTTTGATGGCTTTTGGCATAAGTTCCTAGCTGGTTAAAACAATTTTCACTGCGCACATTGGGGATAATTTCAGAAGGCACTTTGGGCTGCACGCCATGTTTGAACTCCACCGGTTCCTCGGTCAGCGCGTAGTCGCGGCGCAAAGGATGGCCTATCCAGTCATCCGGCATCAAAATCCGCTTCAGATCGGGATGGCCGTGAAATCTCACCCCGAATAAATCATAAAGCTCCCTCTCATACCAGTCGGCCCCATTCCAAAGCCCTGTCGCCGAGGGCAGCATTTCATCGCGGTCGGCAAAAACCACAACGCGCAAACGCTCGAAGTTCGTCGGGTTTTGCAGCCAGTAAACGACTTTGGTGCTTTTTTTCGGAGCGAGATAATCGACTCCGGTCAAATCCATTAACACTTCATACTCTTTTCTGAAAAAGTTGAGCGCCTTAAGCAAATCCTCTTTGGCCACCTCGATGGTGATTTCGCCATACATCTCTTTCTCAGAAATCAAAGCGCCCACTTTTTTGTAGGCCTCTACCGCTTCAACCGTTTTCATATTCCCTCTTTTTTTTGCTCCACAAATCTGCGAGAGGTTGCTCGGTCTTAATTTTCTGCTGGAGCATGATCAAACCATCCAGCAAGGCTTCAGGGCGGGGCGGGCAGCCGGCAACGTAAACATCCACAGGGACAATCTTATCGACCCCTTGCACAATAGCGTAGTTATTGTAAATGCCGCCGCTCGATGCGCAGTCTCCCATCGCCACCACCCACTTGGGTTCCAGCATCTGGTCGTAGATAGTTCTTAAGGCGGGCGCCATCTTTTGACTGACCCGTCCGGCGACGATCATCACATCGCTTTGTCGGGGCGAGGCGCGGAACACCTCCATGCCAAAGCGGGAGACGTCGTAGCGGCTGGCGGCTGTCGACATCATCTCGATCGCGCAGCAGGCGAGGCCAAACTGAGCCGGCCAAAGGGAGCTTTCGCGCGCCCAGTTGATCAGCATCTCTAATGGAGCAAACAAAAAAGGGGTTCTTTCTTGCGGTGTCACTCCCATTCCAATCCTCCTTTACGCCAAATGTAGGCAAATCCAATCAAAATCGCGATTAAGAAAAAAAGCATCTCATAAAAAGCAAATGGGCCGATCGCTTTTCCAATGACGGCCCAGGGATAGAGAAAAATCACTTCGATATCGAAAACCAGAAACAGCAAAGCGACCAGATAGTGTCGCATCGGGAAGCGCTCCTGAAGCAGATGCGTTTTGGTTTGAATGCCCGATTCGTAAGGCAGGTACTTGATCTTAGTCGATTTTGCTGAAGAATATAATGAGGAAACGCCTAAGACGATCAAGGTGACCAGCAGAACCAACCCCAAGTAAACATACACTGAAAGTAAGCTTGACAAAGCCATGCCTCCGAAAGTTTGCTAAAGTACCTTTAATAACAATATTTTTAAGATAGTGTCAACTAATATATTTTACTTGCTTTGCCACTACGTTTGTAGTAGTATCCCCCTATGACGAAACGAGCTTTTGGAGAATTGGAAGCAGAAATTCTGCACTTCCTGAGAACCGGTGAAAGGAAAACCGTAAAAGAAGTCCATGCTGCCTTGGGAGGCAGTTATAATACTGTTATGACGGTGATGAGCCGGCTGGCGGCCAAAAAGCAGCTGGAAAGAGAAAAAACCGGCCTTCAGTATACCTATTGGCTGGGTTCGAATTCCCCTACATTCCTGATAAAGCTAAAAAAATTCTTTGGAATCAAACCTTCCGTTCTGCTGAGCCATCTTATAGAATCGGAGCTGTCGGATGAAGAGCTGGAAGAGATGGAAAAAATGGTGCAGAAGGTCAAGAGGGATAGAGATCGCAGCAAAAGGGCTTGCTGCGATCCTTGAACGTTAAGCGTTGCTTGTAGCAGGTGTTTTCGCTGGGGCGACTTGCAATTGATTGTTCACTTTACTCACTTCAGGAAATTCTTTTACTTTCTTTTCCACATCCTGTTTGTCTTGATCGGTTTCCACCGTACCGCTGATAGTCACAACGCCGTCGATCACATCTACGTCGACATCGCTGAAGGTTTTGCCGAACCAGCCCGTAGCCAGCTTGTCTTTAATTTTATCTCTTAAATCGTCATCGCTTAAAGGTTTAGTCGTTTCATCTGCCACATATGGCTGAGCTGCAATATTGTTCTGGCTCATATTGTTGCTGTTGCTTCCCCCGCAGGCAAACGTAAGGACAGGCAAACTAAGAAAACAAATATATATTAGTTTATTCATGAATAACTCCTTTTATTACAAAAAAGCAGCCAACATCGACTACTGAAGTTAATTATTGCATAATATTAAATTATTTAGTATCTATTTTACATCTTGTTGATATTCAATCTATTCCTCTAGATTGAACTGACGAACGAAATGATGCAGGACCGGAGCGAATACGACAGCCGCTGCTACCAGAAAAATGATCCCGCTAAAAAGAGCATAGGATCCGGCGAAGATTTTGCCCCCATCAGTTTGTAAATTACCCACAGGCCCCATTCCCGATAATATCATCGCGGCATTGACATAGGCGTCGATCCACGTCATTTTTTCATAATGGTGGTAACCCAGCATCCCGGCGCCAAGCGAAAGCAGCATAATAGCCGACCCGGCAATCACACTATTTCTTAACCGCTTATAAAATAAGCGCTTAGATAAAGGTTTCTTCTCAACCATTTTAAAGCAATGTCCCGTGTAAGACAAAAATCGCTATCGTAAAATAGATCACAAGCCCGGTCACATCCACCAGGGTGGCCACAAAGGGGGCGGAAGAGACCGCGGGATCCAACCCGCACTTCTTTAAGATCAATGGCAGCATCGAACCCATCAGCGAGCCCCACAACACCACGCCGATCAGGGCCAAAAATATCGTGACAGCCACTAGAAAAGAATGAGCGCCGTACATGGTGGAGAATAGACTCCACAAGGCGATGCGGAAAAAGCCTATGAGTCCTAAGGCCACCCCTAACAAAAGGCCGCAGATAAGTTCCCGCCGCATCACTCTCCACCAATCCCTGAGCTTTACTTCTCCAAGAGCCATCGCGCGAATAATCAAAGTCGACGCCTGCGACCCGGCATTACCGCCGCTGGAAATGATCAGGGGAAGAAAGAGGGCCAGCACCACGGCTTTGGAAATCTCATCTTCAAAATACCCTAAGGCTGTGGCCGTAAACATCTCTCCCACGAATAGAATCACCAACCACCCTATCCTCTTGCGGAATAAGGTAAAAAGAGGGACTTCCATATAGGGGCGGTTTAAGGCGGCGACACCCCCGATTTTCTGCATATCCTCAGTGTCTTCCCGTACAGCGACAGCCATAATGTCGTCAAAGGTAACGATTCCGAGCAGAACCCCTTTCGCATCCACAACCGGTAAAGCGACGCGCTCATGTTTTCTGAAAAGGCTCACAGCGGTCTCTTCATCCTCATCTACCCGCAAACATATAAACTTATTGTCGGCGAGATCCTTAACCTTAGTATCTAACGATGCAAATAAGAATTCGCGAATATTAAAATCATCGAGCAAAACGCCTTGATCATCCACAGCATAGATGACGTTGATCGTCTCGCTGTCCCGCCCCTTCTCCCTGATGTAATCCAAAACCTCCCGCACCGTCCAATCCATTTTGATGGCCAGGTAGTCGGGGGTCATCAGCCTTCCCACGCTATTCTCGGGATAGCCGAGAAGTTTTGTGGTCATCGCTCTTTCGACGGGCGATAAATACTTGAGCAGCTGATTTTTGAGATCATCGGGCAGTTCCTGCAGGAGCGCTGTGCGGTCGTCGGGGGACATAAAGTTCAGCAGATAGGCCACACGCTCCGAGGGCATCGCAAGCAAAATTCCCTTCTGAATGGGAGGAGAGAGGTATTCGAAAACACGCACAGCCTTTTCTTGGGATAAGGCGTTGAAAATCAACAACCTTTTTCCATACGAATAGTGTTCGATCAGATCGACCAGATCGCGCACGGGCAGGGTGTTCAGCTGTTCGACATAGTCATGGATATTTTCCTGAGTGATTGCCGCTTCGCTCAATGTATTGAAGTTACTCATCATAACCGGATGTTAGCGTGAAGACATCTTTTTGTCTACAACGCTAACCTATAGAACGGCCTTAAACGCCGGAAATTTTGTCCAGCACTTTCTCGGTTATACGCTTAAGTTCGCTGTTCATTCTGTAATAGCGGCTTTCCGCCACAATGGGATGTTCAGCTAACCGATCGGGTTCATCTGCCGAGGGCTTCGGTGAAAGCATCCTGCGTAAGTACTTGGCATCATCTTTTATCTCAGAGCTCAATTTTTTGAAACGGGGGTCGGCCAAGGCCGCTTTTTCCGTTTCCTCGATCTCGCTCAGGGCGATTCTGTATATGATGTTGTTCACCACCATGGTGCGCACTTTCTTCTGATTTTCGAAGGTGGCTTTGGGCAGACGCAGTGTTTTAGGATCGCGCAACGCTTCTCCGCCAGCCTTTGCTGCCAAATAAAAGTATGTGTAACCATCGATATTAATATTTTTGGAGGCGGCCTTCTTTTTCCATTCCTCAAAATATTGGTCGAGTGTCGTCAAATCGAATTCATCTGAAGCCACATCTTTGGGAAGTTCCTGATATCCACCATGAAACGAAATCATAATAAACCCCTCTAGTTAATAATGTAATTATACTATTTTTTAGAATTTATTTCAATTAAATTATTATTGTCTTTAAATTTACGTGTTTGGTAACATGCGGCAAAGGATGGATCATGGCTAAAGACGCTCAAAATCTGATTTCCGCGCTGCGCCTGCTGTTGATGGGTCGAAAGGCCAGCACACAGGAGGATATTTGCTCGGCTTTAGAACAGCTCGGCTATGATATCAACCAGTCGAAGGCTTCCAGGCTGCTGCGGAAGATCGGGGCGGTCAAGGTAGTCAATGAAAAGGGACAAGCGGTTTATTCCCTGGCAAGGGAGCCGGCTCCCCCTTCGATGAACACACCTCTGAAAGATTTGATTTTTAATGTGATGTCAAATGAAGCCATGGTCGTGATCTTTACCAGTCCGGGATCGGCATCCATGGTAGCCCGCCTGCTCGATTACAATCAAATTGCGACGGGAATATTGGGGACTATTGCGGGTGACGACACGATTTTTGTCGTTCCCAAAACAATCCAGGACACCCAAAAATTAATGGAAGAAATTAAAGAGCTGCTCCAAATTTAAGCAAGCGCCGTTTTGACAAGCCCTTCCACGCCGGAAATATTTTTCAACAGGCCTGCCGGGATCGCATAGCGCGCGGCCAGGAATTGAGGGGAGTTGTAACTCACGGAAACTTTCTTATCGCTATCTTCCCAAATCAGGACTTTGAGGGGAAGATCGAGGGCGAGCAGCGGATTTGCCGCCATGAGAGGAGTGCCGGCTTTTGCCGTGCCAAAGATAAGTACGAGAGCCGGCTGCATCTGCAAACCTGACTCTTTAGCCCCGGCGGCATGATCGATTTCTGCAAAAAGAGTCAACCCTTTGCTTTCAATGGCTGTTTTCAGCTTAGATACTGTAGCGCTGTAAGAGTAGGGGCTTGGAAGGGAAGCGATGCCGTTTTCATCCGGCTTTAAAGGCTGCAGTGAGGAAAAGAGAGGGATAAGCCCCTCCAGCATAGTAGGATGGGTAAAGATCGCGTCGCGCAAAGCCGTATAGGGCAGACCGGCTAGCATAGCGACCTGGACAGCGGCGATGATTTCTCCCGCCTCCGCCCCAAAAACGGTGAAGCCGAGAATGCGATCGCTGTTTGCATCGATGAGCGCTTTCATGAAACCTCTCGTCTCCGATAGGGTCCGGGTGCGGAGCACATCACTCATTGGGATCTTTGCCAGCCGATAGGCAATACCCTGCTTTTTCGCCTCGGTTTCGCTAAGTCCGACGCGGGCAAACTCCGGGTCTGTGAACAGGCAAAAGGGAACTTGCCTCCCCGTAGTCACTCTTCTGCCTCCGGCCAGATTGTCCCTGACTATGCGGAAATCGTCAAAGGAAATATGGGTAAAGTGGGGGCTTCCGGCGCAATCGCCCATCGCAAAAACTTGCGGCGCGGTTGTTTCCAGCCGCTCATTGACTTTGACAAAACCCTTGTCGGTGACTTCTACCCCGGCCAGCTCAAGACCAATGCCTTGAGTGTTGGCCGTCCTGCCTCCGGCAACCAGAAGATGAGTGCCTTTCAGGGTAGTGCCGCCATTTAGGTGAAGAGTGACCGCATCCCCTGACTTTCCCTCGACCCGCACAATTTTAGCATTTGTGACCACGCCGATTCCCTCGTCTTGGCAAAGCTCTTGCAAAGCTTCCGAAATGTCCGGATCTTCCCGGTGGGCCAGGCGGTCGTTCCGCTCCACAAGAGTCACCCGGCTGCCGAGCCGGCGCATCGCTTGCGCAAACTCAAGGCCTATGTAGCCGCCGCCGATGATCAGCAGATGTTCGGGAATCCTGGCCAGCTCCAAGGCTTCAATGTGGGTCAGCGGATTCGCCTCAGCCAGGCCGGGCGTATTGTCGATTTTCGAGCGGCTGCCTGTATTGATGACGACTTGTTTTCCGACCAGACGGCGCTTCGCTCCGTCAGGTAAAGCCACCTCGATCGTTTTAGGCGCGACAAAGCTGCCCGATCCGACGATCAGCTCGGCTCCGCTTTTTTTGTAGAGATCGAGGTGCATGTCGACGAGACCCGCGACCATTTTGCGCTTCCGTTCCCGCACGGCCTGCATATCGATTTTCCAGTTGTCCTTGGTAATTCCAAACTCTTCGCTGCGGAGAAAGTAAGAAGCGACTTTGGCGCTCTGAATGAAATTTTTGCTCGGAAGGCAGGCAATGTTCGGGCAGGAACCGCCGATGTATTTTCGCTCAATGACGGCGACCTTCTGCCCTTTTTTTGCGAGTGTCCAGGCGATAAACTTACCCCCCTCGCCGCTGCCCAGCACGAGGAGATCGTAATCTTCTGTTTCCATATCTCACGATTGTTAAAATTTAAGGGGCATTTGTCAATAAAAATTGGCAAAACCGCTCAATTTCCTCGAGAGTGTTATAATAATGGACGGAGGCTCGCACCAGCTTGGAAAGGCCGCGCGCCTCAAAGTCCAATTTCGCGTATTCCTGCCATGACACCGACACGTTGATATCTCTTTTTCGCAACGCGAGACAAAGCTCCTTCGGGTCCCACCCATCCAGAGTGAAGGTCACGATGCCGCACTTATGCCGTCCCAAATCCCTCAATGTAACTCCCCGTACGGCTGAAAGCCTGGCGCGAAGCTCAGCGGCGAGGTGCTGGATGCGGGCCCAAATAGCCTCAATGCCGAAGGATAGGGCGTAATCGATAGCGGCGGCGAGCCCGATTTTATTAGCATAGCTCGTCTCCCAGGTTTCAAACCGCCGTCCATCCGGCATAATGGTGTAGGCGTTCTTCTCCGTCCATTGGGCGGCATGCAGGTCCAAAAAAGGGGGTTCCATGTTTTCAAGCACGCTTTGCTTCACATACAAAAATCCCGTTCCGCGCGGTCCCCGGAGATATTTTCGCCCGGTGGCGCAAAGCGCATCGCAGCCGATCTTTTTGACATCAATGGGAAGCTGCCCCGTCGATTGAGTGGCATCGAGCAGATAAAAAATGCCGGCCTGATTGGCTATTTTTCCCACTTCTTCAGCCGGGTTGATCAAACCGCCTTGGGTAGGCACATGCGTGATCGCAATCAGCTTAACCCTGGCGTCAATACTCTTTTCCAAAGCGGATAGAGAAAGCTGCCCCTGCTCATCATTGGGTATGACCCCAATTTCCGCTCCGGTGCGCTTCGCCACCTGCAAAAAGGCGATGTAATTGCTGGCATACTCCGCTTGCGCGGTCAAGATCCGGTCGCCCGGCTTAAATTCCAGGCTATAAAAAGCCATGTCCCAGGCGCGTGTGGCATTTTCCAGAAAGGCGATCTCATTTGGCTGAGCGTTCAGCAGTTTGGCCGCCGCCTGATAGAAGTTTTTGATTTTCGCCTCTTCGATGGCCGCGGCTTCATAACCCCCTCTTTCTGCCTCGAGCAGCTGATATTGGGTGACAGCCTCCAGGACAGGTTGAGGGATCAGGGCGGCTCCGGCATTATTGAAGTGCAAAACGTGCCGGCAGCCGGGTGTTTCTCTTCGCGCTCTTTCTACATCCATATTCCCAAGTGTACAATTATCCAATGTTTTTGTAAAATAGAGGCTTATGGAAAAATCTCACTTCTCCCAGTATGAACCCATGTTAAAAGCGATTGTGGAGCTTTTTCATCCCTTCGCTGAAGCCGCCGTCCACGATCTGGAAAAAGGGGAAATTGTGGCCCTCTACCATCCTATTTCGCAAAGGAAAGTGGGAGAGGCCTCGCCGCTAAAAGAACTGAAAATCAGCGCCGAGGAGTTTCCCGCCTATTTTACACCCTACTACAAACAAAACCATGACGGGCGTCCTCTCAAGTGCACTTCGATCACAATAAGAAATGAAAAGGGAAAGCCGGTCGGCTTGATCTGCATCAATGTGGATGTCAGCGCCTTTCAAGAGGGGCACCGTTTGTTGGAATTGTTCCTGGGTATTAAAGAAGGCGCGGAAAATCCCATAGAACTCTTTGGCGGCCAGCTGGAAAGCCAGGCGACCGCCCTGATCCAGCAATACCTGGAGGAAAACCGCTTGCTGCTCAGCCGCCTCAACCGGGATCAAAAAAAAGAGCTGGTGCAGCATCTTTATCGCAAAGGGATATTCAATTATAAAAACGCGGCTCCTTTCATCGCTCAAAAATTAAGCACCTCCCGTGCGAGTATCTATAATTATATCAAATAATTTACACAATCTTAATATAAGTTTAATATAAAATTTAAAATTTATTAATATAATGACAACATATTAATAATAATAAAAAGGAAGGGTTTATGGGTAACGTTACATCAAAAGTCGCGCGTTTTGAAAACCAGCAAGCGGCGGGACATTATCATGAGAAGCTTCTCGTAAAAAAGCAAAAAGGGCAGGACACAGGTTTTTACAACAACAATAATCTAGAGGACGGACACTACACAGGCAAAAACAACAATAATAATTGTGACCACGCCAACAATAATAATTGTGACCACGCCAACAATAATAATTGTGACCACGCCAACAATAATAATTATGACCACGCCAACAACAGTAACAACAATAACAGCATTCCTGATGATAATAAAAAAAGCTTAAGAAGTAGAATCTACACCAACATCATGAACGGTCTAGACTCTGCCGGAGCCACCCTTAAAGCCCTTGCCGCTTCCGTTCAACGGGCTGTTTCATTTAAGCCTGCAGCCGGTTCTTCTTCATCGAAAACTTACCGAAAGCTGGCATTGGCAGGATTGGTAGGAGTAAATCTATTGGCTTTGGTTTATTACATTTCTAAATTACCTAAAGTATAGCCTTGGAATTCAGCCAATTGACTAATAAATTTATGAGTTCAATCCGTTATGATATTAGCAGAAAAATATCATGTCTCTAAGTAGCACAAACTGCCGCTAAAACTTGAAGAGTTGGTTGGGTATATTTGTTATTACGAACAGCTGAAAATTTCCGGATTGGCAATAAGGTAAAAACAGCTCTGAAAATCCTTCGCTGAAATACGACCGCGCCTTTGTTAAAAAGCATTTGAATGAAAATGGCAATCAGGCGTAAAGTTCTCTGAAAATAATCCCTGAAGGAGTCTTTGATGTTTTACCGGATTTGTTTCGCCTCTCTTTTTTGTTTCTCGCTTTTCAGCGCCGAGCATGTATTTCTCAAAACGCCGAACATATCCCGGGATAATATCATCGGAACCAATGTGGGGATCCGCCCGTTTAGAAAGAGCGGAGTCCGTATAGAAGCGGAAAAGATTCAGGATAAGCTGATTATACATAATTATGGCTATGGAGGATCGGGGCTGACTCTCGCCTTTGGCGGCGCAGAACAAGTGCTTGACCTATTGAATCAGGAAAAGCCCTCATCCAAAAGTGTAGCCGTATTGGGGGCGGGTGTGGTTGGATTGGCCGCGGCTTACGATCTCTTAGAGCAAGGCTATGATGTGCATCTTTATGCCGATAACTGGAATCCCTATCTGACCTCAAATGTTGCCGCCGGGATCTGGAGCCCCCTTTCCTTGCCAAAAGATCTTCCTGAAGAGAAGAAAAAGCTGCATCAACAGTTGCTGGAAACTTCGGAAATCCGTTTTCTGAAAAGCACAACCGATACGCCTGAGTTTGCCGGCGTGAAGCTCATCACCGCTTATAGCTGTAGACAAAAAAAAGCAGGGGACGAAGTCATCCTCCACTTCGATAATGGAACGATTAAAAATTGCCAAAGAGTCTACGAGGTGGGATTGAACGGGAAATTCTTTCTTGAAGACTTGAACGCCAAAGTCAAAGATAAGGGAGTCATCTGGCAGCAATGCCATTTTGAAAATCTGGAAGAGATCCTCAACCTGGAAGAGCCTACTATCATAAATTGCCTCAGCATAGGTTCGATGAATCTTTTCCAGGATCAGGAATTCATTCCGGCGCGCGGACAAATAATCTATTTCAAACACCAGGAGGAGATTGACTATTTGTTCTTTCAAGAAGTTGACAATAATTATTTTGTTTTCATCTATCCCTGGAACGACCGGCTTATTTTAGGCGGCGTCTACGAGTTTGGCGAGGATGAACTGAAGGTTAATCCCGATACCATTAACCGCATCCTCGAAAATGCCGAAAAATGCTTTTCCGTTTCAAGCTAGAACGACGGGCGGATTGGCGGCTATCATATCGTCATTCAGCAGGCTCACATTGGCAAATACGATATCATTGATCTTGTATACCCCAAAAGCCGAGTGGATATGGCCGCAGACAAAGAACTTGGGTTTGACTTCAAACACTTTCTTCCTTAAGGAAACAGACCCTGTGTGAATGGATTCTTCAACCAGATCTGCAATACAGTAAGGAGGGGAATGGCTGATCAAAATATCCACTTTAGGGGGAATCAGGCGATATTTTTCTGCCAGGGCCTCCTCATTGAGGTTAAACGAACCCCAAAAGGGGAGCTGCCAGGGAGTGCCGTAGATGGTCAATCCGTACAATTCCACCGAGCTGTCTTCCAAATAATGGCATCTTAAGCCTTTAGGCACCAAATTCTTGTCCTTCTCATAGATCAGATCGTGGTTTCCCGCCACCATCACCACCTCTTTGGCAGGGATAGTCTCTAACCAGTTCCGGAAAGGCCCATCGAGCCATTTCGCCTGCATCAATGGGGGCCCATCCGGGCACATATCGCCCGCGAGCAGCAGCAAATCGCAATCAGGTATCTCCGGAAGCTCACCGTGAAAATCTGAGGTGGCCGCAATTTGAACCATATTAATCCAAATTGGCAGGGCCAAAAGAGTTTGGTAAAAGCTGATCCAACGTGTATTCCCGATGAATCACTCCATGTTCATCGGCTGCAAGCACAACCATTTTGGGTCCGAATTCATTCAACACTTGCCGGCAGGCGCCGCAAGGCATCCCTCCATCTCTTGTGACAAGAGCAATAGCTGCAAAATCCGTTTCCCCTTCGGAAACGGCTTTAAAAATAGCCGTCCGCTCTGCGCAATTGCACAGGCCGTAAGAGGCATTTTCCACATTGCAGCCCTTGTAGATTTTTCCCGATTTTGTCAAAAGAGCCGCGCCAACCAGGTATTGGGAATAGGGGGCGTAAGCATTCTTCCGGGCCAAAGCGGCTTCCTGGACCAATTCTGTCTTAAGAGCGGGCGTCAGGACAGCGGCAAGAGGAGATGTTAATACTAAAAATAATAGAATTCTCATAGATACACCTAAAAATATGTCCTGCTAAAATAACCGTTCATTAAAAATTTCTCAAGCCTTATGATTCCTCGAAAATGCGCTTCATGATTTGCTTGTGCTCTTTGAAAAGGGTCTCATCCACATAATTTGGTGAAAAAAAAGTGGTTACAGTGTTAGCGCATGCGGCAGCCCCTCTTAATCCTTTACTAAATCCATTTCCCAAGGCCGCCCTTGATTCCGCATCCCCGACAAGGAGCACCCACTTGCCCCGGTAAAACATAGCGCAGGGCTCACTGCGAAAAATGCTCATCTCCAGCGTAGACACTTTCTCTTCCAAACATTGTATCATCCTCGCTTTCATGCCATTGGTATAAGCTTGAAGCCGCTGATAAATCTCTTTGATATTCTGTTCCTCTTCAGCTCTAAGCTCCTCAAGCGTCCAGGAGTTCTTCAGGCATAAGGCGTCAAATGTCTCTTTTTTCACAGAAACTTGCAAAATATGCGATGCCCCTCCTTCTGTCTTATAACTTAGTGCGACCGCATGGCCTTTTTTGACATCAACCGGCATAACCACTCTACGCACAACACTATCCGGGCCGTCAGCTCCGATGATCACTTTGGCTGCGCTAAAAATTCTTTCCAATCCTTCAGAATCCAGCAATGCTTCTCCAACCTCATACTCTTTACCGCGCAAGACTTTAACACCCATCCGGCGAGCCTCACCGGCTAAATCCGCTTCAATTTTGCTTATTGGAATAACACGATCCTTCCAGTTCCGGATAACGCCCATTAAGCGGTCCACATTGTCATTGGCAGAGAAATAATTTTTCTGAGCCTCGCTAAGCACATATTGAATTTTCTCTATGGTATCCGCCTTAACCAACACCTCATGATGTCGCTCTCTCCTCGCGAGTTTATCAAGCACGCAAATTTGGATGGAATTGTTGACGGCTTTGATGGAGCAGGCAGTAGCTATCCCGACCGGCCCGGCCCCGATAACGACGACATCGTAATTCATAGAAACCTCTCGGTGCTAAGCTGGTTTATTGAAGGTGATGACATACATCGAATCATCCCATTTATAATCAACTTTTAGATTATGCATGTTTGAGGGAATCAGATCTATCGGTATGGCAACAGGTTCTACATCTTTAAAATACCGCTTTATGAATGGAACTTTTTTATACCAGGAATCCACATGCTTTTGAGTCTCATCGCCAATCAGAATCATTGCACCCGGCTTGGCGACGCGGATCATTTCTCTTATTGCCCGGCTTTTATCATTAAAAAAATTAATTCCCCCAAAATGAAAAACCACATCGAAAGAATCATCTTTAAACGGTAAAAATTCGGCATTAGCCTGAATGAGCTGTAAATTATAAGGCTGAAGGAGGTGATATTTTTGGCAAGCCCTGAGCATGCCCATAGAAATATCGACTCCAACATAGCATGCGAGGGGATCGAGCGCGGGAATATTGGCTCCAGCGCCAATCGATGTTTCCAGCACTCTGTCACCGGGTTTCACCTGCAAATCAGACAACAAATTTTTTCTTTGGGAAACCATATCCCATCGAAAAAGGCGGCAGATAAACCAAAATACAGAACCCGTAAAGCGACCCACTTTATCATAAAACTTTTGATACTTTTCGTTATCGCCGGTAACATCGCCTTCTTTTAAAAAGATGGGAATGCCTCCAACAATGGGATAAACTTGATCTTCTCCGATTAGGCTTCCATTCTGTTCAGTTAAAGATCGATGGCTGCCTGGATCGCAAAGGATGCTTAGAATATTTTGATTCATAGTTTACAATTGTAATCAAAAACCCCCTTTTTTGCAACTGGTTGAATAAAAGGCTTGTCATTGCAAAAAATAGCTTTGCAGAGTATTGTTTCATCTTTTTTATTCGGAGCTTACAGCATGAATGTCAGTGAGAAACGTTCGTTTGATGACAATGTCAACCCTATCAAACAGGAAATAGCGGAAGATGGGGTGTCAAAAATCGCCCGCATCGCCATCTCGGCTGAATCGGATTGGGGGGATTTAAATTGCGTGGGAATGCCCTCTCAAGACCTCGCTAATTGTCAAGCCAAATGGATCCGGCTGGCCGATCACATCTATCCCATTCAAGGGGTCGATTCGATCCCCCCGGGCACCCTTCTGCTCTCTTTGCGCCAGGTAGACGAGGTCGCAAAAGGCATTTTCATGTTTAATCAGAATCGTTCTATTTTGGCAAATCCTGTGATGAAAGCTTTTGCAGATTTTCCCTTGGCGACAAAGGCTCATTTCAGCCTGACCCTGCTCGAAAATAACGAAGAGGGGCAAGTATCCCTTCCTCTGCATGAAATAAAACAGGCGTTTATCTGAAGAATAATGAGCAGATTTACTCAAAGGGGCATACCCTTGTATTCCCTTACAAGAAATGGAAGTTCCTTGCAAAGCTCACAAATTGGGAGCCGGCTAATTCAGGCCTTTTTTGCCGTTTGACTGAAGAAACGGATCTGGATTTCCAAACGGAAAAGAATTTAGCGATTTATGATCGCACCTACGAAATAAACGAAAATCAGAAGATAAAACTTTTGGTCAATTCCAAACAGATCGACAAAATTTTCCAGAAACCCTATGTGCCCTCTTTAGTGATTGATTCGGTTGAAATTCGGGAATTAATCTCTAATGCTCTGAGAGCAGGCCCCTTTTGCAAAAGGGAAGTATTTGCCGCAAAATGGCACGGAAAGGAGCTTGATATCAAAGTTCAAAAAGTCCTAGATGTAAACAAAAACGGTGAGAAGAAGGCGTATCACAAATCGTACCAACTTAAAGGGGGGGCCAATTATAGTGTAGAAATAGCCCCGAACTTGCAGATGCATCTCCTCTTATGCAAAGGAGAAGCCCCAGCCAAAAGCATGGAAATGGAGATTGAAGGGATGCCGGAGGAGAAAAAAGGTGACAAAATAGCCTGGCTCCCGGTCAAAGAACTGAAGGAGTATCTTCTGCAGAAAAAACTGGTGCGTAAGCAAGGCATTTCCGTGACGCTCTCCACGAGCGTATTCTTTCTGCGCGTCCAAAATCTCGATTGCGATGGAAATTCCAATTCCTATGGCCAAATTCTCGAGGCAACAGATCTTAGTGTCAGCAGCAAAAAAGAGAAAGTTTATATTGTCGATGACTCGTCAATGTATAAAGTCCTCAAGCTGACCTTGAAAGTCGAGTCAGCATGATTTTTCAAGGAGCCATTCACTTTTTCAAAGAAGGCTCTTGAGAAAGAGGCCAGGAAAGCTTTGCAAGGTAAAATCTTCAGCAATCAGCGGATTTCCATCACTTGCCTGGATGCTAACTTCAAGAAAATCAACCTTACTCTGGAAGCCAAAAAGACGGACTTTGAGACAAAGCCTGCTGGACAAAAGTATGGAATTATCGGGGAAATTACCGCTGAAACAAAGATAGAGTTTGATATGGACGATCAGCTTTTGTTGGCGCAAGCCGCGGAACAAATGGATATCACTAAGCTGGAAGAGGTCGTCGGGGGTATATCAGAGCAATTGAAAACCCTTTTGCACAAGGTGATCCTCTCGCGGGGGCCCCTCAAAAAAGGAGTTTGAGAAAAGAGGGCTTAAACCGATCAAGGGGATGATGCTGTACGGTCCTCCGTGAACCGGGAAGACGACCCTGGCGCGGAATATCGGCAAAGTTTTTGGCTGCGGGGAAGGAGAGCGGTTTCAGTTGCTTAACGCCTCCGAATTGACCAATAAATTTATTGGGGCTACTGAAGAGAAGATCCGCGCTCTCTTCCAATCCGCTGAGGAAGCAAAGAAAAAAGGGAAAGAAGGGATGTATGTCGTGGTTATCGACGAGGCGGAATCGATCTTGGGCACCCGTCAAGAGGGGAGCGAACATCCCTGGTACAATTCCTGGGTGAACCAGTTTTTGGGCAAACTCGATGGATTGCAACAGCTCGATAATATTTTTGTGATCATCATGACGAACAGGCCCGATATAATCGACAAGGCCCTCTTGCGTCCGGGACGGATTGAGCTGCATCTGGAACTGGCCCTTCCCGGCTTGCAAGGGAGAAAGGAGATTTTCGCCATTCATACCAAAGGGTTGAAAGAAGCGAATGTGCTGCCGGACTTCAATCTCGAGCAATTAGCCAACTTAACTGAAGGTTACTCCGGCGCAGATATTGAAGGGATAGTCAAAGAAGCTTCCTCCTACGCATTGGAGCGTTTGGATCAAGCGAATATCAGCCTTGAAGAGGCCGGCAGCCATTCGCTTGGTCATGTGACTATGGATGATTTTAGGCAGGCGATTGCGGGGTAGAAAAAGAGCAAGAAAAAATAAACTTCCTGAGAAACGGCATCACAAATATCATTTCAAAAATATACTATCTTACTCCTGCTACTGCATGTCGGCATCATGTTCCTCCAAATCAGGCAGCAACAAAATTATCTGATGGTAATTTGACTAGTCTAGCAGCTGCAATTTCACAATTACCGGACCCTTTTTTTGTTGCTAATCCTGGTGCCAACACGCCGCCTTTTACGTCTTTTAACTCTAAATCACTTTATGAAGTCTAGTGCGTAAAATTTGCGTAAATGCGATTTTGAAAATTTTATATGACTTTTAAACTAGGGAGTATCAAAGTCTCTATCGGTCTATATTCATGTTCGTTGCTTTTTTTTCCAACTTCTAGCTGAATTTTTCCGTCTACATCTTCATGAGATAAACTTTCTCTATATGAAATTACTACATCGCACTCGTACTCTCCTTTGATATTATTTTCTCTATCCTTTCCTTTTCGTTTTGCAATAATCTTTGTATTTGAATAGCATCCAGGCCATTGAGAGGGAAAATCAATTTCAATAATGCACCCAAGATAAGTCACCTTTGCTTCTTCTACTTTAGCACCATTAATGAGTCCGCCAGCGTTATCGCCTACCGTAATAAAAGCGCATTTATCACCCGGCGAGCCATGAACCGAAAACCAGATAGCCTCTATTTTATCAAGTTTGACGTTCATTTTACCATCTTTGCTTAACCACATTTTTAATATAATGAATGTTGAATCCTTCCTTCCATTTGTTAACCTCTCAAGATGAGAAGAAATACAAATCTTTCCATTCTCTAATTCAGACCATCTACAATCTGCTTGTAAAGGAATACAATATGACATACATAAAATCATACTAGCGAAAATTTTCATGATTACCTCGAGTATTGTGAGTTAGTGTTTGCTCAATCGCTGTTCATAAAAACGCCCCCAGCGAATAAGGATTCTATCTTGATCAAACACAACCGGATTATAGTCCTCATTCTCCGGCCCATTATTCCATGGAAAGAGCATTATTAAACACTTATATCAATAAAATTATTAATTTAAAATACACTTGCAACTTATTAGTAAATTTCCAGATCTAAAACATCAAGTTTTCCATCCCCATTTAGATCACGAGCATCTAGGGTTCCTCGTTCATTATGGAGATCATAAAGAAGCTTTAGATACTTACCTGCGACAATCCTTGGGAAATTGTCTTTATTTTTAATCCCAAACCAAGCGTAAAGCCCTCTATTACCTTTAGAGGAATTGCAGCTCCGACAACATAAAACCAAATTCTCAACATCGTCAGGACCTTCTTTACTTCGGGGTATGAGATGATCCCAAGATAACCCATCTAATTTACCACAATATTCACAGCACTTTTGTTCTGAGAGGATTTGCATTTTTATTTCCCGAGATATAGTGCTCATATTAATTTCACCACTACGTAGCTTATTTACACGATCCATAACAAAGCTAAAATATTCGCTCTTGGTAGATCCTGTTTTAGACAATCCAACAGAATCAGCTATTATTTTGGAATATTGATAAAATATTAGATCTCTTATGGTTTTGATTGATGGAGATGGCATTATTTTATATATATTAAATTTTTTCAATAATAAATAGCATTGCTGACTAAAGCACTATTCCCCTTTATTCTTCAGGAATTGCTAAAAAAGCATGTCTTCCTGGAAACATCGTGTCAATCTGTCCTACCACATATCCCTTAGAATTTTGATCTGATACATCAGCAGAAGAGACATTGTAATATGGATACTCATCCTTCAACAATTTTTTGATTTGAAGACCTTTTGAAATGTATAATTTATCTTGATTGTCTTTTTTTAATTTTCCATGCAAACAATCTATTGCAATAGGAAGACCGTTTCTTATACAGTAACACCCTTGACAAGAAAAATTAACATTTCTAGATGGACTAATAAAGTATTGCAAATGTGCAAATGAACCACCTCCTAGATACGAATAAAGAGTTAAAATCATGTTCCCTTCGTCATCCATACACACGACGTTTACATCATTATCTACACACTTTATGTTTACTAAAGTTTTCCATTCATTTTCTGAAACAACCGTTTTGAACGAGTCATCCTTCCATAAAAATGATCTACATCCTAGATGGTGTTGGTTCGAATTGGATATACTGGTATTGAAAGCTACATGACCATAATTGTTAAGAGCAACAGGAAAACATGAATTCCACTGCCCAGGTACTTGTTTTTTAAATAGAGTTGTTAAGTTGGTTTTCTTCCCATGGTCAAAAAAAATCATTTGCTCATCTACATTGAATAAAATTTGTCCTTGATCATTAAGTGCAGCTAAATATATGTTATTCTTTGAAGTTTCAACCTCCCATAAACCTAAATTAGGATCCCAAAGAAAAACCCTAAAAATAGAATCTGAACGAACTATTCCTGCTATTTGTCCTTTGTTATTAAACTTGAATCCCCAATATTCACATCCTTCAGGTAAATCAATTAATTTAAGACCATTAAATTTATCCCATATAAATACGAAAGAACAACCTCCTTCTTCACATCTTCCTAAAATCTGTCCCTTTTCGTTGATTGAAATAGCACAACTCTCATCTATTCCAAATAATCCTAGGTCGATCATTCTATACTTTGGCAATTCTACAGAAGAAACAAAAGAAATAGTTGTCAAAAAAATAAACAACAACTTTATCATTTTAAATTCACCATTTTAATAAAAATGGAAGTATAGATCAAAAGAAAATTAACAACAAGATATAAAACTTAATTTAAGTTCACCAAATTTTTTATATTTTTTTGGAACAATATGCATTTCGAATGCAGGATTATTTTTCAATCAGGATTACTCTTTCAAGGAAGATTAGTCAAAAAAGCGTGAAAGACATGATGAAATCGACTTATATTAAGAAATAATCATGATTACGAGCCTTTGCCAATTTCATAACTTGTTTATAGAGACCATTCCTTTTCTCTGCTTATTTCTCAAAATGACGCGATAGATCTTTACACCCAATAATCATTTCGCGAATAGCTCGTCTTTCCGCAATAGCTTCCTTTGACGCAAACAGGAAGCCATCTACCTGTCAGATCCTTTTGAAGAATGTGCAAAATTAGTTTATTTTGAGCCTTCATCGCCATCTCCTTTTTCACAGGTATATGCTTGATTAGGAGAGTCCTCATCTTCGGGAAATAAGTATTTTAGCGTCCCTTCTTTAATCATTGGCGTAAGATGGCTTCTAACGAAGTGTTTTTTATCTTTTCTTTTCAGAAGATTCTACTAATTGCTGAGCTGTTAGTGGTTGCCATGCACAGAGTTTTTGAATTAATAAACGTAAGTCTTTTATACTAGAGCGTTTATTAAATTTATTAATTAACATTTGTAAGCTCTTGTGGCAAGGTTTCTATTGGAAACACACCGGTATACGGGTGTGTTTCGGTACCAAACACACCGGTATACGGGTGTGTTTGCTCCTCTACCGGTGTGTTTTGACTTGCAGCTGTTGCTCTTCTTCCTGCTTCGGGATGAATAGGCAAAACCGTAAGAAAGTAATGAGACTCTTCATCTGTTTCAAAAATTGCCGGAGGCGACCCATTTGCCTCCATAGCTTTATGAATTTTGGGCACTCCAGTGCAACGCCCTTCAGTCAGATGAAGCTCTTTAAGAAAGTCTCCAATTCGCCGATTCCTATAAGTCCGAACGTGGGCAGATCCTTTATTTAAATCTTCAATTTTCAAGGGAGGTAATGGACCTGGAAATGATAAAATTTCAATACGATCTGGCCTAATGCTGATTTCAATCGGTTCTCTTTGGGCATAGTCTTTATGATAGACAGCATTAGCTAAAGCCTCTTCTAAGGCAACGTAAGGATAGTTATAAAATCGATCAGCTTCGGCACGATCAGGTCTTTTACGAATCTCCTCCTTGATAAACATCGACTGAAGATATCTCAATGCCTCTCTAAGCTGAATATGGATGGGTCCTTTGAAAATCTTTTCAGAAAAGCTATCGCCTACTTCGTCATGGAAATCAACGATTTCAATCCGAGCATAGGGAAAAAATTGCTCTGGATTATTATTGAACATCATTAGACCAATATTTAATGGTTTAAGATATTCCTCTGGTCCCTGCACAATCTGCATTTGACGACAGAGCTGCTCAAGAGCAATCTTATCAACTTCTGATATGAGGTCGCTCTTCACGTCTCTCAAAAAGTCTTTAATGAGACCTACCTGAAGATCTTTCAGGCTAGCTTGATGGCAAATTCGATCGTCAAAAGGCACTTGATTTGCCATTTCATGAAGTCGTTGAACATCTTTTGTCTGAGCCTTTACAGTTGTAGAATTGCGCCTTATGAAATAAGAATAAGGTGCATTCTTACCTAAAGTATCAGGAGCTTGATAAGGTCGCGTTTGACCGCCAGGACACCAGATCAACAGAATCATTTTTTCTTGAAAAACGACAGGCGCAACTATTGGATGATAATTTGGACGCAGCCTATAACTTAAGTTGACAAGCTCTTTTTGAATTTCGTCTATTTTATTGGCTGATATGCCTATTGGCGGAAAAATCGGCTGGCCTTTATCCTCCTCTATTCCTATAATTAGATAACCCCCACCCCAATTGTTGATGTCATTTGCAAAAGCGCAAATGGTGTGAATGATTTCTTCGGGATTCCATCCTTTTTTGAACTCAAGACGTTCCCATTCAACAATCTGTCCTCTCAGTAGCTCATCAATATTAATAGGTAGCGCGGTCATACTGTAGCCTTATTTACAATTTTTGTGTGTTGTGGCGCATCACTCGCCTCTATTTCTTCCATACTCTCCTGGGAAGCATTCTTCTTTTTCTTCAGAGCTGATAGAAACTTTTGTAGCTTCTGAATAGCAAGAGGAGAAGGTTTTGTTTTTTTGTTTTCCCAGCGATTTACGGTAGGAAAAGAAACACCAAGTTTTGCTGCGAACTGCTCTTGTGTAAGACCCATTTCAAGTCGAATTTCGAGCACATGTTGAGCAATTTGCTCTTCTGAATTTGACATGTCTGTAAATTGGAACATCAGCTTGCCTTTCATCAAGATATTTATTATATCATATGTTATAAATTATAAGCGGTTGCAAAACAAGAAAAATCATTGGAGTTAAATTTCATGGGGCCATTCACACAGATGGACAAATCGACTATTCAAGGTCTTAGTTTTAAAGAATACAACTCTTTACGTCGATATTACTCACATGTGATAACGCCTATTTTGCTTAGGGAGTTATCTTCTATGCTTGGAAAAAAGGAGGAAGATCTTGAGGATCTTAAGAAAAAAGTTAGCCTTCTTGCTGCTAAATCAACCTTTGGTCCAGTACATCTAATTCCTTCTGCAGAAAAACTGGCTTACAACAATTTGATGGGAGAGTTCGTTCCGATGGATGGGAGTTTACCTTTTGAAGGTGGCACATATTGTGTAACTGAAGATGGGAGTAAGGGGTGGGTTTTAGACGAACCTCCGGAAGTCACTTTGCTAAGAAACTGGGGTGATAATATCTTTAAAGAAGATGATATTGAAACAGGTAGAGAGCATCGAAAAATCGATAGCGAGGTTGATTTAGATTGGCTTTGCAAAGACGTTGCAGGAGATCTCATCGATTTTCCAAAATTTAAATCGCTAGACGAGTTAATTTATTGGATTGACGATCTCTTCGCTAAAATTGGCCCACAACAACTTTTGTTAAATGCAGCAAATTTCATCCTAAGGCCAGAACATATACAACCTACGCTGCTTCGTTGGAAAGCTAAAGGATGTCCGCCACTTGATATATTTGCCCCATACTCTATTTATTTCTACAAGGTCAATCTCTTCTATATTCTTGGGATAAGTTTTGAATTAATAAAAAAAGGAAAAAAATCAAAAACTCATCTTGATATCCAATATGTTTATTACCTTCCCTTTTCTATGGTTTTTACCTCAGGCGATAAAGAGCTAAGAAAAATCGCTCCATTCTTCTTAAGAAAAAATCAAAGTTTCATATCTTTGTCTCAATTGAAAAATGACTCCTACCTCCTCGAAAATTTTTTTAACACTCTTTCAAATGAACAATTAGAAGAATTTCACTTAAAGTACGGCCAATACCCACCGGTCTTACAAGGATGTCATACTTCTAAAATATGGAAAAAAAGGATGAGACCAAAACCGCCCAAAGCAGGAGCACGACCTTCAGCTGAAGAAGAAAAAAGAATTCTTGAAGAATTCAAAAAAATTCAGAATGCAATACCTATTAACCGACTAAAGCGCTAATGAAGATACGTATCTGAGACAGCAATCTCTTAAGTAAACAACTTTTACCATAGACTAACGATAATGCCGTCGAGTGAGCTGCTCATACATTCGCGTTTGTTCTTCGCTCCACTGTCGAGTGTGAAAATGATTTTGACACTTTGGGCAATGCCATGCACCCGGCTTATTTCCACTTAAGGAAATTAGCTTACTTTCAGCACCGTAGCAAGTAGAACAATATGGCCCCTTATTTTGTCCATCTACAACGCGCCACAAAATGTTACCGTCTTCCTGGTGTTGGATCTCTTCTTTAATGGTAAGTTGTTGACGCAATTCTTGATTTTGGCTTATTAAGTCACTGGTATAGTCTTTTGCATCTAATAAGCGCTCTTGGAGCTCTACGAGCTGCTCACGCACGCCGAGAAGAGCAAGTTTTTGATCAATTTCTTTGACCGTCTTTAATGCAGCAGAAATGGCCTTAAGGCAAGTCATTGCTCCTTGAATTGCTGCCAAGCCCGAAGCTACATCCATTTTTATGCCCTTGATAACTTAAAGAAAAACTGCATATAGATCGACTTCATCATTAATAACCCTGACTTTTCCCATTTAAGGCCTGTCTTGACAACTTGAAAAAGTTGGAGAGTGGTTGGACAAAAAGCGCTTACCACAATTTTCTTCTGGTTAACAACTTCTTGTAAGTTATTGATTCTAAGAGAGTTGGGGGCGGCTGGACTCGAACCAGCGAAGACCGAAGTCGAGGGATTTACAGTCTTCCAAAACCCAATTTAGCACAACATTACGCGAATCATAACAACAATACGATTAATTGTTTAGATAAATTTATCATTTGTCGTTTTTTTTCATTTGTCGCAAACTGTCCCACTTGAGTGGGGAATTTTTGGGGAAAAGCTCTGTGACTTCCTCGAGATCGTGCGGTATTATTGGCCAGGGCAGCCAGATATCGGCCATTTTATCGGCCAAAATATGTCTGTAGGCGAAATGCTTGATTCATTGTTGGGAAGATGGAGTTATGCTGCTGCCTCAATGATCTCTTTTGGATTTGTAAAACGATCCTGTGGCTGGGAGTTTTAATCCTTTGCAGCTTTGCGAGCTTGCTCAACGGCCTTTTTGTAGAGGGCATTGATCTTAACCTGATAGCCATCCAGTTTCTCTTTTTTCTCTGCACCTGACAGGGCTTTGTTTTCCTCTGCTGCGCGCATCGCCTTAAATAGCTTCGAAATTTCGCTGTTGTATTTGAAAAGAGGAGTGCCACGGTATTGGATTTCATTCAATTCAGGATCTATGATGCCTTTGCTTTTGATCAACCTTTCCGCTGCCTTGCTCTCTCGGGCTTCATTCAATAAGCTGTAGAACTCATTAGCGTACTTCGTTCTTGAGGTGGGGCTGTTCGACACAAAGTTGCCGAGCAGGAGATAATTGGCCTCTCTTTGCTCCGGTCTTTCATCCTCGGCCATGCCGCTGAAGTAGGCGATCTCATCGGTCAGGGCAAGCAGATCCGTTGCCACATTGCCGCCGAAGTTCTTGATCATCCGCTCCAGTTTGACAGGGGAAACACCCCACAGATCGCCAAACTGCCTTGCCAGCTGGCTTGTCTTAGCGGTGACCTGGTACTTTGCAGGAAGGTTTTCCAGGCGGCGGGGAATGACGTCGGGAGCGCGGCTTTCCGTGCCCAAAATCGCTGATAATGGCGACATCGGGGATTTGCCTGTTGCTGTTTCTATGTATGCTTTAGCGATAGGGGGGAGTGAGCCAGACAGGTTCTCAGTAAAGTTGCTGTACAGCCCTTTCCATGCCTCTGCTGCCCTCTTATCGCCCTTGTTCCTCATATCCTGTACAGTCTCATAGAAACCCTCAGCTGCCACTTTAAAGGTCGTTCCAAGCAGCCAGGGGATCGGGACGCGCAAATGCTTGTCGCCGAAGTAGAGGTGCCAGAAAGCGGCTTTGTCCACGGCATTCAGATCCTGATAGTCTGGGTTGTTTTCGTTGGCCATTTTCAGGAGAAGAGTAGGGGTGGAAATAGCGACGATCCCCTTCGCCCAGGCTGATGGCGTGTCCAGGTTGCGCCCGAGCATGGACATGTCTTGAAGGCTGACATTCCAAAACGGCACGAAATTTCCAATGTCCCGGACTATCTTGCTGCCCCCTTTTCGGGTAGGGTCATAGGTGACGCGACGGGCCTCCATCGCTGCCATGATGCGCCCTTCCGGTGTACTGCCATACTTGGCAAGCGCCCTTTTGTACTCGCCAAGCGGAACTGCCAGGGATATATCGCCGAGACTCTCGCTATATTTGCGAAGGTAGTCGCCCATCTTCTCGAAAGGCACCAGTATGCCCTCTTTGCCGGGGGTGATCAGGTCCTCGATCTTCTTGGCCCGGTCGATGCGCTCAGCCAGGCGGGAGGCATACACGTCGCCGCCCATAGCAAGAAACTCCTTATAGACGGGGCTTGCTTTGTGAATGTCAGAGAGGGCCTCCACAACACTGAGAGGGTTGCTGCCTGTCTTTGAGTAGACCAGTGAAGAGAGGGCGTCCCGGCTCATGATGGAGACAAACTTGCGCGGTGCCATCGATATGCCGCGGGAAAAGAGCCTGTTGGTGGTGCTGAATATCTGCGCAAGTCCGGATCGGTCCTGCGGGGCCAGCGTTGAAAAAACTTTGTATATATCTTCCGGCACTTCGATGAGGAAGGGCTTGCCGTCTTTCCAGCCGCGAAGGGTGTTCACTTCAGGGGTAAAAGCGTCGGTGCGCGTCTGGTTGTAGAGGGCTTCTGCCAGATTCTTCATGTCGGAATCGATTCCAAGCTCGTCGAGGACATAGGCTGGAACCGGATCCACTTTGGCAGCCTTTATCCTGCCGGGCAGCTCACCCTTAAGCACAAGATCGCGGTATTGCAGCACTGCATCATTCTTGCGGGCATTGCGGATCAAGAGAGCGGCATTGTAGGGGTCACTTTCAGAGGGAGGGATTATCTTGCGCTCACTGCCAACCATCTTTTTGAATGGTTGCTTTGGCTTGAGAGATCCGGCGGAAAGTATGGCATCCTTGCCTTCTTCCATGATGCGATAAAGGGGGCTGTAGTAGTCTTTGTTCCAATCGGCAATCAGGTCCTTGCCGAGTAGATCCTTGCCGTAGGTGACCAGTGTCGCTTTCTGGAAATCGCGGATCCGTTTGTCAATGGGCTCGTATTTGCTCTTTAGCCGGGCGATATCTTGGACAGATTTCTTAGTGTCTATCCCCGTTTTCTTGCCCTCAGATTGGCGCTTCAGGGCAATTTTAGAGGTGCGGTAGGCATCGAGATCCTCAAGACTGAATTCCCCTTCCTTGAGGCCCTTTGACAGCTTTTTCCAAGTCAGATCGCCATAGGCTTCCTTTAAGCCGCCATGCTCAAACTTGCCGGTGAGGTTGCTGAAGATGCCATTCTCAAGCACGGAGTCAATCTCAGATGCAACGGATTGGGCAAGCTTAATTTTGGTCGAAACGCGTTCAGGAACGGGCACTCCCGCTTCGGCTTTCTCAAGCGGGGCCAAAGCATTGAACACAGCCTCGTTTATTCCCTCTCCAAGGCGCTTTAAGCTCTGCTTAGGGGTTTTGGCTGCCTGAACGAAATTATTCATCTTCTCGATGATCTTATCGATTCCCTTTTTCGGATGCTCGATGCGCTCAGCTGCACCTTTGCCGGTAGTTTCGATAATGGGCTCGGTGACGGCCTGGGCACGTACAGCCGGGAGTTTTTTGCCGGCAGTCACTTTGATCTCGGGGTGGCGCTCGCGGTATACTTTAGCGCGCTGTAATTTCAAGCGTTCAGCCTGTTTGGCTTCGATCTCCCCCTTCTTACCTTCCAGCTGCTTCAGCTTGGCCTCTGCGTCTTTTTTAAGTTCGGCGATTTTGAGGTTTTTCTCTTTAGCCAGCTGTGTTTCTGAGTCGGCAATGATCTTCTTTTTCTTGGCGATCTCCTTCTCAAGGGTGTTCATCCCCTTTTCGATGGGAGCCAGGGCAGAGGAAGGGAGGTCCTTGGCGGCTATTTTATCAATCTTTGTTTCCAGGGCCGCGGCTGCTTTATCCCTGAAGACATCGATGCGCTGCTGCTGTTTGTCTATTGCACTTTGCAGAGATTCAATGTGCCTGTCAGCTTTGTTTTGCAGGGAGTCTTTTGCGTTCTCAAGGCGCTTTGTGGGCTGCCCCTTTTCCTTGGCTTTCACAATTTGGGATTCGACGGCCGCCACTTCTTTCACAGACTTCGCTTTGCGCTTATCAATTTCTTTTTCCAAGGTGGTGATCGTCTTCTCAATGTCGCGGGTCTTAGCGGAAAGCTCCTTTTCGGACTGCTTGCGAAGTTTGTCGATCTGCTGCTCTTTTTGCGATTCAAACTGGGAGGTGATTGCCTCTTCCTTTTCGGCAAAGGTCTCCAGCTTAGTGTCTATTTCCCTGTCAAGGTCTGTGGATCTTTCTTGTAGCTGTTCTCTTTTTTTATCAAAGGATTCCTCGGCCCTTTTCACCTCTTCTTTGCGCCCTTCAATCACATGCTTTTGCTGCCCTTCCACATTCTCAATCTTTTGCTTGAAAGGCTCGGTGATCTTGGCTTCGGCTTCGGCCTCTTTGGCCTTCAAGGCGGAGATGCGCTCCTCCCTTGCCGATTGCATCTTGCGGGGGTAGTCGGCAAGGATGTCCTCGGCCGCTTTTATCGCTGCTGCTGGATCCTCTTCAATGCTGATCTTGCGATCGGCCAAGCTGTCCATCACGGTATTCAGCACTTCTCGCTCGGGGATCTTATTGGTTTCAGCCACACTCTTCATTTTGTTGAGAAAGGGGGCGGCTGCTTTACCCAATAGCTGAAGCGCTCCATCAAAGGCAGCCCACTGCGCGCCATACTTGACCAGCTCATCGGGGGACGGCACTTCGCCGGTCTTAATGGTCTCCTTGGCACCTTCATACGTCGCGCCGGTTAAACCAAAGCCGGTCATGCGGGCGAGAGATTGGAGGGCATTGGCATACTTAGGGCTCTTTGCAGCCAGTTTGACCAAGGGGCCGCCAAGGACGCTGTAAAGCTTGCTAATTGGAAGGGCACTCCCCATAAATTCACCGAAGCCCATAAGAAAGTCACCTTCTTCCGGGGCAAGTCCTGGAATCTTCTCAGATAGGCCAAGGGTTGCGCCGGATAAAAGACCCTTAGTCACCCCTTTGCTCTGTCTGTATTCCCGCTCGGTAGCCAAGTCTTTCACATATTGTAGCCGCTCTGCCGGCGACATCTTCTTTGTCTGCTCAGGAGTAAGCTCCGGCACGTCGTAGGGGGTGTGCGCTGCCCGCTTAGCGATTGACTCATTTGGCTCATTTGACTCAATATCGCTGAATTCGTCGGAAAAGTCCGTAAATTCATTGGCAAAACGTGATGCTTTACCACCTTTTTCCATGGAAAATTGTGGTTTTGCCTGTGGAGTTGGTTCAAAATCGGTGAATTCATCGGATAGGTCCGTGAACTCATCCAACCCTATCCTTGTACTAGTCGCCATGTCTTACCGTCCGATTCATATACTCTGCCTGATTTGTCCTGCTTTTTCTTACCCTTGAACTGAAGAGGGGGAAAAGTCCCATTCAAAAACTCGACGCGCTCATCGACATCGCTTTTCTCCTCAGCTGGTTGCTCTCTTTCTGTGAAGAGCTCCTCTTCTTCTTCGGTCTCTTCAGGAAAGTAGTCGGGATCCAGATTGTTCCAGAGGGCGAGGGAGGGGTAACTGTCGGGGTTCTTGGTCAGTTTCTTCAAATCATGTTTTTCCAGGGCTTCCAGGCGCTTGATCTCTTTCCTAATCGCTGGCTTCTCTTTGTCGTCGGTATAGACATTGTCCAAAATCTTTTTCTGAGCCTCAATGGCTTGCTTGTAGCTTTTTTGGACCATCGACTGACGTTGTCGAAGCTCCCTGGACTGCACCCCTTTTCGGGTCTCATACTTGTCGCGAAGGTCGGTAAGCTGCCTTTTTACGGCGTAGGATGTTTCCGGATCGTGCAGGACTTCGTTGAGGGCAGAAGTATCACCGGAAACTATCGCATCGTAGCCCCGGGCATACTGCTGGCCTGCTATGTCTTCGCCGCGGGTCTTTGCCGGTTTCTGCATGGCACTGGTCAGACTGGCGGCCAAGGTAGGATTCTGCGCAAGCTCTTGATAGACCCCGAAAACCTTCTGCTCGTCGGTGAGGTTGGGATCGGCGTACATTTGCTGAATCTTCTGGAAGGACTGATCCAATTGCTGCTGTTTCATCAGCTTGTCTTTGAAACTCTCTTGCTGAGCTCCTGCCCGTGTCAGCTGGCTACCCAGGTGCGGCGCAAGTTCTGGGTGTGAGCCGAGCTCTTTATAGGCTGAAATCAGCTTTTGTTGCTCGGTCAAATCGGGGTTGGCGTAGATCTTTTCGATGCCTCCAAGGGCTTTGCTGTAGTCCTGCGCCCGCTGTTTCTGCTGTTGCATCTGCTGCAACTGTGGAAGCATTTTGCCCGTCGCCTCCGCTCCGGCTGCCGCGCCTCCGAATAAGGATTGTAGAAAGCTTTGTTCTCGTGATGGCAAAACTTGGACCATGATTTAACTCCAAAAAAAACAGATGAATTAAATCCTTAATTTTACTATATTTTGAGGCATTTTCATAGGAAAAAACGAATTATTTTTGATTAATACTGTTCCTGTAGGATCAGAAAATCGATTTCGGTTTTCCGCCGGGATATGGTGTGTAGCCAAGCGTGCGCCCGCCATCTGACTGATCATAGCTCATGCTCCTCTCGACCAAGCGAAGCCCCACTGCCATCATGCGAAAAGCATCGGCCCCATGGGAGAATTTGTCATGATGCGGTTTGCTGGACCAACAGCCATGAGCATCATTCCAGGCCCTGCGATATGACTCCAAGCACTTGATCCCTCCGGCACACTTCTCTTTGTCAAAGAAGCAGCGCGAAAGCACATTCCTGACCGCATCGATGCCCGAGTCCAAGCCAATATCAGGCACCTTCGTAAAGGTGAAACCAAGTTTCCTCGCCACCTCCACACGTGATAGGCCGGTACTAAATTCATGCACACCAGCGTCATGCGGCACTAAATGCTTGTGGTATTGATACGGCCGATCTTGAAGCAGTTTGAGGTAAAAAGTAAGCGGCTCACCGCTGTTCTCATAGTACTCGATAAACCGGATCTCTTTTTCGTAAATCTGGAAAAACCAAATGCTCGTAGAGTCGCCGAAGCCCAAATCCCAAGAGGTAGACACGGGCAAATTCGGGTCATGAGGCAGAAAACAGATGCGCTTCTCGGTCCTCGCCTGCATCAATTGCCGGGAATAGTACGCGCCTTCAAGGGAGGTGTGGAAGGACTCGTCGGGATCGGATGGATACTCCCGCATCATATCCGATTGTTGTGTCTCCTGTTTTTTAACGTACCAATGTTTTTGTGCGGGCCAAAGACGGATCCCCTTAGCCTCCAATTCCTCGAAGTATTTAGCTGTTTCCGGGGGTATGATGACGTTATCTCGTAGCGTGTACTCAGGGCAGCGATGCCAAGGGAAGAAGAAAAATTTATAGTCCAACGAAGTGAGCCTCTCACCAGATTCCTGAAGTGCCCTAGCCCGCTGTACCATGTCGAAAAAAGACCCCTCGCGACCTTCCGCCGTCGATTCGACGAAAACATACTGGTCGCTACTGATCGTATTGAGCGCGCCGGTCATGACCTCCCTTGCCTTTTCCGGGTAGCGGCTGCAAATCTTCGCAAATTCGCTAACGTGCAAATATTGCACTGTTGAAGAGCGGAGGGATGTCGCAACACGTAGTGAGGATCCATTGGAGAACTTGAGCATCCCCGCCGTGTCATTGTCGGCCGTGACCAGGGCGCGGATTTCTGCAGGCAAGCAATCATAGGCGTGCTTTACTCTACGAAACATCTGCTGCCCGTCCTCTAGGGTGTGGGCGATGATCCCGGCGGAGACATTGGAATTAAAAATGCAGCGATCGAGAAATAAAAGACAAATAAAAGTCGATATTCCCAATTGACGTGCCTTTAAAATGACATTGCAAAACCACATATTATTATACAGTTCTTCTTGCGCCCAATTAAGTCGAAATACTACCTGTTGACCCCTCTTGTCGACTATGTGGTACAAGTGGTTTATTCGCCACAGCGGATCTGCAAGACACTTTTGGGCCAGCTGGATATCACTCTGCTTCAACGTCATTCACTAGGTCCTTTGTAGAGCCGTCGATATTTGAGAGGATGAATTGAAGGGGGTTCTGCGCATCTCCAGAAAGCTTCGTCTCCTGCTTTGAGAATATCTGATAATGGTGACCTAATAAAAGTTGAACCATATTGTAACAATATTGTTTCTTTAGACCTTTTTCTATTAACAAAATCTTCTGATGTGTTTTAGCTAATTCATACGCTCCCGAAAACTTTTTATTTTCAGAAGCCCAAAGGCTTAATAAATTGGCATCATAACCTCGCTGCAGCGCAAACCGTTCAAACCAAATAAAATCCCCCTTCTTTAACCACTCAATGAGAGCATCAGCTTCAGATTCAATGAATTCCGGCGTGTACTTCTTTGGTCTTCCACCTGTTTCGCAACCGGGATAGGGCGCATGCCCTTTAGGTGCTCCCATCAGCTCCCTCCTTTACAAATTCGATCGCATCCAAGTAGTGCTCGTAAAGAGCGATGATCATGTCCTCATTTTCCCAAAAATCAGCGGAAGTGACCGGACGACCATCTGTCTCTTTTGTCCTTAACGCTAGCCGTTGGTTGATTAAAGCCGGAACACCTAGCACCTCAACAATTTGAGCACAGAGCGGGGCGTGTCGCTTGGCTACGTCATTTGTCGCAAGTTTGGCTTGCCAGCATTCGTCCGATGCGAATTTCAATTCGCGCAATAAACTATCGATAGATTTTCTTTTCGTCATAAAAACCTTTGTGTTTAAATTATTTATAGTAAAGCTATTCTCATTTTACAACAAGCTCGTCAAAAAGTTTTATCATCTTCTGAATATCCCCTAAAGGCAATTGGCATATCCGATCGAACGTCGCCAGCCTATAATTTTCCCCGAGATTCGCGATAGCTATGGCGCTCGCTAGGAAATATATATCCCGGGCATGAGCTGCCAGTTGATGTGCTTTTGCTTCAGGATCATCATCTAGAGAAACAATTTTTTTGAGGAATTCGGTGGCCTGGGCGATTGTTTCTGCTGAAGGGGGCTGAAAGCCGTACGACTGATTAAATATTTCGCTGACACTTTCCACCTCCTCACATGATAGGGCAATCGCTATTTTCTCAAGGCGCGTCAGGATGTCATTATCCATTTCACCGACAATATGCTGCAAGAGGCGGGGTTGATTTTTTGCGCCAATGGCGTGCACTAAAGCAAGCGTTTGATCGACGCTGGCGCGGACAATAGAACCATATAATTCTGCCGTATCGTCTTCGATCTCCTTTATCTTGGCTGCCACCTGTTCCCGGGTGAGGGGGAGGTCGTCCATTATCTCTTTGATCGGGATTGTTTTAGTCATATTCTTTATCATTATTGTGGAGAGTTATTCTATTCGCTGTCTCATCGTGCAGCTCTTTTGTTGCTGGTTACTAGATCAAATATTTTATAACAATCAACAAGTTTAATTTGCTTTTTTGGTATTGCAACATTTTTCAATAAATATTGTTTTCCAGTTATTAATTCAGCTACATTATCTTCCTCTAACATGTCTTCAAATAATTTAACTTTTAAGAGCGCATAATCGCTTAAAATAATACATTGATTCACTGCAATATTTAAAGCGTCTTTTTTATTGTCGAACAAAAATATTTCATTATGCTCATTTGGCTTTAATCCTTCATTAAGGATAGAAATCAAACGATTTGGACATGTTACATGGTAATAATTTTTTTTCGTTTTATATTTACTTCCTACTTTTCTTTTTCTTATTGGTTTAATCCCCAATTTTTTAAATCTACGGCTAACTATAGAGATACCATATCCCACTTCATTAGAAATTTCTGAAAGAGTCATACCTTTTTCGAATAGATCTATTAGTTTTGCATCATTCACTCTTACAGAGCCTTGTTTTCTTCCAGAACCCGGTCCCTCGGTTTCGAATATTCCCATTCTTTTTTTTCGAAATTTTTGGACTGTATTCATAATATAAGTAACACTCAAACTTAATTGTTTAGATATTACATGATTAAATCCTTTTCTATATTTTCCTCTCATAAGCAAGATTATTTTTGCCCTATTCGACTTAACATTGTTTTTACTAACAATATCCGTTAACATTTTTTCTTCAACATTTGTCAATTCATAGTCAAAAAACATTTTTATCTCCTTTTTGTGGTTTTCTTTTTCGGTGGATCCCTCCACTCTCCTGATAACGCGCTGGAGACCATTTGCTTGCCCTCAGTTGCATTTGCAAGGGCTGGCTGCGCCTTTTCTTGTTGCTGCTGTTTTTCTTTCGTTGGAATTGTTTTGGTGAGGTCGGTTTTTTTCTGCTTAAAGACATAGCCGGGACCTTTGGCTTTTATCCATGCCTCAATGAAGGCTGGAGCCTGCTTTCTAATGGCTCCCACAAGAGCATTTTGCTTTATGGTATCGACAAAGCTGAGGATGGGAAATCGGACTGGATCTCCTGTCACATGATGGAGAGATCGCTGCTGAGGCAACTGTACAATCCAGCCATTTTTGTTCTTCGTGATGAATACGCCGAGCAATTCCAACCCGAGATTTTCGACAAGCACGCGCATGGTCCCTGATATACGGCCGTCGCCTACCACGAGCGGATAAAATTCTCTAATTTTTATTTCCATGTTAGTTCCTTAATTGAAAAAAACTTTAATTCCATGTTTTCGATAAATTTCGTGTCGCTTTTTAAAGCTCGCGCCGGCAAAGCCGCAGTCATCTTTGAGATCAAAAATAGTGGCTTCCGTCTTCCCAGGCGCGGCCCTCACCGCCCTACCAATCGCTTGAATTAGCTTCACTTCGGAAGAAAAAAGGGGACGCTAGAATAACCTTTTCCCAATGCGAAATATCGACACCCTCGCCGAGCAATCCGACCGTCGCAACAGTCATTCTGCACTCTTTCATTCTCTGCACGATGTCATCGCGATCTTTAAGCGACCCATGCGCGACCACATGGACAATGCCTCGTTTGTTTAAAAATTCCGATATCAACTCGACATGACTCACGCGATCGGAAAGGATCAAAACCGGCTTATCATCTTTGCAAACTAGATCGACAATAAACTTATTTCTTTCACCATTTGCTGAAAGCATGGACATATACTCATGCCAGCTATTACAACTCTTTGGCTTAAATTTTGTGTCGAGAACGAGGATTTTTGCCGGAACAACTGCTCCAACACTTTCAACTTCTCTGCGGGTAACTTCTTGTAGTATCGGCCCGATTGAGTAGAAAATGAGCATCTCAAGAGAATCTCGACGGGTTGGCGTTGCGCTGACACCGTAACGATATTTTGCCGGAAATTGAGCTATGACATCAAAAAAGGTGGAGGCTGGAGCGTGATGGGCCTCATCCAAAATAATTAAACCAAAATCATTTACGATCTTTTTTGTCTCATCTGAACAAGAATTTAGGGTTTGTACCATCGCCACCGAGATTTCGGCTCCTATATCAAACTCCCCCTCACCTATAACACCTGCTTTCAGACCGAGGCGCTCCTCAATAACAGCACACCATTGCTTTAAAAGCTCACGCCGGTGAACGATTACCATGGCTTTCTGGCGGCGCAAACGAATTAACTCGAGGGCGATAAGAGTTTTACCACCGCCCGTTGGCACAACGACAAGCCCTTGATCATATTTCATCGCCGCTTCGATACAGCGGTTTTGATAGGGACGCAGTTCCACGCCTTTCAATCCTGGTGGAAAAGAAAGAGGTGTGGTCACTCTTTCATCGACAATTTCAGGATTTATCTCCTGATCCTTACAATGGAGCAGCAATGTACGCGCATAGCCACGGGGCAGTATCAAACGTCCATCGTCTCCGCGTTTATACGTTCTAATTGTTGGTTCCGTGCCACCGTTCCAACGCCCCTGTTCCTCATTAGAAATGAAAATGGGATTGTCGAAGGTGTTTTCATTGACGATGAGCCTGCGCAGTTCTTCGTCGGCTTCTGAATTTTCGATATTGGCGTTCAGTTTTATTTTCAAAATGGAAGCTCCAACTGTTCATCTTGATTTTTTGGGGATAAAGGACTCGACATTTCCTGCTCCAAAAGCTCTATTGCTTTCGCCTGAATTTTCTCGAAAATTTCCTTCCTGAATGTAACTAGAGACACATAGCCTTTTTTGCCTTCAGCCTCAAAACTGCGCTGTGGCGGTGCAACCCATTTACTGCCGTTTTTGTCAAAGAGCGTGCATTCCTTGATGGTCATGCCGCCCCATTCGGCGATGTGCAGGTCAAATCGAGCTACCACGTAGCCCTTGTTTATCAACTTGAAATTTTGAATTTCCATTTTAAGTCCTTTTTTATGTTTAAAAATTGAAATATTTCATATTACTTCTGTGAGGGTTGTGAGGGATGTGAGGGTTGTACGTTAGGTCCAGAGTGTTTAGCACGGGAAAATTTTTACAAAAAGATGCACGTTTTAAAGAAAAGAATACATAAAAAAACGAACATGTCCGCACTTTTTTTTCTTTTGCTAAACACTCTAGACCTGATGCCAGACCCTCACATCCCTCACAACCCTCACAGAAGTAATACTTTTTATTTGAGCACAATTTTTCTAACCCTCCATAAATCAAAGCCTTGTGATTTTCCGCTATTTTCAAGACGAAAACCGTTTTCGATTCGTTTGCTGATTTTTTTCAAATGGACTCCCAATTTAATTGAGCAAACTTTTCCATCTTTCTTTTCAAAATCTTTGAAATGTTCTTTCAAAAACTCGTTTTCTGATCCCTCCACTTTTCTGATGATGTCTTTTGTTTTGATACTCAGGTCGCCAACAAGTTCGTACCAAGCTGCAAGAAAATCTCCCAATTTCTGCCGAACGAAATCACCACATTCTATTTGCTCTCTTGTTGCACACGGATCCCTCATTCCCAGCCAAACCAAACTGGACCTGACCCATTCTGACCATTGTTCAAACCGACCGAATGGCGGAATATTCTGGGTGGTCTGCCTGCGCAATGGTAAGCTCTCAGAATGGTTAAAGCCGCTTTTACAAATAAAGCCCGGTTTTGAGAAATATGTGCACGCAAATCCATGACAAATGATCGTTCTTCTGGCCGTTCACATTGCGGATCAAGATTGCAAAGAAGAGCTCTTGTTGAAATATCGCCAACGAAAGTTAAATTGTTCCCGTTGGCCATGAAGAGTACGTTTGTGGGCACAGTCAAATTGCTGCTTTTTCCTAAAATTCTATTTTTGAAAAACTCTTGAGTCAATACTGCACAAAGGGCAGCGCTTTCAATTGGCCGTTCAACGTTGTCATAACAAATAATAGGATCCCCTTCCGCAAGGACCGCCAAAAGTCTTTTGGTTTCCTCTGCTTCATCGCTTGCCTGAGGAAGGACGCTGTTGTTTCTGCCTGTGCATATAAGGCCGACCGCGTCGCATAGAAGACTTTTACCGCTTCCCATTTTTGGAGCGGTAAATGCGTGCAAAGGTGCGGTTCTAATCGATTTTCGCACAAGTCCGGTCAAAATAGCGGATAAAGCGACCGATTGACTTTCTTCGTTTTCAAAAGGAAAATCTTTAAGTAGTTCTTGTAATACCGACAATGCAATAAGAGCGTCTTCTTCGCTGGGGTTAACGGGGATGGGGTCAAATTGAGTGGCTCCCGCATCGAAAAATAAACCTGTTCCTTCATCATATCCTTCACGATCCAGTATTGTTCCATCAGGACGAAGCGTAGGGGCTCTTATAAACCCACTCAAAACCGGGAAATCCCATTCCCTTCTTGCAAGCAATGTCTTTGCCGCCTTCTCGGATGGATCACGGATAAACCATTCTCCAGCTCTTGCGTTAAACGTCGCCCAATTTGCAAATTTTCCCAGTAACTCAGTTAGATATGTTTGATCAACTTCAGCAATTAATAGTGAATCTGAGTCACGCTTAATAATTTCGCGTCCGTTCCTATCTAAGAGCTTATTTTTTTTAGGCTTATTAATTTCTGATATAATTCGGACAAGTTGACCTCCTCGTTGAAATAATCCCAGGCTGTTATTGAGCAAAACGGTTTGGCAAAGGTCCACGATAACATGGAGCTGGCCAGGTGTTACCCTAATCACAGGAAGTCCATTCTCTGGAATTTGCCGTATCTCTGGGACCTTTGATCCTTCAATTTCGGCTTCTACAAAGGTGGCAGCTTCCTCAATTTGTTTTGAAACTTCTTCCCGGCCGGCCACCAGCATCAAATCGTTAAAATCTTTATGGCTATTTCCTTCCGCGTCTTTGTCTCTGCCTTCCGGGAATTTAGGCACCGCTAACTTGCATTTGAGCTTTCGCGCCGCCTCAGTTGCATCTTTGAGACCATCGGGGTCGGCATCAGCGCATATGGTGATATTGCTGTTTGGATATTTCCGTTTCAGTGCCTTGACGACATTTTGAATGTTGACTCGGGAGACTGTCATTAGGGTAGTGGTATTTATCGATTGGAAAATCGATCCTGCAGTCGCATAGCCTTCGGCCAAGCAAATGGGTTTGCCATCTTCGATTTTGCCGAATGTGAAGAAACAGGAGGTATAGGTGCCATTGGTGTTTTTATCGCGTGGCTTGGGATCATCACCGAAGCGCCTTTTTGTCGGGTAAATCTCTTGAAGCCCTTGAATTTTTCCAGAAATATTCCTAAGGGGGATTAAAGCGATCGTCTCTTCCGCAACAGTTCCATCCTCTGCATAAGTGCGACGAACCTCATATCGGATGTCGCTCGGGGTGATCCCTTTCCTGTCAAAGTAAGGACTGTGACCTTGTGGAGAGGCACCTCGATATTTTTCGACGCACCAATCTGCTTTTGCATCGGCGATTTTTTTCTCCTCTTTTGCCCGCTCATCAGCCATTTGCCTACTGATCGCCAGCCTCTCTTGAATAGCAGCCCGCTCCTCGTCGCTAAGATGAAAGGTTTCATCCATCCAAAAAGTTTTTGTGTCATGTTGCGGTAGGGTAGGGTGGAAGGCACCGTAGGTTATGCATAAGCCGGGATCTCCATTTTTGCGCTCAAGATATGAGCACTTAAGCCAGCATTGAATTAGCTTTCTTGAGCTTTCGGGATGTGGAACCTTAAACTTAATGATCTCATTTTCGGCCGTTTCGTAAAATTCGCCATCATATTCAATTCCATTTTGCAGTAGAAAATTTCTAGCATTATCATGAAGCTTTTTTAAATAATTATATCCATTTTCGTTTACTTTTTTTTCAAATTCCTTTACGATTTGATCAATCATCGGTTAAATATTCCTTTGGCGCCAGGGGCGCCATTTTTATTGCCTCAAAATGTTTCTCTTATTCATTGATCTTATATCCTTGACGCGCAAGCAAATAACGAACTACTTCTGAAATGGGACAGACAAAAAATTTTGGGGACATTTCCCAAAATGCAATTTGCCCGCTTAGCCTAGCTGTTCGGGCATCTTGAAGGGTTTCGAAAACCCTCACTTCCACTAGCTCTTTGCTCGTAAGAAAGGGCCTTTCTTGGGAAATCTTCTCGAGACGATCAAGAAAAATATTGGTTTCTGTTGACATGGTCACCTCTTTTTAAAAGAGATCCATGCAGGGGTGAGTAATGATTCGAATTGAATCGATTGCTATAATATGTTAATCTGAGGCAGAGAAAGAATACGTTCGGTATCTTTTCGCGCCATGATGAAGCTGTAACTTCTTCATGGCTTTTTTTTCTCTGCATCACCCTGCATGAACCACTCCTTATTAAATTATTATATTTTATCAAATTTCAATTTTTTTACATAAGAAAATATTTATCTTTTTCAACTAAAAAATGTATTCCCTATTACTTTATTGCGGATAATTGCTCCTTATCGTGGTTGCTTGTTTCCATCCATTCAAAAAAGTCTTTTTCACTGATCAGCACCCTCCGGCCAACGCGCCGAATGACTTTGCTGAAGCCATTTTGTTCTGCAAAAAAAATCAAATGTCTTAAGCCGCCAGCCGGTGGCCAACTATGCTCCTTAACCCATTGCGCACATGTCAAAAATCTATTTTTTTCTGTCATTCTTCTTCTCCTTTTCTTAGCCCTGAAACAATTCAAAGCTCTGCAAAACAAAATACAACACCCAGCAACTTTCTAAGAATAGACATCTCATGGTAAATCATTCCTCCAATTTTCGTTTATGTTCAGGTTGATACACGACTGGACTTTTCCAGACAAACTCCTTGCAAATCATCACTAGTATCCTGTGTAAAATAGGCGGGGCTTCCTTGAAATAAGGGGCGCATACAGAGTAATTGTGGATTTCCTTCGCAAATGATTCTTGAGTGAACTCCACTTCTTTAAGCAAAACAAAATTGCAGACAATTTCAATAAGTAATTTCAATGCCAGGATGTTGTATTCCCCCAAAGGATTCAAAACCTCTTCAAGCCTGGTGATCGACAACAGATACTTCGACAATTTTCCCCCTTTATCTGCTTTAAAATTGATTGCCTCAAACAGATGTCCCTTGAGTGCTTTCTTTTCTATTTCATCCATATAGCCCCTCTTTTGCAGCCAAGGATGATCAATGTAGTAGCGCAAGTCTTCTCTTTGATCGTCTGCAGCTGATACAAAAAGACATTGGAAGATAACTTTGTTGATAAAGGCATTCCGTGATCTATTGAAGTCAGAGCTTGGCATCTGGGAAAGTCCAAGGACCGCTTGAAGTGGTTTTGGCAAAATCTTATTCTTAAGAAGAGCCCAGATAATCACATCGTATGGCCTCACACTTAAAGCTACCCCGAGGATAGCAGTATATCTTTTGCAGTGAAGTTCTCTATAGGTGACAGCATTATTCAGCTCGCTGAAAATCAGGTTAAATCGGCCGTCATATTCCTTAGGGTTAAACGGCTCCATGGGATTTGGGAAGTAATGTTCACCCTCATGTGTTGGCCAGTCACAAAGCAGGAACGCAGCCTCGTGAATCCCAATATATTCCAGATTCAAAAGTTCTTTGAACGAAGGAGGTATCAGTAAATATTTGCTTTCCATTTCTTTATCCAAATATTTTTTGATTCATATCAGCTACCACTTTCGAGGTGTGAGTATCCGAAATGTGAGCGTATCTTTTGACCATCGCCAAGGTCTTATGTCCGAGCACCTCGGCAATTTCAGCTAAGGTTGCGCCATTCATGGCTAAATAACTTGCTGTCGAATGGCGTAAGTCATGAAATCGAAAGTCCTCGATGTTTGCTTTTTTCAATGCATTTAGCCACGCAGTGCGGATAATGATGGGTTTCTTAGGAAACTTCCCAGGAAATAGCAGCTGGGTATCGATTCTTCTAACTTTATCTAGTGCAGCAACCAATTCAAGAGCAAGTCCGGCGAGTGGCGCTTGTCGAATTTCGCCATTTTTAGTTTCGTGCAGCACTATGCGCCCCCTTTGCAGGTCGATAGCGCTCCATTTCAAATTCATCACTTCTGCTTGCCTAAAGCCGCATGAAAGCGTCAAAACCACGATGATGAAAAGATAGGGATTCTCACTATCTCGACAAGCTTGGAGCAATGAAATCCTCTCTTCTTCGTTGAGGAAGCGAACTCTTCCGCGAGGCTCTTTGGGCTTTGAAACTTTCCGGCAGGGTGAATCTTCTATCCAACCCCATTCTCTCATCGCAATCGAAAAGGAGTGGGAAAGAGCTGCCATATACCGCACAACTGTGGATGAGCTCCTGATACTGCCTCTCATAGTCTTGCCCTTAAGCAAAAAATCTCTTTGCTCGGCGATCAATGCTGGCGTCACATCAGATAATAGGCAATGGCCGATCCGCTCCTTCCACCAGTTAAGCTGTGATGTTTGCTTTTTCTCCGACCTTTTCTTGGTAGGCAGAACATCTCTGATGTAGCGATCGATCATTTGGCCAACGCTATGCTTTTTCGCTTCCACTGTCTTAAAGTGGCGACCCTCCCGGATCGCGGCCTCAGTTTGTTGAATCCACCTTTCAGCATCGGTCTTTCTTGTAAATGCCGCATTTTGCTGGGGATACCCTTTTATGCGCACTTGCACATAAAAGCGCACTTTTCCATCTTTATCTTTTTTCATTTTGATCGAAGCCATTTCTTCTCCTTTTTCCTCAAAAAAACACGGTCAAGGGATTACGATTCCCTTGCTTGTTGAAAGATTTTGTCTCGTAAAAACATGTTTCAATGGGGGGAAGAATAGTGGTTTTCCCCAATTTTTCCACACTAAAATAGAAACTTACTAACAACATGCGATTCCGAAAGGTTTGTACTTTGTCGCGTTTTGTTGTGTGTCATTGGGGAAAAAGTGGGGAATTTCCACACTTTAGAACGAAAAACTGGTAACTTATTTGTGTCTTAAGTCTTAGTTTATCAAGGGATTGGGGGCGGCTGGACTCGAACCAGCGAAGACCGAAGTCGAGGGATTTACAGTCCCTTGCAATTGCCGCTATGCGACACCCCCTGATGGGTTGCTGGCAGTAGGACTTGAACCCACAACCGTCCGATTACAAGTCGGGTGCTCTACCAGTTGAGCTATGCCAGCCGATTAAGCGCAAGTTATATCAAAATGGGAAATTTTGATACAAGTATTTTACTCACTTGCCTCATTTTTTTGTTCATACTCGCTCTCTTTCGTCCCCTCAATCGCCTTTCCGAAGGTTCTTTCAAGCAAATTCGGAGGCGTTTTGTCCTGAGGCTTGCTCAGCCACTTCACATTCATCCCCTTCAATCCCATCTTCTTCTTCGCCAGGCAGCACTGCTTATATTTTTTTCCCGATCCGCATGGACAAGGATCGTTTCTTCCAATTTTTTCTGACATAATTTTTTTTCAAACCTTTGTTCATCTTGACTTTAGAGTTACCAAAGTATAAAATAACTTATCATTTTTTTAAAGGACTTTTATGCAGCTGCCCGTAGCCAGACCCCCATGGACAAAGCTTGGCAAACTCATCGAAAGCAAAATAAGGAAATCTTTATTTGACTTTAAGATGCTCGAAGGAGTCTCCAAACTCGCCATCGCCCTAAGCGGCGGGAAAGACAGCCTCACTCTGCTCTTTATGCTGAAAGCCATTTTAGGCCGGGGCTTTCCCGACTGCGAACTTTTCGCCATTCATGTGTCCGGCGCCTTCTCCTGCGGAGCTGGACTCAATCAGGACTATCTGAAAAGCATCTGCGATGAATTGGAAGTCCCCTATTTACGCCGCCACGCCGACCAAAGCCTGGATAAGCTCGAATGCTACAGCTGCTCGCGAAAAAGGCGCTCTTTAATCTTCGAGGCAGCCAGGGAAGTGGGAGCGACGACCGTGGCCTTCGGACATCACCGGGACGACAACGCCCAGACGATTTTGATGAACCTGCTCCACAAAGGGGAATTCGCCGGCAATTTGCCGAAACTGGAAATGACCGATTACGGCATCACCATTATCCGCCCGCTCATCTATGTGGAAGAAAAAGAGATCGCCACTTTCGCCGGCCAGCATCAGTTCCGCCGCATCACCTGTCAATGCCCCGTAGGACAAAATTCGATGCGGAAAAAGGTGGATCAGCTGCTGAGTGAAATTGAAGAGCTCTATCCTAATGCCCGGGAAAACATCGCCAACGCCGGTTTGAGATACGGCTCAAAAAAAGCAGTAGTTCCCTGAAATTAGACCGCGTGCTATCATCATTTGTCTATATAATTTCAGGAGCTACTTATGCGAAATCCAAACCCGAACGAACATGAAAGCCGCATCACTATCCAAGGGGTCGAACTGGCTCTTGGATTCCCGGATGAACTCAAATTCGAATGGATTGGACAGCAGGATGTGATGGACCAGCTGCTGGCTTCCTGGCTCGTGATCGACCCGGATGATATCCCTTTAAACCCGAGATTGATCGGAAAGCCGGGCGTCGGCAAAACCACTTTGGCCTATGCCGCCGCCAAAAGACTGCATCGGGAAGTCTATATCTTTCAATGCACGATGGACACAAGGCCTGAAGACCTGCTTATCACTCCTGTCGTCGACAAAAACGGGGGCATCCGCTACGTCGCCTCCGCTTTAGTCACCGCGATGATCAAAGGGGGCGTCTGCATCCTCGACGAAGCAAACCGGATGAGCGAAAAATCGTGGGCCTCGCTAGCTCCCCTCTTGGATACGAGGCGCTACATCGAGTCGATCGTCGCTGGCCTGAAAGTTTCGGCGCATGACGATTTCCGCATTTGCGTCACCATGAACGACGATGCCTCGACTTTCGAAATCCCGGAATATATCCACAGCCGCCTGCAGCCGCAGATTTACCTCGACTTCCCCGAAGCGGACGAAGAGCGGCGCATCCTGCACGAAAATCTCCCCTTCGTCGATGACTATATCATGGACTATATCGTCAACTTTTTGCAGCGCGCCCATATGAGCCACGAAAATTACACGATCAGAGACGGAATCAATATCGCAAGGTATGCGGCCAAAAGAATCAAAAGCTTAAATACCGGCCACAATCAGGTCGATAATCTGCTTAGGCAGGCCATCGTCATGACCCTTGGCGACGAAGCGCTAGTGTATGCGACATGAAACCTTTTTACATTCAGAAGAACAACATCTACGCCGTTCCCGTCACCCACTACAATATGGAAATGGCGGCGCAAGTCCGGCTTGCCTTTTTGGAGCTGAAACCGGCCTGCGTCGCTGTTGAACTCGCTGAAACAATCCAACTGCCATTGCTGCACGCCGCCTCAAGGCTCCCCGACATCAGCATTGTGATGATGGAAAGCGCCCAGGGGGCTCCCCAGTTTTATCTCGCCGAGCCCTGCGAAGCGGCTTTCGAGGGGTTGCGCTCGGCTCTTGAAAGGGGCATTCCCGCCTATTGCATCGATCTGGACGTCGACCAGTACCCCAATATCAGAGAACCTATTCCAGATCCTTATGCGATTCAAAGGGTTGGCCTTAAGAGCTTCTACGAAGCCTATCAGAATCATTGCCGCACCCACGGAGTGATTAAAACCCATCACGACGCCGAACGGGAAATGTATATGGCCAAGAGGCTGAAGGAGCTGTCGCTTCTTCACGATTCCGTTTTGTTCGTCGGCGGCATGGCCCATATCGCGCGCATTTTGGAACTTATCGACAGAAACCATTTTCCGACTCTGAACCCCGTCAGCCGCGAAAGCGTTCAATTATGTACTTTGTCGGAAGCCTCCTGCAGAGAAGTGATGGCTGAATTTCCCTGGATGACCTGCCAGTATGAAAATGAACGTGAGGAGATGGCTAAACTACCCGACAGGCAAAAACTGATCCTCCATTTGCTCAATGAAGCAGCCGATAAATATGTGCAAGCGACCGGAAACCCGTTCCCCCGCTACAATTATCGCAATATCATGAAATTCCTGCGCAATTACGCCCTGATCAACCACCAGCTCATGCCCGATCTGTTCCAAATTCTATCCGCCTCCAAGGGATGCGTCGACCACAATTTTGCCTATGAAGTCTGGAATATCGCCACCGAATACCCCTACCGGAAAAATACCGACAATCTCCAGGAGCTCAACTTGACCGTCGAAGATGTCTGGGGCAAAAGCAAAATCATCCGCTTCCACCGCAAAGAGCAAAGCCGCAAGCCCTTTGGCTTCAGGAAGCGGGGTAAAGACCGCTCTCAAATCCGCTTCACCCCTCCCGGCCCCTTTGCCATCTGCTCCTATCCTCCCGAAGATTTGGTGGTGGAAGGTTTTGCCGAGTTTTTAAAAAAGAAAGGGACGCAAATTTTCACCGATGACGCCGCTCGAACGGTTCCTTTCAGCACAAGCATTGAAGATGGCATTGACACAAGGGAAACGATCCGCCACTGGCACGAAAAGAAAATCTATGTCAAGGTCCGGGGCAAACCTCCCGGCGGGGTCGGCTCGATTGTGATCATTTTTGACGAGGATTCCCAGGAAGAAGGGAAAAAATACGATGAGAAATACCCCTGGAAAACGACTTGGCTCGGGGAGCATACGCAAGAATCGGATATGGCCTTTTACGCCACCTCGGTCCAGGCCAATGTGGTAGGACCGGGCATCAGCCGCTGTGAGTATGGGGGTTTTATGATGTCATACCCTCCCCGCCGCCTGTTCGATGTCTGGTCAGATCCCGATTACGAAACATGCCGCTCCAAACCGGAAGTGCTGTTGATGGCTGCCATCGATTACGCCGTAAAGCCCCTGATTGTCTATGTGGCGAGCAAGCCCCCGCGCACGGCCTTCAAAAGTTTCGCGAGCCGCTACGGTAAGAAAATCGTCTTTTTGCCCATCGGCCAGCTCTCACCGATCAAGATCAACAAAATTCGAGCTTTTCACGTTTTAGACGGATATGATAAACGTCAAATAGCCGATGAGTACATTTACTAGAAAAATCATTCATGTAGACATGGACGCCTTTTACGCTTCAGTCGAGCAGAGGGACAACCCCCACTTGAGAGGCAAGCCGGTCATCGTCAGCTCCCCTCCCGATCAAAGAGGGGTGGTGGCTACCTGCTCCTATGAAGCGCGCAAGTTTGGCGTGCGCTCAGCCATGCCCTCGAGACAAGCCTATAAACTCTGCCCCTCAGGAATCTTTATCACACCCAGATTTTCCGTTTACTCGGCCGTATCCGGCCAAATCCGCACCATTTTCAAGCAACACACCGACCTGATAGAGCCCCTCTCGCTTGATGAAGCCTACCTCGACGTCACCCACGCCCATTCCGCCACCCACTTGGCAAAAGAGCTGAAAAATCAAATTTTCAGGGAGCTGGAACTGAAAGCCTCGGCCGGAGTCTCGTTTAACAAGTTTCTCGCCAAAATCGCCTCCGAATGGCAAAAACCGGACGGCCTGACCGTCATCACCCCCGAGCTAGCCCCCCAATTCATTGACGCCCTGCCGATCAAAAAATTCCACGGGATAGGGCAGGTCACCGAGGAGAAAATGGCCGCTTTAGGGATCCATACCGGGAAAGACCTGAAAGAAGCCGGCCTGGAAAAATTGATCAAAAACTTTGGGAAAATCGGACATTTTTTCTTCAAAATGGCCCATTGTCAAGACGACCGGCCGGTAAACCCCCTCCGGATCAGAAAGTCGCTCGGCACTGAAACGACCTTTCAGTCCGATATCCTCGAAATAGGCACACTCTATGAAGTGCTGGAGGATCTGGCAGATGAGCTGGAACAGGACCTAAGGAAAAAAAATTTATTTTGCAAAACTGTCACGTTAAAACTCCGTTATTTTAACTTTATAACCCTGACCAGATCACGGACTTTGGATTACCCGTTTCAGGATAAAGAGACTATTTTTGCCCTTGCCAGGCATTTATTGCACAAGACCGAAGCCGGCAGGATTAAAGTAAGGCTGGTTGGGATCACCACCAGCCATTTCTCAAAAGAAGAATATCAACAACTCTTGTTTGATTTTCAAATGCCATTTGAGGTATAATAGTATCTATGAAAAAACCCCATATATTAATCACCAATGATGACGGGATTCAGACTCCTGGCATCTACCATCTCTGGAATGCGTTAAAAGATTTCTATAATGTAACGATTACAGCGCCTGCACATGAGCAATCGGGAGTTGGATTATGCGTCAGCTGCCATACCCCGTTAAATTTAGTGAAGGTGAATTGGCCCTTAGAGGCTAGAGCTTATAGCGTCAACGGCACACCGGCGGACTGCGTCAAGTTAGCGTTGGCGTATGTGATGGAGAGTCCCCCTGATTTGATTGTATCGGGGATTAATCGCGGCGCCAATTCCGGCCGCAATGTGCTTTATAGCGGGACAGTGGGTGGAGTTATAGAAGGAGTGATGCATGATATACCTGGCATAGCTTTTTCCTGTTATGACTTTGAAAATCCCAACTATGCTGAGGCGGAAAGGCATATTTTGAAAGTGGTCAGGCATGTATTGGATCATCCGATGCCTGAGGGTACATTCTTAAATGTCAATTTCCCATCTAGTAGTCATGGGCCGATAAAAGGTTTTAAATTTACACGGCAAGGGAAGCAGTACTGGGGTGAGAATCCGGATAAGCGGAAGCATCCTGGTATGGAGAGGGAGTATTATTGGATTGGGGTCAAGTTGAAAGAGTATCTGGAGCATCAGGACAGTGATGTGGCTTGGTTGCAGAAGGGGTATATGACGGCGGTGCCGATCCATGTGGGGGAGTTGACGGATCATGAGCATTTGGCAGACAAAAGGGATCATTTTGAGAATCAGTTTCACACTCCCTCTTAAAGACTTCAAAAGAAAAATTTAGCCACCGACTTCTTTCTAAAAAAAAATACACCCCAACTGAAGAAACCTCCCCCCCTACCCCCAAACCAACCAAGCTTCCTTCTAAAGAAAAATATACCCCAACTGAAGAAACCTCCCCCTACCCCCAAACCAACCAAGCTTCCTTCTAAAGAAAAATATACTCCAACTGAAGAAACCTCCCCCCTACCCCCAAACCAACCAAGCTTCCTTCTAAAGAAAAATATACCCCAACTGAAGAAACCTCCCCCCCCTACCCCCAAACCAACCAAGCTTCCTTCTAAAGAAAAAAATACCCCAACTGAATAAACCTTCCCCCTCGGCTCCAAACCAACCAAGCTTCATTCTAAAGAAAAATATACCCCAACTGAAGGTAATGAACCCACCCCCAACAAGTTACAATCGACACAAACCCGGGGTCGTTACCTGAAGGCGGGAGCAGGGGGAGCGCGAGGGGGAACGTTCCCCCTCGCTCCTTCGAAAGAAGATCGCCCCTCGCCTTCTACCCGACGCTCGTACTGCTTGCAGTGCCGCTAGTGCTGCTTGTGCCGCTCGTAATGCTCCCGCTTCTTAGCGCCTCTAACCCCTCCCTCTGATACCCCTCCATAACCTCCCTTCCCCCATCTATCGCGTACAGCCGGTTTAACTCCTGGCGCAGCTGATCGCTCAAGGCGTGATTGAATTCCGTAAACGGCGGCGCCTCCTCCTTGGGGTGCTGCAATTGGTAGGCCTTCGCTTTTTGCATCACCGATGCAAGCTCTAAAAAAAGAGACGTTAATTCCGGGCCCGCCGCAAGCAGCTCCTCACGCGTGCGAATCTTCTGCATCTCTTGAATAAGCGAACGGGTAATACCCTCCCCTTGCCCACGAAAATTCTCAAAAGAACGCCCACCGCATCCTGTGAGCAGGAACAAACCGACAATGAAAATCACAATTTTTCTCATAAGAAATAGAAAATATCACAAAAGCGCGTTAATTTGCTTGTCAAAAATCCGGCCACCCTATACATTTAATGCTTATTTCGGGCGTATAGCTCAGTTGGTAGAGCTCCTGTCTTACACACAGGCGGTCATAGGTTCGAGTCCTGTTGCGCCCAAATAATACTCTTTTGCGGGAGTAGTTCAATTGGTTAGAGCACCGGCCTGTCACGTCGGAAGTTGCGGGTTCAAGTCCCGTCTCCCGCGAATTTCTTTTAAAAAAGAAATCGAGTAGCAAATTAACTGTTTTTTCTATCGATTTTTTCCCTTAATTCTGTTAGTATATGGGCAATCTTATCAAGGGTAAGCATTATGCATTTGTCCCAACCCCCTACAAAATCCCTTACATCGATTCTCTTCAGCTATTTTTTTATGGGCTTAGGGGCTTTCCTTTTTGCTTTTGCCATTGAAGTTTTCCTGATACCCAACCGCTTGATCGACGGCGGCATTGTCGGTATCGCCATGATTTTGGGAAATATTTTCGGGGTCAATTATATCTCCTTTTTTATCGTTCTCTTCAACCTCCCTTTTATTTATCTGGCCTATCGCTCGCTCGGAAAAGTATTTGTCGCCCATATGCTCTTCTCGGTAATTGTTTTTGCCGCCTCCCTTTTGCTCTTCCAGCATGTGCTTGAGCTGGAATTCATCGGCGAAAGTTTGGAAGTGGTCGTTATCGGCGGCGCCATATTAGGCATCGGAATCGGGCTGATAATCCGCTATGGCGGCTGTTTGGATGGCACGGAGATTTTAGGCATTATCGTCAACCGCCGCACCGGCATCACCGTCGGCCAGGTAGTTCTAGTTTGCAACGTCTTTATTTTTAGCGCAGCGGGACTGGTTTTCCAGGACTGGCATCCTCCTATCCTCTCTCTCATCACCTATATGGTGGTGATCAAAGTGATGGACGCGGTGATCGTCGGCTTGGATGAGACCAAATCGATGCTGATTATCTCCAAAAAATCAAAAGCCATTGCCGACAGCATTATTCACGAAATCGGCCTTGGCCTGACCGTCTTTTATGGGCGCGGGGGATATTCCGGCGAAGATCAGGAGGTGCTCTATGTCATCGCTGAGCGCTTGCAGCTCGCCGAGCTCAAGGAACTGATTCATCGCGAGGACCCGGTCGCCTTCATCGCCATCGAAAACCTGCATGAAGTCTCCTACGGCACCCATGGCAAAGGGGTTCAAAAAGGGCAGACGCGCATGGAGCGGCTCATGTCTCAAATCATCAAACCGGTCGGCCCGGCTTAACAATGATCTCAAATGAAGAGCTGAAAGCCGAAGCGCTTAGGCTTGGGTTTGACGATGTCGGCATCACCTCGGCAATAATCCCCGAAGAAGATATCCTCGCCTATCGGGAGTGGCTGAACAATAGCTACCAGGGCGATTTGGCCTATATGGAAAATGAGCTCAGGTGTTATCCGGAAAAGCTCTTGCCCGGGGCAAAAACGGCCGTTATTTTCATCAGCTACTACAAACAGCCAAAAGAGGAATTCCAGGCGGATAAAGGGCTGATTGCCTCTTATGCCCGCGGGCGCGACTATCACAACGTGCACCATAAGCGCTTAAAAAAAATGATCCGGTGGCTGGAGGAGAAGAGCGGAAAAATAAATATCGCAAAGGGCTTCAGCGACTCAACCCCCGTCTTGGAAAAAGCCCTGGCGGTTCAGGCCGGCCTTGGCTGGTTCGGCAAAAACACGCTGCTCATCCACCGCCGTTTTGGCACGTTTACGCTCCTTTCGGGACTCTTCACCACTTTAGAGTTTGCGACAACCGTTGCCCCAAATTTACGGCTGCCCCGCTGCGGCTCCTGCCAAAAATGCCTGGACGCCTGTCCGACGCAAGCGTTTGTTTCCCCCTATCAGCTCGACGCGCGCAAATGCCTCTCCTATCACTTGATAGAATCAAAAAAAGAGCTCCCTCAAGAGATCGCCACAAAAAACCCGGGCTATATCTTCGGGTGCGACATCTGTCAGGATGTGTGCCCTCACAATCAGCGAAAAGCCATTGCGGCCGCTTCAGAATTTTCCCCTGAAAGGGGGCTTGGGATTTATTTGACGGAACAAAAGATTGAAGAGATCCTTAAGAACCGGGAACTGCTCTTCGGCACTCCATTGAACAGGAGGGGAGCTTTGGGTTTGTGGGAGACAAAAAAAAAGAGCAGCTTTTATCAAGCTGCTCTTAAAGAAACTTAAATTAATAGAATTGGCGATTTGTAGGATTTTGTCTACCCATCGTCGCATCGCGCACCTGCTCTCTTCCGCCGCCAAAAACGGGGGCATTCGATCCCATGACGGTATCGCGCACCTGCTCTCTTGCGCCGCCGCCAAAACCACCCATCGGCCGAGTCAAATATCTATCCGGAGTCCGGTAAATATTTTCCATGGCGTCCCTTTGGGTTGTTCTTGCGCTAACTTGAGAGTTAATAACCTGGGTTAAGCGATTGAGAGTCTGGGCAGTAATCTCATAATTAGGAGTTACAACCTCGAAAATCGCAACAGCAGCGAGGGCATTCAACAATAGAGTTTCAGTCACTCCGCCAACTAACAAGTTGCGGAACTGCTGCTCCACGTTGCCGACGAGTATCAAAGTCACCGTTCTGCCTTGAAAAGTGGCTTGTCTCGTGTTATTGCCGCCCATGACGACATCTGTCGGTCCTCGGACGCCTTGCACTCCGAAACCTCCGGCTGCGGCACCTTGCGCTCCGAAACCTCCGGCTGCGGCGCCTTGTGCGCCGAAACCGCCAGTTTGTCTAAACCCTTCTCTTGGTGCATTGCGATCTGGAAAATATGACATTTTGAAATCTCCTGTTTCTTTAGTTATTGGTAGTATCTGCCTGGGATGCTTGGAATTGCTGATTTTGAGACATTCAGCAACAAATCTGGATAGTAGCCGTCTGCAAAGAAACCGATATTGGTTCCTACGATCACGCAATCGCCGATCAGCCAATCATTTAGTTTGGCGCGATTCATAACAGGCAGCATCCAATAGGTGTTATCGCTCAGATAGACTCGGCATGAGCGATAGTCTATATCGACGATATTGAGGGTATAGGGGCTATTGGTCAAAGGATTGGCATAGAGTTTAACTTCTACAACTGCATCTGTTGCCGTGTTGATCATGCAAAAAGGGCAATCGGAAAACCAATAAACGTTAGGAGCGATAGCGATAACATCTGAAGGTCTCCAGTCTAATACTTTAGCGCGGTCAATTTCCTTAACGGCCCAGATCGAACCATCTTCCATTTCCACAAAATCACCATAGTAGGTCACTTGCAGAGCATGGTGTTCAGCGCCTGGGTGTCTTCTGATAAACTTGATGTCGTTTGTGACTCTTTCTTCGTCGGAACCTTCTTTTTCAGAAACAGATTCTTTGTTTTCAGAAGCTGATTCCTCAGAAGTTGACTCATCCTTATTTGCCTCAGCGGCGCGCTTTTCCCGATCAGCGAGCATATCATCGAGGGAGCCCACTCTTTCTACCTTTGAACCCTTTTCATTTTCTTCCTCAGCGGCACAAAGAGGCCCCATTAAAAATCCTGCACAAATAACTCCTAACAATAGTTTCTTATACATTTTTTCGTCCTTTGTTAATTTACTTTTATAAATCCAGCAAATAACCTGATTTTAGGGCATTTGCAAATTCATGGGCTCATTGTGGCCTACGGAAGTTAAGGCCGTATTAAGAAAATATTAATATATTATTTTTTTTGATTTTCTCAATTTTCACAATGAAATCTTAACAATTTTACCATATTTCAAATATACTGTGAAATAAAAACGAGAACAGGTGAAATATACCCAAACAACTTGAAGAGTTGGGAATTGGACAAGTGTCCGCAGCGAGTGACCATTGCCGGTAGGCAAGGCACGAGTGAGGACGAAAAATTGAAGGTAAAACCGACGAAGACCAAAACCAACTCTTCAGTTGTTTGGGTATGAAACCGACGAAGACCAAAACCAACTCTTCAAGTTGTTTGGGTATAAAACCGACGAAGACCAAAACCAACTCTTCAAGTTGTTTGGGTATAAAACCGAGACCAAAACCAACTCTTCAAGTTGTTTGGGTATAGAATGCTATAAGCCTAAAATCAGACGTATTGCTTCATCGGTGAGCTTCATTTCTTCTGCTGATAATGCACCAATCTTCTTTCCTAGCCTTTTTGTTCTATCTATAGATCTCATCTGTCTCGGCATGATTTTCCCAGGCTTTCCATTTAAATTAATTTTTATTTCAATTCTAGGAAAAATGCGTTCTACGTGACTAGTGATAGGAGCAATGACAATAAGTTCAGACCGATTAGCCACATCGCTGGAAATAACAAGCAAAGGACGAGTTTTATTAATTTCATTTCCATCTGTTGGATCTAATCGAACCCAATAAATATCACCTTTTTTCGGAAAATCATTCTTCATTTTCAGGCTCTTCGAAATTAAAGTCTTCTAAACCAATGAAATCCCCTCCCTCAATCGCGGAAAAGCTTTGTTTTGCCTCGATATTTCCAGGATCTTTATCCGCTTCAAGAAACTCCATTAATAAAGCTTCCTCTTCTTTTCTTAAAGCATCCCATAAAGCTTGAGTGACAAACTTACTCATTCGGCCTCGGCCAACCTTTGCGTGTAAAATAGCATCCAACTGTTCAGGAATGGTATAAGTTACAGGCTTAACTCTCATGACGATCTCCCTTTTCCCTCATTATACATATACCAATATATATATATTTGCAAATTGGCCGTGTAAAGATTTTATTAATAATGACTTCGTTTATTTCATTTTTATTTAAACCGCTTGATGTTTTGAAATATTTAATTTATGGTGATGTTATAAGGGTAAAAAACAGGCAGAGGTCCGTCCGACGGATTTTTGCTCTAAAGGAAGGTTTTATGAAAGCTTTAGCTAAAGCCTATATGGTGTTTATTTGGTTAGGTAAAATCATTCAGCCGTTCTTGCTGCTCGCATTGCGGCTGTTCTTCGGTTGGCAGTTTTTCGAAGGGGGCCTGTCAAAACTTGGCAATATGAACCAGTTAGTCGAACTTTTCACAGCTCAAGGCATTCCGCATGCTTTATACGCCGCTCATGCCGTCGCCTGGATAGAAACCCTGGGCGGGATTTTTCTCTTCCTGGGACTTCTCACCCGGGTCGTCGCCATTCCCCTTTCCATTATTTTGATTGGGGCGCTGGCAACAGTGCATCTTAAAGCCTCCCAGGCCATTTTGTCCGATCCTGCCGGCTTCTTAAGCCAGACGCCTGTTCCGTTTTTAATCGCTACGCTTGTGCTGTTAGCGTTTGGACCCGGGCTATTTTCCTTCGACGCGCTCTTTAAGCGGGCTCTTACGGGTGAGGAAGTGAAGAAATAGGGCTTCTTCGGAAGTGCGGCCGAGCGAGGCTCCAAAGTCGCACCTTAGGAAGAGGAAGCGCCTCATAAGCCGGCATTTTGCTGTGCGGCCGAGCGAGGCTCCAAAGTCGCACCTTAGGAAGAGGAAGCGCCTCATAAGCCGGCATTTTGCTGTGCGGCCGAGCGAGGCTCCAAAGTAGGCTTAGGAAGAGGAACTGAAGAAGCTGGGCTTCAGCTCACTTCTTCGACAGAAGCCGGATTGGCGTTTTGCTGGGATGTGCGGCCGAGCGAGGCTGTCCACAGGGAGAGCAGCACGCAGGATGCCAAAAATATGAAAATTAACCAGCCGGTGAACTTTTTCAAGACATCCGATGTGGCGGTGCCAAAAAGAGAATTGCTGGAATCGCCTCCGGCCATGCCCATGATGCCGCCGCCGCTTTTACCCTCTTGGATCAGGACGACAAAACAAAGGACTACGCACAGCAGTAAAAAAAAGAAAATCGAAGTGAAATAGAGAAACATCATCATAAGGCTAACCTCTTGTTAGAAAGAATTATCATTCACTATTTGAGCAAAAAAATCAAGATTAAGTGATGCTCCCCCAACTAAAAGACCGTCTATATCGGATTTTTCAAGTAAAGATTTTGCGTTTTTAGGCTGCACGGAGCCGCCGTACTGGATCACCAGGCTGTTTGCCGTCTCTTCGTTCCACTTGGCGGCGACCAATGACCGGATAAATTGGTGCGCGCTCTCGGCCTGCTCCGGGGTCGCAGAGAGGTTTGTCCCGATCGCCCACACTGGTTCATACGCCAAAATCATCGAAGAGAGCTGCTCATCTGTCACCCCTTCCAGGCTCTCAGTCAGCTGGGCGGTCAAAACCTCGTCCCGCTGATCGGCTTCATGTTCCTGCAGAGTTTCTCCTATGCATAGGACCGGCTGCAGGCCGTCTTGTAAAGCCCGCTTCACTTTGCGGTTGATGAAGGCGTTGGATTCATGAAAGATGCGCCGTCTTTCCGAGTGGCCTAAAAGCACAAATTGAGCCCCGGCCTCCTTCAGCATAGTCCCCGCCACTTCGCCGGTGAATGCCCCCTCGGAAGCGTCGTTCATATTCTGCGCGCCGATAGCGATATTGGTGCCCTGCAACAGTTCGGCCACGGGTTTGATGGCCGTGAAGGGCACCGCCAGACAGACCTTGACAGGCGAGGCGGCCACTTTTGGAATAAGACCTTTGACAAAAGCCAGCGCCTCCTCAATTGTCTTGTGCATTTTCCAATTACCTGTGATCACTACCGGCCGGGTCATGTCGTTTTCCTGCTTTTTCTGTTAAAGATACTTTGTCAACACTTGAAATTCAATACAATTTTCCCTATCGTGGTTGGATATGAATGATCAAAATGTCCTCACTGTTTCCGAACTCACCCATAAAATCAAAGCCAATTTGGAGTCGGCTTTCCCTATGGTACAGCTTCAAGGGGAAGTGAGCAATTTCAAACAGCAATCCTCCGGCCATCTCTACTTTTCCCTAAAAGATGCTCACGCGCAAATTTCTGCGGTCATGTTTCGGCAGGATGTCCTCCAGTTAAAAAATAAGCTAAAAGACGGCGATCAGATTATCGCAACCGGCGAACTCAACGTCTACCCACCGGGCGGGCGATACCAAATTGTGATTAAGCAGCTAAAGCTTATGGGGTTAGGAGATTTGCTGCTCAAATTGGAGGAGTTAAAGGCCAAACTGCACAAACTGGGCTGGTTCAGCCAAAAGCACAAAAAGCCCCTGCCTAAATTCCCTAAGAAAATCGGCGTCGTCACCAGCCCGACCGGCGCCGCCATCCAGGATATCCTCAATATTTTAAACCGCCGCTTTTCCGGGTTTCATCTGATCCTCTACCCGGTTAAAGTTCAAGGAGAGGGCGCCGCGGCCGAGATAGCCCAGGCGATCGATGAAATGAACCGCTATCAGCTCGTCGATGTGCTGATTGTCGGCCGGGGCGGCGGGAGCATTGAAGATTTATGGGCGTTTAATGAGGAGGTCGTGGCGGCGGCGATTTTCCGGAGCGCCATCCCCATCATCTCGGCGGTCGGGCATGAAACGGATCATTGCATTGCCGACTACGTCGCCGACGTCAGAGCTCCGACCCCCTCCGCCGCCGCCGAAATTGTGATCGCAGAAAAAGAGCAGCAGCTAAAATATCTGGAACAATCGCAAAAGCGCATGGCCCAAACGCTGCAGCATCTGATGCGGAACGGGCAAAGCCGGCTCAACAGTTTAAAGAAGCAGCCTCTGTTCCTCTCCCCTTACGCCCTTCTCGGGCCCTGGATGCAAAAGATCGACGGGTTGAGCGCCGAGCTCGATAAAACCATGAAGCAAAAGTTTTTGCTTAAAGAACAGCTCCTGGCCATGCGGCATAAACATTTGGCGAGCCTGAAGCCGACTCTCCAGCTTGCCCATTATCGGAATAAGCTGACCGACTGGCAAAAAGGGATGGACCAGGCCCTGCAAGCACGTCTGATAAATAACAGAAAAATGGTGCAGGAGAAAAGGGTTTTGATTGGCCGGGCAGCCAGCCTCAAAGTGGAAAACAGTGTAAAACTTTTTTCATTGCCCGCCAAACAGATGCAGCTTAACAGGATCTGGGAAAGACTGCTTGCCTTAAAAGAAGAGCGTCTGGATAATCTTGTCAAAAGACTGGGATCTATCGACCCTAAACATCTCTTGAAAAAAGGTTATAGTATTCTCTTTTCCGAAAAGAAAAATTCCGTTATAACTTCTATTCATGATGTAAATGTCGGCGAAGGGATTGTAGCGCTATTAGCTGATGGAAAAATGGTAGCAGAAATAAGAGAATTAAATGAGTAAAAAAGAAACTGACTTTGAAACGGCTTTTGCCAGGCTCGAGGAGATTTTGGAAAAGATGAATTCCGGTCAAACGAGCTTAGATGCCGCCATTCTTTTGTACGAAGAAGCAGATAAACTAATCCATCTATGCCAGCAGCGTTTAAGCGATGCCGAGCGCAAAATCGAACTTCTCACTAAAAAAAGAAGCGGTGAACTGGCCACGGATGATGAAAATAAGCCTATCCTGCAAGAGTTTGAATTCGCCTCCAAATCATAAATATTGGAAATTACATGAGCGATCTCTTAGGCTCCATCACAACTCCTCACGACATTAAGCATTTATCCATTGCCGAGCTGGAGCAATTAGCGGAAGAAGTGAGAAAACGGATCATCGAAGTCGTCTCCGCAAACGGCGGCCATCTGGCTTCCAATCTGGGGGTGGTAGAGCTTACCCTGGCGCTGCACACTGTCTTCGATTCCCCGAAAGACCGTCTGATTTGGGATGTCGGCCACCAGGCCTATACGCACAAGCTGTTGACGGGCCGCAATGAGCTTTTTCCCAAACTGTGGAAATATCAGGGATTTTGCGGCTTCACGAATCCCGACGAATCGGAATACGACCACTTTCACGCCGGACATGCCGGCACAGCCCTCTCCCTATCGTTGGGAGTGGCCAGGGCCCGCGATTTGAACCAGGGGCAAAACTACGTCATTCCGATTATCGGCGATGCGACTTTAACCTGCGGGATGTCGCTGGAAGCGCTCAACAATATTTCGCGCCATTTGAAGCGCTTTATCATCATCCTCAATGACAACGCCATGTCGATTTCAAAAAACGTGGGAGCCATTACGGGCATATTGAGCCGGATGCTGAGCAATCCCACTACGAATAAGCTTTATCAGGAAATCGACACGCTCGTCTCCAAGATCCCGGCCTACGGCGAGCTTTTGTCAAAACAGGGGCAAAAAATTACCGGCTCCCTAAAAAACCTTGTCAGCCCGGCGGCCTACTTCGAACAGTACGGGGTTTCCTATATCGGACCGGTCGATGGGCATGATATCAAAAAGCTGATCGATGTTTTAGAAGGGGTGAAAGACTCCAGCTGGCCAGTCGTAATCCACGTTCTCACGAAGAAGGGGAAAGGGATGGAGAAAGCTGTGCAAGACCCCGTCTCTTACCATGGCGCAAAACCTTTCAACCTCGAAACGGGGAAATTTTTCCCTGCGCAAAACCCCAAGCCTAGCTTCCCGAAAATTTTCGGCAAACACCTGATCAAAATGGCTGAGCGCGATCCCGATCTGGTCGTGGTCACCCCCGCCATGTCGGCAGGCTCCTGCCTGGATGAATTTATAGAGAGATTCCCCGACCGCGGCTTCGATGTCGGCATTGCCGAGTCCCATTCCATCACCTTTTGCGGAGGTCTGGCCTTCGAAGGGAAAAAAGTGGTAGCCTCCATTTACGCCACCTTTTTACAGCGGGCTTTCGATAACTTATTCCACGACGTCTGCCTGCAAAAACTGCCTGTGGTATTCTGCCTGGACCGCGCGGGTCTCGCGCCGCCCTACGGATCGACCCACCACGGAATCTACGACATCTCCTTTTTGAATGCCATGCCCAATATGATCATAACCCAGCCGAGAAACGGCCACATCCTGAAAGAACTTCTGGAATCGGCTTTCACCTGGAAGCAGCCTGTCTCGATCCGCTACCCCAATTTGCCCACAGAAGACTCCGGCGAGCCGGTGGCTTTTCGCCAAATCGGCAAAGGAGAGGTATTGGCAAAGGGAGAACACCTGCTGATCTTGGGCCTTGGAACGATGAACGATACCGCCCTGGAAGTGAGGGAAGAATTAAAAAAGTACGGCATCACCGCGACTGTGATGGATCCTGTGTTCTTAAAACCGCTCGACAGCGCATTATTAGACGAGCTGCTATTGACTCACTCGCACATTGTCACCATCGAAGAGCACTCGGCGGTATGCGGCCTTGGCGCCATCCTGAACCACTTTTTGCTCTCAAAAGGCCACCACAATGTTCGCGTGATGAACTTCGGTGTGCCGGAATTTTTTATCGGGCAGGGAGATTATAAAGATCTGCTCGAAGAAATTGGCCTTGTCCCCCGGGCGATTACTGAAAAAATTATCCATCAATTCGCCTTGAATCCCCTGGTGCCCGTATGATTATCGCCCTTTTTCCCAATCTTTTTAAAAGCCAATCCAAAAGCATCGCCATAGGCATCCGGGAATATCTGACCAGCCAAAATGTGACTGTCGTCGTCGAAGACCGCGAAGCAAAAGAAGTGGGGGCCCCTCCCCTTTCCAGCGTCAATCCTGAAGAGGTCGATTTCGTGATTTCTCTTGGGGGCGATGGAACCATCCTGCGCCTGGTCCAGGAAAATTTGAATCTCAACGCCCCTATTTTGGGCGTCAACCTGGGCAGCCTCGGCTTTATGGCGGATATTCCCGTCACGGAAGTATATCCGAGCCTGCAAGATTTGATCGACGGCAACTACCGCATCCAGAACCGGATCATGATGCAGGGGAAATCCATAGGCAATGAAACGTGCGTCGCGGTCAATGAAATCACCTTCCACCGGTCCAGGAATCCTACGCTTGTCGACGTAGCTATCCACGTGGACGGCAAGTACTTAAATACTTTTTCCGCTGACGGTGTGATTATTGCCACGCCGAGCGGATCGACGGCCTATTCCCTGGCCGCAGGGGGGCCCATTTTAGCTCCTGAACTGGAGGCGTTTGTCTTAACGCCGATCAGCCCTCATACCATTTCCAACCGGCCGATTGTCTTAATGCCGAAACATGAGATACAGGTGCAATACCTCAGCGAATATCAACCGATCGAAGTTTTTTATGACGGCTTTTCGGGATATACCATTGCGACAGGAGAGATGTTTCATATCAGCCTGTCCGAGCGCAAATTCAGGCTTGTCAGCCTCGGCCATCACGATTATTACTCCACTTTGCGCACCAAACTTGGGTGGGCAGGAACTCTCCGCAGATAAAAAAAGCAAAGATTTTTCTTTACCAAATTCCTAAAGTTTCTTATCAAAATGTTTAGATGGCAAGATCGCTGGAATACGAACGACCCGCGAGAAATGGAAGGAAAAGAAAAAAAATCAGAAATTTTTTTAATTTTCTCTAGCCATATTATTACGGAAAAGCGTATCTAGTGGAAGTAAACCATTCCATAGTGGCAACGAAGGCTTATAGGCCCCCTCGTTATCATTATGGAAAAAAAAGTAGAGAAATTTTTTTTTCACTACCTATAAACAACCAATATAAGGAGTTAAGTTATGAAACTGTTTAACATTTTAGCTATTGCTATGACTGCATTTGCTTTAACAAGCTGCTGTTCTGATCGTGGTTGCGGCTCTTGCTGCGACACATGCGCACCTTCTTGCTGCCCACAACCATGTTCATGTGATCCATGTCCATGCGCTTGCCCAGCACCATGCGCTCCATCATGCAATGTATGCCCACAACCATGCCAACCATGCGGCGGCTGCTGCCGTTAATTGTGAGCAGAAGTTAAGCTTACAGCCAACATGCTCCGGCATGTTGGTCCACCCAGCCAAGAAAACCCTTTCTTGCCTCGGTGGATCTCAAAAAGCTATAACAGAACGAAGTCTTTTTGGGAGCCTAAGGTTACTTGAGTATAAGTGTTTGTCAATCTGCAGACACTTTCCCTTGACTAAGGAGTTTTTATAATGAAGAAATATATCGTAACATTCGCATCTCTGCTTATCATGGTGACAACAACCATGTTATGGTCGGGGAATGCATCCAATAAAGGGCGATGCAGTTATAATAACTGCTCTCAGCCTGTTTATCAAACCCAATATCAAGCGCCTCCCGTCGTTTGCGACGAGCTCTGTCCGGCTTCCACAAAATGCCGTTTTCCTAACGTCAATGAAATGAAATGCCGCGACGGCCTGATCATACGTGCCACCAACCCAAAAATGTGCCTGCTGGGAGATCAGTATCCGCTGGAATTTGAAATTAGAGCTTGCGAGGACGTTTGCGACGTCGTGGTTAATGCTCAATTACCGGAAGGCGTGACTTATATAAAGAGCGCTCCGGAGGCCAAAGCGGAAGGAAGTGTATTGACATGGAACATAGGCCCCATGAAATGCGGTCAATGTATTTTGGCAAAAGTATGGATCAAATGCGAGTGTGAAGGGGAACTGTGCGCTTCTTTCTGCGGAAAAGCGACTCCTGTCAGCTTCTGCTCTTTAGTTTGCGCCAAGCCAAGACTGGTTTGCCAAAATTGCGGACCTGCCAAAGCGGGTCCGGGCGAAATGATCACCTATCATTTCACCGTTACAAATAAAGGCAGCTGCGCTGCAGAAAATGTTGTTTTAACGAATAATATTCCTGACGGTCTTGAGCACTCCAGCGGCCAAAAGGCTGTTTGCTACAATTTTGGCACCGTTGCCCCTTGCGAAAGCAAAAGTGTCGATATCACTCTTTGCGCTAAAAAAAGAGGTAATATCTGCAATACGGCGGTTGTGACTGCCTGCAACGCGGATTCCGCATCCTGCCAGGCATGCACTACGATCTGCTGCTGCGATGTGAAAATTGCCAAAACGGGACCAAAAGAGCAAACTTTAGGTAAAAATGCCGATTATCAAATCACAGTCACAAATGAGGGAGATCTGCCGCTCACTAACGTTATTGTAAGCGATAGCGCAGCTAATTCGACTTCCATTGTGTCCGCTAACGGCGCCACGGTTCGCGGCAACCAGGCTGTCTGGAAATTGAAAGAGCTGAAGCCCGGAGAGAAAGTGACTTTCGGCATCACATTGACAACCTGCACACCGGGCTGTGTCACAAACCGGGCTACTGTTAATACCTATGAAGGAGTCAATGGCTGCGCAGATCTGACAACCCGTTGGAAAGGGCGCCCTTCCCTGCATGTCCGCATCAGCGATACAGAAGACCCGATCTGCATCAATGATTCGACAAGCTATAATATCCAATTGACAAACCAGGGCCCTGAGCCGGACTCTAATGTGAAAGCGGTCGTCCGCTTCCCAAAAGAGGTTCAGCCTATAGGAGTTACTGGAGATATTAAAGGAACTGTATCGGGAAATACAGTCACTTTCCACGTTGCCACGATGTGGCCAAAACAATGCCTCAACTTGAGAGTCGATGGCAAAGGTAAAGAATCGGGTGAAGGCCGCGTGGTTGTCGAAGTCAGCTCCGAAACAATCACCACGCCGATAACGCAACAGGAAAGCACGCAAGTCTATTAAACAGTTTAATTTTTCTTACTCTAGAGGCCTCGCCAAAAGCGGGGCCTTTTTTTTTAAATGATTGACGAAAAAAAAAGAAGTTGATAGAATTTGTTACTATAATTTAAAAAACGACCTCCATGTTAATTAAACCCTATTCGTTAGATTTTTCTTTGGATAACTGGAAAAACTGGTGTCTCCAAAATAATCTTCCCCCCTTTGCGGCCCTGCAAATCTATCAATGGATTTTTCAAAAGGAGAATCTTGACCCTCTGACCTTCACCAATCTCGCCCAACCCATCCGGCAAATGTTAAAGGATAACTTTGACTGGTCCTTGCCCGCTATCGACTCCCACCTCACCTCCCTGGACTCGAGTCAAAAATATCTGCTCAAAACCCATGACAATCTTTTGATTGAAATGGTGGTCATGCCCTATGAAAACCGCTCCACTTTGTGCCTGAGCTGCCAGGTTGGATGCAAGATGGGGTGCACTTTTTGCCAAACCGGCAAGCTGGGGCTCAAGCGCAATTTGAGCAGCGGCGAGATTCTCGCCCAGATCGTGTTGGCCAATACGGGTTTAAAAAAGCTTGGGTTGGAGCCTATCACAAATGTCGTCTTCATGGGCATGGGAGAACCCCTTGACAACTACGATGAAGTGGTCAAAGCCTGCTCTATCATGATCGATGAAAAAGCCTTTGCCCTCTCCAAATCGAAGGTCACCATCTCCACTTCGGGCCTCATACCGGAAATTGAGCGGCTGGCAAAGGATTTGCCCGTCCGCCTGGCGATCTCCCTCCATTCGGCAGATGAGGAGCAAAGAAGCAAGATGATGCCGGTCAACCGGAAATACCCCCTGGAAGAATTAAAAAAAGTGCTACTAACCTATCCGGCGCCAAAGAGATACGGCATTACTTTTGAGTATGTAATGATCAAAGGGGTGAACGACTCGCTGCAGCATGCCAAAAAATTGGTAAAGTTTCTGCACGGATTAAAGGCAAAAGTCAATTTGATCCCCATTAACAATTTCCCGGGTATTGAAATGCATCCCTCTGATGCTGAACCAATCCGGCAATTCCAAAGCTATCTGACCGAGCGGTCGATCGCAGCTCCGGTGCGATACAGCCGGGGGCAGGATATCAGCGGAGGCTGCGGACAGCTGGCGGCAAAAAGGGAAGATGAGCTGCACCTCGATCCTCGGGAGCTTAGAAAAAAGCGGCTAAAAATAGTGGGTTTTTAACGTTAGCTCTGATAACCTATCTCACTATGGACGCATTGATTCTCGGCTCACGCTCTCCCAGACGAAAAGAGATCCTGGGCTTTTACTCCCTCCCTTTTGAGCAAATATCCTCTTCTTTCCAAGAGGAGTCGGTCCCTTTTCTTGGGGATCCCGGCCGCTATGTCATTGATATTGCGAGGGGTAAAGCGGAAGATTTGGCGGCTAAATATCCGCATAGAATGATTCTCACCGCGGATACCATCGTCTTTCAGGAAGGTAAAATTTTCGGCATCCCCAAAGATGAGCTGCAAGCCTTTGAAACTTTAATCTCATTGCAGGGCAAATGGCATGAAGTTTACTCAGGCATCACTTTGCTGGGCAACAACAGGTGCGATTTCGCCTGTGAAAGGACGAAAGTGTTGCTGAATTCCCTCACAACGCCTGAAATCGAACAGTATCTGGCTCATAAAATCTGGATCGACAAAGCCGGAGGCTACGGCATTCAAAAATGCGGCGGGTTACTGGTGAACAGAATTGAAGGCTGTTTTTACAATGTCATGGGTTTTCCCATAAATGCCGTACAAAAGCTGTTGCAAAAGCATGGAATTGATCTATGGAACTATGTAAAAGAGTAATATTACTTCTGCTGCTGCCTTTTTCTTTATTTGCCATGGAGGAGATTTCGCCCGCAGATGACGCTGTTAAAGAGAAATCTATAACAGATGTGTTTCCTGACAATATTGAAACCGCGGCTGAGGTTCCTGACAAAATTGAAACTGCCGTTGTGGTTCCTGACAAAATTGAAACTGCCGTTGTGGTTCCTGACAAAATTATCGACCAGGAAGTGTCGAGCCGCATCCTCTACTACCTGCAGCGGGGATTTACCGATCAGGCGATACAAACTTACAAAGAGAATTTCAAGAGCTTTCATGACTGCGAATTGGTTCAGGCTATCTCCCTTGCCATTTTGAGGGAGGGCTTTACCTCGAGCGATCCGGAAAAACAGCTCCTGGCCATCTTCGGCGCAGGCATCTCGTTAAACGAAAAAATGATAGGACTGCTTGAGCAGGGTCTCGCCAGCCCCTCTCCCGATATTCAACTCGCCTCGCTTAACTTTTTATCCCATTACCAAAACGATCTGGCCGACCGCGCGATCAATAGCGCCATGGCCTCCGATTTCCTTCTCACACGCCTGGAAGCCGCCCTGATTCTCGCGGAAAAAAAGTACCCGACCGTCGTCGATCAGGCCGAGGCGCTGATGCATAAGGTGCCCAAAGAGATCCATCCCGCTTTTCCGCAGTTGTTCGCCCTCGTCGGCACGGCTGACGCGATGAAGGTTTTGAAAAAAATGCTCTTTAATCCCAATGAAGAGGTGCGCATTGAGACAATAAGGAGCATTGCCAGGCATGGCAGGGATGACCTGATCGATAAAATCAGAAAGCTCGCTACCCATCATAGCCCTGCCCAGCAAGAGGTGTGCGCCTACGCCCTAGGTATTATGAAAGATGAATACTCCGTGCCGCAGCTGGAAAAATTGGCTAAGGGCAACGCTCCCGGCATTCGCCTGGCCGCCTTAAATTCTCTTTGGTCGCTCGGTAGAAAAGAAACGCTGAAAGAGATAGAAGCCGGAGCGAACTCCCACAATTTATTTGCTATCGCTCTTTTAGGCCATATTCCGGAAGCGCACCAAACTTTGGCGGATTTGATGAGGAGTTCAAATCTGCAAGTGCGATTCAACGCCGCATTAGCCCTGCTCGAACAGGAGGATGCCCGCTGTCTGCCCACTCTTTGCGACCTTCTCTTAAAAGACTCTAAAGATTTAGGCCTTTCCCCCATTTCCTCTTTAGGCAAAACCCTCTCAGCTTATAAGATCATTCCCTCTGCCACGGAGAATTTTAAAGAGGACCCCATAAGCAAAGAACTTTCTTTGCATCTGAAAGAAAAAGTCTTAACGAGAGCGGTAGCTTTACCGGAAAAAGATTTTCTCGATCTGGCTTACACGATATTTGAAACTCATCAAAGCCCGCTGATACCGACTCTCGTCCATTTGCTGGAAAAACTGCAAACGCCGGGCTCGATTCAGATGCTTAAAACCTATCAGCAAAAAGCCGGCGCTCCCCTCATTCGCAATTACTGCAATCTGGCGCTTTACCGCTTGAAAGAACCGGGACCCTATCTGGAAAACCTGAAAAAATGGGTGGCCCAGGAGCAAACGAACGAACTGATCCGCTTCCGGCCGATCGTCCCCAGAAACTCCAATGAAATAGTATCCTCCCACCAGTTAACCCCGGAAGAAACTTCCCTGCTTCTCATCGAAGCCTTTGAAGCGTTGGCCCAAATGCAAGAAAAAGAGAGTCTTGATATTCTCTTAAACGCCATCCGCGAAGGCAACAAAAAAAATAAATACGCGCTCGCAGGCCTTTTGATCCGCGCTGCGCAATAATTTTATGATGCGTTACTTCCTAATTTTTCTCCTGCTCATCAGTTTCCGTAATGCCTGCGATGCCTCTTTGCTGGAATCTGTGCTGACCGAAGGGGTGACGATCGATTTGCGCGAACCGACAATTTCAAACGGAGAAATCAGAACGTCCCGGGGAGGAGTCATCACCGGACCGGGCATCCGCCTTCAAGCCAGGAGGATCAACTATACGCGCCAGACCCTGACACACCGGGTCGTAGCGGAAGGGGATGTCATCTGCGAATATGGCAGCGACATTATTGTCGGGGATAAGATCGAGTATGACTTCCTTACTAAAACCGGCATCATCGAAAACGGCCGAGGGATCATGTATCCCTGGTATTTCGGAGGAGAAAGAGTCGCCCTTTGCAGCGACGGCACCTACAAAATGCGCGCAGCCTATTTCACAACATCGGAAGATATCAAAAATGACTGGCAAATCCTCGCTGAAGAAGCGACGATCACAAACGGCTGCTATCTTAGCGCGAAAAACCTGCAAATCCGCATTTTCAATAAAACCATCTTCCAAATGCCCTGTTTTAACATCAATTTAGATTTTATTTTCGACACCCCCATCCGGTATTATATCGGCGTAGGCGGAACCCGCGGCACCCGATTCGGCATCCAGTACGACCTATTCCGCTGGGGCTGCTGGAAAACTTATCTCCGCCTGGATTACCGCCTATTTCGGGGACCCGGGGGAGGCTTTGAAGTGCACTACAAATCTCCCGACCAAAGGGAGCGTTTTGATATGATCAATTACGCCGCCCGCGACAACTCCATCAGCAACCTCAGCCAAAGGTTCCGCTACCGGTTCCAGGGATCTTACTGCAATTTTCTTTTGAATGAGAAGGTCAGCATCAATCTGAATTACGATAAATTAAGCGACAAGGATATGGCCACCGATTATGAAGATATTAAGCTCAAGATTGCCATTGCCGAAAGGACTCAGCTGATTATAAGAAGGCAGGATTTCTTTTGGCTTACCAATTTGATTACAAGGCCAAGAGTCAATACCTTTCAAACATTAAAGCAGGAGCTCCCGACGATAGAAACGAATATCCGCCCCCTGACTCTCGGCAACACGTCGATTATTATTAATAACGATTTTAGAGCCTCCTACTTGGACTTTGATTACACGAACAAGCTGCCGAACGTGCGCGATTACAGCTCGATGCGCGTGCAATACATCACACAACTTTACAGACCCTTTTCCCATAAATATGTCACCTTCACCCCGCAAATCGGGGGATTGGCCATTTATTACCAAAACTCACCCGAGCTTAAGCCGCAATTTCTGGCCGCCGGACTTTTCGACGCCGAACTCAACACCTATTTTCATCGCTACTACCAGGCGAGCAAGCACCAGATAAAACCTTACATCAAATACTCATACTACACTTTCCCGACTTCCAAACCGAATCAGCACTATATCTTTGACATTGAAGACGGCTGGTATCGCCTTAATACCCTGCGTTTTGGCGTGCTGCAAAATATCTATGACAAAGAAGTTGGCGGCTGTATCTTCCGCAATTTTATGCTGGATGTCTATGCCTATGCCTTTATCGATACAAAGACGATCGATCTTCCGGTTCCGAGAGCCTACGCCGATCTATGCTATCAATATTCACCGCGCGTTAGAAATACCATTGAGTCCGCGTGGGATTTTCAACGCAACCAGATCGCGCATTTGAATTGGCGCCTCGATTGGACCCTCGATGATGACTTTGCGATAGCGGCAGAGTACCGGCACCGCAACGCCTGGGATTGGCGCAAAGTGGATTATTTTAACTTTATTTTGGACTCCTACCGCAGCGAAGAGGAGCTAAGGCACTCCTCGCTTTCCGACCGCCGCGACACGATCCTCGTCCATCTTTACTACCGTTTTCACCCTTGCTGGGTCCTGGAGTTTTCCTCAAGGCAGGGCTGGAACAGGGAGATAGAGCCTAAGTATATTGAATATGAAGTGGACCTCATGGGAACGATCCGCTCCTCATGGAATTTGCGTTTTACCTATCAGCACCTTGAGCATGACGACCGCTTTGCCTTCTCCTTTTCCCTCGGCATGAAACGGCCCAGCGAAAAGAGATTCCGCAATCTGCCCCCTTGCGTTGAGTTTTAACTTTGTGGTATAATTCCACCAAGCCAAAACATAAGAGATGTTGAATGAAAATACTTGTCATCGGTACAGGTTATGTAGGTCTTGTCACGGGAACTTGCATGGCTGAAATGGGCCACCTTGTCACATGTCTCGATATCGATAAAGCAAAAATAGACCTTCTCAACCGGGGGGTCATCCCGATCTATGAACCTGGCCTCGAAGAGATGGTCCTGCGCAATGTGAAAGCCAAAAGGCTCACCTTCTCCACCGATTATGCCAAATGCGTGAAAGATTCGGTGATTTGCTTCATTACTGTTGACACACCGGTGGGGCCTGAAGGGGAGCCGAACTTAACTTACGTCACTAGCGTCGCAAAAGCGATTGCGGAACATATGCCCGAGTACCGGGTCATCGTCAACAAATCGACGGTGCCTGTCGGAACAGCTAAACTCGTCAGGGAAATCATCCAAAAGACCCTGGAAGAGAAAGGGCGCGATATCCCCTTCGACGTCGTCTCAAACCCTGAGTTTTTAAAAGAGGGCAACGCCCTCAATGACTTCATGAAACCGGATAGAGTGATCATCGGCTCCGACAGCCCGGAGGCCATCGAGCTGATGAAAAAAATCTATTCCCCTTTTATGTTGAGCCATGAACGTTTTCTCATCATGGATATCCCCTCTGCCGAACTCACCAAATACGCCTCGAACGCGATGCTGGCCACCCGCATCTCATTCATGAATGAGCTCGCAGAGCTCTGCGAAAGAACGGGCGCCGATATCAACAATATCCGCATCGGAATGGGCGCAGACAAGCGGATCGGCTACCAATACCTGTATGCCGGGCCCGGATTTGGGGGATCATGCCTGCCAAAAGACATAAAAGGAATTCTATACCAGGCGGAACAATTCGGCCACCGCCTGCAGATTGTCGATGCCGTGGAAAAGGTGAACTTGCAGCAGCGCCTCTCCATCGGAAATAAAATCAAACATTATTTCGAGGGGCAAAACGGTCTCACCATAGCCATTCTCGGCTTGGCTTTTAAAGCCGAAACAGATGATATGCGGGAATCGCCTGCTCTGACTCTGATTTCCCAGCTTTTGAAACTCGACGCTCATTTGCGCCTGTTTGACCCCGTCGCCATGCCAAACGCCAAAAAGCACATTCCCGACACCCCTGACATCACCTGGTGCGAGAGCGAGCTGGAAGCTGCGGAAAACGCCGACGCCATTGTTTTGATGACCGACTGGAAACAGTTCCGCTTTCTCAATTTCTCCGGAATTTTGCAAAAAATGAAGGGCAAGGCCTTTTTCGATGCGCGCAATCAATACTCCTGCCAGGAGATGGCGGACAAAGGATTCGATTATTTCAGCGTGGGAAGACCTCCTGCCATCAGTAGAATGAAGGAACATGTTGAAGCTTAACACCCATATCGATGACTATCTTCTCTCAAAGAGAGAGCTGATCAATAGGAGATTAGGCGAGCTCATCCCTGAAAAAAACACACTATTTTCCGCAGCGCGCTACTCCCTTCTCGGCGGTGGAAAGCGCCTCCGCCCTCTTTTAGTCCTGGCCGCTACAGAAGCGCTGCGGGGAGATCAAGAAGCTGCTCTGGACCCCGCCTGCGCGCTCGAATTGGTGCACGCCTACTCTTTGATCCACGATGATCTGCCTGCAATGGATAACGACGATTTCAGAAGGGGCAAACCGACGCTGCATAAGGTTTACCCCGAAGCTCATGCCATTTTAACCGGAGATTTCCTTCTAAACTATTCTTTTGAAGTGCTCGCTCAAAGCCCGGGGCTCTCCAACGATCAAAAAATCGAGCTGATCAGGACCCTTTCGGTCGCCGGAGGTTCGGAGGGCATGATCGGAGGGCAAGTGATGGACCTGGAAGCAAACGGCAAAGAACTGACTCTAGCCTCCCTGGAAATGATCCATAACCGGAAAACGTCCGCGCTTCTCGAAGCGGCCTTTACCTTTGGCGGAATCATTGCCAAAGCGGCAAAAGAAGAGATCGAGATCTTAAAAAAGTTTGGCAAAAGCGTGGGATTGATTTTTCAAATCATCGATGACACCCTGGATGTCACCGCAAGCCACGAAAAACACGGCCGATCGTCCGATAACCAAAACAACAAAACCACCTACGCCACCCTCCTCGGGGTCGACCGGGCCCTCTCCCTTGCCCGCGAGCTGCATGAGGAAGCTCTCGCTCATCTCTCAAGCCTCCCCTACGACACCGGGCTGCTGAGAGAGATTGCAGACAAAATGATTAACCGGAAGAGTTAATGATGAACCGCAGGAAAATAAAAAGAGCCTTTGATATTTGTTTTAGTCTCTTAGCCCTCATCATCACTGCCCCTATTTTCCTCATCGCAGGTTTATTTATCTTTATCACGACCCGCAATCCCAAAGTGATCTATGCCCATGAAAGGATCGGCCTGGGCTGCAAACCTTTCCGCTGCTATAAATTTCGCACCATGCACCCCGACGCTGATGAGCGTTTAAAAGAGATTTTGGAAAAGAATCCCGATTTGAAAAAAGAGTGGGAGGAGCGAAGAAAGCTAACGCACGATCCGAGGATCACACCGATCGGAAAATTTTTACGGAAAACCTCTCTCGATGAGCTGCCTCAATTCTGGAATGTGCTCAAAGGCGATTTGAGCGTCGTCGGCCCCCGCCCGGTTGTGCGCGAGGAGATCGAAAAACACTTTGGGTTGCGCGCAAAGAAAATTTTCTCCGTCCGCCCCGGAATCACAGGCATTTGGCAAACCTCCGGAAGAAGCCGCCTCTCCTATGCCCACAGGCTTCAGCTCGATGAAAAATATGTCGACTCCCTCTCTTTAAGGCAGGATCTGAAACTCATCATCAAGACGATTCCTGAAATAATCAACTCCAAAGATGCCTACTGATGACCTTCAACCTCGCTTACAAAGGGCTTAAACCGACATTTTTGATCTCTTTATTGTTCACCCTTTTTTCACCGATCCTGCTCCCTTCGGCAAGGTTGATGTTCTTCGCCCCTTTTCTCATTGTCACATTCTATCAGCGCCCCTTGAAAATTTGTCTTCTATGGGCTCTTTTTCTCGGTCTTCTGATAGATCTTCTCTCCTCCTATCACCGCTTCGGCATCACGGCCTTCAACTACGTCCTCTGCGCTTTTATCCTCTACCCCCAAAAAAGACATTTTTTCGCTGACCGGCTCAGCACATTGCCCCTGATGACCTTTTGTTTTTCCACCCTTTCCCTCTTTGTGCACTACCTCATTCAGCAGGCTTTTGAAAAACCGCTCCCCTTTTCGTGGCACTGGATGGCTACCGATGCGATCATCATGCCCCTGTTCGATGCCGCAAACGCCTTTATCTTTTATATCGCCCCGGCCGTTTTGATTGGGGGAAGGCCGCGCAGGGGCAAGGATTATTTTTTATCATGAGACCCCTGGCAGAACAACTAAGGCCCCAATCGATCGATGAAATTGTCGGACAAGAGCATCTGCTCAATGAGAGCGGTGTGATCAGACAGTCGATCCGTTCCAAAAAACCTCTCTCAATGATTCTCTGGGGCCCTCCCGGCTGCGGCAAAACATCGATCGCGAGACTCTATGCCAAAGCTTTTGCCCTGCCATTTCACAATTTGAATGCGACCTTCAGCGGGATCAGCGACCTCAAAAAAATTGTGCTGGAAGTCAAACAAACACCCCTGTTTCAAAGCAGCGCCGTCCTCTTTGTCGATGAAATCCACCGCTTCAACAAGGCTCAGCAAGACGCCTTTTTGCCCTTTATCGAAGACGGCACCCTCATCCTGATCGGGGCAACTGCCGAAAACCCCTCCTTCTATCTCAATAACGCCCTGCTGTCGCGCATGCGCGTGCTGACGCTTAACTCATTAAATGACGATGAGTTAGAAAAGCTGCTCACCCGCTACGAAGCGGCGCATACCCCTTTAAATCTCTCTAAAGAGGCCAAACTTGAATTGCTAAAGTATGCGCAAGGCGACGGGCGCTACCTTTACAATCTCATCGAAAATCTTCACACCCTGACTGAAATCGATGAAACTTCTTTGAAGCAAATCCTGCAAAAAAGAGCTCCACTGTTTGACCGGGGGGATGATCAGCACTATAATTTAATCTCCGCCCTGCATAAATCGGTGAGAGGTTCCGATCCCGATGCCGCCCTCTACTGGTTTGCCAGGATATTAGAGGGGGGTGAAGATCCCCTATTTCTCGCGAGAAGAATCATCCGGATGGCGACAGAAGATATCGGGCTAGCCGATCCGCAAGCGCTCAATTTAGCGATCGCCGCGCGGGACGCCTATCAAATGCTGGGCTCGCCTGAGGGGGAATTGGCCTTGGCCGAGGCGCTGGTTTACTTATGTTTATCCCCGAAAAGCAACGCCGTTTACACCGCTTTTGGAAAAGCGAGGGAGCTGGCAAAGCAGACCTCGCAGCTCAATCCCCCTTCGACCATTTTGAACGCCCCCACAAAATTGATGAAAGAATTAGGCTACGGTAAAGATTACCGGTACGACCATGAGGAAGCTCATGCCTTTTCAGGGCAGCACTATTTTCCGGAACAGATGGAGCGGCAGGAATTTTACAAGCCTGTGGAGAGGGGTTTTGAAAGGGAGATGAAAAAGAGGAAGGAGTTTTTCGAGCGTTTGAGACAAAAGAGTCGTCCCTGAAAAACCCTTGTTTTTCAGGCCCGACTCAAGAAAAACCCCTCGAACCACTATCCGGGAAGCTCTTCATCCGGAATAGGCGAAATCTGAACTTTACGATTTTGCATGCATTGATAGAATCGCTCCGCTTTTAACTGCTGAATGCAGTCGAGCATTTCCTGAACCTTTTGAGCGTCTGACACTCCGTGGGCAAACATCACCTCGGAAAAGACATGATAAAGCGTCTCCCGGAACAATTTAGCCGCCACCTGTTTTTGACCCCCATCCAAAAGAGGATTGGGATCCATCTTTGAAGCTTTCTCATCTACCAGACGGATCACTTCGTCATCTTTCGAAGAAAGCTCCTGATTGATAACTTCCCACTTATCCTTGGGGACATCGAAACGCTGCAGCGTCTCCTCAACAAAGGGACTGGGAAAATATGCCAGAAGCAATTCTTTATTACCCTCTTCTGCAGACAAAATAGAAAATAAACAAAGAGCTGTTAAGCAAAATAATTTTTTGAGATTCACTTTTTCCTCCTCAGGAAATCCTAATGATTTCCCACAATACACGATCCGGAAAAAAATTTCTTCCAAAATCTGGATCTATTCCTGAATTTGTGTTATGGTGGGTATCATGATCATAGACGGCACGGCCATAGCTAAACAGATTCAGACGGAAATCAAGCGGACCATAGAGCAATTTCCCGGCAGAAGACCTTGTCTTGCCGTTATTCTGGTCGGCAATCACCCCGCCTCGCAAATTTATGTGACGCGCAAAATCGAAGCGTGCAAAGAAGCGGGCATCATCTCCATCAAAAGGGAGCTGCCTCCGACTATCTCGGAAGAGCACCTTTTGCAAGAGGTAGATCAGCTCAATCAAGATCCTGCCGTGGACGGCATACTGGTTCAGCTGCCCCTGCCCATGCAGATCAACCCCATGCAAGTGATCAACAGGATCGATCCCTTGAAGGATGTGGACGGCTTCCACCCGATCAATATCGGCAAACTGCTGATCGGGGACACCGACGGCTTCATCCCCTGCACCCCTTTAGGCATCCGCATGATTTTTGAACGGCTGAACATCGAAGTGACCGGAAAGCACGCGCTCGTCATCGGCCGCAGCAATATCGTGGGCAAGCCCATGGCTGCGATGCTGATGCAAAACCACCCTTTCGGCAACGCCACTGTCACAGTAGCTCATCGCTACTCCAGACAGCTCAAAGAGCTTTGCAAGATGAGCGACATCGTGATCGCCGCTATCGGCCAGCCGAGGTATATCACGGCGGATATGATTAAGGAAGGAGCCGTGGTCATTGATGTCGGCATCAATAAAATCGCCGACCCCGCCCATCCCAAAGGGTTTCGCCTGGTCGGAGACGTCGATTTTGAACAGGTTCAGCATAAATGCAGCTTTATCACCCCGGTTCCCAAAGGGGTTGGCCCCATGACTATCGCCATGCTTCTGCAAAACACGCTTCAAAGCTATGAATTACATCCTTAAAGTTTTCCTGCTCTTCATTCTCTTTGGATGTCAAAAAAATACCACCCGATTCACGGGTAATGCCATGACCATGGATTACCGGATCCTCATTGGCGAAAATTTGAGCTCCGCCCAAAAAAAAGCTGTCCAAGCGATCATTGAGGCCTGCTTTGCCGAGGTCGACCAGATTTATAACAAGTGGAATCCCGCTTCCGAAATCTCCCGCCTCAACCAATTAACGGCCAATACCCAAGTTCCCATTTCAGAAAAGCTCCTCCGCCTCCTCCAGATCACCGACGAGATCTACCACCTGACTGAAGGGCGGTTCGATCCCACCATTGAACCTCTGCAAAAGGTGTGGAGAGCCGCCCTGCTGCAGGGAATATTGCCCGCTGATGAATCTCCTGCCAAATTTGTCGGCTGGAAAAAGATCCACTTTGCAGACGGCCTCTTCTGGAAAGAGCACGCCGAATGCTCCCTCGATTTGAGCGGCATAGCCAAAGGATACGCCATCGATCTCATTCTCGAAAGATTGCGGGACCGCCTGAACTTAACCCACATTTTTGTCGAATGGGGCGGAGAGATCCGCGCGACGGGAAAGCATCCCGAAGGGCGCCCCTGGACCATCTTCATCAGCCGCTTTGGCGACATAAGGGCAATCAATGCCATCGACACCCTTCCCCTGCAAGACAAAGCGATTGCCACGAGCGGCGATTACCTGCAGAACTGGACTGTGGACGGAATAACCTATTGCCATATCATCGACCCCCATTCCCTCAAACCCTTGCGGGTCCATGCGAAAGCGATCTCAAGCGCAAGCGTCCTCGCCCCCACCTGCGCCGTGGCGGATGGCTTAGCGACGGCCGCGATGATATTCCCGACGGTTGAGGAAGCAAAAGAGTGGGCGCTTAGGGTGCAGGAAATTCATCCCGAGATCCAATTTTGGCTCCTTCAAGCGTAATTCATACGCCCTTTCGCTTCAGGGCCTCTTTTGTCTCCAAAGCGTGCTTTTTGATCGAGGCGTACTCAGGATGGTCACCCGCATACATAATGGCGAGATCCAGGGACGCAATGGCGTTCCCGTAATCTTTTAAGGCTGTGTAGCAGGTGGCGGAATGATAGTGGGAAATGGGATTTTCCACTTTGATCAAAATGGAAGTGGCGTAGGCTATCAGCGCCCCGTCAAACTTGTTGCAGAGCTGCTCGCTCATCCCAAGCCCGAGCCAATAGTTGTAAACATAAGGGTTTAAAGTCGTTAGAAAAATGAAAGCGTCGCCAGCCTCCTGATACTGCTGATGCTGAAAAAGTTTGTACGCAATCTGGTAAAACTTCTCCATCGTCTCAGGGGTATAGCCGATGATCTCCTGCAGCACCTTGCCTTCGTTGATCTTGCGGCGCAGGAGCTCCGGATCTTTCAACTTTTCCAAAGCTTCCTTTGGAATCCTGAATTCTTCCATTTCTTCAATAGGTTCCATAATGACCCTACGGTTTTTTTTGCTCTCTTTCCTTGATAATCTCTTCTAATAGAACTTCATACCCATGCACAAAACGCTGCCGGAATTCATGAATATTTTCATAAATGTGCATACGCACTTTTTGTGAGTACACTTCAAAAGGCTCATACTCGGGATGGGGTCCGCTTTTCAAATTTTCTATAACGAGATCAGCGAGATTTTCGATCGACTGCTCCAACTCCGGGCTTGGCATCAGAGCCAGCTGCACTTTTTGATTCTTTTTTTTCATAACCCTTTCCCCCATAATCCATTAATGATGTCGCATAAGACTTGATCCGCCTGATCCCCGGTCAAACCCTCCAGATGATAATTGCCGGTTATCCTTTGTTGTAAAATATTATGCAACGCACTGTTTGATGCCACCGGCTCGCCTCCGGTAAGAGGCAACTCTGGCTTTAGCACCGTAAAATCGCTGTAGATTCCTGCCTGAAAAGGACTTATATCTTTTGAATCCACTCTACCTATATCCATATCCCCTCCACACTTTCTAAATATGATTATATAGGATACAGCGAAAATATAAAAGATTTTTATAAAAAATCCCCAAAAAAATAAATCTATTATTAAGGTTGCGTTAAAACGGGGGGTGTAATAAACTGTAAAGAGATCGTAAAGTTCTGAACACTGTTAAGTCATTTAATTGAATCACAGAATGATACCGCCAATTGCACTATTTAACCGTAGAACCCTTAACCAATTGGTGATGAATCTGATATGATTATTAATCAACCTAGAAAAAACCGGATCCTACTGGAAGACTACAACTACCAAAGAGATATTCAGCACCGTCTGTTTCTCTCTAACTTAAGCGTCTTCGAGACAAAAGTTTTGCATGAAATCATTGACGGCTCCTTAACAACCAACCTCGAACAGATTGCCGACGACCTGGAAATCGATGCAAACCTGGTTTGCCCCGTTTTGGACAAATTCGTGGAAATCCACCTCATTCAGCGGCAGGACAAAATGGTCTTCGTCGACAAAGAACTGCGCAAATATTTTGAAACGCATATTATGAAATTCGAAGAGGGGTTCAAACCCTGCCTCGATTTTTTGCAGGGCCTGCTGAATAAGATCCCTTTGCACGTCCTTCCTATTTGGTATGCCATTCCTAAAACCTCCGATCACATTTTTCTGTCGATATTAGAAAAATATATGAACACTCCAAAAATGTATAGTTCTTATTTGAAACAGCTTACGTTTGAGGATCCCATTTTAAACGAAATTTTTATCGATATTTACAGCGCCGAGGATTATTGCCTTAAGAGCCGGGATATCATAAAAAAATACAATCTTTCTATTGAGCAATTCGCCGCCTACGCCTTAAATCTGGAATACCATCTTGTCGCCTGCACCACATATCAGAAAAATGGAAACCAATGGGAAGAGCTGCTCACCCCTTTTGCCGAATGGCACGATTTTCTGCTCTTCCAAAGGGATACAACCCCGGCGCCTGTCAAAGAACCCGTCAAGCTCTACCATCCTGATGAGTTCGGCTTTACAAAAGACATGGGGCTGATTCTCAAAGTATTGGAAAACCGTTCTTTGGTCATAGAAGAGGATAATCAGGATTACTTTTTAAATGAGGAAGACTCCATCTCCATCCTCCCCCATTATTCCCAGCTCTCTTCTCCGAAAGTGCATGTGAAAAATCTCATTGCCAAGCTTTTGCAATTAAAACTGGCTCGTTTGGAGGGAAATCGGCTGACTTCCCACCATAAAGCCGAAGAGTGGCAGGAAAAGACCCTGGAAGAACAGGCGATGATTCTCTATCGCCACCCCGGCAGCTGTTTTCGCACACTCGAGCGCCTCTCCATTTCCTACACCGAACGCGATTTGCGCGAAGTGGAAAAGAACCTGCGCCGCATCCTCCATACCGGCTGGATTTATTTTGAGGACTTTATGAAGGGCTTTACCTCCCAAATCGGCGATACGGAAGAGGTCATGCTGAAGCATAAAGGGAAGCGCTGGAGCTACACCCGCTCCCACTACACCGAAACGGACGAACAGATTATCAAGGAGACGATCTCCGGACGATTGTTTGAATGCGGCATGGTGGCCATTGGGATGCACAAAGAGAAGCTCGTCTTCCGCGTCACATCCTTTGGACAAGACACTTTCGGCGAAGACTAACCAAAAAATTCGTTGGGACCTAAAAATCTAAAGTGTCCCAAAGGAAGCGTGCCCAGCAGAACGCGGCCAACCCTGATGCGGATCAGCGACAAAACCTGTAAACCGACCATATCCATGCACCTTCTGATCTGGCGTTTCCGCCCTTCCCGAAGAGTGATCGATAATAATCCCGGTCTTTTCAGCTTCACTTCCGCCCTTTTCAAAGGCTTGCCGTCCAGTTCCAATCCAAAGCGCAGGAGATTAAGGGCTTGCGGTGTTGCTTCGCCTTGATAAGCAACCAGATATTCCTTTTCAATCGCACTATCCTGCCCGATCAGCTGCTTCGCGATCACTCCGTCCTGGGTGAAAACCAGCAGTCCTTTGGAGTCAATATCGAGGCGGCCGCACACCGAGAGCTTTTTCAAATGGTAAGACTCCCACCTCTTATTGTCAGGACCTATCAGCTGTGCTTCAGCGACAAGTAATTCTTTAGCTTCCCGATACCCCTTCTCGGGCTGGCAAGAGACAAAGCCAACGGGCTTATTCAAAATAAGCGTTACCTTTTCCTGCTGCATCTTCTGGGCAAACGGCCGCAAAGTCAATTCATCGGTGGGCAAGCACTTGGTCCCAAGCTCCGAGACGATCTGCCCGTTGAGCAGCACTTGCTTGGCGGTGATCAGCCGGTCGGCTTCCCGTCTTGAGCAAACGCCTCTTTCGGATAAAAGTTTGGAAATGCGTACAGTTTCTTCCATAAAGGCAGTAATTATAACGAATTGGATAAATAAATGCTACGATTCTCTATGGATCAGATCTAGAAAACATGGTGTCCCCGATATAGCTGACCTTGTTGCTTTATTGGCTGGATGATAGTTGGATTTTTTTCTTCATTAAGATTTATTTGATCGGTCATGTACTTATTTAATTGGGTTCTTAAACTCCTTAAATCATTCAAAGATGCCCTTTCGCTTAAATTGTTGTACCCTGCTAAGTCGCTTTCGATCAAGGAGGAATTACCCCCTCCTATCGTTTTCTCAAATGCCAAGGACAATGTTGCGCCTACTCTTTTAAAAAATCTTCCTATATCACTAAACCCAAAAAAATTATCAATTTTTGCTGCTAATTTATGCTCTTTTTCAAATTTTTCACGTTCTTGTATTGCAGCGTCAAGCTGGCCTATAGTTTTCGGAACATCTGAGTGGCGCACAGTGTATTCACGAGTATAAGGATCATCAAATCCCTTCATTCGTATTGTTTTAGTCTGAGAGCCACCAGTTTCCGCTACGGTTAATTTAGTCCCCTGGCCCTGGTATGCTCTTCCAAGCTCGTTTAGTGGGTAATGTGCAGTGCTCCCTCTATCATCCAGTGGGTTCATAACACCTCCTTCTCAAATTGTTTGTTTATATGGTCACTTAATAAAGCCAACATTTCCTGATATTCCTCCATCTTTCCCGTTCTAGTAAGCAATTCCTTGAGAACGTCAAGATTATTGAAGGCTTCATGCTCATGATTTTGCATGGAGGCACTTTGAATCAGGCCAAATAATGGCTTGGGATTTTCACCATTTAAGCTTTTGGCGTTATTGTATGCCGCGATAGCTTCGTCAATGCGTCCGGCATTCAACAGGCAATCGGCATAAGTGACCCACACGGCATCGAGGTTTTCATCTATATTGAGAATAGTGTCGTAGATAGCTAAAGCCTCTTCAAGATTGTTGTTTGTAAAGGCCACATTGGCCACTCTCCACATGCAGGCCAGCATGAAAGGGGAAATCCCGTAAAGCTTTGCTATGGAATCGTCACTTGATGGGATTGTGGCCATAGTTGCTATGATTCTTTTTTGAACTTCGCTCATTTCCTCCTCAAAACGCTTCTGCTCATCCATGTCAAGCACGGTCGGATAAAGTCGTTCAAAGACTTCTAATCCGTTCGCAAATGCTTTCTCCTTATCCTCAATATTAAGCATTTTCAAAAGTTCTTCTCTCCGTTTTGCTTTTTGGGCTTCTATGGGCAAAAGATCGCTCGGTATAAACTCCTCCTGCTCTATTTTTTGATCAATCCTCAAACGAAGCAGCTCTTCCAAGATAGGATTGATTTCCTCATGAATAAAATTTGACAAATCTTGTTTATTCATAAAAACCTCATTTTATACTTATTATAACATTTATTTAATCAATTTAAACAATAAATTATAAAGATTATCAATCGGAAAAAGGCAGATATTGCGCAGCAGGAATTTTCTAGCGGGAGCTAGGATTCCCTATAGATCCGGCGGCATTCGCCGCTAAAGGGATAGTCTTGCGTCGAGGTGATAAACACCTGCTTCAAATGGGAAACATGGGAAAAGAGGCGCTCTTTGCGCTTCTCATCGAGCCCCATGCCGACGTCGTCGAGCAGCATGAGGGGCGTCTCGTCGGCCAGGGCGGAGAGGCGCTGCCACTCGGCGAACTTGAGGGCGACGACGACGCTCCGCTTCTGCCCTTCGCTCGCATAAAGCCGCACCTCTTTATCCCCTAAACTCATGAGCAAATCATCTTTGTGGGGTCCGGCAAAGGTGAAGCCGAGCAGGGCCTCTTTGGGGCGGCACCTGGCAAACTGTTCGATGTAATAGCGCGTCAGCTCCCCATCCTTGACTTCTTGGGCGGCGGACTTATAGTGCAGCTTCAAGGGGTCGCTCTCACCGCTGAACTGGGCGTAAAATTTGCCCGCCAGGGCCTGGAGCTCACCGACGGCTTTCTTGCGCTGCACGGTGACGTAAGCCGCGGAGTTCGCCATTTCATGCTCCCAGCTTTCGATGGTCAGGAGGTTTTTTGCGCGCAAGAGATGGTTGCGCTGCCGCATCGCGCGGAGGTATCTCGTCAAATGATGCACGTAAAGGGGATCGGCCTGGGCGATCTGAATATCGAGAAGATGCCTTCGCAAGCCGGGCGCGCCTTTGACTAAAGCCACATCGTCCGGCGTCACCACCACTCCCTGCATCAAACCGAGCAGGCTGGCGTTGGAGGGGCACACGGTGTCGTTGTAAACCACTTTGCGCTCATTGCCGCGGCAAGTGACCTTCAAACGCTGTTCGACGCCGTATTTGACAAATTGCGCCTCTAAATAAAAAAAATCGGCCCCTTTTTCAATGAGCTCGCGGGTTTGCGCCGTGCGAAATGAGCGGCCCATGATCAGAAAATGGATCGCTTCCAATAAAGTCGTTTTGCCGAGAGCGTTGGCGCCGTAAATGAAATTGAGATGGGGACAAAAGGTGATAAGCTCTTCTCGATAGGCGCGGAAATGGTGGAGATAGAGAGAGCGTATAAACATCGGCTTACTGATTTAGACGCATAGGCATCAGGACAAATAAGGGGCTTAAGGAGGGATTCACAGCCGTCACATTGTCCTTATCAATAATCACGCCGGGATTGTAGGAATCGATCAATCCCATGGTCACAGCCTCCTCTTTGCTATGCTTTAAGACATCCAAAAAATAGCCCGGATTAAAGGCGATATCAAACTGGGAACCGTGGTAGTTGACCGGCATGCTCACATCGCCCTCGCCGACCGCCATCGAATTGGCCTTGATGCGCAGCTCCCCATTGCCGAATGAAAAGCAGACGGCGTGCTGCGGATTGGCCATAAAGAGGGATATTTGCTTCAGCAGCGTCATCAGCTCATCCCGGTGCAAAGTGACTACGGTGCTGGCCGTTTCCGGGATCACGCGCAGGACGTCGGGATAATCACCCACAAGCAAGTTGGAAACGATCAGGGTGTCTGCAGTTTGCAGCGAAACTTTATCGGGCAGCAGGGAGATCCTGGCATCGCTGTCATCGGACAGATTCTTCGCAAATTCCTCGACCGACTTCAAAGGAAAAGTATAACTTCCCGAAAGAGCGGGATCTAACCCCACATTGATGTGGGCGCGCGCCAACAACCGTCCATCTGTGCCCACGAAAAACACCTGGCCGTTCGCGATCTGCATGTTGAGCCCGGTTAAGGCCTGCCGGCTGGTGTCATCGCGGGCCACGGCAAATGAGGTGCGGTAAAGCAGATCACGGAATACATTTTGCGGCAAAGAGAATTGAATGGCTCCCTGCATATCGGGCAAATTGGGAAACTGGTTGCCATTCATGCCGCGTAATACAAACTTTGAGGTGCCCGCGAGAATTTCAGCGATAAAGTTTTCGCTGACCGTAATCTCCACGTTAGCGGCCGTCAGCTCCCGAATAAGCTGAGCCAGGCACTTGGCCGGCAAAGCCACGGAACCTTCCTGCAAAATTTTCGCTTCGGTGTAGCATCTGATGCCCACTGCCAAGTCGGTTGCGGTAATGATCAGCTCCCCGTTCTTCGCCTCAATCAAAAAATTGGATAACAAAGGGATGGGCGGTTTATTCGAAATCACGTTTAAGCATTTGCTGATTAAGTAATTGAGCTCTTGAGTGGCAATAACAAATTTCATTAGTCGTCCCTTTATCTACAGAAAATTACCTGATAAAATACGCCAGCTTTCAGCCCCTTGTCAAGTGTTTTTCTGTTACCCAATTTATTGGTGGATCGGGTATACTGAAACCATGAATAAAGATCTGGTTTCCAACCGCAAGGCCTTTCACGACTATGAAATCCTCGACACTGTTGAGGCCGGAGTGGTTTTGACCGGGACGGAAATCAAATCTTTGCGCAATCATGATGCAAGCCTGCAGGAAGCCTACGTCAAGATTCTTAAAAACGAAGTCTGGCTTATCGGCAGCTATATCGCTCCCTATAAATTTGGCAATGTGTATAACCACGAGGAAAGGCGCGACCGCAAACTGCTTTTGCATAAAAGAGAGATCGCCCGCTTAAAATCGGAAACGCAAGAGAAAGGAATCACTTTAATTCCTCTGGCGCTGTACCTTAAAAACGGGCGCGTCAAGGTCAAAATCGGCTCGGCAAAGGGAAAGAAAAAGGGAGATAAGCGGGAAGCTTTGAAAGAGAAAGAGGAAAAGCGCCACATAGAGCGCGCGATGAAAAATGCCCAAAGTTAAACTCATCTCCGTCGGCAAAAATAAAGAGAAATGGTTAGAAGAAGCCTTAAGCGAGTACATCAAACGCTTGCGACCTATTTTGGATGTCGAATGCGTCTGGGCGCAAGACAATAGTCAGCTTGCCCAATTCGCCCTCAAAGAAAAAAATGTCATTTGCTTAGATCCCAACGGCAAATGCCTGAATAGCGAACAGTTCGCCCTTTTTTTTCAGCAGCAGCTGGAAAAGGGAGGCGCCCGCCTGAGCTTTGTGATTGGAGGTGCGGAGGGTCTTAGCGATGAGATGAGGCGGAATTACCCGCTGATCAGCCTTTCCCCTTTGACTTTTACCCATCAGATTGCGCGTTTGATCCTGATCGAGCAAATTTACCGCGCGACTGAAATTATAAAAGGATCACAATATCACAAGTGATTCAGATTCTCTTGACCATTAAAATAGCGCGGAAATAGTGCGTTGAACCCTGAATCAGCGCAGCGCCGATTGCGACATCGATAAAACCGCGGATATCGTTCGGGATAGCTAAATATTTAATTATCATTCCAAGAGAAATCATGCCGGCTAATAAAACAAGATATTTTCTGCTATAAGCCTGCGCGACAGGAACGGGATTCGGCAATGAATAAATGCGCGTCAGCATCTGTACCGCCGACTTTTTTAAAATGTATTTGCCCTTCACTATGCCAACCAGGAGAGCGGTGGCAATCAATAAGGTCACCCCTTCCTCTTTCGCACCAAAGAAGCTGAAGAAGCCGGAAAAATCATTTGACTGGGTCAATAACTTTAGCCCCAGGTTGAGCAGGGATACGCCCGCTAACAACCATAGCATGCCAGAAAAAATTATAAGTGGATTGTGCCTGATTTTCATAAGACTCAATTCTATCAAATATGTCTTTTCTATTCAAAAGATTTTTTTTTCAAAAAAAGTTGCGAAAAAGTCCCCTCTCAGCTATAGTACGTCACTTCGTGAATGTTCAGGATTTTCAGAATGGAAAAGTTAAGGACCTTGATTGCTTTCTTCATATTTTCCTCTATTTTCACTCTGGTTGCTGAGGAGTATCATTTTGCCGGCAGCCATTATCTCGCCAGTTTCTACGATTGCGATCACGATGCGCTAACAGATTTAAGCCGCTTGCGCCAAACAATGCACAAGGCAATTGAGCTGTCCGGGGCGACCATTCTCTCTTCCACCGACTACGTTTTTTTGCCGGACGGATTGACTATGGTCTGGCTTCTTTCCGAAAGCCATGCCAGCATTCATACATACCCTGAGCATAACGCCTGTTTCATCGATCTTTTCACTTGCGGTGAAAACTGCTCCTATGAAAAATTTGAGAAATACATTCTGGATTATCTCAAGCCAAAAAATTGCAAAAGCCTTGTCTTGCCAAGAAACTGATCAAAAAGCTCCTGTCAGATATCTATGAGGGCCATTTCCGCAGGAATAACAAAAATTTTCACACGAACTTATCTCCTTGACTGATATAATGTTCGGTAATTGAGGAATAGATAGCGCAAAGGTTCATATGGACAAAAAAAGCTGAAATTCATTATAAAACCTCTCTGGATCACTAATGAAAAACCGACAAGGAAATGTGCAATGAACACCTCAATTTCATTTATCAGAGTCTTCTTTTTATGCCTATGCACCTTATTTGTGACCTTATTTGCCACGGCGTCACTCTCTGAATTTGCCTTCTGGATGAGGCTTTCAATGGGTATCGGCGCAGGCCTTAGTTTCGGCCTCATCATGATACGTCTGGAGTCTTACTTCAAACAAGTCAATCTAAGATCCTTTAATACAGCCACTCTCGGATTATTTTTCGGGTATTTACTGGGAGAGGGCGTTTTGCTCATTTTCCAATTACTTCAAGAAACAGATACCATAGCGCTTTCACTTGAAGTTTCCCGTACCATCCGGCTGGGCATTGTGTTGAGCGCAGCTTATTTAGGCATGATGATGACCCTGCGTGCATCCGAGGAAATTTATGTCAGTCTGCCGTTTCTCCGCTTCCAGCCGAATAACGAAAAAAAACGCGATATTTTATTAGACTCCTCAGTAATGATGGATTCTAGAATCATCGATCTGTCGTCATCCGGACTTTTTGACAACCACTTAGTTATTCCAAGATTTACTCTTTGCGAATTATATGACGCCGCAGAAAATGGCGATGACGGGGAAAAAGCCAAAGCGCGCCGCTGCCTGGAAGTGATTAAAAAATTGGAGAGTTTACCCCACCTCAACCTCCGGTTCTCCGAGACAGATTTCCAGGAGTTCAAAGACCCGATTTCAAAACTCGTTCACCTGGCACGCATCATCGAAGCCAATATCATTACGACCGACATCAACCGCATCCAGCAATCGATGATCGAAGGCGTAAGAGTCATAAACTTGCACTCGCTTTCAAATGCCCTGAAACCCCTGACTCAATCGGGTGAGTTTCTAAGTATCAAAATTCAACGCTACGGTAAAGAGGCGCGCCAAGGAGTGGGCTATCTGGATGACGGCACAATGGTGGTGGTCAACGGCGGAGCTGACTATATCGGCGATATGATCAAAACACAGGTCCTGTCTGTAAAGCATACCTCTTCCGGGCGAATGATCTTTTGCAATGCCTGTGAAGAAACCGATGGGGAAGAATTTGCTCATTCAGGTAATATAGAAGATCCTAACAAAAGTTATTTTGCTTTATAATGACAATTTTAGGGGTTGGCACCGATATCATCGAGATAGAGCGAATTAAAAACGATATCGATCGCTTTGGCGCCCGATTTCTCGACCGTTTATTCACGGCCGAGGAACAAAAATATTGTCTTCAGCATAAAGAATCGGAAAAAAACTTTGCGGGCCGTTTTGCGGCTAAAGAAGCTCTTGTTAAAGCGATTGGAACCGGATTTCGCGAAGGAATATCGTGGTTAGACATAGAGATCCTGAACGATCCCCATGGGAAACCTCATATAGAGGTTTCGCAGCGAATCATGGACTGGACCAGCCCCTCCCAATTTTTCCTTTCCATAAGCCATTGCCGCGAATACGCTACGGCCGTTGTTATCTGGTCAAAAAAGGGATAATTATGCAAATATCTGGTCGAATGTTTTCTAGTAAACTCGAAACCGCCTCCGAATTGAAAGGGAGGAAAGCCACAAATTTACAAATTCTGAAGGCACATAATGCCTGGATATTGTTTCAACAAAGCCCTGAAATCTCCAAGCATCAGATAAAACGGGCAGAAAAGGAAAAGCGGCGTATATCTAATCTCCTAAAAGGCAAACTTCAAACCTATGATAAACTGATTGATGATACCTCTCAATTTCAAACTGTCGTACCCGGGAAAATCCGCGAAAATTCGGACCTGAGGTTAAATTTGAAAGAATGCCTTATTGGCGTCAAATTGAGTCCTATAAGCTCGCCTAAGTTAGATCATCAGATTGCCAGCGTGATTATAGGCCCTTCCGGTTTTCTTCCGGCTGACTTTTCCAACAATCAGTAGTGTGGTCATTCACCATGCCGACGGCCTGCATGAACGCGTAGATGATCGTTGAGCCGACGAAATTCATGCCCCTTTTCTTCAGATCCTTGGAAAGAGCCTCGCTGATAGGTGTTGTTGCTGGAGCTTCATGAATATCTCTCCAATGGTTGATAATGGGAGCGCCATTGACAAACCCCCACACATAGCGGTCAAAAGTCCCGAACTCAGCCTGGATTTTGAGAAAGACTTGAGCATTTTGACGGGCGGAAAATATTTTCAAACGGTTGCGGATGATGTCAGGATTTTGACAGAGCCTCTCAAGCTCGGCATCGCCCATCAGAGCGACCTTCTTAGGATCAAATTGATGAAAGGCCTTGCGATACCCCTGCCGTCGCTTAAGAATAGTCTCCCAGCTTAAACCAGCCTGTGCCCCCTCAAGGATAAGCATTTCAAATAAATGGCGATCCTCATGCGCGGGAACACCCCACTCGTTATCGTGATATTCCGCATAAAATTCTTTGCCGGCGCCTTCGCCAAAACATCTCTTCATTCTGTTAAATTAATGGATTGATTGTAAAACATCTCCAGCAATGTCTCATGAATGATAAGATCCAAATCCCTTGTCTGGGGGGGAAGAGTTCTGATTCTGAAATGGAATATATCTTCGGGGATGTTCTCCTTTACGCCATTCCAGTCCTCGAGACTGTAGATTTCCACAGACTTTCCAGATTGGATCTTCACCCCCTTCTTTACAAAGAAGCGTGAAATCGCCACATCATCAATAAGCATCCTACTTTCAGTTATTAGCATTTTTTTATTTAAATCAAATAACTTCCACTTATTAACTAATAAAAGTTTGATAAGATCTCTGGACATAATCATCCCGGCTCCGCAAATCCATCCTTCTGGCTGCCAGTCTTCACCCAAAAGATGATGAATCCCACAAAAAAAATTCCTCCTGGGGGCGTTTAACAGAAAATTCTTCAGCCTTGGAAAAATGAAAAAGGATGATAAATTTGTACGCAATACATAATCAAATTCATCCAGCCTCGGGAGCATCGCTTCAAGAGATAATAGTGTCTTATTGAGAATGCCGGGCACCAAATTTTCTTGAGTTTTAGACCAAATGATGTCTTTGTCTATCTGAAAATTCGTTTTCATGTCGGGGTTTGCTCTAATAAAATAGCACTCAAAATAGTCAGGATCAAGATGCATATAGGAACTCCAAGACCGTTGAAATCCGGCATATTCGGGAAGATCATCGGAGCAGATTATCAAGACAAGCGTTTTTGGTACTTTGTCACCCTGAACTACGCCTAAAAAGCAAAAAACACAGACTAAAAGGAATTTAAACATCTTTGTAAAGTTCTCTTAAGGTAAAGGGTGCCATTAAAGTAGTTATCGCGATAACAAGGATAATGGCTGCATAAATATCATTATTAAATACACAGGAAGTCAGTCCAATATTGGCAAAAATCAAACCGACCTCTCCTCGAGGAATCATTGCCGTTCCGATAATAAGCCGCTTTTGAAGGCTTTCTCCTTTTAAGAAAAAGGCGGAGAACAGTTTTCCTATAATAGCCGCTAGGGTTAGAGAAATACTGACCGCCCAAAAGGTTGGGGAACTCCAGTCTACCGCTTTAAGGTTAAGCTCCAGTCCGATAGCCACAAAAAAAATGGGGGTGAATAAATGTATAATAGGCTCCATTTGCTCTTTAACGCGATGGTTAAAGCCTTTCGATTCCTGTAAGAGGGGAACATTAAAGAAAAACTGTCCTGAAAAAGCAAGACCGACAACAAATCCTCCCAAAAGCTCAGGCGCGCCTAAATAGTGAGCCAACCAGCCGAAAAACAAAATCAGGGAAACAATTGCGGTTGGCAGCAAGCCTGGGATTTCGCTTCTTTTATCCCATTTTTTTATGATTTTCGATACCCCCTTGGCCAGGAAGGGGGAGATCAGGAAAAATAGGATGATATACAGCAACACCCTACCTGCACTAAATAAATCTACCCGGCCAATCATCGAAAAGTCATAGAGAACGGAGAGAAGGACAATTCCGATGATGTCATCAAAAATGGCAGCGCCTATAATGATCTGCGCTTCATCGCTATTTTGCTTTTTCAGATCCTGAAGAACCCTTAGGGTAATGCCAATGCTTGTAGCCGTAAGAGTGCTGGCAATGAACAGACTGGCCAGCAACGTAAAGTGAAAGAGAGAATAGCTTAAAAAAAAACCTAATATAAAAGGTAAAAGGACACCCCCTAGAGCGACGATAACCGCTTTACCTCCTGCAGCAGAAAGATGCCCGATATCTGTCTCTAAACCCACTTCAAAAAGGAGTAAAATAATTCCAATCTGAGCCATTAATTGGATGGGATGGCTTATCTCGATGAGTCCTAAAACGCTCGGACCGATCACAACTCCGGCAAGGAGTTCCCCAATAACAGAAGGCGCTTTAAAATAAGCGGAGATATCACCAAATATTCTAGCTAAAAGCAGTATTACAGCAAGCTGAATCAGGATGCTGTGAACGTCCATTTTAACCCTCTACGTCAAAATCACAACCCTCTTCAACGAGCTGATCTATGTAATTGAGATCAAAAGTGCAGTTTTGAAAATTGGGGTCCTCAAGCATGTAGCGGTGAAAATTAATCGTGGTCGACACCCCGCCGATATGAAACTCGCGAAGAGCCCTTCTGCCTACCGCCATCGCTTCCTCGCGGTCGCACCCTTTAACGATTAATTTGGCAATCATCGGATCGTAATAAGGGGGCACATGATATCCTGAATAACAGGCGCTATCGACGCGCACGTGAGGTCCGCCAGGAGGAAGGTAATACTCCAACTTGCCGGGACATGGAGAAAAGTTGGTTTTTGGGTTCTCGGCATTGATGCGGAACTGTATGACATGCCCCTTAAAAGTAATGTCTTTTTGCTGGAAGCTAAGCTTTTCGCCCATGGCCACTCTGATTTGCTCCCTGACAAGGTCAATCCCAGTCAGTTCCTCAGTCACCGTATGCTCCACTTGAACGCGCGTATTGACCTCCATGAAATAAAATTGCTGGTCTTTATCAAGCAAAAACTCCACGGTGCCTAAAGAGTGGTATTTGGCCGCTTTAACAACGCTAATGGCCGCTTTACCTATTTTATCGCGCAGCTTATTGGTGAGTACGGGGCTTGGGCTTTCTTCAATCAATTTTTGCCTGCGCCTTTGAGTAGTGCAGTCGCGCTCGCCGAGGTGGACATAATTTCCATATTGATCTCCTATCACCTGCACTTCGATGTGGCGGGGATTCATGATCATCTTCTCTAAATAGATATCCAGATTGCCGAAGCTCACTTCCGCTTCCGCTCTTGCTGCAGAAAATTGTTTTAAAAATTCTTTTTCCTCATAGGCGATGCGAATCCCGCGGCCACCGCCGCCGGCTGCCGCCTTGATGAATATGGGAAAACCGAGCTTTTTCGCTTCCTCGAGGGCTTCTTTTGGATCGGATATGATGCCGTTGGTACCGGGAATGACCGGACAGCCTGCTTTTTTGGCCACCGACTTCGCCTTGGATTTATCGCCCAGAAGGGATATGGCGGAGGAGGGAGGGCCGATGAATGTCAGGCCGCAGCTTTCACATATTGATGCGAAATTGGCGTTCTCAGACAAAAAGCCATAGCCGGGATGTAAAGCGTCTGCGCCGGTTATCTCGCAGGCGGACAGGATATTGGGAATTTTTAAGTAGGAGCGGTTTGCCTTTGCCTCGCCAATGCAAATGGCTTCATCGGCATGCAAAACATGCAGAGCTTCGCTGTCCACATCGGAATAGATGGCGACGGTTTGCAACCCCATATCATGGCAGGCGCGTATTATTCTGACAGCAATTTCGCCGCGATTAGCAATAAGTATTTTTTTCATGCATTAACTGATTCGATAAAGTTTTGTGCCAAATTCTACCGGGTGACCGCTTTCCACCAGTATCTCCTCCACTCTGCCTGAGATTCCTGCTTTCACCTCATTCATCACTTTCATGGCCTCAATGATGCATACTACCGTTTCTTTCTCAATTTTATCCCCTACCTTGACAAAAGCAGGGTCATCGGGAGAAGGAGAGGCGTAGAAGGTGCCCACCATGGGCGACGTGATCACATTGGCAACTTTTTGTTCTTTTTTTTCCGCAGTCTGTGCTGCAGGGGCTTCGGCGGGGCCATGATGGAGGGTAGGCAAGCTTCCCCCTCGGGAGAGAGCCATATTGGCCCGTTGGAAGGCAGATTCTTCACCCGGCTCGGCGAGAGGTTCAAAAACTTTAAGAACTTCGTTCGCCTCTCTTTCAAGCTCAACTTCAAAATCTTTCTTCTTAATCATGACGCGCTTGGTTCCCGTACGGCGCATCGCGTTCATTAAATCCTTAATATCTTTCAGATCCACACTAAGAACTCCAGGTTAAGTTACACGCGTTGTATATACTCGTTTGACTTCGTATCGACTTTGATGATATCACCAACCTCAATAAAAGGAGGCGCCTCTATGCGCGCACCCGTCTCTAAAACCACTGTCTTTGTCCCGCCCGACATGATGCCCCCTTCTTCATTCGATTCGACGCGGGAAACCATCAATTCGAGAAATTGAGGCAATTCGATCGAAAAAATGGTATTGCCGTAACAATGTCCCTTTACCTCAATACCCTCTTTCAGATAGTTAACTTTGTCGCCGATAATTTTTGAAGGTACCAGAATCTTTTCCAGTTGGTCAATGTCTAAAAATAGATAATCTTTCCCTTCGAGATAGAGAAATTCCAGCGATCTTTCCACTAGAGATACGACCTCTACGGGCTGATCCAGCTTAAAGTTTTTCTCCACAATTTCGTTAGTGGCCAAATTGCGCAGCTTGGTCTTAACAAAAGGAGCCCCCTTAGGCGCGGATACTTTGATGCTGGATTCTACACGGAAAAAATTTTTTTCAAGGGAAATGGTCATTCCCGGAGAAACAAACGTGGTGGTTGGCATGGAGGCTCTTCTTGGGTTATCTGTTAAAAAATAAAAGTCATTTTAAATCAAACACCGGGTTTTGTCAATTCCTTCTTAGGCAGCAGTTCCTTTTATCGAGGGAGATTTTCTAGCTGCTTCTTAGGGAACGGATAGCTTTGGATATATCGGGAGATCCAAAAAGATAGGTCCCTGAAACCATCACATTGGCTCCGGCCGCGATACACTCCTGGGAAGTCTTATCGTTGATGCCCCCATCCACTTCGATGAGGAAAGGGGGGAGATTTTCCTTCGGCCTGGCAGGGGCGCCCCCCTCCCGGATCTTAAATTTATCGCACATTTCTCTCGCCAGCCGGATTTTTTCCAGCACTTCGGGCATAAACGACTGCCCTCCAAACCCGGGATGCACGGTCATCAGAAGAATCATATCGCATTTGTCCAGATATTTAGGGATCATGGATGCCGAAGTCTCTGGACAAAAGGCGAGGCCGGCCTTGATGCCGCATTTGCGGATATAGTGGATAGTCTCCTCCACATCTTCGGTTGCCTCAAAGTGAAACGTCAGCATATCGGCGCCCGCCTCCACAAAACGCTCCACATATTCGAACGGGTTATAAATCATCAGATGGACATCGAGAAAAAGAGAGGTAGACCGGTTAATAGCCGATACAACGGCCGGGCCCATACTCAAATTGGGAACAAAATGGCCATCCATAACGTCCAAATGGAGCCAGTCCGCTCCTCCATCCTCTGCTCTTTTGGCTTCATCGGCCAAATGGGCGAAGTCGCCGCCGAGCATCGAGGCGGAAACTTTGATTTCACTTTGTTCTTTCACCATATGTCACTCTTCTCTTGAATATTTATTTTATATCAGTTATAATATTTATAATCAAATTTAACGGAAAAACATGAAAAGGCTTCTTAAATCTACCACACTTATGACCGGTTTTGCCACTTTTTCCATGTTTTTTGGGGCCGGCAATGTCGTTTTCCCCTTAGGAATCGGCCAATACGCCCAAGATAAAAATATTTTTTCCATCCTCGGACTCCTCATTACCGCCGTCGGGGTCCCGCTGCTCGGCTTAATCTCAATGACCCTGTTTCACGGCGATTACAAAAAATTTTTCCAAAGGATCGGGGACGTTCCGGGGTACCTTTTCGCTCTTTTCCTCATGATCATTATCGGCCCCTTCGGCGCATCCCCAAGAACTATCGCCTTATCCCACGCCACCTTCGATTTTTTCTTTCCGGGAATGTCCCTGCCTCTCTTCAGCTTCCTCTCTTGCTGCGTGATCTTTCTGTTTACCATCCGGCCCAGCAAGATTGTCGATATTTTAGGGAAAGTGCTCACTCCATTCCTGCTCGTCTCATTGCTGATTATTATTTTCATCGGTCTTTACCACGCCCCGGAAACAATCGGCGTCAATGCCCACACTTCCTGGAAGGTTTTTTTGAAAGGTTTGTATGAAGGATACCAGACGATGGATCTGCTGGCCACCCCCTTCTTTGCCTCCATTATTATCGCTTGCCTGAAAGAGTATATTGACCCGGGGGAGCACAAAAACCACAAAAAAATCATCTTTTTAGCGTTAAAGGCGAGTTTTATTGCGGCCCTCTTATTAGCTGCCATTTATATCGGATTCAGTTTTGTCGCTGCCTACCACAGCGAAAGCCTCTCTGCAGTGAAACAGGAGCAGATGATCAGCTTTATCGCCATGCAAACCCTTGGCAGTTATGGAGCCCTTGTCACCTGTACTGCAGTGGCCCTGGCCTGCCTGACTACAGCCATTGCTCTCTCTTCCGTCTTTGCGGAATACCTTAGAAAAGATGTTTTTAATGAAAAAATCAGCTACGGGGTATCCCTTGCTTTGACGCTGATAGTGACGTTTTTCGTCTCGACTCTGAATTTTACCGGCATCGTCAATCTGCTGACTCCCGTCTTACAGATCCTCTATCCGGTATTGATTGTCCTTTGCCTGATTAATATCTTCTACAAGACGCACCATTTCCAGCCGGTCAAATGGCCTGTCTACACTGTTTTTATCCTTTCACTGATTAATTACCTGCTATGAGGGTTAATAATTTCGGGCGCAAAATACCAAGTGCACGAAATTAAACCATTAACCCCTGTGAGCGCTCCTGGATCAGCTGGCAAAACTCCCTCTGCCGGGCCGGATCATCGCTGCGATAGATATATCCCAGAAAATTGATGCCATAAACTTTGACAGATGAAACGGCGATCTCATTCGACTGGTGGCTGAATTTCGCCAGATGATCCGAAATATGTCCTTTTAAGCTTTTATCCTCTGTAGCAATCAGGATAAATACCTGCTCAGGCTCGATCCGCACTTTTATGGAAGTTTTGCCCTCTATAGACTCCAGGAGCATCAGAAACAACGTTTTGAGCGATTCCGGATTCAGCAGCGTGCGTATAACTACCGGTGTCAGCGAATAGAAGAAATTATCCAGTAAAAGATCATCATAGGCAGCTTTACCCGCCAGCAAACGCTTCACATCCAATAAAAGCTCGGTTTGTTTCGAGAGCATTCCGCCGTTATAATCCCTTATTTCGCCAAGGGCCTTTGTCAATTCAGACACGACGGTTTGCCTTGCTTTATGAAGATCGATGGAGTGGTCCCTTCGGACAAACTGGGCTTTTGGAAGCCGCACGCGAAAAACAGAAGCCTCTTTGGGGTATTTTTTCCTTAAGAGGCCGACTCTCTTGCAGCGATCGAATAGATAATCCAGGGCCGCGTCCGTTTTTTTAAGCATCTCGCACACCGGCAAAGCATCAGGTTTTAACACGCGTACCAAGATTACGGTAAAATAAAGATCGTCGTGGGATTGCTGATCAAACGAGATAAAAACCTGCGGTAAATCGCGAAAATACCGCAATTGATGACTTAAGCTTAAAATATTGCGCATGATTTCTTCTTCATTGCAAGGCATAAAAACCGGATGCATCATCGGCTCGATCCGCTCCTTCAATTCATTAAGCAGCTGTTTTTGCAGAAAAAGCCGTTCTTCAAACGAAAACAAGGAGCCGTCGTTTTTCTCAATCTCCAAATATAAAGTGGTGATTTTCTCTGAGCCGTGGCGATTGGCAAAAAAAGAGCGCTCTACCGCCCTCGTATTGGGGAAGTAATTTTGAATGGTTGCGACCAGGTGATTTTCATCGAAAACTTCCCTTTCGCTTAAGAAATTCACCCCCACCGCTAAACTCAGCACTGTTTTTCTATGAGGATATAGTTTTGAAGAGAACAATTTGACATAGATATGCCGTTTACCCGGCTCCCTTTTCACGCCATCTCTAAGCGATCTTCTATATACATAATGCAGGGTGATAATTTTGCTTAAGTGGCGGCTCAATCTGGCCTCTTTAAACTCTTCGCGGCAGAGCACGAGAACCTGCTGCATCTCCTTATAAAGGTCGTTTTGAAATATTTTGGGGAAACGCTTCAGCGAGCGGGCCATATTTTCGTGGATGACGGCTGTTTTTTCTTCAAGCAAAAGCCCTTTTAATTCCAAAATCCTCTGCGCGTAATAGCTCGAACCCATGCCAAGACAAAGTTCGGTTTCAATAATTGGCAAATGGCGCTCGATCCGCTCCAAATCCTCTTTTTCCTCGATTCTGACCTTCACTTCGCAAACAGAATAAATATCCCTATCCTGTTCCGATAAACGAAAATCTGCCGTATACATTAAAACCACATTGAGCAGTTTGCCTGGAACCAGCCAGCGGCTGATCATCTCCAGGAAAAACTTAAAAGCATTGGACCGGTATTTGCAAACCACATAAAAGGACATCTGACATGGAACCTGATCGCAGTATACAATGCTTGGCAAGGAGGCCACCAGAGGCAGTTTTGCACTGAAATCTCCATTCAAAATGCCCTTTGGCAATATTTTCTGCAGAGTATTGATCATCACGTTCTTGTAAAGCAGGCTGTTAGAGTAGTCCAAACTCTCATCGAACACCGGTACAATTTGTGAAAATCCGCTGTTTTCTTTCATCTGGGGGGTCCAATTCACATCTTTTTTTGAAAAATACAGTTAAATATTTATTACATAATTTTAGCAAGCATTTTTAAAAGATTTTTTTGATTTTGAGTGTTTGGGGGTGCTGCGCACAGATTCTGTCAATCAATTTTGCAATTACGCGGTGCTAGGCGACCTTTTTTTCGGGATTAGCCAGATCCCACTCTTCAAAGAATTTGACCATTTGACCTTGGACCCATTGCGGCAAGCTCTTTTCGGGTTTTTTAGTGAAACCCTCCAACTGGGAAGAATTCCAGGTCGTCGCCACCCCTTGGTAGAATTTGTAAGCGCCTTCAACTTCTCTTAGGAAGTACCCCTTCTGAACGAGTTTTATGGAAGCCTTTACAGTATCTGTACCATCAGCTGCGGTTTCCCCGCACAGGAAGACGACAAGGGAGGCTTCTTTAGTCGTGTATACGCGGTCATGCTGATCCAGGATTTCAAACCCCTTTTTCTTCAAAAGGGTTTCCATTGTCTTTTGTATTTCCTTCTTTATAGCCCCTTCTTTCTCAGCGAAAGCAGGGTCTTTGGTCGTGGAAATCAGGCGAATTTGTATGCGGCGGATGTTTTTTAAGGCGTAATAATCTTTTTGAGGCTTGCTGACACCCAATTGGGTATAGGCATCTTTCCAACCTTCTGCATACCCTTCGATATATTCCCTTCCATCCTCATTGGCCATAGCCCAGGTGAAGCTGCAAAAGGTAATAAGGAAGGTGATGATAAGTTTCTTCATTGGCCCCGCTCCTTTATGATACACATTAATTATAACCTTCCAGTGTTAAGGCTAAATTAACCCATCGTAAATTTTTCCTTGCTGAAATTTCCCCCTATACTTTAAATTTGGGGTCATGAAATGGTTATCTTTTTTGATCTGTTCTCTCATTACCGCGACGGGTTCAGCGCAGCTGTTTGATACCGTCAAATGCCTTCCTCCTCTGGAAAATGATGAGCATCTTTTTCCAAGATGCAAGGAAATTTATGGCAACCTGGAATTTCTCTATTGGACGGTGGACGAGGGCGCACTCGATTACGCGATCAAGATGAAAAACCGCGGATGGGGACCAGACACCGATTCTTTTCAATTTGCCAATGGAAAAGTGAGAAGAGCCACCTATGACTTGCATCCCGGCGTGCGCTTGCTGCTCGGCTTTTATAACGCTCCGAAATATTGGGAATTGTTTTCGCAATATACCTATTACCAAACTTGGGGATCTGACAAAGTCAAGAAACCTGAGGAAAAAGATCTTTTGTTGGTCGGGACTTTCCCTCAACCCACTGAATTTCCTCTCGCTTTTGCCAAAAGCCATGTGAAACTGAATTATCAAATTGTCGACGTCATGTTCTCACGCGTCTTTGATCCAAATCCCCATTTGCGCATGCGCCTCATCGCCGGTATTAGCGGGGCCTTTATCGATCAGGACTGGAATACCGGATATTTTGACGATAACAAAAACTCGACACTAATCAGAAATGAGTGGCGTTATAACGCCGGCGGCCTGAAGATGGGCATTACGGCTGACTGGTGGTGGAAATGGAGCCTCTATTTCACCGGCAAGGCCTCAATTGCCGGATTTTCGGGCAGATATACCAACCGATCAACTATTAAGACCGATTATCAACCCTCGGGGGATTATGATATCGATGCCAGAGTGCAGGATATCACCAACAAAGACAACCGGTACGCACAGCAATTGCAGCTGCTTTTAGGACCAGCCTGGTATTGTATTGGAAAGTCTTATCACGCCGAGATTTTTATAGGCTATGAACTAAACGGATGGCTTAACTTGCAAGAAGTTTATCGCTCGTCAAGCGGACTCCCCTCTAGTTCAAAACTGCTGTTCCAGAACACATCAGCTCTGATGCTTCAAGGGTTAACCCTTCGGGCTACCGCGGGTTTCTGAGCAATTTTTCATGAAAGACCATTTGTCCGACATTCTCAAATTTCCGGCCAAGCCCGGCGTCTATATCATGCGCAATAAGGCGGGCGGTATCTTATACATCGGCAAAGCTAAAAACCTGAAGGCGCGCGTCAGACAATACTTTGCTCCGGGCGGCGACAGCCGCTCCATGATTCCCTTTCTGACAGCCAAAGTGGAAACGATCGACACCCTTGTCGTCAACTCCGAAAAAGAGGCCTTGCTGCTGGAAAATAATTTGATCAAACAGCACAAACCGCCCTACAACGTCTTTTTTAAAGATGATAAAACCTATATCGCATTGAAGATCAACAATAAACACGCCTGGCCCACCGTTCAAATCGTGCGCTATCGCGGGCGCCCCAAAGCAGACGGCCTCTACTTCGGCCCCTATACAAGCGCCTTTGCCGCCCGCACCACCCTCGAACTGATTCACAAGCTCTTTCCTCTTCGCCAATGCTCCGACCAGGAACTGCAAAGGAGGACACGACCCTGCATTTTATACGATATGAAGCGGTGCATCGCCCCTTGCGTCAACTATTGCACGAAAGAAGAATACATGCACTTTGTCAACGATGTGACAAGGTTTTTGCGCGGATACAACCGGGAAGTGCTAAAGGATCTGCAGGAGCAGATGCAGCAATGGTCTGATAAACTAGAGTTTGAAAAGGCGCAGGAAATTTACCAAATCATCGCCCAGATCGAAAAGACCCTGGAGCAGCAAAACGTCGATAAGCCCCTCGGGAAAGACCTCGATGTCATTGCCCTTTACCGGGAAGGGGATGAAGTCTCCTTAAGCCAGCTCATCTACCGGGCAGGGAAACTCATAGGATCTTACCATTATAACTTTATCAACATGATCCACGATGATGCGGAAGTGTATAAATCATTTCTCCTTCAGCTTTACGAAACAGGCGCCGATGTGCCGCAAGAAATTATATTGCCGATGGAATTGGAAGAAGCGGAACTGATCGAAGAAATCCTGAACGCCAATCAATCGCGCCAAGTGACCCTTCTTTCTCCCAAAAAAGGGAGCAAACGCGCGCTCATCGATATGGCCTTTGCCAACGCCGAGGCCACCTTCAAAAGGGAAAAAGATGAGCAGACCATACTGGAAAACACGCTTCTGCAGATGCAGGAAAAATTCAGACTCACCCAATATCCAGGCCGCATAGAATGCTTTGATAACTCAAATATCTCCGGCACAAACCCCGTTTCAGTAATGGTGGCCTTTACTGACGGCCGCCCGGATAAAAACCGCTACCGCAAATATCAGATCAAAACAATCTCCACACCGGATGATTATGCTACTATGCATGAAGTGCTGACCCGGCGTTACAAGAGGGGCAAAGAAGAAAACGATCTGCCCGATCTCTTAGTGATCGATGGGGGAAAAGGGCATTTAAATATCGCTTTAAAAGTCTTGAAAGAGCTGAATATTATTTCCATCGATGTGATCAGCCTGGCGAAGGAAGGGGGCAGACATGATAAAGGCATGACCCAGGAACTCGTCTTTTTGCAAGACATTAAGGACCCGGTCCGCCTGAATAAAACCTCTCCTCTACTATTCCTTTTGCAGAAAATCCGCGATGAAGCACACCGGTTCGCCATCACCTATCACCGAAAAAAACGTTCGGCAAGCACATTTAAAAGCGCCCTGGACGATCTTCCCGGCATCGGACCGGTAAAGAAAAAAACTATCTTAAAGCACTTCGGCAGTTTAAAACAGCTTCAGCAAGCTTCTGAGAGCGATTTGAAACAAGTCAAAGGACTTTCAAAGAGCAACATAGAAACCCTTTTAGCCTTTATTGCCAAAAAATCCTAACTTGACTCAAATGAGATCATTAATTACCTTTAATTCATTTAAACTCTCAACCAAAGAAATATTGACATGTTTCGCCACCTCTTCTTCTTCGTTTTTATAGCAACTTCTCTGCTATCAGCAGCAGATCTGGAACTTATCAAAAGGCAATGGAAGAAGGCAGTTGCCAATGCTCCCGATTATTCGGAAGAAATGTTTTCAGGTCGAGGCATTGTCATTCCTGCAGGGGGAAAATATTATTTGACTAATGCTTATATTAATTTGAACTTGCTGCGAGAAAGCGGCTGCGACCTGCCTGTTGAAATCTGGTATATCGGAGAGGATGAGCGCATCCCCTCTGTGATGAATGAATTAGAAAAACTGGGTGCCATTTGCAAGGATATTACCGAATACTTTTCCTACCCCATTCAAGGCTGGGAAGTCAAAATCCACGCCGTCATGGCGAGCGCCTTTGAAGAGGTGCTGCTGCTTGATGCGGATAATGTGGTATTTCAAAACCCCGACTTTTTGTTTGATGCTGAAGAATATCTCCAAACCGGAGCCCTTTTTTGGCCCGACCTGCAAACCATAGAGAAAAAAAATATTTTATGGGAGGTTCTTGACTTATACCCGCAAAAAGTGCGCGCTCAGGAAAGCGGACAAGTTGTCGTCAATAAAAGCTTATGCTGGCTCCCCTTGCAGCTCTGTCTGCATATGAACAAAGAAAGCCGGTTCTACTACCAGCAGGTATTAGGGGATAAGGACACCTTTCACTTGAGCTGGAGGGCCTTAGGGTATAAATATTATATGATTCCCCATATGCCGGGTGTTTTAAAGAAACATTCCACAGATTTCTCTACTGGTTATGGGCAAATACAAAGGGATTTGGAAGGAAATCCTCTATTTTGCCACACTACAACCTACAATTGGGGACAAAGATATCATTACAAAATTCTTTTCAAATATTACACACTCCCTACCAGATCAATTCATAACTTTAATTTCGCGCTGGATCATATATACAACGATTTTCAAAACCGTTTTCCCATATTTGAAGAAAAATGCATTTTCTACCTGAAAAAAGTGAGAGAAATATTGCAGAATCCCATTGAATAAAAGAACCCGTTTCCAGTATGATCTCTCCTTAATCAAAGCGGGGTATTAGCTCAGTTGGTTAGAGCGCCACGTTGACATCGTGGAGGTCAGCTGTTCGAGTCAGCTATATCCCATCTTTATGACTAATGACATACAACAACAGACGGCAGCAGAAGTTTTAGCTATGGCCATCTGCGAAATTTTCCCCGCCGCACAACTCCTGTCCGCTCATGTTACCGGCATCGGATTTGCTTATGATTTTCAAATTGAACAACCTTTGGATCGCCACATTCTTCTTTCCATTGAAGAAAAAATGCGCGCTATCAGCAAACGGAACCTGCCGATTGAACTCATCGAAATGATGCCGCAAAACGCCAAAGGGCTGTTTCAGCATCATCGGCAATTCGCCAAAGCTTCACAACTTGAGGAAGAAACTTCTTCCACCGTGTCCTTAATGAGAATTGGAAAATTTTACGACCGGCACCTGCCCGGCATTGGCGCCAACACAAGCGAGATGGGCGTCATCCATCTTACCCATTTCGAAAAATTAGACACTTTTACCCGATTCTTCGGCTTTGCTTTCGCCGATAAAAAAATGATGGCCGCCTTTTTGAAACAGTTTGAAAAAGCAAAAAAAAACGACCATACCCTGCTGGGCGATCCTCTGAAATTATTTTTTTTCACTGATGAGAAAATCACCTGGCTGCCGAAAGGAACCCTGCTCCGCCGCCATTTGACCAGCTGGTGGGAAGAAGAACATATTAAACAAAGTTTTTCCTTTACATTCACACCCCCGGAAAACGGATCCCCCGCCCTGACCCACGAAGCTGCCTTTGCCAAAAAAGCGGGAACAAAATTTTGCGAAATCTATTACAATTTTGAGCCGCAAACGCCCTATCCCTTTTTTAGAGGCCTGCTGACGCCGGATGTGCAAACTTCCGATCTTGCCTCAATATTTTGTTCCTCTGAAGAATTGATTCAAGAATTAACTTCCTCCTTGCAATTCATTGAGAAAACCATTAACATATTTGGTTTTGAACACCATTGGTACCTAATAACGGCCGGGAGGCGAAAAACTGATCATAAAACCCTGTTACAAAAAGCCTTACAGCAGTGTAATATAGAGTTTAAGAGTGAAGATCAGGAGATAGCTAACCCGAAAATAGAAGTGAGAATCAAAGATGCTTTCGGCCAGGAATGGCCGGGACCCTGGGTTGAAGTCGAAGTAAAAAAATCTTTTATTAGACGATCCCTGTTTGGTTCCTTAGAGCAGCTGAGCGCTTTGATTATTGAAAACAATCCAGGGCGGCTTCCCTTATGGTTAGCTCCGGAGCCGGTTAGAATCATTGTTGTCAGCGAGAGGAATGCCCCTTATGCGAACCGAGTTGCTGCCGAACTTTCTAAATTAGGGTGCAGCCCTCAGCTTAATGTTTCCGGCGAAAGTTTGGGACAAAAAGTAAAAGCAGCTATACAAGAGAGAGTCCCCTGTATCGCAGTCATAGGGGATAAGGAAGAGAAGTCGAATAGTGTGACAATTAGAGAAGACGATAATAGGGAAATTAACATGACCACCCAATCGTTTATTGATGAGATTGCGAAAAAAATAAAGGTTAAAAGTTGAGAATAAATAGACAAATTCGGACTCCTAAGGTTCGCTTAATAAGCCCCAGCGGAGAACAAGTTGGAGTAGTGACCATCCAGGAAGCGCTGGAACAAGCTGCCGAATATGGATTGGACTTAGTTGAGATTGCACCGAACGCCGTACCCCCTGTCTGCAAAATCATCGACTATGGTAAATTTCGCTATGACCAGACGAAGAGAGAAAAAGAGAGCAAAAAATCACAGCATCAGATTAAGGTTAAGGAGATCAAGGTTAAGCCAAACATCGATCCCCATGACTTGCAGACAAAAATTCGACATGCCCGTGATTTTGTCACCAAAGGAAACAAAGTTAAAGTGACTTGCATGTTTCGCGGACGTGAAATGGCCCATCCCGAGATTGGGCAAAAAGTTGTAAAGCAATTTTGTGATGAAATAGAAGATGTTGCCGCACCCGAATCACCCATGAAAATGTTTGGCCGCTTTTTAACAGTGGTCCTGGCACCGGCAGCGCCGAAAAAAAAGAAGGAGTAGAACCCAATGCCTAAAATGAAAACAAAAAAAGCAGTCGCGGCTAGATTTCGTGTCACAGCGACAGGACAGCTAAAACGCAGCCATGGTGGATTAAGGCATATTTTAACTAAAAAATCACCCAAACGCAAACGTCAGCTTGCAAAGCCAGCCCTTGTAACCGAGGCGCATTTGGCTACCTATAAGCGTTTGATGTGCGTATAAAAATTAATGGAGTAATATTATGACAAGAACAACAAGCGCTGTTGCCACACGCCGCAGAAAGAAACGGCTCTTTAAAATGGCCAAGGGCTTTATCGGCGATCGCAAAAACCACGTCCGCTTGACAAAAGGGGCAGTATTGAGAGCCATTGCTTTCAGCTATACCCATCGCAAGCATAAAAAGCGGGACTTCCGCAGATTGTGGATCACGCGTATTAATGCTGCAGCAAAAATGAACGGTATTTCCTATAGCAAACTCATGTTTGGACTGAAAAAAGCAAACTGCGAGCTGGATCGCAAGATCCTGGCCGATTTAGCTTTTAACGATCCTTCTTACTTTGCATCGGTCGCCAATTTTGCCAAAGAGGCATTGGCTGTTTAACACAGGAGGTCTTTTGACCTCCTAAAAATGTAAGTTTATTTATGCAAACAAAAGTTGCCTCGATCCGGGAAGAGTTTCAGAAAGAATTAGAAAAGGTGCAAAGCGCTGCCGACTTAGAGCAAATTAAAGTCAGATTTCTTGGTAAAAAGGGACCTGTCCAAGCTCTGATGCAGGACTTAAAAAACGCCACTTCTGAAGAAAGGCCCCTGCTTGGCCAGGAAATAAACCAACTCAAAACCGAATTGACGGATCACATTGAAACGCGGCAGGCCGTCCTCATAAACAAAGAGGAAAAGGAATCTCTTGGGAAAGAGTCTTTGGATATCACCCTGCCCGGAAGAAGACGCCGCCTTGGCAACAAGCATATCATCACACAAACCTTGGATCGCGTGATAGAGATCTTAAAAGGAATGGGCTTTTCCGTACAGTATGGCCCCGATATTGACAACGACTTCTACAACTTCGAATCTTTAAACTTCCCCGCCGATCATCCCGCCCGGGACATGCAGGACACTTTTTACCTCTCTGACGATATGCTGCTACGCACTCAGACCAGCAATGTTCAAGTGCGCATCATGGAGATGGAAGCCCCTCCTATTCGCGTAATTTCTCCCGGAAAATGTTTCCGCAACGAGACGATCACGTCACGGCACCATGTCTTTTTTCATCAGATTGAGGCCTTCTATATCGATAAGGATGTCACTTTTTCCGATTTGCTTTCCACTTTGGATGAGTTTTTGGAGCAGTTGTTTCACAAGGAGATCGAAACACTCTACCGGCCAAGCTATTTCCCATTCGTAGAACCGGGCTTGGAGGTGGATATCCGCTGTACCTCATGTCATGGAACCGGATGCCCTCTTTGCAAACATACCGGATGGTTAGAGGTAGCCGGAGCCGGCATGATCCATCCCAATGTCTTAAAGAACGGAGGGATCGATCCAGAAATATACTCAGGTTTTGCCTGGGGATTTGGCATCGAGCGGCTAGCGCAAATCAAATACAATATTCAAGATATCAGGCTTTATACGGAAAACGACGTGCGTTTTCTTAGCCAATTTCCCTCAACTTAAAATAGGAGACCCCAATTGAGTCAAAAAATGATGAGTTGGCAAGTTCCTTTTACCGATGCCGGATTGCGCCTATCCCATTTCATCCAAAAAAGAGTTACATCGCTCTCGCTTGCAAAAGTAAAACAGGCCCTTGAAATGAATCGCTGCCTCATAAACGGCACGATTGAACGCTTTGCTTCAACCAAAGTGAGACCCGGCGACAGCGTAAGTTTCATAAACTACTCCGTCACACCAACACAAGCCTTTGAACAAGAGCGGGTTCTCTTTGAAGATGACTATCTGCTTATTTATAACAAACCGGCGGGCATCACTTCGGAAGCAAACGGTCTTCAAGCGCTTTTTCCCGACTACCATCTGATTCACCGGCTGGATCGCGACACAACAGGGGTGATGCTTTTTGCCAAAAGTCCGGAAGTGCACCAGGCGGTAGCGGCCCAATTTAAAGAGCGAAAAGTCAAGAAGGAATACTTAGCCATTGTCGACAGAATTCCTAAGCAGCAGTCTGGAGTCGTTGAGAACTCATTAGGGAAAAAAGGGTGGTATGATGGGCAGACCATCTGGGGAGAAGTGCAAAAAGGGGCTTATGCCAAAACCGAGTGGGTTTTAGAAAAGCCATTGAAAAGAGCTTCATTGCTCCGCTGCTTTCCGCTGACCGGCCGGACGCACCAGATCCGCGTGCATCTCCACAGCATCGGACATCCCATCTTGGGCGATGCCCAGTACTCCCGCACCTTTGCCTGTCCGTATCTCCCCACGCGCACGCTGCTGCACGCTCAGAGCATCCAATTCACACATCCGATCACTAATAGCGATTTAACTGTAAAAGCTCCTCTACCGGCCGATTTTCAAAAAGCTCTCCATCAACTCGGATATTCCTGATGCGCTTCCTGATTGTGAAAACCTCCGCTCTCGGGGACATCATTCACGCTTTTGGAGCACTTGCCTATTTAAGAGAGCGATTTCCAAAACCCGATCATCAAATTGACTGGGTTGTTGAAAAGCCATTTGCCGAGCTGGTACAGTCACATCCCGATATCGATGAAACATTGACGATACAGAGCAAGAATTGGCGGAAAGGGATCGATTTAGCCGGATTAATTGAGTTTCGCAAAAACTTGCGTAAAACCACTTATGATGCAGTATTTGATTTGCAGGCCAATCTAAAATCGGGCTTTGTGACACTGCAGACCAAGAGCCCCCATAAGGTAGGCTTTGATTTTCGCACCGTGCATGAATGGCCCAATGCGTTCTTTACAAATAAGCGCTTCAACCCTCCTTCCGGACAAAACATACGTGATGATTACCTCTCCATAGTGAAGCAATACTTCCGGGATACCGCACCTGCCGACACTCCTTTGCAGGTACAATTAAAGATTCCAAAAGAACAAAGGGCGCAGGTCCAGGAAATTCTCTCACAGCCCCTGTTGCAGAAAGCTCAAAAAGTGATGGTATGTCCCGGATCAGCCTGGAAAAACAAGCAAATGACCCCTGACGGCCTGATCAACCTGCTTCAGCGGCTGCAAAAACAGATGGCTTGTGTTTTTTTGTTTATTTGGGGCAATAGCGAAGAGAAGCGGCAAGCCATGGATTTGCAGAAACATTTTCATGAAACCGGCATAGTGATCGACCGGTTGAGCATACCTGCCTTGCAGAACCTGATGTCGTCGATGGATTTGATTGTTTCGATGGATTCACTTCCCTTGCATTTGGCGGGAACGACCGGAAGACCCACCTTGGGAGTTTTCGGTCCATCTTCGATGCAGAAATACCAGCCGCGGGGGGAGCAGCACTTTGCTTATCAGGGAGCCTGTCCGTATAAGAGAGAATTTACGATGCGCTGCAAGATATTGCGTACATGTACTACGGGCTTATGCATCAGGCAGCTCACTGGGAACGAGGTGTTCCAAAATTTTAGCAACAATAGTAATCCCAACTCCATCAATGGCTAAAAGGCCTCACGCGTTCCTAAAAAAGAAAAATCCCAGCTGACATCACCATAGAAAAATACCCCAACTGACATCGCCATAGAAAAATACCCCAACTGACATCGCCATAGAAAAATAAATCCCAACTGACATCGCCATAGAAAAATAAATCCCAACTGACATCACCATCGTTGCCTAAACGCTTCCCTCGTTTCTACAAAAGAAAAATAAACCCCAACTGAAGGTAATGAACCCACCTCAATAACTTTCAGCCCAACAAACCCGGGGTCGTTACCTGAAGGCGGGAGCAGGGGGAGCGCGAGGGGGAACGTTCCCCCTCGCCTTAGTTCGATCATCTCCTGAAGGCAAGAACAGAGGGAACACGATAGGGAACATCCCCCATCGCCTTAGTTCGATCATCTCCTGAAGGCAAGAACAGAGGAAACACGATAGGCAACATCCCCCTCGCCTTAGTTTGATCATCTCCTGAAGGCAAGTGCAGAAGGAACACAAGAGGAAACACGATAGGGGACGTTCCCCCTCGCCTTAGTTCGATCATCTCCTGAAGGCAAGTGCAGAAGGAACACAAGAGGAAACACGATAGGCAACATCCCCCTCGCCTTAGTTCGATCATCTCCTGAAGGCAAGAGCAGAGGGAACACAAGAGGGAACACGATAGGGAGCATCCCCCCTCGCCTTAGTTCGATCATCTCCCTCATCGCCTTGATCATCTCCTGAAGGCAAGTGCAGAAGGAACACAAGAGGGAACACAAGAGACACGATAGGCAACATCCCCCTCGCCTGCAATGTTCAAGACGATGTAAGCCTGTCAAGGCAGACATTGGCCTCCACAAGCTCGATCGCTTTCTGAATTTTAGGCAGATCCTTCCCGCGGATTTTGGCGATGAATGAAGTGATTTTCTTCATGGCATCGTAGCTGAAGAGCGGCGCATAAAGCACTGGTATATCAACCTCGCGAATCTCCCGGATGATCTCATTAGAAGGAGGGTGGCGGCTGGTCAAAATGATCCCCCCTTCAAAGTCCCTATTGTCCTCTTTGAGAGATTTTTTGTGCCGCTCCAAAATAACGCGGATAATGTCAACGCGCGTAGCCGGCGTGATTATCAGTTCATTATGCTTCATTTCCGATTCATACGCTTCCAATGAGCAGGCGACAAGCCGGGTGTGTTTGAAATGGCGGTAGCGATGCTTTTCTCCCGATAGCAAAGGAGATTCGAAGAGATATTCAAAATCGCGGATGGTGGGATTGCTCAAAAACTCATTATAGGGCACGCAGCCAAGCAACGGAATCCCCCATTTTCTTAAAGCCATCGGAAAGTAATGCTGGATCATCTCCCTTTTTTCATCGAGCACGCGATTCAAAATCACGCCGCGTACGTTGACGCCATAATCCCGGCACATATTGATATTTAAAGAGAGTTCATCAAAGGCGGCGCCAAGACCGCCCGAGGCGATGATCACCATATCCAACCCTAAGAACTTGGCTACTTGGGCATTATTGAGATTCACGATGGATCCGACGCCGACATGGCCGGTCCCCTCCACTATTGTATAGGGGTGTTTGGCAGAAATATGCTCAAAGGCTTTCTTAATTTTTTGATAAAGGGCGTCGCCATCTATTTTCTGATCCAAAAAATCGCGCGTAAAACCGGAAGGCAAAATGACCGGGCTCATATCATGCCAGGAAGATTCTAAATGAAAGTACTCTTTAAAGAGAAAAACATCCTTATCGACATTTAACCCCTCTTCAATTTTGATATGCTGCTGACCGACAGGCTTGATAAATCCGACTGAAGAATAGCGCTTTTGCAAAGCGGCAATCAGACCGAGACAAAGGGTCGTCTTGCCCACATTTTGGCCGGTCGCTGCGATGAAGACGGCGTTATTTTTCATTGGCAATATTCTATTTAAAGTCAATTAGATGCTTCAAAGCCCCTTCAATAGTCGGGTACTGGAATACATATTCCGATTCGAGCAGCTTTTTGGGATAGACCCGTGTGCTTGACAGCAACATCTCCTCGGCCATTTCCTTGCCAAACACCAATTTTGCCACAGGGGCCGGCATAGCGAAAAGCGTCGGACGATGAAGCAATCGGCCAAGCACTTCAGTAAACTCGCCATTGGTCGCCGCATGAGGCGCAACCACATTGACCGGTCCTGAAAGTTCTTCGTGCAATAAAATATGCCGGATGATGCCGAGCAGATCGTCAATCTCAATCCAGCTCATATATTGCTTCCCATCCCCAACTTTTCCGCCAAGTCCCAACTTAAACGGCATAAGCAAACGACCCAGCATGCCTCCTTTAACACTTAAGACGACCCCAAAACGGGCGTGGACGACTCGTATGCCCCTTTTGACAGCCGCCTCAGTGGCCGCCTCCCAGGCTTGGCAGACCTTCGGGAGAAATCCCGTACCTGCTCCATTTTCTTCCGCAAGGACTTTATCCCCCTGACTGCCGTAAAACCCCACAGCAGAGGCGTTGATCCACACTTTTGGAGGGTTAACCAGATGGGCTAACGTATCAGCTAAAAGCCGGGTCGTTTTCACACGGCTTTCTAAGATTTTGCTTTTTTTGGCCTCGCTCCATCTCCCGGCGATATTATCTCCGGCAAAATTGATCACTCCCTCAAAATCTTCCAATTCAGAAGGATTAATTTCCCCATTTTCAGGGTCCCAATAAATAGCCTCTTCCTCTTTGTGGCGGGTTAAGGCTATTACTTCATGACCTATGGCTTTAAGATAGGGAACGAGCGCTTTACCGATCAATCCGGTTGATCCTGCGAAGAGAATTCTCAATTTTGCCTCCTATTCAAATTATTTTGTACCATATTCATTTGATTTTTTCGAAAGCTTTTAATGCTCTTTCTCTCGCTTTTTTATGATCCACGATCGGTTTGATATAGGCGCCGATTTCCCAAGGCCTGTGAATATGGCGATTATCCACCCCTTTCAATTCTGGGACATATTTCCGCACATACTCCCCTTCAGGATCGAATTTCTCTCCCTGCAGGGCGGGATTGAAGATGCGAAAGAATGGCGCGGCATCGGCCCCGCAGCCGGCTACCCATTGCCAGCCCAAGGTGTTGTTCGCCAGGTCCGCATCCACCAGATTTTCCCAAAACCACCTAGCCCCCTCTTGCCAGGGGATAAGCAAATCTTTGACGAGAAATGAACCTGCAATCATCCTCACCCGGTTATGCATGAAGCCGGTCGAAGCTAATTCCCGCATGCCCGCATCGACGATAGGATAGCCGGTCTTTCCCTCCTGCCAGGCCTGCAAAGCTTCCACGTCATCTCTCCAGGGGAATGTTTTATATTTGTCATAGAGAGGCTCTGACGGAGTACGGGGAAAATGAAAAAGGAGATGATAGGCGAATTCCCTCCATCCGAGCTGCCTTAAAAATAAACTCCCTCCCTCTAAGTGAGCTGCCGCATGCCACACCATGCGCGGGGTGAGATGACCAAAATGCAGATAAGGGGATAAACAAGAGTTCCCTCCCTTTGCAGGAAAATCCCTCTCCTCGCTATACATTTCAAGATGCTTTCGGATAAACTCCTTTAATCTTTTTTTTCCGGCCGCATACCCTGGCACCCAGGCCTTTTCCAGGTTTGGCTTTTTTGGGGCCACTATTTTATCACTCTTCAAAGACCCCGGAAAAAAATTGATTTTTTTTGGCGTCAGGCAGGGGTTTTTGCGGTACCTGCAAACTCAGGCAAGCCTTCCAAAATGGGGTGAACACACGGTATGTTTTCGACAACATCCAAGGCTCAAAAAGCAATTGAGTGTTAAATGTTTTAGTCTGGACACCCCGGCTTTTTAAAGCCTCTTTAACCCTTTCATCCCCTTGAAGAGCGGCAGGCTCATAGCAGCGATTCCAAAATACCTGGCCGGCGCCCGTCTCCTCCACAATGCGGATCAGTTCTGCAACAGCATCCCCGCAACGATAGACAAGGGGCACTTCTCCCTTCAGTTCCGCAAGGGCCTTTTCCAGCCACCAACGGCTGTTCTCCCCCTCTTCATGAGAGTCAATATAAAGGGAGATAACCGGCTCTCCCGTCTCGAGCGCGGCGAGAAGCGCCAAATTATCCTCCAAACAAAAGTCGCGTCTGATCCACCAGATAACTGCCATGATTACAAGCGGGTAACCATCCAGGGTATGGCCTCTTTGCCAAGCATTTCAATCCCTTTGGATCCATCGTGCCGGTATTGAGGGTAGATCAATGATGTGCCTTTCGGATGGATAGTATGCAGTACAATGTGTTCCTCATCGGGAAAGTGGATCAGCGATTTGCCAAGAGATTTGGCCCGGGAGACAAAATCATAATCCTCTCCCAAGTCCATATTTTCAAAACGGCACTCCTTCCAAAGAGACTTGCGATAGACATAGGAGAAACCATACCCCCAGATATTCTTATCCACATAGGCATCAACATCCGCAATCTGACTTCTCAGTTTTGTCGTGACAATTTGATTTTCCTTTCCATGCACGACAAAGTGGGTGACATCTAAGAGGCGCGTATCCCATTCCCATAATGTTCCATCCTTTTCCCGCCAGGCAAGCCATTTTGAAAGCTTGACCAAATCCGCATTGCCCAGCTTATTAACCATCTTTTCAAGATACTTGGGGGCATAATAGTCGTCATCGTCAAAGTGGGCGATGATTTCGCCGGTAGCCATTTCACACAAGGTATTTCTTTTTGCACCGATGGTCGCTCTAGGCTGATGGCAATATTTGACTCTTTTGTCCTGAAGCGTTGCAAAAAATGGCGAGGGTGCTGGAGAATCATCTGCGACTAACAACTCCTTATTGCGGTAAGTCTGTCTGATAAAAGCCAAATAGAGATTTTCATGCAGGTCTTGACGGTTATAGGTCGGGCAGATAACGCTGACTTTAGGCGTTTCCGATGCCATTTTTTCTGCCAGCCTGGCACGGCAACAATTCAAGTTTCGTTCTACGCATTCCTTGATGTGGTTAGGCAGGTTAGGTTTAGAAAGAATTAAGAGAGAGGCTAACTGCGCTTCTCTATATTGCTCAATCCAATAAGCGCAAACAGAAAATTCCAGAAGAAATTCATAATCGTATATCCAGGACTGCACAAAGAGTATGTCTTTGGGAAATTCGACAGGAAGTCCTTGCTGCGCCGCCAGATAGCCTTCGCGGCAGTTTCCTTTCATCCGGAGATACCGGACGAGCTGAAAAAGAGCTTCCAGGCGGGAGGGGCGATATTTGTAGGCTCTATCGTAACTTTCTACAACAACCTCTTCCGGCATCTCGAGTTTTTCCTGCATCATTCCTATTTGATACAAGGACCAGAATATTTCCTCTTCCCAGCCCCCCATCGTAATTCTTTTTTGGTATTGCTCTAAAGCCAAGGCGGGTTCGCCGGCATCCTTATACGATTGCGCGAGATAGAAAACGTACCTGGAATTATCAGGCTCTTTTTTCAGCGCGGCTTTTAAAACTTCTGCATCTTTGTAATATTTGCGGGGATCTTGCGAACGGGCGCCATCCGTCCTGACAATATTCCTCATCCCTTCAAGCATTCCGCAATTCTTGGCTTGATTACAGTGAAGATATTCATGGAGCACACCCTGCCAGCGCCATGGAAGATGGTTGTTAATAAGCTGTACCCTGGCATAATGGGTGCCATTAAAGAAAGTCATTATGTAGTAGAAGTCCTTATCGAGATCCGGCATGACAAAGTTTGGAACTCTATCGAATACTTCATCGGCGTCGATAAGCAGGACATAGTCTGCCTTACCCTGCGCTAAATCAAGGGCCTGATTCCGGTTGTGTTCAAAATTCACCCACGGGCGCTCATGAAGTTCTCCGGGAATATCTTTCATGAAATTGCGGATAATCTCTTGCGTGCCGTCAGTCGACCCCGTATCGCATATGACCCAGTAATCGATAATCGGCTTGACCGATTCCAGGCAGCGGCAGATCACCTTGCTTTCATCTTTGACTATCATGTTAAGACAGATCGTTTTGTGTTGATCCGCTTCCATAGAGCCAAAGAGAAAAAAAAGCGCAATAAAAAAATATCTCATATTCCCACCATGAAGAAATTGTTAGACATCAAATAGTATTTTACCAAACATTTTTTGTCTTTATAAATTTGCCATGCGGCATCGATTTTGCTTAAAACGCCTTGAATTTCATTTTTGTGCGAGCAATTCCTAATAGGATAAAAAACAAAACCCCCTTGCTTTACACAAGGGGGTTTAATTGTCTACTCTCACCTATAGATCCAATGGTCTATCAAACCAAAGAGCCTAAGGCGATGGGCCGCTACGGATTAGCAACGATACGCGTAAACGCAAGAGACGCTGTGGCCTCGACTGCAAACCCACCACCCGTTGCTCCTCCACAAGGAATTGGCAGTGATGCAGTAGTAGATCCTCCCAGGGTACTACCAATAACAGTATCTTCTACAGAGGCTCCAGGATCAGTAGTCCACCACAATAATTGCACCAGGTCATTTGCATTAAGTTCAACCAAAACAGTATTCGTTATTGTATAGACGTGATTTTCAAGCGGCGCCTCAACAATTGTACCTGAGCCAGCCATAGGCAATGTGATAGTTGCGCCTGTGGCTCCCGTGCCTCCTGCGGCAAAAGTCCTCGTCAATATTGTCATAGCCCTTGTATGAGCCGTTCCAGTATTGCCTGGTGCCTGCGCAGATTGCACATCTAGTTTATAAGCGACTAAATACCACCCATCCTCTGGGCATGCAAATGCTGTGGGACCCGTGGCTCCAGTAGCACCATGTCCATTGCCTGTAGGGATTGATGCGTGTTGGAAACATGAGGGCGTCCATGTTGAAGGGCCTATTTGAGGCTGTTCAAAAACTACCGCCTGAAACCTGGAAGGGACAGCAGAAGCTCCAGCAGCAGCAGTAGTAGTATTACTCTGACCCTGCGAGCTCCATACAAATGTGGAGTCTAGGCCAACGACCGCTCCCGGACCTGTTGGGCCGACTGCACCCGTAGCGCCTGCAGAGCCTGTGGCTCCATTAGAACCATTAGTACCTGCAGGGCCTGTAGCTCCATTAGCACCCGTAGGGCCTGGACAACATGCTCCCGTAGCACCTTGGGCACCCGTAGCACCTGCGGTTCCAACTCCAGTAGCACCTTGGGCACCTGTAGCTCCATTAGATCCTGTAGCTCCATTAGAACCGGTTGCTCCATTATGGCCCGTAGCTCCAGCAGCTCCTGTAGCACCCGCAGAGCCTGTGGCTCCACCAGCTCCAGTAGCTCCTCCTGCGCCCGTGGCTCCAGCAGAACCAGTCGCTCCACCAGCTCCGGTAGCACCTATAGCACCTGTGGCACCTATAGCACCTGTGGCACCTATAGCACCTGTCGCTCCACCAGCTCCGGTAGCACCTATAGCACCTGTAGCACCAGCGGAACCTGTGGCTCCACCAGCTCCGGTCGCACCTATAGCACCTGTAGCACCAGCGGAACCTGTGGCTCCACCAGCTCCTGTAGCACCTATAGCACCTGTGGCACCAGCGGAACCTGTGGCTCCACCAGCTCCAGTAGCACCTATAGCACCTGTGGCACCAGCGGAACCTGTGGCTCCACCAGCTCCAGTAGCACCTATAGCACCTGTGGCACCAGCGGAACCTGTGGCTCCACCAGCTCCAGTAGCACCTATAGCACCTGTAGCACCAGCGGAACCTGTGGCTCCACCAGCTCCTGTAGCACCTGCGGAACCTGTAGCTCCGTCATTACCTGTAGCACCAGCGGCTCCTGTAGCTCCACCAGCTCCAGTAGCACCTATAGCACCTGTAGCACCAGCGGAACCTGTGGCTCCACCAGCTCCTGTAGCACCTGCGGAACCTGTAGCTCCGTCATTACCTGTAGCACCAGCGGAACCTGTGGCTCCACCAGCTCCAGTAGCACCAGCAGCTCCAGTAGCACCTGCGGAACCTGTAGCTCCGTCATTACCTGTAGCACCAGCGGAACCCGTGGCTCCACCAGCTCCGGTAGCTCCTGCAGCTCCTGTAGCACCAGCAGCTCCAGTAGCACCTGCGGAACCTGTAGCTCCGTCATTACCTGTAGCGCCCGCGGAACCTGTGGCTCCACCAGCTCCGGTAGCTCCTGCAGCACCTGTAGCTCCTGCAGCACCTGTAGCTCCGTCATTACCTGTAGCGCCCGCAGAGCCTGTGGCTCCACCAGCTCCAGTAGCACCCGCAGCACCCGTGGCTCCGTCATTACCTGTAGCGCCCGCAGAACCTGTAGCTCCACCAGCTCCAGTAGCACCCGCAGCACCCGTGGCTCCACCGGCTCCCGTAGCACCTACAGCGCCTGTAGCTCCACCAGCTCCAGTAGCACCCGCAGCACCCGTGGCTCCGTCATTACCTGTAGCACCCGCGGAACCTGTGGCTCCACCAGCTCCGGTAGCTCCTGCAGCACCTGTGGCTCCACCAGCTCCAGTAGCACCCGCAGCACCCGTGGCTCCGTCATTACCTGTAGCACCAGCGGAACCTGTGGCTCCACCAGCTCCAGTAGCACCTGCGGAACCTGTGGCTCCACCAGCTCCGGTAGCTCCGTCATTACCTGTAGCGCCCGCGGAACCTGTGGCTCCACCAGCTCCGGTAGCTCCTGCAGCACCTGTAGCTCCTGCAGCACCTGTAGCTCCGTCATTACCTGTAGCGCCCGCAGAGCCTGTGGCTCCACCAGCTCCAGTAGCACCCGCAGCACCCGTGGCTCCGTCATTACCTGTAGCGCCCGCAGAACCTGTAGCTCCACCAGCTCCAGTAGCACCCGCAGCACCCGTGGCTCCACCGGCTCCCGTAGCACCTACAGCGCCTGTAGCTCCACCAGCTCCAGTAGCACCCGCAGCACCCGTGGCTCCGTCATTACCTGTAGCACCCGCGGAACCTGTGGCTCCACCAGCTCCGGTAGCTCCTGCAGCACCTGTGGCTCCACCAGCTCCAGTAGCACCCGCAGCACCCGTGGCTCCGTCATTACCTGTAGCACCTGCGGCACCTGTAGCTCCACCAGCTCCAGTAGCACCTACTGCACCTGTCGCTCCATCAGAACCTGTAGCACCTACAGCACCTGTCGCTCCGTTAGAACCGGTTGCACCATTAGATCCCGTAGCTCCACCGGCTCCAGTAGCACCTGCAGCACCCGTGGCTCCGTCATTACCTGTAGCACCTGCGGCACCTGTAGCACCTGCGGCACCTGTAGCACCTGCGGCACCTGTAGCTCCACCAGCTCCAGTAGCACCTGCGGCACCTGTAGCTCCACCAGCTCCAGTAGCACCTACAGCACCTGTCGCTCCATCAGAACCTGTAGCACCTACAGCACCTGTCGCTCCGTTAGAACCGGTTGCACCATTAGATCCCGTAGCTCCACCGGCTCCAGTAGCACCTGCAGCACCCGTGGCTCCGTCATTACCTGTAGCACCTGCGGCACCTGTAGCTCCACCAGCTCCAGTAGCACCTGCGGCACCTGTAGCTCCACCAGCTCCAGTAGCACCTGCGGCACCTGTAGCTCCACCAGCTCCAGTAGCACCCGCAGCACCCGTGGCTCCGTCATTACCTGTAGCACCTGCGGCACCTGTAGCTCCACCAGCTCCAGTAGCACCTGCGGCACCTGTAGCTCCACCAGCTCCAGTAGCACCCGCAGCACCCGTGGCTCCGTCATTACCTGTAGCACCTGCGGCACCTGTGGCTCCACCAGCTCCAGTAGCGCCCGCAGAGCCTGTAGCTCCCCCAGCACCCGTAGCACCTACAGCACCTGTCGCTCCATCAGAACCTGTAGCACCATTAGATCCCGTAGCACCTACAGCACCTGTAGCTCCGTTAGAACCGGTTGCACCATTAGATCCCGTAGCTCCACCGGTTCCAGTAGCACCTACAGCGCCTGTCGCTCCATCAGCACCTGTGGCTCCAGGAGAACCTGCAGGGCCTGTAGCACCCGTAGGACCGGGACAGCATGGTCCTGTTGGACCAATCGCTCCAGGATCACCCTTAGCGCCCGGATCCCCTTTGTCCCCTTTCGCTCCCGTAGCGCCGTTGGCTCCCGGAGGTCCGCGGTTAATCGGATTGCAACTAAATTCATCACCCTTTTGGGCTTCCTCAAAATCGCTGACAAAGAGATCATCGCTAAAGTTAACTTTCTTCTTCAGCTGCCCTTTGTCATAGATCTCTTGCTTGAGAAGATTGCTGGTACCAGGCTGATAATAATTGTATACCTGCATACCAGTGGAATCTTGCGTGCTGACGAGCAGATTTAACCCATCCTCGGAATAGACCGACGTTTTCACTGTGCAAAGTTCATTGTGAGCAAACAGCAGATCCCCGTCCTCATCAATTTGGATTACGCTGTCTTCCGAACCTTCCGGCACTTCATAAACTTTCTCTTCTATCACATTGCCAAAGGAATCATACTTGAACGTTTGATAGAGCTGGATATTGCCCCTTCCGTCGGCAATCGCTTTAGCCTGCAACAGCCCTACATCATAAGGATTTTTCCCCCAAAAGAAGCGCTCAATCTGCTGAAAAGAAGGTTCATTTCTGACGATTTCGGTCAGCTGATGGCGATCATCAAAGGCATAATGAGTCTCAGATCCCAAGCTGTTAGTCACATCCGTTGACCCTTCATTATATTTGAAGAAATATTCCCTGTCGGAGAGCTTCAGACTTCCAACTTTTCCTTGTGGATCATAATTGATCTGGAGTTCGTCATTTTTTTTCACCAGCAGACAAAGATTATCCCTTACCTCATATTCATATGTACAAGCGGGCAATCGGGAACCACTCACTCTCGTCAATGCCTGTGTTCCATTAATCGCGGAAAATTGGTATTCGACGGAACGATCATCCGACTTTAAAGTGATGCGGTAATCCTTGTCAAAATTGTAGGCAAAATCAATGTTGCCGAGTGTTTTGCTCTGATCCCCGTTTTTTAGTTCGACCGAGCTCAAATACCCCTCAGCGTCATAGGAATACAAAAGGTGATTTCCATTCGGCAGCGTCTCTTCGCTCAAACAGTAATATTCCGGATTGGCTATCTCCGTGCTTAACTGGGGTATCAACTCTTCACAGCCGATCAACCGGGGCAATTTCTCCACTTTCTGATAGATCTTTTTCGTTCCATCCCCTAAAACGGCTTTACAGGTCTTTCCCATGTAAAAGAGCTCATTGTTCTGATGATTATTCCGGCCGCTGATCTCTTTTAACGAAGTATTGACAATGCCGACTCCGTCATTCAACATATCCACTTTTAAAGAAAGAGGTTCGACGCCGTCGTATTTGCCTTTGCCGCTATAGGTCAATATGGCGCCTGAACGCTCGCCCGCAAAGGCGTAAATTTTATCAGATGACTGGCGTAAAAATCGTTGGAAAAATGAAGAACCCTCTTTCCCAACAACCATATAGGTTGTCGGCAAGATCCTCCAGCCGCCTTTTTGCTGGCCGGTCATGTAATTTTTTACATTGAAAAACCTCTGTATGGAAAAGTCATCGGACAGTGCAAGATCGACCGATCTTTCGCAATAATCACCCGTGATGACATTGACGCAATCCGCAACAAAACTGTTCGGGTCGGATTCTGTAGAGGGCAGAAGTACTGCTGACCGCCCGGCAAAGAGGTTTAAAGGAACAAAAAAGAAAATAAAAAGTCTGATGATTTGTGAGAAACGCATTTTTTCCACCCAATTTTTTAGAATTGCAAACGTTTTTTGGTCTTGAAATGCTCAGGCAAACTCCCCCTGCTCTTTGTTTTCCGTCACTATTCAAAAAAAATCCATACCCCAGAATACTATCAACCAAATTTTAATTAAAGAAAAATCTCTTCAAGGGGTATTCCTGAAGGGTCAAGTTAGAAGCAGATGCCCAAAGAAACATTCATTCCATTGAAGCAAATCACCGAGGCTTCCGAAGTGATTAAAGCGAGAAAAATCTCATTAAGGGGTATTCCTGAAGGGTAGGCTTCTATGTCAAGTTAGAAGCCTATGCCCAATGAGTTTACTCCATCAAAGCACAAATCACCGAAACCTCCGAAGTGATTAAAGCAAAAATCTTGAGGCTATTCTGAAGGGTTATCTTAGAAGCCGATGCCCAAAGAAATGTTCACTCCATCGAATCTGATTAAAGCAAAAATCTTAGGGTATTCCTAAAGGGCAGGCTTCTTTGTCATGTTAGAAGCCGATGCCCAAAGAAATGTTCACTCCATCGAAGCACAAATCACCGAGGCTTCCGAAGTGATTAAAGCTAAAATAGCGGTGATGCTCCACGCCCAACTGATGGATGAGGGTGATATTTCGGCAAAGGGTTTGCTCCCATCTGACACCCAAGGCGATATCGATAAATAGTTGGCTGGCTTGATCCCTTCTTCTTTCGCAGCAAACGCATCTTTGCTCTGTGTCAGAAAAGGTATCGGCGCCGAATGATTTCAACTGGTGATTGCCATACAGCAATCCTAAGTCAAAAGTGCCAAAAAAGCTAAAACAAGGACTTAACTTGTAATCCGCACCTACCCCTAAAAAGGGGCCCACAGCTTTGAAATTCGCCCTGTCTTTGCGTTCCTTGGTGAAAGTGAAGTTATCGCATGTGCATTTCGACTCTTCGGTACAGATCGAAAATATATTTTGCCGGATAAACGCACCCCTTACTCCCCAGTAAGGATTAAGATTCAGGCATGGGTTTATATGCAAGGCTCCGGTAAAAAGAGCGTCGATGGTATCATAGCGAAGTTTCCAATGGTCGCCGCACTCCTCTTTACATCCATGATGCGGGTATTGCTGATAATGTGTCCAAACCAATGCTCCCTGACAGTCTGAACAAATCGATTGGCAGCCCATGCTCAAGCGGCAACCCGCGCTCCAATGATGATTTTTCCACTCTGAACTGCAATCGCAATCGCACTGGCCGCCTTCCTCAAGCGCTCTCCAATACAAAAACTCCCCTAAAAATTTCACCCTATATTGTCTGTTGCGCGCACAATTTCTAGTTATGCAGCTTTCCTCTCCGGCGCAGATGTTTTGTCCGCAAGAACTCACTGGTTCAGCATAAACCAGTCCGCTCATGCAAAGAGCTAACGAAGCACTTAACCATTTTGATTTCAAAGAAAAAAACATAAACTGATCCTTATTTTTGTCTATCACATCACCTAGCAGAGTATCCAAGCCAGGAAAACCACAACCTATTAAAATTATATATATTAATCAAATATTTTTTTTATATTTGCGCATAGCTTTAACGGTTAGGCTATTAGAAACTTGTCACTCTTGGGTTGACAAAAAATTTGATATTTGTTAAAATTTATTATTAAGCAATAAGGAAACTTTAATATGCCAAGCTATTTGTTTACTCCTTTCTTCTTTTTCTTTACTACCCATGAGGCGGGAGGCTAACTGACGCTTGAGCAGCAAGTGGACAAAAAGACCCCGCCAAAAGCGGGGTTTTTTTTTGCCCAAAATTACACATTGGAGATTCATGCAAAAAAAAATTGGAGCTATCTTACTTGTGGCTGGTACCTGTATCGGGAGCGGCATGATCGCGCTGCCGCTGGTTTTGGCAAAACTTGGGCTTATTCCAAGCCTGCTGCTGATGGTCATCATCTGGTATTTTATGTATTACACATCGCTGATCAATTTAGAGCTTAACCTGCAGGCCGGCCAAGGTCTGGCGCTGGGGGCCTTGGGCCGGCGCTTTTCCGGCAGAGTGGCCGAAACGGTGGGAAATGTCAGCTTGAAACTGCTTTCCTACTCTTTGCTGGCTGTCTTTATATATGGAGGATCCTCAGTAATACAGGAGTTAATGGCTTCAAAAATGGGATCCGATTATTCTTTCAACTCGATCGCTTCCCTTTACGCGCTTGTCGCGATCGGGATGCTGCTTTTGCCGATCAGACTTATCGATTACTTCAATCGCTTCCTTTTTATCGGCTTGCTCTGTGTGGTTGCCCTGTTGATTGCCGGCCTGGCCATCACGCTCGACTGGAGCGATTTACCCCTTTTCTCCCATCAGTATAATGAAATCTCTGTATGGGCCGCCGTTATACCGGTGGTATTTACCTCATTCGGCTTTCAGGTTATCTTTCATACCCTGACCAACTACTGTAACGGGGATGTGAAAAAGCTGAAAAAAGCCTTCCTCTATGGGACTTTAATCCCCGCGGTTGTTTACATCTTATGGACTGCGGTCATCTTAAGCGTAGTGTATCACGAAAATCCAAACTTCTACAGTCAAATGGAGGCGGGCACAGCCGAGATCGGAGGATTGATAAAAGTGCTAGGCGGCATAGCCAAAGGGCAGTCAGTGCAGCTGATTGTCTGGTGCATTACGACCCTTGCCATAGCCACTTCAGTGATCGGAGTCGGGGTTGGTCTTTTTGACTCAATGAAAAGAACGATGCCCAAAATTCCCGCCGCCATCCTTACCATCCTGCCTGCTTATCTGCTTGTGATCTATATTCCCAATGCTTTTATTGCCGTTTTGGGTTTTGCGGGGTTGATTTTGACAGTGATCGCCATTTTGCTGCCCGCTTACCTGTTTGGCAAAATCGCAACGGACAGGCTTTTCTATCTTGAGCTAAGAAAAACAGGGTTGATCCGCTTATCTCTTGGAGTGGCGCTATTGGTTATTATTAGCGAAATATATAACATGTTGTGACCCAAGTTTTTCTTTTCCGCAAAAGGTAATTGCAAATTTTCTCTAAAACAGATACCCTCTTTTGTACTATCAGGACTCAAGAAATGGCTAAACTGGACAAAGAAAGCATCAAAACCCTCTCTAAGCTCTGCCGCATCAAATGCTCCGAAGAGGAGCAGGAAAAGCTTTTAGAAAATATGCAAAAAATTATTGACTATGTAGAGCAGCTGCAAGAGGTCAACACCGAGAATGTCAAACCTCTTAACCACGTGCTCTCCGACGTCGCCAATGTGATGCGGGAGGATGAAGTGGGAGCCTCGTTGCCCCGCGAAGATTTTTTAAAAAACGCCCCGGACCAAATAGGCGGCCTCATCCGCGTACCGCCCGTCATGAAGAAATAATCTTATGGAAAACATACATCTTTTACCCGCCCATCAAATTCACGATCTCTTCGTCAAAGGAAATTTAAGCGCTGAAGAGATTATTAAAGCTTTTTTGAAGCGGATCGACTCGCTCGATGGCCAAGTGGGGGCTTTCTTAGCCGTCTTCCACGAACGGGCGCTTGCCAGAGCCCGGGAATTGGACAAAAAGCGGCAGGCGGGGGAAAAGCTCGGAAAACTGGCTGCCGTTCCGATCGCCCTTAAAGACAATATCCATCTGAAAGGTGAGCTGACGACCTGCGCTTCGAAATTTTTGACTAACTACCGCGCCCCCTTCGACGCCACCGTCACCCGGCTCATAGAAGAAGAGGATGGGATCATTATAGGCAAAACAAATCTGGATGAGTTTGCCATGGGCTCCTCCACGGAAAACTCAGCCCTTTTGAAAACAGCCAACCCCTGGGATCTCCGCTGCATTCCGGGCGGCTCTTCCGGCGGCTCCGCTGCCGCGGTAGCGGCCAGATTTTGCCCCATTGCTTTGGGCAGCGACACAGGCGGCTCGGTCCGCCAGCCCGCCTCCCACTGCGGCATCGCGGGCTTCAAGCCCACCTACGGCCGGGTTTCCCGCTTCGGATTGGTCGCCTTCGGCTCCTCCCTCGATCAGATCGGCCCCTTTGCCCACGATATGGCAGATATCGCCCTGATCATGGAAGTGCTCGGGAAGCCTTGCGAAAAAGATTCCACCTGCCTCAACATTCCCGCCGACCGCTACGACCTCACACAGGGGGTAAATGGCCTCAAAATCGGCGTCCCCTGGCAATTTTTGGAAGGTTTGTCGAAAGAGATGCTGGAAAAGTTTCAGAAAGGGACCAAGACGCTGGCCTCCCTTGGTGCTGAAATTGTCAATGTCGATTTGAATATCCTCAAATACTGCATTGCCGTCTATTACATCGTCGCCTCGGCCGAAGCCTCTACCAACCTGGCCCGTTTCGACGGGATCCGCTACGGCGTGCGTTCTCCCGAAGCAAAAACCTTAGATGAAGTGTACGACTTATCCAAAGAGGATGGTTTCGGCCCTGAAGTGAAGCGGCGAATTCTGCTCGGCACCTACGTTCTCTCGGCCGGCTACCAGGACGCCTACTACAAACAGGCGCAGCGGGTCCGCAGGCTGATCCTCGACCAGTTCAATCAGATTTTCTCCGGATGCGATCTGATAGCCATGCCCGTCGCTCCAACGCCCACTTTTGAATTTGGCGCTAAAAAAGACCCGCTAACGCTCTATCTGGAAGATATTTTTACCATTCCCGCCAATATGGCAGGCCTCCCCGCCATCAGCGTGCCAAACGGCCTCACATCAGATGGAAAACCAGTCGGCATCCAATTTTTGGGCAGGCAAAAAAATGACTCGGGAGTCATCGAAGCCGCCAACGCCTTTAACAAGGCGACAAAATATTTAGAAACAGAAATCCCCGAGCTCGCAAAATAGGAGAGGCTATGCATCACGACTGGGAAGCGGTCATCGGTCTTGAAATCCACGCCGAATTGAATACGAAATCGAAGCTTTTTAGCTGCGCCCCCAACCGCTTCGGCGACGAACCGAACACCAATATCACCGAAGTGTGCACCGGCCAGCCTGGCGCGCTGCCCGTTTTGAACAAAGAAGCGGTGCGTAAAGCCGTGCAGTTCGGGTGCGCCATCAACAGCCAAATCGCCAAATTCAGCAAATTCGACCGCAAATCCTATTTTTATCCCGACAGCCCGCGCAATTTCCAAATTACGCAGTATGAAGAACCGATCGTCCTCGGCGGAACCATCATTGCCGAAGTGGAAGGAGAGGAAAAAGAGTTTGCCGTCAACCGCGTCCACATCGAAGATGACGCCGGCATGCTGAAGCATTTCTCCACCTTCGCGGGGGTGGACTACAACCGGGCCGGCGTGCCTCTGATTGAGATAGTCTCCGAACCCTGCATCCATACCGCAAAAGAAGCGGTCGCCTATGCTATGATGGTGCGCGCCATTTTGCAATACCTCGACGCCTCCGACTGCAACATGGAAGAGGGGCATTTGCGCTTCGACGCGAACATCTCCGTCCGGAAAAAGGGGGAAACCGGGCTTCGAAATAAGACGGAAATCAAAAATATGAACTCCTTCTCCTATATGGAGATGGCGGTGAATAGTGAAATCGCGCGGCAAATCCAAGAGTATCTCAAACACCCCGATAAACCGCACAAACAAGTCATCGGACAATGCACCTACCGCTGGGATGCCGCCGAAAAAAAGGTGGTCATGATGCGTTCAAAAGAGCAGGCCGAGGATTACCGCTATTTCCCCGAGCCCGACCTCGTCCCGATTATTTTGACCGACGCCTATATCGAAAGCATCCGCAGCACGCTGCCCGAGCTTCCCCTGCAACGGGAGCGGCGCTATGTCCACGATCTTGCGCTCTCTCCTGATAACGCCTTTATTTTGGCGAGCGACAAACCGCTGGCTGATTACTTTGACAAGGCTCTCGCCCACTGTCAAAACCCCCGCAGCTTATGCAACTGGCTGATCGTGGAATTTGCCGGAAGATATAAAGACACGGGGAAAAGCCTGCTTAATTCAGGAATCACCCCGGAAAACGTCGCCAAACTGATCAACATGATCGATAAAGGGACCATCACGGGGCGGATTGCGAAGACCGTAGCCGATGAGATGGTGGCCAACCCCGGCAAGGATTGCGAAGCGATCGTGAAAGAGAACCCCGACTTTCAACCGGTGAGCGACACAAAAGAAGTTGAGTCGCTGGTAGACAAAGTTTTGATGGAAAACCCCCAATCGGTTAGCGACTTTAAAGCCGGCAAGGAAAAGGCCTTTAGCTTTCTAGTGGGACAGGTGATGAAGCTGACGAGGGGGAAAGCGCCTCCGGACCTGGTCAACAGTTTGCTGAACCAGAAGATCGGCAAGTTCTAGCGAGTTATGTTTCTGGCAAAGAAAAGAGGATTACCTAAAAGGGTTTGAATTCGAGGGGGAAATTTCGTATCGCTGGGCAATAAATTATCAAAATTCGGATTTTCTTGAATACGTGTATTCAAAGAATGGGAGGACCCCCCTACTGGATGATTAGAAAAATCAGAGGGATTGACTCCTTCATTAGTGATTTTCATATAGTTCTCCTTAGTTCTGTTATGTATGCCCCCCACTCCTTGTCCAGGGCAGGGTTGGTTTCGATAATTTTGCTGGCGAACTCCAGCTCCTTGTCGGCCTCATCGAGTAAATTCAGTTTCAAGCAGCATTCGGCCCGTGAAATCAGAGGAGCCACGCTTTTATCATTTGTAGAACACGCTAACGTGAACGCCTCAATGGCGAGCTTCCACTCTTGCTTGGCCTGATAGCAAAGGGCGAGGGCGTTCCAAAAATCGGACACGAAGGGGTTAAAGGCGGTGACAATGGAAAAGATATCGATCGCCTTATCATACTCTTTTTTCAGGAAATATTGGTGGCCTAAGGCGTAGATTTTTTGCATGGTGCTGTTGGACAACTCAAACAGCTCCTGCAATGTGGCTGTCTCGTGATTCGACAACTTTTTGGCCACTGCCTCAGGAGGATGTTCCACATGCTCCTGATTGATCTTGGCCAGGTCATGGAAAAATGGCTCCAACTCCTCTTGCGACAAAACCTCAATGATGTCTTGACGGATCCAGTCAAATCCCCTGACAACAGCATCAGCCAGCTCCTGGTTCTTCAAAGCCTCTTTAATTTCCTCCTTATGGCGTTGTTTGAGCATCTCTTTGCTGACCAGCTCGCTCGCCCGGTTTTGATAAAAACTATCCTCCTCCAACAAGCTTTCAGCAACCTTATCAATATCCATCGATTATCTTTCCTTAGGTTTTAAGTCTTTAGTCAGTAAAGCTTTAGCCTGTTTGGCCTGTTTTTTGAGTTCGGCATACTCTTCATAGTCGCCGGCATACTCGAGAGCTAAATCAAGAGCCTTGTCTGCGTTGGCGCGATCATGCACGGCAAAAAAGCACTTTGCCAGATAGAAGTAGGGGACAGGGATATCTGGTTGGCAAATGGCAGCCAGCTCGTATGCGTCGATCGCCGTATCGAATTGATTGCATTTTTGCAACGACATCCCTAATCCAAGCCAATACTCATAGTTATAGGGGTTGAGAGTAGCCAAAAATAAAAAGGCATCAACCGAACCCGCAAAATGACCATTCTCAAAGAGATAAAGAGCAGATTTATAGAATTTAGCCATGGCTTCATCTGAGAAACCCATAATTTCCTGAGCCGATTTTCCCGCGGCCAGCTCTTTCTTTAAAAACTCTTTATCTTGCAGGAGTTTTTGAGTCTTTTTCGATATTTTGAAGTCGCCTAAATCGTCTTTCATTTCTATTAAACCCCGCTTTAGAGATCTAACCTTTTAATTCATCTATTATTCTAACTAAATAATACAATTTACATTTTAGGTTTGTCAATATAAATAAAGTTAAGGAATAAATAAGATATATAATAGGTATAAAATTTTTTAACAAAAAAAAAGCTTCCATAAAGATTTATTTATTGCTATAATACATCACCTTGCTGAATGGAAGCAGGTATTAATCCATGGATTTAGTAGTTAGAGCTATTTATGAACAAATCAACCCTCAATATGTCCTCAAAAAGTCTATCGGCTTTAAAGGTCGTACAGTTTCTTTTGTTGTTGCCGTCTTTCGCAGCAACCGCTTTTTAGAGGTCGTACAGTTTTTTTTAAATATTCCTAGATGGAGGTAAAATATGTCTTCTACAAATAGATTTGATCCAGAAACATTTCATATCAAATGGAATGATATCACACAAGGAACCACTGCATTGCTAACTCATGCCTGCACTGGAATTATGTCGGCCTATTTTTATTGGATAAATCCCGGATTATATTGGGCGGCCGCGGGTATCAGCGTCCCGATGGCGCACTTGATGAGAGAAACAACCGGCAAGGTTATGGATGTCTGGAATGAGCATAAAGGGATGACCTTTGCTTTGATCTGCGCCTGCTCCTTCCTTTCGCTGCCTTCGGTTATGTTTGCCGCAACCTTTGCTTTAGGCAGCCATGCCGGCAGCAACCTCTACATTGAAGCCGCTGCGAGAAAAACTATTGTTGTCTATGAAAAATGCGTTAAAAAAGATCTAAGCGAAGGTGCTAAACAGGCATTCTTTGAGTTTCTTTGCGCCGATAGAAATCTTCTCGCTTACAACTCCCTCTACAAACACATTGAAAGGATCAAAGTTTTAAAAGCAAACAAAGATGATCCCCTTTACCAGCAAATGCAGCATGAATTTGCGCAAAGGCTGGGTCAGGAAAGAAAGGGAGCCTTCGACGAAATTAATGAATTGAAGCTGAAAATTTCCCAGTTCCCCTATCCCCGGATCATCAATGCCAGGATTAATGATCTAGCTCTTGATGCTCTGTCAGCTTAGGCGGGCCTGAAAAAGTAAGGGCTCCGAGTAAAAAAAATTGCACTTTCCTGGGAATGGAATGAGTATCGATTTACAAGGTTTGTTAAAACCTTGCAATTTTTGAGGAGGAGCCCGAACTCGCGAAAGAAAAAATGAAAAATTTAATTTGCGAGGAGTTCAACTAGGGTAGGGTTGGACGACGAATTTATCGCGATGACTTTTTCAGCGGCGTCTACTTAGGCGAAAATCTCAGGAAAGCCTCTTTTAAATGGCTGCGGCTGACATGCGTGTAGCGGTCTGTACTGGAAATGCTGGCATGGCCCAGCATCTCCTGTATGATTCTCAAGTCAGCGCCGTGGTCGAGCAGATGGGTGGCAAAAGAATGCCTTAGGGTGTGAGGAGAGATATTCTTTTTTATGCCTGTTTGCCTGGCGTAGCTCTTGATCATCCGCCAAACCATTATGCGATCGATCGGGAGCCCGTTTTTGGTCAAAAACAAATGGATTTCTTTATCGCTGTCAAATTGAGAGCGAAAGTGAGTCAGGTAGTAATCAACAGCCGACACCGCTCTTTTACCTATCGGCACAATCCTCTCCTTGCGCCCCTTGCCAAACACGCGCACATAATCGTCATCAATCGCAAAAAGAGATAAATGGCACACCTCGGAAACCCTGAGGCCGCTGGAATATAAAACCTCTAAAATAGCCTTATCCCTGGCTCCCGTCATCTCTTCGAGATTCGGCGCATCCAACAAAAGATCCACTTCTTCACAGCTGAGCACTTCCGGAATGAGCTGCCAAATCTTTGGCGTTTCCAGGTAGAGCGCTACATTAGAAGCGATATACTTCTCCCTTTTTAAAAAGCTAAATAGAACTTTGATCGCGATCAGCGCACGGCAGATTGAGGAGGAGGCATACTCAGCCGCCTTTTGCATACTTAAGAAACCGACGATATTCTCCTGGGAGACAAAGGGAAATTCGGTGATTCCGCACCCGTGTAAATAAAGGCTGAACTTTTCCAGATCGCTGCGGTAAGCTTCAAGGGTATTTGGGGACAACCCTTTCTCAGAAGAAAGGTAGAGGAAAAAATCGTAAAGCTGTTGTTTCACTCTTCTAACTTCTTGGCTATCTGGCTTTGCAAGAGATCCGCATCCAATCGTTCAGGATCCACCTTGTGGATGCTCAAAATCTCTTCCGTTTCCACAACTTCAAAAAGGATCGCCTCATCAACCTCTTGACGTCTGATAATCACTTTTTGCCTTTGCAGATAGAGAGCCAATATATACGCCGTCTCTTTTTGCTCTTTATATATTTCGCGGAGCAGCGAGAGGGCGCGCTCGCTATGCCTGGTGTTCTGCTTCGGCTTTTCGGGAATCAAAGCTTTCCAATAGATTTTCCCTTTGTCCGGCTGATTTTGAAAGCAGCCCGCACAGCAATCCCTTCTTTCGAAATTTTCCGATAGAAGGGAATAATAAACAGAGCCAGGCAAAAAAGGGGCCTGGCACTGAAAACAGCTGCGCGAGCGTCTGGGAATTTCATAAAGCGAATACATCAGGAATTCTCAAGATGGTCTAAATGCTTTAAGTAGGCATCAGCCACGGGATAGGGCTCATGCTTCTTCAACGGCTTCCCTCGCTTGGCGGCAAAACAATCGATGATCCGATTGGCCAGCACTTTCCCCAGCTGCACCCCTTCCTGATCGAAGGAGTTAATCCCCCAGACAAAACCCTGAAAGGCGATTTTGTTTTCGTAGTAGCTGAGCAAAACACCTAAAGAATGGGGGGTAAGCTGTTTGCCGAGCAGAATATGGGAAGGCCTGTTGCCAGCGAAATCTTTGTTGGGATTTTCATTTTTCTCGCCGGTTGCCAAAGAAATCGATTGGGCAAACAGATTGGAAAGGAGTTTTTCCTGCGAGAAGGTCCCGCCGATTTCGATATCTTTTTGGCACTGATTTTCCAGGTACCCGATAAACTCGAGCGCTATGATATCCGTTCCCTGGTGTATTAACTGAAAAAAGGAGTGCTGGCCATTAGTGCCGGGCTCTCCCCAAATAATAGGCCCTGTGGCAAAATCGACAAATTTTCCATGCGTATCAATGTGTTTCCCATTGGACTCCATCGACGCCTGCTGAATATGGGCCGACCACCTCGAAAGGGCTCTCGTATAGGGGATCAGCGCTTCGGTCGCAACGTTTAAGAAATTGCGGTTCCAAATGCCAAGAAGTGCCCCGAGCAGGGGGAGGTTGCGGTTCAAATCGCGGCTTAAAGCGGCTTTATCCATGCTGCTTGCTCCGCGCAAAAACTCATAAAAAACATCGTAGCCGAAAGCGAAAGCGAGGAGCACGCCCCCGACCATCGAGGTCGTGGAAAATCTGCCGCCAATCCAATCCCAAATATAAAAGCTCTCCAGATACTTTTGTTTGTCGTCCATGGGACTGCCCATGCCTGTGATGGCAATAAAGTGCTTTTTAGGATCAAGGCCCGCCTCTTTGAAGGAGTTTTTGACAAACTCTTCATTGGCCGCCGTCTCCAAAGTCGTTCCCGATTTTGAAACGACTAGAACCAGGGTGTTCTTCAAATCCACCTGGCGAAGAACCATGGTCGTTTCATCAGGATCGACATTGCAGATAAAATGGATATTGCGACCCGGTTTCTTCAGATGCTGAAGAGCTAAAAAGTGGGCTTGAGGACCCAAATTGGAGCCTCCGATGCCGATCATGATCAGGTCTTTGAAGCGGTTTTCGCTGTCCACCTTGCTCATAAATGTTTTTAGTTTGTCTAATTCCGCTTTAGCAAGATTTGCCGCCTCCTTTGCCGCAGGAGCCGGATTCGGCTGGAAGAAATCCCTGGTAGCTGTATGCAGAACTTTCCGGTTTTCACTTGGAAAACCCTCGATCCGGTTGCACACCTCGCCCCCTTGCATTTTTTCCATCTTCTCAAAAACTTTGGCTTGGGCAGCGAGTTCGAGCAAAGCGAGCATCACTTCGTCAGTCACCCGTTCCGTTCCGTAGAGCAGTTTATAACCGCACGAATCAGCCGTATATTTTGCGACCCGCTCGCTGGAGAGATTGCCCTTTTTCGTCAAATCATAGGGGTTTTCAGCAAGCTTTTTCAGTTGCTTCGATGCCGGATAATTAGAAAATTCCAAACTCTTCTCCTTTGTCATAACCATAGGTTAACTCCTTGTAAAAACCTGATTATGTCTGATCAAAGAATTTCTAACAATTTTTCTGTCCATTCATCGAAAGTTAATTCGCAAGGCATTCCGATTTTGCGGCCTAATGTCACTACAGTCCCTCCGGCGGCGCAAAAACCCTGCAGTTTCCGCTCCCCCAAATCGCTCAAACCGTCGGGTTGGAAGAGAAGATAATCGAGTCCGTCCCACTCCATCGTCAAAAAAGGTTCGGGAATAAGGCGGTAATGAAGACACCGTTGATTCAGCGAAGTGATGGCCTGCTCCAGGCCGGGATACAAACTCATTTTAGCGACCGGCGGCAGGCAAATCGCAATATTGGCCAATTCTATGGGTTTCAGCTTGATTTGGCGTTTAGCTATATAACCAAACGACGCGCGGTCGTCGTCCCAGGCGAGCCCGGAAATGGGGAGCGCCCCGCCGTGCACAACCGGGCGGTAAATATCAAACCGCTCCCGGGAAGTGATTTGAGCTAAAAATCCCGGATTGCTGATCGCCCCGGCGTCCAACAGGACAAATAAGGGGAGGGAGTCCGGCAGATCCTGGCAGATAAAATCGAGGTAGTCCACGCAGAAATCACAGCAAAACAAATTCATCAGATGCTGTCCATTAGGATTTTGCTTTAACAGACGCTCATCGATGTCGGCAAAATCCCTGATCTGCAATCCGGTTTCCCGGTTAAATTGGGGGATATCGTAAACCTTTTCGAGCCGCTCCCTCAAAAGATCTCTTTCCTCAGCCGTCCAGGGAAAATCCTTTGTGAAGTCCGCGCTGCCCCGATAAAGGCAAAGCCCCAGACTATCCTCCTTAAAAGCCTCCCAGATCTCCTGATGGAAAATTTCGAGGGATAATTTCAGGCTTTTGCCCTGCGTTTCATCATAGAAGGGAAGGGGCAATCTAGAGAAAAGGCCAAGCTCTATTTCCCAAAAGATCTTATAGCCTTTTTCAATCGCCTCTTTGGCAAGTTTTTTTTTATTCTCCCAATTCAGATCGGCTTTCAGCGAGCCATCCAGTTTGATGGTCACTGCGTTGAAGGCGGGATTAGAGGGATTTTCACCGTCAAAGACCTGGGGAAGGTTCATAAGCATCCTTTTTCAAATTGATGATAGCGGATCGTTTTGCCCTGGGAGCGCCAAAGCTCTTCAAAATAGGAGGAGCCGTAGCCCGGAAAGTGGAGAGTGTAAAATGGATTATCAAAAACCGACTTGAGATTGCCGATTTTTGTCAAAACGGCTACCGCCTGATTAGAGTAGTCCACGTCGTCAGTTGTCAGGGTGAATGCCCCCCCATCAAGGAGGCACTCAACCACATCCTGCACAAATTCCCTTTGGACCAGTCTTTTTCTAGAATGCCTTCTTTTTGGCCAGGGGTCGGGAAAATTGATAAAGACATTGGCCACCGAATTTTTTGGAAAAAAATATTTGGCGGCGAGGTTGGCATCTCCGCAGACGATGAACAGATTTTTCAATTCATAATTTTTTACTTTAGCCCAAATTTTGCGAATGCGCCCAAAATCGAGATCGACCGCCACCCAATTAATATTTGGAAATTCACGCGCTTTTTGAATAATCCAGGCGCCGTTCCCGCTGCAAAATTCGACATTGACGGGATTTTGGTTCTGAAAAATGGCTTCCCAGCCTGGAAAGGCAAAGTCGGCATAGGAGGGATAAAATGAGGGAATATAGAAAACGCCATCATCGATGATAATTTTTCTCTCATCCCAGGAAAAAAGAGTTTTAAGATCATTAGGTTTCATGAGAATACTATAGCAAAGGAGCCTGTTTTTCACCACAAAACTCATACTCTTTGATATTTGGTTTTTGGCAAATTGCCTTTTCGTGCTATCCTTTTTTATAAATTTTAGGTAGCAATGATTGGACGAAACGATCCCTGCTGGTGCGGCAGCGGCGAAAAATGGAAGAAATGTCATTTCCCGGACAAGGGTCCCGAAAAAAGCGGCTCCCTCAAAGAGAAATACGCCAAACAGTGGCAAATCCTCATCAAAGACGAAAGCCAAATCGAAGGGATCAGACGCTCATGCCGCCTGGCGGCAAAGATACTGGAAATGACCTGCCAGATGGCCGGGTCAGGGATCACTACGCTCGAGTTAAACGACTATGCCCAAAAATTGCACGATGAAGCCGGCGCAATTGCCGCCCCTTTGGGGTATGGCTTCCCCCCTTTCCCAAAAAGCATCTGCACCTCGTTAAATGAGGTGATCTGCCACGGCATCCCCGATAAAAGAGCGCTTAAAACGGGAGATATTTTGAACATCGACGTCACCTGCATTCTGGATGGGTTCTATGGGGATTGCTCCAAAATGGTGATGATCGGAGAAGTGGACGAGGAAAAAAAACGGGTCGTCGACACGGCCTACGAATGCCTGATGCGCTCCATCGCTGTTTTAAAGCCCGGCGCCCCGCTATGCGCCATAGGCAACGCGATCGAAAGTTATGCGACAGAAAACCATTGCTCCGTGGTCAACCAATTCGTCGGGCATGGGGTCGGGATTCAATTTCACGAACCGCCCCAGGTTCTCCATTACGCCAACACCAATGCGATCCCCTTGGCGCCTGGCATGATTTTCACCATCGAGCCGATGATCAATGCGGGGGTCAGAGAAGCGGTGATTGATCCGATAGATAAGTGGACAGCGAGAACTAAAGACGGGAAGCCTAGCGCGCAATGGGAGCATACGGTTTTAATTACGGATAGTGGGTTTGAGATTCTCACCCCTTGGCAGCGATAGCCCGGGCGGCTTCCTGCTTCAGCTCTTTTTGCAGCTTGCTCAAGGTGGTTTGCAAAAGCTCTTTTTCACGGCTCAGCGTTTCAACCTTTTCATTCATTTCAATAAGAGCCGTTTTATCCCCTTCATAAGAAAAGGTGTCGCGCAGCGCTTTTAATTCTTCGCGCAATATCTCGATCACTTCCTCTTGAGCTACGATCTTTCCCTCTCTTTCGGCAGTTTGGTTTAAGGCTCTTGAGAGCTGGTTTTTGAGATCGTCGCTTTCACTCTTGGCCGATTTTTTTTGCATCTTAAGTTTTTCGTCTAACCGGCGCAAGTTCTCTAAACGGCTTTCCGACTCCACTTCCAAAGCTTTCAGAAGCCCTTCAGTTTCTTCACTGCAAAGAGCTGTCACCAGACAACCGATAGCAAAAGACATTGAGAGCCCTACTTGCCAAAATCGTTCTTCTGCGGACATGAGAGGATAGTAATAAAATAAGGCGGCTGCGAGCATTCCGGCAGAAATCATCAAACCGGCGAGCTTCCAGCGCCAGCAAAGAAAAAGACTCATGCAGGCGATAAGCGGAATCAAAGAAAACGAAAGGGACAGCTTGAGAAAGTAGACCATAAAAGTCGCGAGAAATACCATGGGCCCTATCATGACCCAAAAACGAAACTGATTTGCCACATTCTTCATATTAATCCGCCAGCATGTTCTTCCGCCCCATGAAGAACATAGACATTTCACGACTTTTTTAACAACACTTAATCGATGAATCTCGACTCATCTTCAAATGGAAGGTCGTCATCCTGATACTCATCAATATAGGTCTGAGCGCCCTGAAGCAAATAAGCGGCCAGCATTGGATCTCCCTCATAGGTCATGGCGACATTCATCTCGCCATTCTCTTGCGGCGGATCGCAGGTGATCAGCACATAGCAGGCATGCTTTTCCGCTAACACCTCATGGATGTTTTTGCGAAAGTCATACTTGACAGGCTCTTCTTTATCCGAACTATCTTGCATACTTTTTCCCATAAAAATGCAATCGCCTTCCCCTCAAATAAATTAATAATCTTCGCACCCTCCTATAAAAGGGTCTACGTTTTGTCACATTAACTTAAAGTCCGAATTTAACACAAATTTTTATTCGCAATATTTTTTGTACGTCCTGAAAAAAGTTATGGCTCAATCATTGTCTGCCATATCTTTTTAAGGACACACTATTTTTTTTTGCCCATTTGAAAAGGGGAAAAATCTTGCCTCAAAACCCATCTCGCCATTATTCTTTTTGTTCCCTTACAGGAGTGCTTAAATGAACATCGAAACTTTTGTGTCTGATCTGGTGCTGACGGAATGGAAAAGCCTTCCTCTCTTGACATCGACTTCTTCAGACTACAATGCCGCCATTAAGATATTTGCGAAACTGGCAGTGGAATCCGCCAAACCTCTGAATGCCGCGACAGGATACACCAGCGCTGAAATGGAAAAGGTGAAGGCTTTTGTGCAAAAAAATTCCGCGCTTCTCAGACGAGAATGCGAAAGCGGCTACCCCTTTGCCCTGATCGACAAAACAGCCTCGGAATCGGCTTTAAAACACGTCTTAAACGCAAATAGCTCCATTTTGGCTGCGCACCTCCTTCAATCAGAAAACTGGCTCGAAGAAGAGGCGCTGAGCTCTACCTTCTGCAAGAACATTACCCCATTAACCTTTAGAGGCATCCCCTACACCTGCTGCCTTTTGATGGAGGCCTATAAAAAAGGGGATTTGAAAGCCGGGTACTACTTGCTTTGGCTGATAAAACAATATGGCGGAGCCACCTTTACCCTGCCGAAAAAAGAGGCTTTTTCCACAACCCCTCTTCAAAAGGCGGTCTCGGACTATATCGAAAAAAATGGGTTTTGGACGAGGCCCCATCATTTCATCGATATCCTTTTTGCAGGAACTCAAAATCCTATGTTTATTGAAATCTTGGGCAAAGAGCAGCAAAAGGCTTTCTTTAATTTGGTCCAGATAAATCTCTCTTTTATAAAGCTGGATAGCTGGCCGAACAAGCACAGGATTATTTACCTTCTCCTTTCAGCCAGCCCGCCGGAGGATCAGCTGAGAATTGCCAGAGCTCTCACCATTAGCGGAAACACCAGCACAGTCGATATCGGAAAACATGTGGAAGCTATCCTTAAGGCAGAAGATGAGGCGTATCCCCATTTCGTTGCGCTGAGAGATCTGTTACAGGTGTCTGTCAAAAAGGTGTGCAAGCTATTTAACAGACACCTTATAGAAATATTCAGCGATAAGGTCCCAAATGCGCCGGATTTTACTAAAGGACTTACACTCAATGTTAAGGAGCGAGTGCTCTTCCATGGCGATCTGATGATCGGCTTATATCAACCGGCTCAAGAGGGAGAAAAGGTAAACCCATTTCTCATCGCCTTCAACAGGAAAACAGAGAAGATGGCCTGGACCATCCCGTTGCCTCTCCCCGCCAATCTGGATTATAAAGAGATGCAGCCAGCCGGCAAATTGCCAAAAATTCAGATTGCCGGAAACTTTATCGAGGTTCACACAGCGGGCGATGACAAGATTTACCAGTTCCAAGTGGACACCGGAGTAGCGATCCGTTCGATTCAAATACCCGCTAATGAAGATCTTTATCAACTGACCGAAGGGCTGAAAGCGCTAAAGACCGGCAGCCAATTGCAATTGGGAAAAATCAGTGAGGAAAAATGGTGCCCCTTCTTTAACGTTACCGATCCGGGGGGAGTGTTTAAACCCCATCCCACCCTTCTGATTTTTCACAACCAATCCCTGCTTTATCTGATCAGCCCATCGGGAAAGCAGACCAAATTGCGAGGCTGCCTGGATGTAATGACTTACGGTCCTAAGCTTTGTCTGATTGAGCAATCCTCAAACCAATGCTTTTTGACGATAAGATCCCATTTAGATCAGGAAATCATGCTGTCCGGCCCGGAAAAAATGATTCCAATAAACTCCAAAAGCGCCTCCATCAGCGGTGTTTGCTGCAGTAATCATGCCGTACTCATTTCTGAAGAAAAAACCCCCATTTTCATCAATCTCGAAAATATGAAAGTGACTTATAGCCAGTATGTTATTCCCTCCAAGGCTTCCATCCTGGTCAATCCGGACAAAAAAGAGCTCTTGAGCCTCGATCAAGAGACCAAGGAGATTTGGTCAATCACGCCATTTGGGGCTCAATTGAGGGGTAAATTAAACAGCAGCCGCGATATAGAGCTGATCCATATCGATCAAAAAGGGATCCTTTATTTTATGTAGTTCGTAATCCTCTATTTGGCCTATATTGAGCTTAACTGTGACTTTGTCGAGTTAATATGGAATCGTACTTAGAATGGATCTCTTCTCAAAAAGAGCTGATGACGGCCGATCTCATCAGGTGGGCCGACATCAACTCCGGAACGGCAAATCTTAAAGGCCTCTCCTCCATGCTGTCGGAGTTAAAAGGGGCCTTTCAAAAGCTGAAGCCCACCATTCAAGAAGTTGAGCTTCAACCTTATGCCTGTTTCAACGACCAGGGAACCCTGATTGAGCAGCCCTTAGGGAAGGCCTTATATATGGCCAAGCGCCCCGACGCGCCGGTTCAAGTGTTTTTAGGGGGGCACATGGACACGGTTTTTCCCGCGAACTCCCCCTTTCAAAAAGCCGAACGAATTGACGAAGAGATACTGAAAGGCCCGGGAGTGACCGACATGAAAGGGGGCCTCATGATCTTGCTTAAATCCCTGGAAACGCTGGAAATGAGTCCTTTTGCCAAAAATATCGGCTGGCATGTGGTGATCAATCCCGACGAAGAGATAGGCTCGCCGGGCTCGGCTCCCCTTTTGAAACAAGTCGCCAAAAAATGCCGGTTCGGTCTGATCTTTGAGCCCTGTATGTCAAGCGGCGCTTTGGTCAATGGGAGGAAAGGGTCGATCAATTTCACTGTGGTAGCCAAAGGCAAAAGCGCCCATGCCGGCCGCGATTTTCATTTAGGGAACAACGCCATATCCGCCCTCAGTCATTTCATTATCCAGGCGGAAAGTCTGACAAATCTCGATGAAGGGATCACGGTCAACGTGGGAAAAATCGCAGGAGGAGGACCCATAAACATTGTCCCCGATTTGGCTATCTGCGGGGTAAATGTGCGCATGGTTCATCCGAAAGATTTAAACAAAGTGAAAGAGCAGCTCCAAAACATCATCGATACGCTCAATGCCAAAAAAGGATTCTCCCTTTTACTGCACATTAACTCCGATCGTCCCCCTAAACCTTTTGAAACAAAACATCAGGCTCTCTTTAAAGCGTTCCAGGCCGCGGCTGACGATCTCAACGTGGAGCTGAAGTTCCAGACTTCCGGCGGAGTGACCGACGGGAATCTGCTCTTTGAGGCCGGGCTCCCCTCGATCGATTCCTTAGGCGCTCTGGGAGGAGAAATCCATACCTTCGATGAGTTTATTCTATTAGACAGTTTGGTGAAAAAAACACAGCTGGTCTCCCATTTTTTAATGAAACTGGCTAACGGAGATATTATTTATGGAAGCTGAAAACTTAAAGAAAGATCCGCGCGTGCTTAAAGCCAAAGAGCTTCTGCTTCAAGCTGTTATGGACCATCAGATAAACATCCGGGAGATTAAGCCTCCCGACCCCGCGTTGCAGGTCTCGTACCAATCCGCTCTTCAGGACTTTGAAAAGTGCCGCGGAGTCTCACTGTGGTACCCCTATATCGGCAGCGGCTTTGGCAGCGGCCCCCTTGTCGAGCTTCAGGACGGCAGCGTAAAATATGACTGCATCAACGGCATCGGCGTCCATATCCTCGGGCACAGCCACCCCAAATTGATCGAAGCCGGCATCGACGCGGCACTCAGCAACACCGTCATGCAGGGCAATTTGCAGCAAAATCTGGACTCTTTAAAACTGGTCCAGCTTTTGACAAAGCTCTCCGGGAAAGCGCACTGTTTTCTCACCACTTCGGGCGTGATGGCCAATGAGAACGCCTTAAAAATCGCCCTCCAAAAAAAATCTCCGGCCTCCCGCCTGCTCGCCTTTGAACACTGTTTTGCCGGCCGCACCTGGACTTTTTCGCAAGTCACCGACAAACCGGGCTTTAGACAGGGCCTGCCATTGAATGTCCAAGTGGACTACATCCCTTTTTTCGATCCTGCAAACCCAGAAGAGAGCACTCAAAAAGCCCTTAGCGCCCTGAAAACCGCTCTTTCCCGCTACCCCAAGCAGCACGCCATGATGCTCTTTGAGTTTGTGCAAGGGGAGGGGGGGATCAACGTGGGAGCTAAAAGTTTTTTTGAACCCCTGATGCAGGAACTTAAAAAGCAAGAGATTCCCATCCTGGCCGATGAGGTGCAAACCTTTGGCAGAACCCCTAAACTCTTTGCTTTTCAGTATTTTGGATTAGACCAATACATCGATATCATCACGATAGGCAAGCTCTCGCAGGCTTGCGCGACCCTCTTTAATAACGACCTTATGCCCGGACCCGGGCTTTTGAGCCAGACGTTTACCGCGAGCACTTCGATGATCGCCGCTTCGCTCACTATTCTAAATGAACTCACCAATGGCCATTACTTTGGGCCGGAGGGAAAAATCGCTGAGCTGGAGGCCCATTTTAAACTCAGGATGCAGGCTTTGGAGAAAAAATGCCCGGTTCAAGGTCCTTACGGTTTGGGAACCCTGCTCGCCTTCACTCCCTATGGCGGCGACTTGAAAAAAGTCACTGATTTCGCTCGCCGTTTGTTTGATGCGGGGGTGATCACTTTTATCACCGGACAAACCCCGACGCGCATCCGCATGCTCCTCTCGCTGACCACCGAGAAAAAGGATTTGGATAATATCATCAACATTATAGAACAACAGCTATGAAAATCATCCGGCCCATCCAGCTGAAAGACCTGGATCAATTTGAAAAGATCGCACAGGCGACCGGCATCGGCATGACCAGCATCCCAAAAAATCGGGAAAGCCTGGAAGTATTGATCAAACACTCGGTGGCCTCCTTTTCCAAGGAACTCGACAAGCCTGTGAATGAGACCTACCTGTTTGTTTTGGAGGATTTAGCGACCAAAGAGCTCGGCGGCGTCTGCGGCATCTATTCCAAAACAGGGGTCAGCGAGCCGGTTTTTTTTTACCTCATCGAAAAGAAAGCTGCGCCAACCACGCTTTTGCCCACTCCAAAATTCTTCACTCTCTTAAATCCCCTCTCGCAAAGGGATGGCCCCTCAGAGCTCTGCTCCCTGTATCTTTTGTCCGCCTTTCGAAGAGAGCACCTCGGCAAACTTCTCTCCTTTTCCCGCCTGCTCTTCATCGCCTCATTCCCCCAGAGGTTTGAAAAGACCCTTTACGCCGAGATTCGCGGGTTTATCGATGAAAAACATGAATCCCCCTTTTGGAATGGGTTGGGAAAGCGTTTTTTAAACCTCTCCTTCCACGAGCTGAACGCTCTTTTGAACGGCCGGCGCAACTTCTTTTTGGAAGGGCTGCCCGAGTTGCCGATTTATACGATGCTCCTGGCAAAAGCCACCCAGAAGACGATTGGAAAACCGCATCTCCACTCCAAAAGCGCCCTTGAGATGCTGACCGAAGAGGGGTTTGTTATCACCGACAGGATCAACCCGATTGATGGAGGGCCGGTCATCGAAGCACCCATCGCCTCTTTAAGAACCGTGTGCGACAGCCATGTCGGCCAGCTGAAAAAGATTACCGAAGAACTCCCCGATGCCCCGAACGCCCTGATTGCCAATGTCTCGTTGGATTACCGCTGCACGATGGGAAAAGTTAAAGTATACCCGGACGGCAAGATCGCCCTGGAAACCGAAACAGCCAAAGCCCTTAAAGTGAAAGAGGGTCAAGCCGTCCGCTATATCATGAAGTAAATATCATGCTTGAAATGGATGTGGCAAAAGAGCTAAAAGGGTAGGAAACTGAGGTAATCGTTTGGCAACTTTAAGTCATTATATCAACAACCAGTGGCAGCCGGGTAAAGGTCCTGAATTTCACTCTCTCAATCCGGCTAACCACGAGGTGATCTGGACGGGAAATGCCGCCGGAAAAGCGGAAGTGGAGAAGGCAGTCGATGCCGCCCAAGCCGCCTCGCCGGGTTGGGGGAATCTGCCTCTGGAAAAGCGCCTGGAGCATGTCGAGGCCTTTCAAAATGTCCTCTCTTTGAAAAAAGATGAAATGGCAAAAGCGATCTCTGAAGAGACGGGCAAACCCCTCTGGGAATCGAAGGGGGAAGTCAGCGCGATGATCGGCAAGGTGAAGATTTCGAAAGAGGCGCAAGGAGTCCGCTGTCCCGTTAGAGCCGGAGAACTTGGGGCGTACCATTCGCAGACCCGCCACAAGCCGATGGGGGTGCTCGCCGTGTTCGGGCCCTTCAATTTTCCCGGACATCTCCCAAACGGCCATATCATCCCGGCGCTGATAGCCGGCAATACGATCGTCTTTAAACCGAGCGAGCTGACGCCGCTTGTGGCCGAGCTCATGATCCGCTATTGGGATGAGTGCCGTCTGCCAAAAGGGGTGCTCAATCTGGTGCAAGGGGATGCGGAAACGGGAAAAATCCTCTCCGAACAGAAAAAACTGGACGGCCTGCTCTTCACGGGCAGCTATAAAACAGGTCTTCATTTGGCCAAACTCTTTGCCAAACATCCCGAAAAAATTCTGGCGCTGGAAATGGGGGGCAACAATCCCCTGATCGTGGGCAAAGTAACCGACTGGAAAGCGGCCGCCTACCTCACGCTGCAGTCAGCCTATCTCACTTCGGGGCAAAGATGTACCTGCGCGAGGCGCCTTATCCTGCCCACCGGCCAGGAGGGGGAACGCTTTTTAGAGGAGCTCGTTCCGATGGTCAAAGGAATTAGCGTGGGGCCATATACTCTTAACCCCGAACCATTTATGGGGCCGGTTATCAGCCTGCAGGCGAAGGAAATGCTGTTGAACAAGCAAAAGGAGATGGTTGCAAGAGGCGCTAAACCGCTCATCGAGATGGGCTCCTTAGACGAAGCGTTTCTTTCCCCGGGTCTGATCGACGTCACCTTCATGAGCCCCCGGGAGGATGAGGAGATCTTCGGTCCGCTGCTGCAAGTGATCCGCGTGCCCGATTTCGAGGCGGCTTTGGAAGAGGCTAATAACACCGAATACGGCCTAGTGGCCGGGCTGCTCAGCGACGACCGGAGCCAATATGAGACCTTTTACAGCAAGATCCGCGCCGGGCTGATCAATTGGAACACCCCCTTAACCGGCGCTAGCAGCCAGGCTCCGTTCGGAGGCATCGGCCGCAGCGGCAATCACCGCCCAAGCGCCTTCTACGCCGCCGATTACTGCAGCTATCCAGTCGCCTCGCTCGAGTCGGAAGCGCTGAAACTCCCTCAATCTCCCACGCCCGGCCTCAAGCTATGAAAGAAGTGAATTTCGACGGCCTGGCCGGCCCGACCCATAACTATGGAGGCCTCTCTTTTGGCAACATCGCTTCGCAAAAGCATAAGAGCATGGTTTCAAATCCAAAAGCGGCGGCTCTGCAGGGCCTGGAAAAAATGTACGCCCTCCATAAGCTGGGGATAAAACAGGGGATTCTGCCTCCCCACGAACGGCCCAATTTGCCTTTTTTGAATTCTTTGGGCTTTTACGGCACGGAAGAGCAGATCCTGGCTAAGGCCTATCGGGAGGCCCCCGACCTTCTCGCCGCCAGCTGTTCAGCGGCCTGCATGTGGGCGGCTAACGCCGCTACCGTCTGCCCTTCGCAAGACAGTCTGGACGGGCAAGTCCACATGACGCCGGCAAATCTCTGTTCCAATGCACACCGCTCGATCGAGCCGAAGACGACCGCCGCCCTTTTAAAAAAGATTTTCCCCTTTGCCGCCCATCACGCTCCCCTCCCCTCCACAGACCGCTTCAGCGACGAAGGCGCGGCCAATCACACCCGCTTTGCGAATGGGGTGCAGCTCTTTGTCTTTGGGAAGAAAGAGAAGCTAAAAAAATATCCCGCCCGCCAAACTCTCGACGCTGGTCAGGCGATCGCCCGTTTACATAGGCTCGATCCGGCAAAAACCCTGTTTGCCGAGCAGAATCCGGAGGCGATCGACGCCGGCGTATTTCACAACGATGTGATCTCGGTCGGGTTTGAAAATCTCTTTTTCTATCATGAACGCGCCTTTCTTCACACCGAGAAAACCGTGGATGAGCTTGAGAAGAAAATTCCAAATTTTACCGGCATCCGCGTCAACGAACACGATATATCTTTAGATCAAGCGGTAAACACCTACCTTTTTAATTCTCAAATCGTGCGGGACCGCGCTAACCGGCTGCTTTTAATCGCCCCGGTCGAATGCCGGGAAGAGCCGCGCGTCTTCGCCTTTTTAAACAAAGCCCCCTTTGACGAAGTGCTCTACTTCGATTTGCGGCAAAGCATGCAAAACGGAGGGGGGCCGGCTTGTTTACGCCTCCGGGTTCTCCTCAATGAAGAAGAGAGAGCCAAAACGCATCAAAAGGTCTTTCTGTCGGATGAGCTATATCAGCAACTAAAAGATTGGATCTCATTGCACTACCGTGATAAACTCATCTTCGATGATTTGAAGGACCCCCAATTGCTCAACGAGTCAAGACAGGCGCTGGATGCGCTCACAAAACTCTTAGATCTAGGACCCCTCTATGACTTCCAAAAATAATGAGCTCGAACAGGCGCTGAAAAAGGAAATCGAAGGCGAGGTCCGTTTTGATCTGCTCACCAAAAAAATCTACAGCGTCGACGCCTCGATCTTTGAAATCGAGCCGATCGGCGTAGTGCTCCCCAAAAACCGCGAAGAGATCCTCGCCGCTGTGCGCATCGCAAAAGAGTTTCAGGTTCCCGTGATCGCAAGAGGCGCCGCCACTGGCATCGCCGGCGGCTGCATCGGAAAGGGGTTGATCATCGACACCTCGAAATACTGCGACAAGATCCTGGCCATCGACTATATCAACGAAACCGCCACGGTGGAACCGGGCGTCGTGCAAGATGTTCTAAACGCCGTTCTGGAACCGGCAGGCTACCGTCTGGGGCCCGACACATCGACCGGAAACCGCGCCACGCTGGGCGGCATGACTGCCAACAACTCTGCCGGCAGCCGCTCTCTCCGCTATGGAAAAATGGTCGACAACGTCCAGTCGGTTGAAATGGTGCTGGCAAACGGGGAGGCGGTCGAGTTCGGGCCCTCAGACATAAGCGAAAAACGGAATCTCACTACCTCCGAAGGGGCTATCTACCGCAAAATCGAGGAAATAAAAAACACTTATGCCAAAGAGATTATCGAGCACATGCCCAACATCCCGCGAAGGGTGAGCGGCTACAACCTCGATGAGCTCTTAAAGCCGGGCAAGATCAACCTGGCCAAAATTATCACCGGCTCAGAAGGAACGCTGGGAGTGATCACAAAAATCACCGTCAAGATCAGCAAAGTGCCGAAAGTCGTGGGGCAATGTCTGATCTACTTTAACGATATGATCGACGCGATGAAAAAGATCCCTCAGCTCCTTACCCACAAGCTCCTCTCTTTGGAAATGGTCGACGACACGATTATCGAAACGGGCCTCTCCTCGCCCGCAATGCGGGGAAAACTCGACTGGCTGCAGCAAGGGGCAAAAGCGCTCTTCATCGCCGAAATCGAGGCTGAGACGGAGCAGGAACTCGCCTATAAACTCAACGCCTTTGAAGTGTTTTTGAAAGCCAAAGAGATCGGCTTTGCCCATCTTTGCCTCGTCGATTCAAAACTGATGCAAGAGGTGAAGGATCTCAGAAAATCAGGCCTTGGCCTGCTTTTATCGAAACGCTCCTACAATCGCGCGGTAGCCTTTATTGAAGACCTCTCCATTCCACCCGAAAAACTTGCCCCCTTCATGAATAAATTTCTCATCTATTTGCAATTGCAGGGTAAAACGGCAGGCATTTATGGGCATGTCGGCTCAGGCTGCATGCATATCCGCCCCTATCTCAACCTGCAGGAGCCGGGCGAGGTCGTATTGCTCCAGCAGATGATGAACTATGTCGCCACGTTAGTCTTAGAGTATGGGGGGGCGATGAGCGGAGAGCATGGCGATGGCCTGGTGCGCTCCTATCTCAACGAAACCCTGTTCGGAGAGAAGCTCTATCAGGCCTTTGTCGAAGTGAAAGCAGTCTTTGACCCGGAAGGGCGCATGAACCCCGGCAAAATTGTGCATGGCGTGTTCGACCCAAAAAATCTGCGGCATAACATCCCCGCGGCTAAAATCAAAACTTTTCAAAGCTTTGAGAAAGAGGGAGGCTTTGAACTTTCGGTCGATCTTTGCAACGGCAACGGCCTTTGCCGCAAAAAAGAGAAAGTGATGTGCCCTTCCTTTCAAGCCACGCAAGACGAATATCACACAACAAGAGCCCGCGCCCAGAGCTTAAGAGCCTTGATCCATGGAGAGCTGCCGCAAAAAGAACTGACCAGCCCGGAAGTGCACGATGTCCTGGATCTTTGCTTGAGCTGCAAAGGGTGTAAAACAGAATGCCCCTCCCAAGTGGATATGGCCAAAATCAAAGCGGAATTTCTCTATCATTATCAAGAAAAATGGGGATACAGCTTACGGGACAAACTATTTGCCCATATCGGGTCGATCAGCCGGTTGAATGCCCATTTCCCATCCCTTGCAAACGCCCTGCTCAATAGCAGAACAGCTAAACTGCTGCTTGAAAAAATCGGCATTGCGAGAGAGCTGCCTAAGCTTGCAAGCACCCGCTTTTCAGGATGGCTGCGCACTATCAGGCAGCCTGATACCGAAAAAAAGGTCGTGCTCTTCAACGACACCTTCACCGAGTTTTACCACCCCGAAGCCGGTATTGCCGCCGTCAAGGTTCTCAACGCGCTTGGCTATTTTGTGATCGTCCCCAAATGGCAATGCTGCGGCCGGCCGATGATCTCAAAAGGCTTTTTAAAGGAGGCCAAAAACCGGGCCGACGCCTTGATCAACACCCTAAAGCCCTATACCCAGCTGCCCATCGTGGGACTGGAGCCGAGCTGCATCTTGACTCTTATCGATGATTTTCCAGGATTGACTGAAACACACCAGGTGCCGCAGGCCTGTACGACCTTCGACGAATTTTTACAAAGGCACATCCGCTACGGCGAACTCCCTCTGCCCTGGAAGGAAAATGCTTACCACATCAAAGTGCATGGCCACTGCCACCAGAAAGCCTTGGTGGGCATGGAACCGACCATGGACGTGCTGAAGGCCATACCCGGCCTGCACGCCGAAGAGATCCTCTCAGGGTGCTGCGGCATGGCGGGATCGTTTGGCTACGAAAAAGAGCATGTGAGCCTTTCGAAACAAATCGGCGAGCTCCATCTGCTCAAAGAGGTGCGGCGCACACAGGAAAAGACCCTTATTTTGGCCAACGGGTTTTCCTGCCGCAGCCAAATCGCATTAGAAACGGAAAGGAGAGGAATGCACCTGGCCGAAGTGCTTCTTTTGAAAGGAAATTTATGAGACTCCTTATACTTCTAATATTTTTTTGCCTGTCATCGCTCCAAGCCCAAATCACGGTGCATTACCTTTGGGGTTTGTGGGACAACTACCCGCTGCCTCTAAAATATCAAATGACAATACGTTACAACGAGAGAAAACTGAACGCTCCTAGTGCGGTGCACGACAAAGAGGATATTTTTCATTACGTCAAGAAATTCTCCGACGAGTTTGACCCTGCTTTCTATGAACTCTTTCAAAAAATTCCCCGCAAAGTAGCCCAAGCGGATTTAGGCAGATATATTATTATCTACTATCTTGGAGGCCTCTACCTTGACCTTGATGTTCACATAAAGAATCCAAAAGAGTTTCTCGCAGATTTACAGTATCCCAATGGGGTATGGCTGACCGAATTCGTTGCTCCGCATTGCTATGTGAGTCCAAGACAAGAACCGTACGGCTGCCAAATCGCCCAATACGCTTTTTTTTCTCCAGAGAAAGGGAACCCTCTTTTGCTGGAGATCATTCTTGAAGCGTTCAACCGGATAAAAATCCTGTTTGATGAGTGTGGAAATAACTGGACAGATGACGATATTTTGTGGGCGACCGGCCCGGTTGTCGTAACAACCCGGTTCCACGAGACTAATGAAAAGAACTATAAACTGCTCGATCGCGGGCAAGCCAACGCATTTTTGAGACACCATTGCAATGCGGGATGGCGTGACGGAAAAGATCTAAAATAAAGGAAATTTATGAAATTACTTACACTTTTTATCACCCTATTTTGCCTATCTCCACTTCAGGCCATTACTGTTCATTACATGTGGGGTTTGTGGGACAACTTCCCGCTGCCACAAAAATATCAGGAGATACAGAACAACAATCAACAAGCCTTGAAAGCGGATACTTCTCTGCACCAAAAAGAGGATATTTTGCACTATGTCAGGCGATTCTCTGAGGAATTTGATCCCGCCTTTTTTGAACTCTTTGAAAAAATTCCTCGCAAAGTTTCGCAAGCCGATTTAGGCAGATATATCATTATCTACTATCTTGGAGGCATGTATCTTGACCTGGATGTTCGAGTGAAGCACCCCAAGCAGTTTCTTGCCGATTTAGACTATCCCAATGGAGTTTGGCTGACGGAGCATGTCGTTCCCGTTTCTAAATTAGGACCCAGGGAAAAACCCTACGGCCACCGTATCGCCCAATTCGCTTTCTATATAAAAGGAGAAAGGAGCCATCTGCTGTTGGAGATCATTCATGAAGCGATCAACCGTGTCAGGACCCTGTTTCATGAATGCGGGAATAACTGGTCGGACAACGACGTTTTGTGGGCCTCAGGACCGGATGTGGTGACGACCCTTTTGCACGAAACTTCTGAAGGGGGTTTTAAGGTGCTCGATTTGTCACAATCGAGACGTTTTCTGGTGCATGAGGCGCACGGAACTTGGCGAAACACAAAAGATCACTAAATCAATTGCTTGATAAAGTACGGTCCTGATACATACCCGAGCCTCAGAAGATGGGGGGTCAGAACCGGCGATTGAGTTGAAACCTCGAGCCGTTTGATCCCCCTCTCGATTACCGATTTTTCAAGCAAATCGATCATTCTCTCTTCGTGTCCTTTTCCCTGAAAGCGGGATTTTATCGCCAAATCGGTAATTTTGCCAATGCTGCCGGCTTGCTCCACCCTGGCAACTCCCGCGGCAAAATCTTTTGGGAGGTAATGTATGAAATAATGAGCGTGCCAGGGCATTTCGCCAGCCGTATGCTCCCGCAAGATGATCTCGGTCATTAATTCCGTCTTTGATGAAAGCTCTTTGTGTCCCTCCTTCAGCAGATCTCTTACGATAGGACCCGCTTCTCTCCACTGAATTACCCTTGTCAAAGTGGTGCTGATTGACATAAAATGACTCCTTTGTAAGAAGAATTTTAGCAAAATCCTAAATTTATGTTAATCACAGAAACATTTTCAGCGCCTCTCAGCCGTCTCATTGTAAAAGAGTATAATGGACTTGCCCTTGCGATTTCGAAAATAAAATCGCGTACAAAAAAAGACATAGAGGGCACCGGAGGCAAAGTCAGCGCGGCCGATCTCATCGCTTATCAAATTGGATGGGGCAGGCTCCTGATCGCCTGGCATGAAACGGGGGAACGGGGAGAAACGCCGCAAATGCCGGGGGAGGGATTCACGAAGTGGGACTATACGGGTCTTGCGAAACATTTCTATCAGAAATACCAATACGACAGCGGAAAAAAGCAGGAAGCGGAGTTTTATCAAACGGTGAGTACGCTGCTGAACATCGTCGAAAAGGAGCACCGGACGGGGCGGCTGGATCAAACGGGTGTTTGGGCCTGGTGCACCCTGCCATCCGGCAAAGAGTGGCCGCTCAGCAAATGGATTAAAGTGAACACCTCATCCCCCTATAACAGGGCCGCCAGACTCATCAGATCAAATATCTTTAAAGAATAATCGTACATCAAATCAAGAGATCTAAAAAACAGCGGGATCAGAGCTGAACAGATATTCATTCAAAAGAAATTGCTAAAAAGTTAATTTGCAAATTTACAACAAGAGCATTTTATGTCTGATGTATCAGTTGATCTTTGGGAAGAATGGATTGCCTACGCATCTAACCCCGATCATTCTCCTCCGCCCCCTGATCTCGCCTCCATACCCCATTCGCAATTTTATTACCATCTAGCTGGCAAGGTACTAGAGGAAGCTTGGAAAAACAAAGCTTTGTTCTCTTGTCTTGATCCTCAACAAGGTATTGTTGATTTGCAATTTGGTCTTACGCTTGGAATAGGAGAGATCTGCAAACAAGTTATGAGTGAAGTGGGGTCCATCGAAAGAGCCTTTTTTGAGTATCCTCAATTGATAGAGCAAATGGAAAAATTGAGAGTGAAATGGGAAAAAGCTCTATTTGACTTCTTAGCCAGATATGCTCAGGACAGTTCTTTGATTATCGATACATTTTTCATGGGTAAAGATCCGGGTTTGATCGTGGAAGGGCTTGCCCCATTTGCCTGGTTTTTTCAAGATCGCCGAGCGATTCTTCACTTCTCAAACGGACAGCGTCTTTTGTACAAAAATAGACCACTATACGCTGAAAAATTATATTCTCAATTTTTAAGCCAATTAAATAAAGAGGGTTTAAAACCCGATTTAAAAGGATGTGAGATAATATCTAAAGAGTCATATGGATGGCAAGAGTTCATTGTTCATCTTCCCGTAGCGAATCAAGAAGAAGTACAGCTTTATTATAAACGATTAGGCGCGCTTTTAAGAATATGGGAACTTCTGTGTCTTTCCGATTGTGGGAGGAATAATATTATCGCCAATGGCGCCTACCCGGTGTTAATCGATGGAGAGACTTTTTTTAGTTTTTATATACCAAGTGAAATGGGGAGTTGGGATCAATTTCGGACGATGGAAGGTGGGGTGATGTCTCACGGGGCTTTGCCAAGAGGTCAATATTATCCGGAAAAAAAGGGGCTTGCATTGAATCCGGGCGCCTTTTATTTAGGGGAAAAAAGCGTTTTCCATTTTTCATATCTTTGGGGGGAATTATGTTATAAAGATGAGGGAACTTATATTCCCTTTGATGAGAATGGCTCGCTATACAAAGCCCAAGATTTTGCTGATTTTATCTTGGACGGTTACACACAAACCTACCGCTGGTTGCAGCAGCGGGCTTACCTTTTTCTCGATAATCCGATAATTCGCACCATGTCTTCTCAGCCCACAAGGCGCATTGTCCGCGACATGTTTTCCTATAACGTTTTGTACGAAAAAATGCATGCGCCTTTGTATTTTCGGACGAAGAATCTAAACGTGGATTTAGGTAATTTTATAAAAAATGAGGAGCCTGAAAAAATGCTCTTTATTTTAGAGCAGGAGCATGAAAGTTTGGAAAAGGAGATAAGTCCTGTATTTTATGAAAAAGGCGATACCATAAATCTTGAAGGCCACGATTGCCAAAAGAGGGCTTTTGGATCTTGTAAAAAACCTTGGGAAAGGATGGAGGAGCTGATCGAAAAAAGCTCTGAAGAAGACCTTCGACTTCAACAAAAAATGATTAAGTTTGCTTTTTATTGCCCAACCGTAGCCGAAAAAATGAATGCCTGGCACCCCTATTGCAAAACAAACTTCACGGCCGAATCCATTGCGACTTTTATTGAAGATTCCGCTATCGCAAACCCTGCGGGAAATTGGACCTGGTTTACTTTAGCGATGGGTTATCACCACGATCATTGGGTTTATAGTAGAGCGGGCAATTTGCTTGGCTCAGGATCGCTCGGTATAGCTCTTTTTTTTGCGGCTTTAGCAAAAACGACAAATTCGCCTCACTGGTGGTCTGCCTTTGAAAAAACTATGAAATCCGTCATCCCAACCTTTCGAATTTTAGGTCAAAATATGATGACTCTTGTGGATAAGGGGTATTCCTTAGGGGCTTGGCAGGGGCTTTTGGGAATAATCTATGGGACTCATATTATCAGTGAATTTAGCTCAGATGAAACTTTACAAGTCATTATCCTCCATTTTCTTAAAAATATCCCCTATGAGCTCATCGAAGAAATGGAAGATTTGTCTCTCGATTCAGGAATTGCGGGCATTGGAGTTATTCTTCATAAATTAAAAGATAAATACAACTTAGATCCCCATCTTGACAAGATTGCGTTAAGGTTAAGAAAAAAGCTAAAAGAAGAAGAGCGACCCTGGAAACATGGTTTGCAGGGACCTTATGGTTTGCTTTATGCCCTCTCTATTCTAAGCCCTACGCCGATTGAGATCGATCAAAAGCAAGTTCGCGAATCTTTTCCATTGCAAGAAGCCCTTACACCTCAAGATCTGACCATTGGAACCGGCTTGGCTGGGACAGCGCTTGCTCTATTGGCCACAGGGATCGAATTAGAGGAAGAGCTCAAAAGCGCTCTCCTTGCGCGTCTAATGGAACCTAAATGTGTGGCGGCAGACGGCTTGATCAGCGGTAATGCGGGCAGATCGCTTGCGATCTATAGACTCACAAAGGGGCAGGTAAAGTTTCCGTTAACACTCGATTTCTTAAAGCTTCCCATTTTTGGATTTGCCCACGGAATGGCAGGAGTGGGATATACCCTTCTTCAATTAGAGGGAAGCGACTTACCCGACATTATTTTTTAATGCGGATTTGTTTTTAATATGCGAATATGTTATAATAAGTAATTGTAGGTGAAGAGTCTACATTAAAAAAAAGGAGGGGTATTTATGAAAAAACTACTTTCAGATGAAGAACTCGAACAAATAGTAGGAGGTGCAACAAAAGTAGTACCAACACTAAATGAATTGATAACTGATGGCATAGCTGATGCGAAATTCATGTTTAAAAATCCTTCATCAGGTTCTGAATTTGAAACACTCGTACAAAAAGTTGGCCTTCCTGACGCCATTGTCGATTTTTATGACGCAAAAATTCTTGGATTGACTCTTGTTATTTAATCCTACTCTGAAAGTTCCCATCCCGGCGCATTTGCCGGGGTGGGAGTAAATTTTTTTAATCACTCTGCACGACACGATTCCTTGCTATAAAAAATTTTTAATCCTCTTTATGCTTTGATTGGTTTGATGAAAACATGAAAAATACAGCACTTGGAAAGCGGAGCGCCTGTCAGCGCTGGTTGAACAGCAGACTTTTTCTTCAATGAAAGTACTTTTTCAGCATGGCCCACGATCCTGCAAGGAATCGATGTGTTAGAGACGCTGCCCAAAAAAAACCAAAGTTAGATTGTTAATATTGTCCTGCTCGAAAAACAGCTTGAAAAAAAATAATTCGAGCTTCATAATCAGCACCCATTAATTCCTTTTTGATCCATGACTGCAGCACTGAATAATCGCAAAATATCCTTTGAACTTTCTCTGCCGGAAGAATCCGACTCCCCTGTCGCTTCATCCGCCTCTAAAAGAGAAGAAAATGTATTTCCCGTCAGCACCTTCTATGACTCTCTGCTGCACCAATGGTTTGAATGGGGGATTATTGACCGGTCAGCCCTGGTGGTAGAGGAGCCTCAGCTCCCCTCTTTTTTTGCCGGGCAGCTGCAGAACTTTTATTGCCTGCCCCATCAAATGAAAACTAAAGATCAAACGCATCCCTTCCCCTTGCAACTGCCGCCATTTATTTTTTCGATACTAAAAAATACCCCTTTCTCTGCCTATCTGGTTGGCGGCGGCGTTTATACTTTCATGACTGAGGAGTATCTCAAAAATGCGCTCGGCAGCCTGGATTCAAGACTTGCGGGCCTGCCGAAAGAGTGTTTTGCAGAAGTTGGCAAATTGCCCAACGATTACGACATTCGCATCTACCTCCACAAACCTATGACGAAAGAGAACTTTGAGGAGCTGAAGCAAAACATCATACAGTGTATGGCTGGCTGGTTTTACGGACAACAACCCTACGATCCTAACCATTGGGCGCAAACGTGCCAGTTTGTCAAACAAAACTGTTTTAAGAAGTTCAAAATTGAATACACGGAAAAGAACCAATACCTTATCACGACTTTTACCAATGGAAAAGTTGAGATCGATCTATTGTGGGTGGGAAAACTCGAAAGGACTCAGCTTTTTTTCCATAATTCCCTAAGCCTTCCACTGCAAGGTGTTACGACCACCCCTTTTGGAAATGGGGTCAATGGCTACCAGGCTATTTTCGCCAAATTAGCGAGAATTATACAAGCGTCTGATATCGGCACCATCGATTTCAAAGGGTGGTTTCTTCTCCTCTGCTATTTAACCTCCTTTTACCGCTGCTATGTGAAAGATCTGGAGAAAATTCTTATCGGCACGGCTCTTAAGCACCCGATTAACATCGATCGTTTGAAATGGATCGAATTGCTTTTGAAACAGTGCCTGGCGGAACACCTCGACAAAAAAGAAGACCCCGCCGCCCGCCTCTGCCTTACCCTCTCCGCCTGCCGCTCATTGCATTCTCACGGGGAGCGGGTAATCGCCAAGCAACTCTATTTCCAGGCTAAAACGCAATTCCCTGACGAGGGATTGTCCGCCCTGTTCCAAAGCGATTCCCCCTTGGAAGTGCACTTGGCCCTTTTGCAGTTGTTCGGTGTATTGGCAATCGATGGAAAATCGATCTCTGACACCCTTAACGAATTTCAGCCGGCGCTGCAGTTTGCGCTCCCGGGCAATCACAAATCTTTCACTCTGCTTATTCCCCTCCAAATGGAAGAATCCTTAAACGCATTAAAGAACTGCGAAGAGGAGATAGACCGCTATTTTGACTATTTCAAAGAGAGCCTGATCTCGCTAAATCATTTGCTCGTGAAAATCCCTATCGAGCAGGTTCTTCAAAACCTTGATAATAAAATCTGCTACCTTCTTTTGATCGGATACAGCCTGCAGAAGGAGGACTGGAGCCATCTTGACCCGCTCCTCAAGGCTTTTTTCCAATTAAAGCCATCGGATCACCTCTTAAAAATCACCGAACGCTATTTTCAGGCTTTTCTTAAAAACCCCGGATTTACCTTAGAAAAGGAATTTGCCCAGACCCTTTTTACGACCGGACACCCGCAATTAATGGCCAAGGTTTTTGAGTTTTTAAGAAAAGAAAAACCAGCTGAAGAGCTTATCTCGCAAATCCCGGACCTCAAATACAAAATCAAACTCCTGAAAGATCTGCCAGTCCACCAGATCGCCAAACTGCTTCCGGCCATCCGGGCCTCTTCCCAAAAGATCGCTCTTTTAAATGAACTGGTCTTCTATGCAAAATCCGCTCAACTTCCGTTACCGGCCGAGCTTGCCGAACTCTATTTCGAGATTTTCGGCTATCAGCCGGAACTCCTGATACTTCTTAAAATGAGCGATTCCGGAAACGCGGCCCTCAAATTGGCCCGCGGACTGATAAACGGCAACCCGGAAAGAGCTAAACTGATATGGGAAACTAAACTTGGGAGCTATCAGAAACAAGAGGAGACGGAATTCCTTTATGATCTCTTCATCCGGACAGAAGACCCTGACTTAATTTACCGGCTCGACCGCTCGCTCTTGGGAAAGGAGGAAAATTCGCGCATCGCCCAATGGATAGAAAAACAGGGGAATGGCCCCCTGCTTCTCTTAGAATTCGACCGATCCGTCAAAGAGAGGCAGTGGAAGGAAGCGTTCATTTACCTGGAAAAGCTGTTAAATTTGGGAAATCCGGACCTGAAGGATCGTATAAAACCCCTCACCGGCCAATTACCCGAGAAGCTGCTGCTGCATCCCCATATCCACCGATTTTTAACAACCGATGAGCATCTGCAAGCCATCCTGTCAAGGAATTTAATAGAAAAAGGGCTCGAGCTCTTCCCTGCAGCCGACCCTTCCATCAATGCCGCCTTTATCCGTCTTGCTCTAAAAGCCAGGAAAACAAATCCTAAAGTGACTCAATACCTTCTGGAAACCGAAGATCCCTCCTTGGTTGAAGCCGGTTTCGAGTGCCGCGGGGAGGAAAAACCCTCCTATGAGCAAATGAGAAAGTATTTGCTCCACCTCAGTCCAAAGTTCTCAAAACGGATAAATAAGCTGACGACTAAGGATTTTTTAGAAGCGCTCCCTTCGGAATATGCAAAATTTATCTCTCAAGTCAAAGAAAAAAAAGAGTGGCTTAGCTTGATTTTTGAACTCAAAGCCGCCCCCCTCTTTCCGGTCCTTTCCTGGATGGAAGAGGAAGATCCCACCCTTTCCCATATTACCCAGTGTCAAACCCTTTTCGGTCTTGACGAGCGGGTCTGCCGCCTTGTGCAAAAGTTGCGGATAGGGAGAAATCATCTGCCGGATCACATTTCCCTCTTAATTTATTATAATCTTTTGAACGGCGACGCCTTGCACACCTGTCTTAACGAAGCGTTACAAATCGGAGATCCGAAAAGGAAGCGGCAGATTTCTGAACTGCTGCAACCACACATGGGAAATGCGGGATTGGAAGCATGGCTACTGCTGATTAAGCTCCTCATCCAACTGAAAGAGGAAAAGCTCTTTGACTATCTTCAGGCCGGGGCCCTTCCCCTTTCCCACCAAAATTTATTTGCCGCCATAGACATCGGCGCAGCGCAACTGATCAAAGAGCCGAAAAAAGAGGTCATCCGCCTGATCGCTCTGCTCCGTTTTAAAAACAGACACAATCTGAACGTTTCCGCCCCCTTCTTAAGTCTATTGGCCTCAACCGGACGGATGCCCTTGCTGATTGAGGTTATCAAACGTCTGATAGACGGGCATTACGCGGCTAAAGAAATGATGTCCGTATTGGAATCGGCTCTTAAAAACGTTCCCCAGGATCACTCCAAACCGGTTTTTGATCTTTTGTTAAAACAGCTTCTGCCCCTTATTCCGGTCTCAGAAGATTCAGCCGAAGCCCTTTCCTATATTCAATTGCTCTGCTCCTATCCCAAGGGTCCACTGCTTCATACCGCGATCGATCTGGTGCAGAAACTGCTGCTCAACAAGGTTGTGAAAGGGGAACAGACCATCCAAAAATGCCTGGAACTCTGCATTAAATCGTCTGATAAATCTCTGCGTCCGAAAGTTAACGTTTGTCTCAACCGCCTCCGTTTAGCGACCCTTATTCCCCCGAATCAAATTACCAAACTGCGAATGGATGCTATCGAACAAACGCTTACAGATGCCTGCAGCGTAACGCAGTATACGGAGATCCAGAATTCTATAAAACTCTACATCAAAAATTTGCCCCTAATGGCCGATTTCCCGGAAAAGGAGAAGCGCTGTACTTTGCTTGCGCTGGACTGCATTCTAGAATTTTATCCCCGGCAAGATCCCAAGTTTGATGTCGTCGCTGATTTAACCTATGTGATTTCAAAAATCTCACAAAGCAAACAAACTTTGACCAAACAATCGTTAGCCTATTTCCAGTTCATCCACTGGATGGAAAATCAGATCAACCCGGCGATGCTTCCCAGCGACCCTAACGATCAGTTATTTGAAAATGCCCTTTTACTCGCTGAAAAAATATTAAATCATCCTTCCAAGCTTTTGGAATTAAACCATCAGTTGTACAAGTTCCTTTTATTTCATATGACTGCTTTAATAAAGGCCTATCCCGATAACGGCAAAAGACTCTCCCCTTTACTCCATAAAGTGTTTCTTTTACAACTGCCTTCCGGACACGATCTCACTTATAAGATGTGTCAAACCAAGATGGAAATATTTCTTTTAGCCGAGCAACACAAGCTTTTCAGCAGGCATGTCAAAGAGTTCCATGAACTCAAATATTTCTTCACTTGCGAAGAGGAATTGGAAAATTGCTCGCTTGAACAAAAGCAAACCGCCCTTAAAAATGTGATATACCGGCTGGCTAAACACCCCGTTACTGCCGGGGCGCACCTCGCCTGCCAGCTTATTGTCAGAAACAGGGACGTATTTTACGCGCTGGACGAAATGACGCTTCGATTCTTAATGTCTGCCCTCACTCAGGGGATACTGAAAAATCCTTTTCATCTCCAGGAAACGGTCAAAACGACTGAGATTTACACCTGGATCATCAATGATCTGGGGCAAACCAAAAGCGCTTTGGCCGCGGAGCTCTTTAGGAACTTCTACAACGGTCTCTTAGATGGCGCTCCCTCGTTACTGGATGATACTTTCCGCTATTTAGAGGAGGGTTTGAAAGCCAACCTTTTTCGGGATAACTATTACGGCTTTCTCATGCACATCACCCGGTTTGGCCAGACTGCCCTGCAAAATGGCAATTACCGCTTCCCCTCAGAGATGGTCAGACTCGCCCTGCAAGACAAGGCGGCCGGTTACAATCCCAATGCAGCGGCGTCCATGATCGCCGGCTTATGGAAAGCCCTCACAAAAGACGGCCAGGGGGCATTATCTATAGAAAGAATCATCTTGGAGCTGCAAAAAAAAGAAGCGGTCTATGCGGAAGTAATAGAGCTGATGAAAGTGCTATAAGACCCTGGGGTCGGTTTTCTTGATGATCACGCTGACATTTTTTTGATTAAACCCTTTATACCCCTCTCTTCTCTGCAGATTCTCCAGATGGCTGCCGACGGCTCCATAGGCCAAAAATTTTTCGGCTTGGGTTTCGCTTATCTTCCCTTCAGCCAGCAGCTTGTTTACCCGGTAAGGATCCACGCGCCACACTTCGCCCATGGTAAAGGCTTGTTTCAGATAGGTAAAATTGCTGAAGGGGTCCATCATGCTCACACCCATTTTCGCCAGATGCTCCGTCAGCTCATCATGCATGAATTGAGCCTCGAGATGATGCATGCCCGCTTTGAGGATAGAATCCCCATGCAAAGCACACCAAAGGCCAATCGTGCCCAAATGATCCAGCTCATTGAGCTGATGGTGGGCAAAATCGATCTCCAACTCATGTGAACTTAAGTCAACGTCCAAAAAAAGAACTAGGCCGCAGCGGGGGTTTTCCATCACCTGGGCTCCCCATCCCGCCTCTTTCCCGGCATAAAAGCGCTCGCGGCAGTGAAAGCCGAGCATTTCAAAAAAGCGCACTAATTGCGAAAAGCGCTTCCGCGAAGAGCGAAAAGTATGGTGATCGTGGTTGGCCCACCCCATCCCCAAGCTGTCTTGCCGGTTCTTTTGGAGCTGGCCGGCTTTATTGCGCGCCTGCCAATATTTCCGCTCGCTCTCTAAAATGATCCACGCAGCCATATCTTCGCCTGCCAATTTGACGATCTCCTCGCCTAGGGCAATCGTATGGGCCATAGCGGCGTCTTCATCAATTAAGACGCGGGGACGGCTCTCCCATTTTTCCTGAGCGAAAAAATACGCCTCGAGATCATTACCGTTTGGGTAAGTGGGCTCTATCGTCTGTGTGCCGCGCCTTTCCACGACCCAAAGGGATGTCTTGTGCTCATTGGAAACCAGGCAGCGCCGAAAACCGCTTAAAGGAGCCCCTTCGATTTCAGCGCTGATGCCCCGCACCAGTAAAAAATCGGAGATGCGATCCACCTTAACAGCAAGCCCCGGGTTGGCCCTTTCTTGCACGACAATCTTGGGAAGCTGCGCCCCGGGATGATAAAAAACGCGATACTCCTCGCTGACCTTAAGGGTTTCAAAGCCGCACTCCTCCAGCCCTTCGCTGTTTGGTGTGACAACATAATCCAGCCAATCAAAAAGACGCGTGCTGGTGTGGATCAGCAATTCTTTTTGCAAATCGCCGATAAAGGCATTTGCCAGGCATGCCCGATCTAAAAGATTCAAAATTAGCGCCTCGGCCTTCGGCTGGCACTTCCACGAATAAGGGCTTTCGCTCATCTCGCCTCCTCCATTTGCAGACAGACGCCCTCTTCCAGGACAAACACCTCATCCGGAGGCAAAAGCTCTGTCAGTTGATCCAAATTTTCCCGGCTGAAAATCAAAAAATCGACTTCATTCAAGGAGGTGAGAATATCGACAAACTCGGCACACGGCTTCTCATCCCGTATAAATAGGATCAACGAATGGGTTTGTTTGCTTAAATGGCGAATCGTTTGAAAAATGGTTGAGGTAAAACCGGCAAGGCTGCTGAGAGTGAGCAAAATATAACCCTTCCCCCGCAAAGATTCCACCAGGGCATAAAAATGATCCAGATCGAAAACTTTATTCTTAACATCCCTTTCCAAAATGCACTGAGCGAGATCCCCCAGAGTCACCCTGGCGCAACCAAACCGCTCAATCGCGATACCGGCGGCGAAATTCGAAAGCTCAGTCGCCTCTTCTATAGAAAGATTGTTGGCGAGCGCCCAGGATATGACAGCCAGCACAGTATCGCCGGCCCCGGTCACATCGATCACTTCCCGAACTTTGACGGGATAATCGCGCCGCTCTCCATTTTGGAAAAAGAGCGAAATCCCCGCCTCGGATCGGGTCACCATCAAGACTTCCACTTGAGTCTTCTTTAAAATGCGCTCAGCGGCCTCATCCAGGCTGTCTTCCGGCAGCAAATTTGCTGCTGCATAGGTTTCACCGAGATTGGGCTTCAAAATAGTCACGCCGAAGTATTTGGAAAAATCGATCCCTTTAGGATCGGCAATAATGGGGATCCCCCTTGACTTGCCCTCTTTGATCAGCTCCTGGAGAAGATTGTGAGTCAAAAATCCTTTGCCGTAATCTGAAATGGCTATCATATCGATATCCTGCAACAAGGCAGGCAAGAGGGCTACAATCTCTTTTTCAAGGGCAGGCGGAAGAGGGAGAATCGTTTCATGATCGATCCTGACGATTTGCTGATGGTTCGCAATCACCCGGTTTTTGACCGGCGTCGGATAGCCTTCCTGTACAACCAGGCCGCGAACATCGACCCCCTCGTTCTTCAAGGACCTCTTCAAAACGTCCCCTGAAGGGTCTGAACCGAGCCTGCCGACCGCCACCACTTCGGATCCAAGGGAAACCATGTTGAGCACCACATTCCCCGCTCCGCCCGGCCTCTGCTCTTCCTGTTCGACTTTCAAAATGACAACCGGGGCTTCCGGGGAAATGCGCTTTGCTTTCCCCATAGTATAGGTATCCAATAAAAAATCCCCGATCACGAGGATTTTACAAGGTGACGTCTTTGTCAGTTTTACCATCTTTTGCCAGGGATTAGATACTTGCGCACATATTCGACAACCGCTTCCTCCAAGGGCATGCACTGCGTTTTTCCATTTAGAGCTTGCGATGTTTTCCGCATATCCGCACAAGTGTAATTTTGATATTTGCCAATTAGATCTTTTGGCATATCAATATATTCGATATTTGCCGGTGCGTCAATCCCTTTAAAGATGGCCGTGGCAACTTCATTCCAAGTCCCTGGGACTCCATGACCTATGTTAAAAATACCCCCTGCGGTATTTTCCAGAAAATCGCATGTCATCCGCACAGCGTCTTTGACATAGATAAAATCGCGCATCTGCCCGCCGTCGGCAAAATTCTCGGGGTCGGAGGACTTGAAGAGGCGCACGACCCCCTCTTTTTGGGCGATCGGCAAAACGTGTAAAATCACCGAGGCCATCCGCCCTTTGTGATATTCGTTGGGACCAAAAACATTAAAATACTTCAACCCCACCACTTTATCGAGCACGCCCTGATTTTTTAACCACAGGTCGAAAAGCTGTTTCGAGAAACCGTACATGTTAAGAGGCTGTAAAGATTCGATCTGATCGTGAGTATCGGAAAAACCCAAAGAACCATCCCCATAGGTCGCAGCGGAAGAAGCGTAAATCAGACGCTGATTATTCTTCAGCGCATACTCCGCGAGCCTTACGCTGAAACGGTAATTGTTCTCCAGAACGTAACGGGCGTTCGTTTCCACAGTGCTGCTGCAGGCGCCTAAATGGATAAAGGCTTCGATCTCATTCTCCCTGCCCTTAAGCCAGTCGAAAAATTGGTGCTTGTCAATGATATCGGCAATATTTTTCCCCACCAGATTCTTCCATTTTTCCGATGTTCCCAAGTCATCGACGACTACGAGATTCTTTAACCCCCTGTCGTTAAGATGCCTGATGACGCCAGATCCTATAAAACCCGCTCCCCCGGTAACTACAATCAACTCATCGTCGTACATTTTCATAATTTAAGCTCCATTTGGACAAAAATAATGTAGCAAAACGGCCAATAATGAAAAAGCAATTCCCATCGACTGATAAATTTTATTTAAACTTAACACAATCTTATTGTGATCAATGGTTTTTGCCTTTATAATTATAGTATAGAAATCCCAAATGGAGATAATATGAATAAAATATTAACTTTACTAGCAACTGTTTTTTTACTGCTGACTAATCCTTTTCTGGATTCGATCCACCCGCCGCAACTGCAGAATCTGAAACAATTCGCCTCTTATCCGTCTCAGGCAAAACAGGCGCTGAATGCCTTGAACAAACTCCCCGAGTTTCATGATCTCCTGGAAAGAGCACAAAAAGATGGGCCTATTCAATTGAAAATGGAATCTCATCCCAACTTTGAAGGGTTATGGGACGGCCATACGCGTTCAATTGTGGTAAACACTCGTTTTAACCCCTCATTGGGTTCCATGATCTGCACCATTTTGTTTGAGTTGCATAATGCCAATACCGCTCAATATTACGACCGTTTGATAGAACTGGCGCAAGAAGGGTCTTTGACAAAAGATCAGTATGTGGAAAAAGTGGAGCGCGCCGAGTATCAGAATGCCAAAAACACGCATGATTTGCTGGAAAAAGGGATACGTTCGGGGATTTTCCCGGAATCGGCCCATTGGCCGGTGGTGCCCGATTTTGAAGAGCATTATAAAGTGCAGCAAATCAGCGGCCACTCGATATTTATTGCCAATAATTATGATCAGATTAATCCGAGGGCAGCCGACAACAGATTTAAAGGGACGATTATGCGGCCCACCTGGATGGATGATATGGACAGAGATGATCTTTGCCGGTATGTGATGATGCGTTGCGGATTAGAGAAGTATGATGAGGAGATGGCTACGCGCTACCGTCAGGATTTAAAGAATGAGATTGAGCGTCTGAAGGATGCCTATTTGCAGAACAGTTCAAGGGCGGCGCGGCGCGTGGAGCTGATCAAAATAGCAATGAAGGGCAACGCCGATTTTCAGGCGGCAGCGAAGGATTGGCCCTACCTGGTTTCATGACCCGTCAAAAAAACCCCACCTGAAAGCAATGAACCCACCTCAATGGCTTACAACAGAGCAAGCCCGGGGTCGTTGCCTGAAGGCGGGAGAAGGGGGAGCGCGAGGGGGAAGAATTCCCCCTCCTTCAAGACTGCCAATCTTAAATCGTTAACATCAATCCTGCATATGAACACAGATGATGTTACTGTGCAGAATTAATGTTACAGGAATGCAGCCCGGCTTTACAGACTATACCAGTCATCTATGGAGCGATTGACAAATCGGACGGGAAAGCAGGTTAAACCAGGATCAGCTGGCGGGATGGCATTGCCCAGGCAAAAAAAGCTGGAGCCAGAACCGGACATCAAAACAGTGCTAAAACCACACGCCTCTAAACGCCGCTTCAAATCCCGGGTCTCTGCTGATAGCCGGAAGGCCGGCCCTTCCAAATCGTTGTAAAATTCCCCGTCACCCTCGATAAAGCTTTTTAAGGACTGCTCGGGATTCCGCTGAGGCAGGGAAGACACATCCAGCATTTTATAAACTTTCGGGGTAGAGAGCCCCCAGGCCGGTTTGACCAGCCACAGATCCCTGTCCGGCAAAGGCGCTGCCGGCTGAACTATATCTCCAATTCCCGTACAATAGGCTGTGCCGTTGGATAGAAAAAAAGAAACATCCGCTCCGATCTGCTTGGCCACCCCTTTTAACGCGTCGATCGAGACTGGCTTTGCCGCTATGCGGTTCAGAGCCCAAAGCGTCGTAGCCGCGTTGCTGCTTCCTCCGCCAAGCCCGGCCTCGACCGGAATCCTTTTTTCCAGATGAATATGCAGAGGAGGAATCGGTCCCAAATGTAGCCGATAGAGATGGAGGGCTTTATGGATGAGGTTGCGTTCATCACAAGGCAATCGGGAATCAGAACAGGTTAAAAGATCCTGATCAGAGAAATCAAACCGGATGGTGTCAAAAAGAGTAACTGTTTGAAAAAGCGACGCCAGCTCATGATATCCATCTTCCTTACGTTTTATAATACGTAAAAAAAGATTGATCTTAGCTGGCGAAGCAAGCGTGAACATCTAAAGCTGCGCTGGTTTTACTTCCTGAGCACCTTCGGCAATCACTTTTAATTTGATGGCCGCTTTCACATCTTCTTTAAATCTCAATTCGATAGAATGCTCGCCTAAAGATTTGACCGGATGCTTCAAGACAATAGCTTTCTTATCAAGCACCACATTGGGATGCTCCTTGTTGATCAAGTCAAGAATTTCTGCAGCAGTTACTGATCCGTACAAATGTCCTTCATGATCCACTTTAACCACGGTTTCAATCAGAATACCGTCTAAAACCTGGGCAATAGCTTCAGATTCTTTCTTCTCTTGAATAGCTTTTTGTCTTCGCTCTTCTTGCAAACGCTCCTGCATGCGCACAGTGCCTTTTGTAGCAGGCACAGCAAGACTTCTTGGAATCAGATAATTTCTTGCATAACCAGGCTTGACATTCACGATATCGCCGGAACGACCTAGATTCTCAATATCTTTTACTAGGAGTAATTTATTACTCATACACTTTTCTCCTTAAATATGGTTTTAAGCTTCGTCAACAAAAGGTAATAGCGCCATATGCCTTGCGCGCTTGATAGCCAGCGCCAGGTGCTTTTGGTGATTTGCCGAAACCCCGGTTATACGCCTTGGAAGAATTTTACCACGTTCAGTGATGAAACGCTCCAACGTGTCAATGTCTTTGTAGTTAATGTCTTCAATGCCAGAAGCTGTGAAAGGGCATTGTTTCTTCTTTTTGAACCGCCCGCTCTCTACTGGACGAGGGGGAAATGATGGTCTTGGTGCAGTCATTTGAAACAAACTCCTCTATTGTACTTCTTGTATTTGTTTAAATTCGATCTTTTCTACCACTTTATCTGTGCGAAGTGTGATAAAACGGACCAAATCTTCATTAAGGTGGTACTCATGCCACATCTCAGCAATCGCCGAAGCCGCCACTTCAAAGAAGATAATATAATAAAAACCTTCGCGGTGGCCGTTAATTTCATAAGCCAAGCGTCTACGGCCCCAATCATGAACATACAGGACTTCGCCGCCATGCTTGCTGATGCCTTCTTTGATCCGCTCTAATGCTTTGTTTCGGGCATCATCACTTAACGATGCACTGATCACATACATCCCTTCGTATAAATTTTTCTTACTTTCTCTCATAGAGTTCTCCTAATTTTACCCCTAAGGGTTCACACGAGTCATGAGTTCACTTAAGGTTGCCTCGGGAAGGGACTTCAAAATGTCAACTCCCTTTGCAATAAACTCCGCTAACTGTTCCGACTCCTGCCGTGTAAACCGGTCTAATACATAATCTGCCAAATCGTCTCGATCGCTAGATCCAATTCCCATTCTGAGACGGGCGTAATTCTGTGTCTGCAAGTGTGCTTCCACACTCTTTAATCCATTGTGCCCTCCGGCACTCCCTTGAGGCCGAAGCCGCATTTTGCCAAAGGGCAATGCGAAATCGTCGCTCACTATCATGAGGCTCTCTACACCCAAGTTATAAAAGCTGAGATAGCTTCTAACGGCTACTCCGCTTTCATTCATATAGGTGAGGGGCAAAATGAGATGAAAGGTTGAATCATCCACTTTACCCTTCGCGGCTAAAGCCCGGAATCGCCTTTCTTCTTTAAAAGACCATCCGAACTTCTCGGCCAGAGCCTGCACTACAAGATAACCCAAATTATGTCTCGTTAAAGCATATTCTTTGCCCGGATTCCCTAATCCGACGATGACAAAATCACTCATTAGCGCTTAGCGACAATCACTGCCACATCATTCTGATCAGCCAGCAAACGTATCGTTTGAGGAATGCTGATATGCTTTAACCGCTTCGAGTTCATCATTTCCAAGTCAGTCACATTGACCGTAAACGATTCGGGAATATCTTTTGGCAAGCACTTTACTCTCACATGGCGCATAACTGTTCTCAAGACACCGCCTTGCTTCACTCCCACGCAATCCACAACACCGGAACATTCGATAGGCACTTTAAGGCTGACGGCTACATCATCTGACAGCGTTGCAAAATCTAAATGCAAGATGTCATACGTGGTCACATGATATTGGATATCTTTGACAATCGCTTTACGCTCTTTTCCATCTTCACCGACTAAGAAAAAAACAGTTGTCGGTAATCTTCCCTTAGGGATTTTTCGCAAAAGAGCACCAAATTCACCGGCATCGATAGAAACCGCATCGGCTTCTTTACCGCGGTTGTATACAACCACAGGAATTTTACCGGCGCGTCTTAGGCGTTTTGCTTCATTTTTTTTTTCATTAGACCTTTTGGTCATGTGCAATTTCATTATTCCTCCAACTCGTAAATAGAATCTGTTGACAGTACTAGCTTAATATTCGCCGAATAGCCTGGCCAAAGAGAGATGCTACGGATACAACTTTGATTTTCTTGGAGGCTCTAACCTCCGGAAACAAAGGTATCGTATTGCAAACGAAAACTTTTTCAATCGGACTGAGTTCGATTTTTTCCAAAGCGCCACCTACAAACAGTCCGTGTGTGGCGGTGGCAAATATTCGTTTTGCGCCCTTCTCATGGCACGCTTTCGCAGCTGATACCAAGGTTCCGGCTGTGGAACACATGTCATCAGCGAGAAGCACGTCTTTATTTTCAATATCGCCGATCACGTTTCTCACTTCGACGTGAGTCGCGCTCAAACGGCATTTATCTACGGCCGCCATACTGGCACCAAGCTCGCCTGCAAATAATCTCACAAGCCGCATACTGCCGATATCAGGGCCGGTAACTACTACATTAGTTACGCCAAACTCCTTGCAGGCCTCAATTAATTTAGGCCGCCCATGCAGATTGTCCAACGGCACATCGAAAAAACCTTCCACCTGTCCGGAGTGAAGATCCATGGTTACGACATGAGTTGCGCCGGCTCTTTCGAGCATATTGGCTACAAGCCTTGCCGTAATCGGTTCGCCTGGATGATCTTTATGGTCCTGCCGCGCATATCCGAAGTACGGAATAATCGCGGTTATGCTGCGCGCCGACGCTCTCTTAAGGGCATCGATCATTAGGAGCAGCTCAACTAAATAATCATTCGGTTGATGGGCAATAGTCTGAACGACGAACGTATCGACACCTCGAACATCGACTAGCAATCTAATATCGATTTCATTGTCAGGAAAACGCTCTATCAGACAGTCTGCAAGCTTTACTTCCAAAAAGTCAGCTATTTCTCTAGCCAGCTCCGGATGGGAACTTCCCGAGAAGATAAGAAATTTGGAAGATTGACTTTGCATGCCCCTTATATCACCTAATTGGGGTGGAAGGATTCGAACCTCCGCATGGCGGGACCAAAACCCGCTGCCTTACCGCTTGGCGACACCCCAGCAATCGCTTGATTTAAAGTAAAGAGATTAGCCATCTTTACAATTTTTTGCAACATTTTTTGCATGACAATTTTATTCAATTTATTTTTTGTCATAAAATCAGCAAAACCGCGTTGATTTTCAAATGCCTCTTACGGTATGTTTGCGCTTAAACTAAATTTTGGGATCGTATGAGCATTGCCAATTATCTCACCTTTATCCGAATCTTCATCAGCCCGATTTTTATGCTCGTCTATATCGAACATGATTATCTTGACATCAGCTCCGCATTATTGCCCTATGTCCTCTTATTCCTTATGGGGGTATCCGAATTATCCGATGCCTTCGACGGCTATTTCGCCCGGAAATACAACCAGGTCACAGACCTTGGGAAAGTGCTCGACCCAATGGCGGACAGCATCGCCCGCATCGCCGTATTCCTCACATTCACTCTGCCCCCTGTCAGCTTGCCCGTTCCGCTGATCTTCGTCTTTATCTACCGCGATTCTGTCGTCAGCACTTTAAGAACCATTTGCGCTCTGCACGGCTACGCCCTGGCGGCCCGCACCAGCGGAAAAGTCAAAGCGGTCATTCAAGCTGTCATAGCCTTTATTATCCTCCTGATGATGATCCCCCATTCCATGGGCACGTTAAGCACTGCCCTTCTGCAAAAAGTCAGCCTATGGCTTGTCAGCATGGCTGCTGTCTATACCATTTTCTCAGCCGTTGATTATATTTACGTCAACCGCCACTACATCCATAAGCTGCTCACTTTGAATAGCAAAGCCAATGAACAGTAATTATAAAATTTTAGGCATCGCCAATCCCATTGTCGATTATATCATGCATGTCAGCGATGAGTATTTGAGTCAAATAACTGATTTAAAAGGGGGAATGGAAACAATCAGCTGCAGCGAATTTGACCGCCTGCTCGCAAATAAATACTTTTTAACCAGCATCAGCGCAGGCGGAAGCGCCACCAATGTGATGAAGGGTCTGGCGAGACTTGGGGAAAAATGCGCCGCCGCCGGCAAAATGGGGATAGATGAAGCCGCAAGGCAATTTTTGAATAACCTCGAAGAATATAAAATCACTCCGCTCTATTTAACCAGCCGCACACCGACAGGCAAAGCGCTATGCCTGGTTACTCCTGATGGGGAACGCACTATCCGCACTTATTTGGGAGCGAGCGTCGAAATGCGCGCCGATGATTTGGATCCGGCTATCTTTCGCGGGGTGCGCCTGGTCCATATTGAAGGCTACGCGATACTCAATGAGGGGGTGGCGGAGCGGGCCATGCAGATGGCTCATAAAGCAGGAGCGAAAATATCTTTTGACTTAGCCAATTTTGAAATGGTCTATGATAATAAAGATTTGATTTTTGAGCTTTTGAAAAAATATGTCGATATTCTTTTTGCTAATGAAAAGGAAGTTTTTGCCTTGACTGGCTTAGAGGCAGAAGAGGGGTGCGCCTTTTTGAAAAACTATTGTGAAACCGTTGCCGTCTCGCGCGGAAAGGCGGGATGCGTAGTCAGCAGCAAAAACAGCCAGCTCTCCTATCCGGCCTTTGCCATCGAAAACCCATTGGATACCACCGGAGCCGGCGATTTATTCGCGAGCGGCTTTTTATTCGGCTGCCTGAATGATAAAAGCCTGGAGCAATGCGCCTACCTCGGATGCTCGCTAGGAGCAGCCGTCGTGCAGGTCAATGGCGCCGAAATCCCGCTTTCTGTCTGGGAGAGGTTGAGGACGGATCTATTCAAAGATATAAACTGATCTTTCCAATAATAACGGTCGAGCAAGCCCGACGTGTCTCTTCCTAAAATAGCGTAGGCGGCAAAAAGCGCTTCAATCGAAGCGAGGCCCCTGTCAGGATCGCTGCAAGCGGTTTGATATCTAGGATAAGCTGTCCGCAAATCGCCCGGCAAACTGCGATAGATCAGACCCGGAATCATTTGTACGGCGCTTAACATTTTACCAGCGTGGCTCCAGGTCGCATCTAAAAGAAGCAGCCCTCGTCCGCTATCTTCCCTTGTCAGCAGCGGAGCATCCAGAGTAAGTACAATATAGCCCGCGACATCGGGAACGGCCTTTAAAGGATAAGGATAGAAGATCATATCCGGCCTTGATTCGATGCCGCGCAAGCTGCATTTTTTCAAAGTTTCCCTGCGATGTCTAAATATTTTAGTTGGCGGGTAAAAATTCATTACAAATAATCAAAAAGTTAGTTAATCTGCGAACAAGCGGTCGCCCCTGCTATTTGAACGGCTATTGGTATAATTTCGTTCAGGGCATTTCGGGCTGTGACCAGCGGACTCGTAAACCTTGTTGGTCGTCCATAGCTAAAGCTATGAACTCCTCACAAGCTTTCCGATTCCTTGGTCTCGCTCCGAAATGCCAGTGGACGAAATTTAACCAATAGCCGTTTGAACAGCCGAGGAGATTATCTCAAAAATGGATTAAATTTACTAGCTTAGGTAACAATGAAACAAATTTTTCTCTGTTTTATATTTCTTGCGATAGCAGCGACATCCGATGGAATCAATTGGATGACCAATTACGATCAAGCGGTTAAAGAGGCAAAAGCCAAGCAAATGCCCCTTTTGCTCTATTTTACCGGATCCGAATGGTGCACATGGTGTAAAAAACTCGACAGCGAAGCGCTCGCGACACCCGAGTTTGCCCAAATCGCGGGAGATAAATTTATTTTTGTTATGCTCAATTTTTCCAAAGGGTCGAAAGGGGAAGACTCGGAACAAAACAAGCAATTGCAAAAGCGCTTTAACGTCAGGGGATTTCCGACTCTGATTCTTCTTGATCCCGACCAGCAGCAAATCGGCATCACAGGCTATCGTTCAGGGGGCGGAAAAGAGTATGCCAATCACCTCTTAAAGATGGTGCAGGATTATTCCGGCTATAAAGAAAAAATGGGAACGCTGGAGCAGAAAAAGGCCTCAGGCGCGGAACTCAAATCACTCTACGAGAAAGCCAATGACTACCAGCGTACAGAAGATATTGCTGCGATTATCGAGAAAGGGATGCAATCGGATGAGTCTTCCTTTTTTAAGATCGAGCATCTTCGCCGGCTTGCCGCTGAGGACAAACTGGACACGAAAGAAGCTGTTGCCCTCCGGCAGCAGCTTTTGGAAAATGATCCTTACAACAAACATCAGACCCATTACCACCTGGCGCTGATCGATTTTGAGGCAGAATCGACCATTGATCCTCTCGTCGCCTATATTGAAAAATTCGGTCAGAGCGATAAAGAAAATTATTGGAAGGTCAGTATCATCATTTCCCAAATGCTCCTCGACAAAAGCAAATATTCCGAAGCCCTGAAATACGCCAGGCAATCGTATGAAGCGGCGCCTGAGGCCCATCGAGCCGATATCGCTGAAGCGATCAGCGAAATTAACTCCCAAATTAATTAAAATTGATCCCACCTGACAGGCCGCAGCAGCTCTTTTGGAATCTCAAAGAGAAACCGGGAGGGACGGCAGCTAAATTCTTTACCCATTTTTTTGCGCTGCATCGCCATGCTGATCGCCAAATGGCGCTTGGCGCGGGTAATCGCCACGTACATGAGACGCCGCTCTTCGGTAATGCCCCCCTCGCTCACGCTTTTTTCATGCGGCATGATATGGTCCTCCATCCCCACCAGAAAGCAGACCGGAAACTCCAACCCCTTGCTGCTGTGGAAGGTCAATAAATTAACCGCGTCGTCACATTTTTTTTTGGCATTAGCCTTTATCGCCCAGTCGTTTTCTAAGGGGAGCGAAGTGATGAACTCCTGCAAATCCTTCCCCTCAAAATCGGCAAGCGAAGAGGCAAATTCCTGCACATTTTCCCATTTGAACTCCCTCATTTTCGGGCTTTTTACTTCATCCTCAATCGCTTTTTTATAGTTAATTTCCTTTATAAGCCAATTAACGGAGTCATGCAGGGTGTGGCCGGCAAAATACTCCTGAGCTCTCGTGATGAGTTGGACAAAAGAGGACACGCCGGCTTCTGCCCGTGAATTAATCTCAGGATGATTTTTAAAGACATTCCACAAGGGGATGTTTTCTTTGCGGTTATGGGCGGTTAAAGCATCCAAAGCCTGATCTCCGATCCCCCTGCGCGGCTGGTTGACGATGCGCAAAAGGGCTTCCTGATCTAAGGGGTTGGCAATGACGCGCAAATAGGCAAAAAGATCCTTTACTTCCCGCCTCTCGTAAAATTCGGTCCCCCCGAAGACATGGTAGGGGATGCCGATCACCCATTTATCCCCTTTTTTCCAGGTGTGCTTCATTAAGGCGAGCTCAAATGAACGGGAAAGGGCGTTGGAACGATAGAGGATCGCAAAATCTTTCCAGTTCAAGCCCCATTTCTCCCGGTAGCGCGCAATGCGGGCCGCGACGGCTTCAGCTTCCTGATGCTCCTGGGGGGCGTGGAAAACTTCGATCGGCTCGCCGGAGCCGCATTGACTCCACAAATTCTTTTTGTGGCGGTCCTGATTATTGCTGATAACCTGGTTGGCTGCCTGTAAAATAGTGTTTGTCGAGCGGTAGTTTTGCTCTAACTTGATCACCGCGGCGCGCTCAAACTCCAAAATATTTTTTATATTAGCCCCGCGCCAGCCATAAATCGACTGGTCGTCATCCCCTACCACGCATAAATTATCATTTTTTTTTGATAAGAGTTCGGCCAGCCGGTACTGGATGGCGTTTGTGTCCTGGTATTCATCGATCATCAGGAAGGTGAACCGGTCCTGGTATTTCTGCAGAATTTCGGGAAACTTCTCAAACAGGTCGACCGTTAAAGTCAACAGACTGTCGAAATCCACGGCGTTGTAGGCTCTCAGACTATCTTTTAGACGAGTATAGATATCTTTCACGAACTGTTCATGCCAGCTGGATTCAAAGCCGGACAGCTCTTCAGCCTCCAAGCCATCATTCTTGGCCAATGAAACTTTGCTAATCACAGAGGCCAAAGAGGGAATCTGCCCTTCATGCTCCAGCAGGTCTTTAGCGATGGAGCTCACCAGGCGTTTGATATCCCCTTCATCGTAGAGGCTAAACTGGGGCGTATAGCCGAGATGATGAATCTCTTTCCTCAAGATAAGCATGCAAAAACTGTGGAAGGTGCAGAGGGTGATTTGCCTGGCTTTGGCCGGCGGAATGATAGTGGAGATCCGCTCCCTCATCTCTTGGGCGGCTTTGTTGGTGAATGTAAGGCCTAGGATGGAGGCGGGATCAACCCCTATTTGTTCGATGAGATAGGCCATGCGCAGGGTGAGCACTTTCGTTTTGCCGCTGCCGGCGCCGGCTAAAATCAGCACGCGGCCATTAACTGTCCTGACTGCCTGGAGCTGCTCGGGATTGAGGCTGTTCAAATGATCTTTTAACATGGCTTCCTCTTCCAACTAACTGGATCAAATCATCCATGATATTTTGAGTTTTGGCAAAGCGGGCGAAGGGCCTTGGCCGGATATTCATATCGAGTCCTTCGCAAAGAGAGGAATAGCTCAACCGGAAAGCTTCCCGGATCTGCCTTTTTATCCGGTTTCGATCATGGGCTTTGCCAAAGCGGCGCACTACGGTCATCCCCAAACGTGTGTCAACAATCTTATTGACTCGGGCATCGATAATGATATATTTCCCGACAAATCGCGTCGAATTGCGCAAGATCGAGCGAAACTGATCTTTAGTTGTTAACTTGTTTTTATGAGTGACCACAGACAGTTGACCACAGTTAAGCGCGCACGAGTTCCTTACGGCCTCTAGTACGTCTTCTATTGATGATTTTGCGTCCGCTGGCGGTAGACATGCGTTCACGGAATCCGTGTGTTGTCTTACGTGATTTTTTGCTGGGTTGAAATGTTCGTTTCACGGGAATGATCCTTGTTGTCTTTTTAAATGCCTAAATCATACGCAAGCCCTTAAAATTTTGCAAGCGCTTTATTGAGGAAGTACAAATCAGATGGACAGAGGCGACTGTCCCACCTCTTTTTGCAAGCGCTTTATTGAGGAAGCACAAATCAGATGGACAGAGGCGACTGCCCCCCTCATTTTGCAAGCGCTTTATTGAGGAAGTACAAATCAGATGGACAGAGGCGACTGCCCCCTCATTTTGCAAGCGCTTTATTGAGGAAGCACAAATCAGTTGGACAGAGGCGACTGCCCCCTCATTTTGCAAAAAAAAAGCTATTCCTCAGAAAAATGCTTGAAATATATTGGCTTTTTAAATTATAAAGGGTGCCACATAAACACAAAGGGAACGAAACATGAGAGTCAGAGCATCCGTCAAAGCAGACCCGTCAAAAGGTGATATTCTTGTGAGACGCTGCGGCCGTCTTTATGTCATCAACAAAAAAGACCCAAACCGCAAACAAAGACAAAAAGGGCCTGCCCGTAAAAAAGCAATAACTATTTAATAAGGCTGGAATATGGCAAAAAAGTCATCAGTAGAAAAACAAAAAAAGCGCGAACGCCTTGTAAAACTAAAGTGGGACAAGCGGCAGGATCTCAAAAAGAGAGCAGCCGATATCAATGCGACTGAAGAAGAACGCCAAGATGCGCGCCTTCAACTCAATAAAATGTCGCCTAACTCCTCGCCTGTTCGTTTGCGCAATCGCTGCCAACTCACCGGCAGATCCCGCGCATTCTTAAGAAAATTCAAAATTTCAAGATTATGCTTCCGTGAAATGGCTGGACATGGTATGATACCAGGCATTACTAAAGCTAGTTGGTAAACCTTTTGTGGACCTTCCCAATCCCCCCCCCTCTACGGGAAGGCCACATTTTTTATTCTCCCCAATCACATTTGATTCATCGAAATAAATAGTCGCTAAAACTCTTACTGCCTTGGCAAGGTTTTTCGAAAATAGAGATATTATTCGCGAGGACCGCTAAATGTCCAAAGCCGAATTTAACTTTGGAGGACCTGCCGGACGACTAAATATCCAAAGGAATTTAACTTTAGAGGACCGGACGACTAAATATCCAAAGGAATTTTACTCTAGTGACCGGATGACTATATCCAAAGGAATTTTACTCTAGTGACCGGATGACTAAATATCCAAAAAAATTTAACACTAGTGACCGGACGACTAAATATCCAAAGGAATTTTACTCTAGTGACCGGATGACTATATCCAAAGGAATTTTACTCTAGTGACCGGATGACTAAATATCCAAAAAAATTTAACACTAGTGACCGGACGACTAGATATCCAAAGGAATTTAACTCAGAAGGAACGAAGACATCCAAATGCGAATTTTACTCTAGAGGAGCGGATGACTAAATATCCAAAAAAATTTAACTCTAGTGACCGGACAACTAAATATCCAAAGCCGAACTTAACTCTGCGTGATCTTTAATCTTCACCCAATTCTCCATCCCATCCGTCCAGACAAAACTCGATTCATTGATATAATCCTCTTTCCAGGCTTGAGCCAAAGCCTCAAAAGTCACGGGGCCGAACTGATTTCTGTCAGAATCGAGGTAAAACCACATTTTATCTTTAACCGTGTTCACCGGAGCCGGAGTTGGCGTTTCAATAAGGGGCTCCTTCTTGACAGACGGCAGAATCAGAAGAACAATCAAGCCAAAAATACCAAAAAACAAGCCGAGAAAAAACCAGATCAAATGATCCCTCCCCTTTTGCTTGGCCGTATAGGAACAGAAACAGCCGATCAGCACCCAAAAAAGCGCCGTAATAATTTGGAGGTAAAGACTCATCTCTGTTTTCATAGGAGCTCATTCTATCCAAATCCTCAATTGCAGGCAATGCCCCTTTTTCATGGAACGGATATTCTCTTCCTGTTAAACTTTGGTTTATTGAGAGGTTGAAGATGTTGGACAAAAAAGCAAAAGTTGACACCAAAGAATTTGAATTTCCCGAAACTGTCTACGTCCGCGATATCGAAAACCAGGTCTTCCAGGGAATTGTCCTGAAAACTTTGGCAGATATCGAAGGGATCACTTTAATCGAGGGGAATTTCCTCGACAGCCTGCTGGGCCGCGAAAGCCTGGAAGGGATCAAGGGCATTTATGCCGAGCAGGACAGCAAAAGCCAGTCCGTGTCGATTAAAATTGAAATCAATGTCTGCTTTGGCATTTCCATTCCGGAGAAGGCCCAGGAAATCCAGGAAAAGGTCGACGCCGAAATCACCCGCCTGACCGGCCTGCATGTGTCGCGCGTTCATGTGGTCTTCAAAAACATTGTCCATAGCGATATCCACCAGAAGCTGATTAATATCGAACAGAATCCCGCTGAAGCCAAATTCGAAGAAGAATTCAACGGACACTTTTGATGCGCCATTTTTTTTACTCCTTCATCACTTTCTTCATCGCCCTCTTTTTTATCGTCATCGGCATCGCCTGTATGCTTATCCCTTGGATAAATGTCATCGAATCCGCCGTCATTCAATTCCTCATTCAAAATACTGTGGCCATTTTTCTTTTCGGCTTTGCTTTTTTTATCATCGGCTGCTCCTTCATCGGGCAGGTCATCTTATCCTCTAAAAGAAAATACTACTATGTCCGCTCAGGCAGCAATGCGGTCAGCGTGGATGAAAACCTGATCCAGGAATGCCTCGCGACCTACTGGAAGGCAAAATTTCCTAAAGAAGAGATTCCCTTCAACCTCATTCTTAAAGACAATAAGATCCACATCACGGTGGATTTACCCTATGTAGCTAAAGAACAACAACTTATGACCATAGAGCGGATCGAAAACGACATCAGCCACATCTTTGCGAGCACGCTTGGCTACCGCAACGAATTCTTCCTCAACGTCAGCTTCAAAAAGCATCAATAAGTGTGGTATAATTCAAAATAAAAAATGCATAGCAACAATTTTTCTTTTAAACCTCACCTTGAAATGGCGCACCAAACCTGGAGCGCGCTTTTGACGAAAGAGGATTTTGCGATTGACGCGACCTGCGGCAACGGCCATGACACGGTCCAGTTAGCGAGGCTCGCCCATGCCGTGCATGCGTTTGATGTGCAAAGCGAGGCCATCATTAAGGCAAAAAGACAACTTCAGGAGCATAAGCTGGACAACGTCATCTTTTATCAAAGGTGCCACTCCAGCTTTCCATCCGAAATAGCGCCTTGCTCGATCAAACTGATTGTCTATAATCTCGGCTATCTGCCGGGGGGCGACAAAAGCATCACCACTGAAACCTCAAGCACCCTCGAGAGTTTGAATCAGGCGCTCCCGCTCCTCAAACCGGGCGGGATGATCAGCGTCACCTGTTATCCGGGGCACGACGAGGGGCAAAAAGAGGAGGAAAACATCCTCGCCTGGGCAGAAAATTTAGATCCCCTTCTTTGGCGCTGCAGCCATCACCGCTGGATCAACAGGCATAGATCACCCTCGCTTTTGCTGATCCTCAAAGGTTAATAGAGTCAACCCATCCTGGGCAGGCTCTCGGCCATATACGTCGAAGTCACCTCGACAAATTCCGCTTTTCTTTGCAGCTCTTTGATGTTGCGGGCGCCCCCATAGGTCATGCCGCTTCGCAATCCTCCGAGGAACTTATCGATCAGCTGCTTTGCGCTGCATTGGACGGGAGCCCAAAAGTCGACGCCTTCCGCCACCGTTTTTTCTTTCAGGGCCCCATAGTAGTCAGTTTGAAAATCCTCGCTCGCCTGACCGCGGTATTTGGCTTCCAGCTTCTCCCCGTTCTGCCGCTTCGGCGCCGCGCTTTCGTTCGTCAAGGCAAAGAGCTTGCCGATCATCACCGAGCTTGCCCCCGCCGCCAGGCAGAGCACCAGATCGCGCACATTGCGAATGCCTCCGTCGGCAATCAAAGGGATGCGGAGTTTTTCTGCCGTTTGCGCGCACTCGAAGATCGCGGAAAATTGCGGCACGCCAAAACCCGTCATAATGCGCGTCGTGCAGGCAGCTCCGGGGCCAACGCCTACTTTCACCGCGTCGGCGCCAGCGTTGACCAGATCGTGGTAGGCCATCGGCGTGCACACATTGCCTGCGATGATCGCTTTACCGGGATGGGTTTTCTTCAAATCCTGGATCAGATGAAACATCCTGTCGGAGTGTCCGTGCGCGACATCGATGCACACGCCGGCCGCTCCCAAATCGAGCAATTTACGGGTCATATCCACTTTGTCCCTGTGAATGCCGCAGGAGATGAAAGTATTAGCTCCGTATTTTTTCACCCACTTCGCTTGCGTTTCAAAATCGGTGAAGCGGTGGAAGATGGGCATCGACTTATTCTCGATCAAAATATCGGCCAGCGGCTCGCCGATCACGCTGTCCATATTGGAGGCTAAAACCGGAATACCGATTTTTATATCTTTAGTGAGCCAGGTTTCCAAATTGGGTTCGGTGCGCGAAGGGATATTGTTAAATTGGGGCACCAGGGCCACATCATCGAAAGTCAAATAGCGCTTGATCATGATATCACGGCATCTTTGGTTATGTTAACCCCAAGGACAGCCTCGTAGCAGTCGATCAAATGGTTGACGCCGTTCATCGCGCGGTGCGGCTCTCTTTCAGGGGCGATCTTGTAAATTTTGGCGATCTCATTTTTGGACAAAATGATTTCGGTGGGAAAGGGAACTCTCTCTTCAACGCTTCTTCTCGTCAAAATCGCCCAATACATCGAGGCCAAATCGAGCCAATGGTAGGGCCAGTGGAGTTTTTCCTGCCTGTAGGGTTCGATCAGCTGGGTGAAAAAGCCCCGGTCGAAAGAGGGATTTTGGCAGATAAAGACCGCTTTTCCCCGTTCGATGTGCCATTTATCCAGCAAAGCGATGATTTCGTCGGCGACCACCTTGGGAGGCTTGCCGGTCAAGATTTGCTCCCAGGTGAAACCGTTTATTTTGATGCTGACCGGATCCCTTCTGCTCCAGGCTTGCGGGGATTGCTTAACGATGCTTTGATAGGAGTCCTTGAACTCGCCGGATGTGAGGTCGATAATTTTGAAGGCAATATCGATCACATTGTGTTTGGTAAAGTCAAGGCCAGTGGCCTCAATGTCTAAAAATATTCCTAACATAATATCGCAAGTTTAGAGTGGCGAATTTTCAACGTAAACGTTTGGGCTTTTTTCCCGCCAGCAAAAAAACACATATTACCCTATAATCCTCAATTTGCAAAATAAATCAAAATGTAATATCGTGATGTTTAACATCTCGAATCGTGATGTTATACATCTCAAATTACCTAGGGAAGGAAGTGAAAATGGAAATATCTTCTGAAAGCTTAGAGGAAGCTTTAACTGTTCTCGGTCAATTACTTACAGATCGGGACCTGTTTTTCGAAATTGTAGCCATCGGTGGAGGAAGTTTACTTCTTTTAAGACAGATAGAGCGAACAACAAAAGATTTAGATCTTGTTGCCATGGTGAAAGAGGGTCGACTAATTACCGCAGATCCCTTACCTCAAGGCTTGCGTCAAGCTGCTGAAGAAGTTGGAATAGCCCTCCAACTAGGAAAAGATTGGCTAAATTGCGGCCCAACCTCTTTACTAAATTTGGGTTTACCTTCAGGCTTTACCGATCGAATGCACACTCGCCGCTTTAAAGGATTACTTGTTCACCTGGCAGATCGCTTTGACCAAATCTGTTTTAAACTCTATGCCAGTGTAGATCATGGCCCCCAAAGTAAACATTTCGCCGACCTCATCACTTTGAAGCCCTCTGCAGAGGAGCTTGATCTGGCCAAACGTTGGTGCATTACTCATGATATTTCTGAAGCTTTTGAATTAGAGATTGATAGAGCCATGGAGAGCATTAATGCCTACATTAAGTAAAGAATTGGACCAGCTACTTCTCGACCTTACCTGGAGCCTATGGACGGAATTGGGTGTGGCTGGCGTCATACGAAAACACCAAAATTATTTTATTTCTCTCGAAGAACTTATTTTGTTAACAGTAACTTTAGCAGAAGTTGACCCACGCCTCCGGGATGAATCATTGGATTGGTGCTCGCAATATCACCACTTTATCTCTACAAATCGTTTAAAATCAATTATAAAGGGTTTTAGAAATTTAAACGGACCTTTTTCCGTCTATGCCGCCACGCTGAACTCACTCGCACGGACCTCATGGCCGCTTTTCGAGGAATCATCACCATTAAGAATAACATTAAGCCATAAATCTTGCCTGCGCCCGCTTGAATCCCCCGCATTGCTTAGCATAAGAGCGCGTTCGATATTCGGCACAGGCACTAGGGCCGACATTATAGCATTCTTTTTAACCCACCCAAAAACAGATTATGCGGCCTCGGATTTGGTTGAAATAGCCTACACAAAAAGAAATCTCCTCGAAACATTGGATGAGTTCTGTCTAAGTGGATTGTTCAGTAAATATTTACAGAGAAATCAGCAGCGGTATCGCTTCAGCAAAAATGATCAACTCGTTAAGGCTTTGGGCCCGGTTCCAAAATATGTGCCTTCCTGGAGACTCATTCTTGAGATTTTATTCCCATTGAGGGATTGTATCAAACGGACAGAAAAAAGTTCAGAAAGCACAAAAGTTGTTGAAATTCGAAATTTATTAACCACCCTCCAAAAAGAATTGCACAAACTAAATCTCACCCCCCCTCCTTTTCAACCCAATTTGCCTGCCTATTGGAAATCCTTTAGTGAGTGGCTGCTCGAGATAATCGGTAAACTTGCCTATGGGAACATTACTGATAAGTCATTTCTTATATAGTATACTTGCTTGATAAATGCCGTTCCATTATAATATCCTGTTTGCCTATTCAACCCATAAGGAGAGTTATGATTGGAATTTGTGGAAATATCGCCTTAGGAGCGATACAAACATTACCGCTGCAGGTCTTAAAGAAGTCCCAGTCTAAAGAGATTCAGACTTATGTTAAAGACTTTTTTGGGGTAACTATCGGCGCCATGGCTTATCAAGCGATTACTTTGTCCGGTAAACCTTTTCTTTTGGAAAATAGAGTGATTATCTGCTTAACCGCCGCAGTCCTAGGGGCCGCCGCCACAAAAATCGCCCATTCTATCGATTTGCAAGCGCATAAAGAAAATAAACAAGCATACTACAATGGATATATTTTTGCTGGAAGCCAAATTGCCAATATTATCCTGGGAGCTGTCTCTCTCTATAATGGGCAGCGCGCTTTTGGTTTCTCCGCCATAGCTTTTAGTGCCATAAGCCTTAAGGAAATTCTATAATCCTTAAAGATTATATCTGCTGGGGCTGCGAAGTCTCGCAGCCCGGCAAAGAAACTCTTTTCTTTCAATGGCCGATTTGCTATCATAGACTCCTTCTTCACTAAAAAAATTGTTAATTTATGTCTCTGTCACCAAAAAAACTGCGCGAAGTCGTTTTCCAGATGCTCTATTGCTATGATATGGGGTACGCCGAACCCGAAGCGATTGTCGATATGCTCATGAAAGAATTGGAAATCTCCAAAAAAAACGTCAGAATGGGCGAGGCCAGGGCTCAAACGATTCTGGGGCATCTTACCGCCATCGACGAGAAGATCGGCAAAACCTGCCGATCTTACGACTTCAACAGAATCCAAAGAGTTGAAAGAAATATTTTACGACTCGCCATTTATGAAATGCTCTTTGATGAGTCGATCGACGGCAAAGTGGCCATCGCCGAGGCGATCCGGCTGGCGCGCAAGTTCAGCACCCCCGAATCGGCCAATTTCATCAACGCGATTCTCGATGCGATTTATCAAAAAAGCCTGGGAAAAGAAGTGGATGAAGCCTTGATTTCGCAAGCCGCCAAGTCGCTCGAAGAAAGTGAAGAAACTGCAACCGAGGCGCATAAATTTATCGATGAAGATCCTCAATCAGATTAATCTAAAAGAGTATTCCACTTTCGGCATCGGCGGTCCGGCTGCCTATTTTGCTGAAGTTCAGTCAAGCGATGAGATGCTGCAGGTCCTTATCCATTGCCGTCAAAACGGACTTCCTTTTTTTATATTGGGCAAAGGTTCCAACTGCCTGTTCGATGACCGGGGCTTTAACGGCATGGTCATCCTGAACAAAATCGCCCATCTGAACAGGCCGGCTCAGGGCCTCTTTGAAGCGGGCGCCGGCTACAGCTTTTCAAGACTTGGAACGGTGACTGCCCGGGAAGGGTGGGCGGGACTCGAATTCGCCTCGGGCATTCCAGGAACCGTCGGCGGGGCCATTTTCATGAACGCCGGCGCAAACGGCTCAGAAACCTTTGGAACGCTCCAATGGGTTGATTTTATCTCAAAAGAGGGCGAGATGAGCCGCCTGAAAAAAGAAGAGCTCCAATTTGGCTACCGCACCTCCTCTTTTCACCATCGGGAAGGGGCTATCGTATCGGCCGCTTTTCAGCTCGCCCCCTCCAAGGAGGCGCGGGAGAAGCAGATAGGCATCATCACCTACCGCAAAAACACTCAGCCCTATAGCGAGAAATCGGCGGGCTGCGTTTTTCAAAACACCCCCTGTGAGGCCGCCGGCGCATTGATTGACAAATGCCGGCTTAAAGGGGTAAAGATAGGCGGAGCGAAAGTTTCCGAAAAACACGCCAATTTTATCATTAACGAAGCGGATGCCACTTCTCAGGAAGTGCTGGAACTGATTGAGCTTGTGAAACAAAGAGTAAAGGAACAAACGGGCATTGAGCTGCAAAGCGAAGTGCGCTATATTCAATATGATGTTTGATTTGCATTGCCACAGCACTTTTTCCGACGGGACATTCACCCCCGAAGAGCTAATCGATAGAGCCAAAGAGATCGGCCTCAGCGGGCTGTCGATCACCGATCACGACACCATCGGCGCATATCCGTTCGCTGTGCCTTATGCCGCAAAGAGAGGTATCCGGCTCATTTCCGGCATCGAATTTTCCGCTTCCCATCAGGGCGTGAGCGTCCATGTGCTCGGCTACGCCTTCTCACTTAATTCTGAGGAGATTCAGGCGCTCTGTTTCAAACATAAAAAGCGAAGAAGCGACCGGAACCTCGCTATCATAGAAAAGCTAAAAAAATGCAATATGCCCGTGGATCTCGAGAGCACTGAAACGCATACGATCGGCCGACCCCATATCGCCCAGGCGATGATGAAAAATGGGTATGTCTCCTCCGTAGAAGAGGCTTTCAAGAAATACATCGGAGAAAACAGGCCCTGCTATGTCCCAGGAAGTCCTATCGATGTGGCTGAGACTCTGGAAGTCATCCATCAAGCAAAAGGGGTCGCCATCATTGCGCATCCCCATCTGATTACGCAAAACAGCATCGTCAAAGCCCTGCTGAAGATGCCCTTTGACGGCATCGAAGTCCGCTACGCCCGATTTTCCAAAGAGCAAAACCAGAAATGGGCTCAGATCGCCCAAGATAAAGGGTGGATAGCGACCGGCGGCTCCGATTTTCACGGCTCAGTCAAGCCCGATATCCATCTCGGCTGCTCCTTTGTCGATCAGGAGACTTTTCAGCCTCTTTTTGACTTGCATATTCAGAATAATTGAGCTAACCTTTTGAAATGATTACCAAAAAACCAGAGTGGCTCGTTTTTTTGCTGAGCTTTTTGCATAAGCCAAGAGAAGCCGGCACCCCATTCTCTTGCTCCACCTATGTAGCCGAGCGGATGGTCCGCCACATTCCCGAACCTGACGACACGAAGCGGCGCAACTATTTGGAAATCGGGCCGGGCACAGGCGTCGTCACGGAACTTCTCGTAAAAAAACTGGGCGCAAACGACACTTTGCACGTGGTGGAAATCGAAGAAGGGTTTTACAATCTGATCAAGCAGAAATTTAAAGAGGATCGGCGCGTGATTGTCCATCACGCCGACATTTCGACCTGGAAGGCGGATATTCAGTTCGATGCGATTGCCACCGGCGTCCCGTTGAACGGCCTCCCCAATGAAACCGTTCTCAAGAACATTTTGAGCGCCTATCAAAGGCTCGCCAAAAAAGGCGCGGAAATCACGGCGGTGGAATATGTGCTCACCAGCACCTACGGGCAATGGTTTAAAGGCGCGGAATTTCAGAAAATTCTTAAAATAAAGCGGGAATTTTACACCAAATACGCCAGCGAGCCCGCCGAGATTGAGTGGCGGAACTTCCCCCTGCCCGCACGGGTGCATAGAATCAAAATCACGGAAGAGAAATCATGACCCACCTCTTCAGCACCTATGAAGGTTTAGCCTTCGTGTTCGCCGGCCTCATCTTTTTGATCACTATTCTACTGGTGGTTACGCGCGTGATAGGCTTCTGGATCACTTTTCTTTTGCTGCTTTTCTCTTTAGCGACCGGTATCGTCATAGGCAACTTTGGGAACATCCGGGATTATTTGCAATGCCGCAATCAGCAGAAAATGGAGCAAATAGAAACCGAATACCAGAAGCTCAACGAAAAAATGGATCTTATTTACCGCGATTTCGACCAATTAAAAGAGCAGAAAAATCACACCCCTCCCGAGGAGCCGGTGAAAGATTAGGGACTGTCAAAAAATAAATTAAAGCTTGAAAGATCGCGAGGAGGGCCATATACTCGTATATGGTCGTTCAAAGATGATGGCTGTTAAATACTTTATTTTATCTTTTGACAACCCCTTAAAGCTTCAAATGGCAGAAGGCTTCATTGCCTTTCGACGGAAACGCGGTGCCCTGCTGAAACACCATAACGGCGTTGGTTACCAAATAGATCATCGATTGCCGCAAAGTCGTTTTTCCCCCCGTAAAGATAAGATCGGCTAAAATCACGACGGCAGTCCTTTTCGCAATCTCCATTTTTGTATCCAAAGAGTCAATTCCATTCTTCTTCAAGATGGGCAGGGCCACGGAAGAAAGAACCGAAGCCAGGGCGCTCACAGCCCCGCTCGCAACGGCTGTTTGGAGATTCATCGTCACAGCGCCTGTAAAAGCGGTAGATAAAATGAAACTATACATAGCTCCATCTTTAACATTGTTAAAATAATCAAATGACATAATAACACCTATTTATTTATTTTTGAAACTAATAATAACAGTTATTAAACTAAAAATCAATGGAATTTTTCTGTTGTCGCTCCCTAGATTTTTTGATACAATCCCCATCTGATGTTTATAGGGCGATTTATCATATGAAATTTTTAGAATTCATCGTTCCGGGAATTGAAATACTGATTATCGCCATGCTCTTTTATTGGGTGATGTCCTTCTTCTGGAACACCCGCACGATGGACCTGATTTTCGGGCTGTTCGCCTTCCTCGGCCTTTTTATGCTCTCCAAATGGCTCCATCTGCCGGTGATCCGCAAGCTCATGCTCTACTTCATCAATGTCGCCGTCATCGCCCTGCTGATCATCTTTCAGCCGGAACTGAGGCTCTTTTTGTCCAAGCTCAGCGTCAAGGGAAGAAAATACCGGGAAGTCACAGAATTCGATAATTTCCTTGATAACCTGACCCAGTGCGTCTACAAACTGTCGGACCGGCGCACCGGAGCCTTGATCCTTTTGGAAAATCAGGACTCTTTAGAGGAATACGCCAATAAAGCAATTGTTTTAAACGCCGTCTTCTCCCCCGAACTGCTCGAAACGATCTTCCTCCACTCCTCTCCCCTGCACGATGGCGCCGTCATTATCCGGGGCACAACCATTTTGGCCGCCTCAGGCATCCTCCCCTTGGCCGATGACAGCTCGCAAATCACAAAGTCGATGGGCACGCGGCACCGCGCCGGTCTTGGCGTCAGCCAGGTCACCGACGCCCTGATCATTGTGGTTTCGGAAGAAACGGGCAAGGTGTCGATTGCAAGAGAAGGCATCATGACGCGCGGCGTCAAGATCGACCGCTTCAAAGGGATTGTGCGCAGCATATTCAACCCCCCGACCGCCCCTTCGATCGCGGCCACTTTCAAACCCCATTTTGCCACCAATGAGATGTTCAAATGATTAAGCGGATTTTTCTTCATAACTGGCAGCGCAAATTGGTCGCTATCTTTGCCGCCAGTATCATCTGGCTGTTTGTCAACCACTCGATTATCGACACGAAAACCATCCCCCACGTCCCTTTGCGCGTGATCAATCTGCCCCCGGGAAAAACCGCCTTGGGCCTCGGCGCCAACGGCACATTGGGCAAAAGGATCAATCTGAACCTGACAGGCACCAAAGATGTGATCGAAAAATTGGAGCCGGGCGATCTTGAAGTGCAGGTCGACGCCTCGGAAATCTACCACGATGAATGGGTGCTGCATCTGACTAAAAAGAATCTGATCAGCTTAAATCCCTCGATCAACCTCACGAATCACATCACCCAGGTGCAGCATAACGAATATATTTTGCGCTTAAGCCGGCTCATCACCGACAAGATCCCGGTCAACATCACCACCATCGGCGATGCGCCGTCCGGCTATGAGTTTCTCGGCATCTGGCCTGAGCAGATCATGCAGACAGTGACAGGGCCTGAAAAAGAGATCCAGGAGATGAAAACCGAAGGGCTGGTGGTCGCCATCAACCTCAACGACATCACGAAAGAACAACTGGACAAATTGCAAAAATTGCAAAAACCGCCCCATAACGACGAGATCTGTTATTACGTACCCGACAAATTGAAATATATCACCATCCCCTTTTACAAAAATCCCCAGCTCAAAGAACTCAACGATCCCGACGCGGAAAATATCCGGATCGACTTTTTGCGCGATGAGCTTTTGGCGGTGGAACGGGATATTCCGATCCGCCTATTTTATCCGATCAAGTACAGCGATAAACTCAACCCCAAAAATTTCCCCCTGCTCCCCAATGATGAGATCCAGGAAAAAAACAATCTCACCTATCTCAAAACGCCCATCTTTGTCAGCAAGGTCAGCCAGCTGTTTTTGGATCTGATCCGGGATAACATGGAAATCGCCGTCGTGATCGCACCTCCGGAAGAGAGGCAAACCCTTTCCTGGAGCCTGCAAGTGATCGATCCCACCAGAATCGAGGACACCTATATCGCCTACTGGATGGCTAACCTCGCCAAAGAGAAAAATGACAACACCCCCTCTCCCAAGAAAAATGAAACCCTGCTGCGGCAGCGCTTTCGGGATTATATGCAAAAATTAACGCTGCACACCTCGAAAGATCTGACCCTCAACCTGCTTTGCCAGCTGGATGAAAATTGCGTGAATGTCAAAGTGGACCGCTGATGCCGCAGGACCGCTTTTTCATCGACGCCTTTTTTTCCCAAAATCAAGGCCTCTCATTGCAGGATTTGGAGTTTCACCACCTCTCGCACGTGATGCGGGTGAAAGAGAAAGAGACGATCGAACTGGTGAACGGTCAGGGGCAGCTAGCGCTGGCCGAGGTTTTAGAGATCGGCAAAAAAAACGCCCGCCTCAAAATCAATTCCCTCACCAGCCAAAAAAAACCCTCCCGCGCGCTCATCCTCGCGCAGGCCCTGCCGCGCGCCAACCGGCTCGATTTTATTTTGGAAAAAGGCACCGAACTCGGCATGACGGAAGCGTGGCTCTTTCCCTCGCAACTCAGCGAAAAAAAAGAGATGCCGGTGCAGCGGGCCAGACAGATCGCCATCGCCGCCATGAAACAAAGCGGCCGCCTTTTTTTGCCCGAAATCCGCTTCTTTCCCTCGTTAAAAGAGTGCCCAATGTCTATCCAGGCCTACTTCGGGGACCTCTCTGAAGACGCCCCCCCATTAGCCGCGATTTTCAAAGGCCAAGACGCCACAATATTTATCGGCCCCGAAAAAGGATTTAGCGAAGGAGAAATTGCCTGGTTAAAATCGCAGGGCGCGCTTGGAGTGAAGCTCAATAACAACATCTTGCGCACCGATACGGCCGCGCTGGCGGCCCTCTCCATCTTAGCCGCTCTTTGCCAGGAAAATTAAAGCGCGGTTCGGCTCCAGTATTATCCGTTGACCTTCATGCAGATTTCTGAGCGCCCCATCGGCGCGAATGAGAGCCGACTTGCCGAGCTCCTTAGCGGCCTGCAGGGCGTATTTTTCCGAAGCGGTATCATTGGGGTGGTTTTGCAAGATGATGGCCGACGCCTGCCGGATATAAGGCAGATAGCCCGCATGGCACTCGGTCAAAACAATCAGAGCCTCTTTGATTTCTGAAGGATCTCTTTCTTCGGGGGACAAAACCATGGCTACGCGCCCTTCCAGTTTAATCCCAAGCCCCTTGCTTCCCCTCACCAGCACATTGCCGATATCCTCGACAATCATCATATTGGTCGAACCGCTGACGCCAAAGGGAGAGCCGGCTGTCAGCACCACGAGATCCCCCTCTTTCACATACCCGTTTTTTAAGGAAAATTCGCTCACCTGCTGAAAAGCTTCCTGCACATTTTGGCACTCTTTGCCAAGCATCGGGATCACACCCCAGTTAAAGGCCATCTGATTATAGCACTTCTTATTGGAGGTCATGGCGATGATCGGCATCGAAGGGCGCAGGCGGGAGATCAGCCGGGCGGTTCCCCCCTTCGAGGTAAACACAAAGATCGCCTTGGCGTTGGTATTGTAGCATGTTTTCACCGTGCCCAAAGTCACCGCCGAAGGAACATCGTGGTAGGGCAACGGCGTGTGTACGCTAAAGAACGTCCGATAATCAAAATCCCGTTCTGACTCCAACACAATTTCTTTCATCTGTCTGACCGTTTCGATCGGGTATTTTCCAACAGCCGTCTCGCCGGACAGCATGACGGCTGAGGTGCTGTCGTAGATCGCGTTGGCCACATCGGAGGCTTCGGCTCTCGTCGGCCGCGCGCTTTGGATCATCGACTCGAGCATTTGCGTCGCCGTCACCGAAGGTTTGCCGGCCAGGTAGCATTTGCGGATCATCATTTTCTGCAATCTCGGCACCGTTCTCAAAGGGAGCTCGACGCCCAGATCGCCCCTGGCGATCATGATCCCGTCGGCCACCTGCACGATGCTGTCGAAGTTTTGCACCCCTTCGTGATTTTCGATTTTGGCGATGATCAGAATATCGCTTTTCCCTTCATCTTCAACGAGCTTTCTGATTTGCAGCACGTGTTCGGGCGAGCGGATAAAAGAAGCCGCGATGATATCGATATCCTGCTGGCAGCCAAAGCGGATATCTTCGATATCCTTGCTAGTCACCGCCGGCAAATTCAAATTGATGTTGGGGATGTTGACCCCTTTTCCCGAGCTGATCTGGCCGCCGTGGACAATTTCGACCACCACCCCCGCATCGCTCTTTTCCACCACGCGCGAGTTAATCAGGCCGTCATTGAATAGGACCGTAACCCCAACGCTTAGCTGATCGAGCACAGAAGGCGGCTTTAGCGTGACGCGCGATTTATCCCCGACCAGCTCCTCTTTTACCAGCTGCCATTGCTGCTTGGGTTCGAGAATCATCTCCTCTTTCAACTTGCCGATCCGGATTTCCGGGCCTTTCGTATCGAGCATGATCGCGAGCGGAACGCCCTTTTCTTTTCTCACTTCCTTAAGAAACTGAATGACTTTAAGATGTTCTTCATGCGTTCCGTGGCTGAAGTTGAGCCTGGCGACATTCATGCCGGCGTCGACCAGCATCTCAATTTTTTCCTTAGTATTTACGGAAGGGCCGATAGTACAGATAATTTTTGTGCGTGTCATTTCCATAAGACTCATTAAATCAAAAAACGGTTTAACTGCAAAACACTTTCTGATCAAACCATTTGCTTTTTTAAATACAACACACTATATTATTTCTTTAGGAATTTTTAATGAAACAGATCATTTTTCTTTTATTTTATCCATTCTTGGTTATGGCCTCATTTCAAGAGGGAATTAACCAGGCGGCCTATTATGAAACGCCGCAGGGGCATTTGCTCCGCTATACCCACTTTAAAAGCCCTGATCCAAAAGGAACTGTTTTTTTCATCCAGGGGCGGGGCACCTTTCTTGAGTTCTATGAAGCCCTGATCAATCCCCTGCTCGAGCGGGGCCTGGATGTCTGGATGTTCGATTTGAGCGGCCAGGGGGGGTCGGAGCGCCTCTTGAGTCCAGAGAAACACGACGAGGAAACCGTCCATCGCCTGCAGCACGTCGATTCCTTCGACCTCTATATCAACGACGCCCAGGCCTTTTTGAACGACATCGTCCTGCCCCAAACCGAAGGGGAGCTTATCTTAGGCGGCTATTCGACCGGCGGGCATGTGGCCCTAAGGCTTCTGCAATCCCGCCATCCCTTTACAAAAGCCTTTCTCTTTTCCCCCCTCCTCGCCCTAAAAACCCCCCTTTGCAACGCCGCCATGTCGAACCTTTTTTGGGCCGCCTCTTCGCTCATCGCCCTGGATCAATATTGGCCCGGGACCGGCCCTGTCGACCCCATTTACACCACCCCTTTTGAGCAGAACGGCTACACCACCGACGAAGAGGCCTACCGGGAGATGCAAAACTACTGCATTCAATACCGGCACCTGATGATGGGAGGACCGAGCATTGGGTGGATCAAGTCCGCCTTCGACTCCCTGCGCCTCCTTTGGTCCGGCCCCAAAGCCGACCTGCCCCTCTTTATCGCCACCGGCGGCAGCGACACCATCGTCGACGTCACTTACAACGAAGATTTTGCAAAGCAATTGCCGCAAGGGGTGCACGCCTATTATCCGGGCGGCCTGCACGAAATCTTCCGGGAGAGTCCCTCTATCCGCCATCAGCTTTGGCGCGATTTCGATAAATTCATCGCCTCTTAACAAATTTTATAATATATACTTTTGTGCTATAATTAATATAAAGCACATTAACAAAAGTATTGTTATGGGTGGAATTAACAGCAACTTTAATGATTATATTATAAGGCAAGGACAACAGGCCGCTCAATTTAGCATTATCGAAAATCACACATCTGAAACTAAGCCAGTTTCTTCTCCCATTCAAATCGACAATACAACAACCGCAACACCAACACACGAGCTCTCCGCTCCTTTGGACGGGAATAATCAATTGGTAAATGCTGGCAATGCCATCAATGAAGCATTAAATACCAAAGTGCAAAAAATAGAACAATTGAAAACTGAAATCAAAAAAATAGATCACAATATCCGGCTATTCTCGGAGCAAATCTCTGCTCAAGAAACACCAGAGATTGAATTAATTGAAAAATTGGCATTTTACAACGATCTCAAGTTTGAAAAGGAGAGGCAAATTGCTCATTTGATAGGAGGGGAGGGATATTATCCAGGCCTAAATGAGGGGAAGAAAAAAGAAGACCAAGACCAAGGCCCAGATTTTCTTGATTCACAATTAGGTGTAGGTATTGACTCGGAAATTGAACCTCTCACTGGTATGTTTGATAGCTGGTCCAAAATCCGAGAGTTAGATACAAAAATCAAAAACATTGAAAGCGAAATTGAGCACCTTAATAATCAACCAAATAAAGATAACAGTAGAATTAGAGCACTTGAAAAACTAAGAGATAGTTTAATTATTCAAAAAAAACAAACACAACAAAAAAGTGCCTTAGGTGGAGATAGCACGATAGTTCAGGACTCGGTGAAAGACACGATGGCCACATCAAATCCGATTAGTGACTTGCTCCCAAGCAGCAGCGGAGAGGTCTTCGGATTTGGCATATTTCAATCGCTTGCTGTATGGGGCAATATGAAGAAATTTAAAGCCATAAATAAGGAGATAGCAGATGTGGAGAGCCGGATAGCTAAATGCGTCAATCAACCAAAGCTTAAACAAATATTAGAACTCAGATTAAGTAATTTGAAACATCAAAGAGATGAAAATTCTGTTGTTACCTTTCGCACTACAGTGGTCATTGTTTTTCAAGCCCTTGCATCATTTATCCCAGCTAAATTTACCTTGTTGGCAGGAGCGACACACTCGATAGGTTATGGTTTTGCAATAACTGTTGGAGGTGTATTAGGTATTCCCTTTGCCCTTACTATTGGAGTCGCCTATCTAAGCTGGAAGCATCGCGAAGACATCGCTAACACCTTTCAGAACCTTTGGATCGATGTCAAACAACGATTCATAACCTATAAATCCGGACATGCAGATGAGATAAACGAACTCCAAAAGCTGGAAAAGGAAAAGAGTAAGCACGAAGAAGTGTTGGGAGAAGCTCAACAACCGAATAACACTCTTGAGGCTAGAGAAGCCAGGCTTGAAAAAATAAATTCATTGTTAGGAAAACTAGAGAAGGAACGCGCACGTAATGAAGATAGGGATGGATCGCTTCATGATATTTATATGCGCACGCTGCAAGCAAAACTCAAAGAAGAAACTAAATTGAGAGAACTCGAACAAGCTCATGCCTATCTTAAGGATCCATCTCAAATTCAACGTATTATTGAACTAAAACAGAAACTTTCCACTGTCTACCCACAGTTAGTTGCCTTGGAAAATGAACGGCAAGAAATCAACGACAAATACCGTTATGGTAAACATCTCGCCAATTTTAATGGTGCCTCTACTACAAATTTACAAGATTTAGATAAAACCCTAGAAAAAGGGAAAAGCCCCCTTAATAGCGAATTCGCACCAGGTGAAAAAGAGGCGATTTTAGCCTACTTGAAAGAGCAAAACGGTGGCAATGAGATCGATCCCTTTATGGAGGCAGATCCATTTGAGGCCGTTATGAGAATTGTCAAGAACCCTGTTAAAATTTCGGAGAAATCAGAAGAAGTGAATGCTGCTGTCCCAGCCACAACCTAAACTCCCTCTTTCAGAATTTGGTTCAGCGTCTTTTTCTTTTCCGCAAGCGATTCCATTACAGGCCCATAAGAATCGATCATAAAAAGGATGTAGCCCAGCACCCCTTTTAATAAATCCTCATTAATTCTCTTAATACAACTGTGGAGGTCGTGCCTGAAATAGACCTTGCCATCGCTCTCGCTAAAGCCAAAGCCTGGAAATTCAATCACTTTGTTAAGCAATAAGATGAAGCGCGCCATCTCGGGAATGGTCTCTTTTTGAACTGTGAAGGGAAAAAGGTAGCGAAATTGAATAAAATAGCCAAAATTCTGCTCTGAAGAGGAGTCCTTCTCAATAACCAAGAGAACAAGAGTCTTAGGTCTTTTAGCCTCATCGACTCCCATTCTAATCTCGAGCCAGTTGAGGGAATCCTGGGATTGCAAAACGCAAGACATGCCGACGCTTTCATAAAAAGTTTTAAGGGAATTTAAGCTAATTTCAATCATATGGCTAACAGGGCTCGCTTCAATCTCATAAATGGGGCTAAAACTTTTATTTCTCAAGCTCATTCTGAGTCGAGAGATCCGCTAAATCGCGTAATGGCATCATCTAAAGATGGGCGGGCCTCAAGATTGTGATTAACCATACGGCTGAGCATGTCAATACCCCCGCCTTTACCCTCCGTAAATCCCTTAGAGATTAACCCCCTTTTCATTGTATCGTTTATTTGTCCGGTTCTATAAACCTCTTCTCTGGCTGTTGGTCCTAGAAAGCGTTGAATGATCGCCAATCCCCCACTATAGACATCCCGTTTTTCTGCTATCTCCTTACATTTAGCGATCTCATTTTTTCTATAGGCCTGATAAGAGGCCACGAAATCCTCATCTCGTGTCCACCCCTTCTCCATTTTGCCAAAATGCCCTTCATGTTCTTTTCTCAACGCGTCAGTGTCTTCCTTCTCTTCAGTACTGCCAAAGAGATAAGAAATTAATGAGGGGGAAGGAGTTTTAATAGGTATAGTTTTTGCGTCTGGTTGAATAACACATTGTCCCTTCTTATCAACCCAAATAGAGTCATAAGTGAATGAACTACAGTCCTCTTTTTCCTCTTTTCGGCGCAATCCTTCCAATATAGCTTCCGGAATGACCCTGCAAGGTGATATTACCCCTCTCCATTCCACTTCATCAAAAGGACTCAACCCCTGTGCACGCATGCTTTGATGATAGCGATACTGCGGATCTGATTTTAAACGGGCAGAAAGCATAGCATCGACAGTTTCCCTTTTTTTGTGGGCTAATATATTTTCTTTAGCCAAGCCAAGACTTTTGGCTAATTCATCGACTTTAAGGGCAATTTTTTTTACCTTACCATCCCCAATATCAGCAAAAAGCACCACATGATTGGTCATCTTATAAAACCAGGTGAACAACATATTCAAATAGCCTTCGCCACTAAGATCCACAAAGTTAATCGGTTTTTTGTCGATCCCATCAAATTTGATATGCTCTTTATCTGTTATTATCATTCTATATGCAACTTCGCCGTCAGGTCTTATATCCATAAACACCCCCTATACTTATTTTAACAATTAACCTGTTAAATTCGCGAATTATTAAATTATTTGAAGAAATAATTAAAGTTGCCATTAAACTCGTAATAAACTATGTTTGGATCTAGAATTTGGAGGCATTGTGGGAAAACTTGAACCTATAAGTAAAAAACCAAAGCGCCGGCTTGGTGTTCTTAAAGGAAAAATAAAGATAGCCAAGGACTTTGATAAACCCCTGCCGGATTGGGAAGAAGATTCAGACTATGGGGTTAGCTTTACCGGGATGATGAAACGCTCGAACAAGCTAAATTAATGGCTCAAGATTAACCACATTAACTCGCGGCTCCTTCAACTTTAGAAGAAATCATGTCGGTGATATTCCAGATTGATCGGCTTTTCTGTTGAAAATGGGAGGAGGAAAGCGTACAATCGTTAACCGTGAAGCTGAAAATCATTTTAAAAAAAGTCAAGGTCCACAATCTAAAGTCGGTCGACCTTGACACTCGACCCGAACGAACTCATCGTCTTTACCGGCGTCTCCGGCTCGGGGAAATCCTCCCTGGCCTTCGATACCCTCTACGTCGAGGGGCAAAGGCGCTATGTCGAGTCCCTTTCTACGCTTGCGAGGCGGCAGCTCGGCGAAATGGCCAAGCCCGATCTGGAGAGCGCGAGCGGCATCTCCCCGACGATTTCGATCGAACAGAAAACGGCCGGCAAAAATCCCCGCTCGACGGTCGGGACGATGACGGAAATTTACGACTATCTCCGCGTCCTCTATGCGCGAGTCGGCGTCCCCCACTGCCCGGTCAGCGGGGAACGCGGTCGCGCCGCAAAGCCGCGAGCGGATCATCAAAGACAGTGCAGAGCCTGCCCGAAAAGCGAAGCTTCATCGTGCTCGCCCCTTATGCCAGAGACAAAAAGGCGGAATTCAAAGAGGATTTCCAGGATCTTTTGCGCAAAGGGTTCATGCGCGCCAGAGTCGACGGCACCTTCATCAACTTGAACGACGAGATCGCCCTCGACGGCAATGTCGCCCACGATGTCGATGTGGTGATCGACCGGCTGGTGGTCGAGCGCGGAAAACAAATCGCGCATCGCCGAATCGGTGACGGCGGCGCTAAATTTGGGGAACGGCATCTGCCTGCATCTTCGATCCCGACACGGAAGAGGAGACGCTCTTCTCGATGCATGCCTACTCGCCAAAGTCGGGCCTCTCCTACTCGGCTTTGGAACCGCATGACTTTTCTTTCAATAGCCCGGCCGGCATGTGCCCGCGCTGCCACGGCCTGGGCGCGGTTCAGGAATTCGACCTCGACAAAATTATCGACCCGAATTTAAGCATCGCCGAGGACTGCTGCTCGGTCGGAAGCTCTTACCAAACCGTCCGTATGGCAATATCTACGACAACTTGGCCCGCATCTACGGCTTCAGCGTCAAAACCCCCTGGAAAAAGCTCTCTGAAAAGGCCAAAAAGGTCTTCCTCTACGGCACGGAAAAGAAATGGACCCGCATGCACTTTGTCCACCCGGTGACGGGAGCCGACTGGATGGACCATGTGCGCTGGAGAGGGGTGCTCGCACGAAGCGCATACCCGCTACAGCGAAGCAAAGAGCGAGACGTACCGCAAAAAGATGCAAATCTGATCATGAGCGAGCAGGTCTGCCCGGAGTGCCACGGCGAGCGGTTAAAGCCCTACCCGGCAGCCACCCTGCTTAGCGGCAAACGGATCGCCGAGATCACGCAGATGACGATCGCCGAGTGCTTTGCGCTTTTTTGAGCAGATCACCCTCTCGCCGAGCATGAACTTCTCATCGCCGACGAGCTCTTAAAAGAGATCCGGATGCGCCTCCGCTTCCTGATCGAAGTGGGGCTGCACTACCTCACTCTCGACCGGACGGCGCCCACCTTATCCGGCGGCGAAGCGCAGCGGGTGCGGCTCGCCTCCCAGATCGGCTGCGGCCTGGTCGGCATCACCTACGTCCTCGACGAGCCCTCCATCGGCCTCCATCCGCGCGACAACATCAAGCTGATCGGCACCCTAAAGCACCTGCGCGATATGGGCAACACGGTCGTCGTGGTCGAGCATGATGAAGAGACCATCTGGTGAAGCCGACCGGATCGTCGATTTCGGGCCGGGGCCGGGCTCGCGGGGCGGCGAAATCCTCGTCAACGGCTCCCTGGCCGATCTGCTGAAAAACAAAGAATCGCTCACCGCCGCCTACCTTTCAGGCGGAAAAAACCATTCCCATCCCCAAAAAAAGGCGAAAACCAGAAAAGGCAGCCTCAAGATCAACGGAGCAACGCATCATAATCTCAAAAATATCGATGTGGAATTCCCCTTGGGGGTGCTTGTCGCCGTGACCGGCGTCTCCGGCTCGGGAAAATCCTCACTGATCACCGACATCCTCTACCCGCTTCTGGCCAATCACTTGCATCGCGCGGAGCACCCTGTTGGCGCCCATAAAGCGATCAAAGGGCTGGAGGAGATCGACAAAGTGATCGCCATCGACCAGTCGCCGATCGGGCGCAATCCCCGCTCCAATCCCGCCACCTATATCAAGCTCTTCGACGAGATCCGCGACCTTTTCTGCTGAGCTGCCCGAAAGCCAGGCGCGCGGCTATAAGCCGGGGCGCTTCAGCTTCAATGTCAAAGAGGGATCGCTGCCCGCAATGCGGCGGGATGGGCAGGTGAGATCGACATGGATTTCATGGAGGATGCCTGGGTCGATTGCCCCCTATGCCAAGGCGAAGCGGTTTGACGCGGAAACCCTCTCAGTCCTTTATAAAGGGAAAAACATCTACGATATCCTGGAAATGGATGTGCAGGAAGCGCTGGCAGCTCTTCGAAACTATCCCCTCCATCAAACATAAACTCGAAACCTTGGATAAAGTGGGGATGGATTATATCAAGCTCGGGCAATCCTCCACCACCCTATCCGGCGGCGAAGCGCAGCGGATCAAGCTCGCCAAAGAGCTGGTCCGCCCGGCGACCGGGCAAACCCTCTATATCCTCGATGAACCCACCACCGGGCTCCACTTTCACGATATCAAGCACCTGCTTAAAGTTCTGCACGAGCTCGTCGAGATGGGCAACACAGTCCTCGTCATCGAGCACAACATGGATGTGGTCAAAACAGCCGACTGGATCATCGATCTTGGCCCCGAAGGGGGCGAAGCGGGGGGCGAGCTGGTGGCTGCCAGGTACCCCAGAAAAGATCGCCCTCATGGACACCCCGACCGGCCACGCGCTCAACGAGGCTCTGAATCACGATCCCAAAAAGCGCGATCCAGGAAGCGCTCGCCCGGAAAAAAGGGACGAAAAAAACACCGTCCATCCGGGAAATCACCGTGACCGGCGCTGAGCAAAATAATCTTAAAGCTGGTCGACGCGGCCATCCCGCGCGACAAAATCACCATCTGCACCGGCCCCTCCGGCTCGGGAAAAGCTCGTTCGCCTTCGACACCATCTATGCCGAAGGGCAGCGGCGCTACATCGAATCGCTCTCCCCCTACGCGCGCCAGTTTGTCAAGCAGATGCCAAAGCCAAAAGTCGCCGCAAGTCGAGGGGCTCTCCCCCGCCATCGCCATCGAGCAAAAGGCCCATGCCGGCAACCCCCGCAGCACCGTCGGGACTATGACCGAGATCTACGACTACCTGCGCATCCTCTACGCCCGCCTTGGCATCCCCCACTGCCCCGAAACCGGCGAAGTGATCAAGGCGATCAGCAAAGACCATGTCGTCGACCGGATCCTCGGCTACCCCGAAGGGGAAAAAGTGCAGATCCTAGCCCCCATCGATCTGAAAAAGCAGGAGAACTTTTCCGATATCATCACCAGGCTGCAGCGGCAAGGGTATGTGCGGATCCGTCTGAACGGGGAATTCTTTGCCCTGGAGCAGGAGATCCCCTTTGACCGGAAGCGGAAAAACGAGCTTTTCCTCGTCATCGACCGGCTCGTTGTGAACGCCACGATCAAGCACCGCCTCTTCGAAGCGATCGAAAACGCCGCCAAAATCGGCAACGGGAAGCTCACCGTCATGCGGGAAAAAGAGGATGTGCTCTTCAACTTGGCCTTCGCCGTGGAAAGCACCGGCAAATCGTATCCCGAGATCACCCCGCAGACCTTCGCCTTCAATACCGCCGCCGGCATGTGCCCCGAATGCACCGGCCTCGGCTTTCAATACGGCGCGAATCTCACCAATCACCCGGAAGTGATGGAGCAGTCCGCCCTTTCCCTCGTGCGCCTGTTGTGGCCCGAGCTCTATTCCGAAAAGACCTTCGACTATCTTTTCGCCTTTTTGGAAGAGGAGGGAATCGACCCCTTCACCCCGCTGGACACCCTTCCCCCCCAAAAACTGCAAAGCCTGATGAACGGCTCCGAGAAGTGGCTGACCGGTAAAGAAGGGTTTTCCTTCCGCTGGATAGGGATCAACCAGGTGCTCGCCAAGGCGGGAAAAAGCGGCCACATCAAAGAGGAGATCATCCCCCTGCTGGAAGAGACCAAATGCCTCTCCTGCCAGGGCACCCGGCTCAATCCCCTCGCGAGAAACGTCACCATAGAGGGATGCTCCATCAGCGACCTTTGCCAGATGCCCCTGGAAAAAGCTCTCCCCTTCATAGAGCAGATCCCCCTCGCCGAGCCCCTCCTCGATGAAGTGAAAAAGCAGCTGCTCCACCGCCTCCGCTTCCTTTGCGAAGTCGGCCTGACCTACATCGGCCTCGACCGCAGAGCGCCAACATTAAGCGGCGGCGAAGCCCAGCGGATCCGCCTGGCGCGCCAGCTCGGCAGCGGCCTGACCGGCGTGCTCTACGTGCTCGACGAGCCCACCATCGGCCTCCATCCGCGCGACAACGCCCGCTTAAACCGCGCCCTGCACCAGCTGAAAGAGCTCGGGAACACCCTGCTCATGGTCGAGCACGACCCCCTGACCATCGCCACCGCCGATTACCTGCTCGACTTCGGCCCCGCAGCCGGCGAGCATGGCGGCCACATCGTCGCAAGAGGCACCCTCAGCCAGATCGAGCGCAACAGCAAATCGCTCACCGGCGCCTACCTCTCCGGCCGCAAAACCATCCCCGTGCCTGAAAAAAGAGCCATCGACCAGGGACAGCTCCTCGTCGAAAACGCCTCCGCGAACAACCTCAAGAACCTCAGCCTATCCTTTCCCTGCCGCGCCCTCACCTGCCTTACCGGCGTCTCCGGCTCCGGAAAATCGACCCTCATGCAATCGATACTCCTCCCCGCGCTGCAGCAAGGGCTGAATAAAACCGACCAGGTCGAGATCAACGGAACCCTCGTCAAAGGGATAGAGGCCTTTGACCGCTTGATCTCGATCGATCAGAATCCCATTGGCCACACCGTGCGCTCCAATGTCGGCACCTACGCCGACGTCCTGCCAAAAATCAGAGAATTCTTTGCCGCCCTCCCCGCCGCCCGCATGCGCGGCCTGCAGCCCAAGCACTTCAGCTTCAACCACCGGCGCGGCATGTGCACCTCCTGCTGGGGGATGGGCTACAAGCGCATCGAGATGCACTTCCTCCCACCCGTGCAAGTCGACTGCGAAGACTGCCAGGGCCTCCGCCTCAACCCCGTCAGCCTCGAAGTGACCTACAGCGGCCTAAACTTCGGGCAGATCCTCAACCTCACCATCACCGAGGCCAAGGCGCTCTTTCAAAACCACCCCTCAATAGTCCGCATCCTCGACCGCCTCATCTCCGTCGGCCTCGGCTACCTGAAGCTCGGCCAGGAGACCGTCACCCTCTCCGGCGGCGAAGCGCAGCGGATCAAGCTCAGCCGCGAGCTCGCCAAGCGCTCCACCGGCAAGACCCTCTACCTCCTCGACGAGCCCACCACCGGGCTGCACAGCGAAGACATCCAGCTCCTGCTGAAAGTGCTGCATAAACTCGTCGACAAAGGGAATACCATGGTGATCATCGAGCACAACCAGGACGTGATCAAAAACGCCGACTACCTGATCGATCTCGGCCCCGAAGCCGGGGAGCAGGGCGGCCAGCTCGTCTTCGCCGGGCGCCCCGAAGAGATTGTCACCCACCCGACTTCCTACACCGGCCGGTATCTGGCTGAGTATTTGGAAGTCTCATAAACCTATTCTTCATTGCTTGAGCCGTGTGCAGGTTCGCAGAGGCAGTCACAGCAAGGGGAATGAAATATTCTCATTTTTTATTAATAAATGCCTCGTTATGCAATCTCAATAAACCTTCACGGCAACGGATTTGCTTTTGCACAACTTCAGATGACATCAAGAGTTTATGGTCATCTTTATATGCATCTAGGCCCTCTTTGAACTGCGTTGCTAAATAGGTATGCAAACCTAAATTAAATTGCGCGACATTTTGCTCAGCTACACCCTCTGCTTCCCCATCTCTATACATATCCTCGATGGCCAATTGCAGAGAACTGAAGGTGCACGTTCCATTGACTTGCTCTCTACGTGATGCTCCGGCCTTACCATCGCCTAATTGCCCTTGAATTGAAGAAGTGACCTCTTCCATACTGACATCTTGATTAGACATTTGCGTTACATTGGAGATCATTGCCACTAATTCGTCAGGGGATCTAGAATCATATACTCTTGATGTAGAAGCATTCGCTACCCCCACTGCTTGCGCTAATCCGGCTCCTATACCAGCCAACACACCTTCCCTTTTCGCAACATCACCGGCAGCTTCACTCCCTAGGAGATCCGACCCTAACCCCGTATTGTAAAAAGTGGTGGAAATTTTGCCATCCTCCTCCTTTTTAAACCGCAATAAACACCCGTGATTTTTACTACCTGCCGGTAGGAAAATGCTCTTCCCAGGAGCTAGCTGCTCCAATTCAGTTTTCACTTTTTGAGCGAATTTATCAATTTGTTCACTATTATTAGCAACAAATGTTTGCTCAGCTCCGAGTTGATAACTTAGTTGGAGAGCCTCTTGAACATTTTGTGATTTCTTTTGATAGGCTTCAGTTTGACCCTCTTTCGGTTGAGAGGCCATAAACTTATCTACAAACATCATGTTCACAAAGCCAGCGGACCCCTCAAGTTTTTTACCTTTGAGTCCTAAATCAGAGGTCTTGGCACCTAACTCATCAAACAAATTATCTAATTCTTTTGTTTGCCCCAGTCCAAATCCAAAAAAAGCTGTAAAAATATAGGGTTCACTTTCGATCTCTTTTTTAGTATTCGCTAATATATTTTGAACCCTCTTATCTGTACATTTACCTGTTGCAGGTTGATATTGACTTACAGTTGCAGGTGCTGGCTTTACTGATGACTTGAGTTCCTCCAATTCTTTTTCTAATGTACTAATTTTTTCACTAACGCCATTAATTTCTGCTTTAATCTTCTCTTTTTGTTCCTCAATTGCTTTTAATCTAGCCTCTGAAGCTATACATGATTGTTTTTGTTTTTCTATTAATTCTTTTATTTTCTTTTCCTCACTCTCAATTTCTTCTATTGCCTTAGGTATTTTTTGACCTAATTCTTTTTTTGTTCTTGCAAGTTTGCAAGAAGTACCAGACGGATTAGTTTTATTTCTCGGATTTTTATTTTCATTGAGAGGATCTATTATTTTAAAAGTTAATGCTTCAATCTTATTTTGTAATTCTTCAATTTTTTTTGAGCTTTTTGTTTTCTCCTGTAATTTATCTATTTCAGCCTGAGTTTCCTGATTTTTTTTATCAATCGCACGTATATTCTCCCCTAATTTTTTTTGTAAATCAGCTAGTTCTCCTTTCTTGTTACCGGCAGTTTTTGTATGCTCCTTAATCTCTTTGGATATCGTTTCTGTTGCTTTTTTTGCCTCCGCCTTTTCTTTCTCTATGCTTTGACTCACACCTTTCAGTTTAATATCAACAGATTTCTGTACTGCATTAAGTTCCTCTCGGAGTTTCCCTAATTCATTTTCTTTTGCAAGAATCGTTAGTTTCGTTTTTATCTCTGCAATACGTTGCTTAATTGTTTCGAGTTGGTTTAAAATTCTGTCGCTGTCATTTTCTATCCCTAAGTATGTTCTAATGAAACGTAGAAGTATAGCTATTGGAGTTTCGGTAATTTGATGAATTCGATCATCCAACTTCTTGACACCTTTCTCAATAACAACTAACTCTTTTAATTTTTCATCTACTAATTTATCAGATTTTACGATGGAAACTCTCTCTAACACACCCTCAATCACATTTAGGACCTGAACTGTTTTTGTTGCGCCCTTTTCCGCTGTTACACGGATGGAATTTCCATCCAACTGAATGTATTTCTTACTCTCTTGTGAATAATCCGCCATCGCCTTACTTAGATCAGTAAAGCTATAAAAGACATTGCCGCCAGTATCCATACCCCTCCAATTAATATATTGTTAATTATATCATATTAAATTAATTTATATGAACAAACTTAATACTTTACAAACAATCAACTTAAAAACAAATGAAATTAAAGAGTCGCTTTCATTTCTTATTATATTCTTTACGATTTACGCTCAAATAACTTCTCCTCGCTTACCAACAAGCCCCCGTGCAAGTCGAAGACTGCCACGGCCTGCGCCTCAACCCCGTCAGCCTCGAATTGACCTACAGCGGCCTAAACGGCAGATCCTCAACCTCACCATCACCGAGGCCAAGGTGATCTTTCAAAACAACCCCTCAATAGTCCGTATCCTCGACCGCCTCATCTCCGTCGGCCTCGGCTCTGAAGCTCGGCCAGGAGACCGTGACCCTCTCCGGCAGCGAAGCGCAGCGGATCAAGCTCAGCCGCGAGCTCGCCAAGCGATCCACCGGCAAGACCCTCTACCTCTCGACGAGCCCACCACCGGGCTGCACAGCGAAGACATCCAGCTCCAGCTCCTGCTACTCGTCGACAAAGGTAATACCATGGTGATCATCGAGCACAACCAGGATGTGATCAAAAACGCCGACTACCTGATCGATCTCGACCCCGAAGCCGGGGGAGCAGGGCGGCCAGCTCGTCTTCGCCGGGCGCCCCGAAGAGATTGTCACCCACCCGACTTCCTACACCGGGCGGTATCTAGCACAGTATTTAGGGCGTTAAGTCTTATAAACTTTCCACGCCTCCCTCTAAATGCCAATTGGTACAGGGTCCCAAAAAGCCGAAAACATTAATATTTTATTAATTATAAAAATAAAAACAAAAAACTGATTGTAAAAATTAATTTTGATATAATTAAAGTAAAGGAGTTAATTATGAATACAACCAGTTCCTCAGAAGATAATTTAAATCATGCGGTTGATTTCCTATATAATGCGGGTATTAATGACGTAGATAGAAGGCTACATAAAGGACAATTACAACAAGCCGCGACAAAATTAGGTATTGAAACTAAAAAAGAGGGATTATTTGGCGTAAGCGTTGAAAGAAGCATTGACGATTTAATTAAAGACATCTCGGAGAAAATTCTTCAGGGAGCTCATAACATAATGAAAAAAGCTCATAAAAAAGAATTTGTTCGCGGAGTTAGTGATGAAAATTATAATTTCGTTGCACATGGTGACGAGGTATTAAAAAAGCTAGGAGAAAAAACCCATGATGATGAACTTAGAGCCGATCTAAAAGAAAAGGAAAAAATACTTGCAGCAGATAAAGAAGAATTATTACATTTAAAAACTCAAACTACTGATGCTGCTATCATTAGTCGCTACAACTTACATGTGCTCAATAGACCAAAATTAGATAAAAGCAAATATGAAGAAAGCACCTGGCTCGGTCATGGTGCAGACATCGAAGAGGTATTAGAGCATAACAACGATTACTTAGACGCTTACCAGGAAAAAAATAGAGAGAACCTTACCTCAAAGGAAAACGAGGCGCTTACTCAGATTTCCAAAGAACTTGCAGATGCAAAAGAGTTAGCTAATGATATGTCAAGTAAAGAGGCGGATAAACACACTCAACTTCCAGGAAAAATAATCCGCAGAATCAAAAATCTTAAGCCAGGCCAGTGTGTTTTGATCCCAGGCGGATACTCAAATCAAGGCCAATCCGGTCACAGTGTCATGTATGCCGTGGAAAAACGACCAGACGGACAGTTTACGTTTACCGTGATTAATACCGGTGAAGGTACAGAGCCAGCATCGAAGAGACACATTCAAGAAAAAAACATGCTTGGCCGGGAGACTGGACGCCATTTCGACCTTAAATACTGTGTAAGCGAGGAAGCAGTGACAGATGAAGGTTTTATTACGGGGCTACTTCAGCTTAATGATATTCGACGCTCAGAAACGCACAGTATTGATATGATGTACGACCACCTTGACGCAAGTCTGGGCCCCCCAAATGGTGTAAAAGTCGATCTAAAGAATCAAGAACAGTATGGTGGATTAGAATCACGCAAACCTCAAAATAAATCTAATTGTACCCAAAAAGCTGTCATGGCTTATCAGAAGAAAAGAATCCTCGCGCTGACGGGCAGTCCCAGGCTTCACCATAAAATTAAAGCGGAAGTAACCTCTGTACTCATCGATCGAATGAAAGCGATAACGAATCCAAATGTCACATTTGCAAATGACCCAGTCCAGAGGCAATTACAAACAGCAAAATTAGAAGGAGGCATTACATCTCCCAGCGGAAAAAAAGCTGGTGGCCCAGTAACTCAAGAGCATCTAGCAATGATGATCGAAGCTGGTGAAGGTAAGAAGACAGGGGATGTTGTCAAAGAGGAGGGGGTCCTTCAAAAAAGACTTGATAAGGCAGCAGGAAAAGTTAAAAAAGCAGATCCTAAAGTCCCTATTGCAGGTGCTGCAAGCTCTGCCCCACTGACAAAAATAAAAGAAGCAACAGAGAAAAGTCCGCTCCAACCAAAAACCACCCCATCGACTGTTACTCCCCCCACCCAACCTGTACCGAAAACTTTTTTGCAAAACCTTTTTAATTTCTTTTTCGGTTGGTTTTTTGGCCGGTATTGATGCGTTTTATCGCCTCAGTGCATTAAATTGACCGCAGGGCAGATTTGCCCAATAAGCAGACCTCTAAATTTTGTAAAAAGAAAGACCCATTTGTCTCTAGAGTTTACCTAATCCTTCCCCCGTCGATCCTGTAGTTGGCGCCGGTGATGTAGTCCGCCAAGGGGCTGGCCAAAAAGGCGACGAGGCTGCCCACTTCCTCCGGTGTGCCGAAGCGGCGGGCCAAATTGGGCAGCACTTCCGCTGTCGACCTTTTCTCAATCTCTTTCCAGTCACTGCCCCAATTCTTCTCTTTGGCAATGCCTTCAAAAAGGACGCGCACTCCTGGCGTGACGACAGGCCCGGGAGAGACGGTATTCGATGTGATGCCGGTTCCGGAAAGCTCTTTGGCCAAACTCAAACTCATGTTCATGACGGCGGCTTTTGAGGCCCCATATGCCGGCTGCCCGGGGGAGGGGCTGATCGCAGCGGCGCTCGCGATCTGAATCATCCTACCCCAGCCAAGGGCCTTCATCTGCGGGAGAAACGCGCGGATCATGCGCACCATGCCGACGACGTTGACGTTGAGCAGATCGAGCCAGTTTTGCGCAGGGCTCTGCCAGGTTTCTTTAGGAAAAGCACCCGCATTATTGACTAAAATATCCAAGCGACCAAAGGCGGCCAAGGTCTCTTCGGCCACCCGCCCGGCATCCTCGTCTTGCGACAAGTCCCCCGTCACATAATGCGCCACGCCTCCGGCGGCGGTGATCTCTCTTACGACCCGCTCAAGCTCAGCTTTTTTTCTTCCCTGAACCATGACGTGCGCGCCTTCTTTGGCTAAGCACTTGGCTATCGCCTCGCCGATTCCGCCGCTGCTGCCGGTGACCAGGGCTTTTTTTCCGGTAAGATGCAATTCCATTTTGAATCCTTTTCTTTCTAGCGTAACAGTTTTTTCCCTTTGCAAAAAACCAAATTTATGAGGTAGAATCTCCGCTCTTAACTCGTTGGATTTATGCAAGTCACTACTTTCACAATCGCCGGTCCTGCCCCCGCTTCCTGCACGCTTTCTTTTAAAGCCACCGTAGAAACGGTCAGGGAATTCTCCCCTGAAATCCTCCCCCAGGACGTCTTTCGCGCCAGATGGAAACGGGAGGGGCGGATCAATTCCCAGGGACTATGCACCAATGTTCCTCAGCATCTCCCCCCTATGCAGGCGGAAGAAAAAAGGTTTGTCGCCGCTTGGATCAGTCAAATTGATTTCAAAATCGAAAGCTCCCGGCAGGACCTTTATTGGATCACGCCGATGAATCTGGATCAGGCGATCGCCTTTGTGGTAGACTCAACGGCCTTTCCGATTGAAGAGATCGCTCTGATCGGCAGCGTGGTGCAAAAACTGACCCGAAAGCATGCCACTGACGGCATGCGCTCTTACGGCTTTTTGACTGAGGCTGAGGAGATGGATGAACACACCTGCTACGATACCGATGTGCGCTTTCAACTGTCCGGCGATATCATCAAAAGCGATTTTAAAAAGTGTTTGAAGCAACAGATGGACTTTTTGGCGGGCGCCCTGCCCGACAAATTAAAGAGCAATGACTCCGATAATCTCCAGCTGATCCGCAATACCGGCTTTCAAAAATGGCATGTTCAGGAGGATGAGGAGCAGCTCTTTATGACAGCCGCCTTCGGCTCGCCCCCCATCGAATTCATCATCGTCAGAAAACTGAAAAGCCCCTCCCTCTTCCGCATGGATGACCAGCAGCTAGGCATACGCAGGCTCTATAAACCCTTCAATAACGTTGAAGGGATCTACCTGAACAGCTCTAAGGGATCGACCCAGGCCGCTGCGGACTTGAAAATGAAAAGAGCGCGCTTTACCAATCTCGAAAAGTGCGATGCGAGGGCCTATTTCCGCTACTTCATCGCTCAGATCAAAGGAATTCTCATCGACGAGCCAAAAGAGGCGGAAAACCACCTTTATGACCAGATCAAGGTCTTAACCGAAGAAAAGGCGGCCTGCCTGCTCTATAACGGGGCAAAAAACCACTTGCCGGCAGAAGGCCTCTCGTTCCTCCTCCTGATGCTCAATAGCCTCGCCTGCGCCGAAAAAAAGGGCTGCTCCTGGAATTTCCAGACGGTCGCGAAGAAAGTCCATGAACTCGCCAACCTCTCACGAGAGTCGCTTGGGCCTGAAGGTCAAGTGATTTACGACGCCATTTACAAAGAAGAAATCCCCTTTAGCCAGATTGAAGCAGCGCTCCAAATTTCGGCCTTCTTTTACCTGTTTACCGGCGCTGAAAAAAAATGGGTAAAAGCCTTTCTTACGGAAAGCTCCTTCGAGCCTGCCATGCAATGGCAATTTGGAAACTCCCATACCTACGTGGTTCCGCTGAAAATCCGAACTATCCCCTCAGATCCCCGTCTAAAACCCCTTTATGAGGCATTTCTTCCCAAAGCCTATTGCTACGACGAATCGAGACAGGTGTTCCCCTATCTGGAATGTCTGCAGCTCCCCGATCTCTTCGATCTTTCGCAATCCTTTGCAGAGCCTCTGCTAGCCATCCAGTGCCTGCTGCTCCACCCCCGCCTCGATTTGCCAAGAGTGTTAGATCTTTTTTTGGCCGCCGGAAGGAATGAGCGGCTGATAGCCCCGCTGGAAGAGTGCTTGAGCCGCCGCCAAATCTATCCAAAGTGGGATTTGAGGAAAGAGGAAGAGTGGGTGCTCACCTTAGCAAAATCGGGTGTTGTAGAGATCTGCCGCATCGCCTTCGCCAAATGGAAAATGAACCCTTCAGTCAGTTTGGGGATCGCTCTCTTTGATGCGTTTTTAAAAGCGGATCTGGGTCTCGCCCTGAGAATTAGAGCTGAACTCACTTCCATGCCAGGCTTTACTGCAGAAGGGCGCACCTTCACCGACGCGTGCGCTATAGCCAAACATAAAGATCCACAAGGCATTCATCACCAAGATCTTATAGCCCAGGCAATCCCAATAGTACGCGCCTGGCCGAATGGGGAAAAGGTCAACAAGAGCCTGTTGGAGCTTTTATCCTGCGATGATAGCAGCCCTCTTTACTTTGCCCTGCTCGAAAAAGAGCTTCTACCCAAAGAGTGCGCCCCGATCAGCCAAAGGGAATTCCTCAAAGCCCATGAAAGGGGGGATTTGGAGCGCGCCTCGCAAATCCTCACCTGGGCCAAAGAGCAAAAGGTCAAATTGCAGACGCCGCAAGATTGCGCTTTGTTAGAGCAGATGATCGTCGATGCGTCCGCCAAAAACAATGACGCCGCCGTCCTCAAACACATACAGGAAGTGGCCAAGCTGCAAAAGCTCTCGGATAAAGCCCGGGAAGCCCTCAGAAAAGTCGCAGCTAAGAAAAAAGAGGCGGTCTTTGAACTGGCGAGGTCAACAACTCCTAACTTGCATATCGAAGCGTTTCACCTTTGGAAAAAGCATTATGCCACCGATCTTGCCCTCGCGGAGGAAATCTATCACACACTTCCCTATGAAGAGGAGGACGCCCTCGTCGATTTGAGCCTTGCCATCCTCGCCGGCAGCAAGAAAAAAATTCCCGAGGATATGATTGTTCTTTTAGAGAAGCGCATGAAAGAGCTTTTGCCCGCCATGCTCCGCTCTGCCTGCCAGATAAATAAAGAGCCCTTAAGAAAGGCCGTGCATACCGCCGTCAAAGCCCATCTAGAAGCCGGAGAAATGGACGAAGCCATCGCCCTTTGGCGGATGGCTAAAGGGCAGCAGATCGGGGCGTTCAAATATTTTCAGGAGATGCCCGCCCCTAAAAGCCCCTTCTTTAGAAGACTTTTGCAGGCAAATCTCCTCTCCCCATCGGAAGCCTCGCAGGGAGTCAATATTCTGATACAGGGCAAAGAGACGGACGATATAGCTGCCATCCTTGAAGATCTTTCTAAAATCGCCCTCAAGGAATACCCTCAGGAACTGTCTAATCTTCTGGAAACCGATTGTGAAGGACTGGCCAAGGGGGTCTTGGCCCTCCCCTGTGCGCTGCCCTCAGCACTTTCCGCCCCTTTCACGCGCCTGATTGAGTCCTTTGTGCAAAAAGGAGATCTGGACCAGGCTGGCATTTATTACGATTTGTGCGCCGCGAAAGGGCTCAAGATCACCTGCAGAGAAATATTGAGGAAGAAAACCGAACAAGCCATCGAGGCAAAGAATAAGGCCGTCATCCCTTTGCTGCAGGAGCTATTGGAGCTTGATTTGCTGGAAAAGGCCCATCAGGAAGGATTGCTTGAGGCGCCGGTAGAAGGAAGCGCCCTGCTCGCCTTATCCCTTCAAAATGGGAGTCCTGGACTCATACTCACGTTGCTAAAAAAAGTCAAAAAGTGTGAAGAGTCATTAAAACCTCAAATCCAGTCGTTTTGTGAAAGAGAAGCCTTCAGTCTCCCAGCGCTTGAGCTTTTTTCCTGCCTGAAATCCCTCGGAATCCCCCTCCGGCTCCCTGTAAGCGATCAATGGCTGCCGCTCGTAGCAACCCTCCCCGATTTAGTCCCCTTCCTCCCTCTTGCCCAGGCTTTCCCCTATCTCTCCTTGCCGGAACGCACCCGCCTTCTCCTGCAAGATGAAAGCTTTGCCAACTACGCCCCCCAAGTAGCCCGGGAACTGAAAGGAAGCCCTGAAGCTTTGCAAATTCTGGTCAAATACCAGGTTCAGGAGCCCTTGCTTTGGATCGAGGCGCTTGCAAAATGCGCCGAGCCGCTCTATTGCTGGAAGATGATAGGCGAACAGGAGAAGCTCTTAAGCCAGGAGATGGATAAATTCAACCTCTTGCAAAAACAAGTACTCCTTTCCCTGGGCAAAACCAAAGACCCTCTGATCGCAAAGCTGCTGACAAACAAGGACGAACTGGAAAGACAAGTACCGGAAAAAGTCCTCATACAGGTTCTGCCCGCTCTATTTTTAGGATGTCCTGAGGGGGATGAGCTGATCAACGCCAGGATGAACTGGCATCCCTATTTTAGCAAGTTTGAGCGCATCGCCCTGCTCAACGTCGATTTGAAGATGCATCTATTGCTCTCAGCAAGGAACCATCTAGATCTTGAGGGGGAAATCGAAGCCCTCGAACAATTTTGTTTGAAAGCCGAAATCCTTCAGGTCAAAGAGAGCATGAGCCTGGCCCTCGCAAAAGTATTTGAAAAATGTAAAAAGCCCACTGATTCCTTGTTTAATCTTTGCAGGCAGATTTTGAATCTCGGATTGATAGATCCCTTCCTTGTAGTCTCCCACCTTTCAGCCGGGCTCGAGGATAAATATTTTGAGCTGTCCCTTTCCTACATTCAAATCGGTTTAGATAAGTTAAACGGGGAACCGCCAGTGATGACAAAGCGCAGCTGCGAGCTTATTTTTCTCAACTGCGCCGGATCTGATGAAAAAAAAGTGCTCATACAGCTTTTCCGGGTGCTCAACCACGCAAAAGCGCCCTCGCTTTTCAGCTCCAAATTTGGCTTTGATGGTTTTTATCTGGATGTTATTGTCAAAGGGCTTAAAGCCATGAATACAGCAGCGGCTTATGACGCGGATTATCTCACCCAGATGGCTAACCGTTTAAAAAGCATTACGGAAATCTATCGCGATCATCAAAGTAGTTTTATGCAGCTGGTCAAACAGCTGGATACTGCGATTGTGGGGCTATTGTTCCACACCAAAGCGGAGGAGTCACTAGCCAAGGACCTCGACGCCAAATACCGTACCAATATGTTAAAAGCCTATGAAAAAAATAGGGAACAAGATCACGTTGTAAAGTTTATGGTCATGCTGCGCCACGTGAATATGCTGAAAGAATTTACAGCGGCTTATAGCCGGGCGGAACAGAATAGGGAAGTGATGGATCGTTTGCTTGATGCGACCGTGGCAAATATGGAAAGTTGCCATTGGAGCCTTTTTAATACATTTCCGATCGAGATGGAGGAAATACTCTACCAGTTTTGCCTGGCGTGCGCGGCAACCAAAGATAAGATATGGATGAAGACAGCCTCTGCTATAATGATTTCGCAAAAATACTATGAACGTTTTGAGAACAAGGATTACGCTGCTAAAATTCTCACACTTTTCAAAAAATAATTTCTCCAAATAATATTTTTTGATATAGTCAGGACCTTCAATTGAAAGGAGGTCCATCATGAATTTTCAAACTTTTTGCCTTTCAGCAACGCTTGCGGTTTTCTCCATAACAACAGCTGCACCGCGTGAAATTTACTTTGAGAGCAGCCTGACAGAGAATCTCTATGACGAAGCCCAGTTGACGATCCGTCTGCAGAGCCTGCTGGACAACTTAACATCGCTTGACGATGTCGGTGAGATGATCCATCTCATGCTGCAATTTAAGTATGAAGTGGAAAGCCTGACCGGGGAGCCGATCTCCATGGACGATGCCCTTGAGGAGATACAGCGGGAGTTGAGAGAGGAGGGCCATGAGATCCCGGAGGATGAAATGGCGAACTTTAAAGAGTTGATTCATCAGCAGATGGCACCGGTATCCGCACCTCGTTTGCCCGCACCTGACAGTTCCGACATCACATTGAACATCAATAAAGGTGGATCCGAGACCAATACGCAGGTTCTCATACCGACGCAAGTGGCGCTTGGTGTGACGATAGCGCTTTGCGGATCGATCGTGTTTTTCCTGCCGGTGCCTTCGTCTAAGGTGTGGGGAGAAAAGCTGGTGAAAGCTGGGATTGACATGGCAGTGGAGGGCGGCGCGTCTTCACTTAATCACCTCTAAACACCAGTCTACCATGGTGGTAACCAAACTTCTTTTTGGAGAAATAAAGCCCAACTAACGACTTACATGTCACGAACTAGGGGTCGTTACCATCAATGTCAACAGAGTAACCAAAGTTCTTTCTGGAGAAATAAAGCCCAACTGAAGGCAATGAACCCGCCCTCAACGACTTACTTGTCACGAACCCGGGGTCGTTACCATCACTTTCAACAGGGTAACCAAACTTCTTTCTGGAGAAATAAAGCCCAACTGAAGGCAATGAACCCGCCCTCAACGACTTACTTGTCACGAACCCGGGGTCGTTGCCATCACTTTCAACAGAGTAACCAAAGTTCTTTCTGGAGAAATAAAGCCCAACTGAAGGCAATGAACCCGCCCTCAACGACTTACTTGTCACGAACCCGGGGTCGTTGCCTGAAGGCGGGAGAGGGGGAGCGCGAGGGGGATTTCCCCCTCGCCCCTTCTCCCAATACAAGACTCAGTGCTTATGCTTCCTGAATCAATGGCTTCTGAATACCTTCCTGAATCAATGTCTTCTGAATACCTTCCTGAATCAATGTCTTCTGAACACCTTCCTGAATCAATGGCTTCTGAACACCTTCCTCTAATGGATTCATACCTTCCTGAATCAATGTCTTCTGAACACCTTCCTGAAATGTCTTCTGAATACCTTCCTGAATCAATGTCTTCTGAACACCTTCCTGAATCAATGTCTTCTGAATACCTTCCTGAATCAATGTCTTCTGAACACCTTCCTGAAATGGCTTCTGAACACCTTCCTGAATCAATGGCTTCTGAATAGCTTCCTGAAGCAAAAGACGCTGCTGCTCCACACCTGTCCAGTCTATCGGACTCCATCCATCAAAGGGGCGCAGCATCATCCGCCCCCACAAAGCCATTTTCGTAAACAGACTCTGTTCAGCCCTCGGCAACATATGGAAATGAACATGAAATACAGTCTGGCCGGCGTTCTCTCCATCCTGGACGAGCAGGAGGAAGTCAGCGGCCCCATAGACCTGCTGAAAGGCTTTCTGCACTTTTTTGATTGTCCGCCCGATCTCGGCAAACTCCGCCTCGGTCAAATCCTGTAATTTCACGACGTGCCGCTTGGGCATGATCAGCGTGTGCCCCTTAATTATAGGCCGGTAGTTGAGGATAACCCTGACAAGCTCCCCCTCGTAGTACGACTGCTTTTCCATGCGCGCTCTGTCGCAAAAAGGGCACTTGTAGCCGGGAACATTTTCTGAAGGGCCTTGAGAGTGAAAAAACAGCGCCGCAATGACAAACACCACAAACACCACCGCAATCCCACCTGTCCATGCCAAAATTTTTTTCATAGGTACAATGCTAACAAAGAAATTTTCCTTTTGCAATACTTATGCGCGCTAGTTTTGCGCGCTTTATGCCGTTTGATCATATTGAAAAAGCGTCAAAATGATCCGCTCCACCGGCTTCGTAATTTTCATTGCCTCAAAAGAATGGTAATTATCTTTAAAGGCCTCTGAATCGAAGTTATCAAACATTATCGCGCGGTTTTTTATATAATTAGTTTTTTGAATCCGGTCATCCGCCACTGAATTCCTGGCGGGATTGATATTAGGGATATACTGAAGCCTTCCCCCTTCCCAGTCGCCCGGATCGGACAGCATCGTGATCATCGACCACTTTGCCTGATAGTCGGAATGCCACGGCCCTCGCGCCACCGTCATCGGCGTCTCAAAAGTGTGTTTGATGACGTTAAGCGCGAAACTCTCCTTTCCATCCAACCCTCTTTCCCGGCCAAAGCGGCGTAAGACAGTTTCAATGGCTTTCCTGACCGTGTCGTTCTCGATCAAGTTGTCCTCGATATGGCTCCAGTTGACCAGTTCCCCCTTAGAAAACTCGACATCCCTATAAACGAGCCCTTTTTGAGCCTCTTTAAAAATATTTATATAAACGCGATGATAAAAGGGATCCCCGTTTGGGAAAGGAATCTGGCCGGCCGTCTTTAATTCTTTTTGGAAAGAATCGAAGAGATCGTTTGAAAAAATTTGCCCATCCATTAAATAACATTTATCTAAATATAAACTACTCACTTACAACTCAACTTTTTTGATATAAAGTCATATAATATATCAAGTTATTTGTCAATAACTGCTTGACAAACGCCTCTTTTCTCAGTAAAGTAAACAACCTTCAAAAGGAGGGAGCATGATAAGACAATTTACCGCCACCGTCTACATCCTGGAAAAAGAGAAAGTCCTGCTCATCTATCACCGCAAACTGCAAAGATGGCTGCCCCCAGGCGGCCATATCGACCCCAATGAAACCCCGCCAGAAGCAGCCTTGCGCGAGGCACGCGAAGAAACGGGTTTAGAGGTCGAAATCATCCCCCAGGAAAATGTACTGGTTGACGAATGGAACGCCAAAAGTTTGGAACGCCCTTATCTCTTCATGCTGCAAAATATTCCGGCTCATCTCGACCAGCCGGCACATCAGCACATGGATTTAGCCTATCTGGCAAGACCCGTCGGCGGCCGGGAACAGCAAAATATCGCGGAGACGGACGGCTTACGCTGGTTTTCCCTGGAAGAGATTGAGCAATTGACACCGGAAGAGATTTTCAAAGCGACGCAAGACGTGCTTCGCACGATACTTGCCCCTCTCTTAATTACACAATAAAGGAAATGAAAAATGAGCTCACGTATACCCGATTTCCAAGAGCCTTTAGATTGGGTTTTGATGGATCAGAACGGTCAAGACCCCTTGTATGAGGATCAATTTGTTGCGGCCACCCGGCTTGATGACAGCACGATTGATACAGATTACAAGCAGCAAGAGGACTCCTCAGATTCAGACTCATTCGAGATGGTGGATGATAATAAGTTTATTTTGGTGTGGCATTCGGCAGAGGAAGACTTACTTGCCGCTATGGAGTTAAATCCCAAGGGATGCTTAAGAGGGCGCATCCGCACCGCTCCCTCATCCCCCTGCTCATCCCCCGCATTATTGACGCGGGAGTGCGGCGTGGTGGAAGGGGAGATTTTTTCCTCGCTCTTGACAAGAAACCGCACCTATTCCAATCCCGAATCTCTTCAGCGGCTGGCCTCCCCATCGACTCCAACAAGCGAAGCATCGGAGCACTCTTTAGACCAGGAGGAACTGCTGCAAAGATATCTCGCTTTCAGCGACACCTCGAGCGCGCCGGCGAGCCCCGTCCCTCCGGATTACCTGGAACACTTCCCCAAAGAGCTTTACGATATGTTCGGCTACGACGCGTTTGCGCAAATCCCTTATCGGGACCTCTCAGGAAAAAAAGTGACCGACCTCCAAGCTGAAGACTTACCCTCCCCCTTTATGCTTTTCAGCAATTCCAGCGAAGGGCACTCAGGCATCATTATGCTGACTACCTTGGATAATAAGCGGCACATTGAAGTTTATCACGGAAGGAAAGAAACCACAGAAAATTGGTTCCTGACAAAATTGCCGCTCGATAAGATCAACAAAACAAAAAAAGCCATTGAAAAACTGGAACAGCGGATTTCTTCTAAAAATCGAGGGGAGAGAAGAAATGCTCTACATGGGCAAAAAAGCATTCAAATGGAACTTTTGGAGGCTCATCTGGTGCCTGTCCCGGTTGCCCTCGCTTCCGCCAAAGAAAAACTTCAGACTTTATGGGCCATTGGGAAATATCAGACAACTATTTTGGCTTCCCAATAGGTGTAATAATGATGGAGGCGACCGGCTGATAGCAAAGCACGGGCTGGTGATGGGAAGCCATCACCTTGCCCACAACCTTCTGCACGGCATCGCAAAACTGCACCTCGTAAAACCGGCTCTCTTTGGGAAACTTCAGGGAGCGGAACGCGGCGTCGGAAAAGCGGATCACTAAAGGCTCTGTCAAGGGAAGATAGGGGCTCATATCGATGGTGCGGATCACGCACCCTTTCGGCGAGCTATTCACCCACCAGACGGCATCGCCCGGCTTGATCCGGTGGTCTTTAAACCAGTTGACATTCATTTCAAGCGCGTATCTGGTGGGCAAGGAGCTTTCCACGCCATGGGAGATAAAGAAACGGGCCACCGGATCGCTTATCGAATATTTATCAAAATCGGCCACTTTTCGCACGGGTCTTAAGGGATCCATTTTCCAGGGATAGGCTTTCATCGCAAAAATCTCCCGTATGACTTTTCGCTCATCCAAAAAAGCGACCGAGATATCGATAAAACAGTTAAACATCCAAAATTGCAGAATTTGAGGCCGCGGGTAAGTAAAGGTCATGCCGCTATTTTCGGGAAGCTCCCTCCTCTGCATCAACCCCCAAGCGATCTGCTCTTCGGTAACCGCATGCTCCAAAGTGACGGGCAGGGTTAAGCCCCCTTCAAAACAGATCTCCCGCGCCCCAAGAGGAAAGAGAAATATAAGAAAAAGAAATATCATGATATCACTTTATCACAAATTCCATTGATCGTGTCAATGAGTGAATTCCTCGTGCCACCCTCGAATCCGCAAGGCTTCCTTGCACAGTTGTTCCGGCGTAGCGGGGTCTGAAAGAAGCGCCTCGATGGCAGACTTCGCAGTCGCGCGGCTTTTGGGATGACTATACTTGTCAAAAAGATCCATGGAGATTTTTCGCAACGCTGCCACCCGTTTATTTAAAGGAAGTCCGGAATTTCTGATCGTATTTTCCAAATAGTCCTTGTAGCCTTTCTGCCCTGTATCTTCTGGTTCCTCTTCCTCATCAAGGTCAACCAAACCGTAACATGGCAGCGCAGAGCTGGGTTTATCCCCCCTTCTGTGAACTTTATCAGAAATTTTAATCCCCTCGGGCACCCTAAATCGCTGAGGGTTATAATATTTAAATTCGGCCAAAAGAACATCTAGAGGATGAAAAATCTTAAAACCCCGTTTGTCCAACGCAATCAAGGTCTCAACGACCTGATCAAACTCCTCTTGATCTTGAGTCTTGATGGCGATATATTTTAAAATGGAGTTAAAGGCGTCTATATTTTGATCGGTATCGCATTTTAGCAAAAGTTCGCACACCTGAGCGGTTATTTTCCTGCCTCCTAAGGCCGAAAGAGCAGCATAACCGTTCTCGGGCATATTCCACAGAACGCCTTCAAAATCATCAGGGCTCTCTTCAAGGGAAATTGAAGAGAGGATTTGGCCGCAGATCTCTGTGTCGAGGGCATTGAGCGGATCGTTTTCCAGATAATTCAAAGCCTCAAGCCTCTTTTTATAGTCAGGAAAACTTCTCACAATCTCATGAAAGCTCTCTTGAATACTCTCATCGGCAAGATGAGGGGCGAGTTGTGTCAATCCGGCATACTTGATAAGGAGCTCCTTCGCTCTCGGCATAGGCCACGCGTTTCCTAAAACCTCAAAAACGGCCTCTTTGTGAATTCCATTTTCCAAAATCATTTCAAAGGTATCTAAAACGCCATAGCAGGTCAGATGATTTTCCAAAAAGTAGACCTCATGCGGATAAAAAGCATGAAACCAAAATTCGTAGTGGTCCAGCAAGAACCGGATGGGGTTTTCATGCTCGCTGGCCAAGGCTATAAGGTTGTCTGAACTTGATAAAAATCTGACTCTCACGGATATTGAAATAACTCGAAGGTCCTCCTCATCCCTTAATACGATCGGAACAGTATATGTCGGATAATTCCAGGGAGTGTAATGGGCTAAATTATCCGGATAAATGGTATATCCGTCAGGCGACATTTTCCAAGTTGTTCGATTTCTGATAGCGTCCTGGATAGATTTGATTGCCCTTTTTTTATAAAAATCCTCATATTTAATCTTCAGAATATCCATGCAAGGCACCTCGAACCGGACTTTGTCGGGAGGTATCAGGCTGGCCTTTTCGACGAATTGGAAAGCATGGGCATCAAGCGCTGCGCCAATGGATTTGCCCACCCATTTAGAGAGAGAGGGAGAGTCAATTACCGTATCTAGGCATGCCTTAATTTCCTCTTCCGAAGGAAGACGCAAGCACTCCTCATACTTTTCCTGGTTGTAGATATAAAATCCATCCGCCTTCTTTTCCGCAACCAGCGTTGTGTCCTGATAGAGTTTATAGCTCGTCACCTGCGGGTTATTTTTCATTAAGGAAATAAGAGCTGCCCTCTCCTTGCGGATTTGAAGAAAACCTCTTGCTATGGCGTCTGAAGGCACACAGGCTTCCTTGCCATAGGGATCGCGGCTTAAAGAGCGCACAAGGCTTGTAAACAGGGGCACATCCAAATCGATGAATTTGACCTCTTCCCCCCGTTCGATTGCCGGACTTAGCACATGCTTTTGAATATAATCCACGGCCAAAAGCCTGGAGTCGAAAATAAAGCGCAGGGCTTTTTGCTTAAAAATTCCATTGAGATAATTGGCAAACAGAGCGTTCGCCTCTTCATAAACCTGCACATTGGTCAACTTAACATTTCTTTTTAAAAAGGCTTTCAAGGGGTCCAGACTTAAAAATCCGGAATGAGTGTGAAATAATTCATACAAATAAGTCGATTTACCCGAGCCTGTATTGCCGCGAATCGCATAAAAAACCGGCGCCGGGTTCTCCCTTGCCAATCCGACCATTTCTGTAAAGAGCGCCGCAATCGCCTTGGCCTGGTGGCCCACCTCCTCTGAAACCCAATTTTCCGGCTGGCACAAATAATCAATATCTCCCATTTTTTCCGGATCGACGGTTAGAGTATAGGCTTGGCAAGAGGTCATCTCCGGAGAGCACAGTTGCAGAATATGTTTCCGCAAGGGATAGCTCGACTGCCTTGTTTTCTCAATTGGCTTTAGTGCCAAGTCCACAATTTTGGTAATTTGTAGAAATTGCCGGGCGTTGAATGGGGTGATTCCCATCTCTTCTAAAGAGATGGTTCCAAATAAATACTTGACGACTTGTTCCTCATTTACCTGCAGCTTATCCGAATTTGGCCATTTCCTTACGGCGTAGTGGTCACAAAGCCCACCCCGTGAAGTAATCGGCTTATTCAGCCACTTCCGGTCGCTTTGATTTAAGGAATTTTGGACACGTTTATAAAGATCGTAAGCTTCAGGTATCTCTTTTGGAATGTGATTCATACGAGTATGATTACAAATAAAGCACTTTTAATCAATAAATAGTCGTGATATAATTTGATTTTATGAAAAAGATACTTTACACCTTTATTGCCGTTGTCTTAACGGCTTCGTCGCTTATCGCCGCCCCTCAGGCCATCGTTTTTGACTTTGGCGGGGTAATGACCTTTGTCCCCCCGGGCGATCCTTTTAGGAAAGCAGTCGCAACTTATATCCGCTCAGTTTTTAATATCACACAGGCTGAATTTGAAAAGGCGAATAAAGGAAAGAGAATGGCAAGCGAAGAGGAATTTTGGATCGCCTATGCCAAACAAAACGGGATCAAACTTCCCACTGATTTTGCGGAAAATCTCCGGGCAGTGATGAAAGAGGCGCTCACCATCAACCATGAGATGTACCGCTTAGTGGAGCAATTAAGGGCGCAGCGCATACCGGTTGCCATGCTTTCCAACATCGACCCCCATTTAGCCGGAATCATCCGCAGCTTTGGCCTTTATGAGCCATTCAACCCTTGCCTGCTTTCGTTTGAGATGGGCGTTGACAAACCCCACCTGAGAGCCTTTGAAATGTTGATCAAAAAACTCGGCATGCCTCCTGCTGAAATCGTGTTCATCGACGATAACCCGGAAAATATCGAAGCAGCCAAAAAAACAGGCATTGATGCCGTTTTGTTTGAATCGCATGCGCAAATCTGCGGTGAACTTGAAAGCCGCTATTCGCTAATGTGTCTATGATGGGTTATTCCCCGCTTCAGCTCCGAGCTGTCAGGAAATAGGAAAGAGCCGATGAAAATAGTCAAAAATGAAACCAAAAACCCGATCAGCTCCGGGGCTATGGATAACTTTACACCATACATATTTTGATAGAAAATCAGGGAAAGCCAAATAGCCGTGCTTAAGATCATTCCGGCGACCACGCCGACATAGCTGGTTTTTTTCCAAAACATCCCCAAAATGAGCGGGAAGAACACGATCACCATCGTGACTTTTCCGCTATCCTCCACGAGTTCATGAATCGAATTTTCAGAGTAGAGAGCGAACAGGCAAACAGCAAAAGTGACGATGACTAGGGTCAGACGCACCACCAGCAGATTGGCTTCCTTGGGAAAAAATTCACCGAGGACGTTCCGGCTCAATACCACCGAGGCGGCCAGGATGGTACCGGAAGCGGTCGACAGGATGGCCGCGAAAAGGGAGCCGAAGAAGAAAATCTGCACTAACTTCGGCACGTGGTCCCTGACAAAATGAGCGATGTACAAATTGAAATTTTCCGGGATTTTGCCAGTCGTTTCCACCTGCATTTTTGTGGCCGCCAGGACAATAAAAATCGGGATCAGGGTGATCAGTAAATAGACAAACCCTCCAAGGATCGTGCTTTGCACGGCAACGGAGGCGCTTTTGGCGGAGGTGATGCGCTGAAAGGTATCCTGCTGGGGAATGGTACCCAAAATCATGCTCAAGAGGACGCCGAGAATAAAGGTATAATTGGGATAGTCGGCGTCAAAAGTTAATGAGGTTCTGTGGGTTTGCACCGCAAAATTAAAGACTTCATAAAAGCCCCCGGCCATACTGGAAACGAGAAAGAGCATGTAAATCAGGGAAAGAGAAATAATGGCAGCCTGCATAAAGTCGTTAATGGCAACGGCCAGCATCCCGCCTTTAAAGGTATACACCACAATGATCACGGCGCCGAGCATGATGCCCACGTCAACCGTCATGGCCCCATCGAGCATAAAAGAGAAGACGCCTCCAAAGGCGATAAATTGCGCCGCAATCCACCCGACATACGACAAGCCAATGGCAATCCCGGCCAGCACTTCGACGATTTTCCCATAGCGATTATAGAAAAAATCCACAATGGTAATGACGTTCATATTGTAAAATTTGCGGGTGAAAAAAATCCCGAGAATCAATAAGCACAAAAAGGCTCCGATCGGATCTGAAATGACCCCTATCAACCCATGTTCCATAAACGATTCCGGGATGCCGAGAATCCCTTCCGCCCCAAACCAGGTCGCAAAAACGGTGGCTGTCGATATGAATAAGGGCAACGACCGGTCAGCCACAGCGTAACCCTTAACGGTATGGACATTTCGCGACAAGTAGATACCAATCAGGGAAGTCAGAATAATAAAAGATAGAGAATATATAAGTATATCCATATTAACTCTTTAAAGCATTATCGACGATCACTTGCGCCTCTTTCAAAATGAGGTCCAGATGCTCTCTTCCGAGGAAGCTCTCTCCATATATTTTGTAAATGTCCTCTGTGCCCGACGGCCTGGCTGCAAACCAGCCGTTCGCCGCTACGACTTTCAATCCGCCGATCGGCGCGCCATTTCCGGGCGCTTTTGTCAGGATGGCGCTGATTTTTTCCCCAGCCAACTGCCTGGTAGCGACGTTTTCCGGCGACAGGTTCTTTAAGATCTTTTTTTGGGCAGGTGTGGCCGGCGCCTCAACGCGGTCGTAAGCAGGGTCGCCAAATTCCTGAGTCAGCTCCCGGTAGACTAACCCCGGATCTTTGCCAAGCCTGGCGGTCATTTCCGCGGCGAGCAGGGCCAAAATAATGCCGTCTTTGTCGGTCGTCCAGACGGAGCCGTCCATTCTGGAAAAAGAAGCCCCGGCGCTCTCTTCCCCGCCAAAGGCCAGGGAACCATCGAGAAGGCCATCCACGAACCATTTGAAGCCGACCGGCACTTCATAGAGCTTTCGCTTTACTTTGGCCGTGACGCGGTCGATCATCTGACTGCTGACGAGCGTCTTGCCGACAGCGGCGTTTTTCGACCACTTGGGGCGATGCTGAAAAAGATAAAGGATCGCCGCCGAAAGATAGTGGTTCGGCGGCAGCAAACCGGAACTTTTGGTGACAATCCCGTGCCGGTCGTAATCGGTGTCGCAGGCCAGGGCAATATCGAAGCGGTCTTTCAACTCTATCAACCCCTGCATGGCCTGCGGCGAAGAGGGATCCATCCGGATCTTGCCGTCCCAGTCAAGCGGCATGAAGCTAAAGGTGGGATCGATCGTTTCATTGACCGTGGTGAGATTGAGGCCGTACGTTTCGGCGATATGGCTCCAGTAATGGACGCCGGCCCCGCCCAGCGGATCTACGCCGATATGAATTTTTGACCGGCGGATCACTTCCATGTCGATCACATTGATGAGATCGTCCACATAAGATTTGAGGTAATCGTGCTGTTTCGCCAAGGCATGCGCCTTTTCAAAGGGAATCCTCTTAACGCCGGCCAATTTATTTTCAAGAAACTCGTTCGCTTTATCTTGTATCCAATTGGTAATGGACAGCTCCGCCGGCCCCCCGTTGGGAGGGTTGTACTTGAAGCCCCCTTCCGAGGGGGGATTGTGCGACGGGGTAATCACGATCCCGTCGGCCATCTGGCTTTTTCTTCCCCGGTTATGGGTGAGAATCGCATGCGAGATCGCCGGCGTCGGGGTGTATTTCTCCCCGGCGGATAGCATAACGGTCACCCCATTGGCTCCCAGCACCTCGAGAGCGCTCTTTAAGGCGGGTTCCGAAAGGGCGTGCGTATCCATCCCGAGAAATAAGGGGCCGTCGATCGACTTTGAGGCGCGGTAAAGGCAGATCGCCTGGGTAATCGCCAGGATGTGGGCTTCGTTGAAACTATTGTCCAGGGAAGAGCCCCGGTGCCCTGAGGTGCCGAACTCCACGCGCTGAGCAGGTTTGGAAGGATCGGGGATGCCGCTATAATAGGCACTGATTAAAGAGGGAACGTTAATCAACATGTCGGGTGGAGCTTTCTGCATGATTTACCTTTGCCATAAGATTTGGGGAGATTCAAGCGGCGTCGCTACCCCCTGAAAATAGGGCAGGATGCGCGGCGTGAAGCCGGCTGCGGGCAGCGTGGCCGGAACTTCAGCGCGATAAACGCCTCCGGCGTATTCCATCTCTTTGGTCAAGGAGGGGGAGTACAGCTCCACTTTAATGGCCCGGCGGTCCATATTGCCAAGATTGACAGGGACCTCAAACAGATGGCGATCTGCCTTAGTGGTGATTTTTAATTCCCCAAACTTCAGCGAGCCAAAATTTTGTTGCAGGTTATGCTCCCACTCGATAATTTTTTGAGCGATCGCGCCGTTGTTTTCCGCGCGCCTCCGATAATTCTCTGCAGCCGGGAGGTAGAATTCCTCTGTATATTCCCGCACCGCGCGATTGGAGGAAAAATGGGGAGTCAGGCGCGCCATGCTCTCCCGGATTTTCTTTATCCAGGAACTCCTGGCCCCATAAAACTCGGGAATCACTTCTTTTTCCAGGATGTCGTAAAGGGCGTTTGCCTCGGAAAGGTCCCAGGCCGGATCTTCGCCATGCTCCTTCCCGTCGCCTAAAGCAAAACCCACCTCTGGGGTATAAGCCTCCACCCACCAGCCGTCCAGTTCGGATAAGTTCAGACCGCCATTGACGAGCACCTTCATGCCGCTCGTCCCGCATGCCTCCCATGGCCTCCTCGGGGTATTGATCCATAAATCAACGCCCTGCACGAGGTGCTCGGTCAACAGCATGTCGTAATCGCTTAAAAAGACCGCATGCGCCCTCGCTTCCGTCCGGGTGATGAAATCCATCCATTTTTTTATGAGCGCGTGCCCCCCGCCATCAGCAGGATGAGCTTTACCGGCGATGATCAGCTGTACCGGGCGATCCTTATTTGTCAGCAGGCGCAGGAGGCGATCCGGGTCGTGAAGGAGTAAATCGGGCCTTTTGTAGGTGGCAAAGCGGCGGGCAAAACCCAAAGTCAAAACATCGGGATTTAAAAAGGAGCCGGCTTTCTCAACCTCTTCTTGAGTGGCGCCCCGGGCTGCCAGCTGCTTCGCCAGCCGGTCCCTCGTATAATCGACCAGATGATTGCGCGACTTTTGGCGCAATTCCCAAATTTCCCCGTCGGATACGGTGCGGATTTTCTTCTCGAGCTCCTCGGTCTTTCCGAGCCACCTCTCCTTGCCGCAGGCTTTGGTCCAAAGGTCATCAGAATATGAGGAGTCCCAACTTGGCATGTGAACCCCATTCGTCACATAACCGACGGGAATCTCCTCTTCGGGAAAGCGGGGGAACAAATCATTAAACAGATGGCGGCTTACTTTGCCGTGCAATTGACTCACCCCGTTGACAAAGCCGCTGCCGCGGATCGCCAAATAAGCCATATTGAAATCTTCATAGGGATTTAACTGGCCTAATGAAAAAAACTTCTCCAGCGAAATGCCGAGAATTGTTTGCACATACTCTGCGCAATATTTTACCATCAGATCAGGCGGAAACCGGTCGAACCCGGCAGCGACAGCGGTGTGGGTAGTGAACAGGTTTCCGGCCCGGGTCGCGGCCAGGGCCGTTTCAAAGGGCTGCTTTGTCTTCCGCATGAAAGAAGCGGCCCGCTCCAGGATGGCAAAAGCCGCATGCCCTTCATTCATATGGCAAATTTCGGGCTGCAATCCCAGCGCTTCAATCAGGCGCCAACCGCCAATGCCGAGCACCAGTTCCTGCTTTAAGCGCAGTTCCCGGTCCCCGCCATAGAGTTCGCTGGTAATCCCTCTATGACCGGGAAAATTGGCTGTGTCATTGGTATCCAATAAATAAAGCCAAGTCCTGCCCACCTTGACTTCCCAGGCGCGAATCCAGAGCGGCCAGCCGGGCAAGTCGATTTTAATGCGCAGCCACTCTCCGTTTGCCAAGCGCAAGGGTGTGACGGGCAGTTGTCCCGGATCGTTGAAGGGATAGAGCTCCTGCTGCTCCCCATTGTTGTCGATGAACTGGCGGAAATAGCCCTGGCTATAAAGCAATCCAATGGCGATGACCGGCACTCCAAGGTCGCTCGCGGCTTTGAGCTGATCGCCCGCCACATTGCCAAGACCGCCCGAGTAAATGGGCAGGGCCTCGCTCAACATAAATTCCATGCTGAAATAGGCGACGCCTGTAAGGGCGGATTTCGGGTGGTTTTTCTGAAACCAGGTAGCGGCGCTTAGCTCCTCGCTCCTTGATGTTGCGAGGCTTTCCACCAGCTCGCTGAATTTTTTATCGGCTAAAAGCCCGGCCAGTTTTTCTTGTGAGACCGTCTGCAAAACGGCCCAGGGGTTATGGGTCAATTCCCAAAGCTGCGGATCGAGCTTCCGCCATATTTCATCGGCGCTGTGATTCCACGTCGAACGGAGGTCCAAAGCGAGATCTTTCAGGGTATCAGCATTCATTTTGGACCCAATTCCTTAGCCAACGCCGCCGTTCCGGAAAGACCTCCGAGCTGCATCGTCTCTAAAGCCGAGCTCGGCACGAGGACGATCGTAGCGTTAGATTTCAATCCCTCATAGAGCATGTTCATCGCCCTCAGATGCAAGGCGGTAGGATTGTTTGTGTAGGTCTTGGCCGCTTCGCCGAATTTTTCCGCCACCTGCCGCTCGGAATCGCCGAGAATCACCCGGGCCTGCCGCTCCCTTTCAGCCTGGGCCTGCATCGACATCGCGTCTTCGAGCGCCGGCGGTATCAGGACATCTTTGACTTCGACCGAAATCACATTGACGCCCCAGGGTTCGGTCCGCTCGTCGATGATGACTTGCAGTTCGTTGCTGATTTTGTTTCTCCCCTCGAGCATGTCGGAGAGCATCGTCTTGCCGATCACGTCGCGAAGCGCCGTTTGGGAAGCCCAGCCAATGGCGCCTTCATAGTCGGCGACCTCCAGGGCGGCTTTTTTAGGATCGATCACTTTCCAGAAGAGCACCGCGTCGACATCGACCGGCACCGTGTCTTTGGTCAGCGTCTTTTCCGCCTTGAACGCAGATGTGATGACCCGGATATCGATCCAGTAGGCGATAGTGTCGATAATCGGAATGATGAAAAATAATCCCGGCCCCCTTAAGGAGTGAAAACGGCCCAGCCGTAAAACCACGGCTCGTTCCCACTGGTTGGCGACTTTAATGGTCGCCAAAACGATGTAGGCGAGCAAAACAGTGGCTGCCATGACTAAGTAGCTTAAGTAGCTGGCAGGATTGTAGAGGGAATAGGCGAGCAGGCCGCCCAGAATTAAAATGGTGAAGAATATTAATGAAGAAAATGAACTTTTGTTTGTCATTATGATTTCCTTTTTTTTTCTGTATACCCTCAGATCAGCCATCGGTCAATGAAAATCCTCATGCTTCGCGATGAGCATCCTGGTCCTCATCACGGCATCGGGGCTTAAACTTATACTGTCGATGCCGCAATCGACTAAAAATTTGGCAAATTCGGGATAGGTGGAAGGGGCGTCCCCGCAAATGCCTATTTTTCGCTTTCTCTTTTTGGCTACGCGGATCACCTGCTCTATCATCTGCTTGACGGCATCGTTCCTCTCATCGTAAATATCCGCAACCAGCTCGCTGTCTCTGTCGACGCCCAAGGTCATCTGCGTGAGATCATTGCTGCCGATGCTGAAGCCGTCGAAGATATCGCAAAACTGGTCCGCCAGTATGACATTGCTCGGGATTTCACACATGACGTAGACTTCCAGCCCCTCCTTTCCCTGAACCAGGCCATTTTTCTTCATCACCTGCAACACTTTTTTCCCCTCTTCAGGCGTCCGGCACACAGGGATCATGAGTTTTAAATTGGTGAGGCCAAATTCTTCCCTGACCTTTTTGACTGCCTTGCATTCCAGGGCAAACCCTTCCTGATAGCCTTCCTTATAATATCTTGAGGCTCCCCTCCAGCCGATCATGGGATTTTCTTCTTTGGGCTCAAAATACTGACCCCCAATGAGATTGACATACTCGTTGGTTTTGAAATCGCTGAAGCGCAAAATGACATCTCTTGGATAAAAAGAGGCGGCGATAGTCGCGACGCCCATGGCCAGCTTATCGATAAAGAACTGACATTTATCGGAATACCCTAAGGTGAGCGCATTGATTTGTTTGCGGACCTTTGGATCTTTTACTTTTTCAAAATGGACTAAAGCCATCGGATGGACGCGGATGTATTCCGTGACGATGAACTCCTCGCGGGCCAGCCCCACCCCTTCGCTTGGCAAAAAACTCAAGGCAAAGGCTTCATCGGGATAGCTGACGTTGATCATGATCTTCGTTTTTGGATTAGGGACTTTTTGCACATCGATCGTGTTGACCTTGAATTTGAGAAGGCCCTCGTAAATGACGCCATGCTCTCCCTCGGAACAGTCGACGGTAACGGGCTGCCCTTGCTTTATGACCTCCGTGGCATTATTCGTCCCCACCACACAGGGCAGGCCAAGCTCCCGGCTGACGATGGCGGCGTGGGAGGTTCTTCCTCCCCGGTTGGTCACAATCGCAGAAGCGATCCGCATGATAGGCACCCAGTCGGGATCGGTCATATCGGTCACTAAAACCTCGCCGGCCTTGAATTTGCCAATGTCTTTGACATGCTCTTAACGATATTGGCCTTACCTTGAGCAATTTTGCTGCCGACGCTCTTGCCTTTTGCAATCACCGCAGATTTCTGCAGAAGCTGATACTCTTCGACGATATTCCGGTTTTTTTGCGACTCGACCGTTTCCGGCCTGGCCTGCACAATAAAGAGCTCGCCTGTTCTGCCATCTTTGGCCCACTCTATATCCATCGGCGTCCATTTTCCATGCTTCCTGCTATAATGCTCTTCGATCTCAACGGCCCATTTTGCGAGCTGTAAAACGTCTTGATCGCCAAGGCAAAACTTCTTTCTCTCACTAATCGGAGTAGCGACTTTCTTCGTGTTTTTTTTCCCATAGACAATCTGAGTCGCCTTAGTTCCAAGGATTTTGTCTATAATCGGTTTATAACCCAGCTTCAGGGTCGGTTTGAAGACATAAAATTCATCCGGATCCACCGTTCCCTGCACCACGCTTTCGCCAAGGCCATAGCTTCCTGTGATATACACCACATTGGAAAAACCGGTCTCCGTATCCAAAGTGAAGATCACCCCGGCGCTGGCGAGATCGGACCGGATCATTTTCTGAACGCCGATCGAAAGATAGGTCGTCAGGTGATCAATTTTTTGTTCAGAGCGGTAGGCGATAGCGCGATTCGTATACAGTGAAGCGAAGCATTTTTTGCAGGCGAGCAGCAGCTCTTTTTCCCCGGTAATATTGAGATAAGTCTCCTGCTGGCCGGCAAAGCTCGCCGTAGGAAGATCTTCCGAGGTAGCCGAAGAGCGCACGGCCACATCGGCATTTTTCTGTTTATATTGAGAGGAGAGCTTATGATAGGCTTTAACGATCTCTTCCTGCAAATCGGGAGGGATTTCGCAATTTAAGATAATCTCCCGGGCTTTTTCTCCGGTCGCGGCCAGATTTTGCGCGTTCAGCCCTTTCAAGACCTTTTTAAGGGCCTGAAAAGCCCCCGTTTTTTCCAGGACATGCCTGAAGGCGGCGGCGGTGATGGCAAAGCCCCCCGGAACCCGGATCTTTTTCTTCTTTAAGCTGCAGATCATCTCGCCTAACGAGGCGTTTTTTCCGCCGACGAGATCGATATCGTCGATGCCGATTTCGTCAAACCATAAAATAAAAGGACTTATTTCTTTGCCAGACATTTGAATTCACTCCACTCTTTTTCCAGCCTTGCCCGGTCGTCGGGATGGGCGATGCCGATGAGGGCCTTTGCCCGCTCTCCGATAGTTTTTCCATGCAGATCCGCGACGCCGTATTCGGTGACGACATAATGCACATGTCCCCGGGTCGTCACTACGCCGGCCCCTCTTTTTAAAAAGGCGACAATTTTTGATTCCCCTTTATGAGTCCGGCTGGGCAGAGCGATGATCGCTTTACCCTCTTTCGAGATGGTGGCGCCGCGCATAAAATCTATCTGGCCGCCTACTCCGGAAATGATACGGGGACCCACGGAATCGGAACAGACCTGTCCGGTCAGATCGACCTCCACGGCGGAGTTTATCGCCGTCACCTTCCCATTTCGTCCGATAATTTCAGGGTTGTTGGTGTAGGCCACGTCGAGCAGCACGACGGCCGGATTATCATGGATAAAATCATAGAGCTTGCGCGTTCCGATAGCGAAGGCCGAGACAGTCTTTCCGGGGTGTATGCTTTTTTGCGAGTTGTTGATTATTCCCGATTCTATCAGAGGTAAGAGCGTATCGGACCAGACTTCCGTATGGATGCCGAGGTTTTTATGCCGGACCAGCTGGCCGATCACAGCGCTTGGGATTTTCCCGATCCCAATCTGCAAGGTGGCGCCATCATCAATCAAGTCCGCCACATATTGGCCGATTTTCACCTCAAGCTCTGTGACTAAAGAGGGTTTTTCCTCCAGGATAGGCGTATCTATCTCTACGGCGCAGCTGATTTTGTCAATGTGAATAAACCCGTCCCCATGCACGCGCGGCATGTTCGGATTGATCGCGGCGATGATCACTTTGGCGGTATCGACCGCCGAACGGGCCACATCGACACTTGTGCCAAGCGTGCAAAAGCCGTGCCGGTCAGGCGGGGAAACATGGATGAGCGCCGCGTCGACGGGTCTTTTTTTTTGCCGGAACAGCTGGGGCATTTCCGATAAAAAATAGGGCAGATAGTCCTCACATTCGTAATCGAGACCGCCTCTTGCGTTCGGCCCGACAAATAAATTGGCGACCCTGAAACTCTTTTTAAAATCCTTCCTGTCATAGGGGATATCGCCCATCAGATGGAGGTGGATCAGCTCGACATTCTCAAGCTCTGCCCTTCTCTCATAGAGCGCGTCCAGCAAGGCGATGGGCGTGGCCGCGCCGCCGTGCACAAACAGGCGCTGGCCGGAAGAGATGCAGGCCACAGCTTCTTGAGGTGAAGAAACCTTTTGCATAGAATTGCCTTTTTTCTTTGTATAGGGCAAACCCGCAATTTGTTCAAGGAATTCAAAAAATTCTCTATTTGACCTAAATGTTTCATAACATTAAAAAATATACCAAGGAGCAGCCATGGCCAACCAGCACACCTATACGCTGAATCTGATGTGGAGAGGGAAAACCGACGATCCCCGCACATATGACCGCTCTTACATTTTGTCCGGAAACGGCAAAACAGAGATCGCCGGCTCAGCCGATGCCTGGTCGCGCGGGGATGCTAAAAAATGGAATCCCGAAGAGATGCTGCTCGCTTCTATGGCTTCCTGCCATATGCTCTGGTATTTATACCTTTGCACTTCTGCGAAAATTGTAGTGACGGAATATCAGGACCACCCCACCGGAATTCTGAACATCAATCCGGAAGGAAAGAGCTCCTTTGCTGAAGCAACTTTAACTCCCCAGATTGTGATCACCGACCCCAGCCGGATTGAAGATGCGATCGCCCTCCAAAAGCAGGCGCACGACAAATGCTTCATTATCAATTCCGTAAACTTTGAAGTCAAATTAAACCCGCAAGTAAAAGCGCAATGAGCCCTGTTTTATTTGCCATTTCTTCCAGTTTAGCCGGGACGGGGATTACTCCATGCAGCAATTGATTGATAACCCATCCCAAAAAAATGCCATTGCTGCGGAACAAATGTATCTCAGGCTTAATGCGATATTGCAAGGTTTCGCAACTACTTGAAAATTTGGCAATCCCTTTCATTTACAGTCTAACAGGAGTTTACAGGATTGGTAATGGCTTTAAAATACGAAAAATTGACTCGAAGTTCAGTATTTAACGGATGGGGAGGTCGAAGTCTTTTAAGGATTTGAGGATTCTCTCCAGGCACAATTTTTTTTCCGCTTTTGACAACTCGCTTCCGTGCTGATATATTAAGCAGAAGATTTTCTCTCTCCTTGCCCCTTCTCTAACATAGTAGAAGTGGCTGCCTCTGGTAGTGGAGTGTTTAAAACCAAAGCTATTGAGCAAAGCGATTATTTCATGCTTATCCGGAGTCGGCGAGGATATTTTCTTAAGCTGTTTAATCCACTGTTGCAATTGGTGTTGCAGTTGCTCATTATTCGGATTGCAGCTGTCAAGGAACCCGATGATCTGCTCCATGAGTGGCAAGCCTAAGTCCTCATTACCTTTCGCATCTTTGTTAATTTTTGATACCGCCTCTCTCCAGTTGCTGGTTTCCCTATCCAGAAGATCAAAGTCTAACCCCTGCTGCTCGATCTGCTCCTCTTTTTTTCTTAATTCCCGCTGAAGTCTTACATTTTCCGCTTTCTGCTCTTCTAACTGCTTCATTAGTTTGTTCATCTCCTCTTGCACTCTTGCCCTTTCGCTTTGAATGAGGGAGGCAACTTCTTGATCCAAAGATGCTTGGATTTGAGCGAAGGACTCAGGATCGCCTATGTCAATTTTTGATTGAAAACCGATTTTCAATTCTTCTACTTTTTTTCGCTTAATATCGAGATCCTCCTGAACGCAATCTAAATGCCGTAAAGCCAGCTCAGCTTTATTATTCAGATATTTGCCCATTAACTGCCGCATTTCTTCCAAAGTCTTCATCCTGTCCGCTTCGTCCTGTTTTGCCCTATAAGCGGCGCCAAGGGTGACATTTGCCTGTTTTGCATCATTAATAAATGTGTTCTTTTTCATTCTCCAATCTGTGGAAGGCGCTTTTGTTTTGTCTTCCTTTTCCAGGAGTTGTTGGAATTGCTCCAGAAATGAGTCCAGCATAACCGATTTGTTTGCTATATATTGCAATTGAAGAGGGTCAGATAAAGAAAGAGTGGTTTGAAATTGGGACTTGATGATTGTTGTTTCGGATTCTCTCTCCCACTTATCTCCAATTGTCTTTTTATCCTCTTCCTCCTGCTTTTTCTGATATTCGGCTTTCAATTTATCAATCCACCCTTGTACTGCATTGTTAGTTTGGTCCAACACTTTATTCCACGCATCATCAGGTGCCTGAGTTTTATCTTTTCCCTCAAATATTCCTTTCATACACTGTATTAAATTTTCATGCTGTTCTGATACTTCTTGTGTATATTCTTTCAGAAGTTGGCTGCCTAAGTTTGTGGGAGGGGAAAGAACTTTGTCTATGATCTTTTGATATTTTTCTTCTTCTTTTATCCACAAAAGCTCTGTGGCTGTCATACGAGGAGCTTTTGCAAATTCATTTATTAATGATTGTATTTTATTATCGTTCTCCAAATTTGTTTTTTTATTCTTTAATAATTCATTCAGTTCAGGTCGTTTTTTAATTTTTTTGGAAGATATTAACATATTTAGTGGTAAGCGCGCAGCCGTGTAGCCTAATTGCAGGGCTTCAATATAGTCATCCGCAGCTTTTTCTGGATTGCCCATTTTTTCTTTCACCAATCCACGAAAAGTGAGGAGATAGGAATCTTTATTTTTTTCGAGAGAGGAATCAAGATCGTTTCGCAGAAGTTGATACTGCCCTTCTTTGATGAGTATAGGTCTTAAAAGATCTAACTGAGTTCCATGATCATAAGACGAGGAGAGATTTGCAGATTCCCAAGCTTCCTTCCATCGTTTTTCAAAGAGAGAATTTTCAAATTTAAATGCAATGGCGGTTTTGTTTTTTTCTTGTATTAATTCATTTAAGCTATTTTTGTATTGTTCAGGCCAAACATTTAAAAATAAATTTATCACATCTTTGATTTTTTTATCTTTAATTTGATTTCTTTTTCTATATATCGATAATAAAGATAAGAAGACATATTCATTCTTCAATAGAACATTGGATTCTTTATAAAATTCTGTGAAACAAACTGCCTTAAGATACTCACCAAAAGATAATCCATGCCATGCTTGAAGGAATAAACCCAAGTCTTTTAAATGTGGTGCATCTTTAGTCTTTTCAATAAAAAGATAATTATTTGCATTAGGAGGTAATGGTAAATTTTTAATACAAAAATTTTCAAAATCTAATTCATTGGAGCATTTTTCATTTGGAGCGATGGGATTTTGAATAGATGCTGCGGGTTTCAATACAGGGTTCCATTCTAAATTATATTTTTTAAAAAAATAAATATCGTGATTTTCATACAGATGGGAATTATCGTTATTTAATTTGAGTTTTTCGAAACAGGATATATCTTCAGCTGAGGGAATCTTAGTATAGAATAGGTCATTAGGGTTGGGGGGGACACACAAATCAGGTTGCAGCATAACGAGAAGGCGCCGGCGGCAGCAGAGGGAGATGTTCTTTTTTGCTAACAGGATTTTTGGCTGGAGCTGATTTTTTAGATCTGTGATCAAATCTATTTTTTCAGACAAATATTTTGTATATAATTCTTTTAATTTACTCGAGTTTTCCGAAGAATAAGATTGACAGGCAGCATCCATCCAATTTTTTTTATGCTCTTCTAAGAGGTTGTTAAGTTTTGTCTGGGCATCAAAGAGAGGTGATGCCAAAACCATAGCAGGCAGATCGCCTTTAAAATTCATGATGGTATTTATATTGATTTTGGCTTCATCAGATACCTTTTGGTTTACGCTATTGATGAGATTTTCTCTCTCTGTTGCGGCATTATTCTGAACGATAACCTGAGCAGCATTTTGGTTATCTGCTTGATGCTCGCAGGATTCCTCATTCTTTTTTTGAGAAATATTTGGATTATTATTTAATTGATATAATGATTGATTGTTTTCGTTTATAGAATTATTAGTAATACTTGACATAATATGTATTTTTAAATGAATTATACAATGCAATAAAAAAAATGTACAGGTAAATTTTGTAGAAAGCAATTTATGTGCAGGGATTGTAAAAGTTTGGCCTAACAAAGTTAAAATATATTGCAGGATCTGCACCACCGGCTATCAATTTGACCAGGCCGGAAGCGAAGCCGTACTGAGGTACGCTCTCTTATTACAAAAAAAATTTATAACACTTTACCATTAATTACTTTTACGATACAATTTAAATTAACTATGTCAAATAATTTTAATATAATTAATTCATCAATATCTTATATCCAATCTTCAGATGAGATCGAGAAATCCAAGGCTATGGAAGCCGATAAGCACACAGCTACAAATAATGATGATCAAAAGGCCCAAAGCGTTGGGCAAGTTCCTGTCATGGTTCAGGACATTCCCAAAAATGAGAGAGAAACCCTCATAAATTTTGTAAACAAAATATCAAAAAATGAACAGGATTTTATTAAAAAGATCCTTACGGAGCTTAAAGGCGATCTGCCTGCGATGGTTTTGGCAACACCTCTGCTTGAGGCCCAGACAAAATTTGATGAACTTTTAGAGGAAAATCAAAAACATTGGTTAGAGACAGCCGGTCAACCCTACTCACTAGAAAACAAAACAAAGGTAGTCGAACTATATAAACAATATATTGAAAAAAAGGTGCAATTAATCGAAAAGCAGAAAGAACTGCTTAAGCCCCAAATCCAGTCAGCGCAAGACAAGATCGCCCTCTGTTGCCGCTGGCGCCTTCTCATTTATCTAAGTAATTGGTTGAGCCAACCCCCCAATCAAGATTCTCAATTTTATCAACATATCCCTTCTGAACAAGAAAAAGCTGATTTCAAAAAACTCAAATTAATAGATGATAATTCCCATTTATATGAAAAAAGCGATTCTTTGATTATTAAACAAACAAATATAATTTTTTTTAAATCAAATGATACACCATTGATGTCTCATACAGAGATCGATCCCCAAAATAAGAAAGGCTTTAATGAGTTGGATTTTGAAAAACTTGTATGGAATCAATTTAATTATACACCTATATCACCAACTACTTATATTGATTCAACTAAAAACGCACCTCAATTAAAAGATATGGGTTTAATTTTTAATTTTGGTGCTGACCTAAAGAGTTATTCGTTTGTAAGTGCTATAAAATATTTTGAAGAATATCTTAGCATGCCCAATGTTCATTTAAAGAATGAATATATTGCTACATCTCTTAAATTGATTTTATACACTCTTATTTTTAATAAAACTGATGAATCAAATTTCAATTTGTTAAATGGTTGGTTAAATAATTGGCATTCAAAAGAAGAAAATCAGAAAATCATTTATGAATTATTAAAAGCAGAAAATAAAGACATTATTTCATTTTCTTTTATAAATAATTTTATGGAAAATAATTTTTCAAATGCATTTAATGCTGGTTTGAAATTATCATCTTACGATCAATGCCATCATTTAGAATTTTTAATTAAAAAACTCATAGGATTGGGGCATTATGATATCCTGCGAGAACAACTAGATTCGGCGCTAAAACAAAATCGTATTCCCTATCTGCTTCTTGTGAAAGGGTTGCTTATAGAAAAATTAGAGCCGGACGATCCGGAAAAAGCCGCACAATTCTACATTAAAGCCCTAAACTCGAATTTTCCTTCGGCGCGCTTACCTCTACAAGAACTCATTTCTTCCAACAAAATTAAACAGCCAACTAGTAAGAAGACAAAAAAATTAATTAATGATAAAACCGCTTATCAGGATGATCTAAAAATTACAATGTTAATACAAGAATTCAAAAAAGTCCCCTTAAAACAAGATTTTAAAATAGCGCCCTCAAACACATCGGAAATACAGCTCAAAGAGGATAAAAAGACAATAGAAGAGAGATGGAAGAGAGAAGAATTAACAAAAATCATCAAAACTCAATTTCAAGCAACCCCTCCTTCCTTATCCGGCCAGATTCTGGAGCAATATAAGCAAGGCAAAAACACTCTGCAAGAGTCATATCTGCAGCAATACGATCAACTACTGCAGCAAGAAGATAAAACCAAAGCGCCCTCCGCTGAATGGAGGGAAAAAAAGAACAATTTTATTAGACAGGCAAATGAGGCAAATGAGGAATTGAACGCTTCTTATAAGGAGAAACAGGCTGCAGAGGACAGCAGGAAGGCTCTGGAAGCGCGGCGGAATTTCATCGACCAATATGTGGAAGATAAAACAAATAATGCTTTAGAACAAATAGATCGCACTATAAAGGAACTCGTTTTAAAGCGAGAAAATGTAATCGGCTTGAAAACTGAATTTCAATCGCAAATTCCCAATAGCGATCCAGATGCGCTTGATGAAATCCAAGACTCGTTGGATCAAGAAATTGCCCCCTTCATGCAAAGCGACAAGGCAAAAGCGCAAGAGGAAAATAACCTGCTGAGGAAGCAGCTAGAACAGCTGTTAGCAGAAAATCGGGAACTTAAGCGGGAATTAAAGCAAAAGGATGAGCAGCTTGAGCAGCAGGGATCTGACTTTGAGCTGCTAGAAAAGGAAACAAACAACTGGCTTGAAACGTTATCAAAAATGAGTGATGATTCGGATGATGAAGATGACGACGACTTAGACGGAACACCCAAGGATAAAATCATCAGTTTTCTTAATGATTGCAACATGAATGACCAGAGTCATTACCACCATTGTCAACAGTGCATCAAGCAGATCGAAAGTTTAACTTCGCCGACTCCGGATAAGCAGGCTATGATCTCATTGCTCAAAAATTTCGGCTTTAAACACTCCACTACTAATGGCAGCCACCAGTATTTTGTCAGAGAAATGAATGGAAAAGGAATTTTCTGCTTGATCTGGAATCACAGAAGCCAGTTGTCAAAAACAGAAAAAAGATTGTGCTTACTCACGATTTTGCAATCCTTGAAGAAAATGGGGGTACCTCCAAAACCTTTGCATTGATCAACTACATGGAACGACTATTTTGTCATGGAGACTACTACATTGCCGGCCTTGTTTCCGGTGATGTCAAAAAATGCATGAAAACATTAACAATTAATTATTAATTTTTTAATTTAAACAACCTTTAACTGTACGATGTATACAAAAATTGAATTTACTTCATTTGCTGACTTTGAGAAAAGCAATGACTTTCTGATCTTGGGAAAATTAGTGAGATCGGGGGGAATGAACTTCACTTGGCGACATATGTCAATGGGCTCAAATACAACTGGTTGAAGCGGGCGGGCTGTGCAATCCTCAGCGCTATTTTCTACATATTTGGCAAGGCGATGGAAGGGCGCGTGTGGTGGACAAAGGCCAGGCTGGCCTTTCTTCTTGCGCTAACTTCCCGAATTCCCTATATTAGTTGTATAATACAACTATTTAGGTGTTAGATGAGCGGTCTTACAAGTGAAGCTGTCAATCAATTGAGGCAGGACGCAAGAAGCGTAGTGCGCGAGTTAGGGCTTTTGAACGATGCCTATTACGATATAGGCGTCACTTTAGCAGAGAGGCATCTTTTGATTGAGTTGAGCGTCTGTCCCCCGCTTACGATGGGAGAGATTGCCGCGCGGCTGCTGCTGGACAAATCCACCGTCAGCAGGTTGATTGGCAAGGCGGAGAGGAAAGGGTATTTGAACTGTGTTGCCGATGAAAAGGATAAACGGAAACGGATTCTTAAGCTCACCGAGAAGGGGAAAGAGACGCTTCAGGCTTTTGAGCCGATTGCGTTCCATCAGACGAAAGAGGCTCTCTCCACTCTAACTGGCGAGGAGGTCAGGACCGTTTATCAAGGAGTGGCCCTTTATGCGCGAGGGCTTAAAAGTTCGCGCCTCAAAGACCCAAAGCAAGAGGAGAAGCGCATAGAGAGTTTGCCCGAAATCTTCAAGCGGCTGAAGGAGCTCGGCTTTGATTTGAAGCCTTTTGCACCGCAGGATGAGGCAGAGCTTTATCAGATATTTAAGGAGGTTGTGGATACCGGTTCTCAGTTTCCCTATGAGTGCAGCTCGATTGAGGAATTTCGCCGCCAATTTTTTTCTCCTCAGCAAAAAGTTTATGTCTGCCATTCTTTGAACGGAATGGTTGTCGGCGGCTTTTACATCAAGCAAAATTATTCCGGCAGGTCAGGCCATATTGCGAATGCGGCCTACATGATCCGGGAAGACCATCGAGGAAGGGGGATCGGAACACTGCTTATAAAAGCCTCCTTGCATTTGGCAAACGAGCTTGGCTTTCGGGCCATGCAGTTTAATATGGTGCTAAGCCAAAACACACTTGCCGTCCAGCTTTACGAAAGACTCGGATTTGCCGTTGTCGGCACATTGCCGCAAGCGGTGCGAAATCCGGATGGGAGCTACCAGGATGGATATGTGATGCATCGCGCATTGGATCTTTGATAGGGGAAATTCTTTATTAATTAGGAGATGATTATGGAAACCCTGATATTAAAGAGGAAATCGATAGTAGATTTTTAATTGGCTCCCTGGCTTTTCTCATAGACTGCTGGAAAAAGGAATACCCTGACGACTGGCAGCAAAGAATCACACTTATCACAACTCAAGCGGATGAGATAACTTCTACAAAAATCCCTGTAAGGAACAATGAAAAGGAATATTTCGCCTATTACGCCAAACTCGCCGGTTTTACAAATGGACTTTTCAAAACAATTTCGGCTCTTTTTATTAAAGCCTTAGATAAGGCCAAGATGGGAAATTATCAAGCGTTTGACTGAAAAACACGTTCAAAACCAAGAAAAATATTTCCTCACTTACCCCTTCATTCGTCATCGTCTGCGAAGATTTTTTCCCAGACTGGCACAAGTAGCAACTATTTTGTTGTGAATTTAGTCGCTTGCTTGTTTCATATATATAAAATTTTAATTATCATATTTTCCGAAATTCATTTTGACACTTAATACATTTTTAAGTATAGTATATCTTTATTAATTAGGAGATGATTATGGAAACAACAAGATATGCTGAAGAGTATAAGATGTTGAACTCGTTGCAAACATCTCTTTATCGGATCCCTGATATTAAAGAGGAAGTCGATAGTAGATTTCAAAAACTTGTACTCGGCTCACTGGCTTTTCTCATAGACTGCTGGAAAAAGGAATACCCTGACGACTGGCAGCAAAGAATCACACTCATCACAACTCAAGCGGATGAGATAACTTCTACAAAAATCCCTGAAAGGAGCAACGAAAAGGAATATTTCGCCTATTACGCCAAACTCGCCGGTTTTACAAATGGTCTCTTCAAAACAATTACAGCTCTATATATTAAGGCGTTAGATATTGAGATCGATTCATTAAAGCAAAAGAATCTGCACAATGAAACCGTAGAGTCCAAAGATGCGCAAGCGAGATGGGAAATTGCCAAGCGTTTGATTGAAAATCACGTTAAAAACCAAGAAAAACGTTTATCTTCACTTACCCCTTCCTTCGTCATCGTATGCGAAGATTTTTATCCTGACTGGTACAAATAGCAACTATTTGGTTATTTTCCCAGAACGGACAAACTCCGCTTCCTCTTTGGTCATGACATCCACTGTGCGAATTTCTTTCATATAATTTGTAAGTAAATCACTAGCTTGCTTGCCAGTCAATCGAGGGGATGTGTCTAATATAGTCAAATACTTTTCTTTGACTTCATTCAATTTATCAATCTTTTCCTGATCCTTAAATCCAATCCTCCGCATATGATTTGTGATATTTTTCTCGAATGAACCCTCAATCAGGTTTACAATAGTAATCGGAGCCCCGTCGGCATGAGGAGGCTTTGCTTTAATGAGGTCGTTAGGCTTTGCCGCTAATTTGTTCGCTTCCTGCGTGAGGTCGAACTCCATGTCTCCAATGGCGGGCAGGAGGGAGTGGTACTCAAGAAAGTGGAAAATTTCGCTTAGTTCCTTATCCAACTCAACAAACTCCGGCTCTACGACGACGTCCCCAAACTCGCCTCTGCAGACAACAGGGGCGGGTGCATTACCTTCGATGATATCGCGCCGCATTTGCCGCATGTTGGCCTCCAAAGCCTTAGTATCGCCCCCCACATCCTTGTAGAATTTGCCAATCGAGTTCCAAAAGACGGGCGTGTCTTTAACACCCGCAGGGCTTAAGCCGACTATCATCCCGGTAGTGTGGCAAAGGTTCATGAATGCTTTAATCCGGTACTTCTGGGAATCTCCAAGAAATGCCCCCGTATACTCTAATTCTAGGTGGCTGAGGTCACCGCCGATCTGCTCCAGCGCGGTCTTTTGTGTCGTCGCACTATATTGTTGTTCAATAGCAGAATTTATGGCCTCTGCCTGCACTTCGGAAAATTCTGAAGTGCTCATTACCCCCTCAGAAAAGACAGCTTGCTTGATCGATGTCTTCACTTCATTATTGATGCGCTCGATATGGTATAAGTTATTTTGTTCTGCAAATCTATCCTCATTTTTGCCAGCGAGGTGGGTGCGATAGATTTGGGTGCGCAAGATGTTGGACAGAACCTTGGGCACTTTCATCACACGGCATGATTTCTCTTTATAACTTGTCGCGCATTCGTCACAGGCTCTGAAGACATGCATGAAATGGCGTCTGTTGATGCCAAACTCATCTTTTTCGTGGTTAAATTCACCGACGGTGGCGCCGCGCCCTGTCGGCAGTCCATGGGTGGCGATCGTATCCTCCGAAAGCTCTAAGAGCTTCGCAGGAATGAATTTTTCAAAAAAATTGCGATTCTGGTAAAGACTGAGCGCAGAGTGCATGGGGTGATCCCCTGCCACATGAAACCAACTTTCATGATTCACTGCAGCCGGCTCGATATAGGCCATATCGTGAAAGAGATTGGTAAATGTCATGAGAAAATCAAGCGCCGGCGCTTTATCCTCTTCATGCAATCCATCTGCACATTCATCAGCGTGGGTGTCATTGGCGTGGGAGTGGTTGATATCATGGATGGAACCCGGCATCGTTCTATGGTCGGTGACAGTTTGCCAAATCATATACATGCCGATAGTGCGGTAAAAAGTATAAATTTCAACGGCGCTTAAACCATTAGCGAGATCAAAATGACAACCTTCATATCTGTCCATAAATTTTTCTAGCATCTCCAGGGTCTTCTCTCTCGTTTTCGGCTCCGCGATGTGCTGAGCGATCAACTCTTTCATTTCTGCTTTAATATGCTCTCTGACCTTTACAAACTTTTGCGGGTTGTCTGCGTTTATATCCCTAAGTTTCATAGGATAGGTATCTTGATAAACACCGAAAAATTCACGCATTCTCATGGGCCACATTTGATAATTGATAACGCCGTTCCTTTCATTAGCTTTCCACTCCCCATTAGGATTGCGCATATCGTGAATAATAATTTTTTCCTGTTTCTCAATATCTAATATTTTTCTATCAACATCTTTAGGATTCTTAGATTTGTAAAAATCTTCACTAAACTTTGAGATTTTCGGAAGTAGGGGTGCATAGACTTTCTTTGGAGCCTCATCATGGTATTTTGTTACCGCTTGTTTGATTTCAACGGGTGATCCTTGCATCAACGGATTATTTTTCCCAAGGGTCCAAGGTTGAGGTGCTAAAGTCTCCCTCTCTTCTGTTGTATGGCTTTTTGGGGCTAGCAGCTGGCTGCGAGTAATCGGCGATGCTGTTCCAATTTGTTCAAACCTATTTCTCGCAGCATTCACTTTTGTCAGTGTCGTTCCGCCATAGACGATATGTCTGTCTGTAATAACCACAACATTATTGCGAACCATTTGCTCATATTCTTTTCCAATAAATTGTTTGAATTCATCTGAAGTTCGAGTTTGAGGGTTACCTCCCTTCCAGGCATCTTGAAGGATTTGACCTAACATTAACCTTTGTTCTGTCGTTAGTTCATTTTTTGTAATCGGATCATTGAATTTCGCTAATTCATCGCAATGGATCGCGATAATGTTTACATCAAAATTATTAGTAAAGTTAGCAACGTTTGCCATATTAACCACCTTATATGTTTTATTTTAATTATACTTTTTACTAAAAACTTAGTCAAATTTTATTAACTATGTTAACAAATTATTAATATTTTTAAGACTTCATAAAGATAATATGAGGCCTTTTCTTGTACTACCCGATTTACTAGACTTTGATTATAATCAAATTATGCAGGTTTTTTTATGAATAACGATGCAGTTGTAAATATCCGCTGTCAAATCAATCAAGACAGCTATCAAATTTTCAGAAACCGAGAAGGGAGCGGCGGTTCTTTCACGGCGCATTTCCTTCCGGCCCCTTAAACCCAGTCCCCTGTCGAACCGAAAAAACAAGAAACTTAAAAAATTTAGGATTTCAGGCTGGCGTTGACAGGGTGGAAATTGCGCCGAAAAACGAGCTGCTTTCCTCTGAAGAATCGGCCCAATGGATTTATCGAATGACTAAATCTATTGCTTTAAAAGCAATCCCGCTCACCATCCTTCCTCAGAGTAGCAGTTCTTGTGGAGATAAATCTCATGGAGCGACTTTTGAATGTAAGGGATGAGATTCTCAGGTAAATGGTGTATGGAATAGAAATGAAGTCCTGCGCATTTTTCCGGTTCCAGGTTAACGGGTGTGCCGCTCCAATCGGAACACTCAAAGAGCCTGTGGAGAAAAGCACCCCGATGCGGCAAGAAGCTATAATGGCCTTGGCGATATTCAAAAAGCTCAAAAAAATCTCGTAGAAGCCAAAAAGCTTCATCAGAAAGCGTTAGACATCCAGCTTACTTTCTGTAAAAATATGCCCGAGCTAGCCAAAACCCATTACCTTGCGCATATTCGGCGCGCGCGGGGCGCTGCACAAAGAGGTTCCCCTCTTTTGTCCTGGTAAACCCTCAACTGGTCTCCGAATTGCGTTTTAAGCGTTTCAATGGATACTTTTCCATTGACGGGAATTTTTTTCAGAGAATCCCTCAATTAAGCGACTTTTACCTATCCTTCTTCTCCCTCTAAAAACCACTAAACTTAAAGATTTAGAGCAGAAAGTAGGGATAGTTCTTCTTTTCTTCCAACAAAAACATCTTCCACGGCAACTCCGCACAATAGGAACATATGATGACTTTTGTGCGGCGTTTATTTTATTAAGAATGTTTCCCAAAAATGAGAAAAACAATTATTTCTTAGCTAGGGAAAGTTGTCCCAAGACCTCAAGAGCCTGGGACAACTTTTGCGTGAGGGTCTATTTAATTTGCGTCCTCAAACTTTACGTCTTCCTCCATATCTTCATCTACGTCATCTGTTTCTCCGTATTCTGATGCAAGAGGTTCCTCTATATATAAATTTGGATTTATTTCTTTTAATTGCATTACGATATCCTTAGAACCCTTCACCTTGCTATCCAAGAGAATAAGTTCGTTTAGATTTTCTTTGCAGGCTTTGACAACATTAATAAGCCCATCAGGATCTTTAATAGTAGCGATGGTCAAATCGAGTTTTTTAAGATTTCTTAGAGTAGCAATAGCTTTAAGAGCATTTTCATCGATATTCGGGCATCCTGCTAAAGAAAGTTCTATCAGATTGGGGTGATCATGAACCAATTTAACAATATCAACGGAAGTGATATTTTCGTAGTTGTTCAAATCTAATACTTCAAGAGGAAGATTACTCAAGTAGTCCAGTTCTGTTTTTGTTACTGAGTCTTCGAAATCAATGCAAAGTTCTTGTAGTTTCAAGCAATTTTCTGATAATGGTTTTAAAACATCAATGGATATCTTGCTGGCGTCGAAATGTTTGATATAGAGCATTTCAAGATTCGGCAAATTACTTGAAAATTCAATAATATGATCTGTAGAGAGTTCGTTATCCCAATGATTCAAATTGAGATAGACAAGATTAGGGAGATTTTCCGTCATCTCCACTAGGGTATCGGGATCAATTTCATTTTGATTGTCTAAATTCAAAGAAGTCAGATTGCAATGATCCGAAATATCGATGAAAAAGTCTTCAATGCTATCGGGGTCATCATCAGGTAATGAGACCTGAGAAAAATCCAAACCAGCAAGCTTATCGGTCGTCTTTAAAACAAAACTTTGCATCTCAGCTAAAGAAAGTCCGCTAGGGAATTGCAAATGCTCTAAATTAGTCAAAGAGGGCTTGAAAAGGGATTTTAGCATTTTTTTATAATCGGAATCACTGCGTTGTAAATCCGACAACTCTGCTTTTAATTTTAATGCCTCATCAAACATCTCGCTAGTTAATGTTGTTTGCGAAGAGAAGAATTTTCTTACATTTTCCACTCGCTCTGCATACTCTTCCTTTTTTGACTTGGCTATAGAGAGATCTTCTACTGCTTGCGTAAGTGTATTTATGTTTATCCGGATTGTGCCATTTCTGATGTTAGGAGTTTGTACCTTGTGAAGGGCTGCTTCGCGATTTGCCTTTGTTGACTCATTCTTGGCATTAAATGCATCATCAGTTTTTGATTGAGTACTATTTAAATTATTAGTCTCATCTAATTTTATAAAATTACTATTAGATACACTTGAATTAGTTATTATTAACTTAGTATTATTATCAAAAGACATATTATTTACTTCCTTTATAATGGTATAACATAAAAAATAGCCTTATTCACCTCTTCGGCGAGTTTCGGCCTCGTTCAATCTTCAAAAGCATTTTGCTCATGCATAACTTTCATCTGCAATTCCTTGACAAATTCTTTAGAAAGGCACTTATCTGGCATTTTAGATTTGAGGGTACCTTTTAAATAATTCTTAACTTGATTGGCAAATAATGAGTTATAGATATCCTTCTCAAACCCAGGTCCTGGCGTATATGCCATCCCGTAGCTGCGAGAGGATTGCAGAATTTCATGCACAGAATGATCCCTAGAGTCTACCATAAACCCAAGAAAAGCCAGGCGAATATCCTTAAGCTCCTGCTTCTTGTCCAATCCGATTCCAACCAGGCCGGCCATAGCGGTAGATTGATCTAAAGTTCCCGATATTCCAGCCAAAATCGGCAGTTGTAACCTTTCTACTTGAAGAGCATATTGATAGGCTCTCAACAATGCGGCATTATTTGGATCTTTATCTAATTTTACTTTAACTTCAGCAGCCTTAATAAGGCGAAAATTCTCTGAACCTTTGGCGTATTGGGGGGATTTTGAAAGATCTGATATATGGCTTGAGGACAAAGTTCCGTAAAGGGTCAATGTATCATTTTGAGACAATTTAATGTTCTCAAAAGCATGGCCTTCATTGGGTACGACATTATGTGAAATAATATTGAAAAGTGGAGCGTTTGGGACTGTCAGATCTTCTTCCTTGGCTGGCGCTTTATTCAAATATTTACTTATTATTTCCTTAATGTCGCAAGTTTCATCTGGAAAAAATTCTTCCACATTATTTTTATTCAGATAAATAGAACGATCACCGATTGTAACACTTTCAATTTTACCCAATATACGTAAAACTAATACTTTATTTTTTTGATATAGATTTTTCTCCGTATAACAGCGTATATCGACTGGTTTGTTTAAACTCGAAACGAGCAACCGGTCATCTTCAAAATAACTTCCCATTTTAATTTCATAATTATTTACGCTTGACACAAAAAAAACTCAATTTTAATTAAAATGTAATTATACACGCATTTATTTATTTGTCAACTAAACAAATTGTTAATAAAATCCACATTTCTATTTTTTATTGACTTATAGAGTCGTAATTTTTGAGCAAACACCCTAATTTTTATGAAAATCGCTATTGTCGGAGCTGGCTTTGCGGGTCTTGCCACTGCATGGCACCTAGCCGGCCGCCATCACATCACTCTCTAAGATGCTAAAGGCATTGGAGGCGGAGCCTCCGGGATCGCGGCCGGCCTTGTCCATCCGTATGCCGGCGAACAAGCCAAGCGCTGCAAGAAACGCAAGAACTTCTCGACATCTCTTCTTTGGCATTAGGGCAGCCGGTCTATACGGCCGATGGAATGTGGCTGCTTGCCTTCAATGAGCAGCAAAAAAGGGACTTTTTCATTTGCGCCCAAAGTCAAAGCGATGTGCTTTGGCATGAGCATTGCGGCCCCTACCCCTTCCCCGGGCTGACAAGGAAAAGACGATAATTTTCACCTGAGTTTAAACTCAAAGCTGTTACTGATGTAAAAAATATTAATACACATATCTTTCAATGAAAGCCCAATCTCTACAGTTTTTGTGAAAGTTGAGACATATCCGACCAAAACTTGACGGCTTGGCCAAACAGGGAAGCGACCTTTCCCTTAAGGGGTCGCTTCCCTGCTTGTTCTTCCTATCCTTTGTTTTCCATGAGCAAATTGTGGACGACATTCCCACTATATCCGTATTCAGCAAATAGTCTAGATCTTCGATGCCCCCATTTGCATTGGCTGTTTGGATTCTCGTTTGATTTGAGTTCGCGATTATATTCCATCTTCCTTTTTTAGGAATCCTTTAGCATTGCGAACTCTACTTTTAAAATCGTTTTCCTTAATTTTATTTACTACATTCTCCTGGCGCAATTTAGCAATGACATTCTCGATTTTTCCATCATTTTGGAAAAGCAAATCGCGGTACATTCTATCATTGTTTTTATCTCTAAATCCTAAATCGCTCAACCTTTTGAGCTCATCGATCCACACATCGCGATGTTGTTCAATAAATGTGGGAGTAATATTTGAATTCGAGTTGCTGACTTTGACTGTTATTTGAAGCATTGGACCAAATGTATGACCATCTTCAGATATTAATTTCCAGCAACCGAAATAATTGCCCTCTTGGCCAGGAGCAACACAATCTACACTCACATCCACCTCTTCTTGCGGAGAAATTTTATGATCAAAAATATTCTTCTTCAAGATAAGATCCGGTATTATTTGCTTGCCATTCTTGCCGCCAACAAACACAAGATGACAGGAGGGGTCCCAAGAACGAGTCCACTGATTTTTGACACGCCAAGTGTGTTTGAATTGCTGATTTGGCAACAGTGTTTCTGGGGGAGTCTCGACGCTGTTTTTGATGATGACGCAATTGTATTGCTTGGTATTTCCATTGGCAATACTGCCTTCTTCTTGGGTGTTTTTTTTCTCAAAAGGAATTGGATCTGCTTTGTTGGCAACAGCGCAAGGTATTGGAGCTGAAGGAGAGGTATTAGATTTGGAATTAATTGAAGGCTTCACTGTTGTTGCTGCAATAGGCATACTATTAGGAAGATCACGAGTAAGTGGAAAAGTATAAATTTTGGCTTGAATAGTGTTTTTTGTTTTTCGATATTCCATCATCATCTTAAAATCTTCTTCCCTATCGACCGTGATTTCGTCATTTTCACTATCGATGTATTTGAAAACGAATTTATCCGAAACTTTTGCATCCTTGCAGTACACATTAAGCATATTTTTGAAAATCTCATAGGTTACTGAAGAAGCGATGTTGAAACGGCGTGTTTCTAAAATTTTATCATCAATTTTATTTTTTTCAATAATGAAAAGTTTTATCGTTAAATTATCGTTGGAAATATTCATATTTTTAATCCTTAAATGTTTATTTGTAATACGACCGTAAATTGAAATCTTATATCAAACAATTATTAATTTTTTATAAAGAACACGTTCCCATGCTTAACTTCGTATCCTTTTGTGATACCCTGATGAAGCTTCGGAAGCCATCGTGTACAGATTTGCAGAGTCTTTTTTTGTTAAAGTGCGCTGCCGACAAATATTGGACAGAAAAACCGGGGGAATAAGTAATTTTCTGTGCTAAGTCTTCTCCGTTTTTTTGTGTAGACAATCAGTCTTGCCTGATTAAGACAATTACCTTTTGTCTCTTTATCTTCATTTTGTAGTGGCAGCCCTGGGACTGCCGATAGTCTAGTACGTCCTGTATTTATTTTACAAGACAAATTTTTCAAACATTCAAATGGGAAAGCTTTTTTATAGGGAGAGGGACGAAGTCTCTTTCCCCCCTTCTCAACTTCAGAACCAATATGGCTTTTTACCACGCGAAGCTTCCTAAAACAGCACCCGTGCGCGCGAAATCTTTTGCTGTTGATAGGCATGTCAAAAAGTAAAATGAGAATCGAATATACTTTCCAGCCATGATCGCTGGGCACAGGGCCACCTTTCGCCAACAAGGCATATAAATGCCTCTATATCCACATCAGGAGTTGATCTTTTCTTGCGCCCATCCTCAAATATTTGTGAAATATTTTGAACGGCTTGAGACTTCCACTTTGTAATCTGAGCCGGGTAAATTTTAAATTCCTGAGACAAATCGGAAAGGGTCTTGTTCTCCTTAAGAGCTGCGAGAGCAACTCTCCCCTTAAAGCTTGCTTGATGTGACTCGGAGACTTCCTGATCGAGTTTCACAGAAATGTCATCTCGCAGGCCGACGGCCCCCGCAGCAATTTCACCCCTTCACGTTCCGTCTACACACTGAATGCCATGCGAAAGTACGGCTTTTTTACCGGCTTCTCCATGGGCTGCTACCGGCTGATGCGGGAAAACAGCGACCCTTGGGTCTATCGCAAAGCCTTTAACGACAAGGCCTCTTATTGAAATGGGATCCGGCCTAAATGTTCACATTCTACGGGATCGTGTGCGCGGCTGCATAACAGTCCCGACATAGTTACAAAGGTAAGCAGGCCCTGGATAATTAGCATTCACCGCAGAAGAAGGCGCATTGGGATTCAGTCCCAAATTGCCATTCAAAACAGCTAAAATCCCTCCATTTCCATTCAAATAGCGGGTTAAGCAATTCGTGAATTTTATCCCGGGGCTAGCCGGCGCATACATCCCGCTTTTGACATACACATTAGCATAGTCTCTAAAGAAGGAATAGAGGCCAATTCCATACCCTTCATGCAAAATAACGGATTCATCTACTCGATAACCAGTATAGTCTAATTCCCCATATGCGGGTTTCACATCATAAGGAAACTCAGCTTGGAACATATAACATCTCCCATTGTTACCGTTCCAGCGGCAAAGATCATTCAAAGTGTGCTCGGGGCAAAGCCCATAAGCTGTGACGTTATCGCCATTTATTTCACAACCCGTCAGGCAGCTATTTTCACCGTCATGGACCAGTTCTATGCTGTCGTGATCCGCTCTCCATAGCCAAAGATTATCACACACTACATTGGAGCTATTAATTTGCACGAAAAGATTAGTCTGATTATGCAACTCTGCCGGGTCTCCACTAAACCTCCCGCATCTTGCAAAACAATCGTAAAGAAAGCCGCTCGTAATCGATTGATCCCCTTTGGACCCCCATTGGAGCAGGGTTGGAGTAACGGGATCGACGCTTGGGCCGGCCTGGAGTAAAACGCCCCCCACCCTCACTCCATTTACAGATCCCACAACGATGCAAGGCTTTCCTGTGGTTGAAATGAGAATGGGGAACCCAATCCCCAAGACAACAGTATTTGCCTGGTTGACTTTAATAGAATCGGTCAAGTTATAGGTTCCGGGCGTGAGGATAATATGACAGCCCTCATTTATTGCCGAGTTGATAGTCTCTGCGGTATCTGCGGAAGTTGCGACATAAACTTCAGAAAAATCGACAGTGTCAACAGGACTATTATTATCTTTCGATGTTCCCACCTTATTATACTCAATTTGAGGGATGTAAAGGCTATATTTTGTCGCAGCAGAGTCTGTAACGATGAAGGGTTTTTCCGCAATGACAGGGGTTTTTTCCACGTTTGTATAGGGGTTCCCGGTGCAAGTTGTGGTGCAGTCAGTCGAGTGGCAGTTCTTGCAAGAGCATGGGGGGACTTCGCCGTTAGGGCAATTGCTGCAGTGGCTATCAGGCGCCCCGATGCAGCCGACAAATACTTGGTTCCAAACCCCATTTGACCAGGCGGGTTTTGTCGCATCCGGCGGTACGGACATATCGGAATTTCTCGTTATCCACTGCTGCTGAGAACCGGAAGTGATGGCGCTCTCCGTTTTCAAAGTGCCGGTAACGGTGCAGTCAGCCATAAACCCCCCGCTGGAATAGCCTGAGGCATAATTGGGCGACAACTGAAAGAGGAATAATAGTCCATTGACATTCACTTTACGCAGCGGCGCGGCTTGCGATACAGCCCAAGTCATGCCGATGAGGCCGGTCGGATACCAATACTCTGCCGGAGTTGTAGAAAAATTTTCTGCCGAGCGCCAAAAAGAATTTAAAGCGCCAATTGTTGGATCATCATTTCCTTGAGGCGATGAGACGCTATTAATTTCTGTATCGGAAATATTAATTCCCAAACCCATAATCGAGGTGTAGTAGCCAATATTAATGTTTAACTCTGTATAAGTTCCCGGAGCAAAAAGAAGGGCATAACCCACGTTGACAAAATGCCCATTATCGTTTTTTCCTCCGTTGGTGGCAAAAATGGCATCCGCCACGGCTTGTATCTCCGATGTCGGCGTGGCCGTTGTAAATATCTTTACATTGGAGGGCCATTCAGGTGGATTTGGATTATTAGCCCCTTGAGCCACAGAGAAAAGAGAAAATAGGAAAACGAAAATCTGAATCATATCTGAAATGTAACAAATTTGTCTAAAAATTGACAAGATAAATCTTGATTAATTTATTTTTTTTTGCTATTTATTTTTAGACAAATGAAATACACAAGGAACAGCGTTATGATGAAATATCTTCTCTTGATCACCACTTTTTCTGTTTTCACTTTGAGCGCACAGCTTGCTCCCCGCTCAGATATCTGGCGGCTATTCGGAGATATCTCTTACCTTTATTGGCAAAGCGGAGAAGAGGGATTGGACTTGGCCACACCGGCGTCTTATCTTCCCAATGTGAATGCGGTTTTTCCTTTTGCACAAAAAAGAGAGGTTATTTTTCAAAATTTTGACTTTGGCTCCGGATTTAAGATTGGGGTCGGCGCAATTTCTCCTTGTGATCCCTGGATGGTTCGCGCAACTTATACCCGTTTTCACAACAGCACAAACTTCTCAAAGCAGGGGATAAAGTCTAACGTTGCCACAGGAGGCATCTTATTTACCAATTGGTTTTTCCTGGTCTCTCCCCAACAGCAAAACATAGCCGCTTCGAAACTAGCATCCAAATGGCATCTTGGATTAGATTGGCTGGATGTTGAAGCATCGAGTACATTCCAATCGAATTGCTTTTCAGCCTCTCCATTCATTGGATTTAGGGCCTCTTGGATAGAGCAGTCCCTCAATATTGATGCCATTGGAGTGCTCAATATAGCCATAACAGATATTTTGCATTCGTACAATAACCTGAAATCATGGGGCATCGGGCCAAGATGCGGTATCGATGGGAAGCTCTTTTTAGGAAGGGGCTTTTCCATTCAAGGAAAGTTAGGTTCCAGCTTATTATTTACAAGATTTACCAATGTCTCTCACTCAGAGACTGCTATAAACGCAATTGAAAATGGGATCTCGTACGAAATACGCGATTATGACTGCGTACGGCCAATGGCAGAAGCTAATTTTGGGTTTGGCTGGGGCACTTGGCTTGCTTGCAATCGGTATCATATCCATCTGGCTGCAACTTATGACATCAACTATCTTTGGGGTCAAAATATGCTGCGCCTGTTAAATGACTTGGAAACCACTGGAATAAATGCAGGACCGGGGGATCTTTATCTTCACGGTTTAACCTTGACGGGCTGTTTTAGCTTCTGATTGTATTTAGGGGAGAAATTCCCCTATTGACGAAAATAGAGAACTCGTGGCTGAATCTTCAGCCATGTATACGCACAGAATGATATGATCTCCGATTTAATCCTAAAAAACTTTACTGTCCTATCATAAAGTTCGGACTTTTCATTTTGAAATCTTGCCAACTCTCCCTCAGGGTCTGCATCCCAATTCTTTTTGACTGCCCTAGTCTTCTCGACTGCTGAACCCCTCTCCACTTGATAGGAAAGAGTGGCACTTCCTGAGGATGAATCTAAATTCCCTGCTTGTACTGAAACCCGCATTCCTCATTAAGCTTAGCGCCTTTTTCCATTAAATAGTGAGCGATTGCAAAGTGCTTGCAAAGCTACCATAGCAGGTGTCTTGCCAAAGGCGCTCATAGCAGTATTGCCCTGCATTAACCCATTACAGCGTAAAGGTCGCCTCTTTGCACAGTGTCTTGAAAGATTTTTTAGAATCGATTAACTTGCCAACCTCCATGCCTTTTTCATTTTCTGTTAACTGAGCGCCCTTAGAGATCATCAGCTGGATAATTTCGTCCCTCTCTGGAGTTTCTTTCTTACCTCCTATCAAATAAAGAGGAGAATATACACCGTCATTAAGCGGCTTAAGGCTCGCGCCATTTTGCACGAGGTATTTAGCAACTGCATACTTTTCTCCCAGGATCGCTTGTGCAAGGGGAGTGACGTTTTGGAATCCTCGATCGAGATTGGCCTTTTTAGAAAGAAGCCATTTTACTCCATCTAAATTCCCTTCAAAAGCGGCAAAGTTTAAAGGTGTCCCTAAAGAGTTGTTTTCTGCATCGAACGGAGCGCCTTGCTGCACTAAGTACTTTCCCGAAGCTGCTGCTTGTTCTTCCTATCCTTTTTCATCCCCTATAAAATCAATATCTTCCGTCACTATATGGGGTGGAATCTCATGGGTAAGTTAGTCACGGAAATGGGTTATGATCCCAAGGAAAATTTTCTCTTCAGCGACCGGTACCAAATGAGCAGCCTATTGAGCTTCTACGGCAATGGGCAGCGCGCCTATTTTCTCAACCTGCAGCATTACCGGCAAAATCAGTTTTGCTGTTGGCCCAGCCTCGCGGACGAGCAGATTGGCAAGACCGGCTTCTTTGTCCTCGCCGAGAACGGCCCTCACATGAATAAATGGGACCAAACCTACATCGACGGGGTGCAAAAAGAGCTCCTCCCCTATTTTTCGAAGGTAGAGTTTCTAGGGATAAAGCCCATTTTCGATGGCTAACGGGGTGGTGCAGAAGCAGGCCTTAATTTTCAAATGCCAAGGATACAACGGCAAAGAGCCTCAAGGGGCCTGTACGTATTAACTTGAAAAAGTCACGTAAATTGGAGGAGTAAAAAACTTAATTCAGCTAAAGTTCCATGGAAGGACCGAAACTGATCGATTTTTCCATCCTAAGTCTATGATGCTGTCCTAATTTTGGGGACCACATGCACACAGGCGGCTTTAATAATTTCTTGGTTAGGAACAAAGAATTCAGCCATACCCATTAAAAAAGCTTCTCTAGAAGTATTCGCGTCCTTAGCTTTTGGATTTTTTTCAATGCTTTTAGCCATCTGGTCATAAATTTCAACAACGGCCAGCTGAGGAGCTATACCGTTTTTCAGACCTTCTTTTAAATCATTTGCTTCTTTGTTGTTAATAGCTATTTTAAGCATTAAATCGCGTGATGCAGTATATTTTTTAGCTGAAGCTACAGCAGTATTGATTTTTACCAACATACTCTGAATCAGTTCATGAGAAGCGTTAAAGTCATTCTTTTCACAAGATTTCGATGCATCCATTACAGCTCTATGAGCATTGACCCAAGAATCAATCAAATCTTTACCAGCACGCCTAGTAACATTAAAGGGATTATTATAATGTTCATATAATTTATAGAATCCAAAGGCTGCGGTTGCCACTAATGAAATCTTTGCTAGGGGGGATGAGGAGACTAAGGTTACGCAGCGAATGCCAAGAAAACCTATAAAATTTCTAAGTGTTGTAAACAATGGCTGACCCGTATTTGACAGATTTGCAATAAAAAAAGTCATAAAAACCTCGAATTTAATAAAAATCATTTTAACATATAAGTGATTTAAAATCAACGTATAATATTTTTCAAGAGATTGCGGGACGCTCTTCTTTTAAATGCTGGAAATATCTGATAAAATGGCAATTTTACCTTGACAAAGGTCGTGACCTTGCCCCTTTCTCATAAGCCCTTTTAAAATTCGTTTGGCGACCGCTGTTCATTTATTATGACTTCAACCAAGACCACAATATCTAAAGCCCGACTTGTATGAGTTAATACTAGCCCACTTACGATCGGCGAACCGCGGGAGCTTTGATGCTAAAATTATCCACTAAAAATTTCCATGAAGAGGTTCAAAAATTTAAAGATCGCACTCTTGGTCATTTGCCACACCAAGAGTCTTGTTTTTTGATCATTTTCTGCCTCGTTTTTCTTGAGACAAAAATAATATCTTTGGGTAATGAAAGGTTATTACACCCTTATTCTTCCTATCCTTTGTCAATAAATTCTCTCACATTTTTGACAAAAGCATCTGGTTTAGATTTATGGATGTTATGTGTGGAATCCTCAATTTCAATTACTTCCATTTTCGGATTCAGTATTTTCATATTTTTAAGTCCTTCATCCGACACGTGGGATTTATCTTTGTCCGTAACAATTTTAGGCCTAGCCTTTAAAAGCATAACGGGAATATTTTTTTCTTTTAGAGTCTTAAAATTTTCTTTGCTTTTGCTTTTCGAAGCAGCGCTCGCCTTTTTCCACTCGTTGCTCACTAAACGATCGGTATAGGGGCGAGCGGTGATCACATATTTTTTTCCATCAAGTGTTTTTTTAATTTCACCCGTTTTGAAGGTAGTTTTATCGCCCTCAGCAATCTGAAGAGCATCTATTTTCGTTTTGGCTAAATCTACACTTGTATAGGTTTCCGATGTCGATAGATCTCCTGTTAATTGTTTTATCTGACTATCAGTTAATTTTGGCTCGCTTGCCGGCATTTCTAAATCCATATCTTCTATAATGAGGCCTTTTACTTCGTCTGGATGTTGACTGGCATAAGCAATTGAAACAATAGCGCCCGCGGAGTGGCCAACCACTACAACGTTATTTAAATGATTTTCTGTGACAAATTTGTGAATATCAGCAGAGAGTTGATCTAGAGTGTAATCCACTGTAAACCCAACTTGACCAAGAGGTGTTTCCCCATAACCTCGCAAATCAATAGCATAAATATCATATTGATCTTTTAGGGGTTCGATAACATTTTTCCACGTTTCTTTTGAACTGCCCATTCCGTGAATGAACAATAGTGTTTTGGGGTTGGTATTTTCCGACGGTTCAGCGGGATGGTAATAGCTTAGTTTTGCAGCATTAAGGTCACAAGTATTGTAGTCCATAATATACCACCTAGCTTAATAATTATAATTATACAATAATTAAAGTTTTAATATAAATAATTTTTCAAATAATATCTTTCACATTAAAGAATAATTAAGAAGATTTATATATTAAATGTAACAGCAAAGTAGAAATTTCCGGATTCAGACATAAGAAATGTTAAGAATTTCTTTACAAAGGAAGCCTGATTTTATGGGGGACATAGATCGTTTGATCGAGAGGAATTTTCCGAAGAGAGTATCAGTGGAATACCTCTGAGGAAAATTACACTCGAGATGAATCGATTTTTCCCTCGAGAAATGTCAAAGTTATTTTTATACGATCCCTAAGGCCTTTCTCACCTTAAGAATTCACATTGACAGGATAGTTGGCGGGGAAAACGAGGTTCACTGCTTTATAGGAGTCGGAAAAATCGGCCGCGATCTTCTCTTCGAATTCTTTTCTATTCTTGAGGACGACGTTGGCAACTCTAGTATCAATTCTTAAAGCGACAGTTTGAGCGCCTTGTTTTTTGGCTTCTGTAAGAATTGCTTTAAAGTCCTTGTAGTAATTGTCTAATTTGCCGCTATCTTTACCTAAGATTAAATTATGGTTGTTTTCGGTTAATACACTGCATTGCTCCTCTTCTACGCCGAGCATTGTGTATCCAAGGGCATCGGTGGTCTGTTGTGTTAGGCAGCCAGACATAACTGAAATTTTTAAGTCACCATACGTCGTTGTTGAATGTGTGTGGTAAGGTTTGGGATTTCCTTTTACTTGGGCCTGGACGAGGTTTCTGGCTCCTTGCAAAAAAGCGAGATGTTCATCAGCTTGTTTTTTCTTACAGTATGCATAGGTTAGCAATCCACTTCCTAGAAAGGCTAAGCTAATAGAATTAAAAGCTATAGCGGCTACGCTGACAACAGAGCCTATTGCCGCAGGCCATTTTACTTCAGACAATTTTACCGAGCGATTCACTTCGCTCTGATTGATCATACCCATGTATGCTACTACTGCGCCAATATTCATGATTTTTCCTCAAGTAAGTTATACACAAACAACTTCAAAATTTGGTTTTATTGTTGCTTATTTTTGCGAATATTTTATTTAAGCCTAAATTAATTGTCAACAATAAACAAAAATTTCAATGTTTTTCTGTTTTTGTAAAAATAGTTACAGCCATTATCTTGTCATCTACTTCTGATGTGGTGGAGGCTCTAATAAGCAGCGGCTACGTTTTCAAGGTGATCAATTAGCATAGTTCAGGGGTCAAAGCTCCCGCGGTCCGCTAACGTCAGGCCCTATATGGAAAATTCCCAGACGACTCTATGGTATGCCCCTTTAGAAAAACGAGAAATATCGAGTAAATTGAAGGTCGATTTTAACAAAAAAATCGTCACGGTCACCGGTGAGGATAAACTGCGATTGATAGCCGTTCTTTACCAAGAATTAGAATTTGAACACGTCAAGGCAGAACCGATCTGCTCATCCTTTCCGTATTGCTTTGCCAAGTTGGGTTTAATCCTCCGATTTTGTATATGCCCTACATATCTTCTATCACTTCGCTCGATGATTGGGTGAAGTTTCTAAAGATCGGCAAGATGTTATGGAGATTCGCTAGAAGAAATCGTCCAGACTTACCAAATTCCTGTTGTTGATATCGCATGGCTTCTTGCCGATCTGTTACCTTCGCAGACAAAATTAATCATTAAATTCAGAGAACCAGGAAATTGAGATTTGGGGATAAGCCTCTTTGAAAGCTAGATAGCTATTACGCGTATATCTACAATCGTCCAATGTGATCGAAGCGAGTCTGGGGCAATTTTGCACCAGAATATCCAGAAAACTCCGAGTGACGCGGCATGATTTCAACACAATGGAAGCAAGATTGGGAAGCTTTAGTGTAATAGCTTTAATCTCTTCATTTGTGAACGAAGCAGAGATCAGTTTAATCTCAGAGAGATTTGGGCAGCCAATTCCAAGTTTTAGAATTAAAGAAACTATATTTGGACAGTTATTAGCAGACAATTTAATTGACCCGAGATTTGGACAGTAATGGGCTAGGGATAAACATCCCTTCTCCTTAAGGTTACACGATGAAATATCAATCGCAATCAGATTTTCATGCAGACTTTCTGCGATCTTTTCAACTCCTGCATCGGTTATTTTAGGACATGATCCAAGAAAAACCGAAGTAAGCTTGGGATGCTTTGTTATGAAGGCTTCGATTCCCTCATCGGTAATGCGATCGTTATTAATAAGACTAATATAATAAAGATTAGGGGCATGCAAATTTAGTAGCAGCTTATCTGAAAACTTACAAGAACTGAGATCCAGCCAAGCGAGCTTTGTGCACTTCTCTATTAAGGAACAAAGAGCTTTATCTGAGAATGATAAGCCGCGTGACAGAGCAAGCGATTCCAGTTCATGACTGTTCTCTGCCAGAGCAATGATAGCCTTGTCATCGATTTCTTCATTACTGGATAAATTGACCGAAATCAGATTTGGGTGGCTCTTGGCAAGAATTTGTATATCTTCACTGTTGATACTGCAACCGCTCAAATTGATCGATCTTAATTCGGGAAGGCTTGTCACAAACGTCTTAATTTTTACCGACTTACAATCCGAAAGATCGAGCGAGGTCAGATTTGGAAATTTTTCAATAATTAATTTAAGACGTGTTGATGAGCAACGATATAATTTAATCGAAGTCAGGTTGGAGCAAATCTCGAGCACTGTATCAATATGGGATTCCACCATAGCAATCGAGGTGAGATTGGGAAATTTTTCTAAAAATTTTCTCAGTTCCCCTTGATTAACTATAAAATTGGGATAAAACCGACTGTAATAGGCAAGATCAAGATGCGTGATATCTCTATCTAAAATGGGCTCAGAATAAATTAAATTATTGATATCAAATTGGATATCTTCTGTAATGGCAATCCTTTTCGCTTGAGAAGGAGCGCATCGGGAAGAAAAAACTCGGATATTTTTGCCATAGACATCATAGACCGTTGCATTATCGACTTTACGCGCTTTCAGGATGTAATTATCATTGCTTTCAGGCATGAGCCTTTTCTGCAGATCGATCGATACGGCTGTTGCATTGTTTGCCGATTCAGCCGGCAGATAAAAGGCTTGATAGGGAAAAGATTTACCTACACCATTCATATTTTTTAAATTAACAGATTTTAATAATAAAATAGATTACAGATTCTGTTATTATAAATCAACATCAATTTTTTTTCCGAAGAAAGGGAATATTTACTTTTTATGGAAAGGGACTTCATTGGTTATGGGGAACGGCTGCCAAAGGTGGAGTGGCCGCAAAAGGCGCGCATCGCCGTCAGCATTCTCTTGAACTACGAGGAGGGAACAGAGCAAAATGTGCACAGCAATGATTGATTCGACCCCCACTGAATTTCCTTTTGTTTAGATTTGATTAAGAAATAATAGTTTTAGTTTCTTTTTTAATTTAACTTTGTTATAATGTTTTTTATAACAATTGATATTAATAGGTTTTACATGAATGAATTAACTTATAGATTTCTTCCAAATTGGTATAATAGCCCTGTAGAAAAAAATTATTGCATCTTCAAAATCAATCAGCACGACGGGGTTAAAAATAGGGTTAATTTTGTAGCCAATGATGCCTGGGACACATACGCAATTGCCTATAAAGAATGCCATGCTGAGAAGGGATGGCTTGAGCGGTTCAAAGAAAATATTAACACCTGCCTTTTTGGTTATATGCGTGTCAATTTGGAGAACGGGAGCAGAATTCTCATCCACAAACAAGAAGCTATTGACCGTCTCAAATTGGATGAAAAAAAACTCAATGAGGCAATTAAAAGTGACTCTGTTGCCGATATAATCAGGGAAAAAGTAAAAACCATAGACCTAAACAAAGAACAACCCGCAATTAAAACAAAGTTTAATTGGAAAACGAACCTTTCCATCGCGGAACACCAGTTTCTCGGCGCCCATAATGTTTGCATTAGCAGAGAAGGAACAACGTTTTGGGATATCCAGCAGAACTGGAGTCTCAGACGGCTATTAAATGCCGGAGTAAGAGCTATTGAATTGGATGTCGCCGGTCATCCAAATACTGGAGAATTACACATTTGCCATGGCTATTATCGTCGGTTTGAATTCGTAAAAACTCCCCCCCATAACTTTGAAAAATACCAAACATGTGAAGAAAAGCTGAGGGAGATTGATACTTGGCTAAACGAAAACAAAGAGGAAATTCTGATCATCCGGCTAGATAATGGACGCGATCAGAATGCCAAAAATGATGCAATCGATAATTCCATTGAAAAATGTGGATCATTCAAAGAAAAGATCTATACCCCGATTGATCTTGGTAACAAAGATTTGCCAACGATCCAGGAGATGAGGGATACAGGAAAACGGGTGTTGATCATCAACTATAAAGGCAAAAGCAAATACTCCCACTATGTCGATGATGTGGTGCAGGAAATGACACGCAGAGACGACAGGGGTGGCCAAATAGTAGTTAAAAAAAGAAAAAAACTTAGTCTTGATGAAAAAGTAAATGAGAGACCCAAATTGATCATGCCTAACTATACAGCACCCTTTCCCGCAAGGTGGAGGTCTAACAATAATGATGTAAAGACCCTTAAAAAACTGGTAAAGGATTGCAAGAAGCTAAGCCTTGTGAATGAGAAAGAGATGGATCGGAAATTGTCTCCACGACAAAAGATGAATCCAACATTATGGTTAGATTTTACCGACAAGGCGATTTGCAACGGTTATTTGAAAAGTATAAACAAGGCAAATAATTTGATCGCAGAGAAAAAGCAGCAGTCATCATATTAAGCAGTTTGCACGCCTGTTTACCGAATAGGCAACGTCTGTCTCGAGCGCCGCGCCATTAGAGCCCCTGCTGCCACGCCGCCACGATATGCTTGCCGTTTTTGGGGTTGACGGCAATCGTCGGCTCCACACTCGACCGCTTAAAGATCCTAGTGGTCGTGTTATACACCGCCTGGCCATCGATGCAAGCCGAAAGCGCTGCGTGTCACTAATAGAGAAGGAAAAACTTCATAGCGCCATTATCTCGACTTATGTCAATTTTTAAACTCGATTCCATCAAAAGAAGTAAAGATTTGACGAATTTGTACGATCTGCATTTCGCAGACCGTACCCCATTAAATTTCCTATCTTTTATTAATTTAATAAAATTTTAGTTAATTAAAGGTATGACTTTGAATGATAATTCTTTTTCAGTAATCCAGAAGCCCATATATATTATTACAACCTCACCCATATGTGCCTCTTTGGCTTGCCGTTATCTGGGAGCCACCATCCTCGTCGGCTTAAATGGTTTAAGGCTCTTACGAGAATAAATCTTAGACCACACCCGCCTTTTATTAAGAAAACAATAACACCAATTTTATTTACATTAAAAAAATAAGTATTTAATATAATAGTATGAATTATCGCGAACAAATTGAACAAAAACTTGAAGATGATTTAGATCCACTCATACAAAAAGCTGTCTCAGAGTATAAGGATGAAATGATGCTTCAGATGCAAAAAGGGGGTTATTTTAACGCAGAGGCATTGAACATCCGAGTAGAAACGGCAAGGAAAGAGATCAAGGAACGGTTAATGCGCCCACAGGAACGAGACAGGATAGAGAGGGGTTTTCAAATCTTAATGGAAAAGAGCGAAAATATGCCAGAGGGAAAGCGGATTAAAGAAGAGATGAAACGCGCAAAAGAGAAACTCCCTCAAATTATGCCGCAAATTGGCGGCGAAACGGAAGTGCAAGAACTCCTCGGCATTTCTAATGAGACATTAACGGTTTTCTACACTATTTCTTGCAACCTGCATGAGAGCAAAAATTTTGAAGAAGCCGCTGCGGCTTTAATGTATTTGACAAACCTAAATACCCGCCTCTTTGAACCCCATCTGCTTTTGGGCTATGTCCTACAATCATTAGAGGAATATGAATCCGCCCTTCAATCTTTTTATACTGCGTCTACCCTCGAACCCTACCATCCTGAACCCTACTTTCGGATGGCTGAATGCTACCTTTCCTTAGGGGAAAAGGATAAAGCAGATGAACTTTTTACGGTTATGGAGCGGGAACTTAGCAATCGCGACAATTTTAATCCATACCGCGAAAAAATAAAAAAGTTAAAAAGATTTTAACCAAGGAGGATATATGCCTAATATAGGTGATTCTACACCAATAACACCAATAAAACAACATTCAGAACAAAACGTACCAGTACCAGAATTAAAGAGCCCACCTCCATTGACAGAAAAAAAACCAATTGGGGAAAGTTTATCCACTGAAATACAATCTCCATCTCAGTCTGTAAAACAGTCTAATCTGGAAACTGTTGCAACCCAAATTACCGCTGATGAACTTGAGGCCGCTAAACCATTTAAGGATGAGCTTAAATGGAGACTGCCGACAATAAAAAACATGCTCCAAGACATTGCTGGTCTTCCAGATCGGGAGGAGCCCGATGTCAAGGCAGCGAAAGACCAAGCGAAACTCTGGAATGGAGAGAATGGTTTAGAAGCTAAATATAATACATTGAAAAATGACTTGGAGAATATGACTCCTGCTGACAAAGTACAGTCGCGAAGAGCGTTTCTTGCTGATTTTAAAGCTCTGGAGAAAGCGTGGGGAGGTGTGAAACTCGACCATACAAAATAAGCGTGGCACCAAGGCGCTTTCCGATAAGAAAAAGAGGGGCTGTTTTGCGCGTCGGCGAAGAGCTATTTTTTCGAATATGGCAATGATTAGATTTCTTCCCCTTCCGACAGACATTATTCAAGTTGTTTGGGTATACCTTAATAGCGCGATATAAATTAACAAAAAATAAATATTTAATAAATAACTATCATTTATAATTTAATTATATAAAGAAGATTTTTATATGATTAATAAATTTGAACCCGTGAACCATTGCGAGTCTCCCCATGCTCCCACCCTTAAAGAGCTGGCGGAGATGAGGAAGAGATCCCCTATCTCCAAAAATGCAATCGTCATGCAAGCCGGCTTATACCAATCCATTCGAGAGGGAAAAGTATGGGCGCAAAACCAAAAAAGCTTAAAAACGATGGGGGGAAGTGTCAACAAAGTATTCAGGTTATACGCACCAAATGGCAATCGGGAAACGGCTTATTTTAAAGTGGGACAATCTTTTGAAGAGAACCAGGGAAAGATGGAAAAACTCATATGGGATGCGGCTATAATACTGGGACTTGAAGAGCAATTTGTTCCCACCGCTTTGACTGAAGTAAGGTCGTTTTGTGAACTTTCCAAAGGGAAGCAAAGCGCAAGCCTTTGGGAAAATGACGGGGATAACTTGAAACCCGCTTTTCATCAAGATCTTAAAGAGGGACTAGTCGGCGGCATTCAGATGGCTCAGAAGGGCACGTTATTGGCCAATGCCGATGAAAGCTCAATTGGACGAAAAGAGGTGATGCAGGGAATTTTAACCTCGGTTCTGTTTGGTATGTTTGATGCACACAAAAACAATATTTTTGTCACCAAAGAGGGAAAAATCAAGTTTTTTGACAATTCGCGCAGTCTTCCCCATTCGAATTGTTTTATCACAGATGATAACGGTATTGTGCCTACTTACCGCTCTGCCCTGCTCGATTTGCCTCAAGCTTCAGAGGCTCTCACTGATGAGGAGCTATCTTTGCTCAAAACCCAAATTAGTGATTTGAAGAAAAGAGCCGCGCATTTGGAAAGTTTTATGATATCCCCTCAAACAAAGGCCATGATCAACCAACTACCTCCGGGCTGGTTGGACAAGGAGGCCGCCATGAACGCCCTCACTTTGCGCCTAAATAGCATAGAGAATGCCCTCGCAGGAGGGAAGATCAGCACGCCGCTCGATATCGCTTTGAGCGCCTTCCCCGACTACAAATTGGCTTTCGCGCTCAATTATGTTTACTTCGATTTAGATAATAGTTTGCACTCTCCGCATAATGATGTTGGTTACAACACAATGAACACGGTGGTCGACTCCTTGCAAGCTCAAGGCATCGATATCGCTCAAGTGCAAAAGTGGTGCGAGGATTTACCTTTTCCTGAGCTTTTGGAAAAGCTGGAGACAGCAGATTTTACTCTCATCACAGCTCCAGAAGAAGATATCAAACAATCTTACACCGATTTGAAAAAGTACATTGTCCGCAGGGCACCTTATGACTTAAAAGATATCTCGCCCGCTCGTTGTAGAAAGGCATTAGAGGATTATAACACTAAAGTATTGAAAAAAAACGGCTATATATTTCATCAGCAAAATGGGGAATGGTGGATTCTTCACAACACGGATAATGGGCCAGAAGCCAAAAAAATAGAATTGAAGCCTTTTCAAGAAATAGTTCTAGATAATGACCTTGAAATTCCTTTGCAAGACTTCAAGAAATTTATATAGGCTTTATTTATGATAAATACCTTTGATCCTGTGAACCATTGTGATTCTTCTCTTGATCCCACCCTTAATGAGCTCGAAGAGAGGAGAAAAAACTCCCCTGTCTCCAAAAATGCAATCGTCATGCAAGCCGGCTTATACCAATCCATTCGAGAGGGAAAAGTATGGGCGCAAAACCAAAAAAGCTTAAAAACGATGGGGGGAAGTAATGTCAACAAAGTATTCAGGTTATACGAACCAAATGGCAATCGGGAAACAGCTTATTTTAAAGTGGGTAGCTGGTTTGAAGCAAACCAGGGAAAAGTGGAAAAACTAATGTGGGATACTGCGCTCCTAATGGGGCTTGAAGAGCAATTTGTTCCAACCGCTTTGACTGAAATCATGAGCGAAGTTCAACTTTCTGGAGGGCAGCAAAGCGCAAACATTTGGGAAAACGACGGAGAAAATTTGAAACTCGCTTTTCATCAAGATCTTAAAGGGGGACTAGTCGGCGGTATTCAGGTCGCTCAGGAAGGCAAGGTATTGGGCGAAGCAGGTGAAAGCTCAATTGAACGAAAAGAGGTGATGCAGGGAATTTTAACCTCTGCCCTGTTTGGTATGTTTGATGCTCACAAAAACAATATTCTTGTCACTAGCGAGGGAAAAATCAAATTTTTTGACAATACCCGCTGCCTTCCCCACTCGAATTGTTTTATTGCAGACGGTGAAAGCATTATCCCCGTTTACCGCTGCGCGCTGCTCGATTTGCCTCAAGCATCAGAGGCCCTTACTGAAGAGGAGCTTTCTTTGCTCAAATCTCAAATAAGTGATTTGAAGGAAAGAGCCAAGCTTTTGGAATGTTTTTTGAGCTCCCCCCAAACAAAAGCGATGTTGCACAAACTTCCCCCAGGCTGGTTCGATAAAGAGGCCGCCCAAAACGCCCTTACCATCCGCCTAAATGACATTGAGAATGCCCTCGCAGCAGGGAAGATCAAAACGCCGCTCGATATCGTATTGAGTGCTTTCCCAGACTACAAATTGGCATTCGCGCTCAATTATCTTTACTCAAAATTACATGACAGTTTAAATGCTCTGCATAACGACATGGGTTACAACCCTATGAGCGCAGTGGTCAATTTCTTGCAAGATATAAACATTGATATCGCTAAAGTTCAAAAGTGGTGCGAAGATTTACCTTTTCCTGAGCTCATGGAAAAACTAAAGTCGACACAAATTAAAGCTCCAGCAGATGAAATCAAGCAATCTTACTCTGATTTGAAGAGCTACATCGATAGCAGGTCTGCTTATGATTTAAAGGATATACCCCCTGGGGAATGTAGAAAAATATTAGAGGAATATAATAGAAAAGTATTGGAGAAAAATGGCTATATATTTCTTCAGCAAAATCGCGACGATGGCTTAATACTTTGCAAAACAGACAATGAAATCAAAAAATTGAAGTTGAAGCCTTTTCAAAAAATAGTCCTAGATAATGGCATTGAAATTCCTTTGCAGAGCTACAAAAGATTGTTGGATAAGGTTGCTGATTAATAATAAGCTGACATGAGTAGAAAAAAGGAATCACTGAGTATGGACCAGAAGGAAAAAAAACGATTTCGCAAGAAAGCCTCAAGCTCGCCATTTTAGAGGAGAGCAGAAAGTTTGAACACTACTACAGCTGGCTTGAAGAAAATATGCCAGCAACTTTCTTTGAAGAGCTCAACATTGTGATGTAACAGCTCTGATGCGGATCTGCGCATTTTAAAAAATTACGCCATGTATGGCATCAAAACCTGCCAAATCTACATCTCTTTTACTCCACCCCCATTATCCGGAGTAAACGAAAAACTCCGGGTCGCCCTAATCGACTTTACTGAGGCCGTAGAGGAAAAAATCGAAGGGCGGGTATTAGTGAAAACGCGAGATCCGAAAGTCACTGACACTGAGTTTGATGATCGACGACCGTTTTTTGCGCGCCTTGAGCCTGGAGCGGCTGATCGCCAGCCTATCCTTAAGCGCCCCACACGGCGGGCGGCTACGGGCGGAACTTGCCCCTTTATAATGTTTTAATTAACATACACACTTTAATTATTGACAAATAATATATGTTATGTATAATAATCTTATTATAACATGGGTTTTGTATGTTAAACAATAATTATGAAATTAAGGTCGGAAGTTATTTTGGGGATGACCGGTTGATAATTCCGAGTTTAAAAAAAACGGACCAGGATAATGGAGTGCGTTGTTACACGAAGAAAAATCTTTTTCAAAAAATCCAAATATTTGTTTTGCTCATATTCCATAAAATTGAAAAAGTGTCACTTGGTGGTGACCGTACTATTTATCTGAATAAAAATAGTGTAATTAAATATTTTAAAGGCGAAGCTCCCGATATCCAAAATATAGTAAATAAATATCTTGTAAATCCGCCAAAAGATCCTATAAATGTGAGCTACGAAAAATTCAAAAATTGGCGAGATCACGAAAGTGATATAGTTCCAGAATTGAAAGAAATTGAATCAATTGCCGAATTAAAACCAGATACATCCAAGGTTAAGGATGCTCAATATCTCAAGCAAGTTGAGGAGAAGTGTGTAAATTCCTATGCTAAAGCAAATTGGCAATTAGAAAGAGCTATAGCACACGTTGCTTTAAGATATATCCATAAGGATGGAAATATAAAATCTGTCGAAAAAGGACCGATTTTGAAATTTTCTGAGAAGTATAGTCAGCGATATCTTGATTTATATAAAGCTTATATTGATTACGAGATCAAGAATAATATCCCTATGATTAATGGTGATGGTGCATATCTTAAAAATCAAGGATTTACGACATCGGAAATATTGATCATGAAAGATGGCTGTTTTAACTTTGAAGATTTGTATAATAACTACCACAATCAATACTTGTATAATGGCAATGCAGATATAGATTCTCTTAAAGATCTTAATGAAAAGTTGGATGAGAAAAAAAATGAATGGGATCAATCTTTTGGTGATAAATTTATTGATTTTATTATTTCAAAAAAAAATGAAGACCTCTCGTTTTTATTAAAACTTCCTTCTTCAGGGCTTACAGAAATCGAGCAGAACTGCCTTTATGCTCTTTTGCGAGAAGACACTAAAGGTTTAATCCGAACAGCTGTTTATATGATGAGCGCCTTTGGTCTGATGAAACCAGAGCAAATCATCAATCAATTGCTGGCGATTGGGCAAGTCACTACTGACATGGGTGCTTCTGCGGATGAAAGATTAACCCAGGAAATTCGCCACAGAGTCATTGGACCCCCTCAAGATAGTGCTCATACAGGTCATGCAAAGGTATATCCCGGTTGGTTGCCCCAGCCGCCGAGTTACATTTCAGCGATTAAACAAAGAAAAAATTCTCAAATAAAACAATCTAATTTTCGTACTCAAATGTTTTTTGCCTATCAAAGTAATCACTTTGCAAATCAAATCATTAGCAAAAGAAATCAAGGTAATTTCGAAATCAATAATGAGATGATTGATCATGTGAACAAGTACTTGAATGAACACAAATGCGGATGGTCTATTGATTTAGGTTTTGCTAAAGCCTTAAATGAAAGAGGCAAGAAATACATGGGCCCAATTTTCAGGTATGGAACCTATGCCTCACTTAATGGATACTTAAGAGAGTATGATTTTTCTCATATTAAACCAAAAGAGCAGTTAGTAGAGAACGCCCAATTCAAAGATATTATTCAGAACAATATTAACCCCCATGATGGTAGGGCGTTTGAGAATTTAGACATGACTTACCAAGAATCATTGGCCCTTTACGGAACACTGAACATGGAAAAAATAGATCCTTCAAAATCCCCCGAATATGCCAAAGGTTCAGAGAATTTTCGTCTTATCCATTCTGATGAAATTAGAAAAAAATTAGATCAAGACCCGGCAAATTCCTCATTGTTGAGAGCATATAAATATGCCGTTCAAACAGAAAGGTTGAAGCTGCCGATTTTGGCCGGAATATCAGGAACATTAGATCAATCTACTTCTATGGCTGGTCTAGTTGGCATCGGATTAGATAATGAGCAGGAACTTAAGGATATTCGTCTTGCATTTCTTGCGTTTATGATAGACTCTAAGGATCATTCTGTGAATGAAATTCTGCAATCATCCCGTAGCTACGGGATGAAATACACACCTGGACCAGGGTATGAGAAGGACATCTATAACTCCTTATTTTCCAAACAGGTCCTGGACTATGTCAAGAATACCCTCCAGTCTCAAATGCCTATCGAGTGCCTTTCTAAAGAATCTGCCTACGATCAATACTTATCATTTAGCGGCTTTAGTGGAATAGACCAAGGGTAAATTTGATAAAAAAAGGTAAAATGTAACTATCCCGAGCCGACTATTTGGCCCTGCTTCTGCCTCAAATTTAAGATAGACCAATAGAGGAGACTTGAATGAATATACAATTCAGTGCGATCGGTCGATTCCATGTTCGGGTAAGTGAAAAAAATGTCCTCTTTGTTAGAAAAAACAAGCCTCTTAAGGGCTTCATTTTCTTCACTGGTGCTCTCCTTAAAAGACTCGCGTAAACAGTCTTGAGGATTTGCGTATCGCATATCATGAGTCCAATCTGCAGTCATAAGCCAACCCCCTGTTTTCAAACCCTGAGCCAGATTGGGCAAAAATTTGGAATACTCTAAAGGAAGATGGAAAGCGCCTTTCATATAAAAAATATCGAACCCGGTAGTGATTTTCTCCTTTAAAATTGCAGGATATTCTTCCGGTTTCGTAATATCTGCCTGAAGCAAAAAGAGGGTGCGCATTTTCACAGGTTTTTCAAATGATTCCCAAGGAAATTCGATCTGCACGCCTTCTGAGAGGGAGGTTATCTTCACTTTGGTAAGATCAATACCCATCATTTTCAAATCCAAAATAAGCTTCATTTCTATGGCGTCCATCTTATTCATCGCACAGTCGTTAGCGCAAGCATGGTAACGCCACCCTTTAGTTTTGTCGAGAGGGGATTTTTTTAGGTTTTTTAAGTTTTGTTTCAGCAAACCTATTGAAGCCCCAGAGATATCAACAAAGAAAATTTCTGTCGCATCTGTAGCTAAAAGCACTGAAGTGCAGTCAGATCCTGAACAGGCATAGATCACAGAAACTTCTTTCCTTTCAGGGTTGACAATCTTGCAAAGAGATCGAAAATAGGCGTTAATCTCATGGTCTAATGATAGGGCATCGTGGCGTGGATCGATATCGAGAAATTCAGGATACCTGTAGGCGGTTACATCAAGTTGGGGGATTAGTGAAATAGCTTCTAAATCATTTTTACCAAGACGCAGAGGATTGGTTGAGATGGCGCTTAATTTTCTTTCTACTTCACTGATTGAGGCTCTGCCCACTAAAGGGCCTATTCCCATAGATTTTACATAATGGTACGTTTTTTGAGCCAGACTCTTTTCCCCAATAAAAATAGCATTATACACAGGATACGAGTTAGCTCGCGCATATCCTTGACACGCAAAAGGCCGCTCAAAAGATTTCTTAATCCACTCTTCCGGGCGGAACTTAAATTTTTCTTCAAAATTGTCTATCTCAGCAAAACCATGGGATACCAACTGATCATTGCTTGTGCTACGTGCACGGAGATCATTTTTTAAATATCGAGCATGAATTTCTTGCCATGGCTTCAACAGATTTTTTTCCACATAGGGCGCCACTTCACTTTCCTTTAGTACAAGAACAGGATCTTTTGGCAAGTTTGCGTCATCCAGGACAACGTCCTTATGAAATTGCAAGTAGCAAGGATCAACGACATATCTGCTTTGGTCTGGCCCAGTCACAATAACATTGCTGTGAACAGCTGCACGTGTGACTCTCGGTTCCAGATCTGTTCGCTGCGTAAGCTCCGCTTCATAACCCAGAACGCGTAAACAGCACTCCATCACTGCTGCTGCAGTAATGGCATGGAAATTATATCCTTTTGGGGGGCGTTGCTGGAGTACAGGGTCTTTAGCCTCCAGCCCGCGATCTTGTAAATAGCTCTTTGTCACCTTTTCGATAAAGGGGATAAGCTGCCCCGCAACATCTGTCAACTGGTTTTGAAAAGATTCTTCGCTTGATTTTTCGCTAAGGGCGGCAAGGTGCATTTGAATGGACTCACGGATAAAAGAAGCCCCTTCAGCTTTAGATAATGCATCTGTAAATGTATGAATTCCCCCTTCGATCGACACTCTCAGGCGGCTTGGGCTATTCTTGTTGTTCAGCGCATCGAAACACGCCTGATAAAAGATAGGGAAGTAGGGTTCAGGGTTTGTGAATCTTTTACTAATTTCCTTCAATAGTCCGCTGCCTTCAAAATGCTTTTTAACTGTCTCTACCGTAACAGGTGTTTGCCCGGCGAGTTGGGAAATAAAGGTAGCGATCAGCCGAAAGAGCACTTGATCTTTGATGAAAACACCCAGATCGATTTTAAGCTCCGGTTTAAAAAGGGAGCTGATCGGCATGTGGGCGCGGATAGTGTTTAAAACTTGCGCTCTCACACTTTCGGTCTTTCTTTCTGTGCCGCTCATTTTTCCTGTGCTTGAAGAAGATGTCTCAACATTCAGGTTTGCAGCAAGCAAGCTTGTCTTTGATAAAATCATATTTCAACCATTATTATTAAATGCAGAAATATTAACAAAAACTATACTAGTTAAGCAATAAAATAGTTTTTTTGACAGAAGTTTCTCGGAAAAGATTGGTCAGCTCATGAGGAGCTGCTTTTTTTGATTGAGCGCGACGTCTCTGATTCCCATGAACTTTGTCAATATATGGAGCTTGAGGGCAATGTCATCGAACAGGTTGGTCGGCTTTTTTTCAAATTGGCTATGAATTTCCTTCAAACCTTCTAGCAGGGCAAAATAGCCGACGACCGGTACGATCAAAATCATTGCCAGCAAAAAGAGAGTCTGGAAAAGATCGACCAAGCAACAGTTGTCAACCCCATTGGCATTGAGAGAAAAAACAGGTCAGGTAATTCCTGGAGAATGCTTTTAACCTTTTTTTTGTAAAAGTTCTCCGTAGTTACTAAAACTTTTCCCGAGCCGATGGTCGGCCAGGACAAAGACTGTGTCATTTAGCCCGATGCCGAGATTTTCTTAAATCTTTCAAGTTTTGATAGGTATAATCGCTTCTCTCCTGCGATTTTTGGATAAAGCAGAGAGCGATCTTATCCCCTTTTCCATGCGCGACATGCCTGTCTACCGCCTCATAGGCAATGTTAATTCCCTTTTTGTCAGGCAAGCCGTCGATTTGCGGGAAGGCTTGGCTCCAGTAAAAAGAGGCGTAGTCTTTTACAATTTTAACTATTTATGATTTTTTTCGCACGAAACCGATAAAGTTCTCATTAATTCAAAACCCGATATCACATCAAAAAGCTCTTCATCAATGCGGTTTTGACGCTCCTGATGGTATTTGAAACGCTCCCTTTCTAACTGTTCATCAATATGCTTCTCAGCCACTTGCATAGATGCCAGGCGGCAGGCATTTTCAGCGGCCAATGATTCAGCGCACGCCTCTATGATCGAAGTAAATAAATATTGGCGAATTAATGTTTCAAAGGTGTATTCCGCTCCATTAATGGCTTCAGGAATCCTGTTTGTCGGCCATTTTTTTTCCACAAAGCTATTCACCCATTTTTTATCGATCGGCAATAACCTGAGATATACGGGTTCCACTTTTGCTTCAGAGATTGGTTTATTATAAAAAATGAGGAGTTGATCCAGTCCTGTCTCCTGTTCCACATCGTCTAATAGTTGACTGATCAAAGCCGAGATAGGCTCAACTGAGTTTGGAACGGTTAAGGGACTTCTAACTTTCAAATCGGGATAATTCACCAATCGGGCATGAACGCGCTCCCCGACAGGCCAAATTATTTTTTCCGAAGACAGGGAAATAAGCTTTTGGTAAGCGAATTTGGCAATCTGATCGTTGAATTGGCCAACCATCCCTTGATCCGAACCAAAAATCACTGCCCCGGTCCTTTTGACCAAAGTTTCTTTGCTCTCAACAGCCAGTAAAATTTGAGGAGATTGCCAAAGACAAGCGGTTAGGCCCCACTTAATTGTCTGATAATAATGCTGGAGAGCTGCGACCGACTTTTCATAAGAAGCGATATTGATGGCAGCGAGAATTTTCATCGTTTTGACAAGGGATTTGAGGGACTTCAACGTTTTGATCTTTTTCTTAAAGAGAAGCAGTTGATCGCTCATCCCTGTTTCCCTGCAATGGTTTCAGCGGCTAATTTGATGAGAGCATTCTTGATTTCAGGCGTCATTTTTTCCCCCTTGTCAATCGGCCGCCTGAGGGAGGCTTCCATCCTCTCGCCGGCGTCTCTTAATTTTTTCTCGGCTTCTTTCAGGCCGTCAAGAGGGATTTCATCGAGCAGCCCTTCCGTAAAGGCGAGCAGAATAAAGATTTGCACATGGGTGGCCAAAGGATCTAATCTGTTCTGGTTAAGACACCAGCGGATACGCCTGCCGTGCTCGAGAATTTGGCGCGTCGAGCGATCCAATTGCGTGCCGAATCTGGCAAAGGTTTCCAATTCTTCATATTGGGAATAGGAAAGTTTAAGGTTGCCCGTCACCTCGCGATAGGCGGGAAGTTGCGCCTTTCCTCCCACGCGGGACACCGATTTGCCGACATCGACCGCTGGCAATACCCCTTTTTCAAAGAGTTCGGGAGAAAGAATGATTTGTCCATCCGTAATGGAAATGAGATTGGTGGGAATATAAGCGGAAATATCTTCAGCCTCCGTTTCAATAATGGGCAAGGCCGTTAAGGAACCGCCGCCAAGCCTTTCACAAAGGTGGGTTGTCCGCTCTAAGAGTTTGGCATGAATATAAAAGATGTCTCCGGGATAGGCTTCCCTTCCGGGCGGACGGCGCAAGAGCAGCGAAAGCTCCCGGTAAGCCCTGGCATGATTCGTCAAGTCGTCGTAAACAATAAGCACCTTGCGGCCGCGATACATGAAATCCTCTGCGATGGTGGTCGCGGCATAAGGGGCTATATACCTCAACCCGGGAGTTTCATAGTTTTCGGCGACCATGACGATGGTGTATTCCATGGCGCCGCTTTCCTTGAGTTCCGCAATCACTTTGGCGACTGAAGAGCCGCGCTGCCCGATAGCGCAGTAGATGCAGATGACATCCTGATTTTTTTGATTGATGATCGTATCGACGGCGATCGCTGTTTTGCCGATCTGCCGGTCGCCCAGAATAAGTTCGCGCTGTCCATGGCCGATGGGAATCAACGCGTCAATGACTTTAAGCCCCGTTTGAAGCGGCAAAGTCACCGCGGCGCGGTCAATAATCGCCGGAGCTTCCCGTTCGACCGGCAATCGCTCCCGAAATCGAATCTCGCCCAGGCCGTCAAGGGGTTTGCCTTGCGCATTTATCACGCGTCCGAGCAACCCTTCCCCGACGGGAATATCGACCACACGGCCAGTCCGCTCCACTTCACAACCCGCTTTGATAAGGGAACTCTCATCGAAAAGCACCACACCCACCTCATTTTCATCGAGGTCGTAAGCCAAACCGGAATACCCGCCGGAAAACTGGATGACTTCTTCATAACCAACATGAGATAAGCCCTTTACGAAGGCCACCCCATTCAACACGGCCGTTACGATACCCACTTCCTTGAGACTGATATGGGGGACTTGCGCCATGCTGATCTGATCCAGGCCATCCAAAGCAGAGGTGAGTACGGACCGCACATTTTCGTCAGGCATCATTGACCGCCTTTTCTAAAGAGGAGAGGTAATCGGCGAAATTCCAGGAGATCTTCTGCCCCTTGGCCAGCAATTCAATCCCTCCGATTAATTCCGGCTGCACGACAAAATGGATTGGGAATTTCCCCTTTAAATCCTGCTGAAGGGCTGTTTCGATTTTGCTGCGCATCTTTTCTGTCGGTTCTGAAGCCATTCTGATTTCTAAAGGAGGTGAAAGCTCCTCTTTTTGGGAAAAGCCTTTCAGGCGCTGCAAAAAAACATCGACGAGTTTTTCCTGGATATCGGTATCAGCCAGATCGCTCATCGCTTTCTGCATAATAGAGAAAAGCTCCCTCTGCATCCTGTGGCTGAGATCGTGAAGCACTTCCTGCTTTTCATTTTTCAGATCGGTTAACCACTTTGTTCTTTGCGCCTCAATGTCCAGCCTCGCTTCCCTTTTTAAGCTCTCTTGCAGCTGTTTCATTTCCCGGTTTAATTTTTCGATTTTTTCCGCTTTTTCCCGATCAAATTCTTTATTCTTTTTCTGATACAGCAAAGATTCTTCCTCCGCTTCCTTTTGTTTCTCCTCGGCCTCCATCAGCTGTTTCGCTATCCCGTTTTGCCTGTCGGCAATCACTTTTAAAATAGGCTTATAGAGAAAGATTTTTAGCAGCCAGACCAGCACGAGAAAGTTCACAATCTGGGCGAAAACGGTAAACCAGTCGAACAGCATGTTTTATCCAGCCACTTTTGAGATGAAGTAGTTCCAAAAAGGGTTGGCGAAGATCAGAATCATGGAAATGACCAGGCAATAAATGGCCATGGATTCGATCATCGCGAGGCCGACGAAGAGCGTCCGCGTGAGAGGCGTTGTGACATCGGGCTGCTGGGCAATGGCTTTTAAGGCCGCGTCAACCGCCCGGCCTTCGGCAAGACCCGGTCCGATCGTGCCGATGGCCATGGTCAGGCCCGCTGTGATAATTGAAACAATAGCTACAAGGCTCATGTTGTCCATAGTTGTCATCCTTTTTTAACTTCTTCTTCAAATGTTCTGGTCGCCGCTGCGATATAGACGGAAGCGAGAACAGTAAAAATGTAGGCCTGCACCAAACTCGTGAGCAATTCCAAAAGGTGTAAAAATACAGGGAAAAATAGAGGGGTGACGCTGAGAATGATACCAATCACCATCGTGCCGCTCATCGTGTTGCCAAAAAGGCGGACCGCTAAAGCGAGCGTGCGGGTAAAATCGGCGAGGATGTTGAAGGGCAAAAAAAGGAAAAATGGGTGCAGATAATTTTTAAGAAAACCTTTCACCCCTTTCTCTTCAATGGCATAGAGCGGCACGGCGATAAAAACGCAGATAGCGAGGGCCGCTGTCGTAGAGAGAGAGCCCGTGGGAGGAATGTAACCTGGAATAATCGTCAGAATCCCGCAAAAGCTGATAAAAATAAACAGCGTGCCGATAAAACCGATATATTTCTCCGGTTTCTTCAGACCGGTATCCTGCAAATTTTTGTAGACAAAACCCACAATGATCTCTAAAAGCGTTTCCACTTTAGCCCCCCTGGCAATCCGCCTGGTAAAAAACCACGACCCGGCCACAAGCAGGAACATCACCACCCATGTGACGAAAATGGTGGCGTTTATTTTTAAGGGGCCATGCTGCCAGAGGATGATCGAATCGGGTGTGATATTCATGGGCTTACCCTGTTGAAAACCATTTTTCTCGCTAACAGGAACCCGAGCAGCAGTAGGGCGTATCTGGCTATGTGTTCATTGGCAATCAGATAAAAAACGGAGGCTGCCCCCATAAGCCGGATCATAAAGCTGAGCCACCACCAATGCGCGCTATTTTTGGAAACAGTCCACCACAAACCCATATAAAAAAGGACTCCGGTAAATAGACCTGCGATCAGCGAAAGTGCTAACATCATTTCAGTCATCCTCATTCTTAAACATTTCTTTTGCAAGCAAAACCAAAGCCAGCACGCATCCGAGACTAAGCCCCGCAATCAGCAAGGCAAGGGTCCACGAATGGGAGCCGGCATAATAATGATCTAATAATTCCCCTATAAAAACGCCGATCAGCGCAGGGATGACCACCGACCAGCCCACCAGCCCGAACAGGCTGAACCCCCAGAAGGCGTTGACATCTTTGCCTCTAGCCTTGAGTTTTCTCGCTTCCTTTTTGATGGCCTTGTCGCGAAAATCTTTTTTGTCATCTTCCACGGCGGCTATACTCCATCAAATTTCTGATAAATTCCACTTCCAGTTTTGCCAGCATCGAACGGATTTTCTTCTCTTGTTCCGAGCGGACTGAAAATTGCTCTCGCACGATCCGTTCAAGGGTTCCCAGCTCTTGGCCGATCACGGCATTCTTTACTGAGATATTCACATCAGAGCCTGTTTTGACCAATATTCCCTCATCCACTGCGACGAAACATTCCCCCTCATTCGTTTCAAACGATAAAACACCGGGAACAAGGCAGGCCACAGCGTCTAAGCGCAGCGGCAAAATGCCTAAGCTGCCGCTGACAGTTTCCACGACCATGCGCTCCACACCCGTTTTCTCTACAATCAATTCAGTGGGAGTGGAAATTTTCAGATTCATGAAATAGCCCCGATCATGTAAAGGGATTTTTCCGGAATATCCTTAAATTCATCATGCAGAATCCTTTCACACCCATTCAAAGCGTCGTCTAAGCTTACCAATTTGCCCGGCATGCCGGTTGAAGATTCCATGGAAAAAAAAGGTTGCGTCAGAAATCTTTCCAGCCTTCTGGCGCGCAAGACAAGGTTTTTATCCTGCTGAGAAAGCTGTTCAAATCCGAGCATGGTGATGATATCTTTGAGGTCCTCATACTGCGCCAGAGTTTTTTTGATCTCCTGGGCCAGGCGATAATGCCTTTCTCCCACAATGCCCGGCGTTAACATCTTCGAATTGGATTGCAGAGGGTCGATCGCCGGATAAAGCCCTTCGCTCGCGCGCTTGCGGGACAATATGATTGTCGCGGACAGATGGGAAAAGGTATGCACCGCGGCAGGATCTGTGAAGTCATCGGCCGGAACATAGACCGCTTGAATAGAGGTGATGGCGCCGCTTTCGGTGTTGGTGATCCGCTCCTCAAGCGCCGCCAATTCCGTGCTGATGGTGGGCTGATAACCGAGTCTGGAGGGAATATTGCCCATAAGGGCGGAAACTTCAGAGCCCGCTTGAATAAACCGGAAAATATTATCCACCAGGAAAAGAACATCCTTTTTCTGAACATCCCGAAAATATTCGGCCATGGTTAAAGCCGCGTGACCCACCCTGAAACGGCAGCCCGGCATCTCATTCATCTGGCCAAAAACCATGAGCATATGGGGCAGCATCCCATTCTCTTCCATCTCGCGATAAAGCTCTTCCCCTTCGCGGCATCTTTCCCCGATCCCGCAGAAGATGCTTACTCCATGATAGGCTTTAATGGTATTGTGAATCATCTCCATCAGCAAAACGGTTTTTCCCACCCCGGCACCGCCGAAAAGGCCGGCTTTGCCCCCTCTTTCCAAGGGGGTAAGCACATCGATAATCTTTATGCCTGTCTGGAAAATTTCGGAATCTACCGAGCGTCTGGAAATGGGAGGCGGCTGTCGATGGATCGATTGCCATTCCACATCTTTGACGGGGGGCTTATTGTCGATGGTTTCTCCGAATACATTGAACAGACGGGAAAGAATGCCCGGCCCGACAGGCACTTGCAATTGCTTTCCGGAATCTTCGACGGGATCGCCCCTTGCCATTCCCTGAATCGGTGTGAGAGCAATGCCTCTCACAATATTTTCATCCAGATGCTCCTGGACTTCAATGACCCTTTTTCCGGCATAGAGCAGAGAGTTAATGGGGGGAAGCTGTTCAAATGCGGCATCGATGACGCTCCCTTTTACGGAGACAATCCTTCCCCAATTTTTTTGCTTTTGATCATTCATCTTTATGGCATTGACCCTTCAATGCCTTATAAAGATTTATTTGATTTGCGGTCAACTGTTAACGCGCCGCGTCTCTTTAATCCTTTTGAAAATCATGGTGTCGTCATACTTGTAAAACAGCGGGGCCAGCCGGGGATTGCAGAGAACCGAAAGGATATTAGCGACGATTTTATAATTGTCGGAGGATTGACTTATTTCCCACTGAATAAGCCTCTGTACGAAATCGTCCAGCTCTTTATAGGCCTTACGGATAATCACGGGTTGTATCTGGAGCAGATGTGGGCAGTGATAATGGATCTCATGAGCTATCACAGCCTTATTTTTTTCTATGATGCCATAAGACAATTGTTGATCGAAACTTACATTTAAATTATGTTTACTTCTAAATAAATTAATCAATTCCTTTCTATCTAATTTTAATCCCTGTTGATAACAATCATCGATAAACGTAGAAATCGCATGATTTACATCAAATACTGGAGCTGGAATCGGATGATGAACAACTGTCTGACCGGCAAACCGGAGTTGTTTAGAGGGCGGCTCTCCATTTTGAGGGACCGGTGGCTTGCCTTTAATCCTCCCCCTTCTTTCCTTAAGATCGTCAGAAGAAATCATAAGATTTCTGGTATTAGTAATTTGCGTTCTAAAATCACTATTCTTAAATAATTCTTTTAGAAACTGATTTCTACCAATGAAGGTATAAACGTCAATGTTAATAAAAAAGGTATCCACTGTGGAATCCTCTTTATCCAGTTCCTTCTGTATAAAAAATTGAATGATTTGCTGGAGGATCGTATCTTCAGGCGCGGAGAAATTTTTAAGCGGGGTCAGGTTGGATATGGCAGGATTCTGCTCCTGCCAAGTTTTAATTTTTTCTGCCTTTTCATTTTTGAGTGTGCGGTGAATGAGATCGATGAATTTCCGCGGGTCCCAAAAAATATGTTCCCGATTGGGCAGTTCACAGGGCTTCAAAGAGTAGAGCAAGTTAAATTCGGCAGGCGAACAAGCCCCCTTGCGAATTAAACTTTCCGCCAAAGCGGCGCGCGTGTCAAGGGTGAAGTGAAAGAGTGTGTTTACCGTCTCCTGGAGCAGATCGGGCGCCAACTTGCCCTTTTCCTGCAAAACCTGCCAAAGCTTGGGTTTTATATGATTTATATTGTCATGCGTCTTTGACAATTCATAAAAAGTGTCGTAAAAAAGAAAAAAAAGAGAAGTGGGAATTTGGGCTTCCTGCGCACCGGGCCTGACCAAGTAATAAGAATCATTTCTGCACTTTATTGAATTCATAAACACCATAAAAAATAATTACAAAATTTTATAAAAAAAGCGATTATTATTCAACTAAAATGCTTAGCAAATCCTCGGAAGCTGATCGCCTACCAGCCTGTAGAGATACCGCTTGGTCCCAAAGGAGTTTTTTAAGAGGGCGCAGGGAGAGGCGGTTTGCTCCGTCACTTCCCCGATGATTGCGGCCTCGGAGGAAAACTCACGAAGGATTTGCAGCGCCTCTTTTTCCTGGCTTTTGGGGACAAAAGCGGCAAACCGCCCTTCGTTCGCCACATATAAAGGATCGAATCCCAGAATCTCGCAGGCGCTATTGACCGGACCGCTCACGCTGACGGATTCTTCGAGGATCATAAATTCCATTTGGGATGCCTCGGCAAGCTCGACGAGAGCCGTCGCGAGGCCCCCCCTCGTCAGGTCGCGCAGGCAGTGCACGTCTATGCCGCCAAGCAGCGCCTCTACCATAGGAACCAGGGAGCAGCAGTCGCTCAATAGTGGCAAGGTAAACTCCAGGCCTTCCCGCTTGGCCATGACGGCCATCCCATGCCGCCCGATGTCGCCGCTAAGGAGGATGCTATCCCCCTTCTGAATGCGCTGGGGGGTGACCGGCTCTTTTGCCATACTGATGCCGATGCCGCTCGTATTGATGAAGATATTCTTGCCCGTCTGCCTCTCTATCACCTTGGTGTCGCCCGTGACAATCTGCACGGAATTGGCCTCGGCTTCCTGTTGCATGGAAGAGACGATCCGCACCAGATCGCTTTGCAAAAAGCCCTCTTCAATAATAAAGCCGCAGCTCAAATAACGGGGCTTCGCCCCGCACATGGCCAGGTCGTTCAGCGTGCCTGTCACAGCGAGCTTGCCGATATCGCCTCCCGGAAAAAAAACGGGCTGCACCACAAAAGAATCGGTTGTGAACACAATCTGATGAGCGGGAATGTCGAGCAGGGCGCCGTCATGGAGCCATTTCTCATTCTTAAAGGCCGGCAGGAAGATTTTTTCGATGAGCTGGCTGGTCTGTTTCCCGCCGCTGCCATGGGCCAGGGTGATCACCTGGTCGTTATCGATGTGAGTTGGACAGGTAAGCATAAGTTCCCCTATAACTTGGAGTAATGGAAGTAAGCCGCGCAAGCCCCTTCATTGGAGACCATCGGCGCCCCGAAAGGGGTTTCAGGAGTGCATTGACGGCCGAACAAAGGGCATTCGCACGGCTTCTTTTTCCCTTGCATGATCAGGCCGCTGATGCAGCCGTTATCTAACGGCTCCGCTGTTTCCTTCATCGGAAAGCGAAGCGCGGCCTCAAAATCGGCGTAGCTCTCCTGCAATCCGAGCCCGCTGCCAGGGATATTGCCGATCCCCCGCCAGGGGCGCTCAACCACTTGAAAAACCTCTTCCAAAATGGCCTGCGCTGCCGCGTTGCCAAGCTCCTTAACGCAACGCGTGTACTGATTGACCACGGCAGGCTCCCCCTTCTCCAGCATCTCGATGCAAAAATAGAGGCCCTGCAGTATGTCCAAAGGCTCAAATCCGGTCACCACAATAGGTACTTGATGGGCGCGGGAGAGGCTGTGGTATTGGCTATAGCCGGTGACCGTGCATACATGCCCGGCGGCTAAAAAACCCTGCACTTCATTATCTCCTGCCTGCAAAAGAAATTCGAGAGCCGGCGGCACCAGCACATGGGAAGTTAAAAGGGAAAAATTTTTGAGCCCCCGTTTTTTGGCCTGATAGACAGCCATGGCGTTCGGGGGAGCCGTCGTCTCAAAACCCACCGCAAAAAAAACCACCTCTTTGCCCGGATGATCTTCCGCGATCGAGACAGACTCAAGCGGAGAATGGACGATGCGCACATCCGCCCCTTTGGCCTTCAGCGTAAGCAGATCGCCATGGGTGCCGGGGACGCGCAGCATGTCGCCAAAAGAGCAAAAAATCACCCCTTGCGAGGCGATATGCAGGGCGTGATCGATCAGCTCGACCGGCGTTACGCACACAGGGCATCCCGGCCCGTGAATCAGCCGTATTTTTTCCGGAAGCAGCGCCTGGAGGCCGAACTTGACGATGGAGTGCGTTTGCCCTCCGCACACTTCCATGATGGTCCAAGGCCTTGTGGTGATTCCGTGCAGCGCCTCAGCCCATTTTTTCACCAGGGGGGAGTCTCTAAATTCATCGATATATTTCATGGATCAGATCCAGGGTGCGTTTCGCTTGTTTTTCATTCAGAACACTAATGGCAAAGCCTACATGGACGATCACATAATCGCCGACTTTTGCCTCAGGCGTGTAGGCGAGGCATACCGATTTTTTCACCCCGGAAAAATCGACCTCTCCCATGGGCAGATCCCCTTCCGTGACGGCGAGTATTTTTCCGGGCAATGCTAAACACATAGGTGTCATCATGGTCCACCGTTCAAAAAAAAACAAGACCCTTTTCTAATATCTTCCTGCCAGCTGGCCTGCGGCAATGCCTCCGTCATTGGGGGGAATGTCGCGGTGGATATAGGGTTTAAAACCGGCGGCTTTTAAATAGGGAAGCGCCTTTTCTACAAGCAGCTTATTCTGCATCACTCCGCCGGTCAGTGCGACAGTTTCCTGGCCGGCCATTCTAGCCAGTGCCACTATGCCTTGCGCCAAAGTCTCATGAAAGGCCATGGCGATTTCCGATAGGGGAACGCCTTGCTTTTTGTCCTGAAGAATCTGCCTTATCATGGGGCGCCAGTCTAACAAAATAAGGTCTTCATTAATCAGCGGCAGATCGTAGCGCCTCCTTGTAGTGGCTTGATAGGCCGCCGCTTCGAGCATGAGGGCGGCCTGCCCCTCAAAATCGCTGACCAGGCACAAGCCGAGGAGGGCGCTCACGGCATCAAAAAGCCTGCCCATGCTGCTGCAGAGCGGGGAGTTTATTTTCTTCTTATGCGCCAGGGATAATACCGAGAGTTCATCGCCCGTAAAGGGCACATCGGGCGTTTCATCGAGGGCAAAGAAAAGGCCGAGCAGGGCGCGCCGCGGCTCAAGCACCCCCTTTTCTCCCCCGGGCAACGGGAAGGGATAGAGAGTGGCTAAGCGATGCATTTTATCCTCTTCAACCAGAAAGGCCTCCCCGCCCCAGATGGTTTCATCATCCCCCCACCCTGTGCCATCCCACGAAATTCCCAATAAGGGGGGGGTGAGGTTGTTGTCGAGCATCGCGGCAAAGACATGGGCCTGATGGTGCTGAATGCTTTCCGGGGAAAGGTTTCTTTTCTCGAGGTACCGGCTGCTATAATAGCCGGGGTGCTTGTCCCCCACCCCTGGCAAATTTTGTACGCCGAGCAACCTTTCCCACTTATCGATTTCCCCCTCATAGGCCCGGCAGTTATCGGCGGAATCAAGATCGCCGATGTACTGGCTCATATAGATCCTTCCTCGCTTCAAAAAGGCAAAGCTGTTTTTCATATGGCTGCCGGCGGCAAACAGGTTTGCGGAACCTGGCGCCGGGATGGCTGAGGGGGTGTATCCTCTTGCCCGTCTTATCACCACCGGCTGGCCGGCCATCACATGCACAATCGAATCATCGAGCCGGTGGCTGATCTTGCGGTTATGGATCAAAAAAAGATCTGCAATCGAAGCGAGAGTCTCAAAAGCCTCCTCCTCGGTGATGCAAAGGGGCTTGCCGGAACTATTTCCGCTGGTCGCGACGAGCGGTCTTGGAAAATGGTGAAGCAGGAGGTGCTGCAGGGCATTATGGGGGAGCATGACGCCATAGTAGGGGCTATCTTTTGATACGGAGGGCGCTATCTCTCCCGTTCTCTTCCTCAAAAGGACGATAGGCGCGGCGGGCGAGGTGAGAATCTCTTTTTCCATCAAAGATACCTCAGCGATCGCTTCCGGATTTGGCATCAAAAGGGCAAAGGGTTTGCTCTTCCGCTTTTTCCTCTCTCTCAGCCGCTCTACAGCCTCTTCATTGGCAGCGTCAACCAGCAGCAGGTAGCCGCCGGTGTTTTTCATGGCCACAATTTTTCCCCGGCCTAAAAAACTTGCCGCCAGGCTTAAGGGATCTCCTTCGATCTCATTTCCCAGCGGATCGGCCGCCTGAAGCTTCGGGCCGCACTTGGGGCAGCAGTTGGTCTGGGAATAAAAACGGCGGTTCTCGGGATTATCGTATTCGCTCAGGCACTCCGCGCACATAGAAAATTCCGTCATGGTCGTATGGCCCCGGTCAAAGGGCATGCGCAAAAACAAACTAAATCTCGGCCCGCACGAGATGCAGTGCAAAAACGGGTAGCCGTACCGGCGATTTTCCGGATCGAAGAGTTCCCTCAGGCACTCCCGGCACATAGCCGTGTCCGGCAGCAGCGCCAGGGCTTTATCGGAACCGGATTCGCTGGCTCCGATTTGAAACGAGGTGAAAGAGCCAGGCGGCCTTTGAGAAACGGTGAACTCGGCTATTTTTGCCCTCTCAGGTTTTTGCCGAAGTATGGCCTGCTGAAAGAGGGTTATGGCCTCGTTTGCCCCCTGGACATCAATCACGACCCCCGAGCAGGTATTGGTGATATAGCCCGCCAGTTTGTGCTCCCGCGCCAGGCGATAGATGAAGGGGCGAAAACCGACCCCCTGCACAGCGCCATGGATGGTGATGAGGACTCTAGCTGACATCGATGCTCTTGAGCAAAATAGCCTGCGCTTGCGGGTCATGGATATCGCGGCACTCTTCCGTATCCAGGATGGCGTTTTCCGCAATGGTCCCTTTGGCGGCTATGTCAAAATGCTCCTTGAAATGCTCCGGCGACATATGGGAGAGCGCGCCGAGCTTCACCGACACTTTAGTCACTTTGACGGCGCGTTCTTTTTCCGCGATGGCGAAAATTTTGCTCATCAGATTATTCATCAGGCTGTGTTCATGCATGAGTGCACCTCTTTTAAAATGGCCTTTATTACGGATTCCACGCTGCTTGCGACTGCAGGGGAAAGCGCTTCGCTGATGGTATAGTTTTCTCCGCTGATCGCATAGAGGACGAGCTTGTCCGGGAGCTGGTTCAGATTTTTTGCGAGGGCGATAGCCTGGCTTAAGGTGAAGCCGTGCGTCGAAACGGGATTTTCTTCCGGGACCCTCTGCTGATGCAGGTCTATCCGCTGCCAGGTTCCGCCGGAGCGGCAGGCGTCTATCAGATAAACGCTTTTATACCGGGCGAAGAGATCGATCAGTTCGGCGATATCGCCACCCATCTTCATCAGCTCAATGGCCGAACCTGTTTTTGCCAGTCCGTCGATGACCGCCCAGCCGGCCGCGTCATCCCCTCTATAGGGATTGCCGATCCCCACAATGACTGTGTCACCCATGAATCCGCTCCAGTTTCAGGAAATGGGCGGAACAGGAGATGCAGGGGTCGTAGTTGCGGATGGCCTGCTCGCATTTCCACACGAGCTCGGGATCGGGCATCGCCATATTCCGGCTGACAAAATCATACAGGTCCTCTTCAATGCTCTTCTGATTTTGCGAGGTGGGAGGCACGATCTTCGCGTTTTCGATCACCCCTTTTTCATTGAGGGCGTAGCGGTGATACAGCAAACCGCGCGGGGCCTCCGTCGCCCCATACCCCACTGCCGCCCTCTTTTCCACAGTCACGGCAGGAGGCCTTTTCTCCGAGTCGTAAGCCTCGATAATTCTCAGGGCTTCATCACAGGCGTAAAGCACTTCTAAGGCCCTGACCACAATGCTTTTGAAAGGATTGCGGCACACCTTCTCAAATCCGATCTCTCCTATAGTCTCTTGCACGATTTTGGAGAGGTTCCGCTGATTGAGGTTGTAGCGGGCCATAGGCCCCACCAGATAGGAACCTCTGGTTTTAATCGTGGACTGCAGGGCGTTGCTATAGGGAACCTGCCGCTCTTCAAAATATTGGTCATACTCTTCCACCGCTATGTTTAGGCCCGATGTCGAGGCGATGCGCCCCAAAGTCATCGGGTATTCGCCGGGGTGTACCAGGGCGACACATTCATAGGGTCTTTCAAGAGCGGGAAAATCAAAACCGCTGACCCATCTCACCGTCTCCCCGGCATCCTCCAGAGCCTGTTTCAAACGCTCTCCCAGCTCCTTCATTTGCGCTTTCGCGGGCAGTTTGTAGAAGCCGCCGACTTTGACGTTGATGGGATGCATTTCCCTGCCGCCGAGCAGGCGGATGATTTCATTGCCGGCCTTTTTTAATCTCAAGCCCCTTTTCAGGGCGCTCTGATCCCCCTTGGACATCTCGATAGCATCGGGATAGCCTAAAAAATCGGGGGCGTGCAGCATGTAGATGTGCAGCGTGTGGCTCTCTATCCACTCCCCGCAATACATCAAGCGGCGCAATTGATGCAAGTAGTCGGGCACGGTAACCTTCAGGGCATTTTCCACAGCCCCCACTGCGCTCATCTGATAGGCCACGGGGCAGATGCCGCAGATGCGCGCGGTGATATCAGGCGCCTCCCACATCTCGCGCCCCCTTAAAAGCGCTTCGAAAAAACGGGGCGGCTCAAAGATCTTTAACTTGACATCCTCTACCAGATTGTCTTTGGTCTTTATGTAGAGGGCTCCCTCCCCTTCCACGCGCGCCAGATAATCGACATTGATCGTCCGGGTCTTAATCCCTGCCTTCACATTCAGTTTTTTCACATCGTCATCACTCATAATGCTCACTTGCCTTTTTGAATTCTTCGGCGGCGCAATTGAAGTTCTGCAAAAGATGCTTGATCGTTTGAGCCTCTGTGTTCAATTCCTTCTCCCACCAGCGGGTAAGGGCGAGGGGGTTTGCCGTCTCTTTCGGCCCGTAGCAGCCATAACAGCCGCGCCGGTAGCTTGGACACAATGCGCCGCAGCCGGCATGGGTGACAGGCCCAAGACAAGGTATCCCATAGGCTACCGTCACACAGATATTTCCCAGCTTCTTGCATTCGTTGCAGACGCTGCTGTTTGAGACCGCCGGTCTTTTTCCCCGGAGGAAGCTCGTGATCACTTCGAGCAGCTGATATTTGTTGATCGGACACCCTTGCAGCTCAAAATCGACAGGCACATGATGGGATATGGCCGTAGAGGTCGCGAGGCTGCTGATATATTCGGGACGGGCATACACCACCCGCATGTAGTCATCGTGGTCGGCAAAGTTGCGGAGCGCCTGAATGCCGCCGGCCGTCGCGCAAGCGCCTATGGTGATGAGCGTTTTGGACTGCTTCCGCACCTCCTGAATCCGCTCTTTATCTTTCTCGGTAGAGATCGACCCCTCGACCAGGGAAATATCGTAAGGGCCGGCGATGTTCACCTTAGAAGCCTCAGGGAAGTTGCTGATCTGCAATATCTCTGCGATAGAGAGAAGCTCATCTTCGCAATCGAGCAGCGATAATTGGCAACCATCGCAGGAAGCGAACTTCCAGACCGCCAGCTTGGGTTTGTTCATCACAACTCCTTAATCATGAACCATTTCCGCAAATCTGCATAAGAAAAAACCGGACCGTCTTTACAAAGGAAATAGGGTCCGTACTGGCAGCGCCCGCAAAACCCCTCGGCGCACTGCATATGCCTTTCAAGCGACATGAAAATGTGATTTTCTTCCACAGCGGCTCCCAGCAACTCATGCACAGAAAATTTGATCATAATCTCAGGACCGCAGATTAACACAAGGGTATTTTTTGGCTGTCTGATATTTTTTTTGATCAGACGGGTCACGACGCCTACCTGCCCCCGCCAAAACAGATCGGCGTTATCCACTGTCGTCTCTACTTTTATCCCCAGCTTCTGCCAGTTCTCCAGGTCTTTTTTAAAGATGATGTCAGCGGGATTTCTGGCGCCGTATAAAAGGGTGATATTCTGATACTGCTCTTTTTTTGCGGCAAGCTCAATTAAAGCCGGGCGAAGGGGCGCGAGGCCGATGCCGCCGGCAATCACAACCACATCGCAATTTTTTTTCTCCAGAGGCCAGGGGGTGCCAAAAGGGCCGCGCAGACCAATCTCATCGTCCACTTTCAGCTTCTGCATGGCTGATGTCACAGAACCGATCGCCCGTATAGTGTGGAGGAGAAGCTCGGGCTTTGAGGGATCGCCCGAGATAGAGATCGGCACCTCCCCAATCCCGAACTGATAGAGCATATTGAACTGACCCGGCAAAAAGGGCATGCCCCCCTTCAGATGGAGCGTAAAAGCGTCCGTAGACTCCTGCTCGATATGCTCAATTGGATAAAACAGCATTATCTTGTCCCGTAGACATCGATCAGATGGAGTCTGGCCGCATCTTCGCGGCTGACCAGAACCTGCACGAGATGTTTCATTAATTTATATCCGAGGAGAGGATCCTCTTCACACTTTTTTCGAAGACAGGCCCCGTCGATCGCGATCGCTCTAACCGTTTGCAAAGCCTTTGCCGTGACTGTCCAGCGGTAGGGAGGGATCAGCCAGGAGAGGCCGAGGATTTCATTTTCGCCAATCGTCTGATAAATAAATGGTTTATGATTGTCCAAAATCAAGGCCGCCTGCCCGTGCCGGATCAAATAGAATTCATCCGCAGGGTCTCCCGGTTTCGCGATCACCTGCTGTTCCTCAAAGACCACATTCATCCCGCAGCCGGCAATAAATTCCAAATGCTCTTTAGACAGCTCCTGAAAAAAGGAGTGCCCGCCTAATATATCAACGATCTTTTTCATAATACTCTTCATGCAGTTGTTTTAGCTCTTCCGTCACATCGATGCCGACCGGGCACCAGGTGATGCATCGGCCGCACCCCACACAGCCCGAGACGCCGAATTGATCCCACCAGGTTCCGAATTTATGCGTCAGCCACTGACGGTAGCGCGATTCGGCCGAAGTCCGGACGCTCCCTCCATGAATGTAGGAGTGGGACAGGTTAAAACAGGATTCCCAGCTTTGCCACCGCTCCACATGATCCCCATCAAGGCTCACGACATCCTGAGTATCGGAACAAAAGCAGGTGGGACAGGCCATCGTGCAGTTCGCGCAATTGATGCAGCGCTTGGCCACCTTTTCCCATTGCTTGCTTTCAAAGGTCCCCATCAGCACTTCATGCACATGCGCGTTGTCCACCTTGCGGATCATCTTTTCAATGGTCCTCTCGACATGCGCCTTTCCCAGACCGCTTTCCTCAGCCGTAGCTTCCCGAAATGCAAGACCCTCGCATACCGACTTTCCCCTTTCCGAGCCTATCTTTAACAAGAAATAGTGGCGGCTCTCATCGACCACCTCGGTCAGCGAAAGATCATACCCCGCTTTCACTTCGGGGCCCGCCTGCATTGAAGCGCAAAAGCAGGTGTTTACCGCCGTCGTGCAGTTGACCGCCATGATAAAAGTCGTCTCTCTTCGCCGCTTATATTGTGTATTGACGCCGTTGTATACCTTGTCCAGAACGACGATAGCCTGAATTTCACAGGCGCGCACGCCTATGAAGGCCATCATTTCTTCCGCTTCGGCTTCCTGAAGGATAACGAGTTTATTATTCTCCTGCTTCTTGGCCGCCCACAGCTTTTCCTTGGGGGGAAAGAGGTATTTTTTCCAGCTGTGCGGCCCCAGGTTATAGCCGAAGTAGGCGCTTGTCGCTCCGCCGCTTCAGGCGGTATCGCCCCGGGTCTTGCTCATCCGTCCAGCCGATCGGCAAATCTTTGGCCGAGCTGAGCTCGTCATAGATGATGACTTCGTCGCGAAGTGTCGGGCCAAGCAGCTTGTAGCCGGCCTTTTTGACTCTGTCGAGCAGCTGTTCAAACTGCTCAGTCGTACAAAAAAAGTTCATAGAAGTGAGATTACAGTATCAAAGAAAAAGCTTCAACGCATAAACCGCAAAGCTTCTTCAGAGCCTGCGCACCGATGCCGGCAAGCTCGTGCTCGACATGGTCTGAGGGATAATGCTCAATGGTTGGGAGTTTTTGGATAGATCGAAGTGACCAAACTGAGCTCCTTTGCATCCAACTATCAACTTGGAAACAGGCGCCGAAAAGCCATCCAAAGAGAAGAATATCTCTGTCGCCTTTGTCAAGTCGGGGAAAGAAGTGAAAACCGGCGGGCAAACGCCCTTCTCGATCTTGCGGAAGAGCAGGATATAGATGTGGATTATGGATGCAGAGCGGGCAATTGCGGGGCCTGTATTGCTTGAAGGGGAAGTGGAAATGGATAGTGATGCAGGACTCTCGGCCAAAGAGAAGGCTGACAAGTTTACCCTTTCCTGTGTAGCAAAATGGATTGTAAAATCGAAGAACCGCTAAGAAAATAATTTGCAATAATATAAATGATATGCTCCGATACGGAAAAACCTATTAACTATTTTGAGGGGACTATGTTGAAAAAAATCACAACCTTAATGGCATTTGCCGCAATTCTGCCGTTATACGGCCAAACAGGAGCCTGGGTCGATGCCGACTACCTGTTTTGGACAATTAAAAACTCACCGGAACCGGTAACTTTGGCCGTAACAGAGACGGAGCACAAACCGCTTCTTGGGGGCTGCGACATAAAAAATGATTGGCGCTCCGGAGGCCGGTTCGCCGTTGGCTACAACTGCCAGTGCATCGGTGGGGAATTAAATTACTTTTTCCTGGCCAAGCGAATGAAGCAAATGTGTGTCAAATCGGATGAAAACGGGGTTCCAGGATTCGGCGTTCCCTTTTTCAATATCGTCACCGGTAAAGAGGACTACAGCGATATATCTCTCCCAGGAAAATACAAAGGATTAGCTGTACTTAGGCTCACAAATAGAATGCAGGGCGCTGAGTTTAATGGTCTTATGCATTTCTCATTTTTGAAATGCGACCTGTTGGCCGGCTTCCGCTGGTGGAACTTTGATGAACACTTATCATTTTTAGATGATAGTCCTCAAATCTCCCCCCCTTCCGTATTCAATGCGCTTGACAACTTCCGCGCTAAGAACAATTTTTACGGGGGCCAAATTGGAGCAAACCTGGATTACAACTACTGCTCCTTCTTCATTAATTTAAAAGCCAAGGTGGCTCTGGGCGCTATCTGCCAGACAGCAGACATCTGCGGCCGTTTTCAAACGAATGAGTCAGACAACTTAAAACAGGTTCAAACCTTTGAAGGGGGATTTTTTGCCCTGCCGACGAATATCGGAAAACATAATAAAACCCGCTTTTCCGTGCTTCCTGAAGCAAACATCAACATCGGCTACCAGGTTACAGATTGCCTCCGTCTGCAAGTGGGGTATTCGGGGTTATATGTCAGCAATGTGCTTTTTGCCGGTAAAGAGATCGACCGAAACATCAATCCAACCCAATCTGCGATCCTTCAGGTTCCCAACCAGCCCCAGTTAAAAGGAGCGCCGTGTCCACAACCAAAAATGGGATCGGAAGGGCTATGGGCGCACGGCCTTAATGCGGGTATTGAGTTTAATTTCTGATGATTCTATTGGCAGGCTGTCCAAAAGGGCAGCCTACCTGTTGCAAAGGACAGTTATTTTAGATTCCTTGGCGGAGGCGGTAGGAAATCCCCCAGCTCAACAAAAAGATGCCGATGATGGCAAAGCCGAGGAGGCTGGCGTTGTCATTCAGGAAGCCGATCCCATCCCAGATGGCCCCCTCCATTTTAAACTTATCGCCGATCAGACCCAGCAGCTCAACTCCGCCAACCAATAACGCCACCAGGATCGAAATAGCGGTCATGGTCATATTGTAATAAAGTTTGCGGAGCGGTTTGACGAAGGCCCAGCCATAAGCGCCGAGCATCAGGATGCTGTCGGTCGAGTCGACCAAAGCCATGCCCGCCGTGAAAAGGGCCGGGAAAACCAGAATCGTCCAGATCGGAAGGCCCTTGCCGGCCCCCATCGCCGAGATGCCGAGCAGTCCCACTTCCGTTGCCGTGTCGAACCCGAGGCCGAATAAAAAACCGACCGGAAACATCTGCCAGCTATGCTCGACCAGGCGAAACAAATTCCGGAAGAGGCGTCCAAAGAATCCCCGTTTAGACAAGATGAGATTGAGATCCTCATCGTCATACTGGCCTCCACGCCTGAAGATGCGGTAGATGGAAATGAAGACGAAGATGTTGGCGATGGCGATGGCCAAGAGGAAGAAGGCGGAAACGGAAGTCCCGATAGCGGCAAAGGTCTCGAAACGCCCCTTGATCGCGACTGAAGTCAGGGCGATGGCAAGCGATAAAAGGAAAACAACGGTCGAGTGGCCCAGGGAAAAAAAGAAACCCACTCCCACCGGCCGCTTCCCCTGCTGCATCAGTTTGCGCGTCACGTTGTCAATGGCCGCGATGTGATCGGCGTCGAGGGCGTGGCGAAGGCCGAAGGTGTAGGCGAGAAGCGCCGTGCCGAGCAGAACCGGCTGATTGTGAAAGACCGTGAGCGCCCAGATCCACGCCCCCGCATTAGCGCCTAAAAGCAGCGCATACATCAAGGCTATCCGCTCCTTCACGCCAGCCGGAACAACATTTCTTATCGCCATAAAATCACTGTCTCCAAAAGAGCCACAATTTACTAAAAGTTTTCTTTATAGGCAATACCATTACTTAACGATTTGGTGAGAGTTTCGACTCTAAATCCTTTGTAAATAGATGTTTATCCTGCAATGCGTATAGCCTTGCCTTGGCAAACAATTCTTCAAACGTCCGGCCCGTGCATAAAACCTCGCCCGTAGATTTCATTTGCGGCCCCAGCTTTTCTTCAATATGCAGCCTTGAAAATGGAAAAACCGGCAGCTTTAATCCCAAAAATTTCGGCTCGGCTATGCCGCTTTCCAACGGGAGGCCCAGGAGGCATTTCGTGGCCATTTGCACAAGGGGCAGACCGGTTGTCTTGGATAGCAACGGAATGGTTCTGGAAGCCCTCGGGTTCACTTCCAGGACGAATATCTCGCCGTTGTGAATGGCGAATTGGACATTCAATAAGCCCACCACCTGAAGGGAAAGGGCGATCCTTCTCGTTTGCTCCACCAGGGCCTCCTGAAACTGTTTACTCAGTTTATAAGGGGAGAGGAAGCTCATGGAATCCCCGGAGTGTATTCCAGCCGGCTCCACCTGCTCGACAATGCCGCAGATAAACACCTCTTTGCCGTCGCTGATGGCGTCCACCTCGACTTCCATAGCCCCTTCCAAAAACGCCTCCATCAGAACGGGAGCTGCCAACGGGCCTTGCGCCTCAAGCTCCTTTTCATTCCGGATGATTTGCATGCCGCTGCCGCCAATGACGTACGAGGGCCTGAGTATCAGGGGAAACCCGATTATTTTGGCCATTTGGGAGGCCTCTGCAGGTGTTGAAAAAACGGCGTTTTGCGGCTGCTTCAGCCCGATTTTCGCGGCAAAAAGGCGGAATTTCTCTCTGTCCTCGGCCAGGTCTATGCAAGGGGGGGTAAGACCTAAATGCCTGCCGATGTTCAAGGGGGTCTGTCCCCCAAATGAAATGAGGGTTCTCAGGGGCTTCTCAATGCGGATCACTTCGCGCACATGCTCTAAAGTCAGGGGCTCAAAATAGAGGCGGTCTGCAGTATCGTAATCGGTGGAGACCGTCTCGGGATTGCAGTTGATCAGGATCGACTCATACCCCATCTCCCGGATGGCCTTGATGGCATGGACGCAGCAATAATCAAATTCTATTCCCTGCCCGATTCTGTTGGGGCCGCTGCCCAAGACCAGAATTTTTGGCTTTCCGGTGGGCGCGCTTTCACACTCCTCTTCGTAGGTCGAATAGAGGCAGGCTATCTCATTTTGAAACTCGCCGCTGCAGCTGTCGATCCGTTTATAGACGGGATAGAGGCCAAGTTCCTTTCGCCTTTCCGCGATTTGCTCCTCACCGCACTTTAAAAGCGCGGCCAGCCTCGCATCGGAAAAGCCCATCCGTTTCAGACGGTAAAGGTCAATTGTTTCGAGCAATTTGACAGCTTCTTCTTCCGCCATCAGTTCGTCGATTTGCGCCGTAAACCAGGGATCGTAAGAACCCCTGGGATGCCATGGGGCATCCAGACTGGAAATGGCTTTATTCAGCGCTTCTTTAAAGGTGCTGCCGATGCCCATCGCTTCGCCGACCGATTTCATATGGGTGGTGAGGGTGCGGTCCGCCTCGGGGAACTTCTCAAAATTAAAGCGGGGAATCTTCACTGCCACATAATCGATGACCGGTTCGAAAAAGGCGGGCATTGTTCCGTAACTTATACCCAAACAACTTGAAGAGTTGGTTTTGGTCTTCGTCGGTTTTACCTTCAATTTTTCGTCCTCACTCGTGCCTTGCCTACCGGCAATGGTCACTCGCTCCGGAAAAAAAATTGAAGGAACCTCCTTGCCCAATTCCCAACTCATCAAGTTGTTTAGGTATAATTCATCCAGATGGTATCCCAGGGCGAGCTTGGCGGCGATTTTGGCGATCGGATAGCCGGTGGCCTTGGAAGCGAGGGCCGATGACCTGGAAACCCGCGGGTTCACTTCAATGACGAGCATTCTGCCTGTTTTGGGGTCGACGGCGAACTGGACATTGCATCCCCCGGTCATGCCGATCGCTTCCAGGATTTGAAAAGCCTTTTTTCTCATCAGCTGATACTCTTTATCGGTCAGGGTCTGGATCGGTGCGACAGTCAGGGAATCACCCGTGTGAATCCCCATGGGATCGATATTTTCTATGCCGCAAACGACAATGCAGTTTCCCTTCCGGTCTCTTATGACTTCGAGTTCGAATTCCTTCCACCCTATCAGCGATTCTTCAATCAGAAGTTCCCCTCCTTGACAGAGTCGCTCCAGCTCCTCGAAGTCATGCGCGACGCCCCCTCCCTGCCCGCCCAAAGTGAAGGAGCGGCGGACAATCACCGGAAACTCTGCCTCATGCGCCGAATAGGATTTTGGCACCTCTAACCCGATTTTCTCCATTTCCGCTTGAAATATGGATCTGTTTTCTGCCTTCTCCAGGGTCTCGAGCGTCAGGCCGATCAAACGGACTCCATATTTTTCCAAAATAGAAGCCGACTCTCTAGCGCAGTTTAAAGCCGTCTGCCCTCCCATGGTGGGCAAAAGGGCGTCGGGGCGTTCGCGCCGGATGATGTTTTCGACCATTTGGGGTGTGATGGGATCGATGTAAACCGCGTCGGCGCTGTCGGTCATGATGGTGGCGGGATTGGAGTTGAGGAGGATCATTTTGCACCCCTCCTCCCGTAAAGCTTTGCAGGCCTGTGTGCCGGCATAGTCAAACTCGCAGGCTTGCCCGATCACGATCGGTCCGGCGCCGATCACCAGCACCTTTTTAATGGAGCAGTCTAAGGGCATGGCCGACCTCTTCCAGAAATTCTTGAAACAGGGGCATATCCTGCGGCCCCGGAGCCCCTTCGGGATGCCCCTGAAAGCCCATTACCGGATAGTTCTTGGCTCTGATCCCCTGCACGGAACCATCGATTAAAGAGAGATGGGTCACTTCAAATTCAGGCGGAAGCGTTGTTTCGTCGACGACAAAATTGTGGTTTTGGCTGGTGATGTAGACTTTGTTATTTTTGAGATCGCAAACCGGATGATTGGCGCCATGATGCCCGAATTTAAGCTTTCTGGTGCTCCCGCCGGCGGCAAGGGCGATCAGCTGGCATCCGAGGCAAATGCCCAAAACCGGCACCCCGCTAAAGACCAGCGTTCTTATTTCTTCCAGGTTTATCGCAGCCGGATCTCCCGGTCCGTTGGAGAGAATGATCCCGTCGGGATTGAGAGCAAGCGCTTCGGCTGCCGGAAAATTTTTTGGGACCACATGTACGCCGCAGCCAAGCGCGTTTAAGAGGCTTGATTTCACCCCAAAATCGTAGAGCAAAATCTTCGCGTCGCCGCCCGTCATCAGGCAGCCGTTTTGCGTCCCGTTTTTTCTGAGATGCCTCGCCAGTTTGCGCGTGTCCAGCCCCTCGATCCAAGGCACTTGATGCTCATCCAGGAACTGGATAAAGCTCTTTTCGCTCCGCCAGTTGCTGCTCGTCTTTGACATTTCGCGGACGATAACCCCTTTTACCCAGACTTTCCCCGATTCCGAATCTTCCCTATTCACGCCTGTATTTCCTATATGGCTCGCGGTAAAGAGGACGATTTGGCCGGCATAGGAGGGATCGGTGCAAATTTCCTGATAGCCGGTCATGGAGGTGTTGAAAACGATCTCGGCGGAAACCGTCTTACGGCAGCCGCCGCTTCGTCCATGGAAAAGAGTGCCGTCGCTTAGGGCGAGAAGTGCTTTGCTCATAATTTAAGAGTAGCTTACTGTAAACGCGATTTTTTTGGACCTGTTTGTTCGAGAATGCTGTAGGCGAGCAGCTTCAGACGATCGCTCAAGAGCGCCCAGATCAGGGCATATCCCCAGACAAAACCGGCCCATTTCCAGCCGAGAGGGGGCATCAAAAAACCATAAACGGCGATTAACGTCGCAACGATTTGCGTGCCGAGCACGGCGATCCATAAAATCGGCGCAGGAGGGATGGACCAGAAGGGCCCCCTTGTGCGGGTGAGGAAGATGGTCAGATGTCCGGCAACAGATAGCATCAGATACATCATCGGCTGCAGATGTTTATGGTCGAGGAGAAACACGCGATCGCCAAGATAGAAAAGGCCAAATGCAGCTATGGGGCCGATCAGCCCCAGCACCGTGGCGATCCCTAAAACCGTGCGCATGTTCCACGACTCCGGCTCATTCTTATAATGGACGTTGTCGTAGGCGATGGAGAGAATGGCCCCGTCGTTTAGCAGCGCGAGCATCACGATCATCACGGCGGTCAAAGGATAAAAGTTGAAGATCAAAATCGCCAAAGTCATGAAAATCAGCACGCGCAGCGTTTCGGCAATGCGGTAGATCGCGTAGCTGTTCATCCGCTGAAAAATTTTTCGGCTCTCCTTTATCGCGTCGATAATCACTGAAAGGCCGGGCTGCATCAACACAATGGAAGCGGCGGCGCGCGCAGCATCCGTCGCATCTGAAACGGCGATGCCGCAGTCAGCCTTCTTAAGCGCCGGGGCGTCGTTGACCCCATCGCCCGTCATCCCGACCATGTGGCCCATTTTTTGCAAGACATCCACAATGTGGAACTTATGTTCGGGGAACACTTGGGCAAAACCGTCGGCTTTTTCAATGGAATCGTCCATCTCCTTAGTCTCCCGACGCTTCGAGTCGCCCAAGTTAGCCGCATCGAAAATATTTGTCCCCAGACCCAATTTCTCTGCCGTTTCCTTAGCAATGGCCAACTGATCGCCCGTGACCATCTTGATCTTCACACCCATTTGACGCGCTGTCGCGATGGTGGCCTTGGCGTCTACCCGCGGAGGGTCGAAGAGGGGCAAAACGCCCAGAAACTGCCACTTTCCCTCTCCATCGGTTCTGGCTACGCCTAAGGAACGAAAGCCGCGCGCCGCGAACTCTTCGACCGCCTTATCGACCGCCGGCTTCACCTGTCCGGCGTTGGCCGCCAAGGCCATAATTACTTGAGGCGCGCCTTTGGTCACCTTGAACTCCTTTCCGTCTGCTCCTTTGACTGTAGCTTCGGTGCGTTTATGCACCGGATCAAAGGGGAGAAAATGTGTGACCTGGTACTGCTTCAAAACTTCTTTGTTTTTCAACCCCTCTAAAACAGCCAGATCGATCGTATCGTTATTATCTGCCCGCGATGCCAGGGCGGCGGCGAGAATGACTTGTTCGACTGGGACATTACCGAAGGGATCGCCGAGGGATAGCTTATTTTGAGTCAAAGTGCCTGTCTTGTCTGCGCACAGTATGTCTACGCCCGCCAATTCTTCAATGGCTACCAGCTTGCTTACTACGGCCTGCTTTTTGGCCAGCAGACGCGCGCCGACCGCCATCGTCACTGACAACACCGTCGGCATTGCCACGGGAATGGCGGCCACGGTCAGCACGAGGGCGAACTGCAGCGTAGTAATGAGGCGGTCGCCGCGGAAGATCGCGACAGCAATAATTACTGACACCAAAATCGCAGCGAGGATGATGAGGTAATTGCCGATCTTCAAAACCGCTTTTTGAAAGTGGCTGACGGTGTGCGCCTCCTGCACAAGTTGCGCCGTCTTGCCAAAGTAGGTGTTCCCTCCCGTTCCATACACCAGAGCGTCGATTTCTCCCTGCCGGATAATCGAGCCTGAAAATACCGCCTCGCCCCCCTTGCGCTCGACCGGCAGCGATTCTCCGGTCAAGGCAGACTGATCCACCTCTAAAGGGTCACCCTCCAACAGGCGGGCATCCGCCGGCACAATGTCGCCCAAGCGCAAATGGATGAGATCTCCGGGAACCAGTTCGCGCGCGGGGGTTGTGCTCCACTTCCCATCTCTTTTCACCCGGGCCTTGATCGCAAGCTGCGCTTTGAGAGCGGCAATGGCATTGGCCGCCTTGTACTCTTCCCAAAAGCCGACCAGGGCATTGGCAAAGAGCAAAACGAGGATGATGAAAAAATCGGGCCAATGCCGGTCTACGGCCGACAAAATCACGGCCGCTTCGATCATCCAGGGGATAGGACCCCAAAAATAACTGAGAAATTTCAGGAAGGGATTGGCTCTCTTTTCTGCAATCTCGTTCGGCCCATATTGAGCAAGCCTTCGCTTTGCCTCGGATTGACTTAAACCCTCATTCGTCATTGGGAATCCGCGGCTTCCTGCATGATTTTAACCATGGCCTCCTCTACTTCCCTGGCTACGTCTTCAAGCAGCGGTTCATTGAACATTTTGATAAATAGCGTCGGCTTCATGGCGGCCAGAATGGTTTTGCCTTTTTCCTCGTAAATGGAAATCCTGCAGGGCATAGCCGTTGAGAGGCTCATATTTTGATCTAATACCCGCTTGGCCTGCTGCGGCTGGCACACTTCAAAGACCAAACATTCGCGCGGAAACTCTATCCCCTTCTTCGCCATGGTCTCTTTAAGGTTATGAACCTGCATGACGCTGAAATGATTCGCGATGACGGCCTTTTCCAAAGACACCGCGGCATCATTCAGGGTTTTGTTTGTCGATATAGAGATGATCAGCATGATTTCCACTTCCAGTTTCTGACTTCCGGCATATCCTGCCCATGCTCATTGATGTATTGCTTGTGCTCAATCAGCTTGTCCTGCATCAGCTGTTTCAAATAGGCGCCTTTAGTGCCGACATAAGGGATCCGGTCGACCACGTCCTGCACCAGATGAAAACGGTCCATATCGTTTTGCACCCGGATGTCAAAGGAAGTGGTGATGGTTCCCTCTTCCTTATAGCCCCGGACGTGCAGGTTGAGGTTGTTCCGCCGGTATGTCAGCCGGTGGATCAGCCACGGATAACCATGGAAAGCGAAAATAATATGCTTGTCTTTAGTAAACAGAGAGTCGTAATCGGCGTCGGAGAGGCCGTGCGGATGCTCGCTTTGCGATTGAATTTTCATCAGATCGACCACATTGACCACGCGGATTTTTAAGTCGGGCAAGTGTTCCCGCAGAATGGAAACAGCCGCTAAAACTTCAAGGGTCGGGGTATCCCCGCAGCAGACCATCACCACATCAGGTTCATCGTTTTGGTCGTTGCTCGCCCATTGCCAAATGCCGATGCCTTTCGTGCAATGGATAATAGCTTCGTCCATCGTCAGCCATTGCGGCAAGGGGTGTTTGCCGGCCACTACCACATTGACATAATGGCGGCTGCGCAGGCAGTGATCAATGACAGACAGAAGACAGTTCGCATCGGGAGGCAAGTAAACGCGCACGACACTGGCTTTCTTGTTCACCACATGGTCGATGAAGCCGGGATCCTGGTGGGTAAAGCCGTTGTGATCCTGCTGCCAGACATGGGAGGCGAGCAGATAATTCAAAGAAGCGATCTTGCGGCGCCAAGGCAGCTCAAGCGTGACTTTCAGCCATTTGGCGTGCTGGTTGAACATCGAGTCGACGATATGGACGAAAGCCTCGTAGCAGTTGAACAGGCCGTGCCGCCCTGTCAAAAGATACCCCTCCAGCCATCCCTCGCACTGGTGTTCGCTGAGCATGGAATCGAGCACGCCTCCGATGGGAGCGAGAAACTCATCATTCTTTTCTTCCCTGGCGTCCCACTGACGGTTTGTGACTTCAAAAACAGCCCCCAAGAGATTGGAAAGGGTCTCGTCGGGACCAAAGACGCGGAAATTGCGCGGCTCCTGATTCAGCATGGCCACATCGCGCAAAAACTTGCCCAGTACGAGCGTGTCCTGCCCCATCACCGCTCCTGGAGAGGGCACATTGACGGCATGGACGCGGAAGTCGGGCATCACCAGATCGCGCAGCAAAACGCCTCCGTTGGCGTGGGGATTGGCGCCCATCCGCCGGCTGCCTTTGGGAGCGAGCTCGGCCAATTCCGCTCTCAGCTTTCCCTTCTCATCAAACAACTCTTCCGGTTTGTAGCTTTTCATCCAGCTTTCCAGCTGTGCGACATGCTCGGGATGCGCGGCATCCACGAGCAGCGGCACCTGGTGGGAGCGGAACGTGCCTTCGTTCGGCAGCCCATCGACTGTTTTGGGTCCGGTCCACCCCTTCGGCGACTTCAGGACGATCATCGGCCAGCGGCGCCTGGTCGTGTCATTTTTGCTCCGCGCCTGACTTTGGATCTGCCGGATCTCTTCGATCACTTCGTCTAAAACACCGGCCATAAGCTGATGCATCTTCTCCGGCTCCTCACCTTCCACAAAGTAGGGCGTCCAGCCGCAGCCGCGCAAAAATTGCTCCAATTCCTCATGTTCGATGCGCGCGAGCACTGTCGGATTGCTGATCTTGTAGCCGTTGAGGTGCAGGATGGGCAGCACTGCGCCGTCGGTGATCGGATCGAGAAACTTGTTGGAATGCCAGGCGGTGGCCAAAGGGCCCGTTTCCGCTTCCCCGTCGCCGATGATGCAGGCTACTACCAAATCGGGATTGTCGAAGGCCGCGCCGAACGCGTGGCTGAGGGAGTAGCCAAGCTCTCCCCCTTCGTGGATCGACCCCGGCGTCGTCGGCGCGACGTGGCTGGAGATCCCTCCGGGAAAAGAGAATTGCTTGAACAGCTTTTTCAGCCCCTCCTCGTCTTCGGTGATGTTGGGATAGATTTCGCTGTATGACCCTTCTAGATAGGTATTTCCGACAAGAGCCGGGCCTCCGTGGCCGGGGCCGGCGATATAGATCATGTTCAGGTCGTACTTTTTGATCGCCCGGTTCAAATGGACATAGATGAAGTTTTGCCCGGGCGTCGTGCCCCAGTGTCCGACCACCAGAGGCTTCACGTCTGATAACTTTAGCTGCCTTTTCAGCAACGGGTTATCATAGAGATAGATCTGACCAACCGAGAGATAGTTCGCGGCCCGCCAGTAGGCGTTGATTTTCTGGAGCAGTTCTTGGGAAAGGACATTTTTCTGCATAGCATACCCTCATCTTTTAAATTTCCATATCTATCAAATGGGATAAATGGTCAAGCTGACATTCTATCTGCCTGAAACGCAATTGGAATTTTCTAAGACACAAGCACAAAGTTATAATAATCAAAAGGATCCGTATATTTAAAAAAATATATATATCATTCATGGAGAATTCGAGTTATAATGGGAGTCAAGATCCTTGTCAGGCGATAAGGCTTTGTTTGTTTAAATATTTTAACAAGGAAGGTTTTTATGGATAAGCTTCAATTCCAGGGACATTGGAATCAACTCAAAGGCAAATTTAAAGAAAAATTTGCAAAATTAACAGATGATGATCTTCTTAAAATCAACGGCAAAAAGGATCAGCTGATAGGAAAGCTGCAAGTTCTATATGGGGAGACCAGAGAAAAAATCGAACATCAAATAAAGGACATTGAGTTTGCTTTCTATGCGGAAGAGCTGCGCATTCATTGGGATTACCTTAAAGAAAAATTAAGAAACAAGTGGAAGGCATTAACAGAAGACGACATTCATCGCATCAAGGGAAATTGCGATAAACTGGTTGCTCAATTACAAGAAAGATATCATTTAGACAAGGCTAAAGCGGAAGAAGAATTTCACGCTTTTATTGATTCTATAGAAACTTTCAAAGAAAAAGTGGGAGCAAAAGGAAAAGAGCATAAATAATAAAATCTGCCGCTATGTCCGCTTCTTCGGAGCGGACATAGCCGCGGTATTTCCTTGCTAGAAAAAAATTGTTTTGATACTTCTATTACTTCGGTCTTTTGAATTCGGGTACTCTTGAAAACTCTAAAGTCTTTGCTCCAAAAATGCTTAGTCTGTTGCCTTATGATGGTCCTATACGGCTGTTCATTGAAGCCCAAATATGAAAGGCCCCCTTTGCCTACCGCCGGGACCTACCCCAGGGACCCCTGTGTGCAGAATTGCGCGAATATTCAGCAGCTTGGCTGGCAAGATTTTTTCGCTGATCAGGCTCTAAAACAATTGATCGCGCTGGCATTAGAAAATAATCGGGACTTGAGGGTGGCAATCGTGCGGATGGACCAAGCAAGAGCTTTGTATGGCCTCAGCCGGGCTGATCTGTTTCCAACTGTTAATGCAGGAGTTCCCGGTCTTCGAATGCGCGTGCCTGGCGATATCATAGGTGAACTGGCACCGGCCTCAAGCCCTTCAAGCCCGCAGTCCATTATTTTTTCCGCTTACTTCGCAATTTGCAGCATTATTTCATGGGAGCTCGATTTTTGGGGGCGTCTTCGAAATTTGAAAGAAACAGCTTTAGAAAATTATTTAGCGACAGAAGAAGCGCAATATGCCACTTATATCAGCCTGATAGGTCAAGTGGCCAACACCTATTTGATTGAGCGTGAGCTAAACGAGTTAATTTGCATTGCCCAAAAAACCATTAAAACGCGTCAAGAGGCCTATCGCATTATATTCCGGCGCTACGAGGAAGGTTCAGCCTCGAAGCTCGACGCCGTTCAAGCAGAAACGATTTTGCAGCAGGCCAAAGTGGATTTGTCTGTCTTGCAGCGGAAGCGCGAGTTAAATTGGAATGCTTTGACGCTTCTTCTCGGCACTACCCCGATTTGCCTGGAAAATGTTATACTTTCCCAAATCGAACCCTATTTCATCAACGAGATTTGTCCCGGTTTGCCTTCGGAACTTTTATGCAATCGGCCCGATGTGCTGGCTGCCGAGCATAAGTTAAAGGCCGCCAATGCGAACATCGGCGCTGCAAGAGCAGCCTTTTTCCCAACGATTTCACTTACGGGATTATTCGGGTCGGCAAGCAGCGAACTTCACAACCTGTTTCAACACGGAAGCAAATTTTGGGCTTATGCGCCAAATATATCGGTTCCGATCTTCGACTGGGGGAGAAATACTTCCAATCTCCAGCTGGCAAAAGCATTGGGAAATCAGGCTGTCGCTGAATATGAACATACGATTCAAGTGGCTTTTCGCGAAGTGGCGGACGCCTTAACCGAGAGAACCTGGCTGTCAGAACAAATTGCCCTTCAACGCATAGCTTTGGCCGCGCAAGAAGAGCGGGCGCGTTTGTCATGGCTGAGGTACGAAGATGGCTCTTCGCCCTATCTTGAGGTGCTTGATGCTGAGCGCGACAAGTTTTCTACGGAACAATCGCTCGTGCAGACCAAGCTCTCTCTTCTTTCCAGCAACGTTAACTTGTATATCGCTTTGGGCGGAGGATTTAATAGATGCAGATAGAATCGATAAAAAAAATTTTAGTAGCAGCCCTTGGACTGATCATTATCGGAATTTTAGCTTTTGTCCTATGGCAAAGCTACCTGCGGCACAAAAAAAAGGATATTATTAGTGGAAACGGCCGCATCGAGGCCACTGAAATCAATATCGCCCCCCGCATATCCGGACAGATTTTGAATATACTTGTGCATGAAGGAAATTATGTTAAGACAGGTGAGATTTTGGTGAATATGAATCCCGATGTCCTGCAGGCGCAGCTTAGGGAAGCTCACGGTAAGCTGCTCCAGGCGCAAAGCGATGTGGCTACAGACCAAAGCAAAATCATTCAAAGAAAGAGTGAAAAAGCAGCAGCTGAGGCTATCTTGAAACAACGGGAAGCGGAACTTGAAGTGGCCGAGAAGCGGCTTGCGCGCTCTTCAACACTTGTCAAAGAAGGGGCTATGTCAAAGCAGACAGTTGATGACGATACTGCAGCTTTCAAAAGTGCCGCCGCTGCAAAAAATGCCGCTCTTTCTCAAATTGAAGCGGCTGACGCAGCCATAGTAACGGCAGAACAAGCGGTCACTAGCGCCAAATCTGCAGTGAAGGCGGTGATGGGATCGGTAGAGCGCATAAAGGTGGATATCAAGGACAGCGAGCTGAAAACGCCGCGCGATGGGCGGGTGCAGTATCGCGTTGCCCAGCCGGGAGAAGTGATCTCTGCAGGAAGTCCGGTATTGAACCTGGTTGACTTAAGCGATGTCTATATGACATTCTTCCTTCCCACGGCCTATGCGGGAAATATTTCTATTGGTGAACAAGCGAGAGTAGTTCTCGATGCCGCGCCGCAAAGGGTCATCCCTGCCTACATATCGTTCATTTCCGATGTCGCTCAATTTACCCCAAAATCAGTTGAAACAGCGGCAGAGAGAGAAAAACTGATGTTCCGGGTCAAAGCTCAGATTCCAAAGGAATATCTTAAAGAACATATCGCTTCAGTCAAAACCGGAGTGCCGGGGGTGGCGTACGTTCGTCTCGATCAGAGCAAGGCATGGCCCGATTATCTTCAGATAAAAGAAGGCAAATAAATGAGCGCACCGCCTACTCATGAGCCAGTTGTGCGCATCAGCCAAGTCTCTTTGCAGTATGGAAAAAACCTAGCGCTCGATGCTCTTGATCTCGATATTCCTGCGGGATGCACCGTTGGCATGATAGGACCCGATGGCGTAGGTAAGTCAAGCCTTTTGTCGCTCATATCCGGAACACGCGAGATCCAAAAAGGCAAAATTTTGCTGTTTGGGGGAGATATGTCGGACAAGCAGTATCGCAGCCAGGTCTGTCCAAAGATCGCCTATATGCCCCAAGGACTTGGCAAAAACCTCTATCCCACTCTTTCCGTTTTCGAAAATGTCGATTTTTTTGGACGCCTCTTCGGCCTTGACAGTGAGGAACGGAAGCTGCGCATCGAAGAGCTTTTGCGGGCCACCGAATTGTCTCCTTTTGCAGACCGCCCAGCCGGCAAACTCTCCGGAGGGATGAAGCAAAAGCTTGGTCTTTGCTGCGCATTGATCCACGACCCTGACATATTAATACTCGATGAACCCACCACAGGAGTCGACCCGCTGTCGCGCCGGATGTTCTGGGAGCTTATAGACCACATCCGGAAGGAGCATTCCAGCATGAGCGTTCTTGTCGCTACTGCCTATATGGAGGAAGCTGCGAGTTTTAACTGGCTTATTGCCATGAACGCCGGTCGTGTGCTTTATACAGGTAAAGTTGAGGAATTTTTGGCCAAAACAAATTCAGACACTTTAGAGAAAGCCTTTATTGCGTTACTCCCTGAAAAACAGCGCCAAGATTACAAACCGGTCATTCTGATTCCCCGTAAAACGGATGATTCTGAAATAGCCATTGAAGCGACCAATTTAACCATGCGTTTTGGCGATTTTACGGCTGTTGATCATGTCAGCTTCAAGATAGTGCGCGGAGAGATCTTCGGATTCCTCGGTTCTAACGGTTGCGGAAAGACGACGACAATGAAAATGTTGACCGGGCTTCTAGCCCCCACTGAAGGAGAATCAAAACTGTTCGGCCAGTCCTTCGATCCAAACGATTTAGAAATCCGAAAACGGGTCGGCTATATGTCTCAATCATTTTCCCTTTATACCGAGCTTACGGTAAAGCAGAACTTGATTCTTCATGCGCGCCTTTTCGATATACCGGAAGCTGAGATCAATGAAAGAATAGACAAAACCATTCATCGCTTCGGGCTTGAGGGTGAGTTAGATAGCCTTCCCGATTCCCTTCCTTTGGGAGTCCGTCAAAGATTATCTTTGGCAGTTGCGCTGATCCACGGTCCGGATATGTTGATCTTAGACGAGCCCACCTCAGGAGTAGACCCCATTGCGCGGGATGCTTTTTGGCAAATCATGATCGATCTTTCCCGAAATGAAAAGGTCACCATTTTCATTTCTACGCACTTTATGAATGAAGCCATGCGCTGTGACCGAATTTCTTTAATGCATGCCGGAAAGGTGCTGGCCTGCGGTCCGCCGCAGAAACTGATAGAACAATCCAAAACGAAATCATTGGAAGAAACGTTTATCAAATATCTTGAAGATGCCGGCGCCGGCGCCAAAAAGTCAAAAGCGGAACAGGCAAGTTTTTTGGCTCCCTCCTCTGTCCCTTCCAAGCCGAAAAAAACCTCAAGTTTTTTCAACATGCAGCGAATGATAAGTTACCTTCAACGGGAATCATTGGAACTTTATCGCGATCCTCTTCGCTTATCCCTTTCCATTATAGGAAGCATTATCCTAATGCTGGCCTTTGGTTATGGGATCACTATTGATGTGGAAAATCTCTCTTTTGCTGTGCTGGACAGAGACCAGACGGTTATGAGCCGCGATTATGTGCAAAATATTGCCGGCTCGCGCTATTTTATCGAACGCCAGCCCATCAAAGATTATGACGATCTGAATTACCGCATCCGCAATGGCGATATTAGCTTAGCAATGGAAATCCCTCCAGGTTTTGCACGCGATGTGCGGCACGGCAGACCGGTAAGCATAGGGGCGTGGATTGATGGCGCTATGCCGAGGCGTGCTGAAATTATCCGCGGCTATGTGCTGGGGATGCATTTGCATTGGCTGGAAAATTCGGCCAATAAATGGCTTGAAATCCCTAAGCCTGAAGTGCCGATTACCATACAATCGCGATTCCTTTATAACCCGGATGTCAAGAGTATTCCGGCCATGGTGCCGGGGGTCATCGCGATTCTCCTGATGATGATTCCGGCCGTTCTGAGCACTCTTTCGGTCGTAAGGGAAAAAGAGCTTGGCTCCATTGTCAACTTCTACGCCACTCCGGTCACCCGTTTTGAGTTTTTAATAGGCAAACAACTCCCTTATGTCTTTCTGGCTATGATAAATTTTATCCTTTTGGTGGGTTTGGCAGTCATTTATTTTGGCGTACCCATAAAAGGGAGTTTCTTAACTCTTGCAGCCGGATCATTGCTTTATGTGATCATATCCACCAGCATTGGACTGCTGGTCTCAACCTTCACCGACAGCCAGGTAGCGGCTATTTTCGGCACAACCGTCATCACCATGCTTCCGACCACCCAATTTTCCGGCATACTCGACCCGGTCTCTTCTTTGGAAGGGTTAGGGGGTTGGATCGGGCATATTTTTCCAACCACTTATTATTTAACAATTACAAGAGGAACTTTCTCTAAAGGACTTGGGCTTGAAAATCTTACGCCTTCGTTCCTCGCACTGCTGATAACGATTCCCATTTTGATGGGGCTGACGGCCGCATTCTTAAGAAAGCAGGAGCGTTGAAGATGCGTGTGATGAATATCTACAGTCTTGGCATCAAGGAGTTGATCAGCCTGAGCCATGATCCGGTTTTGATGGTGCTGATTTTGTACGCCTTTACTTTCTCCATTTATAGTGCGGCGAAGTCTTTGCCCGAAACGCTTCACATAGCGCCTATCTCAATCGTTGACGAAGATGATTCTCCATTGTCCAAGAGAATTATAGATGCTTTTTATCCTCCCTATTTCAAATATCCTGTGTTAACCACTCTTGATAAGGTGGAGGAACGGACGGATTCCGGCCTCGATACCTTTTCAATCGTCATTCCAACCAAATTTCAACAAGACGTGCTTGGCAACAGAAAACCGGCCATACAGTTGAATATTGATGCTACCAGAGTCACGCAAGCCTTAACGGGAAATGAACAAGTCCAAGAAATTATTTTAACCGAAGTCGAGGACTATCTGCAAGGACGCCGGGCAAAGAAACCCTATAAAATAGATGTACCGTATAGAATACTCTTTAATCCCAATTTGAATGAGAGCTGGTTTGGCGGAGTGATGGACCTCATCAGAAATATCACCTTGCTTTCGGTAGTTTTGACTGGCGCGGCATTGATCCGGGAAAGGGAGCATGGGACAGTGGAGCACTTGTTAGTGATGCCGGTCACTCCGTTTGAAATTATGGTTAGTAAAATTTGGCCGATGATGGTAGTGGTTATGGTTGCAACGTTCTTCGCGTTGTTGTTGATCATTCAATTTCTGATTGGCATGCCGATTAAAGGTTCCCTTTTATTATTTTTAGCAGGCACCCTTCTTCACGTGTTCGCCTCCACTTCTTTAGGTATTTTTCTGGGCACTTTGTCTCGCTCGATGCCCCAATTTGCGCTGATTTTAATACTGGTTCTTTTGCCCATGCAGATCCTTTCCGGCTCTTTGACACCTCGTGAAAGCATGCCCGAATTTATTCAGAAAATGATGCTGGTGACACCCGATACCCATTTTGTTATTTTGGCGGAGGATATCTTGTTTCGGGAAGCGGGCTTATCGATTGTCTGGCCGCAGTTCCTAGCTTTAGCATGCATTGGGGCTGTCTTGTTTTCGATATCCCTGACTCGTTTCCGGAAAACACTGGCATTGATGGCGTAATATGGTCAAGCTGACATTCTACTTGATCAATTTTTAAAAACGTTTTAGCATCATCGAAAAAGAGGATTGACACCATGCGTAAAAGTTTTGCCATCCTGCTCCTATTGGCCTTATGCAGCGCCCCATTACAGGCGCAAGAGTGCTGTTTTGAGCAGCCCAGCAAATATGCCTGCTTCTGGTCAAAAAATGCCGGATTAATCGGCGGAGCGCTTTGTGGAGCTGGCGCCGGAGCCATAGCCGGTATCGCTTTTGCGAGACAAGGGGAAAAAGGATGCTGCGGAGAAGCGGGAAAACGGGGGGCGCGCGGCCTTCAAGGCCTTCGCGGAAAAATCGGCCCCCCCGGCACCTCATTCCTTCTTCCTAAAGATCCCACTCATACCTTAACCATAAATTATGATTTATATTTAGTTATTGATGAAGAGATTCCGAGCGGGCAAATAGTGGTTACCCCTTTTGTTACTTTTCCAAACCAGCGTACGAAAGAAGGAACGCCTGAAACATTTCATGTTGGCTCAGGTCCCAACCCTCTTGATATCGTAAAACCAATTACAATCAGTAAACCCAGCTTATTCTATGGAAATTACGAGATTGGTGTAAGAGTCGCAAATGCAACAGGTTCAACCATTGATTTTGCCTTTGTGGAATTAAGCCTTTTAGCAACTGTTACGGCAAGCCGCGATGGTTCTGTCACCTCGCTGACAAATACGGCTCCGGCTGCCATTAATTTTATAGGAAGTCCCGGCAAGTCGAGCGAAACGCAGACGTCCCTTAACTTCACTTATGACAAGCTGCCTCCGGGAACGATTCCTTAACTCGAACATTACCAAAAAATGTCTGCTTTATCGAGTTAAGTCTGATAAATATCCAGCTATTTTGCCGTTTGTGTAATTGGCGCCGTTCGTTTATAATGCAATTAGACAAGGGGGTTTTTATGCACCAACCGTTACTATCTAAAAATAAAGCGGATGCGATTTCCAACGGCGCATTCTTAGTCATTCTCGGGATGCTCATCTACGCCAACGCCTGGTGGCCGTGGATTCTGGTGGGTCTTTGGGTCTGGGTCGCTCTGAGACAATTTTTCTCGGGAAGAAATTACGATCTGATTGTATCCACCGTAATTTTGCTCGGCCTCTTTATTGTGTCGCTATTTGACATAAAATGGTCTATCCTTATGCCGATCTTGTTTGTAATTGGGGGAATTTATATTATCTTTAGAGAATATTTCTTCGCGCAAGATACGAACGGCGAAGATGTAGCGGAAGAAATTGAGGAAGATGCCGACACAAAATAAACTGATACATATCGGGCGCATCCAGAAACGCTACCTTTTTTTAAGGCAAACGGGAAAGTTCCAGTACGCCTGGTTTGAAGCGGACGGCAAAGAGGCCGGAGTGGAAGCTGCCCATGTCGAAGAAGCGCTCCGTCTGGCAGTCCGGCAGTGGAAAGGGATGGGATTTCACTTTATCCATTGCGGATTCCGCTACATGCTGCCCGAAAGAGACGAGCATGGCATCAACGCCCTCTTTCATCAAATGGGCGCCTCCTACGAATCGATGAACGGTGTCTATTTCGAAGAGGAGCTGGGCTATAACTGCATCGTGCAAAACGCCTCGGACGATGCCCGCCGCCTCTGGAGCGAGCTTAAGGCGAGTGGTAAACTATAAATGGATTCTCCCATCTCCTTTGTTTCCGGACATACCCCCCCAGAAGACAATATTCTTTTCAGCATCGGCACCTATCAAGTTTTCCGATCCATCGGCAAAGGGGGCATGGGCGAGGTCTTCTTAGCCTACGATACCACCTGCGGAAGAAGGCTGGCCCTGAAAAAAATCAGACCGGATCTGATCGACTTCAAAAAAATCCACCACCGCTTTTTAACCGAAGCGAGGATAACAAGCCAGCTCACCCACCCCGCCATCATCCCGATCTATACGATCCACGAAGAAAACGGCACCATCTACTACACCATGCCCTTTGTCGAGGGCAAAACGCTCAAACAAATCCTGCATGACACCTACAAAAAGGAAAAAAAGGGGGAAGAAGCCGCCCACCTCGGCTCCATCCCTTCCCTGATGCGCATCTATATCCAGGTATGCCAGGCCATTGCCTACGCCCACTCGAACAATGTCTTGCATCGCGATATCAAACCGGAAAATATCATCGTAGGGCCATTTGGAGAAGTATTCATCCTCGATTGGGGCCTCGCAAAAATAGCGCACACACCAAATGAGGAGGAAGACCTGGAAAATCAAGCCGGCCCGGAAATAACGCGTACGGGGCGCGTAGTTGGAACGGTCGCCTTCATGGCTCCCGAGAGGGCTTTGGGAAATCCGGCCGATTTTCAAACGGACATCTACGCCTTGGGGGTTATTCTCTACCAAATCCTGACCCTGCACCTTCCCTTCAAGCGGGAGGGTCTGAAGGAATTCCGCGAATCGATGGACAAAGAGATCCTTCCCGATCCTGCGGTGATCGCCCCCTACCGCGACGTGCCCGACTCTTTAGCCCATATGGTCAGAAAATGTTTGGACAAAGATCCCGGCGACCGCTACCAGACAGCGCAGGAACTGATCGATGACATTGAAAACTACATTGAAGGGCGCTTTAGCTGGATCCCCGCGGCCGAGCTGAATATCCACCGCAAAAAAGATTGGGAGTTTCAAGAGAATGTTTTCCTCGCCGACCACATCGCCATCACAAGGGGCGCCGAAGAATCGGACTGGGTCAGCCTGATGATCTCAAAAGCCTCCTACACCGACAATATCAAATTTGAAGCGACGGTAAAAATAGGCGAAAAAGGACAAGGGATCGGGATTTTGTTGAGCCTGCCGGAAGCGTCGGAGCGGATCCACCTGAATGAAGGGTACTGCCTTTGGCTTGGTTCCGACCTGAATAAGAACACCAAGCTGACCAGATCGGCTGTAGAAGTGATCCACGCGCCGGAAATATATTTGCAAAGAGAGGTGAGCTATCGCCTCCGCATTGAAAAAATCGACCACAATTTCTCCTTCTACCTCAACGACACCCTGCAATTTTCCTACATAAGCCACCTTCCCCTGGTCGGCACCCATGTCGGCTTCATCGCGCGCGATGACAACTTTGCCATCACTACGATCTCAATCTCGGTCGGCAGCCAAAATATCATGGTGAATTGCCTGGCTGTGCCCGACGCTTTTCTCGCTCACAAAGATTATCATACCGCCTTGACGGAATACCGCCGCATCGGAGAGTCGTTCCGCGGCAGGCAAGAGGGAAGGGAGGCGATTTTCCGTGCCGGCATCACTCTGATGGAGCAGGCCAAAGCAAACGGCGATAAGCAGGAGCTCTTCGACTTGGCGTTGGAGGAGTTTGAAAAACTGCATAATACGCCGGGAGCCCCTCTGGAATATCTCGGCAAATCGCTCGTCTACCGCGCTCTTAAGGAGTATGAGGAGGAGATCAAATGCTTTGAGCTCGCCTACCGCCGCTATCCGAACCACCCCCTCTTAAGCGTGCTGCAGGAACAGATTATCTTCCGCATGCACGAAAGCTCCAGGCTGCACCGCAAAGCCACTTATTACTTCATTCTCCTGGCCGTGCAGCATCTGCCCAAAGTCATTGCGGGCATACACACGAAAAAGCTCTTTAAAAGCCTCCAGAAACACTGGGAGAGGCTTTCCTTCATCGAGGAGGATCCGGAAGCCCCAAAAACGCTGCAAAATGCCGACTTCGGCATCCAGCTCGCCTTCTGGCTCGGCAAACCCTATGTGCTGACCGAATTCATCCAGGAGCAGTTAAAAAAGGCGAACCGCTCCCCTAAATTGATCGTGAACGCCCTATTTTCCCTGATCGAACTCGGCTCCTGGGAGCTTGCCGAGAGCGAGATGCGCAACTGCCTGAAAAGAAGCCGCGATAAGGAGCTAAAGCAAAAATGTCATTATTTGGAGCCCCTTTTCCACTACCATCAGGGGTTGAAGCCCACCTTTTCCCCAAAAACGAGCCTGAATAAGGATGAAGAGAGGATCTATTTCCACATCATGGAAGACGCCCTCACCCAAAGAAATACAAGCCTCGTCTACTCCATTGTGGATGCCATTCAAAACTGCCCCATGTCGGAGGAGACCGCTCTCAACCTCGACTGCACCCATATTTGGGCCGCCCTGCTCGACAAGAACTGGAATTTAGCCTCGGACCTTTTGCACCGCTACACGCTTGAAGAGCTGCACAAAGAGACCTCCCTCCTCCATTTTCTCTATGGCTGCTGGCTGCATGTCACCGAGGGGGAAGAGATTGCCGGCATCCATTTCCGCGGCGTGCTCCCGGTCGCCTTTCCGAGGACCTTTGCCCTCTTCGGCCATTACATGTATGGAAAGCTCGAGGATCAGCAAACGTGGCTCGATAAGGCTTTTCTTTGGGAGAAGCGGAAGCTCTGGCAGCAGATGAGCCTTTTTTACCACTGCGTTGGGGACGAGGGGCAGTCAAAGCATTATGCCGAGATGGAAAGGCGTGTTTATATCAGGGTGCCGGTGGATTAAAATCTTACTTGTAAAAGTTGCCGGTCTCATCTATAATTTTAATTTGAAACGGTTTCTTGATATCTCTGGTCTGGTGGAGGGCTTTATCGCTCAGTTTGTCTGTTGCAGAAGAATTCCTGGATTCCTGCTCCAAGACCATTTGCAAGGGGGGCAAAGAAAAGATATTATCCAATATAACCGTTGAATTTAAGAGATCGACTAAAGACTCAAAAGGTTCTTGGGCCATATCAACTTCTTGAGCTGCCTGGATTTGAGCAGCCAAGGCCGGCGCTTGCACAGTATCAACTTTTTGAGCTGCCTGGATTTGAGCCGCTTCTTGTGTGTCATCGGGTGCCAGGAATTGAGCTACCCAGGATTGGGACTCTTCTGTATCCAATGAGTCTGTTGGAATTTGAAGTTGATAAAAAAAAGGGGATTGGTCGCCCTCCATACGTGTATGATCAAAAATATTCATAGCAGCACCTAGTTAAATAAGAAAATATATCAAATTAATTGATATAAATCAATAATCAAACTTGATGAATTATTCTTCATTTGATATGTTTTTTGACCAAAAGAGGACTTTATGAGTTATATAGATTCAGCAGCTTTGCGGGTTGCTCCCTGCACTGCCCTAGTACCAATGTACAGAACTAATCTTGAAAAAGAGTATAACAAAGCAAACTCTTTGGTAAATCCCCATAGGGAAGGCAGCGAAAGTTATGCCGTTTTTGAGCGCGATAGAGCCAGAGCAAAATCTCAATATCAGCAAGAGATTAATCATACATTAGTTGCTCTTCGTAAGCGACTCGCAGTAGAGATGGAGAAATTATTTGAAAGAAAAGGGACGCGCGACATTGTTCTTGGCTGCATGCACCACAACTCAGGCTGCGCTTTTCATCAAAACCTAACCGATATATCTGATCTTCTGCCTCAAGAAATTTTGCCGGGGGAGGATCACCGGCATCAATCCGCCGTTACTTTCGACGTCAGATACTCTCCACAGGAATGCGTTGAATTGCCTATAGGAAAGAAAATTCTGTTCACCGCCTTTCCAAAGTTCGAAGAAATTTCTTCCGATGGCCCCGATTTTGCAAGAAGGGATTTCGAAATCACGGACCACCTTGAGGATTTATGCTATGTAGTGAGGATAGCAAAAATCTATGCCGAACGATTGCCTTTTTTGGAAAAAGGTCCTATAAACCAAGGAAGGTCTAACATCCCCTTCTTCCAAACTATTCACCGGATGTTAAGGCCAGGTGGAATCTTCGCCTTTGACTATATACCAAACCTCAATATGGTCCAAAGCACAGGGGCGCCTGTCTATTTCATTTCCGTGCCCACTTTCCAGTATGAGGTGAGTCAAAGAGAAATTGACGATTTCATTCAAAATTCCCCTCATAGCGCCTATTTCTCCCGGCTGAAAGATGGAAGGACAGTTATGCCTCCTATCGCTTGCGAAGCTCATCGGGAATGCCCCGATAAACCCTGCCTTGCCTTAATTTCCCAGATAGCGAAAACAGCCCTCATGACACAAACAGAAAAGAAAGTGATAGCCGCTTTAATGGATCTTTTCCGGATGGAAGCAAAGGCGCAACCCAAGGCAGCACTGAAGAAGGAGGAGCTCTGTTTCACGATTGGCAGCCAAATGTTCACCCTGGCAGAAATTCAGGAACGAAAAGACTTGCCTATTAATAAGTTCGAAAAATGCGCTATTGTGATCAAATGCCTGTCCACTAGAACGTTTGATGAAATGAAGTCAATGTATTATCAGCTGGAATGCTACCGGGCCTTGAATGTAGACCCTTCTAAAGAGTCTAATATTCATCCCGAGACAAAGAGGGAGTTGGACGCTGCGGTCACTCTCATGGCGGACAAGGTCGTTTTTCCCCAGCTTAAGTTATTGGGTTTTGAGAAAGTCGCTTTTGATCCAAACCGGCAAAATCCGGAAAACAAGCGCCCTTTCGAGAGGGTCATTCATGTTAAAAAAACATAGATCGTTAGGCACTTTGCAGTAATTTATTTAAACTTTTTGTTAATGCCTTTTGATCCCTTTTTGATAACGTGCCGAGATGGCCTAAAATCAAACGGTGATCTAATGTAAATATTTTGAATCTGATCAGAGAAGGAACTGGCAACCCGCATGATTCAAGATCTTCGATAATGATATCCATCGGCCAAGAGTTCTTCCCTTTTACAGAAGTAATCATCGATAAAATACACGCCCCTGAATTTGATTTGATATTCAGATTAGCCAGAACGAGAGCAGGCCTTTTTTTCGTTGAATTTTTATCAGTAAAGGGAAAATGCACTTTAACAATATCATATTGGTTATAAATATTTGTATCCTTCTTCATCTTCTGCACACTGCCATTCTGTTAACGTGGGTTCAAGAGCATTTAAAAATTCAATATCGATGGGCTGAGCTTTACGAATAGTAACTGTATTATCAGTAGCAATTTCGTAGACAATTTTATCCCCTTTTTTTAACTTTAACAGTTCTCTGATCTCTTTAGGAATTGATGCCTGATATTTTTCCGTTAATGTTGAGGATGTGATTTTTCTTTTCTGCATAACGCCACCTCTTTTGAAAAGACAAATATACCGTAATACAGTATTACTTGCTACTCGAAACCGGCTTTAACGTTCAATTTTTATGCACAGGCTGATCCTTCCCTCATTATCCACCCATTTGGAAGGTGTAATCAAATAGCGCGATTCGAGCTGGAAATTTAAGGAGACGACGACTTGAGCGATGACAGCCATCTCCGAGAAAGGCATCGGTTCGGATTTATCTCCCATCAACTCGGCAATGTCCCCCATTTCATCGGAATAGCTGCTCAAAAGAATGGTTTCCTCTCCCTCGGGCAAATCCATTAAGGAGGGTATATCGATGTGCTCGAGTATCTTATCCGCATACTGCCTGTAGAGGGGGGTAAAAGCGGCTGCTAACTGCTTTGTCAACTCTCCCAGCTCTTCCTCAGGCAAATGTCCGGCAGCTTCTTCATAAAACTCAGCAAAGGAATCGGAAAGAGTTTTTATTTTTTCCTTTTCCCCATTTTGTACAGCCTGGCGCAAATCGGCAGAGAGGGTCCTGTATTGATCATCCAGATCATTAGGATCCGAAGTGGCGGCCCGGGGAGCAATGCTTGCTATCAGGCCGTTAATATAATTTTCACTTGTCAGCAAATGCTTTGTCCTCTCCTCGTCTTGCGAATAGGTCATCTTTAGCGCGATGCACTTTTCTCCATTATTCTGGACCGGGGTTGGTTCTGAAACTAAAAACCCGGGCATGGCCATCAGCATCTTTGTGGCCAGTTGGAATATGGCCGTCTCAACACCTTCAATGAAATCGGGAGAATCATCCTCTAAAGGTTCCGCAAACAGCTTAGGCGCCTGACTAAAATTGAGTAAGATATCTGTCGTTTTATCTGAGCTTGCCAGAAGCTGTCTGACCGTCTCTTTCGCCATAACCAGGAGAGGAGCTTCGGCCATCTTATGGATGAATTTTAGTAAATGCTCCTGCAAATCGGAGGATATATCTGCTGCCTGGTCGTTTTGTTTGAAAATTCGATGGGCAATGGCCCGAAATGGGATTTCAAGCCCCCCATCCCCATTCTCCACCGCTCTGAGAAACGCTCCGATTTTATCTTCGTAGAAGAGCTCCTCGGTCAGCAAGATGGTTTTCATCATCTCTTCCTGATTGAAAGCCGGATCCACGAAATATCCATCGGAAGATCTGATACTCATGACGGAATCTACAGCTACTTGACTAAGCCGCGCTGTGGAGTTGTCAGGACGCCCCATGCTCAGGATCCTGCTCATGGAAACGCTTTTGATGCGTCTAAATAATAACGCAGAAGCGCTATGAGTTCCTGTAAAACTGGATAATCTATCCATGGCTCCTCCATTTAAAAGGAATTATTTTATCCTTTTTTCGTGGCGTTGTAAATAATTAAATGTTATATATAAATGCGATTATGTCTTGGATTTTCATTACAGGGGTCGGCCTCTATTTTTTTCTCATGGCTTTGATCGGCTATCTGGCCAGCCGCAAAGTCAAAACGATGGAAGATTATCTCATCGCCGGGCGCCGTCTCCCTTTCTACCTGGCCCTGCCCACCGTGGTGGCTACCTGGTTTGGCGCCGGCTCATCGATGGGCGTTTCGGGAACGGTTTATTCTCACGGCTTTTATGGGGTGATCGCCGATCCTTTTGGATGCTCCATGGCTCTATTGATTGCGGGCCTTTTCTTCGCCGCCCCTTTCAGGCGTTTGAAGCTCCTCACCATCTCCGACTTACTGGGAAAGGCCTATGGAGAGAAATTTGAGCGGTTTTCCTCTTTGATTGTGATGCCTTTTTATATCGGCACTTTAGCCTCCCAAATGCTGGCGATGGGCTACGTCTTTCAAATTGTCTCGGGAGCTCAGCTGGAGATTGGCATTCTCCTGGGAGCCCTCATCGTCGTTACCTATACTATTTCCGGCGGCATGTGGGCTGTGACGCTGACTGATTTTATTCAGTTCGGTCTCTTAAGTCTCGGATTGATCATCATCCTTCCCATCTGTTTTGAGCAGGTTGAGGATAGCAAAGCCGTATTAAATACTTTCTTTAGCGAATTTAAAACCCTCGTCCCCAATGAAAGCTGGCTCTCTTATTCCGGGCGCGTTTTAATGACCGGATTGGGCGCTATTATGGGGCAGGATTTGCTCCAGCGGTTTTTAGCAAGCCGAAATGAATCTGTAGCGCGCTATAGCGGCATTGCTGGAGCTGCGACTTATCTGCTGCTTGGCTTCATCCCTTTATTTATCGGAATTGCCGGACGGGAGATCTACCCCGGCCTCGAGACGCCGGAACATTTGATACCTCTTTTGGCCAAAGATTATCTGTCGCCGGTGGCTTTCACGCTGTTTGCCTGCGGGCTCTTCTCTGCTATCATGAGTACCGCCGACAGCTATCTTCTCGCCGGGACGACGCTGCTGACCAACAATGTCTTATTAAAATTAAGACCCGTTTCCGAAGAAAAAAATAAAATTCGCCTCCTCCGCTTCGTCAATTTGGCGATTTCCCTGATCGCCCTTGCTTTAGCCTTCAGCGGCCAGTCCATCTTCAATATGATGGTCCATTCGGGGGCCATGCTTTTTGTGGCCATTTTCATTCCGGCGTCAGCCGCCCTTTTTTGGAAAAGAGCCAATCCTCTTTCGGCCTGGTGCAGCGCGATAGGCGGGATTGGAGGCTGGCTTGGGTTTATTCTTTTGGGGGGCAAATTAAGTGAAGACCTTCTTTTTGCTGCGGCATCGTTCGGGGCGCTTATATCCTTGGCAGCCTATATCGCTCCTGCATTAGTGGAGCATCGATTTATCCGGTATAACTGAAACCGATGCGTCTGGCCTTATTCCGGTAATCCTCGACACCCGTCACGGCATGGTGCAAACAAGCCCCCAAATGATTGATCTGCTGATTTATCTCCTGTAATTTTTTGCCCGCAAACTGCACCACTTTTACCGCCAAGGGATTTTCCTCAGGGAGATGCAGGCCGGAGGCAAACTGGCGGCAGCTTCTTAGATCATTAAGAAGGGCCGCGGTCTCAAAAACCGCCCCTTGAAGGTAAAGTAAATAAATCAATGAAGAGAGAGGATGCGTCAAAAAGAGGATCGAGGCGGCCAAGGTAGTGATGTTGGCGATCACCCTTATTTTGGCTGAGAGGCGCAAACTCCATAGGCGGTTTTGCAAGACCTCCATGGTGGTCTTTGTGGGCTTGATAGCCGGCATCAAAGCGCTGCTTTGCAGCTGAAAATGCCTCTTTAAATATCTCTCATGCCGCCTATCAGAAAAATAGGCGGCGACTCTATCGAAATCCTCTTTTTTAAAGGAGCTTTTATTCAATCCCAGCTCCTCGCCGCACTTCCGCAGCTCGTTATTCAGCCGCACATTCAACACTAAGCGGCCAAGCTGCAAGGGAACGCTTAAGGTAAACAGCTTCCCGGCAAAGGCAATGGAATAGCCCCTGATAAGTTTCATGTCTTTTAACGCCTTGAGAAACGTCGGGAGATTATAAGAAAAGGAGGAGGTTTCACCGAGCAGCCCTAAAGAGGCGTCGATTTTCTCATCCCTGTCGCCCGCCGCGATTTGCCGCGCATATTTTATCATGCAGTAAGCATTGACCGGGGCAAGGATGCCGCTATAGAGGCACAATTTCTTAGCTGTGCCGGCAAAATGAAACAGATGATCCTTAAACCTGTCTGCAGCCAACACCGCGCCGCCAAAAAGCACCGCTCCGGCTAAACCGAAATTATCCGCTGGTTTGATATTATGATTCATAATTATTTTTCATGTTAATTTAGCCCGAGCATACACTATTTTCTTTAATTTTAAATTAAAATTATGTAAAGATTTTGTAAAAAAGGTTTGCAAATCTCTCTTTTTTTATCTATGCTGTGAGGCATTTAAAAGGATTAAACATGGAAGAATTCCCCAAAGCCTACTCAGCCGACGAAGTGGAACAAAAATGGTACGATTTCTGGGAAAAAAACGAGTTTTTTAAGCCCCGTGACGGCAAGGCCCCCTTCGCCATCGTGATGCCACCGCCGAACGTCACAGGAGTGCTGCACATGGGGCACGCGCTGGTCAATACGCTGCAGGATATCATCATCCGCTGGAAAAGGATGTGCGGCTTTGAGACTCTGTGGGTTCCCGGCACCGACCACGCGGGCATCGCCACCCAGACGGTCGTCGAGCGCCACCTGATCAAAACGAGCGGCAAAAAGCGCAAAGAGTTCGGCCGCGAGGAATTCCTTTCCCATGTCTGGCGCTGGAAAGAAGAGAACCAGGACCGGATACTGCAGCAGTTGAGGCGGCTTGGCTGCTCCTGCGACTGGTCCCGCCTCCGCTTTACCATGGACGAGGGGAACAACCGGGCCGTCCGGACGATTTTTAAGCGCCTCTTTGAAGCGAATCTGATCTACCGGGGCGATTATCTGGTCAATTGGGATCCCGTCACCCAGACCGCCCTCGCCGACGACGAGGTGGAGTATGAGGAGAAACACTCCTTTTTGTGGGTTTTCCGCTATCCTCTGAAAAACGGGAAAGAGTCGATCGCCATCGCCACCACCCGCCCCGAAACGATGCTCGGAGACACGGCCATCGCCGTCTCCCCAAGAGACCCCCGCTACCAGCATCTCATCGGAGAATGCGCCATCCAGCCGATGACCGGGAGGGAACTGCCTATCATCGCCGACCACTTTGTCGATCCGGAATTCGGCACGGGCGCCGTCAAAATCACCCCCGCCCACGACCCTAACGACTACCAGATGGCCCTCAATCACAAGCTGCCGATGATCAACATCATGACGCCCGACGGCTGCATCAACGAAAATGGCGGGCGCTTCGCAGGGGTTGACTATGCCGGCGGCAAGAGAGGAGATTGTCAAGGCGATGAAAGAGCTCGGCCTGCTCGTGAAAATCGAGCCCCATATGCTCCGCACGGGCGTCTCCTACCGCTCCAAAGCCGTCATCGAGCCCTATCTTTCGAAACAGTGGTTCATCCGCATGGACCGCTTCGCCGCCAATTTTACGCCGCTTCGTCGAAGAGGGAAAAGTGAAGCTCATCCCCAAAAACTGGGAAAACACCTATTTCCACTGGATCGATCACCTGCGCGACTGGTGCATCAGCCGCCAGCTTTGGTGGGGGCACCGCATTCCGATCTGGTACCACAAAGAGGATCCAAACCGCCTGATTTGCCACGACGGGGAAGGGGAGCCGGAAGAAGTTGCCAAAGCCCCTGATCAGTGGTTCCAGGATGAAGATGTGCTGGACACCTGGTTCTCCTCGGCTCTCTGGCCTTTCTCGACGCTAGGCTGGCCGGACAATACCGGAAGATTTGAAGCGGTTCTACCCCAACTCGGTGCTGATCACCGGACACGATATCCTCTTCTTTTGGGTCGCCCGCATGATTTTGATGGGGGAATTTGCCATGGGCGAGCCCCCATTTCCGGAAACCTTTTTGCACGGCCTGATTTATGGAAAATCGTATTGGCGGGACGCTCAGGGCGGCGGCATCGCCTATATCAGCGGAGAGGAGCGGCGGGGGTACGACCTTGGAAAACCCGTTCCGAACGGGGTGCACTGCAAATGGGAAAAGCTCTCCAAATCGAAAGGGAACGTGATCGATCCGCTCGAAATTATCGGCGAGTACGGCACCGACGCGATGCGCATGGCCCTTTGCGCAAGCTCGCCCGAACAGCGGGAAATCGACCTGGACCGCAGGCGTTTCGAGGAGTACAAGAATTTTGCCAATAAGGTGTGGAACGGGGCGCGCTTTGTCTTCATGAATTTGAATATCTCCTCAGAAGAATTCAGCCAGGGGCTCGATGAAACGCTCTTCCGCCTTGAGGACCGCTGGATCCTGTCGGTCTTAAACCACAGCATAAGGGAAGTGAACGAAAAACTGGCGCTCTACCAATTCGACCAGGCGGCCAAAAGCGCCTACGACTTCTTCTGGAAGGAATTTTGCGCCTACTATGTCGAAATCTCCAAGCCGATCCTGTTCGGCAAAGACGGCACGGAAGAAGAGCGTAAGAATAAGCAGAAACTGCTGATCATCGTGCTTGCGCAGGCGCTCCGCCTCCTCCATCCTATGGTCCCGTTCATCACCGAAGAGCTCTTCCAAAAGTTGAAGGAGCACTTTCCCGGCATCCGGGACCTAAATAAGGACCCCTACACCAAAGAGGCCGTCAAAGCCCTCCAGGCTGAAAGCTGCATCATCGCGCCCTACCCGCAGGTGATCAGGGAAAGCGACTTGAATCCGGCCATTGAGCAAACCTTTGATACGGTCGATAAGCTGGTCTACACCATCCGCAATATCAGAGGCGAGATGAAGCTGCCTCCCGGGCAGCAAACCGATGTGCACATCGTCGGCAAAGAGCAGAATGAGGCATTTAAAGCCATTTTGCAAAACAAAGAGATGGTCAAAGCCCTGGTGCGGATCAATGAACTGATCCTGCACACCGAGGAGCCGGCGATCGGCTTCACCAGCACAGGCGTCCTGGGCGAGCTGAAAGTGATGATCCCTCTGCCGGAAGAGATGATGCAAAAAGAGAAAATGCGCCTGATAAAAGAAAAGGAAAAGATCCTTCTCTCGCTTGAGCGGCTGAAAGCGCAGCTCTCTAATGAAGAGTTTGTCAGCAAAGCCCCGCAAAATCTCATCGCCAACCAAAGAGAGCTGTTGGATAAGAGCGAAACAGAGCTTAGGGAAGTCACGGTTAAGTTAGAGCAGCTGACACGGTAGCATGGAAATTTGGCTGGACACCATCAATCTCGAGTTAGTGGAAAAAGCCGCCAAAATGGGTGTATTACACGGTGTGACGACCAATCCTTCGATCTTGGCAAAAGCCGCGCCCCATCCTCTGGATGCCCTCCAAATGCTGCTGGAGGTGCAAAAGGGACCGGTCACTTGCCAGGTGGTGGCGGATGAGGCAAAAAAGATGATAGAGCAGGGGGAGATGCTCTACTCTATCTCAGAAAGGATCATCGTGAAAATCCCTGTGACTAAAAGCGGATTGGAAGCGATCCGCTATCTCCACAGCTATCAGATAAAAACCATGGCGACCGTTGTCTATCATCCAAGGCAGGCTCTTTTAGCGTCTCTCGCCGGAGCCGAGTACATCGCCCTCTACTTCTCCCGCATTCAGGACGCGGGCCAGGATGCCTTAAACACCGCGCGACAGATGTTGAACCTCCCCTCTAAAATACTGGCAGCTTCTTTAAGAACAGTGGAACAAATAGAGCAGCTGTCCGAGATCAATATCGATGCGATAACCCTTAAAGACCCCCTTTTTGAAGCCTTCACCGCCGATCATCCCCTTACGCTTGAGAATATCAAGAGTTTCCAGCAGGAGTGGAGAATTAATTCAAATTTAACATGATTTTTACACTCTTCGTTTATAATTATTTATAAAAAGAGGAGTCCTTTATGATAAACCTGAACACCAATTCGGAACTGGTGAATCTGCCCCCGATCGATGAGGAGGTTAAGATCCCGCCGCCGCCGCCGATGCTCATTCAGACCGCAGTGCCCCTCACTTGTAAGGCAATAAAAGTGACTGAGAAGGAAAAATTGCGCAAAATCATCCGCGACGTAGATGGGGTTGTGGCTCCCTTTAAACTTTCCAATAGTTCTCCTGAATTTGTGGAAAACGATCTGTTCTTTGGGAAATGGGCATCTTCCTACCTGCCCGGCGCGCGCTTTAAAGATTCTGCCTGCTTTGCAAAATTCAACGATAGCTTTGAGGCTTGGAAAGGCAGTTATCTAAAGATTATTCAAATCGCAACATCCATAGATTCCCTAACAGATAAGGAGATTGCCGACACCGGCCTAGTTTCCCAATTGAAAGCGGAAAAAGAGCAAAGCCAATATTTATTTCAGCAGTTTATCACCGGTTTCGCATCAACGCTGGAAGGGCGCGATGTGGCCACCCTCAAGGAAGCCAGTCAGATCGTTACCACCCATGCAGAGCAAAGCGCCGTGGAGCTGACCGATGAAGCGGGGAAATTCGGCGGGGTCCATAGCGACTATAAAATGCTCATAATAAATGCCAAAGTAAAAGAGGGCTCAGCATGGCTAAATCATCTGATCCTTCGCTATAAACCTGAGATAAAACCGGGAGACACGATCGAAATCCCTTTGCTTGACGCCTGGTTGAAAAAAGAAGCTAAAGAGGAGATCCCCTCGCGTGAAGTCCTTGGCGCTTTAGACCGGATCGGCACATCCCTGGAAGACTTTTGCAAGGACCTGTTGAAAAAGGATAAAACCCTGCAATATCCCGTCAATGATTGCTGCTCCACTCCCGGGATGCAAGAGCTGTGGGATAAGTTTGACCCCAACGTGTGGTTCAAAGAAGTGCAAGAAAACTTCTCAAAAACCGACGGGTGGAAGAAATCAGCCGATCCTAAAAAAATCACTGAGCTGAAAGAGCAGGCTTTTCTTCTCTACGCTTTTTGGCCTGACGCTCCCAGGGTGATAAGAAATTTGACCGAAGATATTGCCAACTACTTCTTCACCAACGAACTGCTGGCCAAATACCACGCTTGATTTAAATTAAACTTTGATTGATAATTTTCAGTTAACGCTGATGTATTATCATGAATACACCTATAACCGCTACAAGCAAAAACCTTCCCCTCATTCAGCCGGTCGACCCGTTGAAAGAAGCGGAATTGCGCTTGCAGGAAGTTGCCCAGAAGGCCTTTTTAGCTTTTTGCGACTCTTATGCTTTAAAATCTCCCAAAGAAGATAGAGTCGCCGCCCTGATCTCTTTTGACGACCTTTCCAACCTCCCTAAAAAAAGCGTCCAGATTTTCAATGCGATCCACACACTCGTCAAGAAAGAGTACCGCGCCAGGCAATATATAAACAGCCAGTTTCCTTTGCCGCCGGAGAGCGAAAATACCTACTGCATACCGAGATCGCTGCAAAATGAACTGGCCGATTTCAGCGTTAAATACGCCGACAAGTATCAGGAATATATCAAACTTTACTACCCTCAGCAAGGCGTTTTGCTGCTGGAGCCAAAGTACCAATCCTATCTCGATATGGGGGATGTCCAGGAGTTTGCCGCTATCTTCAACAAATCGTTTCGGGACATCAAAACGATGCGCAAGGTGGCCCTGCAGAAAATCGCTGATTTTAAGGCGATGGCCTACAAGGAAAATTTCGATCAGACGTTGCCGGAAATCGATCCGCAGGAGGTCCCAAGGGCGAGGCAAAGGCTCTTTGAGATGTTCAAATACTGTGAGGACTACGATGTAAAAAAAGCCAGCCTGATTGAACTCACCGATCTGATCGAAACTGACTCCCTAACCTCTGAAAATCTGGGCGGTATCGTCATTCTTCACCAGGATATGGAAGATTATCTCAAGGATAATATCGAAAAAATTCAGGGCAGGCTGATCCATATAGTGATCGAAACTTATGCTAAAATCCTCTCTCTTATTCTGCTCTATTCCCCAAAAAAGATAATTTTAGACGAAAATACCAAACTGGCGACGAAATCCCGTCTCGAAGATCTCAGCAAACTCAACATCTCAGATGACAAGGAAGCGGAATATTGGCGCTCCTACGCGGTCAATTGCCTCGATCTTCTAAACACCACCGTAAAGAATGAGGAAAAGTGGCTGAAAATTGCCGGCGCCTTTGCCATGTCGGCGGTTACCGTTACAGCAACCGCCTATTTCTCACCAAATAATCTCATCGACGCCATCCAGCAAAGCTATAAAGCCATCAAAAAAGCCCTGCAGGACAATACTTCCACTATGCCCCCTTGGCTCCCGCCGGTAGTGATGATCAACCGCTATTGCCAAAAAACCATGAATAATCATGCCGACTTTAAAAAAATCATCCACACCTTAAGGAAATTCAAACATATCGCCATTCAAGAAGTGAGATACGGCATTATTGTCACGCTGGAGCGGGTCGCCTTAAAGACGCGCGTTATTTCGATCGAAATCGAGGCGATGAAACTTTTATTGCAGTACGTCAATATTCACGATGAAGACATCGCCTTCCGCCTCGTAAAGGCCTTGGGACGCCTGTTAAAGAACTCCAAAAAAACTGAACTTTCCAACACAACTTATTTATTGATGACTCTCCTTGAGGAGACTAAAGCCATTCACGGAGCCGCCAACCTCGAAAAACTCCACCGGAAACTCGTCAAATTTAAAGAAGAGCACCCCGCCATCGACAAACGCTCTCATCTTCCCCTCCACACCTATCTCATCAAATACTTCCTGAAAGAGCATGGGTTTATCGATGATTTCGGAGGGCGCCCCGCCTCGTTTATGGCTGTCTCCTCGCTCCATTCCACTAATTTGAAATTTCAGACGAACCACGCCGCTCTTTTAAAGCGGATTGATCAGATCGTGAAGATTACCGAAGTGGACGTCTATGGCCACACGCTCTATCATGCCGCTGTATGGAAAAAAAACTACGCGATGATCAACGTGATAAAAAAAAGCGGATTGAATGTCGACCTTAGCGCGCAAGAATATGAAGAGGGAAACACCGCCTTGCATCTGGCTGTCAAACTGCAGCTCCAGGAGACAGTGGAGGCTTTGTTGAACGAGGCGCCCAAAAGTTTGCTCAAGATCAAAAATAGAGAGGGAGACACCCCTCTGCACTTAGCGGCAGCGGGCACCCCGGCTATCTTGGCGCTTCTTTTGCAAAGCGAGCCTCATCCAAGTCCGGTCAATAAATGCGGGCAAACTCCTATTCTGATCGCCATTGAAAAAGACCTTTCCGAAAACGCCGCCCTGCTCATGAAGGAATTATTGAGGCTGGATATGAAATTCGAGGCCAACTCCGCTCTTTACCAGGCGATAGAGCATAAAAAGTATGAAACCTTAAAGAGACTGATTCTTCTGATGAAGAAACTGGATTACAAAGTCGCGCTCAAAATTATCCTGATGATGGCCGATGAGCACAGGCAGTTAAAGTGCAGTGCAGATTTTGCCCGTTTTCACTCCGACAATATCCAAAATAACGCAGATTATCGCGAGAGCTTTGAACTCTTTGCCAATTACCCTCAGCCGTGCCATGGAAAAATAGAGGGGGAATGGCCGAAACTCGATCCGCCTCAGATCATCAAGCACATGAAAAATCTGGAGCTGAGCCAAATAAATTTTGACGTTCCCGATATTGAAAAGATTCTCAATATCGGCGATGAATTTGGCAATACCGCTTTAATTTACGCGGCTTACTACCAGGAGATGGCCCAGTTTATCCCCAAGATCGTCCAATGCGGGGGCAAGATCAACCATGTGAATCACTTGGGGTTAGCCCCTTTGCATATCGCCGTCATTCGGGAAAATAGCGAAGCGGTCAGACAGCTTCTCTTAAACGGCGCGGAAATCGACCTGGAATCGGGCAAGTTTACCCCCTTGCATATGGCAGCCTATACGCTAAACGGGGAAATCGCTCAGCTGCTTCTCTCCAAAGGGGCCGACCCGAACAAACAAACCCATTATGGCGATGGGGCCCTGCATATGGCCTGCCTCTTCAACCTCGAAAAAAATTTGCGGGTGCCTGACATTTCCCTAGTGAAAAACTATGACGCCTCCCCCAACACCAGCCCTGTGGTAAAACCGAAAAGCCTGCGCGATCTAAGAAGGGCCGCAGCCTATCAAAGCGTGCGTATTGATGAATCTTCATTGAATGAAAAAGAATTAGAAAAAATCTACCCGCTCATTTTAAATATCCTCTCATTGAAAAAAGCGATCATCGGATTAGAAGCGGATGAAAAAGCAAAAAAGGACTTAAATCAGATCTTCGATACGATGCAGGAAGATTTCCTCTATACTGTTCCCGCGCTGGAATCGTTCGAAAAGAGGCTCAAAATAATCCATATTCTCATCATGCTCTTCAAATTCCCCTCCATCGATATCTCTAAGAAAGATTTTTTCGGCAACAACATCCTCCACCTCGCCGCCTTGCACTGCTGCCCCACCATCCCCAAAATCATCTGCTACTACCAGCCGGAGCTCTATTGGAAAGATAATTACGATCAGCTCCTGCCGATCGAGTGCCCTTGCGATCCTGAAAGGGTGTTTGCGATATTCAACGCCATGAACATCAATTACCGCTCTCTTGATTGGAAGGGGCAAAACGGGGATGAGGTAAAAAATAATTATCTCAAAATGCTGGCTGATGCCTTTGACGCCAAAACAACCTTACACCTGCCCTTAAGGCATATCTTCGCCAAATACAATCTCTTCGACCTGTTTGAAAGGCTTGTGCGGCTTGACCCTGAGAGGGCAACGAAACAGGATCACTCCTTTTTCAAACAAACTTCGCTGCATGTGGCCGCAAGACACGGCCACGAGCAAATCCTGCAGATCTGCATAAATATGGAAAAGGAGAAAAAAATTTCCTTTCTCAAGCAGCGCGATCACTTTAATAATACCGCCGGGCATATTGCGATCATCAAATCAAAGCACTCATTCGCCAAAAAATTTGCTGCGTTCGGCGTCGAAGAGGTCCAGGCCAAAAATGATGATGGCAGGACCATGCTGCACCTTGCGGCGATCAGGGGCCACAAAGAGACGGTCGAAACCCTCATCGGCCTTAAAGCAGATCCCTTGGAATCCGATGCCCACGGAGATATCCCCCTGCACCTCGCCTGCATGCACGCCCACCCCCAGGTGGTCGCCCTCCTCCTCGAAAAAAAACCCGAATCGATCGATGCTCTCGATGAAGAGGGAAGAGCCCCTCTGCACCATGCCGCCATGATTTTTTTCAATGGAGGGCAGGCAAAACCCATGATGGGGCTTTCCAAAGCAGATTGTGAAGATACGGCAAGAGATTCGCTCGCCGTGATTAAAATATTAAGAGAAAAGCAAGCCGACCTCGATATCAGCGACGCCGAAGACGTGACTCCACTGATGATCGCCGCCGACAACGGCTTTGAGGAATCGGTCTCAATGTTGCTTGGCAACGATATAAAAAACTGGCGATCGTCCGACATCCTCGCCCAAGACATCAATCAAAGAACGGCTCTCCACATGGCCACGATCAAAAAGCATGTCAAAGTGATTGAACTTCTCCTTCAGCATGACCAAATCTCGAACCGCGGGCGCGCACCCCCTCTTTATACTTCCGCTGACATCAATAATGAAACGCCCCTTTTATCCCTGGCCAAGAAATTGACGCTGCAAGACGATGAGGATGCCGCCCTGGACGAAATTTTAAATCTCTATATCAAGTATGGCGCCGATCTGATGGAGGAGGATGAAAATGGATCTACCCTGCTGCATTGGGTGTGCCGAAATGGGGTAGGCAGTTTAGCCCGCCATCTGATCGCTCAAAGCGGGAGGCACCTGAGGAAAGAGAACAATAACGGCGACACCCCCTTGCATGAAGCCGCCGCCATGGGACACCTCGCCACCGCCCGCCTCCTTATCGGAAGCGGGGCAGAAGCCGGCCCGCAAAACGGCTTCAAGGCTACCCCGCTCATGCAGAGCGTAAAAAATGGCCATATAGAACTTGCCAGGTATTTCTTAACTCTTCCCATCGATTTAACGGTCTTCGACCGGCAGGAGCGAAATTTTCTGCATTACTTTTTACAAGAGAAGTCCGAGTTGAATGAGAGTGAAAAGAGCTTGCTCGAAGACGCGATTCGCAGAAATCCCAAGCTGATCCGCAAAAGAGATCTCCTGGAGGGAAATACCCCCTTGCACCTGGCCGGCAGGAATGGGAATGCGGATGTTCTGGAAGTTGTCCTTAGCCAATACCCCTATCGGGATATTCTGGTGATCATGGGGAAAAAGAACAATCACGACCGGGACCCTAAGCAGGAGTTTGAGGGGAGCAAGCGAAAAATTTTACAGCCCGGCAAGCAAAACTTCAAAGATATCTGGCTGAGTATTAAGCCGGAGGAGATCCTCTCCCACCGGCCAAGGGGCATTCATGAATTCATTTCGCGAAACTCATTGCACACCCATCATAGCCACCGTCATCGTAAAGTCGCTCCAAGACAAAACGGCGGCGTCATCTCGGTGCCCCCTCCCCAACGATCCCGCTGGTCCTCCTGCTTTGATTGTTTCCGCTTCCGCAGGGTCACAGTTGTCGTTCCCGATGATGATGGCAGCACAGATGATTAAGCGCTGACAAACTGGCTAATTTCCTTGCTGACAAAGCCTTCCGTTTCCCATCCGTTGTGACATAACTCTGGACTCCCGAAAAATTTAATCCGCTCTTTGTCGACAATGCCGGCCCGTCTAAGTCCGGTGTACAACGAAGCTGCGTTTGGAATCACTCCGTCAGAGCCTGAATCAACAAGGTCTCCCTCATAAGGCAAAGTATCCCCTTCAATCTTTCCTTTATAATTCTGAGTTACAAGATGGGTGATCTTTAATTCTTTGAGGCGCTTAGCTCCTGCGACTCCATCCAATTCGACCCCTAAAATGTAAAACAGGGGCTTTGCAATGCTTAAGACCATCTTACTCGCGGCATTTGAAAGCTTATCAAAAGAGCGGTCGCTCCACACCATGTATTTCACATCTTTTTTGAAATCGTGGCGGCAAATCGCCTCAGCTTGCGCTCCCCCTCCAAGAGAAGTTCCATAAAGGAGAATTTTTTTGGCCTTAACGACCGTTTCCAGCATTTCCAATCCGGCTTCTTGAGCGGCCCCCATGCTATAGCTTGAGGGAAAGCCGCTGCTGCGCGCCACGCCGGGACCGTTGACAAAAAGAATATTAAATCCCATTTTCTTAAATTCGTTGGCCATCGGATAAATACATCCTTCTCCAATCCAGCCATTACCTCCCGCTAAAAGCGCCCAGGGAGCCTTTGGGTTATGTTCCACAGCAAAGGAGTCATAATTAAATCCTGATTTATTCAAAGCAATCCGGCGACATGTAAATTTATTTCCCTGAAGGAAAATAAAGGCCCCCAAACGGTTACGGTCGAACTTTTCCACATAAGACGGAATGGTGGCAATATAAACAATGTGCGAGACAACTACAGCCAATACTTTTCTAATAACCAGCGCAAGAGCGATATTATAGATCAGGGGCTGGGCGGCAGCCATTTTAGCCACAACGGGCAGGTATCCTGAAATACGGGACAGCTTGACAGCGGCGACACCCGCAAACAGGCAGATATTGAAGACGCGCTTGACTTTTTCCTTCAGGGTCGTTTCCGCAGAAAATTTTAATGGGGCTCTAGAAGCCAAAATTTCTTCTTTTTTTGTTGTGGCGGGAACAAGATTCCAAGCCATAGAATTAATGCTAACCATTTTTAACTCCTTGGTAAAGAAGGATAAGCATAGCAAGTTCTACAATAAAATAAAAGTAATTATTGCATAAATGCAATAAATGGAATATAATACTTTTCAAATTCTAACTAACAGGATGTTTATGATTTCATTTTGCGGCAATGTATTAGCCGGTTCTGCTCAAATTTTGCCCTCAACCCTTACATGGAACGCAAAATATTATTTTGCTAAAAAAACCTCGGATAAAATCGAACTTTTCTCAATGAATTATTTTGGCGCAACCTTTGGCGTCATGGCCTACAAAGCGCTCTCAATGCTTACCCCCTTAAGCAATCAAAGAATTATTTTAATTAGTTTAGGTGTGGCAGCCGGAGGGGCTTTTTATACAAAAAGCCGGATTGGAGTCAGGGAAGGAAAAAAAATCACAGCGGAACAGGACCAAATCCTGTTTAAGGTATACATGGCTCAACTGACAGCAAACACCGTTCTTGGCGCAGTGGCCTTGTTTTCAGGCGAGCGCGTATTTGGGACAGTGGCGTTACTTAGCACATTATCAAACATTAATTTCAAAGGGCCATTAAGGGAATTCCAATTTTAGCCTGATTTTTTGCCAACATTGGGTTTTGAAATTACCACCTATTTTATCATACCCAAACAACTTGAAGAGTTGGGAATTGGGTAAGGAGGCACCTCAAAATTCTTGTCCGGAGCGAGTGACCATGACAAAAATTTGGAGGTAAAGCCGATGCCACCCAAAATCAACTCTTCAAGTTGTTTGGGTATAACCTATAATGTAGATGTTTCGGTAGTCTTGATAGAAACTGTTTCGGCCCCTTTTAGAAATTCGCTAAAATCTGACCGGGCATTCAAAATTGTCGGCTCCGTCATATTGACAGCTGAAAACCAATAATCATCTCTGTCGTAATGTTCGTGCTTAATTGGAATTTCCACACGAATCGGCCGCTTATTTTCCCCAGCTCGTGCGGCCTTTAATAATTTATCACCATGAACAGTTGTCATCGTAGCATCTTTTGTCCCCTGAATGATAAATACCTCCTTTTGCACTTTTCCAATTTTTGCCACATTGTCAAAATGAGCGAACTGCCTGCACAGGACCCTAGGAAGAACAGGCACATACCATATCTGATCAGAAGCAACCTGGTCCATGGAAGCAAAAGGACGGTCGAGTACGAGGTTAACGGGATGATTGACAGCCAAATCCGTTGCTGGCGCAGAGCCCAAAGAATATCCATAAACAATGAGAGATTCGTCCGTTGCTCCCCGGCTTTTTAAATACTGATAGGCAGCGTCAGCATCGTCGCAAATCCCCTCTTCGGTAGGTTCTCCTTCACTGTTTCCAAATCCACGGTAATTAAACACGAATACATTATGTCCTTCCTTGCGAAGAGCCTCTACTATGGGATAAGACTGCCTTTCATAAGATTGATGGCTCCCCGTACAAACCAGTATTGTTTTGCCAGAAGGGGGGATTCCCTTATCATTCTTTGCAGAGCAAAACATTCCCTCAAGCTTAACTCCATCAGAAGAGCGAAAATGCACTTCTTCACCTCCCTGGTAATACTTCAACATCAACCTCTTTGACTCCGTGACTTCCGCTCTCTCCGCTTTGGTACCTAAACCCACTTCAAGGACAAATTGGCGCAATTTCTCAAGCAAACTGGCCAAAAACTCCCTGGGGATAGATAATAAGGAATGCACGACTCCCTCCTTATCCACAACCGTTCCGGTTCGCGGGGGGATGTATTCAATCTGAGATTTACGTGGTTCTGCAATGAACAGCTCACTTTTCCCAACTTCACTTGTGGGCTGTACATCGGACACAGTATTAAGAGGAATCTCCATAATACCTCCTTGTTAATGAAGCCTTTTGCTTATGAAGATAGGAAACCCTTCAAATTTGATTCCACGACCCATTGTTCCTCTTGCCTTATTCAGGCCTTCTTTTGAGATCTTCCTGTTTACCCATGACAATATAACCTAAATCAGCTTGGCTTCACGTGCGTTCCCTTTATCAGAAACGCCTCCCCCCTTTAGTCTTATTCAGGCCTCCTTTGGAGATCTTCTTTTTTGCTTTTTGCAATTTTTTACTCATAATGCCCTCACATTTAATAATATTTAATTAAAGTCAACTCCATTTCACGAAGACTAATATGCATTATGCATATATAACCCACAAATAATTATACTCTTATTTTAATTATACTATCAATATTAGTCGAAATACTTACGCTTGTAGCTTGCCACATCTCTTTTCTTAGGACGCACCCAAACTTTCTCTGTCCTTTACAAAATCTTTATACAAACATTAAATAATATTCACATGACACAGATACTATTGTTTAAAAAGCGAAAAAGGAAGGGCATAATGAATCCAATTATTTCACAAAAAACTGTAGAATACACACCTGCTTTGGGCAATGATGGAGGTGGTAAGATTGAGAGCACTATTGATAAAATCTTTGCTAACATTTCTTTTGGTGCAGAGGCTTTCATGGTTTATAGACCAAATGAGCTGCCAAGATTTGAGATTTCAGAAGAGGAAATTGAAAAGATAACAAATAGAGCAGAGTTTGCGGTGAGGTATCCGTATGGGAACAAACCACCAATGGTGAGAGATATGATTCGGCAAACAGCGAAAATAGGGTGGACGAAACATACGGAACCTTTAGAAAAGGAACGAAATCGAAACATGCTCCGCTATACGTTATTTCTAATTTCGGACGCATCCCCTTTAGAGCGGAAGAGGAAAGATGAAATTCAAGTTAGGTTAATCGAGTGCTTTTTAAATTGTCAGCCCGTTCAAATTGAGTTACACAACAAACTTTTCGAGGAAGTGTGCAATATCGGTACTCTGGCAAGCCGTATCAAAATTCGGTGGGAAAGATATAAAATGGATATCTTGGATGGATGGATTATAGACAGGCATCCTGTTGTTAAAAGAGAAAGCCATAACCCGGTTGATCAGCTGGATCATATCAAAAGCGCGTATAAAGAACTCCTGGCTGACTCTCTAGGCTTTCCAGGGAGAGAGGTGGCCGTTTTGGATCCCGATCGACCAAAACTGCCTATGATTACGATGGGGGAAAGTGATGATGCTTTAAGGGCAGCATTTAAAAGAAGGCTAGACATTAAGGATTTTGTTATCGACCTGTGCAACATTATCAATGACTCTGGTAGTAAGCTGATCCCAAAAGATAAAGTTTTACAGTGGGGAAACTCCATTAACGCTGTCGGTTTTGGGTATTATAAAAAAGAGAAATCGTACGAAGGCATACCCGCACCAACAGAGGATCAGAAAGACCTCTTTTCCCCCTATATTTCACCTTCTGAGATAATAAGTGTCATGGTAAGTGCAAAAATTTTAAATGTTAAAGAATTATGATTACAAATATTTTTGATGCCTCTATTTGGTCTAAAAAGTGCGACCTTTCTAAAAGCGAGGTCTATCTAAGCGGGTCGAGCATTGCCCTTAAGGAGAAAGTAAAGCCCGGTTTTAAACTGGGGCAGAACTCAGACCTTTATAAAACTTATGCCAAGTTAATAGCGCTATCTGAAGCAGAAATTGTAGAAAACTGCAAAAAATTAACGAAAGATCAATTGGACAATGTGATTCATTTTGTTGACGAATTCCATACAAAAACAGGGAGAAGCAAGCCCCCATCCGGACTTGCGGCATTGTTTATCGCAATTCACAATCTGTTTTTTACCTGCTTTGGATACAAAAAAATCGAAATCTATAAATACGAGCCGAAAAAAATCTCAGAAATTAGTGATCGCATAGTCAAATTCGTCAAAGACCTTAAGGGAAAATCCCCATTGGTGACAACCACACACCCGCTCCGAGGAGCTGCGGTGACGACCACAACCGCGACCACACCAGGGATAATCAAAGCCCCGTTCCCACCTGCGGTGACAACCACAACCGCGACCCGACCTGCGGTGACAACCACACCAGTGACGACCACAACCACAACCGCGACCGCGACCACACCAGGGATAATCAAAGCCCCACCGCCGCCGGTGATCACCACGACAATCACCACCGCGACAAAAGCGCCTTCCAGCTCAAGCTCTTCTTCCAGCTCGAGCTCCTCTTCCAGCACGGCAGCACCGCCGCTCTCCAGCATAGAAAAGGAAATTCGGGAATTGGAAAAGCTAAAAAAAGAAGAAAAGTGGGATGAGCTGCTCGATAGACTAAAAGAGAACTACATAGATGATGATCCCGGTGAAGAAATTCAACGATTGCAAGAGTTTGGCATTCTCACTACGGAAATTAACGACGTCTTTTCTCAAAGTGTGTACGCGCTTGAAAAGCACAAAGCGGAATATGCTGTCAACAGCCGCAATCAAGAGTATGTGAAAGCTGCCATTGGGCGAGCTTTAGAAATCAGGAAGTTCTTTGGAGATAAATTTTTTGTTCTGGTATCGGCTCAAGATACCCCTTGGGCAGTAGTTAACTATCTCAACAAGGAGATAGTCAGGCATAAATATCCCGCTAAAGAGACACATAACTACAAATTCCTGAGGATCCCCAGGAAAGATAAGGTGCCAAATGACAGATATAAGCGGACAACAACCCATGATCATGACCCAGAAACGCGCAGAGCCCTAGCCTCCTGCGATATTGAATTTATCAAGAATATCAATCCTTGGGAGTCAACTCTGCACTTTCTTTCAAATTCCCGCAGTGTCTATGCTGCCTATGTTGACGCCGCCAGAAACAATATTCGAGAAGCTTTTCCAGGTAATTACACACTGGAAACGCAACTCATGGATGCCGTCAATAAATATACCACGGAAATTCAAAGCGCGGCCTTTGTGGGCACGCTTCATGTGATGATGATTCCCAAAGATAGAGCCACAGAGGGATCCAACGCTTCTTTATACCGAGCGCACCCTTATGGGAGGATGTGCGACTGTCCTTCCATGACGAGTATTGGGGAAAGAGGCGTTTTAGAGGGGTTGCAAAAGGATACCCTCACTGCGAAATGCAAAGAAGGAAATACACAGTACCGGGCCCTTTTAGACAATTTTGAGCCTAAAAAGGAAAGGATCATCACTATCACGACAATCGGGAAAGAAAAACGGCATGAAATCAAAGCGACTTTTAGGAAACATCTTGATGCTGCAGGATACAAGGCAAAAGGGCCCTCGTCAAGCCCTGTGAGGATCCGAAAATCTTTCAAGGACATCACTCCCCCCTCAAAACGGGAAAAGGCTAAATCATTAGAAGCGAATAACGTAGATGAGTTTAACCCGAATGCTTACTTTGAGAATATCGATAAGATGAATAGGCAAGCCAAGGTTACAGACCTGCGCGCCAACATCTTGCTCGGACCTCCAACTCCTGGCTTCTTTGATAAGGTCCCAATGCCTTTTTGCGCTGTCACTTTACAGCCATCGGATTTAAAACGGATCAAGGTTGATGAAGAAACTCCCTTTGGTTTATCGGGTGACATGCCAGTCCCCTTAGAGGGCACTATTAAACAATTTGATTACGATCCTAGTGGAGCTGTGAGAGAAATTCATAGAAAGAAAACGATGAAAGGGAGATGGATAAACCGATGGACAAAGTCGGGGACTGTAAGAGAAGAAATAGGGCTCGAGCTTACTTTTAGCGCGCTCCTGTCCAAAAGAGGTGAGGTAAATCTTAGCGAGAGCGATCGAAACCTATTCAAAATCCATAAAGATGCCAAGTACTTTTACTTTGTCAAACCGATCGACGCTCTTGGGGAATACCTGGCATATGAGGCAAAAAGAGAGCTGGAAAGTGCGGGTTTAAAAGCAACGCAAGAACAAATAGAAGCTAAGAAAAAGCAGTACATTGGGGATATCATTGCCACATTGACAGAGCAGTATGGCGCCGATTTTGCCGCGTTGATGTATATTGGCGGGTATGCTTACTTCAATGGAAAAAATGAATTAATCCAAACCAAAGCCCTTGTTGGGCAATTGACACAAGACGTTTTACCCGTAAAAAGAGCGCAGAGAAGCAAGGACTTTATCCCGGAGCCAATAAGAAGAGAATTTAATGAAAGCGTCAAATGCATCACTACGCAGCCCAACTGTCCGAAGGATGGAAATAGCACACAAGTCACATCACCTGAGTTGCTCAGCTATGATTCCACCCACTTTGACTGGGTGCCTCCCGGGTATATCCCTGCAGCTGCGCAGGATAAAATTAGCAAGGGTGATAAAGCTTTAGCCAAACAGTTTGCAGATTTTTATGCGACAAGGGCGCCGCACGGTTTCTTTATGTATAAATTTAAGGATACTGCGAATGACCGGCTTAAGGACTCTGATCAAGACTGCTTCCTGGCTATCGGTATGGATGAAGTTGACACATCGGAAGGATCAATCGGTAATGTGACGATACTTAGGGGCGGCAAACCAGAAAAAGTGCAGGCTTTAGTCCAGGCGAACTGCATTGTTGGAGGCTGCCGGGAAAAGACCGCAGGGGCCAAACCCGCTCCCTCAAACGTCGTTTGGAAGACCAGAGATCAGAAGTATCGCCAAGTGTGCTGCAGTGAATGTAATCGAGGCATGACCGCGGCCCAGCGGGAGCGTTTCTACCGCCAGCCTGTGGATGAGCAATTTGATACCGCGGTTCACATCGAATCGATTAAAGATCAGTTTTACGAATGCCTCTACTTGAATTTGGTGGCTGATTATAAAAATGCGAAGCTTGCGGAAATGTCCTCCACCAAGAAGTATTCCGCATCCGTTATTACTGGCGCCCCGGAAAACGCTGAAACCGCGCAGTTCTTATATCCGGCTGAAAACCTTGCGCTAGGTACCGATGATCCACAGCTTAAAAACTTATATCAGGTTGGGGGTTACGCCTATTACGATAAAGGCGGCAATCTCATCGGCATTCATGAGCTAAAGCTCACAAAAGAGTCCGGCAGCAAGGAGATGAAATTTGATTCCTTGCAAGAAGTGATTATGCCAGAGGCTTTAAAAGAAAAAGTCCTGGATAATATCAAAGAGAATAAAATGCCATTAGTCACTTTAAAATCACTAAGAGCGCGCGGCGTGCGTTACTTCATGGAAGTTCCGCCCGGCGATCCGGCCTTCCCATCGGTTAATGGGATGTTCCTGTATTTCACCGAAGATGGTTCCAAAGCTTTTGCCAAAGCGCGTTCTTCAGGAAGCTCATCAATAGCCGCACCCGTCAGCAGCGCACACATTGCAGAAATGGTGAACAAATATTTCTGCCGACCCTACAAAGACACTCCCTCGAACTATGTTCAGACATCGATTGCAGGCAAATTGTATACAGTCCAACGCCCCAATCACCCTCTGGCGCATGGCTTAAGACAGGGTTTTTTGGCAGTCGATATCATCGACGCATTGAACCAGTTAGCCAAAAAGAGCACTATCCCTTTTAAAAGTGACGACGGTCTGGAGATCGTGCCATGGGTAAAGGCAAAAATGGCAACCGACCCAAACTTTCTGCTAAAAGTGGAGATGGCCTCGGCTTATCAACGGACAGGCCGGGAATCAGAAGTTGACAGGAGCATCGACGAAGCCAAATATAATTCTTACGAAAGGATTGATGCCGTGAACTTTGCGCAAGATGTGCGAATCCACACAGGTCCTGGCAGGCTTTTCAAGGATGCTGCGGAAGCCAAGGTGTATGGAGAAGCCATCTTATGGTCAACCGCAAGCGAAGGAACAATTGATCCTCTGATCAACCGGGATCTCTATTTTTTAAGGAAAGTCTTTCATGCCGCTCATGACCTCGATCTCAAGCGTGTCATCAGCTTTGACAGCAACAGAATTAAGGCTTCTACCGTGGAAGAACTTTTTGGAACTGCCACGATTGACAAGTCGAATTGGTCGGTTAACCCCGGCTTTGCAGCCGAGGAGCAGTTTATACTAACGCTTTGGAGACGCTCAGAAGAGTACCTCAGAGCTACCGGAGACAGGGAGATAGGGGTGAGGAACAGCTATGCGGATCATTTTTATCTCTTAGCCCAAGAACCCAAAGAAATGGTGAAAGCCTTGCAACAAGCAAGAAATAGAACGCCTATCATTCTGTGAGATGATCAACCAATTTAGGATTTCACGACAAAGACCGAATCACTTTCCTGATCGTACATAATCGTGATTTCGCTGTCATTTTCAATATTATCTTTAATGATGCTATAGGCAATGGTGGCCACAACTCTTCTTTCGATGAGACTTCGTAGCGGACGGGCGCCGAGAAGGGGATGGTAGCCATTTTCCATCAAAAAATTTCTTAATGAAGAATCTATAATGATCTTAATTTGCTTTTCTTCCCAAATACGGGACGTCAATTGTTTGATAAACAAATCGACCAGCGCTCCCATAGTTTCTTTTTCAAGAGGTCTGAAAAGAACGGGTTCCACGCGATTATAGAGCTCGGGTGAAAGAGCCTTCATCAGCTTAGGTTCGATGATTTCTAAAATTTCTTCAGAGCTGTATCCTTGTTGAAACAGTTGGGCGATTTCTTGTCCGCAGAGATTCGATGTCATGATAAATATCGTGTTGGAGCAATCGATTTTATTGTTCTTGCTATCGAGGCAAAAGCCTTCATCGAATACAGGCAGAAATAATTTGTGTACTTGAGGGTGCGCTTTTTCTATTTCGTCGAGAAGGACAATTCTTTGCGAGTTCTCAAGCAAAGGTTCTGTCAGCTGCCCCCCTTCCTCATGGTTGACATAGCCTGGAGGGGAACCGATCAAACGCGCGACGCTATGCGGTTCCACAAAATGGCTCATATCAAAGCGGAGCAGGCAAGAGGGGTCTTTATAGATTTCGATGTTCAGGGCCTTTGCCAGTTCCGTTTTTCCAACTCCAGTCGGCCCTAAAAACAGGAAAACGCCCACGGGACGATTTTTTTCTTTTAGACCCGCTGAGTAGATAAGCATGGATCCCGCCACAGTTTTTGTCGCTAAGGGTTGTTGCAATACTTTTTGGTTGAGGCGCTCTTCGAGACCAAGGATACCATCAATATTGGAAGGTTTCACTGGTTTGCCGTTTATAGATCCAGCATATTTGCAGGTGATTATTTGTTTTATATTGAGATTCCAAACCTGATATTGGCCTGATGGATTGGCAAAAACAATTACTTCATCTTTTACATTCCATCCATTGCGCCCAAAAATTTTGTCCTCTCCTTTAAAGCTGTGACCGTTGCTTAAGGTGATTTTGGAATAAGCGTTTGGATCATTCTGACCATTTGGCATTGACTTGATTATGGGTATGGACTTGGGAAAAGCTATGAAATCAGTCCAAATGGTTTCCTTTAAAACAACATGATCTATCTTGCATTGTTTATAACTAAAATCGAAAGTAATATAAACATGGTCCCCTTTTTTCCAATTCTTGCCGCTTCCTTGGTACCACCAAGTCATGGAAAATTTCATGCCATCAGTTAGAGTGAGTTCGTTGTTATTTACAGATTCGATGACATGAACATAGGTGGTTTGATCATCTATTTTATTGTCAAAAGAGGTAGAAAAAGATTCGTAGAGCATTTGGTATTCGTTTTGAAACGCCTTATCTTCTCTGGAGAGGTCTAAAGCGTGGACCGAGTGAAAAGAAAGGGTAATCAGAAGAAAAAAAATCACTTTATTAATCATAATAACACCATTTGATATTAATGGTATTATTTTAAACCAAATCACAATTAATGTAAATAAATATATCGCACTATTCAAACTTATTGTTTCATGAAAACATCTCAAAACCTTTACTTTTATTATTCAAGGCGCCAACTTGAAAGCGCCCCTCTTCGGAGCGCAAATCGTGAAGCACACCCTGGCGAAATTCTTCCTGAGCAAATGATTTTTTTAGCGGCAAGGATTTATTGATCCGGTGGAACCCAAATCTGTAATTAACATGGCGTAACTTTCCACCGCTCTGTCGGGCATTGACTTGGCCTATTTCCCAAGGATTTTCAAACTTAACAACCACCTATTTTATCGGTTATATAACCGATTATATAGGTTTATAAAATGCTAGAATATCTTTTTGCCAACAAAAATGTGGAAAAAATCCTCATCTACCTTTTTTTGCATGGAAAGGCCAATGCTACTGAGTTAAGCCGTTCTTTCAAATCCTCCCTTGATCCTATACAAAAAACGCTCAGAAAATTGGAAGAAGGAGGGTTGCTGGTGAGTTTTTTAGAGGGTCGGACAAGGGTGTTTCAATGGAATCCGCGCTATCCTTTTCTTGCAGAAATTCAGGCCCTGGCTGAAAAAAAGTTTCAATTTCTTCCCGCAGATATTCAAGAGAGCTGCTACAAGCTGACAAAAAGGAAAAGACCGCATAAAACGCTGGGCAAAAGGTGAAGGCCATCAAGAAAAAATGAAGAAATTTCTGAAACTTTTAAGACCCTAAACTTCCTCTTTGGCCACAATTTTGAGGAACTCCTTGGTTTCCAATACGACAACGCTGGAAAGCCCGATCACCGCTATCAAGTTCGGAATCACCATCAATCCATTCGCTATGTCGGCAAAAGCCCACACCGTTTTGATCTTTAGGACAGAGCCCGGCACAATGATCAGGGTAAATATCAGGCGGTACCAGAGAATCGCCTTTTCCCCAAACAGGTATTCGAAACATTTTTCCCCGTAATACGCCCAGGCGATCACCGTGGAAAAAGCAAAGAGAATCAGGCCGATGCAAACAATATAGGCCCCGCCATGAAGGGTCGACTCAAAAGCGTCGATCACCATCGAAGCGCCGGAAACGGCCCGGCCATCCCCATCCACGCCCGACATAACCCCGGTCACTGAGATCGCAAGACCGGTGATGGTGCACACTATCACGGTGGATAAAAGCGCCCCGGTCATCGTGATCATCGCTTGCCTCCCGGGACTGTCGGTTATCGCGGCGGCGGCGGCGATTGAGGAGATCCCCAGACCGGCTTCATTCGAAAAGACGCTTCTCGCCACCCCCATCTGCAAAGCCATCATGACGGTTGCGCCGGCAAAGCCGCCCACGGCCGCCTGCCCCCGAAAAGCGCTGGAGATAATTTCATAAAAAGCTTTGGGCACTTCATTATAATGCAAACCGATGATGACCAGGCCTCCCAGAATATAAAATAGCGCCATCACGGGAACGAGGATGCCGGCTACATGGCCGATGCTTTTCACACCCCCGACGATGACGAAACCGGTCAATGCGGCAATCACTATGCCTGTGACCATGGGATCGACATCCCAGACGCGGTCGACCGCTTCGGCAATCGAATTGACCTGCACCAAATTGCCCGTCCCTATAGCGGCAATGGAGCCGAGAATGGCAAAGACGACAGCCACCCACTTCCACCCCATCCCTTTCTCAATATATTCCATGGGGCCGCCGATCATCTCGCCCCTTTTGTCCTTGTCCCGGTATTTTACGGCCAGAAGCGATTCGGCGTACTTGGTCGCCATGCTGAGCAAAGCCGTCACCCACATCCAGAAAATCGAACCCAACCCGCCCAATGACACCCCTACCGCCACGCCTACGATCGTCCCCGTGCCAATAGCGCCGGCGAGCGAAGTCATCAGCGCTTCAAAATGGCTGATATCCCCTTTGGCCCCTTTATGTTTTTTCGAAAACACCTGTTTGATGGCATACCAGAGATAGGTGAATTGCACTCCTCGCAAAAGAATGGTCAAGTATAAGCCTGTGCCGAGCAGAAGCATGAGCAGAGGAGCGCTCCATACAAAATCTTTTATTTGATCTAAAAAGGTTAGTTCCAAAATTTGTCTCCGTGGGTTACGTGAATATAATATGACAATTACTGATTCTCGGAAAATATTTTTTGCATCAGCGCCGTTTTACCGGGCTGCGGTTTATCCAGGAGGATCGCTTTTGCGCCTTGAAGCTTTGTCCAAAATGACTCTTTTCCTTCAGGGTTTTGAGCGAGGAGATTGCGCATGTCTGTCGCAAAACAGGTGTAATAATCGGCAAAGGGGCCCGACTTGAATTTGAGGTCCAAAAGAGCGAGGCCTGCCAGAATGGCATCCGTGGTCTGCCGCTCCTCTTTGGAAGGGGCGGCTCTCAAAGCGCTGACCTCTTTGGCGATCCTCCGGATTATATCCAAAGCCTCAAAAAAATCGGGGAAATTCAGATCGGGGCGGTTGGCGAGCATCCAGGTTTCGGCCAACAGCCTGGGCGACCTCCCCTGCCAGAGAGATTGAGCCGCCACCCACAAACTTAAGTGCAGTAAGCCATGCCCTTGCGGCACGCGCGGGCTCAAGCCGATAAACCCGGCAAAGGGGTGCCTCTCCAGCCGGGGCAGAAACTGCTGCAGCTGATCCAAAGGCAGCGCCGGCCACAAACACTCCCCCTGTTTGACCGCTCCGGTATTGAGAATGGGCAGCAAGGGTGTGCTCGAAACATCGGGAGTCGCCCGCAGAGTATCCCAAAAGGGATGAAGGGGCAAATAATCGGCTGAAGGGTCGCCGGCAACGGCGGAAAAGGCGATCATGGTGCGGGGGCCGGCATTGTCAATTAAGTCCGATAACCAAAAGCATTGTTGCCTGGCGCCCTCTAAATCGCCCGCCGGAACATAGAAAATCAAATCCTTCTTGACTTCCTCGACTCGTCTTAGCTCTTTATGGACCAGTTCAGACAAGGTGAGATCGCCATCGAGAAAATCGGGCTGCAAAAGAGCCGACTCCCAGAAGAGGCCGTCGGCGGAGGGTAAATCCAAAAGGGTTTTGACAAAGACTTTTAAGCCATACTCATGAAAAAGGGAGCTCGCTTTGCCATTCTCTAAAATAACGGCATTGTAGCCTAGCAGGCACATATTTTTACAAAGAGGCTCTAAAGCCTGTTCTCCCACCCAAAGAGGCCTGAAACCAAAGCGGGGCATCCTGACTCCCAGATACTCGCCGATATGCCCGCTTTGAAGGGCCGTGATAACCTGCTGGAGCGCAAAAGCCATATTTCTTTCATTGTCCGCCTCTACCTGCAGAAAGCCGCCGGCGTAATCGATTGAGATCTTTTCTCCTGTGCCCGGGATAATTTTCCACCCTAATTTCGGTTTTCTTTTTAGTGTAAGAGCGGAATATTTCTTGAGGAGGTCATCGATCAACTCTTTTGCTTTTTGCATGGTCATGAAATCCTTTAGTTTGTTAAGATCAGGCCTTGAAAAGGAAGCCTATGCCGTCCGATCTCAACATATCCGCTTGCGAAGAACTGATATCGCCGATTGATCTAAAAAAGCAACACCCTGTCAACGAGGCTGAGCGGAATTTTATTACCGGTTCGCGTCGAGTGATAGCAGACATTATAAACGGTAAGGATCCTCGTCTGCTTTGTATCGTCGGCCCCTGTTCCATCCATGATATCATATCGGCAAAAGAGTATGCCATAAAATTAAAGACCCTGGCAGACAGGTTATCCGACCGGTTTTATTTTGCCATGCGCGTTTATCTCGAAAAACCGCGCACAGGGTTAAACTGGAAGGGATTGATCTACGATCCTTTTCTCAACAACACCCAAAATATACCGGCAGGGCTGTCCGCATCCCGGCAATTTCTTCTCGACCTGGCCGCATTGAGGATGCCCGCGGCTACCGAATTTCTCGATATGGCTACGGTCTATTACTTAAGCGATCTGATTTCGTGGGGATGCATCGGAGCGCGCACCTCCTCCTCCCAGCTCCATCGCCAGATCGCCTCGGGCCTCGCGATGCCCATCGGCTTTAAAAACAACACTGACGGTAACATCCAGATCGCTGTCGAAGGGATCAAAGTAGCCGCCGTGCCCCACTCGTATATCGGCCTGAATCCGGAGGGAAAGGCGTCCCTTTTGCACACTAAAGGAAATCCTGATTGCCATGTCGTGTTAAGGGGCGGGCACAGCGCTCCCAATTACGATTCCGCCTCCATCGCAAAGGCATTAAACCTCATAAACGAAGCCGGGATCTCCCCTGCTGTTCTGGTGGATTGTTCCCATGATAACTCCTTGAAGAATCATACACGGCAAATCGAAGTGTTTCAATCCCTCTTTGAGCAATACCTCGATGGCAACCTGGGCATCCGGGGCATTCTCCTTGAAAGCCATTTGTTTGAGGGAAAACAGTCTCTCACCACAAACAACCTCCGCTATGGAGTCTCCATTACAGACGCTTGCCTGGATTGGGAAAAAACGGAAAACCTCCTGCAATGGGCCTATGACCGATGCCATATTCTTACCTTGCGCTAGTCCTTCTGCCTTTTCTCCTAAGCTGCACATCGGACAGGGTTACGGCGCATATGGAATACTTAAGCCAAAAATCGCTGGCGAGCTACCACGTCGAAACACCCGATCCCTGTCTGAATGACCCTCCTATGGGGCAGCGGATCCTGATATCGTGGCTCATCCCGAAAAAAGACTTTTGCCATGAATACAGGATTAAGCTCACGCTCCGCTTTTGCAACCGTACGGAAAGCACCCTCTGCCTGCGGCTCAACAAAAGACACGGCTTGTACATCTATAGACTCATCAATCAGGCCTATTTCTCCTGCGGCGGCGTTCGCACCTATAAGATAGAATTATTCAAGGGGAATGAATTAATCGAGTGTTGGAAACATCAGCTATGGGCGGAGCTCATATTGCTAAATTCACCGGAGTGAAAAATGAAACAGAATCTGGGCATGAGCGGAAGAATAATACGGCTGGCGATCGGAATGGCATTACTTGCCTATGCCTATTGGCAAAACAGCTGGATCGCCTTAATTCTCGCCCTTTTCACCTTCTTTGAAGCGTGGATGAGCTGGTGCATTCTCTACCAGATCCTTGGTATTAACAGCTGCCCTACCAGAAAAAAATAACTGCTTAGTGCAGCTCGCCGCGTACGATGTGTATTTCCACGATATCGAGCTCATTTTCCATATGATTCAACAACCGGTCGTCGATCTCTTGCCTCTCCCACAACTCAAGCAATATTTCCCTTTGCGATCGAATCACCTCAAGCCGGGCGGCCTCGACATGTTCCAAATGATTTTCCGCATGAAAATTCTCCAAAACACGATGCTGGGTGATAAAATAGTTTTTAAGAAATTCAAATTCTTCGGGGGCAATTTTTTTGGAATGCTGCAGCTCTTTGAGCTTCTCTTGAGCGACTTTTATCAGCAGAGCCCGGATTTTTCCCTCCTCGCTTTTTTTAGTACATCCCGGAATAAGCCAGCGGATGAGCAGGGGAAGGGTAAGCCCGGGGATAACCAGGGTAATTAAAATCACCACAAAAGTCATAAAGATCACTTCGTTGCGGCCGGCCAAAGCCGCGGGCAAGCCAATGGCGACTGCTAAAGACACAATTCCGCGCATGCCGGACCACCCTATAATGGCCGATTCGCGCAGAGACAGCGGCTTTTTCGCCTTAATATGGGCAATGCCGGCTTCGGCAAAGACCCAAAGCATCCGGACAGCCACCATCGCGAGGACAGTCAGGCAGGCATAGCCGGCGTACAGGGCAATCTGTTGCATCGTCATGGCTTTCGTGATAGTTCTTAACTGCAAACCGATCAAAACAAAAACAAAGCAATTCAAAAGAACATTGAAAATATCCCAGGTCGCATAGCCCAGCACACGCCTAAGCGAAGAAGGATGCGTCTGAAGGATGCGGGCTCCAATCAACCCATTGACGACCACTGCTAAAACGCCCGAGCCGCCCAAATGATTGGCGATGATAAATGTCAAATAAGGGATCGTAAAGGAAAAAAGCACTGCCAAAACAGGCTCTAAATAACGCCTGGAAAACAATTGCATGAGTAAACCGAGGATAAGCCCTGATGACACGCCCACAACTACTTCCCGAAAAAAATCAACGCCCCCTTCCACGAGGGAAAAGGAGCCGGAAAGCAGGGCCGTTACGGCAATCTTATAAAGCACAATGGCCGAAGCGTCGTTGACCAGGCTTTCCCCTTCCAATAAAGCAGTTAAACGGGGATTAATCGAAAAATGCCTAAGAATAGCTGTCGCCGAAACAGCGTCCGGCGGGGACACGATAGCCCCAAAAGCAAAAGCCAGGGCCCAGGAAAACTGGGGAAACATCCACCTAAAAAGAACCCCGATCACAAGAGTCGTGAATACCACCAGGCCAAGCGCCAGGGAAAAGATATCGCGCCAATTTTTCTGAAATTCCCTAATAGCTGTGCCGTAAGCGGCATAATAAAGAATCGGTGGCAGGACGGCCAAAAGGATCAAATCGGGATCGAAGTTTATCACAGGCACTTCCGGAATAAAACCGATCAGCATACCTCCGAGCACAAGGGCGATTGGGTAGGGGACATGAACCTTTTGGGCAATTCCAACCAGAAGGACTGCAGCGAACAGCAAAACAAAAATTGTCTCTAGGCTAGCCATAGCCGTAAGAAAAGCACAGCTTAAATATTTTTACAAATGGAATAAATCATGAAGACCGAGAGGGCGGCCAGCAAAAAACCCATGCAAAAGGTGATGGGCCGTTGCGCCCGTTGTATGAAAGGGACTACGGCCGGATGGGTAAGCAAATAGGAGTAGAGGCTGAACCAGGCCAGGGCGCAGCAGGGGACGCTCAATCCAAACAGCAGCTTCAGGCCGAGCGAATCGGTCGGCTCCAAAAACTGCACAAATAAACTCAAAATCAGCACCGTCGCTTTCGGGTTGAGCAAATTAGTCCAAAAACCGGTCATTAAAGCCTTCTTGGCCACGGCGGCTTCTATTTTGCCCCCGCCGCTTTTCCCGGGAAAAAGCATTGGGATCGCAATATAAAGAAGATAGCATGCCCCGATGAGTTGCACTGAGGAAAAAATAACCGGAGACTGCTGCAAAACGACGCTCACCCCGAAGATCGAGTAGGTGACATGAATAAAAAGCGCGGCGGTGATGCCAAGGGTGGCATAAAGCGCCGCTTTTCTGGAACCGGTCATCCCAAAGCGGGTCACCACGGCAAAGTCGGGTCCGGGACTCAGGACAGCTAAGAAATTAAGCAAAGTAAAAATAAGTAATCTATTCATAGGGAAAATTATATCACATCTAAACCCGATTTTACAATGGAAAAATTATCTGAAATATTATATCCTTTTTGGGTATGGAACAGTTAAAACAACTATGCGAAACCCTTCTTCTCAATCAGTCGCTGCTGCAAGGCGTCTTAAGCTCTCCAAAAAGCAAAGACTCCCCTCCCAAAATTTCCTTCCGGCAACTTTTGCTGAAAGACAAAATCGCCTACCAGGTAAGCTATCACAGTAAAAAAATTATTCATAAAAATGTGAGCGCCGACGAGTGCCGCGCTTTGCTCCTGGAGCTGTTGCCCCAATTCAAGCAAGGCAATTTCAGCACGAAAAACGAGACTTTTCACGTGCTGCAGAGCAAAAAAGGGACGGTCACTATTTTGCGAAAACCGGCAATGCAGGCCGCGGCGGTTTCCCACAACAGGACCAAGAACTATATTTTAAAAGAAAGCGATCCCATCCCTTTTCTCGTGGAATTAGGGGTGATGACAGCGTCGGGAAAAGTGGCAGCCGCCAAGCGGGACAAATTTCGGCAAATCAACCGTTTTTTGGAGATGATCTCCGATATCGTCGCTTGTTTTCCCAAGGATAAACCCTTGAGGATTGTCGATTTTGGCTGCGGAAAAGCCTATTTGACCTTTGCCCTTTACCATTACTTGCGGGATTTGGGCTATACCCTGGAAATGACCGGACTCGACTTACAGGACGATATCGTGGCTTTTTGCCAATCTGCCGCAGACAAACTGCGCTTTTCCGGCCTCCATTTCATCCAGGGGGATATTCAATCCTATTCCTCTAAAAATGTCGACCTCGTAGTATGCCTGCACGCCTGCGACACCGCCACTGACGCAGCTTTAAAAAAAGCCGTCGCCTGGCAGGCCAAGGTCATTATGGCCGTTCCCTGCTGCCAGCATGAGTTGTTTCATCAGGTGAAATGCGCCCCTTTGCATCCTCTGCTGAAACACGGCGTTTTAAAGGAGCGGTTCGCCGCTTTGGCGACCGATGCGGCCCGCGCGCATTATCTGGAAATTCTGGGGTATAAAACCCAGGTTTTCGAATTCATCGATCTGGAACATACCCCAAAAAACCTTATGATTCGCGCGGTGCGGCAGGAAAACCCGAAAAACAAACAAAAACTGACCGAAGAGCTGGAAGCTTTTACAAAGCTGCTAAACATTTCTCCGGATATTCTCAATTTTTAAGGAATGCCAGCAAGTCGGCATTTATCTCATCTTTACGGGTCGAGCACATCCCGTGAGGAGCCCCTTTGTAGACTTTAAGCTGGGCGTTCCTGATCAGTTTGGAAGAAAGCATGGCAGAGTCGCCTATCGGAACAATCTGATCATCGTCTCCATGCAGGATAAGCGTCGGGATGTCGAATTTTTTGAGATCCTCAGTGAAATCAGTTTCGGAAAAGGCTTTGACACATTCATAAGCGGCATTAAATCCACACTGCATCCCCTGCAGCCAGAAAAAATCCCGAAGCCCTTGCGATACTTTTGAACCGGGCCTGTTGGCGCCATAGAATGGCTCGCTCAGATCTTTAAAGAATTGGGAGCGGTCAGAGAGGAGATTCGCGCGGATCTGATCAAACGCCTCTTTAGGCAGTCCTCCCGGATTGCCGGCCGTTTTTAACATCAGGGGAGGCACGGCGCCGATCAACACAGCCTTGGCAACGCGTTTTGTGCCATGACGGCCGATGTAGCGGGCTACTTCGCCGCCCCCGGTAGAATGGCCGATATGGACCGCCTCTTTTAAGTCGAGAGCCTTCACCAGGGCGGCGAGGTCGTCGGCATAAGTATCCATCTCGTTGCCCTGCCAGGGCTGGCTGGAGCGTCCATGGCCGCGCCGGTCGTGGGCGATGCACCGGTATCCATGCGAGGCTAAAAATAACATCTGATCTTCCCAGGCGTCGGCGCTTAACGGCCAGCCGTGGCTAAAAACAACCGGCTGCCCGCTCCCCCAGTCCTTGAAATAGATTTGGATATCTTTACCGATTGTAATGTAGCTCATATTGATCCTTCTGTTAGATATAAATTAATTATTGAATAGATCGCAGAAAAATGCCATAAAAAATTTTATGATTAGGATTGCATTACATTAGCGCTCTGAACGCTCCTCACCTTTTTCCCCTTTCCCGGTATGCCGAAAGGAAGAAAAGGGAAAGGGCAGTTGACGGTCACTTCCTTTTCCATGCCTGAAGCGGAGAGGGGATGAAAGATAAGTTCAAGCCCTCGCAAGAGCTTACACCTTGATGAAAAGTTATTATATTTATTCGAGTCATGCAAAATTCTCACACCATATTTTGTTATTGACATGATGTTTGAATTATTTAGAAGAACAATACTATTGATTGATCAATAAGATTTTTCTCCTCCTTAAGCAATCAGGATCTCTTGTGTATCTTCATGAGGGTTAAATTTTCCGTGCCATCTCCGCGTAAATTATAGTTAGCAGGGAGCTCTTCGTAATCCTTAAGCGTTCTTGTCGGTCCAAATTTTAACTTAAGTTCTGTCGAATTGATATGGATCATATTTGCTAATTGTTCCACAATTTCCATCGCAGGTGTATTTTTATCCAGGAGCACCAAGACAATATTTCTGCTTGATAAATCCTTGCTCACCCCTTCAAAACGAAGATGAACATTAAATGAACGCGATCGTATGGCCGCACAAGCCATTTTGGGATCATTGTTTTGTTGATCGGACAACACACACCAGATGTCCTGACTCTTAAGATTGTCGCGTTCTTCTTGCACGAATTTTCTGCATTCATCCACTGATTGATGCGGACAAGAAAAAGTAATAGAATTCATCATGACCTCTAGGTTATTTTATAAATATTTTTTAATGCATTAGCATATTCCCGCGATTGAACATCGTCAAAAACAACGAGGACAACAACATCTAAATGCCTTACATGCCCCTCGGCTTTTTGTTTTATGCATTCGGAAACTACTCTAGCGGATAGATCCACCGGAAAACCGTAAAACCCGCAACTGATGCAGGGAAAAGCCACAGATTGAATTCGTTGTGTTTCGCAAAGCTCTAGACTGTTGATATAGCAATTTTTTAATGCTTCGGGGTCTGGCTGCTCTCCTCCTTGCAGGAGCGGTCCAACGGTGTGGATGACATATTTAGCCGGCAGACGGTAGCCTTTGGTAATTTTTGCATCTCCTACCTCACATCCCTCATGGAAGCGGTTTGCACACTCCTTGACTAGCATTGGCCCTGCACCGGTATGAATTGCCTGGTCAACTCCGCCTCCGCCCAACAATGTCTCATTGGCTGCATTGACAATGGCATCTATCTCCAATTGCTCTATTGCCCCTTTCAAAAGGATAATCTCAGTCTTTTTTCCATTCTCACTGTTAATCATCGTGGTCATGATGGCATTTTTGCGAATATTGTCCAAACTTTGGTAGCTTGTGATATAATGTTCACGCCTCAGTTCCCTGTTGTGATCACAATAGTTGCCCCAATTTTCCAAAGGATATTTGTAGTCGTGCTCGTCGTAAGGCATTGTAAAAGGTGTCGCCTCCAATCGTTTCCGTTCTTTCTCGTAAAAACTCTCCTCTGGTAGGAAACGAGATGTTCCTGCGAACTGCTCTTTGGGTGTATCTATACCTTGCGTATTCATGTTTATGTTTTTCCTTTGTGCCAGCTATCATGAGTTGTTGACGTAATGGATAAAGCCTGAACGCCTGAAGGACTTGTCTTTAGTAAGGAGACTAGATGGAGTGTTTGATTGCTTCGCATAAATACCACTTCTGTGGACTTAGGATATAATCCGTCATGTTGAATAAAATCATGCTCCCTCTGCAAGCGGTCGTATGCACTATCAATCTGTTCGTTAGTGAATCCCTCCCTCTGCAGAGCTGCGATTGAGTCTAGTGAAACTCCATTGATGTCAGAGGTCGTTTGACAATGAATGCCCCAAGGCAAATCATCAGACAGATATGCCGGGGTTTCTTCACTGAAATATAGCCCCCTGTCCCCCATTTCATTAATACCCCATTGAGATTGAGATGGATGAGCTTTAGGGCCTATTCCGGTGGCACTCCGATTTTCGTCGAACAAAATTCCATTTTGACATACACCATCCATTTTCTTTTGAGTTCCAACAGAATAGTAGTTGTTGTGTTTAGACAGGGTCTGAGGGATTGCCAGTGCATAGACTGGGTCATGGGGATACTTTTTTTTCACATACTCTATTTTATTCCCAACAAGTGCATCATGTCGCTCAATTAATTTTTGCCTACTTGCATTAAGCCGACTTTTGCGTTCTTCTAGTTCGCTCATTTCTTTTGACGATTGTTTGCCTTGGGATTTCAATTCGGACATTTCGGTGAAGATGAAATCAATTTCTTTGGTTGTAACCATCACATCTTTTCTGACAGCTGTAATTTCGTTATTGAAATTTGCAAGTCTTTTATCTGTGATGAAAGGGGTAGGGCTTGTGACTTGGCTAACTTTCCCGATTTGTGCTGGGACAACGGGTTGAGCCTGTGCCTCCTTTGTCTTAACTTCAGAGGAACAGTTCAGAATTTCCCCTTTAAGAATTTGTATTCCCTTTTTAGTCGTTTCTTTTGCCAAGTCACTCCCACCTATTTGGTACGACTTCTCGTCCAATGTTTTCATAATCTCTTTTATTTGTGAATCAACATTGGGATCCTTCATTATTAATGATTTCTTTACAATGGTTAATATCTTTTCTCTAATTTCCGATATACCTACCAATTGTTCATAGTTCTTTATCACCACTTGGACATCGGCCATTGTATTGATATCTAAAGCTGTACTAATAAGAGGATTACCTCCCTGGATATTGCCCACCTTATACCCCCTTTAACTACCTCACTTGTTCTAATAATTAATATAACAGTTAGTTATAAAAAAAGCGAACATAAAAGTATTAACATAATTAAGAGGTAAATTAATAATAACAGATTATTGATTAATATACAATTAATTTTTTAGCTGTGTTAGGCAAAAATAGAAATTTTCGGATTCATGCATTCGAAGTGTTAAGAAGTTATTAACAAAGGAGCCGTGATGTCCGGCAGCCGCCTATTTTTTGGAACGCCTTTTTTGCCTATACGGCCACGTCCTGAAGCGACGGGTTTATGAGGTTTATGTTGTGAAGTGTTCAGTCTCCTATTCCGTTCTTTGGGCATTTTCTATGGCTTTAAGGAGAGATTCTTTCCAGCGATTTTTTCTTGATTCTTCCCAATTATCCAACAATTTACCCTCAAATTCGGTTTTATTCTCCAAAATTTCTTTGGCTTTTTTCAACCAATCCAAGTCTTCCCGGGTGTATTTAACTGTTTTGGGTGCTCCTGCCTGATGTTTTTGGAATGCCAGAGCCAAACCGGCAATCATATCCTGCGGCAGCTTACCCGTTGCCTCAGCTTCCCTAAGGATCATTAATGGACTATTGACTTTATCTGAATCAGAAGTATAATCCCCTCTCCTCATCATTGAAGCCGTTGCTAAACCGGAATAGGCAACATTATGTGCATGATTTTGCTCCCTGCATATTTGACTGATATTTTTGTCGACTCTCTTATCATTGATGGCATCAGAGAAAAATAATGCGCTTGATATAGCCAAATCACAGCCCAGTCCTGCTGCCGGATCCGGGGTAGTGTACGCATCGCCGGCGGGGATAATAAGAGCATCGCCTTCCTGTTTTGCAGCTTCGTGGGCTTTTGTCACTTTTACATTAAAAGGTCTTGCTAATTCAACGTTACCGCCTGATTGTAACTCATAACCGGCCCATTTCATGTATTGGGTAGCATTTTTAATGAACCAATCGTTGAGCTTTTCTTCTGCCTCTTGTTTCTCTTGACCGGCAGGCATTCGGCCAATACTATCCATTTTTTCCCGGACGCGTTTTGCAGAATCTGACCTTGCCCCATTCTTAGGTCCATCTTAAATTAGAAACTCATGCCACCCGTGTCTTTATAATTTTCTTTTCATAAGCCCTTTTATATTCGTTTGGCGAAAGGCCGTCTAAAGCACTATGAGGTCGCTGTTCATTATAATCTTCTCTCCAACTTTCAGCTAATTTTTTAACTTCTCTTAAGCTCATAAACCAATGTTGATTTAGAAATTCATCTCTCACCTTCCCATTAAAGCTCTCAACAGCCCCATTCTGCATAGGTTTTCCTGGATCAATATAATGCCATCCAATCGATGCATTCTCTGTCCATTTAAGAACTGCTAAACTTGTAAATTCCGTTCCATTATCACTGATTATTTGCTTTGGTTTGCCTCTTTTCCTAATCAGATCGTCCAATTCTCTAACTACCCTTATCCCTGTAAGAGATGTGTCTACAATCATCTTTAGGCTCTCCCTTGAAAATACATCAATTATGTTCAGCAACCTGATTTTTCTTCCATCTGCAAGCCTATCCGACATAAAATCAAGACTCCAAATCTGATTGACCTCTGTAGCTTGTATTTTCGCTAATCTCGGCCCTACAGCTCTCTTTCTTGAGCCTCTTTTTCTTACTTTGAGCCCCATCTCTCTATAGAGCCTGAAAAGCTTCTTATGGTTAATTTTCAGACCAGATTTCTTTAGGACAACATGTATGCGTCTGTACCCAAATCTAGGTCTTTCTAACGCGATAGATTTAATCCTTTCTCGCTCTTCATTGTCTTCTGCTTTTCTGGTGATGTATCGCCCTACAGACCTATGCAAATCCATCAACTTGAAAGCGCGCCTTTGGCTTAAGCCGTGTTCCTTTATTAAGACCTCAACCAAAGCGCGCTTTATCTTAGGGCTTACCACTTTTTTGCGAGGACATCCTTTAGGGCCACAATGTCTAGTGCTTGGTCAGCTACAAGGCGTTTAAGCTTACTGTTTTCAGCTTCAAGGCTTCTTAGTCTTTGTGCCTCAGAGACCTCCATCCCTCCAAATTTAGCTTTCCAGTTGTAGTAAGAAGCTGAGCTAATTCCATGTTTGCGGCATACCTCTTTAAGGGGAATTCCCGAATCAACTTCTTTGAGGATGTTTATTATTTGTTCTTCTGTAAATCTTTTCTTCATGCTGTTTTCCTTTTTGTTAAAGGATAGCATATTTTCTACTTCAGAGTGGACCTGTTTTTGGGGGCAAGGTCAAATCCCCCGAAACAGCAATTGTGGCATACCCCGTTGTTCCTATTGTTCCCCCATAAAGTCTGTGTGTAAATTCGATATCATCCGGATTTTCAGGTTTATAATCATTTGAATATTTGTTTTCATTTTCCAACTCTTCACAATTTGAAAGATTCACAGCAAACATCATTGTCTCTGTTGAAAAATCCTCTCTTTTATCCCCAAAAACTTTCTCTCCAATTCCTATTCCACCGGCACTTTTCTCTCCTATTCCACCGGCAGCAATTGCAATGATGTCTGCAGTTCGGGTAGGCAGCTGTTCACGGCCTTCGACATTAACCGTTGTAACTATTGTTTTCTTATGAGTCTCATCTTCAACATAACCGGTAACAATACCTGTTGCTTTGGCATTTACAAATTTACCATGATTATCTGATACAGCCTTAATAGATTCATCCAGAGCTTCTTCTAAACTGCCAATTGTCATTCCAATGAATCTACTTTCCAAATGTGCTTTTTGATTGATGATCATAGAGTCTACCGCCCCTGTAAACATCAACAACTGTATGGATTCATCTCCCGAAATTTTAACAACGTTTTTCCTGGCCTTTGCAGACCAACCTTCCTTCGTACGGTCACGCTTCTCCACCACTTGCCAGTTTGTACCAAGCACTCCGGCAACAATTCCTCTGGTAAGTCCTCCGGGCCCCCCTCCTATAACTGTAATATTCGGAGCGTTCCCCTTCCACTTTTCCTGATTTTGTCCGCGCAATTGTTTAAGGCGATTTATATTGTGTTCGTGTATTTCTTTGAGCGACTGTGCTGATATGTCTTTGAACGTCTTTAAAGTAAATATTTCCTTAAAATTAGCATCGCACCTCCGGGCAGATTCATTGTTCGGAAAAAGACTAGAAAAGCTGATTTTAATCCCAAAAGGCGGATAACAAGTCCAATAAATATCCGCGATGCCATTGAATTTCGATGCGTAATCAGGAGAATTCTTATTTTGCAACAATTCATCGGATACGAGGGCGAGTTCTTCCGGAGTTAAATTGGACAATTTATTTCGGCAATTCTCAAGTGCTTCCTCTACTTGTTTTAGACCCGTTTTCAAATTACCGAGATATGCATCTATAACGGGTTTTTCTTCTTCTGAAGGCTCGTATTGCTCTAATTTCTCAATACATTGCTTCAGCTGTTCGATGTCATCTAAAGTAAAAGGTTGTTGTTCGGGAGATTCTGTTTTCCATACCCCATTCATTCCCGCTAAGGACATGAATCGATTTTCAAAATTAAAAACGGCCGCATTGATCGATTTGTCATTATTTTCTTTGTCGAGTTGACATTGGTCCAATATTGCCCTTCGATCAATGACCGTTTGGGTTGAAGATGGAACTGCTGTGGTCTTTTGAGCCTCTACGTTGTCAAACAAAAGTTTCTTTTGCCGGCTAATATTTTCGATCATTTTTCGTTCATGTTCATCCAGCATAACTCTCAGGCCATTTTGTACTGTTTTAGCTTTATCCAGATATTCTTTTTTCTCTTCCCCGGTAAGAGTTCCTTCGGGGATTTTCTCAAGCGTTAAGCAAGCACGGCCAATATCATTCAAAAGTTCCCTTGCTTTATCTTCATCTATATCTTGTGTCATTGTTAGTTCTTCATAACATTTAGTAAACTCAACAACATGCTTATCCATCATTTTAATTAGCTCTTCTTTTTCTATTTCTTCACCTTCGTTATCAATGTTGCTGAGAGATACAAATGGCGATTCCGGCGAAGCGAATTCTCCAAAATTACCCTGTAAGGAACCTGCATTAACAATTTGCTGAAAAACTGTAGAGATTGCTTTTGCCTTGTCCTGTTGTTTATCATCCAGATAAATTTCTCCCACTTGTTTGATTACAAACTCTTTTCCTACATTATTTAATTTATAATAATCTGATAATTGATTTTCTGTTAACGCCTCCTCTGACAGTATCTCCAGACAAATTTTATCTGCCTTTTCAGCTGTTATTGCTCCCTTTTCAGAAATTTGTCCCCAAATTCGGATAGCCTGCTCTGAGATAATTTAACATAAAACCGACTTTGAATTATATCGACTTTATTATTAACATCCATATACAACATCAACCTTTTATTACTATTATACAATAATTTAAAATAATACTCTTGAAATAGTATTATTTTTTATTAATTGATGATTAATTTATGAACGTTTAGCTGGTAAATAGATTGTGAATGACTTAGACAATGAATGCCCCTTTCACCCTTTGATCTCGAATTTCCTATCCTTAAGACCGCCGCGGCTATCGAAAAATACCTCGACCTCCGCGCCGAAGGAAAAAAGCGGATAGCGGCTTTCATTCATGCAAGGGCCCAGGCTTAAATTAACAGCAGTTGCTCTCGTATCTGTCTTTCAACGCTTCACGGAAAACATCCGCCACCCTTTTTGCCACGAAGACAGCGGGAAATAAGCAGGCTCCTGCCATGTAAGTCATAGGAAACCCGGCCGCATAGGTCACTCCCGTCGCCACCACAACGGAGGCTGCCACGGCAAAATAGGTGAGCGGATCTTCGTTCGGCGGCAAACGATCCTTATCATCCGCCAGTAACTTTGCCGCAATGGATAGGACTACTGCCGCCACGGCGCCATAAATCCCCCCCTGGAGAGGATGGGTCAGTTGGATCACTTTGGTCGCATGAAGCAGATAGCCAAGCCCCGCAGATAAACAGCTCGCAGAAAGGGCAAATTCGGACGTTTCTACCATCCAATGAAAGCCGGGACTCTCATATTTATCTATCAAAAAGCTCATTTTTTCACCTAATTTTAATTATAATCAAGATTAAAGCATAATTTAATTAAGCATATAATACAAAAAAATTTACATTTTCTTTACAAAAATCGATGAACCTATCCTAATAAACGCTTTTTTTGAAAAACTTCCTATAGGAATTCAGGATTTTGACATCGGCGAGTGCGATTGAGCAAATAAAACAACGTAAGTGCAAAAAAATTACCCTTATCGGCGCCAATTTTGACTCTAAATCCAGATCCATTTCCGATTGGATAATTGGGACGCCCTCTTGAACATATACCCAAATTTTGATTACTTAATCATCTTTTTGGGGTCGACGATCTCGTCGAAGCGCTCGGCGGTTAGGAGATTTAAGGCGAGGGCCGCCTCTTTCAGCGTGAGATTTTCCGCGTGCGCCTTCTTGACTATCCTGGCCGCGGTATCATAGCCAAGCTCCCGGTTGAGCGCGGTCGCCAGCATGAGGGAAGAATCGAGATGCTGCTTGATGCGGACCAGGTTGGGCTCGATCCCTGTTGCGCATTTGTCATTAAAACTCGTACAGGCATCGGAAAGCAGCCGGATCGACTGCAAAAGATTGTAAATCATCACAGGCTTGTAGACATTGAGCTCGAAATTGCCAAGAGCCCCGGCAAAGCCGATCGTCGCATCGTTGCCCATCACCTGCACGGACACCATTGTCATCGCCTCGCATTGGGTCGGATTCACCTTGCCGGGCATAATCGATGAGCCCGCTTCATTGGCCGGCAGCAGGATCTCCCCGAGGCCGCAGCGGGGCCCTGAGGCCAGCCAGCGGATGTCGTTTGCGATCTTCATGAGCGAACAGGCGATCCTTTTCAGCACGCCGCTCGTCTCAACAACCGCATCGTTTGCGGCCAGCGCCTCGAATTTGTTGGGCGCGCTGATGAAGGGATAGTTTGTCAGCTCCGCAATTTTTTCCGCCATGCGCCCGGCGTATTCGGGGTGGGTGTTTATCCCGGTGCCGACCGCTGTGCCGCCGATGGCGAGCTCGCTCAAATGGGGCAAGGCATTCTCCAGCGCATTCAAACCGTGGTCGAGCTGGCTCACGTAGCCGGAAAATTCCTGCCCGAGGGTCAGCGGAGTCGCGTCCATCAGATGGGTTCTCCCTATCTTGATGATCTGGTCAAAGGCCTTGGCCTTGGCGTTCAGGGTGTCTCGCAGCTTGATGAGGCTGGGAATGAGGAAGTTTTGAATCATCAGGGAGGCGGCGATATGCATGGCGGTCGGGAAGGTGTCATTGGAGGACTGGGAGCAATTGACATCGTCGTTGGGGTGGACGAGCTTCGATCCCCGCTTTCCTCCGAGCATTTCGCTGGCGCGGTTCGCAATGACTTCATTGACGTTCATATTGGTCTGGGTGCCGGAACCCGTTTGCCAAACCACCAGGGGGAAATGATCGTCCCATTTGCCTCCCAATATCTCATCGCAAACCTCAATGATCGCTTTGCCCTTTTTTTCAGGCAGCAGCGATAATTCGGCATTCACCATCGCCGCCGCTTTTTTGATAAGAGCCAGGGCGTAAACCACTTCGATCGGCATCCGCTCCTCCCCGATCGGAAAATTGTCCAGGGAGCGCTTCGTTTGGGCGCCATAATAGCGGTCTTCCGGAACTTCCACCTCGCCTAGACTGTCTTTTTCGATGCGTGCCATATTAAATAATAAGTAACGCAAACACTAATGAAAATAAAGCAAAAGATTCAATGATTCCCAATGTGACCAGACATTTTCCAAATATCCCCGGCTGTTTGGCCGTAGCCTGCATGCCCGACGCCGCGGCCATTCCTTGCCAAATCGCGGATATCATGATGGCGGCTCCTGAACTTGCGCCAATGCCGATAGCGGAAATGGGAGAGAGGGAACCGGCGGCTATCTTTTGACTCATGACCAGCATCAAGACAAACCCGTAAATAATTTGCGAAGAGGGCATCGCGGCCATAGCGATAAATTTCCCATGCATCTCATCCAGGCGGCTCATCACAGCATGGGAAGCCATACCGGCAATCCCGCACCCAATTGAGCTGCCGATGGCACTCAATCCCAAGGCCAGCGCCGGGCCGACTAAATCGTAATTCATTTGAGTAACTCCTTTCTCTCGACTTTGTACAATTTTTGAACTCATCTTCCGTTTGAGGCTTCCTCCAGCTAAATGAATTTCTCAGGATGGGTATAAACACCCAATCCTTCGAAATTCATTACGCTGGAGTTTGCCTCAAATCTGAATCTTCGTTCAAAAATTGTACAAAGTCGAGTTTATTTATTCCATTCCTATTTTACTAAGAGGGGAAAATTGCTTGCCGCCCCCTTGAAAGCTATAGTGATACCATTCTAAATAATTGAGACGGAGTCCGTTAATGACCCCCCCCATGATGGATAACACCATATTAATCCCATGTCCGATAATCAGCAGAACAATCCCCAGCACGATGTGCACCGATCCGGCAATTTCATTGACCGTTACACTGATGATGGCGCCCGCCAAACCCAAAGCGTAGAGGCGCAAATAAGATAAAACGTCGCTAAATATTTGTATGGTTTGCGTAATTTCCAATAATCCAAATAAGCGATTTTGAATCAGACTCAATACCACAGCCAGAATAATGCCGCCGATTAAAAGGTAAAAGCCGTTTTCTGCCGCCGCCTCCCGGTTCCACCCGAAGACAAACTGGACGAGAGAAGTGGCATGAAGATAAAAGGGCACATACAAATAGCCCCCGATAATGGCCAAAATCCATCCCGCGCCGGCCCAATTGCGGTCCAAATAGCGCGCAAAGGAGAGGCAGATATGGATCACCCCAATCAGCAAAGACAGCTCCAGCATAATGTTGTCAGAGAAGGTATTGAGAATATCAAACCGCTCTTTCCCATTTTCCACTGAGACCCCTTTTTGCAAAAATTCGGTGTAATTTTTGACCTCTCCCAAATGGGGATATTTGACCAGCCACTCGTTATAGATTTCATCTTCCTGGCTCAAATGGAAGTCGGCCTTCTTGTCGACCAGCCACTGCAGCAGAGAAATTTTTCTAAGGGGGCTGGAAGGGGCGATATTGATTCCGAAGAAAGAGTTGATCAGCACGCCCCACACCACGCAGGCGCTGCAGAGAATCAGGGCGAGTGTCGTAAACCTCGATTTCCCGGCTTTGTTCGACATATAGAGGGCCCCGGCAAGATAGAGGAGTCCATATCCGGCGTCGGCGATAATCATGGCGAAAAAAAAGGCGAAAAAACAGAGCACCCAAAGAGAGGGGTCCTTGTCGGTAGCTGACGGGGTATCAAAAAAATGGACGAGATCCTCCCCTATGCGGGAAACGCCTGTATTTTCGAGATAAGTGGGTATGACCTCATTTTTCTCGATGGCGATCTCTTCAAAGTGAACCAACAAATCCTCAGTCAAAGTGTGAAGTGAAGAAATTTTATCCGCCGGAATCCACCCCTCGACGGCAAATAGGGCTCCTTCCATCTCCTCTCTGGGGAGCTGCTCGGCAGACCGCAGGTTGAAGCGGTTTAATTGGTGGTTCAGCGCTTGATGCAAAAAAGTATTGTATTTCGCATATTTTTTTAACTCTTGCTCTACTGCGTGAGCCTCGCTTTCCTTCTCTTTTAAACGAGTTTTCAATACGCCCAAAGGGTGATCGATCTGCATTTCGATCATTTGATCAGGAGAGAGGCCCTCTTTAGAAATGGAGACAAAATAATCGAGCCCCTGATCGGTGCCGACATAAAAGATTTCCGGGGAAAGGGCAGTGATAGCTCCCTCCTTGGCGCAGAAAAACTGGATCTTGCGCTGCTTTTCGATCAGGCGAATATCTTCCAGTGAAAAATCCCCAAACACATGCACACGGGCTATCTCGAGTCTGGTCATCCGCTGCTCTTCATAAAGCGCTTCTTTTCTATGCTTCAGTTCCGCTATGCGCCTGACTATTCCTTCAAACTCTCCGTCCGCAGGCTCCTCCTGGGCTGCAGGCGCAAGCTCTCTTATAACCTTTAAGGCATAATTGATCTGTTTCAGCTCTTCGGGGATTTCAGGAGTGCGGGCCGAGCGGATATCGATAAATTGAATGAGGCCTAAGTCTTGCGCTTTTTTAAAAAAGGCGCTCCGCTCCTCTTCCATTCCGATAAAGAGAAATTTTTTCACATCAATACGCATAATTTTTCTTCTGCTCTTCAATGATTCTCTTAGCGACTTTGGCCCGGGAAACAGCCGCCAGCTGCTGGTCGCCTAAAAAAACCTTAATTTTTTTTATATTGCGCAAAGCCCTCGGTATTAAAATCTTTTCGAACAGATTCACCCTGATGGAAACCTCGCGAAATTCTTTTTCCAGCGCTCTCTTTTTCTCTTCGGCTATGCCCTTCTTTGCCTTGGCGGTAACCAGTTTTCTAAGGCCCTCTATCGCCCCATCGACCCAAGGAGGGGTTTCAAAGAGGCTATAGGCAAAATCAGAAAATATAATCCCTTCAAAATAAGGAACTTCCACTCCAGCGATATTTTCGTAGCGCTTATTCACCGCTTCCACCCTGGCCGCCTGGTCCGGTTCCAGCATGCTTTGATCCGAAAGAAGCTGGCTATACTTCTCCACCTGATGAACCTGCTTTTTCAGTTCCTCTTCCAAATGGGAAATTTCAAGGCTGGCTTCCCCGACCTCAGCTTGAAGCATCGCCTTTTTCAACTGCAGCGTAGGCAGGTATTTTTCGAGCTGTTTCAAACGATTCTGCTGAAAGCGCAGCTCGTTTTTGGTCAGCTTAATCTCCGCCATGCCAATATCTCGCAATCATTTTTTCCTTAATGCCCACCTCTTGCGGCTCAAAACATTCCTGCAACGTTTTCCAGCCGATGCTGAGGGCTTCTTCAATCGAGCAATTCACCTCTAAATCCATCATGCGCGCTTCAAATAAATGGGAATAATTCAGCAGCTTTTCATCCCACTGGGACAAACGGAAACCCATGCTCTGCCGCTCGCGCGCCTTCTTGGAATCGGAATAGAGGCGGATCATCGCATTAGCCAGATCGCCATGATCCTCCCTTGTCACTTTGCCGATCACAAGCTGCTTCAGACGGGAGAGGGAACCGAATGGATCGATCTGCCCATTGTGCAAATAAAATTGCCCTTCCGTGATGTAGCCTGTGTTATCGGGGATCGGGTGGGTCACGTCATCTCCCGGCATCGTCGTCACCGTCACAATCGTGATCGAGCCGCTGCCGTCGATATAAACAGCCTTCTCATAGCGGGAAGCGAGATCGGAATAAAGGGACCCCGGGTAGCCCCGGTTTGAGGGCACCTGATCCATCGTCACGGCGATCTCTTTTAACGCATCGGCAAAGGCGGTCATATCGGTCAGCAACACAAGCACATGCTGGTTGTTCACGGCAAATTTCTCCGCGCAGGCCAGCGCCATATCAGGGACGAGCAGACACTCGACGGCCGGATCGGTGGCCTTATGGACGAACATCACCGTTTTACTCATCGAACCCGACTCTTCGGCATTATCGATGAAGGCCTGGTACTCTTTAAAAGTCAGTCCCATCCCGCCAATGATCACCACATCCGCGTCGGTTTGATTGGCGATCCGCATCAAAAGTTCATTATAAGGCTCGCCGGGCACGGAAAAAATCGGGATTTTTTGCGATTTGACCAAACAATTGAACATGTCGATCATCGGAATATTGGTGCGCACCATCTCTCTTGGCACCACGCGCCTCGTCGGATTGAAAGAGGTGCCGGCTATTTCAATATCCTCTCCTATCAGATCGGGGCCCCCGTCGATCGGCACGCAAGCGCCGCTGATTCTGCGCCCAAGCAGCGAAGGGCCGAAAACCGCCTGCATCTGCCTGTTCAAAAAGGTCACCTTATCATGGGTGGATATGCCCCGCGTATTTTGGAAAACCTGCAAAGTGACGAGATCCCCGTCAATCCGCAAGACAGTGGCATACACATGCCGCCCGTCGCTCAAATCTATCCGGGCAAGCTCGCCCAAACCCACCCCGCGCGCCACAAGGGTGATTAAGTTTCCGCGCATGTCTTTTATTCTGTCATAGACCATTTTCATGAGAGAGCCCTTCCATTATTTTATTATATGCGCTCCGGTATTGATCAGAGTCGTAGGCTAAAAAGTTCATGTTTTTAATCTCATTTTGGATCTTCAAAAAGAATTTCCTGGCCTGATCGTGGGAGGTAAAAGCGAATTTAGCATCAAAAATTGCATTAATTAATTGAAACAGCTCTATTTGCCTTATCAAGGGGCAATAAGCATCTTCCTTATCAAAGGCGTTTTGCTGCAGATAGGCAAAATCGTAGAGTTCCGCTTTGAGATAAAGGATCATATCCTCAAGCGCTGTCCCCTCTTCGCCGACGACCTCCATCCTCTTTCCGATCTCATCCCCTTTCTTCAAGATGCGAAACGCCTTTTTCACATTTTCTCCCCATCCGGGAGCTTTCTCTTCCAGCTCTTTGCTGACGGCGTTCACATACTTTGACCAGGAAATCAACGGATCGATCGCCGGATAGCGCCTGGCATCGGACCGCTCCCTGGAAAGCCCGAGAAACGCCCCGACGACTGAGAGCGTCGCCTGAGTCACCGGTTCCTCGAAATTGCCCCCGGCAGGCGATACGGCGCCGCCAACAGTCACTGACCCGAGCTTCTCCCCTTTCAAATAGACGACCCCCGACCGCTCATAAAAAGAGGCGATACGGGAAGCGAGGTAGGCCGGAAAAGCCTCATCGCCCGGGATCTCCTCAAGGCGTCCCGACATTTCGCGCAAAGCTTGCGCCCAGCGGGAAGTGGAATCTGCCAGCAGGAGCACATCCAGACCCATTTGCCGGTAATATTCCGCAATGGTCATCCCCATGTAAATCGACGATTCCCGCGCAGCAACGGGCATTGAGGAGGTATTGCAGATAATGACCGTGCGGGACATCAAGGTTTCACCCGTATGAGGATCGATCAGGTGGGGAAACTCGCGCAAAACCTCTACCACCTCGCCAGCGCGCTCGCCGCAGGCGACAATCACAACCAGATCCACAGAAGAATACTTGGCCAAATGGTGCTGCATCACCGTTTTACCCGCGCCAAAGGGGCCCGGGCTGCAGAAAGTGCCCCCTTTCATAATGGGAAACTGGGTGTCAATGGTCCTGAGGCCGGTCTCCATCATCTTTACCGGCTTCACTTTTTCGCCGTGAAATAAGGAGGCTTTGATAGGCCACTTTTGGATCATGGTAAACTCATGCGTCTTCCCCTTCTCATCCTCGGCTTTGGCAACCACCTTATCGGCGGTATGGGAACCGGCATGGATCACCCAGGTGATTTTGTATTTGCCATAAAGAGAAAAAGGAACCATCACATGGTGGCGGAAGCGCCCTTCCATCGTCACGCCCAAGGTATCTCCCCGCTCAACCACATCCCCTATCTTCACCCTCGGCTCATAATCCCATTTATGGTGACGGGGAATGGCATTCAAATAGACGCCCCTTGGTAAAAACAACCCTTCCTCTACAGCCAGGCTGTCGAGAGGATTTTGCAGTCCATCGTAGATCTGCGTCAGCAATCCGGGTCCAAGCTCCGCCTCTAAAAGCTCCCCTGTAAAAGTCACCGGAGTATTGAGTTTGATCTCCCGTGTGTCTTCAAAAACTTGAATCTTCGCTTCATCGCCAATAATCTCAATCACTTCAGATTTCAGATTTTTACCTCCGACATTCACCATGGCCACTTCCCCCTGCCGGATGCTTCCCTCAAAGCGCACCTGCAAAAGGTTGCCGAAAGCTTTTGTCACTTGTCCTGTGACCGGAATAACATTTGAGGTCATGAATTTTCCTTTACTATACTATCTACGATTTGCATTCCCTTTTTTTTGTCCAGCTCAAGCCATTTATCCACAATGATAAACCGGGCTACAAAAGAGAGAATTCCATTAATGGAAAATCTGTCTATGTTTGAAAACCCGTTAATTTTTTCGAACCGGTAATGACATAGAGCCTGATACAATTCAGACGGGTCCTGGTAATGCTTTTCAAATATTGGTTTTAAATCATAATATTCATCAGGAGGCTCATAATGAGGAGCGTCCTTTTGCGCCACTATTTGGGCGACGAGGTTACAATCCGGATTTTCATATTGCAGCTCTTTGATAATATCGCGATTTAATTTTTTAGCGCGAAAGGCGGTTGAAACCAGCCTCCAGCCCCTTTCAAAATTAAGATAATCAAAGAGAAAACCTTTCGCTTTAGGCAATTCCTCATTGTAATATCCCGCGAGGAGCTGAGGAAAATGGCTTATGCGGTCTGCCGTTTTGTCATACTGCTCCAAAAAATCGTAAACATAGCTGGCCAGGCCGCTGCGGGTTAACAGCGCTTCCTCGAGCTCATTCTGGTCCAGATTCCCCCATTTATCCAGCTCCTCCCCTTTCCACAAGGCGCGCATATTTTGGATGTCATAAAAACGTCTGATAACTTTAACCTTTTCATAATCCACTTCGCTTAAGTTATCTTTGAGCAAGTCCAAAAGCTCATGAAAACCCAAGTCCGGCGGTGCTCCAACCTGCAGATCCGGCAGCGCGCTGCCGAGAAAGTAATAGCTCATTTTATGCGTTTGCTGCGAAGATGATTTTACGAAAATCCTTGCGGACGTATGAAGTCAATAATTCCTTTAAAGCTTCATCAGTGATATCGACAGTCAATTTTTTATCGTGCATTTGGACTTTGGCCCCGCCGGCAAAGCCGCCCACCTTGACGCTTTCATCCTTTAGCTTTTTAAGAATGCCATCCATCAATAAACGGTTTACCTCTTCAGCAGAAACGGTTTGCGGAATAATCGCCGAAATATCGGAACTAATACCCTCTTTTTCGATGGCTTTGACAATAGCGCTGATGAGTTTTGCAATCACATCCGGCTTGACGGCTTCCATAGCCACGAGTTTGGAAATCTCTTTATTGAAAAGAGATTTTTCCACTTCCTGCCGCAAAGCTTCCAGGCTTTGGGAGGCCGCTTGTTCTAAAGAGGCATGAAAGACATTGCGCTCCTGATCGATGACGCGTCTGACGCTTTCCAAATGCTTTTGCGCGTGCATTTCAGCCTCTTCGACAATCTCTTTTGCGCGTTCTTTAGCGGCCTGGATGATCTCGCTTGCTTCGAGTTGGGCTGGCTCCAAAGTCTCCTTGCGCAATAAATGGCAAATCTCCTGGATTTTTTCCTGACCTTCTTTTAATGACTTCATATTTCTCCGATTCGCAAAGGAAACAATTTTCCACCATTTTGCCATAAAGCGCAAGAATTTGCTGTTAAATTCGCAAAATTGTATGCTCTTGGAAAAGGAAAAATTATGCGCTGCTTTGCCACACTCCTGCTACTGCTTTCAATCCATCCCCTCTTCGGAGATTTTGGGATCATGAAATTCGACTCTCCTAAGGGTTGGCGGTATGCCGATCTGAAGGAATACCCCAATAGCGTGAAAGTCGTCGTCGTCGGCAAGGGAAAATCCTCCTTTCCTCCCCAGCTTAACCTCAACACTGAGCCCTACGAAGGGACGCTTCCTGAATACCTCGAGATTGTGAAAAAATACAATCAATCCCAAAAAACCGAATGGAAGGATTTAGGGACCATCCGCACCGAGTGCGGCGAGGCCAGCCTGTCGCAAGTGGATGTCATGACAGAATGGGGCGTTGTCCGTATGATGCATGTGATTTTGATTAAAGATAAAATCGTCTATATCTTGAATGCTTCAGCCGCAAAAGAGGAATTTGCCGCCTTTTATCCCGACTTTTTCCGCTCCTTCCGCTCCTTAAGCTACTCGATCGAGCAAAAATAGGTTGAAATAAATACATCTTTTTCATTATTTTTTTCTTGTCAAAACATCACTGTCTCATTTGAAAATATTTGCGCTAAAATATCTCTTGTGCAATACAAATGTTAAAACTTAAAAACATCACCTAGAGTGGGAAGGAGTTTTAAACTCATGAATATATTTAAAAAAGCGCTTGTAGCAGCGATTATGTTTGTCATGCTCGGAGGCCCCGTATTGCATGCTCAAGATTGTTGTTATTCCACCAGTACCGGCGGCTGCGGCTATGTCGATTGCCGTAGAGCTCCTTGCATCACACCGGCTGTGGCCTTAGGCACAATCGCTTTGGTTGCCATCATTGCCGTCGCGGTTCAAAACTCCCGCCCCAGCACAGCACATGCGCACTCCCACTGCAGCTGCGGATAAAGCTTACTGGCTAGAAAAAGGGGTCGTGCTGCTCCTTTTTCTACTTTCCGCCTGCGCATCCCCCCCTAAATGGCGTTTAGAAACCCCACAGGGCAGCTGTTCGCGCCTATCCTTCCCAACCAGAGAGTGTTATTTTGAAATCATTCGCTCCTGTGGAACCGACTGGGGATATCTCAATAATTATACTTTTGGTTTTCCGCCGGGCGAAATAGAAATTACCCTCATCATTGAAGGTCAAAGATATATTTTCATTGGAAGGGTATTAGAAGGATTTCAGAGGCTTTTGCTCCCTTCCGAGGCGACCCAATTGACGATCAACGCCTTGGATAGTAACAGCACAGTTCAGATCATCGCGGGAAATTACCAGACCACCCTCCATCCCCTCAATTTTTCCGACCTCTCCAGTAAAAGATAAGTCTATTTTATGAAATTTCCCATTTCTTTGAACTCTTCACCTATTTTGGTTAAATACGATATTAAATTTGAGGCTTTTGGAGTGCTTTCTTTGATCTCTTTGAAGATTTGTTCCATTTCCGATCCCTTGAAACCCGATTTTAGCCCCCTTGTCTCCTTTATCGCTTCTGTTTCCAGGATTTCGATGAAGGCATTTCTTTTGGTCGGGAAGTGCAGCAAAGTCTGGGTATCCAGGCCTCTAAATAGGGTAAAATCAAGGTATTGTTCCAAAGCCCTTCGCCGGCTTTCATAGCTAAAGAGGCTGGAGGGGTCCTGCTTCCAATCGTAATGTTTAAGTCGCTCATCGACTTCTTCGAGCATCTTTGGATTTTTTTGTACTACCAGCGCTTCCTCAATCAATTCCATCCCCTTTAACAGGTCCATGATTTTGGCTGTTTGGCAACGGTCTTGAACCCACTTTTGGAAGAGGGGATAGTGCTCCTTGGCATTTGTCTGGATATTGCGATCGATTTTGGACAAGTACAGGGTGAATTGCCACGCGCGCGCATAGGCCATTAACCCTTGCTGTTTTACCCATTCTTGAATAGAAAGATGATCTAAATTGACGAGAGCCTTTAACCACGCTTTCGCAGGAACGGTACCTGAGATGTGAAGGTCGATTAAAGCGAGGGGGTTATCTAGAGGAAATACCGCATGGTCGCGCAAATTAGCCCTCTTTAGATAGAGATCGACAGCCTGATCCATCGTTTTGCTGCTGAGTATTTGTTCGTCGACTAGCTCGTTCTCTTTTCTGATGGCTTCCAATCCTTTTTTAAAAAAAGCGTGCATTTTATCCCGATTGAAGAGGGTTTGGGGGCCGAAAGTGACATCATAGGCTTTGCCCCCATAGTTATAGAGGATCGGCTCCCCTTTTTGGATGGGTTGATGGGCGACAAAGAAAACCTTTACCACACCATTTTCTACCTTTGGAAGGGGGGCCACATTGGAAAAGCCGCAATTCATAAAGCGGGTGGCATTTCCCACCTCTTTCGCATCAAAGCCTTTGAAGAGATATGCGTGTTTTTTGGCCTCTTCGGAAGAAAAGGTTCCGAAACCTGTTGTCTGTTCCCTGAAAGCTCCCCCATACTCGCCGATGACGGTTCCGATGGGTAGCTCTTCACCGGCTGAGAGTCCATAAAACCCTCTTTCCTTATCGATGGCGGAGATGACGAGCTTAGGGGCATGGTGCTTAAAACGGATGATAACGTAGTTTGCTAAAGGTTCTTCTTGGAACTTCTTTTGTTGCCAAAGATGTTGCAGTTGTTCGGGGGGAAAGTAGGGGAGATCCCGGTATGACGTCATTTTGAATTGAGTTTTTGCCGTTTCCTCCTCCAATGGCTTTTCCTCAAAGGAGACATGTTCTAGTGAACGCGCTTTGATACCCCAGGCAACGAGGGCTTTGAGGTCGTCTGTAGAGGCATTCAAAATCGTGCGGCAGTTTGGATTTGCCCCGCAAGCCCTGAGTTTTTGGAAGATTTCATCTGAGGTGAGGGCTGCGTGATGCAGGGGTGTCCATCCATAGGCGTCCGTATCATTAATATGTGCGCGCACAATCTCTTTTAAGAGCAGCTCTTCGACAATCCTCGTATTTCCTTTCATCACGGCGATGATGAGCGGGGTCAATTTGTGGTGATCTTCGTCATCGGCTGCGATCAATGCGTCTGTTGCTTTCCTGATCCTTTCGATGAGAATCTCTTCCTTGGGATTGCGGGCGGTCATAAAGTGGAAGGGGTACGTTTTGCCCCTTTGGGCTTGGGAATCGGTGTCAGGGTAGAGAGTTTTCCACTCCTCCTTAGAAAAAATTCGGAGCGGCTCTAGTGATGCCATAGTAACCTTCTTTTATAAAAACTGATTTATTATAAAATCAATCACGATTTTTATTCATCATCATCCGCTTTCTCATAAAGAGGATGATACCTCGCGATCAAAGCATCCTGGATGATACGCAACTGATAATCTGTTTTGACCATAGCTTGGCGCTGCTTGCGAATTTTTAATACGGTATCGACGATACTTATGTTCATCTGGATGTTGCGGATATTTTGCCCGCTCTTCAACTTTTGCAACTCATCATCGATGACATGTTTATAGAAGTCTAAAACGATAAAAGCCCCTGTCCGGCCAGCGCCTGCGCTGCAATGAACTATTTTAGGTCCGGTTGTGGGTGTCGCATCGATCCGGTCTTGGAACTTATTGATGAGCTCAGTCTTAGGAACTTTCATATCGACCCAATTTCGGAAGTGGAATTGTTCAATGTCTTTGATTTCTCCCTTCCCCTTCACCGGCACCCATTTGAATTGCCGCCTGATTGTATCCTGGTCATCCCCATCCATTCTGATCGTATACTCGTTATCATGATCTACTTTGTCAAGCTGCTCTTCAAAAATGAGATGAATTTCCCCTAAACGCTCCTCATTGTGCCAAATAGTGCGGCTTCCCGTTTGCCAATAATTCAAACATTTTTCGTATTGATTCTCCGTAGGCATGGCAAGAGTGACAATTTTATTAGATCCTCCAGCTATCACGGCATGCCAGAAATCGTCGATGGTGTTTGCCATGGGGCCCTGTGCTGCTACCCATTGATAATCGCTTAGTGAAATTTTACTCGCATTATGATAGTAGGGCGCCATATCGGGGGAAAGGCGGGGAGCATAGATATTCTCATCGTAGGGGAAATAGCCATGCCGATTTTTTTTTGAGATTGCGCCATCCCTCGGCGCATATGCTCCAGCCAGGGCTCCTGGTTTGTTCGGGCTGTTTACCGAACATTTCAAAGAATTCTTTTTCTAAAGCCAGTTGCTTATCGGAATTTAACGCTCTCATTTGTTGAGTCAACCATTCCTGACTAAACTCATTCACCCGATTTATCGTTGGAAGATTCGGCTTATCTAGAATAAAATATTGTAAAGGGAGTGTATATTGGTCAATAAAAGATCTAACATCCATAATCTTACTAAGCAAATTAAAAATTTCGACTAATTATATCATACAACCATTAAAATAGCCATCTATTCCACTGCTGGCAGTGGTCATTTTCTCTTAAATGGTGAGTCACACCAGTGGGGAGGATCGTATGTATCTCTTAATCCATCTCAATTGGCAGATCTCTTTATCAGAAAAATTATAGGGCGGATCAAAATCGGGAATTTCAATCGGCCAGTTCTGCTTAATATATCCAGAGGGTTTGTGACAAGGCCGGTATAATCCAAATTAACGGGTTAGTACAGTCCATATATACCCAAACAACCTCAAAATTTGGCTTTGCCAAAAACCAAATTTGGAGGTTGTTTGGGTATAGAAAGTGATTTTATTAAGTTCCCGCGGAGCAGTTGACAATTTTTTGCCGTTTGTTTAAGTTGGTACATAAATTTTGAGGCAAAATGTCTATTCAAAACATATTTTATGTTATTCCACATCCAGATTGTTCTAATTATTACACCTCTCCTTTGCGTTTAATGGGGGATCAACCTTTGGTTGAAAGGTTAAAACCTCAAGGCGGATCCTCCTCTCAGTCAGTAGCACAAAATAAAGTCATTTGTGCTTTGTGGTTGAGAAATATGTGTGAAAGGGATTCGTGTGGATTTGCTCATAGTTTCAACGGCTTGGTGCCCGAACCGCTTCCTCAAAATTACAAGAAAAACCCTTGCAAAAGTTACTTTGATCAGGGTTGCTGCACATTTCAATTTAACTGCAAATATTATCACAGAAATGATTTTCTTTATTATGATGGGAAGCTCGTGACCGCTTGGACCCCCGATCCCCTGAATCCCCCCTATTGGGTGGTTTATCGAATTTTTGAGGTCAATCAGTAAGGTCAACTGGCATCAAAGATAATTTCCCCATTTTGCTCTAATACTGTGTTTTCATAATCAACGTACTCTGCTAATTCAGTTTTCTTGGCAGGAGGTTTTTCATCGTTTTGAACTGCCCCAAAATAGGAGGCTGCCAATCCATAAGCTGTCATCGGGATGATGAAGCGCTTAAAATTTCCTTTGAATGCCTCTGCTATTCTAATTTCCAAGGGTTTCATGATTTTGGCTGCAAGTTCTTTTGGCTCTTTTTCTGCTGCTATGCGGGCTGTGTCGTAAGCCTTTTCTCTGGCATAGAGAGAGAATGGGGTGGAGAGAATCATTGCTCCCGTGCCGCCTCCAACTACAGAGCCTGTTCCGCATATGATTTTTTGATTTTCTTCTGAAAGTCCCGTATTTGATGATTTCATGATTTTCATAGACTGATCATATAAGTAGCTTGACGCGCCCCAAAATGTGGCTCCAAAAATAGTGCTTCCCGTAACTTGAGATGCCACGGCTAAAGAACCGAAAGACTCTTTGATCAAGTGCAGCGGATTTCCCCCGGCGAGTTCTTTTGCCGATTGAAGGATAGAAGTTGATTGGGTTTGGCTGTTTAGCGTAATGACGGAGAGGGGCCTTAGCAATGCGGTTGCCGCCGCCGAGGAGAGCATTCCTCCCCCGGTAGCCACTGCGGCATTAGAGGCGTCTTTGCCAAGGACTTTTCTGGTGAGCGCTTGAGCTGGTTCCAACAGGTTCCCCGCGATGCCTCCCCACAAAAAGTTGCTGGAGAGTTTGGCGCCGACTACTGAAGAGAGGGCTTTAGAATCCAAAGACTTCTCAGCTAACATCCCCCCGTAGTTCTTTATTTGGTCGCGAGCGATTTTTACGTCGTAAGTACATAAACCCAAAGTAGCTGCGACATCGATACCCCATTTTAACTTTCCGTCGTGGGGGAGTTTGTACTCGCTCTCATGCACACTGCTCACATATGCTCCTATACTTTTTATCAAATTATAGCAGTGTAATTTAAAGTATAAATTAACAAAGTGTTAAGATTAATAGTCGTAATGGTCAATCGACCAGCCAATCCCGCCTAATGCTTTTCTCTTGAATATTATGCCTTAATTTAGATATACTGTTTTTATTATGAAAAATATAATTTCCCTTATTACAGGCTGGGATTGCGCCTATCATAATTACGAACAATTCAAAAAATCAACCGAATGGAATGGCCGGGCAGTCGCGCATCTCGCTTTGGCTGCGATCGAATGCCTCCCTGTCATTGGCGCGATCGTCGCTATTTTTGACCGGATGATGAAAAGCCCCCAAATTAATCCACCCCAGCTAAATCTCGCTGAGGTAATGACGCAAACAGAAAAGATCGTCAACACTGGGTATTATGTAAAGAATCAGGTACAAGTTCCCATAAAAAAAGCTGAAGAAATTTCTATTTATGCCTCTAAAAATAACACTGTAACCAGCCGAAAAATTAACTTAACATCAGGAACCGCTGAACCCGCGGTCTCAACTCCATTAAATCCAGCCACAAACCATTCAATTGAAGTGAGGAATGGGGACTGTATTGACATCAGCAAAAGCCTCATTGACGAGGGGCGTAAAGTCGCTCTTTTGGATGCCGCAAATGAACATCACCCTGGCGGCTCCCCTTTCGGCGCACGGGCCCAGGAAGAGCAAATTTGCCGCAGAAGCAACCTCTATCCCGCCCTGGTAAGGGCAAAAAATCTCCTTGATCAGCAAGGATCTTTCATTCAAACCAATGAAGCGCTATTTATCAAAGATATCGTCATCTTCAGAGGCTCCGCAAATGAGGGCTATCCCTTTCTCGACACCCCGTTCCCCCTCCCGATTATCGCTTCAGCGGCGTTGGATCTAAATTCCCTACAAGATAAGTACCCAGTTGCCTTGGATAGATCGACTGGGAAATATGTACCACAAAACTGGTCTTCAGATACGGTCGGCGCCTATAAAGAAATAACCAAGGCTAAACTTCGATCCATCTTTTCTGCCGCTATCGCAAATGGGCTTGATACGCTGGTCTTAGTTCCCTTCGGGTGCGGCGCTTTTAGAAATCCCCAAGACCTCATGATCGAGTGCATGGCTGAAATTCACGCCGAATTCCGTCAAAATATTAAAGTGGTCCTTTCCGTTCTCAATGACTCTAATGGCAAAAAAAATTATGAAATTTTTCAGGCTCTAGAGGCAAAAACGGGGAAAAACAACCTTCTGGTCCCCTTTTACCGCGGAACCGGCCCAGACGCCGAAGGGCGGTACTTGAAAGATTTGTGGGATTTAGATGATAATGCAAAAGAATCGTGCCACAACTATATCCAGTGGCTTTTTCCCAATAAAATTCCCTCTAAATACAACTCAAAAGCCCCCATTCTCTCTCAAGAAAGTCTTAAAGAAATGAATCAAGACCCCGAAATAAGAGCCAACATCAAAACATCATTTTACAAGATGTTGAGCTTCTACGGGTTACATTTTGATGAACAGTCGCAAACCGTTATCCTCGCAGCGAATTTCAAAGAAAGAAGCGCCGTATGGCTGACCCCATCTAATCACAACTTCTTGCGTATCACGCGCATCCTGAATTGCCTCGTGAATTTCGGGTATCTAAAGGAGGCGGAAGCCTTTTATAAAATTCTGATTACCATCAATGCTCAGCACAACGACGTTTGCAAAAACTCCCTGGCTATTTGGGAAAGAGCAGCAAAAGCTAATTAAATTCTGTGGCCTATCTAGGAAAAAGCAGCAAAAACTAATTTAATTTGTGGCTGACACCATCTAAAAGAAACTCCCCTGCGATTTAAAGAGCAGCAAAAGCTAATTAAATTCTGTGGCCTATCTAGGAAAAAGCAGCAAAAACTAATTTAATTTGTGGCTGACACCATCTAAAAGAAACTCCCCGGCGATTTAAAGAGCAGCAAAAGCTAATTAAATTCTGTGGCCTATCTAGGAAAAAGCAGCAAAAGCTAATTTAATTTGTGGCTGACAACATCTAAAAGAAACTCCCCGGCGATTTAAAGAGCAGCAAAAGCTAATTTAATTTGTGGCTGACAACATCTAAAAGAAACTCCCCGACATTTAAAGGGCAGCAAAAGCTAATTAAATTCTGTGGCTGACACCATCTAAAAGAAACTCCCCGGCGATTTAAAGAGCAGCAAAAGCTAATTTAATTTGTGGCTGACAAAAGAAACTCACCGGCTATTTGGGACAGCAAAAGGGTCGTGAACACTTACTACCCATTATTAGAAAAAAAAACCCAAGTTTATGAAACTTGGGTTCTTTCGCAATGACTTGTATATTGCCTATTCGCTCAAATACTCAATGAAACATTGAGGCGCATTGTCGCCAACGCGATTTGATGTCTTTATGACTCGCGTATAACCGCCTTGACGGTTGGCAAAACGGACGCCAAGCTCATCAAATAATTTCTCAATCACTTGACGATCTGTGTTATAGGCGCTCTTGTCGCCATCTTTAGCGGCGCGCTTTTCCTTAGGCGTCAATGTGTTGAAATTAATCATCATCTCAGCAATAGCGCTGCGGCGGCTGGCTAGAGTATTCTTTTTAGCCAGCGTGATCATCTTATCCGCAAACTGCTTCAATACTTTAGCTTTGGCAACTGTTGTTTGCACGCGCTCATTCGCAATAAGCGCTTTTAACATATTAGCAATCAAGCATCTCCTGTGAGAGGAGGTTCGGCTTAATTTCCCTCTGTGATTTAAGTGTCTCATTAAACTAACCCTGATTATTCTTCATTTTTTTGGACTTCTGCTTTTTTTCTTCTGCGCTCATGCAGCTTTTTCACTTCATCCTTAACATTATCGGGATCGATGCCGTATTTTGTCACATCCATTCCCAAAGATAATCCCATGTCATGAAGTTTTGCCTTAATCTCATTGAGCGATTTCTTACCAAAATTTCTAAATTCCAGCATTTTTCTTTCAGGTATAGAAACCAGTTCGGCAATTGTCTCAATGTTGGCGCCGCTGAGGCAGTTTGTCGATCTCACGGAAAGCTCGATTTCATCAATGCGTAAGGCCAATTTATCCAGCATCTCGTCTTGATCAGCGTCGAAATCTTTCAAACCTTCATCGAAAACTAGCATCATCGCCTTCACTCTATTGAAAACGTTGAAGTGCTTCAGTGCGATTTGTGTCGCGAAGCTTAATGCTTCTGAAGGAGTGATACGTCCGTCCGTCGTTACTTCTAGTACCAAACGGTCAAAGTCGGTGTCTTGTCCTACACGCGTGTTTTCAACGTAGTAGTTCACCAGCCTTACAGGCGAGTAAATAGCATCAATTAAGATTTCGTCAGCCGTTTTTCCACGAACCACGTGTCTTTCGGATGGAACATAACCCCTGCCGAAGGAAACGCGAAGATCTACTTGACGCTTCATCGGTTTTGTCACTGTAAAGAGATGCAAATCAGGATTAACAACATCAAAGATTCCGCCTTTTACGACATCGCCTAATTTGACATGGTATTGACCTTTGCACTGATCTAAATCTTCTTGCGTGATTTCTAGAACGGTTGTGATCATACGTTGATCACGGGAATTTGGCTCTTCGTGAGTTGGAAGCTTTCTTAACAGCGCACCTTTCAAGTTTAGTACGATATTGGTCATGTCCTCAACAATGCCATCAACAGCCATGTATTCATGGGGCACGCCTTCGATTCGAACGGAAATAATGGCTGGAGCCTCAAGGGAGGATAGCATCATTCGACGCATAGCATTTCCGATAGTGTAACCAAAACCTTTTTCCAATGGCTCTGCTATATAACGAGCAAATGTAGGTGTTGCACTTTCCTCATCCGAGACAATTTCCTTTGGTAGTTCATATTTACCATACTTAACTGCCATTTCTATGACTCCTAATAATTTTTAATTTTTAACTTGGGTGGTTTTTATACGCGTCTTCGCTTTCTCGGTCTGCACCCATTATGCTGTACAGGAGTAACATCTTTTATAGATGTGATCTGTAAACCAACACTTTGCAATCCTCTAACAGCAGATTCTCTACCAGCGCCAGGACCTTTTAAATAAATTTCAACTTCTTTCAAGCCGATTCCCATAGCAACTTTACCTGCCTCTTGAGCCGCTACGGAAGCAGCAAAAGCCGAAGACTTTCTCGATCCAGAAAAGTTTACTTTACCGGCTGAAGACCAAGTGACTACACGTCCAACGGGATCCGTAATAACGATAATTGTGTTGTTAAAAGTTGCTTTAACATGAGCTACACCAGAGGATATCTGACGAATAACTTTCTTTTTAGGTTTAGCCCCTTTTTTTGTAACAGCTTGTTTCGACAAAGTAATTTACTCCTCTATTTTATTTTTTCTTTGCAGCAACAGTTTTACGTCGCCCTTTTCGTGTTCTAGAATTTGTTCTTGTTCTCTGACCCCTGACCGGCAATCCTAAACGGTGCCTGGTTCCACGATAAGAGTTAATGCTAATAAGACGTTTGATGTTATTTTGCACTTGGCGGCGTAAATCACCTTCTACAATATATTCTGTCTGCAATAAAGCATTCAATCTTGCAATGTCTTCTTGAGTTAATTTCATTGCTCGCATATTCGGATCCAAATTTAATTTGGCCAAAATTTCACAAGATAAACTCTTTCCAATTCCATATATATAGGTCAGACTTATAACTAATCGCTTATTTTCTGGAATGTCTGTACCAATCACTCTAGGCATCAATGTCTCCTAAAATTTGAAAAAGATTTAAAATCATAACATATTCACTTATATTTTGCAAAACTTAACGACCTCGGACACGCCCTTTTTTCATAAAACCATCATAGCGTTTCATCAACAGGTGCGATTCAATTTGTTTCATCGTATCTAAAACAACTCCGACAAGAATCAACAAGGCTGTTCCACCAAAGAAATAGCTGATGGTTTGCGGTATTCCCAAAAATCGGCTAACAATTGCAGGTAAAATGGCTATCAGGGCCAGCAATATGGCGCCTAATAACGTAATTTTGTTCATCGTCGCATCAAGATAATCCTGGGTAGGTTTACCTTGGCGGATACCGGGGATGAATGCCCCGTTTTTCTTCATATCAGAAGCAATTTGGTCGGGGTGAAACTGTGTCGCTGTCCAAAAGTAGGTAAAAAATATTATCAGCGTCACAAAAGCGACCATATAAGCTGATCCTCCGGCGGACAGCCAGGAAGCGAATTCACCGAGCCAATTACCTTGTCCGACAAAGGCGGCTATGGTTGCCGGGAACATCAATAACGAGGAGGCAAAAATTACCGGTATTACCCCAGCGTAATTAATCTTCAATGGGATGTATGATGTGCCGCCCTGCACTTCTTTTCTACCCACTACTCTTCTGGCATATTGCAATGGAATTCTACGATGCCCTTGTATGACCAGGATAGTTCCAATCGTTACCAGAACAAATACAGTAATCAGGAGGAGCACCGAGGTAAAATTCATGGAACCCGCCTCTTGGGAAGAGAGGTTGAGCTGCTGAAAAATCATGCCCAAGGCCGTTGGAAACTGGGACAGAATGCCTAGTGAGATAATAAGGCTCATTCCGTTTCCAATACCATGTTCCGTGATTTGCTCACCGATCCACATCAAAAATAGCGTACCGGTAGTCATCGTAAATACCACGAGGAGATAAAAGACAATAGGAATTCCAAAAAGCTGCACATCGAGAAGTTCGCCTGCGATAATACCCCGACTCGATATATTCATCTGAATCGCAAATTTGGCATACATAGCTGATTGTATGAAGGCTAAGCCCATTGTCAATATACGGGTCAACTTAGTGAGTTTGCGCCGCGCCGCATCGCTATTTTCTCGCATTTCCCTTTGAAAGGAAGGCCACAGCGCTACAAACAACTGCAAAATAATCGATGCTGAAATATAAGGCACAACACCCAGGGCAATAACAGTCATCTGCGAGAACGCACCGCCAGAAAACAGGTTTACCATCTGGAATATATTTTGCGTTCCCCCGGCAGCATGGCGAAAGTAACTCAAGGCGACTTCGCCATTGATACCAGGAACAGGGATAAAGACACCGATTCGACAAACAACCAGCATCAGTAATGTAAACAGTATTTTCGACTTTAATTCCGGCATTTGGGCTATTCTTTGCAAACTTTGTAACATCACTGTTTCCTCTAGATAAATTGAAAAATCAAGTATCTTATGCTTTGGAATTTATTGTAAATGCAATTTTTGCTTTCTCTAATTTCTCTTTGGCTCCGTTCGAAACGGCATCGGCAACAATTTTGACTTTCTTGTCCAGTTTGCCATCACCTAAAATTTTCAAACCATGAACGGGACCGTTAAGATAACCTTTCTCTTTCAGACTCTCAATGGATACTTCATCACCATCTTTATAAATTTCATTAATCTGAAACAAGTTAATCGTAGCGAATTCTTTTCTAAAACGGGCATTGTTAAATCCACGGATAGGAAGCTTCATGTAAAGTCTGAACTGTCCGCCTTCATAACCCAATCTTCTAGTATAACCGGCTCTAGCACCCGCACCTTTTTGACCGCGTCCGCATGTTTTTCCAAGTCCGGAACCCGGTCCTCTTCCAACGCGCTTACTTACTCTTCTTGATCGGCATGTGTCTTGTAGTTCATGCAATGTTGTCATGCGATACCTCTCAACTCTTTAATTTCTTTTCTCGTCTTTAACTGATTAAGCGCTTTAAATGTCGCTTTTGCCTGGTTAAGCGGGTTGTTCGAACCCAGATTTTTTGCCATCACATCTTTTATCCCAGCCATTTCTAAGATGGCTCGAGTTTTGGAACCGGCGATAACTCCCGTACCTACTGGCGCAGGTTTCAATAATACGCAAGCACCATCCCAGTGAACAATCACTTCATGCGGGATCGTGGTTCCCTCCATGGGGATCTTTACCATGTTTTTACGAGCCGATTCACCACCCTTGCGGATTGCGTCAGTCAACTCGTTTGCTTTGGCAAAGCCATAACCGATCCGTCCCTTTCCGTCTCCCACAAGAATTAGCGCAGAGAAACTGAATTTGCGTCCGCCGCTTACAACCTTAGAGCAACGATTGATATAGAGAACTTTTTCGTGTAAATCGCTTTGTTCTTTGTCTTTATCTTTCTTTTTAGAGTCACTAAAATTTGACATTTTATTTCATCCTGATGTATTAAAACTTTAAACCTGATGCTCTTGCACTTTCAGCGAGTTCAGCCAAAATTCCATGATATTTGTTACTTCCGCGGTCGAAAATAACTTCACTGATGTTGTTTTTCTTCGCAATTTCAGCTATTTTTTGGCCCACTTTTTTGGCAGCATCTTTAGTCTTTTTGGCAAAATCAGTGCCTTGAAAGTCTTTATCGATAGTAGCAGCAGATCCAATGGTTACTCCATTTTCATCATCAATCAGCTGAACTCCAATATGCCTATTGCTTTTGAAAACGCACAATCTTGGTTTTTCGTGATTGCCACGGAGTTTTTTTCTTACTCGTAAAGCGCGCTTATGACGCGTTTCATGTTTTTCTTTCTGCGTATTATTCATAGTTTCCCACCACTTTTACTTTTTGGCTGCAGCTTTACCTGCTTTTTTGCGAACATATTCATTCTCATATCGAATACCTTTTCCCTGATAGGGTTCGGGTGGTCGCATACTTCTTACGGTTGCAGCAAATTGGCCGACTTCCTGTTTATCAATACCGTTAATAATGATTAGCGTGTTTTTATCCACTTTCACTTGCATACCTTGAGGAATTTCAAGCTTAGTTGGATGAGAAAAACCGAGTTGCAGATCTAACATGTTACCTTGAACAGCTGCGCGATATCCCACTCCAATCATCTGCAATTTCTTTTCAAACCCGGCAGTCGTTCCAACCACCATATTTGCAATCAAACTGCGGTAAAGGCCATGAAAATTAGATTTATCTTCAAATTTTTCATTTAGAGATACTAATATAACATCATCTTTCACTTCAACGCTAACTTCAGGGCCGATCTTTTGAGTTATTGACCCTTTCGGACCTTTGATCGAGACACTATCATTAGTTATCTTCGTCTCAACCCCTTTAGGTAGTTGAATAGGTGCTTTTCCTTTTCTTGACATATCTTATCTCCTGCTAACTTCGCTTACCAAACCAAGCAAAGTATTTCTCCACCAAGTTTACGTTTTTCTGCTTCTTTACCGGCGATCACTCCTTGCGATGTCGACAAAATCGATAATCCTTGACCACCATAAAAGTGAGGAATGTCACTATGACATATGTATTGACGGCAGCCAGGTGTTGACATCCGTTTAATTCCTTGTATTACAGAATATCTCGCGGAACCGTATTTTAGGAAAATGCGAATTTTACCGCGGCTTTCACTATCTTTTTTTATGAGATAGCTTTCAATAAAGCCATATTCCTTTAAGATCCTTGCAATATTTTCTCGCATTTTACTCCAGTCAGCATCAACAAAGCGGTGTTGAGCTTTCACAGCATTGCGTATTCTCGAGAGAAAATCAGCGATTTGATCCGTTATCATCTTCTCTACTCCTTAAATTAAGCTGCTACCGCAACAGGTAAGTTTTTAAATGGAAGCCCGAGCAATCTCAATAGCTCGATGCATTCTTCATCATTTTTAGCCGTAGTCACAAAGGTGATGTGCATCCCTTGCGAACGTTTGACTTCATCCAAGTTCAACTCAGGAAAAATTTGATGGTCTTCAATACCCAAGGTGTAATTGCCTCGGCCGTCCCCTTTTACATTAAAACCGCGAAAGTCGCTAATGCGAGGGCAAACAATATTAAAAAATCTATCCATAAAGTCGTACATTCTTTCCCCTCTCAATGTCACTTTAACACCAATAGGTTGACCTTCACGAAGTTTAAAATTGGATATCGATTTTTTAGCTTTAGTCAAGATTGGTTTTTGTCCAGAGATCATCGTTAACTCTTTCGCACAATCTTGAATGATATTTTTATCTTTTAAAGCTTCGGCAACTCCCATGTTAAGTACCACTTTCAATACTTTTGGCATTAACATCGGATTTGTAAAATTAAACTTTTTTTGCAGATCTTTCTTAATATCGTTTAAATATCTTTTCTTTAACTTAGACATTTACCTTAGCCACCTATTTTGCAGGTTTTTTTATTGGACGGTAAAGCGTTTCTTTACCATCTTTTACATAATATAATTCTTTCTCACCCTGTTTATTGCAGCGTGTTTTCAGTTTTACAGGTTCATCTCCAATACAGATTCGAATATTAGAAACATGGATCGGCGCTTCAATATCAATGATGCCGCCATTAGGATGAATTTCAGATTTTTTTACGCATTTTTTTCGTATATTCAAACCTTGAACCAACACACGATCATTTCCACAAGATAAGACAACACCCGTCTGCCCTTTATTATTGCCGCGTATGGCCATAACTGTATCGCCTTTGCGGATGTTCTTTATTCTTTTCTTTTCTTCAGTCTTAACTTTCATTTTTTTCCCCTAAATCACTTCTGGCGCCAAAGAGGCAATTTTTAAAAAGTCTCTATCGCGCAATTCGCGAGCCACCGAACCGAATATACGGGTTCCGCGCGGATTTCTTTTATCATCGATTAAAACGCAGCTATTGCTATCAAAACGCAATTTTGTACCATCTTTGCGCTTAATGTAGGATTTTGTCCTGACAATAACGGCTTTAACCACATCGCCTTTTTTAACACTGCCATTGGGTTCAGCTTGTTGTACGGAGCAGACGATAATATCGCCGACATAGGCATAACGGCGTCTTGAACCACCTAATACCTTAAAGCACTTTACTCGCTTTGCCCCTGAATTATCTGCAACTTTTAGCTGTGTTTCTTGTTTAATCATAATTTTTCTCCGATAATACCCTTGCCGTTTAAGCTACAGAAGTCGTTTCTGTTGTAGCCACACGCCACCGTTTCAATTTTGAAAGAGGTCTGGTTTCAATAATTTGCACTTTATCACCCACTTCCAGTGGCGAACCTTCATGATGCGCATAGTATTTTTTGCTAACGCTAATAACTTTTCCATATCGAGGATGGCGCAAGCTTTGGTCAACTCTAACAACAACAGTCTTATTCATCTTATTACTGACGACTGTTCCTTGTTTAACTTTACGTTTTGCTTCTTTTTTTTCTTGCATATTAAACCTTTTACGCTTTAACCACTTTCTTTTCATTGATGATTGTCTTAATGCGCGCAATATCTCTACGCAGCTTAGGAATCAAGTGGGGTTTTTCTAATTTTTTGTTTAATTTCAACTCATTAACAAGTTCAAATAGTTCCCCTTTTACTTCGATTTCCTTGAGCATTAACTCGTCAATGGATTGATCTCTTAAATCTTGAGCTTTCATTATTTCAACCTCACACTTCTTCTAAACGTTCTACAAAACGCGTTTTTAGTCCTAGTTTTGCCGCTGCCCTTCGTAACGCATTTTGTGCATCATCTTTGGAAACGTTAGCGACTTCAAATAAAACGCGGCCCGGTCTCACAACAGCTACCCAATGATCCAATCCGCCTTTTCCCTTACCCATACGAACCTCTGCAGGTTTTTTGGTAATTGGTTTATCAGGGAAAATTCTGATCCAAACTTTACCGCGACGTTGGAAATAACGGTTAATAGCAACCCTGCACGCCTCGATTTGTTGAGACGTTATCCAACCCCTGTCTAAAACTTGAATTCCAAATTCACCGAATTGCACAAAGTTCGAGCCTTTGCTAAGGCCGGCAAACTGTCCTTTTTGTGCCTTACGGTATTTCGTTCGCTTTGGCAATAATGTCATGGTTAAGCGACCTCCTCTTTCATATGTATGTCTTCACCGCGGTTGATCCACACTTTAACACCGAGACTTCCGTAAGTGGTCTCTGCTCTACCATGAGCATAATCTATGTCTGCGCGCAAAGTATGTAGAGGAACACTGCCTTCTTTATACCATTCGCTTCTTGCAATTTCCGCGCCGCCAAGACGACCCGAAACTTTAACTTTAATACCCACTGCGCCTGCATCCATTGAGGACTGCATCGCTTTTTTCATCGCACGACGGAAAGGAATACGTCTCTCTAATTGTTTTGCAATGCTGTCAGCGACAATTTTGGCATCCAGGTCAGGTCTCTTAATCTCTTCAACTTCGATCCAGACTTCTTTGCCAGTAAGTTGTGACAGTTCTTTCTTGAGAACATCGATTTCAGTTCCCTTTTTCCCGATAACGAGACCAGGTCTTGCCGTACAAATCGTGACTTCAACCTTTTCGCTCATTCTTCTGATGCGAATTTTCGAAGTCCCAACACATATGGGTTTCTTTAGCAAACACTCACGGATTCTAAAATCCTCTACGAGCATATTTCCAAATTCTTGCTTATTGGCGTACCATTTTGAGCGCCAATTTTTTTTGCGAATGAGGCGGAACCCAATCGGATTTGTCTTTTGTCCCATCCAGATACTCCTTATGCTACTCCAACAACCACTGTAAAGTGACTGGTTCTTTTCATAATTGGATGCCTTCCACCTTTATTACGTGGTTTGGCACGTTTTAATATCGGTCCTGCATCGACTCTGACTTCAAGCACTTGCATATTTTCCCTGCGCATGTCAGACTCGTTTTCACCATTTGCAACTGCGCTATCAAGGGTTTTCTTCAGTAATTTACCACCTTTTAGCTGACAATAGTCTAACTGTAACGTTGCCTCAGGTACCGGCAATCCGCGAATAATATCAGCAGCTAAACGCGCCTTTCGCGGACTGATTCGAACAAATTTTGTAATCGCTTTTGCACGACTCATAGTTTTACCTTCTACTTTTTAACTGGATGGCCTTTAAATGTTCTTGTCGGCGAGAATTCACCCAAGCGATGTCCCACCATATTCTCGGAAACAAATACAGTTAAAAATTTCTTTCCGTTATGCACTTCAAAAGTATGACCAATCATGTCAGGTAGTATCATTGATCTTCTTGACCATGTCTTTATTGGCTGCTTTGATCCAATTTGATTTAATTTATCAACTTTAGCCAATAAATGGTGATCGACAAATGGACCTTTTTTAAGTGATCTACTCATAGTTATTTCTTCCTTCGATCCTTAACAATAAACTTGTTAGATTTTTTCTGTGGTCTAGTACGTAATCCCCGGGTAAATTGAGCCCAAGGGGTCTGAGGAATATTACCTTTACTTTTACCTTCACCACCACCGTGAGGGTGGTCAACCGGGTTCATCACAGTACCGCGAACGGTTGGGCGAATCCCTTTCCATCTATTTCTTCCGGCTTTACCTTCAACTCGCAAACTGTGTTCGGAATTGGATACAGTGCCAAACGTTGCGCGGCAATCTTCATTAACCATGCGAACCTCACCGGAGGGCATGCGCAATGTGGCATAACCGCCGCTTCGGGCCATTAACTGAGCGGACAAGCCTGCTGAACGGACCAAAACAGCCCCTTTACCAGGATACATCTCAATATTATGGATAGTGGAACCAACCGGCATAAATTTCAAACGCATGCAGCAACCCACATGAAATGGCGGTTCATCGCTTGTTTGCACTTTATCCCCTGCTTTAAGGCCTTCAGGAGCCACAATATATCGCTTTTCCCCATCGATATAGTTTAAAAGGGCGATATAAGCGGATCTGTTAGGATCATACTCGATAGAGGCAACAGTAGCTGGGATGTTCTCTTTATCGCGTTTAAAGTCGACAATCCTGAATTTTCTCTTATGTCCGCCACCTTTATGACGGCATGTGATTCTTCCCAGATTGTTTCGACCATTGGTCCGTCTTTTAGTTAACAGCAAACTTTTTTCCGGTTCTACAGTCTGTTTTTTCTTTCCTTCCGCACGCGTTAACTTTTCATTCATTGGAAGAACTAACTGACGTCTACTCGGAGTAACCGGTTTATATTTTCGCAACATAGGGTCTAAACCTCTTCTTTACTTCAAACGTTATCTAATTTGTCACCCTTTTCCAGAGTCACAATTGCTTTTTTAAAGGCTGCTTTAAATCCAACACGTCCTCTAACGCGGCGTTTCTTTCCTTTTACATTTATCGTGTTAACAGAAACCACACGCACATTGAGTTTTTGGTAGATTTGCTCTACCGCTCTGGCGATCTGTCTTTTATCGGCATCTCTGTCAACCACAAAAACATATTTAGGCAATTCAAACTTACTTACTGACGGGTTGCTTTTAGCATTTTGCAACTCTTGCAGCATCGTCGCCTTTTCAGTAACATGGCGATGTTTAATTATTTGATACGGATCTCTACCTTTTTCCATTTTTTACCCTTTATCCACACAACCATTCTTTGACTTCGATAAGCGCTTTTTCCGTTAGCACTAACTCTCTTGCGCAAACCACATCATATCCGCTGATATTTTTAGCTAAAGAAAAGTTGACATTAGGAATATTTTGCACACTTCGCACAAAGTTTTTGTGTTGATCTGCAGCAACGCTTACTTTATGTTCTCTTCCTTCAACAGAAACAACCTCTGTATTCCCCTCGCCCAAAATCAAGATTTTGCCTTTTAGTCCGCAATTGCGAATAAAATTAGCGGCAGCTTTTGTTTTTGGCTCATTCAGCTTTGTATTTTCGAGAATTCTAACATGGCCTGAAGCAATTCTTTGACTAATCAAATATCGGATTGCAGCCTTTCTTTCTTTCTGGTTAATTTTTACATGCTGATCAAACTTTGGTTTTGGTCCAAAAACAATACCTCCGCCTCGGAACTGACCGGCAACTAGGTTACCATGGCGGGCGCCGCCCGTACCTTTTTGCTTTACACTTTTCTTTGTCGTATGTTTTACTTCGGCTCTCGTTTTTGTGCATGCAGACCATTGTCTGGCATTGTTTCTCAATGCTACAATATAATCTTTAACCATCTGACTATTGACATCGAATTCAGCTAAACTTTCGTCAACATGAACTTCACCAACTTCTTTGCCATCGATGTTATACTTTTTTAGTGTTGCCACGATCTTTTACTCCGAATAACTTTTATTGTTTCGCATATTTTTTTTCGGCTTGGGAAAGATATACCAACCCATTTCTGGCACCAGGAACAGCCCCTTTAATAACCAGCACGTGATTAGCTACATCAACTTTAACCACTTTCAGGTTCTGAACAGTGACTTGAACGTCGCCCATATGACTGGGCCGCGGGCTATTTGGAAAGCAACGGCCTGGTGTGGAACGCATCCCCGTCGAACCGGCATGGCGATGGAAGCCAGAACCGTGAGCGGCAGGACCGCCTGAGAAATTGTACTTCTTCATTACCCCTTGAAAGCCCTTACCTTTCGATATTGCTGTAACATCAACAAATTCCAGATCTGTGAAAGCTTCTACGCCAATCTCTTGGCCGACTTGAAATTCTGAAGCTTTTTCAATTCTAGATTCTTTTAAGAATTTGCGAGGTGGAACATCGCCTTTAGCAAAGTGACCTTTTTTAGGCTTGGTAACTCTTTTTTCGAATCTTCTTGGATCTTTTGCTTTAATTTTCTCAAAACCCAACTGCACAGCATTGTACTTATCTTTTGTATCTTTAGTTTTCACTTGTACAACGACGTTTGGTTCAATCTCTACAACAGTACATGGAACAATATTGCCGTTTTCATCAAACAGCTGAATCATTCCGCGCTTTCTACCCATTAATTTTAGAGCCATATATCAATTCCTAAAACTTATAGTCTAGTTAACACTAGATGAACTAATCAAAAATTTCATTTCATTTTACGATTAAAGATCTAAAAACTTGTCAGTTTGTGAAAAGGTACACATGAAATGTGTTTCTAATCAGAACTTTCAAGCGACTTAAGACTGCTCTTACAGCCTTTCTCAATCGGTGAAAGGAAAACATTATCAAACTTGCGATTTTTCCACAATAGAAGAATCGAACTTCTTTATTTTTTTCCGCTTCTTCGCCACTTTTATCACTTGCCCCTGGCGAACTTTAGACTCCCACTTGAGTTTTTGCGGGTTTGCATCGGGCAAAAATGAAGTTAAAGCTAGCGCTTCGCGGAGGGTGGCATTGGCAGGCACCTGATAAACGCCGGGATTAGAAACCGCCCCAACGATTGAGATATCTATAAGGGACTCTGAAGTGTCTGAAAGGGAAACATTTTGGGGAGGGAGTGAAGCGATGCCAATACCTAGCATCGCTCCACCAAAGAGAGCAATTAATGCCCACTCAGCCATACTGAGCTTATCATTAGACGTCAAGTTTCGCAGGCTTAATATTTCTTTTTGTTATAAGGTGATTTTTAAAATCATCTACAAAATATTCTTTAAAGTGGATCGTATACAATCCTTTCAAACCCAGCCCCAGATTGACCATCGTAAAGACCTGTTTGGCGCGATCAATCGCGGCGATTTGCAGGCCAATAACGGGGATGATGGCTGTAGTTACTTTGGATACAGTTAATGAAATAACCGCCATATCAACACAGAGCGACACCACTTTAATTGCGGAGTTATCGCGGGCCATGCCGGCGCCCCTTTTCGCGTTGTTCAAATAGGCGCCGATTTCGCGCCAATCATCCTGCTTCTTTTGAATATGTTGTTTGTACCGGGCTACATAGCTCACATGGCCAGCTGCATCGAGAGCTGCTATCTCATCTATTTTTTTCTGCCAATTTGCCCGCTTAGGGGAATCTGGTTGATTTGTGATTTTATCGGTATAAAGCTGTCTGATCTCAGCAGTCGTATTACAAGTACGCAAGGGATGGTTCGCCCATTTTTGTAGTTTTGCAGTCGCTAAATTTTTACGGGAGTCATATTTATCAAGTTTATAACTATCCGATACGATATTGGCAGTAAGGCCCGTGATGAAGAAGCCGTTTTTCCATACTTTAAACACATTGCCTGCCTTGCCTAGATCGTTCATGGACCAGCACCAGCTAAACGATTCAAAAATCGTCACACCGAGCAAGCCAACAGAACCTATAGTCTCCTTCCAGCTCACTTTGCCTTTATAAACCTGTTCCCCCTGCTTTTGCGTTCTGGGGAACAAATTGGTAAACTTGTTAAATTCCACATTGGCGTCTAAGGTCGCCTTGATATTTTTGTAGGGCTGGGTTATAGATTTTCTACACTTATCTTGAAACTCGAACATCCCACCAACCAATTTGCAGAGGTTATCCAATCCTTCAAACTTGGTGACAAGCCGGGCGGCAAAATCCAAATAATGGCGAGGATCAAACTGGCTTGGAGATGAAAAGAGCGGATACTCATCGGGATTTAAAATTTGAGGGGGATTGATCCTGTTTTCGAGTCTTTCCAACGTTGCTTTATTGGAGTTTTTATAAAGAAAACTGAAAACGCCTATGCCGTAAGAGGTTAATCCCCACCCGATAATCACCGGAGAGGCCGCCCCATATCCGTAAACGCAAAGGACGTTCAAAGCCACCTGGGAGGTAAACTGCGCAACGTCTACCATGTTTTGTTTTAACTTCAATTTTGCCAGATCCATTTTATCTTTTTCGAGAACTAATTGGGCTTGCAATTGAGGAATATTCCCCTGTTGGGTATTTATTGACGCCCCTAATCTCGCGCACTCGGCCTGGCTTCTCCGGAATTCGATGAAATTGTCATAGCCGCACCAGAGTTGGTGAACATCAAGCAGAAGAAAACCTATGGCCAACTGGCTGCGCAAATACTCATTGACCGTGCGCTCGGTCACCCATTTTAACAGGGGAACTTTGGTGCCGATAGTAGCTGCCAATTGACCGACTTCGAGGAATTTCCACTGGTCGAGCAGCAAAACCACACAGGATGCTGTCACGTTGGTAAATACCAGGTTAGCAAACTTTGGAAGGTAGTCGCCTTCTCTCCAGCCGCCGTTTACCCAATAATTGAGGTTTTGGAAAATTTGCACGCTGCAGAGGAAGTCGGCATTATCGACCAATCTGACGCTCAAATTTTTCCAAAGCGGCGTCGTCGGCGTGGTTGTTTGAAGAACGCCGAGAGCGACAAAACCGACAAAGCGGATAGAATTTTCTGTTGCATCAGGGCTTTTACGAATTTCGCTCGCCCAGAGCAATCCTTTGTCAGCTGTCTTATATGCCTTATCCGCCGCAGCACAACCCGTATTTATCACTGCATTAAATGCAGATCTTATCGCAACACCCATTTCGTCATCCTCCAAAAATCTTAACGATATATTAACTAAAGGCCTATAATATAGAATTTACTAGAAATTGTAAAGGAAAAACAATTAAAATGAAGTAAAGAAATATTTTACATTTAAATTATTTTATATGCTTTTTCTGTAGGCTGGTCGATCAGCCATTTCATACCGATGGCGGATACAACCACCCCCATACCTGTCAAAACAGATGTAATAACCACATGCTGTACAGCAAGCAATGAAGCGAGTATGCCAAGCGCTAAGGTCGCTGCGAAAGTGAGGTGGAAAGCTCGGGAATAGAGTTTGTCAGTCAAATTATTATTGCATTTTTTTATGCGGTTGACCCATTTCTCTTTCTTCAATGCGCAAAAGCGGTCTATCGGGTCAAAATCAAGCGCGCAAAGATATTTTTCATACCGGTTAAACTTCAATTCCCACTTTTCAATCAATTTGTGGCAATTAAAAGCCCTTTCCCGCCTTGCCGCCAGCTCGTTTTTCGGTGGGTTTTGGCATAGCCTCTCAATCTTTCTGTTCAATAAAGCTATTTTCTTTCCGCAAATATCCCTCTTCAGATGATATTTGTCTTTGAATTCCTGATCGCTCAATGAGCGAATTTTTCCATCGGAATCCGCCTTTCTCGCACTCAATACAGCTAATTCTTTTTTGAATTTTATGATATTCTGGTTATCGTTATAGCCGCGGCACGTGTAGGAAACACAAGTAAAGCCCATTTTCCAAAGGGTCAGGGAAGCCGGCAGGGCAATAGAGGCCAAACGGCTGACATATCTGACCGTACCGATTAAATTGGAGCCCAAGGTAAAAACCACATCGACTATCTCTGTGACTTTATGCGTTTCCCAATAGGTTCTCCCGACCACGTCGCAGGTAGTGATTTTTTTCAGAGTGAACACAACTTTGAAGGAAGCAATGACGTCGATGCAGACTTTGTTGTCACTGGCGAGTTTTTGAAAAAAGGGAGGAAGGTTCGGCATATAGGCGAGATCAAAAACTTTAAATACCGAAAGCAGCGACTTGCCGATATTATCCATTTCAAGGAGCTTTCCGGCTGTGTCTGCGGGACCTTTTACGGCGTCATGAAAACTAATCCATGCGGACTTGCCTCTCAACGGACTAAAATCTACCATTATATTCTCTTTATTACTAAACCTGAATTAGTATAATAACAGTTAAATAATAAAACAATATTAAAATATATTTTATATAATTTATGGAATTTTTCTTGTCAAGATTGCACCGTTACCGACATAATTCTGTTAAAACATCTGGAGTTTTATGAAAACCATCGCCCTTAATTTTATAGACTTTTTTTTGCGGTTTGTTCTACTTTTCCGCTACCGCATAACCTTTAAAGGTCTCGAAAATCTCACCCCTGAAACGCTTAACAAACCCGGCGGCATTCTCTTCCTCCCCAACCATCCGACCGTTTTTATAGACCCGGTCATTGTGACTATGGGCATATGGCGCAAATTTCCCGTCCGCCCCATGGTTGTGGAATATATGTATTACAAACCGTTGGTTAATAGCTGTTTGAAGTTGGTTAATGCGTTGCCGGTCCCCAATTTTTCCGAGGGCAGCAACAGCTTGAAAAAGAAAAAAAATGAAACGATGATGAAATCGATCAGCGCCGATTTAAAAAAAGGCGACAATTTTTTGATCTATCCGGCCGGGGGTCTCAAACAAACGTCAATGGAGGAGATCGGGGCAAATTCGGCCGTCCATCGCCTGCTGCAGGAAGTTCCGGAAGCAAATGTCGTGCTCGTAAGGATTAAAGGTCTTTGGGGAAGCACTTTTTCCAGGGCTTTTACCGGAAAAACTCCTTCTATGACTTCCACCCTATGGCATGGGATCAAATCAGTTTTAAAGAATTTCATACTCTTTATCCCGAAAAGACAGGTCATTGTTGAGTTTGTTCCGGCACCGGCCGATTTTCCTTACCGCAGCTCCCGCCTGGAATTAAATAAATATTTAGAAAATTGGTACAATCTCCCCGACGGACTCTCCGATCAGAAGATGGGCGATTCTTTAGTTTTAGTTTCCTATAGCTGTTTTAAGAAGGAGATCCCCGAGCTTTTTTCCCCAAAAAACTCCAAAGAGCATAACATCAAATTAGATAAAATTCCTCAGCAGCTAAAAGATAAGATAACCGGGGAAATAGCGCGCATAGCGAATGTCGATCCGGAGAAAATAACCCCCGATCTCGAATTGGGCACCAATTTGGGTCTGGATTCGCTGGATATCGCCGAACTATACACTTTCCTGCACGACAAATTCGATATCAGCGGTGTTCCGATCCAGGAGATGACCACGGTTGGAAAAACCTTTGCCATCGCCGCCAAGCAGATCACCTATCAGGATACAGCTGCCGAAACCGACAGCTTTCATATGGGGAAATGGTTCCAAAAGACACCCGATCGCCGATGTATGGTGGCAGAGGGAAAAACAATTCCTGAGAGTTTTTTAAACAATTGCGCCAGGCTCGGTTCGCAAGCCGCCTGCGGGGATATGCGCTCCGGCATCCTTACCTATCACCAGCTAAAGATACGCACTTTGCTGCTCGCTGAGTATATCCGCAAGCTGCCTGGCGACTATGTCGGCATTTTGCTGCCGGCCAGCGTCCCGGCTTATGTCTGCGTCCTCGCCTGCCAGCTAGCGGGAAAAATTCCTTTGATGGTCAACTGGACCATAGGCCCGCGCCATTTGGAATCTGTCGTGCAATTGTCGAACGTTCAAGCGGTTTTGACTTCCTGGGCTTTTATCGACCGGCTCGAAAATGTGGATTTCAATGGCATAGATGACCGGATGATCATGCTGGAGGATGTACGCAATGAATTCGGCATCAGGGCCAAATTGAGCGCTCTTTACTGGTCGAGGCGTTCAACCAAAGCCATCCTGAATCATTTTCATATTGCTGATAAATCCAAGAACGACACTGCGGTTCTCTTATTTACTAGCGGCACGGAAAGCATGCCTAAAGGTGTACCATTAAGCCATGAAAATCTTTTGAGCAATCAAAGAGATGCTTTATCACTGGTAGAAATTAACTCGACGGACTGCATGTATGGCTTTCTCCCTCCCTTCCACTCTTTTGGCTTAAGTTTTGGAGGATTGCTCGGCCTTTTAGCCGGCATCAGAATCTGTTTCTCTCCCGATCCTACCAACGGCAAGCAGCTGAGCGACACGTGTGAAAAATGGGGGGTAACGGCTATTTGCAGTGCGCCGACATTTGTCAAAAATATGCTCAAATCGGCCAAGAAAGAACAGTTGAATAAACTGAGATTGTGCATTACCGGCGCGGAAAAAACTCCACCGGAATTGGTATCGATGATGGAAGCAATCGGCAAAAAGGAAGCTCTTTCTGAGGGTTATGGGATAACGGAATGCGGACCTGTTTTGACTTTGAATATTCCCGGAAAGCCGATTGTAGGTGTTGGCAAGCAGCTTCCAAGCGTCCAAATCCGCGTGGTCGATCAGGAGACCTATGCCCCCATCCCCATTGGCTCCCAAGGAATGATTATCGCAAAGGGTCCGAATATTTTCTCAGGCTATCTCAATCCCGGTTTAAAATCGCCTTTCATTGAATTTGAAGGGGAAAAGAATTGGTATGTGACGGGAGATCTTGGTTTCCTGGATCGGCAAAATAATTTGACCATTTCCGGCCGCAAAAAGCGGTTTATCAAAATCGGCGGGGAGATGATCAGTCTGACGGCTATTGAAAATGCCATTTTAGAACAGGCTCATAATAAAAATTGGCATATCCATTCCGAGGGCCCTGCTGTGGCCGTGAGCGCCAAAGAAGAGGCGGGAGAAAAGGCTAAGATATTTCTTTTTACCAAGTTTCACACGACGACGGAAGAGGTCAATGAAGTTTTAAGGGAATCGGGTTTCAGCAATCTGGTCAAGGTATCTTCCGTAATTGAACTTAGTGAAATACCGATCATGGGAACAGGTAAAATCAACTACCGTTTGCTTGAGTCGCAGCACGCTTAGCCGGTCCTCTAAAGTGAACAAGGCCGCTTAGTCGACCAAAGCAAACTGATCCCCATTATGTTTGCGACGAGAGAGGTGCCCCCTTGGCTAAAGAGGGGCAAATTGAGGCCCGTGCTGGGCAGGAGTCCCGATACCACCCCCATATTCAAAAAGGCTTGAAAGCTTATCAGGAAGGTCACTGCCGCCGCCAGGTAGTAGCCGTCCTGCCTTGGGGCGAGATAACTGATGGCAAAGCCGACATAAGCCAAGGTCATATAGAGCAATATCAAGGTAAGCACGCCGGCAAAGCCAAATTCCTCGGCAAAAATTGCGGCGATATAGTCATTTTGCGCTTCGGGCAGATAGCTTAATTTTTGCAGGCTGTTGCCGGGCCCTTTACCAAAGAGCTGCCCGGAACCGGCTGCTATCTTGGCCTGATAGGGCTGATGCCCCTTCCCTTTGATGTCGAGCTCGGGATCGAAATAGACTTTCAAACGGGATGTGACATAAGGCAGCCGAAAGGCGAGAACTCCTGCGACCAGTGAGAAGCATAAAAGGGGGATGACAAAATAATTTAAAGGGACTTTCGTCAAGATAAACAACACGACCAGGGTCATGACGATGACCGCAGCGGTTCCATTGTTAGGTTCGACGAGAATCAATAATATGGGGATGATCAAAACTGAGATCAGCTTCAAAAAGCGGGGCAGATTGAAAGGCCCTTTCCACTGCTGTACCTGGTAGATGTAATACATGGGAACGATATATTTGACAAACTCTGAGGGTTGAAAGGAGATCCCGGCGATCGAGAGCCAGCGGCGCGAGCCGTTGACAACCCTGCCGACTCCGGGTACCAAGGTCAAGAGGAGCAGCAGAGAGAAAAAGGCTAATATCCAGCCGCTGTGCCGGAGCAATTGCTGGTAGCCAGCTCTCTGGATCATGACGGCGCCGGCCACGCCGACAAGAGCAAAGAGGAATTGCCTTAGGATCGCCTGATGTGTGCTGCGGCTCAAATCGTGGTCCAGAACTTCAGCGGAAGTCGTGCTGAATATCATTAAAATGCCCATGGCAAAAATAATGCTGCAGGAGATAAACAAGAGGAATCGGTATTTAGGCAAATCAGTGCACCCGGATTTTATCGCCAGCTTTTAGTTTTCTTGCCTTCTCTTCATCAAGGTGATTCAAATTCAGCAGTTCGTCAAAACGCACATTGAACTGTTTGGCAATTTTCCAGGGGTTATCGCCGTTTTTTATCGTATAAAACTCCTCAGCTTCATCAACAGAACCTTTTTTTGGGGTTTCTAAAGCCACTTCTTCCTTATGCGCGGGTACGCGCAAGACTTGCCCCACTTCCAGCTTTTCATCCTGCAAATGATTTAACTGCTTCAGTTTTTGTACCGTCGTCCCATTGGCCCTGGCAATGCGCTCCAGCATATCCCCTCTCTTTACCGTAATGGTCATTTGAGGTTCGTCCGCTTTTTTCAATTGGGGTTGTTTCGGGGGATCAAAGGTCGCTTTTCCGGCAAAATCGAGCAATGCTTTATCGATCTCATCTTCAACGGCGCTTTTGGCAAAATTAATGGCCGGCTCAATCTCTATTTTCTCTTTAGCAGCCGGGGCTTCGGCCATGACGGGAGCCTGTTCGAAGGTATCGAACACACGCTCCTCTTCAGGATTGATGGCAATCATAAACAACAAAGCGAGCAATCCCGCATTGATCAGAACCGCCACTAAAATCGTATCTCTTCTACTCATCTCCTCAGCTCCTTAATACTAACCGCTTAAACTCATCCCCGCGATGAGCGTAATCCCTAAACATATCATAACTGGCACATCCCGGAGAGAGAACAATACTGTCCCCCGGAACGGAAAATTTTTTCGCCCATTCTAAAGCATCTGCTAAGTCACGGCCTCTTTTTATTGGGAAATGGGGATCTAGTTCTCTCTCAATTATCGGCGCTGCAAGGCCTATAGTCATTATCATCTTTACTTTACCGTGAAAAGGTTCAATCCAGCTCGTATACGATGCTCCTTTATCCACCCCGCCGGCAATCAAAATAATAGGGCCTGGCAAGGATTGTATGCAACGAATGACTGCATCAATGTTGGTTCCTTTACTGTCATTATAGTAAGAGACGCCCCCTATTTTTTCGACAAACTCGATCCGGTGGGGCGGTTTTCTAAAACTTTCATAGGCCTTTTTTACCAGTTCAGGCGATATCCCCAATTGGCTGACGAGAGCCAACGCTGCGAGGTAATTCTCGGTATCGTGGGTTGTGGTCAAATCAGCAGAAGAATAGATTTGGCAGGGAAACCCTTCGAGCAGATACCCATACTGTAAAAACGCTCTTTCTTCAATAAACAGACTACCACCCGGCTTTAAACAGCGGTGAATATGCATTTTGGCTTTGGCATACTCCTCCATCCCATTGTAGCGGTCCAAATGATCGGGAGTGATATTAAGGATGGCTGCGGCGTCGATAATGGGACTTTCCATGGTTTCCAGCTGAAAGGAGCTTAGCTCCAACACAAGAATTTCCTCTTTGGAATCTCCGATTTGAGCCGTAATGGGAATCCCGCCATTTCCAAGCAATTTTACAGGTTTGCCGGCAAATTTTAAAATATGCTCGATCAGCTGCGTTACCGTCGTCTTTCCATTCGTCCCTGTGACGGCGAGGACGGGATTGCGAATGGAGCGGCAGGCGAGTTCCACTTCTCCGATCACCTCAATGTTCTTCTCCTTGGCCTGCACGTAGAGGGGGTGGGTGCGGGGGATTCCGGGGGAGACCACGACGAGATCGACAGAGGTAAAATCCCCGTCAAATTTCTTAAATCCCTCAGGAAGCTGTTTGTCATCATGAGCCAAAACTTTAAAGCCTTGCCGCTCTAAAAATCCTGCCGCGCTTTTTCCGCTGATTCCAAGGCCTATAACGAGTGCTGTTTTCATATTATTGAAACTTGAGTGAAGCGATTCCGATCAACGAGAGCAGCAAACTGATAATCCAAAAGCGGATCACGACTTTAGTTTCTGCCCATCCTTTATATTCAAAGTGGTGATGCAGCGGGGCGATCAAAAAAATGCGCTTTTTATTGCGCAGTTTGTAGCTGCCGACCTGTAAAATCACCGACATGGCCTCCGCGACAAAAACTCCGCCTATCACAGCGAGCAGAAGCTCTCTTTTGAGCAAAACGGCGGCGACCCCGATAATTCCTCCCAGCGCTAAAGAGCCGGTGTCTCCCATGAAGAGCTGCGCTGGATGGCCATTGTACCAAAGGAAGCCCAAACAGGCGCCGACAAAAGCCATCAAATAGATAGCAATTTCACCGCTTCCTTCGATATATAAGATATTGAGATAGCCCGCGATTTCAAAGTGATTGGAAACAAAGGCGATGAAGGCGAGACTGGCCGCCACCATAATCAGACAGCCTGCGGCAAGGCCATCCAAACCATCGGTCAAATTTACGGCGTTTGAAGAGCCGGTGATCACGAATATCACCAATAAAATCGCTAAAACGGTGAACACCCCGGAGAAGTGCAGCACCGGATCTTTCATAAAAGGAACATAAAGCCTCGAAGCGTATTCCTGCAGCGGCACAGTCTTCACCTCATGTCTTTTTTTGACGAGAACTTCCTCCTTGACAGTGGGAGGCTTGTACCAGTTTCCAAAGGAGATCGCCTGACTTGCAAAGGGAATGAATAAGTAAATTCCCAGCAAAGCTGATAAACCGCATTGTATGGCCAATTTCTTCTTCCCGGATAAACCTTTCGTGTTTTTGAAACGCAATTTCAGATAGTCGTCATAACCGCCAAGGGCCCCTAAAACAACCGTGGTCAGAAAAAGTATTAACGTAAAGACATGCCGCAAATCCATCCACAAAAACATTGCGATCAGCATGGCGAAGAGGATCAAAATCCCGCCCATGGTCGGGGTATCCTGCTTTTTGCTGTGCAGCTCGCCAAGCAGAGGGCAATCTTCTTTGCGCACGGGCTGGCCTATTTTTAGCTCGTATAATTTGGTTATGAAGCGGGGACCGCAGAAGATACTGATAGTCAACGTAGTAAGAGCAGCCAAGATCATACGGGTAGAGTAGTAGCAAAACACGGCGGGTATTTTCAGCCCGAGCGCTTCCCGCAAAAAATCAATCAATATCAAAATCATAGTTCTTCAATCACTTTCCAAAGTTCATTCGCCCGCGATCCTTTTAACAGCACCACATCGCCCTGGGCGGCCGTCTCTCTTAATATCTTCATCATTTCCGCTCTGTCGCAAGTCCATTGGACCGGCTTTTTGGCCTCCTTCCAACAGGCGACTATCGGCCCGCACCCTTTCCCAAAGCAGATCATGCGGTCCACCACGCCTAAAGCAGCCTCTCCCACTTCCCTGTGGCAGGCATCGGAAAACTGTCCCAGTTCCAGCATCTCTCCCAGGACAGCCACGGTTTTGCTGCCTGGAGCCGGCTTTGGGAGGGACTTAAAAGAGGCCTTCATCGAAACAGTGCTCGCATTGTAGGAATCGTTGAGGAACTTAAGCCCTTTTTTTTCCACAAGCTGCAAACGCCTTTCCGGCAGAGTCAATTGGGAAATTCCCTTTTGGATCTCGTCCCATTCTAAACAAAAGTACCTTGCCGCCGCAATCGCCGCAAGCAAATTTTGCCGGTTATGTTCCCCTGGAACCGGCAGCTCGCTGATGCTTAAGGCCCATTTTCCTCGCTCGTAAAGCTCATTTTGATCCAAAAAATATTCAGCGGAAGGATCATTCACTGAAAAGGAGACTCTCGCGCAGCTTCCGCATATCTCGTCGAAATATTCGCAGTCGCGAAGCACAATGCCAAGCTTTGTCTGCCCTGAACCAAACACTTCGGCTTTGGCCATGGCGATCCCCTTCAGCGACTCGAAATTACACGCATGGACGAGAGCGACCATGGTTAAAATGGCGACTTCCGGCGGGGCTATCGCGACGAGCCGGCTGATCTGACCGGCCTCGGTCATTCCCATCTCCTGCACCAAAATCTGATCCGTTTCTTTGACGTGATTGAGGATGGCCAAAGGCAATCCCACCTGAGAATTGCTATTTCCCGGGGAGGAAGCCACTTGGAATTTCTGTTTGAGCAAAGTGGCTACAAACTCTTTTGTAGAAGTTTTGCCGACCGAACCGGTTACGGCCACCACCCTGACTTTGCAATGCAAAAGCCACTCTCTTGCCAGCTGCTGCAGCGCTTCTAAAACATCTTTGACGCGAATTAAAGCCAAACCATAGCTTGGCCCCTGGTAATTTTCCTGTACGACGGCCCCTAATGCCCCCTTCTCTGCCACTTCAGAGAGGAAGGCGTGCGCATCGGCCTTCTGCCCTTTTAGAGCAAAAAAAAGACTGCCGGGGCTAACCTGACGGCTATCCGTACAGAAGCTGCTCACTGAAAGCTGTCTGATATAATCCATCATCTGAGGTAAGAAATTTGAAGTGGGAGTTAAAAAGAAAGAGTACTCAAGTCCCCTATTTTTCGACAAGCATTGTTCTTGCGTAAATATATTATTTTAAAATATAGGTGTGATTAACCTCATACAAGGAGAATTTATGAGACCTTTTATTTCAAGATTAATTGGTTTAGGGGCATTAATAGCCTCTACAGGTATTGTAAACGCGCAATATTTTGACTGTTGCCCGCAATACGATGATTCTGCTTCCAACTCGACTTTTTTCGTTGAGGGCGACGCCCTTGTCTGGAAACCCTCCGTGCACGGCATCCCTTTTGGCAGAACCATTATTACAAATTCTGACACTACTTTTGATGCCGCCACAGTAGAGTATACTAAAGTTAATAAACCTGACTTCACATGGAATGCCGGCTTCCGCGTAGGCATTGGATATCACCTGCCTTGCGCTGGCGATGCTAAAGTGGTCTGGACCCGTTTTAACTCTAATGCGAGGGGTTGTTCCTTCATTCCAGCTAATGTGATTGGAAACTTTGAACCAGCATACGGAAGTGCCGTTCCTCAATCATCGGACCTTGGTACAGAAACAACAGTTTTTGCCAGATGGAAATTAAAACTGAATCTTTTAGATTTTAAATTTGAAAAAAGAATAAATCTAGACAATTTTGTTGTTACTCCCTTTGCCGCCATCCGGGCTGCATGGATACAACAATGTTACAGTATCGATATTGCCAACAGCAACACAACGACCTTACAAAATAGTGAGTTCGTTAGACTTAAAACACAATTCCAGGGCGCCGGTTTAAGAGCTGGAGTTGAAGGGGCATATAACATCGCCTGCGGATTCGGTATTTATGGATTCGGATCGGCTTCGATATTGTATGGTCAATTTAGAAATTGCAACAGAGACCATATCATTGAAAATGACACCACAACACCAACACCCATTAATCGCGATTACACAGATTTTCTACGCGATCGCTTCAATGACGCTCAAGTCATCGGAGATTGCGGAGCTGGTATACAATGGAAGACCTCACTTTGCGAGGATAATTTTGCCTTAACGCTGCAAGCCGGCTGGGAGCAAAATGTATTCTTTAATCTCGTAAGATTTGATCAAAACACTGGAAATTCTCAAATTAATGAACACAACTTGTCTTTGCAAGGCTTCACCTTCTCTGCCAAATTGGATTTTTAACTTATAACCGTCCATGGGACCTGCCTTGCAGGTCCCTTATATTCATTGTAATTTAATCTTTTTTCAGTTATCTTTATGCTTTTGCACTAACTTAAAAAGGATGGTCTAAGATGGAATTAAAATTAAACTCGCGAGCCGTCTTTTTAATAGTCTACCAGACACTTTTTCTGGCCTCACTCCCCTTCTATTTCTACTACGCCCAGCCCACCTGGTCCATGGCGCTCGCCTCCTTCCTCCTTTTTTGGCTTTCTGGCATCAGCATCACGGCCGGCTACCACCGCTATTTCTCCCATCGAGCCTTTAAAACCAACTCATTCGTTGAATTTCTTCTCCTTTTATTCGGTTCCCTGGCAATCCAGGGAAGTGTCCTGCGCTGGGCTTTCGACCACAGGGAACACCACGCTTATGTCGACAGCGACAAAGACCCCTATTCGATCAATAAAGGGTTCTGGTACGCCCATTTTCTCTGGATCATGGATGAACAACGGGAGATCGACCCCAAAGTGGTCCCCGATCTGCTGAAAAACAAGCTGGTGATGAACCAGCACCGCTTCGCCAACACCTGGATGACCGGCAGCAACCTGGCCGTCTTCTTTTTTTTAGGGTGGCTGCTAAACGATTATCTGGGAGCCCTGCTCATCGGCGTTTTCGCCAGGGTGTTCTTCCTGCACCACTTCACCTGGTTTATCAACTCCCTCGCCCACACTTGGGGCGACAAGCCTTTTTGCCAGGAACAGACTGCCGTAGACAACTTTATCATCTCGCTGGTCACTTTCGGGGAAGGGTATCACAATTACCATCACACCTACGCCAATGATTACCGCAACGGCGTGCGCTGGTACCATTTCGACCCCTCCAAATGGCTGATCTGGACTTTGAATAAAGTCGGCCTGGCCTATGGACTGAAAAAAATGGATCCCGTCACCATCAGCCGCCGTATGGTGCTGGAGCGAAAAAATCTTCTGATCACCCGTTTAAAGAATTTATGGTATGTCAAACGGGACGAATTGGAGCAGAAAATCAATGAAATCTCAGACCGCATCATGGATAAGACTCTTGTTTTTAAATCGCTAAAAGAGAATTACTACCAAATCAAAAAAGAGAAATCAAAACGGGAAATGCTGCAAAGCCTGAAACAGGAAATGAAGAAATTAAAGAAAAGCATCTACGCTGATTGGAGCGAGCTGACGCAGCTTTCGAAAAATATCATGCGGATGCAGCAATTTGGCTTGACCTGATAAATCCGAATCTATTATAACAAGCATTTACGAGGTGGCATAGCCAAGTGGTAAGGCAGAAGCCTGCAAAGCTTCCATCCCCCAGTTCAAATCTGGGTGCCACCTTTTTTTTAATTCCATATGCTCTATCTAATCGCAACCCCCATCGGAAATTTAAACGATATCACATTACGCGCCATTGAGACGCTAAAATCGTGCGATCTCGTCTTGTGTGAAGACACGCGCCATAGCCGAAAATTGACCTCCCATTACAACATCTCCACTCCCCTGAAAAGCTATCACAAATTCAATGAAGCCAAAATGGAAAACATCGTCATTGAGCTGTTGCAGGCGGGCAAATCGATCGCTCTGATCTCCGATGCCGGCACGCCGGGCATATCCGATCCTGGCGCCCGCCTGGTCAAGCTGTGCCGTGAAAGGGGCCTGCCGGTCACTTCCCTGCCCGGCCCGTGCGCGGCCATCACCGCTTTGACTCTCTCGGGTTTGGATACGGAAAGGTTTCAATTTGTCGGGTTCCTGCCCAAAAAAAAATCGGAACTTAAAGCCATCCTGCAGGAGTGCTGCCGCTATCCGGGCACAACCATCGCCTATGAGTCGCCCCACCGTCTGAAAAATGTCCTCTCCCTCATCCAAGAAATGGCTCCCTCAAAGCGGGTCTCAGTAGCTCGCGAGCTCACCAAAATCTATGAAGAATTGCAGACCGGAACAGCCGCGGAACTTCTTTTGCGTTGGCAAGAGAGCGAAGTAAAGGGGGAGATCGTCCTCCTCATCGCCCCCGGCGGGGAAGAAGCCCCCCCTTGGCAGGAGCTCTCCATAGAAGAGCACTTCGAGCAGGTGTTTAAAAATGGAAAGCTCTCCCGGAACGAAGCGATAAAAGCCGTCGCAGCAGAGAGAAAGATTCCCAAAAGGGAAGTCTATAATTTGTTAAGCAAGCTTTCAAGCAAAAGCTTGTCCAATTCCTGATTCCCATTTAACGAGGCGGCAAGGATCGCTTGCGCTTTTCCATCGGCATAGTCCATCGCCATCGCTTTCAATGTTCTGCCCTGGCTAAGCCCTTTTTGAAGAAATCGAAGACTGAAGCTAAGAAAGGTGAAGTGATCCCGCGTGAGACTCAATTCCTTTTCATATTTCGGAAAGCGCGCCTGAACCTCTTTGACTTCCGCTTCTAAGGTGGGCAAGAATTGCGAGATATTCAGATGTAGGATCGCCTCTTTGATCGGCCCCTCAACCGGGCTGTTGACTTGCGGCAAATGCAAATACTCCATTGTCGGATTTTTAATCCCTTTTCCCCCTTCATTAAATAAGGGATCGGGCAAGGTCATGCCATGATCGATTAGAAGCAACTTTTTATCTTTAACCAATATATTTCCTGTGTGCCGGTCGCAATTGAAGAGAATCAAATCGATCACCAGCTTCCAAAATTCACTCTGAGAAATCTGCTCCACCCCTTCCGCGCTTTCAAGATCGCACTCATAGCCCGGCATATATTCTTGGGCGGAGACCAGCGCAGGCTCGGCAGTTTGTCTCTTTTCCACTAACTCTTCATAGACTTTACTGACAGCTTCTTCCATGCCTTTCTGCTTAAACAGGGTATTCCAAAGCGGGAAAAGCTGTTTCCAGTTATGTGCGGGAAATTTATCTTTAAGTATTGTTTGCACATCGGCTAAACGGGCCGGCGGTTCATTATTCTGACAAAAACCGACAAAATCGGCTCCGAGATGTAATTCCGTTAAAGCCCCGCGATCGCGGTTCAAAACGAGTTCAGTCACCGCGGGTAATAGCCCCTGAGCCTGCCTCAGGCACTTTAAAAACTCAATCTCAGTCCACTCCTGGCCATTTTTGATGCTCACATGAGCGTTGAGCTGCTTCAGCGCGTTAAAGACGGGCGATGTTTTGTGATCCAAAAAATAGGGATGCCTCATTTCGATGAGAGTCGTTTCAGGAATTCCCAAGTCCACGCCGAGCATAGTTTGAATTTTCCATGCGAGCCACTCTCTTAGCACCCCTTGACCGGGAATGATGCCAGGAGAATCTTTGCCTGTCGGAACGGGGCAAAATACATTGCCGCTTTCCTGGGAGGACGGTTTTACAACAAGCGTGTTCCTTCCCTGCATATTTTTCAGAAAATAGCAGCCGCTTGCGCAATTAGAAGCGCGCACAGGATACATGAGGATGCGATCATCAAGCGGCGCCGAAGTTTGTGACGCCTGGCGTAGAGCAAATGCCGAATTGGCGATTTTATTATGCAGAGCCTCGCTCGCATCAGGCATGATAGCTTCAGCAACGGCGAGCTTGATCTTTTGAAATTTGCTTTTCAGAAAGTTAGGTACAGTCGTTTCATCCAAAGGAATGATCTCCGTCTCCCTTTGAATTCTGACTTTTTTAATAATGTCCGTTAAACCTGAATGAGTAACCGCCATTGCATGAGTGTTGAATTCATTTAAATCAGTATCGGCAATCTCCTTTTCAGGAGAGTTGTATCCCGGATGTAAATTTTCTTCATAAGAACGCTTGTGAACGCTGCCTGATCCATTCATTTTTCAACCATTGTAAATTTTACTCACGGATAAGATAAATGCCCGAAGAATAAAAGTCCATGTTTAAAGGTTGCAGAAAGATATATTTTATTTTAGTTGTCAATTTAACTATTTTTGTATATATTAATCATCTAATTGTGGAGTTATCATGGATGTTTCAACTATTAATCCGAGTAATGCGCTTATTTCAGTAAAACCTCTTGACGATCTGGTTTCCAACCGTATGGTGGAGAAGATCGCATTGCGCTGTCTTTCTTTTCTAGGGCATGTTTTGCTTCGGGCGACATTAGCCGTATTGGTCTTTAATAACTGTAGAGCGATCGTGAAACTGGCCGCCGGTAAGGATGCCTTTCCTACCACCCTGCTCACTTGTGTGTTTCTTTTCATGGCCTATTCCATTCAATCCGGAACAAATATGGCCGATGCGCGCCTCGTTAAGATTGACGAGGAGTTTGAAAAGGCATTTTATGGCCAGGCAGCTCTTGTCCAAACACCGCAAGAAACCCTGGCTTTGTTTAAAAAATACGGGCATCGCTTAAAAAACTTAGATTTATCATCCCGTCAATTTGTGGCTGTATTGCCTTTCAATCGTTGTTTGAGTGATTTAGCAACGAAGCCGGCAGGGTTTGAAAATGTCTACATCGATCTGGATTATGACGATGAATTACACGAAATCATTAAAGCAGATGACTATCAGCAACAGGTGCAAAATCTGATTAAAAAGCAGGAAGAGAGCCGTACCAATCGCATCCTGTTCGATTATAATGATCTATGTCAGATATTCGACTCTTGTCCGAATTTAAAAACGGCTGAAGTAAAGAGCGATTGGACAAATGTAGCTGATTTGAACAAACTTTGGTCGTTAAAGAAATCACTAGATGTTAAGTTTGTAAATTAACTCGACAAAGTAAAAAGTTTTTGACTTTATCGAGTTAACGCCAGCACCATCCCAGAAGGGAAGATAGGCAGAACCGGTAGGACACCCCGATCAATACGGCGTTATTCCTAAGATGCGCCTGCGAATTTACATTCAGGCCATCCGGCAAGGTCTTTCCCCTGATGGTCGTGTCATGCTGCCCCTCGATGCAGACTGAGCCGTACTCGGTGAAGACATAATCGAGGGTAATGCCGAAATTCTCATATACCTGCAGCTCGGCGCCAACCCCCAATCTGAGGCCGGTCATGCTATGCTGCTTATTTGATAAAAAGCGCTCCATAACCGAGACCGACGGGGGTTCGACTAAACCCTTAGAGTCATCCTCATAAAGAAGCTCCGATCTTGAGCAAATGGCAAAGCTGTTAAATGCCGCTCCCACGCGGCCATAGAGCAGCGTACAGGGCGTTATCAAAAAGCCCGGCTTGAAATCCACTCCGTACTCCACACACCGGGAGGTTACTTTAAAACAATGATCCAAGATTTGATGGATATGGACAGACTCGCTCTCATCGGCAAAATCCAATGTGCTTTCCAAGACATTATTTTTCCGGATCTCATGCCTTGGAAAATTGACAAACCCTTCGAGACCGAGGAAAACCCCATAGCAGGTAAACCCGTAACCGGCGTAAAAGTTCCCAATAACAATGTCGTTATGCCCATCCGTTTCGCCGCGGTTAGAGATAGTCGTCGTGTTATCAAAAATATCAATCAATCCCAGGAAATTCGAAGTATGGCCATTGGCTATGGCTCGCTCTCCCCCGACTTTGAGGCCGGCATAAAAGCCGTTATAATTCGCCTGGCAATGGCCGCACAGCAGCAGGGCTATAGCGATCAACTTTTTCATGAGAGCGTTCTCCTTTTCCCAAAAGCTAATAAATTTTTTTTTGAATCGCAAGGATAATTTACCTCTATCCAAAAAAATGAAAATATGAAATAAAAGTATTTATGGGACACAACCAGATGCGCACAGTTTTTTTGCTCGGGTCGCTCACCGGCCTGCTCATGTTCATGGGGTACCTTTTCGGTGGGCAAACCGGGGCTTTTATCGCCTTCTTAGCCTCGATCGCCATGAACTTCGCTTCCTATTTCTACTCCGACCAGTATGTCCTGAAAGCTTATAACGCGACCCCTTTGGATAAAGAAAGATACGGCTACATCTATCAAATGGTCGCCGAGCTGGCCAAAGAATACCAGATTCCGATGCCCAAATTGTGGTATGTGCCGACCGATGTCGCCAACGCTTTTGCGACGGGCAGAAACCCCGAGCATGGAAATGTGGCTGTCACTGAGGGCATTTTACAGATTTTGGAGCCCAATGAACTGCGCGGCGTCCTGGCGCACGAACTCGGCCACATCAAAAATAGAGACATTTTGATCTCGACGATCGCCGTTACCATCGCCGCCTCGATCGGCATGCTGGCGAATTCAATGAAATGGTCCGCCTATGCTAAAGGGGAAAGCAATTCCAAAGCGCTTTTAATCTCGATGGCCATGCCCTTCATGGCTTCGCTGATCCAAATGGGCGTTTCCCGCTCCAGGGAATATCAGGCGGACGAATCGGGCGCGCATGCCTGCAAAGATCCGCTGGCCCTGGCTTCCGCCTTAAAAAAATTAGAGGGCAGCGTCAACCGGGCCAGGCTTGTACCGAGCAACCCCAAGCAGGCCGCCACAGCCAGCCTCTTTATTGTATACCCATTTACCACCGGCTCCCTCAATAGCCTGTTCTCCACTCATCCTCCGATGGACCAGAGAATTGCCCGCCTCGTGCAGATGTCCAAGAAAATATAAAGAGCCGGTCTTTTCCCGAGGCGATTTCCTTTCTGGCGCATTTTGGCGTTTTACGCTTGCTGTTAAAATTCTCTCCCCCGATCAGCTCGAATCCCAAGTAGACGCCCACCATGCAAAAAGTTGCCATCAAGCCAAAGTCAAGACATTCAATACCTGTCTTAGCGAATGGAATGGCTATGAGGAAAGTTTTAAAAAATTGAGGGAAAAAGCAAGACCTCTAACAAATATTCCTGTCACTTATATCTCAAGGGATCCTGACATGATTGCCGAGAAAAGCAGCTATTTAGTGCAGGTGGACCGGCCGGATATCATCGTCAACGAAGTATTTAATTATTTAATCTTAACAATTTATTAACTAAGTCTTTATTTGCAAAAAAATTTACACTCTGTTAAATTTGTATTCATTTATAAAACATTGAGACAATAAAAATCATGAATATATTGCATCATCGTCATACTTTCCATTATTTAGACATCCCGAATCTCGATAACTGTTTTAAAGAATTTGATGTATTAACCTATATGGTTGAAGGGGACTTGAAGCACAAAGCCGCAAGGGCCGTTTACCAAACCAGCCGCGCCGTGGCCATTGGGGTGCAAATGGTCGCCTTTGCGATTCTCTCGACGATGAAAATGATTTCCAACGCAGCCTGTTCGCTCAATGCTTATTGTAAAAAAGGCGTCGTGTTGTTCTTAAACAGCCCCACCGCCGTGAAGAAAAGATTTACCCCTTCCAAGGCAGACCTTTTGGAACAAAGAATGGAGAGCCTTTGCAAAGCCCTTAAAGGAAGGCACGTTTCCGCCGATGCGATTGCCGAAAAATTATCCCACGATGAGAAAAAAGAACTCATGCAGACCTGGATGAAAGAGACCCTTGGAACCAAACCGGAAGAACCTCTATTGCAAGAGCTCTGCGAGCTGATGAATAAGATTGCCGACCGCGATATCGGAGAAGATTTATGGGCCCAGGCCGAAGAGAGAGTCGAAGAGATTTTTAAAGAGGACGCCACTCTTATGCGCCGCTTTATCGGCTTGCACTCTTTCGCCACCGTCTTTATCCAAATTTTCAATAATGAGAAAAAATACGAAGACAACCTCAACACCAACACGATTGAAAACGATTTTAACATTTTGCTCAAACACCCTAATTTGTTGAAAAGAGAAGATGTCGCCAAAATCATTCACCTGGCCCCTTCCCCCTTAAAAGAAAGTATCCTCAGGAAGAAAAATGAGGTGATGCAAAGAGCTCTTTCCCACTCCCACAAAGAAGAGCAGAAGTTCCTCTCCACCCTCGAAAAGATTAAGACGCTCTCAGAGCAGGAACTGGAAGAGCAATATTCCTCCCGCACCGAAGATGAGTATTTGTTTAAACGCACGGCTCTCGTGCGGCAGCGGATACAAGAGCTTTTAGCGGCTAACCCTAAGGAAAAAAGTTTTGAACAGCGCTTTTTCGAATTCGAATTGTACCATTTAGAGCGGCAGGAGAAAAAGAGAACGGAGGCACACGAAGGACTTCACAATCTCATAGAACATATTGATGAAGCCAACCACGCCATCGAAGAACACGCCGTGTCTATCTGCGCCCTGATTTCCAGAAGAATCTCCTCCTCCCTGCAAGCCCTGGAAGATAAGGGGCAGAATGTGAAGAGTTTACGCGAAAGTTTCAACAAGCTTTCAGATGAGAAATGGGAAGAGTTCTTCCGCGAGGTGCAGCCCATTTGCCAGGAGCTTCAAAAGCTGGAAATGAGCCTGATCGAGAAGGGGACGGGAGAAAGCGCCTATCTTAACAGGGTCAACCAGTCTCTGGTTGAATATGAGAGCTACACCCAAAAAATGAACGCCGTGCAAAAAGAGGCCGCACCCTGGAAAACGCTCAATGAAATCACCCAGGTCAAACAAAGGGATGAGGAGCGCAAAAATAATTTTGCCAAAGACGCGATCCGGCTGAGCATGGAAAAAAGGCCCGAATGCCAGCTGCCGCTTCTGCTCTCGAAGCAAGACGCCCGTTCCCAAGCCGTTCTCAGAGCCTCCAAACATGCCGCCGCGGCGACATCCAATGGGGAAGCTAAAGCGAAAATTGAACAGGCCGCGCAAGAATTTGTGAGCGCGGTGCAAGACAAGCATTGCGAACGCTTCAAGGCAAAACTGCTTACCTTTACCGAATTTGCGGCGGAATTGCGCAATGGGGAACAATTAGCGATTATCGATCCCGTCCAGCAACAGAAAGAGGCCATCGAAAAGAAAGGTCCTGAATTCCAAAGATTGGCTTTAGAGCTCGAGTTGACCGAGGAGCTCAACCGGTGGCACGCCCGCCTGCAGGAGATCTGGCTTGAGCATATGCCAAGAGAACAGGAAGAGGTGATCAAGGCTTGCAGCAATGCGCGCGTAAAGAAAATCAAAATGTCCGAACTGTTTGAAGTTTGGCTGGAAACCCTCACCGGAAAAAAACTGACTACCCCTTTATCCTTCGACCGGATCGGCAACCCCGACAATAGCGCCTTGAGAAAAGAGGCTATTGAAAGCAGACTGATCGCGAACAGCAACTTCCATGTGCGCAAATTTGTCGAAAAGATCAGACAAAAGATCGCGAGCGATCATAAAGATCAGGCGCTCGCCAAACCCTTGCAAGGTTTTTCCTCAGAATTAATCGGCAACGAGTTAAGCAAATGCCCTATCACAGACCCTGTCGCCTACTGCCAATACCTCGATCTGCAGGGCAATCCTGCCGGATTCGAAGACTTTATTTCCGCTCTGGAAAAAGCGCGAAGAAAACTCGTCAATCAGGCACCCGGCATCGACCAGAGCGTCGAATGGGTAAGAACGCTCACGAAAAATCCCCTATTAAAAAACGCCTCCTCTACCCGGTTTATGGTCATCGCCGAATGCCGCCAGATCATTCAAGAGAGCTATGCCGCCAACCTGCCTGTGCCGGGCGACATCCAGGAAATATTCTTAAACGCCCATAAAACCGACAAAAGCGGCTTAAAACTCTACGATTTTGATAAAATGAACAACAGGGAGCGAGGCGTCTTTTTGGCCTCGTTCCTGCAGATGCTCTTTGCCGGGGGAGCGAAGTACACCCTCACGGAGAAACAGAGATCCCATTTCATCCAGCTGCTTGCTTTAAGCGCTCTTCCGCAAAAAGATGCCCTTTTAGCTTCCATCGACGTCGGCGCGGTTTCCAACCCTGCCGCCTCCGCTTTGCTGGAAGAGGTGGGCCACAGGCTGCAACTCTCCACCTCTGTCCGTCTGGAAGGGGTTGAAGAGAGCACCCTGCAAAAATCGTTCCAGCTATCCAACCTTCCGGAGACGCCGGAAACAAGAGCCTTGTTAGATGCGGAAAGAGCGGTCAGCAGCGAAGAGCTTTCCTTAAGCTTGCTGCCTTATGTCTATGCGAAATACCCCTTGAATCATGATCAGGGAAGAGAAGCCATCGCAAGGGCCCTCCTGCACGCCTTTGCCCATCACCCGGAAGCAATCCTAAAACATGCGACCGAAAAAATGGACCTCCACAAAAACGATATGTTAAACCCCAAGACGCTGGCGCCTCCTCTTTGCGAATTTTATAAAGATATTTTGCTGGAATTAGAGCCCACGCTGGATATCGATCTCCACTTCAACAACCAGCTGATCGCCTCAAAAGACGCCAATCAAATGCTGATGGGATATGCCCGCTTGATCACCTATTACAGCCGCAAGGACCCGTTGACGGCTGAGCAGTTTTATGTTCTTCTGAAGTGCAAAATCGCCTACCAGAATCTCAAACTGAACTATTTTGAGGGCAAAAAAGAGATTGCCGGCTTTTTAAAAGTGGCCGCCGACGCCGCCGAATCTTCCATGATGACCACGGCGCCCCGCATCAGGCAGCAGCTTGAGAACCCCGACTTTTTAGAGGCCTTGAAAGACCTCGTGGAAAAGGAGCGCTCGCCCGAGTTCTCCGCCCAGCTTCTGCTGAAAGAGCTCTCCAACTGCCAAGGGCAAAAAACGTTCACAAATACCGTCGTTCCAGGAATCATCGCCTTTGGTACGAGGATAAAAATCGATGGCGCTACGGGTATCGTCTACAACGATGGCAGGCAGCAAGTCAACCTGCCCCCCCATTTGCAAAATCACCCTGCCGTCATCTCTCTTGGAATCTCCAATCTCCCCTACACCTGGGATGCCCGTGAAAACACCTTTGTCTATTACACCAAAGAAAACGGTCGCCATATTCCGCAAATCATCGTGAAAGAGGTCAATGGCGAACCTGTTATCCACAAAAGGCTTTCCACCACATTCCAACCGGGAAGCCAGTCCGATCTGCAATTTGTCCAAAAAGAAAATATCGTTCTGCCGATTGCCGCGCTGCATCGCATGGGGGTCAAGACGTTTTGGCAAGACCGCCTGGGATCTGTTTTTGGCTATGATAAAGAGGGGCAGCTAGCGTTCAGCCTGCACAAGGGAAATCCCTGCCATATCAAAACCCGGGATGGCGGCAGCTATACTTTTATTTCAGAAAATGACATCCAAAACTATAGCAACCACCCTGTCTTATCCCGCCTTTTCAGCAGCTTTAACCCGAACGAAATCCTGATCAGCCTGGATAAAAAAGCTTATCTCATACCGGCCCTCAGCTTGAAGTTAACCCGGGAAATGGATAAATCGGGCGAAATATATTGGGTGACGGAGCGGAAAGGGATGGGGCGAAAAATTCTCGATATCACGAGGCCCAAATCTTCCTGCCTCATCTTCAGAAACGAAAACAATGAACATAAAGCAAAAGAGATCAGACGGAAATTAAAAGAAGAGAATTATCGTCTGCAACTCGACCAGGCAGACGGTCTTTCCTACCTGGATAAACACGTCATCAAGAGCCGCGAGCAAACCATCGCGAAGCTCAGCCATGCGCTGACCGTGCTCGAAGAAAGAACCTTTCTCACCACCCTGCCAGACGATGCGTATATCGAAGAAGAAGTGCAAGGCATTGTCGATCTGATTCCGGCCGGCATCAGGGCCCAGTTTAAGCCCAAAAGCCCCTATCCTTACGAGGTCTATCACGAGGCGCTGGTCTTTTTGAATGAAAAACTGTCTGAAGCCGCCCGCAAGCTCGCTGTCAGCTCCGATAATAAGCTGCAGGAAACTGTGCATCTATGGCTGAAAGCCTATCAGGCTATCCGGGCGAAATATGAAAAGACCTGCGACAGATCTTTAGAGGCGGTTTTGTTCAGCGAATCGAGCGATACTTCCGTCCTTACAAGCGATCTGACAGCTGCTTTGGCCATCGCATTAAAAGGGATGGAAAAGGGGGCGGCCCCTTTGCGGCTGATTCAGGAACTGGCCAAATATCCGCTCGATAAACCTCTGACGGACGCGCAAGTCAGACTCTTGGAGCAGGCGATCGGCGCAGGCCTGAAAGCCCCGGTCACCGACGAGCAAAAACAACTCAATACCTATCTGCAGCTTTTGCAATACCTGCACCTCTCCTATAAAATGCAGGAATTGTCCCACACTCCTCTGTCCGATAAAAAGCAATGGGTAGATTCGCTGAAAAGCGCACACGCTGCTGCTGGAGCCTCTCTCGGGAATAGCATAAAACAACTGCCCGCAAACCTGTCCAAAGAATTAGTGGCCCTCTGGAAAAAAGCGCAATTTGATAAAGAAAACCCGGCCCTTAAAGAAGTGGAGCGAAAAGAGGTGCCATTTGTCAAGCATGTCAACCCGGCTGTAGAGGGACAGTTCCAGCTTTGGGGCTCCCAAACCCTGCTGGAAAGGCTTTCGAGAGAAGACGCCATTACCGCCGTGCACAAAAATCCGGCCGATGAACTCTCTCCACATCATGAAAGTCTGATTCGCGCCTTCCAAAAACATAGCCATGACCAGGTCATCGGCTTTCATCTGGAAGAACTGGGGAATTTCAATCTGGATGGATTATACGAGGAATTTAGAGTCAACCATACCGCAGGCACCGCCCTGCATGGGTTGAAAAAGAGCGATGTGGACAGTATTTTTGCATTCCTGATAAAAGAGCGCGTCATCTCCCGCCCTGCCCAGTCCACCAACTACTACTATTTGACCTCAGTGGATAAGGCCATCACCGAATTCCCGGCTAATCAAGTGAGGGCCCTCCTGACCCACCTCCCTCTTTCTGAAGAACAGCTCACAAAAATCACCAACAGACTCCAATCGTTTCTGTTCAGAGCCATGCTCTCCGGCTTCAAATTTTCGTTCAAAGAGGGGGTAGAAAAAGCCCTCGACAAAGAGCTTGAAAGCGAAAAACAAATTCATCTGCAAAAGTGGCTGGAAGCCGAAGCGGCTCTAAAGGCAGAACTCCCGAACTTCAATGCTTCCTACGTCGATTTGAAATACGCGCTCCTCTCCGATGACTACACCAAATTTGGGAATGATCCGGCAAAATTGGTCCGCCTGACCAACGGCATGATCCGCTACATGTTCCACAAGACCGAAGTGCAGCATATTGAGAACGTCCAAAAAGCTCCCGCTTTCGGGGAGCGCAATAAGATCGAGCTGCTCCTGACCCGGCGAAACTATCCGGTCGATCTTCTGCTGCAAGAGGGTCTGAAAGGGGAAAAAAGAAAAGAGCAGATCATGCAGCGCGCTTTCCTCGCCTTTGAAGAGGATTATGGGTATCGATGCAACGTCTTGCAAATCAAAATGTTCCACTCTCTTATTCTGGACACGAACCATGAGGAAGCGATTGACGCGGCGCAGGCGCGTATGGGATTTGGTAAAACGGCCCTGCTGCCTCTGATGTCGATTGTGCGGGTGGCTCTGGAAAGAAAATGGCCGGAAGAAGATAAGCATCTTGTCCGCTATGTCGTTCCGCGCGCCGTCATCGAAGACAACAAGAGCTCCTTCAATCAAAGGTTTTCGGCCATTGTGGGTGGAAATGTCCTCAAAGACCGGGATTTTGCCCGCTACCAAATCGATCAGGATAATCCGGAAGAGTCCTTCAAACTCGCTATCGCAGACCTTGAGTCGCGCCTGACTTTTTACCGCAAAGCCAAGGAACAGGGAAATGTGCTGATCCAGTGGCCCGAAATCCGGGGCGCCATGGAAGCGCAGGAGCTCGATTTTGGCGAGATGATCATCAAAGGGGGCATTCCCCGAAATATCCTCGATCTTTGCCTCGAAGCCAAGCGGCTGCTGGGCGAAATCCGCAGCATCCCCACCTACACGGTGTTCGATGAGCTCGATGACACGCAAGATATCAAGTCAAGAGAGGTCAACTTCACAAGAGGCGATAAGAACCCTATCCCCCGTTCCACCATCCGCCCCCTCGAACGGCTGCTCACTTATGTCGAAAACAACAAAGGCAAAGACTGGAAGAATTTGGAGGAGCGCGCGCGCGATCTCGTGACGGCTCTTTGCACCGACCGCAATGGCGACCCTATTGTCAATTGCCACTACGAGCTGATCAAGTACCTGACTCAGCGAAATGAAAAAATGAACGACCCCACGAAAAATCTTTTAAGCCAGGCTCTCGCCGATCACTTAAACGATCCCAAAGCTCACCATACCGAAAACGACTCGATGCTCATGCTCATCCGCGCCTTGCTGCTCGATGAAAACATCCTGGCTTTAGCCAAGAGCAAGCAGCCGAGCACCCACTTCGGCGCCCGTTTTATCGAACGGGACGGGGAAAGAGTCTATTTTGCCGACCCCGATTCGGAATCGACCCTTTTAATTGCCGTGCCCTATGAGGGAACAAACACGCCGAAAGGGCTCTCCATTTTTGATAACACCGAAGTGGCCGCCATCACGACCATGCGCTACTACCGCTCCCCTGAAACGCTTCTCTCCATCAAACCCCACCTCGACTTCCTCGTCAAGCAGGTGCAAAGAGGGGCTATTCCGGAACATATGAGCCAGCATTACCTGCAAGGGATAAAAGCTTCCAATGGCAGCACGGTCATCGAATGGCTGGAGCAGATCGCCGGCATGCTCGACGCCGAAGAGCGCAGAGTGGCTAAAGAGAAATTTTATAAGGAATTCATGGCCAACCCCAGCGAAGATTTCCGCAAATTTTTTGCCATGGCTGTCGTGGTCACGCAGATCAAATCGGATGAAGCGTGCGCCAAGAGCGACCGCTATGAGAAAGGTTCTTGCGATAATATCGAAAAAGGATGCTCAGGCACCGTGGGAGGCACTTCCTCCTACTTCGCGAGACAGGAAACCGACGCAGCCGCGGACGGCAAGCTGAGCATCGAAATTATGGGCAGAAGCAATAATGCTGTCATCCAATGGCTGACAAGCCCAACCCCTGGTGAAGACTACCTTAAAGCGATCATCAGAACGCTGCTGGCCAATTCCAACGAGAACACGAGAGCCATTGTCGACGCCGCCGGTATGTGCAAAAGCCGCGATGGCACACCGGAAGCGGTTGTGGCCGAGCTCTGGAACCAGCTCAAAGCCGATCCTAAATTTGCCGGCATCGAAGGGATTGTCTACTATGGCAGAGACAACATCAAGCGCCTCTATCGCGGAGGCAGCCAAGAAGCCATTCCTTGTACGACAGCCATGGAGCTCGCCGCTTTGGACGAGAAGAAATACTTCTCCTTCTACGGGCAAAAAAATACAAGGGGGTCAGACATCAAGCAGGCCAATGGCGCCCACTCCCTCGTTACCCTTGATGAAAACGTCTCCAACAGCGACGCGAAGCAAGCCGTTTTGCGCTTCCGCAATCTGGTCAACCGCGACTCCAACCAAACCTTCTCTTTTGCCGTGATGCCGAGCTTTGAAGCGATCCTGAAAGAGACGCTGACTGCCGACGCTAAAAGAGCGCAAGAGGAATCGCAAAGAGAGCTGGTCATTTATCAAGACGCCCTGCAAAACCAGACTGCACTGCCCGGCCAGGCAAAATTCGATAAGAAAATGACCGAGGACGGCATCTCCGCCCTGAAGCAGCAGTTGGCTAAAATTCAAAAGCGTTTGAACACGATCCATAGCATGCAGGCCAGGGAAATGCAAACCAGAGAGATTGCCAATTTCCTCCGCCTGCAGGAAAAAAACAGGGAAGAAAAAGGCGCTCTTAGCATCTTCAGAAAAGAGATGAAAGCGCATATCAAGCAAGCGGGAGCCCACCTGGAAGCCTCAATACTCGCAAAACTGCCAAAACCCCTAAAGGATGAACAAAAAGCCGCCTATGAAAAATTCCTCACAGAGAAAAGCGCTATCGTCAGTTTCGTCGAGTACTCCATCAACACGCTCTATCTGAAATATGGTATTCCCACGACAAACACAGCGAGGGATCTCTATATCAAGGAACAGACGGAATTGGCCAACCGGCGGTTGAATGACCTTTTTGACACGGCCGGAAGATTTGCCGCCGCTGCCGGCAGCGCCATCTCCGTCAAAAAGGAGTTTTACCAGGAACATATCGAAAGGTCTAAAAACTTTTTCAAAGAGCGTTTTGACGAGCATACTCCGGTGCAAACCCTGCATGTCAACGCCGATGGGGAAGCCGTAGCCGAAGCCCAGGCTCAGGCGGAAGCGGAAGCCGAAGCGACCAGCCTCGCCGAAAAGCTCGCAGAAGGGATCGTCGAAGTCCTCGACAGATTCCAGGCCCTGCAGCTGAAAATGGCGAGCGACCCCCATCTGACGGTCACGCTCGATTTCCTCGATGACAACACGCAATTGACAGAGATCGAAAAATTCAACCCGATGAAAAATCTGATCAGACCCGATCAAAGAAAGCACTTTAAAGTGAGCCCGGCGATTGCCAACAACCCGCTTTTAGCCTCCCACTTCGCGCTGATCGGCTCGTCCGGTGTTATTTTCATCGCCCAGCAGGAGGCCGAGCTGTTTGCCAAAGAATTAAAAGCCCATAACGTCAATGAACTAAAGGGGTATAAACTCTTTGACGCGAGAACGCTAAAAGAGGACACGGTGCCGCAAGCTCAAGTTCGCTGCGCCGTCCTCGGGGATAATAAAATCCCCAAAGACCGCGTGGAGGACACCATAACGCTGCGCGCCACCAGCCTCGTTAACGTGGAAAGCGACCAATTGGTTCCCCATCTCCATGTCAAAGGGCCGGACGACCTGAACGACTACTTTATTCCGGGCGAGTTTGGAGTAGGTAGAGACATGGAATTTGCCATCGCCATCAACGAAAAGAGCGTCCCAGATCAATTCAAACTGGCAGTGAAAGCCGAAGCTTTCACACAAGAGATCACCATTCCGACCAAAAATGAGATCCTCATGAAGGAGATCCAGGATGAATTCGCTAAAAAGAGCGTCAGAAAATTTGAAGCGGTGCATACAAAAATCGAAGCCGACCTTCAAAAGTATCTGCCCAAGCTGGCAGAGCTGAAACGAAAAGAAGCCGAGCTGGAAGCGCTGAATCAAAAAGATAAGCTGGCCATCTCGCAAGTCAAAGCCTTCGATCTCACAAGCACCATGAAAAGCGGCCTAAGACAGCGCGACGATGAGTATACCGGACGGGGCGACCTCGCAAAGATTGGAAAAAAAACTATCGAGCATGTGGAAAAGATCGTGAAACTTCAGGGCGATTTAAGAACCGACCCGTCGCCAAGGAGTTTAAAAGCGCTGCAGGAGTCGTTTGATCAACTGGTCTCGACTGACATCGTCAAAAAGGCCAGCGCTAGCGGCTTTAATTTCAAAACCTCTACGCTCTTCGATGAAGATACCTGGAACAGATATCAGCAGAATCTATCACAAGTCCCTTTCCTCGAACAAACCTATGGGCGTATTGTTTATAACGTCCATAAAGGAAATACGAAATTCAGTCCCGCAGAAGGGTGCACTGTATTGGAAGCTCAAACATGCAACCGCGATGATTGCCATAACATGTTTGCCCAGGTGATTCCTAACCTGATCCAATCTGTGGGTTCGATCAACAAAACCATCGCGGACATGGCCGCGCGGGAAGCAGAGAGAAAGAAAATCAGAGATGAGATTGAGGAAATTCAAAAAAAGTATGCCCCGCTAATCGAAGCATTGCGCATGGCCAAAGAGATCGTAGACGCGCAAGGCGCCATCGAAAAAGTCCTCCAGGAGAAAGGGATGTTCTACCACCAGGGACAGTTCTTCGACCAGTTTGACTTCAGCAATGAGGATCTGTGGGAATTAAAGATGGATGTGGCGCTGAAGACCTCTATGCCAAACTACCATTATGTCGTCGAAGACATGAAAACGTACCAGCGCACGCTCAAAGCCTTGACACAGGGAGAGTCGGAAGAGATGCAGAAAAACAAAAAGTTCCTGGCTAATGTGATGGATCTCTCAAGAAAAGTGGAAGAGCGGGAAGAGATAGCCTACATATAATGTTTTAAAAAGATTCCGCTGATTTGATCAGCGGAATGTGTTTATAAATGGGAACATAATAACAAAATATTAATTACCGCTAAAATTAAAGTAATTTATATATTTTTATGGAGCTTTACAAGAATATCTCTTTCGCGATATTCTGATTCATCACACGCCGTTTCGGAGGGCTCCATGACCTTTAAATTCAGTAATGATTTGCGAATGATTCTACACCCCTACGCCTTCGTTTTAAAAGGCGGTAAAAATTTTACCAAAAATCCCCTCGATTACCAGCTGATGATGCTGCAAATGAGCTGCCCGGAAACCATCAAATCCCCCCAATGTCCGGCCAAAGTAAAATTAATTCCTACCAAAACCTATTGCCCGAAACCTCACGTTCACAGAGAGCTGGTTTTTGACAGGTAATTGGCATGCTTTGCAAAAAACCCATTTTGGTCTAGACTAACTGTTACAAGAAACAAGTAGGCGGATAACACCGTAATTACAAGGAGAAAACACGTATGTCTTCTACACCTAAAGAAATCATCTTCGAAGAAGAAGCCCGCGAATACTTGCTCGCGGGAATCAAAAAGCTCGCCGATGTGGTAGCTTTTACATTGGGGCCCAAAGGGCGGAATGTCGGATTGGAGAAAGGATGGGGCGCCCCCACGATCACCAATGACGGCAACAGCATCGTCAAAGAAATTCAATTAAAAAATACCTACGAAAACATGGGCGTTTCCATGGCTAAAGAAGTCGTGGAAAAAATCAAACAAAAATGCGGCGACGGCACGACGACTGTGACTTTGATTCTGCGCGCTCTGGTAGAGCAGGGAATCCGCTATATCGCCACCGGCGCAAGCCCGATCGGCCTGAAGCGGGGCATGGACAAGGCGCTCGAAGCCGTCCTCAAAGAGCTCGAAAAGATGGCGCTGCCTGTCAAAAATTCAAAAGAAATCTTTAACATCGCCACCGCTTCCGCTTCCGGCAACGAAGAGATCGGCCGCCTCATCGCCGAAGCGATGGACAAAGTGAACAAGACAGGCGTGGTCACGATCGAAGAAGCCAAAGGAACCACCACGACGATCGATGTGGTTGAAGGGATGCAGTTTGACCGGGGCTATATCAGCGCCTATTTCTGCACCAACATGGAAAAAATGATCATCGAAATGCACCGTCCGCAAATCCTGATTATCGACCGTAAAATAAATAATATTCATGAGATCCTTCCGGTTCTCCAAACCATCGCCAGCACCGGCAAAGAGCTTCTCATCATCGCCGAAGACATCGAAGGGGATGCGCTCTCTACTCTGGTGGTGAACAAACTGCGCGGCACGCTGAAAGTGGCCGCCGTAAAAGCCCCGGGCTTTGGCGACCGCAGAAAAGCGATGCTGGAAGATATTGCCACCATCACTGGCGGCACCGTCATTTCGGAAGAGACAGGCAACTCTCTTAAAGATATTCCTCCTTCCGCTTTAGGCACTTGCGAAAAGCTCGAGATCACCAAAGAGCACACCACCATCGTGCAAGGCTCAGGATCCGAGGAGAAAATCCAGGCGCGCATCAAGCAGCTCGAAAAAGAGATCTCGCTCGCCGAAAACAGCTACGACAAAGAGAAGCTGGAAGAGCGCAAAGCGAAATTGAGCGGCGGTGTGGCCGTGATCCGCGTCGGTGCCGCGACCGAACCGGAATTAAAGCAAAAGAAACAGATGTTTGAAGACAGCTTGAACTCAACCCGTTCCGCTCTCGAAGAAGGGGTTGGCCCCGGCGGCGGCGTGATGCTGCTCCGCGCAAGCCAGGCTATCAAAAAGCTGAAATTGAGCGGCGACGAGGCCCTTGGCGCCGACATCGTCTACTTCGCTTGCGAAACGCCTCTCAAGCAAATCGTCACCAACACCGGAAAAGACGGCTCAGTGGTTTTGGCCGAAGTAAAAAGCAAACCCGCCAATTTCGGGTTTAACGCCATGACCGAGAAAGTCGAGGACTTGATGGAAGCAGGTGTGATGGATCCGGTCAAAGTCGTGAAGAACTGCCTGATCCACGCTATCTCTACCGCCGGCATCGTCTTAATTTCAGAAGCGCTCATCGCCGACGCTCCTGAAGACGAAGAAGCCGTTTAAAAATTTAAATTTTAGCCCTGCATGAAAATGCGGGGCTTTTTTTTATGAAAAAATCTTTTGCACTTTACCTCGCTCTTCTCGCGTTCATCTCCCTCTGGTGGCTGACGGCCTTCCGCTCCTCCCCTCAAAAAGATCTGCCTAAAAATATCGACTTTAACCTGAAGAAACAGCTCGACCCGAGCGCTTTCCCCTCGCAGCTCTCCTCTTTGGAGCGCTCCGATCTCATCCAGGCGCTAAATGGCGACCTCTCGTTAATGGTCAAACTGGTATCTGAGTGGGATCTCGACGGGCAAATCCTCGACACCCACGGCTTAATCGGCATCAAAAGGCTCCCGCCGGAAGCGCGGCTCCGGGCACAGCTGCTCGGGCGCCTCTTTCAGAATACTCCCAAAGAGGAATTGATCCATCTCGAAAGCGATTACAGAATGAAAGGCATTATCGACGATAACGGCACTCTGATATCTTTAAAAGACTCCTTCCACTTATTTCTGCCCCAAACCCATGCGGCAGCGAGCTTCCTCCTGGCTCTCGCCGATCCCGTCCAAATCGTCGCCCTTCCCAAAGGGATCCGGGAACAGACCGAACTTTTTTCCCCGCAACTGACAGCCCAAATCAAATACGACATCGACCGCTATAACGGGGAGCATTTTTTTCAGGTAAAGCCCCAGGTCGCCTTTGTCTCCCATTACTCCCACCCCGCATCGCTGCAGGCGTTGCAGAACCAGGGCGTACAGCTCTTTTCCCTGAATGCAATAGAGACGCTGCCGGATATCAGGCACGCGCTCATCCGGGTCGGCAACGTGATCAACCGCCCTTTTGAAGCCGAGCTGCTCGCGATTTTTATGGAAGCCGCCATGTTTGCCGTCGACAACCGCCTCCGGGCAATCGAACACTGCCAGGGGACCTCTATCGCCCATCAGCGCCTGCTCTATCTCAATTACCACACACAATATTCCTGCCCTTCCTCGAAAACATTGACGTGGCAGCTCCTGGAAAGGCTCGGCGCCTCCCATTGCCTGCCGCATAATCTGATTGAAGCGCACGCCAATGACTGGTCGATTCCGATGAACCAGGAGCAGATTGTCAATTACAACCCGGACTGCCTGATCGTCGCCACCTCGAATAGCGCGGGAACAGCGCGGCAGATTTTAGAGACTTTTGCCTTTGACTCCCTCTCTGCCATTGAGAACAAGCGGGTCTTTTTTGTCGATGAAACCATCCAGCACTCCCCCACGCAATTTATCGTCCTCGCCTACTACGATCTCGCTGAAGCGCTCTCCCACCATAAACTCAATAACCTGCAACTCGCCAAACCTCAAATGTTGAGCTCGATCCAGCCATGAATCACTATAAAGTCAATAACCAACCTCAAATGTTGAGCTCGATCCAGCCATGAATCACTATAAAGTCAATAACCAACCTCAAATGTTGAGCTCGATCCAGCCATGAGAAAGTTTTCTGTCTTTGCCCTTTTCCTCCTCCTCCTCCTTCTCTCCTCATGGCTGACGCTGAGATTCGGCGAAACCCCCTTTGAAATCGTCTGGGAAGGGGCCAAGCAGCGTCTTTTGCTGGGTCACACCGGATGGAATCCTTTGCTGGATGAAAGAGTGCCGAGGCTGATCGTGATCCTCTGCACCGGAGCCTCCCTCGCCGTGTCGGGAGCTGTGATGCAGGCGCTCTTTCAAAATCCGCTCGCCTCTCCCAGCGTCCTTGGGATCTCGTGCGGCGGCAGCCTGTTTGTCGTTTTGATCTTCGCATCCGGCTGGAACATCCATTACCCTTTCGCCGTGCCGGTCGCCGCCTTTTCCGGCTGCCTTTGCACGCTCATGCTGGTCTACGCGATCTCCCGCCTTCAGGGGGGCATGCAGATGCAGATGCTCATTTTGAGCGGCATCGCCATTTCCTCCCTCATACTGGCTCTGCAAGGCGCTCTTACCTATTCTTTGCGGGACCGCTGGCAGCTGATTCAAACCCTGACCGAGTGGGAAGCCGGCTCGACCACCGACCGCAACTGGCAGCATGTGCATATGCAGCTCCCCCTCACCATCGTCGGCCTGATCGGCTGCTGGTTCTACACCAAAGAGATCGACATCCTCGCTTTGGGGGAAGAGGAGGCAGCCAACCTCGGCGTGGATGTGAGGACAGTGCGCTGGCGCCTGTTTCTTTGTATCGCCCTGCTCACCGGCGGGGCCATCGCTGCGGTCGGCATCATCGCCTTTTTCGGCCTGGTGCTGCCCCACCTCATGCGCTATCTCTCCGGACCTAACGCCAGGCGCCTGATCCCTTTATGCCTGCTTGCCGGCAGCACAACTTTGGCTTGCCTGGATATCTCTTTACGCGTTTTTGAAATTCAGGCGTTTTCCATCGGCAATGTGTCGGCGATTTTAGGCGCTTTTTTCTTCGTGATGCTCCTCTTTGGCACGGGCAAAAAGGGGCTCAGCCCATGCTAGAGACCGACCGGCTGGAATTCCACACCCTGATTAAAGGGATCAGTTTAAAATTTTTTCCCGGACGCCTATACGGGATTTTAGGCCCGAACGGCTCCGGCAAATCGACCTTCTTCAAAGCCATGGCCAAAATTTGGCGCCCCACCTCAGGCCAAGTCTATTGGCAAGGGGAAGCTTTGCACAAAATGGAGCGGCGGCAAATCAGCCGCACCCTTTCGCTTGTGCCGCAAGAAGTGCAGATCCATTTTGATTTTACCGTGCGCGAGGTGGTTGAGATGGGGCGCTACGCCCAGGAGAGCTCGAACGCTGCTCTTTTAGAACACTCCCTCAAAACGGTCGATGCGTGGCATCTGGCAGACAGACGGATCACCCATCTCTCGATCGGAGAGCGGCAGCGCATTTACATTGCGAGGGCCCTCATGACCGAATCCCCCATCCTGCTGCTGGACGAACCCGCCTCCAACCTCGATATCAAGCACCAGATCGAGATCTGGCAGCTGCTTCAGGCGCTCGCCGCCCAAGGAAAAATCGTGATTGTGGCTACCCATGATGTCGCCGGCGTGAAGCGCTTTTGCGACGACGCCGCCATTTTAAACCAGGGCGTCTGCATCGCCCATGGCCCGACGCGAGAAGTCCTTTCCAAAGATCTGCTGGCCGAAGTATTCGCCGTAGAAGAGGTCAACGGCCAATTTGAAATCTCAAGAATTGCTATTAGTCAAGAATTTAGCCAATGAATCCAGGCATCGAAATCGATGAATTTGGCTTTTTGCAACAAGACTAAGACAATGCCGATCGGAGCAATCCAGCGGATGAAAAATATCCAGGGGCGCCATACCCACTTCCAGGTCGTCCCGGTCCTTAACTCTTCACGGCTTATCTCTTTATCAAAAAACCAGCCGACAAAAAGCGCAATCATCAAGCCGTCGATCGGCAAAAACCACACAGACACAAGCTCATTAATCGTTTCAAAAAATGTTTTCCCGTAGATCGCCTGCCAATTGGCAAACAAAGTGCCTGTGCCGGACAGGGCGCTCGGTATCCCGACAATAAAACAGGCGGCGCCTGTAATCAAAGTCGCTTTGCGGCGCGACCAGTTGAGCAGATCCATGAAGTTGGCCACCACGACCTCCACCAAAGCCACCGAAGAAGTCAGCGCGGTGAAGACCAGCAGAATAAAAAATGTCGTTGATATCAGCAAAGAGCCGGGCAGACGCGCAAAGAGCAGGGGGAGGGTTTTAAAAATCAACCCATACCCTTCCTGAGGGGAGAAGCCGAACGTAAAAACCACCGAGAAAATCGTCAGGCCGGCCAAAATAGCGGTCAGAATGATCATCAGGGCGATGATAACGGCTGTTCCCGGAATATCCTCATCCTCCCGCATATAGCTGCCGTAGGTAAGCATGATCCCCTGGCCTAGGCTTAAAGTAAAAAACGAGAGGCCGAGCGCTTCTAAAATCGAGGAGAAATTAAATTCTTTATACTCGGGAGAGAGCATAAAATGCACGGCATCCTTAAATCCTTCCAAGGTGGAGCTATAGATGCATAAAAGCACGAGCATCAGGAAGAGCGCCGATGTCATAAACTTGGTCCAATACTCGATCCCCTGCCGTACCCCCCCATAAACCACGGCAATGGTAAGGGCCGTAAAGAGGAAATGCCAAAAAAGGGTGATATCGCCCGAAGAGACTAAAATATCGAAAATATGGGCGACCTGGATAGAGGATAAGTTTTCATAGGACTGATTGAGAGACATCAGCACATAGTTCATGCTCCAGCCGGCTACCACGCTGTAAAAGGACATGATCAAAAAGGAAGAGGCTACCCCCAGCCAGCCGGCCGATTTCCAGACAGTCGAATCGTTTGACAGGGAAGCGAAGATGCCGACGGCCCCCCTTTGCGCTTTCCGGCCTAGAAGCAGTTCGGCGATAAATATCGGAATGCCGATCACAAAAATAAAGAAAACGAAGCAGATGACAAAAAGGCCGCCCCCATTTTGACCGATCACATAGGGGAATTTCCATAGGGTGCCAAGACCGATCGCCGAACCGGCGGCGGCCAGCATAAACCCAAGGTGGGTGCTCCAATGTTCTCTTTGCTTTGCCATAAAATGTTTTACACTCGGCTTTGTGCAATATGAATTTCTCAGGATGGGTATGAATACCCGATCCTTCAAAATTCATTACGCTGGAGTTTGCCTCATCTCGGAATCTTCGTTCAAAAATTGCACAAAGCAGAATTAAATTAATCACCAGCACTCTAGCAGAAGAGTTGTTTGTTGACAACGGGAATGTATTGCTTTAAAATAGGCTCTTTTTTGGAGCGCTCATCATGTTATTTCTCGGAAGTTTGTACGTGGAAGCCGCAGTTGTCGGCATTATCTGCGCCATTTTCCTCATCCTGTTTGTCGTGGCCGGAATCCGCCAGATCCTCAAGGACCGGGAATGAGCGAACTGCCCTGGTATAAAGAGGGTCTCAAATTCAAATGCACAGGCTGCGGCAAGTGCTGCACCGGTTTCCCCGGCTACGCCTGGGTTACGGAAGAGGAGATCAAAGCCATAGCGATCTACCTCAAAATGAATTTGAAACAATTCCGGAAGCGCTATTTGCGGCAGGTGAACAACCGCTTCGCCCTCCTGGAAGGCCCGAAGAACTACGACTGCGTCTTTTTAGAGGGCAAAAAATGCTCGATCTACCCGGTGCGACCGGTCCAGTGCCGCACCTACCCCTGGTGGCAGCAGAATCTCAAAACCGAAAAGGAGTGGGAGGAAGCTAAAACCTTTTGCGAAGGGATTAATGACAGCGCCCCTGTGGTGCCGCTCAAAATCATCCAGGAGCAGCTGGCAGAGAGTAAAGACACAGTAAAATAAACGAGGCTTTATGCAAATTTTAATCAATGGCGCGCATCCTCTGACAAATGCCAGCAGGCAACTAAAAGTGTCTTTGTCTGCCTGGGAACAGTTACGCTGGAAGCTCTCGTTCTATTCACGGCCCAAAAATTAGGTTACTGCCAGGCATCAAAAATTCTTCATGAATCGTTCAAAACTCCCCAATTGACCACTATCTAGCCCTTTTATAGTAGAGGGATTATATAGAGAACTTATTCAAAGAAAAGCCTTTTCCCAGTTCACAGGATCCATGAATGAAACAACTGGCAAAGTCATTAGAATTTTCTGTACGGCTGCTTTGTTTTCTTATGGGATTACCCAAAGTTCACTGCCGGAAATGAAAATTTTTGTTCTTTTACAGAGCTTTTCCATGGGAGTAGGATTTGGTATCTCTCGAGAAAAGTATGGATTTTTCCCAACTTATGTGGCTCATTCGACGCGCTCTATTATCATGGTTTCAATTTATCAAACAAAACTTTTATCCTCTCCCATCCCCACCCTCCTTTCCTTTCTGCCGATCTACCTCATTATGAAGAGTGCCCTGGATTCAAAAACTGAAAATAGTTTGAAGTAAATCGGTTCAAGAAATGTTTAAAGTTCCTCAAATGACCACCTCTTACCCATTGCCAATTTTCTGTTTTCCATTTTGTATTGGAGACCCCGTAAAAAGATCTTGATAAAATAAATGGTGTTGCTGATGATCCTACCTTATGATTACCAAATTCGACGCCGCCACGCAAAAAAACCTCGATCTTTGGCTGAATGGGCATTATGACGAAGAAACCAAGCAAACGATCCGCGACCTGATACGCGATCATCCAAGCGAGGCCGCCGACGCCTTCTACTCCACTCTTTCTTTTGGCACCGGGGGCTTAAGAGGCCTGATGGGGGTCGGCTCCAACCGCATCAATGCTTATACCATCCGCTCAGCCACCGCAGGGCTGGCTCGATATATCCTGGCCCACCCGGAACAGGATAAAAGCGGCGTCTTCATCGGCTACGACTCAAGACACCACTCGCAAGAGTTTGCCGAAGTGGCCGCCAAAGTGCTGGCAGCACATCAAATCCCCGTTTTCCTCTGCCCGCAAATGCGCCCCGTGCCTTATATCTCCTTTGCCTGCCGCTTCAAAAAGTGCCAGGCGGCCATCGCGATCACCGCCTCCCACAATCCGGCGGCCTATAATGGCTACAAAGTCTATTGGAGCGATGGCGGCCAGGTGATCCCCCCTCACGATGCCGGGATTATCGCTGAAGTGGAAAAAATTAGCGATGCCTCCCAGGTTAAAATGTGCGATTCTCTCTGCCACCCCCTCATCGAATATGCCGAGGTTGATGAGGCGTATCTCGCCGCTGTCAGCGCGCTGCAAAACTTTCCCGGGGAAAACCAGAAATTCGGCAGTCTGCTCAAAATCACCTACACCAGTTTGCACGGAACAGGGATCACTTTAATCCCAAAAGCCTTTGCCAAATGGGGATTTCCCAACTTGCACCTCGTCAATGAGCAGATCGCTCCCGACGGCGATTTTCCCACCGTTGCCGCTCCCAATCCGGAAGAAGATGCGGCGCTGGAATTGGGCCTCAAAACCATGCGGGAAAATGAGAGCGATCTGCTGCTCGCCACCGATCCCGATGCCGACCGGGTAGGGGTCATAGTCAAGCATGCAGGGCAAACCATCCGGTTGAACGGCAACCAGGTCGCCTGCCTGCTCCTCGAGCATGTTTTAAGCGGCTTACACCTCCCGAAAAATGGAGCCTGCATCAAAACGATCGTCACCACAGAGCTCTTTCAGGCCATCGCCGACGCCCACCAAATCCCCTGCTTCAACGTCCTCACCGGCTTCAAATACATCGCCGAAAAAATCCACGCCTGGGAGCTCGCATCGAGCTACCAGTTTATTTTCGGCGCGGAAGAATCCTACGGCTATATGCGCGGCACCTATACGCGCGACAAAGACGCCATCATCTCCTGCGCTCTGATCGCCGAAGCCGCCCTGCACGCCAAACGGGAAGGAAAAACGCTGATAGACAAACTCAATAACCTCTACGCAAAATATGGAAACTACGCCGATGAGCTTTATGCCCTCCACTTTCCCGAGACCAAAGAGGGAAGGGAGCAGATGGCCGCGGTCATGGAAAAGCTGCAAAACTCCCCTCCCAGCCATCTTTTGAATTGCCGGATCGCCGCGACAGAAGATTACCGCCGCTCGATCCGCATCGAAAAGGGCACGACTGAAGCGCTCCACCTTCCCAAGTCCAACGTCTTAATTTTTTGGCTGGAAGATGGGACCAAGCTGATGGTGCGCCCCTCAGGCACCGAGCCCAAAATCAAGATTTACTGCGGCGTGCATTCGAAAACAGCGACGCTTGCCGAATGCCGCCGGCTGGCCCGCCGCTATATTGAGGCCCTCAACGGCGCTGTTGCATGATCGCAAAAGCTTGCTCAAGAGAAAAAGGTTTGGTAAAACTATGCATCATATGAACTAGCGGTTAGCGAATCCCCTCGACGCTTCTTCTTAATATCTTCATTAACATAGACTTAGGAACAAGGTATTTGGCAAAGAGAATCGATAGGCGATACTTCCAGTTGAACACATAGAGCGGCTTGCCCGCGTTAATCTGCCACCAGATATGCTCCGCGGCTTCTCTCGCATCCATCGATTGGGAATGGCTGGATCCCGCCTTACCGGCAGCCCTCTCACGAAAGTGCGTGCGCACCATGCCGGGGCAGGCGGCCAGAACTCGTATCCCATAGCCATTTAGTTCGGCGTCTAAAGAGATCGACAATTGATTCACAAAAGCTTTTGTCGCGCTATAGATCGAAAAGCAGGGAAAGGGCAGCATGGCAGCCGCAGAAGAAACATTGAGGATCACCCCCCGCTTCCCGCTTGCCCGGAGCGTTTTTGCCCCCTCCAAGGTCAATTGCAAAAGCGCATCGCAATTCAGACTCATCAATGCCATCTGCGCCTCGGTGGAGTGGCTGAAAATCTCTCCGTAGAGGCCCGCGCCGGCATTATTGATGATCAGCTCAGGGGCATATTCTCTGATCGCCCCGACCACTTTTTCGCGATCCGCGGTCAAATCGGCTTTAATGGCCTTCACTGGCACTGGTAAAGCCTCAGAGAGCGCCTGCAGTTTTTCCTCATCGCGGCCGGTGATGATCAGGCTGATCTTTTTTTCCGCTAGCAAATGGCAGAGCGCCTCGCCAATCCCGGAAGTCGCTCCGGTAACCAGGGCGTAATTAAACATAGGATTCCTTCGCAGGGTATTTGACTCTGGAATGGCCGTAAGCCACAATCGTTTTGATCAGCGTCTCTTTCACCTTGGCCAACTCCTCCAAGGTTAACAGGCTGTGATCAAATTGCCCGTCTTCGGCTTTGTCGCGGATTAAGCGGCCGGCCAGCTCCTCCACTGATTTCTCATCGAATTTATCCAGGGACCGCGAAGCGGCTTCCAGCGAATCTGCGATCATGATTATGGTAGACTCTTTGCTGCGCGGCTTTGGCCCCGAGTAGCGAAATTCGTTTTCGTTGATCAAACTTTTGTCATTGCCCATTTTTTCCAGCTGCTTGTGGTAAAAATAGTAGACCCGCGTCGTGCCGTGATGCTCTTTGATGATGTCGATAAATTGTTCCGGCAGGCCGCTTTTGCGCGCCATGGCCACCCCCTCGCTCACATGGGCCATAATCACCTGCGTCGATTCTTGCGGAGTCAAAAGCTGATGGATATTCATGCTGCCATGCTGATTCTCGGTGAAATATTGGGGCGTCGCCATCTTGCCGATATCGTGATAAAGAGTCGAGACGCGGCAAAATAAACCGTTTGCGCCGATGGCCAGGGCCGCCGACTCGGCCAGATTGCCGACGATGACTGAGTGTTGATAGGTTCCCGGAGCTTCAATGGAAAGGCGCCTTAACAGCTCATTGTTAGGATCCATATACTCCATCAAAGTCGCGTCGGTCATGATGCGGAAAGTGGACTCCAGCAAAGGAAGCAGGCCAACAACCAAAATCGCCGTAAGCAGCATAAATATGATGGAGCTAAAAAGGTCTGATAACATTCCAAATTCCCAGATTTTGTCCTGGGAGAGCTGAAATGAGATGAGAACCGCCACACTGGCGAGCCAGGCTTTGAAGCAGACCACAAACACTTCTTTCCGTTTTTTCAAACTGCGGGCGCACAGGATGGCCACTAAGGCGGCCACCATATTCAGCACCAGAAATTCCTGCCGGTCAAAAGCGAGCGTCATCGTCAATACCACAGCGAGGAAGCCGCTCGCGAATGCCGCCGTTGTCGCGTTGATCAGGCTGCAGAGCAAAATGGCGGCAAAGGGAACAAAAATCGGATAGCGCACCACCTCGATCCAATTGGTCTTGGAGTAGAGGAGAAAGAGCTCGGTGGCCTTTGCCAGGCCTAAAGTGAGAATCGCAATCGTCGCGATCAGAAACAGCTTGCGGTTAGACTTTAAAAGCTGGGGCTGCGTGCTGCGGAAATAGGCCACGCAGACGCCGACGCCGAGCAAGGTGATGATCAGCGTGCCGAGCAGCGTCAGAGGGTGCCATAAATTGCGCTGCTTGCCGAGCGCCACCTTCATCGCCTGCAGCATGACGATATGCTGGGATGTGATCTTTTCCCCCTGGTCGATCAACCGGCTGCCGGCCTTAACATGGCTGTATTTATCGGGGATGCTGTTTTGAATCTTTTTGCGTAAAAATTTCTCGGAGGAGAGGTCGGGTTCGATCAACCACCCCTTGTTTTCAAAAAAGCGGACAGCGAAATCGACCCCTTTTTCACTAGTCCCCTTCTCCTTTATCGCCTTCTCTTTAACGTAATTCCAAATGGGCTTAGGCAGCGTATCCGGCTCTAAAAGATTAGCGGGAGTGTAGATAAGGTAGTTAGCGGTCGGGGACTTCACCTCCTCAATTTTTTGATAGGTGCGGGGATCGGTGAAGCGCAGCTGCAGTAAAATTTTTTCTACCGCTTCTCCCCCTTTATACATTTTTTCAAAGGTGGAATCCTCATTTTCATTGCGCCAGGAGGAGTTATAGACCAGGAAATTTTCATACTCGATCCGCTGATTGCGCACTTCCTTTTCGGAAATCTGATAAATCTTTCCGAGATCTCTGATCGCTTCCTGCTTTAAGATGATCGTCGCTTTTTCATCAAAGTAATCAAAATCGATTTGCGCCACGACAAAATTTGGGGCCGTGCGGTTCAGTTCGAGCACCTCGACCCGCACCTCGCGGAAGTGCAGGAAGGCAAAGAGGCAGAGGGTAAAGAAAAAGCCTATCAGAAAACGGATAAAGAGGCTTTTTTCAAAAAAGCTTTGCTCTTTCGCAAATTTGAGTTCGTTGTCGTTAACCAGTCGACTAGACACTTATTCCACCTGATCAGAATCAAAAATGTAACATTTTGATCTTTTTGAAGATATTTTCCAACAAATTCTTGAGTCCATTCTCATCCGAACGCCATTATTTGGCAATATTCTTTCTCCAATCAACTAAAAATTTTTGAGCACCATAACCACCAGCATTTTATTAATTTATTATTAACATATAACATTAATTTGACTTACTTGTTTATTTTTATTTATAATTTACATTAAACCTGCAAGGAGGTGTTTTATGGTTACAAATCAAAAAGAGAAGACTTTGCTTGAGGAAGCAGCTGTGTCGCTGCTGGAGAGCGACGAGTATTATCAGGCTCATGCGACGAATCTCATAAGCGCCGACCAATTGAAAAAGAGACACCTCGAAGAGATCAGGAACATGTTGAAGGACAAAGAGTTAGCCAACACCCTCCAGCGCGGCTTGGACATTGTCCATGCAGAGATGGGAGAGGTGTTGAAGGGCGATAAACTCAAAGAGTTTCAAAAGGATCTGGCTAAGATCAATGAGAAATCCCTGTCAAAACTGCCCGATGCGCTGATAGAAGCATTCCATGAGAAGAGATCTTTTTCTATCCAGGAGTTTTTGGGTTTGAGCGATGGGACTATCCGCTCTATCTATGCCGTCGGCAAAGGGGCGGCTGATAGGGGGGATTTCAAAAACGCTGCAGATGTCTTCGCCCTAGCGACGGCGTTGAATCCCTTCAGCCCCGATTTATGGAATGCCTTGGGGCTTTGCTACCAGTATTTGCATCAGTATCAAAGAGCTATAGACACTTTCACTATGGTCAGTGAGATGGATCCGACAAAGGCCGGCCCCAGGATCTCTCTTGCGGAGTGCTATTTGAATTTGAATCAAAAACCGGAGGCGGAAAAAGAGATCGATATAGCCTTGAAACTAATCGCAAAAGATCCCTCTTTGGAAAAGAAGTGGGGAACCTATCTGAAATCTTTAACGTCAAAATAAAGGGAGGTGTGCGATGGATGCCATGAAAGCTGGATTACAACACATTACAAATATTTTTCATCATGATAAAACAACGAAGGGAGCGGGAGAAGCCGGGCCGTCTCAGTCTATTCAAAAAGAGGTGACGGATGCCAAAGGAGAACCCAGTGAAACAGCTAAAATTATGGTCACTTTGGCCTTGTACACGATGGCTGCAGGGATGCCCCATCCCCGTTTAGCAGAAGAAAAGAAAGAATAAGCCCTTTTGGGGAATTCAATTCCCCTTACATAGCGAAACCAGTAGCCAAAAATTTGGGCGCCTCTATAAACTAAAAGGCATGCCAACCTATCAAGTCATAGCCAGAAAATATCGCCCGCAGTCGTTTGCCGAAATAGTGGGTCAAGAAGCGATCGTCCAGACGTTAAAGAACGCGCTCCGGTCGGAGCGGCTCGCGCATGCCTACCTCTTCTGCGGATCGCGCGGCACCGGCAAGACGACGCTCGCCCGCGTTTTGGCCAAAGCGCTGAACTGCGCCCATCTCAATGAAAATTTTGAGCCGTGCAACACCTGCAGCTCCTGTAAAGAGATCACTTCGGGGCAGTCGCTCGATGTGTTGGAGATCGACGGAGCTTCCCACCGCGGCATCGACGATATCCGGCAGATCAATGACACTGTAGGGTATGCCGCCTCCTCCGGCCGCTACAAAATTTATATTATCGATGAAGTGCATATGCTCACTAAGGAGGCGTTCAACGCGCTGCTCAAAACCTTGGAGGAGCCCCCGCCAAATGTCAAATTTCTCTTTGCCACGACCGAGCCGCACAAAGTGTTGCCGACGATCCTCAGCCGCTGCCAGCGCTTCAATTTGAATCGCATCCCGCTCGAGGCCATCGTAAACAAGCTCCGCGCTATCGCCACCGATTTAGGGGTTCTCGCGGAAGAGGAAGCGCTCCATCTGCTCGCCAAATGCGCCGACGGGGGCTTGCGCGACGCCGAATCGCTGCTCGACCAGATCCTCGTCTTTCACGACGGACAAATTACTGTGGACACCGTCTCTTCGGTGCTGGGGATCGTGGCGCGCGATATTTTGTTTGAGCTCGACGCCGCCGGAAAAGAGGGGCGCTTCGCCTTTGCCTTTGAAGTGGCCCACCTCGTCTTTTCGCAAGGGAAGGATTTATTGCACTTTATCGAGAGCCTGGTAGAGCATTTCCGCAACCTCCTCCTGGTGAAGCTCAGCGGCCCGCACGGCGACTATCTCCTCCTCTCCGAAAATGAGCGGGAAAAGTATGCCCAGTCGGCCAAGCTGTACACCAAAGAGCAGTGCCTCAATTTGCTGGAATACCTCGTCGAAGAGCAGAACAAAGTGCGCTTTATGCCCTCCCCCCGGATCGCGCTCGAGTCGATATTGCTCCATGTGATGCGCGTGCATCAGAGGCTGCCGATCGAGGTATTGGTCCGCAGCTTGACGGAGCTGGAAGACAAGATCGCCGGAAAACAGCCCGCCGAGACGGCCCAAGAGGTTGCCGCCCCGCCAAAAGCACAGACGCCAGCGCCTGCGCCAGCGCCGCAGCCTGCAGTCATTGCGCCAAAAGCACAGGCCCCAATGCCAGTGCCGCAGGCGATTATTGCGCCAAAGGCGCAGCCTGCGGTCATTGAGCCGCCTGCAGCCGTAAAAGCACCTGAGGCGCCCGTTAAGGCACCCCCCAAAGTTAAAAAGAAAGAAACCCCCGCCCTCACGGTCGACCCGACGCCGACCCCCGAGGAGCTGGGCATTAAACCCTCTCCCGACAAGAAAACGGCCGCAAAGATTTCAGCGGAACAACAAAGCCGCTACGACACTCTGATGCACTTTGCCGCGGTGGAACTTGAGGGAACTGTACAGAAAGGATAAAATATGGGATCTGGATTCGCAAAGAAGAAAAAGCAAGCTAAAATGATACAAGAGCAATTCGCTCAGCTACAAGAAAAAATGCGCGATATGGAAGTGGTCGGCCAAGCCGGCAACGGCCTCGTCACCATCACGCTGAAAGGGGAAAACGAGATGGCCAGCATCAAGATTAAACCCGAATGCGTCGATAAGGACGATATCGAAGGCCTCGAAGACCTGATCAAGGCCGCCTACGAAGACGCCAACAACAAGCTGCAAAAAGAAGCCACTCAAGGGCTGCCCACCGGCGGATTCCCCGGGTTCGCGGGCTTAGGGTTTTAAACCCCAGTCATCAAGCTGAGCGCAGTTGCTTCGAGCACTCTGCTCAGCTTCCCAAGCCCCTTTGTTACTTATTCTATTTATCCTTGCTTTATAATAAGCGATATTATATAATTATAACGTTTTTAAATAAATTATAATGGAGGATCAAATGATTCGGTTAGAAATGTATTGGCAAGGACCCTATCTAATGGATAATATTGCCTATCTCAAAGCAGTTGATATTCATGTAAAAAACACAGATTGGGATGATGAAGATGAAAACACACATTTTCAGGGCAGTGAGAAAGCTGAAATTCGCGGAATTATTAATTCAAAAAAAGATCCCAAAGAGGAGCAACAATTAGGCATTAATATTAAAAATAATGGTAATAAACTCTTCAAAGCTGTGCCTATATACTCTGACGAATGGAAAGATATGACCGTTTCTGTGCTGGGATGGTTGGGTTGTGATCAACCAATAATAACCGGAAAGCACCCTGTTGAGCTCGAAAAACCAGAATCTCCAACATGGTCGGAAGCAAAATCGGGCACTCCTGAATACATGAATAACACCTACAAAATGAACATTGTATTTGACCCAAGCGCAGCAACAGGAAAAAAAATAACGGCTAAAATCACTAAGAAAGTAATGCCTGTGATTGAGGATCTATCCAAATCATTTGAAGGATTAAAACTTCGAGAAGGAGAAGATACCCCTTCAGCCTCTTAAGTTATGGGTAGACGGGAAGGGTGATTTTCTCGGCTACCCGTTATAATTTTTCGAAAAGCTCGGATTAGAGCCTGTCGTATTCCAATTGAAGCAGCAAATCCGCTATTTTAGCCGCTTGAAACTCACGCTTCGCAGCCGGATATTATAGGCGTTTTCGAGTTCTCCGGCCTCTTCCATGGCCCTCTCTTTATACTAGACGGCATTTGTTATAATTTTAGTTTGGCTCCGGCCACTTTAAAAGAGGCAGTCAGCCCAAAGGGTAAGTGTCATTTTGAAAGGGTAACGCCTCGAAAAGGGAGCAATATTTTGAGAGCGGGCAGAAACATTTTTTTTCCCTGTTATAGAGAAGGCCGGGCATTTTACCCGGCCCATAATCACTTTAGCTGATCAGGTCAGTTAAGCGATAGCTAAAGAAGGCGTTGCCCGTTCCATCATGCGAGCGATAGCTGAAGCTGTCGCCGGCAAACTGGAAGTACTCGGCAAAGGGGAAAAACAGCCCCAAAGTGATCCTGCCGATATCCGGCTGATCTCCCTGCTTAATTTCATCCTTCTTTTGCGTTTCAAGCAGCTTGGTGTAGGCCGCGTCAATGGCACCCTTTTTAGCCGTGTTTGTACTCAATTCGGCATTGACCGTGATGCTATTGGAAACCTTTTTATCTCCCAGGAAGGAATAGGCGGATTGCACGGTTCCCTTTGTATCGAAGAAGGCAAAGCCCCCGATCGTAAACAGGCCGGCCATGAGGTTCGCCTCTTCCTCATTATCGGCATCAGCGTTCAAGCGGCTGATAATCTCATGGGCCATAATGACCTCCGAAAAGGCATCTGAAAGCTGCTTGCCGTAGACAGGATAAACAAAGGCCCACTCCTGACAAGAAGCCGGTAAGTTGAATTTGTTCCTGATCTTATCGTTTATCGGATACTTTTTAGATAAAAAGGTCGGATTTTGCAGCAATCCGCGCGTCAGCCAGTCCGATACGCCATAATCAATATCAATTTTGCCAAGGCTAAAGGGGATGTTTTTGTGATTTTTTCCAATCTCAGCCACGACATCGGTACTATTTGCTGCCGCAGGAACGGCATTATTAAACGTTGTGCGGCATTCCGGACATTGGCAGGCATTGAGATAGGAAACGCCATGACTATAGGGATCTTCTACCCTCTGCCCCTGGATAATATGCGGCAAACAGTCTCCACACACAATCGCTTTGCCAGACCCTTTGATAATGTTCCCGTCGTCGTCCTTTTTTGGGGGGTGGTCGCAGCTGTCAAATTTGAAGGCCGGGGGTTTGTCATAACAAACAACGCACGTATCGGAAATAAGACTCTCATGAGCCGTTTGCGAAACAGGATCAATTTCACAGCTGAAATATTTTCCTTTAAGGTTGCGCACGGCTTCGCTCAAGGAAACAACCGGGGACATGCACGATTTGGTAGGATCGTCGGAATAATAAACATAAACTCCGTAATTTCCCCATCCGCCATTAGGGGCATAATTTACTCTTTCGGTAGTCTGACAGGTTTGATATAAATGCTCTTTCGTTTGTTTGATTAAAGGATCGCCCGGATTCAACCATTTAAAATACTTCAATCCCTTAGCCCGAAGATCGGGTATCGTCACTTCGGACATATAGGGACACTCTTCCAGATGGCTTGTCCACTCTTTTAAGGTATCATGAACCGCAGCCGGCACTGAAGCTGGCTTGCCGAGAGGAAGCACCTGGTTCGGCAGGGCTTTAAAGGGACTGTTCACGACCCGGATTTGCGAGGTGACCCGCTTCATCTTATCAGCTTCGGGAGAGTCCTCGTAATACCGCTGTTTCGTGACCGCATCCTCCCAGATTCCATTGGCAAAACAAAAATTCCGCTTTTCCACCGGCGGCGGAGGAACATTTTGCCCTCTATCGACAAAATGGTGCCCGGAATGGTAAATAAAGCCGCCAACGTTAAGCAGGTTGCAGGCGATGGGGCTGAGTTCTTTGGCCATCAGCTCATCCAGCTTATTCCTCTTGGGAGCCTTGTCATCAAATTCGTCATCCTTTTTCCATTTCAGACCTGGATCGCAATCGTCATCAAATACCGGTTCCAGGGCGGATGGATCGATCCATTGAAAATGGGTGGCGTCATCCGGAATGAGCAGCGCTTTTTTGGTGGCCAGATCCAAATTGATCTGACATTCGGGTTGCATAACCAATTTAAAGTGCAGCTTATGCCTTGCGCAAAAGGCGGCAATTTCACTGTCTCCGATAAACTCGGCATTAATAGAGCCATCGTTATTGGTGTTTCCCGGCGGTATCGATAAGATGGTTCCCGATTCCAATCCCAGGATATCATACCCAAGAGGAAAGGCGAGACCGTGAAGTTTAGCCGCTTCCGGATTGATGATCATCTGCCCGCGATTGATCTTTGCCGCCACGCTCAACCTGATCCCTTCGTAAATATCTTTGATAGTCTTTTGAATCGTTCCTAAAACGGTGTTAGGCCTATTAGCGCCGGCAGCCGAATAGGCGTTATTAGCCGTTAATTGCCGCGTGACGCCTGATGAACCCGTTTTGGAAGGGTCCGAGCTCCCCGAGGACAAGGTGGGTAGTCTTGTTTGAATGCTGAGGACCGCTCTTCCGGTGGCGTCATCAATTTGCTGGCCGCTGTTGATGGCAGCGAGCACTTTGCGCAGCTTCTCTTCAAGACTGATGATTTCCTGGGGTTTAGGATTCAAGACAGCGCTGCGGGCCAAAGCGTTCTGTATAATCTTTCTGCTTGGCTCAAAGGTATCGGCTTTTTGATAATTATAGGTGTCGCAGGCGTCAGACAAAGCTCTTTTCAACTCATCGACGATAACTTTGCTAAAGACCTCGTTATTGACCTTCGTGTTTAAAGGATGGCTAAGTTTTATATCGACAGGCTGCGATCCATCGAGCGGCGTCGCCTTAAAGTTAATTTCGCAGGGTTTACTGTCTGTTTTTACTTTTAAGATAATCTCAACCTGGGCATTCGCCAGCTCGCCCAATCGATAGAGCTTGTTTGCCTTTTTGATCTTATCGCTTCCAATAATGCTCGAGTCGCAACCCAAAGAAATCGACATATCATCATGCGTTTTGGAGGCAATGGCGCTGCAAACCTCTTCCACAAGCTGAGGGAATGTGCGCTTTCCTTCATTATGGTCGGAAGAGCCTTCCACAACGGGATTGCCGTCAATAAAGTAGTAGCGGCTGTTTGGCAGAAAGACGGGGCGGCCGTTTGCATCTTGGCTTTCGGTGATGATTTTCTTTAAAACATTTCTGTCGTGACTGTTGCTCATGCCGACGGCCACCACACTCATGTTTTTTTGTTTACAAACAGTCTGGAATTCAATGAGGGGATCAGTCTGATTTAAATTATACTGACTGGAGTTGAGAAAACTAATATCTTCACCGTCGGTTAAAACAATCAGTACCCTTGGGGTTTGGCTGTCGTCAGGAAGCGTTTTAATATAGTTGGTCATCCCTACAAGAGCCTGCTTGATATCGGTGCCCCCTTGAGAGAAGTTTATGCCATCCAAGTTGCCGCCTGGACTGGGTTTTGTCACATCGCTTGATTTGATTTGCGTAAACCGCTCTTTGAAGGCGGTGTCAAAAGTGCAAAAGGAGACCTTGAAATCGCAGGAAGGATGGTCGAAGCCAAACTTCACTAGTTCTTTGATCCCTTCCAGAACAGAAGCCATTCGATGAATTAAGGAACCTCTCTTTGATTTCATATCCGCACTAGTAAACATAGAGCCGCTTTCATCGCCGAGGATATAAAATTCGGCCTTTGCAGCCACTTTTTTTGCCGTGTCCGTTTGCGGGTCGACCGTAACCCGGACATAAGTTTCATTGGGGTCCGAAGGGTTGATCGATGAGGTGACGTTGACTTTTAGGCCGCCGCTTTCAAAAGAAGAACCGGGGGTGTTCGGATTTTTGTCGCCTATGGTACTCTTAAACAAGGAGCTAATTCTATCTTTGAGCAAATAGAGGCCTGCACCCCCCAGAATCAACCGGCCTTGCCAGGTCGTAAATAAGAAGGTCCCTAATTGCTTTAAGCAGTCGCCCAAAAAATTCTTTACTGTATCTACCGAACTCATCGCAACACCCCTTAATTAAACGTTAAGAAATGCACAAGTTTACTATATAAACAAAAACCGATCAAGCAAATAATGTTTATTTACATAATCTTAATATTAAATATATATATTCTTTAAAAAAGTCAGGAAAGAGTTGGCGACAGAAGGTGGTCTTCAGGGAAAAGGCGGTGGTACTCATCGGTCAGACACTGCTCTATCTCTTGCGGCGTGGACATCCCGAGCACCTTTTCGGCGAGCTGGCTCGCTTCCACAATACTCGTGTGCCGGATCACGTTCTTGATGATCGGCAAATAACGCAAAGTCACTGACAGCTCATTCACTCCAAGCCCGAGCAAAAGAGGGGTGAAGCGGGGATCGGCAGCCACCTCGCCGCAGACGGTCACGGGGATGCCCCGATGATTCGCTTCGCTCACCACGAGGCGGATCAGGCGGATGACGCTGGGGTGCGCCGGGGTATAGAGACCGCTCATGGCGTGGTTGCTGCGATCGACGGCGAGCGAATACTGCACGAGATCGTTCGTGCCGATGGAGAGGAAATCGCACTCTTTGGCCAAAAGATCGGCTATCAAGGCGGCTGAGGGGACCTCGATCATGCACCCGATTCGAATCTCCTCGTCGAAGGAGATTTTCTTTTCCTTCAATTCCGCCATCACCTCTTTCACGACTTTTTTGGCATCCAAAAGCTCCGTCAGGGTAGAAACCATGGGAAACATCAAACTCACCCGGCCAAAGGCGCTCGCGCGCAATATCGCCCTTAACTGCGCTTTGAAAATATCCAGTTCGCGCAGCAAAAAACGGATCGCGCGGCAGCCGAGGAAGGGGTTTTCCTCAAGGGGCATCTTATAGCCGGGCAGACACTTGTCTCCGCCCACATCAAAGGTGCGGATCACAATTGGCAGCCCCTGCAGCTTCTCGACAATCGCCCGGTAAATCTCAAACTGATCCTCTTCGGGGGGAAAATCGTTTTGGGAGAGGAAGAGATACTCGGAGCGGAAGAGGCCGACGCCGCTATTGCTATGCTGGTGGAGCATATCGAGCTCGCTCATCATCTCCATATTGGCCGATAAGGTGACCTGATACCCGTCGATAGTCTCGGCGGGAAAAGGCGCCGTGGACTCCAGCCCCTTGACATGCCCTTGAATTTTTTCATCGATGGAGCGGTATTTTTTGATGGTCTCTTCGGAAGGGTTGAGAAAAACATCGCCGGTCCTCCCGTCCACGACGATAGACGTCACTTGAGTAAAATCGATGGAAGAGACGTCCACATTGGAAACATAAGGGATCCCTTTGGCTTTCGCCACAATGGCGGCATGGGAAGTGACCCCGCCCATCTCGCTTAAAAAAGCGGCGACGCCATTTGCTTCGGCCACGTCGGAAGCGATCAGCTCCCTGGTTATCACCACCGAGTTGGGAGGCACCTTGCTGAGATTATCTCTTGGTCCCGCGTTCAAGAAGCCTAAAATGCGGCGGGAAATATCCTGCACATCCTTAAATCTTTCCCGGAAAAAGGGATCGGCCAGCGATTCAAACTTTTTTTGAAAATTAAGAATTACCTGGGAAAAAATATACTCGGCGTTCTTTCGTGAGCTCTTGATCTCCTCTTCCACTTGAATGGTCAGAAAATGATCCCCCATCATCTGCAAATGGGCGCCCAAAATGGCCGCGCCTTCAGCCGCATCTTCCATCTCCAGCTGCTGCTGCAGCGTTTGTATTTCGATCCGGCTGCAATGGATGGCGAGGCGGTAGCGTTCGATTTCCGGCTCCACCTCATGATCATGAAGCAAAACTTCAGAAATGGCTTTCTCGGTGCGCGCATAGCGGTAGGGCCTTCCAATAGCCACCCCCTGGCTGATGGGGGTGCCTTTCAAACGGATTTCGGCAGTCTTTAACCTCATAACCCCTCAAATTCCTTATCAAAAGCGTTGACCAGGAGCTCCATCGTTTCCTCGGCATCTTCCCCTTCCACATCAATCGCGATGGTGGCGTTGCGGTGGGCAGACAACATCAAAATGCCCATGATGCTTTTGGCGTTGATCCTTTCCTGTTTGTAGGTAAAAAACACCTGGGAGCGGCGGCTTTGCAGCAACTTGACAATCTCAGTGGCCGGGCGGGTGTGCAGCCCAAGCGCATTCTTAACGCGCACTTTGCAAGAAATTTTTTTCACTTCTGCCAATTCCTCTCGCTTTCTGTTTTTTTGCAATCATATCCAATAATTTGCGGTTGAATTCCTTTGCCGAGTTGTAACCCATGCGGCGCAAACGGTGATTTAAGGCGATGGTCTCTAACAGCAACACCACATCCCGTCCCGGTTTTACAGGAAGAATATGGTGGGGAACTTTGACGCTCAAAATATCGCAGTACTGCTCTTCAATACCGACTCTGTCATAAAATTTTTTATCGTCCCACACTTCCAGCTTGACGACGATATCGATGCTCTTGTGATCCCGCACGCAGACCGCGCCGTAGAGGTGGGCGACGTTGACGATGCCGATGCCGCGAATCTCCATATGGTGGCGGGTCAATTCGGCGCCAAACCCCTCCAGATACCCCCCTTCACGCCGCTTCACTTTGACGATGTCGTCGGAAATGAGGCGGTGCCCCCTTTCAATCAATCCCAGCGCAGCTTCGCTCTTGCCGACAGCCGAATCGCCTTGAATCAAAACTCCAACTCCAAAGACCTCCACCAGGGTGCCGTGGCAGCTGATGCTCGGGGCGAATTCTTCATTGAGAAGCAAAGTGAGCTTTGTGATAAGGGCCATGGTTTGCATGCTGGTGCGAAAGAGGGGAATCCCCTGTTCTTCGCATAATTTCAGCAGCTCTTTCGGGGGGCGGTAGCGGCGCGCCACGATAACGGCCGGGGTCGGATCATCTAATATTTTTTTTAAACGTTCCACTCTGGTTTGCTGGTCGAGATCGCGCAAGTACTCGATTTCCACTTTGCCGAAAATCAGGATGCGCTGATTGGCGTAATCCTTGAGATAACCGGACAAACTCAGACCGGGGCGATGGGCTTCGGGGACTTTAATGCGGCGGCGCATCCCGGCCTCTCCCGTCACCAGCTCCAAATCCAGCCTCTCCTTATGCCTTCGGTAGAGATCATGGACGAAATATTTTTTTTGGTTTACCACAAGGGCTCCAGATAGGGGTCGTATGAAAATAACTTTGACGATTCTAGAGAGAAAAATCGCGCCTCGAGAGTATTTTTCCTCAGAGGTATTCCACTGATACTCTCCTCGGAAAAATCATCTCGATCTGAACCGTTTTCCTGCTCTATAATTGCCAAAGTTAATGTCATACGATCCCTTATTGCACTTTTTCCAGATAGAACATCAGCCAGTCGGTAAAGGTTGAGAAGGCCATATTTTCTGTGCCTGTCAAATTGCCTTTGATATCAGAAATAGTATTAGTCAGACCCGAATAATAGACATTGCCCATCTCCTCGCCGGGATACCACTCTCCGTAGAAGCACTGAAAAAAAGGCATTCCAAACGATTCGTAAAAAGGGATCAAGGCTTTCGGCTCCACCAGTTCCCCTCTGGTCGTTTCAACCTGCTGGAGAGAGGCTATCATTTCCTGAAAATTGAGGTAGGTCTCTTTAATCTCGCCGCAAGGGATGATGCCGGTGCAGTCGGTCGTCTTGGAAAACCCGTTGTGGATCTGCAGAAAGCTGAGATAATCTTTGGGGAGAAAGTAGCTGGATAATTCTTTTTGCATGCGGGCCACCTGCTCTTCAGAAGCCCCGACCGATCCCCGAAAGAAGCCGTTGCCCCCTTTGCAGCTATACACAAGTTCTGCCCGGTAAGGGTCATCAAATTTCTTCTGGAAGATAAATACCCCGATATCATCCAGCTCGTTGAAGAAAGAGAGGAGGAAGTCTTTTAATTCAGGGTGATAGGGGAGACGGATCAGCCAATAGTCGCACAGAAACTCCAGCCGGTCGGCAGGGGATAAGTGCGCAAGCTCATACCACCCTTTACATATGATGGGAACTTTTTCGACTATCTCTTCCCAGGTAAGCTGGGGTTCGTTATTTAAAGCGATAACTTTATGAAAGTTGCCGCTCGGGGTTTCGTCAGAAAAAACGCTATAGAATTCTCTAATATGCCTATCCAAGTCTCACACTCCCATGGAATATCCACAGGCTAACATATTCCAATAAATTTATGCAATTAGACAAAAACTCTCAGATTTTCCTTGAATTTAAGTCGGTAAATTATGTACCATCAGGGGTTTTGAACGCAAGGAAAAAGTAATGCTATTCCCAAAAACGCACCGCGTCGGCTTAAACTGCAATCAGGGATTGCCCATGCAGCCCCAATTCATTAACACCAAGGTCGGGATCATCGACAAGCGCAACCCCCAGACAAAGCCGCAAGTGTTCGTGATAAGCCCGGAATCTATGATGGATACTGAGCATTTGCAATCCTTAAAAGCCAACTTCCTGTCAGGATTTCGCAACGGTACTTTTCTCCCGATGGGTTCGCTTCAATCCATCGACCGGCAAAAAAAGCTGATCAAGCTCGATGAAAAACAGGTGTCCTACCAATATCTGATTGTGATCACTAATGTAAAAAATCATCAAAATCGCGACGACGTAGAGGAACTTTTTACCGGTCTCAACGCTTTGATCGATGCTTTGCGCATTAAAAAGAACAACTCCTTTGCGAACCACACGGAGAGCAGAAAACTCCCGCCGGCCCTCGAACTAAAGCAGGTGCAAATTCTCGCGAATACAAGCAAAATCACAAAACCGGAAAATAAATTACCCCTCCCCTCATCCGACTGGTTTTTTGAAAGCGACGTCCTCGTCTACGAAGTGCAAACTTGAATCTTGAACCATTTTGGAGGGGTTGTCCGGCTCTCCTCTATGGCCTCACTGTTTTACTCGCCTGTTCGGCGGCTTACCATTTCACTCCCGTCCTCCTCATTCCGCTGCTCCTGCTTGGAGGCTCCATCATTTTTCAAGCCAAACGCTTCCTTTTCAACGCTCTCCTTTTTGCCATCGTCTACTATTTTGCATCCCTTTGTTATCAGGCGCCCCCCTTGCAGCCAAACGGCGTTTTCGGCGAAGCCAGGGTGCGGGTCGAGCAGGTCGCCTGGAATCAAAGCAAATTTAAAAGCTCCTGGATTTACAAAGGCACTCTCCTCTCCTTTCACACTAAAGATACCGACTATACTTTTCCCCGCTCAGCCTGCACCATAAAACTGCAAAGCGATAACCGCCCCTCGGCCGACCAGATCTATCTTGTGACGGGCACGCTCAAAGAAACTTCCCGCGGCCGCTACTCCCTGACCCCCAAAAAAGGGGTTCCTTGGACTGCCCTGGCCCGTACGAGAAATTTTGCCGAATGGAGATACCATGCCAAGCTCCTTTTAAAAAATTATCTCCTCGAAAAAATAGAGAACGAGCAAAGCGCGCAATTTCTGGCCGGCATCGCTACGGGGCAGTTTAACGACCCTTACTTTTCCTTTGAATTCAGCCGCTTCGGCCTGCAGCACATCATGGCAATATCGGGCTTTCATTTTGCGATCATCGCCTTCATTCTCAGCCTTTTATTCCGCGCTGTTTTCTCCGTCCGCGCCACTTCCTCCCTAGTTATGATTTTTTTGAGCCTCTACTTCTTTCTGCTCGGCTTCAGCCCCTCGGTCTTACGCGCGTGGCTCATGATTTTGATCGGTCTGAGCAGCCAGCTTTTGGAAAGGCCGACGAATAGCCTGAACGCTTTTGGCTTTGCCCTGATGGCAGCCTTGCTGATCGACCCCTGGATGATCGCAAACCTCGCCTTCCAATTGAGCTTTGCCATCACAGCCGGCATTTTGCTCCTCTATTCTCCCATCAATACTTTTTGCAAAAGTTTCTTCAATTCCCACACCCCCTCCAGGCTCTCCATACTGGATCAGCATGGGTATTTGGTTTTCTGTTTTTTTCGGCAGGGGCTGGCCCTTACTCTAACCGTGCATTTGATCGGGATTCCTCTCGTGCTGCTCTATTTTCAGAAATTTCCCCTCTTCAGCATGGTATACAACCTATTTTTCCCTTTTTTGGTGAGCTTTTCTATGTTATTTTTGATTTTGGGCTTTCTAACCGCGCCAATCCCTTGGCTCTCGGCCCTGATTCACCAGGTGAATAACCATTTCACGGAATATCTGATAAATCTCACTTACTACATGCCTCTTTCAACAGACGTTTTTATCCGCACAAAAAGTTTATCCCCTGATTTAGTGATTCTCTATCTGACGGCCATTTTCTTTTTTGGAATCTGGCTTTCCAACCGTCAAAAGCAAAACAATAATTTTATTTTCGTATAAATCTCCAATCTGTATTGTAAAATAAAAAAAGGAGGTTCACCTTGATGAATATATCGATATATCTTGGCCGGTTTTTCGGGCTCTATCTTTTGATTACCGGGATACTGCTGATCGTGCGGGCAAATTCCATGCGCGTCGTGATCCATGATTTTTTCAAAAACCCCGCTTTGATCGCCCTTTCAGGAACGATGAGCCTGGTACTCGGCCTGCTTTTTGTCCTCGCCCATAATGTGTGGGATTGGAGCTGGAAGGTGGTGGTCACTATTTTAGCTAACATCGTTTTGTTCCGGGGCATTATCCATCTCTATCTTCCGGAATGGATCAAACATATAGCTCATGAGTATTTTGATCATGTCCAGGCGATAAAAATCTTGGGATTTATCCTGGCTATCATCGGGATCTTCCTGATTGTCTGCACTTTTTTTGCCAATCACAACCCAATTTTTACTTAAGGAGCATTATTTATGGCTGAAGAAAAACAAATCATCAAGAAACCGCAACCGTTTAAAGGTCCCCTGGCATTCATTTCTCCCTGGTTTGAAGAGGATTGGTTTCCCACTTTCGGCAGCAAAGAGCCGTCGGGGCTGTCCGTTTCCGAAGACGCCTCAAATGTCTATGTGGAAGCCTCCCTTCCGGGAATTAAGGCTGAAGACATCGTAATCACCTATGATAAAGGGGCGCTTTGGATCAAGGGGGAGCGCAAAGAGGAAGAAAAGGACAAAAAGCGCTCCTTTTACCGCAAAGCGAGCAGCTCCTTTTCCTACCACTTGACCGTCCCCGGCAATGTGGACGAAAAGAAAGAGCCTGAAGCCAGCTACAAAGACGGCATTATGACAGTGACCTTCAAGAAGGCGAAAGAAAGCGAGCCTAAGAAGATCAAAGTCAAAAAAGGTTAACAGTTGAGGGAAGCAACTAAAACTTGCTTCCCAAAGCCTTTGCCTCGGCCATCCCCTTCTCAACATTCGTTTTATCGGGGCTCATCGTTCCATCGACCACGACCTCATTGATGCTGGTGATGCCGACATAATTGAGCCATGTCCGGATGTAGGGCTTCTGAAGATCAAACTTTTCACCCCCGCTTCCCGGACGGTAGGAGCCGCCGCTCGAATAGATCACCAGGGTGGGCTTGTCTGGCACTAATCCCTTATTCCCCTGGAACGTGATGCCGGGCTGAGTGATAATATCGATATAGTGCTTCAGGCGATAGGGAATGCCGAAATTCCACATCGGGATTGCCAATACGATTTTATCCGCGGTTTTAAACCGGTCCGCAATCTTTATTATCTCATCCCACGCCTTTTTCTCTCCGGGCGTCGGGTCCTTTCCATGCATGACCGCATACTTGGCGTTGATCATATCTCCGTCAAAAGGGGGGAGCTCCTCCTTCCATAAATCCAATTTGTCTACAGTGTCTTTAGGATGGGCCTCTTTGTAAGCTTCAAAAAAAGCCTTGGCCGCTTTAATGGAATAGGAGCGCTCCTTTCTCGGAGACGCCTCAATATATAAAAGTCTCATATCCACCTCATCATTCTGGTAAATGGCAACAATTTCAATATTGACGAAAATTCCCAATTTAGTCCAATATATTATCTTACGACATGGCGGATGTAGCTCAGTTGGTTAGAGCGTTGGATTGTGGTTCCAAATGTCGCGGGTTCGAATCCCGTCGTTCGCCCATCTTTATCAAATATCATGACTTGGATTGAAGCAATCATTCTCGGTATCATCCAAGGAATTACTGAATTTTTCCCCGTCAGCTCTTCAGGCCACTTAACCTTGTGCCAGCATCTGCTCGGTTTAAACCACCTCAAAGAAACCGTCGCCTTCGACCTCGTATGCCATCTTGGAACGCTTTTGGCTATTTTGACCGTTTTTTATAAGCAGTTAAAACGCCTTCTCAGGATCAGGTGGAAGCAGATCGCGATCGCGACACTGCCGCTATTCCCTCTAGCCATGCTCTTAAAGCCCATCAAAGAGCTCTTCCATAACCCGCAAACGCTCGGCTTCTGTTTTTTAATCACCGCGGCCATGCTCTATTTTAGCAACCGCTTCAGCCGCGCCGTCCCCCGCTTTCACCGGAAGCGCAAAAGGTATCGGGACGCCCTTCTCATCGGCCTCTCGCAGGCTGCCGCCATCTTGCCCGGCATATCGCGCAGCGGCTCAACCATCTCCGCAGCCAGACTGATGGGTTGGAATCAAAATGACGCCCTCACCTTTTCTTTGCTGCTCGCCATCCCGGCTATTCTCGGAGGGGCATTTCTCGAGTTTTTAGAGCTCATGAAAACTCCGCAGATGCAAATTTCTTCACGAGAGTATTGCCTTGGATTTTTCTTTTCCTTTATGGTAGGGTATATTGCCCTGCGAACCCTCGCTAAAATGATAATCCATAATGAAATTATGGGGTTTGTCTGGTATTGTATGGTTTTAGGGATCTTCAGCCTGATCTATTTTTACTAGGAGCGTTTTTTTGAGCAGAAAACCGAACCCAAAACAACAAGAGGAGCCGACCTACGATCTCACCGAGATCAAAGGGCTTCTCGCCATCGCCGCAGCCTTTATCCTTTTCTTGAGCCTGATCAGTTTCGCCTATGGCTATGCCAAACTAAACATCTTAGGTTTAGTTGGTTACTCCATCGGATGGGTATTTCATGCCTGCTTTGGACTCGGCAGCTATCTGATCTGCCCTTTCCTTTTCTGGCTGGGAGGGAGATTGCTTTTTCGTAAAAGCATCAATCACAAGAACTTAAAGTTGTTTTACTTCAGCCTCCTGCTCACCTCGACCTGCCTGCTGCTCTCGCTCGCCGAAGATCAATACCCTGCGGTCAAATCAGCCATCAGCCACACTTTTTACACCCGCCAGTGGCATCAGAAAATGAATTATCATCTCGGAGGCGCGCCCTTCTTTTATCTCTATCGCGATCTCCCCTCTTACAATCTCCACCGCCTGCTGAACGCGACCGGCGTGGCTATTATTTTTCTCAGCACGTTCATCGCCAGCATCTTATTTTTCGCCAAGATCAAACCCGCAGCTGTTTTCCACTATATGCGCGGGCTATTTCAGGGAAGCGATGAGGAAGAGGGCGATCAAAGCCTTTTACGCCTCGTGAAACTCTATATGCCCGCCAAAAATACCAATCAGGAATTTATCGAGATCCAGCCCGAAGCGGAACTGAAAACGCGCCCATCCATTTCGAAAAAAATGATCAGCGATCCGCTCACCCGCCCCCCGCAAGAAGCGGAGCGCCCAAAAAGCGATGAGGTGGAAAAAAAGTTTCTGCCAGGTCCTGAAAAGAAAATCGCTGTTAAAAAAGAGCCCCCGCAGCCCCCTCCGCGCATCTATAGCGGCGATTTTGCCAAATTCAGGCTGCCGCCCCCATCGCTCATCACACCCCCGCAAAAAGTAGACACATCGCAGCTGAAGAAAAATTTAAAGCGGCAGGCCGAAGTTCTGGAAGAGACGCTGTGCAGCTTCGGCATCGAAGCCAAAGTGGGTCAAATCAATTGCGGCCCCACCATCACATCCTTTGAAGTGCATCCGGCCATCGGCGTAAAAGTGCAAAAAATCAAAGCGCTCGAAAACGACATCGCCTTGAATATGGAAGCCAAATCGATCCGCATCATCGCCCCGATACCGGGAAAAGCGGCTGTCGGCATTGAAGTGCCCAATTCCACTCCGCAGGAGGTAGGCTTCAGAGACCTCTTAACCGCCTATAACAGCAGACGCGGAAATTCCATATCCCTATCCTTCTTGGCAAAGCGGTCAACGGCGAATTTGTGATGACCGATTTGACGAAAATGCCCCACTGCATTATCGCCGGAGCGACCGGCTCGGGAAAATCGGTCTGCATCAACACGATCGTCATGTCGATTCTGATGAATGCGCGGCCGGATGAAATCAAACTGCTGATGGTCGACCCTAAAAAAGTGGAGCTTTCCGCCTACAGCAAACTCCCGCACATGCTGGCGCCCGTCATCACAGAGCCGCAAGGAGCCTGCGCCGCGCTCAACTGGCTGGTCAAAGAGATGGAAAACCGCTACGACATATTGAAACAAACCGGCGTGCGCAATATCGACGCCTTCAACCGCCGAAAAATCAACAAAGAATTTGAAGCGGCGCTGGACAGGGAAATTCCCGAAAGGCTCCATTACATCGTCGGCATTATCGATGAGCTCGCCGATTTGATGATGGTTGCGAGCAACGATATTGAAACGCCGATCGCCCGCATTGCGCAGATGGCAAGAGCAGTCGGCATCCACCTGATTTTAGCCACGCAGCGCCCCTCCCGCGAGGTGATCACCGGCCTGATCAAAGCAAACTTCCCCACCCGCATCTCCTTTAAAGTGGCGAGCCGCGTCAACAGCCAGATCGTCCTGGATGAAGTCGGCGCTGAATCGCTGCTCGGAAACGGCGATATGCTCTTTCTGCCGCCCGGCACCTCCCATCTGGTGCGCGCACAAGGGGCTTTCATACGCGACGAAGACATCAACGCCGTCATCGAGCAGATTTGCGAGCAGGCGCCGCCGAATTACGTGATCGACTCATTCGACAACATCGACGAGCTCGATCAGCACCTTTTGCCCTCCACGAATGAAGCCGCAGACAACCTCTATCAGCAAGCCCTTGATATCGTGATGAAAACGGGCAACGCCTCGACTACCTTTTTGCAAAGGAAGCTCAAGATCGGTTATGCGCGAGCCGCCAGCCTGATGGACATGCTGGAAGAGGAAGGGATTGTCTCCCCGGGCGATGGCGTAAAACAGCGAAAAGTGATCCGGGATGACGACCTCGATTTAAAGGAATAAGACCGGAACGGCGACCCCGGTTTAATGGAATAAGACCGGAACAGCGCCCCCGGTTTAAAGGAATAAGACCGGAACAGCGACCCCGGTTTAAAGGAATAAGACCGGAACGGCGACCCCGGCTTAAAGGAATAAGACCGACGGCGACCCCGGCTTAAAGGAATAAGACCGGAACGGCGACCTCGATTTTAAGGAATAAGACCGGAACGGCGACCCCGGCTTAAAGGAATAAGACCGGGATGACGACCTCGATTTAAAAATGGAATAAGAAATGATCGGATATTGCCCCCTGGCCTCTGGCTCGAAAGGAAACTGCATCTACTTGGGAACCCCTCAGTGCAAGATACTGATCGACGCCGGCATCAGTACGAAAGCGCTCAAAGCCAAATTGGCTGAAATCAATGTCGACCTCTCGGAGATCGACGCCATCCTGATCACCCATGATCACACCGACCATATTCAGGGCTTGAAACTTCTGGCCTATCAGTACAATATCCCAGTATTTGCCAACTCGGAAACCGCCAAAGGGATCGTGGAATATTTTCACGCCACCCCCCGGTTCAAAATTTTTTCCACCGGCGAATCGTTCAGCTATCGGGATCTGACCATCCACCCCTTTTCGATTCAGCACGACACGGTGGATCCGGTGGCCTTTACCATCCGCGTCGATGAATTAAAGCTTGGCTTTTGCGCCGATCTCGGCTTCGTGACCAGCCTCGTGCAAACCCATCTTTCCGATTGCGATTATCTCTATATTGAAGCTAACCATGAACCTTCAATGGTGCATGCCTGTTCGCGGCCGATGGTCTACAAGCAACGCGTCTTAAGCCGCAGCGGCCATCTCTCGAACGATGCCTGCGGTCAGCTCCTGGCTAATGTGGCGCATGACAAATTGAAGCACACCCATCTGGCGCATTTGTCTTCCGAATGCAATTCCCCGGAAGTTGCGATGAGCAAGGTACAGAAACATTTAGTGGAAAAAGGGATTAAGCTGGATCTTTCCATTGCCTATCAGGAAACGATCAGCCGCGCCGTCTATTTTTGATCCGGCTGGTCTTCGCCCTGTTGTTTTTGCTGGTCTTCTTTTTCCCCTCTCGTTTTGGCTGAGTCTTTTTTATCGCTTTTGCTGACCTGTTTCTTCTCTTTTTTTACAAAAACTTTCTGAGAAGCATCAATGGGATTTCGCAAATGATTGAAATGGCTTTTCCACGATTTTTTATGCTGAGTTGACTGGATTGCCTGTATTTCCCCGCTTTTGAGATGTCCTCCGCCCCCATGGTGATGAATGTCCTGAACTGAGGGATCAAGAGGATTGAGATTGGCTTGCTTGACAGGTTCGGGCTTTTGCCCGGGGTCATTATAAATAGGGTTCATTGAAGGATCTATTGGATTCATAAAACACCTTCCTTAACTCTATTATATCTAATTAATATTATAATGTAAAAGTTAAGATCTGGACAATTTATGAAAAGAAACCCTTCAGCTTGTCGAGAAAACCTTCCCGCTTGGGTGTGTTGCGGGGGCTCTCCAGCTTGGCGAATTCCTTCAGCAAACGCTGCTGCTCTTCCGATAGATTGGTCGGAGTCTCGACAAAAACTTTAATCAGCAAATCGCCCTTGCCGCGCCCATGCACATTCGGAAAACCGCTGCCCTTGATGCGGAATATCTTACCGCTTTGCGTCCCTTCGGGGAATGGTGACGCGACAGGCTTCCGATAAAATAGCCGGAACCTCTTTCTTGCAGCCCAAAGCGGCTTCGGAAAAACTGATTGGCAAATTCAAAAGAATATCATTGCCTTCCCGCTCGAAAATCTCATGCGGCTGAACTGTAATGAAGACAAAGAGATCGCCTGGAGGTCCGCCCCCTTGGCCGGCATCGCCGTAGCCGCTCATCTTTAAGCGCATACCGGTGTCAACGCCGGCTGGGATATGCACTTTGACATGCTGCTTTTTCTTGACTAAACCTTCCCCTTTGCAGGCTTTGCAGGGGTTGGTGATGATGCGGCCTTCTCCGTGACATTTCGGACAAGTCATGGACATGCTGAAGAAACCGCGCTGCTCAAATACTTGACCCTGGCCGCCGCACTGATCGCACGTCTTAACACCGTTCGCTGATTCGGCGCCGCTCCCGTGGCACTCTTCGCAAGCCACATAGTTGGTGACAGCTAATTCTTTGTCGACCCCCTTGGCAGCTTCTTCAAAGCTGATGGTCAACGAAACGCGCTTGCTGGCCCCTTGCCGCGCCGCCGAGCCCCCTCCGCCGCGAGCTCCCCCGCCGCCAAAGAAGGTGTCGAATATTGAGTCGCCTCCCATGCCGCCGCCAAAAGCGCCCATAAAGGTACGCAAAGCTTCATCCATAGAAGTGAAACCGCCGCCTCCGTGGCCCATATGAGCCCCGTCAAGGCCTTGCTTGCCGTACTGATCGTAAATGCGGCGCTTGTTTTCGTCGCTTAAGACTTCATACGCTTCAGAGATCTCTTTAAATTTCCGTTCGGCTTCGGCATTCCCGGGATTCTTATCAGGATGGTACTTTACAGCCTGCTTGCGGTAAGCTTTTTTTATCTCGTCCACCGTAGCGTCACGAGAGATTTCAAGAGCTTGGTAATAATCAACCATAGATTCTTTCATTGTTATCTAATGAGTTTAGTGTATTTTCCAAAGATTATACCACAAGAAGACTTTAAAAGCAAAATCTCTCAAATGGGAAATCTAGCGTTGCTTCTGATACTTCATAGCAGCTTTAGACTTCGCACGTTTTCTCACAGAAGGTTTCAGATAAAAGCGATGCGCTTTTACGGATTTCATTACCCCTTCTTTGTCTAACTTCTTTTTTAGAGTACGAAGAGCTTTATCGATCGATTCACCGATACGAACTTTTACTATCACAGCATTCTCCATCAAAATTAAAATTTATTCTACTCTATAGAGCAATCGACTTATTTTTAACCATGAAATAAGTAGAAAGCGAGATTATAGGAAAGCCCCCAATATTTTTCAACTCCATATTGATCATGGGCAAAATTTACACTTCCTTAATTTTTCCGATCTGAATTGTAAAATAAGTAATTTTACATTATAATAAAAGTAGAAGAGGGTAGAAATGTTATATACACGTTATATTTTGGCAATATTAATAGCTTTTATGTTTACCGCGGGAAGCGTCTCCGCCGCTCTGCGGCACAGTCACTGAAAAGAAGACCGTAAAAGTATCGCATAAGGAAAAAAGCAGCTCTACCGCAAAAAAACACGTCAGGAAAAGAAAATAAAGGGGGCTTTATGATGAAGTTTAGCCGCTTAATTTTATCAGTTTTTTTAATATTTGCATTCCTTACAGGAGGGGGTTCTGCTCTTTTTGCCCAAGGTAATACCGGCGACCAAAGCGGAGGGGGATTGGATATCTATATGCAGTACAAAAACAAAAAATCTTACAATGTCCATCACAAAGGCTACGTTCCAACCAACACGAATTATTACAATGAGTCCAATAATAGAAGCCAATCCTGGAGAAATTATTAAGCGAGGTATTTATGTCATATAGAGGTTATATTTTCTCTCTTTTGATTTGCGCTTTCCTAATAAGTGGGAATGTCTTTGCATCATACTCAGGTGGTTTTAATTTTTTAGACCAAGGCGGCAACGGAATGGAAATCTACAATAGGAATAAGAACGAAAGAGGCGAATTTCACAATCAGCTTCCAAATCCTCATCGCAACCCAACCAAGGTAAACGCCCATCAGAATGACACTAGCTGGAAAAGGAGATAAGCTCCATTTCGGCTTGGGTTTTGCGCAGATAGCAGAGCTTAAGAGAGCCATCTAGCGTAAATTCTCCTGCCTTATATTTTTTCAGACCTGCCCGATAAATGGCAAAAGGATCGGGATAGCGTTCATCCCAAGAGACATCGGGTAATTTTTGTGTTAACTTGCAAGGCGATATGGCAAAATCCACGCGGCTTAAGCGCCGAGCCGCCTCTTCCAAAGGGAGCGCCTCCGCTTCTCCTTCCCAAATCACTCTCCCCTCTCGCTTTACCCCGAAACGCGCGTAGACACCGCTGATTTTGGCATCTAACACGGCGGCAAAACTAGCGTCCTTTTCCGGCTGAAATCCCTCCAGCGAACAAACGCCCACAAGCGGCACGCGGCAGGCAAAACTTAAAGTCTTAGCTATCGCCGCCCCGACCCGGATGCCGGTGTAGGAACCGGGCCCTACCCCCGAAATGACTAACTGCAAATCACTTGCACTGAGTTGATTTTCGATGAGCAGGCTTTGCACCGCTGAAAGGAGATGCCTGGAACTGCTAAGGCCGCAAGGGAGCTCAACTTGGCCCAGCAGAGCCTCGTTTTTAAAAAGCGCAGCGATAGACCGCTCGGTAGATGTCTCGATGATGACAGCAATCATGTAAGCTCGATTTTAAGCGGAATAACCAGTTTGTTTAAGGTTTTAACAAAATACCCATCGGTCATTCCGGCTATGAAATCGATGGCTTTCTGCAAGAGCGATGAGGATTCGATATAGCGGTGAGGCTTATTATAGACAAAATGTTGCCATAAATAGCTCCCTTCCCCGTTCTGTTCGGCCTCTTTTAACAGCATATCTAATAAAATGCGATAACTACGCTGGATCTTTTGCGATTCCACTTTCAGCTTTGGATGGGTGTAAATATATTTAAAGTTAAAATTGCGCAAGGTTTTTAAGGCGGCGTATACTTCGTCTGATAAAGAAATATACTCCTTTCCGTAACTCTTTTCAATCATATTCTGGGCGAGGACGCTCAAGATTTCCCGATTGGTATTCCCCAGAAGCGTTTTTGGTATCTGCTCACGGGAAAGTATTCCCAGACTGATAGCGTCTTCGATATCTCTGCCCACATAGCTCATAGTGTCGCACAGTTTGACTAAGCACCCCTCCAGGGTCATCGGGGTAAAATTCCGGTGGGGGTCTTGCCGCTTTTCTTCTCGTTCCCTGAAATGATCCTCCCAGGTTTTGCCGAAAGCCGGCACAATAGTCCCCTCCCGCATTCCTCCGTCATGACAGAGAAATCCATCATACACGGCGAGTCCTAAGTTAAGCGGTTCTATTTCAGAGAACAGGCGGCACGATTGCAAAGGATGGGCAAAAGCGCCGTTCCCGTATTCCAGGCTGAGCTCCGAGAGATACCCCTCCCCCTCATGGCCAAAAGGGGGATGTCCCACATCATGCCCTAGGGCAATCGCCTCCACCAAATCGAGATTCAGGCGTAAAATTTCGGCAATGCCCCGCGAGAAACCGCTGACCAGCTGCACATGCAGGGAGCGGTGGGTGATATGGTCATTGTCCACCAGATACACCACTTGCGTTTTATCGGCGTAACGGGCGTAGGCCTTCGAGTGGATGATGCGGTCTACATCCCGTTTATAGGGAAGGCGGTGGTCGTCTTCCGCGCCGAAATAGCGGAGATGATCTTTGGAAAAGGCGGCTTTTTCAAAATAAACTTCCCTTTCTTTAGCCTCGGCGATATCGCGATATTGCCTGATATTTGAAGAAATGTTTTGGTTTAGGGGCATAAATATGATAATCCTTATAAAGAAAAAGGATAGCAGAATAAGCATTATGGCCAATGGTTTAATTTCTTGCACTTGGTATTTTGGAGAGAGACCAAGAAATCCTGAAGATTGCGAAGAGAAAAATTCGGGATTTCGCCCGTCGCAGCCCGAAATGCCACTGCACGAAATTAAACCATTAGCCAGCATTATGTGTGTTGATATTTTAGTCATCATGGCGTAAAATTAGCCCATATTTTTACATGAATGAGGAAATTTTGAATAACGAAGAAAATAATTCTATTGACTCTATTTTAGAGCATGCCGTCTTTGATTCCATTGGCGAAGATAAAAAACAGGAGCCCATGCAAACTCCCGACGAGCTCTGCATTTTCCCCATTATCCGGCGCCCCTTTTTCCCCGGCATGGCGGCCCCTATTGTCATTGAACCCGGCCCTTTCTACGAAGTGCTGAAGCAGCTGGCCAAATCGGATCATAAATGCGTCGGCCTCCTTTTAACCAAATCGGAAGAGTGCGATATCTATAAAGCGAGCTTTAAAGAGCTTTATAATGTCGGGGTTTTAGCGCGCATTTTGCGAATCATTCCCATGGAGCAGGGGGGCGCTCAAGTCATCCTCAATATGGAAAGGCGCTTTAAAGTCTCAAAACCTCTCCCATCAAAAAAACTTTTAATGGCCAAGGTGAAGTATGTCGAGGAGAAAACGACCCTTTCCAAAGAGCTCAAAGCCTATTCCATCAGCATCATCTCCACCATTAAAGAGCTTTTAAAATTAAATCCTTTGTTCAAAGAAGAGCTGCAGATTTTTTTAAGCCACTCCGACTTTACCGAACCGGGAAAATTGGCCGATTTCGCCGTCGCCCTGACAACGGCTACGCGCGAAGAGCAGCAGGACGTCCTCAGCACCTTCGATACCGAAGGGCGCATCGATAAGGCGCTCGCTCTTCTCAAAAAAGAACTCGATTTGACCATTCTCCAGTCCAATATCAATCAGAAGATCGAAGCGACCATTTCGAAAAACCAGAAAGACTTCTTTTTGCGCGAACAGCTCAAAACGATCAAAAAAGAGCTCGGCATAGAAAAAGACGATAAGATGATCGACCGGGAGAAATTCGAGGCGCGCCTCAAAGACCGGGAAATCGCGGCTCCGATCATGGAAGTGATCAACGACGAGATGGAAAAACTGAGCTCGCTCGACATCCAATCAGCCGAATACGCCGTTTCGCGCGGCTATCTTGACTGGCTTACTGTCCTCCCTTGGGGAATTAAGAGCAAAGAGATCCTCAATTTGAAAAAAGCGGAAAAAATACTGAATGACGACCACTATGGGCTAGAGGATATCAAACGGCGCATTTTAGAGTTTATCAGCGTCGGCAAACTGACCGGGGGGATCAAAGGCAGCATCATCTGCTTAGTCGGGCCGCCGGGCGTCGGCAAAACCAGCACCGGCCGCAGCATTGCGCGCGCCTTAAACCGCAAATTTTACCGTTTTTCCGTGGGCGGCATGCGCGATGAAGCGGAAATCAAGGGGCACAGGCGCACCTATATCGGCGCTATGCCCGGCAAACTGATCCAGGCGCTCAAATTTTGCCAAACGATGAATCCGGTCATTATGCTGGATGAAGTGGACAAGATGGGCTCGAGCTACCAGGGCGATCCGGCCGCAGCTTTGCTGGAAGTGCTGGATCCGGAACAAAATAAAGAATTTCTGGATCACTATCTCGATGTGCATTGCGATCTGTCCGATGTGGTGTTCATCGTCACCGCGAACGTCCTGGACACTATCCCTGAACCCTTGCAAGACCGCATGGAAATCCTGCGCCTCTCCGGCTACATTATGCAGGAAAAGGTGGAGATTGCCAAAAAATACCTCATTCCGCGCTGCCGCAAATTGATGGGGCTCAAAGCCAAGCAAGTGGAGTTCAGCGTCCCGGCCATCCGCGCCATCATCAATGGATACGCCAGGGAAGCCGGCGTTCGCACGCTCGAAAACGAAATCAAAAAGATTTTGCGCAAAATCGCCATGGAAATTGCGAAAGAGATGGAGAAGAAGCCGAAGCGGAACGAGAAAAAAGCGATCGATGCGACCCACCATGTCACCGTCTCCAATCTCTCAAAATATTTAGGCAAGCCGGTATTCACCACCGACCGCTTCTATGAAGAGACTCCAGTCGGCGTCTGCACCGGACTGGCCTGGACGGCGATGGGGGGCGCTTCGCTCTACATCGAGACCATTAAAGTCCCCGCCGAAAAAACAGGGATGAAACTGACCGGCCAGGCAGGGGATGTCATGAAAGAGTCTTCCGAAATAGCCTGGAGTTACTGCCACGGCGCCCACCTGAAGTATGCTCCTAGTTCGACCTTCTTTGAAAAAACCCAGGTGCATATCCACATTCCCGAAGGAGCCACCCCGAAAGACGGCCCATCGGCCGGGATCACCATGGTGACGGCGCTCTTATCGCTGCTGCTGGGAGTCCCTGTGATGCAGGATTTAGCCATGACCGGCGAGTTAACGCTTACAGGGCGTGTGCTGGCGGTCGGGGGCATTAAGGAAAAGATGGTGGCAGCCCGCCGATCGGGCATAAAAACTCTCATCATGCCAAAAGCCAATGAGCGGGACTACCTGGAACTTCCCGATTACATCAAACAGGGATTGTCTGTGCATTTCGTCAAAGACTACGACGAGGTTTTTCCAATCGCTTTTCCTAAAGGATCTCTATGACCTGGAAAAATAAAATCATCGCCCCTGATGATTTGCCCGAAAAAATCGCCGGCCTGCGCGCGCAAAAAAAGAGCATTGCCACTCTCAACGGCTCCTTTGATCTGATGCACGCAGGCCATCTGCACATCATCTCCGAAGCATCCAAAGCGGCCGACATTCTGCTCGTCGCTCTCAACAGCGACCGTTCCATCCAGCAGTACAAAAGCCCGGACCGCCCCATTATCCCTCTCCAATACCGCATGGAACTGATGGCCGCGCTGGAGTTTGTCCATTACGTGACCTGGTTTGAAGAGACCGACCCGATCAGACTTTTGTCGGTCGTCAAACCCGATGTCCATGTCAATGGCGCCGAATATGGAGAGAACTGCATCGAAGCCCCTACAGTGAAGGCCAACGGCGGCAGAATCCATATCGTCCAGCTCGTGCCCGGGCTGTCGACCTCCCAAATCATAAAAAAAATTAACTCTTTGGCTAAATGAGACTCATCGGCACCATCCAGGACGTAAAACAGGGTAAAACCTTCTCCAACTTCTTGTTTAAACAGGGGATCGCCAACCATTGCGAGGTGGCGGCGAACGGCAAAGAGGTCAAATGCCTCATCTGGATCTACGAGGAGGAGCACGTGCTGCCGGCCTGGGAATGGTATCAGCTATTTCAGCAAAACCCGGACAACCCCCAATTTCAAGCTAACCCGCCTCCGCCCCCGCCTCAAGGAGAAAAAACCGAAGCCTCTTTTTCAAAAGAACCCTTGGGCTATCTGAATTTCTTCTTTTTGTTCCTTTGCGGCGTTATTTTTCTGATCAGCCAGTTCACCGCGCCTCTCAAGGAATCCGCTCCATCAAACCTCAAAAAAGCGCTGCTCTACGATTATCCCAATACAAAAATGCCCTACTGGCAGGGGATCTACCATCAAGTCGTTGAGTACTTGAACCATAAAGCGCCCCTCACTCAATTTCCACCGATGTTTGAAAAGATCCGCGAGGGAGAGGTGTGGCGCCTTTTCACCCCTTGCCTTCTGCACGCCGACATTTTCCACCTCGTTTTCAATATGATCTGGCTGATCGTGATCGGAAAACAGATGGAAAAGCGGCTCGGCATGGCCCGCTACTTTCTTTTCATCCTGCTGGCCGCCATCTTCTCGAACACCGCGCAATATTTGATGAGCGGGCCCAATTTTATCGGATTTTCCGGTATTTTATGCGCCATGGTGGTCTTTGTCTGGGTGAGACAGCATAAAGCTCCCTGGGAGGGGTATTTTATGCAGCCGGCCACTTTCGCCTTTTTCGCCTTTTTTGTCCTTCTGATGTTTGGTCTGCAGCTCTTTTCCTTTCTGCTGGAAGTTTCCCTGGATAAAGTCCTCTCTGCGAATGTCGCCAATACCGCCCACCTCTCGGGCGCTCTGATCGGCTACCTTTTGGGCCGCCTCAATTATTTCTCGGCAAGCTATCGATAAGAATAAGACCCAGTTTTCGGAGTTTTTGAACTTTTCTCATGTTCAACCGCTTTTTCCAGGATAATAATCCTCAAATAGAGTAGAATAGTCCCCATGAGCGTGAGAGATCTGATAATTTTGGGCTGTTCCAGCCAGCAACCGACGAGATTCCGCAACCACGGCGCCTACCTGGTCCGCTGGAACGAGGAAGGGCTTTTATTTGATCCAGGTGAGGGAACCCAGCGGCAATTCATTTTTGCGAATGTCGCCCCCACCGCCGTCAACCGCATCTTCATCTCCCATTTTCACGGCGACCACTGTTTAGGGCTAGGCTCGATGCTCATGCGCTTAAACCTCGATAAAGTCACCCACCCGATCCACTGCTATTACCCCGCCAGCGGTAAGAAATATTTTGACCGGCTGCGCTACGGCACCATTTATCATGAGACCATTACCGTCATCGAGCATCCGGTCAGCGAAGAGGGGATCGTGCACGACGATGGAAAGTTTTGCATCGAAGCCAGGTTTTTGGATCACAGCGTGCCCAATATCGGCTGGCGCATTACCGAGCCGAACACCCTCAAGTTCGACCCCAAAAAGCTCGCCGGCTGCGGCATCAAAGGACCGCTCGTCAAAGAACTGCAGGAAAAGGGCCTCCTCATCGTCAATGGGCTGGAAGTCCGCCTGGAAGACGTCAGCTGGATCAGGCAGGGAGACACCTTTGCCTACGTCGTCGACACGCGCTACTGTAAAAACGCCGTAAAACTGGCCCGCAATGCCAGACTCTTCCTTTGCGAGGCCACTTATTCGGAAGAGCACCAAAAGCTCGCCTATAACCATTACCACCTCACGGCGAGGGAAGCGGCCGAGATCGCCAAAGAGGCCGGAGCGGAACAGCTCGTTCTCACCCATTTTTCCGCCCGCTACGCCTCCCTTAAAGAGAGTGAAAAAGAGGCAAGAGAGGTATTTCCCAATACCGGGATAGCCGACGACTTCAAAGTTTTTCCATTTCCCAAGAATTCTTAATCCCAAATTAATCTGTTCTTAATGTGCGTTCCCCATAATAGGCACTTACCTACCGCTGCTCTATGGACGCAAAAGCAAATGTAATTGCGATCATAGAGCAGTTTTTCTTTTCTCCCGCTTAGGAAATATGCTATTCTGCTCACGAACCCATAAATCAGGAGATAAAGGGATGTTTATCCAAGCCGCCTACCGCTTTCTAGAACACTTGAGAGCCGTCAAAAACGCCTCAGACCACACTATCCGCAATTACACGATCGATCTCAACTCCCTGAAAGAATATCTCGAAAAAAACCAGTATAATTTGAGAGCGGAAGAGATACCTGACAAAATCCGTTATGACGACACCTACCAAAACCGGTGGACCGGCAAAGATGAAAGGCTCAATTTAAAAGAGATCGACCGGAACGCCATCCGCGGCTTTTTGGCCCATCTCAATGAGAATCAGACCAGCAAACGGACGATCGTCCGCCGATTGTCGTCGCTCCGCACCTTTTTCAAGTACTGCTTCACGCAAAATATCATCCTGATCAATCCGACCGAGAATCTCGAAACGCCAAAAATCGACAAGACTATTCCCATCTCCCTCACTTACGATGAGATTCAAAAGTTGTTTAATCAGCCCGATACCGACAACTTTTTGGGCTTTCGCGACCGCGCCATCATGGAGCTTTTTTACAGCTCTGGCCTCCGCGTGAGCGAACTGGTCGCCTTGAACCGGGATGATCTGGACAACAAAGAGATGCTGATTAAAGTGCGCGGCAAAGGAATGAAAGAGCGGATTGTCCCCATCACGCAAAACGCCTCCAACTGGATCCAATCCTACCTCAACCACCCCGAGCGGATGATAGAAACGGACGGCCATTCTGCGCAAATCGATTCCCAGGCCATTTTCCTCAACAAGCATGGCACGCGCCTCACCTCGCGCTCGGTCGACAGAAAATTTGACAAGTATTTGACTGCCAGCGGCCTCGCCGGTAAAGTGACTCCCCACACGATCCGCCACACCATCGCCACCCACTGGCTGGAAAACGGCATGGACCTCAAGACCATCCAGGTGATTTTGGGCCACCGCTCCCTCTCTACAACAACGATTTACACCCAGGTATCGCCGAAATTAAAAAAGGAAGTTTACGACAAAACCCATCCTCACGCAGAGCCTTAATCAAGGGCCTAAGGATTTTTTAAGCTCGTAAATTTCACAATGGATAGATTCCTCCATTGACTTTGATTAACGGAATATTGTAAGATTTTATTCTCTAATTACCTTTTGAGAAAAGATTTTATGATTTCTATCACCTTAAACAATATTTCTAAAAGCTTCGGCAGCCGCATCCTGTTTGAAGGGGTAACGATAAGCTTCAACGAAGGGGAACGGTATGGTCTGACAGGCCCCAACGGCTCCGGCAAATCGACTCTGCTAAAAATTATCATGGGATTGGAAGCCGCGACCACCGGAACGGTAACCTTGCCTGACCGCGTAGGGATGCTGAGACAGAATATCGAAGATTTCCTCAATTTCAGGGTGGTCGATGTCGTCATCATGGGTAGTAAGCGCCTTTGGAACGCTCTGCAGGAGAGAGACTCCCTGTATGAACACGAAATGACCGATGAAGTAGGCATGCGCCTCGGCGATCTGGAAGGCATCATCGCCGAAGAAGATGGCTACGCCGCCGAAACGAACGCAGAGATCTTGCTGAGCGGTATGGGCATTGACGCCGCTTTCTACGAACAAAAAATGAATGCTATCCCGATTGACCTGCAATTTCGCGTCCTCCTCTGCCAGGCCCTCTTCGGCAATCCGCAGGCTCTGCTGCTCGACGAACCCACCAACCACCTGGATCTCGAGTCGATCCGCTGGCTGGAACAGTTCATTCAAGACTACCGCGGCGTGCTCATTGTCGTCAGCCACGACAGGCACTTCCTCAACTCGGTCACCACCCACATCGCCGACGTCGACTACGAAACGATCATCATCTATCCGGGCAACTACGACGATATGGTGGTCGCCAAAACTTCCGTGCGGGATCGCTCCGAAAAAGACTCGAAATCCAAAGAGAAAAAAATTGCGCAGCTCAAAGAATTCGTGGCGAAATTCAGCGCCGGAACCAGGGCTTCCCAAGTGCAATCCCGCTTGAGGGAGATCGAGAGGCTGCAGCCCCAGGAACTCAAACAATCCAACATCCAGCGCCCCTACATCGTCTTTGCGCCCGGGGAAAAACAGCCGGGAAAAATCGTCTTAAAGGCCAATGAGATCAGCAAATCGTACGATGGGCAAAAAGTGATCGACAACTTCTCCTACGAATTCCACCGCGGAGATAAAATCGGCGTCATCGGAAGCAACGGCCGGGGTAAAACGACCTTGATTAAAATGCTGGCAGGAGCGCTCGAGCCGGATAGCGGCACAGTCGAACTGGGCCACCAGGTTATTTTGAGCTACTTTCCCCAAAACCACTCCGATGTGATCGATAAATCAATAAAAATGAACGCTTTTGATTGGCTCAAAAAGCAAAAAACCAGCGCCTATGATCAGGAGATCCGCGGCGTGCTCGGCAAGATGCTGTTTGGGGGTGATGACGCCTTCAAAGCAGTCGGCACTCTCTCCGGCGGTGAAACGGCGCGCCTGCTGCTCGCCCAAATGATGCTGATTGAAAAGAACGTGCTCATTCTCGACGAACCAAACAACCACTTGGACCTGGAAGCCGTTTCCGCGCTTGGCTGGGGCCTGAAAAACTATAAAGAAACCGTTATCGTCGTGAGCCACGACCGCGATTTGATCGGCACAGTCGCCAATAAAATTATCGCCTTCGAAGAAAAGGGAATCTGCTTCTTTGACGGCCCGCTCGAAGAATATTTACTGCAACGCATGCCTGTCTGATGGTCACGAAGCGCATGTTCCTGAATTTTCCTCAAATCCGGCAGCATAAAAAATGCGCCGAAGCCTTGAGGCAAAACGACCTGGCCGCCTATGCTCAGTTTCAAAATTGGCTGCAGCTGGAACCTCTGGATAATAACCGGGAGAGCCTTTCCAACCGCTACCATTTCCATCTAAGCGCCGCCGGAAAAAACTTAAAAGAGCACAATCTGCTGCCTCGCGTGGAGCAAGGGGATAAAGAGCTGGGGGAAGAGGCGTGGCCGATTGCCATCTATCTCGATCACTTGCGCTCGGCTCATAATGTGGGCAGCATCGTGCGCACCTGCGAGGCGCTCTCGTTAGGCACTCTCTACTTTTCCCCCGACACCCCCTTTATCGACCACACGCAAGTGCAAAAGACGGCCATGGGTGCTGCGGCTTTTGTAAAAGCGCTCATTTGCGATCAGATCGACCTGCTGCCAAGGCCGATCATCGCCCTGGAGACGGCTGAAGAGGGTATGAGCCTCTACGACTTTGACTTTCCCGATGCCTTTACCTTAGCGATTGGAAATGAAGAGTATGGCCTTTCGGAAAAAATACTAAAAGCGGCCGATTATTGCGTCAGAATCCCCTTGCGCGGACGCAAGAATTCGCTAAATGTCGCCAATGCCTTCGCCATCGCCGCCGCAGAAATTCAACGACAAAGAGGATTATGTTTTTAATACAAACACAAGTAGATAAAAAGGCCTTTATCGCAAGCCGCTTTCAAGAGATTATGGAAGCCCTCGGTCTCGATATGAGCGACCCTTCCTTAAAAGAGACCCCCAACCGGGTAGCTAAGATGTATGTGGACGAGCTCTTCTCAGGCTTGCAGGAGGAGGCGTACCCCGATATTACTTTTTTTGAAAACCCCTCTCCCGGCGAGGAGAACATGGTTTTTGTCAAAACCCACTTTTACAGCACCTGCGAGCACCATTTTTTGCCCATCGCCGGCATGGCCTATATCGCCTACCTGCCGCATAAAAAATTGCTGGGATTATCGAAAATCCCCCGCCTCGTGGATTATTTGGCCAGAAGGCCGCAGCTGCAGGAGCGCCTCTCCTCCCAGATCGCCGATCAAATGAGCTCCCTGCTGGAAACGGATCATGTCGCCGTTTCGTTGAAGGCGGAACATTTTTGTGTGATGTCAAGAGGCGTGGAGGATGTGCATAGCCACACCACCACTAATGTGTTGCGGGGAAAATTCCGTACAGATACGCTTTTGCGCCGTGAGTTTTTTGATTCGATAAAATAATCGGATGAGGAAGTTGTCATTACCGACACCCTTTTGCGCAGTGAATTCTTTGATCCGATAAAATAATCGGATGAGGAAGTTGTCATTACCGACACGCTTTTGCGCGGTGAATTCTTTGATCCGATAAAATAATCGGATGAGGAAGTTGTCATTACCGACACCCTTTTGCGCGGTGAATTCTTTGATTCGATAAAATAATCGGATGAGGAAGTTGTCATTACCGACACGCTTTTGCGCGGTGAATTCTTTGATTCGATAAAATAGTGAAAAAATAATCCTGGGAAGACGATAAGCCGGGTCTTGTCATCCAACACAAAGTGTTGCCGAGCAGTCATTCATCTAGGGAGCCTGTCGCCAGACTCCTCAAGCGATCTCCTGGGGCTGAAGCGGAGAACTTTTAAATAGCCCCATATCGGATCTTGCTTCGGATAGGGTTTACCGCTCATTGGATCTCTCCAATTGAGGCTTCGCTCATAAAGCGGGCATTTTCATCCTGTCTATCCCTTGCGAAATAGCGGCCTATTTTCTGTGACACTTTCCGTAGCCTTACGGCCCCCAGTCTTTCACTGGTATCCTCTCCTATGAAGCCCAGACTTTCCTCTACCGACCGAAGTCGATAGCGACTGCCTGTCTTCCCAAGATCAAAAAATTATACAGCCTTAACTTGACGTCTGCGGCGGCGCTTGGAAGGCGTTACCGAAGCCTCTTCGAGAGCTTCGCTCTCCGGCCAGTAGTGAATGCGTGAGCAATGCTCGCAAAATACCAGGCGCTCCCCTTTGCGAACCATATTCTCATCTTGCGCCGTGATCATGATATGGCAGCCGCTGCAGCAGCGATTCTCAATCGGCACGAGGACGCGGTCCCGCTTGTTGCCCAATAGGCGTTCGTAAATATGGAATATATCGGAGTCAGTCCCTTGCACCAGATGGTCGCGTCTTTCTTTAAGGTCTCTGCCCTCGGCATTGATCCGGCGCACGCTCTCTAAAATTTCTGCTTCCAGCACCTTGCTGCTCTCGGTAGTAGAGCTCAGGCTTTGCTGGAGATTTGTCAACACCTCTTCTTCAATAGCCAGTTTGTCATATAGTTCGCTCAGTAACTGCTCTTTTGCAGAGCGTTCCCGTTCCGTTTGCGACATTTCCTGGCTTAAGGCGTTAAATTCTTCCACTTTTTTGATGGAGGATTGCTGGGCTTCCAGCTTTTTCAATTTTTCTTTTACCTCTTCAACTTCCCCTTCGCCGATACGGATATTCTTTTTCAGATCGATAATCACATTTTCTTTAATGGCTACTTGGCGGCGCAGATCCTCTTTGACGGAATTGATGTTATTCAGCTCCTTTTGGCGCTCTTTTTTGAGGCGCATAAGCTGAATCATTTGCATATCAAGTTCTTGGATCTCTAAAATAGGTTTAAGTGCAGCTAGCATGATTTTCCCTTAAGATAGATGAAAGTAGGACTAAATTACCTTTTTTTTCAATTCTTCTCAAGGAAAAAATGCATCGGGCGCATTTAGAGCGTCCGGTTCATTCTTTATTAAAACTTTATATAATATTTGAAGATTCATTTGTATAATATTAATGTAAATAGTGTATAATAATAGAAAAAAGGAATGCTTTATGCAAATTGAAAGTAATGGTTCTGTTCCTAATACTTCTGTTCCTGCTCCAAGCGTCCAAGTCACGCAAAATACCACCATTGGTTCAGTTGATTCTAAGATAGAAGGGGCTCAGGCTGAAAAAATAGATGACCCCGATTTTAAAAAAATATCTGAAGTTATTTTATTGACTTGTTCTTTGGTTGCGTTAGGAACTTTAACAGCCTTAACATTTCCTGTTGGCCTATTTATCCCTATGGGCTGGGGGCTGCATGAGGTAGCCGAGCGCGCCGGCAAAGCCGTTAAAGACGAATGACAATCCTAGCGACAACATCGGCGGCCTCAGTTTATCCCAAAATTACGATGACAAAAAGAAAAAGGAGGCGGAAGAGAAAAAGAAAATGGAGGAGGCAAAGGCAACAAAATTCGAGCCGGATAATACGGTGAAATAAAGAAAAAGAAGGGAGGCGAAAAGAAAATGGGGGCAGAGGGAATAGGCGTCGAGCCGGATAAAATGACGGCTCCAGAGGAAAATTTTCTTAGGTTAGTTGAAGGACTGGAAAAAAGATTTGGCGATGAATGGGATAATTTGAGTTCAAAACTAGAAACAAAAGAAAGTTACGTCCATAGAAAAGTACACGAAGTGTTGAAGAATTTTGACAAGTTTAAAGTATTGACCGATCAAGGTCTTGCCGCCTTCGAAAATAAAGGAAATGATGAAGTCAAAGCTATCGTCAAGCAAATTAAGACAAACCTGAACAATAAAGCATCTGATCCACCGCCTCTCTTAGTAAAGGATTTTTTACAGTTAAACGACGAGCAGATGAAAACCCTTTGCGATTGTCCCGACCAGGCGCGGCAAGAGGGAAATTTTGATGCTGCACTGAGCATGTATGCCGTCCTGATTACTCTTGATCCAGGCAATGCCAAATATTTTCTTGGCGCTGCCATAGTCATAGCCGCAAAAAATCCCGAAAATCCCGAAGAGGCGAAAAAGTACTACGAAGCAGCACTGAAATTAGCTCCCAATGAACCCGTAACTCACTGTCACGCAGCTCAATTCTACTTTAACATCGGAGAGTACGAAACAGCCGACAAGCTCATCCAAAAAGCCAACAAGCTCTTTAAAAATGTTAATAATCCGAATTTTGCTGCTATGAAAGAAGCGGCACTTAAGTTACAAGCTCAAATACAAGAAATGCTTGGATAAATCCTTGTCAAAAATTTCCCTATCCGTCATCTTCTATATCTAAAAGGACAGATATGGATTTGCTTGACAAATACCTCGAAAATACCCCCGCCGCCAAGAGGAACAAAGGGGTGATCGCCTACCTCGCCGCCCTCGACCATGTCGGGGAATCCGCTCCTTTAGTCTCCCAAAGCATCATCCAGGAATTGAAAGATCAGCGCTCCCACCTGAAGCTGATCGCCTCGGAAAACTACTCCTCCCTGGCCGTTCAGCTCGCTATGGGCAACCTTTTGACCGACAAATACGCCGAAGGCTTTCCGTTCCACCGCTTCTATGCGGGCTGCGAGAATGTCGACGCCCTCGAAGACCTGGCCGTCTCTGAGGTAAAAAAACTCTTTGGCTGCGAGCACGCCTATGTCCAGCCCCACTCAGGCGCTGACGCCAATATCGTCGCCACCTGGGCCATTCTGATTCAACGCATCCAAACCCCTGAAATTGAAAGACTTAGCAAGCCTTTAGACGAGCTTACCCCTGAGGAATACGAAAAAGTCAGGCAGCTGCTGGTCAATCAGAAGCTGATGGGAATGTCCTTAAATTCGGGCGGCCACCTCACCCACGGCTATCGCCACAATGTTTCCTCAAAGATGATGCGTTCGGTCGGCTATGATGTCGATCCGAAAACGGGCCTTTTAGACTATAAAGCGATTGCGGAAATGGCGAAAAAAGAGAAGCCGCTGATTCTGCTCGCCGGATATTCGGCCTATCCGCGGCGCATCAACTTTGCCAAGATGCGGGAAATCGCCGACAGCGTCGGAGCGGTCCTTTGGGCGGATATCGCCCACTTCGCCGGCCTGATCGCTGGCAAGGTTTTTACGGGGGAAGAAAACCCGGTCCCTTACGCCCACGTGATCACTTCAACGACTCATAAGACGCTGCGCGGGCCGCGCGGGGGCTTTATCATGTGCTGCCAGGAATTTGCCGAAGCCATTAATAAAGGATGCCCGATGGTGCTCGGAGGACCTCTTCCCCATGTCATTGCGGCGAAAGCGGTTGCCTTCAAAGAAGCCAATACCCCCGCCTTTGCCTCCTATGCCCGGAAAGTAGTCGAAAACGCGTCGGCATTAGCCGATGCCCTCAAAGCCAACGGCCTCAAGGTGCTCACTGGAGGAACCGACAATCACCTCGTCATGATCGATATCAGCGATCTGCCCCTCACAGGCCGGCAGGCGGAGCTGCTTCTTCGCGAAGCGCATGTCACGGCGAACCGCAATGCGATACCCTTTGATCAAAACGGCCCCTGGTACACTTCCGGCATCCGCATCGGAACCCCCGCCATGACCACCCTTGGCATGGGCGCCGAGCAGATGAAAGAGATAGCCTCCATCATCGCCGACGTACTGAAACACTCTAAGCCGGAGCTTGTAGAAAAAACAGGCAAGCCCAGCAAAGCGCGCGCCGCAACTGAGGAAGCGGTCTTGAACCGCTGCCGGTCCAGGGTAAAGAGCCTGCTGGAACAATTTCCTTTATATCCCGAAATTACTTCTTGAAAAATGGGACGCAAACTTTCATAATACGGCTTACACATAAAAACGGAGTCTGCAATGCCAAAAAACAATGATACCCCTTATATCGACCTTAAGAGTAAAATCGATCAAGCCATCCTGGACTCAAGGCGTATCTTCCTTTCCGATGCCGTAGATTCGAGCACTGCCGAAGACATCATCCGCAAACTATGGTACCTGGAATTATCTGAGCCGGGTAAGCCGATCCTGTTCATTATTAACAGCCCTGGCGGTTCTGTCGATGCCGGCTTTGCCATCTGGGATCAGGTAAAAATGATCACTTCGCCGGTGACCACCCTGATCACTGGCCTGGCCGCGTCCATGGGCTCTGTCTTATCCCTTTGCGCCAGCCCCAAGCGGCGCTTTGCCACCCCTAATTCCCGCATCATGATTCACCAGCCGCTGATCGGCGGGGTGATCAGAGGACAGGCGACCGATTTGGAAATTCAGGCCAAAGAGATGCTGAAGACGCGAAATACGCTTGTAAGAATCTATACGGAAGCCACCGGTAAAGATTTTGATGAAATTGAAAAAGCCATTGATCGCGACACTTGGCTCTCAGCTCAGGAAGCCCTCGAATTTGGATTGCTGGATGGCATTGTCAACTCCTATAAAGACCTCAACTAGAGGGATCTACTCCGGCTGCGGCAATCGCTTTATCGTGACCGATGAAGCCGATTTGGCCGCTCAAACCACCCTGCTTTGCCAATTAAACGGCACTGACGGTCTGATTCTGATCGAGAAGTCGGATCGCGCCGATTTTAAGATGCGCTTATTCAATGCCGACGGCACGGAAGCGGAAATGTGCGGCAACGGTCTGCGCTGCGCGGTCAGATTTATGCAGGGTAAAAGCCACTACCTGGTGGAAACCGCCTACGCCCTGTGCCCCGTTTCTGTTGAAGGGGAGCTTATCTCTATGACCGTTCCTCTCCCCGGAAAGATCGAAAAAATTCAGATAGACGATCTGGAAGGCTTTTTTTTAAATACCGGCGTCCCCCATGCCGTTTTCTTTGTGGAGAATCTCAAAGATCCCTCCTGGATGGAGCGCGCCCCTTTTATCCGCCGCCACAAGAGATTCGCCCCTGAAGGGACCAATGTCAATTTTGTCAAATTGGGGGAGGTTCTCCATATGCGCACTTATGAAAGAGGGGTGGAGGGGGAAACCGGCGCCTGCGGGACCGGCACCGTGGCCGTCGCCGTGGCCGCCCGCTTTTTCCATGGGATCAATCTGCCGGTCAAGATCATACCCAGCTCGGGAGAGGCGCTTTTCGTCGAAATTCAAAAAGAAAATGTGATATTAACCGGTCCGGCTAAGCTGGTATCGGCTGATGTTTGTACTAGAAACAATTGAACTGTTTTTGTACAATACTCCCAACAACCCCGGATGATATATGAGTAAAAAAAATTACCCTGAAGCACAAAACCCCCTAATTCTCAACTGCCACCGTCTGATGGAAGCGTTTGCCAAATCGAATGATGAAAGAGATTTCCATCTCGACAAAGTCGAAGGGTTCATTCTCTACGCCGATCTGGATAAGGATCAGACTGAAATCGACGCCCTGGAGAATGAGATCCTTGAAAATCCCGGCCGGTATTTTCTCATTCCTAAATTCACCTATTATGAAACGAAAAAAATCATGGAGGGCTTTGTCCATGAAAAAGTATACGATATCGACACCAAGGAAAAATTGATTGAAATTATCCAGTCCAAGGAAGCCAGAGAAAATTTTCTGGAGTTTATCTACGATCATCACACCGAATTTGAAAAGTGGCAGCAATACTACCAGGAACGCTCCCGGATCCGGATCATCGAATGGCTGAGGCAGCACAATATACAGTTTGTTTTTGAAGAGGATATCGACCTGACCAAATCGCTGATTGAGAAAATCAAACAAACTCTTTTTGAAGCCAAAGTGGGAAAAGATATTCTGAATGCGCGTAAAACATTGATATCCAAGGCTAAAACCTACTACTCCAACGAAGCGCTGAATCCCCGTCCCAAAAGAGGGCGTCCCCCCAAGCAGGCGACCAAACTGGAGATGGAACCTCAATACACGGTGGATATTTATACGACAATTCCGCCGACCATCCGCCCCTTTCTCTTTGTCCCCGATATCAATGCCGCAACCGCCTGGACATTCTCCTCCAAATTCGACACTGAAGAGTCGTTCCTCGCAGGCAGGCAGATGCTTCAAAAAGATGATTTGGATGTCAGTTTAAAATCATTGAATGAGAAACTCGCAACTTTGCGCACCATCTCGAGCCGCTGGGTTCAGGAGGAGCAGTCGATCGGGAAAAAAACCAAGCCTTCGCTGCAAAAGATGCTGGAGCATGAGGAAGAGATTCTAAAAGAATTCGAAGCCGATGAAGAGGAAGAGGAAGAAGATGAGGAAATCGCCGAGAAAAAATTGAGCGGCCACACTGTTTCCACACAAACCAAGGCGAAGGCAGTTAAAAAAGTTGAAGAGCCAAAAAAAGCTCCGAAAAAGCCTCCGGTAAAGCGCATTATAAAGCCGGAACAAAGCAAGCCTGAGCCGAAGAAAAAGTTCATCACCAAACAGGTTAAAAGGCGCATTACGAAAGATTAAGAGACTTGAATTCCTGCTTTGTCTTTTCATAGCTCGTATGATGTAACCCCTTCATCCCCAAGGAAATTGCCATTTTGACTAATAACTCCCGGTCGTCGATATAAACGATTTCGTGCGGGGGGATTTGCCCCAAATCGAGGGCCAAATGGAAGATCGCGGGATCGGGTTTTTTCATTCCCACAAAGCAAGAGACGCAAATGAAGTCAGCAAATTCCTTGACCCATTTCACCCGGTGCTCGGTAAGCTCCCGCCCTTCATTGCTGATAAGCCCGATTTTTAAACCGTGCTTCATTTTCAAGGAGCGGATCAAGTCAAGCATCTCCTGATGCGGCTGTGATTGGTCTAACATGAATTGTTTGAACGCCTCTTTCGAAAAGTCCCTTTTCTCGTTAAAGACCACATAATCCAGATAGGCATCCAGGCTGATCTTGCCAAGCTCATGAGCGCCGAACATCAGGTTGTGCCGCGCATTCATCCCATCAAAATCAAACCCGAACCGGCTGGCGGCTTTCTTCCTGGAAGAGGTGTCCCAACCATTTGTCAAGAGTACGCCGCCGATATCTGCGTAGATGCCTTTAATACTCATTTTACCTGCTTTTCCGGGTAATATAAGTAGCCGCTCCGATCACCGGGGCATCATTGCCCAATTTGGCAGAAACCACTTCCAAGGGGTCGGTGGCCGCTTTGAGCGCTCTTCCGCGCACTGCGGCATCCACTACCTCGGTGACAGTCGATAAACCCTCGGCGAGACCCCCGCCAAAAATTAAGCGGCGCGGATTAAAGGCGTTGATAAGGCCGACTGTTCCTGCGATGATAGCTTCGAACACTTTGTCTAACAATTCTTGCGCCAGAGGATCCCCATTTTTGGCGGCTTCGATCACAATTTTTGCCGTGAGCTCTTTTTCATCGCCCTGTACCATTTGCAGCATAGGCTTAGCAGCTTCCGGCGCCGAAAGCGCAGCCTCTCTTGCGCTTCGGCCGATAGCCCATCCACCGGCAAGGGCCTCAAAGCAGCCTCTGTTTCCACACGTGCAGAGAGGGCCGTACATATCTATCGTCATATGGCCGAATTCCCCGGCGCTATTGCTGCAGCCGATGAGCATCTTGCCGTCGCTGACCACGCCGCCGCCGATACCGGTGCCAAGGAACACACACACAAAATCATTGCACCCCTGGCCTGCGCCATGCATCCACTCTCCCCAGGTAGCCGCGCGCACGTCATTGAGGACAGCCACCGGGATGCCCAGTTTTTTTTCCAGGTTATCCTTGAAGGGTATTTCTTTCCAGCCGGGTAAATTCGGGGCGAAATGGACCATCCCGCTTTCGGGATCGATCTGACCGGCCACACCGATACCCACCCCTTTGGGAGAGAAGTTTCTTTTTGCTTTAAGTTCTTCAACACCAGCTACTATTTGTTTTTCAATAGCGAGGTGTCCCCCTTTGGCATCGGTTGGTTTGACGATGCATTCGACTAAGTTACCCCCACTATCGACGATGGCCATTTTGATTTTAGTTCCACCGAGATCAACTCCGATGGACCACGACTTATCCGGCATGATATTCCCCTCATTTAACCCTCGTATACAGAATCCCCCATTTTTTTAGTAATTTTATCTAACAATAATCCCTTCCACTCCTCTTTGTTATCAGATAATCTCTTCAGATGGCCCGCCTTTTCAATACACTCCTCAACTTGTTGAGAAAGAGTTCTGTCTGCTTGAACGCGCTGGCCAAAACCCATCCTTTCCACTTTTGAGCCATTAGCCTCTTCCCAAGGGTGGGAGCACATCATAAGTAAATAAGTGTGAGTGATAAAAGCCTCAGAAGTCAACGATCCGCCAGGTTTTGTTATTTTTACGGTGCAAAGATTCATCAGTTCGTTCATCTCTTGCAGCGAGAGCAGTCCGCAAATGGCAAACCGGTCATTACCTAAAGCCTTTTGCTCCAGCCGCTCTTTTAGCTTCAAGTTCCGGCCGCACACAAAAAAATACTTTATTGGAAAACGTGTATCCTTAAGCTGATCAAAAATCTCCTCAAGAACACCCACGCCATTTTTGCCCATAGAAACCAGCACGGGAATTTCATCCTTCTGAAGGTTCCATTTCTTCCTTAGTTCATGGAGCTCTTCTTCCTTCTCAATAGGATAAAATTCGGGGCAGACAGGATAGCCCAAAAGCTCAAATTGACCTTGGATCTCCTCGAGAGGCCGCCCTGTCATCAGGCTGATTTTTTCAGAGATCTTATCAAAACTATCTTGTTCATCATAAAGGTCTAAGCGATTCTCTTTTATAAAAAGCGGGCGAAAGAGTTGAGATTCGAGGCTCGGCAGCCAAAATTTCAACATTTCTGGATTTACCTTTCCATAAAGATTCATTAAGAAATACGAAAGCTCATAATCGCAATGGATCATCCTGAAAGGGATGCCAAGCGTACAAAGAGGAATATCATCGATAGTGTAGCTTCTGGTGGAAAGAATCAAATCCGGATGCAGCTCCCTAATAGTTTTTTTAAGTTTTAAACCAAGACAAGAGGGGATATATTTCCCAAGCTCCTTGCTTAAGTCATCCCGCATGAACAAAACATCCATGCCACAATTAGACTGCTGAAACATCTCGGCATAAATGCCGTCATAAGTGAGGCATCCGGTGGCAAGCATTATCGGATCAGACTCTTTGGCAATCTTTTCCACATCGATAACCACACACTCGATCGAAGTAGAGGAAGACAAAAAACGCTGGATTGCCATAGTCACTGAGTGGTTGCCTCCGCTAGCTGATGTAGTCAGGATCGCTACGGTAAAAGGGGAAGAACCCTTTGGCGGGGCTGCATAGGGGCATGCCGGTTGATTGGCATCGGAAAGGAAGGCATTCAAACAGTTACGGTTTTGATTTAACCAGTGGACAGCCGCCGGTCCCTCTTCGCTTAAAGCGGCGATGAGAGAATTTTCCGGCGAGAAGCGAGTTGAACCAAACAAGACGCATACTTTGAGGAGGGCATTGGAAAAGAAGGTAATATCGCCCGATAAATTAGGAAGAATATGAGTCAAATAGGCTTTATGAATGATATTGGCCTGGTCGGGATCCTTTAAGACAAAGCAGAGATCTTCATGTAGAGAATCATGGAACGCTATTTTTGGAAATATCACACCCTGATAATTTATAAGGTTATCCCCTTCAATCCGGTAAAAACTCTCAAGTTTTCTATCCGTCGCATGTATACCCAAACAACTTGAAGAGTTGGTTTTGGTCTTCGTCGGTTTTTCCTTCAATTTTTCGTCCTCACTCGTGCCTTGCCTACCGGCAATGGTCACTCGCTCCGGACAAAAAATTGAAGGAACCTCCTTGCCCAATTCCCAACTCTTCAAGTTGTTTGGGTATAAAAATAAAATTATAGAAAGAAACAAAATGATTTTTTTCATAAATAAGCCCATAAATTTTTAACTGCAAACTGTGCAAGTATTATGGACAAAATTTAAATAAGCGTCGATATTATTTTTAGCAGAAGGATTTCCACCATTTTCTTGACTGTATTTATTGATAGTTAATGACAAGGCCTTCTTAAATACTTCTTCTATATTTTTTCCGCTTGATAGTAAAATATCGTAAATATAGTTGTATTTTGTGGAGGCTTTTAATTTAAGAATTATATCTGACGTGGAACACATTTCCCATTTTAAAATGGCAATTAAATCAGAGCAGCAAATCCCCTCTTTATTAAATATATTGAAAGTATCTTTTGCCGAATTATTTTGTAGAAAAACAATTACCCATGCGATGAAATCGACAGGAGTGTAATCATATCGCTCAATATCCCCTGGAACCAGTCTTTCCGACATTAAAAATTCATGGATCCCTTGAGCAAAAGATTTCTCATGCCTGATACTCAATTTACTATGCGGCATAGCTTCGCCGACGCGGAAAATATTGATTTTGACTCCCTGTTTTTTTGCTTCCTGACAGAGCAGCTCGCCGGCGATCTTTGAAGCATTATAACCATCCTCCTCTCCATTCAAAACCGGGAGGGTCTCCTCGGAAATATTTACTTCTCCATGATTAAGAAACACTGACAATGTCGAAATATGGTTCAATTTGGCCTTTGTCCGGTGGCAAAACCGGATAATATTTTTCAAGGCTAATACATTGATTCCCCGGTGATAAGCATAGTCCGCCGTAAAGTTAACAACACCCGAGCAGTTATACACAGTATCGACCGAAAGGCCTTCAAACACCTCTTCCTTAGCTATATCGCCAGGAATGATTTTTATGTTCGGCGCATTAATCACGTTGTCTAATTGGTACTTTTTTGCTGCGGCAATTAATTTATCCGCTGCTTCTTGATGGGTCGAAGCCCGAATAATACAATGGACGGTTTTATCACTTTTTAAAATTTCAGACAGAATATGAATGCCGATAAAACCGTTGCCGCCAATCATCAGAATATCTCTTGGAAGATTTATTTTTATATCCTCTTCGAGGATCGGGAGAAAAGATTTCTTTTGCGAGAAACCGGTATCTATTAAGTTTCTCTGCGATTTTAAAGTCGAATTTTCTAATAACTCTGAAACTGATACTTTAATATTGTATGTCGCATTTATAATACAAGCCAGCCTGACTACGTCTAAGGAATCACCCCCTGATTCAAAAAAATCGCTCTCTTCATCCGATATTGCCCTATTTAAAACCTGTTCCCAGATCCCTTTCAACAGATCAGAGTTAATACTCTTTTTCTTCAGGTTTATCGCCGCAAGAATGGCCTTTTTATCGAGCTTGCCATTGTGGCTGGTTGGAAATTCAGGGAAAATGTGGTATTCCTTGGGCAGGATAGCCTTTGGAAATTTGTCCGAAAGAATATCCTGCAGCTTCTTCTGGTCGAAGACGGTGTTTTCTCGCAACACAAGCGCGCAAATAATAAATTTTTTCTCGCCTGATAACAACAGGCAAGCCTGACTCACACCCTCAAACCGGCAAATCGAATCCGTTAATTCTTGAGAATCTATACGGATGCCGTTTATTTTGAATTGTTCATCTTCCCTGCCTGAGAAATATAGCAATTCGCCAGATAGATACCCAAAATCCCCGGTTTTATAGACTCGTTGCCGCCCCAATGACCCGCACTCAACCTCAATATAGGCTTTGGCCGTCTGCTTGTCGTTCTTATAATATCCCGCACCGAGGCATTCGCCGCCAATGGCTATCTCACCCAAGGTGTTTTTAGCGGCAATTCCCCCTTCATTATCCAGAATCAAAGCAAAGGTATTATCAATAGGGGTGCCCAAGGGTATTTTTCCATTCATCTCTGATGCTTGAATCGAATGAAAAATAGAACCAATTGAGTTTTCGGTGTGACCGTAAGTGTTTACTAAATCTACTTCCGGATAATATTGTTTAAATAGCTTAACGTCTCTATTCGAGACCTCTTCTCCACCAATAAGAATTGTTCTCAAAGATTTTAAATCATGTTTATCATACTGCAGGTAATTTACCAAACTATTAAAAATGGTAGGAACAAAATCGGTAAAGGTTACTTTGTATCTTTCAATAATCTCAAGGCGCTCTATAAGATTATAGCCGGAACTGCCGGGTAAAACGACTGACAGCCCATTAATCAATGGCCAAAATATTTGCCACAGGGAGGAATCAAAGGCGATGCTGCTATTTTGCAATATGACGTCGTTCTCTTTAATTCCAAACCGGCGATTCATATAGATCAGCCTGTTGAGCACCCCTTTGTGGTAATTGAGGGCGCATTTCGGCTCCCCTGTGGTCCCGGAGGTATAAAGACCGTAAATGAGATCGGTGGGTTTAGATAAAAGGGAGACAGGTTCGGCGCTTTTTATGGCGTCATCGACATAGACCCCATTTTGCGTTTTTTGATCGGTCAGAAGAAACCTGAACTCTAAATTATCCAATAACCTCTTAATTCTCTCCTCAGGCCAGGCCGGATCCAAAGGAACAAAAATGCAGTTCAGCTTTAGGCAGGCTAACAATGAAACGATGTACTTAAATCCGCCCCGCATAAAGACAGGAATGATCATCTGCGGCTGCGCGCCCATGCCCAGAAGCTCTTGAGCCAAAGAATTCGATTTGTTTATGAGATCCTGATAGGTGTATTCTTTATTCTCATAATAAACAGCTATCTTATTTAAGGCCTGTTCTTCAATAAGTTTTATAATGGGTTTCTCATAAAACTCACGTGTCGTCCCTAATTTGATAGCTAAATCTTTCATCTAAAAAAAATCTTCAATGGCTTGTGCCAATGTGTTGATATGTTCTTTTCTATGGGCGTAGGATATAAAAAGAGGTTCATGAATCGATGGGGCCAGCAGAACACCCTTTTTGGCTAAAAAGAAATGAAGATCTGAAAATACCTCCCTATTTTGAGAATGGGTGTCTTTGAGGTTTTTCATAGCGGGAATCGGGCAAAAGATGAGGGAGACTAAGGAGCCGGCATAATCGGAAAAATATCCTAGCCTTTTTTTTGCAAAAATCGCATTCAGCTGCGAATTTAACAAAGTGCCAAGGGAATTAATGTGTTCATAGACAGGTTCATTCTTTAATACATCCAAGGTCGCGATACCGGCAGCCATGGTCAAAGGGTTTGCAGCAAAGGTGCCCCCCTGGAAAGTCCCGCCGGTTTCAATCTCCTGCATGATCTCTTTCTTTCCCCCATAAGCGCCAATAGGAGTGCCGCCGCCGATGATTTTCCCAAAGACCACCAGGTCCGGCGTTACGTCGACCATGTTTGCCACGCTCCCGTAGGTCATTCTAAAGCCGGTTACTACCTCATCAAAGATTAATAGGGCGCCGTAAGCAGTACAAAGGTCTCTTGCTTTTTTTATAAAATCATCAACCGGCTTTACGAGACCCATGTTACTCGCGTATGGCTCGATCAACACGGCCGCGATCTTATCGCCCTCCTTCTTAAAAAGCTGTTCCAGCTCATTAGGGTTATTGTATTCGCACATTAAAGTGTTTTCATGAATGTGGGCGTCAACTCCTCCTCCCCGGCTGGCATTTCCCCCCTTGCCGAGGAGCGCATCGGCGTGTCCATGGTAGGAACCTTCAAATTTCACAAACTTAGTTCGTTTTGTGTAGTGCTTGGCCAGCCTCACGGCAGACATCACAGCCTCAGTTCCGCTGCACACAAATCTTATTTGTTCCAGGCAAGGGGAGCTGGCGACAATTTTTTCCGCCAGCTCTATTTCCAGCTGCGTTGAGGCTGCAAAGACAATCCCCCGCCTGGCCTGTTTTTCAATGGCCGAACAAACGGCCGGATGGGCATGCCCTAAAATTACCGGACCAAGCCCGTTCATAAAATCAATATAGCGATTTCCGTCCTCATCATAAACAAAAGCCCCTTCTCCTTTGGCAATAAATAAAGGTGGGGTTTTAACTTCTGAAAATTTGCGCACGGGAGAACTGACTCCCGCCGGAATATTCACACAAGCTCTTTTGAATAAGTCTTCAGACTTCTTTAGCTCCATGACGCCGCCAAATTACGTACGCTCGGGAATTTGTCGCGTATGGAATCCAAGTACATCCGGGAGCTCTCCAACCGATACAAAACTCCTTTAGTCATATTTTTTATAGACTCTGAATTTTGGAGCATTCTCGGAGCGATCACATTATCCATCCACCCTTGAGAATGCTCTACGTCCAAGCCAATGTGCAGGATATAATATTGGGCCCCTGCCACATCTAATTTATGACGTTCCCAAGCGCGCATCACACTCTTAAAGCGCGTTGGAGCCACATGTTCTACAGCGCCAAAATAGCCTACACCATAGTCGAAATAGATCCTTTTTAAAGAGAACATGATCTGGATGTTTCCACAAACAAGAGCATTGAGATCAAGGTTCTTTATATCAAGTTCATTCTCATGAACATTCAATGATTTTAGCGCCCGGAAAAACAGAAGGGAGTGGAAGGAATCCAATTCCCCTTCACCCACCTCGTCCCAATAATTATGGGAAATTTCCTGCTTGATTCCCCCCGTGGCGCCGGTCTGGAGCAGAGCCAGAAAATCATCCGTGCTCACGTCAATGGTAGATTCCTGGATGAAGAAAAATTTCAGGTCTTCGAGTGTCGCTTCTTCCGGAATAAACTTTTCATAAACCACATGATGGCAGGCCGCATGGGAATCGATATAATCCTTCATCCAGGCTATATATTTGCCGGGCTCCTGAGGATAATTCACATCTGAAGGGATGAAATTATCCAGATAGCTCAAGAGATACTGCTCAATCGCGCTTTGGATCCTATTAATACAATAGGAGTCTTCAAAGGTATTTAATCCATACAGCTTCGTTTTTATCGTGTAGATGGTATAGAGAATCCGATTTAGGATCAAAGCCTCATCCCCTTGGCAAAGGGAATCGACACAGTCGAATAAAACTTGATCCTGTTTGCTTTGAGCTAAAATCTTATCTAACTTACTCCCGCTTATAAATTTGACATTATCAATAAAGTCTTCAATGGTAGCTTTTGTGATGTTTATTTCTTTCATGGAATTGACCTCTCATTCTGAAACAAACGAGAGATCGTATAGAATATTTAAAATCGCCGCAACAATTTTTTATAAGCGGACACATAAAGCATTGGAGGAGATGATCTTCTCCAATAAAGCCGTCGGCCCCAAGGGGGGATCCTCGGCTAAACCCTGATGATAGAATACTGTGGAAGGGGTTAAACCCGGCAGGGTATTCGCTTCGATGAAGATGAGCTTCTCCGTAAAGCGGTTGAAGAAAATATCCAGGCGGGCGTAGTTGCGAATGCAAAGAGCGCGGGCTATTTTTTCCACCATCCTTTTTACTTTTTCGACAGCTGCAGCCGATAAGATCTCTTCCGGCGGAGGCGTCAAATTGACTCCCGTTCCTCCCTGGAACTTCTCTTCCAGGCTCAATACGGCCCCGTCAGCCACAGTAATGCTCGGGTTAAAGGCGTGATAGCTGCCAAGCTCCTCTAAAACGCCGACAGTCAGTTCAATCCATCCCTGTTTTGAAGTATGGTTCAGCCGGTTTTGCCGGATAGAGATAGCGTCGGTTTCAATAAAAGGTTCCAAAATAAATTCCCAATTATCAGAGGAGGGCATTTCCACTGCCTCGTTTTGATTGGCGAAGGATTGGGGTGGAATAAAAGGGGCTTTAAGCTCCAGCAGATGAAGGTAGCGTTTGTAATCGGACTCCGATTGCAGCAGGGCGATTCCCGCAGAACACCCGTCGCAGCGCGGCTTCGCGATCAGGCGCTCCGACCCAAGTTCTAACGTTAACTGATCCCAGGTCTCGGAGGTGAAACCTCTTTTTGGCAATGACAAAATATCCGGATCAAACAGCTGCCTGACCGCTTCTCCGGACTTAAATTTATCCATGCACAAGGCCGAGGCCGCCGCATCGGAGCCATTGTAGGGAATTTGATACTGTTCAAGCACCCTTTGCAAGGTGCCGTTCTCCCCTATTCCCCCATGCATCGCAATAAAGACGAAAGCGGACTGCTTTTGGGCGAGCGTTAAAAATTGCTCTAGAGAAAAAAACCGCGGAAGAAAACCGAGACTGGGTTCGATTTCCAATCGGCTTTGAATCGCTTCTATCAGAAAAGCATGGCTTTCTGCTCTTTCTTCCGCATTAATGCAGTTCTCATAAATCTCTTCTACTGTGTGGTCCAGGGTATTGCCATAGGGCAATTGCCAGATATCACCGCGGCAATCATAGAAGAATGGCATGGGCTGATAAAGAGAAGAGCGCTGCAATTTCAGCCAAATATTCGTGCCGCTCATCAAAGAGACTTGCCGTTCGGCGTTGCTGCCGCCAAAGAGGACGAACACAGGCTGCCGGCTTTTGCAGGTGTTTTGGATCTGTTCGGGAAACTCAAGGGCGTAGCGCGAGGCCGCGTTCTTCACCACATAAGAGAGCGCCTCAACATGGCTCAAACCAACTGAGGCGGCCTGGCGGAAAAAGAAGCTGTTTTGCTCCAATCCCGAAACCGGATTGATGTCTGTAAAATAAAGGGTGCCATCATGGGCTACCCACCCGTCCAGACGGACAAAATCGCGCATTTGAAACAGGCGGAAAATAGCCTCGGCTTTCTCGCGAATCTCGAGAATTACCTCCTCATCGAAACGGGGTGGAGTATGATAGGCCACGCTATTGGTGGGGAGGTATTTTCGCCGGTAGTCGAAAATTTCGTTGTGGCTATAATCCATTTCAATCTCGGTGGGAATTAAAGCCACGGGCCGGGAATTTTCTAAAACCAGCACCGTAAATTCACAGCCAATGCAATAGGCCTCCAGCAGCACTTCCTTGTGCCCCTGCTCGAAGAGATGCTCGCATTTCTCAAGCGCTACCTTGGCGCTTCCCACAATAAAGACGCCGATCGAGGACCCTCCGCAAACGGGTTTTACCACCGCTTTACCCTGCTTTACGAAAAATTGTTCGATGAGAGATCTATCCGGCCCGCTCAGACACACAGAGGGTAGAACGGGATAGCCGTGTTCCTGCAGCACCTTTTTGGCGGCTTGTTTGTCATACATGCTGCGGCAGCTTTGACTGCCCGACCCGACAAACGGGACATTCAGCCTCTCCAATAAGGCTTGAAGCTCTCCATCCTCTCCAAACTTTCCATGAATGACCGGAAACGTCAAATCAACCTTATTAAAAAAATCGACGATCTCAGCCTGATTCAATGGCTTGGCCAGCTTGAAATCGAAATCGCCCGGCGTGTTGGAGTAGAGCTGAGAGGGGGAAACCTCGTAAAAATTTTTATTACTATCGACGTAAAGAGGGAGTATTTGGATGTCTTCACCGGACAGGTGATCGAGAACAGAGCGGGCGGAGTTCAAAGAGATGCCCCTCTCAAGTGAAGGCCCTCCGCAGATCACGGCAACTTTAAACATGCCCGCACTATATTATTTCTCAAATAATTTTACAAGAACTCCCGTTTCAGCTATATCTGGGGATATGTTCAAGATCGCTCAAATAATTCTGCTTTTTTTATTTGCCTGTCAGGCTGAAGGTACCTGGATCCCTCCGGACGAGGCTCTTGAGAAGTTAATGAAAGGGAATGAGCGCTATATCAATGAAATATCGAAATTTTCCAATCGCTCGCAAGAGAGACGGGAAGAGACGATCCACAGCCAGGAGCCTTTTGCCGCCATCATCAGCTGTTCCGACTCAAGAGGGTCGCCCGACATCATTTTCGACCAGGGCATTGGGGACATCTTCGTTGTCAGAGTGGCCGGAAATGTGATTGGTCCGATAGAGCTGGCCAGCCTGGAGTACTCGGCCATATACCTGAACTCTTCTTTGATTATGGTATTAGGGCATGAGAATTGCGGCGCGGTCAAAGCCGTGCTGGAGGGCAAAAGTAAAGATATTGAGCCCATAGCCGAGCTTATCGCCCCTGCGATCGAGATGGCAAAATGCCACAAAGGCTCCCTTTGGGAAAACGCCATTAAGGACAATGCGATCCATTTTGTCAAAGATCTTCGGGCCAATCCCGCCCTGGCGGACCTGATCAACAAGGGGAGGTTGAAGGTTGTGGGAGCCTACTATAGCTTCACTACGGGCAAGGTGGAAATCATCACTAATTAATTTAAGAGGCTGTGGTTTCGGCTTCTTCGGCCTCTGATGACTGCCCGGCGACAAAAGCGGTGCAGCAGGTGTTGCCGTAGATATTGGTCGTAGAGCGGAGCATGTCGACAAAGCGCTCAACGGCCAGGAGCATACCCACCCCTTCCACAGGCAGACCCACCGTTTGCAGCACGATCATAACGGCAATGAGACATGAGGAGGGAATCCCCCCCGTTCCCATCGACGCAATGACGGACATGCAGATAATCAGCAGGTGATCTGATATGGAAAGATCAACCGCATACACTTTTGCGATGAAAAATACCGCCACGCAAGCGTTCAAAGCCGTCCCCGCCATACTCAAAGAAGCGCCAAGGGGAATGGTGAACTGGCTGATGGAATAATCCTTTTTCATGCAATCGAGTGCAATCGGCATGGCCAGAGTCGAAGAGCAAGTGGAAAAGGCCGTCAGCAAGGCCGGGGAAACTTTCCGGAAATGGGAGATCGGAGAGATCCCCTTTGAGAGCAGAAGCAGCGAGAGCGCCAGGGTGGCAAACAAAATAAGGGCGAGGCCCACGGTGCAGAAGAAAAAGAGCGACGACTGAACGCCTTCAATTCCGGTGGTGGCTACGACGCTGGAAACCATCCCGAAAACCCCGAAAGGCATCAAACGCATCACCAGATGGGTGATTTTGAGCATGATGTCAAAAACCCCCTGAAAAAATCCATGGATAAGCGCCCCGTGCTCAGCTTTAATTTTGGTGGAGAAAAAGCCGAACAATAGGCTGAAAATGACTAATCCCGGCATCTCCCCTTTGGCGGCAGCCGCAAGCAAGTTGCTGGGCACCAGCATCATAAGAAACCCCTGGAAAGTGGTGGACTGCAAATTGACATTAGAGGCGAGCGGGATATGCACTCCAACCCCAGGCTGCAGCAGTTGGACCACCCCGTAACCGATCAAAACGGCCGTAAAACTGACAGCCACATAGGTTGAAATCACCTTTTTCCCCAAAGAGGCAAACGACTCCTCTTTCGCCATTCTGGCGGCGCCGAGAATGAGCGATGAAATCACCAGGGGCAAAACGACGCATTTCAGGGCGTTCAAAAAGATCTGCCCTACGAGATGAAGCACCTGGATAATGGAGGCGTCGGGACCGGCCAGCAGTCCCGTGGCGACGGCCAGGCCGATAGCCAGTAAAACCTTCAAAAAAAGGGATGAATTCACTATAAACTCCAAATATTAAAATATATAATAACAAATCCTGCGTTTCTTGACTATTATAAAAGATGGGAATAGGAGAAGAACGGACGAATTTTGTTCATAAAAGCCATATAGGCCGCCGCGGTGCCGCTTTTAATCTCCGGATGGGGCGGATTGCTGATCTCGTCCGCCAGGGGGATTGCAACCACATACACATCCCGCAAGTCTTCATTCGACTCCACCAGGCGCTTCAAAATCACATGCACCGGAGAGGCAAAAGCAATGTAAACGCGCCGCCCAGCCTGGATTTTCCCAAAGAAATGCCTGTCATAATAGCCCTTCATCTCCTCGATGTTATACCCCGATGAGGCCCAGAGATCCCGATGCTCAAATCCGAATTGCACACACCTTTTGACTTGAAAAGTCATCTCAAAATCATCGTTTTTGACCACTTCCCTATGAATCTGCAATTCCCCATTATAGGGATCCAGGCCGCGCCGGCTGGCATGGGGCGCAAAAAGCTTGACCTTCCCCTTTTCGGCGATCTCCTTTAACATTATATAGAGCGTTTGGGAACGGCAAACGCCGCCGGAACAGACAGGATAGAGGGCATCCCCTTCGTTTATCTCGAATCTGCCGGGAATGAAGATCTTCCCTCCCATTTCCTCAAATTTTGACTCGCAATTAACGAGCGACCACTCGCCGGTCTCCTCCAACCGTTCATCGATGAAATCGGAATTAGTGAGTTGCATCTTCATAATCTTCATAATACAATTATAATCATTTCATTCCCAGAAAATTTACCTCTTAAACTAGTTTGTTTACACTCTAAAATTAGGCATCCTATATACACTTTTTTTTAGTCGTATCAATTAAATTGCCTACCATGCTATAATAGTTATTTTTCCGCCAGGACCGGATGGTTTCTGGTATTAATCATTTTTCCAGGAATCAAGTGAATAATTTTAAAGAATCAGAGCTCGACAGTAAACTCGTCGCGACCCTTGAGAGCATAGGCTTTCTTCAACCCACCCGCATCCAACAACAAGCAATCCCAAAAGCCCTCGCCGGACACGATATTTTCGCCTCGGCGCAAACGGGAACCGGAAAAACAGCGGCCTTTTTGCTGCCGGTCCTAAGTCTGCTGGCTGCCGACCCCGATAAAAAGTTTAAAGGGCCCCACGCCCTGATTTTAGTTCCTACCAGGGAGCTTGCCGAACAAGTTTCGAGAGAAGCCGTACGGTTCAGCAAGAATCTTCCCCATATTAAGACTGTGTGCATCTACGGGGGGATGCCTTATAGAGAGCAAAATAGACTGCTCTCCAGGCCTTACCACATTTTGGTCGCCACTCCCGGCCGTCTGATCGATCACGTGCAAAGAGGAAGAATTAACCTGTCATCCGTAAATTATTTTGTTCTGGACGAAGCGGACAGGATGCTCGACATGGGCTTTATCGGGGACGTGGAGAGAATTGCCGAGCAAACCTCGAAAACGAGGCAAACGCTGCTCTTTTCCGCTACTTTGAACCAAAGAATAAAGAAAATTTCCGAAAAGCTGCAAAACAATCCTTTTCAAATCGTCATTGAACCCGATCACACTATTGACGGCAAAATCGACCAGCGCCTTTACTTTGTCGACAATATGGAGCACAAATTACGGCTGCTCAATTGCATCTGTGAAGATCCGGAGCTAAAACAGGCGATTATCTTCACTTCGACCAAAATCCAGGCGGAGAAGCTGTCCCACACCTTGCGTGATAAAGGCTTTAGCTGCGCCTCTCTTCACGGAGACATCAATCAAAGAAACCGAAACCTGACCTTGAAGGGATTACGCCTCGGCAAGATTCAGATTCTGGTGGCGACCGATGTCGCGGCGAGGGGCATTGACGTGACCAGTTTGACGCATGTCATCAACTTTGACGTTCCGCGCCAGGCCGAAGATTTTGTGCACCGCATCGGAAGAACCGGGCGGGCCGGAGCCGACGGCATCGCGATCACTTTTGCCACGTATTTGGAAAGAAATATCCTGACCAGCATCAATAAGCTGACGGGCAAGGAGATGGCAGTCCATACGCTAGAGGGAATGGAGCCCAAACCTGAGATAAAGAAAGCCAAAAAGTCTCTCACCTTTAAGCGCAGAAGCCGCCGCACCGCTAAATTCTACTGATAATCGCTGAAATGGCCAGGTGATCCGACGGCTGCACTTTAGAGGGCAAAAGGGACTCTAATGTCAGGAGCTCGATCAGTTCGGGCTCCGCCTTAAGCCCCGCGGAATAGAAGATATAGTCAATGCGCGCCAGCCCGTCTTTATTCATGGTCGACAGCGGCAACTCCTCATAGGCATCCTTAAAACCGGCATCCCGGATCAGCTGAATGACCGGCGTGTCGAAATCGGCGTTAAAATCGCCGCACAAGATCCAATCCTCCACTTCTTTGTCCGATAAATGGCGATCTACCAGTTCTTTGACCTGTTGGTAGCCCCGGTGCTCCCCGATCGGCTTATCGGGCGGATTCCAGCGAATATGGGTATTTACCACTCCAAGCACATGATGATCCCACATCAGCTTCACAATCAGGGCCACGTGGCCGGAGGGTTTTCCGCTTTTGCCCCGGTCGTTAAAGATGACCGTGCTGCCCCCTAAAAAATCTATTCTTTTTCTAAAAAAGGTGGCGCACCCGTCCTGCCGGCCAAATCCTTTCCGCCCGAAAATCCCATAATACCCCTGGTGCTTCAAATCGGAATACAACTCATCGAAGGCGTGGCTTTCCACCTCCTGCAGGCATAAAATATCGGCATTTAAGCTCAAAAGGTGCTGAAGCAGGCGTGTTTTGCGGCAAGACCACTCGAGAAAATCAAGGGGAATATCGGGGTACCATTCCGGTCTGATATAGGTATCTGCCAATAAATTATAGGAAGCGACTCTCATACTGAATTCCAATGTTTGGCTTCAATATAAGGATTGACCTAATAAACGTATAGAGATAGAGGGCCCAAATGAGCCAGAACCCGGCGGTTAAAGACAAATTTGTCGAGCTGCGGGTTGCTTTTTGCGCTAAATTCCCGTTTAGAAGGAGGGGAATATTTGGATATCAGGGATTGCATTTCCAAATTCGAATGGCTCATCAGCACATCGTTTGGAAAAAGCTCGATAATCCCTCTTGGCGGATCGATCTGATCGTCGACGCTTTGGGATTGATCGGGATAGACCGGCTGTATACCAGCGCGGTATTCTTCCAAAAGGTCCCAGTAATTAATTGAAGGAGCTATTGTAGTCATACATTAATTGTATCAAATTCAGGTAATTAAGGGCAACTTATATTAATATTTCTAAAATCTCGCTCCAGCGCGTAGTAAAGCGCGCGGTTCTCCTCTGCTGGCGCATCTGCCACCCCTGCTCCATTCCTTCCGACGCGAAACGGAGCACTTTCCGCCCCCATTCGCTATTGATCGCGTCCAGCGCCTGCATTAATTTCTTCTGCTTCGCCGCCGGCACCTTTGTCGCCGGGAACAGCAGGGGCTGAGCATGCTGCTCCAGGACCAAACCGCTCAGCATAATGCCCACTTTGCGGTACGAAACCCCCTCCCGGTAGAGGCGGCTCAGGAGTTCTTTCGCCGCGTGGACAATCAGCGGCGTGTAAGAAGTCGGCTCGGGCAGGGTCATGTCCAGCTGGTAAGTATAGAGCGTCTCGCCGAATTCACCCGGCTTGGGCACGACATATACCGACAGGTGGGAAGCCACGGCCTTCTGCCGCCTGAGCTTCTCCGCCACCTTGGCGGCATAGGCCGACAGCGCCTCGCTCAACTCCTCAAAACTCTCGACGGGGCGGCCAAACGATTTGCCCGTCGTGATCGATTGCTTGGCCGGCGCCGCCTCTTCCAAAGAGAGGCAGGAGATGCCGCGCAGCTCCCACACCATCCTAAGTCCCACCACCGTCATCTGCCGCTTTACCCAGGAGTCGTCGGCGTTCCTCAAATCCCAGGCGGTGAAGATCTGTTTTTTGCGAAGCATGGCGCCAAGGCGCGATCCGATCCCCCATAAATCCTCGACCGGCGTCTTTTTAAGCAGCGCCTCGATCTGCTCCGGCTCTTCCAGGCAGAAGACGCCGCGCACAGCCGGGTGCTTTTTGGCATAGTGGTTGGCCACTTTAGCCAGCGTTTTAGTAGGAGCGAGGCCGATGGAAACCGGCAAGCCGGTCCACTTGGCGATGGTCGCTTTCAGCCTTTTCGCAAAATGGACGCGGTCCGGCACCTCGATGTCGCAAAACGCCTCGTCGATGGAGTAGACCTCGACGCGCGGACAAAATTTTTTCAGCACCTGCATCACGCGGCGCGACATATCCCCATAAAGGGCGTAATTGGAAGAAAAAACGGCGACATCGTGCCGGTCGATCAGCTCCTTGTACTGAAACAGCGGAGCGCCCATGGGAATGCCGAGCGCTTTGGCCTCATTGGACCTCGCCACAACGCAGCCGTCGTTATTGGAGAGGACGACGACCGGGACGCCCTTGAGCTTCGGATTAAAGACCCGCTCGCACGAGACATAAAAATTGTTGCAGTCGACCAGCGCGAAGGTGTGCGGATTACTCGGCGCGGTGGATGACATAGGTCACAACTCCCCACACCTGAAAATCGTCCCCCTCCTTAACCGGAATCGTAGGATACCCTTCGTTTTCCGGCTGCAAAAAGAGCCCTGCCCCCTTTTTCATAAAGCGCTTCACGGTAAATTCCCCATTGTAGACCGCCACGACAATTTTTCCCGACTGGGCGTTTAGCGAGCGGTCGACCACCAGCAAATCCCCCGAGTGGATGCCGGCGCCGATCATCGAATCCCCTTCCACGCGCACATAGAAGGTCGCGACGGGATGCTCGATCAGAAGCTCGTTCAGATCGAGCTGCTTTTCGATATAATCTTCCGCGGGCGAGGGGAATCCTCCCTGCACTCTCGAGGAGAAGAGCGGCAGGCTGACTTTCTCTTTAAAGATGGGGATATAGTTCAACATATCTCTATCAGACCGCAAAGCGGCAAAAAATTCAACAAAAACGAATTTCTATGCGTAATTTTCAATTCTTATCGGTTCGTCTGATATTTGCAGCAATTGCTCAGGCAGAATTTCATAAATTAGCTTTCCAAATTCCTCATTTGTTGCATGAAGCTTTCGAAGAATAAATAAACGAATGCATAAATCTGTCGTCGGCATAATTCCATTTTCACCCGATTCCCATTTCAAGACCGCGGCATGAGTGACACCGAATGCTTTTGCAAATTCAGTCGTTGTCATTTCCAGATACTTACGAATGAATCTAACTTCTTTTCCAGTCAAGCCTGTTTTCTTATGAATAAGATAATACAAAACATCGCTTTGTAGTTTATTCAAATTAATATCTAACACCCACTCACCGAAAGATTTTCTTAATGGGACATCGACCAAAACTATAGGAAAGCCGAGATCATGATATATAAATGTCTCTATTTTACGCTCTACCATAGATACCTCATAATAATTCAATATGCATTGCGGTAAAGATAATGACGCGAATATCATCATCATCTTTTGTTTTGCCTCGAATTGCATATTTCCATCCATTATTATTCTCATCAAAAGATGTTGTATAAAGTATCTCTTAAGTCAATATTCCTTGAGTTTTGTCTCAGGATTGCATGTTTTGTTTGAGTATACTTTCCACTCTCAATACATTCGCATATTTTTTTATTTAAGTCGTTAATCTGTTGAGGTTTTTGCTTTAACACGATGAGAACGCAATTTCATTAACTTTATTTGTAACAAAATCACATTTCTGAGTCAATAATAAGCTGTTCGTAAAATTTGTCCGTATCAAAAAAAGGGGAAATTATTTAAATTTAATCCATCATGCCTGTAATTCCCTTTGCCGCGCCCTCTCACTTTGTCGACCGCATCCAAAAAGATCCGGGTCTGGAGAAGGAGCTCTGGTTTATTTTTAAGGGCTCCAAATTGCTGGTTTCCGAAGAGGCGATCCCTCTCCCCTTGGCCTGCCGCCTGTACCTGGGAACCTATAAGGAGTTCCATGTTTACGCGGCCGAAGCGGAATCGGCTCTGCCGCGCGCTGTGGAACTTAGACAGCTCTTTGGCAAAATGGATGAAGACCTTCTCGCCCTTGCCGGGAGAGCCTCTCAACTTGTCCATTGGGACCGCACGCACCAGTTTTGCGGGCGCTGCGGCGCTAAAACCGCCGACCGGCCCAATGAGCGCGCCAAAGAATGCCCCTCCTGCAAGCTCCTGGCCTATCCTAAAATTTCCCCGGTGATCATCACTGCTGTAAAAAAAGGGGAGGAAATACTGCTCGCCCGGGGACCCCATTTCCCAATGCCTTTCTTCAGCGCGCTTGCCGGATTTGTCGATCCCGGTGAAACGCTGGAGCAGTGTGTGAAACGGGAGGTTTTTGAAGAGGTCGGCCTGCAAGTGGATGAAATTCGCTATTTTGCGAGTCAGCCCTGGCCTTTTCCCCATTCGCTGATGATTGCCTTTACCTGCCAATGGCAAAGCGGGGAGATCAAAATCGATCCCGTTGAAATCGCCGAGGCTTACTGGTTCAAAAAAGATAATTTGCCGCTTCTGCCTCCGCCGTTCAGCATTGGACGGATTTTAATTGACGCCTGCTTTAACGAGTTGTGATACAAAGTCGACCGCGGCGGCGAGCAGCTCTCGGAACCGCCTGGTGCACTTCGGACATAAAACCCACTAACATTGAGAAAATCACCTATTTTTCATCTCATCCCATTCCCAATATTAATACAAAATTAATTTTTAGTTTTAATTTCTGTAAATTATAATTATAAAATATGTTAACGTGAGGTATGTATGAAAACTAATGAAAATTATGTTAATTTGGATCAATGTTTAGATAATTACAACAAACTATGCGCCCAAAAACCGGCCGAAAAACAAAAGGAACACCATTTAGAGTTCAATGATAAGGTTGGCTGGTCGGTTGTTGAGGGAAAATTTGAAGGAACGAAAGAAGCGAAAGCAAAGCTTCTTAGTAACCTCGATCGGGAGTATGCCCATGGGTTCTCAAATAAAGAGCAACGCGCTGAACTGTGCAGAAAGGTAAACAATGTCCTTAACAACCGTTTTCCCGAACTGGTAGAGGAAAAATCACCACTTCGCAAAACTGATCATGACAACGCGATATACTTAGCTAAATTTGAACTTGAGCACAACCCCGCAGGATTCGCAAGAACCTTGGCAACCAAGGAAAATTACGGATTGAACCGCGATGAGCTCATCACAATTATCAATGATGCAAAAATACTAGCCAGCCCACTTGAAACACAAGAGCTTATAAGAAATACTGAATTGATAAAAGATATACCTGAGCCTGAGCGTTATCCATTTTTGGCATGCCTTTCAAGAGTGGGTGAAGATGAAGCCAGACTTATAAAGTATTACATGGATGATTTTAAATAGGGATGATAAATATTTTTTATTATGGCAAAAAGATCGGTCTCGTCGCATCCGGCGCCTTTTCCCCCATCCTGGAAAAGGGGATTCTCACCAAAGAGCCGCTTAAGCTGGAAGATGAAGTCGCCGTGCGCATTCGCAACAAGCAGGGTTCCTCTGCCGTTTGTTTAAAAAATCATTGTGAACTGCACACCGAACGCAAAGGCGTTTTTGATAAATCCATATCCTTTCGGATTGATGATATATTGAACATCCGGGGTAATGGTCATCCCTTCTTTTTAGCAAAAAGAGGATTTAGAAATATCCATGGAACTAGAGAATCTTATTAAAATAATTAGGGAGAATTTCATAAATTAACTTTCCAAATTCCTCACTTCTTGCATGAAGCTTTCGAAGAATAAATAATCTGTCGTCGCCATTGAAAATAGCGATATATTTACGCCTTAAGTCGTTAATCTGTTGAGGTTAGCCGCGTTGTGATAAAAACTTTCCCCTCTTTGTCGACGAGCACGGAGTTTTCCGCCTGCGCCACCATGCAGCGCGCGTCTTCAATAAGAGGCGGATACCCCGCAATCGCCCCGGCGGCGAGCAGCTCGCGGAGCCCCTGGCGCACTTCGGACAGGGAAAACTTATCTCCCATAAAATGGTGAATGGCGAAGGGAAGGCCGTTAAAGCCTTTAATCTTGTCTAAAAGATAGCGGGCGGCCTCGGAGCGGGCGGGACGGGTTTTTAAAAGGGAAAATATGGTGGAAACACCGCTTTCCCGGATAAAACCTTTGCCGTTGGTGGCGAACGGTTCGATCGCAAAGGTCATGCCCGGTTTGATGAGGGCGGTGGTCCTGTCTTTGTAATTGGGAACGACGGGCGGCTTATGAATCTGATAATAGCCAAGCCCGTGACCTGACAGATTTTTCACTGAGGAAAACCCATAGGAAGCAATGGTCTCTTCGATAATTTTGCCGATTTCATTGAGCGGCAGACCCACTTTGACATTCTGCTCGGCTGCGAGCAGAGCCGCTTCGACAGCATCTATCAAATTTTGAAATTTTCCCGATAAATCGACCGTGACGGCGCAATCTCCGATAGCCCCGTTCCAGCAGACGCCGACATCCAGCTTCACCACCTGGTCGGCGAAAATAATATCCTCGTCCGGCTCCGGCAGAAAATGAGCGGCCACATGATTCAAGGCGATTTGAGGGGGAAAAGCCGCCCGCGCGCCCAGCTCTAAAATTTTTTGATTAATTTGAACGATGACATCGTTGTAGGAAGCCCCTTTTTTGATCAGAGATTTTCCAAACGCGCGCACCTGTCCGGCCAGGAATCCGGCTTTAATAAAGTCTTTTTTATATTCTTCGTTCATAACTCTTAAGAGATTACCAGAAATGGTAAAAGAGCTGTAGGGAAAATTCGCATTTACCTTTTAATAATTGGGCAAATAGTTTAAATTAAGGTAATTATGCTAGACTTAAAGCCCTCTACGTGGTTCACCTTCTTTGCCTTAGCCCTTCTTTTGGGGCTGGCTAACATCTATTCCACCCTGCTGACGGGATGGGGCGACGGCGGCTCGATCGTCGCGGTCATTTTGTGCCTGCTCTTCCTTTCCAAGAGCCAGAGGAACATCATGAACTACAACCTCGGCCAAACCATGGCTTCCGCGGGAGGAAGCGTCGGCTTTTGCGTGGCTATCATGGCCTCCATCTACTACCATCAGTCCAAGCAGGGCCTGGCATGGGAGCCCTCGCTATGGCGGCTCTCTTTGCTTGTCATGTCGCTCAGCTTGATCGGCGTGGCCTTAGCGGTCCCTCTCAGGCGCTATACCGTCAAATGGTTTTTCCCCTCGGCAGTGGCCTGCGCCACCATTTTGCGCGCCGTCACTTCGGAGAGCAAAGAGGAGCGGGCGCGCACCGCCAAAATTATGGGAGTCAGCGGACTGATATCGGCCCTGTTCACCCTGCCCACTAAAGCAGCCTTTAAGCCGGGCGGAGGGGTGCTGCTCAGCAAAATGACGCTCATTCCCCACTTTCCCATCAGCCTCGACCCTCTCCTTTACGGGATCGGGATGGTGATCGGCCCCCGCATCGGTTTGAGCCTTTTGATGGGAGGAGCAGTCGGAGCGCTTTGGCTCACTCCCAAGCTTACGGCCGCCGGCCTGCAGACCGAAGAATTTATCCGCTGGATCGCCGTCGGCTTTATGACGCTGCCCGCCTTCACCTCCCTGCTCTTCTCCTTTGTATTCAAAAAAAAGCACAACCTCCCCGCCGGATTTACTCCGAAAGAGGAAGAGGAAAAGTTTACCCCTTGGCAAATCGCAGCCATCCTCTGCATTTTCACTGTCTCTCTTTTGATTGCGATGTGGATGATGGAGAGCCTGTTCGCTATCTCCTGGAAATATGTGCTGGCAGGAGTCGCGCTCGCCGGTCCCGCCTGCTTTGCTTTAGGAAAAGCGGCGAGCGAAACCGATATCAACCCCGTGCGCCTGCTCGCCATCGCGCTTCTTTTTGTCTTCAGCCTTTTTGAGCAGCATACCCCGGTAGCCCTGCTCGCCATGGGCATCTGCGGCGCCATTTTCGCGGCTGTTGCGGTCGACCTGTTCTACGACTTGCGCACAGGCTACTTGATCCGGGCCAACGCGAAGCAGCAGATCGCCGTGCAGTTTCTGGGAGTGATCCCCGTTTCTTTTTTCAGCGTCTACTTCCTGCAGATCCTGGCCAGCCAGTTTGGCTTTGGGGAAGGGAAGTACTTTCCCGCCCCCGGCGCCGTCGTCTGGTCGACCATGGCCGAAGCGTTCTCGCTCGGGGCAAAAGCGATCGACCCTTCCGTCTGGATGGCGGCGGGATTGGCCAGCCTGATCGGCATAGCGCTGACTTTCTTTGAAAACTGGAAATATACGGCGGCATGGACCCCTTCCGCCTTTGCCATCGGCATTGCCCTGCTGCTCCCTTTCGAGATGTGTCCAGCTATTTTCATCGGCTCAGGCTTGCGCTACCTCGCGACCGCGTTTTTCAAATCGCCAAAGGTAGAGGAGGAGGCGTTCCAGGCGGGTTCGGCCATTTTTGCCGCCTCGGCGCTCGCCGGCATCCTGACAGTCATCCTGATCGCCTGCGGCATCTTATACCTGCCGCAATAAGATTTTAACGGCACTTGACGGTAGTATCAATATGTGATATCATAATCTTATGAGAAAGAAGCACGCTGATATACTTGACGCCATCTTCCATACACCTGTTCTTTCTAGTGTTAAATGGAGTGATATTGAAGCATTATTCATCAGCCTGGAAGCTAAAGTGATTGAGGGTAAAGGATCTCGTGTAAAAATTTATCTCAATGATCGAGTGGGCGTGTTTCATAGACCTCACCCGCACAAAGAGACAGATAAAGGTGCGTTAGTTTCAGTGCGCCGATTTTTAGAAGAAGCAGGAGTCAAGCCATGAATTATAAAGGATATCACGGACACGTCATTTATGACGAAGAAGCCAAGATCTTCCATGGAGAAGTCGTCGGACTAAAAGATGTGATCACATTCCAGGGAACTTCTGTAGATGAACTCGAACAAGCTTTCAAAGATTCCATCGATGAATATTTGGAATTTTGCAAAGAATTAAATAGATCGCCTGAAAAGCCATTCTCTGGCAAGTTAGTGTTGCGCCTTCCTCCAGCAATCCATGAAAAAGCAGCCCGTGAAGCAAAATATAGTGGTGTCAGCTTAAATGCTTGGGTTAAACAAGCTATTTTACATCTTCTTTCAGACGGCAATAATAAACCACCTCATAACAGAAGAGCTTAAGAACCCGCTTCCATGCGGCCGCGCCAGATCATCTCAACGCCTAAAGGGAACATCTGCTTCCATGTTTCGAGATTATTCTCCCATTCCCTGTCATTTCCCGGATGGACATCAGCGAAATGATACCGGTACTCCGAAATGAACTGTTTACCGTCCGCCTTAGCCAATGAACTGATTTGCTCTTTAGAGGGCAGGGGGGCATCCTTATGCTGATAGAGAGACAAGAGAACAAAGGGATAGACATAGGAGGCAAAGTTTAAGGCTTCCTTCATATGGTCCTTAAAATCAGGGAGTAACTCATTAGCCAGGCGCATCGAAAGGGGATTCTCCATCTCCTGCCCGACAATGTCTGTAATCCCCTCTTTACCTGTCGAATCGCGGGCAAACTTATTAGAAAAACGGTAGAGTTTGGCAAAAATAAAACTCTTCATCTCAGTCGTCAGCCCCTTCTCTTGAGGCAATGCTGTCGGGAATAGGGAAAGGGTGCGGAAGACACAGGCGTCAATCCGGTGGCCTATGTCCGCTATTTGCAATTCGCTCAGGCTTTTCTTGTTTAATTTTTTTCTGGCCGACATCAAATGATCCAAAATTTCAAAGGAAAGGTTGACCTTATCCGGAGGAAGGCCTTGCGAAGTCAACGAAGTCTCCAGCGCCTTCACCTGAATCTCAATAGCCGATAATTCCTTTTGGATGGCAGGGAGTTGATAATCTCCCTGTTTTATTGGCTCTATATTCATGAAATTTTCTCCTCTATCAAATATATGCCAAATTAATGCCATTGTGCTAATGTCCGAAATTAGAGGGGTCTAACCAGTGATATTTTTTGCATGATTTTGATTATCAAGGATTTTATTAAATTGCTCTTGCTCCTCCTTTTTATGCCCCCTTTGTGCGGGGAGGAATGCACGCTGGCCAATTTTACGCTCGACCAGGCGGAGCGGATCGCCCTGCAAAACAACAAAGATATCTGCAAGCTATGGCAGCTTTACCAGAGCGCTAAAATGGGGCGGCAAGTCTCCTGGGCGAGGTGGCTGCCTGAAATTGACTTGGTCAGCACCGGCTATAAGACGCAAAACAGGCAGAGCAATACAGGCACCTACAGCTCCTTCATCAGCCAGTACACCCTTACCCAGCGCGTCATTTCCAGCGACGATTATTACAATGTGAAAATCTCCACTCTGGTGGTTGAAAACTTAAAGCTGTTGCTGGAGGCGCTCATGATCGATGTGCTCTATGATGTGCGCACGGCCTTCTACCAGGTCGTGCTGGATTACCAAAATATCACCACGGCAAAAACCAATGTCGAGATCCTGAACCGTTTAGCGGGGAGAATGGAGAGCAACTACAAAAGAGGAACCTCCATTCTGCTCAATGTGAACCAGAGCAAAGTCGCCGTCGCCAACGCCACCTCAGCCTATTACCAGGCGGTCAAACAGCTGGAGATCGATCTCGATTACCTCGTGACTCTCATGGGATACAATCCCGGAGAGGTCAAACTGGAATTTGCCTCAAAAGCGATCCCTATCGGCCAAATTCCCGATATTGCGGATAAAGTGGCCTCTGTGATGAAAATCTTTGAAGAGAAACAGGAGCAGGGACTGATTTATAAAACGGAATTTCCTGAGACGGAAGAAAGGGCTATGAAAAATCTCTTTTCTGAAGCAGAAATTATCTCCTGGGAAAAGTTGGCCTTTTGCCTGCGGCCCGACCTCAAATCGAAATGCACTGAGTGGAAGATAGCGAACGAAGTGGTGCAAAAAGAGAAAGGGACGTACCTGCCGAAAATAAATATGGAAATCAACTATGGGGGATATCCTTCCCAAGCGGCGTTTTACCCCTCCTCGGATCTCTTTAACCAGAAATACTACTGGGCAGTCGGTTTCAGAGTGAACTGGCTCATCTTTGACGGGTTTGGCAGAAATTACAAAGTCAGGCAGGCGCGCTATGAGCGCAACGCCAAGTGCTGCGAATACAAAAAAAATATACAAATCACCTACGAGGAAGTAAGGGACCAAATCTTTTCCATCTCCGAGTCGGTGGCCAGCTACGCAACCGCCGAAGGCAATGTCGCTTTAGCCGAGCAAACCCTCGATCTCGCAAATAAACAGCTCGAAATCGGCTATATCACTATCTTTGACTATCAAATTGTTGTTGACGGCCTCATCCAAGCCCTCTATATCCGAGATCAGGCGCGCTTTGACTTGATCAAAGGGTACTTTGGCCTGAAACACGCCTCGGGCTATGATTTACAAAACTGTTTATTAGGTACTTAAGCAATGGAAGAGAAGAATCGGGGTCTTTTTCACTCCCCCCTGAAACTCACCATTTTTGTCTTATTTCTTTTTTTGTTGGGCCTCGGCGGCCTCGCCTATCTGCTTGAGTGGCGCCACACCGTATGGACCAATGACGCCAATATCGAAGCCTACGGCACCGATTTGAGCGCAAACGTCACGGAAAAAATCATCGCCCTCTACGTCGACGAGGGGGATGTGGTGAAAAAGGGGGAAATCATCGCCGTGCTGCAAAACAACATCCCCTTAGCCCAAAAAGCCGCCGCCGAAGCCAAAATCAAATCTTTAACTGAAGAGATCTCCGTTCAGGAAGGGCGATTTAAGAAAATCCGCAACGACTTTATCCGCGCCCTTGCCGGGTTTGAAGATAAAGTGGTTTCGGAGCAAGACTATGACCATGCGGAAAAAAACATGGAAATCATCAGCGCGGAGCTCAAATTAGCCTATGCCAATCTCGAGCTTGCCAAAAAAGAACTCGAAGTAATCAACGCCGCCCTCGTTCACTACACAATATTGGCCCCCCATGACGGAGTGATCGCCAAAAGATGGGTCTGGATCGGCGATGTCACCACACCCGGCCAAAGCCTCTACACGATGTACGACCTGGAAAATGTGTGGGTGCTCGCCAACCTGGAAGAGGGAAAGATCGAGAATGTCAAATTGGGAGACAATGTGGAAATCTCCATCGACGCCTATCCAGGCTACACGTTTCAAGGGAATGTCTTCACCATCAAAGGGGCGGCAGCCTCTCAGTTTTCCCTCGTACCGCAAAATAATGCCACCGGCAACTACACCAAAGTCGCGCAGCGCATTCCGATCAAAATCACCATCAGGCCCCCCGAAGATTTTCCGGACAATCAGCCGCTCTATCTTTTTCCCGGGATGTCCGCCGAAGTGAGAATCAAAGTAAAAACATGAACTCCATTTTTGATTGGAAAAATCCCCGTCTGTTCGACCCTTCCAATCCCTTATGCGTCTGGCTGAATGTCTTTAATGTGACCTTGATCAGCATGCTGGTGATCATCGATCTGCTCTCCTCCGTCATCATCACTTCTCAGATGCAGGGTTTTTTGGCTGTCGATGACACGAGAACCCAATGGATCGGAAAAGTCTTCTTTTTCGCCTCCGCGCTAGCTCCCCTCTACAGCATTCATGCCGCCAATTTGTACGGCTATAAGCGCATGCTCTTTATCGGAAATGTGATCTTCTCCATCGGAGCGATCGGCACGGGATTCGCCTCGAACTACATCGAGACGCTCATTTTTCGCTCTTTGGGAGGGATGGGGGGAGGCATCGTGATGGCCGTCAGCTTAAATATCATCAACGCCACCGTGCCGGAAAATCACCGGAGGGCCGCCATCACCGCCTATAACAATCTTTTTTTTGGCTTCGGCATCACTCTCGGTTTGCTCCTCGGCGGCTACTTTGGCCAGGCCGGCGAATGGCGCTATGTGTTTTTGATGAACCTCTGTTTCTCCCTGCCTACTTTGGTATTGACCTGGATGTTAATACCGGAAACCGAACCGATCAAAGTGAAACCCTACGATTTTTTTGGTTTTTTTTGCCTTTCCCTCTTTTTTTTAACTTTGCTTTTCCTCGTCACGCAAGCGAAAGCTCCCTGGAATACCCTGGGCTGGCACTCCCCCTTCATCCACGGCTGCCTGATCGTTTTACTCATCTCATTCGTCGCTATTTTGCTGCACAGCCATCAAAACGACTGCGCTTTAATCGAATTGAAATTATTCAGGAGTACCCGTTTTTGCATCGGATGCGCCGGACTGATCACCGTAGGCTTTATGGTATTCGGAGTCACTATCGAGCTGTTGAACATCCTGCAAAACGACTACCAATACGAATACTGGACCCTTGGCAAGTTTGCCAGCATGGTAGGCCTCATCTATCTTTTCTTCGGCATCTTTACGACCGCCCTATCCCGCATAATCAACCCGAACTTCTTTATTCTGATCGGTTTATCTCTCATCGTGATCAGCTGTCTGCTCCATCAGGACATCACGATTCAAAGCGAGCCTTCCCAGATCGGCGAACTGCTGGCTCTCCGCTCCGTAGGTATCGGGCTGGTATTGGGCCCTTTGACCGCGCTCACCTTGTCTCCTTTTACGACCAAATTGGATATGAGCCACGCCGCCGGCCTTGCCATTTTTTTCAGGCAGATGGCCGCAACTTTCGGCAGCGCTGTGATCGGCCTCATCGTAGCGACCAGAACGCCGTACCACGCGCTGCGTTTCGGCGAGCAAGTCGATATCTACTCGGCCAGGTTCCGCCAATATTTTCATGACGTGAACCTCCATCTTTCAGAAGGGATAGGCCAGGGGCGCTACCTGGGGCAAAAGCAGTCGCACGAGCTCATCGTCGCCCAAATCGGGCAGCAGGCGGAAATCGCCTCATTGAATGACGCCATCACCATTCTCGGATTCGCAACGCTAGCCATTGGCGGTCTGATAACTGTTTTAATGCTCTACCGCCTCTACTACCCCCTGCAAAAAAATGGTACGTCCTTAAAAAGTTATGGCAGACAATGATTGAGCGAGACCAAGGAGTCGCAAAGTTTAGAGGAGTCCATAGCCAAAGCGCTATGGACGACGAGTAAAATTTCCGAATCCGCCGGTCGCAGCCAATCATTGTGCCATAACTTTTTAAGGATGTACAAAAAATGAGATTGCTCATTAAAATTTAATTAGATAAAATCCTCTCCCATTAAATGGAGAATATTCTATGCAAGCTAATACAAACCCCATGCCATTTGTAAATACTATTATTTATAATCATATCTTAGACTCCCTGGCCGATAAAACCGAATTGGAATTTTCCAGCGCCCCCCTCTCCGACGCCGAATGGGAGTCCCTGCTGAAAGAGCTACCGAAGGCTGTCAAACTCAATAAGCTCAAAATTACGCAATTGACAATGGACCGCTTGTTCCAATTGCAAAAGGAGCTTCCTGATTTTTTGGACTCGATCCGCAACGTGGATTTGAGCTCAGAACCTGACGGGCCAAGCCGAAGGAACCTTAACCTTGACGATCTCCTAATCCCAAACATATATCAACCCCATTTTATCGACCACTCGCTCGGGCCCTTTACAGATAAAACGGAATTGGATTTTTCCAAGACTCAATTTTCCGCTGCCGGCTGGGAGATCCTGATCAACGACCTGACACAGGCTGAAAATGTGAAATCGCTAAAAATCGCTTATTTAACACCGGACAGGCTGATCAGTCTAGGCCGTCTTTCACCCGCATTTTTTAGCCGCCTGGAAACTTTGGAGCTAACAGGGCTTAAGATGGAAATGGATATGAACCTTCTCATCGTCCTTTTGAATCAGGCCAAAAACCTCACTGCTTTAGCGCTTGAGAATATGGAAATCGACTTCAACCATCTGACCCTGTTTTTGAAAAATATCAAGCTATCCCTTCGCTCCCTCTCTTTGGCATCCAACAATTTAGATGCTAAATGCTTGAGTTTTATGTTCCCCTATTTTCAAGTCGGACAACCCTTATGCACCCTTTCTAGGCTCGACCTCCAAAAAAATAAAATAACCCATATTGAGACCATCTTCCTGCTGGCCGCCATTCACTCCCCTCTCAATGTTTTAATCCTGGCGGAAAACCGCCTAAGAGCCGAGGTATTACAAAATTTGACTAATGGATTGCCCAGCAATGAACATAAGGCTTTTCGCATCGATCTTTATCCGCAAAGAACCTTTCCCTCTCCCGATTTCTTTGCGCTGGAAGAGGACCTGAAGCAATTTAAGATCCAAACCAACCTGCCAAAAGAACTAGTCCGATATACGCATAGAGAAACTCCATTGCCTAAACCCACCCCGGCAACTTTTATCGCTGCTATCATCCAAAAACTTCTCACCCAAAGAGAGATCACCCCTCCCCTTATCGGAGAAATCAATCAGATATTTGGCAATTTGAACTACATCCACGTCTGGAACCAACTGTTAGAACTCACCTTAAGACGGCAATTCACCCCGGTAGATGTGACTCCCGACGGCAATTGTCTGTTTGAGGCAGTCGCAAGACACGTCCTGATGCCCCAGGAGGTGCTGCGCACGCTGGTCGTTTATCAGGAGAAATTAAACCGCGACTTTTTCGCCCTGTTTTTTGAAGAGCAGGACGATTCAGGTTTTGATACCCACCTGACATCGATAGCCAAAAATTACGTCTGGGGCGGACAGATCGAACTTGCCGCCATGCAAGAATTGTTAGGCCGGCCGCTGCTCGTCTATAATGCGAGAAACCCCTTAAGAGTGGCAAACGGCAAACTGCTCCCCCCCGACATCTGCATCCATGGGGTTTATAATGAATCCTCCAACCCGATCTGCCTATTCAACATGATCCGACCCAAACCCCCTGAGGAAATACAACAGGGCGAGCCCCCTTTTGCCGAGCTGCACTACCAGGCTCTTTTTCCCAAAGACGCAGATCGAATCGCGAGCTGCATGTGGCCCGCCAAGTTCCAAAAGCCGCCGGAAAATGATACGCCGGCACATCTATTTAATGATCAGACAGTAACAATTGAAAACGGCATTATCCGCCTCTTCAACTTCATCAAAAATCGCACCTTAAAGCTGGAAAATCTTACGATCACTTCACTAAGCGGCCTCAAAGCCCTTGAGGAATGGCTCCCTCCCTCCGGCGGCCTGATTGAATCTCTCCATTTATCCAACGTGACGTTTTCCGATGAGTGCTGGACCTATTTTCTCCAGATCATCTCCGGCAAATCGATCCCCTTCTTTCACCTCTCCCCGATAAGTACAAACAAAATGCGCGATTTAACTAGCCATTTTTTTAAAGAAGTCTCCCATCTGGATTTGAGCCGAGAAGCCGTGGAAAATCCGGGCGAATTTATTCCTCCGCTAATAAATCTCCTTGCCAAGACCCGCTTTAAGACTCTTGATTTATCAGGGCGAAACCTCGGCAACGCCCTTTTGGAACCTCTTTTCAACCTCCCTGATATGTTTCACCGGCGCATCGATCTGACCCGCAATGGCATCACCGATCTGACTCCCTTGTCCCTCTTACCCCCAAAAACCGATCTTAGGAACAACAGTGTTCAGGCCAGACAAATGATCTCCTATCTCCAAACGGTGCAACCCGTCATGGAGCTGACTAAAGAAGTCCTCGAGAGGCTCCTGCCGCAAAGCGAAGAGTATGCTCTAGAAGATAGCAAGGAGATCAACGCTCTTTTCAATGTCCTGCCGCCTGAATTCAGTCATTACCGGATCGTCGATCAATTCACGAACGACAACTTTTGGGAAACTCTCAGCAGACAGTTAGAGGGATTCCCAAATCCCAATGTCAGCGTGGAAAATTATTTCACTTCGAAAGGATATGATAAGGAGTTTATCAAAAGTTTGACAAAGACTCCCTTGCAACACACGACCATACTGCTGCTTTTCCTTCCCGAAATTTTTTCCAGGGAGATCCGCGTGATTTCTCCGGGAAAAAGCCCCTCTGTATATAAACCAAACGAAACCACTTCTCACCCTCCTTTCTATGTTTATAGGAATGAAGAGGAGGAGCTTTTTACGCTATCAGGACTGAAAAAGTAAGGGATCCGAGGAAAAAAACACTTCCTGGGAGTGGAGTGAGTATCGATTTGCAAGGTTTGTCAATAGCTTGGAAAAACCTTGCAATTTTTGAGGAGGAGCCCGAACTCGCGAATGAAAAAAATAGAAGTTTTTGAAATGAAAGACGAACAAAGTACATTTTTCATAAAAAGATCATTTTTTTATCGCGAGGACTCTTTCAGGGGCGACTATCTGATAAGGTGTGAAATCAGGCTGATCACAAACAAAACCAGGAAGATCACAAATAAAATTTGCGCGATCCAGACGGCGTTGGAAGCGATCCCTCCAAAACCCAGCAAACCAGCGACGATCGCCACAATCAAGAAAACTAAAGCCCAGTAAAGCATGGAAAACCCCCTTTTAAACACCTTTTACAAAAAGGGGGATTTAATTTGTACACCTTTCAAAAATCAGGAGATAATTTTGAAATTCGGAGTCCCTCCCCCAATCTTTCATTGTTAAGCCGGAAACCCTTGAGTCGTTGCATTCGATCAAACCTTCCCGGTCGACATGAGCGATGTAGTGACCGCCCCCCAGCCAGCCGGTGTGCCTGACAGTGCCGACCAAGTGGTACACATCTCTCTTTTCCAAAGGCTCGGAAAAAGCTCCTGACAGATCGATCCTGAGATCTTCCGGCAGAACAACTGGGGTGGTGATTTTTTCTGTGCTTCCATAGTAGTTCATAGTAAACCGCTTCAGATGAAGAACGATCACCTCGGGGCGGTTATTCAGTTTGAGCTGCTCGGACCACTTGTCAAAAGTGCCGAGAATCGTCCCCTCTTTTTCGATTTTTCGCGCGTTCTCCACATCAAATCGCTCCCGTTTTCGAAAAGACTCGTCAACCAGCGTTTGCAGGGTTTTTTCCCCGGTGATCTCAATATCCACCAACTGGTTGGGCTGCATGATCGGCGTATCGGGGCGGGGCTGCCCTTCCACCCACCAATCTTCCTGGATATCTACATGATAATCAATGACTTCGAAAAGCAGCATCATCAATTCGGCAGCATCGTGCTGTTGCGTTAAAGGGGATGGGGATTTTCTCGTTATGCCATCGCTTTTCCAAATGCTCAGCTGCCGGTTGAGGGTTTTATTGGAGAAAAAAGCCTCTCTAAATTTCTCAAGCGCCGTGGAAATAACTCCAGAATTATTGGCTTTTAAAGCCAAAACCAACTCCTTCAACGCTTGCTGAATAGCTTCCCTTTCCGCAAAGTGCTCCTCAGTCTCTATCTCTTTTTTGGTAAGCGGCGCGAGAAGCCTGGCCATAAGAACCGGCGAGGCTAACAGCACCTGGACAGTGGAGGCGATGTAGCAGGAGTTTCCGATATTGCCCATCCCGCTCGGCATATTGATACTTTGGCTAGGGCTGAGAGGGGAAAGTTTTTTCCTTTGGAGGGCGCTTTTCACCTCTTCAGCAAAGGCCTCGTTTTTAGGAAAAGAATACTGCTGCAGGCAGTTTTGATAGTCGAGATAAGTCTGTAAGTCATGTAAAGAGACATCGGGACTATCTAACCCCTTAGCCTGGAAATCGCCCTGAATATCGCTTAATATTTTTTTTATTGGCTCGAGGGAGGCCGAAACCTGGGTTTGCAAAAGGGCGGTGATCCCTTTACAGCTCTCTTTTAACTGCTGCACCGAATTTTTTTCAGTTTCGGTTAAAGTATATCCCTTTTCAAAATAGCAGAAGAGAGAGAGATTCCTTTCCTTCTCATCATGAATCCCCTTAAATACACTCAACTGCTTTTCAGTTTCAATCACCAGCGTTTTCGCATCGGCCTGCATCCCTAAAAGCGCTGTTTCATAACCCGCAAGAGACTGGTCAAAATCGTGCATTAAAGTCTTAAAGGTCTGAGGATCGGGATTCAGCACATCGGAAGAAGAAAAAAATATTTTTTGAAAGAATTCATAGAGATAGCTTGCGCCGCCTTTAATCACATTCCATAGATAGGCCCCCAGCTTCTTTAAAGGTTGCAATGGCGGGAGCACATACCGCTCAAAAAATGAGCAGGCAGGGGGTGGCGATTGATTTGGATCTACCCCTGAGAGAGGAGAATTCAAGCGATTTACCGGGCCCAACATAAATCCACCATTTTAATTTACTATATTAGCATAGTATTATATTTGTTTACTATTAAAATGGTGAATGGAACAGGATCAGAATGCTAAGATTCTGATCCTTAAGAAAAGATATTTTATTTTTTTAACAACGCATTTTTCACAAATGAAGCTATTAATAATACGACAGCTCCGCCCACACCGCTCGTACCGATGTTTGCTATAATGCTGCCCACATCCAATTTATTCTCTGCCACAGCAGTCGTCACTAAGCCAAGGTACTGCAAAGCTGTTCCGCCAAGACCGCCGCCCACTAATCCGGCGATAGAGTTTCCAAGAACTCCAAGACCCTTATCTTTCATCAAACCGCCTGCAATATTACCACCGGCCGCTCCGCTGATTAAACTGATGATTAAACTGACCAATTCCATTGTTTTTTCTCCTTTCATTAAAAAAAACATTTTCAGATCTCAGAAATCAGAGATCCATTAATCCATGCTTAATTTCTATACATTTTTTTTAAATTTTACTTCAATTAATTTTTTTGCGCACACCTTGACAACCGCCTCCAATTTTTATTGCTTTAATTATTAAAACAATATAGAATTGATAAAAAAAAGGTTATTTATGCATGTTTCAAATTCTTCCTCAGCTCAATCTTACGATTATAGTAAACTAGAGAAAGAAATAAACGAAACCTGCAGGAAAGTGGCGGACGCCGCAAAAAAAGTCTTTTTAACCATCGCCGCCGTAGCTCTTATCTATATGGGTTCGCAAGAGCTCTATACCATCCCCAATATCGGCCCCCTATTCAAAGCTATCGGCCTGATCAGCCTCGGTTACTATTGTGTGCATGCCGCCCAAAATAAAGAAAGAAAGATTCCCAGCTGCTTAACCCCATGCCCGCTCCCTGAAGTGCCGTGCGGCGAAAGAGAAGTTGAAATTGCGAAAATGAGGCGTTTCCTGACTATCAAAAAAAATGTCAACAGCGTCTGCCTGGTAGGCCCTGCCGGCTGCGGCAAAACCACATTAGCCAGAGAATTCGCCTATCGCTGCCCTCAATTTCCCGGTTTTGAAAACGCCACCGTCTATGAATTATCTTTGGAATCTCTCTTATCCAATACCTCCCTTCGCGGTCAGCTGGAAGGAAAAGTCGAAGAATTAAAGAATTTTCTTCAGCATGCCGACGAGAATGTCATTATCTATTTTGACGAAGCGCATAGACTCTATGAAAATCCAAACGCCTCCAATCCCTACAATATCGCCAATTCTTTAAAACCGCTGCTCGCATCGGGTAAATTCCGCATGATTGCGGCCACCACCGATTATGAATATGAACTTATCAAAAAAGACCCGGCTCTCAGCCGCCGGTTTCATGGCATTGACCTTCAACCCCTCACTTTCAAACAGATAGCAGCCACCTTTGTCATGCATAAGAAACGGCTTTTTGAGAGGGAATATCATGTTCAGCTCAGCCGGGAAATCCTGCTCAAAGCGCTCGTTTTTTCCGAACAGCTCGAAGGCACTTTTCCGGACAAGGCGATTAAACTGGTAAATCTTTGCTGCACCACAGCCTCCGATGCCATCGCCCCTGTCAAAACAAAACCGACCAGCCTGAATCAAATGATCGCAAACCTGGTGAGCCGCGCTTGGGGAATCACGCCTCAAGAGCCTGAAATCGAACCTGCCACTCAGTTTGTGACCCAGAAACACCTTGAAGAGGCAAAGAATTGTTTTAAAATAAGCAAACCCTTCACTTTTGCCTCTTTGGCCAAGCTTCTGCTCGATCATAAAAAGGAGCTCTTTGAAGAGACCTACGGGGTTACCCTCAGCAATCAAATGCTCCTCGAAGGCATGAAAGGCGCCTATGAGCAACCGGGTGATCTCTTTGAGAATTGCTATCGCGTGATCACAGTCGCCTGCAAATTAGCCGTCCAGCCCCATTTGTCAGACAGGGGCAAGGTCGTGGATCAACAAATGATTGACACGGCCCTGAGAGCGCTCAGAAAAACATTACATTGAAATTTTTATTTCCTTCAGATAGAAGAGGGGAATATGATGCCTCTAGGAGACGACAATTCGAATCGAAAATCTTTTCCCTTGATCACCTATTCCCTGATTGTGATCAATGTGCTCATTTTCTTGGTGGAATTAAGCGGCGGAGAAGAGTTTATCATGAAATGGTCCTTTGTCCCCAGCCGCTTTAAAGCGAATCCCACAGGCAACCTCGCGACTATTTTCACCGCTATGTTTATGCATGGCGGATGGTTCCATCTCTTTGGCAATATGCTGTATCTGGGCATTTTTGGGGATAATGTGGAAGATCGTTTGGGGAAAGTGAAATATCTCCTGTTTTATCTCATCTGCGGCGGCGCCGCCTCTTTTGCCCAGTATGCCATCGATCCAAACTCTACCCTGCCCAACTTGGGCGCTTCGGGCGCCATCGCGGGGGTGCTGGGCGCCTATATCCTCTTTTTCCCAGATGAAAAGATCAAGGTCTTGCTGGGCAACATGATCACAGAGCTGCCCGCCTTAATCGTGATCGGATTTTGGTTTCTCCTTCAATTCCTCAGCGGTATGGGCAGTTTAGCCTCAACCGAGGACCAGGGGGGAGGGGTCGCTTATATGGCTCACGTGGGAGGCTTTGTCACCGGTTTTCTGATCGCCGTATTATTAAAAGCATTCCACCGATAACACTGACATTCCCATTGACAATATATTTTTTCTTTTACAAAAGTATGTAAAAAGGATTATTTATGGTTGATTTCGATAAGCCCATCGCTGACGTGGAGGATTTCAAAGCAAGGCTAAGTCAGCAAGGCCCATTTACCCAATCGCAAATTGAGGATGGATGCCGCCTCTGGAGCAGCCTGCCGCCTGACTCGAAAGTATCGCCCGCAGCCATTAACACCATCGCGCAAATCCTGCAAAGTGGCGGAGATATCAGTCAAAAAAAAATCAGCGCGATCACACCCCCTGACCTCGATGATCTGGCACTCCCTGAAAAGCCGACCTTTGAGGAATTTTCCAAAGTATTAAAAGAACAGGGAATCTCAGATTGGACTATCGAAAAATTACAAATCTATTGGGGCAATCATAATAGGCCCCTTCACCCCTATGAAATTCAGGATCTTGTGAAATTGTGCCAGAGATTGGTAAGAGCGGAATCTGGAGAATACACGCTGGATAACCTGTTAGCCATGTTACAAGATGATATGCAGTTATCGGATGAACACTTGCAAGCCATTAAAAAAAGTGTCTGCCCGGAACCTTCCAGCATTTTTGGCGGAATGAAAGCCTTGTTCCATGATGTTTTTGCAAGGGAAACCGCCCCGCTGACCAGAAAGCAGATTGATCAAGTCATTTTGTTAGCCAAAGCCTTTAAGACCGGTCTCGATTTTGCCGACTACGACGATTTTCAGGGGGTGCGGCGCGAACATCTCGTCATCCATGAAACGACGCCTTTACCCGCTCCCTATGAGTCCTCATCAGAGCACATGAAAATTTTAGACAACCTGGATTACCGGATAGATTTGTCGGAAAGCGATATAGCCGCGATACTCGATGAGAATGGCAAGGCCGTTAAAGAAATTCATGAAACTTCAGTCATGCCGGCAAAAGAACTAGCCGCTTGTCAACAATCTATTTTGGATGGGGAAACCTCTCTAGAACCCTCTATTTCCTCCTATAATGAGCAAAATACAGGCATTGCCGACTCCAAAGGCTGGACTCATCCAACCATGGAAGACCGCCACTTGATCAGCGAGTTCTCCATCGATGTCGATGGAGAGATAAAAAAAGTTTCCCTCACAGCCCTCTTTGACGGGCATGGAGGGGATGAATGCAGCGACTTTGCAAAAAATAATTTCCTGAAAAAATTCCAGCACCGTCTCAACACGCCGCCGCTGAATCAATTGAGCAAAGAAGTCAGAATCTATAATGCCCTGCAATTGGCCTTAGTCGATGTGAGCCGTTCCTATACCGGTGCCCACCAAGGATCGACAGCTAATGTTTGCCTTCGCATTGACAATGAGCTTTGGGTGGCTAATTTAGGGGATTCCAGAGCGCTCCTCGTCACCCCGTCGGAAACGATTCCATTGAGTAAAGATCAAAAGCCCAACATGCCTGAAATTAGAGAATTCATTGAAGCGCGCGGCGGTAAGATTATGCACACTCCTTCCGGATTTGTGATCTCTCATCCCCTGAGCCATTATGTGATCTATCCCGGCAGAGGTCTTGGCGACCATCTTTTGCAAGGAGGGATGTTTTCGCGTCCCATCATCACAAAATACACCTTGGAGAAACCATGCTACCTCATCCAGGTTTGCGATGGCGTAACCGATGTCCTTACAACCAAAGAGATTGGCGATTTTACAAACCGGCTTCAAAATAAGAGCCCCGATCAAATCGCCACTGCCATTACTGATTTGGCCCTGAAATGTCAGTCAGGGGATAATATCACTACCCTGGTGACACCCGTTTAAAAAAGCAACCAGCCTGACCGGGGCTTCAGTTGCCCCTTTGATTTTTAGCGGAAGCGCCAGAATAAAGCTGCTGATCGGGGGAAGCTCCCCCAAATTGGCCACATTCTCCACCAGGCACTTGCCCTGGCCCAAAAAGGCCTCATGCACCGGATAACCGCTCCCGCTCCTGTCCGGGGAGAGCGTATCCACGCCAAGACCCGCCACGCCCCTCTCCAAAAGGCATTCGGCCGCCTCTTTGGAAATCGCGGGGAAAAGGCGATACTTCTCAGGCCGTTTCCAGTACCGGTCCCACCCCGTCCGGATCATGACAAAGCTGCCCGGCAAAATAGCCCCATGTGTTATTTCAAACGCCTCAACATCCAGCCTCGCCAGGCAAAAATCCTCATGCGCCGCTTTCGACACATCGATCACCACGCCCGGCGCCAGCAAATCCATCACACCCGCCCCGCCCGGCCTGAAGTGGGCTGGAGCGTCCATATGCGTTCCCACTCCTGCCTCCATTTTAATCCCCTGCACCCGGCAACCCGTCTCATAATCCTCCAGAATCTCGAGCTGAAAGCCGCACCCCCCATCCCAGGTCGGGATGCTCTCTTCCAGCACATGGCTTAAATCGATTATTTTGTAAGGGAAGGACATAATTTGACCATTTTCGTATCTGAATTATACACCATACACAGGGAAGATTAGTTGGAGTTCATACAGGGAAGATTAGTTAGAGTTAATTTGGGGTTCATTATGAATGCCTTGAATGTCTTGATTTAGTTGTTGGAGTATTAGTTGGTATTCATTAAAATTTAAAACAAATTGTTCTTCTATAGTTAATTCTTCTCTAGCAATTTCTTCTTTTCTAAACCATCTTTCTCTTCTTTTTTGTCCTCTAATGGCTCTTAACTCTAAATCTTGCAATTTTCTCATAATTACCTCCTCTTTTTATATTATTTCCTCTTTTTAAAGAGCATCCAAAAATCTAAAACGCACCGGAACCGGGATATTCACCATTAGGATTTACAAAGACTGGTATGCCAACGTCATTGTGGTAGACTTGATTTTGAATGGATAATTCATCAAGAGAACCTAATTGTGATTCAACCACCACTAGTTTTTCTTCTTCTCTTCTACGTCTTTCTTTTCTCCCTTGTCCAATAATTGCTCTTAACTCTAAATCTTGCAATTTTCTCATAACACCACCCTCCTCTTATTTCCTTTATTATAACATAATTTAAATTAAACATCCCGGTGAAATAAGATTAAGAAAGATTAAAGAAACACCAATCTTAATTTCCGCGTCTGCGGGATGAGTGCCGCTAAATTTGTGCGAGTTAACAAAAATAGTGCAGAAAAAAAGCGCATGATTATTGATTGTATTTCAGATCTTCACGGCTTTAAACCCAATCTGAATGGGGGCGATCTGCTCATCATTGGAGGGGATCTCACCGCTCGCGACAACACGAAGAGTTTGAGGACTGGCTCAAAAAGCTCCCCTATCGATGCAAAGTCGTGATCGGAGGCAACCATGAAAACTTGCTTGAAAATGGCTCGTATGTATTTAGCGGCCTTCACTACCTGTGCGATTCGGGCGCCGAGTTCGAAGGCCTAAAGATATGGGGATCGCTCTACACCGGCCGATTTACCGGACAAAACCCCCATTGCATGGCCTTCGCTGTGAAAAGCGAGTTTCAGCTGAAGAACCAATTCGCCTGACAATATAGCCCATTCCCCCCCTATGGCATCCAGGACAGCTGCCCCAACGGCCGGGTTGGCAGCGAGATGCTTCGCCAGGCCATCTTTAGGGTCAGGCCCCGCTTTTGCCTCTTCGGACACATCCATGAGCAGGGCGGCAAAACTGTGCAAGCCGATGGGATTACTTTTGCCAATTGCAGCCATGTCGATGCGCGCTACGCCCCCGTCCACGAGCCCATAAGAATCGATCCAGGATTGCAGATCGAATGATTATAAATCCTTTTTAAACCAAATAATGAGGTCATCATCTACAGGATACGAATCTCCCGGGGTGACAGGCTGATATTTGTAGGTCACTCCATTACCATCAGGAATGTATCCCATCCGAACATATAGCTTCTGAGCAAACCCATAATCTTTATATAGTCCAACTCCAATTCCAACTTGCTTGTGGTTTTCTTCTAGAGCAATCGCCTCCAAATGCTGGACCAATCTTTTTCCAAATCCTTTCCCCCGATATTCTTCTGAAATCCAAACGTCGTTGATCTCTGGAATGCCGAGATTCTTGAATTCTGGGTATTCCGTATTATTCAATAAGCTGCCATAGCCAATGAATTCATCGCCAATTTTCGCGATACAGACTATGCGAATGTTTGCTTGCTGTTCCGTGTAATAACGCTCCCATTTTTCTTGAGTTGCTTGAGGAGAACTCCATGGAAAAGTGAATGTCTTAATAAGACCTGTCAGATCATCTTTTTTAAGAATGTGCAAAATCAGTTTATTTGAAGCCTTCATCGCCCTCACTTCTTGTCCTCATCCTCAGGCTCTCACGCTAGAAAATATAGCAAGGATTAGCCTTTAAGCAAAATCTTAAACGCACCGGGATATATACCCAAACAACTTGAAGACCATCAGGCTCCTTATAGACTGGTACATCGCCGCTAAAAGAGTCAAAAGAAGGAATGAGTTCAAGGGAACTTAATTGTGAGTCAGCTACATTTTTCTCCCTTGTCCTCTAATGGCTCATAACTCTAAATCTTGCAATTTTCTCATAACCACCTCTTATGCATCCATGTTTGAAATTAAATTTCATTTAACAAGATTAAGAAAGATTAAAGAATAAGCGATCATAATTTACTAGACTCGCTTTTCATGGATCCATGCCTACGCCTGCCATTTCATTTTATTATAAAACATGTTATAATCAAAGATGGATGTTAGTTGGGAGGTAATTATGATAAGACTGCAATTTCTAGAATTAAAAAAACTAAAAGGGGGAGTGTTTCCTTTACCTGATTTAGCTACTTTAGATGAAGCTCTTGCAGCAGCTGATGCAGCTCTTGCTTCTGAAGAGAAAGTTCTTGTGTCTGAAGAGAAAGTTCTTCTTGCTACTGAAGCTCCGAGAAGAAGAAGAAGAAGAAAGGTGTAATCAGTGTGCTCGAAGCGGGACTCGAACCCGCACGGGCCGAAGCCCAAGGGATTTTAAGTCCTACCTCTTTTCGTTACGTTTCATAACGCCCCCTAACATCCCATTATGTATTATACCATGGAAAAGGTAGTCAATGTAATGGGAAATAACGTCTTGTTATGGGAAGTAGTGTGACGTAGTGTCCCACGGGAGTCCCATGAATTTAAGACTTGATGGAGATTTAGGGAATAAGATGTTCCCCTTCGTTGACTGTTTATTTAAAAGGAATGATCTTGTTTTCCGGTATTTCGCTTACCATTAGCTTGTGTAAATCAACAACAGCAATTCGGTAGGGTCTACCAACTTTATGAGCTGGGAGCTTACCACTTTCGATTAAACGGCGAATTGTCACAGTATGAACGCCCAAGATGTCGGCGGCCTCATTGATGCTGATGTCGCTTTGAAAACGTTCTATTTCAGAGGCTAGAATGCGTATATGATGGTTAATGCGGAAATATTTGATGCGGCCGGTTCTCATGAGGCGGCGCAAGGTTGAAACGGATATCCCAAGTATTCCGGCAGCATCCATAGTAGAATAAGCCTTTTTATTGAGGAGCCCTTTAAACTCATCTATACGATCATCCGGGAGCATTGAGACGCTCTCGGCAAGTTTGTCCAGTTTTTCTTCTATGCGGCCTTTAGTATGCGGTGAACACTTCCGTGATTCCAATTGCTCCCCCCTCGGTTAAAAGCTCCACGCTCATTCAATGCTCGAGCAATTTCTCGAATGGAGAGCCCTTCAGCCCTTAGCTCTCCCATTTGTCTTAATATTTCCTGTTCATCTGGGCATTCTTCTAGATAAACCCCATCTTGCATTAGCTTGAAGCCAAAGGGAACATGGCCAATGCGCTTTCCTTGTGCTTTCATGGCTTGGAGAGCGGCTTTAGTCCTCGATTTGATGAGGAGGCGCTCAAAGCCGGCGAAGAGGTCGGTCATTCCGCGCATCATGTAGGACATGGGATCGTTTAATTCGCCCTCGGTCCCTTCCCCGGCCACGCTAACAATCCTCGCTTTTCTCTTATTCACTTGCCATTGAATCATCGCCATGTGATCACCCCTAGCCAGCCTATCCCTTTTTGAGCAAAGCAGGATATCACTTTTTTGCAGCTCGTTCAAAGCGCTCATGAGACCAGGACGGTCTTCCAATTCAGCAGCTCCGCTTACACCTTCATCCTTATAAATCATGTGGATAGTTAATCCATGGCTCTTCGCATATTTTTCACAAGCATCCATTTGAGCCTGAAGTCCTGCTCCGCTTTCCGCTTGGCTATCTGTGCTAACACGTATGTAGGCGATTAATCTCATTTTGAGCTCTCACTGCTATTTTGGTGTTCATTAACTATACATTGATCATACACAACCTATCAATTGAAGCCAATAAATAAACATAAGAACCGAAAACTTTGTCACGCTACCGACCGGTGACGTGACAAAAGTGATGCAGAAAAACAGGATTAACAGTATTTTTGGTAAATATGGAAATCTCTTCAATGCGGAACGAAAAGGAAAACAAATGGCGCGCACACCACCACCCAAAGAAAAATCCCCTTCAAAAGCTAAACAGATAAAACAAACAGCAACAGCAAAAAAACAGCAGCCCTCCATCAAAGAGCGGATAACCGTTCAAATAGGCCGAGAGGTCATAGAGGGTGTGAAAGATATCGTTTATTGGCATCGACTTACTGTCGCCCAATTTGTCGAAGATGCCCTTAGAGAAGCTATAACCAAAGCTGAGAATGGAAATGGAGGAAGGTTTAAGAAGAGGGAAGCCCAGCTCAGGGCTGGACGACCCCTTAAATGATAATCGGATACAGTTAGTTTAAAATCACTGTTTGTTTCTTTGGGTATGAGTAAACTTTTCCACCTGGATATGTATGAACAAAATAATTAGAGAACCACTCGACATCTTTGGACTCATTCACTTGTTCACCATTGAGAGCTATACCTTGATAACCTACCATCTCGCCATCTAAGCATGTGACAATGCGACTTCCGTCACGATAATCCGCAACATGAAAGGTATATCCTTCTAACGTTTGAATTGCCACAGCATAAGCTTTAAATATTTTTGTTTCATTTTGGGCAAACCTTGGAGAAAGGTCATCCGATAAAACATCATTTCCAAAAGATAATGCAGCGGATATTTCTCCGTTTGAATCATGAGAGCCCAAGCTGGCTATTTCCGAAAGGTTTATAGAAAGCAACTGCTTAAATTCCGCTTGTTGAGAATGCAATTTAAACGAGCAAAAAACAAACACAATGTTATTATATTGATTAATTTCATAAAAATTCTCGCATTTTTGTTAGAATGTAATTTGTAAATTTATTAAATCGTAGTCTCTTTAGTGGCAATTTCCTGCATAATTTCGCGTTTGACTCTATTAACGAGTCTTTCCTCTGCACTAGCTGTTAAACTGTCAGCTGATTGCGATTTAAGTGCATATCCTGCTGTAGCAGATCCAGCAGCACAACCAGTTATGAAAGAGCACATAACAGATAAAGTAATCATCGATAGTACTGTATAGAATTTCATAAATCCTCAAGATAGAATTATGATATTTAATTTATATTGCATGTGTTGCAATATATGGAGGTATTATCAGAAATGCTGGTATTTACTGTAAATTGATATGATTTTTTGAGTAGCTCTAGAATGGGAGGCCGTCTTCCTCGATCTTCTCTTGAGCGCCTGAATGAATGGACATGCTTGCGGCGTATTCCCCCTTTTCAGCAGGTTTTGAAGAGGGCAAAAAGTTCACATCTGAGACGAAGATTGTAAGATCGATTTCATGATTACCGTTTCTATTCGTGTACACTTTTGGCTTTTGCAATCTACCTACAACAGAAACGGAGCTGCCTTTATCTAAATAGGTGGCGATGGAAGAGTTATCTCCATGCATCCACATGCAGCGATACCAGGTGGTTTCCTCTTTCTGCCCTTTCTTCTCTGAAAATGCCAAGCTGAAAGAGAGGTAGTTCGTTCCATTTTTGGATTGCTTTACCTCAGGTTTATTGCCCATGCGACCGTTTACGATAATCAATGTCATTCTGCACCTACGCTTTGTGAATTACATTAATTATATACATTTTCAGTATTTTATGTAATGAAATATATCCCTGCATTGAATACAATTCATTTATTAGTGTTTATGGATAAGTGGCCTATGACAATAGCCTTGCGTCATTTTCAGCAAGAAGCTCTCGAAGCAGTGATCAATGAATATCATGCTGGAATAACCTCTCAAATTTTAAGTTTACCGACCGGCAGCGGAAAAACAATTATCATGAGTGCTATTGCTAAACACTTCAACAAGAAGACTTTAGTTCTTGCCCATAGAGAAGAGTTGATCACACAAGCGCGGGATAAGTTTCGCCTTGTGTGGCCCAATGTTGATGTCGGCATCTGCAAAGCGGAGCTTAATGAGATCGACTGTCAGGTTGTAATCGGAAGTATACAAACATGCAGCCGGGCGAAGCGACTTGAAGAGCTGAAAAAACAGGGCTTTGAGGTTTTAATGATAGACGAGGCCCATCATAGCGTATCCTCCACCTACCTTACCATTATACAGGAATTAGGCTTTGGAGAGAGGTCTTCCAAGCTTCTACTAGGAGTCTCAGCGACCATTGACCGAGAAGGTCTTGGCTCTGTCTTCCAAAAGATCACCTTTGCCCGCAGCGTGGGAACGATGATCAAAGGGGGATTTCTTGCCCCCATTGTGGCAAGGCGCATCTTGACAAATCTCACGCTTGAGCGCATCCGCATTCAAAATGGTGACTTCTCAATAACTGAACTATCTGAAGCAATAAATCTCCCCGAGCGAAACCAATTTATCGTTCAAAAGTTTAAGGAATATGGAGGAGACCGAAAGACAATTTCCTTTTGCTGTGATGTCAAGCATTGCCACGACCTAGCAGCAGCATTTAAAGAAGCTGGAATCAAAGCGGAGCCTGTTTGGGGCGATATGGATAAGGAGGATCGAGTCAAAGTCCTGGATGATCTTAAAAAGAGCAACATTCAAGTGGCGACCAGCTGTGGAGTTTTAACCGAGGGCTTTGATGAAAGTTCAATTAGTTGTGTGATAATGGCAAGACCAACAAAATCACAGACATTGTACATTCAGTCTGTTGGCAGAGGGCTCAGAAAGCATCCCGGAAAGGAAAATTGTTTACTTCTCGATTTTACAGACAAAGGTCATTCCCTTGATAACATCATGCAGCTAAACTGTATTGTCCCCGAGGCCACCTTCTTGATGGATGAAGAGAGCGAAGAGATTGATGATGAGGATGAAGTTGAAGAAGTAGATAGAACTCCTCGAATCGGTGGTGTAGAAACAAGCGATCGATCCTTTGATATAGTAGGAGCAAGCCGATTTTGCTGGGTGGAGCTTGGCAGTGGAGTGTGGAGCCTTCTCGACGACGATAATCGCGAAATTGTGATGACTCCAACAGCAGAGGGAAGCTATACGGCAAAGGTGTTCTATCCAGATGGAACATCTCAATCTATAGTCAGCATCCCCATCCCATTAGATTACTGTAGCGGTGTTTCTGAAGACTTCGGCAGGCGTAATTTAAAGGTCACCTTAGCCGATCGAAGCAAATCTTGGTTGAAGTCCGACTCACCCCTTACAAATAACCAGCGAGCTTTCCTACAAAAGGAGGGAGCTTTTATTGAGGGGATGAGCAAGGCAGAAGCAGCGATAGAGATTAGACGGATTATTGGGATCAAGAATCAAAAGAGACGCTTAATGGCTAGTGAACCCATTACCTCCAAGCAAGCCTATTTTCTGCGGTCTCAAGGAATAGATCCAAAAGGGATGACGAAGTTTGACGGAATGAACGCCATTTCCAAATTGAAGAAATGAACTCATCTTTATTATTAATTGTGGCTATTTAATAGCCATTTGTTTGTGATTATACACAATATCATTGACATTACACTTAAAATGTTTTACTTTCGTAGTGATTTATTTGACAAAGGCTCTTCGAGATTCGTAGGGCTGCTTAAATTAAAGGAAGTGGGAATGTGAATAGTATTGATCTTATGATCAGTGAGATTGAAAAGAACTATCCAGAAATATTAAGGCCTAAAGATCTCGTTAAAACTGGCTTGTATAAATCGTTATCAGATTTATCTTGGTCAAGAAAACGGGGTCGTGCCCCTCCATCCATACAAATATCTGATCACAAATTAATTTTTTCAAGGGCTGCGCTTTGCCAATGGCTCAAAGAAAAATCTGAAAATGATTGTAAAAATAACACTTAAGAAAAAAAGGGATACTATGACAGTAGAACAAATGATCTCAAAATTTGGGAAAACAAACGATTTAACCGATCTGGGAATAGATCTATATCATATTTTGGTTGCTTTTGAGGACCCAACTTCAGACGAAGCTGTAAATTTTGCCTTAAATAAGATTGATGCAACAAAAGAAGAAATTGATTCATTTATTTCACAAAATGGGGAAGAACTCATAAAAGAACAAAATGAATTTATCACCTCATTTGCTGAATTTCTTATAACACAACCAATATCTATGAAGCCATGGATGGTGAATAAAGCTACCATCAGAGAGAAAGAAATAATGAAAATGAGGAAGGAAAAAGAGGAAAAAAGGAAAAAAATTTATGAAGAAATAGATGAATTAGACAAGAGAATAGATGATGCCAGAAACAGCAACAATCAATCACTTCTTAAAACATATGAAACGTTTAAAAAAAGTTTGATGAAAGAAATTCATAAACTGTAACGACAGGCTTTCCATAATGAGAGCCACAATTTAAGACAGCAGATGACCAAAAGTGATACAAATATTTGATAAGATCATTGTTGCAAACAACATAAATGAATTATACTAAAACATTAACCTTTCGAGGTGAACGCATGAATAATTACAAAGACAAGCTAACAACAGCAATTCACGAAATTGAAGCCGCCTTTAAATCGGGCGATGCCATGCTATATCAAAAGCTCGGTGAGCAATATGCACCACTAGCTCTTGAGATTTTCAAGTCAATCGACCAGGCGGAGCGCAGTCTACCATTTTTCGAAGCCAATCCGGTGCTATTAGACCCTTGGACGGTATCCAACCGAACCAAGGCTCTCTTGAAAGAAGGCATCGATGCAACGCCCTACGATCTCGCATTTTGGCAGCATCCCGACTTGCTCAAGACACTCGGCGACTATCTTGCCATGCAGGAGGCGTGCAATACGACAACAGCTTTTAATTAACACAGGTTAACTATGACAGAGACAAAAAAATTTAAAAGCAATTATCCGCCGCCACCCCTCGGCAATAAAAGAGGGGTTAAGCTTAAAGACGCGGATGTCAGACAGGAAGCTTACCGGCAATATTGTGCTCACATAGCATCCGGTCTACCGAAAGAGGCCTTTTTCTTCGATCATCCGACCCATTCCGTAAGCTGGGACACCATGGAGCGATACATTAAAGAAAACCCTAATGAGTTCCCGTCCATCAAGATGCAACAAGCAAAATCAGCACGTTATAAGGTCTGGATGGAGCATGGAAATCAGCTTATGAGGGGTCGATATAAAGGCGGATCTCCGACGGTATGGACGGTCATAATGCGCAATATTTTCAAAGACATCGGCTGGGATCGAGAACAAATTTCACAGGACAATCAAACACATGTCAAGCGACTTGCAGCAAATATCCGAGGCGATGCTCTCACCGAAGCAGAAGATGGCGATAGCGCAGAGCAATGCGAAAATTAATCTCTGGTCGGGCGCGGTCCGATCGGGCAAAAGCTTCAGTGCTACTCTCCGTTTTCTGATCGAAGCAGCTGAAGCGCCGCCGGGTGATTTCGCCATATGCACAAGAGACCAGAACGCCTTTCGAAGAAACGTTTTGCCGATTTTGCGCGACCTGGTTGGGGGTGATGTAGTCTACCGTTCCGGCATCTCGCAAGTAGAGCTTTGGGGTCGAAAAATTCATCTCATCGGTGCCAGTGATCAGCGTGCTGAGTCCAAGCTTCGAGGATGTACGCTGCAAGCTGCGCTTGTGGATGAGGCTTCTGTTCTACCGGAATCATTTTGGATCGTTTTGCTTCAAAGGACCGCGATGAATGGCGGCCGGGTTTTTGCGACGACGAACCCGGATTCAAGCGGACACTGGTTAAAAACAAACTTTATAGATGACAACGAAGATGTGATCACATTTTACTTCACCTTGGACGACAACCCCCTTTTAAAAGAGGAAGATAAGAATTTCCTACGTCGCCAGCACCACGGCGTCTACTATAAGCGATTTATTGCCGGCGAATGGTGCATGGCCGAGGGTGCGATCTTTCCCTTTTTCGATGAACAGATTCACACTATCGCCCGCGCGCCAGGCCCTGCGAAATACTATATTGCGGGAGCAGATATCGGCTTCAGCAATGCGACTGGCTTTGTCCTGGTTGGTTTCAACGACGAGTTAAGCCCGGCGCTTTGGGTCGAATCGGAATATTATCACAGCGCTAAGAAAAGCCCTGGTAAAACCGACACGGACTATTGCCGGGATTTATATGAGTTTGTAAATCAAAGACCGAATGTGACAAACCTTTATATCGACCCTTCAGCTGCGGCGTTCAAGATGGAATGCCGCCGGCATGATATGGGGGTTCATCTCGTTGATGCGAACAATTCAGTTCTGGATGGAATACGCTCACTGAGCAGTTTAATCGCAAACGGCGATCTCAAGGTCATGCGATCATGCCGGCATTTAATTGGGGAATTGCAATCATACAGTTGGGACGAGGCAGCTGCTAAACGCGGGGAAGATGCGCCGCATAAAGTTAACGACCATTTGACAGACGGACTACGCTATTGCATATATACCCATTTCGGGAAGAAGCTTTTTCTGAAACCCGCGGTTAATCAGACAGATAATTCATCTGCTGGGTGGGGAGGCAACTATTCAAATAAATATATGAACTATGTTCCTTCAATTCGAAAGCAATAGGGAGGATCATGGGAAAAAAACCTTATTCCCCACCGTTGAACGAAGCCGAATTGAAGCCGATTTCTCCAAGAGCTTCGGGGTATGGCAATTTCTCTGCACTCCCCCCGGTGAACAATTCAGGTCCAAAGAGATTCTGGCCCGAACTCGATACAAAGCAATTTCATCCTGTGAAGACGCCTAAAGTCGAATTTTAATTTACTATTTTCTAGCAATATCACCTCGTTTGTTGTAAAATTAAGGATTTAATTTAGCTGTTTTTTTGGAGTTTAATCATGGTCCAAGTTTTGCGGAATCGAGAACAAAGCTTTCTACAATCTTTACTCGGAGGCGCGGCAGCTGGAGCAGGGTCGACGGGTCAGATGTTGCCCCAGCTAGCCCAATTGGGGCAGATGAAGCAGCAACAAGCAGCTCAGCAGCAGAGGGCCCAGGCGATGCGCAGCTATGGAGAGCAGCTTGGTGTACCTAATTTCGAGCATCTCGATCCGACCATTCAAAGACTGATCGCCGTCGAGAATTTCAAGCAGCCGAAACCGGTTGAACCGCTCACCATCAAAGACATCAGTGGCTATTTTAAAAACTTGGGCTTCGATAATGACCAGCTTAGTCAAATCGGCCTGGATGAGTGGGAAGCCTTGATGAACCGCGCCAATGCTCTAGCTCCCCATGTGGGCCAAGAGCAGGCACTTTTGCAGGCGATTAAGGAGTTTCAGTCGCCCGAAAGATATGCTGGTGGAGAGCAGGCGGGAGGGGCAGCGCCAGCAGCTGAGGGCGAGGGGGTCTTATCTCCCTTCCAAAAAGGGCTGAAGGGCTCTATTTCCGGCCGCATACCCGCGATACTGGGAGGCATGCCAGCAGAAGAATTTGAAAAGGCCACCGCATTAGGCCCAGAGGCTAATTTTCTTGAACGGCTAATGCACGGAGCGGGTGGTATCGCTGGAAACATACCTTATTACGCCGCTGGTGGCACACTGGGCGCCCAGGCTGGGTCCGCGTTAGGTTCCACTGTTGGGCCGTTTGGTACAGCAGCCGGAGGGATTGTCGGAGGAGGCGCTGGAGCATTAGGTTTACCGGCCGTACTTGACCAGGCGCTTACCGAATATCATCAATGGCAATCGCGCGGTTTTGAAGGAAGCTTTGAGGATTTTATCCGGTCGGGAAATAAAATAGCACAAGAGGGCCTATCAGGTGCGACAGAAGGCGCTATTTTCTCTATCTTAGGTGAAGCTCTCCCCGCATTAAAAGCCGCCTCTCCGCAGCTGAAAAAACTCATAGAGAAGAGCAAAGCGCCAGAAGCGGCACTGAAAACAGCGATAGAGGGTACAGGTTTACTTGGCGCTAAAGCAGCAGCAAAAGGCGAACTGCCCACTTCCGGAGAGATAGCCGACACTTTTGCGATGATTCTCGGGATGAATGTAGCGGGAAAAGTCCCCAAGGCGATGAAAAGAGTAGAGAATGCGATCAGGATGACCGGGGAAAAGCCGGAGGTGATCGCCCGAGATGTGGCGAAAGAGATGAAGGCCCAGGGGGTGGACGCATCGGATGTCAGAGAGGTGGAGCGCATCATCAACGACGTCACCAAGAGCTATATCGGACCAGAAAGAGAGACAGCCAAAAGCGTGATGGAGACCTTGCGCAACATCAAAACCCCTGAGCCAAGAGCAACAGCAGAGGCCCTGGCTGAACGTCCTATCGAGGAGACGCTGGAGGGTGAGCGGAAAAAAGAAGCAGCGAAAATGCGGCCCCTTACCGAAAAAGAGCAGGCAAAGAGACAAAAGGCCCAAGAAGGAGCTGAACAGCTGCAAACGCTAATAGACCGCGCCGGTGAGGATATCACCGCCCTGGAAGGTGCTGCCCAGGATCCCCGCGCTAAAGATCGCAAGCTCTATGAAAGCGCACTTCGCTCCAAGCAGGAGGAGCTCGTCGACCTTCAGAAAAAGCAAAAGAGCCTGATCGCCATAGCGGAAAAGGGCGTTGAGCCATTCAGCAAAGAAGCCCTCAAAGAGCCAATCGAAAAGCACATGGCGGAATTGGAAGAAGCGGCTCGCAACCCTGAAGGGGAGACGGCCAAAGAATGGCAGCGCATGTTTGAACGCGATACTAAGTATATCCATGAGTTTGAATCACTGCTCAAAAAAGGCAAACTACCGGAAGCCCCTTATCGCGATCGCTATGTCCGGATGCTGGACGCGTACCAAGAAGCATACAGCAATTTTTTGAAGCAGGCAGAGACATCCATCAAAGAAAAAACATCAGCACTGGAAGGCGTATCTAAGCGCTCCAAAGCATACAAGACAGCAGCAAAAGAACTGGAATACCTGAATAATGCGTTTAAGCTAACTCGTAAGAACGAGGAAATCAACCGAGCAAAGGCGGGACGCCAGCTGGACCGCGTCAGCCAATTGTATGCGCTGAAACAGCCGGGAGCTAGCATCACAAAGCAGATCCTGAAAAGCCTAAGACCTGACTTGGAAGCCTTCCAACGAGACTTCATCAAGCAGAAGAAGACAATGGAGGCCCTCGACCAACGCGCAAACAAGCTTTTTGACATCAAAGTCAGAGTGTTGGATCAGCTTCTCAAAGAATACGCCAAAAACCCCACAGAAACGCGTTTAAGGCAAATTGCGAGTGAAGGCGGGGTGGAACTATCCGACCTCAACAAAATGCGCTCTGAGGGCAAGAAAGTGGCCGAGCAAATGGTCCGCGATGCCAAAGAGAATGTATCCGAAGAAAGATTCATAGAAAAAGCTATGGAAATGATCGACAAAACGCTTCCTGAAAACAAATTCATTCGAACTGTTCTTGCGGCCGTTGTTGGTACAGAAATTCAAAATGCGCTTGAATTCCTTGTAGGCTTCAAAGTCCCTATCAGCACCATCAGTTTCGGTGTGGGGTCGCTGCTTGGACAGGGCTTGAGATCAGGCTTTTACTCTTACGGACTCGGTGGAGTTTACAAAAAGTTGAAAGAAAAACGCGATCAAATCAATCTTCAATCCGAATATCGACAGCTTAAAAGTGGAGCAGCCAAGGCCGAATTTGTGAAGCGTTTGAAGAGGAAAGGCAACTCCCCCTCAGAGATCAAGGCGATTGTACGCTAAAACCTCTTTGTAATGCTTCAGGCACGACTTTGCATCAAAACAATTGAAACATGTTTGACCACAGGAAATCGCTTGTAAAGGCTTTAAAAGGCCTTCTGAGCGATGTTATGAGAATGATTCAAAGACAGGCTTTGGAAGATAGGTTTCCGGAGCTTTGGGCTTTGTGAGGGATCTAGTGAAAAGACATCTTTCGTCTGCTCTTGATTAAATGAGACTCTGAAGTTCGAGGGAGGGTGAGCCCCGACCCCCGTCAGGGGGTGTAGGGGTGAATCCCTACCCCCTTTAGGGGGGTATTAAGGAATATTACGCAGCACTTTTTTTGTGTCTATGTCATTTATTATTTTATGGTTACAAAATATGAGCGTGGGAAGATAGTGTACCATTCGTGGGAAGATAGTGTACCATTCGTGGGAAGATAGTGTACCATTTTATAGTTCTTCGAGGAGCAAGGGACCATCTTTTGACGTGATTTTAAAAAATATATGTACATGGTCTTCTTTAATCTGATATTTTGTAATAAGATCTTGTTTTTTTAAGAAATCAAGAATATTAGAGACCTTGTTTTTCATTTGCCTTTTATATTCTCTGCTAAGCAAATTACCATCTTCTGAAATCCAATCGAATTTTTTTATTCTCTTGCAAATCTCAGTAAGACTTATGACTGTATTTTTTTTATTGAAGTGCATCTCCTTTAATAAAAAGGCAAGAAAATATAGATCATCTTCTGAGACTTTCTTAAAATCTCGCAACTCTGCTAGGAGATTGCTATTTATGATGGAATAAAAACTATTCAGGTCGTTCAAAAGAGCCGCATTAGCAATAGATAGATAGAGTTTTTTCTTAACAATATTGTTATCAGAAAGATCTATATTTAAATTTACTGAACCGAATTCCCAAATTTTAAATATAGGTTCATCACCACCCTCGCCGTAGTTAAAAATATTTGGATCTTCTTTACTAGGATAGAACAAATAACATGGAAATTTTTGAGTTGTTAGCTTGTGAAAAGCTTTTCTTATCTCTGTAATTTCACCTTTGTTAATTTTAAAATTCAAAACCTCCAAAATATCACTAAAATACATTTCTACAGGTTCAAATCTCTTTTCATTAAGTAGTTTGAAGCCCCCGTAAATCGCATATTGTTCATAAACACTGAAATGAAAATCTTCAGGAAAATTTAAATTCGCTTTTTTATGAATTAGGTTTGCTATCTTAAGCTGCTCTTTTAATTGCTTAAGTTTTTTTGCATCCTTTGTTTCAGAAATTTTATTTGATATCTCATTAATTCTCCTTTGAAGCTTATTTAGCGTTGCATCTTTAGTTGTCAACATGACATTGAATAGGTTTATTGGAATTTTCTGAACTGATGTTGGTGAAGCTTTCTTCCATTTTTTTTCGGCATTATCAACCCAGACAGCTTCAGTTAATATGGTTAAATATGGGCTGATAATCGAAAGACGCCCACCTTTATCATTTACCCAAAGACGCCACAATTTAGGCCTATCGATATCATTAAAATTAGAACGACGAAAAATATTCATTCTTTTTTGAGAATCTAAACGAATATTTTTAGCTAATTTTTTTCCTCGTTTTCCAATGGTTTCTAAAAAATTGTAAAATATGAAATCTAGCAAATTGCATCCATCTTGATCCCAGCCATATCCTTTCAATTTATCTCTTGATGGCATAGCACATTCGCCCTCTTTATACATTTCTAGAGGAATTCCTCTTTCCCTATCGGAAAACTGACTCACAATCATTTGCTGAAACTTTTGGCAATATATCAGCAGTTCTCTTGTAAGAAGATCAACAGCTGCAATATCAGTGATTGCATTTGATTCCAAAAATTCCCGAACGATTGAAAAATGAACTGGAGTGGGATCTTTGACACAACTGAAATAGTTAATAACGTGGAGAGCAGCTGCAAACCAGTAAAAATCACTATCAGTTTCTTTTAAATCGAGAATAATATTCCAAAGTGGACGAAGATAATCCCCATGTTCTTTGATACTTTTTTGCAATTCGGCTGACAATTTCTCAAAGTCAACCATATTAAACACGCTTAAGGTAAGAATTATTTTTTTGAAATTTTTTTGATGAGTTAGTCTTGGTTGTCAATTCTTCCGATGTTTCCCCATAATCATCAATTACCTCTGAATGAGATAAATTTCCAAAGCGCCCACAGTCCGATTGGAAACTTAATGAGACGCTTGTTGTAGAACCATGTCTATTTTTTACAAGAATGAATTCCGCTTGACCTGGTTTGTCAGTTTTATCGTAATAATCACGTCGATATACAAAAATGATTGCATCAGCATCTTGTTCGATTTGACCGCTATCTCTTAGATCACTCATGAGAGGACGTTTGTCAGATCTTTCTTCTACTTTTCTAGAAAGCTGTGCTACTACAATTATCGGAATTTTAAGTTCCCTTGCAAGCGCTTTCAATGTCTTGGATACTGCAGCTACTTCGTATTGTCTAGAATCACTCGTGCCATTAACACCTAAAAGCTGTAGATAATCGATTGCCAGAATTCGGATATCCTCTTCGTCTTTTAATCTTCGGGATCGTGAAACTACTTGAGATACAGTTTCAATAGCTTGATCATGAATGAAAAATTTTGCGCTTCTGAGTTTAGCATCTTCATCTTTAAGTTTTTTGAATTCATCTTCAGTGAAAGTTCCTCTTTTTATTTTCTCACCTGAAATGCCTGTTCTTATTGAAAGGATTCTTTCTGCAAGCTGATCTGCTCCCATTTCAAGTGATATGAATCCAACAGGCAATTCTTGATCCATACAAATATTGCACAGAATGCTTAGAGCGCAGGCCGTTTTGCCCATTGCAGGGCGTCCAGCGATAACAATGATATTTGTATTATCTAGAACAGAAACACGGTCATCGAAATCTTTAAAACCCGTTGGCAATCCCGTTATGAATTCTTCACCATAACTTTGGAAATATTCTTGTCTAATTCGCAATTTTTCAATAATCGGGATTGAATCAATTGAATTGCTTCCAAATAAAATATCTCCAATCGACACTCTATCATTTGGAGAATATCTTTTACTAAGTTCAATAAATTTATTAGAATATTTTTCTAATGTTTTTGCGGGGTCTTCTGGGTCTTGTAAAAACTCTTCCTCCCCATCTTCACAGATCGAAATGGCTTGTCTTGAAAAAGCCCTATTTTTCAAAATATCACAATATTCCTCAATGTGGGCGGATGTGCCTGCATATTGAGCGAGAGTAGTCAGATAGGCGGCCCCGCCTACTGCCGCGAGCCTGTCCTTACGCTTTAATTCTTCGCAGACCAAATGCAGATCGGCTGGCTTATCGTTTTGATGTGCATCTTTTAACACCTGGAAAATTAGTTTGTGCTCGGTGTAATAGAAATCGGTGTCATCAAGAATATCGGCTGCGATGTTCAGTGCGTTTATACTGGTGAGCATGCTGCCCAATACCATCATCTCAGACTCTTTGGAGTTGGGAGCGATCTTTATTTTTGTTTCAGTCATTAGATCGCTCCTCATGAAAGGAGTCCCAGACATATGCTGCGCAATTGAACTCACACCCTATTATTTTGTGCAATCGACCTAGCTCATTTGCAACGAAATCAGATCGGTGCACTTCATGAAAATCATTGGATATTTCAGAAATAAATGTATTCTCTTGGTTTTCAACTTCCAGATTATTCATCTAGCTCACCTCCAGAGTTGCATTTTTAACGAACTCTGCTAGAGCTTCTACGTCAACAAAATAACGCGCTCCAACGCGGCGAATGCAAGCAAGTGCAATGGGTGCTCGCGTATAAATCCAATTGTTCCATTGTGGCAGCCTCGGCCAATCATTTTGGCGACAATAATCCCGAAGGGGGATAACAGTTGCGAGTTCCTTCAAAGACGGACAGCCGTATTTTTTAGGCTTCTCAGATATTTGTGAGAGTGTTTTTAGATTTTCCATTCTGCATGACCTTCTAACTAGTAGACGGACCTAACGTAGCAGAATGAAATTTAATTTCGCAATACTTTTCGTTATTTTATTGCATTTTGCGTGACATTTGATGAGTTTGTCGCTAACAGCTTTGGAGAAAAAAGCTCTCCTAAACCAGCTCTTAAGGCGGCATCCTTGATATTTCTAAATACAGAGGACGCATTGAGAGGGCGATTTTGACGTCCCAAAAAAACGAGACCAGTTAGCCTTGCATTAATTTGGATCATAAGGTCATCGATGATGTGTTGAGGGTATAGAACTTCCTCAGACGGATATTTTACAAGTCGTCGTTCAAAATCAATATCTTCGATGTGCAACTTGACAATCTCTTCCAAGGTGCGATCTCCGCCAAAGAAAAGTAGATCGGCGATTAGTTGATATCGATTTTCAAGATGGGAAAGGAGATCGATGAAAGAGCCAAAGGCGAGGGATCTTTCACATGTTCGTAGCCTATCGGGATCTTCAATTCTCGGAATAAAGCCTTGGGTAACTTTAGAAAGCCAATCGGTGAAGTCCAAAAAGTGTAGGACATTTTGTTCCCTTCTAATCACGGGCCATTTTTTCACACAACGAATTGAATCTATGATTGAATGAACTTCACCAGCGAACTCTCCAAGAGAAAAATACTCGTTTTTTGAGTTTTTGATCCTGATCAACTTTTCATCGATCAGATCGCGGATGCTCTTTAGCATTGAATGGCAGATTTGATTGTTTCTTAGGTATCGCTCTGTCCAAACACTGATAATATTAACAAGGGGTGTGCTCTGAATTTGTAGGAAGAAATCTTCTTTGGCTTCTCTTATTTTATCACTAGCTTCGCTGAATTCCTCTGCTCCCTTTAATAAATTTTCTCTGTCAGAGTCTAATTTTTCTAAAAATCTCTGAAAAACATCAGCAGGCGAGTCCTTTTGAGACTCACCTTTGCTAGTCAATTGCACAGGCTCAACCGGCATTCAAATACTCCATCAGAACTTCTTCGTTCATTCTATTCAAAGCAGCAGCAGTTGACGAGGTGCTCAAGTGACTATACCGCTTAACCATAGCCAAGGTCCTATGCCCGAGAATTGCCGCTATCTCAAGGGTTGAAGCTCCCTGCATTGCCAAATGGCTGGCACAAGTGTGCCGTAGAGAGTGAATGGTAACAGCTCGCAAACCTGACAGTTTAACGGCATTTTCCCACGCCGTCCTTATGTCAGCTGGCTTTTTTCCATCTTTGCTAGGAAACACAAAACGGCTAAAGATGGCCCTTCTCAACCTCTCCTTACACAGTAGAGCAACTAGGCTAGGGTTTAGTGATACGGATCTGGATTCTCCGTTCTTTGTCTCTCGGAATGTGGCGACCGATCGTTGAAAGTCGATATCTGCCCACTCAAGATTGAGAATCTCCCCTTTACGGGCACCCGTGCTTAGCGCAAAAAGTACAAAGGGATATAGATGATCGCTATTCACTTTCTTACTGGCGGCGAGCAGAGTCTGAATCTCATCTTTCTCCAAAAACCGGTCGCGAGCCTTCCCTTCTTTAGGGCGGGTGATCTTTTTAAAGGGATTCTCCTTCAGCCAGGCCCACTCCTTAACAGCAACATTAAAGGCTTTGCTAAGAGTAGCTATGTATCGATTTGCTGTTGATGATGATCTTAATCGCCCCCTATAGGTCATCTCTGTCATGAGCTTATCTCTGAGTTCTGCAAGCATAGGAGGGGTGATGTAGCTTAAGATTTGCTTCCCCAAATGCTTTTTCCACCAAAGAAGATGTAGCTTTGCTTTGGCTAAGCTTTTTGGGTCCTTGGGGAGCTCTTTTTCGATATACCTATCTACAAAGTCTCCAAAGGTGCGCTTATTTGTTTCAAAGCCAAGAAGCGAAGGATCTTCTCTTAACATTGGCTCTAACTTCTGTCCCCAAATTTTTGCTTTAGTCTGGGTTGCAAAAGTTTTAGTTTTTAGTTTACCGTGTTGTACAACTCTTGCACGGTAACTAATTTTTCCATCTTTACGTAATCTTTTTTCTATAAACATGTGATTTTCTCCTATTTTTCCGCACTGTCCCATTTGGGTCCCAGCTGCGACTCGTCCACTAGTTAGGAGGTTATGCAACATGTCATAAGTAATTGAATATCAATGTGCTCGAAGCGGGACTCGAACCCGCACGGGCCGAAGCCCAAGGGATTTTAAGTCCCTAGTGTCTACCATTCCACCACCCGAGCATTGAGATAGAAGAAAACATTACCCGTTTCTCGATTTAGAAGCAAGAGGGAAATTTACATTCCCCTCTTTTATTCATTCGTGAACTTTTTGTTCGATTCAATCTTCTCTTCCGAAGAATCGCCGATCAAGTCGTCGCTGACTTTTGGCAAATCATCCTCGTCAGAATCGCCTGAATCCGCCTGGGTGTACTTTTGGCGCTGGCGATAGATCTCCTCTTCTTCCTCTTCCGTCATCTCGAACGAGCCGTATTCCGGCTGTGGCAACGAAACGGAGGGAAAATCCTCCAGAGGACTCTCTTCAATCGCATACTCCTCAACTTCCTCGCTCTCCTCCTCAACACCAACCTCATCCTCATCCTTGAGGAAAAAGGCATCCTTGAAAAGGGCGTTATCCTTGTACCGCGCTATCGTCTCCGATATGAGCGTCGAAGGGGGCGGCAGGAGCGCCGAGCGCGTTTGTCGAGGAGGCGCTTTTTCTATAGCCTCTTCTTCATAGGGAGCTTCTTCCGCTTCAACCTCACGCGCCTCTTCTGAAGCGAGTGTCTCTGTCTTGGAGCGGCGGCGGCGGGAATGGCGCCTCTTGTCGCGCTTCTTGTCACCGCGAACTTCCGGAGCTTCGGCTTCTACCGGGGCTTCCACCTCTTTTTCCTTCTCCTTCTCCCTCTCCCGCTCTTTCTTCACTTCTCGTCCGCCGCCAATCTTAATGGTGCGGTCAAGACCGACATTCTTCAAGACAAGGCGAGTTTCTCTGACTTCGAGAATCTCATAATCGCCGGCCGGAACAAAAAAAGATTTTGGTCGCTCTAAAGAGCGGAAATATAACGAATGCCCGAAAGACACCACTTCAACGGAATCCACAAAGAATTCCTCCTGACTGGCTGCCTTGCTGCTGCGGACAACTAACTTACACCCTTCTTTGGGCGTGATAACACTTTCTATAATGGGTTCTCTTGTAAAATCCACTTTTAATCCATCATTTATTTTAGCCGGAAGGGAAGCATTGTGATGACGCTAGAGATACTCTTTCCCGGCCATATATTCCAATAAATCAACAACACGAGTGGCATAACCCATCTCGTTATCGTACCAGGCAATGATCTTGTAGAATGTGGAATTTAAGGCAATTCCTGCATGTTTGTCGAATATTGCCGAATACGTGCTACTTATAAAGTCTGATGAAACGACCTCCTCGTCACAATAGCCTAATATCCCCCTCATAGGGCCTTCTGCTTCTTTTCGCATGGCCAGGCAAATCTCATCATAAGTCGTCTCTTTGCTCAAACGCACCGTCAAATCAACCACTGAAACATCAGGCAATGGGACGCGCAACGCCATTCCGGTCAATTTACCCTTAACCTGAGGCAAACATAAGGCAACAGCCTTAGCCGCTCCAGTGGAAGCCGGAATAATGTTTTGCCCCGCACCTCGGCCGTCTCTAAAATCTTTTTTAGAAGGGCCGTCAACCGTGGGTTGAGAGGCTGTCACAGCATGCACCGTTGTCATCAATCCCTCTTCTATACCAAAGTTATCTAACAAAACTTTGGTAATGGGACCTAGACAATTGGTAGTACAGGATGCGTTCGATATAATAAAATCATTTTTTGGGTTGTAGTTTGTATGGTTAACACCCATGACAAAAGTAGGTATATCACCCTTGCCAGGCGCCGAAATCATCACTCTTTTCGCCCCGGCGGTGATATGCTTTTGAGCTAGTTCCCTTTGTGTAAATAAACCGGTTGACTCTACAACATAATCAACACCAAGTTTCTTCCATGGCAATTTTTCAGGCTCTTTTTCAGAACAGACTTCTATTTTTTTTCCATCGACAATGATAGCGTTTTCTTCTGATCTGATTTCCCCTTGGAATCGGCCATGGGTGGAGTCGTATTTTAATAAATACGCTAAGTTATCACTGGGAACTAAATCGTTAATCGCAACGATCTCAATGTCTTTGCGCCGGCAAGCCTGTCGTAAAACAAGCCTCCCGATTCTGCCGAAACCATTGATCGCTATGCGACGAACCATTGTTAACTCCAACTCTATTGTCTGAGTAAAATTTTTAACCCGACGCCATAATCCGGCATCAAGGTTTAAAGCTATCATATCCTATCGGAATAGGGGATGTAAAGAAAAACGATTTGCTTGCCCTTGGCCGGAAAAGATGGTATTCTTAACAATTCTATAAATGTTTAGGTTTAAGATGCAAAAAGGCCATAATCTCGAATTTACATGCCTCTCCTGTTCGAAAGCCGTGCAATTTTCCATTTTTCGTCAGGACCGTCTCGATTTGAATTGCAGTCATTGCCAAAAAAAATATTTGCTGGATGATGAAGTCCTGATCAGGCAAATGAAAAAGTTCGCCGATCTCTGCCGGCAATTGATCGAGTCGGAAGAAATATTAAGCAACACCTGTATCGGCATCGATGTAGGTGAACACAAAGTGAAAATTCCCTATAAGCTCCTGCTCACCCGCTTCAATTCCAGTTTAGATTTAAAAGTGGGCGATCAGCCTTTAAAAATCACCTTCCGCATCGAACCCTTAACGGATGCTATCTGTATTTTAAAATAATGGAGAATTATGAATAAGCTCGATCAACTCAAAACAATGACCACGGTAGTAGCTGACACTGGCGACATTCACTCTATTGAAGCCTATAAGCCGCAAGATGCGACCACCAACCCCTCTCTGATCATGGCGGCGGCTGAAGAGGAGAAGTACCAGCACTTAGTCAAGGAAGCGATCGCCTATGCCAAATCAAAGGGTAAAACCGTGATGATGGATAAACTGTTCGTCAATTTCGGCGCCGAAATCCTAAAGATCGTCCCGGGCCGCGTGTCGACCGAAGTGGATGCGAGGCTTTCATTTGACGTTCAGGGCAGTATTGATAAAGCTCATTCCCTCATTAAACTCTATAATGAAATGGGCATCCCCAAGGAACGCGTTCTGATAAAACTCGCTGCCACTTGGGAAGGCGCTCTCGCTTGCCGCCAATTGGAAGCTGAAGGGATCCATTGCAATATGACGCTGATGTTCAGCCTGGAACAGGCGATCATCTGTGCGGAAGCCAAAGCGACGCTTATATCCCCATTTGTAGGCAGAATCCTCGATTGGTATAAAAAGGCCGAGGGCGTTGCGGGATATCCCCCTGCAGAAGATCCCGGAGTCAAATCGGTCACGGCCATCTACCACTACCTGAAAAAATTCGGCTATAAAACGCAGGTAATGGGTGCGAGTTTCCGCAATGTGGAAGAAATTCTCGAGCTTGCCGGATGCGATCTCTTAACCATCTCTCCAAACCTTTTGGAAGTTTTAAAGAATTCCGAAGGCCCCCTACCCCGCAATCTCGATCCGAATGACGCCAGAAATATGGATTTGGAAAAAGTTATTCTGGATGAAAAAGCGTTCCGGCTGCAGCTGAATGAAAATGCGATGGCGACTGAGAAGCTGGCAGAGGGTATCAGAAAGTTTGCCGCTGACACAGTGAAGCTGGAAGATCAAATCATCAAGAAATACAAATTGAAATTCTAAAAGATAAAAAGGGGATTTAGAGTAGTCTCCTTTCCACTTAATTCTAAGATAAAAAAAGGGATTTAGAGTCTCCTTTCCACGTTCAAAGATAAAAAAAGGGATTTAGAGTCTCCTTTCCACTTAATTCTAAGATAAAAAAGGGGATTTAAAGTCTCCTTTCCACTTAATTCTAAGATAAAAAAGGGGATTTAGAGTCTCCTTTCCACGTTCTAAGATAAACAAGGGGATTTAGAGTCTCCTTTCCACGTTCAAAGATAAAAATGGGGATTTAGAGTCTCCTTTCCACGTTCAAAGATAAAAATGGGGATTTAGAGTCTCCTTTCCACGTTCAAAGATAAAAATGGGGATTTAAAGTCTCCTTTCCACTTAATTCTAAGATAAAAAGGGGATTTAGAGTCTCCTTTCCACTTAATTCTAAGATAAAAAAGGGGATTTAGAGTCTCCTTTCCGTGAGAAATTCTAAAAGATAAAAAAAGGGGACTTTTTTAGAGTCCCCTTACCGTAAATTACAGTTCGATTGATGGGGACCGGGGTCCCCTTCGATTTAGGCGTCTTCGAAGTCGAATACCAATTCTTCTTCGAGCTCGCGGTCGACGAACTTCTTGACGCGTCTATGGCGCTCGAAGCCGGTACCGCCGGGGATGATATGCCCCATGATGACGTTCTCTTTGAAGCCCAGGAGGTAGTCGGTTTTTCCTGCACAGGCAGCTTCGGTCAAGACACGGGTCGTGTCCTGGAAAGAGGCAGCTGAAATGAACGACTCTGTACTCAAGGAGGCTTTGGTGATACCGAGGAGAACCGGAGTGGCTTGAGCGGCTTTTCCGCCCTCTTCGATGACTTTGAGGTTCTCTTTCTCAAACTCTTTCTTATCGACCTCTTCGCCATACAGCAAGCTCGTATCGCCCGGATCGATGACGCGTACTTTCTTGAGCATCTGGCGGACGATGATCTCGATGTGCTTGTCGTTGATGTCCACACCCTGCAGACGGTAAACCTCTTGAACCTGGTTCACCAGATACTTCTGCAGTTCGCGCACGCCGCAAATCTCGAGGATTTCATGAGGAATGACAACGCCGTCGGTCAGCTGCTGCCCTTTGACCACATGGTCGCCTCGCTGGACGATCAAGTGCTTGGTGTGAGGAATAAGGTGTTCCTCTTCCATGCCGGACACTTCATCGCGGACGACGACGATACGCTTGTTCTTCTGAACGCCGCGGAAGTCGACCACGCCGTCGATTTTGGCGATCTCGGCAGAATCTTTCGGTTTGCGCGCTTCGAAAAGCTCGGCAACGCGTGGAAGACCCCCGGTGATATCCTTTGTCTTTAATGGCGCCGCGCGGCAACCTGGCGAGCAGCGTACCGGCTGTCGCATACTGCCCTTCTTCAACCGAAATAATCGCTCCGGACGGAATCGGGTAGGTACCAACCAGTTCTTCACACTCTTTATCGGCATAGATGACGATCTGCGGATGCAGCTCGCCGCGGTGCTGCTTCACGATCAGCTCGGATCTGGCCTGTCTGCTTGTTGACTTCGCGTTGCGTCGAGATCCCTTCGACGAGGTCTTCGTACTTCGACATAACCTGGGCGGTCGCAAATGATCGGAATGTTATGCTGTTCCCATTCGGCGATTTTTTGCCCCGTCTTGACTTTGGAGCCATCTGCCATAAGGATGTTTGTTCCCAGTTCGATCGTAAAACGTCTGGAGCGGCTCGATCGACTTGGTGCTGAAGAAGTTTTTTGTACTCTTCCAGAGCGACGTCCTTCATCGCGAACGATATGCAGCGCGCCGTTCTTGTTGAGAGCAACCCAGTGTCCCTCTTCGTTTTTAACGGTACGAAGATCGGTGTAGACGAGGATGCCTTCATGCTCAGCGACAATTTCAGGGCTGAAGCTTGCAGACGCGATACCGCCCAAGTGGAACGTTCTCATCGTTAGCTGCGTTCCAGGTTCACCGATCGACTGCGCAGCGATGATACCGACTGCTTCGCCCATGCTGACAGAGCGTCCATTGGCCAAGTTGATGCCATAGCACTTCGCACAGACGCCGCGTCGCGTTTCACAGGTAAGCACGGAACGGATCCTGACGCTTTCAATACCGGAGTCATCGATCGCTTCAGCTTGCTTGAATGTTGAGCGTATCGCCGGCTTTGGCAAGCAGCTTGGTGCTGTCGCCCGGCTGATAAATATCTTCGCAAACGGTACGGCCGAAAATACGGTCTTTCAGAGGCAGGAGTTCTTCTTGACCTTGCTTGATCGCTGAAACTTCAATACCATTGAAGTGTTCCGCAATCTTCTTCGGTGATGATCACGTCTTGAGCTACGTCGACCAGACGGCGTGTCAAGTATCCGGAGTCGGCAGTTTTCAAGGCGGTATCGGCAAGACCTTTACGCGCACCGTGAGAGGAAATAAAGTATTCAAGAACGGTCAATCCTTCGCGGAAGTTCGAGGTAATCGGCGATTCGATAATCTCGCCTGATGGTTTCGCCATCAATCCGCGCAAAGCTCCAAGCTGTTTAATCTGCGATTTGTTACCGCGAGCACCGGAGTCCATCATCAGATAAAGACGGATTGCGTTCGCGCATCTTTGATTTCACTGATCAAGTTTAAAGAGTTCTTCTGAAAGAGCTCGGAAACTTCTGTCCAGATACTGATGATCTTCGATTTGCGTTCCCCTTCAGTGATGATACCGTCTTCGTACTGCTTTTTCACCTGAGCCACGCGCTCGTGAGCCTCTTCGATGACATTTCTGCTTATTCGCAGGAATGCGGACATCGCAAACGCCCATCGAAATGGCAGCTTTTGTCGCTTCAGCAAATCCTAGGTTTTCAAGTTATCCAGGAAACGCACCGTCGCTTCCAGGCCGACTTTTTTGTAGCACTGCATGACCAGTTCGCTCATCTTCTTTTTGGGCAAGCTGTAGTTTTGGAAACCAAGTTCTTTCGGAACAATCGTGTTGAAGATCACGCGTCCAGGAGTTGTTTCAATGATGCCGTTTTCGAGTGCGCAATTTGATTTTCTCATGGATGCGCAATGCCGCGGTTATAGATCGCTGCCGCTCATTCTTCTTTGGCTTCTTTCTCATACCAGTTGTAGCTGCCGCTGGCATAGAGAGCCAGGAGCACCTCTTCCGCATTCGCGGAAAATTTGTGTCTTCTTGCCATGTTCTTCCGGGATAGTATAACGGATCGCGCATCAGATAGTAAAGACCCAAGGTCATATCCTGCGAAGGAACAGCAACCGGTTTTCCTGAAGAAGGCAAGAAGATGTTGTCCGGAGCCATCATCAGCAGTTTCGCTTCCAGCTGCGCTTCGATGGAAAGAGGGACGTAAACAGCCATCTGGTCACCGTCAAAGTCGGCGTTGAACGCAGCGCAAACAAGAGGATGGATGCGGATCGCTTTCCCTTCGATCAAGACCGGCTCAAAAGCCTGGATACCCAAACGGTGCAAGCGTAGGCGCACGGTTGAGGAGGACAGGGTGCCCTTTGATGATCTCTTCAAGCACGTCCCACACTTCAGGAGCATGTCGCTGGATCATTTTCTTTGCAGAGCGGATCGTATAGACATAGCCCAAGATCTTTTAAACGTTTTACGATAAACGGCTCGAACAGCTCGAGCGCCATCAGCTTAGGCAAACCGCACTGATTGAATTTCAGTTCGGGACCGACGATAATGACGGAACGGCCCGAATAGTCGACCCGTTTACCGAGAAGGTTTTGACGGAAGCGCCCCTGTTTCCCTTTCAGCATCTCTGAAAGGGATTTCAGAGGACGGTTGCCTGCGCCCATGACAGGATGGCCATGGCGGCCGTTGTCAAACAGGGCATCGACAGCTTCTTGCAGCATCCGCTTTTCGTTGCGGACAATCACTTCCGGCGTTTTTAGCTTCAGAATCGCTTTCAGACGGTTGTTTCGGTTGATGACGCGGCGGTACAGATCATTCAAATCGGAAGTCGCAAAGCGTCCGCCATCAAGAGGAACTAGAGGACGCAAATCGGGCGGGATGACCGGAACGCAGGACATCACCATCCATTCAGGCTTGTTTGTCGAAGTGACAAAGCTTTCGACGATTTTTAGACGCTTTGCCAGCTTCATCCGCGCTTGCATCGATTTTGTTTTGCGCAATTTCTCTTTTAGGTCGACAAGAAGAGTTTGCAGATCTTCAGTTGTCAACAAGATCGCGGATCGCTTCGCCGCCCATTTTGGCGACAAAAGCATCGCGGCCCCATTTCTCTTGGCTTCGCGATATTCGACATCGTTAAGCAGCTGTTTTTTTTCCAGTTCGGTATGACCTGGATCGATAACGACATATTCTTCATAATAGATGACCCGTTCCAGATCGGCAGAGGACATTCCCAAGACATTGCCGATGCGGGAAGGCATCGTTTTGAAAAACCAAATATGAACAACAGGAACAGCCAGGTCAATGTGAGCCATGCGCTCACGTCGCACTTTAGAAAGGTTACTTCAACGCCGCAACGGTCGCAGACGATCCCTTTGTGCTTGATTTTCTTGTATTTTCCGCAAGCGCATTCCCAGTCGCGGTCGGACCGAAAATCTTTTCGCAGAATAGTCCGCCTTTCTCAGGTTTGAATGTGCGGTAGTTGATCGTTTCCGGTTTTTTGATTTCTCCGCGCGACCATTTATTGCGGATCACATCGTCAGAAGCAATTTTGATGGTCAATTTATCAAATTGCGCTCTCGTTTTCCATCTGATGTTCAGACATGATAATGTCTCCCTCAAACGATTTAAATGTTTACTCTTCTCTAACTGCTTCGGTACGAACATCGAGACCTAAGCCTTGCATTTCTTTAATCAATACGTTAAAGGATTCCGGAGTTCCGGATTGAAGAAGATTTTCCCCTTTCACGATCGATTCATAAATACGAGTACGTCCTGCAACGTCATCCGACTTCACGGTTAGCATCTCTTGCAGCAAGTGCGCAGCGCCATAAGCTTCGGCGCCCACACTTCCATCTCCCCGAATCGCTGACCGCCCATCTGAGCTTTACCGCCAAGAGGCTGCTGCGTGACGAGAGAGTAAGGTCCGACGGCACGAGCGTGGATCTTATCGGCGACAAGTGGCTCAGTTTCAACATGTAGATGTAGCCGACAACGACTGTGTTATCAAATCGCTCGCCTGTGCATCCATCATAGAGATAGAACTTTACCATCTTCAGGCAGGCCTTGCTCTTTCATCATCTCCCAAATTTTCTCTTCCGGGAAGCCTTCAAATACAGGGCTTTGACATAGATTCCCGCTGTTTTTGCAGCAAATCCCAAGTGGGTTTCAAAGAGCTGTCCCATGTTCATACGGGAAGGCACGCCCAAGCGGATTCAAGATGATCTCGATCGGACTGCCCATTATGCCAGATAAGGCATGTCGGCTTCAGGAACAATCTTGGAGACAACCCCTTTGTTACCGTGGCGTCCTGCCATCTTATCGCCGACTTGCAGTTTACGCTTTGAAGCGACATAGACTTTCACTTGGCGGATGACGCCTGGATCGAGATCTGTATCCCCTTTGCGCATGTACTCGATTTCTGTCTTGTACTGGGTTTCAAGTGTCTGCATAGCGATTTCAAAATCTTGCAAGTATTTTCTTCAACGCGTTCATAGAGCTCATTAGTCAGGCATGAGAAGATCTTCGACTTTTTCCTTTTCGATAGCATTCGAGCACTTCTTGAGTGATAATGCTTCCCTTCTTCGACAATCACTTCGGCAGTTTTGCGGTGCATGATAGTGCCAGGAGCCGGCTCATTAAGCAGCAGAGCGCCGAGTTTTTCATGCTTTTCAGTGCGAAGTTCCGCTTGCTTTGTCTTGTATTCCCTCTGGATATCTTTCATGCGGGAAGCTTCTTCGACAAGTTCATCATCGGTTTTTGAAAGACGGTCGCGGCGGCTGAAGACTTTGACATCCATGACAACCCCTTCAGTTCCCGGAGGAGCAGTCAAGGAAGCATCTTTGACATCTGCTGCTTTTTCGCCGAAAATGGCGCGGAGAAGCGCTCTTCAGGAGCAAGTTCTGTTTCCGATTTTGGAGTGATCTTACCGACGAGAATATCGCCCGGCTTCACTTCAGCGCCGATGCGGATAATGCCATCGTCGCCCAGATTGACCAAGGCCTCTTCGGAGACGTTTGGAATATCGCGAGTGATCTCTTCTTTTCCAAGTTTGGTATCGCGCGCTGTCAGTTCAAATTCTTCGATGTAAATCGAAGTATAGGCATCTTCGCGCGAGAAGCTTTTCGGAAATGATGATCGCATCTTCGTAGTTGTAGCCAAACCATGGCATGAAGGCGACGAGGACGTTTTTGCCCAAGAGCGATTTCCCCTTTATCTGTCGCAGGACCGTCAGCAATGACATCTCCTGCTTTAATTTTATCGCCAATTTTGCAAAGAGGCTGTCTGGTTGATGCAAGTTCCTGCGTTGGAACGCATGAACTTCTTCAAGATGATAGGTCGTCTTCTTCAAGCGGTTGTCTTTTGGAGAAATGACAATTTTAAAGCCATCGACATATTCGACGACGCCATCTTCTTCAGCGATCGACAACGGCGCCGGAGTCGCGCGCAGCGCGTGCTTCCAAGCCCTGTTCCGACAATCGGAGCTTCAGGCTTCAAGAGAGGCACAGCCTTGGCGCTGCATGTTCGAACCCATCAAAGCGCGGTTCGCGTCATCATGCTCAAAGAATGGAATCAAGCCTGTCACAATGGAAACCAGCTGCTTTGGCGACACGTCCATGTGGGTGACTTTGCTGCGATTCGATTTCCAACGGCTCGCCTCTATAGCGGGCCCAGCAAAGTCGGCTCTGCAAACATATTGTATTCATCCAGCGGAGCAGAAGCCTGCGCAATGACGCATCGCTCTTCCTGGTCTGCTGTCATGTATTCGATCTCATCGGTGACAACGCCATCGCGAACAATACGATAAGGAGTTTCAATAAAACCAAATTCATTGATTTTAGCAAATGTTGAAAGAGAAGTGATCAAACCGATGTTCGGACCTTCCGGTGTTTCAATCGGACAAATTCTTCCATAGTGGCTGGAGTGAACGTCGCGCACTTCAAAGCCTGCGCGGTCTCGGTTTAAGACCGCCAGGTCCAAGAGAGGAAAGACGCCGTTTGTGGGTCAGTTCGGCAATCAGGGTTCGTCTGATCCATAAATTGAGACAGCTGCGAACGTCCGAAGAAGTCTTTAAGAACTCCTGAAAGCCCTTTTGCAGAGACAATTTTGCCTGGAGTCAACGTGTCGGAAGAGAAATCGAACAGGTTCATTCTTTCTCGGATGATTTTCTCCATGCGGGCCAAGCCGATGCGGCACTGGTTTTGGATCAATTCTCCAACAGATCGCACACGGCGATTGCCCAAGTGGTCGATATCGTCGATCATGAGCATTTTCATCGCCCTGTTTCAGGCGGATCAGATATTTGAGAGCTCCGATGACATCTTCTTTCGTCAATGTGACCGTCTGCAAGCTGTTCATCATTGAATGCGAATACCAAGTTTGCGAATTGAGTTTATAACGGCCGACTCGTCCTAAATTGTATCGTTTCGGATCGAAGAAGAGGCGCATCATCGCTGAACGGGCATTGGAAAGGGTTGCAGGTTCGCCCGGACGAATTTTGCGATAAAAATCTTTTAAGAGCCGATTCATAGGAATCTGTCGGATCTTTTGCCAGCATCTTGATGATCGGGCTGTGTCTCATCGGCATCTTCTGCAATGCGGATCACATTCGATACCGGCATCGACCATGCGCTTCAGCATCGCTGTGGTCAGCTTTTCAGCTGCTTTTCCAAAAACTAGACCGCTGTCTTCATCGACGACATCTTCAGCCAAGATTTTTCCGACGAGTTTGGCAAATTCTTTTTCCGATTTTAATTTTGACTTTGCAGTGTGCTGAAAAATTCTTCGATGATATCAGCAGTTGGTGGAATAGCCGAGAGCGCGGATAAATGTCGTTGCCAAAATTTTGCGGCGGCGTTTCTTTCTGTCGATGTAGATATGGATCAAGTCATTGGTATCAAATGAACCTTCCAGCCAGCTTCCGCGGTAAGGGATAATGCGGAAAGAATAGATCATTATTTCCCCGTGAATGGCGTTCTTGCTCAAAACAAATACCGGGAGATCGGTGCAGCTGGGAAACAACAACGCGCTCGGCGCCATTGATGATGAAGGTTCCTTTGTCCGTCATGACATGGGATCGTTCCCATGTAGACTTCTTCTTCTTTGATACCTGTTTCGTCTGTCAGGCGGAATTTGACTTTTAGGGTGACATTATAGGTAATCCCTCGTCGGATGCACTCTTCGGGAGTATATTTTGGAACGCCTAAATTATAGGAAATAAATTCGAAAATAGTTTTTTCATCATAAGATTTTATTGGAAAAATTTCATTGAAAACTTCTTGCAAGCCAATATTTTCCCTCTCATCGGGAAATTTGTCAATTTGCAAGAATTGATTATATGATTTAATTTGAATTTCAATAAGGTTGGGAAGATCGATGATTTCTTTCTTTTCACTAAAACTCACACGTTTCGGTGGCCTTTTCAACATAGGTGAAGGACTCCTCGTAAACTTGATAGTCAAAAGAGATTATTCATCTCTTAAAGTTAATTTTTGCCGTTCGGTTAAATAGTTTAATAACTATTTTTAAAAAGGCTGTTTGGTATTTAGGAACAGATTTCTCATAAATAGAAGTCTGTTCCTAAAAACCAAAAAAATCTTGTAATAAATAGAATCACAGGAACAATGTTCATTGTTCCTGTGAAATTATTTGCGTTGTCAAAACTTAAACTTACAGACCTTTCAGTGTAACTTTAGCACCGGCAGCTTCAATTTTTTTTTGATATCTTCAGCTTCAGCTTTAGGAGCAGTTTCTTTAACTACTTTTGGTGCTGCCTTCAACGAGTTCTTTCGCTTCTTTCAGACCAAGACCTGTGATTTCGCGAACCACTTTAATGATCGCCGATTTTCTTATCAGCAGGAGCTTCTTCCAAAGTCACTTGGAAATCAGTTGATTCGGCTGCGGCTTCAGGTGCAGCAGCAGCTGCTGCTGGTGCTGCAAATACTGCTGCAGCAGCGAGCTTTTACGCCCCACTTTTCTTCTAAAGCTTTTTTCAACTCAGCCATCTCCAAAACGGTCAACTCGCTAAGCTGATCTACTAATTCTTCTGTTTTATTACTCACGGTATTACCTCTTTACTTTCTTATAATTGAATTAATTTGCAGAATTTTCTTGTTTACTCTTATTCTCTAAACAATAGATTACGCTGGTAAGATAGAATCCATTACGGACAGTGTCTGCGATATCGGAGCTTCAAGTGCGCCGAGAAGCTGCGCTCTCATTTCATCTTTGCCAGGCAGCTTCGAAATTTTTTCGACATCGTCAGCGCCATAAATCCGGCCATCAAACCGACCGCCGATAACGGAAATTGCGTTATCGTTTTCCTTGCTGAACTTGTAGACGAATTTGGCTGTTTCGATGGGGTCTGCCCCAGCGAATATCAATCCAATATGTCCTTCCAGCAATTTGGGGTCGAGCTCTACGCCTGCACTTTCTGCGGCTTTGACTAGAACCCTTTTTCGCACCACTTCATAGTTGCCGCCAGTCTTGGCAATCTCTCTGCGCAAATTGTTCGCGGCGTTCGCCTTAAATCCTTGATAACGTGTGATCACGAAAGATTTATAACGATCGATTTGCTCTTTGATTTCGTCAAGCAGGAGTTGTTTTTCCTGTCTCATTATCGACCTCCTTGGGCTGCTTCAACTTCACGTAGATCTATTTTAACCCCTGGGCCCATCGTCGATGAAAGCACCATAGATTTGAGATAATTTCCTTTAGCAGCTGCAGGCTTGGCTCTCTGAATAGCTGCGAGATAAGTCTGGATATTTTCCTCGAGCTTATCATCATTAAAAGAAAGCTTTCCAACTGCATTGTTTATGACTCCATGGCGATCGAGTTTAAATTCGATTTTACCGCCTTTAAGCTCTTGGATTGCTTTAGCGACATCTGTTGTCACAGTTCCAGCTTTCGGTGTCGGCATTAAACCTCGCGGACCTAACACTTTACCCAGCTTACCCACTTCGCGCATCATGTCAGGTGTGGCGACGACAGCATCAAAGCCTGTCCAGCCCCCTTGACTTTTTCAAAAAGTTCGTCATCTCCCGCATAATCTGCTCCAGCATGCAAGGCCTCTTTAACCTTTTCACCTTTTGCAAAGACGAGAATGACCATCGTTTTACCTGTGCCATTCGGTAATGACACAGTTCCACGGACGTGCTGATCTGATCTACGAGGGTCAACACCAATTTTTAAAGAAATTTCCACGGACTGGTCAAATTTGACCGTCGGGCATTTCTTTAAAATATCGATAGCTTCTTTAAGATTACATAACTTTTGTAAAATCATATAACTTGGCTATCTCCCGAATTCTTTTACTTGGACGACCCATATTTTTCCTTTTTTACTCTCAATTATTCGTCAATGAGTTCAATACCCATTGAACGAGCCGTACCTAGTACGATATTGGTTGCAGCTTCCAGATCTCGCGCATTCATATCTTGCATTTTTTCTTCTGCAATTTTTCTTGCTTGGGAGCGCTTGATCTTTGCCACTTTGTCGCTGTTTGGTACAGCTGACCCTTTTGCGATACCGGTTGCTTTTTTAAGCAGTTCCGGAACAGGAGGTTTTTTGCAAATAAATGTAAATGATTTATCCTGATAAACAGTGATGACAACAGGAAGGATATCTCCTGCCATGGCTCTGTGTTTTTGCATTAAATTCCTTACAGAATGCCATGATATTGACTCCAGCTGCACCGAAAGCAGGTCCGATCGGAGGAGCAGGATTAGCTTTTCCAGCAGGAATTTGCAATTTAATAATTTTTACAACTTTTTTAGACATATTATCCTCTAAACTATTCTTCTAAACTCTTCTGAAACTTCTTCGACTTGTGAAAATTCCAGATCATCAACACGAGTTTCACGTCCGAAAATAGAAACCAGCACGCTCAAGCGCCCTTTATCGTGGAACACTTCGGTTACAGTTCCGATAAAGTTGACGAAGACACCGTCGGTAATCTTGACACGGTCGCCCACTTCAAATTTATGTTTCTGCGTGACGTTCTGCTTCTTCTCTTCGAGATCTTGACAGGATCTCTTGAACTTCAGCCTCTGATAGTGAGGTTGGTTTTCGCCGCCTAGAAATCGATCACTCCTGGGGTATTCTTTACATACTGCCATGATTCATCCGTCAGATTCATTTTCACTAACAGATATCCGGCCAAAGCCTTTTTTCGACAACTTTTGCTGCCCTTTTTTACTTCCGAGACATTCTCAGTAGGCAGTAAGACTGTTTCGATCAGATCTTTGACATTCCTTTGATGTCGCGCTGTTCTTCAAGAGCTTTTTTTACTTTCTTTTCATGTGTCGATAAGACCTGGACGACATACCATTTATGCATCTTACTTTCCTAGTTCATCCGCTGATAAGGCGAACGAGATATCCTAATGTATTTAATGTTGATTGGATCAAATAGATCGATGAAGATAAATCGCACATTCCACAAATGAAAGTCGCGCCTACGACCATTTTGGTATAGGTGATTAGTTCTTCGCGACTTGTCCATGTGATTTTTTTAAATTCATCTTTGATATCGCCAACAAATGTAAATATTTTTTTGCCTTCTACCGCCGTTTCCGCCGGTTTTGCCGACATTCTTTGTACTTTTTTTTGTTCCATTGTATTCGCGTCCATCGTCATGATTCCCACCTTTTACTGGAGCAACTTTTTATACAGTCCATTAAAACCCATCAACGAGTGCGGAGGGATTCGAACCCCCGACCGGCGGCTTTGGAGACCGCTGCTCTACCAGCTGAGCTACACACCCATACAAACCATCAGGAGTGAACAGAGCTATAGCCCTATTAGCCTCCTAATCTTACTAACAGACTACTTGATGATTTCAGATACAGTTCCTGCACCAATCGTTCGTCCCCTTCGCGGATCGCAAATCGCATCCCTTCTTCCATAGCAATAGGGCAGATCAATTCTACCAGTGATTTCAACGTTATCGCCTGGCATCACCATCTCTACGCCTGCTGGAAGTTCAACTGTTCCGGTTACGTCTGTTGTTCGGAAATAGAACTGTGGACGGTAGCCAGTGAAGAATGGCTTATGACGGCCCCCTTCTTCTTTTGTCAAGACGTAAACAGGGCCTTTGAACTTGGTATGCGGTGTGCATGTACCTGGAGCTGCAAGCACCATTCCGCGCTCGATATCATTCTTTTCAATACCACGGAGGAGGATACCGACGTTTTCACCAGCACGAGCTTCATCGAGATTTTGTTGAACATTTCAAGACCTGTCGCAACTGTTTCGCGTGTATCGCCGAAGACCAACGAGTTGCAGTTTATCGTTGATTTTAACGATACCACGCTCAACACGGCCTGTAGCTACTGTTCCGCGACCGGAGATGGAGAACACGTCTTCAATCGGCATTAGGAATGGCTTGTCGACTTCACGTGCTGGAGTTGGGATTTTTTCATCCACAGTTTTCATCAATTGTTTAATGCTCTCGACATACTTTGGATCGCCTTCGAGAGCTTTCAGAGCAGAACCGCGGATGATCGGCGCATCTTTGATAGCCTTTTGATTCGAGCAGTTCATGCAGTTCCATTTCGACGAGATCGAGCAGTTCTTGCATCGCTTTCGCCGAGCATATCCACTTTGTTGAGGAATACGACGATAGCAGGAACCTGCATTTGGCGAGCGAGCAGGATGTGTTCGCGTGTTTGAGGCATCGCACCATCTGTTGCAGCAACGACGAGAATTGCGCCGTCCATCTGAGCAGCACCTGTAATCATGTTTTTGACATAGTCGGCGTGGCCTGGGCAGTCAACGTGTGCATAGTGGCGGTTTCTGTTTCATATTCAACGTGCGTTGAGTTGATCGTAATTCCGCGCGCTTTTTCTTCTGGGGTATTATCGATAGAAGCATAATCCCTGAATTTAGCTCCCCCTGCTTGCTGACAGCACTTTTGTAATTGCAGCTGTTAATGTTGTTTTACCATGGTCAACGTGGCCAATGGTACCAATGTTGACGTGCGGCTTCTTCCGCTGAAATGTTTCTTTTGCCATTTTACTTCCTCCGTTAGCTCCAGTAAATTATAATTTTTGTTAATTCTACAGTTTTCTGCCCAGAATAGGAATTGAACCTACGACCTCTTGCTTACCATGCAAGTGCTCTACCACTGAGCTATCTGGGCAAATTGTAAATAAATACAACCCAATGCGGCTTGAAAGCTTGTAAGTATATAGTGTCATCCAAAAAAAATCAACACTATTCCTAAATTTTCATCACCAAACTTTTCATTTTTATCTTTGACGGAAAATTATGCGCGCTTTTGAGAGGTCATAAGGGGACATTTCCACCGTTACGACATCACCAACGAGTACGCGAATATTTTTCATTCGCATTTTTCCGCACAAATGTGCAATGACTTTTAGACCATTTTGCAATGACACCCTGAAAGTCATATTCGGTAACAATTCTTCCACCGTCCCATCTATTTTGATCGTGTCTTCTTTTGCCATATCCGAGCTGTTTAAAAATATATACTTTAACAGTGATATTAAATAACATTAGCGCAAAATTGTCAAGGAATGGTTTTCAGAAATGCGTTTTTCCGGGAATCCAGGGGAGAAACGGGCTCGTTGTCCGCTGATATTCGCGATAAGCCTCCCCTTTTGTTTTCAAAGATTGGGCTTCACTGGGGGGAATTCCTGAAACTTTCAGCAGGAAATAGAGCATTAACAATGGGGAAATTATCGCCAGCGGACCGCCGGGAGCTGGCAGGGCGATCAAAAAATAACCAATCCAAACGACCCATTCAAAGAAATAGTTTGGGTGTCTGGAATATTTCCAAAAGCCGGTCCGGCAAACTTTCCCCCTATTCTGCAGCTTAAACTGTTTCAACTGCCAGTCAGCGACACCCTCTCCCGCCACTCCGGTCAGCCAGACCGCTGCGCCGAACCCTTCCCACCAGGAAAAGGGATGCTTGCTCAGGCAGATGAGCATAAAAGGGGTCGAGAGAACGATCACTAACATCCCTTGCAATATGAACATAATTAAAAATTTAATATTTTTCCTGTCGCCGCCCCAATTCTCTCTGATTTGCCTGTAGCGGGGGTCTTCCGGCGATTTGAGATAGCGGCAAGTCAAGTGATAGGCCAGGCGCCCGGCCCAAAGGGTGACCAGAAGAGCTATGAACATTCTCCTTAGAATCTCCCCATCTCCCAGAGCCGCGAAACTCCAGACAGTGAGGATAAAGCCGAGAGCCCAACCGATATCGACGATGCCTCCATTGCGGCGGAAAGTATAGATGACCCACAAAAAAAGCATTAAGGCCATCACCAAAATAAAACTGGCGCCAAGCATTTCCATTTCAGAAAATAATCAATTGATATAATATATGCTTATGTATGAATCATGTATAAAAAAGCAACAGGAAGTGGCGGCCATTTTCGCCGGCTGCCTCACTAAAGAAGACCGCTACCATAAAATTATTCATTTGGGAAGAGAACTCCACGCTCTTGCCCTGGAGAAACGGGTGCCTGAGAACCGGGTCTTGGGCTGCCAGAGCATGACTTATCTTTTCAGCGAGTTAAAAGAGGGACTCATTTTTTTTTCTGCCTCATCCGACGCGCTGATATCGGCCGGCCTGGCCGCGCTGCTGATCAAAGTGTATAGCGGCGAAACCCCTGAAACAATCCTGAAATGCCCGCCTGATTTCCTTGAGGAATTGGGCATCAGCGCTTCGTTAACGCCCAATCGGGCCAACGGCCTTTACAGCATGCATTTGCGCATGAAGCAGGATGCTTTGAAGCATTTGCTTCATTCCAAAAGTTGAGTTAGATATCAAGCGTTTTTGAATCCAAGCAATATCGCATTCAGCCTGAGGTAGATTTGCTCTGCTGCAATGGCATTCTGCTGGGATGGGTTATCAATAAATGTTTGGATAACTGCGAGATGAAATTGCTTCATGGAATAATCCCCGTCCTGAAAATGCATGGCAGGCTCTTCATCCATGAGGGAAGCTAGTAAGTGCAAACGATCATACAAATGAGAAACTCTAGGATAAAGCACTTCATAAGACTCCGAAAAGCGTTTGACGAAATCGTTAAATTTTATTTTTTTATAGGAATATGTGATAGTGGAAACCCCATTGTCATGCGTTTCATATTCAAGTCCGGCATATTCACAAAAGGTATAAAGAAGACCTCTTGCTTCCCCCCTCATCCATTCGGAACTAAAATTACCCGCGTTGCTTAGCAAAGCAGCTTTATTTGGAGCTTTCTCAATTTTATCCAAGATCGGATACAATAGCTCTTCTTGGTATTTTTTCCAGGAGCTGAGGGAATAACCCGTCAGGCTATCAGTTGCAGAATTTGCGGGTGAAACCTCTGCTCGATGAACATCAAGGATTCGTTTTAAAAAATGTATAGTACAATTTTCAGGATTTTTTTTTCTCAGATATTCTGTCAGGCAGGTGTTTCGATACATCGATTTGTCGCTGGACAGGCTCTGCAGCTTTTTAGAGGCGATTGGCAACAACCCTAAAGACATCGTACTGTTAGCTTTCAAACCATAATACAGCATGGAGTAAAGTGTTAACTTATAACTGTTATTTACTTGAATTTTCTCAAAATCTGAACAGGCTTGAATGGCCAATATAGCCTCTAAGATACCCGGTTTGCTCAGTTTTTTTACGATGTCCTCTTCAGTCAAATACTGCTGATTAATGCCATTACAGCCGGTCGACCAAATATCCATACCGGGAAACCGCTCAACACAAAGATTTCTAAGATCCTCCACATCAAATGCATAGGGTGTATAATACTTGTTTAATAAAGCTTCGCGGTTCATTCCATCAAACTTTCTGACAATTTCGCTAAGCATATCGCATAGTTTCTCGCTCGATGGCAAATTGGCCGCCAGGGAAGGGATTTGCAGAGCAGCTTTCTGGGCTTGGTCCAAGAGCACTGTAAAATCGGGATTTGTTAAATCGATAACATTCACTGATTGAAGCAGAGCCGGGTTCGCAGCCTCCCTTTCCACTTTCTGAAACGTTTTTGAAGCGGCCTTATCGACTTTATCAGTAGTGCCAAAACAGCGCAAAACCCAACTCACAACCTTACCAGCAAGATTCCACGTGGATTTAGCCATCACCGAAATCCCGTGAGAAAGAAATCTGACAACATGAGTTTCAGCAACTGCCCTGAAGCAACTATTTTCAGTAATACTCTTGATTATTATATTCATACAACAAATGTTACAATATAATTATTAAGATTTTATAAATAAATTAAATTTTTTTTAACAGATCAGAACAAGGCAGTCCGAATTTCAAAATTTGGTTTTTGGCAAAGCTATAAATAACGCCCCCTGATTTTAGCTCAGCGCATGATGAATAAACGCGGATACCGTTCAAGATTATGAACATTATTCACTCTACGACTTCCTGGGCGTTTGGAATCAGCACCAGATCGTAGTGGGAAAAGAGGCAGCCTGACTGCATCAGCAGCTCGCAGATAAAACTGAAGAAAAAAAAGGCAAAGGCGGCGGCCAATAAGATTTTGCCCCCAAAGACGGGTTTGGAATTCGGGTATTTCATCTTATAATGGCCGATCCAGACCAGCAGGACGGGAATCATCCCGTTCTGGATGGTGTCGCCGATCCCTCCCGTCAGGTCCATCGCAATCAAAAAGACCCGCTCAAACTGGGTGGCGAAAATATAAGTCGGCACCAAAATCAACAGGGATAAAATCAGCTGGCTTTTCCCTTTCCCCTCAATTTTTAGTCCATCGGAGAGAAAATCGTGCAGGCCCATGGTCATGCCGAAAAACGAGGTGACGATCGCAAAAAAGGCGAAAAACTCGGCCACATAAGAGATCCATATCACCTCGACATGCTCCCGCAAAAATTGGGTAGGGGGTACGCTGCAGTTGAGGGCGGATGAGAGGCTGTTTTCCCCTTGGGCGGGGATGATGCCTAAAATAATCATTTGCCAGATGGCATACACCAGGAAGGTGACGACCGTCCCGCCGACAATAGCCCAGCGGAGCGCTGTTTTGTGCTTTTTGAGGTAGGGCGTGAGGGAGGGAACCATTGTTTGAAAGCTAAAAGCGGTCAATAAAATGGGGAGGGAAATCAAGGAGCTCGACCACTGATTGTGTAATAAATTTTCCGGCTTAACCTCTGTGAAACCGGTTAAAGCGAGGGCGATATAGGCGGCGATCATCATCAGAAAAAAAATGCTGTTCACACGTCCGATAATAATATTACCCAAAATCACGATGCCGCCGAAGAGCAGAAGGAAAATGAGGCTGCCCAACTCTTTGGGGATCAGGAAAAAATCTCCGATCTGCACGCCGCCCCCCGCCGTATACGCCACAATGGAGGCGTAACTGATAAAAAGGAACAGGATCCAGCTGACGACCTTGCCCGGCCACCCCAAAATTCGCTCCGTCATGGTGATCACATGCACCCCCTCTTCCATCCAAAGAGTCACCTCGAGGAGCAGCAAAGCGGAAACAGTCATGGCTATGCCGCAGAGGAGCATCACACAAAGGGAGGGAAAAAAGCCGCTGACGCCTGTAACCAGGGGCAAAGCGAGCATGCCGCCTCCGATGCAAGTGCCGGCCACCAAAAACATCGCCGAAAAGGTGCGTAAATACTCTGGAGAATCATCCATTAAAACAACTTTTTTATTTCGTTTTGCCTGCCGCCGGTCACTTCCGCTCTGCCGTCAGCGTGAATAAGGACATCATATTCCAGGCGCACCCCGAATTCCCCCGGCAAATAGATGCCGGGCTCTATCGTAAAGCAGGTTCGTTTCAATATTTTTCTTATATCTTTGGTTTCGAAATTATCCATATGAGTGCCGTTGCCATGGATATGCTGCCCCAGGTTATGTCCTGTCCGGTGGGTGAAGAAACGCCCATAGCCCGCCTCTTCAATCACTTTCCGGCACGCCTGGTCCACTTCCCAGCCCATTAATGGCTCATCCCTCGCAAAGCGGCTCATTATCAGCTGCAGGCCGGCTTCCTGAGCTTGCCTGACCACCTGGAATACCAGGTTTTGCTTGGCGCTGGCGCTTTTGCCAGCCACACCTACCCGGGTGATATCGGCGTAAATAGAACCCGGCTCCTTTTTTTTGCAGGAGAGATCTATCATAATAAAATCGCCGGGGGCGATTCTCACCTCGCCAGATTTGGCCGGGCTGTAATGGGGATTTGCGCTATTGGCATTGACCGCGCAGATCGGCGCATCGTCGGCAACGCACCCTCTTTTCGCAAACTCCGCCAGGATGAATTGCTGCACGCCATATTCGGTGATCTGTCCGAGATCCCTGACAATTCTTTGCCAGGCCAGCTCCACTACCTCGTCCACGACGGATGCGGCAAAGAGGTGGCCCTCAATTTGCTCATCGCTTAAGCTTTCTTTTAACAAATCGGCCGAGCTCGCCACTTGAACCCCCAGCTTGCGCACCAGATCGAGCGTGCCGCCATCCACTTTGGAAAGATAGGGCAGGCAGCCCATCGGAGAGTATTCCATGGCGACCCTCGCGACCCTTGTCAAAACCTTCTGCAACCCCCCTTCCAGCTCTTCCCAGGTCCGGTATTCCACTGTTTTGCCCGGCAAATGATCCAGAACGTGATTTTCAATGGTGTGCACGATTTTGACCGGTTCCCCTTTAACCGGAATCCAGTAAAAAAACCGCCTTGTCAGCAAGGCATCTTCGGGAATTTTCAGAAAATGACAACCGAGATCGTTCGAGCGGCGAAAATCAAATATCAGCCACCCGTCAAAGCCAAGCTGCGACAGGTCTTTTTGTATGGCCGCAATGTTCATCTTATTGGAAATAAACCTTTATTCTTGGATTTAAATCGATCTCTTTCAAATTGACCGAATAATTATCGACATCTTTAATCAGCACCGGCGTGGTGTGGTTGGAATTGACGCTGCGCTTGCCGTTGATGATTCGGGTGACTTGCCCTTCCACTTTCGCTATCAGCTGCCCCCGGAACCATTGGCCGCCGATTTTACCCACCTTGATCTCATTCAAGTCGAACTCGGTGTAGCGATCCATGGGTTTGACGATGACCAGCAGCTTGTGATCGGAATTGCGCCGCTCGGCCGTGACCTGCATTTTAGCCCCTTCATCATCGACCAAAGTCGACCCTTTGTTCAAAGACATCCCATTCGCTTCAAAATATTGTTGATCATTCAAAATGTCTGTTTTGCTCAAGAAGGTTTCCCAAAGATCGATGTTTTGCGCCTTTTTCTGGTCCCAGCTCTCGGGATAGATCAGCTGAAACATGAGGACGGAACCGTGCGGGGCGTTCAAACCCACCCAGGCGAGGTGTAAAGTTTTATTTTTCGGGGTTTGGATTTGCAAAACCCAGACCGGATAGGTCGACCAGTTCATTTTCCGCGATTTGATCACCTTGTAATTGCGGGATTTCATCTCTTTCAGGATCTCTTTTTCCCCGGTAAAGACTTTGGTTCCCGCTTTATGCTGCAGATTCATGCTGAGCTGCACGCCGATGATCGGCTCCCGAAGAGAGCTCTTATTCTGTAAAAAACCAAGCACCACTCCGCGATTGCCCCAAAAAAGGGTACTGGTGATATCGGGAACGGGTGTGGGAGAGACAGCTTCGAAATCGTCCGGGATGGCCGGTTTCACGGCTAAAGGGGTGATCAAACCCGGCAAAAGCTTGACGATGCGCGGTTTTTCGAAGAGTTCGTCTTCGCCCAGCGCAAAGTTCACAAAAAGCAGAAGGAAACCCAAAACAAAACGGCGCATTTTCCCATCTCCTAGAGAATAAGCTTAAAAAAAAGCAGCACTTCCGTTATAACTGATGCCAACAAAGAGAAACAAGCATAATTTATGTCCCTGGAGATTCAAAATCTCAGTTACTCCTATGACGACCACCAGGTTTTAAAAGAACTCAGCTTAAGACTTGAGTCCGGTGAAATCGGCGCCCTGATCGGGGTTTCCGGATCGGGAAAGTCGACGCTGCTCAAAATCATCGCCGGCCTCCTCCCGCTGCAAAAAGGGACGCTTTTCAAAAGCGATGAGTGCGCCTATATGACCCAGGAAAATCTCCTCTTGCCCTGGAGAACGGTGATGGGCAATCTCCTCTTGCTAGCCGAGCTTGGCCTCGGGAAGGTCATCCCTCCTTCTGAAATCGAAGAGCTGTTGAGGGATATGGGGTTATCCGGCTGCGAGCCCCTTTACCCCGCTCAACTTTCGGTCGGGATGCGCCAGCGGGTCGCCCTGGCCCAGACGCTGCTCATGAAAAGGCCCCTTTTGCTCTTGGACGAGCCGTTCAATTCGCTCGATTTTGTCTTGAGAGAGCGGATGTATGAGCTGCTAAAAGAGATAAACCGGAAGAGGCGCACGACCATGCTGATGGTGACGCACGACTTTCACGACGCCATGACCCTGGCCGACAGGATCTTTCTCCTCTCCGAGGGAAAGATAGCCAAGGAATGGACAGTGCCGAAAAAGGAGCCGCTCGCCGCATTAAAGGAAGAGATTCTATCTGCAGTGGCGTCTCAGGCGTTTTAATTCCGCTATCAGCTCAGGATCGGGGGAATGCCCCTCCTTTGCCGGCAGAGCCTCTGTTCTTTTGAAATAAGATCCTAAACTCTGAACGGTCTTTACCCATTGCCCGAAGCGGGATTTTTTGGGTTCTCTCTCAGCCGTCAGCGGATAGAGCGTCGTTCCCGGCCAATTAGGCGGCAGAAACCGCGGCGGAGGGTTTTCTTCAGATGCCCACTCCTCAGAAGATTCCACAGCTGGGGCTGTAACGGGTTTTGCCGTAAACCACCCTTTTGGCGGATTCACCATATTTAGCAGTTCCGCTTCCCACCCCTCTTCCACCATGAAGCGATTTTCTTTGGAGAAGTCCTTAATCGTCTTCATAAGATCTCCAACCGTCTCTGGGTGGGGAGGGATATGTGTATTACTTTGTATCATTTTTTATGGCTCCATGTTTTTAAAAAAAAGCCGGCCATTTTTTGAGAATGGCCGGCCGAGGAAAAGATGGTAATTTTTAAAACTATTTTGCTTGAACTTCGCCGTTCAATCCTCTACGGCGGTTCAATTTTTCCATTAATTGATCATTGGGCCCTTTGACCATAGCCACACCTTGGTTAATGACAGAGGTTTTTGCCCCTGCAGGTGCTGTTGCAGATGCAGATGCTTGTGGGACCGTTGTTTTAGATTCTTCAACATCTGAATCATCATCATCATCATCTGAATCCTCCGAATGAACGGAATCGGCCTCTATTGTTTTTGCAGCTGGGGGTTGAGAAGCGGTTGTTACTTTTTTAGTCTCTTCTTTTTTAGCCTCTTCTTTTACAGAATGTTCAGAATCTGAAGAAGAAGAGTGAGAAGAATCGGAATGAGCCGAGTCTGTCTCTTTTGCAGGGCTTTTCTTGAACAGGTCTCCAAGACCATGCGCCAAAGTTCCTATGTAGGCCATTGTCCCGCCATTTTTTGCAGGAGCGGCTTGAGGAGCTGTTTCTGCTGCTTTTACAGAATGTTCAGAATCTGAAGAAGAAGAGTGAGAAGAATCGGAATCTTCGGTATGAACCGAGTCTGTCTCTGTGGCAGGGCTTTTCTTGAAGTAGGTTCCAAGACCAGCCACGCTTTCCTTCGCCGTATGAGCTAAAGTTCCTAAGTAGGCCAATGCACCGCCAATTTTTGTAGGCTTTTGAGGCTGGGCTTCCTGCTTTTGATCGCTTGCTTTCTCAAGATCTTGACGAGGGGCCCGCAAAGGTTGCAACAGAGGATCAGGCGTAATCGCAGGTTTTTGCAGCCATTCAGCCGGCGGCGGCGGAGGTAGGGGTAGATTCATCATCAGAGGTGCATCCAGAACAGGCGGCATTTTGCTAAGATCGGGCGGGGTCGGCAGGGTATCTGCGAAATCCCTTTCCGCGTCTTCAAGGAAAGCAGATTTAACTGGAGGCTGAGTCGCGATGTGCTTAGCGGGAGGAATTGGCTTGCCTGTGTCCGCAGCGATTTTTGCCTTATGAGCCGCTTCTTGGGCTAAAAACTTCTCTCTTGCCGTTTTGAATTCTACTTTCCCTGTCTCCACAGTACCTTGGGCATGAGGATGAGGAACATTATTATTGGTTACACTTGACATTTTATTCTCCATGGTTGTTTTGTTTATATGTTTAATTATATCTTTATTATATTAAGATAATTTTAACTTTATATAAATATTATTCTTTAATTTTTGCTCTTTGCTTCGCCAATTTGGCCTCAATCCCTTCCGGCACGCCATAGCCATAGCCATAGCCCTTATAGGATTTGTGCGGAGCAGTCTCTTGAGAATCTGCTTCTTTTCCTGAGGACGCCTCTTCTCTTGGGACTTCTTTCGGCTCTATTTTTTCCTTAAAAAGCCCAAAGCCCAGCTTAATCCAAGACGTTTGACCACTCAAATCCACGGGTTTCTGCATAGGAGGAAAGGGGGGCAGCTGATTATTATTTGTTATGCCTGACATAATTACACCTCGCCTTTTTATTATTTACTAATAATTATATAATTCAATTATTAACTCTGGTTATAATTCAATTTAAGTTTTGATAAATTTAACCCTCTCAAAATTTTTGTTGAATTAAAATAGCGGAATAATCCATTTTGCAGATAAACATAGCGTTTATGAGGTAAATCACATGAAAAGCCCACTATTTATATGTCTGTTCGCAGGGTTAGCCGCCATCTTCACTGCTGAGGCATCTCCCTTAAAAAACCCCGCCCCTCCCAAAAATAGAGTGGTCCCCTGTTCTCCGGGTCCTATAACCCTGCAGGCTACCCGCGTTGAAATGGATGAAATCGACAAAAAATTGCCGACCTTTACCTTTTCTTTAAAAAATGCTCAGTCAAATAGCGGTTTTGTTTTAGTCGCGAAAAATATTGATGGCGTTGAAGAGGTGCTGCACTCTTCCTTAAATCGCAGCTCAGACGGGCAATTATTGGATGGCGTGGAGCTGTTTAAATTGTGCACTCTTGCCATGGGCCCGGGAGAACCGATCACGATTAAAGTCGCTTCAAAAAACGGGATGGAATCGGCAGAACTCCAATTTATACCAAGACCTTTGCAAATCAATGAGAATGGCTACGCCCTCTCTTTGCAATTGGGAGATCCGGAAAACAAAACCTTTTACATGCAAGCCCGCGGTTTTACCCCTTTTGAAAAAGTCCAATTATTCACTTTTTCAGGCGATATCAAGATCAATAAAACTGTCATCGCCGATAAAAATGGAATGATTAATTCCACCCTTTTGCATAAAACTTACGAGCATCTCGGCGGCACGGCCTACCTGGAACTCAAGGGAGTCAATGGAACGACCTGTTTGACTTATCCCTGGGGCTGCAACTACCAAAGGGAATTGAGAGGCATCAAAAAGATTGAGCGAAGCCTGGTGAGAGCAGATAGCTAAAGCGACAATCGGGCCAGGGACTTCCGGGCCGATTCGAACAGTTCCATGCTGTTCAACAAACAATCGAGCTCCCATTTGGCCATTTCGCGATCCTTATGAATCATTTTTGTTTCCAGTTTTGCGATATTTTCTTTGCAATTGCCGATTTTTTTTCGGTTCTTGGCCGTCACAATCCGCGCTTGAAGCAGGTTGAAATGAACCTTCTTTAGAATATGAAGACCCGGGGCTCCTTCCACCTCATTCAGGTTTAGAAAAGCAATGTCTAATTCAGCAGGAAATTTTTTGGTCAGCCCGATATTTGCTGCCAATAGTTGTATATATTGATCCACATAATTCTGATTGCTGGAGGGCAAAAGTTCTGTTCGAAAAGCATTGAGATAGGCCTCTGCCGCTTCAGGTTTGCTCAAATCACTTTCATTCAGCCAAATCCCATAGGTTCTCAGCAAAGACTCATTGCGTTGAGTCATGGTGGCGATATCGTTTCTCATTTGAAGCTTTAGTTCGTCATTTTCCTCCTGCAAAAGCAGATTATTCTGAAAGAAGAGATCCAAAATATTTTCTAATTTATCTAATTGCGCATTAAGACTGTTTTTTTCCCTCTCAGCCGGAACCCGGCTCATCATCTTAATGAGCGTGGAAAAACTAATGTAATAGCGATTTGAAGCCTTCTCAACCTTGCGGCAATCCACACCGAAGAAAGCATCTATATGAGAATCGTTAAAATCTGCCGGCATAAGCTCATGCGCCTGTTGGATAGATTGACTTTCCGGTTTTATCCTGACCCCCAAATGGAGCAGCAGCTGGGCATAGTGCTTTTCTGCTTTCTTCATTTCAAGCTCCAGGTGAAGCCAATCGCTTTTCCTCTGCATTTCAATAAGGGATTCGGAAAAAAATTCGGAAATGGGGCTGGATTGCCGCAAAGAAGCTTTTTTTTGCAGCCGGCAGCTTGTCACCTGCAGTTCGAGAAGAAAATACCGTTGCCGCACTTCCCCCATTTTTTTCAATAAATCACCGCTTGAACTCTGTATTTGGAATAAACTCCGCTCCAGGCTCAAGAAGGGATCTATAGGAATCATATCACCCGCAGCCACTCAACAAACGATTTCCACTCTTTCTCATCAATAAGCTGATCTTCGCTTAAGAGACCATAGGTGCCATCCCAACATTTTTTTTCCCAGGCCTTCCGCTCTTTCCCTTTGTCGGGGTTGTGTTTGAGATAGATCTGATACGCCTCCTCCGGATGATCCCGGCAAAAATCGATGCTCTCCTGCAGCCCCTTTTTCCAATTGGAACAGAAGGGCTCAGCGGCAAACCGGGAATCGCTTAAAGCCAGGATAATCAGCTCATAATAGTTTGGCATGCCCAGCTCTTCCAAAGAAAAATAGCCGCACTCCACCCCCATATGCTTCAGATGAGCCCCTTCGACATTCCAAAAAGCCCCGTAAATGACATCGACCTTTTTCATGCCGAGCATGCTCACGAGATCAAAGCTGACGTTCCTCTTTGCCGCAGGTTCGATCCGGTTGATCCGCAGCAGATTATCCAACATGGAAGTCTGAGTTCCATCCACACAAAAGCCAAGCACCTTGCCGCTCAAATCGGCCGGTTTTTCAATCCCCTCCCCCAAGCGGTAGATGAGAGCGTTCAGCGGCTGCTTAAATAAAACCCCGATAGCCTTCACTTCCGCCCCCTTTAGAATGGCCTGCAAAGTGTGGGGCATATAGGAGATGGCAAGCTCAACCTTCCCTGAAGTGAGATAGGGGATGCCGTCCGAGGGATCGTGGGTCTTGTAAATCTGCAGGGGAATCCCGCGCTTTTCAAAAAAACCCTTCTCAATACCCACATATAAGGGAGTGTGGTTGGGATTGGGAAACCAGTCGAGCAGAAGGCGCACCTTCTCGCCGCCCCCTTCACAGGAAACCAAAAACAAAGAGAGAAAAAGCGCTGGGATGCTTCGAAACTTTTTTTCCAGAAGAAGGGAGCCGCCATAAAATAGGAGTGAAAGGGCCGTCAGGCAAAAAAGAGCCCCGAAAGTGATCTCAAGGTCAGCGGCCCGCCGGCTCTCAAGCATCAACACGCCGAGGCCATTTTGCCCTCCCGCCCACTCCCCGGCTATCGCGCCGATGCCGGCGATTGCGCTTGAGATGCGGATCCCCGAGAAGATGTGAGGCAGCGACCAGGGGAGCTGTAATTTGAAAAAGGTTTGCAGGCGGGTGGCCTGATAGAGGGAAAAGATGTCGAGATAGGACCTTGGCGTCGAGCAGATGCCTGCGTAAAGGTTCATGGTCAGAGGGAAAAAGATCATCAGGGCGGTGGGAATGACAATGGCCGTATAAGACCAGTCGAACCAGAGCACCATCAGGGGGGCGAGCGTAAACATGGGGATGCACTGCACGATCACAAAGAGCGGCTGCAGAATCAATCTGACAGGAGCCCAAACAGCCATCATGAAGGCCAGAGGAAAAGCGAGGCAAAATGAGATCAGCATGCCTCCGGCCATCTCCTGGCAGGTGATTTTGGTATGGAAGAGGAACATCTCTCTCTGCTGCTGCAGGCTGGATAAAACGCGGGACGGAGCCGGCAGCACAAAGTTCAAATGGCCCATATGACGGCTGCTCGCTTCCCACACTAAAAAAGTAAAGGCGAAAAAAAGGAGCAGTGTGAGCGATTTTAATGATATAGACATTGAAGCAAGGTGGCGGCTGCAATCAGCCGCAATGGTTGTGCGGGTTCTTGTAATTTACTTGTTAAAAAGGGGATGGAGGCAGGGGATCCGATGCGCCCAAGCCCTTCCAAAATCCTCTCCTTGGTCTCGCGCGAAGCGGTCTCGTAGGCTTGCTGCAGCACATGCACGGCGCTTTCGCCGCGCCCCCAGAGAGCGACAATCAAGGCCGCCTGAAAACTGATTTGCGGATCGGGATCGCTCATCAGCTGCTGCACCAAAGCTATGGCAGACTCATCTCCTTCGGTCAATAAAACCGTTGAAGCAAGACCGGTTATTCCCCACTGCTTTTTTTTCAGATAATTTTTAATGGCATCGAGCGCGTGGGGATCTTTCATGATGGCCAGGATGTTGAGAATATCGAGGCGCGCCATCTGATTCGTCTCTTCAGGGTTACGCAACAAGGACTTTTCAGCAAACATCTTAGTCGGCGCGAGCACCCGGAAAAATGAGTATTCACCCCAGGTCCAGCGGTCGGCTGAATCGACGATCCCATCGTAGAGAGCCTGTGAGGCCTGCTCGGTACAGACGCGCTGGCTGATCAGGCCTAAAGCGAGATTCATCCGCACATAAGGATCTTTTGCGGTCAAAAAAGTTTTTCTCATCAGGTCTACCCCATACTTACCCGTGGCTGCAAGCGCTGCGCTCGCGATGCGGCAGGTCTCGATAGAGCGGTGGTTGAGCCATGGTTCAAAGGAATTCTGCCCCTTTTCCGGGTCGAAGATCGTCATAGCCCAGCAGGCGGTAAGCGCGACATGCCGGTCGGGGTCGGCGAGCAGAGGCTCGAGCAGACACTTCACAGGCTGTCCTTTAAATTCCCCCAGGCGAAAGGTCGCCACAACGTGGATGGCGGCCGCCCTGATATCGGCGTGGTAATCTTTCAGAAGCGGTATGACCAGATCGAGATCCCGCTCCAGATCGAAATGCTCCACGATCTGGCAAGCCAATAAGCGAAGCCCCGCCCGGTCGCTCCTGACCAATGTCTCCACTTCTTCCCTGTCGGCGGTATCCATCAATTCCACAGTAGATTGGATCGCCGAAACCCGCTCTTCAGCCGTCGAGCGCTTGCCGGTCAAAATCTTGACAAGCTCCCCTCTCGCTTCCTTGATGTGCATCGCGCCGACCGCCTTGATCGCCTCCAAACGCACATCCCAATTGCTTTCCTCCCGGAAGCGCTTAAGCACCTCCTCCTGCAATTTGGCATCCCGTAAATTCGAAGCGAGATTAACGCCCGCCGCGCGGACAAGGGAGTTTGGATCGCTCAAACAGCGCTTTAAAACCTCAACCCCTTTCGCATCCTGGCTAAAAAAGGCCCCCAGCATCGCCATGAGCCGCACATTCGGATATGTGGAGCTGACCCCTTTCGCAATCACTCCCCAGGCCATGCTCTCCAGGAGATCGCGGTCGGCGTAAGGGGTTTCGAACTTTGCGCAATACTGTGTGAAAGCGGCGTTGACGCCTCTCTCCTCCCCGCCTTTTGCAAGCGCCTTGATATAAGCCTGCCAGAGGGGGCGGCTGCCGGGCCACTCTTTGAGAGCCTTTTCCCCTTCGATGGCGGCCGAATGATCGTCCTGCAGCAATTGGTAGGCAAAGATCCGCTTGAGCCATTGCTGTTCCTCCATGGCTCCAAGGGTTGAAAAAAATAGCAAAAAGAAGGCGATTCTCATTTAACAATATCTCTGATGGTTCGAAATTCAGGCGCGTTGGCGCCTCGCAAAAGCTCAAAAAGAATCGTCTCTACGGAACTTAAGCGGACGCCGAAGCCCCTCATCTCCTCTAAGGCAGACAAATAATCCTTTTCCGACCTCGAACCGACCGCGTCCTGCAAAACCGTCACCCGGTAGCCTTCGTTGATAAAATCGCGCGCGGTCTGCAGAACGCACACATGCGTTTCAATCCCCGCGAGCACATACTCTCTGATCCCCAGGCTCAACGAGGCGTGGAATTGCGGGTCTCCAAGACAGGAAAAAGCGCTTTTAGGAAAAGCCTTTGGCAGGTGATCCAGAACCGTAGGCCCCATCTTTTCGGGCACCTGCTCAGTGACAAACAGAGGGATTTGCAGCGCCTGAAAACCCCGCACAGCCTTTTGCAGCGAGCGAAGCAGCTCCTGATGCCGGTCGATATGGGGAAAGAGGCGCTCCTGCACGTCGATGACCAGTAAGGCCGAATCTTTTCTCTCCAATGTCTTGATCACGCCAGGGCTCCCAGCTTCCTCCCGCCGATCAGGTGGAAATGCAAGTGCTTCACCACTTGTCCGGAGAGTGGTCCGTTATTCGTCAGCAAACGGTAACCCTCTAAAATGTTGTAGCGCTTGGCCAAAGCCTGCGCGACTGAAATCATCTCCGCCACGAGCGGCAGATCATCGGACGAGACCGATTGCAGATCGGCAATCTCTTTTTTGGGAATGATCAAAATATGCACCGGGGCAACGGGGTTGATATCCTTAAATGCCAAAATCTTTTCATTTTCAAACACCTTCTCGCAAGGCACTTCGCCGTCAATGATCTTTTTGAATATAGTCACGCTTCCTCCTTACATATTCCCAGGCTTTAATGGCATCCTCGCGGGTTTCCCAAACGGAAATAAACCGCCCTTTGTGGCAAAAAATGGCTCCGGGAATGCCCGAAATCTGTTTTAACTCCTCTTCCAGGTAGCCCGCCCACTCCTCAGGCAAATAGTGGCGCACCTTCATCCGCTCATCGTAGCTTGGGGGGATCCCTCTTAACTTCCAATGCTTACCCGAAGGCATAATCATGAAAGTGGCCGGGTGGGTCGCACCGCCGAGCTCAAAGAAAGCGTCAAACCAGGGTATCGCCTTTTCAAAGATCAGACACTCGTTGTTTTTACTCATCGCATCGGCGACAATTTCACGGCACGATTGGCCGTACAGATACCGCTGCCACATCCTTTTGAGATGGCCGAGGGTAAACTGCATAGCCTCATGGAAGGCCGCCGTCTGCTCCTCTTCGGATACTTCATGGCTGATCGGGGTGAAATTGGAAATCAGATGGGAAAAGGAGCAAAGCCCCGGAATTTGCGGCGCCCGGCCGATATCATGGGCGTCCACCCCCATCACGATCGAGTGGTTTAAAAATTGATACTCATTGGAACTGATATGGCCCGTCGAAAGCAGATAGAGCAAAATCATCCCGGCACTGCTCAAAAGGCCCTGATAATCGGCCTGGTGGTGGTCGAAACACTTGGCTTTCGGATCGTAAACGCCCCCCACATCGCACACATACTCGCACTCGCTTAAGACTTTCGCATCGCGCGAGCGGACGATTTTATCCGGATCGATCAGATCAAAAAGCAAAAGAAGGGCGCAGGCGGTCACCTCGTCGGCATGAAAGGTTCCGTTGTGAGTTCCGAAGCTGCGGGGTCTTTTCTTTTCCATAAGCAACTAATTATGACATAAATTCCATTAGTTATGAACATTTTTTTGTCTAGAAATTTTTCTTTCGTCCGGAAACGGCTTTCTCTAGGATGACAACTTCTATCATATTCATTTTTAGTATGTTATAAAAATCACCACGCTCAAATCGATTGACAAAAAAGAGGAGCCGGCAGAACGGGCTGCAGACCGACTTATCAACAACATTTCCCCAAAAGCATCCACTTAGACTCAATGAGTTATCATTATTGGCGTACAATAGGCAAACAAAACTCCCCAGCAAATTTTTAAATCATTAATTATCTGTGGCATACGAATTATTTGCAAAAAAACCCAACACCCTCTAATCTTGGTCGCATGAAATGGTTCGTCCTATTCTTAATCCTTTGCCTCTATACCCCTTTCAGCGGTTTTCTCGACCTTTCGATCACCCGTTATTTCTTTGTCGACGGCCATTTTTCAGGAAATTCTTTTTTCGCCCTGCTTTACAAATATGGGGAGCGGCCGCCCCAAATCATCGCTTTTTGCGCCCTTTTCTTTCTGCCCAAAAAAAATCTGATCGCCCTCTATCTCTTTTTGACGCTGGCGATCGGCGCCTTTGTGATTAATGAACTCGCCTTAAAACATCACTGGGGGCGCCCAAGGCCGAAGCAGGTGATTGAATTCGGCGGCGCTCAAAAATTCCGCCCCTATTACGCCCCGAATTTTTCACAGCCCGAGCCCTCCCGCTCATTTCCTTGCGGCCACTGCACTGCCGGCTTCTACTTCTTCAGTTTCTATTTTCTCGGCAAACGGCGGCAAAACCGGACGCTTTCCCTTGCCGGCCTCACTTTAAGCCTCCTCTTCGGCTCGCTGCTCGGATTGGCCCGGATCGCGCAAGGGGGGCATTTCTTTAGCGACGTGCTCTTTGGAGCGCTCGTGATGTATTTCACCGCCAAAACCCTAGATCAATGGATATTCCATGAAAGGCCTCACCAAGCGGCAAGTTGAAATAGCCGCCTATATCAAAGAGTTTATCGATAAAAACCGCTACTCCCCGAGCTACCGGGAGATACAGCACCACTTCCAATTCTCTTCCTTAGGATCGGTTTACAAACATGTCCAGACCTTGAAGCGGAAAGGGCAGATCCAATCGGAAAAACATTGCAGCCGCTCGCTCGCCCTGCCCGTCTCTGAGGAAAAACAGACCGCCGAACTGCAGCTGCCCTTTATCGGCAACATCACCCATGAGAACACCATCGAGACCTTTCCCCAGATCCAGACCATCGCCGTGCCCGCCTCCTTAATTTCCTCGTTCGAAAATACCTATGTGTTGCGGGTGCGCGGGGACACGTTGAACGAGGAGTTGATTGGGGATGGAGATCTTTTGATTGTCGAAGCGCGCCAGTCGGCATTTGCGGGCGAGCTGGTTATTGCCCTTTTGAAAGACAGGAAGGTGATTGTAAAAAGGTATTATCCGGAGGGCAACCATGTGAGGCTGACGGGTTTAAGTTCCGATCTTTTGATCAAATCGGAGGAGTTCCTATTGCAGGGGGTGATCATCGGCCTGCTCAGGTTCTTTATCTAATTTAAATCATCGAAATCATCGGTGTCCGGTTCGAAATCGACCAGAGTCTGCGATTTCTTGCCCGAGATGAGGCGCACGATCGAAAGGGTCCAGGCGATCACAACATAGAGCCAGGAGACAAAGGCAAATACCAGCGCAAAGTGGTGAAAAATCCCATAGAAAATAAACACCGCAGAGAGGGCCGACAGAAAAACCGACTGAAAGGAGGCGACCCGGATGCGCAACGTGCGAAGGCTTGGAAACTTCCAGCGGCTGATCATAAAATAGCCGATCACGATCAGCATGAAAAAAACCACCCACGCCCTGGCATTGTCGCTGATGGGATAAATATTTTTAAAATCGTCGGAAACGAGCAGCAGGGCCCCCGAAATCACAGCCGCGGCGGCGGCGGGAATGGGCAAACCGGTAAAAGTTTTTTTACTAGCCGAGTCCTCATCTTTGTGGTAGATGCTGGTGACGCTGTAGCGAACGAGCCTGAGCACCCCGCAGGTCGCATAGACCATGGCGGCCGTGATGAGCAAAAAGGTGAGTTCCGATTTCGGTTCGAGATCGAGGCTTTTGAGGATGACGACGGCAGGGGCTACCCCAAATGAGATCGAATCGGCCAGCGAGTCGAAGAAGCCGCCGAATTCGCTCTCGGCACGCATGGCGCGCGCGATGGCGCCATCGAGGAGGTCGGCAAAGGCGGCGACCATGAGAATGCCCGCCGCAGCCATGATCGACTGGTAGGGAGTTTCCCCCAAATCAAATAAACTAATTTTAAATATGACAAACAAACCGCAGCACAAACTAAATGCGGTGATCATATTAGGAAGAAGATGAATTTTTCTCATTGCTCGCCTATTAAAAAGGAATAAGAGTACCTCTTTTTCCGTAAAATAGCAAGAAAGTAAAAAAATTCAACTTTTATTCTTGTGTATATAATCGAATAGCTTTATAATTCTGAGTTTTCGCATCGTTTTAAGGTTGTTACTAAAACAGCTTTTTAAAAATATATTATAAGGAGATTTTATGAGTTTACATGGAATACAAACAATAAATGGTCTGAAAGTGCACTTCCCTGACCCAAGCACTGCCGGGCAGGAAGAAGTTCAAAAAGAAATCACTACTATTAATGATGGCTACTTTAAAAATTATGATAAATCAACACCTATGTTGAGCAAAGGGCAACTCGAAGGGAAGTGGGAAAGCAGCGATTATACAATACGAGGCAATCTGGAAACAGTATCCCGTAACTATAGAAATATTTCCAATCGCACCTACTATGCCGATTCCAGCGTTTCAGCCTTCAAAGCCTCTGCCTATTCCTTAGTCGCTCTTCCAGCCTGTCTGTTCCGCACAGCCACAAACTGGAGCCATTTTAGACAGGAAGCCTCGAACCTCGCCTTTTGCGTGAAAGCCCTTGTCGGCGGCGCCGTTTGCGGTGTGGTCCAAGGCGTCTCCTCTTTGTTTTTAGATTCCTCTATTAAAGCTAGTTTAGCAAAAGCGCAAGAGGAAAAGAAAGAGGGCAACGCGGCTGTTTTAGTCATCGACGTCCAATACGATTTCATTGGATACAGATCATTGAAAGCCGAAAATGAAGGAGATGCCACTGATGAAGCGAATGAGCTACTTGCAAAATATGGCATAACTATTAAAGATTTGGGGCTCACTGTTTCACAATCCCAAGTACCTGGCGCCAAAAATTTTGAGCTAAACGGCGACTTCGTGGAAATGAACGGGGAACTCTATGTTTATCCAAGAGGAAGCCTGGCCGTGGCCAGCGCAGCGAGAATTCTGCCTGTAGTCAATGCCATTTTAGCGCGCGAAGAGCAGGGCCTGGTTAAGGTGGCTTCGCAAGATTTCCATCCGCTTAAGCATGGAAGTTTTGGTCCTGTTTTGGGAGCTCCATTATTTACTCAGGTAAAACTGTTCGGCAGAGATCAAACGGCATGGCCGATCCACTGCGTGCAAGGCTCCAAAGGAACTGACTTTGCCCATGGCTTAAATATGGATAAAATTCAGAAAGTTTTCCAAAAAGGGTTGGACATTTTGGTCGACAGCTATAGCGCCTTCTTCGATAACGGCAAATTGAACAAGACGCTTCTGGACGAGCATTTGCAAAGCAAAAACGTCAAGCGCGTTTACGTCGTGGGTATCGCAACAGACTACTGCGTGCAGTACACGGCTCGTCATGCCAAAGAGCTGGGCTATGAAGTCACCCTGGTGACCGACGCATCCGAAGGCGTAGGAATCCCAAATCCTGTTGCCCAAGAAATTGCAGGAATGAAAAAAGATGGTATCAATATTGTTACCAAGAATGATCTTCCAAGAACTCTTTAATTCGCAGATTCTCCAGTGAAAGGCCTCAACGGGGCCTTTCACGCTTTTCCCGTTCTCAGCTTGAAAATTATACTAATTATTGATAATACAAGATAATCATGAGTAAAATGTTTCATATCCTTAAAGAAGGACTTGATGATGTTCTCAAACATCAAAAAGGGAAAAAAAAACTAAGAACACGTAAAATTGAAGTTCCTGAGCCTGCAATTCAATAAGGCTTTAACTGAGTAGGAGGGGTCTTCTATTTGGATTAGCTGCGTGGATAAGCTCTGCGTATTTTTCAAGACTTGGTCGTGCAGCTGCCCTTTCATACCTTGCATAAGCATTAGGGGATTTCGAATTCAGCCTCTTTGAAACATCCCGAATAGTTGAGCCGCTGCGAAGCCGCTGTCTTTTTAGAGCCAAAGCAAAAAGGAGTGTGTCATCTGATGCGCCCATCCCAATAACACCATTCTCATAAAGGTGGACTGTGAGTTTGAACCCATCGAGTAAATCCGGATAAGAATCTTTTAACAATTCCATTACAGCGTCTTTAATCATCTCCAAAGCTTTTTTTCTACTTTTTGCTTGAGTCATTATGTCGAGAAATGTGATTTCGACAAGCCACCACGAACTATTTGGGTCTTTCCAAACCTTTCCTTCAAGTTCCATTTTTTCTCCTAAATTTAATATGGAGGATTGTTTTTCGCGATTTGTATAATCTTTTTAGCAAGTATTTCATTTATCTCTCTATGCCGAGGAACTGACTCTGTGTCTTTTCCATTCGTCCAAACTTCGTGATTACCACCTTCTCTCTTCAACCACCAACCCAATTGGGTAAGTTCCTTTTCCAAGTCGCGCTTCTTCATGAAGTACACGTTTCTGTGAACAAAGTCAAGATACTAACAAAAAATTATATTTTTGAACATCTCAAAAATTCTCAATAAGCAAAAAATCTGTTCCATCGGCAAAACTCTAATATTGTGTCTAATTCCTCCTTTCGGGATAATGTGTTCACACCTTATGGTTGTGAGAGCTATGCCCGCGAAATTGGAAAAAATTGGAGACCGTTACGGCGATTTTACGGTAACCAACGTCGTCAATATCCCCGAACTGCAATGCCAGCTGCGCGAGCTCATCCACCCGTGCGGGGCGCAAGTGATGCATCTTTCGAACGACGATCCGGAAAACGTCTTCTCCCTCTCCTTCCAGACGACTCCCGACAGCTCGAACGGCGTCGCGCATATCCTGGAGCACACGGTTTTGTGCGGCTCGAAAAAATATCCGATCAAAGACCCCTTCTTTTGCATGCGGAGGCGCAGCCTCAATACCTACATGAACGCGATGACCGGCCCCGACTTCACCTGCTATCCGGCCGCCTCGCAAGTGCCCAAAGACTTCTACCAATTGCTGGAGGTCTATCTCGACGCCGTCTTCCATCCGCTGATCAAAGAGCTGAGCTTCCATCAGGAAGGGCACCGGCTGGAATTCGCCATACCCGACGACCCAACCTCCCCGCTCCTCTTTAAAGGGGTGGTCTACAACGAGATGAAAGGCTCCCTCTCCAATCCCGCTTCCCGCCTGGTGGAAGCGCTGAACTTCGCCCTTTTTCCCGATATCACCTACGGCGTCAATTCGGGCGGAGATCCGAAAGCCATTCCCACTCTCTCTTATCAAGAACTTCTGGACTTTCACAAAACCTACTACCACCCTAGCCGCTGCCTCTTCTATTTCTACGGAAACATGCCTCTGGAAGGGCATTTGGACTTTATTGCCGAGCACGCTCTCAAAGGGGTGGGCAAAGCTTCCCCTCTTCCCCCGGTCCCGCGCCAGAAGCGGTTCAAAAAGCCGAAAAAAATCACCATGAGCTACCCGGTGCATCAAGAGGAAGAGGTGCAGGGAAAAACATGGGTCTCCTTTGCCTGGCTGACTTGCGATGTGCTGCAGCAGGAGGAGCTCCTCGCGCTGCATGTCCTGGAAATCGCCCTCTTGGACAATGATGGCTCCCCCCTCAAACTGAAGCTCCTCAAATCGGGCCTCTGCAAACAGGTGGGCTCTTATCTCGAATCGGATATCAGCGAAGCGCCCTGGGTCATCATCATGCAAGGGTGCGATGAAGACAAAGCCGATAGAATCGAAAAAGTGCTCTTCGAAACCCTTGAGAATATCCAGAAAGAGGGGATCCCCTCCAACCTGATCGACAACGCGCTGCATCAGCTCGAGCTTTACCGCAGCGAAATCAACGGCGGACACGCCCCGCACGGACTTTCGCTTTTTATGCGCTCCGCCCTTCTCAAACAACATGGAGCAGAGCCCCATTCCGGCCTGATGATTCACTCGATCTTCCAGCACTTGCGGGATCGCATGGCAACTGACGGTCAATATTTTTCTCACTTAATCAGCAAATACCTGCTCAATAATCCCCATTATGTACGCGCAGTGATGACACCCGATAAAGAACTGGTGCTGAAAGAGCTTGATGAAGAGCAGGCGAGGCTCGATGAAATTCGTAAAACCTTAAAAAAAGGGCAGATCGAAAAGATTATCGGGCAGGCCAAAGAGCTCCAAAACCTGCAGCAGGACCCCGAAGACGTCTCCGTTTTGCCAAAAATCAACATCCGCGATGTGCCCAAAAAGCCGCGCGATTTCCCTTTAATCGAGGAAAAGCAGGGCCCCTACACCATTTACCGCCATAGCTGCTTCACAAATAATATCCTCTACGCCGATCTCGTCTTCCCCTTGCCGCTGATCAAAGAAAAGGAACTTCCCTACTTACGCCTCTTCTTCCAGCTGTTTACCCAAATGGGCTGCGGCGGCAGAACTTATGCCGAAAATCTCGAGTATATCCAGGCGCACACCGGCGGAGTGAGTTCCTCCTTTTCCTTGAATCTCCAGGCGCATGACAACTCGGAATTCCACCCTTATGTCTATATCCATGGCAAAGCGCTGCACCACAAGGCCGAGAAGCTGTTTTTGCTCTTCCGCGACCTGCTCACCTCGGTTGACTTTGATGATAAAGAGCGGCTGAAAGAGGTGCTCTTAAAGCACTTCACCGCCCTGGAAAGCGGCATCAATCAAAATGCCTTGAATTACGCGATCAACCTCTCCGCAAGCGCGATGAACGCCTCTAACAGGATCACTAATGAGTGCTACGGCCTCCCTTATTACCACAAAATTGCCGAGCTCGTGAAAAATTTTGACAGGCATGCAAGGCCCCTCATAGAGGAACTGCAGCAGCTGCAGAAGAGAATCTTGAATGGAGAGCACCCCCACCTCGTGATCACCTGCCAGGATGAGATCTACGACGTCTTGAAGAAAAATCACTTCTACGGCATACCGACGCTCCCGCTCAAACCGGTGCCCCCCTTCAGCAAAGATTTTCCGGCCATCCCCATAGCGCCCCAGGGACGGCAAATCTCCTCCCCGGTCGCCTTCACCAGCAAAGTGTTCCCCACCTGCTCCTACACCGATCCCGACGCCCCCGCGCTCAACGTCGCCGCCAACCTCTTTGACAATATTGTTTTGCACCTGCGCGTGAGAGAACAGGGAGGAGCCTATGGCGGAGGAGCCTCCAACAACAGCTTATCGGGCAGCTTCTATTTTTTCGCCTACCGCGACCCCAACATCTGCGACACCCTTTTCGCCTTTGACGAAGCCGTCCAGACCATCCTTAAGGGCAAGTTTAAGGCCGAAGATCTTGTGGAAGCCAAAATAGAAATGATCCAGGCGCTCGACTCCCCCGTCCCGCCGGGCAGCCGCGGCAAGCTGGCCTACAGCTGGATGAGAAAAGGGCAAACCCTGGAAGCGCGCCAGGCCTACCGCCTCCGCCTGCTGAAGCTGACCAAGAAAGATATTATCCAGGCCGTCGAAAAACACATTGTGCCCAACATGGCCCACGGAGTGGACGTGGCCTTCGCCGGACGGGAACTCCTCGAAAAAGAAAACGCCCGCCTGGCCGCCAAAGGCAGGCCCCCGCTCGAAATTCTTCCCCTATAGGATATCTATGAGTTCAAACTGGAACGGCCTCTATTACTCAAAAAATTCCGAAATGCAGTTCAAGGTGGCGATTGACGCGCTGAAATTTATCGATTTTCCCCCCAAGTCCAAAATTCTCGATATCGGCTGCGGCGACGGGCGGATCACGAAATATATCGCCGATCACGCGCCAGACAGCACCTTAATCGGGATAGATCTCACTCCCTCCATGCTCACAGTCGCGCAAAAGCATGCTGGCAGCCGCCTCTCCTTCCAGGCGGCAGATGCCGCCGCCCTGCCATTTGATGCCGAATTTGACCGGATCGTCTCATTCAATTGCCTCCACTGGGTGCCCGATATCCTATCGGCGCTAAAGGGAGTCAACCGCGCGCTGCTTCCCGGCGGGAAAGCCCTTCTCCTCATCGCCCCCACCCAGGCCCGCCACCCCTTTCACAATACCCTGGAGAAGGTCGGAGCAAAAGACGCCTGGCGCCCCTACTTTGAGAGCCCTAAGATATTGAACCACTTAAGCTTTGCCACCTGGGCTAAACTCCTTGAAGAAGCGGGCCTCATACCCGAGCAGATGCAGCTCGTCAACGGCTCCATCGACTACCCGGACAAAGCGGCCTTTGCCAGCTGGCTCGCCGGCTGGATCCCCTTTGGAACCATTCCCGAAATTAAACGGGAGGCCTACCTGCGGGATATTGTAGACACTTATACAGCCATTATCCCCTGCGAGGCCGATGGCACCCTGCATTTTCGCCTGGATGAGCTCATGATGAAGGCGCTTAAATATTCATAATATATATCATATGCACGCGGCTGTTAGAGCGCGCCTTGCCAGACACCGGGCTCGACTTTCGCCGGGCGGGGCTGCTTGGTGTTGCGCAGGAATTGCCAGTCGATGGCGTAGTGGCCTAGCCAATTGGCCGCCGGAGTCAGCATCATGCCAATCCCTTGGCTGATGAGGCCGTAGGCGGGCAGAATCAGAAGGGGATTGATTTTGGCAATCGGTTCCAGCAACTTGGGGATAATCAGCAAGGTTATAACGCCTGGCATGGTCTGGATGAACAGCTTCGTCTTGTCCAAATCCTGCAGATGATACGCTTCCCGCTCCTTATAAAAGTCGCTCGCCTTGTCCGTTGAGGGGCGTAATTTAAAGGGCAGATCCAGGCCGCTTGGGGTAAGCTCCATCGCGTTCCATTTTTCAATCAGCCTTTGGGTGAGGGACAAATGCAAATCCCGTAACTTTTTCATCTCGTCGAAAAAGGCCTCGGCTTTATTCTTCAGATCGTCATCGGAGGCTTTGTCTCCCTTGTCGAGCGCATTGGAGAATTCCTCGAATTTAGCGAGGGGTTCTTTCATCTCCTCCGCGTTTACAGTGTATTTTTTCAATTCCTCGGAAATTTCCTGAACTAATTGATCCAGATCGATCTTCTCTTCGAGTGTAGCACCCTTTTCTTGCAGCGCTTTTTCGATGGGGGCGAAGAGGGCGGTATCGAAAGTAAAGGGGCCTTTTTTGAGCTCGCCGAAAATTTCGCGCAGTTCCAGGATCCGCTTTCCCTTCTCCATTAGAGGCAGTTTGCTTTGTTCCAGTTCGCTGACCATTTTTTCATACAGCTGCTGTCTCTTTGCAGCCGTGGAGATATCCTCATCTTTGATGTCGGTAGCGTAGGGGAATTTTTTGTAGAAGTCATTGAGTTTGTTCATCAGGTTTGCCTTCGACTCGCCGCTCAATTTCTTTTTGGCAAACTCATCGGCAATAGCTTGGATTCCATCAAACACAGGCGCGTATCTTTCATGCGCGGCTTTGAAATGTAAGAGCTCTTCATAGACCGCTTTCCCTTTAACAGGCAACTGGGATGTCTCTTTCAAATCGGTTTTTTCCAGCTCTTGGGATATCTCCTGGACGAGGGTGAGCAACCCGGCCTTCTTCAATTCAAATTCTCTAATTTGCGTCAGTTCTTCGTTGATATCATAGAGCTTGTCGCAGAGTTTCGACTCCTGCTCGGGAGTGAATTCCCCTTTTTCGAGCTCTTTTTCCATCTCTTTAAATTTTGCGAGCAGCTCACCCTTCCTCGTTTCTACTGTTGTGAGGGTTCTCAGCTCATCTACTATTTTATAGGCTTTGGCTAACGCTTTATCCACTTCCTGAACGAACGGCTCTTCGACCGGCTTATCCATCTTCAGATCTTCGAGGACGCCTTGTCTCATAAACCCTTTCATCTCACGCACCGAATTCATCGCTTCAAAGGCCGCCTTAACTTCCGGTCTGTCCTTCTCTTCAATCTCCTTGATGGCAAACTGATGGGCGGATACGGAGCAATTATAATTCATTCTCGCGTCGATCAGGTAACTGGCCACGAAGAGGCCGATAGCGCAGCCCACCATAGCATAAAAGCCGATGCCAGACATCATCAAGCCAACCATAATGGCGACTTGGACCACTTTTATGGCAATCTCTTTCATCCGAAGGGAACTGGATGTTTTGTAAAGCTCCCGCAATAGCAGATAACGCCTCGCATTAGGCGCGCTGGTCTCAAGCCCGCTCTGCAAAGCGATGACGGGTTTCGCGAGCGACCCGAGGGAAGTCGCGCCCCACGATTTGGAAAGCTCGCCGGTATGCAAATCATCGACCACTTGAATGCCGTCGACCGACTTCATTCCCAATTTTTCCTTGGCAATCTTGGCAATATCCTCATCCACACTCTTAGCATCGGGATGATTGCGATGCGAATTTACCTCCAGGCACTCTCCTGCGAATACTTCGGCTGCGTAAATTGGATAAACCAGATTAATCATTTATATCTCCCACTCTATGATCCAGGAACCATCGTTATAGGCAATGGTAATCGCCGCGCCGTTTGGAATATTTTCGCGGATAACGGCTTTCGAAATGGTGCCGACGATTTTCTTCTCAATCAGCCCCTTCAAGGGTCTTGCCCCTAACTCCCTCGAGTAACCATTTTTTTCCAGGAATTCGACAACGCTTGGATCGATGTTTAATTGAATTTGTTTCTGACTTTGTAAATTCTTCTGAACCCCTTTAAGCATCAGCTGTATCAAACCTAACAGGCTCTCTTCGGTCAGCGCATGAAATACCACCGGCTCAACGCGGTTGTAAAGCTCAGGAGAAAGCTCTTTAATTAATTTGGACTGGATCTGCTCCAAAATCTCATCGGAACTAAATCCGTTGTGCGACATATTCAAAATCGCCTGCGAGGAGAGGTTTGATGTCATAATAAAAAGGCATTTCGTGCAATCAATGCGCTCATTTTTGGAGTCCACAATAAAGCCATCGTCAAATACGGACAAGAAAGCCTTGTGCACTTCAGGCGCCGCTTTTTCCATTTCGTCTAAAAGCACGATCGAATTAGGGTGGCGTTTGATCGCTTCTGTCAACTGGCCGCCCTCTTCATGGTTCACGTAACCTGGAGCTGAACCGATCAATCTGGAAAGGCTGTACCGCTCAGAAAAATCGGCCATATTCAGGCGGATGAGCTTCGATTCCGACCCTAAAAGCTCGATGGCTAAAACCTTGCAAAGCTCAGTTTTTCCTACCCCGGTTGGTCCGATAAACAGGAGCGATCCGATCGGTTTCTTCGGGTCGTTCATTTTAGCGGCAAAACGGAGGATCACATCGCTTACGGTACTCACAGCTTCAGGCTGTCCGATAATGCGCGCGTTCAGGCGGTCCTCGAGCTCTAACACGTTTGCCAAGTTAAAATCGGTCTTTGCCTCGCCGACTTCATTTTGATCGGTATAGATAATTTTGTTTTTGGCAGGCAGATCAAAGGTTGCTGCCAACATGCCTATCAGGCACAGAATTTGAAACTGTTTTTTCATCATTACTCCCATTCAATTATCCAATCAAAATTATCTGCGTCGTAGGAAATCCACATAGTGCTTCCATCCGGAATCTTATCACTTGCAATCGCCTGAGAAAGATAACCGACAATTTTCTTCTCTATCAATGTTTTTAGCGGACGGACGCCGAGTTCGGCCGAATACCCGTTTTTAAGCAAATAAGGATAAACGCTCTCATCGATATTCACAGTGATGTTTCTTTTTTCCTTAAAATTGCTCACCACTTTGTTGAGCAAAAGATCGACCAAATCACTGAGCACTTCTTCAGAAATCGCGTGGAACACGACCGGCTCCAGGCGGTTATACAGCTCAGGCGATAATCCCCGAATCAGCAAAGGCTCGATCTTCTCCAAAATTTCTTCTGAACTTCTTCCGCTGTGAGACATATTGATGATATCCTTGGAACCCAAATTCGAGGTCATCACAAAAAGGCACTTGGAGCAATCGATCCGCTGGTTATCGGCATTCAGGACAAAGCCCTCGTCAAACACGGATAAAAAGATTTTTTGTACTTCGGGATCGGCCTTTTCCATCTCGTCCAGGAGAACGATGGCGTTCGGCTTGCGTTTGATCGCCTCGGTCAGCTGCCCCCCGGCCTCATGATCGACATAACCGGGAGCTGCGCCGATTAATCTCCAGACACTCGCTCTCGAGTTAAAATCGGCCATATTGAAACGGATGATTTCCGACTCAGACTTCAACAGCTCGCGGGCCAAAGCCTTGCAAAGCTCCGTCTTGCCCACCCCGGTGGGACCGACAAAGAGGAAGGCGCCGATCGGCTTTTGCGGATCGTTCAAATGCAGGGAAAAGCGAAGGAGCGCGTCGCATACCGTTTTAATCGCCCCCGGCTGCCCTTTCAGTTGAGCGCCTAAACGACTCTCCAAATCTTGGATGTGGCTCAAATCGAAGACAATCTTTGTTTCGTCTTTGGAAGCGCCTGCAACGCCCAGATATTTCAGGTTATACATGATATAGCCCCGAGTGAAATTCCAAAGAGCGTATTTGTGGGTAGAGGATCCTTTGCTGTGCATCCAGAAAACCAGATCGCCCGGCTGGGAGCCGGAGCTATGCACTAAAGAGAGGGACAGGGTTTGAAATTGCTTCCCGTCGGCGAGTTCGATCAGGGTATTATCGTCGCGAATGGTCTTGATCCGGCCCAGCTGTGCCCGCTCATATCCGGCAAATGGGCCATAGACTGAATTGCCTTTGGTGACATTCTCTATTTCCCAGGTATCATCGCGATAAACTTTGAGCTTGTCTCCCTCTTGCCACTTATTGGCTGTCGACTGATACCAGTAGTCCACTTCCCAGATAAAGTCATTTTCAAGCATGACATACTTGCCATCCAGAAAAATTGCTTTGACGGAATGATATAGCTCGCTGCTTTCTATTTTGATTTTATCATCGCTGAGAGCCATATCCGTAAAATTAAAGGAGCTTTCAGTAAAATCGCTGTACGTGATTTTTTTCGCCTGGAGACCCGGAGCGGCAATAGCCAAAAACAGCGCGACCAGAAGAGCAATATTCTTTTTCATTAGAAACCAACCTGATTAGAACAAAAATAAATTATAACACAATCTCTAATTTAACTCAAACTTTAAAAATACACCTTTTTCATTAATGGTAGATAAATTTTTTATTAAGATTGTGTAAACAAAGAAAAGAGAAAAAACTCTATCCCCAAAGTGGCGGTCAGCACCAGCGCCTGATGCATCTGCTCGGCCTTCCGATTTTTGGGGATAAAATGCTTCTCAAGGTCAATATCCATCCAGGGATAGTAGCCAAGTCTTAAGGATAACTCCTGCTCAATGGGAGCCGGAGCGTGATAACACAGGGTGAAGAAGGGGTTGCGATTCCCTTTCCAATAGGCCCGAATCACCCCCTGAACTTTCACGACGGCAATATCCATTTCTGTTTCCACCCGGTACCAGGCATCATAAAGGGGTTGTAATTGAGTTTGTATATCCTCGCTGGAACGGATTGAAACAATTTTTTCACTCATACTTGGTGTCTTCCCATTAATGGAGAACCATAATAGGTTGACGGATCCATTTTTTTAAACACAATTTTACCAAGGAATCGCTAAACTTGTGAGGAGTTCATCGCTTGACGATAGCCCAATTTTTGGACCGAAAAATTTTTGCTTTTTTTGCATTTATTTTCTTTTCAATAATTCTGGACAATGAGAGAATTGGCTTGAGGCAAAAGTGTTCGGGAAACGTAGCTCGAAACGATTTGCTGGGTACTTTATACTAGGATATCAGTATGAGTAAGCAAGGAAAAAAACCTGCAGGCGGCCAAAAACCAGCTAGCGGCAAACCAGCAGTTAAAAAGTAAATTTTCTTTTTGCCGGTGAGTTCTCTCACCGGTTGATCCCATTTTCACAATTTTCTAGACTTCAAGCCATTTTTTTCATATATACCATAATTTAAAACAATGTGGAGTATATTGTGAAAAAGTACCTGTTTTTTTTCTTCAGTTTTATTGCGGTGCAAACCGTCTCTGCGGCTCTGCCTCCACTTTGGCAAAGCGTCAATGAAATTAAAGCGATTCTCGACGATCCTGAGCTTGGCGTGAAACTAGCTTCGGGTGAAATGATATTAAAAATCAAAAGAAGCGAGGAGGGGTGGTCGATCGTCACCAGCCGGCACTATTTAGCTGTGCGCGTCATCCCGCAGCCGCAAACAATGCCGGGACCGGCTAAATTCAAATTGGAATTTGAAGAGCCTTCACCCCATGAATGATCTGCCTCCGTCTTTGGACGTCAACCTCTACGATCTGGTCACCCCCGACGGCCCCATTACGTCTATCAAACGGTTGTCTAATGAAACGGCCGAGGCGAATGTGTTCATCGAGAATATTTCCCGCAATTTCGTGGGATTTAAGATTGATCCCGACCGGGTATTTTTCAATATCAAAAGCACGCTCGCCCAAATCGGCCTGAATGGCACAGGGATAACTTTTGAACTGGATGAAAGAAACGGCGTCGCACAAGTGAAAGTTCTCCTCACCAGCATCGGCACTTTGGGCATCGAAGTGCTCAACTATTTGCAGCCGGGAGCGGTGATCGGCAAACTTTTTGCCGCAGACGAAAGGCGCAGGGTGCGCGATCCCGACTATTTGAGCCGCATGTTCGGCCGTTCCGACCGGCGGGGAAGACCTCTGCTTTCCCTTGGGGGCCTGGAAGGGAGCAAAGACCTCATCTTAGAAAAAATCGACGGACGCACGGTGGCTTACCTGACCTTGCAAAATGGGAAGGTGGTCTACGATTCGGCCATCCACCATTTCCTCCCCACCCTGGTGAAAGCCTTAAGTTCTGGCCACCAGGTGCGCGATCTGGTGCGGCTGCACCAATTATGGAAGCCTTTTGCGCCGCGCAATGTGGAAGAGGGAGAACTCCTCCTCGTCCGCACGCTTCCCCTGCATATCCGCACCGTCTTTGGCCGGGTGGTCGATAAACTTCTCTCCGACGGGTTCCACCATACCTCTGCCTCCATTTTGCAACCCGACACCCACCACTCGGGAGATATTTATGAGCTTTTTGGTCAGAGCAAACGGGAGCTCTCCGATATTCCGCTCGAATTTTACACGCTGGAGCCCTACCGCGAATATGTCTTTTTCTCCGACCGGGATCAGTTAAAAAACTGCCTGGAAGATGAAAAGGCTGTCTTCAAAGCCTTTTCCACAGCGCCGGAACCGCTGGAAGATCGCGCTGCGGTATTTGTCGTGAAGGGGGAGCAGATGCTAAAACTGACACCCGAGGACTGGGTCATCCGCAAAATCCGGCTGCATGAGTTTCCGGGTTCGAGTCAAAAAGAGCGGCAGGCGCTGATGGTCGAGCGCTACATTCAGCAACAGCCCTCCTATCCTTTTTTAAAGAGCATCGACGATGGGCATATCACCAGCGAAGGGATTCTTTTGACCCGCTTTTTTCCCTCCCCGCTCATGAAAAGGATGCTGCTTAGCGATCAGGTGCAGCGCTGTTTGAAAGGGATTTATTTCCAATACCCCTCCTCTTCATTCAGCTCCTTTTTCTCAGCCGAAGACCGCGCCCTTATGAACGATTTGGAAAAATTCGGCATACCCATTTTCTGGGTCGATGAGGGAACGGGAAAAGTCTTGCGCTACGTGCAAAAATCGGATCAGAGCACAGGGCTGTTTGTCCCTTTAAATAAAGTGGACACTTTCTTAAAGGCTACGCTATTTGGTATTTACGGGTCGAATCTGATCGAAGGAAGCTTCGAGTCGGCCTTAAAAGAGCTCCTCCAGGGCATCATCGAGATGCGCAAAACCCTCACTCATCCTCTCTTGAACCCCAACACCCCCCTTGCCCTGGTAACGGGCGGCGGACCTGGGGCTATGGAGGTGGGCAACCGGGTGGCGATGGAGCTTGGCATTCTCTCCTGCGCCAATATCGTCGATTTTAAAAAGAAGGATCAGGTAGTCAACGAACAGCTGCAAAACCCATATGTGGAAGCGAAAATGACCTACCGGCTCGATAAATTAGTGGAAAGGCAGGCGGAATTCAACCTCAATTTTCCGATCTTTCTTTGCGGCGGCATCGGCACCGACTTTGAATACGCCCTTGAAGAAGTGCGCCGCAAAGTGGGAGCTGTGGGAGCGACGCCGATCCTGCTTTTCGGGACGAGCGAATATTGGAAGGAGAAAGTCACGAGCCGCTTTCAGTGCAACCTGCAAAATGGCACGATTAAAGGGTCTGAGTGGATCAGCAACTGTTTTTACTGTATTCAGACGGCACAGCAAGGGCTTTCCGTTTATGAAAAATTCTTCAAGGGGGAGCTTGCGATCGGCAAAACCGGACCCGTTATGCCTGAGGGGTTTGTGATCGTTCCGCCGTAGCGTTGTACAACGCCTGCCTGAGAAAAGAGGGGATCTCTTTGTCAGGTATCGTCCCCTTGTTCGCCGCCAATGTGCCTAAATAATCGGGAGAGATATTGCGCCAGAAATTGCGGGCAAAGTGGGGGTGGGAGAGGAGAAATTTCATCACCTGCGGATTGGTAAATTGCGCCTTCTCTATTTCGGCCGCGTTTTCAAAATTGTTCTGCCAGCCCTGAAAGGCGATCCGCACGTCAAGGGGCAATTCGCTATATGCGAGGCTGCTCAAATCGGTCGTGGTGCGCTGAGGAAGGGTGGGAATCAGCTTTTGATACTCCTCGGGGGCATTAGCCCAGTTCGCGGGCAGCCACTCTTTGGCATAGGCGAGAAATTTTAGAAACTCATCCACCGGAATCGGAGTATTGGTGAATTCTCTTTTTATCTGGCGATTCCAGGTATGGTAGCGAAAAAAAAGCTCAGGCGGTCCGATCACGAGCTGATCGGCGAGGTCTGTTTGAAGAGCCACTCCGTCCTGGGAGTCAAAAGCGGGCAGATAGTGCCTGTCGTAAAGGGTGGTTTTTCGCATAAACTCAGTATTTTGCCATAAGAAAAGGGACATGTCGCGGTTCGTGACCTGATAAAATGGGGGTTGAGCCACCGTTTTCTTCCCATGCGAAAACCAGACAAAGAATTGCAGCAGCATGCCGCAAAACAAAAGAAGGATAAAAAACCAAACCCACCCGGGAAGAATATTCCCCGGTTCTTTCTGGATAAAGTCTTTTTCATTCAGCTGTTTTGGCGGAATGGTCATCTTAATAGCTCCAGGTCATCTTCAAGCTAAAATACTTCGTGGGCCGCTTGCAAAACTGCCCTTCCATGGAGTAGCCGTCGTGATACTCGATAAAGACGCGCGTTTTGTGCTGCAAACCGGAACACTTGCCCCATTCATAACCTAAAATATAGGTGGAATCGATATGGTTGACGTGCTTATTGCGGTAGGTAAAGTGCATCGCAAAGATGGGAACGCCATATAAGGTGTTTTTATAGCTATACCGGCGTAAAGCGGCAGGTCTGATCTCAGTTCCCGCTTCCACGAAGACGCGGCTGCTTTTGAACGTGCTGTCCTGGGTGACGGCAGCGCCGGCGCCGGCATAGACGCGGATCTGCCCATGGTACATATAAGAGGCGAAGAAATCGACAAACTCGGAGCTTGGATTGCGTCTGTCAAAATCGGGCTTCAGCTGCAAAAATTCATCGCCGATATGGCAGGAGATATGGTAGCCGCGCAAGCGGAAGGACCAGCAGCCTGCGGCATAAGTGATCGGAATGCCCACATAGTAGTCGGCATTGATCAAAGGGGCGCACTCATGGGAGGGGGCAAAAACGGCCCAAAGGGCGCCTTGCAGGTCAATTTGAAGTTCTCCGCCCCAAGGCCAAACCTTAAAAAAGCGGTAAATCGGAAATTGGTCGCCATAGGAAACAGCTACGATGTTGTTTCCGGAAACGTTTTCCTGATCCACTTCAGGATGGCTCTCAAATCGTAGTGCTCTATCATACATCCTCCAGGCTAAAGAGTAGCATATTTCCCTTGGAGATGCGGCCAGAGGCTCGAAGAGGACAGGCGCTTCGGGAATCCAAATTCCCCGCAGGCCGCACTCTCTTCCAAACTGAGAATCGTTTTCGAATCTGCGCGGATAATCGCAGCCCAAATTGGCGGGACAGGCGTAGTCGTAATACTCATAGGCAAGTCCCGGTTCATGCACACATTCACTTTCAGCAGCGGTTTCTTGCGCTGAAACGAAAGTGGAGAAAGATATAAGACAAAGGATCAAATACTTTAACATAGCAACTTCCTCGTAAGACATAATCTATAGCTTATTTTATGAATTGAGGGAAGAAAAAAATCTTGCTCTTTTCAAAAGTTTTATGCATATATCCAATATTATCTAATACGCGGTTGTTATGAAATTCGTCGGTTTCTGCCTCTTGCTCTTTTCCCTCACAGGCTGCTGGAGGGACGCCGCGTGCCCTTTTACCCTGACGCCAAGCGCCCCGACAAAGAACTGGCAGCCCTATCCGCAACAACACCCGATTCCCCCCTGTTACCTTCTCACCTCCTGCCCTGCCTACACGAATAAAGAGGAATATGCCGGCTGCCCCATGGGCCTTTCAAAACTGGTCAACCTCGCCCTCGTCAACAGCAACCAGCTGAAAGCCTCATGGGCTCAAACCCACATAGCCGCCGCCAAATACGGCGAGAGTCTGGCTCCCTTTTTTCCTGATATCGATGCGGAATATTACTACGACGCGATCCGCGAGGGCACCTACTTCCAGGCCAGCGGCATTTTCAACTTTTTGCAAAGCGGCGTCTATGTCAACCAGTTTCAGGAATTTGGCCCCCACGTCACTTTCAGCTGGCTGCTCTTTGATACGGGCACCACCTGGGCTAACGCCCAATCGATGAAGCAGATGCTTTTTGCGGCCAACTGGATGCACAATCAGGAAATCCAAAGCGTCATAGAACAGACGACGGTCGATTATTACGACTATATCGCCTACAAAGAGCAATTGATCGCCGCCGAGGCCAATCTCAAGGACGCCGAAACGGTTTTGGATTCCACTCTCGCCAAGCATAAATTCGGCATCGCCGACTTGAGCGACGAACTGCAGGCAGAAACGCAAGTCTCGAAAATGGAGCTCGAACTGCTGATGAGCCTGGAACAGATGATGGACGCCAAAACCAAACTCGTCGCCGATCTCTCTTTGCCTGCCAACACCGATATTGCGATCGAGAATCCCGAAAAACCGGTCGACACCGAGATCAAACTGCCCTCTATCGACTCCTACATCGCCGAAGCCTATATGTACAGGCCCGATCTCTACGCCGCTTTTTCCAAAGTGCTCTCGGCTTTATGGGCGGTGCAGGCGGCAAAAGATAATCAATGGTTTCAACTGAATTTGAACGGCGACTACGGCAGGTACAATTTTCAAAACGGAAAAAGCGATATCTACGATTATAACGTTCAGCTAACCCTCTCTTTGCCCCTGTTTCAAGGGTTTGAATACCTCAACCAGATCCGGCAGGCGAAAGCGGAGCTTCAGAAAACCCAGTCGGAAATGCGGCAGCTCGAGGTCGATATCATGCAACAAGTGACGACGAATTATCAAAATCTTGAAATCTCTACGGAAATGGTCAAAGTCAGCCTCTTTTACGTAGAGGTCGCTGAAGCAGCCTACAAAGCCACTTTAGGCAAATACCGCGCCGGCACGGTCGATATTGTCACCGTGATCAACTCCTTAACCGAACTTGCCGATGCGCGCAACACCCTCGCGCAATCGAGAAAAGACTGGTATACATCCTTAACAGATTTATCCTATAGCACAGGTACACTATGCTCTACATTGTAACTCTCTTACTCCTTCTTTCAGGCTGTGAAAAAAAAGAGGCGCCTAAGGAACGCCCCGCCCCCTTTGTCGAGGTGGCTCAGGCCGTTTGTCAAGAGATGCCCTACATCCTGCAAACGATCGGCAACACCGTAGCTTATGCCACCGTCGATGTCCGCCCGCAAGTGACCGGTGAGGTCACCGGCTATTACTTCAAAGACGGAGGGTTTATTGCAAAAGGGGACCTTTTGTACTCGATCGACAAACGGATTTACGAAGCGGAACTGGAAGAAGCCGAAGGGCAGTACCAGCAAGCCAAAGCCTCGCTCGAGTTCAACACGCAGCGCTTAGAGCGCTATTCCGGGCTGCTGCCTGAAGATTACGTTTCGGTCCTGAACTATCTGGAATACCGCTCGAACAAAGAAATCGCGCAAGGACAGCTGGTCGAATATGAAGGCGCTGTCAACAAAGCCAAAGTCAATCTCGGCTACTGCACCATCACTTCGCCCCTCAACGGCAGATTAGGAAAACACCTGATCGATCCGGGCAATATCGTCAGGCCCGATCAGAGCTCTCCCTTAGTCGTCGTCAATCAGATCGATCCGATCTACGCCGATTTCACCCTCGCCGAGCGTTTTTTTAACGAACTGATGCAGTACGATCTTTTCGGCCTGAACGTGGAAGCCAATGTGGTTGGGGGCAAAAATAAATTCACCGGATGGCTCGATTTTGTCAACAACACCGTAAACTCCGATTCGGGCACCATCAATTTGCGCGCCATTTTTGAAAACAAAGAAGCCGAACTTTGGCCGGGTCAGTTTGTCGATGTGCGGATCATATTAAAGCAAATTCCAAACGCCATTGTCGTCCCCGCGACAGCCGTTCAATACGATACCCAAGGCCCTTTTATCTATGTCGCCAAAGAGGATAAAACCGTCGACCAAAGACGCGTTACCCTGGGCCAGCTGATCGATACCGAGCAGGTGATTGATTGCGGCATCAAAGCCGGTGAAACTGTGGTGACCAAAGGGCAGCTCACTTTATCGCCCGGAGCTAAATTTCAAATCAAAGAAGATAAAGCATGAACATATCCGAACCCTATATCCGCCGCCCGGTGATGACCAGCCTGGTCATGGCCGGCATTTTCCTCTTCGGTTTTATGGCCTACCGCAGCCTCCCCATCAGCGACCTGCCCGAAATCGCCTTTCCGGTCATCACCGTGACGGCGCAAAACCCCGGGATGGACGCCCAGACCATGGCAAACGACATCACCACTATCTTAGAGCAGCAGCTCATGACCATCCAGGGCATGAATTTGCTGGTCTCCACCAGCAGCGCCGGGCTATCCCAAATCGTGTGCCAGTTCGATCTGAAGCGCAATATCGACTCCTGCTCCACCGATGTGAGCCAGGCGCTGACCCAGGCGCAAGGCAACCTGCCGCCCCAAATGCCAAACCCCCCATCCTATAAAAAAACGAACCCCTCCGACACCCCCGTGATGTATATCGCCGTCTCGTCTGAAACCATGACCACCTCCGACCTCTACGATTACGGCAACACCGTCATCGCCCAGCGCCTCTCGATGCTCTCCGGCGTCTCCCAGGTGCAAGTATATGGCAGCCCGCGCGCCACCCGCATACAGCTCAATCCCGAAGCGATGGCCGCCATGGGGCTTGGCATCGACACCGTCTCGCAGGCGGTTAAAGACGCCAACCAGCAGCTCGCCGTGGGACAAGTGTACAACAACCGGCAAGCCTACACCCTCTATCCCTTCGGACAAATCACCAACGGAGCGGATTACAATCCCATTATCGTAGAAGAGCGGCAGGGCGCGCCGATCCGGATCAGCGATATCGGCAACGCCTTCAACGGCGATTACATCAAAGATTACTTCCTCTCTATGTGGACGCAGGATAAAGGACAGGTTCCTTCCATCGTCGTCGCGGTGACAAAGCAGTCGGGCTTCAACACCGTGAAGCTGTGCCAAACCATCAGGGACATGCTTCCCGAACTCGGCGGCGAGCTCCCCCCATCGATCTCTTTACGCATCATCCAGGATGGATCGATCATGATCGATGAATCGATAGCCGACGTCAAATTCACCCTTTTTCTCGCCTTCCTGCTCGTGGTTCTGGTGATATTCCTTTTCCTCGGCAAAATGACCACCACTTTCATTCCGACCATCGCTTTGCCTATGGCCATCTTCGGCACCTTCGCCCTCATGTATGTGAACGGCTACAGCATGGATATCCTCTCGATGCTGGCTCTGACCCTGGTGGTGGGATTTCTGGTCGACGACGCCATTGTCGTGCTGGAAAATATCGTCCGCCATGTCGAGATGGGGAAAAAACCGCTGCAAGCCTCCTTGGATGGAAGCAAACAGATCAGCACGACCGTGCTTTCCATGACCCTCTCTTTAAGCACCGTGTTTATCCCCTTAATCTTTATGCCCGGCATTATCGGCCGCATGTTCCATGAATTTGCCATGGTCATTGTAATCGCCGTGCTCTTTTCCGGCTTTATCTCCCTGACCCTGACTCCGATGCTCTGCGCTCTCTTTTTGAAGGAAGAAACCAAAAGCCCAAGCCGGATTGAACATTTCGCTAAATGGTTGATGGATAAACTCTTAAACGCATATGAACCGAAACTCGAATGGGTGGTGAAACATCGCCTGGTGCCTCTCTTTTTAGTGGTTATCTGCTGCGTCGTCGCCCTTTATCTCTTTAAGATCATTCCGCAGGATTTCCTGCCCGCCGGCGACACGGGCGCGATTCAAGGGTTGACGCAAGCCCCTCAAGATGTGAGTTTGGAAGAGATGAATGCCTTGCAGACAGCGGCCACCGACGCCGGTAAAAAAAATTCCCACATCGCCAGCATCATTTCCGCGGCCAACATCACCTCTTTTCTGCCGCCTAACCAGGGGATCTTGTTCTTCACTCTGAAACCGATCAAAGAGCGCCCTCCCATCAACGTCGTGCTGAAGGAAATTAATGAAGAACTGCAGAAAGTAGTGGGGGTGAAAGCGTTTTTGCAGGCGATCCCCCAAATCAACCTGAACGTCGGAACGGGCGTGCAAAGAGCCGATTACCAATACTCCTTATCCAGCATCCAGGATCCGCAAAACCTTTACACCCAGGCCACCGCTCTGCTGGGGGAATTGAAGACTTTTCCCGAGCTGGAAAACTTAAGCTCCGATATCCAGAACAGCACCCCTCAGCTCAACATCAAAATCCTGCGGGATCAGGCCAGCACCTATGGGATCACGGCAAAGACGATCGAAGAGGCGCTCAGCTTAGGTTACGGCGGCGGCCGCGTCTCGACCTATAATACCCCCATTAACCTCTACAACATCATCATCGAGATGCAGGATAAATACCGGTTGAATCCCAATGCGTTGAATTTGCTCTACCTCACCTCGCGAAATCCTGAGACGCAAGGGCAGCTAGTCCCGCTCAACACCGTTGTGGATGTGACCAACAGCGTGGGACCGATGCAGGTGAACCACGTGAACCAGCTCACCTCGGCGACCCTCTTTTTCAATATCAAGCAGAACGCGGCTTTGGGCGCGGTCGTGAAAAAAATCAATGCCGCCGCAACTAAGATCCTCTCGCCGACCGTGATCAGGCAGTTCCAGGGAACGGCGCAGGTGTTTCAGCAAACTATGTCGAGCATGGGGCCGCTGCTCCTTTCCTGCATATTGGTGATTTACCTCCTTCTCGGCAGCCTTTATGAGAGTTATTTTCATCCCATTACCATCTTTTCGACTCTGCCGGGAGCCATTTTCGGCGGTCTCGCGACGCTCTATCTGTTTGGCGGCACGCTGTCCCTTTACGCCTATGTCGGACTTATTGTTTTAATCGGCATTGTGATGAAGAACGGGATTATGCTGGTCGAGTTTGCGAATGAGCTGGTGGAAGAGGGGAAGAGCGCTGAGGAGGCGATCATTGAATCTTGCAAGAAGCGTTTTCGTCCGATCCTGATGACAACCATAGCAGCTGCGATGGGCGCGGTGCCGATTGCCCTGGGAATCGGCGCCGACGCCTCGTCGCGAAGACCTTTAGGCCTTGTTATTTTAGGCGGGCTGCTCTTTGCCCAGTTGATCACCTATTTCTTTACACCGGTAGTTTATCTCTATGTCGAAGAGTTTCAAGAGAAGTACGTCAGAAAGAAAGAGACACCTGAAAATTAATACTTTATCGATTGGCTTAGAATTAGAAGCGAATGTCGTGGATTTGGCAACCGGCAAGCCGGTTACCTCTTTTAACAACAGCGAGGAATTTTCTGCCTTAGACGTTCACTTACAGCAGCTAGGCTTTCTGCCTCTGCAAACCGAATTTGATGCGGCGACCATTGAATTCAGCACTTCGATCCATACCACCGTTGACGCTGCGTTCACCGAGCTGAGAAATAAAATACAAGCCGCGCAGGAATTTTTAGCGCGGCATGGCCATGGATTATTATTCGCCGGCTTACACCCGGGAAGAGGGCGCGACGATCTTTACCGCACTCACAAGCTGCGCTGCGTCGAATCGCTCCCCCTAATGGCCGAGAAGGGGGGCCCGCTATTTTACTGCGGCTTTCAGATTAATTTTGGATTCCATAAAAAATCAGACTTATTGCGGGTATGCCAGCTGCTGCAAATTTATATGTGGCCCTTGACGGCCATAACGCAGGCCTCACCCTTATTTGCCTGGCAGAAGACCAATTATAAATGTTACCGGATCTGCCTTAACGATGCGATAAGCAGCAGCCGCGCAGGCATATTGCCCCCAGGTATTTTATCCTGGGAAGATTTTACCCATTACTGCCGCCACTTACCGGGGGAGGAACAGATCAAGCGGAAAAATAACGTCTGGTTTGATATTTTTCCCAAAACAGCCCAAACCGGCTACCGCATTGAAATCAGGGCGGCGGACACGACCGGACTATCTGAATTATACGCGTTTACCCAAGCGATGACCTTGACGTTTATGGGTTTAAGGCAACAGGAACTTTTACCCTATCATTGGCTGCTTTTGAATCGCGATCAAATTTTGAAGCTGGGCAATCAGGCTCTGTTGACAGTGACAGGAAAGGAATTTCTCCCCTTACCGGTTTATTTGCAAACCGTATGGCGTCCCTTGGTGACGGAAGCCGCGTATAACCTCAATATAGATCTCGACGCGCTGATCGGGCAATTGACAGCCGATTCGCGCGCCGATGGGATATTGCAGCAGTTTTCACAAATCAGCCAAGAGGAATTGGTCCTGTCGCTTGTGCATCAGGATGAGATACAAAAACATCTTTGATCTTCTCTTTTATGCTCTTAGCGTCGGTCAAGCCTAAAATCCTGCCCACCTCTTTCCCTTCGGTAAAGAAAATCAGGCAGGGTATCCCCCTCACTTTATACCGCTTCACAATCTCTTTAGCCTCATCGCTGTTTATTTTTGCGAATTTGATTTCCGGATACTCTATGCTCAAAGCCTCGAAAATCGGCTTCATTTTTTTGCAGGGGGAGCACCAGTCGGCATAGACGTCCAAAATGACATTGCCTTCATAATCCTCCACTTCCTCGCTAAAATTCTCTACCGTGATGCTCATGACTTTAGACTCCCCTTTTTTGATTTCCCCATATGAATCAATGAATTCGGCATAAGAATCATCAAATCCGTGAATGGATGCCGTTAAGGCGATCAAAGCCAAAGCTAAATATCTCATTACCTTAAGCTCCGAAAATTTCTTTGATCTTCGCTTTCACAGCTGCGGCATCGGCGTAGCCGACTTGGCGTCCCGCTTCTTTGCCATCTTTAAAGAAGATAAAAGTTGGAAGACCGGTCACTTTTAAGTTTTTGGTGATCTCTTTCGCTTCATCGCTGTTGATTTTCACAAACTTGATGTTGGGATATTCCGAACTTAAAGCTTCAAAAATCGGCTTCATCTTTTTGCAGGGCTGGCACCACTCAGCAAAGACATCTACAATTACAAACCCTTTAGATTGTTCGACTTCGGTAGCAAAATTCGCTGAAGAGACATCTTTAACCTCTGCCTGAAGCAGTGCGCAAAAGGTCATCATAACAATAGTTAAATATTTCACAAGCACCTCCAAATTAAAGTGATTAAAGTTCAATTGTAAATTGGGTAAAGAAAAAATGCAACGGTTATTGACGGCGTTGTTGCGTAATTTTTGCCTAGGAGATTTGATGCAAAAACGCTCAGATTTAAATATTTGTCGCTCGCAGCAAATAGCCGAAGCGCTATTTGCAAGAGCGCAAACATTTAAAGATGAGTTGTTTTTGCGCAAAGATCCTAGGCAAAAATAATGCAACAACGCCGTTGTTGACGGATACTCGCCTTAACCCTATAAGGGGTTTAAAAAGGAGCCACCATGACAACCACCGACCGCGTCCTGTATCAATATTCCCTTATCACGGAACAAGATACCTTTCTCTTTAAACAGGGAAGGCATTTTCACCTTTTCGACAAGCTCGGCTCCCATCCCGTCACATTCGGAAATCAGAAAGGGACCTATTTTGCCGTCTGGGCGCCGAACGCCGAAACCGTTTCAGTCATCGGCGATTTCAACGGCTGGAACCGCACTACCCATCCCTTGGGCGTGCGCTGGGACGGCTCCGGAATCTTCGAGGGCTTCATTCCCCATATCGGACAGGGAGAGGTGTATAAATACTTCATCAAATCGAAAAACGGCGGCGGAGAATTCGAAAAAGGAGATCCATTTGCCCTATTCTGGGAGATCCCTCCCAAAACGGCCTCAATCGTATGGGATCTCAAATACACGTGGAACGAGGGAAACTGGAACAAAATCCGAGGGCAGAAAAACAGTCTGCACGCCCCCATCTCCATCTACGAACTCCACTACGGCTCCTGGCGGCGTAAACCCGAAGAGGGGAACCGCCCGTTTACTTACCGGGAAATGGCAAAAGTCCTGCCCGCCTACCTGAAAGAAATGGGTTTCACCCACGTCGAATTCATGCCCATGATGGAACACCCTTTCTATGGCTCGTGGGGCTACCAGAAAGTGGGCTATTTTGCCCCGAGCAGCCGCTACGGCACTCCCCAGGATTTCATGTTTTTAATCGACTCGCTGCATCAGATGGGGATCGGCGTTTATCTCGACTGGGTGCCCTCCCATTTCCCCTCGGACGAACATGGCCTCGCTTACTTTGACGGAACGCATCTCTTTGAACACGAAGATCCAAGAAAAGGCTTTCACCCCGAGTGGCGCAGCTACATCTTCAATTACGACCGGCATGAGGTGCGCTCTTTCCTGATCAGCAGCGCCGTTTTCTGGCTGGAGAAATATCATGCGGACGGCCTAAGAGTCGATGCCGTCTCTTCCATGCTCTATCTCGACTATGCGCGGGAAAACAACGATTGGATCCCGAATATTTACGGCGGAAAGGAGAATCTGGAAGCGATCGAATTTATCAAAACCCTGAATGAGTTTCTCTATGAAAGATATCCCCATATGCAGATGACCGCCGAAGAATCGACGGCCTGGCCGATGGTATCGCGCCCGACCTACCTTGGCGGCTTGGGCTTTGGAATGAAGTGGAACATGGGTTGGATGCACGATACCCTGACCTATTTCAGCAAAGAGCCCATCCACCGCAAATATCATCATAACGATTTGCTTTTCAGTATGTTGTATATTTATAATGAAAACTTTGTCCTCTCCCTTTCGCATGATGAAGTGGTGTATGGCAAAGGGTCCCTTTTAAACAAGATGCCGGGAGACGACTGGCAAAAATTTGCGAACCTCCGCCTGCTCTATGGCTATCTGTTTGGCCATCCGGGCAAGAAGATGTTGTTTATGGGCTCGGAAATCGGGCAGTGGAATGAGTGGAACCATGAAAGTTCGCTCGACTGGCACCTGTTGCAATGGGACCGGCATCAGGGGATCCAAAAGACGCTGAAAGCTCTAAATCATCTCTACCAGACGGAGCCAGCCCTGTACACCTACGATTTCGAATCGGAAGGATTCGAGTGGATCGATCTGCATGATGCCGAGAATTCCATAATCAGTTTCTTGAGGAAAGGGAAAGACCCCAAGGACTACATCATTGTCGTTTGCAATTTCACGCCGGTGCCAAGGCACAATTACGCCGTCGGCGCGCCCTTCGGGGGCTGCTGGAAGGAGATTTTCAACAGCGACGCCGCGGAATACGGTGGAAGCAATTTAGGCAATGAGGGGCATGTGGAAGCCGTTGAAGAGAACACCCAGAACCGCCCCTACCGGATTACTTTGACGCTGCCACCGCTTGGGGTGATGATGTTCAAACGGTGTTAGTCTCCTTCAAGTGTCTCCCGGCTCATTTTGAGGATCGATTCGCCGATGAGGCGCAGGCCGTAAAAGTAGACAAAGAAGCTCTCGACATCTTCAAGGTTGAATTTCCGGATCGTGTGAGTGGCGCGGAAGCGGAGCCGCTCGCCCGCCATAACCGCGAGGGCCGATTCCAGCTTTGGGAAGGGAGGGGAAGTTTCATCGCAGCGAATAGCCCTTTCCATGCTGTCAAAAGCGCTATGTGTCTGATCTATGACCGCAGAGACGCTTCTGAAAAGGGAGTCGTCAAAAATCTTTGACAAAGTTTCCTTGTGGACTTGCCGGATCGAGTTCACCGCCTCAAAGATCGTTTCCAGCTGATCGGAGAGCAACACCCACGATTCCCCATTGGCCGACCTGTCGAAGAACTCCAGCTCGGCAGCGTTCCGCTTAATGCGGTTTTCTTGCAGAAGGGCGTCAATCTCAAAGAATTCTGCTTCGGTTGCAGCCCCTGCAGGCTCCAAACTGGTCGACAAAAGGTAATACTTGCCAAAGAGATTTAATAATTTTGCCACATTGGCCCGGATCTCCTCGATGGCTTTGGCCGGCCAGAGGAAACGGGAGATGGCCAGGGCGACAAAAATGCCGATGCAGGAGTCGAGGAAGCGGTAGAGGCTGAAGAGCCAGGGATTAATCTCAGGATGCTGGCTGTCAGAAATAATGATGACGGCCGTCGAAAGCCCCGCAATGCGAAAGCTGTCTTTAATATTCAATAGCGAACAGATGACGATGGTGCAAAACACGCTGATGCCGAGACTGACAGTGTCGCTGCCAATGAGATTGATGAAGAGGCCGCCGGCGATGGAGCCGACGAGGACCCCTAAGAAGCGGATCCAGGCGGCGCCGTAAGTGCCGCCAATGTTTGCCTGCATCACGACAATCGCTGTCATCACAGACCAAAGGCCGCTGACCATCGTATCGGGACGGTCGTAGTAGGTGGCAAAAGCGAGCCCGAGAACCAGGCTGATGCTCGCGGCAAGCCCGGTCTTGACGGCTTGTTTTGCTTCGGTAATGGCGAGGAGTTTCTTCCAAAGGGTTGAAATCATAATTTCTCAAAATAGAACTCATCCATTTATTTCACAAGCCATGTTTTAATATTGCATTTTTTTTAAAAATAGTTTGAAGTAGGGGGATGAAAACGATTAATCCTGCCACCGGGAAGCTCGTTCAAGAATATCAGGAGCATTCCGACATAGCCAAACGGATCGGTTTGGCGCAGAGCAGCTTCAAAGAATGGTCCGGCAAGACCTTTTCCGATAGAGCTGCCTGCATGAAAAAGCTCGCCGGCCTCCTCAGGCAAAAAGGGGAGGAATGCGCCCGGCTGATGACAGTAGAAATGGGAAAGCCGGTCAGGCAGGCGCGCACCGAAGTGCTGAAATGCGCTTTATGCTGCGACTATTTTGCCGATGGGGCGGAAAAATTCCTCAAAGAGGAAACAGTCGACGCTTCGAGCTTCATCGCCTTTGAGCCTTTGGGAGTGATCCTGGGGGTGATGCCCTGGAATTTTCCCTTCTGGCAAGTGTTCCGCTTTATCGCTCCCACTTTGATGGCCGGCAACGGCGTCCTGATCAAGCACGCCTCCAATGTCTCAGGCTGCGCTTTGGCCATCGAAGCCTTGGTCGAAGAGGCGGGTTTTCCCAAACACCTTTTGAAAGTCCTCCTCATCTCTCCCGACAGACTCAAAGAAGTGATCGAAGATGAGCGAGTGAAAGCGATTACCTTGACGGGCAGCGAAAAGGCGGGCATGTCGATCGCCTCGCTAGGGGGCAAAGCCTTGAAAAAAACGGTCCTGGAGCTCGGCGGATCGGACCCCTTTATTGTGCTGGAAGACGCCGACATGAAGGCTTGCGCGGAGACAGCCATTAATGCCCGGATGATGAACAACGGCCAAAGCTGCATTGCCGCCAAGCGCTTTATCGTGGTCGAGAGCAGGCTCGAGGAATTTTGCAGCCGGGTGATAGCCGGATTAAAAGACTATAAAATTGGCGATCCCCTCCTGGAAGAGACCGAAGCCGGGCCGCTTGCGCGCTCGGATTTGCGGGAAACCCTGGAGCAGCAGTTAAAACGCTCACTCGATCTAGGGGCCGATCTGCTTTATGGAGGAAGGCGGCTGGAGGGGGAGGGTTATTTTTATCAACCCGCCGTCATCGCCCGCGTCAAACGGGGGATGAGCGTTTATGAGGAGGAGACCTTCGGCCCCCTCTTTGCCGTCATAACCGTCAAAGATGCCGAAGAGGCGATTCACACAGCCAACGACTCCAGATTCGGTTTAGGAGCCTCTGTTTGGACGCAAGATCTGGAAAAAGGGAAAAAAATAGCCAAAAAAATAGAGGCGGGCATGGTTTTCATCAACGCCCAGACCTCTTCAAAAGTTGAACTGCCCTTCGGAGGAATAAAGCAATCAGGTTATGGTAGAGAACTTTCCCATTACGGCATCAAGGAGTTTGTCAATATCAAATCCATTTTCATCAGCTAACTGAGATTTTGCTAACTAGCGAACTCAGCAACGATGAAACTTGATTGGCAAAGTTTGATCCTTTAACGATATTTGTAACATCGTTTATTAATGAATTACCTGCATTTGCAGCAGCATTTATTAATGAAACGCCGTCATTTGCCACATTGTTAACCACCGAGTTTACGCCCGATACCACAGCGTTCACATCACTTGGGAAATTATTTACGGAACTATGATGGTGGTGTCTTTTTCCTCCCAGCACCATTTTTAATTCATTATATTCTAATAATCTCATACATCCCTCCCTGTAAATCTATCTTCCCCTTTCATTCATTATACTACAACTCAACTATATAATAATCATTAATTTATAATAAGGTTCTATGCCTGAATGATGAGGTTGCCTTCATAGCGTTCCATCTTGAAAAGAACCCCTTTGTCGACCAGGGATTGGACGGCCTGGATATATTTACCGTTAAGAATAAAATGGCGCTTTCTTTTTTTGGAGTCTTCGCCGTTACTTTTTTGGATAAGCTCGTTGACGATAGCGGCCACAAGCTTTTCCTCCTCTCCCAAAGAGTCTATAGGAATGAGTTCTTTGCCTGTTTTAATGCCCCTTTTCTCATAAAATTGCTCCAGCTTCCGCTCCTCTTCAAGCTCATTTTTTCTGCGCTGATAAGATTCGTTAAACATAAAGGCGTAAGAAGGCAATTCTTTATCGGCTACCTTGCGAATTATGTTTCCCTGGTTCTCGTTGACACAGCCGATCAGGCCTCTTCTAGTGGGTATCGAAATGCCCTTTTCGCTGGGCACGCCGAATAGGCCAATGCCTGCAAATTCCTCGCTTGGGTTCAATTCTTCGAGATCTATCAGGGCTATTTTTTTTAAATCCCCGCTGTTTGATAAAACAGGGTTGTTGCGCCAGGAGACATCGGAAAAACCGGTCTTGCAAATAAAGACAGCCAGCTGCCGAATGGTTTCATTGATGCTGCTAGCGTACTTTTTGAAGTTTTCCTCTTGAATGCTTGCATTCTCCAGCTCTAATTTCTCTTCGACGATGTATTTCCCGATCAATCTGGCGTGGGGGATTTTCAGCAATCCCAGCTGGTGCGTGCGGCAAACCGTTTGAGCGAGTAGCATCGACTCGTATCTTTGCTCGGCGTCTTCCTGCTTTTTAAAGATATAACCCGGCGCGGAACTTAAAGTAAAAACGGTATGCCCGTCGCGGCAGGTATAGATTTTGTCCGGGGAAATGGACCCCTTCTCATAGGCCTCGATCTGCCGTTTGAAAAAGGCCTTTTTGGGCATCCCTTTGGCCAATTGCCGTTTGCTGGCCTTTTTCTCATCCGGTTCCTTTTTTGGTGAAGGAATAAGCTCTCCAAAGCGGATGCTCTTTTTTTCCTTGGTAAACAGCTTTTGCACAGAAGAAGAGCGTAGGGCAAAACCCCCGGAACCGAGCACATAGAGGATGCCAAGAACCGCTCTCCCGATTCTTTCCAAAAGATTATAGGCTTTTTCTTTTTTGCCGGTCAGCCGGTATTGGCAATCTACCCGGCGGGAATCGACCGCGTTCCCCTTGATATCGACGATGCGGCCCTTGCTGTTAAATTTTTCTGCATCCACCCAATCGCTGGAAAGAGAAGTAGAAGTATTATTAATAATGAAATTTGGCATAATGTCATTATAATAATTATTTGTTAATTTTAATTAAAGATAATATTCAGATTACTAATACAGCGCTAGAGTAGGGGGGCAGCTGCAACTGGGTCCCGTTAAACATATCCGGCGCTTCCGAAAAGGTGTGAAACTGAAGAGCCCACTTTTTCCCCTCGGGGGGATCCGGCAGCGTGGCCTCGAGCTTCTCATTCGTGGCGTTGAAGACGGCGTAGATCTGGTTTTCCAGAGTGAAGGCAATGATAGGCTTAGGATCGTCCCAATTGGGCTGCTGGGGATTCAAGCCATGCCAGATGATGTCCTGGTCGGATAAAAACGCCTCCCGCTTTAAGGCGTCATGATCGCGCCGGAACTGAATCAGACGCTTCACAAAGGCGTATAGCTCAGGGTTTGGCTTATCCCACAAAAACCAGTTGAAATCATTGTCCTGGCAGTAGGGATTGTTGTTGCCCTTCCTGGTCAGTCCCTGTTCATCGCCCATCAGAAGCATCGGCACCCCTTGGGATAGAAGAAGGGCGAGGAAGAAATTTTTCATCTGCCTCGTGCGCAATTGTTGGATGTTTTGATCCTGCGCGGGACCTTCCGCTCCGCAATTCCAGCTGATATTGTAGCTGTTGCCGTCGTGATTGTGTTCCCCGTTTGCCAGATTATGCTTTTGATTGTAAGCGACCAGATCGGCAAGGCAAAAGCCGTCGTGGGCCGTCACAAAATTAATGCTCGCCTGAGGCGATCGTCTGCCAAACAGGTCTTGCGAGCCGCATACCCTTTCCGCAAACTCGTTTTTGCTGTGGGAATCCCCCTTGATAAAGGAGCGGACCGAGTCGCGGAATTTTCCGTTCCACTCCCCCCACCGCTTCTCGCGCGGAGCAAAGCCCCCGATCTGGTAAAGGCCGCCGCAATCCCACGGCTCGGCAATCAGCTTGGCATCGGTGAGCAGAGGATCTAAAGTCAATAATTCAATCAGGGCGGCGTTTTCGACCGGCTGCCCGAAGCGGTTGCGGTTCATGGTCGAGGCCAAATCGAACCGGTAACCATCCACTTGCATCTCATGGGTCCAATAGGTCAAACACTCCCGCACAAACCTGCGCATCACCGGGTGGTTCAAATTCATGGTGTTGCCGCAGCCTGTAAAGTTCTGATCATGCCCCTTGTCATCCAGAAGGTAATACGTCGCGCGGTCAATCCCCATAAACGAATAGGCTCCGGCCGTCTTTTTTTTTTCCCCGGTATGATTAAACACCACGTCCAAAAGCACTTCGATGCCGTTCCGGTGCAGCTCCCTGACCATGGTTTTAAATTCATCCACGGCAGCTCCAAAGCGGTCGCTCGCCGCGTAGCGATTCATCGGCGAGAAAAAATTCAGTGTGGAGTAGCCCCAATAATTAAAGAGACGCTCCTTTGTCGCAGGATTGTGGCGGCGGTTTTCACATTCATTAAATTCAAAAGTGGGCAGCAGCTCGACCGCATTAATCCCCAGTTCCTTTAAGTAAGGGATTTTTTCGATCACCCCCAAAAAAGTTCCGGGATTCTTGGCGCCGCTCGAAGCGTGCCTGGTCAACCCGCGCACATGCATCTCGTAAATCACTAAATCCTTCATCGGCAGTTTCGGCTTTTGGACCCCTTCCCAATCGAAGGTGCTCTTCGGCAGGATGACCCCAAAGGGATGAAGATAGGTATTGGGGTGATCTTCTGTCCCGCCCCAATGAATAGACGTGCTCAGGCTTTTAGCATATGGATCTGATAATAAGCGCTTAGAATCAAAGAAGTGGAAAGCGTCGGTGGCCCCGCGCACTTTGTAGGCATAGAGCATCGGCAGCTCGATCCCCTCGACAAAAATGTGCCAAATTTCCCCTGTGCGGTTCCCCATGGGCAGCTCTTGAACCACTTTCATTGTCTCAGGATCGAGCAGATGCAAAACGATCCCTTCAGCATGCTTGGAAAAGAGCGCAAAGTTCACACCCTCAGCATACACCGTGGCCCCTAAGGGTTCAGCTGCGCCGACTGTTGTTTTATATGCCTTCATATTTCCCTCCATACCATTGAAAGGAATTGCATTCTACAATTTTATTGCTTATTATAATTATATACAAATTTATTCAAAAAAAATATAATGCAGTAGAGGTAATTATATGACATCTATATCCGGAAGTATTGAATCATTAGTAACCGACTGGAAATTAAATACACTCTATTTATCCGCCGGCAGCGCCCTTTCTTTTGCGGCCGCAAGAGCGTTTCCCTCAACCCTGGCCAACTTAGCCCTGATGGCCAATCTGACGGCCTTGGGCATTCTGCTCGCTTCCGAGGGAGCGAGACAGTATAAACTCAACCGCTACTTCAGAGTCGCCGACATCGAGCTCTACGCAATAACCCGGTTTATCCTCTCAAAATTCCAAAAAACCCCTCAAAACATGTCGTCTGATAAACCAGAAATCCTCTTTCTCCACGGTATGCTGGGGCATGGCCGGACCGGCAACTGGATTTTAGAAAATCTGAAGCCCTATGCCTCTGTGTACCAGATCGATATGGGCACCGATCTCCTCTCCACCCTGGATGTCGGCTATGAACAAGAGATTGAGCGCTGCGCGAAGTTGGTGGAGAAAAAAATTCAGACGATCCTTGAGGAAACTAAAAAAGATAAAATCACACTGCTTTGCCACTCCAGGGGCGGTGTGACCGGCAACCTCCTGGCAACCAGGAGCTCTCTGATCGGACGGGTCATCACCATCGGCACCCCCCAAAAACTGACGCTAAAGGGAGGGGAAAGCGGAAAGACCTTGCAGAAAGCGGCCTTTATGAACGCCCTTTGCGAAAAAGTGAAGAAAGCCTCAGGCGTCCGCTTCCTCCAATTCGTCAGCCAGGCCGACCTCATCACAGATCAGGATCAGATGCTCACTCAAAATGAAGTGGACCGGCACATTCAAGTAAAAGAATACGACACTTTTGGGCACGCCGGCGGAGTCCTGTCGGAGGCTGTATTAAAAGAAATCATTGAGGAGATTAAAGATGGGTAAACATAAATCTTTCATGCTCTTGCTTGGTTTGGGCGGCTTTTTACTTATCATCGCTCAGTTTCTTTTAACCGGAATCGCCCTGCTCAGCATCTGCTGCCTTTTTCTCCTTTCGCAACTGGCAAGGCGCCTCAAATCTCATTTGCCAAAAGCAAATCTCACCACCGCCATTTGCACGCTGGATTTGGAATGCTATTCTATCCTAAGGTGCTTTTACGCCAGGCTTTTTTCAGGAAACCCGCCCAAAGACTCGCATGAAACGCCCATCCTTTTTCTGCACGGGATGCTGGGGAACGCCCAAAACGGCCGCTTTCTGCAGCAGCAATTAAAACCCTTCGGCACGGTGTATACGATCGACATGGGGACCGATAACCAGGTCGCCTATCATGTGAGCTACGAACAGGAAATCGAGCGGTGCGCCCTGCTGGCCCTGGAAAAAATCGAGCAGATTTTCAAAGAGACCGGCCAGGATCAGATTATCCTGATCGGACACTCCCGCGGCGGTGTGATAGCCAACTATCTCGCCACCACCCTCTTAGGACAGCATATTCCGCTCGTAATCACCTTGGGGACCCCGTTGCAGCACCCAGGGAAAAGCGACCAGGTGTCCAACTTCATCAACTGCCTTAATGAAAGGCTGGCGGACAATACCACCACGGAGTTTTTGCACCTGTGGGGCGAAGGGGACCTCGTCACCAACAAAGCGAGCTCCTTTCCCAAAGAAGCGCACCAGAGGAAAAGGGTCAAGATCCCCCATGCGGGCCATCTCAGCCTCCTTTTTTCCGAAGAGGCGCTTGAAAAAATCATCGCGGCTGTTTCATACGCAAAATGCGCCTGACTGACGCGTCGAGCCGCTCTTCCGTAATCTCCCCCTCTTCCACGGCTTTAAGAAAGCCTGCCATCACTTGGGCTATCACCGCCTCGTTTTGCTCCTTAGCCACCGGAAAATTCACCCATTCCAGCTTGGCCAGAATAAGCAGGTCGGAACCGGCTAAAAAGGCCTCCACAGCGGCTTTTATCAAACGGTCCACGGCGGCCTCAAAGCTGTCGACGTCTCCCAGCACCCCTTTCATCACCAGGGAATCGGTCATAATCACTTTATCAAAGCCGATCGTTTCGCGCAAAAGGCCCTGCACAAGGAGCGGTGAGAGGGAGGCCGGACGGGAGGGATCGATGGCCGGACAAAGCACATGCGCCACCATGACCGCGTCAGCCTCCTCTCTCAAAGCGTAGTAGGGCTTAAGCTCCAGCGCCTCCAGCTCCTCTAAAGATTTATGGAGCACCGGCAGCCCGATATGGGAGTCGACCTGAGTATCCCCCAGCCCAGGAAAATGTTTCAAAACGGCGTGGATGCCGCTTTCATGCAGGCCTCTGATCATTTGGCGCGCGCCCTCAATGACAAGGTCAGGATCGCCCCCAAAAGAGCGGTAGCGCAAAGGGCAGTCGGGGCGCACCACCACGTCCACCACCGGAGCCAAATCCGTAGTGACTCCCACAGAGGCTAACAGCCTTCCAACTTCCAAAAGATCCGGATATTGGTTGAAACCTCTACCCTCCTGGTCGATGGCGAGCAAGGGAGGGATCCCGCAGTTTTCGCTGATGGCCGCTTTGAGATCCTCCGAAAGTTTGGCGAGCTGATCTTTGGTAAAAGGGCCGTTCGCAAAGCCGAAATAGATCACATTGCCAAGGCGCGTCTGATTCAGAAACTCCCTGCCGTGCTCTGTCAGCTCCCTTTCATAAAGGGGCGCGAGAAAAACCTGCCCCACCTTGTCCTGCAAGGTCATTTCGCCAAAAAGAGAGGAAAAAAAGAACAAAAGAAAATAACGCATAACCATTGAATTGTAGTGAAACAAATATAAAAAAGAAGTAAAAAACAAAATATGGATAGAGAAGAGATTGCCAGAATTTTTGACGAGATCGCCTCCATACTGGAGCTCAAAGGAGACAACCCCTTTAAGATCCGCGCCTACCTGAATGCGGCCAGGCAAATTGAAGAAGCCGACCTTAAAGCCCTCATCAAGGAGGATCAGCTCACGACCCTTCCCGGGATCGGCAAAGATCTGGCCGGAAAAATCACAACCCTCTACCGCACCGGGCATCTGGCCGAATATGAAGATCTAAAAAATTCGCTGCCCCACGGGCTTTTGGAAATGAGAAGCATCCCCACTCTCGGTCCGAAAAAAATAAAAGCCCTCTACGATCAGCTGGGCATTACCACTTTGGAAGAATTAAAAAGCGCCTGCGAAAAAGGAAAACTGCGGGAAATCAAAGGGTTTAGCCTGAAAACCGAGGAGAATATCCTGCACGGCCTGGAAAATTTAAAGGCTTACGGGCAGCGCATGCTCTGGTGGCACGCCGAATCGATCGCCCTGCCCCTGCTGGAAAAATTGAAGAAACAAAAAGGGGTGGAAGAAGCCGAAATCGGCGGCAGTTTCCGGCGGAAACTCGAAACCGTGGGCGACCTCGATTTTCTCGCCGCCTCCACCGCTCCGGAAGCCGCGATCGCATGGTTTGTCAAACAAGGAGAGGAGGTGCTGGCCAAAGGAAAAACAAAGGCGAGCATCCGTCTGAAAGGGGGTTTTCAGGCCGATTTGCGCGTGGTGCCCCCGGAGAGCTTCCCCTTTGCCCTCCACTACTTTACTGGATCAAAAGAGCATAACATCAAAATCCGCAAACGCGCGATCGAGTTTGGCTACAGTTTGAGCGAATGGGGCCTGACACCCCCGCCCAAAAAAATCATCAAAACAGAAGAGGAGCTGTTTAACTTATTGAAGCTAAAATACATTCCACCTGAGCTGCGGGAAGATCGCGGAGAGATAGAAGCCGCGGAAAAGAACCGGTTGCCGGTATTGATTTGCAATGAGGATATCCGGGGCGTCTTTCACAACCACACCGACGCGTCGGATGGCCGCAACACTTTGGAGGAGATGGCGCAGGCCGCAGCTGAGATGGGATTTAGCTACCTCGGGATTGCCGACCACTCCCCTTCCAGCACACAGGCCAACGGCTTGAGCGAGGAGCGGCTGCTGGAGCAGATCGAGCGGATCCGCCGGCTGAACCGGTCGAAAAAGCACAAGGTCCATCTCTTTTGCGGCACAGAATGCGACATCCTGAACGACGGCTCCTTGGATTATCCCGACGATCTTCTCAAAGAGCTCGATTATGTGGTTGTCTCGATCCACCGGGGCTTTAAGCAGGATGAAAAGACCATGACCAAACGGCTCATTCGCGCCATCGAGCACCCGTTAAGCACCATGGTCGGCCACTTGACAGGCCGGCTGCTGCTGAAACGGGAACCCTACGCGATTGATGCCGTCAAGGTGATTGACGCCGCCATCGCCAACGGGAAAATAATCGAGATCAATGCCCAGCCCGAGCGGCTGGATATGGACTGGCGTTTATGGCACTCTGCTAAAGATAAAGGGCTTAAGTGCAGCATTAATCCGGACGCGCACAATACCAGCGGGTTACAGCTCTATAGAGCCGGGGTGAATGTCGCGCGCAAAGGGTGGCTGGAAAAAGCGGATGTGATTAACACTTACCCTCTAGCAAAAGTAAAAAGTCTGATAAAGCGCACGTAAAAGCATTCTGTTGATTCTATATTAAAAAATAAAATACAATGAGGGTACAAAAGTAACGGGGGTACTATGAAAAAAATAATAGCGATATTAATCATTGTATTGAGTTCTACGGCGCTGGTACATGCAGCCCGCGGCGGCGGAGGCATGGGGGGAGGACGCGTGGGGGGCATGGAAGGGGGTCATATGGGCGGCCCAGCCGGCGGCTACAGAGGAGGCCCGGGAAATTATGGGCAAAGAGCCGAAGTCAACCGCGACGTCAACCGGGATTTGAACCGCTATGCCGGCGATTACGGCGGCTGGGGCGGAGGGGCTTATTACGAAGGCGCTTCCTGGGAAGACAATTATCCGGTCAACCCCTTCTATGATGAACAGCAAGGTCAGAATGTGTACCAGGGCTATAAAAATCAATAAAGCTCCGTTCACACGGTCAATGACCGTGTGATTCTTATTTTAATCCTAATATATAATTAACATTTTAATTGTACAATAGAGTTTAAATTTAATACTGAAGATTAAATGAACAGCTCTATTTTAGAAAATAATATCGCCCATTTTGCCAATTACCTGAATACTATCGCCAAAAGCAATCCCTACACGGAAAAAGAGGTAGGTCAGCTTATCGATGGCCTGGATCAAAAAATCAAAACAATCTACCGCACTCAAAACATCGCGCCCCCCGACACCGGCCCCATTACCTCTCAACTGCAAGGGGTCATTCTCAAGCATGAGAAACAAGAGATAGCCAGGCTTTTGCAACGCATCGGCCATGAACAAGACATTCATAGAGAAATGGCCAACACTCACCATATCACAAAAAGGCTGGAGAATGAAGTTCACCTCGCCCGCCAGCAAAAAGGGGGATCCGGAGACTTAAAAGGGGGAGACTTAAAAACGACCAATCCCATCCAATTTTTGAGCGATCAGCACCAGCTGGCCCCTTTTGTGCCCAAAGAAGGGAAAATCATTGGGGTTTTCAAGTCCAAGTTCGGCAGGGATCTCTCCCGGCCTATCATCGATTTGCTCTTCACCAAATTGAACGAGCATCGCCTTGGAAATATCACTGACCTCGAATTGAGGGAGACCCTCGATCAATGCGTCCCTTTCGAGACTTACAAAGAGGGGGAGAAAGAGGAGTTGTTAGAGGCTTTAAAAAAGGCTTTTATCGAAGATATCGATCTGGCGAGCATCTGTGCTGTGGAGCAGTGGAAGCAATCGACTCAAGTTCCTAACCTGGCCAATGAGCTGAAGCTAAAGCATATCATTACCAGAGCCTTTAAGCCCGTCGAAGACCGCTTTGTCAATACAGCGCTGCTGGCTACCCTCTATGACAACGTCTGCGGCACCCATCTCTTTCCTCCCGCCTCAAAAATCTCTGTTCCCGGGAAAGGAAACGGCTTTATCCAGGAAGGAATGGCGTTTTTACCTCTCCTCAAGAACATGTCCGATGAACCTCTTCTCAGATTAGAGGCATTAAGCCACTTTATCGATCTCGACAGCTATCAGCGCGCCGTCGTGCGCGCCACTGAGCTGGCAGATGCCGACCTGCATGGGGGCAATGTGGCGCTAATCCCCAAAATCGGGGAAGAAGTGCTGACTGAACTAACTTCTTTTAAAACAAAGGAGCTTACCCAATTCCTCAACACATTGCATCAATACCGCAATTTAGGATCTCTGCCAGAAGCCTCAGACTTGCGAAAGCTCATGACCGAAACCCATGCCGAAAAGTTGATTAGCTCTTTGACAAAAGGCGATTTGAGCGACGCCGGACTGGAATCGGCCTTTAATGAATTAAAAGACAACCTCCAATTCGAAATTAAGCTCTACGATGTGGATCTCACCATGCCGTCGAGCAATAACAAGGGGGTGACAGGGGGAAAAGTCACCGTGCGCGATATGCTGCTGGCCCTCCCGCTGGCTGATATTCCTATCACAGACACGGTCAAAAGCGAAATAGAGAGGCGTAAAGAGCATATTGAACCCCTGGACCAGTTTATTCAAACCCAATTTAAAGAAATGGAGTATATAGCCTGGAAAGGCAGGATTTTGCGGATCAATAATGCTCTTAAAGAAGAAAATATCACCGCCCGCGGCCTGCTTTGGAGAGCCATCCCCATCTATGGAGAGATGGAGGAGTATATCGATCAGCTGGCAACCCGATATGAAACTATCGTAAAGGTAGCGGATCAACTTCCTCCCCCAGAGCGAAAAAAAAGGCTGAAAGAGCTTGAAATCGAAGAATTCAGGTATCCCGCCCTCGCCCAAGAGGCAAAAAACAGAAATCAGTTGCGGCAGGAGAAAGAGTGGTACTACAACTACGATCTGCTGGGATTTCAAAACGCCATGGACAATTTGGTCGAGTTCATGGAGAAAGAAAAAATGGCCGGCCGCTTCCAACCCACCCGCATCTATCCAATAAAATATTAATTGATTTTAATTAACTTAATCTTTATTATTACACTTTAATTAGATTTTGGTTAATTAAAATGATAGATAATTATAAAACTTACGATTTACCACTTATCGCCTTTGTCAGAAGCTTTACGACGGGGTACCCCTATATTTGCCGGCTTGAGAAAAGCACCGGCCGCTACGACTTAGCCGATAAGGTGCGCGGCGACGGCTGGATTCAGCGGCTGAATCAAAAAGTCCTGGATCTTAGGCAGAACAACCTGACCGCCTTACCCTTTGAGCTGGCCGATTTGGACCAGGTGGAGGAGATTCGTCTGGCAAACGACAAGCTGGAGAATTTGCGGTCCGTGCTGGTGAAAATGAAAGGCTTAAAAAAGATCCTCTTCGCCAACCGCACGAGCTGGACACCGGAAGATCTGCGCTAATAGCTATGGTGGCAGGCGCTAATTAAGCCGCGAAGATGGGTGAGCACGCCGGGTTCTTTTAAAAGGTTGGCGATATCTTTAGGCAAATACACTCTAACCCTCTCTTCTTTGGAACCCTTTGGGCGGCCCGCTCCCTCGCGTTTTCCGCCGTGTCCTTTGGTTTTCTTTTCCATCAAAGGAGAAAGTTTATTTTGCAGCCGATGCTTAATAAATTCCCTGATATAAAGGGGGTAGTTTTCAATGACCTCTGCCTTCGTTTCCCCTGCATATTCAACAGGATAAAGCTCGTTAGAGAAAATCCAGGCATTGAATTCCTTGCTGAACCAAGGTTTTATTTTCCCAATCTCCTCCATAGCGAGCTTTAAGTGCGCCTCTATTTCTTTTTTGGTGGCCATGACCAACCCTTCTCTTTAAATATTTTCTTGGTTTTCTCTACACTATGAGGTATTACTTCTTCTTTTGTATTTTTTCCATGGGCTATTTTTATGGCACAGAGAAAAACTCCGCATTCATCATATAAATTCCAGTCAATCCCCCCTTTCTTCAGAGACCAACCAACGACCTTGATGTAACGCAAGAATGTCTTCCTGTCAAGGGGCTTATAAACCATCTCGTGTTCTCAATGATATGATTCATGGGTCATTTTTTCAAGATCTTATCTCAGATACGCTTGATTTTCAAGGATAATAAAGTTTATTGGATGGCCTTGTGCATAAAAGCCTGCAATTGCTCTTTGGCCTGCCCGGCTTTCAAATTCCCCTCAGCGTCAAACTGGCTATAGGCATTGGGCAAACAGAACTGCTCCTGCACCACTGTGCCGCCGAGGCACTGAAGAATGTCGCGCACATGGTTCAGACCCCCGGCTCCCCCTCTACCGCCCGGTGAGGCGCTGAGCAGGACAAACCGTTTTCCCTTAAAGGCATCCCCTGTCAACCCGTGCAATTTCTCCCTGGAAACCCAGTCGAGGGTATTTTTCAAAACCGCGGGAAGAGAGCGATTGTACTCGGGCGAGGCAATCAAAATAACTTGCGAACCCGCCAACAGCTTTTGGAGCTTTATGGCAGCAGGGGGCATCGCTTCCTTCGCTTCCAGGTCTCCATCGTAAAAGGGCATCGCGTATTCGTTTAAATCGACGACAGTCACAGCAGCCCCCATCTGACGGGCCATTTTAGAGGCTTCAAGAAGCAGCTTTTTATTGACCGAGTCCGCGCGCGTGCTGCCGGAAATGGCCACGACATTTACACCCTGCAAAGCCGCTGCAAAACATAGAGCTATAAAGAGAAATAATTTCGACATAATAAATCCTTTTGTTTCTAACAAAAATATCAGATTATCCCTCTTTAATTCAATTGAAAACCGGTCTCTTTGGCGTAAATGAGGCATTCCTCGAGCAACTCCTCGCTAAAGAGGGTATTTTGCCAAAGCCGTTCCAGCGCCGGGCGGTCTTTCCGCTTAACGGCCTCCAGCGCGCTGTTCCAAAGCAGGGCCTTTTCCCATGTCCCCTGCAGGAGCGCGTTGCAGACGACCTTGAGGCGGAGAGTCTCAAGGCCGCTCAATATCAGGCGGTCATTTAGCCTCTCCCCTTCAAAATAGTTCCTTATCATCTCCAGGCAATCGATCCACGCCTGCTCCCGGTAGTTCGGATTGAAAGGGACGCCGAGCAAATAGTAGCGATAATCGGGTTTTTGCCAGAAATAGAACACTTCCCGGGCAGAAAGGCGATCCTGCAGCAAAAGAGCGAGGAGGGCGCTTGGAGTTTGGTAGAGGTATTGCACTTTAGCGGTGAAATTTTCGAGCTCCAGGCTCTTTTCAAAGCCAAGAGCGCTCCGCTTTTGGCCATGCAGCTCTTTGATTTTCGCAAGAGAGAGAGGGAGGGGATGCTCATCGAAAAAAGCGGCCATTTGACTGAAGCGGTACTCGGCGTGCTCCTGGAGCTTCACCGAGTGCTTCGGACCGTAATTGAAAGTGAGCATCTCCCCTTCAGAAATCTCTTCCAGGGCTACAAAAATCACCCGCAAAGGGAGATCCCCTACGCCGTATAAATAAAATGGGGCCATATTGGGAAATCCATCCTCGGCCATGGCGGCAAAATTGCGGAAGTTGAGACCGTTAATGGGACCGAAGCGGTAGCTGGAGGGGGTTTTTGAGTGGGGCTCCCAGGCGCCCAGATACTCCACGACGACGCTGCCTTTCTCAATCCTCTCCTCCGCGTGCAACGAAAAGCTGCTTTCCCCCCGGATGAGCAGTTTTGGCGCCTTTTTCAGGTAGGCCTCGTAGCGGGGCAGCAAAAAGGCCATCAGGTCCCGGTCTTCCTCAGAGGGTGTATAGGCGGGAAACTCGGCATCGGCCGGAATGTGCATCTCCTCGATGAATTTAAACATCGTCCTTCTTTTGATGGTAGATAGCTTTCATCAGCTTTCTGGCCTCTTTGAAAGCGGCCCGGTATTTTTCCGGGTCAAAATCCCCCTCGGAAGAATCGGAATCATAGGCAGCCTCCTCCATCCGGATGAGCATTTTCGCGGTCTTTGTCTGATCCTCTTCTTTCAACTTATCATCCAAATCCTGCTTTGCATTCATCTCTATCTCTGCATGGAGCTGCCGGCTCAAAAGCTCCTTTTTCATCTTATCGGCAAACCAGCGGATCGCAAATTGCGCGAGGGGTTCCTGTTTTTCCCCCGCCCGGATAATGATGCTGCGGGTGTTAAGAGGAGGAAGGCTCCTTAGAAATTCGGGGCCGAAATGCTTCTGGTTGAGTAAAAAGGTCAGGGGATCGGAGTTTTTCTTTAAGGCCAGCCCATTGCACCGGTCGCAAAGGGGCCAAATATTATCCTCCGAATTGATATAGCCCTTCACAAAAAAAGCCCTCATATTTAAGCGCTCTTTAACGACGCAAAACATCTTTTCGAACAACGGATTCTTTTTTTGCCTCTCATAAAACGCGGAATCTGTGTTGAGCTTATTCCAGTAGGCCTTCATCCGTTCGATCAGGGAGGCTTTCGACTGGAAATGGTCGCCTTGAAGCGAGGTAAAGGGAACATAGTCTGTACAGGCAAAGCAGACAAAACGGCCTTCCTCAGCCACCTTCCAGACCAGACCTAACTGTTCCTGAAGCACGGCCGCCACGCCTTTCCCCAGGGTGATGCGCTTTTTGTTTGTGACAGTAATTTGGCTTTCTTCCAGCTCTTTCTGAATCACATTTTTCTTTTTTTCCGTCCTGACGGAGATTTCGCCGATCTTTTTAAAAACCGTATCGCCATAGCCCTCCACTTGAAGACCCGAGGATTCATCCTCCTCAAAACACCATCCATGGGAGGCATAAGGGCTGATCTGGGGGCAATCTAAGAAGTTGGGAACCGGAAAAGCGTTCCAATCAGGAGGGGTGATGTTCATAAGTATTCTCCAAAAAATGAAAAAATATATAAAATATAGATTTAAAACACAAGAAATAAAGTATTGAATTGACACTTAAATACTCAATTTTATAAAATTGATAGAAAATACCCCTAGGGATGCTATGATTCTTGATTTGCTTATGAAAGCCGACGCTCTTTTTTGGGGGTATATTGGTTTTTCGCTGATTATGCTGCTCGGCTGTTATTTAACCTGGAAAACCCGCTTTTTCCAGATCCGGGCGTTCACCTCGGTTATCCGCACATTCGCGCAGGAGATTTTCCAGAAAGGGACAGAAGAGAGGGGTCTTCGTCCCATTAAAGCGTTTTTCGCTTCCGTCGGCGGGATGCTCGGCGTCGGGAATGTCGTCGGAATCGCCACAGCCATCCAGCTGGGAGGCCCTGGCGCTCTCTTTTGGGTTTGGGTAGCCGGTTTTGTCGGCACGCTCATCAAATACGCTGAGATCTATCTCGGCTTAAAACACCGCGTAAAAAACGAACAGCAAAGCTACGACGGCGGCCCCATGTACTTCCTCAAAAGAGCCTTTGGGGTAAAATGGGTGTCGGTCGTGATCTGCGTTCTTTTGTGCATCTATGGAGCGGAAATCTATCAATTCACCGTAGTCGTGGACACCATCTCTGCCTCCTGGGGCTTAAACCGCCTGGTTATCATCGCCGCCCTGTTGAGCCTGGTTTTCTATGCCGCCATCGGCGGAGTGCCGAGGGTCGCTAAAGTCTGCTCCACGATCATGCCCGTTTTCATGCTCCTTTACATCGCCATGTGCCTTTTTGTGATCGGCCATTATTTTACCGATCTGCCGGACGTTTTGATGATGGTCCTCAAATCTGCCTTTAGCGGACAAGCGGCCGTGGGGGGATTCGCCGGCAGCACGATGATGCTCGCGATCCAAAACGGCATGGCCGGCGCCTGTTATGCCGCAGATATCGGGATCGGCTACGACTCGACGATCCAAAGCGAATCGCTGACCGTCTATCCGGAGCGGCAGGCGCGCATGGCCTTTTTCGGCGTCTGCCTCGACAATTTTATCTGCACCTTGAGCATACTCGTCGTTTTGGTCACCGGCTTGTGGCAAACCCCCTTGGACAGCGGGAGCGAGCCGCTGGTGCAAATGGCTTTGGCCAGGCATTTCCCCTTTATTCCCATAGTGATGCCCAGTTTTATCTTCATACTGGGGTATACGACGCTGATCGCCTACCTGATCGTCGGCATGAAATGCGCCCGCTATCTCCACCCGGGCAAAGGCGCTCAAATCTACATTGTCTATAGCCTTTTTGCGCTGACCTTCTTTTCCTTCTTCGACCAGACCAAGGCCCTGCTTGTGATGCGCATCGCCGGCGCCCTTCTGCTGGTGATCAACTTAAGCGGCATCTACTGCCTGCGGCATGAAGTGGCCTTTTCGGAAGAGAAGAAGCAGCCTTCTTACGAATTAAATTGATTTTTATTAAGTTATTATATATAATGCGCTTATGATTATACAAAGCGCATTTAATAATTACATCCAACCGTTCATACCGCCTAAACTTGCCAAGCCTGTTTTCGAGCGAAACGAGGGGCTTTTCTATCAGCCCAAGGATGAGGTTAAAAAGAGTTTTTTTGGCAAGGTCCTCGACCCCAACAGCCAGCGGGAAGACTGGTATAAAGTCAGCGAATATGTGGCAGAGTTTTGGTGTACGGCTTCTAATATCGGCTTTTTTATCGTCGGCATCCGCTACCGCTCAGTAGAATTGATAGTGGCGGGTTTAGCCTCGGCCGTAAGTCACGCCATTCCTAAGCAGTGGCTCAATATCGTCGATAAAATGGGCGTCGCCCTGGTGGCTATAAAGGTCCTGGCCAATTACACCGTTATCCTGAAACATCCCTGGCTTTTAGCTCCGCTAGCCGTCGCCGGCGCGGTCAATTGGATGGACGCCTATCGAGCGAGAAAACATGGGGAGAATCTGCCTCATGTGGTCTGGCATCTGACTGCCGCCGCTGTGGCCGAGCTATTCTTGCGCTATATTTAGTTGATATTAATAATCAATTAAGTTATAATAGTTTTTATGAATACAATTAACGACATACAATTCTATGACAATCGCAATGATTGTATTTCTCAATTTGAGAAATCTTCCCTGATTACCAAAGCGCTCAGCTCAATCAGGAGCTACGGAGAAATAATCCTGTATGGATTAAACAAATTCTCGCTCATTTTAAACCGGGCAGTGATGAAACCGGAATACATCAACCCTCACTCTAAAGACATGGCTGACAAGCTAGTCGTCTGCATACATGGCCTGAATAACTCGCCGCTTCAGTTCAAATCCCTCGTCAACGAGCTGGAAAAGAGCGATTTATCTGACACTTCGATTTATACCCCCAGTGTCATTGCCAGGGGCAATGGCGAACTTGATGAAATGGTTAAGCCTATTTTCAAAAAAATCAAACATTGGAGTAAAAAGGAAGGGGAGAAAGAGCTCGTTTTAGTAGGGATCTCAAACGGCGGCAGGATTGCACGGGCGATTGAGGTGGAACTGGCTAAGGCGGGATACCAAAATATCAAGAAGGTCCGCTTTGTTTCGATTGTGGGGGCCTGCAAAGGGTCTTCCCTCGCCGATCTGGCTAATAGATGCCACTTGCCCGTTTTGTCAAAAAATATCGCCAAAGAAATGCCCATGGGTTCCGAGCGGTTCAAAAAATTAAATACCGAATGGGAAGAGAACGTGAACAGCCGACAGGATATAGACCGGGATTATAGTTTTATCGCTGCCCCGCATGACTGGCAAGTCCCTGATTACGAATCCACTTTGATGGAAGTCAAGCACAAAGCCCGTTACGCGATAGTCCGCAACCATGGACACAACAGCGTTGTGGATGCTGCCGCTAAATCAGTTTCTCAGATTATCTCGACTTAGTACAATTTTCAAGCGAAGATTCCGAGAGAGGCAAACTCCAGCGTAATGAGTTTTGAGGGATCGGGTATTTATACCCATCCTGAGAAATTCATTTAGCTGGAGAAAGCCTCTCTCGGAAGGTGAGCTTAAAAATTGTACTAAGTCGAGATTATTACTGGTAACTTAAAATCGATTTGACTAATTTACAATTACGATGAAATTGAAAATTGGCGTGATGGGTTCAGCATCAGGCAAGCTAACCAAAGCCCATAAAAAAATTGCCTACGAGGTGGGATGCGCCATTGCCGAGGCGGGTTGCATCACCATTACCGGCGCCTGTCCCGGATTGCCGCTGGAAGCCGCGCGCGGGGCCAGCGCAAAAGGGGGCTTAGTGGTCGGCATCTCCCCGGCTCTTAGCGAAATTGAACATATAGAGAAGTACCTTTCCCCGACAGACTATCATGATGTGCTCATCTATACCGGCAGCGGCCTGATGGGAAGAGAAGTGGTCAATATACGCACCTCGGATATCGTCATTATTATGGGAGGCCATTCCGGCACGCTTGGGGAATTTGCCATCGCCTACGACGAGGGGAATCTGATCGGCGTCATGCAGGACACCGGAGGGATCGCCTCAGACATCCACGAAATCATAAAATATATCAAAAAGAAAACCGGGGCGAAGATCCTTTATGGAACAGATCCCCGCCTTCTCGTCAACGAACTCCTCGCTGAATACCAGAAACACCACTATAAATGTCCCGATGTTTTCAGCAAATAAAACATAAAGACTTAATTCCACTTATATTCTAAACGAAGCAGTTAATCAGTTTTGCTAACGTTTTTATAGTTGGATTTTTCCCCCTAAAAGCATTGTACATAGTTGCTCTTGATAGATCTGATTCTTGAGCAGCTTTAACTTTGTTAACGATTTCCAGGTGCGCTTGGATGATTTCAATCACACCCTCAGGATCGTTGTTTTTAAGGCATTCCCAAACAGCTTTCGCAATAAAATCTTCATCGAGCATTATATCAGTGGCGTTATACTCAGTTACTTGAGCACCTTTTTTAAGCTTTAATTTAGTCTTCATTTTCTGTGTATTTCCTAAGTATTTTCTTGGCTTGTGTGATATCTTGGCTTTGCCCATTTTTATTTCCTCCCAACAAAAGCAAAATATTCTCTTTCTCTAGATAGGCGTAGTAAATTCTTCGGCCGTTTTCCCATTTTAGTTCAAATACGAAATCCCCAACATCCTTACGAGTTCCGAAGTGACCTTCCAATTCAATTTTTGATATTCTTGCGGCAATTTGAGCTCGAGATTTTAAGGTTTCACTAGCTAGCCATATGTCGAACTCTCTAGTTCTTAACACACTATATTTCATTCCACCTCTAAATTCAGTGTATCATATTATAGACATATAAGCAAAAAAAAGAACACAAAAATGAGCTTTAAAGATACGATTAAATTAAAATATGGTCCTTTTTACGATTGAGGCTTCGGCAAAGCCAAAGTCCAGCAACCTGATGGGATGAGGGTGTGCCTCGGATATCGTCATTATTATGGGTGGTCATTTCCTGCACACTTGGGGAATTTGCGCAAGGAGAATCGTAAAATAAAAAGCCTCATCCCTGAATTCAAGAAACATCACCACTAATGTCCCTTAATACAGAAATTTGCAGAAAATACCCCCTTTATTTTCTGCAAATGTCATCATTGAGCGGCTGCCAGCAGTTTTTCAAAATTGGCCTGAATTTCCCTTTTTCCCCGCGCCAGTCTCTCATCGGCCGCTTGCAATTGCGGGTTGTGCCGGTCCTCTATTTCTTTGAGAGCCGTTTTCAAACTTTGATCAAGCGCCGCATGCGCTTCCCGGCTCTGCTTCTTATATTGTTCGATTTTGAGATTTTCTAAGGCGAGTTCCTGTTCCACCCGTACCTTGCTCCCATAAAATTCATTCAAATTATGCTCAATCTCAGACTGGGTAGGCATGCGCCTTAACTCTTCCTGGGTTTTCTTTTGCAATTCTTTTAGCTTGTCCGCCCTCTCCCGCTCCTTTAAAGCGGAATTCAAGCGGACTAATTCCGCTTCAAGACCGGCTAACTGCTTCAGCTTCTCTTCCCCCGCTTTGATCTCCCAATCTGCAAGGATTATGACACCCTCTATTTTCTTCGCTAATTCCTCTTTTTGAAAAACCAGAGCCTTTTTTTCTTTTTCCAGTTTATCGGCTTTGCGCAGGGCTTCCGAGGCTTCTGAATAACCGCTAACATCTTGACTATTAAGCGCTTGTATATCTGTTTCCTTTTGTTTAATCCCTCTCTCCAGCTCAGCGAGCTTCTCCTGGTTGGCTGGGAGCTGCTTGTGGTTTTCCAGTTGGGTTTTAATCCGTTTGCACTCCTCGATAGCAGTTGTGGTCATTTTCTGCCTTAACGTGAGAACTTCGGCCGACTCCAGGTTTTGAATCTTTCCGGCTTCCTGGGCACTCTTTCGCAGTTCTTGCGAGGCGGCGTAGCTCTTGCCGACGATCGAGAGGTTATCCTGAATCTGATTTTCCAGTTTCTTCTTCTCGGTTTCCAGTCTCTCTATGATCTGTTGTGTTGTTTTCAGCAATTCTTCGAGAGGCTCCAGGGCTTTTTTCCTGGCTTCAATATCCTTTCTGACGCGCTCTTTTTCGCTTCTGCCTGCTTTTTGAATTCTTTCCTTATCGCCCTTGACCGATTGGAGCAGCTCATTTTCTCTTTGCATGGAAACAGAAACCGCATCCGATACGGCAGCGCTCATCAAATCGTATTTCCTTAAGGGGGATTCAGGGGGTACATGATAGGTTGCAAGCGAGCTGATGACCCATCGCTTCAAGCGGGAGTCATCCTTGGTGAGCCGCTTGTCCGTAAAAACAGTCACGCCCAGCTTTTCTATCAGCTCCTGTATAGTTGTGATCTCTTTGATCTCTTTTTCAAACTGCGCCTGGAGCGCTTGAGCGGAATCCGCCCCGAACAAGGCGGCATCGTCTGGGAATTCCCGCATCACTTTGTAGGAAATGAAATAGGCTTGTTTTACGGCATCGAAATTGTCAGGGTTGAGAAAAGGGTAGGATTCAGCCGTATGCCTTTCTCTATAAAGCCTATAAGAGATTTGCCCCGCCTTGAGCTTTGCCAAATCATTTTCAAAAGCGCCTGCCTCGGCCAACATTTGCAGGGAAATGTTCAGAAAGCGCGCCTCCGGCCGCTGAAGAATGGCCTGAGTGCCCAGATTCTCACGGACATAATAAGCGATGGCAAAGCCTTTAATCGCATCCAGATTGTCCTGAGTATAGACTCTCCATCTGACCACATCGACCCTCTGCAGAAATTTCCCAAAGGGGATCTCATTCTCCTCTAATTGCTTTAGAGCGGGAAAACAGATGTATATATCAAGATCATTGAGATTGAGACCCAAAAAACGGAGTTCCTCTTCTGAAATCTGGTGCACATCCCCATTTTGCAGATAGTGGAGCAGCTTCCTTTTCATCAGCTCCAGATTGGTCTCATCGAGCGCAACGTCCCCTTTGACCCGGTCGATTGCGTCTTTAAAGGAGACACTCTCATCGGCAATCAGGTTTCGCAGCAGCCGGTTGAGATCGTCGGGGGTCAAGAGGCCGTAATTGCGGTAATGGCCATATTTTTCCCCGATTTCCTTGATGGAGAGGCGATTCTTAACGATATCTTCCGCGGCTATTTTCCCCTGCTCGATCCGGTATTCCGGATCCTGCCAGCACCTTCGATGGTACAAGTATAAGCTGGCAAGCCCGGCGATCAGGGTAGCGACCCCAAGACCTCTTACGGAGTTGATCACCACCTGCGGCTTCCCTTTCATGTAAAAATAGGAGGCGACGGCAAGCCCCCCTGAAAAGAAGGAGGCGCCGCCCGAAACTCCCCCGAAAAGTTGGGAATAGTACAAGCTATCGTACCACTGCGGCCGCAAATCTAAAAACCTTCCGTTCCACACAATGACATTGTCATTTGGCTGCCTGGCTACGGGGGCATAGGGGGGAAGTCTTACAGCAGGGGGTATCATAGTCACCTCGGGTAAATCGACAGAGGATTATACTGAAAAGGGAATTTAGGGAAAGCAGATCTTAACAAATAATTAATTCATACAATTTAGTATAATAGACGTTATGAATATTGAACAAAACAATCTACATGATTATGGCTATGCCGGAAATGATAAGGGAATTCATTATCTCGGCGATAATCCCCATGTGTTCATGAAAAAGGGGGGGTTGGATGGTTATGCTAAAATAGTCCATCAAATTTTCTCTGATCCGGAGGAGATGATTTACAATATGGTCAATAAAGCTAATGCCGACTGCGCATGGATGCTGTATTACCATCCCGACCGTGACCTTGCCCCATTCTTAGGTCCATCTTAAATTAGAAACTCATGCCACCCGTGTCTTTATAATTTTCTTTTCATAAGCCCTTTTATATTCGTTTGGCGAAAGGCCGTCTAAAGCACTATGAGGTCGCTGTTCATTATAATCTTCTCTCCAACTTTCAGCTAATTTTTTAACTTCTCTTAAGCTCATAAACCAATGTTGATTTAGAAATTCATCTCTCACCTTCCCATTAAAGCTCTCAACAGCCCCATTCTGCATAGGTTTTCCTGGATCAATATAATGCCATCCAATCGATGCATTCTCTGTCCATTTAAGAACTGCTAAACTTGTAAATTCCGTTCCATTATCACTGATTATTTGCTTTGGTTTGCCTCTTTTCCTAATCAGATCGTCCAATTCTCTAACTACCCTTATCCCTGTAAGAGATGTGTCTACAATCATCTTTAGGCTCTCCCTTGAAAATACATCAATTATGTTCAGCAACCTGATTTTTCTTCCATCTGCAAGCCTATCCGACATAAAATCAAGACTCCAAATCTGATTGACCTCTGTAGCTTGTATTTTCGCTAATCTCGGCCCTACAGCTCTCTTTCTTGAGCCTCTTTTTCTTACTTTGAGCCCCATCTCTCTATAGAGCCTGAAAAGCTTCTTATGGTTAATTTTCAGACCAGATTTCTTTAGGACAACATGTATGCGTCTGTACCCAAATCTAGGTCTTTCTAACGCGATAGATTTAATCCTTTCTCGCTCTTCATTGTCTTCTGCTTTTCTGGTGATGTATCGCCCTACAGACCTATGCAAATCCATCAACTTGAAAGCGCGCCTTTGGCTTAAGCCGTGTTCCTTTATTAAGACCTCAACCAAAGCGCGCTTTATCTTAGGGCTTACCACTTTTTTGCGAGGACATCCTTTAGGGCCACAATGTCTAGTGCTTGGTCAGCTACAAGGCGTTTAAGCTTACTGTTTTCAGCTTCAAGGCTTCTTAGTCTTTGTGCCTCAGAGACCTCCATCCCTCCAAATTTAGCTTTCCAGTTGTAGTAAGAAGCTGAGCTAATTCCATGTTTGCGGCATACCTCTTTAAGGGGAATTCCCGAATCAACTTCTTTGAGGATGTTTATTATTTGTTCTTCTGTAAATCTTTTCTTCATGCTGTTTTCCTTTTTGTTAAAGGATAGCATATTTTCTACTTCAGAGTGGACCTGTTTTTGGGGGCAAGGTCAACCGATCTAAAGTGGATAAGATGTTTCTCATTAATATCATCAGCAATTTGGAAGACCTCAAAGCCAACGCCGCCTTTCGGCTGGAGGATACGCCTGAATACGAAGCCGTTCATGCCTTGGATAAGACAATTAATAAAATGTTAAAATTTCTAAACCGTATTTAGGAGATTTTCTGAGCTAAGAATTCAATCTTCATCGGTTCAACTATGTGGTTTGGCAATGAATAGCGACAAGTTTCTACGCTATAATTGTAATAACTCAAAAGACTTGTGACGTCACAGATATCTCGCACATGCCAATTGCCCAATTCTTGTGATCTAGCCATGATGCTTTCATCCTTTATATCCTTTTTAAATGAGCTGATCAAATATCCCCTATCCTCAATGGCATCGTAAACGCACTTCCACAAACGGGGAAATTCGCCCGGATCGGTAAATTCAAATATATTGCTCGCAAGGATAAGATCGTATTTTTCTGTAAATTCAAACTCTTCCACTTTTTTTTCTAAGGCTACAAGGTTACTGACACCTTTCAAAGGTGCTAAGGCCTCGCGACAGCTATCGATGGCCACCACTTGCCACCCTTTTTTATGAAGATAAAGGCTGGCCGCGCCATACCCGCAGCCAAGCTCCAAGGCCTTTCCGGGCGCCCGGTTTCCATTTAAAAATTCATAGAGTAAAGAGGGGATTTTATCACAACTTTTGGCAAAGACAGCCCAAAAATTCCTCCTGTCGCTAAATTGAAACTCATTTAGCGAAATTTCCTTATTTCCTCTCCATGTCTTTGCTTGGTTGATAATCGCTCCAAAAACATCTGTCGCATGCCTTGCCGGCAAATGCAAATCGGGAGGGTTAAAAATAGGCGGGGTTTGATAAGGACATAGGGTGAAAACATGCTGACCGTTAATTCTATTAGCAGAAAAAATAGGGCAAAATTTTGCCTTAATCACAATCTCTGCAATTCTCTCGCATGTTTCAGCTTCCGATTTTTGCACAACAAAAATGGTGTTATATTCTATAACATCAAAATTGCTCTGTCTAAATTCATTTTTTAAAAGATTCATGGGTAAATTATATCGATAAATGACTTATAAATAAAGAAGAAAAAGTTTTCTTACGCGCTGAAGCGGGGGTTAAGGCCTTGGAAAAAAAGGCACTCCATATTGGTCGATATGGGTCTTTAACTCTGAATTCGTTATCGCATGGTAGTCTACAATATCGCATTTATAAGGAAGAGGCAGTTCCTGATCGAGCTTCACATAAATCTTCAATAGAGTATCTTGACTGATATTTCCCTTTAAGGCGATGTCGACATCAGAACCTTTTTTGTAATTGCCCATCGCTCGAGATCCAAAAATAATTGCCTCCTTGACCTCGGGATATTGCGCTAAAGTATTTTTGATCATATCAAGCGATTGGTCCGGTAAGCCAAAAATGGAATCACTCTTCATGGCTAAAAAAGTTTATTAATTGAGTAATAGCGGGAAAATAGAATTCTTTAATCTTTTGGAGGGCAAAAGCGGCCTTTTCCTCATCGTATGTGTGTGACATCAACTTTCTTTGTTCAAGCATTTCCATCCAGAGCTCGCCATTTTCTATGATCTCGTGGTGAAACGCCTCTTTGAGAACATCTCTGGGATAGCCAACAATCACATCTTTACTTTCTAAAAAGTCTTTTAGGGTTTTTCAACACAATTCAAAAGTGAATTCAAAACTTTGAATGATTCCCTGTTGTTCAAGAATGTTTGGTTTTGCAACAGAAACTCCAAACTTTAAGGTCGCATAAGCTTTTTTGAAATTTTGGAACCTATGATACTAATAAAAACAAATGCTTTTTTCAAGAGTGAAATTCAGCGCCTTAAGTTCTCTGAAGAGCAGGAGGAATTTAGCCTATGGAGTGCGTTCAAGCAATGTTTGACCACCCTGCTAACAGCTTGCGCTGCCAGTACCACCGCTAACAGCAGCGTTGACTTTTTCCTTCAGACCCTCATAAAAGGTAAAATTTGGATGACGAAATCTGCCTTTTGAGATATATATTTGTTTTTTAAACAGGACCAGATGATGAGAAAACTTAAGGGCGGCGCAGAATACTATTCACTTCAGGAATTTGAAAAAGAGCAGGGGATTAAAATCAGCCGCCTGCCCATCTCAATCCGCATTATGCTGGAGTCGCTGCTGAGAAACTGCGATGGCGCGGCCGTGACAAAACAGGATGTCATCAATCTGGCCAACTGGCGCCCCGGCAAAAAGCAGGAGGGAAACATCCCCTTTGTGGTCTCCAGGGTCATCCTGCAGGACTTCACAGGCGTGCCGCTGCTCGTCGATCTGGCCGCCATGCGCGATGCGGTGGCCGCTAAAGGGCATCCCGCTGAACTGATCGAGCCGCAAGTGCCCGTAGACCTCGTCATCGACCACTCCGTCCAGGTCGACCGCTCAGGCACAGACGACGCCTTCGCCTACAATCTCGTGCTGGAGTTCGAGCGCAATCAGGAGCGCTACGCCTTCCTGAAATGGGGCCAGCAGGCCTTCAAAACCTTTAAAGTCGTCCCACCCGGCATCGGCATCGTGCACCAGGTCAACCTGGAGTACATCGCCTCGGTCGTCACCACGAAAGATAATGTCTGCTACCCCGACACCCTGGTCGGCACCGACTCCCACACCACGATGATCAACGGCCTCGGCGTCGTCGGCTGGGGCGTGGGGGGCATTGAAGCGGAAGCCGCGATGCTCGGTCAGCCGGTCTTCATCCCCTTCCCGGAAGTGATCGGCGTCCATTTAACCGGCAAGCTTAAAGAGGGCGTCACCGCCACCGACCTCACCCTACGCATCACCGAGATGTTGCGAAAAGAGAACGTGGTGGGCAAGTTCGTCGAGTTTTTCGGCGAGGGCGCCGCCAGCCTGAATGTCGCCGACCGCGCCACCATCGGCAATATGGCCCCTGAGTATGGCGCCACGATCGGCTTTTTCCCTGTCGACGACAAAACCCTAGAGTACTTGAAGCTCACCGGCCGCTCCGACAGCCAAATCGAACTCACCCGGGAATATTTGACCGCCCAGCAGCTCTTTGGCATTCCCAAAAAAGGGGAGATCGATTTTACCCAGGTCCTCGAACTCAATCTCGATGAGATAAAGCCTTGTGTTTCCGGCCCCAAAAGGCCGCAAGACCGGATCAACCTGCCCGATGTGAAGGAGAAATTCCATGCGCTGCTAAAAGCGCCGCACGCCTCAGGCGGCTACGGAAAAACGGAGAAAGCGCCCAAAATTTGCGTGCATGCCGGCGGGGACTCCCTCCTCGACGCTTCCCGCGAAACCGGCGGAATCTCCACGCTCGACGGGCCGAAAACCCCCACCTGGAGCGAGTCTGAGATGGTTTCCAACCGCCCGATCACCGACGCGGCCGTCAATCCCGGCTACGCGGAAAACGCCGGTCACGCCCACTGCGACATCGTGCTCACCCACGGCTCGATCGTCATCGCCGCCATCACGAGCTGCACAAACACCAGCAATCCGAGCGTGATGCTCGCCGCCGGCCTGCTCGCCAAAAAAGCGGTCGAGAAAGGGCTGAAGATCAATCCGATGGTCAAGACAAGCTTAGCGCCCGGATCCCGCGTCGTCGCCGACTACCTCGCCAAAGCGGGTTTGGACAAACCCCTGAACGCTCTCGGCTTCCAACTCGTCGCCTATGGCTGCACCACCTGCATCGGCAACAGCGGCCCCCTGGAAGAGCGCATTGAAGAGGCGATCAAAAAACACGACCTGATCACGGCGAGCGTTTTGAGCGGCAACCGCAACTTTGAAGCGCGCATCCATGGCGATGTGAAAGCGAACTTCCTGATGTCACCGCCGCTGGTGGTGGCCTTCGCCCTGGCCGGCCGGATCGATATCGATCTGGAAAAAGAGCCCTTAGGCTATGACAAGGAGCAGAAACCCGTTTACCTGAAAGACATTTGGCCGACGCCTCAAGAGATTCAAGAGACGATGTCCCGCTCCATCCAGCCCGAAATGTTCCGGACCCGCTATGCCAACATCCGGCAGGACAGTTCGATCTGGAATCAGATCGGCGGCAGCAGCGGCACTGTTTACAGCTGGGACAAAGCGAGCACCTATATCCAGAATCCCCCCTATTTTACCGATTTCAAAAAAGAGATGCCAAAAGAGGCGCCTCAACTGACCGGTTTGCGCGCCCTTGCGATCTTCGGAGATTCGGTGACGACCGACCACATATCCCCTGCCGGCTCTATCCGGGAAGATTCCCCGGCCGGCCAATTTCTGCTATCTAAAGGCATTGAAAAGAACCAATTTAACAGCTACGGCAGCCGGCGCGGCAACCACGAGGTGATGATGCGCGGCACCTTTGCCAATGTGCGCCTGCGCAACAAAATGGCCGGCGGCAAAGAGGGGGGCTTCACTAGGCTTCTCCCGGACGGCACCCTAGCCACAATCTTCGACGCCTGCGAGATCTATGGCAAAAGAAAGGTTCCCCTGATTATCTTTGCGGGCAAAGATTACGGCATGGGAAGCTCGCGCGACTGGGCGGCGAAAGGCACCGCGCTCTTAGGAGTAAAAGTTGTGGTGGCTGAGAGCTTTGAGCGGATCCACCGCAGCAACCTCATCGGCATGGGCGTTCTTCCCCTGCAATTTCAGGAAGGGGAGTCGGCCGAAACGCTAGGACTGACCGGAGAGGAGACCTTCTCCATTGGAAAATGGGAAGGAGGCCCTGAGGTGACGCTCGAAATCGGCAAGCAGCAAGTAAAACTGATTTCCCGCCTGGACACGCCGACCGATGTCGAGTACTACCGGCATGGGGGCATCCTCCCCTACACCTTAAGAAACCTGCTCAAATAAGCCCGGCGGCAAATTCCGCATGCAGGTTTCGCTTGGCTTCTTCCCTGCGAGTATTCCAGGCCCCGATACGACCCTGATACTCCTGCTCAGCAGTTTGTTTTTTATGGGCGCATTCCCCATCCAGGCGCATTTTTACACCCTTAGCGTCTTCGCACCATGCCTCGGCTTTTCCTTGGTGCAGAAGCTTCTCCTTTTCCATATTTGCAAGGTTTTGCACCAGTTGAAAGCGAGCTGGCATTCCGCCAAGTCTTGAAGTGATCTCCCTTTGCTGCTTTTGGAGCTCAGTTTTTTCAGCCAGCCTCTGCTCATACAGCCGCGCTTCTTTTTGAGCCTCCTCTAACTGCCTTGTAACTATGGCTAATGACCTTTCAGCCTCGCCGATCTGGTGCAGTTTATTTTCTAAAACTGCGATGTTCATCGGCTGCCCTGACTGAGCCCTTGCCTCTAACTCGGCTCTTTTCAGACTCTTCTCAAGCAACTGCTTCTCCTGTTGTTTCCTCAAGATTTCCAGATCTAACCAGGCGATTTCCCCATTGAGATCGGGAATTTGCTCCGCTTGTTGCAGCCTTAAAGCCAATCCCTCTTTTGCCCTGACCTTCTCGGAGAGCTCTTTCTCCTGCTGCTTTACGGCGATTTGATCCTTGATTTTTTGGATCTCTGCATCGAGAGCGGCAATCTCCGGTTTGAGATCGGGAATTTGCTGAGCTTCCAGCAGTTTTGCGACCAGCTTATCTTTATTAGAAATCGTTTTTTGCAGCTCTTTTTCCAGTTCACCGGCTCTTTTTTCAGCGCTTAAAGCTGCCGTTAACCCAGTTACCGGACCCTCCTTAATCGCTTTAATTTGTTCATTTGTTTTTTGGATCGTCCCCTCTAAGGCGATAATCTCTTCTTTGATCGCTGGAATTTGCGCGGCTAATTCGGCTCTTCCGATCAATGTCTCTCTTCTAGAGGTCTTTTCTTTAAGTTCTTTTTGCAGGAGATCGATTTTCTTATCCGTTCTATGCGCCTCATTGATCTGCAGCTTTTTAATGCCCTCCGCTAACTGGCCAATCTCTGCTTTAAGATGGGGTATTTGCGCGGCCAATTTGGCTTTTTCGGCCAAGGCCTCTCTTTTTGCCGTCAGCTCCCGCAGCTCTTTGCTAAGTTGATCGACACTCTTAACGTCTCTGGTGGGGGCCCGGGACTCGCCCTTCTCCCTTTGAACGAGCAGTAAAATCTCGGCATCGAGAGCGGCAATCTGTTTCAACGTCTCTAATTGTGCCTCTGCCGGCTTTCGCTCTGCGGCCGTATGAGCCAGTTGCTGCTTTCTCGCCTCAAGATCTCTCATCTCTCTAAAAGACAGCACGGTTGGCAGCACCAGGTGGCTTAATTGGTTATTGACTGCATTGTATTTTCCTAAAAGCTCTTCGCAAAGGCGGATCGAATTTCGCGTCGTTTCTAGGGCTTCAACCAGCTGGCGGATCTCCCCGTTAACCCCATTTACCTTGGCCTGAATCGGATCAAATTCCATTTCCATGGCCAGTTTGTGTTCTGCGTCAATCCGGGCGACAACCTCCTGATGACCTTTATCGATTTTGCCCTTTTCGGCATCAAAGGATTTCAACACACCCTTTTCTTTTATAACCGCTTGATCCACTTTCTGGGAAATATCCTGCGGGAGCGCACTTTTCAAATGAGCATCTGACACATGGTATGATTTTTCCTTGAGATATTTGAGAATAAGCGTTCTTAAACGGCTGTCTGTTTTTGAGATGTAGCCGTCTGCGAAAACGGTGGTCCCCAACGTATCCAAAAGTTCCTGCCAGGAATGGATTTTTTTCATCTCTGAGTCAACCCGCTCCTTGAGCATTGTTTCGGGCTCCAATCCAAATAGAGGAGCATCGGCTTTAAATTCGCGCATCACATGATAGGAGCTCAAATAGGCATTTTTCAGGATTTCCTTATCCACAAACATAAATGCGGCGGTTGAATGGCGGTTTCTAAAATAGGCGTAGCCTTTCTTGGGCAACGCTTCCAAATCACTCTTTAGCGCTCCAGCTTCGACTAACTCTTTCATGGTTATTTGCAATTGTTTAGCGTCAGGGCGGTTCACGGCTTCGATCAGCCCCAAGTTCTCCGCGACATAGAATTCGAGGGCTTTCCCCTTGATTTCGGCAAGCGCTGCCGGAAGGTAGCGGTTCAACAGATGCCCCGCCTTTTTCAAAAACTCACCATAACCCATCTTGCCTTGCTGCAACTGATAAAAGCTATGATCGCAAATGATATGGACGAGATCCTCGTCGGTGACCTTCAAAGTTGTCTTCTCGTCATCGTTCAATTGATATTCATAATGATCATGCAGATGCCGCAATAGTTTCGATCTGAGCATGCCGGTATTTGAATCGTCGGGAACAAAACCGAAATGACCATCCGCGCCCGTTATCTGCTTTTTCACGCTGTCATACGGCTCATCAAAAATGCGCTCTCTGAATAAGCGGTTGTAATCCTCATCATTAAAGTGGAATTTGGCATATTTGCCTTGAATCTCTTGAAAGGAAAGCTTGTTTTTCAGGATTTCCTTCTCGGCTTTTTCTCCCTGTTTGGCGACATAACGGGGGTCGTTCCAGCACTGTTTGAGCAGGCAGACCACGCCGGCCAGGGCTAAGGCTACGGTTGTCGCCGCTAATCCCCCGACTGTGTAGAGGACAATAATTGGCTTGGCGGTGAAAGAAACGGACGCCACTTTAGTGGCCACTCCAGCCGCGACGGAAGCGCCGAGCAGCAGCCAGCCGGCGACGCGGGTGACTTTCTCCTCTTGATACCACTTGGGGTTTAACTGATAGTCTCTGCCATTCCAATTGATGCGGTTGCCGGAGGAAGGGGCTTCGTAGGGAGGAGGCGGTCCTTGAATCGTCGAATAGGGCGGCGGAGGGTTAATCTGCGGATATTTAATGTCTAAATCACCTTGTGTCATCTTATTTCTCCATCTAGTTAATTTAAAATGACCATAGTAACAAAAAGTTGTGAATAAACTATAAAGATTTAATAAATTTTTTATTAACACTCATAGTTGCAAATTTAATCAGATATTTGGCAATATATTGGGGGTTTATGTATAAAAGATTTTTTTCACCTCCTCAGCAGAGCTATTTTTTATTTGGGCTCCACTTTGCTTAAGCATTATTATCCCGATGCTTACTGGATAAATCTGCCCGATCCGGAGCTTTTTCGTTCGATATAAGGAGAAAAATATTCTCTGCGTCCCCGTGGGAGAATTTCTCCTTCAGATCCATCCGGAAAAATGTTTATACAATTGCTAGTTGTTGTTTGTTGCTTTTTCGCAGCCGATAGCAATTTATCCAAAAATAACACTCAAGCGGCAGAATGATAAATAGATACGTCGCACATGTAAAATGGAAATAGGATCATGATAAACGCTAAAAATTTTGTACCACTTTTTTTATAAGCGCAATGATACAAAATATAAGAACATATGACTACCTCTACCGCAGACAGAATATCGGGTATCGCTTCAAATAAATATATGATAGTCAGGAATAAAAAAGATATTAACCAGTTCTTTCTCTCCATAAATACACCTTATTTTTTGAAATTCAATGATAAAAAATCGCGTAAAAAAAGCACACACTTTTCAGTTGTATTTTAATATTTATTCGTTTATATTTACATTTTTATTAATCTTTTACAATATAATAAGGAGTTTATAATGAATATTATTAGTGGTTGCACACAATTAGCAGCAGGTACATTACCTTACGTGTATAATAACCTGAACAATATGATCCCAAGCAGATTTAAATTATCTCCACAGAAAGAGCAATTAGCTCGATCTTATTTCGGTGTGGGTTTTGGAGCCCTGGTATTTCAAGGGCTGACCCTGGCAAATGGGACAAGCTCACTGAAAAATAGATTAATTATTTCTTTAACTGCTGCTGTAATTGGTGGTTTGGCTACCCATAAATATAAGCAAAAGGAAAGTAAATTTTTTGCTGCACAGGTGGTAGCTAATAACATTCTCGGTATTGCTTCTTTGGCAGCCGGCAAATATTGTTTCGCTTTAGGTGCTTTAGTACCGATGCAAATTTTGGTCGCGGATATATTTTTGTCTAAAGCTGTAAAATCAGCCATATTTAAATATTGCGATGAAAAAAAATCTCAAGCTGAAAAATCAGCCATATTTAAATATTGCGATGAAAAAAAATCTCAAATCGTTGAAAAATATAACTCGATAACAACTCAAATCACCGAAAAATATGCTTCGTACAAAAAAGTGAAGAGCGACGACAACGACATAATAGTGAAGGACTAAAAAGAAGTTAAGTAAAAACATATGAGGGACTTTGCAACGTTTGTAAAGTCCCTATTCTATTAGCGCGGAAGATACTGATCGCGTTCTTTCTTAAGTTCGGAAGTGTTAATGCCCCATCGCTGATCGCGGCTCTTAATCATTGCCTCCGGCACATCTCCCTTTTTGCCAGCAGACCACATAAGACGCGGAATGCCGAGAGGGATCTCCGTAGCGGGATCAGGCCAGGTATGCCAGGTTTTGCCCCATGTTTTCACCAGGGCTTTCATCATTTGTTCCTCTTCGCTTTTTGAAGCGTCAATCGTCGCCAGCAATCCCTGACGAACCTCAAAATCATGGGGATGCCACAGTTTTTTTTCCTCCGGAGACAGCTTTTGATACTGAGCATCGCTGATCACATATTCGATTCCGAGCAATTTAGGTTTAACACCCTTGTCTGTTGTCTGATAAAGCACGCACTGAAACAGGTCATCTCGATATGCGGAACAGTAATGCTGTGTCTCAATCACGACATTTGGGTTATCTTTGGCAATATGAAAAGCGCAAATGTGCAGATGGTAATCATCACACGGGGAATCAGCATACACATTGCCAAGAACGATCACACAGACAATTAGAAACAGGGCTCTCATCAAAATCCTCCAATCTTATCCCATCTTTTTATACCCTTTACTGTTTGAGCACAATAAAAAAAAGAATCTGTGCATTCTAACTGCACACTTTTAACATTATTCTCGCATTGACAATATCATATTTTATGATAAAATTCAAAATAGGAGGACAATATGGACCGAGAGCTTTTGAAAAAAGTCATTGCCGATCAAAAAGAGTATCCTGCTCCAAAAAATTTTTACGGACGCTCGCAAACTGAAGCCATCCGCGCCTTGGCAAATGATCCTCACATCCTCATCATTAGCGGAGTCAGAAGAAGCGGCAAGTCGACTCTTCTAAGGCATATCCAAAATGAAAGGAGCGAGTCTGATTATTACATCAACTTTGATGATGACCGGCTTATCCACTTCAAACTCGAAGATTTTCAAATCCTCTACGAGGTGTTCATAGAACTCTTTGGCAAGCAGAGCACCTTTTATTTCGATGAGATCCAAAATATTGAGGGATGGGAAACGTTTGTCAGGAGGCTTCACGACCAAGGAAATAAAATTTATATCACGGGTTCGAACGCAACCCTTTTAAGCCGGGAACTCGGCACAAGGTTAACCGGAAGATATATCTCCTTAGAAATGTATCCCCTGTCTTTCCGGGAAATTGTCAACCATGAACTTCCTGAAATTTTAGACAAAAAACTCCTGACTACCACGGATGTGGGACTGGCATTGCGATTATTTTCCAGTTACATGCAAAATGGGGGAATTCCCGACTATGTCAAATTTGGCAAAATCGAATATTTAAAGAGCTTGTATGAAGGGATTCTCTACCGGGATGTGATCGTCCGGTATGGAATAACCAACGAGAAGCCTCTCAAAGAACTTTGTTTTTACCTGGCAAGCAATATTGGCAAAGAGTTTAGCTACAACAACTTGTGCAAGCTTTTGGAGATCGGCAGCGCGAATACCATATCGGGATACTGCGATCATCTTGAAAATTGTTATCTCTGCTTTTTCGTCAACCGGTATAGCCATTCTCTGCAAAAACAGATTCATTACAACAAGAAATGCTATATGATCGATTCCGCGCTGATCCGCTTAATTGGCTTCAGGGTGAGTGAAGATAAAGGGCGTCTACTGGAAAATTGCGTTCTTCTCCAGCTGAAGAGAAAAAATGAGGAGATTTTTTTCCATAAAGGGAAAAAAGAGTGCGATTTTCTGTTGAGAAAAGGCAACCGGATATTTCAAGCCATTCAAGTCACAAGAAGCCTGGCCGATCCACAAACCAGACAAAGAGAGTTAGAGGGGCTGCTAGAGGCAATGGAAGAATATCAGCTAAATGAAGGACTTATTCTAACGGAGAGCGATGAAGAGCAACTGGAAACTAAAGGCTACAGGATACAAATCACTCCCATCTGGAAATGGCTGCTATCGAGCTCTGTCTAAAGCTTGACAAGCTTCCTCCCATTTCCTTATATTATCTCAAAATTTCTCATTTGTAAGAGATGTCGCATGCAAGTTAAAAGCACAGATCATTCAAACCAGAACTCCTTAATTTTTTCAGCTTCTGCAACCGCGACTGGAAAAATGGAAGAGGCCTCAGCTAAGATTGTGAAGCTGGTGCCGCCCATTATTTCTTCCGAAACAATTCAGGAGAATATCGTGTGCGTACGCCCTACGCGCGAAGGAGAATTCGACATTTCCCTCCAAAAGCAGGATCTCCACACGATCGTCAATTGCTGCGGACAAGGCGGTTCCGGTTACACCACTCTCTTTGGATCGGTCCAAAAAGCCATGAAGCTATTTACTGACACAAAGCCGAGCAAGGCCCTCCCTGTTCGAGTCATCGGCTCGGGCTGCATGGGTCTCGCTATGGCCATCGAGTTGAAACGCGCAGGCTATCAGGTCGAAATCTCCACCAAAGAGCAAATAGACCTCCCCTCCTGGAAGGCGGCCGGCTATTTTGCCCTGGTTTCCGTCCGAACATCCCCGGAGAAACAGGAGGATCTCAATAAGATCGGCATGGACACCTTTCTGACCTATCGTCAAATCGATGAGGGCAATCACCCATATATCACCAAAGACGCGGTGCGGTATATGCCCGTCTACTGCAGCCATGACACCGAATCGGGCGTGGAGGATTTGGAAATGAAAGGGCTGATTCCAAAAAGAGAGCCTGTGACGCTGGATTTTGGCAACGGCGTCCAGCATAAGAACTTTGTCAAATTTATGACCTACTTTATGAACACGACAACCATTATGCGCCAGCTGATCGCCACAGCTCAAAGAATGGGGATTCGGACGACTCTTGAAACGATTCACTCCTTTCAGGAGGTGAAAGAAAAGGCGGTATTCAATTGCACTGGCCTTGGCACCCGTGAGTTAAATAATGACGCAAACATTGTTCCCGTGTGCGGCCATCTGCAGACATTTAACGAAAAAGCGGGCAGGGGGCATATGGAATACATGATTTATACCAAAGTGAAGCAGGATGGGCAGGATGAGTATGTTTATCTGTTTCCCAAGGACGTCTCGGTGACCCCTCAAAATCCCCAAGGGATTCCCTGTCTGGGCTTTTCCGGCGGCACATTCCTTCCCAATATTGATAAGCTCTCTGACGAGGAGCAAAGAAAGCTGCATGAAAGGGAATTCAAAAAGATGGAGCAGCGTAACCGGAATTTCTTCTATGGGATAAACATTTCTTAATGATTAATTAATTTTATTTAGTTAACACTAAGTATTATAATTAATTATATGGAAATAAAGGGAATTTATAATACTGTTTCTATGACAGACGCTCCAGAGGTTGGAAATGACCCGGATACCGGGCAACGTCACCTCCGGCTGGTTTCGGATGAGAAGATTTACAATGTTGGCATATGCAGGCTCAAAGAAGGAGAAGTTATCGATGAATCAAAATGGATCCGTTTGAGGGTTCAACTGACAGATCCCGACGCGGCTGGCTTTACTTCCGTGCACGCCAAAGTTAGAAGCGTCTCGCCGCTTATGGATTTCCTGGGTTTTACAAGAGTCGATAGTAAACCCACGGTTGAGGTCTATGCGGATGTTAACGAATTGGCTGCCAGATTAGGCAAATCTCCAGAGGAATTATTAGCAAACAGAGAAAATCCAAACTATATACAACAGACGATTGAAGATCAGCTTAAACATAAACCTTTAGAATCAAAAGAACTTAGGTTGTTTAAATTACCTGGACTATCGAAAAAAATGCACGCGGGAAATGAGCGCGGAGGGCCAAAGTATGAAAATCTCGATTTTAATAAACAAGAAGTCGTAGATATTTATAAAAATGTATTGAAAAATACAAATATAAAAGATGAAAAAGTGGCAAAAGCCGTTGCGCATCATGCCGAGGGATTAATCCATAAAATTTTATTAAGGCATCCGGAATTAAACAATGAAAAATACCTGCCGGGCTTAAAAACGGCAGCCCTTCTTATAGCTCAAAAATACCAACTCGATGCGCCATTAAACAATAAAGCCTGGGCTTCGATATTTAATATGAATATAACCGACCTGAATAACCTTGAAGAGTTATTTTTTCGTGAGATTGATATGGACGCCGGTGTTATTCTTCCCGAAGAATTGCCTTAGCAAGACCTCTTCAAAGTGGAATGCCTTGTAAGACACGACTAATTTGCACGATATTGCAAAATAGTCTTGACTTTTATGCATTACCGTGCATAATAGTCATTATGGAAAGGGTTCAAAAAAGAAAAATTATCAGCGACTTAAAAAAGAAAATGGTCTTTCTTGCAGGACCCCGGCAGGCCGGAAAAACCACTCTTGCGAAGGAGATCGCCCTTGAATTTGATACATTCATCTACCTGAATTTTGACAGCGCTTCAGATCGAAAAACGATACTGGAAGAGTCTTGGCTCCCTTCTACAGAACTGATTATTCTCGATGAAATTCACAAAATGAAAAAATGGAAAAACTATTTAAAGGGCGTTTATGACACCAAAGAACCCCATCAGAAAATTCTAGTAACGGGCAGCGCTCGTTTGGAGGTTTTTAAAAAAGTGGGGGATTCTCTGGCAGGCCGCTATTTCTTGCACCGTTTGTTGCCATTTTCACCCGGCGAGTTAACCAAAATTCACGAACAACCTGATTTAGACCGATTAATCAATAGAGGCGGCTTTCCCGAGCCGTATTTATCGAGAAAGGAGGCCGATGTGAAAAGATGGCGGCTTCAGTATGTGGACTCCCTTTTAAGGGAGGATGTCTTGGACTTTGATTCGATCCAAAATTTAACGGCCATTCGCCTTATTTTTGATATCTTACGAGAAAGAGTGGGGTCGCCCATCTCATTAACATCGATAGCAGAAGATGTTCAGATATCGCCCCATACGGTCAAAAAGTACATTGAAATCTTAGAAGCGCTTTACATTGTTTTTCGCATTACTCCATTTTCTAAAAATATTGCCAGAAGTCTTTTAAAAGAGCCCAAAATCTATTTTTTCGATAACGGGCTGGTTAAAGGGGATGAAGGGGCTAAATTTGAAAATTTAGTAGCTCTTTGCTTGCTAAAAGATATTTATTACAAAATTGATACCGAAGGGGAAGAGTACAGCTTACATTATCTCCGTACAAAAGATCAGGTTGAAGTTGATTTTGCTATAGTGAAGGATAAGAAAATCGAAAAGATTATCGAGGTGAAGCATAGCGATGCTGCTCCCGCTAAAGGGTTATGTTATTTTCATCAAAAATACCATTTGCCGGCTCTACAGGTAGTCAAAGATTTAAAAAAAGAAAGGCGGGAAAATCAAATTTCCCTAAGATCAGGACTCTCATTTTTAGAGAAGTTGAATTAGAATGTTAAACCCATTGATCGAGCTCTTCAAAGCGGAGGTAGAGCTGCTCGATTTTTGTGTGCAGCAGGCCGATCTCGGTGCAAAGGGCCTGCAGCTCTTCGGGCTTCTCGGCGTTGGCCGGATCTTCCAGCTTTGAGTTGAGCTGCTGGATTTGCTGCTCTGTCTCCTGCAGCTTCTTTTCGATCCCCTCGTACTCTTTTTTCTCAAGGTAGGAGAGCTTTCTCGCTTTGGGCTCCTCCTGTTTGACCGTGGTTTTTTTAGGAGCCGTCAGGCTTTTCTTGGCATTTTCCCACTGGGCGTAATCGGCATAGAGGGTGGGTGGCTCGTTTTGACCCAAAGAGAGAAAGACCGTGCAGACACGGTCGAGCATGGCGCGGTCGTGGCTGATCAGGATGACCGCTCCGGGAAATTCCAGGAGGCTCTCTTCGAGCGTTTCCAGAGTGGGGATATCGAGATCGTTCGTCGGTTCGTCGAGGAGAAGGATATCGGCCGGCTGCAGCATCAGGTGGGCGATCGCAATCCGCGCCCTTTCGCCGCCCGAAAGATGGCTGATCGGGCGCATGAGCATGTCGGGAGAGAAGAGAAACCGCTTGCACCACCCGTTCACATGGATCATCTGCCCTTGATAGTTGATAAAATCGCCGGTCGGCGCCAGGGCTTCTTTCAGCGTGAGATGGGTAGGCAGCTGCTGCTTTTGCTGATCGAAGTAGACAATTTTCAGCAAGTCGGCTTTTTTGATCGTGCCGGAATCCGGGGCGACTTCCCCTAAGATCATCCGGAGAAGCGTCGTTTTGCCGGTGCCGTTCGGGCCCATCAGGGCGAGTTTTGTGCCGGGCGAAAGGGTGAAATCGAGTTTTTGGAAGAGCATTTTATCCCCGATCGATTTCGTCAGGCTTTTTACCACGACCAAATTTTTTGTTTCCCTTTCGGAGGCGGAAAAATCGAGCTTTGCTTTCTTTTGCAGATTGCGCGCCTCGATTTTTGAAAGTTCTTCCAGCCCCTCTTCGGCGCTTTCCACGCGCGATCTCGATTTTGTCGTGCGCGCTTTAGGGGAGGTTTTGAGCCACTCCTTCTCTTTTCTGAGCTTGGAAGCCAGGCTTCTCTCCTGCTGCAGCTGGCCGGAAAGGAACTGTTCTTTGTACTGGAGAAATTCGGCATAAGAGCCGTCGGTCGAAAAAAGGCCGTTGGGGTAGGCCGTGCTCAGCTCAATGACCCGGTTGCACATGTGCTGCAGGAAAAACCGGTCGTGGCTGATCAGCAGATAGGTGGAGCACTCTTTCAATAAAAATTTCTCAAGCCAAAGGATGCTCTCCAGATCGAGGTGGTTAGTCGGCTCATCCAACAGAAGCAGATCGGGCTTCAGCATCATCACTTTCGCCAGGGACAAGCGCTTCTTCCAGCCGCCCGAGAGTTTGTCGGCGGTCGGCATCTCTTTTGTAAAGCCGAATTTGCTGAAGTATGTTTCGGCGAGGAGTTTATCGCCCGCTAAAATTTCTTCTATCGGTTTTGCCGGAAACTCTTCGCTCTGGGGAACATATCCGACTGTAAGGCCCCGTTTCATCGAGATCAGACCCGAGTCTTGCGACTCCTGGCCGGCTAAAATTTTTAATAGCGTGGTTTTTCCCGAGCCGTTGGGGCCGATCAGGCCGATCCGGTCGCCCGCTGTTATCGAGAAGGAGAGCTTCTCAAACAGCGAGCGTGTGGCATACGATTTCGAAAGTGCTTCGCAAGTAATATATAGAGACATCGCTAGCCTATTTTACAGAAAAAGGCAGATATCTACAACCTCATACTACCGCCCCGTCACTTTGGCTGGCGATGAAGCATTCCCTGCGGCATCAACGCTGACAATATAATAGGTGTATTTTTTCCCTCTGACTTGATTGTGCTCTTCAAATACAAATGTTTTTCCCACAGCCGGCACCACTCCCGCTAAATCGGTGAGCTGCTTATTTCTATAAATCCTATATTCCACCGGTTTTTCGCTAGGGGCATTTCCGGTAATGACATTCACATACTCCGTCTGTGTGGGAAAGCGATTGGCTACCTGAACCAGGCGCAAATGGGTTGGCGGAAGAATAGGAGTAATATTTTGAATCAAAACAGCTGACGTTGAAGGCAGGTTATTTGAATCTCCGGAATAAATCGCCTCAATGGAATTAGAACCTATAAGCGATGAAGTGGAAAAGGATGCTTTTCCATTCACTAAGGCCACCGGGGCGGTCAATACGCCATTTATACTGAAGGTGACCGTTCCCGTAGCGACCCCTCCGCCCGAATTTGGCTTGACAGTAGCGGTAAAAGTTACATTAGTTCCAACTGGCGCAGGATTTTGCGAACTCACCAGTGTGGTTGTGGAACTTCCTTGGGTCACCTTTTGCGTTATGGGAGACGTAGTAGCTGAACCGGTAAAATTGGTATCTCCTCCATAACTTGCGTTGATATTATGCATACCCACGGTAAGCGTTGAAATTGCGCAAGTAGCAACGCCACCGCTTAACGTCCCGCTTCCAATCGGGGTCCCAGTTGTAGGCCCATCATAAAAATATACTGTCCCAGAAGGGGTGCCTGAGTATTGAGGAGCCACCGTTGCCGTAAAGGTTACGGATTGTCCATACGCCGAAGTAGGATTTACCGTATTTGTAACTGTTGTCGTTGTACTAGCTTGATTAACTGTCTGCATAAAGGGGGCAGCCGTATTATCTGAACCGGTAAAATTGGTATCTCCACTATAAACTGCGGTTATAGAATGAGAACCTATTGATAGTGATGAAGTTGTGTATTGAGCCATGCCGCCGCTTAATGTCACAGCCCCCCCCACTTGAGATCCATCCACAGAGAATTGTACAGTCCCAGAAGGGGTTCCTGAGTATTCAGGAGCCACCGTTGCCGTAAAGGTTACTTGTTCGCCATACACCGAAGGATTTACAGTATTTGTAACTGTTGTCGTTGTAGTAGCCTGGCTAACTGTTTGAGTGGGAGACGTAGTAGCTGAACTCGTAAAATTGGAATCACCTGCATACATTGCGTTGATATTACTATGCATACCCACGGTAAGCGTTGAAATTGAGAAAGTAACAGTGCCACCGCTTAACGTCCCGCTTCCAATCGGGGTCCCAGTTGTAGGCCCATCATAAAAATATACTGTCCCAGAAGGGGTTCCTGAGTATTGAGGATCCACCACTGCATAAAAAATTACTTGTTGTCCATATGCCGAGGGATTTGGCAAATTAGATATGAAGGTTGTAACTGTAGTAGCCTTGATAACTGTCTGCATAAAGGGGTCGGCCGTATTATCTGATTTGGTAAAATTGGAATCTCCACTATAAAATGCGGTTATAGAATGAAGACCTATTGTTAGTTCTGAATTTGGTGTTGTGTATTGAGCCATGCCGCTGCTTAATAACTTTGTCCCCACTTGAGCTCCATCCACAAAGAATTGTACTGTTCCAGTGGGTGTGCCGGTGGCCGGAAAAACCGGTGAGACAGTTGCCGTAAAGGTTACTGATTCGCCATAGGGCGAAGGATTTAGCGAACTTCCTAACGCTGTCGTTGTACTAGCTTGGTTGACCGTAAGGGATACACTATTAAGACTAGTGGAAAGATTAAAATTAATATCACCATTATAACTTGCGACCATAGTATACATACCTACTGGTGTTGGTAGATAAATTGGATTCGATGGTGTAGTTAATACAATCAAGCTATAGCTGCCCAGTTTTACTAACGTCCCCGAAACACTATAACCTGACATTCCTGTATCAAAAAAAGTTACTGTCCCGGTGGGCACTTCTGTGCCTGAATCCGGAACAATCTCTGCTGAAAAGGTTATTGCTTGTCCATATAGTGCAGTGGTGGGATTTATGGTGAAATTTTGTATTGTTGTATCTATCATGGACCCTCCAAATCTGGGTAGCACGGGGAAAATAGTCGCCTCGGGAAGGGGCGCGACTGATTTGCCGTCCTTGGCCTCTGCTGCTTCGGGGTCGTTTGGGAGGGATAACGGATCGGTGTGGCTTAAGAAGGAATAGAGTTCGCTTCCATCGGGAGCAATGGCCATCCCATTGGCATCCCGCTCTATTTCAACCGTCGTAGTGACAACCGGGGGCGAGACGGTGAGGTCGACAGTGGACAGGGTGTTGGAGCCTGTGTTCGTGACATAGAGAGTCTTTCCATCAGAAGAGATAACTATCTTGGGGTAAAAAGGAGCGCCATTAAACTGGAAGGCGGCATCGGTAATGGGGGCGCCAAGATTGGGCGTGGCTGTGTTCACCGCTAGAAGGGGAATCAGCGCATTGCTGTTGTCATCCGTAAAGTAGGCTGTATCTCCTGAGGGAGTCATCGCTATAAATGTGGGGACGCTGCCTTCCCCTGTATCGATAGAGGTGGTTGTGAGGTCGGGAAGGGCAATTCGCGTAATGCAACCGGCGTTCGTGACATAAAGGGAAAGAGGGGTAGGGGGCGTTGTCGTGTGATCCAAGGCGACGGCTAATGAAGTGGGATTCAAGCCAACCTCAACTGTGGCCAACAGGGAATTTGTGGTCAGGTCGATTTGCGAAACGGCGCTGGAGTCGAGGGCATAGCCGATAAAATGACCTGTAATGGGATCTTGCGTCATGGCCATCAAAAACCGGTCGGATGCCCCATCAGTAACAGTGACATCGGCGACGGGAGGCATTTCGGGCGGCAGGGAGGCTGAGAGCGTGGCGTCATCTACGATTGTGAACGCTTGTGCGCTGTGTTTGCCAAATTTCAGCGCCTTGATATCGGTGAAACCTGAGCCGGTCAAAGTGACGTCTGCCTCCCCTGTCAAAACTGCAAGATAGGTCATAAATAGAAACAGGAATTTTTTCATCGCTCACCCTGAATTTGAAATGTGTATTTTCAAAGATAAGGAATTTGTTGAAAAATATCCAGAAAATTAGGTATTCCGCTGCAACCTGAGGGCTTTCGGCAGGTCGGGATTGCCGAGCTGCCCGCAGGCGGCCATGAGCGATCGGCCTTTATTCTGCCTTAAAAGCACCTGGAGCCCTGTTGCGCGGAGCGCTTTCGCAAAAAGGGCGATCTGTTCGGGCGGGCTGGAGGCATATTGAGCTTTGGTCTGGGCATTGTAGGGGATGAGATTCACTTTGACTTTCAGCCCTTTCAGATACTCTGCGAGCTGCAGGGCGTCTTCTTGGGCGTCATTGACCCCTTGAAGCATCACGTACTCGACCAGGATCGTGTGGTCGAAGAGATCGCAGTACTCGCGCATGGCGCCGTGCAGATGCTGCATATCCCACTTCCGGTTGACCGGCATAATCCGGCTGCGCACTTCATCGCGGGAGGCATTTACGGAAACGGCGAGCTGTATGCCGCGGGGAGCGAGGCGGTAAAACTCTTTCATGGCATCGACAAGGCCCGAGGTGGACACGGTGATGCGGCTAGGTGACAGGCCGATCCCTTGAGGATCAGTCAAAATGAAAAGGGCCTTTAAGACCTCCTCCATATTATCCAGAGGCTCTCCCATCCCCATGAAAACGATGTTGTCGATCCTCTTGCCGAAAGTGTGGGCGGCGAGCCACTGAAAAATGATCTCCTCGGCTTTGAGGGAGCGGATTTTCCCCATCTTGCCCGTCTGGCAAAAACGGCACCCCATGCGGCAGCCCACTTGCGAAGAGACGCAGAGGGTCGTCTTGGACTTCATCGGGATGAGCACTGATTCGCTCTCTAACCCATCGCTAAAGCGGAGGAGAAACTTTTTGATTTCCCCCTCTTCAACGATTTTCTGGATGGGGGGAAGGGAGAAATCGACCAGGCGGGAAATCTCTTCTATCAGCTTCGCGCTGTGAGCCTCGACCCCTTTCAGGGAAGTTTGCCGCACCATCGTTTTATAGAAGAGCAGCGCATGCCGCTTTCCCCTCTTGAGGGATTGAAACACCAGGTCGACAAATTCCTGCGAAGTCAGGGCAAAGAGATTAGGCATATTTATATCGATGCGGAGTAGGATTGCTCACCATAATTGGAAGGGGTCACTATGCCGACTTGAAGGATGAGATCCGCGCCGGTTGTTTGCGGCATCAGTTCAAACCAGAGCCTGACAATCGTCTCATCCATTACCGAGTAGGAAAGCTCCTCTTTTGGAATGCAGGCCAGATCCCCCTTATTTAATCTGTACTCGCCGGCAGGCATCCCCTTGGGAGTGACTTGGATCGTGAGCAAAATGGCATTCACCGCCTCGGCGCCGGGCGACGTCAGCCCAAAATTAACGAGAGTCTTATCCACAACGCGCCGCACGAGGTGGAGCAGAGGGCAGCTCTGCTGTATTTCAATCATCGCCTTTACAGAGGCAGCGGCATTCAAACATCTTGCCTTGGCTTCGGAAGCCGCAGTGCGGCCTTTTAAGAAGGATACCGCGCTATCGATGCGCTTTAGCAGCTGTTCGCGCCTTTCCAGGTTCAAAGGATCCTCTTTGCCTAAAAGAAAGTTATCATAACAAATGGAGCCGAGCTGTTTATAGGCGACACCCAGGGTAGAGTAGGGTTCTTGCACCAGACTCGCCACATCAGACGAAAAATCATCCTGGTTGTGGTAGAAGAGGCACTTATCCTTCAGAATCAGAAATTTGAGCTCAATCCGCTCGTCCAGCGTGAGAGGGTGGGAGGCGAAGTTTTGGAGATAGGCCATCCGCTGCGATGGCAGGGAAGCGCTCAAGGCTTCAAGCCCGGCTGTATAGGGGGGGATGCGAACGTTTGTGACTGACATAGAAAGGCCTCCATCGGATCGAAAGAATATATCTTAAACAGAAAATTTTGGCAATCTAAAAGCTTATCTATAAGCGTTTTGCCGCAGCCAGCGGGTGGCCAGCCACTTTTCTCCCCCGGTAACGGGAGCCCCTCCATGCAAAGTCTGAGTGTCCACCGATCCGTCGAGATGGCAATCAAAAAAGAGAAGCGCGTCCCCCTTGACCGGTTGGATTTCAATGCCGACTTTCGGGAAGACGGTCGCCCCGCCATTCTCGGGGGCATTCAGATACATCAAAAATGAGGCTACCCGCTGGCCGCCCATTTTTAAGAAGGAAGCCCCGCCCGTCGTGTTGCTCTTGAAATAATCGTAGTGGGGCTGGAATTCGCCGCCTAAATGGTAGTGGAGGACTTGGATGTTTTCCCCGTTTTCCGGCGGTATTAAAGTGAGTAGTGAAATTCTGTTTTCAATGTCGGTGATAGTGGGATCCTGATGATCTCTTGGAAAGGCCATCCCTTCGCTGTTGCGCCTCTTGTCGATTTTTCTTCCATTGGGTTTGGTTTCATCCACAACGGTGGAAGGAGTAAGATAGGGTTTTGATATCTCAATCAGATAATCGCATTCTTCAGGACTTAAAAATTGATGATAAATCACAATTCGGGGCGACCAGCTCAACACTTCAATGTCGACATTGAGTTTTTCCGCAAAAACGGAATACCCGGTCAGTATCAATAATAGGGTTAAGAGGGGTTTCATTTGACTATTTTTCCTTTTTATAAATTTGTTTACCGACTCTATTAATATGATCGCAGAGGTCGGCATTGGTGATGGAGTTATAATCAATGATGTCAAAAAAATAGGGAAGAGGAGATTCCTCATTCAGACGTCCGGAAATTTCTGGGGCAATAGATTCAATTCTCTCACCTTTAAGGGCGATATCAATATCGGATCCTTTCCTGTAGGTATTTAAGGCTCGGGAACCGAAAATAACAGCCGACTCGATTTGAGGATAGGATTTCAGCGTATCAAGAATGATTTGCAAATCATTAGAGGTTAGTCCAAACATAATTGCTTCATCGTGTTATACTCAGCAAAGGGAAATACAGTTCCCTGATAGCATGAAGGGCGTTTTTTGCCTGCTCCTCGTTATACAGGTGGGTTAACTCATTTCGCTTATCCAACATTTGGATCCAAAGATTCCCATCTTCAATGAGTCCCGTGGAAAAAGAATGTTTAATCGCCTCTCTGGGATACTGAACCTGCATCCCCTGCTCTTGGAGGTAATCTTTTAGGGTTTTCCAGGCCAATTCAAAAGTGAATTCAAACGATTGAATCAATCCGGCTCTTTGGAGATCATCATACGTCCCAAGCTCTCTTGCCTTTTTTAAAAAGATGAAGGCTCTTTCAAAATTTTGAAATCGTTGTTTCCATCTGATGTCTTCCTTCATGTATAAAGGTCCTTTAAGACTGCTTCGGCACCCTCAGAGGACTTGGCTTTGGCCGGTTTGAACGCCTGGAAAGCCTGCCATAGGTCTTTCCCGTTCCAAAGAGTATGAGGACTGTAGAGCGACTCGTTCAAATCCTCCACCTCCTCCAGCAAATCGCCGGTCACATAATCGGTTAATGAGCCGAGATTCAAAGGCTTCAGCTTAGGATAGGTCAGTTTGGCCCAGGCCAAAAGCGCCTTCTCAGCGCCCTTCGCATCGCTCGCAAGACAGGCGTCTTTCAGCCCCTGCCTGATGCGGGAGAGGGAGGCGTCGTTCTCCAAGCTCTTTTTTGGTTTTCTTCCCTTGATCCAGATGACGAGGAGGGCAAACATCCAAATGCCGTTTAAGCCGATTAACAGCCAGGCCCAAATCGGCACGGAATGGGGTTTGGCAGGAGCGATTGCCTCGGGTACGGGCGCAGGGGCGGCTACGGGATCGTTCAAGACCTGCAGCGTCAGCTCCGGCAGGGAACTTGTGCGCATCCTGTTGGCCTTGACATCCCACCAGTTCACCTGGATTTCCGGCAAGGTTATCGAGCCGGGCTCAGAGGCGATCAGGGCGATTTTTATCTGCTTTACTCCGGTATTCCCAGCTCCCGCGGTCTGGTTGTAGGTTTGCGGCTTGTCGGGATATTGCTTGAGATGTTCGGGCAAGGGGATATTCAGATTGGGAATTTGGCTCGCCAGGCACCCGTCCGCCATAATTGTCACGGTGCGGGTAATGGGCTCGCCGGCTTTCACTTTCGCAATATCTCCCGACCACTCGTCGACCAGCTTCACATCCTGTGCGGCCAGCCAATTTTGCCTGGTAAATGGGGGCGGTATCGGCTTGACGCTGATTTTTATGGGATCCGATGTCAAATAGGTGTGCTGCGTCTGCATATTGAAGATCGAGCGGCCGCCCGTCACTATCTGCCCTTCAAAGACGATAGGCGAGAAAGTGAGCTCACCGGCATGCTGAGGGAAGACGGCGTATTTGCGCTCCAGCACGAGGTAGCGGGTGCCTCCCGACATCTGGTCATACTCTTTGTCTTCTCCCAGGGACTCGACGATGGTGTCGGGATCGCTGACGGAGATATCGCTGATCCGCCCGTTATAAAGGTTGACGGCGCGATAGAAGCGCACGGTATAGACCACTTGCGATTGTTCATAAACCTGGCCGGTGGGGCTGATCTCCACCTCAAAATAGATGGGATCCCCTTTGGCTGCCGCTTGCGCCTCCGTCACCTGGATCGTCACCGGCTCCGACTGGTAGGGTCCGAACCGGATCGGGGGTATGGTGACGTTCCCCTCTTTTTTGCTCATCAGCACCACGTTCCAGCTATAGTCGTGATCGATCTGGCCGTTGATGATGCGCGTGCTGCTGTTCTGGTTTTGCGAGAGGATCTCAAAGTCGGCCTGCAGGGGTTTAAAATCGGGCTGCGCCTTGATTTTTTGATCGCTCTTGAATGTCACCTGAATCGATTCGTTCAGCTTCACAGTGCGGCGGGGCACCTTGACGGTAATCTCAGCGCCGATACTCGCGCAAAATAGGAGAAAACAGAGTAGTTTTTTCATCATGACCGCCCTTTCTTATATTGATAAAGAAACTTGCGTCTGAGCAGCCCTCCCGGGTCGTCAGGCACGCGCTCGAGCCAGCGATCGTCGATTTCTCTTTGCGGATCGCATTCAGCCATTTGCTCCTCTTGCCCCCCTTCGGGCTGATTCTGCAATTCTTTGTCCACCTCTTCGCTGTACTCTTCTTTGTCTTCTTGTTTTATATCTTGGTTATCCGGCTTACCATCCTGCTTATCCTGGTCGTCTGACTTGTTCTTTTGCTTGTCTTGGTCTGACTTATTCTGGTTGTTTTGTTTATTCTGGTCGCCATCTTGTTTATCCTGGTCAGACTTATCCTGGTCGCCATCTTGTTTATCCTGGCCTGACTGATCCTGATCGCCATCTTGTTTATCCTGGTCTGACTTATCCTGGTCGCCGTTTTGCTGATCCTGCTTCTCTTGCTTATTCTTTTTTTTCTCTTCCAGAAGCTTTTTGTTATAAGCCGCGTCTTCGTGATCCGGCTCCAACTCCAGGGTTTTTTCATAAGCGGCAATCGCCTCGTCAATCTCCCCTTGCATCGCCAGGCAATTGCCGAGATTGTAATAGCCGTCGGGGGTCGTATCCTGCTTGTAGCACCTTGCCGCGGCGATATAATTTTTTGCCTTATAATAAGCCGCTCCCTGCCAGCTCGGGTTTGTAAACTCCTCGGCGGCTTCAGCATAGGCCTCCTGTTCAAAAAGCTGCTGCCCTTTCTGATCCCCGGTGCTCCAAACGCCCGCTTGCAGCCGGCATGTGAACAATAGGAGAGTTATCGCGAGGAACCCGCGCCGCAAAAGAAAAGCGGCTAAAGGAAGCGAAATAAGAACCAGCCAATAGCCTCCATCCAGCCATTGCCAGTGAGTTTGGGAATCTGTTGTTCCATAGTTGCCGGCTTTTGGGCGCAAGAGGGAACGGATATCGCTTTCATCAGCGCTTACCAGAGCAAAACGGCCCCCGGTGGCCTCAGCCAGCTTTTTCAGCTTCGCCCTATCCATTTTGCTGATGATGACGCCGCCCTTCTCATCGAGCATAAAGCCGCCGTCGCCCTTAGGCACTGGCGCCCCCTGCTCCGTCCCGATCCCCAGGATTGAGACCGGATAGCCCGCGTCGGCAAATTCGGCAACGGAGCCGGAAGTGATCAATAATATGGAGCCGTTCGAAATGCCCCCCTGCCTGATCAGTTCGGCCGCTTTCGCTATAGCCTTGTCGTGATTTAAGCCATGCGTCGGCATGATGCTCGTATCCAGCGCAGGCAAAAGAGCGCTGATCGTTCTGACATCGTCCGTGAGAGGAGTCACGACAAAAGCCTCATCGGTATAGACAATCAGAGCGGTCTGCCCCTCGCGCCTCTTTTTTAAAATATCATCTACTTTATAAATGGCGCGCTGCAAACGGGAGGGCTTGAGATCTTCGCTGTTCATCGCCGGCGAGAGATCGAGAGCGATCACCAGGCCTGATTTTTCCTGGATCAGCGGCAAGGAGACCTTCTCCCAGGTGGGTCCGGCAAGAGCGGTAATCGTCAGGAGGCCCATCAGCAAAAGAGAGGCGAAAGCAAAAAGGTTTTTCTTCACTTCCCCTTGCAAAATGTAGGGCAAAAGGTTTTTATCGCACACTTTGCTCCACCCGCCATTAGCGAGCTTCAGCCGCCATAAGGCAAAAAGGAGCACTGCAAGAGGCAGAAGGAGATAGAAATAATCCGGTCTTAAGAAATGAAACTCGCTCATTTTACAATCCTCACCACCATTAAAGCCCCGAGAAGGATCACCGCGAGCAAGAGAGGCAGCTTATATATTTCATCGGTCGGCCTGAAGGTCTTGCTCTCATGGTCGATCCGCTCCAGCTGATCGAGCTTTTGATAGATTTTCACCAGATCTTTTGTATCGTAGGCGCGAAAATATTGGCCGCCCGTTTTCTCAGCAATCATTTTCAGCGCTTCCTCATCGATCTCAGCTGATGGGTGGACGCGCCGCGCGCCAAAAAAGGTCTGCACCATCGCTTCGTTAGAGCCGATCGCGACCGTGTGCACCTTAAGCTTGGCGTTAGCGGCCAGCTCCGCCGCTTTATCGGGCACGAGCTCTCCGGTATTATTATTTCCATCCGTCAGGAGGACCAGCACGCGGCTCTCTTGAGGACTGTCGCGAAGCTGCTTGACCGCGAGGCCGATAGCATCGCCAAGCGCCGTCTCCTTGCCGGCCAGTCCCACGACAGCCTCCATCAAAAGCTGCTTGACGGTCGTTATGTCAAAAGTCAATGGGGTTTGCAGATAGGCCTGGGAGCCGAACAAAATCAGCCCAAGCCGGTCCCCTTTGCGCCGGTCGATAAAATCTCCAAGGATCATTTTCAAAGCGCTCAGGCGGTCCACCACCTGCCCTTTGATTTCAAAGTCGTTGATCATCATGCTGCCCGAAAGATCGACGGCGAGCATCAGATCGCGCCCGCTTTGGGGAATATCGACCGGATCGCCGATCCACTGCGGCCTCGCCGCGGCCGTTACCAGAGCAGCCCAGGCAAGGCAAGTCAAAATCAGGGAAAAAACCCCCAGTTTATTCCTGCGCGAGACATTGTGAAAAGGGGCAAAATCATCCAGATCAGGCACTTTAAGCGCCGCTGTCTCTCTCGCAGCTTTTATTGGCAGAAGCCAAGAGAGAACCCAAGGCAGAGGGAGCAGGCAAAAAAGATAGGGCCACGCAAACTCGATCATTTGGCCTCCACCCATTTGCGGCAAAGGGCCATCAGGGCCGGCACGTTTGCCTTCTCAACTTCTCCTTGATAGGGGCCTGTCAGCAGGATTTTCCCGATCCCCAGGCTAAATTCCGGCTCTTTCATTCCCTGATCGAGATATTCGAGCCAGGCGCTGCCGGTCAGGCCGGCGCTCTCTTTCCTTAGCGTGATCGCCACGCGCCGCAGCAGCACCGAGAGCTCCCGCAGGCATTTGAGGGCGTCATTCGTTGTGGCAAACTCCTTTTCGATTCTATTCAAAATAAAGAGGGCCTGCTTTTTCATTCTGGGTTTTCTGAGATAGCGGACCAGGAGAAAAAGCAAAAGCAAAGCCAAAAAGGCCAAAAGCCACCAGCCGACAGCCGGAGGCCACCAGGAAATCGCGTTTGGCAGATGTATGTCTCTTAACTCTTCCAACTTCTCATCTCCTCAAAAATATCCTTTTTGGTGCTGCAGGCGTGGAAATGGATATGAGGATGGCGGCTTAAGGCCTCCAAGGCATTTTTCCGCGCCAAAAAGTGCTTATGATATCCTTCCAGCAGCTTGCTCTGATGCGTGTTCAGCTCCATTTCCCGCTTTCCGTTGATGACGGGGAGATAATGCCCTTTAGGCAGCTCCTCTTCAATCGGATCGTAAATCAAGCAAAGCACCACGTCGCTATGTTTGGCGATGCGGTAAAGCATCTCCGTCATTTGGACGGCGGGTTTGCGGAAATCGCTCAAAATGAAGACAAGGCTGCCCGGGCGGACAACCCGCGCCAAACGGCTCATGGCATCGTCCATCGCCGTATAGTCAGTCCGCTCCATTTTCTCTTTGGAGAAAGCGGCTTGGTTCGCTAAAGCCTGCAGGAAATGCAAGGCCCCTTTTTTTCCGCGCGCCGGCCGCAGCTCGACCGTTTCCGAGTCGTCGAAAATAAGGCCGCCGATCCGGTTTCCCTCCTGCAGGGTGTTCCAAACGAGATAGCCGGCCAAAGTGGCGGCCTGCACAGACTTAAAGACGCCTTGAGTGGCGAAGAACATGGGGCGGCGCAGATCGACGCACACCTGAACCTGCCGCTCCTTTTCCACGGAAAATAATTTGGTGTGGGCTTTCCCCGTGCGGGCGGTCACGCGCCAGTCGATCGTGCGGATATCGTCTCCTGCCTGATAGCGCCTGGTCTCGGCAAATTCCATGCCCCGCCCCATCAGGCGCGACAAATGCTGACCGGCATGGAGATCTCTTAAGGAACGGCCCCCAAATGAGAACTCCCCGGCCCGTTTTGCGAGCTGTATAAGTTCGGGCAAAGAGACTGATACAGAGGAATCATGAACCATCAGACACCTCAACTTTTAAGGTACGGCGACCCTGGCCAGGATTTCATCGATGCAGCGGTCAGGCGTAACACCTTCAGCCTCAGCTTGATAAGACAAGATGATGCGGTGCCTCAGCACTTCGTGGGCCATAGCCTGCACATGATTGGGAGCGACAAAATCGCACCCCTTCAGGAAGGCCAGGGCTTTAGCGCTTCTGGCAAGGCCGATGGTAGCTCTCGGGCTGGCTCCATACTCGATCCAGCCGGCGATTTCTTTGCCCCATTTGCCCGGATTTCTGGTCGCCAGCACAAGCTGCACGATATATTGCTGGATATTGTCCGCCATATAGAGATCGAGCACGGCTTCCCGCGCCTCAAAGATATCTTCCTGGGTGACTTTTTCCGTTAAAACAGGGCGGGTGTGGCGGTTAGCCTCTTTCAAAACCAGGTTGAGAATCTCCAGCTCTTTGGCAGCTTCCGGGTAGTCGACGTTGACTTTTAACAAAAAGCGGTCGAGCTGCGCTTCCGGCAGCGGATAGGTGCCCTCTTGTTCGAGCGGATTTTGCGTCGCCATCACTAAAAAAAGTTTAGGCAGTTTATAGGTCTTCTTGCCGACTGTAATCTGCCCTTCGGCCATCGCCTCCAATAGCGCCGATTGCACTTTGGCGGGAGCGCGGTTGATCTCGTCTGCCAGGATCAGGTTGTGAAAGAGGGGTCCGTCTTGAAATTCAAAGCGGCCCGTCTCCATCCGGTAAATTTCGGTGCCGGTCAGATCGGCAGGCAGCAGATCGGGTGTGAATTGAACGCGATGGAAGTTGCCTTCCAACCCTTCGCTTAAAACCTTAATGGCCCTTGTTTTGGCAAGGCCGGGCGCCCCTTCGACGAGTAAGTGCCCGTCGGCGAGCAGAGCCACCAGCAGGCGGCTGACCAGCTTCTCCTGCCCGATGACCATTTGGTTTAGGAAGTCGGTTAACTTTTGAAATTTGCGATAGAGCGGAGCAATCCGTACATCGCCTTTTTCCTGTAAGCTTGTCATAGTTTCACCTTGTTCGTTAAACAGCGTCATTTTAGCAAATTTCTGTCTCTTTTTTCAAGAGGGGAAACCATTTCATACCACTCTTCGGCTTTCTAAGCAATTCCTAATTTCTGCAACTGCAGATGATCCAATTCCTTTAATTCGTGCTCTTCCGTTGACAGCCTGAAGCGGATATCGGCCACTATGCTCCGGTCTAAAACCTGCAACCTTCTTAAGGAATTGGCCATGCAAATGTGTTCTTGAATAGAAAAATCGGAGCCGTTCGACTTCACCTTTTCCTTAGCTCTTGCGACAAAAGGCATTAGGACGCCGATTTGCGCGAAGGCGTAAGTCAAACCGGTAATCCCCACAGGTTTAAACTGATCATCTATCAGTTCGACAGCCCGCTTATCGATTTCCCTCAGGAGTTCTTTTGGCATCGCCTTTCTTTTGACTAAAGCCACCGCGAGATTCATCAATTCCTGGGAATTAAATGTGTTTATTTTTAATATCGCTTCCTGGGCGATCATAGAGATAATATTCTGATTCAGCCCATCACAGGGAAAGGAGGCCGCAAAATTGGCCAGCCCCTGGGAGTTAAACTGATCGATGATATTGCCTGACACATAGGCGACGGCGGCCCAAAAATCGTTATCCTTTACACCGAGCTTATGCGCTCCCCAGGCAGTCATCGAAAGCTCCTGGGAACTCATAGAGCTGCAAACCACATTCTCTACCAGCCAGTTAACCAGACTCTCATCTTTATAATTCAGGGCCCCTAAACTCCAAAAGAGGGTGGCATAGTTTTGGTCGGAATAATAGCCAACGTACTCTTTTGTCATGTTTGCCAACTGCTGGAGGACCTCATAATTATCTCTTTTGAAAGCCTCCACCTGCTTTTTACCGGTTTCTTTAAAAGAGACTGCGATCGAATGCCATGCCGTGGCGATATTCACTTCGTTAAAACCGGCGCCATATTCCCGGCAAAGAGCCATAATGACCATCGCATTCCCTTCGTTCAGCCTTTTATTCAGATCTACAGGATTTGGATTCTCTGAAAAATAATTTGATGTAATTTGAGTCGTCATAATTTTTCCATTTATAAAAAACTGAAATAATACCAATAGAATAAATTAAATTCAATTTAAGCTATTTTTTGAATAAATAAACAACAAAATTTCAGCTGCCGGAAAGCAGACTCTAGCGCGCCATTCATGGAAGCGCCGACTCTTGCCGCCAGCTCCTTTTGCAAGGGGAAGGTGAAATATGAAAATAATCAGTAGATTTAAATAATAGAAATGGTTATTATTTCTCCTAATTTTATGATCAATATTTCTAATTCTATTAATACTTATCAAACAAGCTCCTATCCGCAATGGACCGCGAGTCAGTTAGAGAATTTATCCGCTTCTCCCTATCCGGATAAGTTTATCCATCTCCACTTGTGCGGGCAAAAAATCAATGACGCCGCCCTCAAGCAACTCGCGATGAATGCCCCTGAGCTTCATTATGTCAATATCACGGATTGCATGCAGATCACTGATCGGGGACTGGAAGATCTCTTCTACTTTTGCACCGAGCTCGAAAGCGTTGTTATCGATCTGAATCATACTGGAGTTTCCATTGGGACAATCAACAAGATCAAACGACAAAAACCCAATGCTTTTCATTCCCCATTCAATATCAAGAATCGCCGATGGGATTTTTTGCTGGCGGTCCAAAGCGGCGAATTCGGGAAACCCCTCGTCAACCACATCCTGACGACCTTTCCCAAAGAGCTTTCGGCAACGACCCTTGAAGTCGCTCTGAAAATCCTCTCCCATCGCAATGACCGGCTCACAGCGGAAAAGGTTAGCGAGGTAAGATCGCAATTTCACCCGATTTTAACATCTCCGGATCCCATGGATATCCAAATCCTCCTCTTTGCCTCCTCGGATCCTAAGAGCTACTCACCGCTGGGGAAAATCCCCGAAGAGCAAGGATGGGCCCCCCTTACCCTGGGCGAACTTGAAGCGATGTCAGGGAGGCAAGGCGTCCCGAAACGGGGATATTGCCCGATTTTTTCCGGGCTTAAAAACGTAGACGATGCCCAAACCGAACTTGAGCCGAATGAAATTCGAAAAACGGAAAGCAGGCTTTTTACGGGACTCTACCGCCTGATCAAAGCAAATCGGTGCAAACTTCAAATTAACGGAACTCGAGAGTACCGCTTGAAAGTTCTCAGTCTCATCGAAAAGATCTTACAAACACCTTCCGGAAGATGGCTTCTTCTCTTTGTCTGTAGAGCAAAAAAAAGAACGAACATCATTGAGGGGAAAAATGAATTCCAAGCTAACAATGAGATCGATAAGGTCTATCTCTCATCAACGACTACTGTTCCTCTTGTCGCGCGAGATAAAGATGATTTAATTCCCCATACATTTGATCAAGACTGCACCCTTTTTCATGAACTCCTTCATAAATGGCAGGAGGATAACAATCTTTTAAAGGCCCTCAACAATATCATTTCTCCTAATACAGATTATTCGAATCTCTCTGAGCAATTCGTCATTGCCGGCGTCGATGATCAATTTCTTCACCTGGCGCCCTTGATCTTTCAAAATCGCTATCATTGCGAAAGAAACTATCTGTCCCGGTATGGGCATTGCTCTTACAAATTCTTCAAAGAACAACCTGAACCGAACAAATCCCTAGCAACCTTAATCGCCGAAGAAAGGTTGCCAAATTTGAGCAGACTCCGCCATTGGAAAGTCCCTGAAAAGATTTCACTCGGCAATTTTACGAAGGTCGCCGTACGCGCTCCCATAAGATCGCTCGATTTCTCTTATAATCCCAAAATCAAAGATGTCTGGCTTTCCTCCCTAAGCCGCTTATGCCAGAAACTCACGGAACTAAACCTCGAGGGGTGTTCGATTACCGATGAAGACTTGAAAAAAATCAACGCCCCTGAGCTTGAGATTCTCAACGTTACCAACTGCACCGGCATTAGCCATGACGTATTGAATCAGCTCCCCCTGCAATGCCGCGCTCTTAAGAAAATCATATTGACATCATCGGCCGACATCATGACTCGATCGATGAAAAGAAAAATAGATGAAATCGCATCATGCGTTCCTGCGTAAAAATCGACCACAGATTAAGAAAACGTCTCTTTTTTAGGATAAGCGACATCGTAATGTAGAGGCGTATAAAGAAGGAAGATAGTATTTGGCGGAGCGTGATTGAGATACGATGCCGGCTCTGCTTCCTTTTTTCCAACGACCAGGGTGTCAATCACTCGGAAATTGATATTAAGTGTCTTCTGCAGGGCAATTAGCTCGGGCTCTGCGCCATACACCCCTTTTGTCATATCAGTCATATTCTTCAAATACTCGTCTTTATTCGTCCTTTCCGCCGTTAAGAAAGCGGAAAACGTCTCATTTTTATTAGTGCGATTGTAGGTACAGGCAAGCAATCGCAAGAATGCTACCATCTCGTTGGATTCCTGCTCATTGAGATTCTGTCCTCTGGACAACATTCCCCTGATTTTAGAATTATAGTGGCTGCTCAAGTCAGGATCATTAAAGTTTGCGACAGTTGTATCAAGTTGTGTTAAAAATTCATTTTTCTTTTCTTGGGGTAAATCTTTAAGATAGTCGAGGGTTCCGGTCGCGAACGCGCGAAAAAGGCAATGGCCATCACCATAAATGCGTTTCATTTCAAAATGAGGATTTAGCTGGTTCAGCCCTTCTTTGACAAACCCCGGATCCTTTTGCCTAGCAAGCTGAGTAAGGTCCTGCTTCATATCACCTACTAAGGGATTATGTTCGACTGGGCGTAGAGACGTTGTTGCATCGCAAATGCGATTGGCGATTCCCTCTAGGCGTTTGGTGAGATTGCTTACCCTGCCCTGATCAAAACCCTTTGCTCTTAATTCTTGGATGTCGTTCGCAAAAATTTCAATAAAGTAGAGGTCAATCTTTTTGCCCTCCTGCAATGTGCTTTCGATTATTTTAAAATTATAATCGATGTCTCGATAAAGTGATTCATTTGTATTAATTATTCCCATAGTAATATTCTATCATACAATTTATTTTAATACAAAAGTTAAAATTCTTAATCATTTCTAAATATATACCCAAAAGCGTTTACTTATAACACGAAATATTATATCATCTCTAAGTCATGAATATAAATAGACTAAATAAACTAGAAACCACTTTAAAATGTATCGACAGCGATGAAAAAATCGACTCGATACAAAAAGTCGTTTCTAAAATTTTTATATACCTCAATCGCCTCTATTTCCTGGCGCGCGAAGGGGTCTGGCACAACAACAAATCAGCCCGAAAGATTGTAAAGTATTATCTTTATGAGGCGACCCTGCCCGAAAAGAATGCCGCCGACAGCAAGATCAGAGAAATTTTTAAAAAACTGTCTATAAAAGACCTGGATATTTCTCTGATCGGGCGGGAATTGCAGGGAACCGGATATAAGCGGGAAAAAAAGGAGTGCCCCTCGACCCGCATGCTCTTTCACATCCACGCGGATGAATTCGGCAAAAACAGCGAGCTGGAGGGGTTGAGTCCCACCCAGGCTTTAAATTATCTGGAGGCCTTTTTGAAAAAAAAGGGGCTTTACGGCGCAAGCGAGGATCTCCTGAAAGAGATCCATGAGGCTAAAAGGCCACAGTGGCCCTATTTCATAGGATCATGGGCGATAGAAGAGGCTTTTAAGACGAAAAAGCCCCTCTTAATGCCCGGCGGCTGGGCGGGAAGGCCGTATGGCCATGCGATGTACTATGAGGTGATCCCCACCTCCGACTCCCTCGCCACAGTGCGCTTTTTTAACCTCGGCGCAGGTTCTAACAACCACAACGAAAGCTTTGATGACAAAGTTAAGGCGGCGTGCACGTTCGATCTGATCGGCGTGAAAAAGGAGACTCTCTTAAAACAAAGCACTCACCGGATTCTTAAAGAACTGATGACCGTGCAAAATGTACAAATCGCGCCGTACAAAGAGGAAGATATTTATCAGGGGCTGGTCAATCTCTTCGAACCTCAATCGTTTGTGGAGGGAACCCTTCAAGCGGAAGAACTGAAAACCAGGCAGCGCTCAGGCGTCTGCGCATGGCGCTCCCTGATGGCCTTTATGTCGACAAAACTTGGCAAAGAGGAGTATAAACGCTTTATTTGCGACATCAAAATGCAAAGCTTAGCCGATTACGTCTCCGCTACGACCCAACTTTCTCCCCTTGAGTGGCGCCTGCTCCACAAATCGCACCGCAAGCTCTGCCGCAGGATGGAAAAGGCGTTTTCGCAACAGATCATTGGGGAAAAATATTTAGTCAGAGTCAATGACAAACTCAAGAAAATCGGCGCCGAAATTGCCAAAAGAAAGGACGCCGCCTTAGAACCGAAATGGCCTGACTATGTGATAAAAGTAATCAAATCGTGCGAAACGTTTTTAACATCCCTGTTCCATTCGACCATTTTCAGCTTTAAAACACCCCTTTGCAAACAGGTGAATGGTGAGGGGGGAAGAGTCAAGGCTCAGCCCAACACCTTCATTACAGAGCAGCTGAAACAATTGGAATTTAAAGGGGATCTGGAGCCGGTGTTAGCCCTTTGCGAGAAGGGGATGAAAAATACAGAGTACCACGCCTTGCACGTGGGTTTAGTCCATTTCGTTTCCCGCATGACGATAGACGTTAATAGCGGAGAGCCGGAAAAGCTGCTCGTTTCCTTAAGTAAACTTGTCAAAACCTTTCATACAACCTGCTATCTTGTGCCCGAAGCCGAGCTGACCCACGCCGAGCGGTTTTACACGCTGTTTAAGCTGCATTATTATCAGTTAAAACTGGCTAAAATCATTAAACCCGGCCACACCTTTCCTCCGCTCGAGATCCCCCCTGACAAAACCCGCTTCTTCTATCGCTATCTGAACGCGCATCAACAGCAGGAATGGGACAAGATGGCCGCGGAAGCGGTAACCACTTCCTCTGAATACGCTGACGACTATACCTTGAAAAAAGATTTATTTACCCTTTTCCCCGAAATCGCAGCCAAAGTGGAAAATGGCTTTTTACCCCAATGGCTTTCCCGGTTTCTATTTAGAAAATTAGATCTCCGGGAGATTGATAATTCGATTTACGTCCGGGATGACCTGCCGGAGTGGTTTAAGGGGCTGCGCGACAGCCAGCACTACTTTCAGTCCCTGTTTCTCTCTTTGAAAATTAAGCAGGGGGACTTTTCTTTAGCGTATTATCTTTCCCCGTATAAAACAATTCAACACTCCATCAATGGGCTTTACGAATCACAATATTCAGCATATCTATCCCTGGGCAATAAATCTTTCAACCCCCTCCCTCTTTTCCGGAAAACAATGACTTATATGGAAGGGGTTCTAGATCAGATGACAGGGGAAAAAGAAAAAAAGATCCTTTCGTCACCTATATACGAGCTCCCCAAGAATCTCCCGGAAGAATCGGTGAGAGAACTCGGCCGGATCGCCTGCGATGAAAACACTCTGATCGCCGAGGCATTCACCTATTTCTTCAAATACCCGGAAAAGTTGATAGAAGCTGATTCCCAAGTCTATTTCCAGCTGCTGTTCAAACCGGTTCCGCTCTTTCGGGAATTGCAGATCAAAGGGTTTGGGGAAAAGCTGGATCGTTTTCTCAAGGACACGATCGAGACTTTTTTGGTCAGGAATTTGATCCAGCCGGTGGTTTTCCTCTTAAGAATGCGCCGCCTCTTTTCCGAATCGTCCCCCAATCCCGCCTGGTTTCAGGGGTCCCTCGAAAAACTGCAACAGCTGCTAAAAAGAAACCTCACGCCGGAAGAAAAAAGCGCCGTTTATGAAGAAATCATCGCCCATCTTGGAAAAAAGGAAACGCTGTCTGAAGCCGAAGTGAAAGATCTCCTGGCGGGAACAGTGCATCTCACGCAAGTCCCTCTCCCTCCACAATGGAGCTGTCCTCAGGCGGCAAATGAGGCGAGGAATGCCATACCCACCCACGCTAAAACCCTTTTTGACGCCTTGGTCAAAGATGGGAAGCCCAATAATGAGCTCCTCAATGCCCTCACAGAAGAGCTCTACCAGACGGGGGGCCGCGAGTGGCAAATGGTGCAGAACAAAGAGGAATTCCCCTCCTTTACCACCGAGGGTTTTACTTACTATCCTCTGAATGGGCAGCTGATTACCCATCTTCCCCACCCCCTGCCGCTCGATATCAGGCAAAACAGAACCTTTGCCAGACTTTTTCCAGGCGTTGAAAAGGGGATTTTGAGGCGCGGAAACATTTGGGAATTTCAACATAAGGGGAGAGAGACTTTTGTTTATCTCGACGGACTAAAACAGCTCTCCATTGAGCAAAAAAGGGAGGATGGGTGGTACAGCTTTGAGTTCCGGCATAGCTTCATTGAAAAGTCGACCTATTTTTTGGGCAGCGCCTATCTGACCTTCTACTATGACCATTGGCGAAAAGTAAACAATCCCACCAAGTTGCTGCTCACCGATGAGAAAGGAATGGTCGCTTACCAGGCGACGATGGTTGGAAAAATTTTAATAAGCTTACAAAATTTAAGCACAAAGGCCTATTTGCGAACCCCGCAAGATGACCTGGCCCGCATAGAAGAGCCCCTCTTTATTCACGCCTGGAGCGATCAGCGGACCGAACTCCCCCGCTTTGGGCTCACCTTCAGCGGCAAAAAGTGCGATCAGATAGAGGGCTTCTCATTATGCGAAAAACAGTACCTCCCTTATTTAGGGGCATATCGCCATTATTTGCTCCTGGAAAACGGGCTCGGGGAAAAGAAGGTAGTGATGCCGAGGCAATTTTTTAAGAGCCTCATGAAAAAAGAGGTGCTGGAACCCCGTTTTGACATTGATCGGCTGTGGGGGGAAAAAACGCAAAATTTCCTCGTTTTTGACGTGAAAGAGGGCGCTTTGGTGAATAAATCGAAAGGGGATAACCTCTATCTAGCCTTCGTGCTGGCTGCCGTGCAGGAGTATGAGAGTTCGATGAGCCTGTTGAGGAAATATGGGGAAAGCGTCCTCCCCTATACCGAGGAGGAGGAGGAAAGCCTGCGGGCTATTCTCAATCTCGAGAATGTTACCGGCGACCGGGAGGGCAACGGGTTTGGCTTACGCCTTTTTGCCGGGGATCTGCTTTGCAGGAACAAGGGGGAAGCTCCTGAGCTCGGCCAACAGTTTCAGGGCTATCTGGAGCATAAAGCCCAGGCGACGGTATGGCGCCTTTCCGAGGAGGAGGAGGCGCGGTTCAGAATCTGGAACCCCTTGCAGGCTGAACGCCCCTCAGTCTATCACCAGAGGGAGTCAGTCCCCCAAATAAACCACCTGCTCCCTCCCAGAGCGTTTATCGGGAAACTTTCCTCTTTAATTACCCGCATGGGGGATAGAATCCTCAATAACGTTACGGCTCTTTATCAAACGGCAAAAAGGGGCAGTCCCCAGCAAAAAGAGGATCTGAGAGCGGGTTTAACATTTTTGCGCCACCAAAGCGAACATTCAGACTATGCAGCCATCCTCGAATGTGTGCTGGAGAAGCCGGAGATCTATCCGGAGTATCACGCCTATTACGAAAAATATCAGTATTCCCATGAAAAAACGGCGTGGTGGGAACAGGTAAAAAAATTGGCCGCTCAGCAGATTAAGCCCTCTCCCGCCTATTCCCCGAAGCCGCAAGTTATTGCCCCCCTTCCAAAGGCGCCAAAGCCCCCTTTGCCAACGCCGCCGGTAGTTGATCTTAAATTCCATTTAGAGCCTCTGCCCCCATTTGAGGGGGATTGGTTTGAGAAAAAGAAGGTGGAAGATCCAAGCGGCGAGGCCCTGGTGCAGTGGCTGGAGCTTGAAACAAATAGCGAGCCCCTTTATCAAAAGGAGATTGAGCGGCTGAAAGAGGATTTTCAGTCTAAAGAGGCGACCTTCCAATACATCTTGAAGCCTGGAGCGGAAGAGAAGATTAATGAGGCCTTAAAGCCCCGTAAGAGAATGGAGAGCAAAGAGGAAATCCTAGCCCTGGCCAGGCGGCTGCCCAAAGACGCTGTGGAAAAAGCGCAAATAGAGGGGCAAATTGAAGGGAAAACCTACGAACCGGTCACCTTCGATGAGCTGCTCCTTTTCTTTGCAAAAAAAGATACCGCCGCTCTTTTTCATAGAAATCCCCTCTTGAAGGCCGACGAAATCAATGCCATTTTCCAAAAAATCGGCAACTATCTGATCGAAGCCACGCATGAGCAGCACCGCTTAAGAGGCCTCAAAGACCCCGCTAAGCTCCTCGAAAAAAGGGTGTACGACCCCAATCTCCACCCCGCCTACCTGGTGTTTGAGCACTACGCCGACATCTTGCTGCGCCAGACGCAAATCGACAATCTTAAGATGTTTTTGGAGGGGAAAGACCCCAATCCGATCCTGGAGATGATCATGGGCTCGGGCAAATCGAAGGTGCTTCTGCCGCTCCTGACGCTGCTCCGCGCCGATGGTGACACCCTCTCGATGATCCTCGTTCCCAAAGCGCTCTTTGAAAGCATCGGCAAAGACACCCAAGAGATCGTGCAGGGCGCTTTTTTTAAGAGCGTAAAAAAGCTGCACATCGACCGGAATAAAGCAATGACTTATAACGATTTGTTCCTGCTCTATGACGACCTCTTAACGATCCGGAGCAAAGGGCATGGACTGATCATGACCAGCAAAAGCATGCAGTGTCTGATTTTGAAATACATTGAGAAAAAGAAAAATGGCTCAAGCGAGAAAGAGATGCAGTTGATGCGCGCTATTCTCTCCCTGCTTGGCAGCAGGGGTTTTCCGATCATCGATGAAGCGGACACGGTTGCCAATGTGATGCATGAAGTCTGTTTTAGCCTGGGAGAGAGGAAAAATCCCAACCCCGATGAGATCGAGGTTATCTCCATCCTCTACGAAATCATCAATAACAAGCTTAAAGGTTCTTTAACCGAAGCGGAGTTTGAAAAGGAAAAAAGCCAAATCGCCCTGGAATTTCTAAACAAAATGAAAACGGTGGAGCTTAATTCCAAAGAGAAGCAGGAAAGGGTGAGGCAGTTTTTTCAGAACTTGAAAGGAGGGCCTCAAGCTGTCTACTACCTTTGCCACGATAAAGAGGGGCAGACGTATTTCGACCAGCAAACGGAGGAGATCCAGGATATTTTAGCCCTGGCCGGAGAAGTGATCTCCAAGTATCTGCCCCACACACTGACCCAAAATTACAATGAGCGGTACGGGATCGATGATGTGAACACCGTTCCGATCGCCATCCCCTTTGCGGCCGCAAACACCCCCAATTACGGCTCTGAGTTTGCCAACCCCTTCATCACCATGGGCTACACCTTCCAGTCGTATCTGATCGAAGGGATCTCGCGCGATGTGATCAAAAAAGAGCTCGAAGGGATCCAGTCGCAGGTACTGAAGGCCATTGAGGGAGGAGCGAAGCTCGAGGAGATCCCGGCCATGAAACTGTTTTTAGAGCTGAAAGGGGATCTCGAGATGCCCCTCTTCAAATACAGCGAGGAGCAGCTCACCCTTTTGCAAACCCATGTGAACAGCACCCTCCTGAAAAAGCTCTTTTTCATCGGCAAAGTGATCTTGCCCAAAATGGCGCTCTACACCCATAAACTGAGCTGCAACCCCTTCCACCTGTTTGGCTTCTTTTTCAAACTGCTCGGCTTTACCGGCACGCTCTGGAACAGCAAAAGCATGCACCGCAAAATCACCCCCAAACCGGAGAAGGGAACCGATGCGAAAACCCTCAAACTCCTGTGGCAGCACAGCTTCGATCAAGTGACTCTGATCGGGAACGGCCCGCCGGAGGAGATGCTGAGTGAGCTGCCCCCATTCGACCTCATCAGCGACGCCGGAGGCTATTTTAAGGAAGGGGGAAATCAGCACATCGCCACTCTGATCGGCCAAGTTCATAAGCAGCCCGTCGTGTTTTACCATAAAGGAGCGCAAGTGGAGCTTAAAGGGGAAAAAATCACACCCCTTTCAGAATCCGCCACAAAAATCGACCAGCGGAAGACCTTCCTCGACCAGTCCCATACGATTGGGGCCGATGTGAAGCAAAAAGAGGAGGCGGTTGGGATCGTGACCATCGGGCGCAAAATGTTGCTGCGCGATCTATTGCAAAGCGCCTGGCGCCTGCGCGGATTGGATCAAAAGCAAAGGGTGAAATTTGTGATCAGCCGCGATGTGGAAAAGATCATGCGGCAAGTGTTGAATAAACCGGATGGGCCGCTCCATTTCGATGCCATTTTCCGCTTCTGCCTGATGAACCAGGTGAAGCAACAGGGCAGGGATAACTTCAAAGCCTTGATTCAGGAGCTGAAAAGCCTCTCTGAAATGCTCCTGTTCCAGGTCGTGATCGATCCAAAGTTTACCCCGGCGGAAATCGACGCCGCCTTTGAAAAGCTGGAAAAAGAGTGGGTGATCGAGCTCAATCAGCCGCCGCGGAAGCTTTTTGGAAAAATATTGACCGAGGAAGAGAGCCCTCAGGTCATACTCGATGAGTGTCAGAAGGCCAAAGCGAAACTCGAGGAGATTTTTAAAGCCCTCCCCTTCCTCGAAGCCAAAGGGATCACCCTCGCAGATGCGAAAAAACAAGTGGCCAGTATCGGGAAACGATTAGAGGGTTGCCTGATGTCAAAAGTGCTTGTGCCTATCCGGGATATAGACGACGATCAGACGATTGAAATGGAGCAGAACACCCAAAAGGAAGCGGAGTTGGAGGAGCAGCAGGCCGTTGAAAAGCCACAAATTTCCCTCTCCACGACCGAGCACAAAAAGATGCATGAAATCAGCGACCTGAAAGCCTTTGATGAGAGGCAAGAGGGATCGATCGCTTACTGCCCCTTGAAGACCTATCTGAAGACAGAGGGGGAGCTCGCCCCGTTTCAGGAGGCCTTTGCCGGGATCTGCCTGACAGAGAATGTCTTCCAAAGAAATTCTAAGGAGGACAATCGGCTTTTTCTAGGATATGGCTATGGCCGTCGATTTCGCAACAAGACTCTGAACCCCAAAGGAGGACCACCGACCGGCAATCCCAAACTGTTCGGCCCCTTCCGCACACCGATCCACTATGTCAAAGTGGAAAGTGATGATAAAGTGATCCTGCTGAGCCAGCAAGACGCGATCGATCTCCGCCTCAATTATGGGAAGGGCGCCTATGAGAATCTCTACCATTTAGCCCATGGCTTTTACGATGAGCGGCCCATAAGCCCTGCCCTGCAGGAGAAAATCGTCAAAATCAAATTCCTGAACGGGGAGTCCGCCTACACAACTGCAGAACTCCCCATCTTGGAAAAATGGCTGAAATCCTGCGGCATAGAGCAGATGCAGCGCCTCTTCGAAAAGCAGATCATCGCGGGCTCCCCCCTGAAGACAACAGCCTTTGCCCGCAGCATCCTGCGCAAGCTCTTCCAGAAGCGTACTTTATCGGTTTAGGGAAGGCAATAATGCACCGCTTTTCCTTGCCCCTTCTTTACAATTAAACCTTTCTTTTGAAGTTGGACTAAACGACGCCCTGCAGTCGCACGAGGAATGTTTAAAAACTCCATCACATCTGAAATGGTGATTTGGTTACATCAATTCCCACTATTGTCCCATCATTGTCTACCCCAATGACTATTGTACCGCCAAAACGGTTGCAAAATCCAATGAGAAGTTGATCGTTTTTGGGGAATTCTCTTTTAAGCCCTAATATAGAAGACTCTACGTCTGAATACTTCATGTTTACCTGTTAACTCAAAAAGTGAGTCAATTGAGTCAAATATTTTTATAAATATGACTCATTTGAACCAAAATGTCATTTTGAGTCAAAAGTGAGTCGAATGGACAAATTGGTGTTTGTAAACCCAAACAACCGTCTCTTTTTATGGGTTGCTTACATGTCTTGACAATGGAATTTTGTCCTGTTAATGGAATTACATGGATCATTACCTCAATTTGAATCGCGACGGGCGGCTGCTTTTTGGAACAAGAGCCATCCGCTTATTTGCCTACGGCCTTCTATCGGTCATTTTAGTGCTCTATCTGACTGAAGTCGGTTTAAGCCTCGTGCAGATCGGAACTTTATTAACCTTGACCTTAGTCGGCGATACGGTCATCTCCTTGTGGCTCACCACTCAGGCCGACCGGCTGGGGCGGCAGCGCATGCTCCTGATCGGCTCCTTCCTGATTATCCTGGCCGGCGTCGTCTTTTGCCTCACCACTAATTTTTTCCTGCTCTTATTCGCGGCCATTGTCGGCGTGATCAGCCCCACGGGCAATGAAGTGGGTCCATTCCTTTCCATCGAACAGGCGGCGCTCTCCCAAATCACCACCGATGAAAACCGCACCAAAGTGTTTGCCTGGTATACCCTGGCCGGCGCTGTTGCCCTCTCATTGGGATCGCTGGCAGGGGGCGCGATCGTGCAAATTTTGCAGCATTCTGGGGTGACGCCCATAAACAGCTACCGGGTAGTGGTCATTGTCTACGCCTTGATCGGGGGAGTGCTGGCGGCTGTTTTCGCCTCTCTTTCCCCCTCTATCGAAATCATCAAAAAGGGGGCCGCCACACGAATCGGACTGCACACCTCCCACAAGAAAGTTTTTGGGTTGGCGGCATTATTTTCTTTAGACGCCTTTGGGGGCGGATTCATGATGCAAAGCCTTATCGCTTATTGGTTTTTCCTCAAATTCCACGTAGAGCCCGCTGTTTTGGGCGGCATCTTTTTCGGCGCCAATCTTCTGGCCGGCGCCTCCTCGCTGCTCGCCTACCGGCTGGCCCATCGCTTCGGATTGCTCAACACCATGGTATTCACCCACATCCCCTCGAATATCCTGCTTATTTTAGTCCCTTTGATGCCCACTTTAAATCTCGCCATCATTGTTTTATTCCTCAGATTCAGCATTTCGCAGATGGATGTGCCCACCAGGCAATCCTATTTGATGGCGGTAGTGGCTGAAAATGAGCGCTCTGCAGCGGCCGGCATCACAGGGGTGGCGCGTTCGGTCGGGGCTTCCCTGTCCCCCATCATTGCGGGCCCCCTGCTGGCGCACTCAGCCCTGATAAGCGTGCCGTTTTTTCTGGCGGGCGGATTAAAACTCCTCTACGACGGGCTGCTTTATTTCAATTTCCGAGCGGCCAGGCTTGCAGCAAAAGAGGATGGGGATTATAGGTAAAATAAAGGGCTTTTTATGTCTGAAATGACAATTACTTTTTTTAATACTGCTGATAAAAGCATAGAGACGGTTGCCTCTCCTGAGGAGATACCCTCTTTGCTGGCCGCAAAAAAAGGCTTCTACTGGCTGGATCTTAATGACACTGATACTGAACATCTAACGCAAATCCTAAAAACATTAGACATTGACTACCAATGGAAGAATTATTTTGGCCGCGCTGAAATATTGCCCCATATAACCGACTCGCCCAACCTGCTCTCTTTTTATCTTTACGATATTGTGAGTTCCGAAACACTGCTCGATTCGATTAAGGATCTAACCCCGATCAAGCATGCGCCAATTCTTGTGATATTGGGGGTGAGGTTTGTGATAACGTACCGGCAGCAAGCGTTGGACCTGATTGATTTTGTGCGGAAAGACTGCTTTGAAAATTTTCAATTATCGGGAAAAACGCCCGGTTTTGTCGTTTTTTTGTTGATGCAGCATTGTTTGTACCATTTTTCCCGCTTAAACCTGGCCAATGATAATTTTTTAGATCAAATCGCAAGCGGCCTTCTGTCGAAAAAGGAAACGGAAAGCCGGGATAATATATCGATTGCCGGGTTAAATATTTTAGCCCTCAAAAAATTAAATGTTAACTTGTATATCATTTTACTGGTCATAGTCACGAAGCATACTTATGTCATCAGCGATGAGTCCCGGGTGTTTTTTAAACATATGCTGGATAATACGCATGAGATCCGCAATTCTATCGATTCCTCGCGCAATTCGCTCGACAGCATCATTGCCAGCATCAATGCCGAGCATTCGCGGCATACCGAGAGCATCATGCGTATTTTGACCATCCTGTCCGCTGTGTTCCTGCCGCTGACCGTAATCACTGGAGTTTATGGAATGAACTTCCCGGATATCCCCGAAGAGAAGTGGAGTCACGGATATTTTGATATATTAGGGTTTATGGCGGGTGTAGTCGCCGTGATGTTGAGCCTCTTTTACTGGTTTGGCTGGCTTAAAAAAGAATAAACTAAAAGCCCGGGCCGTCTAAATAAAGCCCAAATAGAGGGACAAAATCCGAATGGCTCGATGCAGCCACCTTTCGGGCCATCCTGATCGTAGAGGGACAAAATCCGAATGGCTCGATGCAGCCACCTTTCGGGCCATCCTGATCATAGAGGGACAAAATCCGAATGGCTCGATGCAGCCACCTTTCGGGCCATCCTGATCATAGAGGGACAAAATCCGAATGGCTCGATGCGGCCACCTTTCGGGCCATCCTGATCGTAAGAGGGACAAAATCCGAATGGCTCGATGCAGCCACCTTTCGGGCCATCCTGATCGCCTCTTCCCAGGTCCCCCCCCATCTTTATCGGTCCGCCTTGAGGATAATACATTAAGCGGAATATTTTAGCCGCTTTATCGGGATGAAGCTTGGCAGGATACCGCTCCGTACCGTGCTTCATGATTGTGATGATTTGACTCAGAACTTTTTTGCTGCGGCTTCGGCGACCTTTTTATCCTTTTCAAGCCGTTACGTCACATAGGTTCGCCTGTCCTGGCTGACTTGTATGACAGTGAACTGATTGGCCAGCTGGGCCACGGCTACATAACACATGCTAGAACCCGGTTTTATTAAATAATATTCTATCTGAAAAACCTATTCCAACCAAAGAAACCTTTAAAAAAAGGTGCGCGCAGTGTATAGTAAACTCAAAACAAGGAGTTTTTTATGACTAAAGAAGAAGTTAGACATCGTAAAGATGAGAAAAAGAAACCCGCTCTGACGGCCAAAGAGAAAAAAGCGAAGAAACAGGAAAAAAAGCAGAGCAAATAACCCCTTTTTAATTAAAAATTAATACTCTATTAACAATTAGTTGGCATAATTATTAATAAGCATTAACCAAAGGGAACATTATGTTGTCAGCAATTGGACGAGGGGCCGGCGGGGTCGGCGCGGGATTTATGCGGGAAACAGCCCAGCAAAGAGGATTTTCCACCTTTAACTCTTTAGTAGACCAATATAGCAGAAAACCTCTGCTGGAACGGATGGCCGTGGCAACAACCGCAGTGACGATTGCGGAAACAGCTGCAGATATCCTTGAAAGGGTGATGAACCGACCTGATCCAGAACAAAAAAAAGAATGCTAGCCAAAGCTTACAAACTCATTGCCGGCATCTGACGCAATCTTTTGACGTCCAACTTAATGTTTTTCGCGCTTAGCCACATGAGTAATACACTCAAAACATTAACCTGTTGAACGTCAAAATCTTCATCTGCCGACAAGCAACTCCGGCTAGTGTTCCCAATTAATATGCCTTAGATGAGGGATGAGTTCGTCAGCAGCAATGCGAATAACCGGGAGCCCCTCTGGAGATACCTCAAAATTCGACCGGTCCTTCCCATTTTTATTGATATAGTGATCCGTTGCCAGGCTTTTCACTTTTCCCTGGAATAAGCCGCTGAGCGAGACTTCGATCGGCGGGTCGAACGAGACTCTTCTTTGATTCGTTTGCTTATGGGGCTCGCTGTTGGAATGGCCATGCTCTGTGGGATGTAATGTGATCTCTGTGACTTGACTGATAGAAATGGTACCGATCGAAAGAGAGAGCACACCTCCCCCTCTGGTGTAAGTCAAATCGCGTTTCTGGTCGAGAGTGATTTTATACTTATTTTCCCCTGTTTTTTCTATTTTTTTGATATGGCCTTCCGAATTCAGTTTGATCAAGATAGTTTTCAACTCTTGATTGTTTTCTTCGGGTTTGACCAGATCAAAGAAAGGCTGCAGGTCTTGTGTGAGTCCCTGTTGGGAAAGCTCTTCCGAACCGGACGATTCCGTCAATTTTTTCCCAAATTGTTGATTCACTTTTTCGCAAATTTCTTTATCTTCGGCATTAACCAATTTTCCCCACTCGTTGAACTTATTACTGATGACAATCCGGTCGCTCGCTGAAAATTTATCAACGCCTATGTTTAAAGCATTGTTGGCCAGTGCTCGAATCTTGGCTTTATCATCGGAAGACAAAGAGTCTTTGCTAAATGCAAGTTCTTGAATCTGAACTGTTAAAGCATGAGGTTGGGTAATATTGGTATTCATGCTCCCAAATATACAAAAAATTATATTAAGAGGCAAACAGATCAGAACGTCGGCTGAACGGCGCCTTTATAGGTCTTCTTAATAAAGTCTCGCATTTGTTCTGAGGTCATCGCTTTTTTCAAGGCGATGATTTCCGGGCGGTTCTCCTCCCCCTTGCGAATGGCGATAATATTCGCATAAGGGGAATCCTTCCCCTCTAAAACCAGCGGGTTCTTCAGATCAGCCTGCAGGGCGTAGTTCGTGTTGATGGCAGCGGCGTCGACATCGGCAAGGGTGCGGGGCAGCATCGCGGCATCGACCTCGATAAACTTGAGCTCTTTGGGATTTTTAACGATATTTAATATGGTCGCTTGAAGGTTGTCCGGATTGTCCAGCTCAATCAGCCCCTGCTTTCGCAGCAGCAATAAAGCCCTGGCTTCATTGGTGGGATCGTTGGGGATGGCAATGGTCGCCTTTTCCTTCAAATCTGAGAGGGAAGAAATCTTTTCGGAATAGATCCCCATCGGCTCGATCTCGATTTTGGCCAGACTTTCAATGGGATAATGAAACTGCTTGACCTGCTCCTCCATAAAGGGAAGGTGCTGAAAGAAATTGGCGTCCACTTCGCCGTTGGCGAGCGCGCGGTTTGGCGTGTTGTAATCATCGGTGACAATGATGATGAGATTGATCCCCTCGCTTTTTAATTCGGGCTTGACCGCTTCCAGCATTTGGGCGTGGGGCATGGAACTCGCGGCGACTTTCAGCCCCTCTTTGTGTTCGGATGAGCAGCCGAAAAAGAGCCATATTAATGCGGGAACGATACGCTTAATCATGGGAGAACCTGCCCCTTTTTTTGTTGATGGAGTTGGCGATAGCACCTCCCAGCCACTGCACGCACTGTACGAGGATGATTAAAAGAACCACGGTAGTGATCATAATGAAAGTGTTGAAGCGGTTATAGCCGTATTGGATAGCCACTTGGCCCAATCCCCCGCCTCCCACCAATCCCGCCATGGCGCTATATCCGATCAGATTGATGATTGTCAGGGTGATAGCCGACACAATCGAAGGGAGGGCTTCGGGAAGCAGAACTTTGGTAATGATTTGCCAGGTGTTCGATCCCATCACGACCACAGCTTCCAGGACGTTGCGGTCCACTTCCTTCAGGCTGGTCTCGATCAGCCGCGCGATAAACGGAGCGGCTGCGACGGTCAGAGGGACGATAGCGGCGGTTGTTCCCAAACTGGTTCCCACCAGCCATCTCGTGAATGGAATCAGCGCCACCATAAGAATGGCAAAAGGGAATGAGCGTCCGATATTGACGATAGCCTCTATAATCTTATAAAGCGTGATATTTTCCTTGATATGCCCTTTGTCGGTAATCGCCAGGACCACGCCTACAGGCAATCCGATCAGCACGGCGAAAAATCCGGAAACTAAAACCATATAAACGGTGTTCCAAAGCTGCAGCGGCAAGAGCTGAAGGGCCAGCTGGATGTTCTCAGAGTTCATTTTCCAACACCTCGTAATGCACCGATTTTTCCTTGAGGTATTGCAAAGCGCTTGCAATCCCCTCAGGCGATCCTGTGAGTTCAATGATCAGCGTGCCGATAATAAAATTTTGCAGGCGGTCGATCCAGCCCAATAAAATATTGGTATCCACATTAAACTTCCGCACGATATCGGACATGATCGGCTCTCCGGCGGCTTTCCCTTTAAATTTTAATCTTAACAGCTTGCGGTTGGGAGAGGGGTTATGGAAAAACTCCTCGGGGATCTCATGCGAGGTGCTCTGCAAAAAGTTTTTTGTTGTCGGGTGCTGAGGATCGGCAAAGATCTGGGAGACAAGCCCCGCCTCAACAACCATCCCTTTTTCAAGCACGGCCACTTTATGGCAAATCTGTTTGATCACTGCCATTTCATGGGTGATCAAAACGATCGTTACACCCATTTTTTTATTAATGCTTTGCAATAAATTGAGAATCTCTTTGGTCGTTTTGGGGTCGAGTGCGGAAGTGGCTTCGTCGCAAAGCAATACTTCCGGGTGGTTTGCCAAAGCGCGGGCAATGCCCACTCGCTGCTTTTCCCCGCCGCTGAGCTGAGAAGGGTAGCTCCCTCTTTTTTCTTTTAAACCAACCAGCCTGAGCAGTTCTTCGATCCGTATTTTCTGTTCTTCCAAAGGGATTTTAGCGATCTCCATCGGAAAGGCGATGTTTTCCTCAACTGTTCTGGAACTTAGCAGGTTGAAATGCTGAAATATCATTCCGATATTTTTACGGAATTGCCTTAAGCCGCTTTTTTCCAGGGCGGCTATATCATGTCCATGGAAAAGGATCTGGCCGGAAGAGAGGGGAACCAAATTGGCGAGAGCGCGGATCAGCGTGGATTTGCCGGCGCCGCTTAGTCCGATAATCCCAAAAACATCCCCTTTTTCAATCTTGAAGGAAATGTCGTGCAGGGCAATGACCTTTTTGCCTGCCTGCTTATAAACTTTTGAAGCTTTAATAATCTCTATCATAGAGAAAATAGTACTCTATCGGCCCCTTATTTGTAAGTCAAATATTTCCATTGGTGTCGACGAGAAAGGTGCTGTTGTCCGCCAGCGTCATATAGGGCGTTTGCCTCCCTCTCCCTTGCCCGAAGAGGTAGGTGATGCCGAAACAGACGTTCGCGGCGTAATTCCTCGATCCTATCCCGCTATGCGACCGCCTCGCTCCCATATAGACGCCGTGCGCCGTGAGGAGAAGGCAGGAACAGAGAGGAGCCTGAACGCGCGCGCCGACAATGAAGCTGCCGGGCCGTCCCGTAGGATACATCAATCCTTTTCCCAAGGGAGTCCCGCCCCAAACCATGGCATAAGCGCAGTTGTTGAAGTAATGGGTCCAGAAAAGGTTCACCTGGCTGATCGCCCTAAAGGATAGAGGTAAATAATTCTCTACAGTATGAGAGGTATTCGTGTAGACGGAGCCCCAAATGCCCAATTCGTCGCTGCGGGTTACCAGGTAACCGATTTGCCCGCGCAGCTGGGAAAGAGTGGGATTGACAGCTAAAACTCCCAAATTCCGGTTGAACATCCCGTCAAGAGCCAGTCCAAAGTTGAATTGATTAAGATTTTGCCTCGATACCGCGCTCGTCAAAAACCCCTGATGCTGGAGTGCGTTTGGTTTCTTGTGGGGTGTAGAAGTTCTTCCCTCCCAATCATAAAGGCCGTAACTTCCTGCCAATTGGACCAGAAACGAACTTGGAAGAGGCACCTTAAGATTCAGGCTCAAAAACGCCCCGTTATTGCCTTCCCAGCTCCCTTCGGGCAGGCTGCGAAAGTTATCAAAAGCGAAAGTGGCATCCCCTTCAATGGATAGGGAACAAAAGGCGTGGCCCGCGGCCAATAAAAGAACGCTAAGGAGGCGGGGAAAAAAACTTACCATAAAGGAACCTCGTGAAATGATTGGACTATTCTAGGTTCTCAATTAGTAAATGTCAAATGTCATGAGTGGGTTTATCGGCTAAATGATACAGCCTCAATCGGTTCACTTTAAACATGTAATTATTGAATTTAAAATTCGCGATAGCTTTTGGGTCGTCTACTTTTGTAGATAAATTGGCCAAACCCAAATTCGGGTCGTAAATCAATTCTAAAGCCGACTCTCTGAAATAGACTAATGTGTGGCCATACTCTTCCAGCTTCTCATTTTCTGCCGGTTTTAAGATGCGTGCCAAAGAGACTCCGGCGGGCATGGCTTGAATCTGTTGTTCCCCTTCAGTTTCTGAAACGGTGTTAAGATCCATTTCCTGCGAGGCGTAATCAATTGTCAAGTCATGAAAGTTAGCTAACGATTGCATTTTATTTTTTGCGATGTCGGCTTTAACACTCTTGACCACCTCAATGGTATTAAAGGCCGCCTGGCAATTCCGCATCTCGCTGGAACTTTTAGTTAACTGCGCCCCAAGCTCCCTTAACGCTTTTAAGAAAATCTCCGGCTGCTTTGGACATAGCTTTCTTTTCAACTCTATAAGCCTTTTAGCAAAATCCAAACTCATAGCGGTACAGGTGCCGCCTGATATTGTGCTTTGAATTTTATCCGGGTTGAAATAAATGCCCCTCACTTTATGGCCGGCAATTTTGTCGAAAACCTCTTGCGCTCTATAGACATCCACCTGCCCTTGGCTCCCCCATTGCGAGCCCCGAAAAATCAATGGGGATCTAGTGAGAACGGGCTGATAGTTCTTTGCAAAATGTTTGACAGCAATCATTTCTATCAGGGAAGTGATGGTGCCCACTCCCGGGGAAAATTCGATGGCGGCGATAAAATAATGGGTCCACTTATTTTCGGGGTGCAGCTTCGCTTCCCGCAAATGCCTCAAGCCTAAAACAGTCCCATAGCCAAAGGTCGCAGTAGAGTATACTACCTCGTTGTTAGAAAAATGATAATCAGATAGCAAATAGTTACTCATAATGAGCAAGTATTATATAAATCGGGATTTTTACGCACAAGCAGTTTTCAAAAACTGGATGAAGGCGCGCTGCAGCTGGACCGCCGCCCGTCCGCTCTCGTTCGGCCGCCTCGCCTCGTTGGTGCCAATATAAGCGTTGTAAAACATTTCAGCCTGAAAGAAAATAATCAGATTATCCTTTATTCTTGCGATATCGTAAACGGCATCACCTCTGGTTTGAAGCAGCGGCTTCCCCCAATCGCTCGTCATGCAGGCAAAATTGTAGCCGCTTAAGGTAATGTCCTCCACTTTCATCTGCTCCGAATAGAGCCCGGCCATCATTTTGCGCCTTGGGGCCCATCGCCACTGAGGCATGCTGCTGATCCCATACTCTTCAATGGAAATATTAAAATCGGGGGCCAGCTTAGAAATCAGTTTAAAAGTCTTCCTCGTCACTGACCTGACATCGAAGAGGATGATGACCGGTTTTTTCTTCAAAAACGAAACGAGGGGAGCATAATCCTCTATCTCCTCGGCCAGAGGAAGCAAAAGCCAGGCGTCCATCCCTTCTTTGGAAAAATGGGGGTCGTAGACGGCATGGGCTGAAAAACCGGGCTCCCGGTTCAGGTTGACGTAGAAGGAGTAAAAGTCGGAACCTCCCGCCCGTCCGGCCGAATTTTCACTGTAGAATGAATCAACGGCCAGATTGAAACCGGCCGGCAGCTTATCCCTTAGAGATTTCCGGCGGCCTGCAAGCCATTCAAAAATATTGAGCGCATGACGAAAATTGTCATGATAATGCACCCAGACATCCCCATAGATATTTTGATCGGCCACCACAGCCAGCCTGCCGCCGCCGGCCACTTCCGCGCAGGCTGCCAGAGGCAGGGAACCGCGCGGCTCTTTTGTTTCGTCAAGCGTTAAGCGCTTATCTCCCATAAAACCTGGAGCAAACACCGGGTCCCAGTAATCCCCAAAGCCTTTCTCAGAGAGAAAAGCGGTCCCATGGCTGGTTTCCAGAGTCCCGCCAACCTGAAAGCTGATCCTTTGAATCCCCTCATTCGTCGGATGGGATCTGTCAAACCGGGAGATAGAAATCCATCCCGGGGGATCGACGCAATTTTCCGGGGAATCTAAAGCAGAGGTGTATTGAATTTGAATATCGAAGGGTTTTAGAAAAGGATTCAGTCTTTCGGCGTGATAATAACAATTCGTGTGATCGGCAATCAGAAAAATACTGCCTCCCTGGGAAAGATATTGATAGAGGGCCGCCAGTTCCCGTGCGCTGAAGGGAGGATCTTCATCGTTTAGCAAATTGATGTATAGAATATCATAATTCTTCAAAATATCAAAAGTGAGCTCCCCATGTCTGATAACATCCCAATTATAACCGTGCGCGGCCAGATGGTCGAAGAGCCTGGCCGGGGCGTGAATTTCATCATAGATGTAATTATCCCAAGTCAGCCGATGGTCGGCCGGATTTTGCGTGTGGGTGTGGATCAGATCCACAAGAATTCGAGTCATAATCTCACTGATTTGCTGTTTCGATAAATAGGATCGCTAAATCTGCAAATCGCGCATGATCCTGAAAGAGGAAGGCGTGCCCGGCCCCGGGAAAATAGGCGCTCCAGGCGAAGGGAATCCGGCCGGCCACTCTCTGAATATTATCCGGCGCATCGAGAGCATCGCTTAAGCCCCCTGCTACCAGTGTCGGCGACTTGATATTCGGCAGTGCATTGTACATATGGTTATTTTCATCCCAGGCTTTTAGCGCCTCCACTTGCCTCGCGACGGTCTTTTCGCTGACTTGATAATCCTCAGGGGTGGAGCCGGTGATGGCAGAAGCGGTCAAACGAGCGACGAAGGCCTCAGCATCAGCTTTTTCCGGAAAAATGAGCGCCAGCCCCTCTTCATTCGAGAGCTTTTTTGCGGTAAGAGTCTTATAGGCATCGGTCTTCCGCCTGGCCTGATAATCGCCGCCGGGATTGGGAGAACAGAGAATCAGACTTTGCACCTTTTCGGGATGATGCAAAGCGAGCTCCAGCGCTATCCTGGAGCCCATCGACCAGCCGAGCACATGCGCTTTCTCATACCCTAGGGCCTCGATCAATTGCGCCGTGTCTTCGGCCATTTGAGTTATCGTGAGGGGCTCTGTGCTCAGATCCGTCGAGAAGCCGGCCCCCCGGTTATCAAACAGAATGAGGGTGAATTTCTTTTCGAGGAGAGCCAAAAGGGCGGGATCCCAAATCCCCATAGTCCCTCTGAAACCCATAATCATCACTAAGGGCTCGCCTTGTCCCCGGATAGCGTAAGCGAGTTCGCTGTCGCCGATTTTTACTTTTTTTATTTCTCCGGGCTTTCCACCGCAGCCCTGGAAAAGGATAGCGACAATTATTGTGATAAATATTTTCATAAGGTAACCTGTATCACAGCCCGACTTAAAAAATCAACCTTAGTAAAAATATGCGCTATCTGCTCCCCCTTTTTCTCTTCTGCCTCTTTCAGGCCGAAGCCCTCCATTACCCTTTTACGTGCGATCCGATTGACGTCATCATACCCTGTCACGAAAAAGATACCCCCATCCTGGAAATGTGCCTTGCAGGCATACGTGAGAATGGGGAAAATATCGGCAATATCTATGTGATCTCAAAAGAGCGGCTTACCGATCAGGCTGAATGGATAGAGGAGACAATTTTTCCGTTCACGAAATTGTCCATTGCCTCCAAAGTATTAGGCAGCGAAAAGCTGGCCAAAGCCTATCTGAAACTGAATACGAATAAAGCGGGATGGGTTTATCAGCAGCTGCTCAAATTTTACGCTCCTCTGCTGCTTCCAAAATGCTCTTCCAATGTGTTGATACTGGACGCCGACACCGTCTTTTTGAATCCGGTCTCCTTTTTGACAAATGAGGGATGCCCCCTATTTACTCCCTGTGAAAATAAATGCGACCTTTACTTTGCCCATATGAAGAAATTTTTACCTGAAGTCAATCCGGACAAAACGATTACAGCCGTGAGCAACCATATGCTTTTTCAAAGGGCGGTCTTAGAAGATCTCTTTTCCGAAGTGGAAACCGCGCATCAAAAACCCTTTTGGGAGGCCTTTTGCCTCTGCTCCCATTTTACCTGCCTTCCTTCAGAATATGAGATCTATTACCATTTCCTCAGCAGCCGCTCCGATCAGCCCCAGCTGCGCCGGTTGAAGTGGGCCAACCTGTCAAACCCCTCCCAGATCCCGGCTTACCGGGAGACCGGGCACCATTTTGTCTCCCTCCATTCCTACATGCGACGCTAAAATTACAAAATATTTATAATACAACAACAATAAAACAGTATAATTAGAATAAATTTGTAAAGAGTTATTTATGCAAAGCCCCCGAGTTGAGATGAGCCAAACATTTCTATCGATCTGGAAAGAGGCCTCAAAAGAGGAGGCAAATACCATAAACACGATCATGTTGACAATCTTAAAGGGAGCAACCGTCACAAGGAAGTGACTGGGCAGCACCCGATGGCGCCTTTCTCCATTGTCATCCCGAAAGAACTGGATCTCGTGTTTTCAGAAAAAGAGGGGATAAAGATCGTCTCTTTTCCTAAAGATAAAATTAAAGGGGTATTAGGGAACGTGCGGATGGGATCAACTGCTGAAATTCACTTACAAAATAAGCAAATAAAGGTCATCGGAGAACTTCGCGTTATTGGCCAGACAAGCTTGGAGCTCACAACAGACAAAACATTTTCCATGTGGGACAGCGTGAATTGGATCGGTTAATTATTTTATTTAATTCTATTTAATCATCATTTTTGTTAAAATAGATGTCTCTTTTTAATAAAAATGGTGATATATGAACTCCTTAGGTAAAACCTCAGCCGCCGCTTCAACACATATCGATATCGAGTCCTCAAGTCTCCATTATAGCTCCGATGAAGAGGAACAAGTAGTCAATAATCTCCCTGTGCAAAGAGAAGTGAAACCCGATCAAAGAGAAAGACTGACTTCTCTTGTTCTAACGATGTTCAAAAAAGAGAAAGAGGAGGTTAATGCAATCCTCAGCGAGATCAAAGATGGCGCCCTCTCGATGTTTATGCTGGATAAGTTGCTGGCTGCTAACAAAGCGCTCGTAAGTCTGATAAACGAATCCAGAAGAAAATGCACCCACCTTGCCCTCCAACCCTATTCCGTGGAAAATCAACATCAAGTCAGCGCCCTTTTCCAAGAATACAGAAAGGCGAAGCAGGAACTTATTCAAACAGAAAAAATGAGATGCAAACCTGAAGTCGAAGCCGCCCAAGAAGTGATGAACGACCGCGCTGTCAAACGGCTGCTTTTCACTCTATCAGAGGGAGTTTACAGACCGCCCCATGCAGATGACCTATTCTTTACAACCTCCCGTACGACTTTTGATATTAATATATCTGACTTAGTAGGTTATAATTTAGAGGAACCTGAAATAGCTTTTTATCACATTAGTGATAGTCAATTTTATTCAAAATATATTGACATTCTCAAATCCCAATCCTCCATATCAGACGAAGCCCCTTTTGAAGCTCCGGCTGATCAAAAAATGCCAAGCGCCCTGGCTTTTGAGAAGTCTGTGAACACACTGCTTGATGATCAGAGCGATGAAAATTCGACCCAGCAAGCCCTAGCTAACTTACACCCCCTGCTTAAGGATCCCCTCATAGCGGATAATGTCAATTTATTTTTAGCTATTTTCTATGCCACCAACAAAAATAAGAGTGCCTCCCCTCTACTTTTTATTACCTACATGGATAATTATTTAAAATCGCCAAAGGCTCACTTAAAGGGGGATTGTGTGGCCCTTGCCCTCTATACTCTTGAGCATTACCGCTCCTCATATACTCCTAAGGAAGCTGAGGCCTTCGATTCATGGGTGCAAAATTTTTTGGGCCAGGAAGAGAATCGTAAACTTATAGAGTCTCAGAGTAAGCTGGCCACCTTATATTTACTCAAAAAGCATGAGCGGCTGCAAAATTGGCAAGAAGCTATCAGATATGCCGAGTTTTATACGAAATATGACCAGGGACTGGAACTGCAATGCCTGTGTTTTGCTATGCTGGAGCATGAAGAATATCAATGGATCAAAAAGACAGCTTCCTCTCCCTGTATTACAAAGAAAGATCCCGATTGGCTTGTTATAATAGGGTTATTAACTGAAGAGGAGGATAAAAACAAAGCGGCAGAATATTACAGGGAAGCGCTGGAATTGGGCTATGCTCCCGCCTTGACCGCTTTAAACCGCATCTTGCCTGAAATTAAGATCGGCAAAAAGTTTCAACAACTTATAAAACAAAGACAAAAAGAAAAAGTTAATGATTCTGTTGTCAAAATAATGATCAATCAAATTTTTCCGGAAGAGGCCTCCTCCTCTTCCAGACCCTCGCTTCAATGGGCTAAAGCAGAGAAAAACTCCCAAGCGGCCTTAGAAACCCTTTTTCGATCTTCCCCCGTCTCCCTAAACGAGAAGTTTCTGGAGGAGTATCAGAAAGAAAAAACCAAGCTGCAAGAGAATTACCAGCAGGAATTAGCCCATTTGATCTCCGCTGAAAAAAAAGCGGGAGAGCCCTCCCAATCCTGGAGAGAAAAAAAAGAGGAGCTTTTAAAAAAAGCACAGCTGGCGAAGGAAGCCCTCAACACGACCTTTTTAGAAAAGCAGTCCCTCGTTCAAATGGTTGAGGAGATGAATCTTAAAGTAAAAGAGAAAGCAGTCGAGGCGCTCACTCATTTGAGCCAGATGCTGGAGGATGGGGCAGCCAAAAGAAAAGAAGTGGAGAGTTTGCAAACGGTCTTTCACGCCAGGGCGAGCGCATTTTCGCAAAAATGCGATCTGGCTGACATGAAAGCGGCATTTGGCGAAATCAAAACCTCTTACGGAAGCGATTTGGCTTTGATATCAGACATAAGCGCCAAGCTTCAGAAGAAAGAGGATGAAAACGGAAAACTCAAGAACCTCGTCGCTGAGCTGACGGCTAATAATCAAGCCCTGGAGCGGCAGCTCGCGGAAATGAAAGAGCGGCTGGAGCAGCAGGAGCGGGAATCTAAAATGCTCGACGAGGCGTCGATGAATTGGCATGAATCGCTGGGCAAGCTCTCGGAAAAGGAGGAGGCAACCGGTCAATCGCTCGTGCAGCAAATAGAAGACGCTCTTGTTGAGTTAATACAGGAGGATTCGTCCCGAAGCGACTATTATCTGAAGTGCATCAACAAACTCTACACCGTTCAACAACCCCTGCCAAAAAAAGAGGATATGAAAAATCTGCTCACCCAGTTTGAGTTCAAGCTCTCCTCGACAAGGGGCAGCCACTTCATTTACTCCAAAGATAAGGGGGGCGAGAAAACCTTTTGCCTGATTTACAGTCACAATACTGAGCTAACCCGTGCGGAAAAAAAGTTGTGCCTGCAAAGGATTCTAGGCTCGTTATAGCCATCCTTCGATTAGAGGCTACTTTTTCTCAGGATGTTCTAAATGGAAGATTTGTAAATTAAGCTCATTTATTTCTTCCCTTTGTTGACCACTTTGTTGTTTTATTGCTGTTGCTACTTTAGAGTTATTATCATATTTTGTCAGCATTTCGTCGGTGAAGTTCAAGAAAGCTGTAATAGCCGTAGTACTATCTCCACCTTCACTTTCAGCACTAGCGGCACCACTTAAGTCCATTAATTTTTCTCTATCAGCTCTTTTTTCATTAAAAGTTTTCGTTGCATTTGCATCGCCACTTGGTGGGCGCGGATAACTATCGATATAGCTTAATAGTTTGCTAAATCGTTGACCTAGTGCACCCGTTTGTAATGACCGTAATACTCCGGGGTCTTCGGCTTCGGCGGCTGTGGTAGTGGTAGTAGTAGCTGCAGCTTGTGAGGCTTCTGTGAAGCTGGGAGGCTCTTCTGCGGGTATTTGTTTTATTTCGCCTAGTAGCCTCATCATTCCATTTGTAACTCTCGCTCCCTTTGATTCCATATCACTTACCATACTGTCTATATTTCTTACCATGGCAGCATTCATGGGTTCTCCACTTTCAATAGTTTCTATATATTCGCCTAGTTTTGCTTCTAAGAGGGAGAAGTCAGCTTGTGTGTCTTTTATTATTAAGTCTCTAGGTATGTAGTCAATTCTGTGTACATTATCCTGCCGAAACTGAAATTCTTCCTTCTCTATATTTTTCGCACTCAATACTGCATTCTGCAATTCTTTTAATTTAGGTAGTGCGTCTGCTTGTGTTAAAGGTTTTCCGGTTTCGGCAGATGCAGCGGCTGTGGTAGTGGTAGTAGTAGTTGCTGTGGTAGTGGTAGTAGTAGTTGCTGGTTGTTGTTCTACTTTTGCTGGAGGTATTTCTTCTGCAGGGGGAGGAGGTGCTTTGGTAGGTGGTTGTTGGAGCGATATTTGAGTTGTTGCTGGTTTTACTGGAGTTGCGTCACCTAATTGTAATTTAATTTTAAAACTGGAGAGAAGTATCATTTTTAGACATTTAGTAATTAGATTATCTATAAAACTAGTCTCAGTTTTCGTTTGAGTTTTCGTTTCTGAACCTACCTTTATGTTCTGTTCCAAAATAGAAGTGCTTGCATTATTCCCCACCCCCGCCATTTGTGGTGGTGGTTGTTGTTGTTGTTGTTGGATTTGTGGTGGTTGGATTTGTTGGATTTGCATATTACCTCCACTACTACTACTCTACATATATATTATAAACTATGCTAATTTATGGCTGGAATAATTTATTATTAAGAATGATTATATTATGCCAAATCGGCGCTCAAGAGAGAGAGAGCCGCGCTGTATTCTTCCGTTTTTCCCGTTCTTTCGAGGAGGGCTTTGAGAGTCTCCACTGTCTGCTTGGCTTCCTCTGTGTGACCCTGAAGGGTATAGCTGCGCGTTAAGCCAATTAAGGGGGAAGGATTGTTTTCCTCCAGCGCCGCAGCCCTTTTGAAAGCCGAGATCGATTCCTCTAAGCGGCCGGCGATTTGCAGGCACTGGGCATATGAGGTCAAGACGCCGGACAGATTCTCATCAATGGTAAGGATCGCGTTGTAAATGGCGAGGGCGTCCTCGAGATTTTCGTTTTGATAGGTGACGTTGGCCACCCTCCACATGGCTGCTAAGGCAAAAGAGGAAGGGTTAAAGGGCGGGGTGTTAGGATCAGTATGCTCTTCAGCTTTCCTCAGCGCCTCGGAAATATCCTCTAAAAAACGCTTTTGCTCATCGATATCGAGAACGGTAGGGTACAGCCGCTTCAACGCCTCCAAACCCTGTAGAAACAATAGCTCCCTTGCCTCTAAATTGTACACTTTCAATAACTCCTGCCGCTTCTTTTCCCGTTGAACTTCAATGGGTAGTAAATTGTTTACAATGAGCTCCTTATCTATCTCTTTTTCAATCAGCTCAGCCAGCTCCTTTTCAAAGGCAGGGTTGAGCTCCTCGCGAAAATAAGTTAATAGACTCTCGGTAGTTGACATAATAACCTCATTATTCACTTACTTATAGTATATCAATTTAAAATTCTAAATAAAACAAATTTTAAAGCTTTACAAAATGGCGAAATAAATAATAAACTCTAACTCATTCATTTTAAGATAGTGGGTCCATGAACAAGATATCCGACTTTTGCAGGCAATCACCACTCAAAGAACTCGCCCGGGACACCCTGTTCGATTTTGCCTTTCTTTACGGAACCTTATCTCTTATTAAGCCCTATGCCAGGGAATCCGACCTGCCGGAATTTCAGCACCAGGCAGTCTGGTTTCTGTTCACGAACTTTATGCTCAGGGGCGCGGCAAAAGTTTTTCAGGAGCCCGCGATCGATCTTGCGATCATGGCCGTGGCTGTCTATCACCTGGTCCTCTTTAGCCCCCATCTGTTCGGATTCCTCCATGAATATGGCCATAAAACAGCCGCTGACTATCTGTGCGGGGGAAAAGGTTCTATTGAGCTTCATCTGAGAGGCGCCTCCCATAGTTATGAAGAGACTCCGTCTTGCAACCACCAGCTGATCGCCGCAGCGGGCCCGGCCGCGGAAGCTGCCGCCATGTCGTGCGGCCTTGTCCTGGCGCATTGGTTGAACCCTTACGCTGCATGGGCGCTGCGGATTTCCGTGCTATACAAGATGGCCTGTCTCACTCAATACGCCATAAGCGCTTATGAAGAGGATCAGGACCTCTCGCATGACTTTTATAACCTATGGAAAACTGCCGAGATTTCCCCTCTGGCTTCAGGGGCAGCCCTGCTCGCTGTACCTATATTGACCCAATTGGGCATGTCTTTTGCAAGACGGTGATGCTGTGGCCGCGAAAGGGGCGCGTTGCAATCACTGATGCGCCTCTTTTGCCATACCAGGCGACATTTTTCTCATTCGATGTGTAGAATAACATCTTATCATATCCAAGCCTTCCCGCAATGAGGGCCGCGGTTTGAAACAGGGCGCTGCCAATACCTTTGTTTTGCTCATCCCGCGCTACCTGGAGGCTTCCCAGCCAGGGAAGCTCTTTTGGAAAATCGGACAGCTCAGGCTCGGTCTGGTCCTTCAAGGAGACCATGCCGACAGGCTCATCCGCTTTTAAAGCCACAACGGTAAAGGGGAGTTTATCCTCATTCAGTCGTTTTTTGAAGGAGGCGATGAGGCGCTCTTTGGTCAATGACTCATCGTAAGCGCGCCATTCCTCAAACATCCACTGGGCCAGAGTGGGGATGGCGCTTTCACAATCCTTCAGCAGTGTCAGGCGAACGCCCATGGGGGCGAAAATCGTCCCGTTCACTTCTTGCAGCGTCTCTCGAATAACTAACATGATTCTAGTAATTTGGTTAACATTTGCTTTAATAATACCTTTTCTTGAACCAAATTTTCAATTGCCTTCTTTTCTATTTCTGCTTTTTTCGCCCTGGATCTTCTAGCCGGAGTTTACAAACTCATTGCCGGCATCTGACGCAATCTTTTGATGTCCAACAGTTTAATGTTTTTCGCGCTTAGCCACATGGGTAATACGCTCAAAACATTAACCTGTTGGACATCAAAATCTTGCATCATGTGCCGACAAGCAGCTTGTAAACTCCGGCTAGCGGAGAGAATTATTATATCTGCGCTCTTCTTTAGTTAATGGAATTTTTTTTTTATTTTGGGGTTTCTAGAAACAAACAGGAAAATCTGCTGATATACTCATTGTTGTAATCCTATTTTTTTTTTGTTCCGCTCAAGATATCTAAAGCGATTGTTGGCGTTCTATTCGCTGAAATCAAAGTTCTATACTTTTGGAAAAACCTTTCCACTTTTAAGGGTTCATCCATCGATACTTCACGGCGGAGAAACCCTTGAAAGGAACTAATAAGTTTATCCAGATTAAAAAGCCCTTTGTCCAAATCATTTTTAAAACGGTTTTGTAAGCTTTCAATATAAAAAGGTTTTATTTCTATAGTCACTTTTCAAATCCTAAAAACGAATAATTTACTCTTTATAAAGATAAAACACAACAATAAAGCGAAATTGCCATTGCGAAAAAAAAATGAAAGGGCGTATCCTTTTTCTATGCGGGTGTAGCTCAGTTGGTAGAGCGTCACCTTCCCAAGGTGAAAGTCGTGAGTTCGAGCCTCATTACCCGCTTTTTGTAGTGCGCAGCCATCCCGATAATCACGAAAGAATGAGGCCGCGCGATTGGATTTTGGAGATTCATTTTATCGACCGCGAGAAAAAAAATCGGCGGTTTTTTTGAGCAATTACTGACCGTATAATTGTGCTTTTTTGCATTCACCTCAGCTGTTGAACTTTTGGGCCATAAATTCAAATTCAGCGGGATATCTTAACTGCTCGTGGTTGAGGTAATAATCGCACTCAATGATCTTGTAATTATTTAAGAGAGCCCTGACGTGACGGATATCTTCAATGAACCAAACGCCCCTCATGGAGAGCATATCTTGAAACAGCGGGTTTCTGACTTGTTTCACGAGAGATCCCAAAAATAGACCCTGTTCATTAAGCGCATCGTGGATTTTATTCCATAATTCCCGGAACTGCGCCGGATCAGTATAGAAAAGAACGTCATAGGCCAAGATGAGATCGTATTTTTGTGAAAAGTCAAATTCCTCTGCTTTGGCATTGATGAGATTGAGCCTGCCAACGAAATCCCCGGCAACATCCGACCGAAGCTTTTGCACTATTGCAGGGGTCATATCGACCGCATCGACTGTCCAGCCTTTCCGCAATAAGTATTTTGTCCTAACTCCATAGCCGCATCCAAGATCCAAAGCCCGGCCGGGGCGCACGATGCTATCGATCGCATTTTGGCAAAGAGGATTGATCGGCTGATGCTGATTACAAGTTTTCTCCCAATGCTTTTTTAGAAAGCCGAGGCTCTGCTTATGTTTTGCTGCAAAAGGAATCTCTTGCCGGATCAAACCCCATGCTCTTTCCTCAGGCTTCATGAACACAAAAAAAGAAGGCGCGGCGTAAGGAGTGAGGGTAAATACAAGGTTGCCATCGACCCTTTCATCGGGAATTATCGGATTTAGATGGCAATCCTCGAGTATTTGGGCGATTTTTGCTCTTCTGACATGTTCTGACTGCTTAACAACAATATGATCACGGTTTATTTCGATCTCATATTTTTCATGGAAAGCTTCTTTTATTATATTTATAAAATTATTATTAATCATAGATAAAAATTATGTTATGTTTCCACAGTATTATCAGATTCTATCCCTTTAATTGAAAGGAAAAAGGGTGAAAAAATCTCGCTCTTTAATGGCTGTTTAAAGTATGATCGATTCCACTATGAAAGAATTTGCTGTTGCTATATCCGATCTGCACAAGACCTTCCCGGGGGACAAAGAACCGGTTCATGCTGTGCGCGGCCTTAATTTAGAAGTTCCTTTGGGACAGATTTTTGGATTTTTAGGACCCAATGGCGCAGGTAAAACGACCACCTTGCGCATCTTGACCACCTTGTTGCCCTTTGAAAAAGGGGAAGTTACTGTGGCCGGCGTCAACGTGAAAAAAGACCCTCAAGAGGTGCGCAAGCGGATCGGCTACGTGAGTCAAAAAGGGGGCGGCGACTCAAGTGCTACCGGACGGGAAAACCTCGTCCTGCAAGGCCGCCTGTACGGTTTAAGCAAAGAAGAGGCCCTGGCTCAAGCTAAAGCTCTCGTCGAAAGCTTCTCACTTCAAGAATGCCAGCACAGACTAGTTGAAACCTACTCCGGCGGGCAAAGAAGGCGGCTCGATATCGCTTTAGCCATGATGCATAAACCTCAAATTTTATTTTTGGACGAACCGACCAATGGTCTCGACCCCCAAAGCCGCAATCACTTGTGGTCCAAAATTGTGCAACTGAAGCAGGAAGGGGTCACTGTTTTTCTAACATCCCACTATCTTGACGAAGTGGACGCCCTGGCAGACACTCTTGCCATCATGGATCATGGGGAAATTGTCGCCTTCGGCACTCCATCCGCCCTGAAGAAACAGATCTCAGGAGAGATTATTACCATAGGCGTTCCAAAAAATTTCCACAGCCATGCGATCTCTTTGCTCGATAACCAGAACTCGTTTTTGAGAGAGATCACAACAGAAGGGCATGAATTGCGCTTATTTGTGGACAAAGGAGCTTTTGCCCTTCCTCAAATTCTCCGCCTGCTCGATCAGGCCAGCATCCATTTTGAGACAATTCAAATGTCCCTCCCCAGCTTAAACGATGTATTCCTGAAAAAAACAGGCCGGTCACTAAGAGAAGGAGCTACCCCATGAATCTCTTTACAGAAATAGGCCTCCTCACCTTGCGCTCTATCCAGGCCTCCTTGCGAAACCCCGTCTTCTTATTTATGGGTGTGATCACCCCGCTCATCTATCTGGCCTTTTTTACCCCTCTTTTAGGCACGCTCGCTTCCAAAGGCACCTTGGGCACGCAAAACGTGCTTTCCCTGTTTATTCCCGGGATGCTGCCCATCATCGCTTTTTCAACAGGCATCTTTACCGGATTTGGAATGATTGACGAAGTGCGTTCAGGCGTACTCGAGCGCTTCCGGGTGACTCCGGCCAGGCGATTTTCCATCCTCTCAGGCCATGTGCTCTTCGACACCTGCTCGGTTTTTTTCCAATGCACGCTCTTTATCCTCATCGCCCTGCCGTTCGGATTTCGGGCCAGCATTCCAGGCCTCCTTGTTTTGTATGTCCTGCTCGCCCTCCTGACGACCATCACCTCTTCCCTTGGAAATGCTCTTGGCGTGATCCTGAAAAGCGAAGACCGCTACGCCCCGGTCGTCCATGGGATTAATCTACCCGTTCTCCTCCTTTCGGGCACGCTCCTGCCCATGTCGCTCGCCCCGACCTGGCTCAAAATCGTCGCTCACTTCAATCCGGTCTACTATGTCGTCGAAGCTTCCCGCTCGTTGGCTCTTGGCCATATCGCGTCGATTGAAGTCTTTTACGCCTTTTTGGCGCTCGTTCCCTTTTCCATTCTCGCCCTCTACTGGGCCACCAATGTCTTCAAAAAGGTAGTGACTTAAGATCTATCTTTTAAGGGTTGGATTTTTACTTTTTACAAAATCATCGCTCCTTTCAACACGGTGACTATTCTCTCCCTCTACCGGACAACCAATGTCTGATCGGGCCAGACTAAATATCGACAGAATGTCGTTTTTTAGTCACCAATTATGAGTGATTTTCTTGACTATAAATCGACAAAATGTCATTTTATAGTCATGTTTATTGGAAGAGAAAAAGAGCTGAAAAAGCTTAGAGACTTTGAAAAAAGGAATAGCGCCGGCATCATTGTCTGCAGCGGTCGAAGGCGTATTGGAAAAAGCACCCTGATTGAACACTTCGGAGAAAAAAGCCGTTTTCTTGAATTCTACGGCTTAGCCCCAAGAGATAATCTCACCAATCAAGATCAATTAGACCATTTTGGAGAACTCATGGGGGTGCGATTCGGTCTTCCCCCTATGAAGTTTGAAAATTGGAATCAGGCATTTATGACCTTGGCTAACCTGACTTCCCAAGGAAAGGTGATCATTCTTTTAGACGAGATCTCCTGGATGGCGAATGGGGATAAGGACTTTACTGGCAAACTAAAAGGGATATGGGACACCCAATTCAAAAAAAATAAAAAGCTGATTCTCGTTCTCTGCGGCTCAGTCTCCTCCTGGATTGAAGAGAATATTTTAAACGATAAAGGGTTTATGGGAAGGGTTTCTCTAACCATAGAACTTGAAGAAATGCCTCTTTACGACTGCAATAAATTTTGGGAGAAAAATGGGGTTTCCTCTTATGAAAAATTTAAAATCTTAAGCGTTACCGGTGGAATTCCCAGATACTTGGAGGAGGTGCAATCCAATCAGACCGCCGAACAAAACATTAAAAGAATGTGCTTTAGCGAAGGGGGGATTTTGCTCGATGAATTTGAAAGAATTTTTTCAGATATTTTTGACCGCCGTGCCGAGGATTTCAAGAAAATCGTAAGAGCCTTAATTCCCGGTTCCTTAGAGATAGGGGAGCTTTGTCAAAAATTAGGCATCCAACAAACTGGAGGATTCAGTAAAAAGCTCGCGATATTGGAGCAATCGGGCTTTATTTCTCGAGATTTTGTATGGAGTGAAAATGGCAAACACCCCAAACAAAGCAAATATCGCCTAAAGGACAATTATTTGAGATTTTATCTCAAATATCTCGAACCCAAAAAAGAACTCATTGAAAAGGGGTTATAGTATATTGGGGAATTGCATTTAGAAGAGCTTCCAGAATGGAAGACAATCATGGGGCTGCAATTTGAAAACCTGGTATTGAATAATCTGTTTTCCATCCAACGGCTGTTAGATATTTCTCCTGCGAGCATTCTCAGCGCCTCTCCCTACTTTCAAAACAAAACCCTAAGAAAGGAAGCGTGTCAAGTCGATCTGCTTATTCAAACACGGCATACCCTTTATGTCTGCGAAATCAAGTTTCGCGAAAAAATCACCCCTTCGATCGTTGACGAGGTAAAGGAAAAGATCCGCAAATTAAAAATCGCAAAGACCGTATCTGTACGCCCGGTGCTTATTTATGAAGGGGAGTTATCGCCCAAGATCCAAAATGAAAACTACTTTAGCCACCTCATCTCTTTTAGCGATTTTCTCATGATGCAGTCACTGATTTAGGAAGGCGCTATTGATCACCTCCTCCCAGCTGAAGAACTCTTCGGGAAATTATTATTATAAAATCTTATATTATTAGACATCAATTTATTTCATTGTTATAATATCACGAAAAAAGGCTTACAGTGATAGGCGATTGTTATAATGATGTTGTTACTTCCTTCCCTAAAGATTGGGCTCAATTTAAAAAATCCCTAGAGGAGTGGCGCACCCCTGAAAAATGTAAAGGAGTTGCGAAGGGAATTTTTGTGTTCTTATGTTCAATGGCTCTAGAATCAACTCTTCTTTTTACCGCCAGTAAAAATAATTTTATGAGGGAAATATTTGCATCAACAAATCCTGTGAAATTAACCACGGTTGAAAAAGTCGTATGCGCAGCCTTTTTACCCCTATTTAATTCGTTTGTTTCATTTTTGGTACCCCTCGCCGAAGAGTACCTTTTCCGTGAAATCATAGCAAAAAGGGTGTCGACAAATAAAATATTTAGAGTATTAATATCCGGCACTTTATTTTGTTTATGGAATTATCAAATTCCTTTCCCCCCTTGCGATAGAAATATCAGGCTTTTAAGCACATTGGCAGCGGGGCTGGTTTTCGGTGCAGCCGGAGAGAAATGGGGCTTTTTGCCCTGTTATGCCGCTCATGCGACCCGTAACACCGTGGCTTGTGTAGTGCATCAGACAAAACTCTTTGGGTCTCCTCTTCCTACGCTCCTTTCCCTCTTGCCCTTTTTGTTCTTAGTGAATAGGGTAGCGGACAAGCCGTATCATTTGGATCAAACGATTGCCAAAGTGCAGTCCTTGGCTAAGGAGGGAACGAAGCTGGGGTTGTTTGTGGGGCGCACTTTAGCAGAAGCTATGCCAGCAGAGGAGGGGATTACCTGGGTTTCTTTAGATATTGATATGGGAAACCCTTTGCACCATCGGATTCATCTCATGATGGACTTTACTGATTTGGAAAAGCGGGAAAAAATTTCCTCCCTTTTTGACAAAATAGTTGTCGATTGGTCTGTGATGAAGTTCCTGGGCGATGACCCCTGGAGATCTTTAGGCGGTTTGTTGAAAGATGATCCTGATGCGACATTAATCACGGAAGCGCATAGGGCAATTATTTTTCAGAAAAGAACGAGAGATCTCGCCTATAATGGGGTTGTGGAATTAACCCTTGAAGAATCTCGTGATGCGGAGCCGGCCATTTTGCAAACGCATAAAGATAGTGAAAAATATTTACAGACTCTGTTTAAGCAAGTGACTTTGGTGGAAGGTAAAACTTATCCGTATCAGACCATGCACTACAGCGGAATCGCACCCCACTTTATCCTGCAGGGTCCAAAATATCCCCAGATGACCTATTCAAAATTAAAACAAGACGCGTTAACAAAGAAAGGTAAACTCTAATGCCTGCACCTTTGGCGCATCCCTTTGGAAGCCTCTAAGATTTTTTTGTTTACTCGCATAACGGCACTAGCATCCGCCGCACCGTATCCAGATTGGTTATGCACAGGGCCGCTTCGCAATCCTCTTTGCTGACAGCCATAATCAGTTCTTTCCCCGAATGATCGATGGCCATCCCGCAACAGTATTCCACCCCCTTATGTTGAAATGTAAAAGGCCTGGAGAGTTTCTGGATCATGAAATTACTATCTAAAAAAACAAAACGGTGTAAATAGAAATAGGTTTCGGGGCGGATCACTTCATGAACCATCACGAGATAACCCTCATCAAATGGAACTGGAGCGGCTGACCCGCGAAACAAAGAAAAATCCAAAGGGGGATCGTATTGCAGAACTGTTTTCCATGCCCCTGTTTTAATATCAGGTTTATTCAAAACAAAAGGGGAAAAAGAATAAATGAAATGCAGCTCATCATTGTGGACTATCGGGAGCCAATTCTTCTCATGGCGAAAGGGATCGGGCCCTTTTAACGGGGTCAGGCTTTCCACATGAATTTCCTTTGTCTGACCACTCTCCAATTTGCAGAGGCTCATTTGTGTGAACCCTTTGGGATTAGTGTCTGTGGTGGTGCAAGAAAACCATGTGGCTTTATCGAAATGAACAAGGCGGCAATCTTCTAAACCAATGGCATTGACCCCATTGGTTGTCCTTTGCCGGGGAAGTTCTTCAATGATTTCTTGTTGTGACAAAACCCGAAGATTGCGGTCAAGGTGAACCAGGAAATTTTTTGTTTTTACGGTATTGGATCGATCATCAGGGTCAAACCAAGTGTAATATCCTCCGCTGTTCCGGTAATTCACTGCGCGGCAAATGAGATCGTAGCCTTCCTCTGTTTTTATTATTGAAGAGTTTGACAAATGATAAAACATTTGGGGATTATTTCTCAGCAAAGGGGGGGTGATGGAAATGGGTTGGAATTCGGCTTTTAAAGGGTGGATATGACTCAAGAGGCTTTTGTAAAGCACTACTTTTATCTCTTTAGGGAAGTTTTTTTTAAGAATGAGATCAAAGTAGGCTGACGATTCAGCGATCGACACACAGCAAAATTCTTGCGGAAGGTTGCAGTTCAAAATTCCACAGATACTCATCATCGGCAGGAGCAGGAAAAATGCTATATTTTCAGCTACGGCTGTCGCAAAAAGAGAGGAGTGGGTCAAGATACCTCCACAAGGCGTTTGCGATAACCAACCAATAGTCATGTTCTTACAAGGCAAAATAGCTTTCATCACTGGCTCTGGAGTTTTAATTGAATAATATACTAATATATATCAGTTTGATTAGTAAAGGGAAAAATTCCGCATTTCCTCGTTTATTGTCCTTTCCAAGTAACATATGCTTGGAAATTAATGCTCTGTATATAATATTCCCCTTATGATCACTTATAATTCTACTTTAGATATTGATATGGGAAATCCTTTGCACCATCGGATTCATCTCATGAAGTTCCTGGGCGATGACCCCTGGAGATCTTTAGGTGGTTTGTTGAAAGATGATCCTGATGCGACATTAATCACGGAAGCGCTTATTTTTCGGAAAAGAACGAGAGATCTCGCCTATAATGGAGTTGTGGAATTAACCCTTGAAGAATCTCTTGATGCGGAGCTGGCCATTTTGCAAACGCATAGAGATAGTGAAAAATACTCTGTTTAAGCAAGTGACTTTGGTGGAAGGTAAAACTTATCCGTATCAGACCATGCACTACAGCGGAATCGCACCCCACTTTATCCTGCAGGGTCCAAAATATCCCCAGATGACCTATTCAAAATTAAAACAAGACGCGTTAACAAAGAAAGGTAAACTCTAAGACCCAAATGCCATTGATGGGGGATCGCTCCCCCATCGGAAAGGGTTTTAGACCGTTGCTTCTTGCGGCCTGAAGCAGCTGAAGAAGCGATGCTCTCTTCGCGGTGCAGACTGGACTTGCGCCCTCATTTTCTGCTTGAGGAGCAGTAGCTGATCATCCAGCCAACCGGCGAGCATCGGCTCCCGGAACGAGGTTTGCTGATCCACGCTGTACTTCGAATGAGGCGTGTTGGGGATGCAGTGGCGGTCCAGGTTATTTTTCTTCCAGAGAACCGCAAATGTCTCCAGCTTCTTAATCAATTGAGGCCATTTGAGTTCTTCAATGCCGCTGATATCAAAGTTATGATCCTTGATATACTCGTAAATTTCATCCACCTCTTTGCGGGTCAGGCCATCGGCGATATTCTCGCCCATTTTCTTATCAAACAGGTCATTCACGAGCTGAGAGCCTTTGATCGCCTCTTTCATCTCCTTCAAGGAGCGGGAGGCTGTGAAACTCAAGCCCCCTTCGTTCAGACGGCTGCCGACCCAGTTATCCTGGGAACAGCACAAATCATTGCGGGCAATGTTGCTCACCATGATTTGCCCCTCGCCGCCGTCTCTTGCCGAAAGCAGCCAGGCGGAGATCGCTCTCATCCGCTCAGCGGGCTCGCTGCTGAATTGATAGTCTCTGATCCGGTTGACCATCAGGCGGATCTGCATTGCTGCATACGCCTCGAAGTTCTTCTCATTATTCAGAAGCTCTCTTCGATAGGTCTCCTTCAGGGAGGCTTTCAGGGCGGCGGAGTTTGTCAACAGGGCATGAAACTCTCTTAGCTGTTCTGTTGTCGCAGCCTGGCCCCCATTGAGGAACGCTTTGATCCTGGTGTCAAAGGTTAACCAGCTATCATTTTCTTTGATGCCGGCAAAGGCCTTCATGTTGATGTCGCCAACAAGGGCGTTTCGCACAAACATGTAGCGGATCGAGTCGATTTTGTATTTATTTGTCGGGTGTTTGCTGTCCGCTACGGGCAGCTCAAACCCTAAAACATCCCGGGCGGCATTCCACAACTCATCGACATTTTCCCCTTCGTAGTAAGGAGTGACGACATCGACAAATTCCAGGAATGTTTTCTGATCGCAAGATCCCTTTTTCATCTCGATCCGCTTTTTCAGCACGGCCAGCGTGTAGAGGGATTCGGGTGAGTCGAGCGATACAGTGACTTTACCCCAGGGTAAATAATCCTCCCCGTATCGCGCATCCTGCAGAAGTCCGGCATCCGGCGCGGCATCCTGCTCTTCAAAACCGGCAATCTCGCGTGTGCTGTAGATCGAACGCCCATTGAAGCTTCTAATGCCGGAGGAACTGCCGACGGCATTGAATGAGCCGGCGAGTCTATCCCCATGTTTTGCCGCAACCGCGAGCTGGTCTTCCGCTTCCATCGCCCCTAAGTGGATGATGTTTACAGAACCTGCCGGCGCGCCCGACTCCCCGATCGCGATGAAATAAGACTTGCCGTTGATTACGACCGGCTCCTGAGGCCCTTTGAAAGGCTGGAAGGTTCTCGTATCGTAGCTCGTGCCCGGTTTGTCATGGTTATTGTTAATCTTGTTGGCAGAGAAAGTGGCGCGCACCTCTCCTCCTTGAATGACCGAGGCCGACTGGTAGTAGCGGAGGCTGCGGTCTTTCGTCGCTTCATCAAATGTGGGGTGACCGGCAATAACCGCAATAGGCAGCCTGCTGGAAAACTTGGCCAGCTCATCGAGCATGATCTTGAGATGCTCCGGGCTCACGCGTCTCACATTGTCTCCCAAATCGGCGCCGACCAGATCGGGGATCACCACGATCTCTTTACCGGCCTGGACCGCTTCCACAATCGCCTTTTTGGCTTTTTCCACGTTGCCGGCCAAGTCGCGCGCTCTGGTCGCAATCGGCTTGCCGATGACCGGGCTGCCATTATTCGCCGCAATCTCGCCGACAGGGGGATTTTTGATTTCCAGGTCAGCGAGGTTTAAGTCGAGCTTGATCCCCGCTTTGACCACTCTTTCGGTGATTTTTTGCTGGAGCAATCCGGGAGAGCCCTTATAAAGCTTGATCAGTTCTTTGAGATCGTCGGGCTTGCCCCCTCTAACCCATAAAACTTTCTGCAGCTTCTCTTGAAAATCGGAATTGAGCAATAAGTTGCGCAGCAGATCTTTCAGGGGAGCGCCCTTAATGATCTTCTGTTCCACGAGAAGCGTTAAAAGAAGAGCCGTTCTCTCAAATTTGATGGCATTATCATTCCCGGCAAACTCTGTCCGGCTATTGGCATGGTGGTCTACAGCCGAATCGGAATTGGTCATCTGCCATGGCGCGGAACGGCGCTTAAACGAAGCCGCATACCACTGGCGGTTGACTTTATCCATCTTAGAGAAAATTTCCCACTTGTTATGCCCGTGGAAAATAAGGTCGTTGTTGAAATGGTTGGCGTAGATGTCGCACATCTGCGAAAAACCGGCGCCATTGTCATTTAACTCGAACAGCTTGTCGCCTATCTCAGACAATTCCGGATAGGACATGCCGTAGCTGTCCTCGTCGGTCTGCTGAATCGCGCCCTTCGATTTTTTTTCCTGGCTCAATTGCTGCAATTCGGCCGATGGGGGCTGCTTGAAAGTGTTATAGATAGCCTTGACGATATTGATCTCCCCAAAGTATTGGGCGGCGTCATGCATTTTACTCTTCATCAAGTAGAGCATTTCGGCATAGATGCCCGTTTTTCTGTGCTGCCCTGTTTCAGAGATAAGGCCCGCATGCAAGTCCCCGCTGACCGTCGTGTAGCCCTGTTTGGATTCATCGGCGTTGGGGTTGGAAGTAGGCACAAAGCCATACTCATTGGCCATATGCCAGTTCAATTGCGCGCGCAGGCGCGCCTGAATGTTTTCAATCTCAAGACCGGTGGATGATTCAAACCAGTTATGCACGGTGAAATTAATTCCTACCGGCAATTTGCTTTGCACCAATTGATAGAGTTCGCCCTTCAGACGGGCTAATTTATCTCCATCCTCTTTAATTTTTGTCTCTGCTTCGGCGATGGACTCTTCTAATTCCGCCGTTTCTTCCCCGGTTTTTTCGTAATTGATAATCTCAATAGCGGCTCTCTTCTGCTCAATTTGTTCTTCCAGCTTGGATTTTTTGCCGATGCTTAAAATCTCGCTGTACTTTTCCAAAATTTTGATCCGCTCGATCTCGTCAAAATCGAGGAGGTTTATCCCCTTTTCAAGCAGGAGTTCCGTTTTGAAATCGACGTCCACATTTCGCACCTCAAAATCAATGCCAAGCTCCACATCGAGCGACCTGGCGGCATTTTCCGTGTCGATCGAGTTATTATCCGTTCTCAAATAGGCGGCTTTGACCACATGGAAAATCGCGAGCTTCGATAAATATTCCAGCTGATCATTGACCGGAAGGGTCTCAACGCCCCTTTTCAAGAGATCGAGCAGGCCGGAAACAGTATTCACGCCGCTCAATTTTCCCCTTACCTGTTCAATCACAACGTAGACATTATCTTCCGTAATCTTTTGGTTGATGCCTAAAATTTGCGCCATCACTTCCAGATTCTTATAAGTCAGCGCGGTGTTATCCAGGTTTTCGCTCGTATTCACACGGGCGGTTAAAAACCGTGCGCAGAAGATGTCGATGTCAAAAGGGCGGTGAGCGAGTTTCAGTTCCTTTTTCAGTTCGTTCAGGGCGCCATCTGGGTTTTCCTTATAAAGGGTTCTCAACCTTCTTTCGATCGATTTGGCGAGCACGATAGCGGTGTGGCCCGAGTCGAAGCCGCCGCTTTGGGAGACAAAGTATCCGGAGAACGTTTTCTCTCCCTTGGGGATCATCTGGCCCGGTTTCAGATCGGGCAGGAATTTAAGTAAGTCCATCAAGGAGGAATAGGCGTACTCGGTGTCGTTATAGAATTTGGTATAGACATCGGTCACCCGGTTGCCGAATTTCACCACGGTCGCTTTCTGCCCGGCGTAGATTTTAGAGTTGTCGATCGTATCCGCTATCTCTTTTCTTCCCGCTTTAGTCGCCCAGTGCGGGGCGCGCGGCTCATCTATCAAGCCATAAGCATGGGTGCTTAAGAGCTGTACAGATGTCTCCTCTTTCGTCAGGGTCGTTTTGAGCACCGTGCCGTCATAAGCCACCGATCCCCCTTGAATGCCGTTGTGGTTGCAGTAGAAAACAGTTTTCACCTCGTTCTCGCCCAATTTTTCCCGGTAGGCGTCGCCTATCGTCTGCAGCAGGCCCTCGCGGACCTCCAGTTTGTGGGAGGCGCTTGGGCTTCCGTTCGGCACGAGAACGATATCGGCTTTTTCCAGCTGTTTGTATAATCTGCTCTCGGCGACAATTTCCTCTTTAATTTTCTGGTCAAAGCTCTTCTTTAAAGCCGCATACTCAACTTTAAAATCAGCGAAGGTCTTGCCAAACTCCTCATTTAATAAACGGACTTCTTCTTCATTAAACCCTTCCAGACGGGGCAGAACCAGGCTATCGGCATTTAAGGCAGTCTCAACCTGCGACATCAGGTCATAGGCCTGGTTGATTTCGATATAGTGTTTCGGCACGGCGCTCTCTAAGGTCTGTTTCAGGTATTTGTTTATTTTTTCGCCGAGCTTGTTATACAAAGGACCCATTTGATCGGTTCCTGTGAACATCTCTTCGCAAATCACCAAAGAGACCTTCTTGCCGGCGATTTCGACCGGTTCATCGGAGAAGAGGTTGCCCAGGCTTCTTGTGCCTGTCTCATAGGTGTACTCGTGGCCAAGCAGATTGAACTTCATGCCCGCTTCGCAAGGCACGAAGAAGCGCACCTCGTATTCCACGCCTCTGTTTCGGCCGATGTTGTTGGCGAGTTCTTCTTTCCCTTTCACTGTTTTGATCTCTCCATTGGAGATTAAAGCGTGCAGGATCACCCGTTTCCCTTCCTCATTATAATAAGGGAAGCCCACGGTGACCGATATCCCGTGAGTCTCATTCATGATTTTGCGTAAAGCGCCCTGGATTTTACCATTCAGCGCCTCTTTGTTGGTGATCTGGTGCAGATCCCCGCAGCAGTAGCCGGTGATCGACATTTCGGAGGTGTGGATCATCAAGTGCTCTTCGCCAGAGTGCGCCTGAGCCGCTTGCCTAATGCCCTGAATGATCGCGTTGGTGTTGAGGTCGATTTGCATGGGGGATAATTTCGGCAGGAGGTTGACGACTTTTACCGCGCTGCTTTGAATTCTTTGAGAAGAGTTGGATAGAGAAGTTACCCGCCCCATCTCTTGCGTCTGAGGGTGTACAACATCCCGGCCAAATAATTTCGCCCGAATGTTTTTGATCCCGTTAATCAATTTCTGGAACGTTGATTGCGTTCCGCTATTCGTCTGATCCGATACTGTCTCAATAGAATTATTTCGAAATAATGGACTTACTTTGTAAAACATGATAAAACCCCTTATTACTTATTTATGGTCTTTCTCGATCAATGAAGAGATAGTATTGGTTATGAAATTATCAAGTCAAGCTTCTTAATTTAATCTTAATATTCTTAATATGTTCTTAATAAAAGAAGAAAAATCCAAAGTGGGATCGTATTGCAGAACTATTCATTATCCCCTTTCCAATTATTTTATTAAAGTGTAGGCGCTGAGACTTTGCCTTGAAGGAAATTAATGATCAGAATATAATTTTTCCTTATGATTACATTTGACACAAAATATCTTTTAGTCGCCTCCTGTGAAAGCCTTGTACCTTCTTATGTGCAGCATCTGAAAGGGACAAATTCGGACAGATCTCAAGAGACCCCCTTGATGCCCTGCGAAAAAAACTTGCCCGTATTGTGGAAGAAAAATTTCAAAAAAATGGGGAAGCCACTCTTGTCATAGGCTGTATGCACTATCCCCAAGATGCTAAAGAAATGTTTGTTCAAACCCAAACTCTGCTGTCCGACCTCAATCCCAAAAAAATCGATCGACAGGAAAACCATTCACATCCAAAAGCTGTGACCATAGACATGAGATGCTCGCCTGATGAAGTAATGGAATACCAATTAACTTCAGGCGAAACGATTTTTCTTCCCACCTCATTTCCTCAAACGCATCCACATGGACCCGATTTTGCCAGAAGAAATTTTAGTATTATTTCTCATATTGAAGATTTTAAGCACGTCAAAGGAATAAAAAAAATCTATCATCGAAAGAGTCCCCGATTTTGAAAAAGGCCTCACTCCTCAAAATCTCGCCTCCCTCAAAGCAATCCATCAATCTATTGGATAAAGGGGGGATCTTCGCCTTTGATTTCTCCCCTTTCTACGATATATTCTCAAATGATAAGAGAAACTGTTACATATTAAGGGAATCCAGTTACCGGATTGCAAGACCAATAAAAAATGAGGAATTTGAACAGTTAGCCAAAGTGATCCATAGACCCGGAATTAAATATATGTACAAAATTCCGGCTTAACCTGCTCCCATTAAGAGTGTCTGACAGACCCCTGTGATGAGATGGCAAAGCGTAGTTGCAAAAAATATTCTCCAGGCAAAAGTGCAACAAGAAAGGTTAGCTGCCGTATATAGCATGCCGAGAAGAACTGAAAGGTAAACCTCGGGCAACACTTGCAAATCAGGAAATATTGGTTAGAACAGGCAACGGTGTCTTTACTTTAGAACAGTTCGTCCGTTCTACTCAAAACGATCTTTCCCATTCGCGCCAAGCGGTATTGCCATCTTCTCAATTTTTCAACGATCTCAAGCGGAAATGGAATCCCTGCGTTACCAGCTCGAGTGCTATCGGTCACTCCCTGTGGATCCGATTTAGTAAACGAAATCGATCCGGATATCAAAACGGCTTCGACATGGGACTGATAATCTTGTAAAAAAGATCGTTTTCCCACAATTAGAGCAGTTGGGATTTGAAAAACATCCTTTACTCCAAATGGCGCTAACCCAGAAAATGGCCGCCAATTTAATCGAGTGGTCTACGTACAAAAAAAGTAGGGCATCGGGGATAATCATCCATATCAGTGTTAATTTTGCGCAAAGAATCAACTTTTTTCCCTTCATTAATCGCCTGATAAAAATGTTTGTTTATGGGAATATTTTAAGCAATACAGAATTAAAAAGAGTTGTTGGTGGTCAATCATTTGCGGAAATATTGAGTGGATTAGATAATGCAAAGGATAATATTGAAGCCGCTTATAAGGATGTTAGTCAATATCATGATTATAAAGCTAAATATGAAACCGCACTAACAAAATTGGATGCTTTTATTAATAGTGTAAAAGATCACCTCAAGTAAGGTAATGGATATTATAAAAATGTTATAATTAATTTCTATAATGGCAGGAAACCCCCTTAACCCATTCCATCTTAAAACCATCATTAAAAGAATAAAAAGGGAGAGGCCCTCTCAGACCTCTCCCCGTTTTCATTTATACTTTTACAGTCATGCCATATCCAAAGGGGTTGATGTTGTAACCCCGTGGTTGGAAAGGCTGATAGCCCTGAGGGAAGGCAAAGTGTTGAGGATAAGGATAAGTGATCCTGTTTCCTGCGATCGGCTGCGCCCCAAAATTGGTTTTGCCGCGGATCGTAATGCCGACAGCCGCCCAGTTTTTCGTCAGAGCGTCTGCGATATCATTATATCCCAGCTCTCTTGCTTTGGCGACCCAGGCTTCAGCAAGCTCTTGCCAGCCGGCGTCGCGTTTGGCTTTAGGATCGCTGCAAGTCGCATATAAAACCTTGGCTTGCCTATTGTAAATCGGCTCATTCAACTGCATCGCTGTCAAGTAGAAGACATAGCTTGGAATAGCCGAGAAGATATGCACACCGCCATGGTCGCCAGCCACAATGGGAACGCTCTGATTTTGATAAAAGGCCTGCACATTAGGTTTGCCATTGGGGTCCTTAGGATCGAGGAAGGAATACCTTTGAACGTCCATGTTATGATCTTGAGCAAAGCCCGGCTTGTCCACCCGGCGCATGGATTGTTTGCCGCTGGCATCATCCTGTATGAGCGCATCGCCGATCATCCAGAGCGTTTCATCAGCCTCGGCAGGTTTTTGGACTTTTTTCAGCCACTGATTGATGATGATATAATTCCAGTCGGCTTTAAACTCTTCCCAGGCTCCTGAAGCCCCTTCATATTTGTAGGAGTTCATGGCATGCCCAAGTTCATGCATCACCACGCTTGCATCAGTCATATCGGCAGGCTTGCCGTCATCTCCAAAGTGATCGGTCGGATCGCCGCACACCATTTCATCGCCATCCCAAAAGGCGTTGAACATATCATTGCCGAAGCGCAGGAAGACTTTAATTGCCGTACCCAGGTTATCATAGCCATTTCTGTCATAGAGTTCATCGTAGGCCTGATACACGTCGTTTGCTGTGGTGACGACATTGTTCAACTGTTTTTTTATATCCTCTGGAGGATTGGACAGGTCTATGGGTATAGCCGTTTTAAAATCTTCCGTATCGGAGCAATTGAAAACGTGAATGATAGGCTTCTGGCCCTTCGCAGTGGTTTCCGATTGCTTTGTGGAAGCTGGCACTTGAGGATATTGTGGCGCTTGAGGATGTTGAGGCGCTTGAGGATATTGTGGCGCCTGAGGATGTTGAGGCGCTTGAGGATATTGTGGCGCCTGAGGATATTGTGGCGCTTGAGGATATTGTGGCGCTTGAGGATATTGGGGTTGTTGCCCCCCTTGCGGATACCAGGGCTGCTGAGGCCAAGGTTGTTGTCCGCCCTGCGGATACCAAGGCTGTTGCGGCCACTGTTGTTGTCCGCCTTGTGGATACCAGGGCTGTTGTCCGCCTTGTGGATACCAGGGCTGTTGTCCGCCTTGTGGATACCAAGGTTGTTGTCCGCCTTGAGGATAGTAATAACCCCTTTGAGCCCCTTCTCTTTTCGGATAGGGAGAGGATTGCTGTTCCTGTAGAACGGTATAGACCAAAGGCTGCACAATGCGGGGAGAGGTTGAGACCACTGGCTTTGACTCCACATCCCGCTTAGCCTCTGTAGAAACAACCGGCGATGTAGAGGTCGGTGATTTTTGAGGTGCTTGAATAATGGGATAGGCCACTGAATGCACAAACCGGGGATAGGTATAAACCACCCGCTGCGCAGGTTGACCAAACTCCCGATTAGCCTCGACAACAGATGTATTAACCACCTGCTGAACGTTCGGTGTTTGAATAATGGGATAGACCACTTGAGGATAGGTATGCTGCGCAGGTTGACCAACCTCCCGATTAGCCTCGACAACGGATGTATTAACCACCTGCTGAACGTTCTGTGTTTGAATAATGGGAACCACTTGAGGATGCTGCGCAGGTTGACCAACCTCCCGATTAGCCTCGACAACGGATGTATTAACCACCTGCTGAACGTTCGGTGTTTGAATAATGGGAACCACTTGAGGATGCTGCGCAAGTTGACCAACCTCCCGTTTTGCCTCTTGGGAAGATACTACATGGACCGGAGGTTGTTGCCAAACGGTACGCGGCTGAATAAACTGACTATAGGAAATCGCCTGCTGGCCGGTTTTCCGGGGGTCGAAGGCATAGAGAGCGGGGAATGCAACAGGATGAGCGGTTGGTTGGCCGGCCTTGTCTGAAGAAAGCGAAGAATCATTGCCTGCCGATGTAGAGGCGTCCCTCTTTGAGCCTGAAGAAACGGCCTGTGTAAGGGAAGAAGCATTGCCTGCCGATGTCGCGGGGGGGTGGGCATTCGCTGAAGGAACGGTCTGCGTTTGGTACACCGGCGGACAAGTAGCATAAACAACAGGGTATAATGCGGTCTTTGCGGTCTGCGTTTGATACATCGGCAGAGAAGAAGCATAGACAACAGGGTATGTTGATTGCCCGGAAGTTGAAGAAGCGACCGTATTCACCCCCCTTTGCGCCGGCAATACTACAGGTGACACCGTGACGCGGTTTGCGGTAATAGGCGCCGATACGCTGCGCGACTGGTCGGAAGGAAAGGCGTCCCTTCTTGCATCGCGAACCTTTTTTCCTATATTCGTTTTTCCAATGTCGCGCGTTCCTGAGCAAAATCTTTGCACCTCATCATGCTTCTTTTGGTCGAATATGCCTCTACTGAGGTTGTCCGCCGCCTGCGCGGACCAGTGTTCAATTTGCGCATCAGAGATAAAGCAACGACGATGATTGCAATTGGGTGAACTCATATACCTATCCTTTGGTGAAGGGTTGCGTTAAAATGAAGCCAAGATTAGATACATTAAATTTAATTTTTTATGCAACTATTTTTTTCGATGGCAGCTGTTATAATGAGACAGGGCTTCGGCGATGGTGTAAGCCGGCTCATAGCCCAGCCATTGGCGCGCGGCCCCTATATTGAAATAATGGTCTGTAGCCAGCTCGGAGGCCAAAAACCGGTTTAAAAGAGGTTCCGGATGACCCGGCAAACATTTCGAAATCCACTCCATGAGAGTGGCAAGGCCCATCGCTATAGGGTAGGGCAGGCGCTTCTTAACGGGAGGCAGATGATGAATCGCCAGAATTTTATTCACGAAATCCCACCAGTTTATGGGATCGCCCTGGCTGATGAAATAGGCTCTGCCTCTCACCGCGGGGTTATTAAGCGCCCGGTACCCTTTCAGGTGCGCTTGCACACAGTCGTCGATATAACAGACATCGACTCTGTTTTCTCCCCGGCCGATGCAAAACAGGCGGCCGGCTTCCCCTTTTTTTACGATCGCCGGAATCAGATGCCTGTCCCCGGGCCCCCAAATCAGATGGGGCCGCAAAGACAATGTAAACAAATCTGGGCTATTCGCTGCCAGCACGGCCTGCTCGGCTAAGGCTTTGGTCTTGGGATAATGGGCCAGGTATTGCCGCGGATAGGGGTAAGTCTCATCGATATTTCGTAAATTTGTGCCGTCGTGCACGACGCTCGGCGAGCTCGTAAAAATCAGTTTGTTCACTCCGCAAGAGCGGCAGGCGGCCAGCACATTTTTTGTCGCTATGACATTATGGCGGTAAAAATCTCGGTATTCCCCCCAAACACCGACTTTGGCCGCGGTATGGAAAACGGCTTCCGCCCCTTTGAAAATATGTGCTAAGGGATCTTGACTCAAATCCGCCCGCACCAAATCGACGCCCATCCGCAAAAGGTCCTGATGTTCGCCCCTTGCGATCGCAACGACCTGATGCCCCTCGCTTTTAAGCTTTTGGCAGAGCGCTTTTCCGACAAATCCCCCGCCCCCGGTGACGATAAATTTCATCGCTTTTCCTCATTCGTCGCAAAAATGCTGAGCTGATCCCTGAAAATCTTGGCGTTATGGCGCGCATCGACCGGAAAAGAAGGATGAAAATAGATCTTCTTAATATCCGCCGCCAGGGTGCCCTCGACATGCTTTTTCAATTCACTGATAAAAGCTTCTTTGTTTTTTGGCCACTCCCTCGGCTCAATGACAATGCCTACGTCTTCCCCATGGTTAATGGAAACGAGCGCGCTTCGCTTCACGTTGCTGTGGGTATTGAATAAACGCTCCAGGGGGACGCTATGATAGATTTTATCCTTTACCTTGACGACATGCGCTTTGCGGCCGCAAAAATAAAGGCCGCCGGCGCCATCCAGATATCCCATATCGCCCATCCGGTGCCACCCCTCCTCCATTTTTCCCGTGCGGTTTTCCTCAACATAGCAGGGGCTGATGTGTTTTCCTTTAATGACCACTTCCCCGATCATGTAAGGGAGTAGAATTTCCGCCTGATTGAGATGGGAAATCTCCCCTTTAAAAGGCTGGATAATTTTTATTTCTGAACCGGGCAAAGCCTTGCCCACATAGGTTCCCATTTCCCCGGTCATCGCCGCCTCGTCCCAGTTTTGCAAAATTTCAGCGGCGCTGATAAAGGTAGCCGGCAGGGCCTCCGTCGCCCCATAAGGGGTGTAGGCTTCCCCGTTGGGAAGGACGCTTTTTACTAAGGCCAAGGTGCTCTTTGGCACCGGCGCTCCGGCGATAAAGATCCTTTGCAGCGGTTCCAGCGTCTGGTTCTCCGCTTTGGCGAAACCGGCGATTTTTTGCCATAAAGTTGGCGAGCCGAAGGAATAGGCGATGCGGCAGTCTTTGATTACCCGGAGCACTCTCTTTGGATCTAATGAAAGAGGCTTTGCGGGGTCTAAAGGAGGTATAACGCTGCAGACACCCAGGCACACCATGAAAAGGGAGAAAATCGGCAGGAGGGGCAAATCGCATTTTGTTGCCTCGTAGCCCATGATTTTTTGATAGATAGTCATATGCTGCTTTAACATCTCATCGTTGTAAACGACCCCTTTTGGCACTCCGGTAGCCCCTGACGTGAAGGCGATGAGCGTGGTGGTGGAGGCGGGGGCAAAAGGAAGGGGCTCCGGGGAAAAGCTCTTCAAATAAGGCAAATCGCCAAACCAGCCGCCCGCTGTGATGTGGAATTTCAGCCGCTTAAATAAGGTGCGCTTCAACCGCAAAATCTGCGCTTTAGGAGAGCCGATGAACACATCGGGCTGCAGGTTTTCGATGCAGGTCAGCAATTTCTTTTTCCCGATGCCCGGATCGATATAAACCGGAATCGCCCCTGACCCGATGACGGCGTAGCTTAAAGCCAGAAAATCGACGCCTGCCGGCACCAGCATCAAGACTTTGTCTCCCCGGGCAAGCCCCAAATGCGCCAAGCCCCGCCGATACCGGTTGATCAACGCGGAAAGCTCCCGGTAGGTGCACCGGTTATAAGAAACTTTTCCCCAGGAAAAAGCAGGCTCGATAACGGCATTCTGATCGGCGTATTGTTCCGCTGAAGCCAGAAAGGCCTGATAGAGGGCGTTTGGCTGAAGGGTTTCTGCGCTAGCCCAAGGGGCCGTTTTCCCCTCGCCCGTCAGTAAAAAATGGCGCAGGGTGGCATTGGCTAAAATGGGGTCGTCTTCCAGAACCAAGTGGGAGGCGTGGGGTATTTCCAGCAGAGCGGCATGAGGGAGCTGCCCCTTCAGTTTTTGCAGCATGCCCCGATGAAAACAAGGGTCTTTCGCTCCCCAGATAATCTGAACGGGAACCTTTTGCAGCGAAGGAATATTTTGTGCGGCGGCAGCCAAATCGCGATAGGTGGGATGGTCTTTTCGGAAAGGGATGTCTTTGACGAAATTACAGATCGCGCTCCGCTCAGCAGCCGAGCGGTAGGGAGAGTGATAACCCCGGCGCACCTCTTTAGTCAGTTTCTTGGCCGCTCCGAAGGTCGTGGCCCCTGACAAAAAGCCGTTGAAAGTTTGCGTTACGGCCCGGCCGATGACCGGCATGGCGGACATTTTGATAAAAAAGGGCAGCGATTCCACTTCAGTCAGCGTCGTGTTCAGATAAGCGATTTTATCTATCCGGTTGAGATCGCGCAAGGCGAGCATGGTTCCAATGATCCCTCCCCAATCGTGGCAAACCAAGGAGATGCGCTCTATCTTCAAATGGCGCAAAAGCGCCTCCAAATGATCCGCCCGGTCGATTGCGCGATACCGTTTTTGCGATTTGGAAGAGAAACCGCACCCCAAATGATCGGGTGCGATCACGCGAAAGTTATCCTTAAGCTCCTCTATGAGCTTCCGATAGAAATAGGACCAGGTCGGATTGCCGTGCAGGAGGAGAACCGCGGGCCCCTGGCCGGCATCGATATAGTGCATCGACTCCCCTTCAAACTCGAAATAGTTTACCATATGACTCCGGAAAAAATAGTGTTGAGCCCGCTGCCGTAGCCTGCCAGCAAAATCTTATCCTTTTCTTTGAACCGCTGCTCATCAGCCGCGATCATCAAGGTTTTTGGCAGAGCGCAAGAGGCGGTGTTTCCAAAGCGCTTGTAGACAGAAAATTCCTTTTTCAGATCGATATCAAATGTCTTAAAAAACTGTTCATTTCCATTCCCCTTCTTCCCCACTTGATGAGCTATCAGATGATCGATTTCCTCTTTTTTCCAGCCGAATTTGGCAGAGAATTGCTGCCAATTTTCCTTTGACAATGAGGCGGCGCTAGAGATCAATTTATTCGCTTGAGTGGTCATCAGCATTTTTTGGCCGGAAGCAACCAGCGCATGGGCATGATCCCCATTACCCACGCATAAATCATGAAGTTCCGAGCTTGTCTGCATCACCGAACCCAAAAGCTGATGGGAAGTCGAGGCGATCCGTTCGTGGCAAAGCACCATGGCTACCGCGGCGCTGCCTAACGTAAAGACCGGTAAAAAATTGAGCAGTTCGGTTTTAGTAATATCCTTTCTGGAATTTAAACAATTCAGAGTGTCTTCAACCAGATATTTCCCATTTTCACCGCTGACAATCAATCCCGCCTCAATAGCTCCGCATTCGATCATGCTGGCCAAGGTGACTAATCCGTTGGAAAAACCGACACAGGCATTCGATAGATCCAGGGCAAACGCGTTTTTGCCAAGACCCAAATTAGCATGCACAACACAGGCGGTGGCAGGCTCGAAATTATCCCGGGTGACCGAACAATTAAAAATGGCTCCAATTTTTTCCCGCCCAAATTTCATCTTATCGAGCGCCATTTTCCCAGCTTCTGTGGCCGCCGTGCTTGGCTTGGTGCTGGAATCATAAAAATAGCGGCTCTCAATGCCCGTCAGTTTTTCTAATGTGCCAAACGGAATTTGTAAGCGGTCGTAGATAGCGGCCATCTGATTTTCCAACTCAGAAGAAGTGATTTTTTGAGGGGGCACGCAATAGGCGTAAGACTCTATACGGACATGTTTGAATTGGAAGGCTGCCACGAAGAAAATTCCTTACTTATAAAAAAAATTTTAGTTTAGACATAAAGGCATTTAATGCAAGACAGATTTTAGAATCCGAAATATATTGACAAAATAAAAAGTCCAACCTATTTCAGCAGGTTATGAGAGTATTATTTCTTTTGTTTTTATTCTGTACCGGCTGCCAAATGATTAAAAGCGTGCAGGAAAGCACGAATGCCATTGAGCGCAATCGCTTTGCCGTTGAGGAAAGCACGGTTCTAGTTTTAAAAAACGGAGAGGCGATCGAAAAAAGCACCGCTTCTATCCTGCGCAATCAGGACATTATCGACAAATGCAATGAGGCGTTAATGAAAAGCAGTGAACTGCTCAATGAAGCCAATGTTGCCCTCAACCAAAATCTCTCAACACTGGTAAACCTTCATGGCGAAATAGACTCGTTTAAGGGGATCTCTTTTTGGGTTTTAATATTTGCCCTTTTCGCTTTCCTATTTTTACTCTTGAGATTAAAATCATGAAGCTGACATTTTTAGGCGCCACACAAACCGTGACCGGATCGAAATACCTTCTGGAAGCGGCTGGAAAAAAATACCTGATCGATTGCGGCCTGTTTCAGGGGCAAAAAGAGCTGCGACTGCGGAACCGCGAGCCGCTGCCGGTTGAACCTAAATCAATTGAGGCTGTTCTACTTACGCACGCCCACCTCGACCACAGCGGCTATATCCCGCTGCTCGTCAAACACGGCTTCAGAGGGAAAATCTACGCCTCCCATGCCACGCGCGACCTGTGCGAAATCTTATTGCTGGACGCCGGAAGGATTCAAGAAGACGATGCGAGGCACGCCAATCACTACGGTTATAGCAAGCACCATCCCGCGCTGCCCCTTTACACCGAAAAAGAGGCAAAACTATCGCTGAAGTATTTCCATACTCTCGATTTCGACAAAGTCTACCACCTGACACGCGACCTGAAATTCACCCTTTCCCACTCAGGGCATATCCTCGGCTCCTCCTTCATTACGCTGAACGACAATGAAACGACCCTGGTGTTCTCCGGCGATCTCGGCCGCCCCCACGACCCCATCATGACCCATCCGGTCCAGATCCGCTCGGCCGATTATCTCGTGCTGGAATCGACCTACGGCAACAGGCTTCATCCCGACATCGATGTCCTGGATCAGCTGGAAGAGGTGATCAGCACGACCGTTGCGAGAGGGGGCACGGTGGTCATCCCCGCCTTCGCCGTCGGACGCACGCAAATCGTCCTCTATTACCTGAATCAGCTAAAAGAGCAGGGGCGCCTCTCCCCCCATATCCCCATCTATCTGGACAGCCCGATGGCGCAAGACGCCACCGACTTATGGTGCCGCTATCCGGCGGAACATTGCCTTTCCACTGCAGAGTGCAAAAGCGCCTGCGCCGTGGCGCGCTATGTCCAGACGCAAGAGGATTCAAAACGGCTCAACAGCTCCTCCTTTCCGGCCATTATCATTTCTGCAAGCGGCATGGCCGAAGGGGGCAGAATCCTGCACCACCTCGCCCATTATGCGCCCAAAGAAGAAAACACGATCCTCTTCACCGGCTTTCAGGCCGCAGGCACGCGCGGAGACCGCATGCTGAAAGGGGAGCGGGAAATAAAAATCCACGGCTCCTTTATTCCGGTCAGGGCGCGCGTCGAAAATCTCAACACCCTCTCCAGCCACGCCGACTACGCCGAAATCCTGGAATGGCTAAAGGGGTTTCAGTCCCCGCCCAAGCAAGTGTTTATCACTCACGGGGAGCCGGCAGCCGCCGAAAGCCTAAAAACAAAAATTGAAGAGGCTTTTGGCTGGAAAGTCACCGTGCCCCACTATTTGGACTCAGTTGAGCTCTAGCATTTAATTCGCTAAATTTATATAATAAACGCCATGTTTTCTTTTATTGCACATACGGCTAACATCTTAGGCTCTTTTAACGATCCTTTTGAATTTCAGGGCGATTACGGACCCGAAGTGAATCCCGTCCGCCAGAAAGTTTTTGAGCTGGTCGTCTCAAAAGAATCTTTTAATAAGCATTGTCCCGATGCGGATAATGTGAATGAATCCCGGCAAAGCATGGTGGCCGCGGCCATCAGAAATGAGCAAACTCAAGGACCCGCTCTTGGCGAGGTCGCCACCCCCGACTTGATGAACCATCTTAAAGAAATCTTAAACTGCGATGAGATCCAATCCTTTATCGATAAATATTCCGAGAAAAAAATTTTCCGTTTCTTAAGAAACGCGCCCGACGGACTTTTAGGTGTAGATAAAATTTTACGCGACAAAGCCTCCAGGGAAGGGAAAACCTTCGACCTGCCGATTTTGAGTTCCACGATCCCATGCGGCTCCAAAAAAGAGCTGATGGATAAACTTTTTACCAAAGAGAACCTAGCCCTCGCAAAACCGAAAGAGCTCGTTTTAGACGAAAATTACCTGAGCCAGTTTTTCGGCCCCGGCGCCGACACAAAGGATCTGCAGGTTTTCCACACCCCTGAAGGCCAGCTGTTTTTCTATTGGCTCTACCAGGCGCTGAATCTCCACCTCATTTCCGGGGCGGGCTTGACAGATGAGGTAAACCGCGTCAAAGAGATTTTCGCCAGAACCCTGGGCGACCCGAAAGTGAGAGCCGAGACCTTCAGACAGAAGCTGCTTGCCGCAGATTCCGGCGTGCTCTTTACCCAGGAAAGCGATGCCTTCGTGCCGCAAGCCCTAGGGGGCTCTTTTCATCCGGTGGATAGGCAAAACGCCAATGACGGCACCTTTATTTTCTTGCGGAAAGAGTTGTGGGAGCCCGACTATCAGGTGATTCCGCTCCCCTCCTACGAGGGTTATGCCAAAGGGCGGATCAATCTGATTCTGGCGACGAGCCGAAGCGGCCAAAAATTCCTGCTGGTCTCCGCCCATGGCAACTCGACCAGGCCCGAAGACGGCCGGCTCCAAATTACTCTCGCTTTTAACAAGTACCAAGAGCTGTTGCAAGAGCACAAAAACCTGCAGCTTTTGATCGGCATCGACGCCAACACAAAAACGGAAGAGGATGTCAAAGCCCTGAGGGATCACCTGGAAGCCCTTGGGCTGACCGCCACCTCTGTCGGCCCTACCACCGTCAAACAGCGCATGGTCACCATCCAGCATTCCAAGGCGGGCCGCTTTGCAGTGGACGAAGAGGATTATCTGATCACCCTGAAAAATGTCTCGCTTACCAACCAGACCGTCGGTTTTAGCCCTGCAAAACCGGATATCAATCTTCCGCTGCCCAACATCAATAACCTGTCAGACCACTATCCCGTCGGAGCGGCAATTAATTAAGCTCAGCTCCAAAAAGATCATCCAAAGTAATGATGTGATCAAAATAGTGGCGCGTGAGTAGCGCATCGCTCGCCCCCTCTGTCGTGACTAGCACCTTCTGAATTGTTTTTCTCTTGTGATTGGGAAACAACTCCAGCTTTCTTTCAAACTCTTCAATCACTCCAGTGCCGATTTTGGCCTGGGCATACTTCATTTCACAAAGGGTAATTACGCGGTCGTCGCGATCGAAAACCAGATCAAACTGAAAACCCGGCTCCTCTTTTTGGGATTTTTTGTTAAAGAAAGCCCCTGCGCGATAGTGAATTCCATGAAACCCCAAAATTCTCGCGATTAATTGATAGCGATGACGGCAAAACCGCTCGAAAGCATACCCAAGCCATTTTTGGTAAGAATCCATTTTGATGGCAGAGACAGGATTTTCCTGATAGACGCCTTGTTGGATTTCTGAATCGACAGGCTTGATAAACTTATAATAAAACTGCAAGTAATGATCTGAGATACAATACCTGGAAAGGTTACTTTCTTCGTTAAGATTATATGGCGTGTATTTTTCTATAAAACCACAAAGTTCCATATCCTTCAAAAGATGGCTTAAAGTCCCGCTGGAAGAAATTTTTAAGTGGTCAAGAATCTCCTCCCTCGTTGCAAAACGGACGCTCGCAAGAAACTGAATGATCGCTTTATAGTGCTTGTTTTCAGCTAATGAGCTCACAAAAATGCGTTCAAACTCCCTTGAGAAAAAACTATCGGGAGAAAATGAATTTTTACAGATGCTTATGAACACCGAGGAAGAAGTTTTACACCATTTGAGATATTCCGGAATCCCCCCAACAGTCAAGTAAGCGTCCATGACCTCGCGACGAGAGCGGGGCGATAAAAACTGGGCCGTTTCATTAAGCTTAAATTCTTTCAAATGAAGTTCATGCTGAGAGCGATTATACAGCGATTTTGAGTAAATCACTTGATTGACGATAAATGATGGGGCTGATCCGCACAATATAACCAGCCACTCTTCCCGATAGCGAAAATAATTATCCCAGGCAAACTTCAATTCAGAAACAAAGTCATCTTTATAATCGGCAAGCCACTGCACCTCTTCAAAGTATATGGTCCATTTTCCTTCGGGAACCCGGGTTGAAATCAGCTTAAAAACTTCTACCCAGGTATCTACTTTCACTTTGCTGAGCAAAGAATCATTCGCATATTCAGATAATTGCCACAAAACATGAGCTCTTTGCTCTTCTTGCGTTTTTCCCCGGATCCCTTCAAATTTTAAAATGTTGCGATCCGCATAGACCTGCTCTAAAAGTTCCGTTTTTCCAACTCTTCGCCGTCCGTAGACAATCAGAATCGCCGGTTCTTTTAGTTGACCTAAATTTGTTAGACGCTCCCATTCTTTGCGGCGCCCCACAAAATTTTCCATTTTTTTGATTTTAACCGGGATCATATCATCCAAATTTCGCCAGATAGACTAAAATATATGTCTATCTGGCGAAATAATCAATCAAATATTTCGCCAAATAGGCAGAAAAATGGGGCTATTTGGCGAATTCGCAAAAAGCGCCTCAGCCTATAAGTTGATTTACGACCCTTTCAAAACTCTTCCTTTTTAATTCTCCATACGGATCTTGATTTTCAAGCTGTTCCCAATCTGATATGGAGGCTTTTTCAACCCATTCGCCTAGATTTTCTTTGAATGTTTTATACCACTTGGGATACTCCAATCCAAATTGCTTCAATTCTGTTATTGAATTTTCTGAAAAATCTTGTAATTGGCTGGCAACATACCAGATCCCATAAAGGTCTTTGTAAATTTTTGAAATGACATGACGTCTCATAAACGTAAGGCCTTTATGAAACATCCAGGCCCCTGGTGATACCACTAAGCCAGTTACTCCTGAATAGGTTGTGAACTCCCTTGTCTTTTTCAAACTGATAGTTAAATAGCTTAATGGCTGAGCGACTACGCCTGAAATTTCTACATTTTTATGTTTATCGTCTCTTGCAGCTGAATCGGTTAAAAACTCGATCTCCACCTCAATTCCATGAATATCTTTGATATATGCCTCTGTGGCGGGATGTTCGTAATCTTTAAATATTCTAGTAAAACCAGCTTCGGTGAGATGGTTTGCGATATTCGTTCCTGAAATTTTATTTACTTGTCTTGGTATGAGCGAGTCGATATCTTTTGTTCCTACCGGAGGGTTTGATATATGATCTGCTAGATAGAGCTTATAAATGATCAGAGCGTATCCACCCCCTATGATAACATGCTCGCTCCATTGACCAATCGATCGCAAAAATTCAGATATCACCCTGTCATCTTTGTTGATTTTCATACATTTCCTTTTATGCGTTTGATTTCAGGAACCCTTATTCCCATAAATTCGGCTTGTTCGTGACCTCGCAATGGAAAGTTATATAGATCAAGGTAAGTCAAAATTGCAGGTGAGATATTTAAACCATTCTCATTATATACACCCCTATTAATAATGCTCTTATAATACGGTTCAATTAATAAGACTTCATAGCCCCTTTCTTGCGCCTCCAGATAGAGAAGTTTTTCAATTTCCGGCCTAACAGTTGGATCTATCGTGTATATCTCTAGCGTCTCCAAATTGTTATTCCTGCAACCATAAGTCTCCGCTGCTGTATGAAGAGCTAAAACCACTTTTTGACCTAAGTTTGACTTCCTGAGAACTTTCAGCATCTCTTCTCTACCGTGGAATCCAGAGCGATATGTTCTCATTTTGCATTTTTTAACCAAGCTGTAATTTTCCGACCATGCATTGAGCAATTTTGATGAGTTCTTCATTATAAAACGCTTAGCTGTTCTGATGCCTGTAGTTTGAAGAATTCCCTGTAATACTAAAGTAGCAAAAACCCTCTGCACCGACCCTAGACTTACACCGCTCTCCCTTGCCACCTCTCGCAATGTAAATTCTTTTCTTTCTATCCCCGCACTAAGGAGCCAATATAACACGACAGACGACCTATCACCGTAGATATTAACATCAACAAACGCTTTCGAACCTAATAAAAAATGACCTTTCATAGGGAACACTCCTCGCTTCTGTTCAAGATATAACACTGTTCCATATTTATTGTACAGACTTCATAGAAAATATAGGTTGATCCCATATAGGATTCATACCTGTTCAATTTTCACTGCTGTTCCATATTTATTATACAATTTCAAGTGGGTTATTTCGCCAAATAGGCATAAAAATGGGGCTACTTGGCGAAATCACATATCCCGGCATAAAGCGGATCGATTCAAACTCTTAGCCAGAAATCTGTAGCAGTTTGGAATGGACGTCTCGGCATTTTTCATAAAAAGATCATTTTTTTTATCGCGAGGACTTTTTCAGGGACGACTCGTTAATGTGGTCAGCAATTTATCGCCGGTTTGACTTTTGCGTTCCGGGGAAAATTTGGCGGTTTCCTCTACATGCATCAGTTCATGAATGGCGAATGCCAGGCGCGAGGTCACTATCAGTCCGCCAGGTATTATACTAATTTTCTCCATATAAGTGACGCAATTGCGAGTAAATCCCTCCGCCCATTGAACGGCATTTGTTTCGCTGATCCCGCAATGTCTATACTTATTTAAATAATTTGAATAAGCCTGAGCCGCCATCTCATCTGAAATGGCTCTGCATTCCTTTGGAATTAAATGAATATTTCCAGGCTGGTATAGGGAGTTTTCAAATTTTTCCAGTACAGATTCCGATTTCATTTTACTGCCTTTAGCTCGGCGATCCGACAACGACACTTTTTACGGTATGGCGCCCGGGTTTACAAAGATAACACCGGTAGGGCAAATCAGGCCAATATAAGGTCTGACCACTTTCTCACCAAACACATAAGCAATGCTCTTGTGCTGCTCGTCTTGCACAGATTGGATAACTAACAATCAACAGTGAAAATAATGCAACAGGCGGCGGATTCCTTCGATTAATACCGCTTCCTGGCGGGCAAAGCAGAATCTTATTGAGGCTCTGGAATTTGCGCCAAAATCCTTTCCGGGCACAAGGGCGACTTTGGCCTTGTGCAAGATATCCATCACCAAGTCCTCGCTGTCGCTGCCGGGGGTTTTGATAAAGAAAAAGATGCCGGCCTGCGGCTTCGCAAAAGAGAAAATCCCCTTCTCGGCCAAGGGTTGAAGCTGCTCCCAGGCTAAATCGCGGTTCCTCCTCACGGCCTGGATCTGGTTGGCTATCAGGTGCTCATGCTCCAGGGCAAAAAGGGCGGCGTGCTGCCCAATCACACTGGGGCAGCATAATGTCCCGTCCTGCACGGCGATCAGACTGGCGACGAGTTTCTCAGGTGCGACGATATAGCCGACTCTCCAGCCGCTCATGGCAAAGTCTTTGGAAAAAGAGCCTGTCCGTATAACAAATTCAGAATCAGAGACATGTGGAGTAAAGGAATGAAACTCCCCCTCATAAATAAAGTTGTCGTAGACTTCATCGGAGACGAGGTAGATCCCTTTTTGCTCACACCATTGTTTGAGGAGAAGGAGATCCTCCCTTTTCAGGCATACCCCGGTGGGGTTGGACGGGTTTGAAAGAATGATCATTTTCGTTTTTGAAGTGGCGGATTGTTTGATGCTATCCAGATCGAATCTCCAGGAATCCTTTTCCTGCACATACCCTTCCACGTAAACGGGCACCGCCTTGGAAAAGAGGATGATGTTCCGGTAGCTGGGATAGAAGGGGGTGGGAATGATCACCTCGTCGCCCTGCTTTAAAAGGGTCAGGCAGATCGCGGTGATGCCGCCGATAGAGCCGTGGGAAATAATGACCTGTTCCGGTTTGACGCCGCATTTCCCGGCGATTTTTGTCCTTAAAGGGTAGATCCCCCCGACATATTGGTAGTAATCGAGGCTGTCGCTCTCTAATTTTTCCCGGATGTGCTGTTTGATCAGCGCGGGTGTTCCGGAAATTTTTACGGTGCCTTGAGAAAAGGAGATATATTCCTCACTGCTGCTTGAAATGGATTCAATTGTTTTATATTTGGGTAAACCGAGCTTTAACATAATAAACCTATAATTTTTCAGGAAAACTAACAAAAAGGAAATGTGATGGAAAAATTATAGAGTAGCCCCAAGGGCCGCGGCTGCGAAGCCGAAAAAGGAGAGGGATGAAATAATAAACGTTATGTTCATATTCGTTAAGGTAACAAAGTTCGATTTTTTAGGCAATTAGAATCAAAATGGGGCAACTTGGCCCCAACTTTTCAAAAAATTTACCGCAACTGACTTAAATAAGAGTTCGCAGTAGTCGACAGGCTCACAATCTGGGCTTTTATATGGTTCACGGCCATATAGGCATTCCATCCGTGGGCCGGCACTTGCACGCCGTTTCCCTCTCCTCTGGCTGCATACCAGTTGATATCTCCATTCAAAGCATTGAGAACCCCCTGAATGCTATTTACCAGATTTGTCAAATAGGTTCTTCCAAGACGGGCTGCCGCAAGCTGGCTACTGACACTAGAGAGCTGCGCATTGACGCTCGCCAGTTGGGCATTTGCTGCCTGCTGCGTGTTTTTCGTAGCTGTTTGCACCGCTACCGCTCTTTCGGCAATGGAGGCCTTCAAATCCGCCGCGCTTTTTGCAGTGATTTGGGCTATTTGAGTATCCTTGGCCGCTACCAGCGCTTCCAGCTGCTTAACCCGCTCATTTAAGTTTGTAATCGTTGCGTCTTTCAATAGGGAATCCTTCCTGTTTTGACTTTCAGAGGCTTCCAGGAGCTCGGCCAGCTCCTGGTTTCTCTTAGTCAGGGCCATAAAAACGCTCTTCATTTTTGACTTGAAAGCTTCAAAATGGGCGTCTGTCTGCTGCACCTCGACAAATCCCAAGTTTTGGCGGTTAACCGAAACGATATCCTGAAAATAATTTTGTTGATTATATGAAACCATTTCCTTACTGACTTGCATTTTTAATCTCCTATTATTTTTTATCGGCGTTTAAAAAGAGCGGTGTGCACACTCGGGGATCATCTATACCCACGGCAACGCCTTGAACCGGTTTTTTATAATTTGGGCTGACTTCTGTTTCTTCATGCGTGATATAATTGCAAACAGTGTAGTTGCCATTATTAATCTCGTCCTTCACCTCGCCCGGCAGTTTTTGCGTCAGATTTCCAATGGGTAGACATCCATTAAGATTCGGTACGCAGTGGTAGACGCGCGTATCTCCGTCTAAGCCGGGAAGCAGGTGGGGATCATACTGGGGTGCCTTCGCAAAGCGACGGCCGTCCTCATCCAGAAAAGACAATTCTTGGGAGAGATCCGCTCCATATTGGCGGCGCCCTTTCTCGGCGCGATGCAATAACTTCTCAGGGTCCATGAACAGATTAATGCCAGATACGCCAACTTCCGCCGTAGAAGAGGTGGTCTGCTGAAATTTATCTTGCATATGTTCGTTTATATCATTAGCGACCATTTTGGCTAATTTTCGGATCTCGACTAAATCTCCCCCTTGCCGGGCGAAATTGTCAATCATTTTGGTGGTTAACCAAGCGGTGACATTTGCCTCTATAAGACCCTCCTGCCTTTGATCTTGCGAAAAGCCTTCGGTTTTCTTCATCCAAGGGTAAGAAACAGCAGACACTTCTCTTTTTTCCCCTTTAAGAAAAGTCTCTAAACTTGACTGACTGACTGAAGATTGGGGTATACTAGCATTAAAATCCATGATTTATTCCTTTATTAAGCTTATTATTAAAATAAAATGTTATATTTATACATTTCCATTACCGCCCTGTGTTCTTCTTTTAAGTCCCGCTTCACTTCAAAGCCTGCGTCTAAAAAAAGAGGTTTGCAGACATCCGGATCGGTCGTTCCTACCACGAGGGCATCAACCGGCTCCAAAAAACCCCTCTCGTTTTTTTCATGGGTGAGGTACTCGCATGCGGTGGAGTTATTTTTGAGAAGTTCCTGCTGGGTCAGTTCGGGAAGCGCTTTCTCCGGATTTTCAATTTTTACGCAATGCCCAATCGACATGGCGCAGTGGTAAACGCGGGTCTTGAGTGGCTGGACTTCCGACTGCCCACTTATGCGCGCATATTGCAGGTCGACCTTATCCAACCCGTTCAGCTCGTCGCTAAGATTGACCCCATAGCGGGAATCCCTATTCTGCCGCTCCGTGGTATGCATGTGGGGGAATGTCAAACAGGCTAAACTATCCATCCAAGAGGATTCCACTTTCGAGGAAAACAGCTGCCTCATCATCATATCAATCTCATTAATGGCTCCTTTGGTGTATTGTCTGATCTGAACCAGATCGCTGTTTTTAAATGATAAGTTGTCTATTTCAAACGAGACGGCTAAGGTGTATTTTGCGAGCAGATCGAGCCCTTTCTCCCTCTCATTTTTTGGTAACTTTTCGAGCTCGCTCTTCCACTTTTGACTGGCATTTTTCAGGTCCTCTTTTTCCTGCGCAATAAACGTGCTAAACGCCTTCACTCCAACAGAATCTTGTGTTATTCTCATAAATATTCCTTTATAAATTAATACGCAGAGCAAGCCCTGCGCCTTTTCTTAAGTTTGCTATTCCCACTCCAAAAGAGCTGGATTCTAACATCGCCCGGAGGGCAACAGTGCCAAAAACGCTGAAAAGCGCTGTTGACGCGATGCGGAACATGTCTGAGGCCCAATCGTTTTTCATCTCTTTGATCGCTTGTTCCAATTGGGTAATTTGCTTTTCCAGGATAAGGGTCTGCACTTTCTCCTCCTCAATGGTGCCCATCACGCTTGCAAGCTGCCTTTCAAGCCTCTCATTGCCGCTCTTTAACTCATCGATCTGCGCCCGTAACCCCTCTCGAAGTTCCGCAAACCGCCGCATCTCCTCCTGCACTCTGGCCTGCTCCTCTTGAACGAGGATCGCCACCCTTCGCGCGCTCTCATTCACCCGCGCGGCAAGCGGCGATAAAGTCCCTGCAAGATTGTTCAAAGCCAACTGTTCCCGGTTTTGATACGCTTGAATCTGCGCTGCCATCCCTATCAGCGGCTGGACAATCTCATCCACTCGTTGATTTAAGCGGGCAAACTTCTCTTGGTTCAACTTGCGGCTTAAGGCAAATTGCTCCTCCACGGCCTTCACCTCGGCATTGAGCGCTCTTTCTTTCTCCTGGCGATTTTCCACAGGACGCCCCCTCGACAGGCGCAGATAGGTTTGCTCAAGCTCCTTTGAGTAGAGGCAGGCGTTGTGCCCCTTCAGCCAATCCACCAGATACCCTGCAACCGGATGGGGAACTGTTTTGAAAGGGGTCGGATCCTGCGGATTGCGCGGGGAGCGGTTATGGAATCTGGCCGGCATTCGCAACTTATAGATTTTAAGAGATAATTCATCATAGGTACCGCCATCGCTCCCTAACTGGGGTGCGTTAAGGGGGGCAAAAGTCACCGGATCGCATAGCATCTCCTGAAGAATCGATATAAAGTAGTCGCGCACACCCTCCTCATTGCGATATTTATTCAGCGCAGCGCTAAAATCTTGCTGCCATAACCCAATCAAATGCGTCATTTTGTCATTTAGCCCCGACCAGGAAATGACATTTTTAACCTCCTCAAGCTCCGTCTCGAGCCGGTCCCTTAAAGAAAGGTAGTAATGATGCCCCTTGAGCCATTTCACCATATGGCGTGCGGCCAAAATCGATTCACGGCGCGCGCCGATAGCGGGGTCGGTGAGGATCTTGCCGATGCGTGAAATAAAGCGATCGCGGATCGCCTCTTCCTCACAACTTTTATTGAGCTCGTTGAGGAAATCATAGCGCCATTTGGCAATCTCTACAGTCGTTTGATCCCTTTGCCGCGATCCGGCGATCACATCGCCTGCTTTATTCAGCTCGACCCTTAAGCGCCGGCGCAGAGCTCCCGGAGGAATGGGAAAGGGGTTTAAAGAGATCGTGTTCATTTTCTTTCACTCACTCCGCCTGCGAGTCTTTGAGCTAAGATCATCGGGATTTTGTCCAGTTTTCCGGGTAGCTCTTTAGCGACCCTCTCCATTTTTGTGAATGTTTGGGAGAGATTCTTTTTGGTTTCCCCCATTTCCTCAACTCTCTTTCCCATTATTTCCACCTGCTCTTGCAGCTGGGTTTGCCTGCTCCGGAAATATTCCAGACGTTGTTTATCTGATTCGATCTGCTCTCTATTATTGACTTCAAAAGAGGGGGCGGTGAGATCATCGACGCGATCGAGCAAGGTATTTTGCTTGTCTGCGATAGTCGCCAAAACGCGCTCCCCTTCTTCCATCTCATCCCGAGTTTCCCCGGCCACAGCCTTTTCAAAAAGTCTAGCCGAATCGCCGCCCCGATCGATAAATTCCAAAAATTGAAGCAATTCCAGATTCATTTTCTATTCCTAAGCACAGCTCGGCAGCCTTGCAGGGCATCCTGGAGCTCCTGTTCATTCCCTTGATCCGCTGCGTCCGCCACTCTCATCGCCAGTTCGCGCAGCTCCAGGCGCAGCTGCTCCGTTTGCTCCGCCATTCTCTCAATTTCAGCCTCTTGAGTTCTTTGTATAGCCACCCGGTTTTCGTGCAGCTTCAAAATCTCCTCTCTAATAAGACTCAAGACTCTTGTAACCGCTCCATTGGCACTCTGCAAAGTGACCTGTATGTGGCGCCTTTGTTCTTGACAATCTTGCGTTACCAGATCAAGCGCCTCTAAGTAGAGTCTCTCGATCCTCAAACCCAGTTCTGTCCGATAGAGAAACTGGGAAACATCCCCTTCAAAAAGCAATGTCAAAATATGATGGCCCGCATCTTTCAACTCGTCTGCTCCAAGCGGCTCAACCACGCGGATATACAGAACAGCGACTGCTCGCGCCCACATGCCCTGCGGGATCGATTCAAAGCCTTCCATCCAACTCTCAAGCTCCCTTTGCAGATCGGGAGGAAGTGAGGCGTTTTGCAAATCGAGAAGGAGATCCTGCAGGTTGGCGTAGGCCGCTTGCAGATTGAGCGGTCTATTTTGCTGCCGGACGCTCATCTCTCTTGAGGGGGAAAGATATAAGACTCTATTTGAGGAGCCTCCTAAGACCAATCCCGGTCCGGTAAAAAATTCCCTTGCGGGCAAAACAGCGGCAGCCGTTTGGACCAGTTCCTCTGTGATTGTTTCTGTTGTCGTACCTGTAGTTCTAGCCGCAAACATCACATCACCACACATCTTTTCTTTTTTATTTCTTTTGCTTTTTGCGTTGCATAGCGTAAGTCACGCTCCTCCTGCTCCCGCAAAGCTGTCAAGTGCTGCGTTTCAGAAGCCAAATGACGGATTTGCCCCTCTTTGCTCTGCAATTGTTGCTCAGTCATTACCAGATTCTGCCTGTTGGCGGCAACTTGACTCTCCAAAACGGTCACTTCATTTGATATTGTTTGCGTGTAAGCAACCATATTATTCAATTGCGCTTCCGTTTCCTTCTGGATTTTTACAGCCATAGCAAGATGCTGCCCCATGGTTTGAATCGCCGAACTGGAAGCAGCCTCTACTCTGTTCAAGTTGCTCTGCAAAACCGTTGTCAGGGCAGTGGCTGCCTTTTGTTCCTCAACGATGCGCGACTCATAATTAGCGATAGTTTGCTGATGCTGCTCTTCCTTTACGGATAGCTCGCGCGCCAAATCTTTGACGATCCCTACGGTTGTCGTTTGATACGCTTCGATTTGCTGATCCAGGGACTCTTCCTGATTTTGCAATCTGCGATTTACGCGCTGGATCAAATCTTGATTTGAGATTTCTAGTAGGGATAGCTCATCCATAAACTCATCTAAGGTATCATCCATTTTGGCTCGCAGGTGCATATGCTGCCTGGATACAATTTCCCCCACCTCGAACTCCACCCTTTCCCCCCGCTCATGCAAGGCCCTTTCTACCATTTGGTTGTCATCCAACATATCCATTTGATGCCTCAAGATGATTTGCCGGTTTAAGAGAGGCATATTAGAAAGCAGATCGGCCCCCCAGGCGATTATCTCCTTGGCAAAACTATGGGGGACGGGGTTCTCTGCCATTTGAAGGCCATCAAGCGGAGAAATTCCCTTATAGCGTTCGCGCCACTCCTGATGCATCTTCCGCTCCCATACCCAGTTCCGCTCTACGACGGGATCGCTCAGCGGCATCTTATTCAAAGGGTTGATGACCACCTCAAAAAAAAGCACACCGATGTGCCGGATGGCAACCATCATCTGCTCCTGGGGATCGGCGAGCCGCTTCTCAAACGCCTCTTCCGAGAGATTTCCGGCCCAATTGTGCAAATCTCTGGAAAGAAAATCGCTATTGTCCGGGTATTTGTCTAAAATCTGGTTTAAGCCATCGACGGCATACGCGTAATCATAAACACGCGTCTCTGTAATAGTTGTACTCATAAAATCACATCACCACACAAGGGTTATTTTTTAATTTTCTTAACTTTTTTTGCGCCGCCCTAAGGGCCTCTTCATTATGCGCGTGCAAGGCTCGCAGCTGCTCAACTTCGTTGCTGCTTTGCCTGATAAGGTCCTCTTTGCCCTGCAATTGAGTTTGGGTCCTGAAAAGAGCCTCCCGGTCAGCTGCGGCTTGGCTCTGCAGGCTGGAAGCTTGGTTCGATAGAGTTTGAGAATAAGCCATTGCCGAAGACAGCTGCGCTTGCGTCTGCTTTTGCGTCTGAGTCACCCCATGGATCTGCTGCCCTATTGTGGAAAGTGTCGCCCTCGAGGCGGCTTCTACTCTATTCAGGTTGCTTTGTAACTGGCTCGCAAGCTTTTCCGCCGCGCTCTTTTCCGCATCAATCCGCGTCTGCAAAGCTGAGGCATTTTGCTGATGCACCGTTTCTTTATTCAAAAGTTCGGCTTTCATATCCAGGACGCGCCCATCAATCTCTTGTTTAAACACTTGGAGTTGGAGTGCAAGGGTCTCTTCACGCTCTCGCAACTGAAGTTTTAACTGTGACAGCGATTCTTGATTTACCAGTTCCATGGTGGAGATATCTTCAAGAAATTCATCCAAGGCATCATCCATTTTGGCCCGCAGCCCTCGATACCCCTGCACCACAATGGCATCAGTCTGCGGTTTTAAAGAGGGAACTTTAGCGATCAATGTTTGCGCTAAATCGAGCACTTCTTTGGCAAAGTAATGAGGCTTTGGGTTCTCCTCCATTATCCCTCCGTCCAGAGGAGAGATGCGGTTGTAACGTTGCCGGCATTCCCGGTGCAACGCCCGCCCCCACGGCAGCCCCCTCTCTTCCACCGGATCTACCAGGGGCTGCCTATTAAAAGGGTTGATCGCAACTTGAAAATAAAGCTTTTGCAACTGCCGGAAAACGACCCCCATTTTTTCATCCGTGCTCGCAAACTGATACTCATTTGCTTCTTCCAAAAGATCGCCCGCCCAGCAATGCAGATCAATGGAAAGAGAATCGTTATCAGATGAATATTTATCTAAAATGTTGTTCAATTCCTCCTTGAAAGGAGTGAAATCATAAACTCGTGTCTCAGTGACTGTAAGACTCATCTAAACCTCAAATGGTTAATTTATACCCAAATAACTTAAAGAGTTGGTCTTTGTCGGTTATTCCCAACTCTTCAAGTTGTTTGGGTATAGAACTAAGATTAGCTTAAAGGAGGTTAACGGATTACCGTATTAGCTACCGTAGCCTCTCAAAATTAATAAGTTAGAGCTAATTTACAGAACCAATTAATTTAATCAATAATTTGAAAAACTGATAAAGCATATAAGTTTTATTAATGAGTCGCGTGTTAAATATTATTATAATTGTGTTTAAACATTATATTTTGTATTCTATTCCACATGAAACCTCAGATTAACTTATTACATTTAAAGTATTTTTGTGATTCGGTTGTTTACGATAGTATTTCAGAGGCGGCGAAGATCAATTTTGTGACGCAATCCGCCGTGAGCCAGGCTATCTCCAAATTAGAAGTGAGCATGGGGGTCAGTTTATTGGTCCATTCCCGTCAGAAATTTCAGATCACTGAAGAGGGGAAGATCGTTTTTGACCAGGCGAGATATATCTTCAAATCGATTCAAGATATCCATGACACCATCAGCCACACCAAAGAAGCCTTGACCGGATCGGTCAAATTTGTGACCACAAAAAGCTTAGGCATGTCGTTTCTCGCCCCCTCCTACAAAAAGATGCGGCTTTACAAGCCTCAAGTCCATCTCGAGTTCGAAACGGGCGGTTTGAATTTTATTCGGAATATGCTCAAGAGCAAAGACGCTGAATTTGCCATCGTGGTCTACGATCAAAACTTCAAACAATTTGCCAAACACCCCCTAAAAAAAGGGAAATTGCAGCTCTACCAAAGTTTAAATAGCCCCTTGCACCTGATTGAAAGCGGTGTTTTGGTGGATTATCGGGAGGGCACATACGTTAAAGAGCTTTGCGAATGTGCTGGCATAAAAATTCAAGCTGCCCTTTCGAGCTGGGAGGTGGTCGCGCGGTTTACCGAGATGGGAATCGGCGTTGGTTTTTATCCCGATTTCATCATGATGAACAATCGCTACCCCACCATCAAGCCCTACCCACTGGAAATCCCCCCGCTTGAGTATGAAATATGCGCCATCTACAACAAAGGGGAGAAGCTCTCCCGTGCTGCAACCGCTTTTATTGACCAATTTTCGCTGGAGTAAAAGATGAATTTATATCTTTGCAGTCGTCTTTTATGCAGCCCTTTGGAAGCGCTCTATACGATTCTGATTTTTATCTTAAGCAAAGAACTCGATGTCGCCTTATGGCATTTGACTCTCATGGCCTGCATCAAGCCGATAGTCTCTTTGCTCTCTTTCTACATCAGTTCCTTTGGGGTGAACAAACGCAGCTATCTTTTGATTTTAAATACGGCGGGGCTTTTGCCCTGTCTCTTATTCCCCTGGATGGAAAACCCGCTTTTTTTCATCGCCGCTTACGCCATTTTCCTGACCACCCAAAGAGGGGCCTTCCCGGTCTGGGCCGAGCTTTTGAAAAAAAACATCGGGGTGATTTCCATGGGCAGCGTGGTTTCCAAAGGGACAATGATCAATTACACGAGCATCATGGTTCTACCGGTCTTATTCTCCATTTGGCTCGATCTTGGAATTTGGAAGTGGCTTTTTTTTGGCCTGGCCGCATTGCAATTGTTGAACACGTTATTGCTCGCTTTTTTGCCAAATGACCCAACTACTAAGGCTTTATCTCCCCTCAAAGGGGCCTATCATTTATTGAGCGGGAACAGGGCTTTTGGCAGATACTTGTGGATGTTCTTTTTGGGAGGCGCCGGCATTATCGCCATGCAGCCCCTCCTGCCCGGCTTTTTTAAAGAAGCTCTCGATTTGTCGTACGGACAATTGACGCTGGCATTTAGTTTTTGCAAGGGGATTTCCTTTCTTTGCACCTCCTCATCTTGGGCCAAGTTAGTAAAGAGAATCTCATTATTTCGCCTCAACGCCTATATGAATATGCTCACCTGTTTATTTATTCTATCAGTTCTATTATCTCCCGAGCATGTCAACTGGCTGTTTTTCGGCTATCTGATGTATGGAGCGATGCAGGCGGGTTGCGAGCTTAGCTGGAACCTCTCGGGCCCTATTTTTTCCAAAGAAAATGAAAGTACTGTTTATTCCAGCGTCAATCTCGCTCTAGTTGGTATTAGGGGGTGCATCTGCCCCTTCCTCGGACAGCTTATTTTTACATTTTCAAGTGCTCCTGCCCTATTTATTTGCTGCGGTTTTCTATGCTTCGCCGCACTGCTCTATGCCCTTAGGCTGGATCGGCAGGTGACGGTATGATTCGGGCGGAGGATATTTATTTGTATGATAATGTACAAAAGTGCGCTCTCGAGATCGAGCAGAGAGAAGAGTGGGCGAGAAAAGATCCCAAGTTTTGGGGCATTAAGAAATTTCCCAACATTGTCGATGATAAAGGGCGTCGTAATCTGACGAAAAATGAGCGGCAGGTTATCAAGTACTTAAGAGGGGACGTTGCCTTAGAAGAGGTCGGGATCAATCCGGTAAACGCGCGCCATTTTTTACGCATCGTAAAAATTATCGATCTCGCTTTGAAAAACCGGATAATGGCGCACTCTTCCTATCCCCTTCGCAAAGAGATCCTGCAGCTCTGCTCGCCCCAGATGTCCACCACTGAGGCGTATACGATGACAGTAGATCCGCAAAAGATGGGGGATATCGATTACCTGTGCCGGCCGGAAAACTGGATGCAGGAGGAGGTAGGCCACCAGGCCAAAGCGATTGCCGCCCAATTTGCCCGCATGGTCAGTTTTTCCAGGCAAATCCAGGCGCCGCTCTTTTATGCCATTCGCGGCAATACGGGATCCGGCAAAACCTCCCTGCTGCAGGAAATATTCAAAACGGCTTTGGATCAGACTGAAGAATTACCTGTATTGAGCCTAGACCCGCTCAAATATTTTCTCAAAAAACAGCTTAAATTGACTAATGTCCAGATTTATGAAGAGGCAAATGCCCTGTTTTCCAATTATCTGAATGGCGTTTTTCAGCAAAAAGCCCTCCGTTTTATTTTCGATTCCCGTCTATTGACGCTCGATTACATCCAAAAAAATGTGATCTCTCCGGCCGAGAAAAGAGGGGAAGAGGTCCGGCTCATCGATCTGGATGTCCCCTTATCCCTCTCCTTGGTGCGCTCCCTCGTGCGCGACCCTTTTGGCAAGGATTCTTGCGTGCCGCCTGAGGCAATCGAGTGGGGCTATCTCAAAATACGCAGAGAGAGAGCGGCCCTGATCGCAACTATCAAAGAGCATCCGCAGGTGACGAGCTATAAACTGTATCAGGGTCAAGTTCTGATCGCTGAAAAAGGGGCAAATGGATTTCAAGTCTATTCTAACGAGCTATATGAAGAGAGCTTGCGTATACCCACACAAACTGAAATGGATGAGTGCTTAAACAGAGTGATCGATGCCACATTTGTTGATGAGGCCGTTTTACAAAAGCAAATTTACCCCTCGCAAAGAGAGGCATTAACGAAATGGAGCGGCAAAACGGTAGGCGCTGCCCTCAAAGCCCATGCTTACCAATTGCCCGATGGGCCGGTGAGCGCCATACCTCCTGATGCCGTCCGGTTTGAAGTGCCGGGCGATGATCTCCTTCTAGCCAAATATGAAGAATTCTATAAAAAAAGGATGGTCAAACATTTCGCCGAGGAACTGAAATCCCCTTGGAGAATTTCCCCCGATGAAAAAACCCTATATGTGGAGAGCTCGCCTCACGGTTTACGCTATGAGCCCCATTTTGTCGCCCACCCGATTGTTTTAAAAGACGAAGAGAGCCTTCAAAGCATTTCCATCTCATCCAGGATAGATTTCGCCTCCCGCGGTTATACCAAAATCGTCCCCTATGCCAAAGAGCATGAAGACCCTGTGCGCTTCCTCATCGATCACTACCGCTTTTGGAGTTTTTACATGGATGATGAGATAGAGTTCTTGGGAAATTACCTGACCCATTACGGCGTTTTAGATATTTTTGAGAAAATTTTGGAGGAGAAAAAAAATCCCGGGGCAGCTGCGGCATTAGGCAAAGCTTTGGAAGAACCCTCCTTAAAGCAAAGAGCTATCGACCTTCTCTTCAAATATGGAGAATTCTCTGAACTCGCCCCCTATCTTCATGAAGAAAGTGTCAGGAAAAGATTTGAAGAGATTGCCGCTAAAAGCCCAGATTATCAGCGTAGAATCGAGGCATTGAACATTCTTGAGAAAACCCATGCCTCCTGGCATGCGCTCAAAGTGGACATTTGCGCTGAAATCCTCACTCCGCTTTTAGATCTGAAGGAGCCTGAGTACCTGGAAGAAGTTATCTGGCTTATGCCAAGGCAGGCTTATCCCGCCATTGCCGCCTTGGGAGGGAGAAAAATCACAGACCGCTTTTGCGAGGCGCTCTTCAACAAGGAGATCCGCTTTTTTTCCATCTTAAAGTACATCGCAATGGAGACTGAGGATCAAAGTGAATTTGACCATGTCGTGCAAACCTTGATAGATTATGCCGCTAACAGCAATGGTTATCCTCAAAGAATAGAAATAGTATTAAAGCATATTCAAATATACAATCCCCGATTTCCCTTGCCTGCCGGCGTTAAAATTTCCGACGAGCTCTCCGCCCCAAAGAGACCCCTGTCATCTTCTGGTGAGGAAGGGAGTCGACGTTGGCATCGCTTTTGGAAATGTGATAATGCGCTATTAGACAAAGCGATGCGCGATCCCGCCATTTCCGAGGAGAAGCGCGTCGCGGCTCTACGCCAGGCGGCTATGTGTTTATTTATTCCCAAAGGGTCCTATATCAGCCCTAAGGAAGCGGATCTAAGGGTTCGGATGCCGTCCATCCTTGAAGCGCTAACCGATACCGCAACGCCCAAAAAACTCCGTTTCGAAGCCAAACGAATTCAAAGATGGCTGGATTAATTTATGTCCGATATTGCTGATACAGGTTTTCTATGATCCATAAATTCCTGTCCAAATGGTTAATCATTTTTAAGATCAAAGCCTTCCCTAAAATCGATGAACCCTTTTCCCGGCGCAAATCGGAAAGTTGAAACTTTTCAAGGGTGGAATGGAACTCTGCGAGAGCAGCCCCTAAAGCCCGCTTATCCATAAGAATAACCCTCTGAAACCAATCCAATTGCGCTTGATAGATTTCCAGCGCCATTTTTCGCAGGCTTTTTGAGATGTTTGCGGGTAAGTTGATTTGAGTTAAGTAGTATGTGTCTAACTCTAATAGACTTATAAAATTCATGCGCTCAGTCAGCATCAGCATGCGGCTGGCGGTCTCGGGAGTGAAGATTTGCAGGTTGAATTCCTTGAGCAGCTGATCCAGTTCCTGCATAACCGCCTTAAATTGGGTGTGCTGAAGCTCCAGGGAGGCTTCGGTGGAAAAATGCTCAATTTTATAGGCGAGATATTGCGGCAGCCGTTTAAAGAGATCGGTCAACTCTAATTCCAGTAAATCCAGAAAGCACTCCGGATCGTTAATGACAGATTGAGAAAGGTAGGTTGGCCGGGAAGGATCTGCTGTGCCGCTTAGAGGGATGAGCTTGTTTATCCAGGCATAAATAGGATCGATAAAAAATGAGATGACACTGCAGACGATAATATTTGTAAAGAAGATCAGGAATAGAATTTGAGGCCAAGGATCTTTGGAGATGGATAAAATCAACGCTTTGACCATCGGAATGCCTGTACAAAGTTCGATCATCAATAAAAAGGCAAAAAACAATCCGATGACCAGATTAACCAAAGCTTGAATAAAGAAAAGCTGTTTCATCATCCCCTTAACATTCCAGGTGATGATGGCGCCCACCAGACCCAGGCCGGCTTGTGTGCCATAAACCATGAAGAGGGTTTGATTTTCCGATAACACATGACCGGCGGCCAGGCCGGCAACCAGCACTAAAACCACAATATCGGCTTGGATGATGCAGGTTAATACGGCGGCAAAGAGAAAGGGAGTGAAATAAGAATTGTGTATTTGGTTAATGCTCTCTTTGACGAAACTGATTTCAATAATTTTCGCCGACTGGGATTTGATCAGCATCAAAGCGTATAATAAGAGGAGCAAAGCAAACAGGGTCCCCATCACATGGCGTAACTGGAAAGGTTTTTCCAAAAAATAAGCCACGCCGACTATTCCCAGCAGGTAAAGGATAAGTAAATCCATATTGATAAAAGCTAGAAAGTAGAGAAAGCAGGCGCCAAAGTTGGCCCATGTGCAAAGGATCATAGCTTTTTTCGAAGAGATCGATTGGCTCGACCACAAACTGGCGATAATGCAGATAGTCAAAATGGGATCAATGGCGATCAAACCCAAAACCGACCCCCAAAAAAGGGATTTAAAATGGGTAGATGTATTTTTTTTTATCAGGTTGCGCAGATACCCGCCCATCAAATCCTTCATACTGGAAGAGAAGAGTTTATAGGCGATTAAGAAGATGCCGAATGCTCCAAAAATTGTCGGAAAAACATAATTATACACAAACAACCTCAAAATTTGGGATTGCCGAAGCCTCGGGATTCAACGATCGCAAATAGGTTAATATTGACCTATTTGCGATCGTTGAATCGCCCAAATTTGGTTGTTTGTGTATAAGCACGTCAGCGTCCCTTTTTTTTGCATATCAACACATCTCCAGATTGCCGATCAAGAGTTTTTGAGTTTATTAAGACGTGCGTATGGCTTTACGGAAAATCAGCGTTTTAAGATCCACTTCTTTCCGTAAAAATCTGCAGAGCTTCCATTCGTCAGAAGGTCTTTAAATCCTTGAATCTCTTGTGGATAATCAATCAATTCACCTGATCGATTAATAAATATCCTTTCATTAAAGAATGATGGACATGAAAGACCGTTGTGAGATTCCCACCAACCACCCCATTGAATGCAATGACTTCCCAGGGGCCCGCAGTAAAGAAAAATCGACCGCGCAGTTGCTAACTCTTCAGCATCTAATACGACGATGACGATAAAGGGCCAACCATCTCCGTCAAATCCAAAAGAAATTGGGTGTTCAATTTTCTTCATTTTTTCGGAGGAAAGCAAACTCCATAGACCATCGATGCTGTTTATGGGTATTGGGAACCTGGGCAGATCATATAAAGGGATTTTCAATTCTAATAATTTTGTCAATGTAAGGACGCTTTTAAGAGCCTTTGATTCAAGGTCTGACAGAGGGCCTAGAGTTGATAGATCCTCGGGTAGAGTTTTGAAAAAACATTCTCTAAATGGACTTTCAGCCGGTTTGCCGGTTTCCTCGGGTTCTTTGGCTTTGCCGGTTACCTCGGATTCTTTGGCTTTGTCGGTTACCTCGGGTTCTTTGGCTTTGCCGGTTACCTCGGGTTCTTTGGCTTTGCCGGTTACCTCGGGTTCTTTGGCTTTGTCGGTTACCTCGGATTCTTTGGCTTTGAGTTGCGGTATAGTGCTTGCTGTCTCTTGAATAAGGTTAATACTATAAGTTCGCGGTAAGCGATGAATATGTTTATGATATTTGTCGTTGTAGTAGCTGCTAAAAAAAGAGAGGAAGGCGTAAATTTTGATCCTAACCCAAAGCAAAAGCGCGGATTCTTCCAATTGCACGGATTTAGAAACCATGCTTGTTACAAAGTGCCCTTTCCATCGCAGGTTATTGATTTTTTTACAGTATTCTTCTTCACTCTTATAATTTCGTACAAAACAAGTTGGTTCCATGGCATTCCATAAATAAACCCCAAATTATACCAAAAGAGAGAAATAAAGAAAACTTCTTATTGGACGAATTTGCTGTTGTCCATGTGACTGCTGTCCGGTTCCGATTTTTCTATGGCAAAGGGAAATTCCTTGAGAATTTTATCCCACTTATTATAATCACCCACCCAAATGGGGACTGCGTCAATGGGATTATCCACTTGCCTGACAAAGATGTTATTAAAATCATTGAATCTTTGCTTCAGGGGACAGTAAAGCAGGGAAAAATTTTGATTCCCGCGCAGTTTTTCTAAAGCTTTTGAAACGCGGACAAGCACAAAAGGATCAGGCTCAACCGTATTGCTTTGGGTCTCGTCATAGGGATAGGCGATAATGTACAAAGTCCGATAATCTCGCAAACCTTTGAATTTCCCGATTAAATATTCGATCTTTTGCTTTTTTGTCTCATATTCAAGCTCGAGAATATTCTCCGGACACACCTCCTTTTCATTTTTACTGAAAAGATGACTCCAAGTCATTTTGTACTTCTTGTTGCGGACATTAGCCCCTACAATCAAGTCCGAGCGTTCAAACAAATCGGCCAGATCATTTTCGATGGCTTGCGAAAACAGATTATAATCATGAATGATCACCCAGTCAAAAAGCTGCCCTCCCCCAAAAGAGTTTGCAGGCCTCTGAAAGCGCTGGCTGAGATGGTGGTTTATTTGGGTTCTCGTCACGCAAGAACTGCCAAGTCCTACAAAGCGTTCATAGGCTTCCGCCCGGATGCTTTGAAAGGATAAGATAAGAAAAAATACGAATTTGATCATCGTCTTCAACTTTAGGCTATCTGGCCAGAAAAATCAATGGTATTTATAAAACCCTTTATTTTTTATTCAATTTTCATTATAATTTTACTGAAATTTTTTATGATTAGTAATATAGAACGAAATTTTTATGTACTGGAAGAGGAGTGGCGGAAAATAAAGCGCTGCAATTTCTCAATGAATCGGCACGCTTATTTCAATTTTGAACTCTCTTTAAGAGCGGGTCAGGTGCAAAGAAATGCCGGCGGCGATTTTATTTCCAAAGTCTTTCTTGAAGCCAGACAAAATCTGCACCTGGCAAATGCGATGATAGACAGGATTCAGCTCGAAAAGCAGTATACCCAGCTTCTGCTGCAATCGGGATGCAGCCTGAAAGGGGGAAGAAGCGCAACCCACGCCGCAAAGTTAACCCCGGCTGACTTTTCAACCTCTAACTCCATAATATTCCTGTCCGGGCTCAATTACCGCAAAATTGAAAGCATTGCCAGTAAATATTTTAATAACTTTAACGCCTTTATTAAACATTGTGAACCGCTGGAAGATTATGAGCTAATTTCCAAAGACGTGGCCATTCTGAAAGAGCAATTAAACGTTTTAGGGAAAATTTTAGATGAATTTCTGAAGGATAATCTGTGTAATAGAGTCAAAGCGGCCGAGGATAAAATCACCAAAGCAAACCTGAAAAAGTTAGAGCGCGATGCCGAAAACTTAGAAAAGCAAAACAGGGGACTGGCAGGGAAATACGGCGAGTGGATCAAGTGCGACGCCCTTCGCTTGCCTGAGGAGCAAAGGCTCTACCTTGAAAGCCTGCGAACCAGGCTTTCGGAATATGACCCAAACTGTGTCGACCGGTTTATAGCAGAATTGGCAGGGCAGTTTACCCGCGGCAAAACCCGCATTAACAATCTGGAAATAACGCAAGCCTTTCAGACCGTGAAAGGGGTAAAGGGGCAGCCCCCATTTTGGGCCGTCAATGCCATTTATGTTGAAATTGGCGCTGCGCAGCTGGCTTTTCATTCGAACCAGGCAAAACTGGAAGGAATAAAGGCAGACATATTGAAAATCAAAGAGGAAATGAATCAGTTCCGGTTGTACCAAAAATGCGATTTCGATAGCGCCTATCAGGAGCGGGAAAGTTTGTTAAACAGCGTGGATTTACTCAAACTGGCTAAAAGAGCTCTTGACAGATTGGGTTAGAATAAGAGGCGATGTTTGATTCTCCTTGGCACTTTAGGAGAAACCCTGCAAAAAAAAAATCAGTTCGCTGCTCAAGGTTCAGTTTTTGAGGACTTCAGCCACCCTTCTTCTTAAGTTGAAGGGGCTTTTTGTCGGTGTGGGAGGAGCTGCCGTCCGGACCCCTGTTCTGGCCGTCTATTTTGTAGCTTAAGTAATCCACCGCATGGCGAAAGATATGGCCGATGCTGACCGGGTGGTTTTCCAGCTGGAACCAGGTGTAGACTTTATTATCCATTTCCCTTTTGCTGAAGAGCAGCTCTTTGATCAGCTCTCCCTGGACGCGATACTGCTTGCCATTGGAAGGATGGGAGGAGATCCCCTCTTTCGCCTGCGAAAGCTCTGTAGACCACTTCCCGTAGGCCTCCCCTTCATCATCCAGCAAGACATGGGCGCCGAGGAGGATCTCCTGCAGCTGTTCTTTGCTGATTTCATAATTTTCTTCCAGGTGCAAAATTAAATTCTTCTCGTCATCATGACTTAAGGCCAAACGCTTTATCACCCGGTTCTGGTCGATTTTATCAAATTTTTTCACGATATTGACGATGGCGTCGGAATATTTCTCCCTGGCGGCTTTCTCTAAAGAAACGTAATCGAGTCTGCTCCATTTATCATGCGCCGTTTCATAGCAAATCAGGCCGATTTCATAAAGGACGGTCAAAGCGACGATTGTCACAGCCCCTACCAGGATAAAGGCGGCGACCGTTCTCCCTTCCCAGACTTTTTTCTCCTCTTTTTTCACTTCGGAAGGTTTGCTCTCCGGTGAAGATGAAGCATCAGTAGTAATTGAAGTCATAGAGTTCTCCTTAAATTTAAATTGCATTGTAACATAAAAATATTAAGATTTTATAAAATTATTTTTTTTCCTCTATTTCCAATTCTATAAATTGCTGTTCGACGGCCGTGCCCCTCTTATTTGCCCAGCCAAATCTGGCATGCAGCTCGTTATAAAGGGTATGCATGGCAAAGGCCCCAAATTTTTTGATCCACCCCTTGAGAAATTCGAGCTGTTTGTGAGTATACTGCACGCTTCCCTGCAAAAATTTGAGGCGGGTCAAATCGCGCTGGATCGACGGACCCAAGTCGCGGCTGGTGACGGGGCCGGGGCCTACCACGCGGTTTAAGCCAAGATCGACCAGGCAGATTTTGATATTCGAGGGACTTTTCTCCCGGCTCAAGATCGTGCGCCACTGGTCGGCGTCCGCCTGGTCTAAAAGCACGATCGAATGCCCTTTTTCCGACTGGATAACCAACACTTCCAAGAGCGGCTTTTGCTTCGGCCCAAAAGGGACCGCCAGGGATTTGCCCACATTGCCTATAAAATTCTCAGAGCACCAGATCGGGCCGTTAAAGGCCTCATTGAGCTTGGCCAAATTGGGTATGGCCGCCCCCCCAAGCACCTCGCTCAGGCTGTAGAAATTCGGATGCTTGCCTAAAGCCGGCGATTTTTTAAGCCAGTCGAGGTTTTTGAAATAATCCCTCGTCAAATCCCACGGTTTGCTTTCCAAAAGGTCCGGGGCATTTTCCTCTCTTGCGATCATGGCCTGGTTGAGGTTCAGCTCCTGAGTCTCCGTCCTCTCGGTTTGATTCTCGCTCATCTCTGTTTCGATCTGTTCCAGCCCCAAACCCTCGCGAAGCTGCGGGTTTGTCTTGGGGTAAACGCGTGTCGCTATTTCCTCGAATAAGCTTTGATACTCTTTTTCCAGCCCTTCCACCTCTTTTCCGCTAAAGCAGCCGCTGTTTCGCGCCTCCTCCAGACACTGCTCTTTTAATTCTCTCAGCAGATCGGCAGGCCCTTTGCTGCTGTCGACCGGTTGCCCGTAAAGGAGAACAGGGTTTACTTCCAGGCGGTTTAAAAGCACAGCTTCAAACGCGCCGAACAGTCTAAGCATCTCAGAGGAGCTTCCGGCAGCCAGCATTTTATCGAGAACGGCGCGCCGCAAAATATTTCCGATTTTTTGATGATCGGCAAAATAAGCGTCATCGGACAACGTTCTGGCTTCATTTTCGGCCGCAAATTTGATGATCTGCTCAATCGATGGCTTTGAGTCGCCGGAAATCATGCGCCGCACATTGCTGTTTAAGACGATGCGGATCGTCTGTTTCCCTTTCTTCAAGCCGCGCAGCCGCCACATGCCTTGTGTCAGGCGGGTCAAAGTGATGTTTTCCCCTACTGTGAGTATCCCTTCCGCTTCCAAATCGAGCGGAATATTCGCCGCCTGGGTGTGGGAGTCGTCAAAAAAGGCGCCCCGCTCCTCTTCGCTTATCTTGCTCTCGCCGATCGGTTTCGGCTTGGAGGGTCCATCCAGCACAACCAGTTCTTTATCAAAGAAGGCGACCCCCGGAAATTTAGGCAGCTTCATTTCCGCGATGGTTTTATTGTCCACCCCTCTAAAAAGCGCCCCGCAATCGATGATCGCTTTAGTCTTATCGGTAAAAAGCTTTAAAATATCGCGGGCTGCCTCAAGGGGCTTGGTTGAAGCAATCTCAACGATGGAATCGCGGCAATTCCTGCGGAGCCAATCGATCGATTCCCCGACCGTGCCCTCATCCAAAATCGGTTTTGTGCCGGCCGGAAAGCTCTCGGCGTTCGACGGGGTTCCCGTTCCGGAGAAAAACGTGGGAAACATCGAGGCGAAGTTATGGGAGTTGCTGCTGAAAAATCTGTCGAAAAAGTGGATGGTGGGAGCAATGAAGTAAGCGGCATGCCGCAGGATGGCCTCGGGCTGCTCGTTGAGCCGTTTAGCCGCTTCGGCAATGGGGCAGTTTTCCAGGGAATATCCCCGGCACCACTCGGCAAATTGCTTGCCGGCGGCCGTTTGGCTGATCGGACGGCCAAAATCTTCCTTCTCTTTATGGGCCTGGGCCTTCATCAAATCGATCAGTTCGGCGGCATCCTCTTCGCTGAAAGGCTTTGTGATCTGCTGCAGAAACGTTTTCAGGCACGCTTCATAAGGGTTTTGAATGGTCGCCTGCTCTTTTGGATTTTGGTTGCCTTGATAGGGCCTCGCAAACTTGCCTTTATTGTTTTGCGAGGGGCCGTAATTGACCGAGACAATCCCTTTCAGCGCTTGCGGGGCGATGGTGTTTATCAAGCCGCGCGCCAAACTGAGTTCTCTATATTTGGGGTGTTTGAGGATAAGCTCAGGGATTGGGCCGGGCTTTTGCATAAGAAATTCTTTGAATAGGATACGCTCCTCAAAGGGTATCTCAAAGAGTTTGTACCTGCAGAATTTTTCCGCCAGGAGCGGCCTTGCCTTTTCCCAATAAACGCTTGGCTGCCAGGTTCTCTGATTATCGCGCACATCAAAATCCTTTACCGCAAGCAGCCCCCGGGCAAACTCCTCGATCACATTGATGTCCCCCTTGGGCATCGATTTTTTCCCGCCGATGGGGTGGTTGAGGATCTGGTCGCGCCTGAAGATCTCATGCGCCTCGTCGATGACTGCTTTACCCTGGAAGCGGATCAAGCCCACCAGCTCCGTTAAAAGGTCGAGGCACTCCTCCTGCAGGGCTTCCGGCCTGTTTTTCTGCTTATGCACATATTCCAGCCAGATCAGTTCTAAGGATTGCGCCTCCTCTTTGCTCATATTGATCTGCCCCCCTTCCCGAATCGCCTTAATCAGGGCGAGCAGCCTCCCTTGCAGTATCTGCGGGGTTAAAGGCTCGTTTCTGGAAAAGGAAAAGGCGTAGGCATCCTGGGAAAAATGGTCCGCTTGAGGGGCAATCTGGTTTATATTGGTCCTTTTCATCGCCGCAGGCCAGATGTTTATCGGGACAGTTCCCCCGTCGGCGCTAAAGAGATCGGTAATGGGGATGCCGTAGTAGGTTTTGCCGCTGCCCATAATCAGCTCGACAAAAGAGCGGATATGGCCGCTCTTCAGCATCCCGCAAATTTTCTCCACCTGATTTTTCCAAAGCAGGCTCTCATGCTTAAATTCAAAAAGCAAATGACCCCGCACCAGCCTCTCCGGCATCGTGTCAAACCCATAAGCCCTTTCCCGGCAAAGCTCTTCTGCGAGGAGCGACGCGCTCTGCTCAAAGCGGACGCTATTTTTTGGCATTTTGTGTAATTTGACCACCATCTTCAGACACTTGCTGAGTTGCTGCTCTCGCGTCGCTAAAATGAGATAGCGATAGAGCTTCTGGTTTAAAGTCCCGATCTCTTCCTCGCTTAAGTTCCAGCGCTCTTTTAACTGCTGCCGGTCATCTTTTAAAAAGCACTCCAACAAGGTGTCGAAATCGATCGGAGCGTCGAAGAGCCTCAACAGGGCCTTTTTAACGTCGGGTTTTACCGCGTAGAAAACCCCCTCCAGCTGTTTTAAAAGGCCTGCTTTCTCCTGATTGAGCATCACCGCTATGTCGGCAGACGCCTTCTCCAAATGGCTCTGCAGAGGATAGAGGTTAAAGCCCGATTTTAATTTATAGCCCGGCTTTAGGGGGCGGGCGGCGTAATCATCCGCGCTCTGGTTGATTTTTTGAAAAAAGGGCTCTGCCACCGGATCCCCGGTCGTCAATGCCTCGAGAGGTTTGGGAGGAGTGGGAGGGCTCTCGGTAAATGTCAATTTTACCAATTGGGCAAGCGATTGTTCGATTTTGGCGTCGAGCTTTCTGTATTCGGCGCTTAAAAGCGGCGGAAGAAGTTGATTTGACTGGAGCCGCCTGTCCTCTTTCCCGGTGGTTTGGTTCGCCTTTTGCCAGGCCCGCCACCCCTTCCAGCCGAACGTCCCGGCCCATAAATAAAAGGGGCGGATACCGATGTCGGAAATTGCCGATTGGAAGATATAAGCGTCAAAGGCGCCTTCTGCGTACTTTATCCCTTCTTTGGCTGCTTTTAAGGCCAGATCGTCCAGGGCGCATTGCCTGATCACATTCAGCATCATGGGACTATCAACCATTTTTGTCCGGTTTTTTAAGTCCAGCCGCAAATTTTCCGCTGACGGAAAGGTAAAACGGTGAGGGCTGTTCAGAAGGTTCAGCAGCAGCCTTATAGAAACCCCCACTTTTTTATCGCGGTAGCTTCCCTTCATTAAGGTCAGCGTGCGCCGCAACTGCTCAATTTTCTTTTTATGAAAGTCCCTATATTTTGGATCCTTGGGCGGGGTTTGGCAGACTAAATGGTAATACGAGAGGAAATGGTTGTGAATATCGGAGGGATCCACTGTATTGTATTCTGTAGGGAGCATGTCAAAAGGGATAACCCCCCCCATATCCAAATCCATGCAAGAAATACGCTTTGCCTCCTCAAAGAAATTCCAGTTCTCGAACAACGCCGTCGCAAGCTTGGGCCCTTGAGACGCGGCTACCTGGTTCAGATCCGGTATTCCCACAGTAGAGTCGCTAAACTCCAGCAACAATCTCGTCCAAAAATCATCTAAAGCGAGCTTTGGGGCATAACGGCCGGCAATTTCCTGGCATCTTTTTCTCACTTTGGGTAAGAGGATACTCTCTTTTACTTTGTCCAGAATAAATGAATCCTCACTGATCTCCGCGCAAAACCGATCTCTCTCCTCAATAATATGCCGGATGACCGACATCTCTTGAAAAGGGGTTATGGGGGGGAATATATATTTTCGCTTATCTAAATATTTGCTGTAATTATCCTGGATGACCAGGAATGAGAGAAGATTTATAGAAGCATCTCTCTCTCTTTTGACCGGGTGCAGGGCGCCGGATTCGTTTAAAAGCGCTGTCAATCTTAAAGCGGCCATCAGCAGCTCCTGATCCCCTGAAACCGCAGCCGCAAGATGCAGCAGAGCCGCTCCCAAGAACAAGTTTTGAGGCAGCTGTTCCCGCTTTCCCATTCCCTCGAGGATTTTGAGATAGAATTTCATCTCCGCCACATTCCACTTCGCCAGATGATAGAGGAAAAGATGGGCGATTGCGGCGGGATTGGAGCTGATCAAACGCCCTTGCTCGTCCAGGGAATAATCGAAATACTTCCCGCTTTCCTCGCAAGAGATGGTTTCCAGAAGCTGAAAACATGAGGCCTCTCCCAGCTGAAACCGTTTGACAAAACCATTTAAAAGGGCGGCATAAATGCCGTCCGTGGGCAATATTACCTTTTTCTCCAGCTGGCTGTTTTGCAGCAGAAGATAGCTGCCATAGGCGTTAAGGGGCTCTAACCGTTGGGCAGGGGCAATGAAAAAGCCGGGAAATTTCCCCACGCTTTCCGCGCTTCCGCCCTTTTTCTTCACTTCAAACTGCAAATTCAAAGAATCAAATTGGAGCAGCTTAACCTGTCCCGGTTCCTGCCTTGAGGTAAAGCACTGAATAGTATGCAGAGGCTGAAACCTGCCTAACGCCACGAGCAGCGGAGGCAGCGCAATCTTTTCCAGCCACTCTCCATTCCAAAGCGTCTCTTCTTTTAACCAGGATAAAGGCGCGCTAGAAGGGCTCAGAGACTCATTTTCGTTAACCTGATACACCTTGACCACTTGCCCGTTTTTCATTTTCAACAAGCGCCCTTTCTCAGAGCGCCAATAGCTGACTCGCGTTTCCTTCTCAACTCCCGTTCGGGATACCCATTGAAACTCCTCTCCTTCAAAGGTCTTGGTAAAATTAAGTCTCTGCCCGGCCAGATCGATCCTGGCGGTCAGGTTGAGTTCCGGGATATGGCACACTCCATTCTTTAGCTCGCTTAAACCGATCTTCTCATCAAAAAAATGTTCCTCTATGAAGCTCCTGATTCCTTCTCTATAATAATTCGCCTCGTCCCTGCCGCTTTTTTCCAGCAGGTTCAGGGAATAGGCTCCAACAGAGTAAACAGGCCAATTCCCTCCCCAGGGTATATTATTCCCGATATCAAACCCGTTTCTTTGACAAAGGCGGGGTAGCAGCTCCTGCCTGAAAGGCAAATCCGCTTCGAGCAGTTCCTTCATGCATGGTTTCCACCTCGCCATCGTCTCTTCAAAGGTAGCCTCAAAATCTTCCTCATAAAACCCTTTGGGAGAGAGCCTGCAAACCGAAAGCAGTTCCTCCACGACTTTTTTTCTCACCCCTTCTGAGCAATTTCTCGGATCCTTTAAGCTGTGCTTTAGAGCTATCAGGTATTTGTAATAGGGCTTATCCGCCACGGACTCGAGCCACTCCTCTAAAAGAAAAGAGCGTCCCAGGGTTTCCGCTTCCAGATGCACTAAAACCGCCAGGTATCTCAGCTGGGGGGAGTCATGGCCGTTTTTTTCCATCCACTGGAAGGCGTGTGTGAAAAATTGCGCCGCCGTCTCTAAAAATTCGGGGTTTACCTTTAGCTGATCCCGCAAAAGATTTTCCCTTAGCAGAGAGTGTTCCAGCGCCAAAAGGTTTTTCGGCAGCAATAACCCCCCGGGATCTTCCTCAAAGTAAGAGAGGACGCGCACCGGCTCATCTCTACCCCCCGCCAGAATCATCTTCTCAAACTTAGTTTGCTGATCGCTCTCCTTATTGATAGTCGATACCTGGCTGTTCCCCTCTTTGAGGATTTTATCCCTCATAGACAAATGATTCTTGAACGCAATGCCCTCTAAAAAGTGATGATGAGAAAGGGAGGTATAAATCCGTTGAGTGACATTGAAAATTTTCCCCTTCATTAACGTAAAGGCTAGGGGCAACTGGCGAAAAATCGAATTTTCCTTATCCGAACCGCCATAACCGCCTAAAAACACGCTAAGAAGCAGCCTTAGAGGGTGATTCCTCTGTTCTATATTCAGAGGGCAGAAATCATAGACATTTTTAAACTCCGGCCATTTTATCTTGTCATCATAACTCCTTATCGCGCCATTGCAGATTTGATGCATGATTCTCAAAGAGGCAAAAGCCTGAGGGAGGATCCTGTTATACTTCCCCTCCTTCCCTGGGACAGGCGGATTGGTGTATAATGCGGTCAGCTTCTCAATCTCGGGGGCGTCAGAAAGATTTAGTTTTTCCAGGCTCTCCTGTACCGATTTATTTAGCAATAAAACAGACAAATAACCGCGGCGGCGATCTTCAATATCCCAATGGAGGATTTCTATTAATTCATTTTCTCTTTCCGGGAATAAACTCGAATCATTGATCGAACCCATACTCCGGGCATTGGGAAAGAAATAGGCCTGAAGCTCTTTTAGGCGTTCCACATACTTTAAGTCGAGCAGGCGGAAATTGGGCTGGTCGACCCAATGGGCTAAGCCGACGGGATTGGCAAGCGGGGAACCGCTGAGGCCGGCATCGGGCGAGCGCTTCGCCAGCACTTCCATAATCGCATAAAGAGTGTAGAGATTGATGACCGTCTGATGCTGCGTTTCCAGACTGCGACTCTCTTTAGACGCAGCAAGAGACATAGCGGCTTCAGCCAGAGCCTCCATACAGGCCTCCACATCTTTAATTTCTTTCCAGAAAGCAGCGGTGGGAAGAGGGAGCGTGGAGAGTCTGCTGTTCAATAAAAGGTTTCCGTGATGGGCCATAACATCCGCCTGCCCTTTCCACATTTTGAGCAAAATCGTGACATTGTCCGGCCGCACAGGCAGGTTTTCCTCCAGCAAAAACTCCAGCCCATTCTCCGCCTGGACCTCCGGGGCCAAGGGCTTGATCGTACACGATAGAGGCTTCAAAGACGCAGATTCCCAGCTCCCGGCCGGATGGCAGGTGAAGCTGAGCTCTTTATCGCAAGCGGCCATCTGGCGCAAGGCGAGGATGGCATCCTCAAGCTGCTGCCTCTGTGCTTTTGGCAAAAATAGCGCCATCGTTTTGACTATCAGCTTTCGCTTCAGCCGGTTTAACAGAGGCTCTACGCCGGGAAAGAGGAACGAAAACGTTTTTTTTGCCGCGAGCGAGACCATTTGCGCGACAAATGCCATGGGATTGATAAGAATCCGCAGCCCGACGAGCGCGGTTTTTAAAGCGGTAAGCCCCTTCGCGGGCTCATTAGGGAGCGCGACGATGGGCTTCGTTTTTATCTCTCCCAGCTCCTCCTGCACCGTTTTCAGCACAACATCGATATTCTTCTCCGCATCGCTGCCCAAGGCATCGTTGAGCAGTTCTTTGAGAAAATAGAGATTTGCCGTGGTGCATCCCACCGCCCCCAGGAGATTCTTCAAAGGCTCTATCAGCATGGGAGGGAAGAAAGTGTTCGCGCCTTTCGGTTTTACCGCTGCGAGAGAGGCGAGCACCTCGTGAGTAGTAGCATACGTGTGTTTTAGCTCCAGCCCGCTAAGCAGCCCCTTTTCACTCAGCTCCAGGGCAAACCTCGCCAAGTCGAGCGCGCTGGCCTCTAAGACTCTTTTATTCGCTGCGCGGTCCGGCTGCTGCCACAGCTGGATCAAAGCATTTCTTTTGGCAAAAAAATAGCTCTCTTGCGGCTTCATCCCATTTTTCTTTTGGGCGTATTCCAGGAGAATCCCCCAATGACCATAGGAGAGATGGGCATTTTGACTCTTGGTGGAGGGTCCTTTGGAAACATCGCCTAAGCAGCTCAAGAGGCCGGCTTCCACATCTTTAAAAGAATAAGAGACCTCTTTTTTTGGCAGCTCGTAGGAAAGAAGCCTGTTGAAAAATTCCTCATCCAGCTGCTTTTCAGAAATTCCCGTGTAACGCAACACCGCCTGCGGCTCTCCCTCCACTAGCGGCCGGTTTTGGATGGCCTGCCCGGTGATATAAACGGAAACGGTAAAGAGGCCGTTGGCTTCTCTTTTCCACTCCATCCAAAAAGGTTGTTCGAGATGGCCCAAGGTGCCCTTGCCAAACAGATCTAACACCAGAGGCACAGCCGGCGGCAATTGCTCGGCTATGGCGGGCAAAACCTTGTCCACCATCCCCTTGGCCCTATCCAGTTTTTGCGCCAGGAAAGCCCCGATCCTCTCCTCCAGCAATCGACTCTCATCCCCTTCGCTTCTGATCAGTTGGTAGAGCTCATTTTGGAGCGGCGGCGATAATACCTGACCGATCCGCTGCTTGACCCGGTCTAAGAGGCTGTCTTTGATTTGCCTGGCTATTTTGTCTGTCTGCCCCCTGATCCACTCGGCAGGAGAAAGTAAAATCCTTTTCCACAAAGGCATGTTCTCGTTAAGGGGTTGGCTGAGCCAGCCAAAGTCGTTCTTTTCCAGCACCTTTACCGCCAGCCTGATCACATCGGCCACCTCCGGCTGTTTCAGCTTTTTGCGAAGCTGTGGCGAGGCCTTTTTCAGAATCTCCCGCGCCAGGCTGTCCGCCCCTTTGTTTTCGAGCAAAAACTCTTGCAGATTAGACCATTCATCCGGTGCTTTCGGAAGCGTCAAATGGGCAGGAGTCCCGGGCAGATTGGCAAAGTGGAGTTTCGATTCGCCCGCCTTCAACCCTCTAATTTGATTACCTATCTCATTGGCGCGCTCTTTCAACCCAGCGGCATCCTTAGCCGCAATAATTTTCGCCGTCTTTTTCCGCTCCTCTAAAGCCGCTTTGAGCGGCTCATCCTGCACCAGGGGGATGAGGCTCTCAGCAGGCAGCAATTCCGGAGGATAAGCGAGAATGTCGGCGTTTACCGGCCCCTCTATCTTTTCCCCCAAAAGAGAATATACCGAGAAAAAAACCTTTGAGACCTCTCCGAAAACCGAAGGGGCGAACAGCTTCTCCAGCTGGAGCAGACAAGGGGGCTTTTCAGGGTGGGAAAGCTGATAGAGATAATAGCCCCTGCTGCCCGGAAATTTCTCCACGTCCTGCTGATTAATCGAGCTAAAAACTTTTTGAAATATTGCTTGCCAGCGTTTATCTTCGTTGTCGATTTTGCACCATTTGCGCAAAGCGAGGGTCGCCCGCCCGGCCAGCGAGTTGCGCTCGAACAAATAATCGCGAAACAAAGCGGGAACGCAGCGCTTTTTCACAGCGCTTTCCGGATTTTCGGCAATAGGATCCTGCTGCCAGACGTCCCAAATTTTCTCTTTTAATGGCGTCATAGTAGCTAAAAGAATAAACTAATTAACAAAATAAAAACATTTAATTTACCCATTCTTAATAAATGATATAGGCATACTGTAAGATTTTTTTTGAGCCAGATAGACATTAAACTTGAGGAATAAAACCATTGAAAAGGTCTTAATCTGCAACTGATGCATTGCCCGCCAGGAACTATGGATCATCACTTTAGAGGATATCTTTCCCTAAGAGATTATTAGTCGCAACCAATTTTTTTATTGAAATCTATGCAGAGCCAATTTACATTGACCCTTAACAGTAAAATTGAAAAAAGCCATGAAACAGTTCGCTGCCTTCATCACCATCCCCTTCGTATTGGCTGTCCCGCCGGTTCTCGGCTGGCTGGTCGGCACCTGGCTGGATGAAAAACTGCATACGAAACCCTATTTCATGTATCTCTTCATCCTTTTGGGCTTTGCCGCCGCCTTCCGCGAATTTTACCGCATCATCAAGAGGTTTGGCGATGGTTAAATACATTGACAACATCCTCAAATACAACCTGGCCGCCGCGCTGCTCCTGTTCGCCTTCTACGGCATATCCGATTCCCTGTGGAGCGGTTGTCAAATTCTGCTCGGCGCCCTCTGGTCCTCCGCTAACTTCTTATTCATCAAACATCTGACCGTTGCGTATTTCTTGGGAAAAACCAAACGTTATATCGCGATGATTAAATTCCCGCTGCTCTACGGCCTGGGATACTACCTGTTATCCATCAGCGACTTCCCCCCCTGGAACCTCATGCTCGGGTTCTCTTTGATTTTTCTCGTGATCATTGTCTATTCACTCGGCGTTTTAAGGACGGCGTGCCTCCTCCCCTTTGCCTCGGCCTCCAGCCTGCACGCCTCCCTGGACGCCGAAGTGCCGGAGCTGCCCAACTTCATCTCCTTGCTGCACAAAACCTTCAGCGATTCAGCCTTCTTTAACTTTCTGTATTATTGGGAAACCCTGGTCTATTCTTTGATGGTGGCTTGCGCGATATCGCTTCTCTTTTATCTCGGCGCCCGCAAAAGCACCTTGATCCCCTCCCGTTTTCAAAACTTCCTGGAATGGATCGTAGAAACTTTGCGCAAATTTGTGTTAGATATTTTGGGCCCGGAAGGGGAAAAATATGTTCCGTTTTTAGGCACTCTGTTCCTCTATATTCTCCTGATGAACTGGCTTGTCCTGATCCCGCTTCTTAAAGCGCCCACTTCGAACTTCAATATTACCGTGGCGCTCGCCATTTGCGTTTTTGTCCTGGTCCAGTACCTGAATATCAGAAACTACGGCATTTTGGGCTTCCTATACCATATGGCAGGCTCGCCGAAGGGAGTCATGGGCTGGGCTTTGGTCCCCCTGATGTTCCCCATCGAATTGCTCACGCAGTTCACACGGCCGGTCACTCTCGCTTTGCGATTATTCGGCAATGTGGTCGGAGAAGATATACTGATCGCCGCCTTCGCCATGTTCGGCGTCAATATGCTCGCCCCCTACTTCCCCTCGATCGGCGTGCCGCTGCAAATCCCGTTTATGTTTCTGGCCTTGCTCACCGGTTTGATGCAGGCCATGGTTTTTACATTATTAGCTACAATTTATATCTTGTTATCCGTACCCGGTTATGAAGATAAACATTAAGAAAAAGGAGAAAAAAAAATGGATGTTGGCTCAGCAGTAGCTCTCTCAGCCCCGGTAGGCGTTGGACTGGCGGCCCTAGGTTCCGGAATCGGCCTCGGATTGGCCGTCGCAGGCGCGTTGGAAGCGATTGGCCGTCAACCGGAAGCTTCCGGGAAAATCTTGACCAATATGATCATCGGCGCGGCTTTGATCGAAGCCTTGACCATTTACGCGCTGATCGTGTTCTTCATTTTGCTGGGGAAAATGGGATAAGATGAGAATAGAAATTGGACAAGTTGTCACTCAGATCATCTCGTTTCTCGTCATGCTCTGGGTGATGAAAAGATACGCCTGGAAGCCCTTTTTGAACCTCCTGGATGGACGAAAGGAAAAAATACGGGCCGACCTTGAAGCGATCGAAGCGGAAAAGGCCGCCGTCGAAAAAGCCGCGCAGGAATACAGCGATAAGATTAAAAGCATAGAAGCTTACGCCCTTGTCAAAACTCAGGAAGGGATCGATAAGGGGAAACAGATGGCTTATGAAATTCAAAAAGAGGCGCAACTTCGGACACGAGCCATGCTGACCAAGCATGAAGAAGATTTGCAAAATGAAATCACCAAAGCCAAAAAAGAGTTAAAAAACGAACTGGTCAATATAACCATGGCAGCGACTGAGAAGATTCTGAAATCCAAGTTGAATAAAGAGGATCAGGAAAAGCTCCTAGCCGATTTTGTGGAACAAACGGGGGCCAATTGATAGAGACCCGCTATGCGAAAGCCCTGTTTCAATTGACAGCCTCAGACGAGGAGCTGGAGAGGCGCTGCCGCGACTTGAACCGGCTCGTTGCCGTCTTAAACCGCTATCCCTTCTTCTTTTCCCCTCATATCTCCAAGGAAAACAAAGAAGAAGCTTTGAAAAAGGGCTTAGAGGAAGTGGAAGACAAACAGCTCGTTTCCTTTTTGCTCCTTCTGGTGGAAAAAAGGCGTTTTAACTATTTGCAAGAAATTGTGAAGGCTTATTCCCAAATGGTCAGGGAGAAATTAGGACAATTGAAAGGGCGGCTGGTAACGGCGGAGCCGGTAGAGCCGTCTTATATCGAAAAATTGAAGGGCAAGCTGGAAAAGCAGTATGGGAAGAAAGTTTTTCTCGAAGAGGAAACCGATCCCCGCCTGATCGGCGGCGGAATATTGACAATTGGAAACCGGCTGGCTGACTTCAGCATCAAAGGGAAGCTGGAAAAGCTAAAACGAGAGTTATTAAATTAAGGTGAAGCAATGGCATTAAAACCGGAAGAAGTCGCCTGGGCGATAGAAGAAGAGATCAAAAACTACAGCGATAAACTATCCGTAGAATCGGTAGGCTATATTCTCCAGCTGGGCGACGGGATCGCGCGCGTTTATGGACTCGATGATGCGATGATGTCGGAGATGGTGGAGTTTTCCAATGGCACCCTCGGCATGGTTTTAAACCTCGAATCGGACAGCGTCGGCGTTGTTCTCTTTGGTTCAGAAGAGGGGCTCAAAGAGCAGGACGTGGTCAAACGCACCGGAAAAATCGCCCACATCCCCGTCGGCGAAGAGCTTTTGGGACGCGTGGTCAACCCTCTCGGCGTTCCCCTAGACGGCAAAGGCCCGATCGTCACCAGCCAGTTCGGCCCGCTCGAACATTCGGCCCCCAATGTGGTGGAAAGGCAGCCGGTGCACGAGCCCCTTCAAACGGGGATCAAAGCGATTGATTCGATGATCCCGATCGGCCTCGGACAAAGGGAGCTGATTCTCGGCGACAGGCAGACCGGCAAAACAACGGTCATTTTAGACACCATTATCAATCAGAAAGGCAAAGGGGTGTACTGCATCTATGTGGCGATCGGGCAGAAAGCCTCGACAGTTTCCCGCTATGTGGCTCTCCTGGAAGAGTTTGGCGCCATGGAATACACCACAGTTGTCGTCGCCTCCGCCTCCGACACCGCTTCGCTGCAATACATCGCTCCCTACGCCGGCGCGGCCATGGGGGAATATTTTATGTATAACGGCAAGCACGCCGTCTGTTTCTACGACGACCTCTCCAAACACGCTCAGGCCTACAGGCAGCTTTCGCTGCTCTTAAGGCGCCCGCCCGGCCGGGAAGCTTACCCGGGCGATATTTTCTACCTCCACTCCCGCCTCCTTGAGCGTGCCGCCAAACTTAATAAGGAAATGGGGGGCGGCTCCCTGACAGCTTTGCCTGTGATCGAAACGCAGGCCAACGACGTCACGGCCTACATTCCCACCAACGTGATTTCGATCACCGACGGGCAAATCTATCTGGAATCAGATCTTTTCTACATGGGCGTGCGCCCCGCCATCAATGTCGGCATTTCAGCCTCCAGGGTAGGGGGAAAAGCGCAGACCAAAGCGATGAAAAAAGTGGCCGGCAGTCTGCGGCTCGATCTCGCGCAATACCGGGAGCTCGCCGCCTTCACCCAATTTGGGTCGGAACTGGACGACAGAACAAGAGCGCAGCTCAACCGCGGCGAGATTATGGTGGAAGTCTTAAAGCAGGACAAATTAATGCCTTATCCTTTAGAAAAGCAGGTGATGATCATTTTCGCCGGCACCGAAGGCTTTTTGGATGACATTCCCGTCGAAAGGATCAAAGCCTTCGAACAGGAGTTTTATATCTTTATGGAGAAAGAATACCCCGGCATTGCCAAAACGATCGCAACAACGCAGGCGCTGGATGATAAAACAGCCGCGCTTTTGAGAGAAGCCATCGGTAAATTTAAGAAAATATTCACTACCCCGATAAAAGCATGACCAATTTACGCGACATCAAAAGCCGCCTGCGGTCGGTGGAGAATATCAAGAAGATCACCGACGCCATGGAAAGGGTGGCTGCCGCCCGTTTGCGGCGCGCCCAGGCTCATGCTGAAGAGTCTCGCCCCTACATCTCCAAGATGAAAGAGATTTTGGAGAAATTGGCATCAACCGAGTATTCCCACCCTTTGTTTGAGGAAAGAAGCGAGATCAAAAAAACGGGGCTGATCGTGGTCGCAGCCGATAGAGGCCTCTCCGGGTCTTACAACAGTAATGTCATGCATGCCGCCGACCGTTTCTTGAAAAATTACCGCCCCGACAACATCGAGCTGATCCTTTTCGGCAAAAAAGGGATTGAGCATTTCGCAAGAAAACAGTGGCCGGTCGCCCATCAATTCAAAGAGTGGGGCGGAACAATCACCTTTCACGAGGTGCAAGTGTTAACCGATCAGCTGGTCAATAAGTTTTTAGACGGGACATATGATGAAATCTGGCTGATCTATACCCATTACATCACCGTCATGAACAGAAAAGTCATGGCCGAAAAATTCTTGAATATTGGAAAGCCGGAAGGGGAAAAAAAGCAGCTCAATTACATCTTTGAACCAAATCCGGTGGAAATTTACTCAAAAATCCTACCCAGATATTGCGTCACGCGCCTGCAGACCGCCCTGCATGAAGCGTATGCCTCGGAACTGGCCGCCAGGATTGTCGCCATGCAGACCGCGAGCAAGAATTCCAAAAATATGATCGAGGATCTGACGCTCCTTCGCAACAAAGTGCGGCAGGAAAGCATTACAAGAGAAATTATTGAAATCTCCTCCTCGCAGAGGATATGAAAAAAAGGAACTTTAAATGGTTGTTGGAAAAGTCAAACAGGTCATCGGTCCCACTGTGGACATTGAATTTCCCCCGGAAAAACTGCCCCAAATTTTAAATGCCATTAAAATCAAAGAAAACGGGATTGATATCACTGCCGAAGTTGCCATGCAGCTTGGCGACAGCGTAGTCAGATGCATCGCCCTCACCTCCACAGACGGCCTTGTGAGAGGCATGGAGGCCGTCGACACAGGCGCTCCTATCCAAGTTCCGGTCGGCCCCGCCACTTTAGGGCGGATTTTTAACTTACTGGGGGATCCTCTGGACGGCCTCGGCCCTCTAAAAGATCCCAAGACCGCCTCCATTCATCAGGACCCCCCTCCGCTGGAGGATCAGGATACGAAGACTTCCCTTTTCGAGACCGGCATTAAAGTGATCGACCTGGTCGCCCCCTTCCCGAAAGGGGGAAAAGTGGGGTTGTTCGGAGGCGCCGGCGTCGGCAAATCGGTGATCGTCATGGAGCTTATCCGCAATATCGCCGCCCAGCACGGCGGCTTTTCCGTCTTTTGCGGAGTCGGGGAGAGAACGCGCGAGGGAAACGAACTTTGGCTCGAGATGAAGGAATCGGGAGTCATCTCCAAGACTTGCCTCGTGTTCGGCCAGATGAATGAGCCGCCGGGAGCGCGTTTGCGGGTCGCCCTGACCGGTTTGTCGATGGCCGAATACTTCAGAGATACCGAGCATCAGGATGTGCTGCTCTTTATCGATAACATTTTCAGATTTGTGCAGGCCGGTTCGGAAGTTTCCGCCCTTCTGGGAAGAATGCCTTCCGCAGTAGGCTACCAGCCCACTTTGGCGACCGAGATCGGCACCCTGCAGGAGCGGATCACTTCGACCAAAACCGGGTCGATCACCTCCGTTCAGGCCATTTACGTTCCCGCCGACGACTACACCGATCCGGCCCCTGCCAGCTTGTTCACCCACCTCGACGCGATCACCACCCTTTCCCGGTCTCTGGCCGAAAGCGGCATCTATCCCGCCGTGGACACCCTGACATCGACTTCGCGCATCCTGGACCCCTACCTCGTCGGCAAAGAGCATTACGAAGTGGCGCGGCAAGTCCAGAAAATCCTGCAGCGCTACAAAGACCTGCAGGACATCATTGCCATTTTAGGCATTGAGGAGCTCTCCGAAGAGGATAAACTCACCGTGGCAAGAGCCCGTAAAATCCGCAATTTCCTCTCGCAGCCCCTCTTCGTCGCCGAAACGTTCACCGGAAAGCCGGGCAAATATGTGAAGCGCGATGAGACGATTAAAGGGTTCAAAATGATTGTGAACGGGGAAATGGATGAAATACCGGAACAGGCCTTCTACATGGTAGGGCCGATTGAAGAAGTTTTTGAAAAGGCTAAGGGCTTGCAATAATGTATCATCTGTTTATAGCGACTCCTGAAAAAGTGGTTTTTGACGGAGAGGTGAAATCCCTCCTCGCTCCTGGCACGGTGGGCTACATGGAGATTCTGACCGATCACGCCTCCATCATCTCGACCTTGAGGCCGGGACGGATGGAAGTGATCGACAAGGAGGGCAAAAAATGGCTCTGGTCGATCTCGGGAGGGTACCTCGATGTCATGCACAACGAAGTTTCGCTGCTCGCAGACACCGCCCTGCAACCGGATGAGATCGATCTGCCGCGCGCCGAAGCGGCCCTTGAGCGGGCGCAAAAAAGGCTCGAAGATCACGATCCCGAAGTCGACCGGGAGAGGGCAAAGAAGGCGTTTGCCCGCGCCGAAAACCGGATCGCAGTCTACAAACTGAAAGACAGCACCTAGCCGGAGTTTACAAGCTGCTTGTCAGATGCCGGCAATGAGTTTGTAAACTCCGGCTAGACCAGTACGAACTCCTCCGCTTCCCCGATTTGCTCATCGGAAAATAGTTTAAACTTCCCGATCACCTGAATCGGTTCAGGCATTTTACTATCCGGAAATTGCTCCTTCCACTCCTCGTCCGAATAGAGGTTTTCGATGGCAATACCCGCCGCGCCGGGCTTCCAAAAACTGGTGACATTTTCCGTGGGATAACTGAAGAAGTCAGACATCTGGGTAATCTTGAAGGTGGTTTTGACAGACTCGTCCGTCTCCTGAAACCACTTGGAAAGCTGTTTGCTGATGGTTTTTAGAGCCGCCCGCTCGGTTGAGGGGCACCCCTTCTCAAGAAATAAATTGGTCACTTGATTGCCCAGTTCCATCAGATCGCTGGTTTTAGAGTTTTTAAGAGTCACCTGTCTTCCCCCCCAAAATGAGACGGAACAGCTGCCTCCCTCCAGCATTTGGGCGAGCTCAGAGAATGTCTCCACTTTCAAATCTGTATTTAGATACATACCGCTCCTAAAATGAATGTCAGACGATTCTAAAGAAAAACCCCTCATTCCGCAATAAATTACTCCAAATGCTGATATTGTGCCCCTTTGCCTCTTTAGCTTCAGGGCGTTAAATATGCATTGATATAAATAGTTATAATATGGTATATTATGTTATATAGGGACGGATAATGGAAATAGTGATTACCGACTGGGCACTGCAGTCTTACATAGATTTATTGGATGTGTTTTCTGAGGCTGAATATCGGGAAATTCTCCGCCCTGATGCGGAACTATTAAAGGAATATCCCTATCATTGTAAGTTTGGAAATGACAAATTTTGGGGTCCTTGCAAAGACAAGAGCGGAAAGATAATTCGCCAGGGTTTCAAAATGAAATGGCATAACATTGGGCCAGGGCGCTCTCAGTTAAGATTACTCGTTGTTATCAACGATGAGACAGCGTATTTGTGCAATGCTTATATAAAAGAGAACGCCAATAAGGATTTTAGAGAAATGGCTAAATTAAAAGTAAAAATTCAACTCATTGAAGAAGGAAGATTTACCTTTAGAGGGAGGTTATTATGAACTTTGCTCATGCTCATGATGATGATTTATACGTTTTGGATATTCTCAACGAAATGCGCCGAGTAGGCTTAGGGAGCGTCTTTATCTGTAGTTTGATGGAGAATTACCAGCGTTACGAAGGTTTGCAAGACCTCATGGAAATGTGGTTCGAAGAAAATGATCCCGGCGAAAGGGATCTGATAATTGAAGATATACAAGAGGTTCTCGATGACATACACATGGCCCCTAAAGCACCTGAAGATCGTCCCTATCTGCATTATAACGATCTTTCAGCAATTAAACGCGATATAATAGAATTCAAACTAAAGCTGCGCGAGGAAGTTGATCGTCAAGGGGGTATTAGTGAACTGGCAAGAAGAACGGGCATCCCGCAACCTTCTCTTAGCCGATTCTTCCAATCTAAATCGATGCCAAGGCGCACAACACTGTACAAAATCGCTAAAGCCTTAAATCTTTCCGAGTCTGCTATCGGCTTTAAGTGGACGAAATAACATAATTTTGACAATTAATATTAGCCTTGTTATTATTTACTTCTTTTTCGAGGTTTATATGTCAAATGTTAATAATTTTATTTGTGGCTCTTTTAATTGCAATGACGTCGATTGGGGTCGGGAAATTAACGGATCCCTTCAAAGCATTGTTTCTCCCTATACGAATAAATACGGAAATTGCTATCGCATCAACCTGAGAAATATGCCTACAACCAACCTTTCCGCTGTAGCCGCCCTAATCAACCACCTCCAAAAAGAAAAAATTCGCTGTATTGAACTTTTGCAACTTAACTGCGACAAAAAAGTTTTTAAAGAGCTTTTAAATAGAATTCCCCTCGATTCTCTGAAGCTCGATGTCACAGTAGTTCCGGGAAAAAAGGCCGGAATAGACGCCCTCATCAACGAAATGGAAGATGAACTCGAAGAAGCTAGTATAACAATAAAACAGGCAGAACCTGAAGCCAGACAACAAATGTCTTTTGAGGCAGGCGATTTTATTGCCGATGATGTGGATCCAAGTGTTATCGAGTATCTTTTTCAGAACAAAGAGGTGCAAAAACGCCCTGCCGTTCTTTTAGATGAGGGACAATTTGGCCGCTTTAGTTTAGAAAAAGTGTTTGATCTTGCTGGGAATAAAGTTCCGGGGTGTCACCTATATCCAAGCCGCGAGTTATTTCGCGATCAGAAACTCCAACTGGCTTTTGCCAAAAAATTGCTGGTTTCAGAGACCGAAGTACTCATCATCCATAAACCTGAAGACATCTCACCCGCCCAATCCGACATCGTAAAGTTGATGTCCTCATTCATGAAATGCGTTCCTCACGTCGTATTCCAAAATTTTGGGTTAAGTGGAGATAACTTTAAGGATTTGGCGATGCAAGGGAATGCGGAATTGGAAGTTATTCAGTTTGAAAGCGAGATTGAAGGGGATGGTTGGGTCGATAACCTGCCGCTCCTGATAAATAACTATCCCAATCTTCTTCATTTCGCCTGCAAGGCCAGCGCCAAAATAAACAACCTGGACTTCATCGACGCCTTCATAAAGAACGCTCCGAATCTGATAGAGCTTAAGCTGCCTCAAGTTCGATTCAACACCGAGGTATTGATCGATTGGCTTACGAAATCAAAATTTAAAAGAAAAGAAGAACTCACTGTTACTTTGAAAGTGGACACTCTTTCCCCCGATTTGGAAGAAGTTCTCGTGTCAATGATCGAACAATTTAATGAGGCAAACGAAGGAAGCCTGACAATTGATGTTGAAATAATGCGTTAGGCTTTTATAATTTGCTTTGTTTGACCGGCCCCGCCGGCAATTTTAACCGCTTCATCCATAGTCGCGCGTTCCTTCACCTCTGTTTTCGACATGCTTTCCAGAGCCCCCATCAGGTTTTGCAGTCTGACTTTCGTTGCCTCAACCTCCTCACTACTCCTATTGACTGGCCGCTCATAATCAGGACTTAACTCTTCTGTTAACTTGGCATTTACTACCTTGAAATATTCTCCAACAGCTGCTTGTTCCGCTTTCAAGCTGTTCGGGTTGATGTGCGTCGTTGCCATTTTACTGCTCACGCGACCGGAAAACACTTTAACCTTTCCCCAACTTTTATCGCCATCCCACTGACAGCAGTCCTTATGCTCGGTAATGTATCTTTCAAACCCCTGCCGTTTTAACTCCCCCGTGTCTTTGCCATCTTTCTTAATCGTTACTTTGCTGGGTGAGGATTTGCTTTCCTTTACAGTTATCAGAGAGGCGCCTCCCTGGCTGTGGACGTGGGGCTGTTCCAACAGGCGAACGCATATATTCTTCACGGCATAAACATCTGTCTCAAAAGATTTATCATTTTGAGGAGACCTGTTGCGGGGATTGCCCATATAAGGCAGTCCGGGTTTCATGAGCTCCGTGGTGCCAAAGTCATTGAGAATGACCCGAATCTTCCTTTTTCCATCTACCTGTTCAATATGGACCAGGAAGTTATCCGGTTTCAGGTCGCCATGCACGTAGCCTGCCGCATGCAGGTCCCTTACAGCCTTCATGACTTGTTCAGTCATATCCATTCGCTCTTCAAGGGTTAACGAAAGGCCCTCCTCGCCGCGCATAAAACTTTCCATATCGCCGCGATTGGCCAGGCTCATTGAGGCAAATTCCTGGCCTAATTGATGCACGCCCTCCGCGCCGTCCAATCCCAACGCCTTCAGATCTGGATCTATGTGTAATTCAAAATCATGGGGAAAGCCGTCGCCCCACTGTTTTAGCTTGGCAAGTTCCGCAGGATCCTCAAATTTCTTTGCCATTTCTTCCTCCTTACCTTCATTCATAGCTTCAATAAAGCCATCTATTGACCCGTATTCTTTGAGTATCCTCTCTGCATTATCTGTTCCTACAAACTCCCCGAGCCGGATCCTTTGGAGATTTTCGCGTATATTTTTTACTGTTTCAACCTCCCTTCTCAATTCCTCTTGCCTGGATTCTCCTTTCGTTAATTCTTGAATCTTGGAGGTCTTTCTCGCCACAAGGAAGACTTTGTGGCTGGATAATCTATTTTCCGTTGATTTAAGAACGAATACCTCTTTGGCCGCGCCCCCCGCGCCAAGCCTCTTCACGGAAGGAGAGGAGGGTCGGATGTTCTGCTGTCCAACCAAAAATGTTTCTGCAACACCTAGATAATTTTTGAGGATTCCAAACTTCTGATCTTTTTCCTCAAGAGTTAGCTTCTCATCCTTCAATTCACCCAGAATTTTGTTCATCGAATCGATGAGCTCCGATGGTAAATTTTCTTTCGGAAGGTCTGCCACTAAATCTTCATAACTGCTGATGGTAGAACTTAAATCGTTTTCATCTTCAATCAAGTTGAAATGCGTTGAACCATAATCCCGATAACTGCTTATCTCAGTCATACCCACCTCCTAATATTTAATTATAAATCATTGCTAATTTACAATTAACATAAACACTTGATATTAATAATAAATTAACAAAGGATAATTACATTTAGCTTATAACTAGCTCAGGAGGGGTGTTAACCCCCAAGCAAAAGGGGGCATTTGATTGCCGCGACGCGGAAATTGCTGAAACTGTTATTGAAATAATCGACAATAAATATTTGATTAATTTAGCCGAAATGGAAAGAGAAATAACCCTGGGAACAGTTGTTCCATTTAGATAGTTGGCAAACTCCTTCCAGAAAACATCATAGCCCAAGCCAGAAAATCTCTTATGCAAAGGGCAGTACTGACTGCGAAGATTTGAAGCAGACCAGGATTTCGGCTTTTGAAGTTGGGTATGAGCTCATAGACTTACAGAGCTTGCGAAGATCGCTCCGCCACATCTTCAAAGGAAAGCCGGCCAGGATCCATGTGCTTTGCTAAACTGCCGTTATTTAGACAAGTTTCACCAAAATCGAATTTTTCCATTTTAGTGAAACTTTTTATGAAATAAAAAAACTTCACCAAATCGCAATTTAATTGATTTGGTGAAGTTTTTGTGCTAAAATAAGGTAAAAGAAGGAGTTCTCATGGGTGCCCCATTTTATGGCCGTGAAAGAGAGCTGAATCTGCTAAGAGAGCGATTGGAGATGAAAATCGCTAGCCTCATTGTAATTAAAGGGCGCAGGCGCATTGGAAAAAGCCGGCTGGCAGAGGAATTCAGCAAGTCTTTCAGGACGCTGTCAATCGAAGGATTACCCCCTGATCATGATGGAGTTACGGCGCAAAGTCAGCGAACCCATTTTGCTAAAAGTTTGGAAATGGCCAGCGGTGTGAGGGGTTTAAAAGCAGATGATTGGGATGATCTTTTTTGGCATTTGGCGGAAATTGCTAAAAAGGGAAGAGTGGTCATTTTCCTTGATGAAATTAACTGGATGGGCTCTAAAGATCCTACCTTTCTTGGAAAATTGAAAACCGTATGGGATCAGTTTCTAAAAAAAAACCCCAATTTGATCCTGATTCTATGCGGCTCAATGTCGGGATGGATTGAAGAAAATATTTTGAGCAGTACGGGCTTTTTGGGTCGGGTTTCCCTTGTATTGACCCTGGAAGAGTTGCCTTTGTGTGAATGCAGCCATTTCTGGCAGCCAAATGAGGGGCTGGTATCGGCCTATGAAAAATTCAAAATTCTCTCAATAACTGGCGGGGTACCCCGTTATCTTGAAGAGATTAACCCCAAGCTTAGAGCGGAGGAGAATATTCAAAGGCTTTGTTTTCGCCGTGAAGGGTTGCTTTTTCAAGAGTTTGACCGGATATTTACAGACCTTTTTTCAAGACGCGCCAACCAATATAAGAATGTTGTGATGCGCCTCGCAGATGGGTACGCCGATTTCCAGCAAATTTGCGATGCCATGAAGATGGAGAAAGGGGGGCTCGTAAGCAAATACCTTAAAGATCTTGAGGAGACTCAATACATCCAGCGCTTTCACGCCTGGAGTTTGGTAAATGGCAAGCAATCAAAATTATGCCGCTATAGATTAAAAGATAATTATATTCGTTTTTACCTGAAATATATAGAGCCGAATGCCGATGCTATTGAAAAAGGGGTTTTGAAAAAGATGCCTTCCTGGGACGCCATTATGGGTTTACAGTTTGAAAATCTTGTGATTGGCAATTTTAAATCTTTATATTCCCTGCTCGATATTCCCTATGATGAAATCATTTTTGACGGGCCCTACTTTCAAAAGCAGACAGTTAAAGACGCAGGCTGCCAAATAGATTACCTGCTACAGCTCAAGTACAATTGCCTTTATGTTTGTGAAATAAAGTATTCAAAAAAACCGGTTGGTGCAGAAGTTATCAGCGAAGTTCAGAGAAAATTAGCGTGCTTGAAGCTGCCAAATACCCCTTTTTCCTTAAGGCCGGTATTGATCCATGTCAATGGAGTGACTGACGCGGTGCGCAAAAGTTCATTCTTTACCCATATCATCGATTTTTCACAGCTCCTAAAAGCGAAGCCCGATTAAACAGATGTCAGCTGCAGTCTTGGAAAAAGTTTATTGTTGACGGCCTTTAAATCTTTTGACACTCCCTAAAGAGCTTGCGAAGATCGCTCCGCCCATAAGTGGACATCTTCACAGGAAAGCCGGCGAGGATCTCCTTCTCAAAGAGATCCTGCATCCGGGCTGCCCCAAGCGGCCTGATCCACTCCCCTAACAGCTTGAGCTCCTCTTTCGTGTAGGCCGAGTCGCCGTTCAGGAATTTGATTTTGACGATCTTTTTCTGCAGCTCTCTGGAAACGGGCCGGTCATCATAAAAGCCATGGGCGATGTGGTAGAGATTCTCATACGATTTATCCTTATACTTTTCCCGCATATCGATCACATCTTGCTGGCTTAAGAGGATCACCTTGCCGTCATTTTCCACTTTGGCAAAGTAGAGCGGCGTGCGATAGGGCCCAGAAAGCTGGACGGGGTAAAACAAATTGTTGCGCTCTCTTTGGAACACATTTTCCGTCAGATAGATCCCCTCAAAGGCCTTTGCAAGGCCGAGCCCTCTGCTTGACAACAAATAATTCTCTAAGGAGATATAGGGAATGACGCCATCGATCGCATAATCTAATTCCCTTAGAGATTTAACCTCCTGCATCTTGCTGTGGGTCTTTGTCTCAAGTTTCGCATAAGGTCTGGAATGATCCTGCTGCTCCTCCAGTTCCGCCTCTTTTTCGGTGTTTTGTTCAATTTCAATGGTCTGATCATCATCTAAATCGCGGATGGGGACCGGAACTTTGGACATCAGACACCCCTTTAAGCGCTCCGCAATCTGCCCCACCTGCTCCAAGGCGCCCTGCTTTGATATCTTTCTTTCCAGGAAGGGCAGATCTCTAAAGATCGCTTCCAGTTTTAAGAGGGCCTTTCGACTCTCATCTTTGATCACTTCAGGGCTTTCTTCTTCCGTTAATATCTGCCCATAAAGTTTGCGCGGCGGCTGATTGAGCTCGAGAATCCACTCTTTTTCCAGCCGGGCGAAGGTCCGATCTTTTTCCTCTTCTGAGAAGCCGGGGTCGAGCGCCACCTGGAACAGAAGCATTTCTGCGATACTCTTCATCTCCTGAATCAGGGCTTTGAAATTGTCCCGCCCCTGCTGCCTCACCTGGTTGATCAGACAGAAGCGGAAAATCGCATCAAAATAGAGGGGACCATCGGGCTTCTTCAACACTTGCCGCATTATCTTCTCAACCTCTTCGCTAATCACAAATTTCACTCTTTGCTTCTGATCCAGTCCGCGCAGGCGCCAGGCGCTTTGCAGAAGATCGCGCAGGAGCATTTTGCGCCCGATGGTCACAACGCCGACCGCGTCCTCTTTCAGCTTCACATCTGCGCCTGTGGTATGGCTCTGGTCGAGGAAGCCCTTGCGCTTTTCTTTTGCCGTCGCCGATTCGGAAAGCAATTGCACATTTTCTCCATCCGTCTCCATTTGCTCATTACGGCTGTTGTAGAAGACTACCGGATGCTCTTTGCTCGCCATGGCTTTCGCAATTTTCGCGTTGCCCCCCTCCTTAAAATACCCTCCGGCATCGCTGATCAGATCGCAGGCAGGCAGCCTCGCCAGCATCTCCTCAGGAGAGCCGCTCTTGATCACGGTGACTTCTTTAAAGCTATGCTGCCATAAGAGTTTGAGCGTTTTCGCATCGGTCCCAAGTTCCGGCTTCGGGGTAGTTTTGCGGTGCATGCTCTTGCTGTTCCAAAGGGTGCCGGTAAAAGCGAGCAGCCTGGAGAAGAAAGCCAGGAGATGGAAAGGGTTGCAGCTGAGCTTATGGGTGAAGAGCACCATATTCGGCAGGATCGTTTTAGAGATAAAGAAGAGTTTTTTTGCAAGAGAGCTGTTAATCTGTTTCTGCAGGGCGCTTAACTGATCGTCGCTATATTTGAAAAGAGGCATATCGAGCTCCCCTTTCAAATGTAAAAACAGGTTCAGCGCCGGAATATCTTCAAACCGTGATCCCCCCTCCATAGCCTTTAATACCTGCGACTGCATCCCGTTGAGCTCTCTTCGGATCACTTCGCAGGAGATCCCTTCAATGAGATACGACTGGAAGGTGTAGCACATCGTGATAAAGGGATTGGCGAACTCGGAGCCGTGATTGGGGGTGTTTGCGGCGGCAAAGGGGATGGCGGCCGGAACGGGATTTTCATCGTCAATCCCATAGCGCTCATTATAATTTTGGGTCAGCGTGTGGGGCAGATACTTGGAGATGACTTCAGCGCCCAAGGCCAAAATATCCTGGATCTCTTCGTTTTGGGCATCAAAAAACTTTTGCCCCGCCTGATCGTGGCAAAGGTAGCGGAGAGCGTCGGGATTATTCAGCTCCTTAAAGTACTTTTGCACGCGCGCCGTCTTTTCATTGGAATCGAACTCGATCCCCTTCATCTGCTCCAAAAATCCCCTTGCGATCCCTATCTTTTGCTCTTTGTGATACTGCTCTTCGGTGGAAGCTGTCATCTTCGAGCCGATCACCGCATAGAGGGCGGCTATGATCCCGATCTCATCGGGGTTGGGATTTTTTCTCTCCCCTAGGCTAAAGCACACCTCGTGCATCACATTCGTCACCGTATCCACTTCATCGATGACCGGAAAACCTTTAATGGCGAGCAGCCGGAAAATTTCCTCTAAAAGCTTTATCTCCTCTTTCGCTCCTTTTTTCCTCATTTCGATATATTTCAAAATCAGGCACTGCATGCTTTTATTGGTCATGATCAGACCAAAGCCCTTTTTCTGCACCTCTTTCAGATCGTCGTAAATAAGGGTCAGACGGGGCAGCGTCAGCTCATTATGCCGGTCGATTTGCAGTTTTTTCAGCGACTTCAAGAACGCTCCCTGTAAAATCTCCTGCGTGTCTTTGCCGATGCTCTCAAAGAGCGCTTTTGGCACGATGCACATGGCCACCGTATCCCCGTCGGCGCGTAAAAGTGTCAGAAGAGGCAAAAGCACTTTCGACTTGCCCGAGGCCATGATCATCTCAAGGATCGGGTTTGGGTCTTTCCCCTCTAAAAACATCTTGAGATTTTCCACCTGATTTTCGCGCAGTAAAATATCGGCATAGTGTTCAAACACCAGATAGGCCGGATGTTTATTTGGGTCGTACCGCCGCATTTCCACCATTTTATAGGGGTCTTTAAGGGCTCTTAGACGCTGTTGCTCATGCGTAGCCTCCAGGAGATAGGTGCCGATCTTCTGGAAAATTGCGTTGATCTCTTTTTCATCCAGCACAGGATTGCGCTTGTAGAGGGCGGCAGCGTCGCTTTTGGCGAAAAAAAGGAGCAGTTCATCGAATGTGACCGGGTCGTAAGTTTTCCCTTGAGTCTGCAGCTCTCTTCGCCCTTTTTCCACCTCGTCTTTAGGCAGGCGGTTCGCGAGACCCAAGATCCCCTCCCGGCTTTCCCCCCTCTCTCTTGGTTTTAAAGCCTGAATGAGCTTTTCGGCGCCTGCTTTTAAGGTGTATTGCAGGCCGGGTTCTTTGAAAGCGAGATCCTTTTTTAACCTCTCAATCTCATTTTGATAAAGGGGTTCGGGGTTCGTCTCTTGCCCTAACCATTCCACAAGCTCCTGACCGCTGTGATCCTCCCGCGGCTTCATCTCAAACCAATCCCCCTCATAAGGAGGAATGGGAGTCAGCTTATAGTTGAGAGTCATCTTTGGAACTACGAGTTCAGGGGCCTCAGGAGTTATTTTCGGAGGGATCGGTTTATTTTTTACTGTATAGTCGGGCAGCAGCTGAATGAGTTTTTTAGCAGCATTCTGCACCTCATCCTCCCACAATCTCCTTTCTTTTTCATTTTTAGGAGGTGTATCCGGGAATTCTTCCGGCTTCTCAAGCACCAGGAGAAGTACGGCAGCGTAATCGTCATCCTGGCCTATAAATTTGCAAGCCGCTTTGAGGGTTTCTTTTTCCTCTTTCGTCCCGTTTTTGGCAAAGTGGTAAAAGGTAGTAAATTTAGCACGTAGCCCCATGCGCGTCAGTAAATAGTTTGGAAACTTTTTTTCTGCTTCAGAAGAAGTTAATAAAAATATCGATCTGGTGAGACCTAAATCTCTCTCCCTCTCATGGAGCGAGAATTCTCTTACTTGCGTCTTCTTTGGCAAAGGCATCCACTTCCTAAACCGTTCCAGCTCCTCTTTGCCAAGCCGCCACACTGTCGCTTGAGCCTTATGGGTCAAGTAACCCTCAAATTGCACCTCCATACCCTTCGGCAGCTCCCCCTGATTTCTAAAGAGCAAATCGCCGGCGAACAGGCGCAAGGCATAGGCGTTGCCCTCCCGATCCCCAGTCACCTTCTCGAGATCGAGAATGGCCCTTAAAGCCTCTTCCTCTTCTTTTGAGTAAGGGAGAACGCTCTCCCCATATCTTTTTAAGTAGTGGAAGGCGCTCTCATACTCCTGCAGAGCCGCCAGGAGGAATCCAAGATAGAGATTATCCGCTTTCGATGGGCTGAACAGCGCCCCCTCTTTCACGTCGAAAACGACGAAGGGCTGTTTCTGATCCTCGAGATGCCTGTCAATTTCAAAGCGGGGTTCCAACACTTCATTTTCTTGAGGGGCTTTAAAATATTGCCTGGGGAGCAGAACCTTTTGCTCTCCTTTGCCATTATCGAGGAGCAAATAATGCTTGTAGGGTCCCAAGAAAGGGAGAAACTGGTTGGAGCTCAAAGAAAAGCCCTTAATCTGATCCGAGCTTTTACCGGTAAACGTCAAGCCGAAACGGGGCAATTCCATCCGGTTATCCGACCACTCATGAATGAAGAGGGGATCCTCAATGCGCGTCAACGGGCTTGATGGGGTTTTTAAAGCGGCGCTTTTGCCAATTTTTTCCACTTTTCTCACCAGGCAGCCAAACATTTTCGCTAAGTAAACGGGCTCGTCGGTGACAGGATCGCAGATTAACAGCCTGGAGTCGCCAACTTTTCGCCAATGGGTGTAATAGAGGGTCAGGTAGGCGCTGCCCAAAAATTTGCCGTTAAGGTTTTTCTGCGGTTCAAAGCGATACCACCCATCTTCTAGTTTTTGCTCGATGGTCATATTTTGCCACGGGTCTAGATGGACTAAAATTTCCCTCCCTTTATACTCGCACGCCCAAATGTTCTCCTCCCTCAACACCCCTTTTTCCAGGCCAGGAAACAGCCGGGCAAAATCACTGTTCGACCTTATATCTAATGGGAGAGCGTGCGGTTCCTTCGTAATCAGCTGGCCATTTAAGGGGTAATAAGTGAACCCATCCGTCTTAAAGCTGGGAAATTCCCCCTTCTTTTGCACTACCTGCCACTTCCGCCCGCCCCCATAGCCTAAGGCCTCGGTGAAGGCATTCAAAAGGGCGTCATTTGTTTTGCCCTGTTTAACTAAAGCCTCTAAAAGGGCGTCAGCATGGAAAGGAATGGCGTCGCGCGCCTCTTTTTCCATCTGCGGGCAGCGCCATTTCTTCAGGACAGGCACTTGTCCCAGATAAGTCGAACCGGCTAAAAGATCCATTATCTCAGATTCAGAAAGCTTTTCCCGCTTCCCCAGATGAGCGACGATCTCGGCATAGACAAAACTTTTTTCCTCAGGAGTCAGCTTCCTCTTTAAAATCGCTTTCAGCTTCTCGTACGACCCTTTAAAGTGCGCAGGGCTTGGCGACGATTCTGAAAAGAGGCGGCACATGCGCAACAGGAAAACCGCCGGCTGGATCAGATCTCTTAAGAGAAACGCCTCGATCTGTGTGTTGAGAAAGCGCTCTAACTTATCAGCAAACCCCTTGATCTCCAATTCCCGGTATAAAAGAGCCGGTTTGAAGACGAGCTGGAAATAAACCTGCATGTCAAGGTCGAGTAATTTTTCAGGATTCTTGAAAAAATAGATAAAGGCCTCGGCAATTTTTGTGCTGTCGCTCAAAAAAATCCTGGCAAATTCATCCAGCGATTCTTTCGGCATGTAACTTTTGCCGGGCAGCTCCACTTTGATATCAGAGGTGAGGAGCTCTTTTTCCTTCTTGCCGAGGATTCTTTCAAAACAAGCCTTCAGCCCTTCACTAAATTTCATCCCGACACAAGTCTCCCGATAGAGAGGCTTGGCATCTCGGGCATTAATATACCAAAACGGGGCGACTTTTATGTCTAAAGCCTCAATCCCAAATTTAATATCTGCCTTAGAATCAGCCATTTCAACTTGGAATTCTACAGAAATATTGCCCTTAAGATTAGATTGATGCGATGACATGAGCGTCAAAAAATAAATCCCGGTGTCCCGCATCCCGCTAAACCAGCCGGGGAGATCGTTCCTGACGTATATAGAGGCGTCGATCTGTTCCGGAGTTAATTTTGACACATTGGAAGAAACCCATTCAGGAAGAAGGGCTGACAGCTTATTGGAAACCCATTCAGGAAAAAGGGCTGACAGTTTAACGGCTAAAGGATGGCTCTCGCTAACAGAGTTCCAATTCAATTCTTGAGCCATCAGGTCCCATTCTTTCTGCTGCGCCGCATTCAGATAGCGGTAAAAAATGCTCTGTTGTTCCTTTGGGCAATAGGGAGCGGAAAAAGTGTGCGCCGGTTTGAAAACTTTAGCGAGCTTTAGTTGAAAATAGTGCATTTTAAAAAGAGTGAAGAGCTTGTCGGGATGCACAAGCTCCGCTTCAGGAACCCGATAGCAGGTCTCGAAAAACACCTTGGCAATTTGATTCAAAGACAGGAGCAGCTTTTCCGCCTGTTCCCCATTCATAGATTGAAAGTCGATCGAAAGCTTCCCAAAGAAGTGCACTAGCCCGACATGCAGGGCATGATACTCCCCATTTTTCATCGCTTTTTGGCAAACGGCTAAAACCGGTCCCAAATCCCCCTTAAATTCAAACCGCTTCAACTCCTCCGTAATATGACTAAAGGGCTGAGCCCCCCCCGCGTCCACCCCTTTCCCCTTTTTGTGAAGAACCTTTTCATTTTGACTGCTAAAGGAAAGGGATATCTTGTCATAAAAGTCAGAAACCGAGTGCAGGACTTCCAACCCGAACTCTTCCCAGGTCTTGCGTGGCTGCAGCGCGGCATCTCTTTTTTGGGCGATCTCAGCCCCGATTTTTTTAAGCTTGTCATTAACCCGGATGTAGTATTTTTCCCCAATGACCTTCTCGGAAAAGGCCTTCTCTATCCTGCGGCACAGCTTGCGGTGGGATTTGTGCAGGAGGCGCCATTCCACTTTTGAAGGCGTTCCCATAGCCGAGACAGAATCGGCCAGGCTTTGCATTTTGATATCGCAAATGAAGCGCTTATACTGTTCCTTCCCGAGCTTTGCGAACATAAAAGCCATCAGCGAGCGCCAGGCGCAGACCCCGGAGCGCTGCCTGGTCTTAAGCTCTTCGGTTGTGGCCGGCCCTCCCTCAACCGATTGGGGCTCAAGCAGATTAATCAGGCCCTGATAAATATCCTCTTCGCTGTATTTTCTGCTTCCTTTCTCATCTTCCGTCCTAAGCTCGGAGAGAATCTTATGGGTATTTTCGTCTAAAAGAGTCCCTTTTTTGACCCCGGTCAACTCGACGTAGCAAGCCGCCTTTACTTTGTCTCCATCAAGGCCCTCGTTATGCTCCCCCGAGCCGGCGCCGAGATTATAGAAGCGCACCGTGGCCAGGGAATCGGAAGTTGGGATCACTTCATAGTACATGGCATGGCCGGCGGGCTTTCCGGCCCATCCCCCTATCATCAGCATCGGCTTCATCGTTTTAAAGGCCTCTGCAACCTCCCCTTTTCCGCTAAAACGCCCCTCGTGAATTTCCCTTAATAAATCCTCACCCGCGCCATAAAGACCCTTCTTTTTTAAAAATGCCTCCAAATAGGCCAAAGCGGATGCGCTGTCCATCCCTTCCAGCCGGCTCCCCTTGCCAAATTCATCGGCATGGATATGAAACAGCATCCGGGTCGTCGGAGCGCTCTTCCCGACCCGCTTAAACCCTTCTCCTCCCAACTCCCGGCTGATCAGATCAATATTCAAATCCTTAATCGCCAACTTCTTAAATATTTCCCTGATTTTGCCATCAACCGGCTGCTTTTCCCCAATCGCCGCCTCGTAAAGATAATATTTGACAATTCTTCTGGCGGATTTGTTGTTATGCCAGGCGCCGTCGCAGAGGAGGTAATAGAAGCGATTGATATAAACAGCCGCTTTCTGGATAAAACCGCTGCTATTATCAATACAACTTAAAACATGATCCAATTTATTAATCATAAAAACATTATAAATAAATAACTATTAAAATTCAACACCAATTTTAATTAAAAATTAATTTAATTTATCGCTATTTTTATCATTTACTGCGTTATAATAAGTATTATATGGAGGTGTATTATGGTTAAAGACGTTACAGGAGGTTCAGAGAGTACAGCTACAAATTTCAGACCCATTACCCCTGATATGACTAAAGCGGGGGGTGGAAAAGAGATAAAGGCAAAAACAGCAAAAGTTGCGATGGAATCGATGACAGATGCAGATGTGGTGTATATGGACAATCGCTTGGTTAAATCCCCTGATGTCCCGGATAAATATATACCGTTGCAAAACCAGTATGACGACTTGGCAGCGAAACTTGGAGACAGAACAAAACAAATTTCTGACGATAATGGGGCCATCACCGCTTTAAGAGACGAAATTCTGGCATCGTTTCCAGGTCCTCATACCGAAAAAGAGCTGGATTACTTAACAGATTTGCATCAAAAGGCTTCCAGATTATCCATTGGCACCCCTGATCCTGATGTTGAAGAGACTAATTTGCATACACCTACTGATGACCCTAATGAGATTTAACATCTCAATCTGGGAATTCAATTCACATTTTTCCCGGGGAATATTGTGAAAATATCCGGGCATGTTCAGCTATTATTGACTAAAAAGGTGAATTTCCTTACACTAAAGTAAGGATATTTTAGAATAGTAAGGAAAAGTATGAAGGCACTTGTAACCAGTAAAGGGCAGGTAACAATCCCTCACTTGATCCGTCATAAATTCAAGATTGTTCCAGGCTCCAAACTCGATTTCGAAATCATTGATGAAGATACTTTAGTCGTGCATCTTGTTTCCAAAGATGTATCTGAACTGAAAGGTATCGTTAAAAGTAAACGTCGAAAACCTGCATCATTGGCGGACATGAAAAAAGCCATTTCAGATGGATCCAGCAAATGATTGGTTTAGATACTAACGTGGTCGTTCGTTTTCTGGTTCAAGATGACCCTAAACAATCAAAATTAGCCAATCAATGCATAGAAAATTGTCTAAAAAACGGTGAATCACTTTGGATTTGCCAAATTACTTTATGTGAAATTTTCTGGGTTCTGCAAAGGTGTTATAAGTTAACCAAAAAAGAGCTTATCTCCATATTTACTTCCCTGTTGGAAACAAGGCAGATAGTTATCGAACAAGACGATATTGCCTGGCAGGCTTTGCGTGATTACGAGAGCAGTGCCAAAGCGGATTTTCCTGACTGTTTGATAGGCAGACAAAACGCAAGCAATGAGTGCAAATACACATACACCTTTGATAAAGATGCAGCGAACACCACCTTTCAGCTTATTAAATAAATAATTATATACATATTATTTATATAATATTACCATTATTTTGATGTAGTTGCCGATATCTATGTCTAATATTAATATTGATCCTAATAAGGCCACAACCAGCTGCTCGACCTGATCTATAAACGGGTGTTCAAAGACCGCTCCTAAATATCTATCCAAATCTGCTCATTTAAGAGAAGAAAGGAGAGAACGCCAGCCAAGCAGTTTTGCTAACGATTCGTGTGCTGGAATCTCACCAACAATTTCCAAAAATACTATCTCACTGACCGATTTTTTAAAGGAGGATCAGAGGATCGACTATTTATCGTTTGGAAATGCGCTGCAAGCGCCACTCGTACTTTCCGTTTTACTAATCCCCAAACAACCCAGACATGTTTGCGCCGATTCCTTACAGGTAGGCGTAAAGTGACCTGGGAGTTTTTGCCGTCAGATATTTTACATATGGCTTTGGGAGGTTCTTCAGAAAATCCTAAATAGCGGCGTGCAATACAAAATGCCGCCGCTTGATGTGTTGAAAGTCCGTACCTATTTGAAAATTTAACAAAACCGATTATCGAGGTAAAAGCCGGATTGACCAGATAACAACTCACACCGGACGCCCAGGCTCTTGACTGCAATCGCTCAAGAATTTTTCGATAGCAAAAAGAGGAAAGGAGTCTCGATTGCTTTTTGCTGGACTCTTCTTTAAGAGTCATCTTCTTCTTTTGAAAATCTAACTTTTCAAGAATGATCGGCTTTTTTGTTTCGACTGCCAATGAAACTAACAGAGCAGAGACATCCCCAATAACAGCTAAAGTTTGGTTTTTGTCCTTTCCATAAGTATTTAAGGGGAGAACTCCTTTATTGATGATATTCCCGAATCGATCTGTCTCGGCGAAGGCCAAATGGTTGGCATTAATATCGACTCCAATGGCTCCTATACCCTCTTTTGTTACCTTTTCCGGTTGAGCTCGAGAGGTTGTTAGAAAGAGTATCCACCCTTTTTTGTCTTTTTTAAATCGGTAGGAGATAGCAACTCCAAACGACTTATCACCACTGCTTTTTCTTTCGAGGCAAGATCTAAAACTTGAAAGAATAACGTCATGTCCATTTTCTGAAGAGCCGCAACTGACGCTCCCATCTCAAATTGGTCCTCTATACAAGAAAGAGGGGGGCAGTGAGTGGATTTAGAACGAATACAAAGCACCTTTTACGCTCATTTGGTGTGGATTGATGCCACAACTGCCATAGCGGAAAATATAACAATATTTCATAGAATATTCCCTTTTTTACTGCAGTAGCGGTATTTTTCAGCAAAAGAGTGACATTATTCAATATTACCGCGCGCTCCGTGAGAATGGTAAATGAAACAGCCATCGCTTAAATTACCATAAAGATAAGATCCAAAGGGACGATGCCCTTCATCTTTTCCTAATTTTTTCACAGAATTCTTAAGAGCAGGCTGTAAAACCAAATCCATAAAGGTGTTGTTACATTGTGGAAGTACAAAATTCTCGTAATAATCTACAGATGCGACATGGCACATATCTGACCAGCCAAAAGAACGGCATAATGGAACAAAATGGTCTCCTTCAATTACTTCATCTACAGGCCTTTTCCTGTTGCTGGATTGTGAGAACTGGACATATTTAATATTGGGATTTGCAACCATGGTGGCAATTACTCCATTGAGGTCAAACCATTTTTTTACAACTAAATCATGCTGATGAATAAAAACAAATGGAGTATTAACATATTTCATCGCCTCTTTCACTGTCCCGGAAAGACATCCCCAAGAAGAGCAAAATACAAGATCGGTATTGGAAAAATAGGGATCAGTTTCAGTTAATTTGATCATATTCTGTTTATACTGTTCATAATTTTCCTCACTCTGTTCATCAGGATTTCGCACAGCATCAAAAGTGATAATTTTTCTACAACGAGCCAAGGCTGGAATTTGAAAAAGGCTTTTTTGAGCAGGATATATATGTTTCGTTGTTGGATGGGTGGGGATTGGGCTGGTCGAAGTGATCACTGTGATTAACTGAGAAACAGTTTCATCATCATAAGTGACTCCATTCCAAACAATATCCACCCCATGTGCTGCATGGAATGAGAAAACAGTCAGGGTCAAACAAAGAAAAGAGTAAAATAATTTCATTGAGCTCAGTATCAAGAAAATATCCCATTCAGAAGACAATATCGATCCATCACATTGGGAGGATGCGGATATCCTCACATTATTTCGAGTTTTTAGACAAAGATTACTTCTGTTTATTCTCCAAGTTGGTCCATAATTCTTTAGCATACTTTTGATTCTTTTTGTTCAGTTTTGGAAGCGTATACTTGAAAAAGCTGGCTTTTTTATTCCCCACATGTTCTGTGTCGATGAAGGCAATTTTTCCGGAGTGTGTGAAAGGAATATTTCGCGGACGGGCATCGATACCGCCCACTTGAAGTATAATCCTGCAAAGATGACTCAGGGTTTTTTTATCCATGTTGTAATACTGCGTTCTGTTTTCTTTAACACAAATATCCATTTTTTTTACAACTAAAACATACCCCTTGGTTTCACCCTGATTAAAAACCTCAGGGAGTTCATAAAGCCATTTTTCCGGAACCTGGAAGCGCTTGAATTTATGTTCCTTAATAAATTTTCTTAAAGTATTCGCGCCATTAATACGCTTCATGAAATTCTCAATTTGAAATTCTCTTGATGTCGTATCGGGAAATTTCTTGATAAGATAGCCTGGAATAGACGGGTGCTCGCCAATCATCAGGTGGCGATGGCCAAATTTCAACTGAAATCCGGCGTTTTGCCAGTTTTCCGCTGATTCAAACATTTGAGGATCGACAAACAGCTCTTTTAGTTTTTCATGCAATGGATGTTTCTCTGGCAGAAGGAACTCATTATTCCCCCGAACCTCTCCGAAAAAAAGCAATAAGGCAATTAGAAATATTGGCAAAATTCAACCTAGATTGCAGGGAATCACACACCACCCTCTTTTCCCTGAACCAAGCCATTTTCCCTCATTACCTGCAATACTTTTTTACCGGATTGACCAAAAACTTAGCGTGTTGTAGCCCTTCCCCTTAAGGTAGCTCTTATGAGCTTCAGCAACTTCTTTTGTGCCGAGAGTAACGATTTTCCTTAACTTTCAGCATTGTCCATTCATCCTTTAGACTTTTGCTGAACTCGGATCGACTTCCCAAGCGGAGCAGTCAATTTAGAATGAATACAAAGTACCCGGCATAGCGGTAAAGATAACGCTAAATCAACCTAAACATCATAATATTTCATAGAATATTCCATTTTTTACTGTTTCAGCGGTATTTTTCAGCAAAAAAGCTTAAAAAGAGTGACATATTGGTTGAAATCAGCTATTTTTACTGTTAAAGCGGTAATTTATGGATATCAAGAAAATTGGGAAAATGGTGCGCTACCATCGCAAACAAAGCGGATTGTCTCAAGAGGGACTGGCAAAGCTCGGCGGACTTGGCAAAACGGCTGTTTTTGATATTGAAAAGGGGAAATTGACGGTGCAACTCGAAACTCTTTTGAAGGTGCTCCATGTCTTAAATATTAAAATTGAATTTCAAAGTCCGTTGATGGATCTCTTTAAGGAGCAAAATGAAGAAAGCTGAAGTCTATGTGGACGGTGTGCTTGCCGGCGAGCTGCAAGAGGAGAAACGGGGCCAATCATATATATTCACCTATTTGCCCGAATACAGCGGCCCTTCCGTTTCTTTAGAAATGCCCCTTTCCAAATCACCTTATCTATTCGACCGATTTCCCCCTTTCTTCGAAGGATTATTGCCTGAAGGAGTGATGTTAGATGGGCTGCTGCGTCAAACAAAATTGGATAAAAACGACTTTCTTGGACAATTGATTGTAGTCGGAAAAGATCTCGTCGGCAATGTGACCATAGAAGGTGTTGAATGAGATGCCCAATCACTTATGAAGAGTGTGGAGAGAACAGATATTCAACTAAAGGAATGTCTTTATTGGGAATAAATAATTTATGCGATTTTCCCTACACGCCAAAAGAACAAATTCAAATGGCTATCGAATTAGCCTCTAAACTATCCATTCAAGGGGTGCAACCCAAATTAAGCGCTATTCTAAATGCGGCAAATGAGGTTTTTGAAGTGGTAGAGACCGGCGGGAGATTTATCATTAAACCTCCTCACCAGATTTACGAAGAGCTGCCTGAAAACGAAGATCTGACCATGAAACTCGCCAAATGGGTAGAAATTGAGGTGCCGTTGCATGGCCTCATGTACAATATCGATGGATCGCTGAGTTACTTCATCAAAAGATTCGACCGTCTGCCAAAGGGGAAAAAAGTAGCGACTGAAGACTTCTCCCAGCTGCTCGGCTGTTCACGCGATACCAAGTATGAATCCAGTATGGAAAAGGTCATCTCGGTGATTGAGAAACACTGCACCTTTCCCTCTGTTGAAAAGGCAAAACTTTTTCGCTTAGTGATTTTTAACTTTTTGGTGGGCAATGAAGATATGCATCTCAAAAACTTTTCATTAATCAGAAAAGGCAGCAAAGTGACTTTAAGTCCCGCCTATGATCTAGTGAATACGACCATTGTCTTGAAAGCTACAGAAGAGATCGCCCTTCCCATTCGGGGGAAAAAAAGCAGACTACAATATGCCGACCTAGTGGATTATTTTGGAGCTGAGAGACTTAACCTTCCAAAACTACTGCTTGAAAATGAACTGCACTTGCTTAAAAATGCTTTGGGAAAGTGGAAGGATCTAATTGATCACAGTTTTCTTTCACTCGACAGACAAAAAAGGTATAAGGAGTTGATCGAAAAAAGGTGGAACCAGTTAGGCTCTATCGCGGAAGGCCGGGAAAGGCCACGGTAACCGCACCTTCGCCCGTCTTCTCCACCACTATGCCGTCGGCCGCTTTAAAGGGTGGCAGCACAACCGGCGGATCGAAATAGATGGAGGCGGGCTGCCCATTCAGCTCAACCTGCAAAGGAACAGCGATATCTTCCAATTGAGCTCCTGACTCAAGGGCTTTTCCCTGATACACCACCCGGCTTCCATCTCCTATGCTGACAGTGACGGAATAGATGCGGTCATCCTGAAGGGGTTGAGGGATCGGCGTGCCGCTCATATCGCCTATGGTGATCACGGCCTTTGTGGCTTTGGGGTCGTGCAAAGTGCCGTCCTGCCCCAAGGCGTCGTCATAGGCAAAGGAATAAATGGGCTGCTCATTCCCAAAGCTATGCAGACCCATCGAATAGAGGTCGAACCAGGGCCCTGTTTTCGAATCGGGCAGCAAGGGATTTTTCGTGTAGAAATTTGGCCGCTGCTCATCAAAGTAAGCGCGGTTCACGACGGCTTCGTCCGCCGCTGGAAGCAGCCCCACATCAAAGGCCGAAGTGAGCTGCCGCACAATGATTGCTTTCGGGGTATTGTTCGGAGCATCGAATACCCCTTGCGCACCGGCAAACCAAGGTATTGAGTTTGAAGGCTTTGGAATCACAATCTTATTCAACGGATCGCTGCGGTTGGTGAAGATGAAATTATTCCCCTGCACCTGGCCGACAAAAACATAATCCTTAAGATTAACGCCGGCCCCCTGCAGTTCGCTGCAATCAATGCCGATGGTGTTTGTGCTATAGTATTCCCATAACTGATCGACATAGGTGTCGAGATAATGCTCATCCATCGGATGAGTACCTGGAACCCCCTGAATCATCGCCTTGCCGGGCGCCATCATGCGCAAAAGAGTTGTCTGGCCATTCCGGTCAGTATAGGTCAAGAAAAGCTTCTGCCATTCTTTTGTAAGGGTGGCGTCCTCTACTTGAAATATAGTCTGAATCTGACGGATCGCATCGGCCCTTCTAGCCGCTATTCCCGTCGCCTGATACACTTCAGATCCCGGCTGCTCGATGCGGATGGGGATAGAGAAGAAGTCCACAGCGGTCGGATTCATCCAGGTACCGCCGTTTGGCATATAGCTGAACTCCACTTTGTCGTAGAGGGTGTAGTAGTTGGGGTCGCGCGGCTTAAAGCCGTCGGCGTCGATAATATCCCCGGAGGTGATTTCAAACTGCATCGGCTGCCCGATGGAAATATAGATCCGGCCGGAGGCGAGATAGGGAAGCAGAACACCCCTTTTTTTTAAGTCTGATAATCTAAAAGAGAAATCGGAAGACTGGGCATCGTCCTTTAGAGGCTGGCAAACCCCGCTGCCGTCAGATTGGATGGCGATAAAGCAGGGGGTTCCGTTTTTTACATCTAACCCTTTGATTGTGATGAAGATATTATCATCGCTTGCGATCTGGGTCTGATTGACGAATTCTACCGGAAAGCCCCCTTCCTGGGCCTCGGCAAAACTGAAAAAGAGCAGGAAAAATAAAAGATAATACATAAATGCTCCGGTTTTCATTCATTATAGTATATTTTCAAATAAATTGTACCTTATTCCTATTTTTGAGTTACGGTTAAACTTAATCCCCGACTTCTTGTGCTTTAGCTTATTTACTTAAAAGCTCAAATGAGTTATACTATAGATAGATGAAGGAGGAGGTAGAACAAATGCATAAAAATACAAGAGTTAGCGTTGATTTTCCATATGAATGGCATGTTTTCTTGAAGATGTTTTGTGCCAAAAAAGGGATATCGATTAGACAATACATTCTCGATACTGTCCTAAAAAGCATGCAAGAAGAATCCGATGAAGTTGATGATGATACATTCAAAAAAGCAGCTGATAAACTAATGAAAGAGAAGAGCGCTCTTTGGAAAAGACTGGCTGACAGATGACAAAGTTTTTAAAAATTAAGCATGTGATCGCTTATCATTTGTCACCTTTTGCAGCTAGCTCAGAGCTAAGGAGTGACTAGTTGTCCCTATGAATGCCCTTTTGCGCGATAAATTCGGGATGGAGGCCTTCCGCCCCGGCCAGCTGGAAGCGATTGAGACGCTCTTGAAGGAGCGCCGCCTCCTCTGCATCCAGCCGACCGGCTACGGCAAATCGCTGCTCTACCAATTCACCTCCTGCCTCCTCGGCGGCACGACTCTGGTCATCTCCCCCCTTTTAGCCCTCATGCGCGATCAGATCGATCAACTCACTCACCGCTTCCAGATCCCCGCCGCCTCTATTAACAGCGACCAGACCGAGGAGGAAAATGAGGAAGCGAAAAGGCGCGCTCTCGCAGGCTCTCTGCAGATCCTTTTCACTTCGCCGGAGCAGCTGGACCATATCGACCGCTTCGAGTTTTTCCTGAAACTCCCCGTGGCGCTTCTTGTGATCGATGAGGCGCATTGCATCTCGACCTGGGGGCACGACTTCCGCCCGAGCTACCGCCATATCCTCCAATTTAGCCGGGCGCTTAAAAAACAGCGGCCCGATCTCAAAATTTTAGGCCTCACCGCCACGGCCGACGAGCGGGTCGAAAAGGATATCGCTCAGCAACTCACCGAGGCCGATGAGAAAGTGTTTATCTGGCGGGAAAAAATGAACCGCTCCAACATCCACCTCTCTGTTCTCCCGGCAAACGGCATGGGGCAGAAGCTTGAACTTTGCAAAAGCCTTTTGGCGAAGCTATCGGGGCAGGGCCTCATCTACTGCTCCACGCGGGAAAATACCGAGCTCGCCGCCGAATATCTCGGCCTCACCGCCTATCACGCCGGCCTGGAGCCGGAAGAGAAGCGCAAAATTCAGGCCGCCTTTTCGCAAAACACTCTGCCCGTCATCGCCTCCACCACCGCCCTTGGCATGGGGATCGACAAGAAGGACCTCCGCTTCATCATCCACTTCGATATCCCGGGCTCGATCACAGCCTACTATCAGGAGGTGGGGCGTTCCGGGCGCGACGGCCTGAAAGCTCAAGGGATCCTGCTCTACGACAAAGCTGACCGGAAAGTCCAGGATTACTTTATCGACTCGGCGCTCCCCTCAGAACAAGATTTCCAGGCTGTTTTAAACGCCGTGCGCGCCTCTGACGAGCCGCCCAACCTCACGACTATCAAGCGGCTCACCGGCCTCCACCCCACCCGCGTGACGATCGTCCTCGCCGAATTGAATGATCAAAACTTCCTGACCAAAGAGAGTTTGAAGGGAGTGCAAGTGTATAAATTAAGCGGGACGTCAAAACCCCTCGATTTGAGCCGCTACACGACCCAGCACCTGGTCAAACGGGAGGAGCTGAATAAAATCATCGCCTACGCCGAACAGAAAAGCGATTGCCGCATGGCCCTCCTCTGCCGCGCGCTTGGCGATCCGGCCGCTGTCCCCTGCCTGCACTGTGATATTTGCCTGGGGGAAACGCCCCCTCCTCCCCCGGATGCGAGCGCCGCTCTCCTCTGGCTCGCCAACCGCCCGGTGCCGATTGCCGAAGCGAAGACGAGCCGCCTCTCTTCCGGCTTCAGCCTCTTCGACGGCAAATTGCGCACGCCTCATTTTCTCCGTTTCATGAAAGAGCGAGCTGTGACTGAAGCAGCCGATCCCGAAATCCTCGCGCTCCTCTTGCAGCGGGCAGACGCCCTGACCGATCCGGTCGGCGCCATCGTGCCCCTGCCCTCGAGGACGTGGAAAGCGCAAAAAGCGTATGCCGAAGCGCTCGCCAAACACCTCAATGTCCCTGTGCTGGACCTCCTCGTCTGGAAAACAACTCCGGAAAAACGGCAGGGGGAATGGCTCAACAACGACCAGCGCCACTACAATGTCCATGAAAAAATGCAGCTGATTCTCCCCGAAAGCGTGCCGGCCGGCGCCCTCATCCTCTTCGATGACTACATCGGTTCGGGCTCGACGATAAAAGAGGCCGCGCGCTGTTTGCGGAAAGCCTTAAAGCCAAAGTTCATCCCCCTCACCATCGCCGCAGTCAAGTGGCGCCTCGGCCAGCCCGGCTTTGTATGAAACTCAATTTGAGCTGCATTGACAAAATCACTATAGAACAGTGTGAGTCGCTGGCAGAGGGCTCTTTTGGACAGATCTACCGCGTCACGGAAATCGCTTTGAATGCCATCAAAAGACTCCAAGTCGACATGGCGCTGAAAGCCCCGAAGCCCACCCAGGAATCGAGAGAAAGCATCGCTTCAGAAATCCGTTTCCTGCATGAATTTCACCGGCGGCTGAATGAAGAAGATAGAGAAAAGGTCTTCCCGGATGTGCTTGAAGTTGTTTTTCACGATGAAAAAAGCTACTTGATGGAGAGGTATACCGGCGACTTACATCTAAATACTTTTTCCATTGAGGAGAAAATTCAAATAGCCGCACAGCTCATAGAACAAATAGCGCTCTTTTCAAAATATCGAGTCATCTATACCGACTACAAATTAAGCAATGTCCTTTTCAAGAATGAAAAAGCGGTTTTTGCCGATTTTGGAAATTGCCATTTCGTGGACATGAGATCCTCAATACCCCGGGACGGTTTTGCCAAAAGCCTCTCAAAAGTATGTGAAGAAGAATATTCCCGTTTATTTAGAGGCTTTAAAAGCGCGAGCGATGAGGAGCTTAAAAATTTTGTCGATCAACACCATTTAAGGGGTCTTGGCCTGCTTCTCACCGCCCTTTTTCATGGAGAAGACACCCCCTTTGTCCGTATGTATTCCGTAGAAAATCTCACCGATTACATCAAAATGAGCGATCCTTTAAAAAGTTTAAGGGATCAAAATGGCAAGCATCACGACATTATCCGCAAGATGCTCCTGGAACCAGCAAAATACTCCCCTGAATTAGCCTGGAGGGAGTGGAGCTGCGCCGTATGATTTATTCGATGCGACCTCTTGGCAAGGGGCGGCTTTAAAGAAATCAAGCAGGGAAGTTTCAGGTTTAGTCGCCACAGGCTCGGAAAATGATTTTTTTGGAAGTGAGTTGGTTAATGTAATCTCAACAAAAAATTAAAATAAAACTTATATATAAATGCTATAATGCAATTTAATTGAGATGGTGTTTTTATGATTCATTTTGGTAACCATACCGGACCGCCTGACTCTGTTTTTGAGAGCGCCAGAAATATTGCCCGGCTGGAAAAGAAGCTGGAAGACCGGGAAAAATGGGTCAACAGGGCTATTTTCATCACGACCATCGCCCTTATAGCGATTAGTTGCGCCAACCCGGCGTTGGTAGGAATCATTGTAGGCGTGGCGCTCATTGATCTGACGCTGCTTGTGCTAAGGAGCAAAAACAACTCCGATCAAAATGCTGCTTTAAATATGGCTTATCTTGACATCGATGAAACCTTCAAGCGGGTAAATGTGAGGCGCCCTGAAGGGCGCCCCGTTAATTAGAAACCAATCGATGCTCTTAGCGTCAAACCTTGATAGCTGATGTCGCCATTAGCCGAGTGTTCAAAATTTGAAAAGTTAAAAGAGGTTTCCTGAGTAGTCCCGTTGAACTGGGGATAAATACTGACTACGTTCTCTAATAGGGGAAGGCTGTTGAGCTGATACCATTGGGAGATTTCATAACCCAAAGATAGCCCGAGATTGAATTGACTAAGAGTCGTTTCCCACATCACTCCCAAAAACCCTTCGAGGTTGGTTCTGACTCTCCAAAAATCATCCCTGTATTTGCTCGTAAGGGGAACAAGGGCGGGGAAGCCGTCAAGCAGCGGATCAGGTAGGTAACCGTCAAATAATTGCCGGGTATCGTATTTTCCGTAAAGAAGAGATCCTGACAATTTGGCTAAAATCGACCATTGCCCTTTAAAATTCCAGTTGGCGTCGGTTCCGATTTTCAAGCCGGCCCCGCTATAGGTAAATTTGCTACAATAGGCCGTATCATGGGTTTCAATCCTAATTGATTCAGGCTCATCCAGACTCTCAAAGGAACGCCATACCCCGACAAATCTTTGGTCAAAGTCAAACTTGAACCAGGCGCCCCGCACGCCGACATGAGGCTTCAATGAGAGGCTGCAGGAGGGGAAATAGGCTTTCCCTATCTCAACATCCAAAAGATTGGTATTTAATTTCCAATCCGCCCTAACGCTTGATGCCGTAGGGCCGACATAAGTTAAAGTCAGCGGAGTGAGCGAGAGGCTGCTGCTGCTCAAGTAACTGGAGGACGTAGGCGTATTGACGCAAATGCGATTGGAATGGGTATTCAGATAAGTCCAAGTTGCGGATATATCCATCGTATCACAAGGGTTTGGCCGGTACCCTATACCCACCCTGACTCCGGGCTCCCATTTGGCCGTGGGGGTAAGGGTTCTATGCGATACATTCACTGTGCCATCTGTTATTGTAATTGTATTAAATAGGGCGACCTCGGTCGCTTCCACATCGGCTTTCCACCAGAGAAAGTCGGCAAAAACTGTAGCTCTGCTAGCTTGTTCCGCAGGCTGATAGTCCATCAGCATGGGTTGAAAATTTCCAGAAAATGCGTACGTTGAACTCAACAACGCCGCAATAAATGCGTACTTGTACATGTTAAACCCTCCTAAAGGTCTGTTATTCCTTAATACAGGGTCAATAATCAATCGGAATTAATTAAACAAGAATTATTTAGTCGTAAGGGCTCCTAGGAAAAAAAATTGAACTCCCCTGGGAATCGATTTGCAAGGTTTGTTAACTTAGTTAAAAACCTTGCAATTTTTGAGGAGGACTATTTGCTTCCTCATGCAGCTCGAAGAAGAGCTGCTCGATCGGGCTGCCGATTTTGCCGGCCACGCCGAATCGCTCATGCAGGGCATTAAAAAGGTCGTGCATCTTTTTCACCCCATGCTTTTTAATCCACCGCTTCAATAAAAAAAGCTGCTTGCCGCCAAAAAAGACGCTGCCCTTCAAAAATTTTATGCAGGTCAAATCGCGCTTTAACAACATATTGCCCTCCAAATCCGCCGCCGTCATCCGATGCTTGCCGGCAGCCACAATGCGGTTCAACCCGACATCGAAAAGAGCAATTTTCTGATTGACGGCAGGGCCGATGAAGGCGCGGTCTTCCTTCATTTTTTCCCGCCAGAAAGCCGCGTCCGCCTGATCCAAAAGGCCGATGGAATAATCATCCTCTGTCTGGATGATCAACACCTCCAGAATCGGCTTTTGCTTGGGGCCGAATGGGGTAGCGAGAGAATTGCTGAAGAGCCCTTCGGTGTTGCCGATAAAGTTTTCGGAGCACCAGATCTTGCCTCCAAAAGCCCCGGCATGCTCTGCCAATTGGGGCAAATCAGCCGAAGCCAGCACCTCTCTTAAAGGGAGGAGTTTAGGGTGTTCGCTGTTCAGCCATTCAAGATGGTTGAAATAATCGACGCTGTTATCCCACTGTTTCGGTTCTTTCAGATCGGGAACTCTATCCTTCGCGCCAATCAGGGTTTGATTGATATTTTGCTCAACAACCGTCTCAACTTGTTCAATCTCTTCTGTTTCCTGCTCCTCTATCTGTTCAAGTCCAATCCCTTGCAGATAATCTATGCTGATTTTTCCCTGGCTCCCGCTCACTTTTACAAAGTCGGGGTAGTTTCCCGGGCCAATCGAGGAGATCTCAATAAGCTCCAAGCCTGTGATCACGCCGGCCTCTTCGAGCTTGCGCATGAGAACCTTGTCCAAGGGGGCGCTCATCAATTCCACTTCCCCCTTTAAGGGGTGGCCGTCCGCAAGGCGTTCCAGTATTTTGCTCTTCCACTTTTTGAGCTTGGGGGGCAAGCCGATTTGCGCCATTTTCCTTGCGATCGACTTGAGCTCTTCTTTGGAAAACTGTCCCTGCACGCTCTCTAAATACTGCTCTTTGAATTTCTTTAAAGCCTCGGCCGGCGCCATATTTTCCAGCACAGAACCGTAAAGCCGGATGGGGTCATCCTCCGACTGGCTGAGAAACGTCGATTCGAAGGCGTCAAAAAGGGCCAGCCGCTCATTTTCACTTGCGCAAAGCATTTTATCGAGCACGGCGCGCCGGATGACATTGGTGATTTTTTGATGGTCGGCAAAAAAGTTGTCCTCGGCCAGCGTTTTGGCTTCATTTTTACAAACGAACCGGATAATTTGGTCGATCGTGCACGCCTTATCCCCGGAGATCATCTGCCTCACCTGGCTGTTCACGACAAACCGGACCGATTGACGCCCCTTTTCGAAATCGCGCATGCGCCCTACAGCCTGAGCAAGGTGGGTCAAGCCGGTATTTTCGCCGATAGTCACAATCCCTTCCGCTTCCGGGTTAAGCGGGATGTTGGCGGCGAAAATATGGGACTGGTCGAAGTAGGCCGCGCGCTTTTCAAGCGGCAGGCGGCTTTCCTCAAACGCTTTAGCCTCTTTACCCCCTCTCTCCAGCATCACTCTCTTTTTCTCGGAGCTAAAGTGAGCCACCCCTTGGCGGGTCGGGAGCTTCTCCAACATCTTTTTGGAAATAGTCTCATTGTCGATGCCGCGGAAGAGCGCCCCGCAGTCGATGAGGGCGCCGGTCTTAGCCGTGCACCCGTTGAGGATCTCCTCGGCGGCTTTCAGCGGATCGGTCGAGCTGATTTCCAGGATGGAATCGCAGCATTTGCTTCGTATCAGAGCCACAGCCTTGCCCATCGTCCCTTTATGCCAGATTGCTTCAGTCCCCTCAGGATAGGTCTCTTCATTCGACGGGGTGCCGCTGTCGGAGAAAAAGGCGCTGAACATGGAGCCGAAGTTTTGCGAATTGCTGCTGAAATAGTGTTTGAAATAGGAAATGTCGGGGGCGATGACATGGTGCGCATGCATCATTACGGCGTCCATATGCTGATTGAGCAGCCCGGTGGCTTCTGTCAGGGAATAGCTTTCCAGGCTGAACGGGGGGCACCACTCCTTGAATTGCCTGGCCGCCTCTGTCTCGGCCAGGGGAATTTCATACAGCTTGGCCTCATTTTGGGCCTTGGCCGTCAAAAAGGCGATCAGCTCCTCCGCGTCCCCTTTGTTTAAACGGTGGGTCATCTGCTGCAAAAAGGTTTTTAAAGCCGCTTCAAAGTGATTTTGGATCGTCGCGTCCTCATTGGGATTTTTATTGCCATTATAGGGTTTGGCAAATTTTCCCTTCTGATTCAGGGAGGGGCCGTAGTTGACCGAGACAATGCCCGCCAGCGTTTTTGGGGCGATGACATTGATCAGCCCTCGCGCCAGACTGATCGATCTAAACTCTTTATGCGCCTGGATAAAATCGGGAATCTCTTTGCTGTCGCCTAGCAGATACTCTTTGAATCTTTGCCGCTCGGGCGCCGGTATTTTGAAGAAGCCGCAGAACCGCTCGGCAATCAGGGGTCTGACCTGATCCCGGTACACCTCAGGCTTGAAGGTTCTCTGGTTGCTCAGCACATCGAATACTTTTGAAACTTCCCCGGAAATTAAGCTGCGCGCAAACTCCTCCACCACAGAAATATCGCTCTCCAGAAGCTTCTTTTTCGCTCCCACGGGATGGTTGAGCATCTGATCGCGCCTGAAAATTTCGTGCACCTCATCGATATTGGCTCTCCCCCTAAACCGGATCAAACCGACAATTTCTGTCAGAAGATCCGCTCTTCGCTTCAAGCTGGCATCGCCGCTCTTTCTCTGTTTGTGAAGGTGCTCCAGCCAAATCAGCTCCAGCGCCTGGGCATCTTCTTTGCTCATATTGATCTGCCCATGCTCATGCAGGGCCTTGAGCAAGGCGAGGAGCCGCCCTTCCAGCCGGTGGGGGGTCAATTTTTCACTGCGGGAAAAGGAAAAGGCATAGGCGTCCTGGGCAAAGGCGTCCGCCTGCCGGCCGATCTGATCGACATTCGTTTTTTTCATCGCCGCCGGCCAGATATTGATCGGCACTTGTCTGCCGTCCGCCGTAAACAGATCGGTCGTCGGAATGCCGTAGAAGGTCTTGCCGCTGCCCATAATGAGCTCGACAAAGGAATTTCCCCCTTTCTCTAACATTTCAAGGACTTTGCTGGTTTGATTTTCCCAAAGGAGGATATCCATCTTATATTCAAAAAGGAGATGACTGCGCAATAACCTCTCCGGCATCTTGCCGAAAGGATAGGCGCGCCTTTGGGCAAGCTCCCTGGCAGCCTTGGCGGGACTTGCCGCCCTGATCGCCCGCTCCATCTGCTGCTGCCTGGTGGCAAAGATCAAATAGGCGTAAATCCGCTGGTTGATGAGGGTGATTTCCTGATCGGTGAGATTGTACTGCTCTTTGAGATCGCTTCTGTCATCTTTTAAAAAGCGCACCAAAAGGTCGTCAAAGTCGATCGCGCGCGCGGGGATTTTGGCTGGGGCAGATTTTAAGCCCTCCAAATCATCGGTCGTGCGGTGGTAAGCCCCTTCGATCTTTTTCAACAGATCCAGCTTTTCTTGATGAAGCACCTCGCCCATAGCCTCGGAAGTCATTTTTAATTGCCTTTTTAAGAGATCGAATTTGGCTTCCGCCTTTAAAGCCGCGGTTTTTTCTGCCGGGCGGCCGGCATAATCCTGGAAGCTTTGATTGAGTTTTTGCAGCTGAATGTCTGTGATCCGCTCTCCCGTTTCCGTCAGGGGGGCAGAGGGTTTAGTTTCCTCATCGCCGACGTCCAGATACAATTTCTCGAAGTGGTCGAAGGTGCGCTGTATCCCGCTATCCATTTCTGTCAGCTTGGCCGCCAGTTCAGGACTGGGCAGTTCATTGCTGAGATGGCGCCCTTCTTCATAATGGGGCAGCGCCGCTTTCACCGCAGCGTGAAGGCCGCTGTAAAAGAATTTTACTGCCTGATAGTAACCAGGCACCCGGCCCCACCCGACCTTCGATAAAACTTTTGCCGCCGCCATCCATTGCAGCTGTTCTTTGGCGTAGGAGATAAAAGTGTCTATCATTCCCTCGCCGCCTAAATCAAGCGTGCACTGAGGAATCAGTCCGTCGATCTTTTTGGTTTTGAGATATTCCTGATGCAGCGCCTCCGGATGTGGAAAGGTGATGCGGTGGGGCGAGTGGATCACAAGGTTCAGCATTTGCAGCGGCAGGCCGACAGCAGCGTCCTTGTAATGCCCCTGCAGATAGCCGATGGTGCGTTTAAACTCCTCCGCTTTAGCGAGAAACAGCTCTTTGTTATCCTCCGGGGGCTCCCCGTAGGCTAAAACATAATAGGAGAGGAACTCCCTGGCGATCATCGCCTTGTCAACCTCGCTAAACCGGGTGGGCAATTCCTCGAAGGGAATGATTTTTTCGGCAAAAGAAAAGGGAACGGCATCCGCTTTGCTTTGGAACTTTCTCATCTTCATTAGCGCAAGAATGAATTTCTCAACGGGCCGGGCATCGCCTATCGGAAGTCCCCCTTTTGTGAAGTCGGTTAAGGAGGGGAGGCCCGGCGCGGAAAAGTACTCCTTGACAAATCTTATGAAGGGATTGCTCAAGGCCAATTGCGGGGCGTGCCTGGCCGCGAGTTCCTGATATCTCTGCAAAATCTTGGGCTGGAAGGCAGCCTCTTCGATATAGCTTAGGCCAAATTGCAGCGTCTCTTTCATCCCTTTCCAGCGGCAAAATTTCTCCAAGTTTAAATGTTCTACCAACTTTAATGATTGATCCTTAAGCGTTTGCAAAATAGACAGTTCCTGATAGGGACTTAACTGGCGAACATAGAGCTTCCGATTCTCCAGGTAGACCTGATAATTGAACTGGGTAAGGATAAAATTAATGAGGTTCTGCTCCTTGCTGATCTTCGACTCCTCCCCATGCAAAACGGCGTTTTCTCCCAGCAGGGCGGCCATTCTGAGAGAGATGAGGTTCAGCTCCTGATTCCGGCTTACCGCCGCCATCCCATGCAGAAGAAGGATAAATCGCTGCGCACTTTCGGGCAATTTCTCCCTTTTAGCGATCCCCTCTAACCGTTTCAGGTAAAAATCGGCCTCTGCCATATTGCCGCTTGCCAGCTGGTAATAGAGCAAATGGAGCATCGCTTCCGGATCAAAACTCGTGAGGCGCATGTCCCGGTCGAGCGAATAGGAGAAATACCCTTTTTGCCTGAGAGGGGTATAGCTCTCGGCCAGGGCCTGCAACAGGTGGGATTCTCCGACGTTAAAACGCTTGCCTATCCCGTTGACGATAGCGCCAAACAAAGCATCGGCCGGCAGAAGGACTTTCTGCTCCCCTTCCTCATTCTGCAGCAAAAGATAGCGCCCGTAAGAGGCGAGGAGGGGATTTTGCTGGCTTTCGGCTATCCAAAAACCGGGGAAATCTCCTTTGCTCTCAGCGCGCGACTCTCCATGCGCTTGGGAAACTTCAAAGGTGAGATCCAGCTTAAAAAAATTGATTTTCCTGACGCAGTTGTCCGAGACAAAGCACTGAATGTCTTCCCGCTTCTGAAACCAGGTCAAGGAGCCAAGGCCGGCTGGAAGAGTTGCTTCGAGCGGATCACCCAGGCGGCTTACCTTCGCTGCCTGCCCGTTTTCGAGCTTCAACATCTGCTGCCCCGCCTGCCAATAACTGCTCTTTGTTTTGAGCTCCTCTTCTTTGTTTTTGGACACCCACTCGTACCGTTCTCCGCGCCACGTCTTAAAGAGCTGCAGAGTGTTTGCTGCGACATCCAGCACCGCTTCCATTTCCAGCTCAGGAATCAAAATCTTCCCATTCTCCAGAGGCGAGAAAGTGCATTTCTCAATCTCCGCCTCCTCCAAAAACTGGCCCAATAACTCTTTAATCTGGGGAATATTCTGCTCTTTTTCCCCATTATCCACCCCTTTTTCGATATCGATCGCAAACTCTCCCAGCGTATAAACAGGGTAGCTGCCCTGCCAGGCGAATGTCGAAAGGGAAGGGTCGTAGCCCCTCATCCGGCACAAAGTATCGAGAGTCTTTGGGTCCACATGCTCCTTGATGCAAACCTTCCACTTCTGCCATGTCTCCTGAAAAACGGCCTCATTATCCTCTTCAAAAAAAGAGTCTTTCCGGATCAAAAACCTGGCCCGCAAAAGATCGTGCGCGATTTTTTTTCTCTCCTCTTCCGAACATTCCGAGGGTTCTTTCAAGTGATAGGCCAAACCGGCGATTTCCGGGAAGTGAGGGTCGTCTGCAAATTCTTCCAGCAGATAGCCGGCCGGCTTGCCCCCTTCCAGATGGGCGAGCACGAAAAGAGAGAGCAAATCCCCATACGGCTCCCCCCTCTTTTTCAAAAAGGGGATCGCATCCCTGAAAAAGTCGGCCACCGCCTCAAAAAATTCAGGATACTCCTCAAGCTGCTGCCGGAAAAGGTCTTCTCTTAGCAGGAAAAATTCGAGCATCAGGCGGTATTCGGGCTTAAGCAGCAGGGAAAAATCTTCCCGGATCAAAGAGAGCACCCGCACCGGTTCATCGGCTTCATTCGAAAAGACCATCCGCAAATGCCTTTGCTGCTGTTCCGGGAGGTTCTTAAAAAAGGGAAGTTCCATCGCCTGATTCACAATCTCCGTCTGGCTTAACCGCTTCCCTTTTACCTCCCTATCCAAAGAGAGAAGAAAGGGAGCGAGCTTCCGGCATTTTTGCCGTTTGGAATTGAGCAGATGCTCCAAATCCCCATTGATCACATTCTGCACGTTGAAATGGCGCCCCTTTACCTCGGTGTAGGTATGGCTGACATGGCGATACAAGGAGTCTTCGGCATAAGGCTCGCGGCAAAATGAGTTATTGGTCAATTTTCGAATGCGATCTTTAATTTTATAGTCTTTCGACTCCAGGGCATAAGGAGAGTCATAAATGCTCTTCATAGCCAACCCCTGGACTTGTTGCCTGTTTTCAAAACACCTCAATTTGTGATTGCAAAGGCGATGCATGGTTCTCAGCAAATGGAAAGGGAGGGGTAAAACCCCGTGGTACCCGGGCTTGTCGTCAGTGGATCGGTTGGCATAAAGGGCGGCTATTTTATCGCCCTCCGAGCTGTTCTCATCCAGCCCAAGCAGCTTGAGCCGCTCCAAGACTTCCGGGTAGGCTAAAAAGCTCTTATAGATGGGGTGTGCCATGCTGTCTATCTTTGTTTCCTGGCTCTCTTTTTCAGAAAATAGGGGCAGACCTTCTTTTGGTTTGAAGAACTCCTTTAACGCCTCGCATCTTTTTGCAGCCACAGGGTCGGCCAGGCGGAAATTGGGCTGGTTTGACCAATTGGCAAAACTCGAACCATCGGCAAAATAGAGCGACCCCTCATTAGAAGCACACCCTTCGCTATCCATCAATGAAAGGCCATGCGACAGATAATCCAGCAACCCTTTCTCATGGACCACTTTCAGGTTCAATTTGTCTGAATAGCCAGTCAGAGTCTGAGCGATCGCATAAAGGCTAAAGAGATTGACCATGCACTGGTTTTCCTGCTCATAAGAGCAATTAAAATCGGTGTCCTGCAGGCAAAAAGCCAGCTTTGTAATGGCTTCCATGCACAAATCGGTCTCTTGGACCTGGCTCCAAAACTCTGCCCGGTTTGGAAGGGGCAGGGTCATCAGCCGCCGGTTTAAAAATAGCAGCCGCTGCTGCGGATCCATCCCTTTGGCCTGCTCTTCCCAAAGAAGGAGAGTGCGCCTCACATTCATCGGCGTAATCTGTTGTTCGGTCTGTAAAAAAGGCTCCAGGTTTGTTTCTGAAGAGCTGGCGGCGAGGGGAGATTTTTTTAACAGGCCTCTGACCGGTTTCATCCGGATCGGCTCCGGTTTCCCTTCTTCTTTAGGGACGTTAAAATCGAGCTTTCCCTCATGCAGCAGCATGCTTTTCAGGGATCTCGCCAATTCCCTGCACTTTGCGTTCTGCTCTTTCGTCAACAAAACAGAAGAGAGCGCTTTAGCGAGAAAGCGGTACTTCAGCTGCTTCAGTATTCGCGCCGTAGAGGGAAAGCAGCGGCTGAAAAACTCCCCTGCCACATAGTCCACTGTCTGAGCGATATAAATCTGAGGCTGAATAAAAAGGCGCATCCCCACTTCGTAAGCCTTGGCAGCCGCATTCCGGATGTTCCATGTCACACCGGTAAACAGGGGCGGTGGCGGGGGGGTTGCGATCTCCCCGAGCTCCGCCTTGACCACATCGAGAATCTCGCCAATGCTCCCCTCCAATTCCTGCCCTAAATTTTCCACTAAGAGCGCTTTGATAAAAATGAGATTCGCGGTCGTCATTCCCACATCGGCAAAGAACTTTTTTATCCCCTCTTTTAATCCCGGCGGAAAAATTTTCCCCTTGGGAAAATCCCTCTTCCTGCTATCCTGAAGAGTCATCAGCGCGTCTTGCGACGTGGCAAAGGCGCTTTTAAATTCCTCTTGAGAAATTCTCTTCTTCTCAAAGAGTTCCTCCCCCTTTTTCGCAAGCCATGGCGCGGCAGTTTCTATCGCAGACAAATGCTTGTCCCTCTCCGGATGCTGCCAAAGATCGATAAAGGCTTGTCTCACCCCAAAAAAATGGGTCTTTTCCAGATCGACCCCTTTCCGTTTCGTGTATTCGTACAAAAGTCCCCACTGGACGCTGTTTGCGCCGGTATTTTCGCCGACAGGTTCTGCCGGCCCCAAAGGCGCGAGGAGGTTTTTCTCCACTTCCTCAAAGGTGTAAGAGACCGTTTGATCGGCCCGGTAAGAGAAAAGGCGCAGGAAAAAAGCGCTGTCCAGCTGCTCCTCGGTCAGGTTTTTATAACGCAAGACAGAGCGTTCCCCTTGGGACGGGCCGTAGACAGTCAATGTCAGACGGCCATCCTCTTGCCTGGCAAAGTCGAGCCAAAAAAACTTCCCTGTCTTCCCCAAAGTGCCATAGCCAAACTCTTCGATCAATAAAGGGACTAAAGGGGGGAGATACTCCCCTAGCTGCGGGATAAATTCCTTGCCGACGATTTTTGCTTTGTCCAATTGCTTCTCCAGAAAAAATTGCAAAACCTCCTCCAGCTCCGGATTATTCAGGAACAGCTGATAGAGCTCTTTTTGCATTTCAGGAGACAAATAAGGATCGAGGCGCCCCTTCATACCTTTGTAGAGCCCCTCAGAAAGATTTTTGACGCTCTTTTCCACCGGCTTCATGAGAAGCCGCTTCCAGAAAGGGAGCTCTTTTGGGAGGTCAAAACCCCTTTTTTTCAGCAAAGCGGAAAGCTGCGGAGGGGCCTTGGCCAAAATCATCTTCGCCAGCTGTTCCGCCTTCTCGTCTTCGAGTAGAAATTTCTGCGCTGCGACAGCGATAGGATCATGCGACAATTTGGGCAGTTTCAGCTCTGCGGCCAAGGGGGGAGTCCCCGCAAAAAGCAGCATCTCCTTACCCGCCGCCATATTCTTCAACGCGAGGCATTGCTCCTCGGCCAAAAGCTTCAAATCCTTACCGCCAATTACCTCTTCTTCTTTCCGTTTCGCCTCCCTCAGCTGCTCGGCGCACTGCGGATTGACGGGGGCGATCAGGGCGAGCATCGTTTCAAAGCAGGCAAAGGGGGACTTCAACGATAAAAGGGGGAGAATAGAGGAAAGGCTAGCCTCCCGCTTCGGTTTCTCAAGCAAAGAGTATTTCCGGATCACTTGCCGGTCGCTGCACAGGGTCTCCTCCCAGGGAATAGGGGGAGGAAAAGCCTTTGTGACGCTTGTGAGGCAGGGGGGCGGCAGCTCCCTTTTCGCCTCTTTTACCGGTTCGGCCCTGGAAAAGATCCGGGCAAGGCGCTCATCGAACGAATCGAGCTTGAACCAGGAGCGGGAGGTAATCCAGCTGAGGTCGAGCTTTCTTTCTTTCCAAAGATCGGGGATGAAGCCCCGGAGCACCAGGGCAGAGTGGAGCGGCGTCAGGCACCGCTGCTGTACAGTATCAATTATAAATCTATTAATTGGCTGCATAGTATATAAATCATATACTATTTAACCAAATATAAACATTTAATTTACAATTTCTTAATAAACTATTATCTTAAACCGCCATAGAACTTTTCGGGCTGTTTGTTTTGCATCAGCTCATCTTCTTGGGGGATGACCTTTTGCTCCTGGGCATAAGTCGCAACGGCTGCGATTCTCATCACGTTTTGCACCATAGGGTCTAAATCCTGAAGCGAGGATGACGCCAATTTTATCTCGCGGACCTCTTTTTTCCCGTTTCGCAAATTCCCAATCACATTTTCCCCGTTCTCGATTATCTGTTTTCTATTGGCCAGCATCTCTTCCCACTCGCTGAAAGGCGCGGCATGCTCCGCTTGCATTGTTTGGATATTCCCTTTGTGCGTATCTATCTCCTTTTGCAACTCTTTGGCATCCTTGACCGCTTGAGCCAATGTCCTGTTCAGCACCGCGATCTCATGGGTAACGGTGCGTTCCACCGGAACGAACCCTTTTTGCTTGGCTAACTGCTCTTTTTGTTTGGAATTCAGCTTGCTGTATTCCTTCAGGAAAGCCTGGTAATCCCCATCCGAAATAAACGTCACGTCGCTTTTTTTGGAGCGCAGAGTGCAGGAAGTTCCCTCACTCTTGGCCTTTTCCAGTTTTGCGAGATCGGATTTGATGATGGCTATATCATCTTCCTTGGCCTTGAGGGAAACGCCCCCCTCCTTTACGTTGGCATTCTCATCCTGATAGACCTTAAACACAGTCTCGCTCTCGGCAACCACCTTTTTCAACTTCTTCAGGTATTTTTCATAGGCCGCAGCGTATTCTGTTCTTTTTTCGGCAGGGATCTCATTTGGCTTATTCAGGTCGTATTTGGGGTCGATTTTAGGCAAAGAGAGCTTTTTTTCTCCATTAAACCGGCTCTTGGGCTCTTCAGTCAACAACTTATGCACCCTCGATTTTTGAGGTCCCATCATGGGCGGCGGCGGAGGCGGAGGCGGACCGTCGGGTCCTCCAGGAGGAGGAGTAACGCCGGCAGGAACCACCTCATCAGTTGGATGAATTTCTGCCTCGTGAACCGAAGGGACCGGTTTTGATACGGGCTCTTCTATTTCAAGGCGGCGCGCCTTAAGTAGAGGCATGGAAGCAATCACTTTCGCCATTTGTTCTTGAGAATCATTCACTTTAGTTTGTTCTTGAGAATCAACGTGAACGGAATCTTGGACTTTTAGAGGCAAGGAGGCAATCACTTTCGCCATTTGTTTTTGAGTATGGACTGAGGAAGCTGTTATCCCTTGGACTTTGGCTGTCACCCCTTCGACGGCTGTCTTCATCTGTTCAAGAGATTTGATAGCCGTATTAATCTTGTCAATAGTAGCCCGGCTCATGAAATAATGCTGAAAGCCTTTCACTCTCTTCTCTAATTTGCCTTTTCTGCTCTCGATAGCAGCGCCGATCTGCTCCTTGGCATCAAGGTGCTGTTCGACAAACTCTTTAATTTTTTGCTCTAATTTCGGCAAAGAAGTAGTCATTCCATCCTGGTGCTTAAAAGTCTCCTTGCGATGCATAATGACAAAGCCCTTGTCTTCGAGATGCACCAACCGCTCTCCGGAAGAAAACCCTTTTACAATAATATTAACTTGATCGTTTACTGACATAAGTTCACCTATAACTTCATATTTTTGTCCCTTATTATAAGCAACTAAAATTTGAATTTGATAAAGTAGATATTAATTTAACTATAATTTTTTATAAACCCATCTTTACAAATCTCTTTGCGATAACTCTACTCAGAGCATTGAGTAAAATGTGAAGCCGGTGGAGACGTTTCTCAACCTTTTGCTAGTTGGCCCGGGGAAAAAAATTAAGATCCTCTTTAGCCTGCCTCAGCCTCTGGGCAAGGGCTTTAAGCTCCGCGCCAAGGGACTCCCGGGCGGCCATGATGGAGGCGTAAATCCTGGCGAGCTCCTCTAAGCCGGCAGCTAATTCCTCGGCTTGAGCGGCCCGCATGAGGCGGCTGTAGACCTCTCTATAGGGCCGGTCGGATGCCTCTGTCTGCCAGCGCTGCAGCAGCTGCTCCCACTCCCGCTCCACCTTTTTGCAGCGCTTTTTCCGCTTCCAGTACTCCAGGCGCCCTTTCACGGTTTTATGGAAATCTTCGGCAAAAAAGCCGGCGGCTATCAGAAGAGGCCAAATGTAGGGAGTGTAATAAAATCCGACCGAGACGAGGGGCAGCACGCAAAAGGCAAGCACGCTCTCCCCGCACTGAAAGGGGGCCGGTGTCGCCGGATCGGTGTGAATGACGAGCTTCGGCAGAGGGCCGGGAGCGGGAGCCGCCTCGATCTTCTCCCAAAGGGCGGCCAAACGGGGATCCCTGTTTTTTTGGGAGAAATAATCGATCTGAAATTCCCTTTCCGAATGGCACCAGCAACAAGATTCGCCAAAGTAATAGTGACTGGCCGGGCAGATAACAAGGCTTTGTTTCAGGCGCACCAGCGCTTCTACCCACTCGGCGGCCTTTGGCCTGACATTTCCGGTGAAGGCCCTCACAAAAAGCTGCTGCAGCTCCGGCGGAATGATCGAAAAGGGGAGAGCGTGGAGAGGCAGATTCACTTTTCCGGAAAAGCAAAAATACCCTTCCCGGATCGCCTGGAAGAGGCACATTTCGGGGCGGCCGGGATAGGAGCCGGCAAAAGGGTGGCGCCCCATGAAGAGCAGCTGAAAAATAAGCACGGCAAGGGAGAAATGATCGCTCTCCTGACTGATGATCCCCCCTGACTGCATCTCAGGCGGAAGGTAGAGCGCCATCCCGACCGCGCAGGGGTAATCCTCGCTCACATGGAAAGAGTCGCAGTCGATAAAATAAACCGTGCCGTTTGGCAATACGAGGATATTGCGGTCATTGACATCGCCGACAATCAGGCCGCTCGCATGAATCACCCGGAAACTGATGGCGAGGTTGATGGCGGTGTGGATCAAAAAGTCCCAGTTGATTTTAGGCGCGGCTTTTTTCCTGTCTTTTGGATGAAAGATCTGATGGATCTCCTTGCCGCGGCTGATTTTCTTACAGAGAAATCCCACAGCCTTCCCCTTTTCCGCCAACACCTTTAGCGGCCAGGCGGCCACGTCCAGCAGCTCCCCCCTCGAAGCGACCATCTTCAGGAGCTTCCCCATCTCCTTCGGCTCGTGATAGATCTTGGCCACTAATCCAGGCTCATCGGCGACGTGATAGACGATCCCCTCGCCGCCCCGGCCGATCTCTTTCCCCAATTCGTAAGGCTTTCCTTCCACGTCATAAACTTGCATATTTTGCCACTATCAAGGTTTTGTCGTCATGCGTCCTTTGATTCACCGCCGGAGAGTCTAAAAACGCCTCTACCAGGGGATTGATCCGCTCAGGCTCGGCCAGAGCCAGGCACTCTCTAAAGGGGGCGAAGAAGTTCTCATAGACGCTTTTGGTGGCATATTCCAGGCCGAGCGCCTGCAGTCCGTCAGTGAAAAAGGCCGCCTCCAGACAAGCCGGAGCATAGCGCACCTGCAGATCGGGGAAATCATCGGTCAAAAAAGCGGTTTGATTGGCGTACTCGTAGCTCTTTGGCCAAAACACCACGGTGCCTGTCCCCTCTTCCCAGGTGATGATGGCCCCGTCGCCGATCTGAAAAAAAAGGGAGCCCTCCTCCCGCAGCACGGCTCCTAGCAGCGTGGTGGCAAAAGCGCTCAAAGGCTCGTTTACAGCCTCTTCCAAAAGCCCCTCTTTGGCCGCTTGAATCATCGTTTTTACTTGGGTTTCGTCCGGCAGCTCAGTGCAGACCTGCAGCGCATCAAAAAGGGTGTCGGCGGCTTTTTTGGCGCCGCGCAAAGAGTACTTGGCGCTGCCCGCCCCATCGCACACAATCGCGACCAGAGAGTTATTCACTATTCCGATGCGGTGATAATCCTGGCACTCCTCATGGCAGGACCCTTTCGCAGAGGCATGAAGGTATTTCCAAGGCATGGCTTACACCTCAATTTCGGCCCAGCCGTCGTCGCCGTAAGGCACTTGCAGGCTGACCTTGCCGATCTGCCCCGGCTGGGAATGGGAAATATTGCTGAGGGACGAGGAGAGCCACTGAAAGAGCTCCACAAAACGCAATCCCTTTAATTTTAATGGTTTTCGCACAGAACAGGCGTTCAGGATTTTCATATTGGCCCCTTCGACGCCCACGGAGAAAAAACTGAATTTTTTGTGCTTCTCCCCTTCGTGAATGAGTTCTTTAGCGAGCTGCCAATCGTCGGTGGGTTCGCCGTCGGTGATCAGGAAGATCCAAGGGCGGAAATAGGCAATGCCGTTTTGGCGGTAGGTTTGTTTCCGCTCCTCAAGCAGCTTGACTCCGCGGCAGATCGCCTCGCCCATGGGAGTTAAATTGCCGGCTTCGAGCTGATTTGGGGAAAATTGATCGATCGGCTGAAAATCACACTCCACTTTGACCGGCCCGAACGAAATGGCGGCTATCTCAACACGCTTAGAGGCCAAGGCATCCTTGGACAGCTCTTCCTTAAAAGCTTTCAGTGCTCTATTGAGCTGCTCGAGCGGCTTCCCTTTCATCGATCCGGAGGTGTCGAGCAGGAGAAGGCAAGGGCACCGCGGCTCTGGATTATCTGCGAACTGAACGCAATTAAATATCTTACTTTCAATAACAGTTAAATCCATAATTTACTCATTATTAATACTAAATAAATAAATTATAAACTATTTATTAAAAATAAGCAAGGAATTAGTCTATGGGTTCGATCTCAATGACCACTTCTTCATTCTTGGGTTTTCTGGAATGAAAGAGCTTAGCAAAGATGCCCCCTTTGATCAAAACGCCTAACCCGACCAGGGTAAGGAAGATAATAGGGCTGCAAAGGAAGAATACGACAGCAAAGAGAATTTTAAAAAAAACTAACACGGCAATAAAAATTAAAATAGGAGTTAGTTTCATTTTCCACCCTTTCCAATTATCTATTATACCCATTCCTCTAGAACTTGTCAAAATAATTCGCTATATAGCGATTATCGAAGTAAAGTAAGGTAGGCACCGCGCAGGTTTTAAAACCATATGAATGGCATTGATAGCCATAGCCAACTTTATGGGCGCGAGCATACGGCTCCTGCCCAAATAGGAGGCTGCAACTGTCGCGGTCAGGACGCTGACGCCGGTTCTCAGGAACTCCAGAGAACACAAAGCTAATCGATCTTTTAAATTAATATTATTATTTCGCAACTTACCCAACATTGATGCGTAGAAATTGGAAAAAGAACGTTTAAAAATCGGAGAAACGACACCGTGAACTAAGGTGGCAGAAGCGAAAAGGGCGGCATGGGCGCATGCTTTGTCGACGGGTCGATCATAGGCTATAACATCTATCGCAGCTGAAAACGCAAAAGCGGTTGCCACTTGTTGTCCCGTGTTTGCGGGAATATCATTATAATAATTAGTTAATGCGTTCATCAGAAAAAAGCTCCTTTTTTAAGGGGTTATATTATGCTTTTCAAGCACTAATTGTCAAACACATTTAAATATTAATAATACAAAAAGCTTAGAAAAAATGTGCGGAGAATAAACAACCTAATCTCCGCAGATTGTGCGGAGATTTAGCTTGCTTATGCGGAGATTAATGATATCTTAAGAATATGTACATACACGAGCTTGAAGAGTGGCCAAATTTTTCCTGGAATCATGAGAGCATCTCTGCTCTTTTGGTGGCGTTGCGCTATCAGCAAGGACGCTTAATTGGCAAAATGGAGTCTATTGGCTTTCATATCCGCGAAGAAACCGTCTTAAAAACCCTGACGTTAGATGTGGTGAAATCAAGTGAAATTGAAGGGGAGATATTGGACCAATCCTCAGTTCGCTCTTCGGTTGCGCGCCGTCTCGGAATGGAAATAGCCGCGCTTGATCCGGTAGACCGCAATGTCGAGGGGGTTGTTGAAATGATGCTCGATGCCACACAGAACTACAATCAACCTCTTACGAAAGAAAGACTGCTCCACTGGCATGCCGCCCTGTTTCCGGACAGCCGAAGCGGCTTCTCAACAATTCGCACTGGCGCATGGCGCGACGGCAAGGTCCAGGTAGTTTCCGAGCTGAGAGGCAAAGAAATCGTCCATTTCGAAGCTCCCCCAGCCGGGCTCGTCGACGGTGAAATGACTTTATTTTTGGATTGGTTTAACAATAATGACGCCATGGACCTCGTGTTAAAAGCGGCCATTGCCCATCTGTGGTTCCTCACCATTCACCCTTTCGAGGATGGAAACGGGCGGATTGGACGCGCTATCGCCGATTTGCTCCTTGCCCGTTCCGAAAATAGCCCATACCGGTTTTACAGCCTCTCAGCGCAAATCCGGATTGAGAGAAAGGGGTAAGTAACAGCTTGAATATATCTATACATATATGTTATTATCTATCTAAATGGATAGATTTCTTAAGATCGGCGAAGCCGCTAAAATATTAGGATGCAGCATAACAACCCTTAGGAGATGGGAAAAAGATGGAACTCTTTTGCCCGATCGAAAAACAAAGGGAGGAACTCGCTACTACTCTCAGGGGAAGTTAATCAAAAAAAACCACCTCGAAACTGAATTGACATTGGGTTATGCGCGTGTATCCAGTCACGATCAAAAAGAGGATTTAGAACGGCAAAAAGAGGTACTTGCTTCATTTTGCCTGAAAAATGGATGGACATATGAAATCATAGCAGACCTCGGATCTGGGATGAATTATCGAAAAAAGGGACTTAAAACCCTTTTAGATGCCATTTTGGAAAGAAAAATAAGGCGTTTAGTAGTTACACATAAAGATAGACTGCTCAGATTTGGTGCAGAACTTATCTTTGCTCTCTGCGAAAACAAACAGATCGAAGTAGTGATCATTAATCAAGGGGAAGAAACCTCTTTTGAAGAGGAGCTCACCAAAGATGTCCTTGAAATTATTACTGTGTTTTCTGCAAGATTGTACGGAGCTAGAAGCCGGAAGAATAAAAAACTGATAGAAGCTGCAAAAATCCTGATTGATGATAGCCCCTGATGAGCAACATTACCTATCAAACACGCCTCAATCTTCTTGAAGACTCCTCCCAAAAATTGGGAGAATACGCTTTTTTATCGACCAAAGTAAAACATCATCTCTTTAAAGACCTGATATTGAAGAAGGATCGCAATGAATTAAAGCGATCTTATTTGAAGGCGTTTAAAATTACAGCTCGTCAATATAATGCCTGCCTTGTGGAAGTCGAAGGAAAAATTGCCTCTATCATTGAGAGGACAAAAGTAAGGATTACTGAACTAAGCGAACAGATCAATTCTTTAAAAAAAACAATAAACAAATTCAAAAGGGATAAACACAAACTCCATAATAAAAAGAGGAAATTGCACAGTCTCGAGAATAAGATTAAACAACTTAAAAGCGATCTTAAAAATGGAAAAATACGCCTTTGTTTCGGTGGAAAGAGACTTTTCCATTCCCAATTTCATTTACATGAAAACGGTTACGCTTCTCATCAGGACTGGAAGCAGGATTGGGATAAGCAAAGAAATTCGGAATTCTTTGTTTTGGGATCCAAAGAGGAGACAGCCGGAAACCAGACATGTACTGCGAAAATCAATGAAGACGGCTCTTTTGATTTGCGCCTTAGACTTCCTGATGTGCTCCAGGAAAATGGCAAATACCTCATTATCCCTAATGTGCGTTTCAAATATGGACATGACGTTATTCTTTCAAGTTTAAGATCTTGCCTCGAAAGAAAAAGCAGTGGTGATAAGTCGTTTGGAGTTGCTATCTCCTACCGATTTAAAAAAGACAAAAAAGGGTGGATACTCTTTCTAACAACCTCTCGAGCTCAACCGGAAAAGGTAACAAAAGAGGGTATAGGAGCCATTGGAGTCGATATTAATGCCAACCATTTGGCCTTCGCCGAGACAGATCGATTCGGGAATATCATCAATAAAGGAGTTCTCCCCTTAAATACTTATGGAAAGGACAAAAACCAAACTTTAGCTGTTATTGGGGATGTCTCTGCTCTGTTAGTTTCATTGGCAGTCGAAACAAAAAAGCCGATCATTCTTGAAAAGTTAGATTTTCAAAAGAAGAAGATGACTCTTAAAGAAGAGTCCAGCAAAAAGCAATCGAGACTCCTTTCCTCTTTTTGCTATCGAAAAATTCTTGAGCGATTGCAGTCAAGAGCCTGGGCGTCCGGTGTGAGTTGTTATCTGGTCAATCCGGCTTTTACCTCGATAATCGGTTTTGTTAAATTTTCAAATAGGTACGGACTTTCAACACATCAAGCGGCGGCATTTTGTATTGCACGCCGCTATTTAGGATTTTCTGAAGAACCTCCCAAAGCCATATGTAAAATATCTGACGGCAAAAACTCCCAGGTCACTTTACGCCTACCTGTAAGGAATCGGCGCAAACATGTCTGGGTTGTTTGGGGATTAGTAAAACGGAAAGTACGAGTGGCGCTTGCAGCGCATTTCCAAACGATAAATAGTCGATCCTCTGATCCTCCTTTAAAAAATCGGTCAGTGAGATAGTATTTTTGGAAATTGTTGGTGAGATTCCAGCACACGAATCGTTAGCAAAACTGCTTGGCTGGCGTTCTCTCCTTTCTTCTCTTAAATGAGCAGATTTGGATAGATATTTAGGAGCGGTACTATTCCATTTTAGAACGAACCCAGAAGGGAACAGTGGACATTACCTCATGGATCGAGTGGTTCTTAGGCTGCCTCGGAAGGGCGATCCATGAAGCCTGGACAACTCTTGATGCCATTGTTTACAAAACCAGATTTTGGGACGCCTTTGCCGGGGTTCCCTTAAACGAAAGACAAATAAAAATCATCAATCTTCTCTTGGATGGCTTTCAAGGGAAACTGACCACATCCAAATGGGCTAAGCTGGCAGAATGCTCTCAGGATACTGCCTATAGAGATATTATCGATCTTCTGGAACGAAAGATCCTTGCGAAAAGCAAAGAAGGGGGAAGGAGCACAAGCTATTCCCTTATTAAAGTTACTGCTCCTCCTGAGCCACTGTAAAGGCCTGGTTGGGGCTTCAAGGGGTGCGATAGATTTTTTCAATATGCCTCAATGTAATTTCATTTTTTCCAGGACCATATTCCCAGGTAAAACGATAAGACATATTAATTGAAGAGGACCAAATACCCTCTCCTTTTGCATTTTTGCCTACTTGATGAGATCTTAGGCTTTTATGGATCTTGTTGTAATAGAGACAATTTTTTTTCAAAAAGATCTAAAATAGAATCATCAAGTTTCTGTAACTCCTTATAAAAGGAATCGGGTATGGATTTACGGACTTTGGAAAGAAAAGAATGAACATCTTTGACTTTTTCTGTTTTCCCTGTGTCGATATCTTGTTAGGCCCTTAATTCCCCTTTTTGCCAATCAAAATCATAGGAATTGAGACTATCTTTTCCAGGCGCACTACATAACCATCCGGCTCAATGTTCATACGTATCTTTGCATCATAAAAGTACTTAATAGCATCTTTACATATTGACGTATATCGTTCCGCGATACAGGTCGAATTAGTTCTGTTAGGATCCTTTGGCGTCTTTCATCCAAGAGGCCGATCGAAGTTCAACTAGGGTAGTGAACGACGAACAAAGTGCATTTTTCATAAAAAGATCATTTTTTATCGCGAGGACTTTTTCAGGGACGACTTTAGGTGGCTACTGTTCTTCCTGAGCCACCGTAAAAGCCGCCTTGCCGTCGAACCAGCAGAGGTTTTGCGTCTGCACAAAGTCGATCTTTTGGCCGGCCAGATTCTGCAGCAGCGACGCAATTTGCTGATGCGTCACGTTCTCTCCCGCTTCCACCGACATAACGCGGCAGCGCCAGCAGTCGGAGCAGATCGTCTCGGGATGCTTTTCAGGCCAGACTCTCACTCCGCGGTTGCTGATCATCGTGAGCTGCAACCCGGGCGGCAGGGCTTTCTTAACCTGCTTGGCAAGATGCTCCTCCCCTTCCTCGGACTGGATAAAGACATCCACGCCCATCAACTCCTTCTTCACGGCCGTTTTTTTGTTATTCACATAGTGCTTCTGCTTGGAGGCTGCGGAATAATCCGCGGATTTAAGGGTGTGGGGCTTCTTATCCAAATTTTTGACCACGGCTTCGGCAAATTCCTTTGTCCCGACGAGCTTTTTGCTGCTCTTTTCCTTGTAAACGTCATAGGTGTGAGTCCCCTCTTCGATGACGCTCAGCCAGGCGTTGTGGATGCGGCCGGCGACGGCCGGCTGTCCGAGATGCACAAGCATCATGACCGAGGCAAGCATTAAGCCTGAAGGGTTTGCGACATTTTGACCGGCGCGCTTGGGTGCCGATCCGTGGATCGCTTCAAACATCGCCCCTTTCAATCCGATATTGGCGGAGCCAGCCAGGCCGACAGATCCGGTGATTTGGGCAGCCACGTCGGAGAGGATATCTCCATATAAATTGGGGAGCACGATCACATCGAAGATTTCAGGGGTGTCGGCGAGCTTGGCGGTGCCGATATCGATGATCCAATGCTCATTTTCAATATTGGGATACTCTTTGGCCACTTCGTCAAAAACTTTGTGAAAAAGTCCGTCGGAAAGCTTTAAAATATTATCTTTTGTAAAACAGGTGACCTTTTTCCGGTTATTGGCCACGGCATAATCAAAGGCATAGCGGATGATCCGCTCCGACCCTTTTTGAGTGAGGACCTTCAAAGCCTGATAGGTGTCGGGGGTCTGGCGGTATTCAATCCCCATATAGAGGTCTTCTTCATTTTCCCGCACGATCACGACATCCATATTAGGATGCTTGGTCTCGACGAACGGGTAGTAGGAGACGCAGGGGCGGACGTTGGCGTACAAGCCGAGCGTCGTGCGGACAGTGACGTTCAGACTCTTAAAGCCCCCGCCTTGAGGGGTCGTGATAGGCGCCTTTAAAAAAGCGTCGGTATGGCGGATGGTATCCCAGGTCTTCGGTTCGATCCCTGTGCGGGCGCCTCTCAAGTAAACATTTTCCCCGATTTCCACTTTATGAATATCGAGTTCGGCTCCGGCTTCTTTCAGCACGTGCAAGGTGGCGGCCATAATTTCAGGCCCGATTCCATCGCCTTCGGCAACGGCTATTGAACTTTTTTTTCCCATAATTACCCCCATACGAGTGATAAAGGTCATGAAGCTTGAGAGTAATACTTGCATCATTTAAAATCCATTAGGAATACAATATAGGAAGCCGCCATGCTAAAAGAGCTGATTGCACAGGAAAAAGAAAGTCTGGATTATTTTTTTCAGCATCTCGATCTACAAAAATTTGAAGTTCTGCTGGATAAGGCGGAAAATTGCACCGGAAAGATCCTGCTGACCGGAGTGGGAAAGAGCGGCCTGATAGCCAAAAAAATCTCTCTTACCATGACCTCGATCGGCACCAGATCCTTCTATCTTTCACCCACTAACGCGCTGCATGGAGATATCGGCTTTGTCAATGAAGGGGATATTTTTATGCTGCTCAGCAAAAGCGGAGAGTCTGAAGAGCTGCTTAATCTGGTGCCCTACATCCGCAATAAACGGGCCTACCCCGTGGCCATCGTCTCCAATCCGCAAAGCAGACTGGCCAAAGCTTGTGAATTTTTCCTTGAGCTGCCCCTATATAAGGAGCTTTGCCCGATGAACCTCGTCCCGACTACGTCGGCGATTTTGCAGGGCCTCTTCGGCGATCTGCTCTCAGTGGAACTGATGCACCGCAAAAAATTCACCCTGGAAAGCTACGCCTTGAACCATCCGGCCGGCCGTATCGGCAAAAGGCTGACCCTTAAAGTGGAAGACCTGATGCTGCAGGGCGGCGACACCCCCCTTTGCCATCCGGACGATAAGCTCATAGACAGACTGTCGGAGCTTTCAAATAAGCGCTGCGGCTGTCTGCTGGTAGTCGACGAAGCCAAACGGCTGCAGGGTATTTTCACCGACGGCGACTTAAGGCGCGTCCTGCAAAAAATAGGAGCGAAAGCCCTCGACTCCTCCATTAAAGAACTGATGACCAAAACCCCCCGTTCGATTGCGCCGGGAAGACTCGCCTGGGAGGCTATTCAAATGATGGAAGAGGATCAGAAGAGCCCGGTCACTGTCTTGCCGGTGCTGAATGAAGACAGCCGCGTCGCCGGAATCATCCGGATGCACGACCTGCTTCAAGCCGGAGTTTAAATCACTTCGGCAGAGTTCTAGAATCCGAAGCCCCAATTTTATTATCTGGTGCTGCCAGGCGGGCTTTTAATTCTTTGCCTCTATCCTTGACCCATTTATTAAGCCTTGCGATGCCAGTATTTGAATTGAGTAACCCGCCGCGAAGGACGGGCTCCAGGCTAATTTCGCAAAACGGCGAGGATGTGCTCGCAATCCTCATTACCGCAAGTGCAGCCGACCGGATGCCCCAGGTAAACGCTGTACTTTTCCTGCGGGTCGAGGCGATTGGCGACGGAATAGAGATTCTCCCCGGTAGATTTGATGTCCCACTGGCAAAAAGTCAATTCCTCTTCGCTGATCTCTTCCTCTTCCATGACAGGCTCCTCTTCGGGAGCGGCGTTGCCCTGGATTTCCCGGTGGATGGCGCGGGCAATTTGGCAGTGCATGCAGTTGCAGTGAGGCTCTGCCTTTGGAATCGCTTCGGAATCAGCCGGCGCAATCACCTTGGCAATCGCGGCGATTTTCTCCAGCACTTCTTGCGGGATATCGGGGGCGTTCATTTGCGTCGGGTTGTGCTGCAGCGAAGTGCCAAGCCCGTCCAGGCCGGCAAAACCAAAGCGGAAACTCATATCTTCATTGCCGAAAAGCGCCTGAGGAGCGGCATTGCTTCGGACAGCTCCCGAATCGCTATGCTGCTCGGCAAAAGCGGCGTGGCCATTGAAAATAGCCTCGATCATTTCGGGCGACAGATCGGGAATGCGGATCGTTTCCCCATTACTTAAGTCAATATTCAACACCGTCCCCTCCATGCGGAGGATCTTAATGTTACTCCAGCTCGTGGAAATGTAAGGTGGTAGGCTGAGTATCTTTTTGTTAATATTCATCTTAAGCCCCTTGTTTCATGGATCGTGAAAACAATATCACGATTTTTATTTCTTTTTAAAGACAATAATAAAGGAATCTCCGCCGGATGTCAACAAATTTAGCACTCAGCCTCGTCGATTGCTGAATTTTAAAGATACAGTAAATTTTCCTTTCCACATATTTCCTACTAATTTAAATTGCAGAATACCGGACGGAACACGATAAAAGGAGTGGAAAATGGCGCAGAAAACCTTTGTAATCGACACGAACGTTTTACTCTACGACCCGGGGGCAATCAATCAGTTTGCCAAACACAATGTGGTCATACCCGTCACCGTTCTCGAAGAGCTCGATAAACAAAAGAAATTTTCAAGCGAGCTTGGTAAAAACTCGCGCGCCGTCTTCCGCTATCTGGACTCTTTGAATAACTTGGGAACAGGAAATCTCCATATCGGGGTAAAACTGGAAAATGAATCGGTGGTACGCATCCAGATGGAGTTCAAAACCGACCTGCCAAAACACCACTTCTCCCTGAATTTGAACGACAACCGGATCATCATGACGGCTTACCAGCTGCAAGAGGCGGGAGAACAGGTGATTTTTGTCTCGAAAGACTTCGCCGCCAGGGTCAAAGCGGAAGCTTTAGGCATTGAAGCGCAGGACTATGAAAATTTAAAATTTTCCTACGAGATTATCTACAAAGGGATCCGCCATATCGAAACCGAAAAGCACGATATCGATCTCTTCTACAAAGACGGCAATATCAAGCCGAAAGAAAACAGTTTCCGCCCCAACGAATACTGCATCATGACCTCCCCCGAGCACTCTTCGGGAGTGGCGAAATATAACGCCCAATCGGGGAAGCTGGAATCTTTGATGAAGCTGAGCCACTTATGGGGTATTAAACCGCGCAACGTCGAACAAAAATGCGCGGTCGATCTTCTGCTTAGGGATGACATCAAACTGGTGACGCTGATGGGGCCTGCCGGTACCGGTAAAACGCTTCTCGCCCTCGCTTGCGGTTTGAGAAAAGTGTTTGACGAGGGAATATATACAAAAATTTTAGTCAGCCGGCCGGTCATTCCGCTTGGCCGCGATATCGGCTATCTGCCCGGCACAAAAGAAGAAAAGCTCTTCCACTGGATGCAGCCGATCTACGACAACCTGGAGTTTCTCTGCGGCTCGTCCGGAAACCAGGAGCCGAGCGATACGATGCGCTGGATCATGGACAGCAAAAAAATTGAAATGGAGGCGGTCACTTACATCCGCGGCCGTTCGCTGCCTAAGATGTTCATCATTATCGACGAGGCGCAAAACTTGACACCCCATGAAGTGAAGACCGTTATCTCAAGAGCGGGCGAGGGGACCAAGGTGATCCTGACGGGCGACGCCACGCAGATCGACAATCCCTATCTGGATAAAGATTCCAACGGGTTGACTTATACGGTGGGGCGCTTCAGCGATCAGCAGATCTTCGGGCATATTTTCCTGGATAAAACGGAGCGCTCGGAACTCGCCGCCATCGCCACACAGATACTATAGTTCCACTCGAAGAGCTCAAAACCTCTCCGTTGACAAAGCTTTGGCCGAATAAAGGCTGTTCTCGTGATTTTTTTCGCAATTGGCTGAAGTATCGTCAACTTACTTTGTATAATTCCAAAATGAACATTATCAGAGAAAGTAATTCCGACATCTTCGTGTCATTGTCCTCCAAGTAACAGATGGTATTTAGGGGACCAAACTAATGTCACAATCATGTTGTGGTGGTGAGTATCGAGCTTGATGATATAAGCCTATGCGATTTTTGCCCAAATTCTTGAACTTGGATTTCTCTTAGAAGAGAAGATTTGGCAATATTTACGAGCTTTTTTTCGGGGACGGAACTTTCTTGCCTTGAACTTCTTCGTCAGAAGGAAGACTTGAACTCGTGTAAATCACGGCGAGCACAGCATAGGCTACTGCAGAGATCACGTTCAATTTCAAGATCGGCTTAAAAGCCTCTTTATATGCCTTCCATGTGAGGATTTCTCTGAATGATTTGACTTTTTCCTTGTTCTCGGGAAGCTTCTCAGGCAATCGGCTCAGCGGGCTGCTCCCATACAATCTTCGGTCGATGGCGCTCTGCAATGGATTGAATCCTTGTTTAACATATGCAGGATAAGTTTGATCGGCAATCCCCTGCTTCCATCTTGTTGTTGGATTCATCATGATCTCAGGCTACCACAGTATTGGGATAGCTTTCAACGTTTTTTGGGATTCCACCATAGCCGCCGCTTCAAAATATTTTTTATTGGTATTGTTATCATAATTATATTAGTCTAAGGGAAGAAGAGAAAACGCTTGAGTCATCACAATTATTAAGGGAAAAAATCATGTTAGGGACAGTATTACTTATCATCTTGATCTTATTGCTTATTGGGGCTTTTCCAACATGGCCGCATAGTGCCGGTTGGGGATATGGTCCCAGCGGAATTTTGGGAACAATTTTAATTATTATCCTTATTTTATTTTTGCTTGGAAAACTCTGAAATTACCCATGGAAAATTGCTATCTTGATCCATAATCTGCAAAATGTTTGATGAAGTGCGGAGGGGATTTCTCCCCTTCCGTATGCGGAAAATACTGAATTCTATGATTTCTTTGCAGCGGACGATTTAACCGCGGGTTTGGATTTTGCCACTGAAGTTTTGTGCAGCAGACAATTTTTTTGTTTTTGGTTTGACTTTCTTTTTTAGGCTTGTTTACCGGTTTAAGCAATTTCGTTGCCGGCTTGATAGTTTTTTTGAGCGGTGTCTTTTCAACGCCCTCAGGTTGCATGAGATGCTCTAAGCCCATGTTTGATTTTACCTAAGCAAATCTTCGCTTGAAATAAATATGGGGAAAACCTAACGTGCAAATACAACTAATTTTTTAGGAGGAAAAGGTATGTCTATTGTTAAAATTATCGAAGTGATCAGCGAAGGTGATTCTGTTGATGCGGCAATTAAGTCAGCAGTTCACGAAGCATCTAAAACTGTTGAAAACATCAAACAAGTGAATGTAGAGTATATCGAAGGCTTAGTTGAGAATAATAAAGTAACAAAATTTCGCGTAAACGCTAAAATTAGTTTTGTTGTAAAGCATTAATTCAATTTCAGACTATTGAGGGTGTTTTAAAGATCACCCTCTTCTTTTCGCTCTTTAGTTTCTTCCGGACTGCGAGCCTCTTCTTCCTGATAATATTGACTGTCTTCGCTATCTCCCCTTTCTTCGGCAGGTGTCATGAATGGTTTCTTCAAATGATCACCAGGCCCTTTTTTCGCGGCATGATCAAAATTAAGCGGTTTGGGACCATCACTATTTCTTTTCTTTTTCTTTGCCATATCCTAAATCTCCCTTTTTTCCCCTTACTAACATAAATTGCAGAATTAATGAAAGTCTAGAGTGAAGGGTAACGCCTGTAAAACCACTGCTTCACCGCTTCGACCATCACTAAGTACGCTATCACCATCCCCGCCAGAATAAGATAGAATAGCGGCGGGGGAGGGACGAATCCGAGAAACTTGGCCAATGGGGTATAAGGGAGTAAAACAGCTATCGCTACAACAACAAGAGAACAGAGAGTGAGCAGGCGATTGGGGCGGCTCTTCAGAGGATTTTTCCGCGTGCGGATAACGAAGATGACCAGCACCTGGGTTGCCAATGACTCGATGAACCAGCCGGTATGAAAAAGAGACTCTCCGGCATGAAAAACTTTGATCATCACAAAGAACGTGAGAAAATCAAAGATGGAACTGATCGGGCCAATAATCAACATGAACTTGCGCACAAAATCGATGTTCCATTGTCTGGGGCGTATTAGATATTCTTCATCGACATTGTCCAGCGGAATGGGAATCTCTGAGATATCATACAGCATGTTGTTAAGCAAAATCTGCGTGGGGAGCATGGGGAGAAAGGGGAGGAACAAGGTTCCACCTGCCATACTGAACATGTTGCCGAAATTGGAACTGGTCCCCATCATGATGTACTTCATAATATTTCCGAAAGTGCGGCGCCCCTCTATGACTCCATTCTGGAGCACCCCCAAGTCATGCTCTAGAAGGATCATTTCCGCCGCTTCTTTGGCGACATCGACGGCGCTATCGACCGAAATGCCGATATCTGCCGAATGGAGTGATGGAGCGTCATTGATCCCATCCCCAAGATATCCCACCGTATGGCCCTGCTTTTTTAAGGCGAGAATGATCCGATTTTTCTGGGCCGGAGTAACACGGCAAAACAGGTTAACGCTTTCTACCTGCCCCACCAAGGCCTCATCGCTCATTTTCAGGAGATCCGCTCCTGTCAGCATCCCGGTGACCGGCAGTCCTAACTGGCCGCAAATATGTTCCGTGACAAGTTCATTATCGCCGGTGACTATCTTGACAGCGACGCCGCTGGCAGCAAGGTCAGTTAAAGCCTTCTTCGCGCTCTCTTTAGGCGGATCCAGAAAAGCGGCGAATCCTGAAAAAACAAATTTTGTCTCATCGCCTACTACTGCGTGGGAAAAATCTGACGCTTCCTCGCGCCAGGCAATTCCGAGCACTCGGAACCCCTCCCTGCCGAGAGAGTCAAAAAGGGAGCGCAAAGTGAGCATCGCCGCACTATCTAAAGGATGAAGATCAGCGTCGCTATCTCCCTCGTAGCTTATGCAAAGGGCTAAGATATCTTCAGGCGCCCCTTTCATCACAAGCATTCGCTTCTGCCCATTATCCACCAGCACCGAAACCCGGCGCCGTTCAAAATCAAAAGGAACCTCATCAATTTTACGCCAGCTTGTCATATCAATTTCTTTATGTTCCAGGATCGCGTCATCCAACGGACTTTTCAACCCCGTTTCAAAGAAGCTGTTCAGATAAGCCAGTTCTAAAACTCTTTTGCTGTCGCGTCCGAGTGCGTCGATATGGCGCTCCAAATGAATGCGCGCTTCAGTTAAAGTGCCGGTCTTATCCGTACAAAGCACATCCATACTTCCCAGGTTTTGTATGGAGGCGAGCTGTTTGACGATGACTTTTTTACCCGCCATGCGCTGGGCTCCCCGGGCAAGCGTCACCGATACGATCATCGGAAGCAGCTCCGGAGTCAATCCGACGGCAAGAGCTACGGCAAAGATGAAGGATTCGAGCCATGGTCTATGGAAGAATGCATTAACGAGGAGAACAAACAGCACGAGGAAGACGGTAAAACGCATGATAAGCATCCCAAAGCTGCGGGTTCCCTTCTCAAATGCTGTGGGAGGGGCCTTAGAGATAAGACTGTCAGCGATATCGCCAAGCACTGTATTTGCACCGGTGTTGCAAATCAATACTTTCGCAGTTCCGCTGACTACTGAAGTCCCCCGCAGCACGGTGTTGCCGGCAGAAAGGATCTCGGCCTCGTCGGGCAATTCGGCGGGTTTCTTCTCGACCGGATACGGCTCTCCGGTCAAAAGCGCCTGGTTCACAAAAAAATCCTTTGCGTCCAATAGGCGCCCATCGCCGGGCACCAAGTCGCCGGCGGCAAGTAAGACAATATCTCCGGGAACAAGTGAAGGAAGGGGGATCTCCTGAGACTTCCCGTCACGCAGCGCCTGCACATGCACCGTCACGGATTGGCGCAACTTCTCGGCCTCCTTACCCGCCCTGTATTCCTGAACAAAATCGAGTGTCACGCTCATAAGGACAATGAGCGAAATAATGATAAAGCTGGTTACATCACCGGTGAGGCCTGATATAGCGCTCGCTATGAGCAGAATGATGACGAGCGGGTTGCTGAACTTTGCCAGAAACTGAAACAGCAAGGCATTTCTTCTCTCTGGATTAAACACATTAGGGCCATAACGCACCAGACGATCAGCCGCCTCGCTGCTTGTCAACCCCGCCGGCGTTGACTTATAGTATTCCAGCAAGGCCGCCAAATTCTGTTGCCAATAGGCGGTTTTTTTGTCAGAAGGCATCATGATTGGGACCTTTTTTCGATTGTAGGCTCTCTTCCGGTTAGTATTCTTTTAATACATTTCTGAAAAGCTGTCTACCTATTCAGCAGGTACTCACATGGGACGCCCTGCCAACGCCATGAAGCGGTCCTATCGCTCAATGTAACCCGCGCTCTTGGTGACCTCTCTTTAGGAGCAAAAGAAGCGCCGGTAGTCATTCAAAAGTCGAAGATCACCGTTCAAATCGAATCAGGTGATCTACTCGTTCTAGCGTGCGATGGTCTTAAAGACTTCGTTTCCGAATATGAAATTATTGATCAAATAATGTTTCCGTCATTGTTGTAAGTACGTGCTAACTTACATGGATACCGCTTAAAATTCGCCGGATATCAAGATGGTTTGTGAGCGGAGAAACGACAGATTGACAAGCCCGCCCCCGCTCCGCCCTTTTTAGGCTTACTTTTGATCCGTCCTGTAGACTGCATCAGAATCCCAGCTGTTAGCCGGCACCCACGTTCCTTCAGGTTCCCCTCCTGTATGCTCCCAGCGATAGTATCCACCCCTTTCAGCAGGTCCCGTATCTTGCTTTTGATCCGTCCTGTAGACTGCATCAGAATCCCAGCTGTTAGCCGGCACCCACGTTCCTTCAGGTTCCCCTCCTGTATGCTCCCAGCGATAGTATCCACCTCTTTCAGCAGGTACCGTATCTTGCTTTTGATCCGTCATGTATACTGCTCCAGAATCCCAGCTGTTAGCCGGCAACCACGTTCCTTCAGGTTCCCCTCCTGTATGCTCCCAGCGATAGTAAGAGCCACCGTATGCGTTTACATTCATTTTTACCTCATGATAATAAAAATTAGACTATTATTTATTATAGGAGATGATTGTTAAGCTATTATTAAAACATTGTTAATCTACCGTAAAAGACAGGCAAAGTTTGACCCCCTAAAATTCCCAGGTTTTAATTGTGCCCCTCCCGAAGGGCCTGAAAAGCCTCTTTTCACAGGTCAGTTAACGATCCGCGGAAAGCAAGAATCTCTGCTGATCCACTAACAGGGCCACAATCCGATTCTGAACCTCCGAGTGTCGGTTATAACGATCGATGACCTGAAAAACGCGCGACAATTCGGCTTGAGCTGTTTCTATGGGAATGCCGTAGCCACTATGAAGCATGCGAGCGGCGTAAGTTGGTTGATCCGCATCTTTGGTGCTAATGCAAGTTTGCCAATAAAGCTTGAAAGCTATTGATGTAAGTTCTGCATTATTGTATGTGGCTAAGTTCCTATCGAAATAACTGCCGATTATCATAATTACCTCCTTATTAAAATTAGTCTCAATAGAAAAGTTCAATTTGATTTGATGCAAATCTCTGTTAATGAAGCCCTTGACTCGGGGTTCCCCCTTTGATCGGCGTGTCTGACTTGATGCCAATGCGATAAAGGATCAAATCATGGGTAAGGGGGTCAAGAGTGCTTACTCTGATAAAAGAGTCTCGACTTTCTATATAATCATTCGGGTGGATATAATGGCAGCGAAATTTGTACTGGCAGCTTCCCGGGCTTTCAATTTCTGCGCTGCAATCTACCGTTTTAAATAGGGGATGCACGATCACAGGAATGAGGCGGTTTGGGTCATGGGCAAAAGTGCAATTCGTTAATTTGCATTCCCCCGTAAACCACCAATAACATAAGGCGGTATTGTGCAAGTTTTGTACATTATACACTGCTGATTTTACCTATTTTATAGATGACCAATAGAGAAGGAAAAAAAGGGTGCGGGGTTCTGACCACAACGATATCGGCGTATCTTTCGATCCAGTCTTGCCGATGGATGTAATTGCAATTAAAATTATAGTTACAAGTTCCAAAGGCGCTTTCCTGCCTGCAAAAAGCCGTTTTGTAGTTATTGGGCACAGGAACGGCCTTGAGCTCAGATTCGTCGTGGGCAAAGTCGCAGATTTCTCTCCTGCACCTATTCCAAAGATGCAGATGGCAAAAGGTCGTTTTTCCTTTCGGATTTAGGTACGAGGGCCCCGGGCTTTTTCTTTCAGGGGAGGGAGGCGTCGCTAAGAAGCTCAAAATTGACGCGACAAATTGTTTCCTTTCGGGAGTCGATTTAGTTGTCCCCGGGGACGATGGAGAGGGAGAGTTCAAAGCTCTAGTACCCCTATCAGGTGTGTGAGGGATTGGTTGGTAAGAAGGAGGAGAGGTTATATAATGGGTGTAATAATATGAGCTCATCTTTTATCCTGTGATTCATCAATAAATCCTTTTCGATAAATAAGGTTTTCCTGCATTGCAATAAAACTATTTCCACTCCATAGGATGGTATCATCTTTATGGAGAAAGTCGCACTTATATTGATAAGGACATGTTTGATTGTTTTTCTCTCGTTTGCAATTCTGCTGCTTGTATTTCCTATTAACACGGCTGGGGGCTAATTCATCGGGGTCGTGAGCATAAGAGCAAGATTTTCTTTTGCATGAGAGGCGTTGCCAGCAAAGAATGGTTTTTGCTGCGCTTATTTCCCCTTTTTTGAGATGGGGAAGTTTCTCAACCAGTTCATCAAGGAATGTATCTGTTGTTTCCGTCTCTGCAAAGAACTCTCTGATTACTCCTATAGGCGAAGATCGGTTTCCGGTGCCGTTTGAAAGGGATGAAGAGGATTGGCTGTCCGGCAAAAAGGAAGGGGTCCCGCTGCTTGAAGAGGAGGAAGGGGTAGTCAGCGATAAAGCAGGTCCGCTTACAACCGGACTCGCAAGGGGAGAATCTCTAAGGGGGATAAAGTGGAATTCGGTTTCTTTGGGAGATGGGAGCGTTGCCGGAATCAGGGGAACAATAGAGCGTTGGCCAAAAGCCAGCGGAGAACCGGTCAATAGGTCGGCAAAGGGGCTGCCCTCAAAGAGAGAATATTGGACTATTTTAGGGGGATGCCTTAGCTCAGGGGAAAAATTTTCAAAAAAAGAAAAATTGGGGCTTTGTTCACTAAAGAAGGATGTTGATTCCATGATTTAAACTTATAAATAAAATTTAGAAAGGAAAAGTTTAATCTAATTAAATAATTAAAGTCAATGGACAAAGGGATCATTTCTATTTTGCGCTGACAGCAAGTCGTGCAAATTTTATATTTTGTAAATATTTTTTTAATCATTCCTTAATGAGTTCCTCTTATAATATAATTATGAAAATATCCTCCCAATACCCACAAGAGCTCAATGCAATGCCCCAAGGGGCCGCCATCCAAAAGGATGTACTGACTTTGGAAAAGTTGCGCCAGTCCAAACAAAGGCAGCTGCCCCCAATGAATGGCAAAATCACCCAGCTATCGAATCGGTTGCTGCACAAAATCAATACCTTTGCGGATTCCCTCCAAAAAATCCCAAAAGCTGTAACCGACTATTTGCAGCAGGTCCGCAAATACGCAGAGAGCAGTAAAACGCATAAGCCCGCTGCGGCGAAGAAAGGGCATTCCTTAAGCGAATACGAATGCAAAAAGCTGCTCAACAGCCAAGGCTTGCAGCTCATCGACGTCGCCCCTGACGGCAACTGCTGCCCAAGAGCCATCGCCAGAGCCTGCTATCCCGATGAAGACCAAACCGTTGCCAGCCAGCGGCTGAGGCGGCAGGTTGTAGAAAGGATGAGAACGATCATGGAAAACGAGCTTAACGCCCTCGCAGGGGGAGCGATCAAAGAAAGCGAACTGCTCTACACAGGCTCCCTTGTTTTAAAGGAGGGGCAAACCTACTGGGACGCCATGGAAGAATACCTCGCGCGTCTCTCCGGCCGCGAGTGGATGGGGGAGCAGGAGCTCTGCCTTCTGCCCGACATCATCGGCCGCCCGATCTGGGTCTACGATCCCTTGAAAATCGAAAGAAAAGAGGAAAGTTTAGAACCCCCGGACATGTTGAAATTTCAGCCGCAAAAACGATCCTTGAAAGAGCCGATTAAGCTCTTTCGCAGCCGCGGCAACCACTACGAAGCCTTGCTGCCTGCTAGATAAATTAGCAAGGACCGTTATTTTTTACTTAGCAATTGCTTAATTGAAACAATTTGACCGCCTACCTTGACTTTTCCGGGATAAATGGAAATATTGAGCGGCTGATGTACGATTTTGCCCTTCTCGCTGTACATTATGAATCTGTTTCCATTTTTATCGATCTGGATCAAACAAGGCGCCCGTAGTTGGCGAAACAACTCAACGGTTAAATTTTGATTCAGCACGCGCGGCAAAGAACTTAAAGCTTTTTCATTGTATTGAGTCGTGAATAATTCGCACCTTGCCCTATTGATATCTTTGAATTCCGGCACAGGATTTTGCCAAAGCTTCTGCAAGTTGTTCAAAGTGATGAGATCGGGTCTTGAAACCTTTAAAGGGGTTTGTTTGAGCTTCAGCAGCAAATCGGTAATGGTGACCTTAGGATCGTCGCACCACTCTTTTACCTTAGCCAAATTAACCATTTGCAGCTTCGCCAAGTATTGGGGAAGAGACGTTAAGCCTAATCCATTATGCACGTCGGCTCTTGGATTATTCAGGGCCTCTAAAGCAATCACAAGTTTATAGTCGGGATAGGCGGCCATTACAAGATCCTCCGCCGTCTTCACCCGTCCTTGTGCGAAGGCCGACTCGAGCCGGTTTAACCTCTCTTGCAAAGCGATCAGAAACCCGCCCTCCGGATCGAACCAGCCCGGCGGAAAGCCGGCAAGCTTCGCTTGGGTCTTGGGCCAATTCAAAAAGCTCACGACCTCATTCATTTTCCCCTTAATTTTCACAATCTCCTGACGAAGATCCCCCTTTTCGGAATCGGATAAAGGTTCCATTACTTTATGAAATTCAAGCAGAGCGGAGCGATAAGGGAGAATAATAATATTCCCATACAAAATAAAGCTATTGCTATTGGGAAGAGTGCGCGAATTGTCAAAAAATTGTATGGTTCCATTAGGGCTTATAATAAAATTATGTCCGTGCAGGTCATACATTCCAAAAAGGATAGAGATGAAAACCGCGCGCGCGACTTGCTCGCGGCTGACGAAAGGTGCTTTAGGTTCAGTACAGAGATTACCCTTTAACGCGGGCTGGATTGTGCCGCACATCCCGATTTTGCTCCCTTTATTGATCTTCAGCTCATCCCCCTGCCAAAAAAACTCTTTCTCATTCCCCCCTGTCAGGTCATTTTTGGTCTTTAACCGGCACACGCCGGTCGCAGCAAAACTGCTCTCCAAACCAAACAAAACAGCCAAATCCCAAATTAGCTTTTCCATTTCGTTCACTTTAAAAAAGGCCGCCACACGCGATGGTTCATTGTGAGCGCTCAGGGCAAAAACATCGTTGGTGGTATTATCCTTGAATTTCTTTAACGATGCCTGCCGCCTTGCCCATCCCTTAGATTCGCGCATAGCTTTGTGCAATTCGGCTTGTTTTTCAATGGCTGTTTGCGTGATGGGATTGATCGCTGGTTTCGGTACGCTTTTATTCATCTCGCATATCAGAATTTCTACCACTTGGGTATTTTCACCCCCCTTGGCAAAGGCATCGAGCGCCTTTGGCAAACCTAATGAAAAGAGCCCCTGTTTATTTGGGATACTCGCCAGTATTTGAGACAGCTTCGCCAGGTTCTTGAGAGCCGCCCTCTCTAACCATTGCCTCCCCTTTTCTAAAGCCATGGCCATGATAGGATATTGGCGCGCTTGAGACATGATCAAGATCCGCTCAACTGGTGAAAGGTGTTGTTCCACTAAGCGCTTTTCTTGATCAGAGGTAATATTAAACCCTGCGATCCAGGCATTCTCTTTGATTTCTTGAGCTATCTTATCCCTTTTTCTCGCGGCACTGACTATTTTTTCTGCCTCAGCCTCTCTTTTTTTCAGCTCCTCGGCCTCCTTTGCAGCTTTCCGCTCAGCCTCGCGTATTTTTTCCTCGGCCTCCTTTGCGGCTTTCCTCTCAGCCTCGCGTATTTTTTCCTCGGCCTCCTTTGCGGCTTTCCTCTCAGCCTCGCGTATTTTTTTCAGCTCCTCGGCCTCCTTTGCCCGCTTTTCCTGAACTTGCCGCTCCTCTGCCTGCTTCAAGGTCTGGATTTTTTCATGCAAATCGGGAAGAGAAACTCCCGGGTCATCGCACCAGCTCTTCACTGTTGTCAAGTACTGCTTTGTCTTAAGTTGTAATTCAGCGATGGAATATAAACCGATCTGGTTATGAATCTGGCTCCCGGAAGGAGCAACTAGAGCCGCTAAAGCAAAATTATGCTTATATTCGGGGTAAACTGCCGCGACTAAATCTTGCGCGGTAGTGACTTTGCCTTGCCTGAATGCCGCTTCAAGGCGATCCAAGCGCTCGCGCAGCGCCGAGGAAGCTTTCTCATTTAAGAGCCGACCCAAGCCGCCCAATTTTGATCTTAATGCCTGAATGTCTTTACAAAAATCCAGAGTCAGGGGCTTAGCCGATTGAGGCAAATCGAGCAAGGCGCACTTGTAGGCAAGAGTATCGGATGTATCAAAGACGCCATTCGTCTCGGGAAAACATTTTTCATTGCAAAATTGGATTTTCCCCGGATCGGCAACCCAAATGTTTTCCCTGTTCGCTCCATACATCCCAAAAACTACGCTGATAAAAATGGCTCGAGCCACTTCTTCATCACTTAGCTCAGCTCTGCAATCTCTAAGCCGGCACCCTTTCGGCAGATACTGCAAAACTCCCCTTGCCCCTTCTTGGGTGTTTTCAAGCTTCACCAAATCATTGCCTTTCCATGCGAACTCAGAAAGAGTTCCTCGGCTAAGTAAAGATTTGACTTTGATTTCAGCCAGACCCGATGGAGCGAAGTGTTCCTCCAGACCGAGCAGAACGGCTAAATCCCATATTAACTTTTCCCTCTTGGCGTCAGCTGTAAAATAGGCCCCGTTATGACAAAAGTTACTCACCCATTTCTGTTCCCTCGCCCACGCCTTCCCTTCCCGCAGGGCTCTTTGCCATTCTGCCTGTAACTCTAAGGCCTTGTTTGAAATTGGAAACTTTATTTTATCAGGGTAATAGGCGATGAATTTCAAAAAGGCGTAAGCAAAAATATAGAGGGCCGCGGCCACGACCTTATTGGCAACATCCCAAAGCCCTCCCTTGCGAGGCAAAGGGCGCCCAGTATAACAGACTTGATCGCAAAAACGAGTTAATTGGACTCTAATAGTCATAACTTAAGAATAATATATAATACCATACATTAAGCGATAGGAATTTTGGTTTATTGGCAGATCAGACTGCCCGGCACCGCCTTGGTAAGCGGTATGCTTTGCTTCCAGTGAAAGAGGTTGGCAGGGTCGTATTTCCGTTTAATATCGATCAGGCGGCCGGCGTTGCTGCCATAGTAAGCCTCCATATAGTACCTACCTAAATCATAATCTATGATGTTGGCAAAGCAATACTTGGAGACTTCGCTGGGAATCTTGTTATAAAAATCGCGGCTGATCGCCAGCACGGCATCGGTCTGCTCCTGCCTCGCCCAATAATAGGCTTGAAACCACCATCCAAAGGCGTCCCGAGGAAAAAACGCGGTTTCATTTTGCGGAACCTTGCCCCCTAACGACTCAAAATTAAAGTAGACCAAAAAGGGTTCCTCCTCCACCTCCTCAAAAAAACAGGTGACCTTTTTCAAGACTTCATAGGTCACCGGCTCCATTAAAATGCGCGATTTGGCTTTGTTAAACGGGAGCATCGGCTCTGCGACCCAATATTTGGACATATCGAGATAGGTGCCCTGGAAGATATTAACCTTGGGCTTCAATCCCTCAAAAGCGCTTTTCCACTCGACAAACGGCTCGGAGCCTACCTTTAAGCCAAAAACGCGGATGACGATAGGGGGAGTCTCATGGGGCAGGGCGCAAATATCATTGGGATGGCGGAGGCCGCACACCGAGGAAATGTTGTCAGGCAAAGTCTTCACCCATGTCTGCCAGGCTTCCATAACGGGGATAATTTTGCGGGTGTCCCACTCCCAGATCAGCTCATAAAAAGTGACTTCCGGGATATAATACATGGTGAATGTAAACCCAAGGACGATCCCGTAAGAACCGCTTCCCCCGCCGAGCAGCGCCCAAAAGAGGTCGGGATGATGATCGGCGCTTACTGTGATAATCTTACTTTCTGCCGTAAGCAGCAAGACGCTCTTGACGGAGTCGCAGGTTAAACCGAAAGTGCGGACGAGCAAGCCGATGCCGCCGCCCATAGTCAACCCTGCGGCGCCCACTGTAGGACAGGTGCCGGTGGGTATGGCGTAGTCGATCTCCCCAAGGGTTTTGATGACATCGCCAAGAATGCAGCCGGCCCCTATGAAAACTTCATTTTTGTCCGGGTTGGGATTGATCGAGTTGAAATTTCTTAAATCGATAATATAACCGGATGAGAGGGAACCCGGCTCAAAGCAATGCCCTCCGGAGCGCACGGAAAATGGGAGATGATGCTTCTTCAAGGCGCTGAGTACGAAGGCGGCTTGAGAGTATTCGGTGGGGGCAAAAATGGCCTTTGGGAAAACGTTGAACCGTTTGTTAAAGTTAAACCTGGCCGTGTTGTATTGCGGGCTGGTTGGATAGACCGCATAATCCAAACCACGGAGCTCAGGGGGAATGGCGCCAAGAAAGTTCCAAGCTAAAATTAGCAGCAAAAAACAATATTTTCCCATATAACCTCTTTAAAAAGAATAGCCGATATCGAAGCTGATCTGATAGGAAACCCATCGTCCTCCGCCATAAGCATTGTGTCTTGGATATCTATTAGCGAAAAAATAGGAACTTCTCAGAGCGCCTTGACAGGCCGTCCAATTCTGATATTTGAAAAACAGCCCCAGATCCAGGCCATGGCAAAACCGGTAATGCCCCTCCAAAAATACGACATTACCGTAAGCGCGGGACTTTGTTTGATTGGCAAACCCTTGAAGCTGAGCGGTTGCATTCTGTGGAATAGTGTGATCGGCCGCGTAGCTAGCAAAATGAAATTCGTATCCGATGCCCGATCTCCACCGGGATCTTAAGAAATGGAGTTCGGCTCCTGCAAAAGGCCCTTTCCAGGTAGTCGTCGTCTTATAACCGCTGCCATAAATCGGCGCATTTTGAAAGGGCGCGGGGTAAGGGAAGGAGATTTCGCCTCGCTTGGTCTGAATCTTTTGCCGGTCATAGGCATAGCCACCGGAAAGGCTGAGATTCCAGCAGCGCCTCTCAAATAAATAGCCGAGGCTGATCTGATAGTCGCTCGTCGAGGCATTCTGCAGCTTCGCTCTGCCTTGCTGCGCGTCTTTGCCATTGGAAATCTGCTCCTTCAAATGACCGGAGCAGCCACCGATTCCCCAGTAGGCAAAGCCGCTTAAAAAGAGGGGACAGCCGAGCGATCCGTTGACACCCACCTGCCACAAGTTGATCGCGGAGGCATGGAGACGATCCGTTTGCCGGCCTAAAGTGTTGGTGCGGTAAAGATCATCATGGCGATACCCGTTGGTCAGGTGGAATTGGGCAATGGCTAGGCAGGGAAATAAAAAAAAGAAACAAAACTTAAACACGGGCTCCTACTCTCTTTTGATAATATTCTGAATGAGGCTCCAGCGTGGCTTGGCGTCAGGCTTGGGAAGGGCCAGGATCCAGTAATTATACAACTTCTCTTTTAACCCCTCTTTCTCTTTTAACAAAAGCCAGAAGTTAAGAAAATCCTGAAACTCGCTAGCTTGCTGCACAAGCATAAACCCTAATAAAAGCGGGACGGCCAAATCTTTGGGCGTTACCGCAGCATAGCCGGGATGCCCCAAAGTCCAAAGACGCGCGGAGGCGCTGTTCCAAAGGAGCGCGTCCAGCCGATGCTTTTCAAAGACGCTGTCGCTGTCAATATCGGGCAGCAGAATGATTTCAGCGCCGGGAAATTTTGTTCCGATCAGCTCCTCAAGCAATGTGCTGGAAAACATGCCGATCTTCAAGTTGGGTATGTGTTGAATCGATTCCGTAGTGGCAAAACTCTGTTGCATCCCGCTTGGAACGATGAATGCCGGAGTGGTCTCCATATAGGGTTGGCTGTAAGCGACATGGATAAGCCGGCCGGGAGTGATGTAAATACCTCCGACTGCGATATCAAAGACATTCCCTTCGATATATGAGACCAGGTTATCCCAAGTATAGGGAATGAATTCGATATTGACCTTAAGCTCGCGGGCCAGCTCATACATAAGGGCGATGTCATAGCCGACCAGACGATGCCGTGCATTAAAAAAGGAGAAGGGCATCATATGTGCGTTATAGCCAACCCGCATGACTCCCGTTCTCTGGATTCTATAGAGGGTTTCCTCGGGATTTTTTTCCGCTTTGATTTTTCCCTCTGGCGGCGGGCTAAACTTCGTTTGAAGGCCGCTGGTGAATTCCGGGCTGAGTTCCGACTTGATCATCCTGGCGTAAGTCATTTTGGCCGCGTCAGGGACCCAATGTTTGACCTGTATGGCACAGAATAAAACGAGGCAGGCCGCTGCTAAATGGCTGATTAGCTTCCCGGGATTAAAACGCACCGGATAATGAAAATAGGCCCAAGTTACGACGAGGGTAAAAAACGCGATGCTCATCACGCTCACAATCACTTCATTATAAGTCAGCAAAGGCAGCAGGCTGATGTACAGGCTGGTGGTTTCTTCGGGCAGGTGCATCCATTGGGCTAAGAAAGTAACCGCCGAAATGGTGGCGCTTTGGGGTCCGATAGAAGAAAAAAAGGAGATAAAAGGGAGCCATAGCTTTTGAGTATTTTGGATGGGCGTATTAAAATAGAGAGCGGCAAACACCATGAAGAGATAGATAAAAAAGTTGCCCGCATGCGCAAAAGAATAACTGACAACCATGTTGGTATCCGAGATAGGCTCGATTCTTTCCCTCTCTTTCACTTTTCCATGATGCCTTAAGAAATCGATCACTATATGATGAATATAAGGCAAGGCTAAGACGGCATGCGTCGTGGTCGTTGCAATGATGAGGGGTTCCCGCATTTTCAGCATGATTTCCCTATAGCTTATCGGGAGGAAGCTTGCGATGAGGATGGGATAGATCCAAAAGGCCAGCATGAAGGTACCGAGATAAAACAGGAACAGATAAATGCCGGCTCCTGCCAGCTGGTGCAGCTTAATCGTTCCTGCGGTTTCTGCGATGAAAATAAATACGGCGTAGGGAGCAAATCGGATCATCACCCGCCAAAGCTCCAGACAAGCGTGGCTGATCGTGTCTAAGACCTGAAAGAGTTCCCTGGTTTGCTTCATCTTTTGCATAATCAGACCCAAAACGGTGCAGAAGACGACAACGGCAGGCAAGTGGTTTTGCGCCAAGGCGTTAAATATGTTATTAGAAAATATTAAAGAGACAAGATCCGTTGAGGCGTTTTTTGCTTTCGCCCCTTGCAGACTCACCGTTTGGGGGATGGCCAGTGTGAGGATGCCGATAAAAGCAAAGGAAATGACCAGAAGAATCAAATAAAATTTCCATCCCCGCTTCAGCAAATTCAAAGTAACCTGAGGCGCCAGTTTTCCAAGCCCGCTGATCAAAACACAGAAGATATAAGGAAAAACGACCACCTGTAAAAAGGAGGAATAGATTTCCCCTACAGGTCTTAATATCGTGCAATACTCCCCAAAAATAATCCCAGCGATGATCCCGAGAAAGACGGCAATAAGCGTCTGTCCCGATATAGTTTTAAAGAAAGGTTTCTCCTGAGTTTCACCCATCATCACCGCCAGAATCTCTCTATAATCTAATGCAAAAAAAAGGTATACAAATTTTTTAATGAAATGGTAAAAGAAAATTTTAAAGGATCTTATGATAAAAAAAGTTTGTCTGATTACCAATTATAACTTGTATGAGTCCAAAAGGCACTTCACCTTAAAACTCTCTGAAGCGATGCAGCGCAAAGGGATCAAGACAAAAATTATCGATGTGATGGAAAATAAGCTGGGAGTCGACGCCATCTCCCAGATCAAACAGTTCAAGCCCGATTTTACCTGCTCTTTCAACACTTTGCTGCCCATAACAAACCAGCAATTTTTATGGGACATCATCAAAATCCCCCACTGGTCGATTTTGGTTGATCCCTCACTTTATAGCGTGTCGCTGATCAACAGCCCCTATTCCGTCATTTCCTGCGTAGACCGATTCGATTGCGAAGGCCTGCTCTCTACCGGCTTTAAAAAAGTGTTCTTTTGGCCGCACGCCATCGAAAAAGAGCTCGAAGCCCCGATTGACGCTGAACGTCCCTATGAGGTGGTCTTTTTGGGCAGCTGTTTTGATTACGAAAGCATCCGGGAATATTGGCAAAATACCCTATCGCCGAAGCAGTGCGAAATATTGGATCACGCCTCCGACCTGGTCCTCTCCGACAATCGAACTTCTTTACAGGCGGCTTTAGTGAAAGCGTGGAATGAGGCCAACCTCTTGGCTGACGACACTGTCGATTTCGCCATGCTATTTTACTTCCTCGATCTTTATACGCGGGGCAAAGACCGCGTTGATCTGATCCGTTCCATCAAAGACGCCAAAGTCCATATATTCGGAAGGCTGCAAGACAGCAATGAGATTGAAACTTTAGGCTGGGAGCACTACTTGGGCAAACAGAAGAATGTGGTCATCCACGAACCTGTCCGCTTTGACGAGTCTCTCGAAATACTGAAGAAGAGCAAAATCTGCCTCAACAGCAATCCGTTCTTCAAAAACGGCTCGCATGAGCGCATATTCAACAGCTTAGCCTGCGGCGCCCTGCCGATTACGATGGATAACCTTTTTGTCCGCAGTCAGTTTAAAGAGGGGCAGGATATGTACTTCTACTTAAACTCCAATCTCGACCAGGTCAATGACCAGGTGAATGAAATTTTAGCCAATGAAAGCAAGCGCCATGCCATGGTGGCTTCAGGCAGGGCGAAAGTGATGAAAAATCACACCTGGGACAAGCGGGTCGACGAACTCAGGCAAAACTTCCCTTCATGATCATTTCTTCATATGGGGAGACAGGTCGGCAGTAACACCTTGGCCAAGCCGACTATAAGCTTGTTTTGTCCAGACCATTAGCTTCGATGTAATCCCACACTTGGCTTTCCCTTCATGATCATTTCTTCATATGGGGAGACAATAGGCCGGCCATCTTAAACATATCGATCGGCTCGGAAGAGCCAAATACCTTGGACAAGCCGGCATCGGGCTTTATAAGCCGCTTGTTTTGTTCATCTTGCAAACCATTAGCTTTGATGTAATCCCACACTTTTTTGATCACCTCGCCCCGGCCCATCTCTTTTGCCCCGACTATGCCCGCAAGTTCGGGCGAGAGATTCAGCGACGGGGAAACCCGCGTGCTTTTCTTCTTCTCTTTAGCCGGCGCTTTGGCTTTCACTTTCCCCTTCTTACCGCGCGTTTTCTTCACATAAGCGGTTCTGGGGTGGTTCGCATACTTTTGCGACAGCTGATCCAATTCATTGACAATGACATCGCAATCGGGGAAGGTGGAACAGGAGTAGAACGTTTTACCAAAACGGGATTTTCGCGCCACCATCTTGCCCGGACAATCAATGGCAGGGCATGCCGGCATATCTTCGGCTGCAACGGCCTGCTCCCCTTTGCGCGGTATATTGATAATCCCTTTGCACTCGGGGTAGCGAAGGCAGCCGAGGAAAGCCCCGAAACGGCCCCAGCGCACTTTCATTTCAGACTGGCACACGGGACATTTTTGCTCCCAGTCAAAGTCTTCGGCATAATCTTCTTTGTTAAAATCGAGCGCCTCGAGCGGAGCGGAATAATCGCAATCGGGATACCGTTCGCAGCCATAGAAATAGCGCGACTTATACCAGACTTTCTGCAATCGCCCTTCATGGCATTTGGGGCATTCAATATCCGTGAGCACTTTGGGCACAAACGCCTCTTTTTCCGCCGTTTCCAGGGTCGGGGCAAACTGCGTCCAGAAATCGCGGATCAGAGTGCGCCAGTCTTTGTGATTTTCGGCAATGAGCTCAAGATCATCTTCCATCTCGGAAGTGAAGCCGATATCCATGATTTTGGCAAAATGGTTTTCCAGCATCTGGGCGATCACTTCTCCAAGCTCGGTCGGTTTTAACCGCCCGCTTTCCTTTATGGTGTAATCGCGGCTTTGAATTTTATTCATGATCGAGGCGTAAGTAGCCGGACGCCCGATACCCGATTTCTCCAACTCTTTGACGAGCGACGCTTCGGAAAAGCGCGGAGGGGGACGGGTGAAAGATTGTTCGGAAGTGATTTCGAGCTCCTTTAATGTCTGCCCTTCGACAAGCTCAGGCAGCATGCGGTCCTCATCGTCTTTGGCCTCATCCTCTTTCTCTTCATAAACCGCGAGAAATCCCTGAAACTTCATGGTCGATCCGGTGGCCCGCAGTATCACATCGTTTCCGACGGCGATATCGGCGCTGACAGTATCATAGACGGCCGGCATCATCTGCGAGGCTAAAAAGCGGCGCCAGATAAGCTGGTAAAGCATAAACTGTTCGCGGGAAAGGAAAGGCTCGACCACTTCGGGCGGGTGACTCAGGTTGGTGGGCCGGATGGCTTCGTGGGCGTCCTGGGCGCTTTTTTTAGAGGTGTAAATTCTCGCCGAATCGGGCAGGAAATGCTCTCCGTAATTCTCCAAAATATAGGCTCTCGCAGCTTCCAGCGCTTCGGGCGCGACGCGGACCGAGTCGGTACGCATATAGGTAATCAAACCCTCTGCCCCTTCTTTGCCTAAGTCGATACCTTCATATAACCCTTGGGCGATGCTCATTGTACGGGTTGAAGAGAAGCCAAAATGGCGGCTGGCCTCCTGCTGCAAGGTGGAGGTGATGAAAGAGGGAACGGGATTCCGTTTCTTCTCTTTCTTTTCTACGGTTTTCACCTGGTAGGGCACCCGCCGCATTTTTTTAATGACGGCATCGGCGGCTTCTTTGTTGTTGATAATGGTGAAGTCCTTGCCGGGGGCGGCTTCTTTTTCCACCCTCTTGCCATCCACCGAATAAAGGGAGGCGCGGAAAGTGCGGTCATCCTCAGGCTTCTTCAAAATAGCCCCGATATTCCAATACTCCACAGGAACAAAGGCGCGAATTTCATTTTCCCGGTCCACCACCAGCTTCAAAGCGACCGACTGGACCCGGCCGGCTGACACAAAGGAGTCCCGCCCCCTCTGGATACGGCGGTTTAAGATCGGAGAAATTTTGTAGCCGACGATCCGGTCGAGCAGGCGGCGCGCCTGCTGAGCATTCACCAAAGCGTAGTCAATTCCGCGCGGATGCTGCAAAGCCTCAAGAACTTCTTTCTTAGTGAAGGAATTAAAGGAAACGCGCTCCGTCTTCGTTTCGGGCGGCAGGATTTGGGCGATATGCCAGGCAATAGCTTCCCCTTCTCTATCAGGGTCAGTTGAGAGATAGACGACATCGACTTTCTTGGCGGCGGCCTTTAAGCTCTCGATCACCTTTAATTTATCGGGCATGACGACATAAAAAGGTTCAAAGTCATTTTCCAAATCGATGCCGAAATCCTTTTCAGGCAGATCGCGGATATGGCCAATTGAAGACTCAAAAGTATAATCTGAACTTAAGAATTTTTTTAATGTCTTCATCTTCGCAGGGGATTCGACGATGATTAATGCTTTTTTCTTCATTCCATTCCTAACATTTTATGTATAACTGGCCTTAAAACAGACGACTTTGCCAATTTTTTGCACAACAATCAAGCTGAATTTTACAATACTATCTCAACCATTTGAAATAGAGGCACATCTGATAATCGACACATCAATTTCCGCTAAAGACACTCCATATCACCTTGCAGAATTTGCGGGATACTTAAAATAAAAACCATTTATGAAATATTATAGAGGAATTTGACTTTTTAAACAAACGGCTAATTCTTCGGCTGCAACGGCCATGGTTGGCCGGCCCTCCGGGTCATAGTTCAGGGTTTTACCGATCAGCTGAAAAACCTTCTGCTTTTCAGAATTCAATTTTGAGGCGTAATCAAGCGCGCTTTGCAGGAACATTTCCGCTTTAGCTTGAGGGTTTTTGTCTTCCGGAACATCTAAAGGGGGCCAGGACAGCCCCGAAAGCCCTTCAAACAGCATGACCCCAAAGGAGTAGACTTCCGATTTGAAAGGATCTTTGACACTAAGGCATTGAGCTTCAGGAGAGATATATTCTAAAGTCCCTGTAATTCCCTCCGCCGCCGCCTTCGCTGCCGCTTCAGCCGTGCACATAAAGGCAAAATCCCCTAATCCCGCCCTGTTTTCGTAAAGAAAACTATTTTCCAATTTCACGTCCCGATGGACTACGCCATCGGCATGCATGAGGGTCAGGGTATTGGCTATTTCGCAAAACCTCTCCACTTTCTCCCAGAAGGAAAGCAGCACAAATTTTTGGCCATAGAAATCACCGCCGGAGGCATATGGAGAAACCATAGTCAATAGCAGATCTCCTGCCTGCTGCATGAATTCATCCCGGCGCCCTAAGCGCTTGACACAAGTTTTCACCGCACTGTGCTCTTCAAGGGTGCATAAATCCGACTCCTCCTGAGTAAGCCCGCCGTACTTTTTCAATCCCTGCAGTTCCTCTTGAGCATGTCTTTTCGTCATCTGCATCAAAGAAAACATATCGCGGCTGCTTCCATTTTCTATGTAATTTCTTGCAATGGCAGAGGCATTGATTACTGCATAGGCATAGGCTTTGCCCTCTTGCCCCACGGCCAAAGTCACGCTCTTATCCAACCCAAGCCCCTTTAACAGATAAGTTTGAGCTTCAACGCTAGTTCCCACTTTACCTTTGAGCAGGACATAGATTTTTCCGTCGCTTCGAAAATCAAGGGTGTGGGACAACTCCGTCAGCTCCTTCCGGCAGTATTCCCTTCCGGGAAAAAACTCCTTACAGGTTTGTATAAAATTGGCGATGTTTTTCCCGTCGGCCACACCGGCTTTGTTCAGAGTCTCTAACAAGGGCTCCATGCCCGCAAGGGAATATCTCTTTCTGGCAGAGATAGAAGCCGAAATAACCGGCCTTGGAATACTATTTTGGAGGATTACCGCCCCACGTGCAAATCCCTCTTTATCGAGTGTAAAATCAGCAAAATATCTCGGAGAGAGGTTGCTTAAAACAGGATTCGCCGCCTCTTTGACTTTAAGGTCCGTTTCAGGAGTCACTTGATCGTGACAGCAGCAAAATAGGCGTGAAAAATTCCAGGTGGAAGTGGTTCTAATCATAATAGATTAAAGGTTTAATAGGAAATCACCGTTTTTGTCAAGAAAGGTTATTTATTGAAGAGGTGGTCGAAATCTATTTCCCCATTGCCCCATTCGGGCGGACAAGTAAACTCTGCCCCCTCTCTAGTGACTACAAATGTTTCCAAAGGACTCAAATTACCCCCATCTTCATGGTTGGAAGTCTGCTTAGCCCAGTCAAAACAATACTTGCCAAAGGCTGTGGTGCAATACCTTTCCTCTTGAGCGTTAACGACTGAAATGACATTAGGGCCGAATTTCACTTCTTTTAAGTTAAGTTCACCCGAAGGTTGAAATAACTCCCGCTTTAACCAGTACTCATTTGGCCACACTGATCTTGCTCGAGAGCCATAATAATACCGGTCTCTCAGATCATGCTTACCGAGCCCCAGCCCTTGTATTGCCAGGAAGATGTCGACCGAGGGAAAATCAGGATTCGAATGGCGGCGATACTCCGCTTTCAGCCTTAACTTCGGCGCGAAGACACCATAATGAAGAAGTTCATACCCGTACTTGTCAAATTCAATTTTCAATCGCATCAATTTTAGATAATCCTTGGCTAAAATCTGAATATCACCGTCATCATCCCAGGGAATAATTCCCCGATGCCTTAACGCCCCCAAGTATGTGCCGGCCACCGCCCAATAGGGAAGATTGTTTTCTGTAAAAACTTTATGGATCACTGCCAGCATGCGGTAAATGGAACCGGCTACTGACGGATCAACCCTTGGGTACTCTATATCCGTTTTTGCCTTTATTGCATTTAGAATAATATCTGTTTTCAGCGGCATAGATAATAGTAAATTTGTCACAGCTTTTATGTCGTTCTTTATATTAAGATCGGTAATATGTTTTCCTATTTCAATAACATACATTTGATCAGAAATACAAATATCTGAGCCGGACAAGTGCTCGGCGCCAATGAGTGTGATCAATTGCGCCAGCTCACAGACGCCTAAATCAAACAGGTCTTCTGGAATAAAACTATTTGGCTGAATATTTTTTTCCCCAAGAAAAAAAGCGCCGTCCCGTTCGAATATTTTTACTGGAGGAAAGTTTATGTTTTGCCACCCGTATTGACTTTTTAACGATTCAACAAATTCATATTTTTTTAACTCGATTTCCATCTCGGTTTTAGATCCGGATTTTATGGCCGTATATTCTGTTGCAAGAGCGTGAGCAAAAGAGATTAAAATACAAATTATAATTACCATATTTGTCCTCTTCTTATAAGGGGTTGCAGAATACCCGATTTTTGATAATAATACAAATTTATGATTCGTGTTTTTATTTGCGCCTTAGCAGTCTGTTGTCAACTTATTGCGGAATCTGAGGAGAGATTGATCGCTCTGGTAGAGCCCTGTTTTACTGGATTGGCTTATGTAGATGCGGTTTTGCAGAAGGGCTTTTCATTCGTTGCCATAGTGACAGATAAAGATAATCCGAAAAAATATGGTTATCATGGCAAGCAAAAAGGAGTGATCGTCGCTGATATTTTCGATGCCGATTCCATGATCAGAGCCATAGAGGCCTCCCCATATAAAAATCAAATTATCGCTCTAATTCCCGGAACGGATTATACGACGCCCTTCACGGCGCTTGCGGCAGAGCATTTTGGTCTGATCGGGACTCCCTATCAAGCAGCACTGGGCGCCAGACGCAAAGATATCGCACGGGATATCTATCAACAAAATGGGGTGCCCAATGCGAAATACTTCAAGGTGAGCACAATAGATGAGGCCATTGATGCCGCCTCGAGAATCGGCTATCCAGTGATTGTGAAGCCGACTGACCTTTGGAGTTCAGAGAATGTGATACTGGCAAGAAATGAGCAAGAGCTTAAACTTGCAATGGATAAGGAACTTAACCAGGGGCCGAGCTTTTTAGGGTTTAAAAACAGGGATGGATTTTTAGTGGAAGAATTTCTCATCGGCCCTGAATTTAGCGTCGAAATCTTTTTATATGAAGGTGAGCAATTATTTGCATCAGTTACAGAAAAGATAGTGACGCCGCCTCCTTTTTTTGTGGAAATCGGCCATGTTGTTCCTACCTCAATTTGCCGTGAGCATTGTGAAGAGTTAATCCAAGCGGCTTACGCGGCTGTCAAAGCTCTCGGCTTCACTTTTGGGCCCTGTCATGTTGAAATCAAATTAACCGGGCAAGGTCCTGTCATTGTGGAAACCAATGGAAGGCCTGGGGGCTGTCGTATTTCAACAGATCTCCTCGTTCAGGCTTTTGGAGTTAACGTGTTTGAAGCCGCCGTCGATTGCTTTCTCGGTCAAAAACCCGTGATACAGAGAGTCAAAGATTCAAGTGCGGCGATTGCCTTCTTGGCGGCAGATCGCACAGGAAAACTTGCCTTTATTAAAGGAATTCCAGAGCTTGCCGCGTCCGAGGGTGTTTTTAAGTATTCTTTTAGAGGCAAGCTTGGCAAAAAAGTTGAGCCTCCAAAAAGTAATAGCGACCGGCTGGGATATGTCATTTGTGTCGATCAGACACCGGAAGGGGCTAAGCGAAAAACGAATGAAGCTATACAGAAGTTAAAAATTATCTACATAAAGTAAGGGCGCATAAGACCACTTGTTTATCGCGAGGACTTCAGGGACGACTAGAAGCGGCTACCGGTCTCCGGTAGCCGCCAGAATTGATTTTTTCCAACTATTAGAAGGAAATAGTCATCCTTCCTCCAATTTTTATGACGGAATCATAAGGCTCAGAAGAAGAATTCTCCGTTTGGTCGTATCGCAAATTGATGAGCACGCTTAACTCAGGTTCAAAACCATGAACCTCTACCGCCTCATCATATGCGAGCGAGCATTCTTCTGGACTCACAATAGTTTTCTCCACAACCCATTCAAATGGGTAGTATGCGGAGAACATCCAATGCCGATAATTAGCGAACTAATCATCCGATCATATGTCTCCTGGAATTAGTTTTCATCCCACTAGAGCTTCCACACTCTAACGAGTCCTTTTTCTATATACATACTTTCCATATCCAAAGATCGTGGCTTCGAGCTCAAAATAGCCAACCGTCACCTCCCTTTTTGCCCCGGCGCAAAATAATTTGCGCGCGCATATCCACCGTTTTTGGATTTAACTCGACTTTGCCTAATTTTTGAACTCTTCAAAGAGAGGCTTCCTCTGGCTAAATGAATTACTCAGGATCGGTAAACATTTGCTCAAAAATTGGGCAAAATCGAGTTTAACTCTTCTATTAATATCTAACAGATTAATTGAAAAAAGGCAAGGGAATAAGAATTTTTAAAATGACAAGTAATTTATTAAATTTTACTGCTTTTCGCGAAATTCTATATACTCTTTTAAAGAAACTTTGCCCACTTCAAACTGCGCCAACATGTCGGTAAACGCCTGAGGATTAAAAAGATTGGTTGGCGGAGCCTCATCTGTCAGACGCGCATAGCGCTTCAGTTCCCTCCACTTTTCTTTTTCCGCGACGCTATTGCCAAGCTGTTGATAAAGCAGCGCCTGGTTGAGCAAATTGTAGGCGAACAGGATGTCGCCGAATGGGCGGGGCGCCGGCTGCTCAATCATTTTCTTTTTGAGCTGCGTGGTTTTGTCAAGGGCTGTTTTATACTCCCCCTGACTGATAAGCAAAGCAATACGGCTAAATTCGGAATAGTAAGACAGATGGTCCCGGTCTGTGCGCAACAGGGTGAGATCGGCATACTCCACCCCTTGCTTGACATCGTTTTGCAGCAATAATTGCTGCGCCACCATGCCGTCGTATCTCGCATGGAGCTGCGGCAGGCGCTGCATCAATTGCTGCAGGCCGGCAAAAGCCTCCTTCTGCGCTTCCCCATCAGCGGTCTGAAATAGGGTAAACTCTTTTTTGGCTTTAAGATAATCGGCCACCTGCTGTCCGCTGCTGCCGAAGCTCAATCGCAAGCCAATCAGGAGAAGGACTGCCAAACAGGCTATCGAAATTAATAGGATTTTGCCATAGTTAGTCAACCATTCTGAGTAAAAGTTTTCATCCAGAACAGTCCAAAAGGAAAATTTGTTTTCAGAATTTTTTTTTGCCATCGGTGGTGTATGTTGCATGACCATTTTTGTTTTTATTTCAAATTGTGTATTTATGATTTATGATTGTGTGTTAAATGTAAAGGGGAAAAATGAGTGAGGAAGAGGTAAAAGGGGAAGTGCGCGAGATTGAAGTCGAGAGGATTGCGTTTAACCCCTATCAGCCAAGAAGCGCTTTTGACGAAGAGGAGCTGAATGAGCTGGCTCTTTCGATCAAAACCGTCGGACTGATCCACCCGCCCGTCGTCAGGCCATTGCCTCCCAATCAGTTAGGCAAGCAATGCTACGAACTGGTCTCGGGGGAGCGGCGCTGCCGCGCGGTCCAGCTGGCCGGTTTGACGAAAATCCCCGTCATCATCCGTTCAAGCAGCCCCTGCCTCTCGGCCCAGGCGGCTTTGATCGAAAACGTGCAGCGGGTCGACCTCAATCCGATGGAGATCGCCTCGGGACTTGGCCGCCTGATGGCGGAATTCGGATTTAATCAGGAACATCTGGCAACCAGGATCGGCAAAAAGCGCTCCACCATAGCTAACTATTTGAGGCTTTTGTCTTTGCCAAAATCCATTCAAGAGAGTTTGCGGGCGCAGCAGATCAGCATGGGGCATGCCAAAGCCATTCTCTCTTTGGAAATGGGGAAACAGCAAAATCTTTTACACGAGATGATTCTAAGAGACCAGCTGAACGTCCGCAAGGCCGAAGAACTCGCTCAAAAGCTCCAGGAAAAAAAGGAGCTGAAACCAAAAGCGGCAAAACCGGCCGACCTGCATCTCGACGATCTGGCCGGGCAGCTCCAAAAAAGATTAGGGACAAAAGTAATCATACAGGGAAAAGAGGGGAAAGGGCGCCTTTGCATCGATTATTATAGCTTGGATGATCTGGAACGGATCTTAATGACCCTTGGCTGGGAGCCTTCATGAAAATTGAGCTGAATGTGCAAGGGATGAGATGCGCTTCCTGCGTGAATCACATCGAGAAAGCGGTCAAAAAACTCGACGGCGTGCAGGATGTGCAGGTGAATTTTGCCACCGGCAAGGCCACCGTTCTGCTCTCTCATGAGCTTGAGGCAAAAAAAGTGATCGAGGCCATCCATCAGGCGGGCTATCACGCCGAGCTCAAAAAAAACAGCCACCAGCACCACCACCAGCCGGATTTCTACCGCTTCATCATCTCAGGCTTGCTGACTCTGCCTTTGCTCTTACAGACCGCTTCCGGTCCTGTGCAAGCGCTTTTGGCCACCCTGGTGCAGTTCTGGGGGGGATTCAATCTCTACAAGGGCTCCTACCAGTCTCTTCGCACCGGCAGCGCCAATATGGATGTGCTGATCATTTTGGGCACCACGGCGGCCTATCTGTTCAGTCTGATTGTGCTTCTCTTCGGCTTGAAAGAGCCTCTTTATTTCGAGACGAGCGCGATGATTATCACTCTGATTTTATTTGGCCGGTGGCTCGAATCGAAAAGCAAAGCAAAAGCCTCCGATGCCATCCAAAAGCTTCTGCAGCTCCAGCCAAAAAGCGCCAAAGTGAAAAGGGGGGCGGAATTCGTCGAAATCCCCATAGCAGAGATGGTGCAAGGGGATATTTTCATGGTCAGGCCGGGGGAAAACGTTCCCGTAGACGGGGTTGTGACGGAAGGGGAATCATCCATTAACGAATCGATGCTGACAGGCGAGAGCGCCCCGGTCAGAAAAGAAGCGGATTCGCCCGTGTTTGCCGCCACCAACAACCTCAACGGCAATTTGCTCTGCAAGGCGCTTAAAGTGGGCGACGAAACGGCCCTTGCGGCCATTGTGCGCCTGGTGGACCAGGCCCAATCCTCCAAAGCGCCGATACAGCGGCTCGCCGACCGCATTGCGGGCATTTTTGTGCCGGTTGTGATTGTCATCAGCCTGGTGACTTTTGCGGGATGGCTGCTGGCCGGAGGAACTCTAAATTATGCTCTGATCAACGCCGTTGCGGTTTTAGTCATCGCCTGCCCCTGCGCCATCGGCCTCGCCACGCCCACGGTCGTGGCGGTCGCAAGCGGCATGGGTGCAGCTCACGGCATCTTATTTCGCGAAGTAAAAGCGCTCGAACAGGCAAAGGCGATGGACCTTTTATTGATCGATAAAACGGGCACGATCACCGAAGGAAAGCCGGTCGTGACTCAAGTGAAGGGGGATGTGTTAGAGATCGCCTATGCCCTGGAAAACCTTTCGCAGCATCCGATTGCCCATGCGATTTGCGAATATGCCAAAAAAGAAGGGGCGGTTTTGAAGAGCGCGCAGGATTTCGTCTCGGTTCCCGGCAAAGGGGTCAGAGGGAAAATCGATGGCACTTTGTACACGGCCGGCTCTTTTCCTTTTGCCAAAGAGGAGGGGATCGAAGGAGAGAATGCGGCCTGCCTGATCTGGAAAACAGGGCGCCTTCTCGGATCTATCGAAGTAGCCGACCCCTTGAAAAAAAATAGCAAAGAGGCCATTGCCCGCTTGAACGGGATGGGCATCCGCACGGTGATGCTCACCGGCGATCAGCGGGCCACTGCCCAGGCGGTAGCCAAAGAGGCCGGCATTCAAGAGTTTGAAGCGGAGGTGCTGCCGGAAGAGAAGGGAACCCAGGTAGAAAGATACAAAAAATTGGGCAAAGTGGTTGGTATGGCAGGAGACGGCATCAACGACGCCCCGGCGCTGGCCGCCGCCGACATCTCCTTTGCCATCGGGGCGGGAAGCGATGTGGCCGTGGAATCGGCCGATATCACCTTGGTGAGAAACGATCTGATGAGCGTTGTGCAGGCCGTTGAGCTCTCGCAAGAGACTTTTAAAAAAATCCGCCAAAATTTGTTCTTCGCATTTATCTACAACTGCTTAGGCATCCCGCTGGCCGCTTTTGGCTTTTTAAATCCTGTGATTGCCGCCGCCGCGATGGCCATGAGTTCCGTCTCGGTGGTGGGAAACGCCCTTTTGCTGAAGAGGTGGAATCCTAAATGAACCTCTCTTTTAGCCTACCCTCTCTGATTGCGGCAGTTGTTTTCTTAGGCGCGCTCTACCTTGTAAAAAAACCGCCCGCCCCCTCCCTCTCCTACTCCCACCTTTCCGTTCTATCGGTTTTTAGTTGGCGCGCGCGTTTGGCCGCACTCCCAAAAATCTTCAAGTGGCTGGCGCTGACCCTGTTTCTCATTGCCTTTGCGGATCCTTATCTAAAACAGCTTAAGGCCATTCCGGAACAGATGTATAAGGAGGGGATCGCAATCTACCTCGTGCTGGACCATTCGGGTTCCATGCTCGAAAAAGTCCCTGCGGGCAATGGAGAATTGATCAGCAAACTCGATATTTTGAAACAGGTCACCCGCCAATTTATAGAGGCGCGCCCCAATGATTTGATCGGCATTGTGGGTTTTGCGAGATCGGCGGATCCCCTGACACCCCTCACCCTGGACCATGCCGAAGTGTTGGAAAAGCTTGCGACCTTTTCAAAAGTTCCCGATATTCAGCAAGAGGGCACAGCCATCGGATACGCCATTTTCAAAACGGTCAATTTGATTGAGGCGACCCGTCATTTCACCAAAGAAAAACAGGGTTATGACATGAAAGACGCCATCATTGTGTTAGTCACCGACGGCTTTCAGGACCCAAACCCTTTGGACACCGGGAATAAATGGCGCACCATGAGCATGCAGGATGCCGCCGCATACGCAAAAAAAGAGAAGGTGAAGCTTTATCTGATCAATGTAGAGCCCGCCATGGCCACTGAGCCATATACCGCCTATCGCAATGTCATGCAACGCGTTGCGGAGCTCACCGGAGGAAAATTTTATTTGGCGGGCAACCCGGAAGCCCTGAACCAGGTGTATCAGGAGATTAACCACCTGCAAAAAAGCCCCCTCCTCCTCCCCTCTTACACCAGACACTATCTCTACCCTTATCTGATCGCTGCCGGCATGGGGCTGCTCCTCTTATCGCTGGTTTTGGAAACTACCTGTTTCAGGAGGGCTCCTTGAACTTTTCCTCCCTGATCTATCTGTTTCCCGCGGCTCTTCTCCTGAATTTTGCCATCCTTCTTTTTTTACTGCTCTTCTTAAGCCTTTTTTGGCATCAACGCTCTGTAGCCCGCCTATGGAAAAACGGCCTTGTCAGATCCCCGCTGATGTTTTGGGCAAAAGCCGCCCTTTTTTGCCTCGCGTGGTTCCTGCTGACCACCGCTCTGACCCAGCCCATGGGCGTTTCGGAGCGGGGCGGGGAGAATCAAAACCTCAAACAAAAAGTCAACGAGGTGACCTTTCTCATCGACGCCTCGGCTTCCATGTCGGTTGCCGATACGAGAACGCATAAAACGAGGCTGGAATACGCCAAAGAAATCGCCGATCTCATCGTAAGCCTGCTGAATGGCGACAAAGTTTCACTCTATGCCTTTACTTCCGAACCTGTCAAAATCGTACCTTCGACCTTCAATACCCCTTTTTTGCGCTTTATTCTGGAGCAAATTCAGATCAATGAAGGAGGCTACGTAGGAACCGACTTTAAAAAGGTGCTCTCCAAAGTGGTGCAGAGCAAAAAAACCTATATTCTTCTCAGCGACGGCGGCGACACGCAATTGCCTGGCGGCCAGCGCTTTAAGGATATAGTATCGCTAATCGACGACGCGCGCGTCTTTACCATCGGCATGGGATCGAAAGAACCCTCCCAAGTGCCTGGCGTGGAATACAAGGGAAAGCCGGTTTATTCGGCGGAAGATGAGGAACTCTTAAAAGCGATCAGCAAAGCGGGACAGGGCAGATACTACTTTGCCAATGAAATGACCGCCATGGAGATTGCCCAGGATATCAAGCGGCTGATTGATCAGTTGGGAACGGATAAAACGGCCGCCGTTTCGGAACTGATTGAGAAGCCTTATTTTCAATACCCTCTCGCCTTAGCCCTCCTTTGTTTATCCCTCTTTCTCTTTCTGCCCGACAAGTTAAAACAAATCGCCTTGTTTGTATGCTGCGTCCCCTGGCTGCATGGAAGCGAGCTGGGGGACGCTGCTGATTATTTTGAGGCTAAAGATTACGCGCAGGCTGAAAACAGATATGAAATGCTCCTGCAGGAGCCGCTCACTCCCTGGCAGCGCGCCGTCGTCCTCTACAATCTCGGCACAACGGAAATTGCGGCCGGTCAACTGGAAAAAGGGATGATTCTCCTCGACACTGTGCCCGCCTTTGCGGCTTTAGAAAAGAATCTGACCCGAAATGAGGCCGTGGCTTTGTTCCGTCTGGCAAAAAAAGAGAGCTCGCCGGATCTCTACCTCGAAGCGCTGCAGGGGATCGAGCGGGCGAAAATGGCCGGCAACGCCCATTTGCAGAAAATGGAGGATGCCGCTAAAGCCGCGAGGGCGCTTCTGCTCGAGCAGGAGCCGCCGGATCTCCTAGAAATGGTAAACCAGGCGCTTTTTAATATCCGCTTTTTAGAAAATAATCCTCTTAACGACAATCTCAAAAAAAAGTATCTTAATTATATTGCAAATCAGACTAGCCAATTAGAGCAAATGCTGCAAGATGACCAAGAGGCAAAAACTTTCGTCTCCCAAGCCTTAAGCTTTATACAGGCAGGAGAGGTTTCCCAAAGTTTAGAGGCTCTGACTTCTGCCAAGGAGATCTTGAGCCGCTCCCCCGCCGCTCCTTTAGACCAGCTCTTAAAGGCCTATCAAAGAGCTCTTCTCCAACAGATTATGTTCCCCGACTTGATTAAAGATCTCAAGGCCATGCGGCCCGATCCCAACCTCGACAAAAGCTTGAAAGCTTTGGAAGAGGGAAAAAGCCCCCTTGCCAGACTCTATCTCTTAGAGGCGAGGCAGGATATCCTTAGGGAGAAGTGGAAATTGGCCAAAAAGAGCGCCCTGGAAACCCTGAGGGAAGCGATTGAGGAAGAGAGGCACGCTCTCTCTTTAAATCGAAACAAGGCCCCGGAAACTTTAGTAAGCGAGGCTCAAGAAAAAGCCGCTTTGAAAGCCGAGCCATTCCTTGCCATGGTGTACCGCGAGCAAGCCGCGCAAAACGCCTGCCAAAAGAACCCCTGGGACAAGGCCTTGCCCTATTTCTATGATGGCTATGAAAAGGCGGGCTCGACTTCTCTCGCCGATCAGGAAGAAGCTCTCTTTGACTGGCAAGCCGCGTATAACCTCATTAATGAATACCGCCCGCAGCCCCCCGAAGAGCAGACGAACTTTGAGGAGTCTCTGAACAATTTACAGTTCATGCGCCAGCAGGATGCGCTGCCGAAGCGGCAAAAGACATTTATTCCGGAGGAAAAGCCGTGGTAAAAATGCTCCTCCTTCTCCTGATTCTGCCTGTCAGCCTGTTCGCAGATGTAAAAGTGACCGCTGAAGTCGATAACAATACCGCCTATACCGGACAGCCGGTCGCCGGAACTCTAAGCGTCACTTACCCGGGCGATGAAGCGATCGATGAAAACAGCTTCCAGATCCAGGAAGAACCCCTTCAAGCGGAACTCGTCCATACTGTGGAGATTTCCCCCAATCTAAAAATCGCCTACTACAAATTCACGCTGCCGGCTGAAGAAAAGGGGCTGCACATGCTGCATGCCGTCAGTGTCTCCGTAGGTGGCAAACGCTATAAATCCATCCCGGCTACCTATGAAGTAAAAACAGGACAATCTCCTACGGCAAGAGAAGCCCCAAAGCCTCCCCCAGCCATAAATAAAAAAGAAGCCCCCAGGCCGGCGCCGGCTAAAGAAGCACCGACGCTTGAGCTGACCGGTCAAATCGCCGCCCCCACCCCGTTCTATCCCGGACAGCGCGCCCGCTTCATCTACGAAATCTCCTTCACCCAAAATATCGCCCTCTCCAAAGAGAACCTGCCCCTGATGCAGGCGGAAGGAGTGAGCAAAGTCGGAGAGCCGCAGGCCGAAACATTTGTCAGGCAAGGGAAAACAGTGCAGCATATCACCCAACTCGTTAAAGCTGAAAAGCCCGGTCAATTCAGCTACGGCCCCTCGAGTATCGAAGGGCAGGCATTTAACACCAATGCCGCCGGCAAAAAAATCTTCTATGGCCCCGTTTTGTCAGCGCAATTTCCTCCCATAAACTTGACGGTCAGCCCTTTTCCGGAGAAAGAGAAACCGCTTTCCTTTAACGGGGCCATCGGCAACTACCAATTAAGCTCCCGCCTCATGACCTCCCCCAAAGTCACCGTCGGGGATACCATGACTTTAGCAGTCGCCATTTCGGGCGAAGGAGAGCTCGACACAGTCAAAATGCCCGATCTCAGCTGCCAGGCGGGCTGGAGCGGCCTTTTTGCTTTAAGCGATTTGCCCCCTGCCGTGAAAGTCGAAGGCAAAACCAAAACCTATACTTTGGATATCAGGCCTCTCACGATTCAGCTCAAACAGATCCCTCCCGTCGCCTTTGCTTTTTTCGACCCCCAAACGGGACAATACGCCGTCCAAAAGAGCGAGCCGATTCCCATAACCGTAGCCGCGCCTCCCGCCAAAGAGGCGCCTAAAGTCATCAATGAGCTACCCGAAAAGCCGGAAGCGATCGAAATCTCAGGGAACTACCCTCTTAAGCCCGCAGATCTGCAGCCCCCGCTCTTTGGCACCCCTAAAGTTTTGTGGCTCATTCCGATCGGCATCGCTTTACTCCTATTTCAATTCGCCCTGAAAAGAAACTGGGGCAAAAAACCCTCGCAACCGGAAAGCTCCCAGCTGTTTGCAGAGGCTGAAAAAAATTCTAAAAGCACCTCTCATCTCTATCAGGCCCTACAGGGCGCCTTCTTGCAGAGATTGATCGAGCTTGGCGAAATCGATACTCCCGATATACAAAAGCTCCCGGCAAGCGGCTACTCTAAAGAGGTCTCTCAATTTTTTCACAATGTGGAGGAAATGCTCTATACTCCCAATCACGCCTTGAGCTTTGACACATTGCTTGCGGATGCGAAAGCGCTGTTTAAAAGGATGGAAACCAAATGATCAAACGCACCGCCTTCGCCGTCGCCCTCCTCGCTCTGACAGCCCTCATCGCCTTCTTCGCTACAGAACGCGCCCCGCATAGGCTAAACGAGCAATTAGAGCAGGCGGACAGCTACTACAAAATAGGCGAAACAGCCCAAAACCTGGCTGAAAAAGAAGACGCCTTCAATCACGCCCTCACCCTCTATCTCCAATTAGAGCAGCAGCGTCAGCCGGCTAATGGAAAGCTATACACCAATATCGGCAACACCTATTTCCAGCTCAACCTGATCCCGCAAGCCATCCTCTATTACAACAGAGCTTTAAAACTCGAGCCAAACGACCCGAAATCAAGCCATAACCTCGCCATCTCCAACGACAAGCTCCACCTGCCTGCGCCGGAATCTCCCCCCTTCCTCACCTCCTCCCTGCTCTATAGGATCTTTACTTTCTTTGCCTGCCTTTCGATCGCCCTTCTCTCCTTCACACTCTGGGGCGGCAAAGAGAAAGTTTTCAGCTGGCTCGCCACCCTTATCGCTCTTGCGCTTTTGGTTTTTATCGGATACCGCCACTATTTTACCCCCCTTGGCGGCATCCTCGTTAAAACCTCAGGGCTTTACCTCGACGCCGGGGAGCAATATGCTCAAGTTTTGGACAAGCCTTTGCCGGCCGGTCTGAAAGTGGAAGTTCTCTCCGATGCCAAAGAAGGGGTCTGGATTAAGATCCGCACGAAAGAAGGCGCCGTGGGCTTTATACCGGAAAACTCGCTCAGGGTCATTTAATAATTGCCATCTTTATTATTATTCTGTTATACTCCTCTAAAAAAATGGATTTTATCATGGCTAGGAATAATTTCGAAATACTTGTAAATACCTACAATAGCATTCCATATTTAAATAGAACTATTGATCTTTCTAACACCCAGGAACCGCGCCACAGCTTCCGGGACGGCCTGGCTTTAATCACCGAACAATGCCTCAATAAACCCGAGGAAATGCGGGTGTTAGTCAATAGATTAAAATTGATAAATAACGATGCTTTAGGAGAATCCGCCTCTGTTATTGATAAAATAAGAGAAGAAATCCTTTATCGCGCCAATAAAAATAATGGCTGCTCCGAAGCGACATATTTTATCTATCAACTCATTGACCAGTCTGTTCGCGGCCTCATCGCTGAAAGAAATGAGGATCACTCCGACTATACGTCAAACATGGAAGCTTTAGCCTTTGTCAATCGGGTCAGACGGGAATCGGATTTGGAAGCTACCCCTTTTCGCCTGCTGCCCTGGATGGTTCCCGAGTGGTATAAAAACAGATTTCCCCAGTGGAATCCGTAAACAGCAAAATATTTAAATAAACCTTTTTTTTAAATCAGAATTTTATATACATTAAAGATAGACTTATATATATTAGACCATATGATTCTTGACAGACGAGCCTATTACAATCTATTGCGCATGGGTTTATACGATGATAAAGACATCGAGATTGAACCTTGGCAGGTGGAAGATTACCGAAAACTTCCGCTCGAAACGCTTTTTCAAAAACTGAAAGAAACCGATATCGCCCTCAACCGCACCGAGTTTCTCAACCTCGCCGAAGAATATGACACCCCGGAAGACCTGACCGATGGTTTAGTCGAAGATGAAGAGATCAACGATAAAGCCTACTTAATTCTCTTTGAGCTGTGGCGCCGTCTGGTCCCCGAAAAGCAATGCCTGTCCATTTTTTGCGACGAGTTTGACAACCAGATTCACCTCTATGAGCAAGACCTCATCGAAGATTTTGAACCCCTGGAAGACGCTATCGCCAACCTGCAAATGATTCTGGATGAAAATACCGACGAGGGAGCTAACCCCCATGAGATTTTCAACCATATCAAATCGGGCTGCGCGTGCGATCTGGAGAATTTCCTCTACGACTTCATCGCCCTTCAAATCGACGAGGACAACACGGTTTATGCGAGCGAGCTGCTCGATAATATCAGCCCCTACGTCGAGGACACCAAATGGTTCACTTTTTTAAAGATCCGCCTCCTCGGCTATACAGACCCTCCTGCGGCCCAGCTTTTGATTCGCCAGATGGTTTGCAAAATACCAAGTCAGCCTGACCTCGATTTCAACCTGGAAATCCTCTCCTACCTCGTTCAAGGGGGCGAAAGGGATGTGTTTATCGATTTGATCAAACAGACTATTCCTCTCATCCAGACGGAACAGGACTTTAAAGATCTTTTAGCCATCGCATCCGATTATTTTGTCTGCCTGGATCAGGACCGCCTCGAAAAAGGGATTCAAGAGATCATCCATGAACGGAATAGCATCCCCCTTCAGGAACGCGTTTACCCTGATGACCCCCATTTTTATCAATTGATCAAAGTGGTAAGCGATAAGTCCGCTGAATTATAACATTTTTTTCAGGCTTTTTTCAGATTGCATTTTCCGGCCGTTTCAATATACTAGTGACTTACTTTCACTTTTTCAGACAGGTGAGAGAGCGTTTTTTCCGGCTGGAAAAAAAACTCCTTATTGACTTTTAAAGCAAAAACAGAGATACAAAATACAACTCGAAACCACAAAGTGTTGTGATTCGGCCCGCGATAAGACACAACATATAGTGGTTGATAATTTTGAGCAAAGTTACAAAGAATCCGTTATTTACGTAAAAAATCAGGGAGAGATTTATGACAAAACCCACACCGCGCGCTATGGCCACATCGCTGCGCACTTACCACCGCCCCGTCAGAGACGGCGACATCGTTTTAGAGTCATGGGATCAAGTAGTTGATCGCGTCATTTCACACCAGCGCTGGCTTTGGGAGCGGGCTTTGTCAAGATCTCTCAACGAATATGAAGAGCAGGAATTAGAAGAAGTGCGCCGCCTCATCGTCGGCAGATATATCGCTCCGGCCGGCCGGACACTTTGGCTCGGCGGAACGGAGTTGAGCCGAAAAAGAGAATCGAGCATGTTCAACTGCTCTTTCACACACGTAGAAACGGTCTATGACATGGTGGACGTCCTTTGGCTGCTGCTGCAGGGCTGCGGCGTCGGTTTCAAACCGATCACGGGTACGCTCAACGGCTTCAGACGCCCGCTGCAGGAGATTGAAGTCATCAGATCGCTGCGCACCGAAAAAGGGGGCATTCAGCACAACATAGAGACTTATGACCCGCAAACCCGCACCTGGACGATTAAAGTGGGCGATTCGGCGATTGCCTGGGCTAAAGCTATCGGCAAACTGGTCGCCGGTAAATTCCCCGCCAGAAAACTGGTGCTCGATTTTTCTGAAATCAGACCTGCCGGCACCAGATTGAAAGGCTATGGCTGGATCTCTTCCGGCGATGAGCAAATCGCGAAGGCCTTCAAAAAAGTGGCGCAAATTCTCTCTGACAGAGCCGACCAGCTCTTAACCCGTATCGACATATTAGACATCGTCAATCTGCTCGGCACCATCCTCTCAAGCCGCCGTTCGGCCCAAATCGCCCTGTTTGACTACGGTCAGCCGGAATGGGAAGAGTTTGCCCTCGCCAAGAAAGAGTGGTGGCTGAAAGACAAAGCGCATCGGCAGCAATCCAATAACAGCCTCTTGTTCTACACAAAACCCACCCGCGCGGAAATGGAAAGCATCTTCCAGCTCATCCTGGACTCCGGAGGATCGGAACCGGGCCTGATCAACGCCGCCGAAGCGGAAAGAAGAGCCCCCTGGTTCAAAGGGTGCAACCCTTGCGTAGAGATCCTGCTCGGCAACAAATGCTTCTGCAACCTGACGGAAGTCAACGTCCTCGCCTTCAAAGGGGATAAAGTGGGCATGGAAAGAGCCCTTTATCTCGCAGGCCGTATGAACTACCGGCAAACCATGGTCGATTTGCGCGACGAGATCCTGCAGGAAGCGTGGCATCTCAACAACCAATTCCTGCATCTTTGCGGCGTCGGTTTGACCGGCATTCGCGCCCGTCCCGATTTGAGTTCCTACGACTTTAAGAGGATGCGCAATATCACCGTCAGCGCCGCCTACAGCATGGCTAACGAGCTAAACTCGCCGCTGCCCAAAAACGTCACATGCGTCAAACCGAGCGGAACGCTCAGCAAGATCATGGGGACTAAAGAGTGGGGAGAGGTGCCGGAAGGCGTTCACCTGCCGCTTGGGAAATATATCTTCAACAACGTGACCTTCTCCAAGCACGATCCTCTGGTCGACAAATTCCGCAACGCGAACTACAACATACAGGAAAAGCCCTTTGAACCCGAATCGGTTCTGGTCAAATTCCCCGTCAAGTACGAAAACATCCCCTTCACCCGCAAAACCGTTACACGTAAAAATGGCAAAGTGGAAGAGGTTGATGTCAATACGGACAGCGCCGTGCAGCAGCTCGAGTGGTACCGCCTCCTGCAGGAAACCTGGTGCGAGCAGAACGTCTCCAACACCGTTTCTTACGATCCGACGGAAGTGCCCGAGATCATCGATTGGCTGATGGACAACTGGGATACCTATGTAGGGGTGTCTTTCTTGTTCCGCAACGATCCGACCAAGAATGCGGAAGACCTCGGCTACGCCTATCTGCCGCAGGAAGTGGTCACGGAAGAGGCTTACAACGAATATGTGGCCAGGTTAAAAGAGATCGATTACAGCGGCATAGAAGTCACTGAAGACGATATTCTCGAAGCCTGCTCCACCGGCGCCTGCCCGATCCGCTAAATCACCAGGGCCGAGAATACCCAAACAACCACAAAATTTGGGGTTGTTTGGGTATAAAGCCCGTCCCAATTTCATTCATCCTGCATTTTGCTCAAACTTTCATGGGAAATGATCATATGACTCGGACCGCCATAACTCAGTTTATAGTAGCAATTTTCCAATATCTCAATACCGACCAAATCACCGTCGTGACTCCTTTCATCTTTTTTCACCAAGACAAACGGGGGTCTTGAGTCAATATATTTGCAATAGCGGCCTCTATAGATAATCCCCTCAGCATTGAGATACATGGCATTTTCGGAAAGATTTTCAATAATAAATCTCCCTTTTTTAGTGTCTAAACGCACCGAAAAGGGATTTTTATCGACCTTTAATATCGGAGGATTATCAGTGTCTGTAATTCTATCAAGCACCGATTTATGCGGCTTTTCCGTTTTTGTGGGTTTTTCTTCCGGCGAGGCCTCGGTTTGAGAATTATTGTTCGACTCGGTTGGCGGCGCGCCTAACAGCAGCAGCCTGGTCACTCCTTCGATCGTTTTTACTTCCCCCTTTTCCAGCCCGGTTAACAAGGGTAAGGCCTTATCTCCCGCCCCCACTAAAACCATACAGGCCAATAAACGGCTTTGGGGATCCGCGGAACCGGTCAACGCCTGTTGCAGCCCCTGAAGATCTTCCTCCTCGAGGGTTAAAGTAACATCCCCTTCTGCTTCTAAGGCAATATTGCTTGTTCCGCCTTGACCGGTCATGGAAATAACATGATGGTGAAGCGTCAGTTCCCCTGTTTGAAAAAGTTTTTCCACAGCCAATTGCTGCTCCTGAGGGATTAAAGTCCACACTTGATTTAGGGTCAACGGGTTATTGGAAGTCAGACCACCGGTAAAGAGCGGCACGATTTCTTGGGGAACAGGCAATTTTCCGGTATAAGGAACAATAGCACCGCTTTGGTTGACGGGTTCTTCCTTCTTTTCCGTCTCATCGCCCTTAACGACTTTGTCATCGTTCTTTTTCTGGTCCGCATTGAACATCTGGGTGAGTTTGAGGAGCAGCTGACTTTCTATATCTTTTATATTTAACTCTTTATAACCAATCGCCTCTTTGCCGAAATAGGAACGGATAAAATTGATTACCCGCAGTATCACCCCTGATAAAAAATTCATTTTATTGCCTCTAATGAACTTTTCATTCAAAAGGGTAAGATTAGTTATCACGTTGTTCTTTAGATTTTCTCTCTTCGCCACATCCTGCTGAAATATCATTTTGGCAATATCATCGATCAAATTGCCGGCATTGGCTAATGTTTTATTCACCGCCAAAAGGTCCGCATTTTTCTGAAAGGTAAAAAAGCGGTAAATCCGGCTGCCTTTGCCTTCCAAAGGCTTTGGAACCACACCCACTGTGCCACTCTGTAGGACAGCGCGGGATAAAGAAAAATCAATCTCCGAATTAAAATACTCGCTGCTTAAGTTAACCATGGGATCACCTCGTCCAAATTAATATTGGCTTAAAATTTATACAATCACAGGAAGTCAGGTAGTAGCGTACGCCGTTTTTAGACCCGAATTCGGGTATGTTCTTCAAATTATGCAAATGGCCAAATACGCAAACTTCCACTCCATATTTTTCCAGGAGTTTTGAGGCTTTACTCTCCTGCAAATCTGGCCCGATCGGAGGGTAATGCGTCATAGCCAGGCGATGTTTAGAGGGGTCTAAACATTGCAGGCTCAACTCCAGGCGTTGCAGCTCCCGCAGAAAAATCTTCCCATCCTCAGTTTCTTCTTTAGGAACAGCTTTAGGATTTTCCCTATATTCGGAGTAATCCTTAAAATGAAATTCATCGGTATCCCATAGCCTGGCCCCGGCTATGCTGAAATCAGAAAAGGTAAAAACATCGTTTTGAACAATATGAATCGATTTTGGCAGGATGCTACGGACTTTGCTGGCCGATCCCCACCAGTAATCGTGATTGCCGCGGATCATCACTTTAGTTCCGGGCAGCCGGTCTATCCACTCCAGATCTTTGACGGCCTGCTCAGGACGCATCGCCCAGGAAATATCCCCTGGAAGCAAAACCAAGTCTTCATCGCAAATCAGCTCTTTCCAATTAGCCGCAATTTTTTCGGCGTAATTTTCCCATTGAGGACCAAAGATATCCATAGATTTACTTTGATCCCCAAAAGCTAAATGCAAATCAGCGATGGCCCACACTTTCATTTAACAACCCATAAGCTTTACGCACATTTGGATACGTTTCTCCCCATTGGTACTCATCTTCATCGATGGCCCAAAACATAGCCCCCAGCAATCCTTTATCGATCACTTTCTGAGTTTTTAAGGCAATGGTATCTGGGGTATCGAAGCTCACCCATTGCTCAGTTGCCCCATTGAATCCAATTGCTGTGCTGGTGACCGCATCAGCGGCAAAAGTTAGTTGCTTCAAGGCAACCATATCGGCAATTTCAAAATAGGCCAATAATCCGGGCGATCTAGTAGAAGGACCAGCGTTGCCGGGTCCGGTGAATGGTTTGCCCGGGCCATTGTCGCTATCCGTCAATCCCGCCACACCGCTAAAAGAGTGGCCGTAAATCGGCATACCGAGAACCACTTTCTTTGCCGGCACGCCATTACTGATATAGTTGTTCAGCGTCATTTCCACATATAAAGTGCTGTCGGGGTTCGTATCGCGATTTAATGGGGCGTTCACACCAGTTAACATAGGCACATCAAAAGGACCGTGAAAATCATAACACATTACGTTTAAATAATCTACATATTCGGAGCAGGTGGCGAGCCACTGGAAGTAGGTTGTCGGATTCTCGCGGTAGCTCTGAGGAACGCCTGAGGGGACGATAGCAGCGGAAGCAATGCTCAATTTTAACCCGGCGGCCTGGCAAGCCCCATAAAGTTCTTTCAATAACTCTATAAAATTATCGAAATCCTCCGGCTTTCCCCCGCGCGTCAAATCTCCCGGATATTCCCAATCGATATCCACCCCGTTAAATCCCCACTGTTTGGCATAAGAGACCGCTGATTGGATAAATTGGCTCCTTCCAGCGCTGGTGGAGGCCATATCACTAAATAATTTATAAGTCATTTCCCCAATGCCGTTCGGATCGTTTGGGTCATTGAAGCTCCATCCCCCGATGGAAATATGCGTGCGCAAATTGGGATTTTGCTTTTTCAAATCCTGTACTTGAGGATACAAGACACTTTGGTCGTTCCATTCGATCGGCTGAACCGTATAATCGCCAGTCAAATGGGGATTAGTGGGATCGATCGACTTTGTGACATAACCGAAAATAGCGAACGCATAGTTCAGATCGGTTAAAATAGAAGGATCGATCAATTTGGGAAAAAAAACCTCTCTTCCGCCGCTGGGAGGCCAATACTGGGACCAATTTTCATAATAGGCTGAAACGATATATTCAGCTGGCAAGGAAGAAGTCATTAACACAAAAAACAATTTCAGATATTTCATATAACACCTCGTTTCGTAAAAAACCAAGTTCGAGTGTGTTCCAAATAAATTTTACTGGCAACAGTTTTTTTTACGAACGCGTGAGGCTTTCTCTAAAATGGAGTGCATTTTTGAATTGTCAGGAATGTAATTTACACTCCTGACTTATTAGTGCTGTTTACTTCTATTTCACAAAAAGTGCATCTCCCCATTCACTTGATGGATCAGGAGAAACCACTAAGGCAAATCCATTTTGCTCCATTAATGATTTAATATCTGGTAAAAGCTTTTCTCCATCATAGATAGGTCGATTACTCACTTCGCAAATAATATATTTAATATCCTTCAAAAAATCGCCCATCCCTTCAATAATATTATAAGTCGCGCCTTGGGCATCAATGCAAACTAAATCAATTCTGTTAATATTGTTTGATTTTAAGTAGTCATCAACACGAATCGCATCTACAGTTATTTCTGATTGTGGAATAAATTCATGTGAAGACCCCTTTTGTCCCTTATAACAAGACGAAGCTCCAATATTGTTATATATATTAGTAATAATAGGATAAAAAGGGATTGTTCCATTTTCATTCCATGCGGCATAAGGAACTAATGTGACATTTGGGTTATTGCCAATATTATCGATACAATTGGGTATTGCCGCAGGATTACATTCAAAAGCCCATACATGGCTTCTATAATATTGGCAAAGTCGAAGGGCATCAACACAATCGCGACTTCCAATTTCAAGAATGTAGTTGACTTGGGAGCGATCAATTTTATCCGTGAAAATCTTGTCTAAATAACAACCAAAACCATAATTATCAATTTTTAAATTGCTTATATCTGTATAATGGTCGACATATTCATAATCAGCATGTAAACTGGATATCAATAATAAAATAGTTAGAATATAGTATTTCATAAAACTCCTTTGCTCTAAAAGCATTTGTTCAGATAGAGATTGCCATTTCAAAAATATGTTTTCAATATATTTAGACATCTTGACAAGCGCAAGGAATGTTTCTTGGACATTGCCAGGACCCGTAACCTCCTGCTATATTTGTATAGCCGCAGCTATTTAAACCCAAACAACCTCAAAATTTGGTTTTTGCAAAGCTGAAATCCCAAATTTTGAGGTTGCTTGGGTATACCTCTCTCCGATCCCGGTTTGTCAAAAGTTTCATCAATAAAGGTTTAAGGGGTTATGAACATCCCTTTCTAGATTGCATTTTGTATTCTACTATTACTTCAATAAACGCCCTTTTACTTCCCAGGTATTGAAACTTAAGTTTCTGTAAAACTTTTCCGGAGGCGGATTGCGCGAATAATGTTCGGCTGTAACTTCTTTTAACTTTAAGATAAGCCGAATTTCAGAATTTGTTCCACGGCTTCGATGGCGTACCCCTTGTTCCAAAAAGAGGGGGCGATCCAATAAGTTAGGGGGCGCTTTTTCTCATCTCATCCATTCGCAGTTGTACACATCCGACTAAATTATCGGCCTTGACAATCGCCCAGGAAATGGCTTTAGAATATTGAGAGTCATGGCAATGTTTTTCGATCCACGGCATAGCCATAGAACGGGTATAGGGGTAGGGTATGGAGCCATTCATCATTTCTGCCACCTCATAGCATCCCGCATACTCAACTAATGAATCAACATCGGTTAGATTCACCGGTCACAAAGTCAATCTTTCAGTGTGTAGAATAATCGACATTTTTTAATAAATTTTGACAAAAAAAAGCCCTAGTAACATTACTGCTACTAGGGCGAAAAAAACGCTTGGCGACGACCTACTCTTCCACACTCTTGTGTGTAGTACCATCGGCGATGAAGAGCTTGACTTCTGAGTTCGGGATGGGATCAGGTATACCCTCTTCTCTATGATCACCAAGCAAAAGGATTGATCAGTATAAGCTTTCTGTTTCACTGATAAAAAATGACGCTTGAAGATTTTCTCTTCTGGATTCTTGCGAATCCTTTTAGCGCTAGCTTTTCCGTTTTCCCGGAAGTGCAACCTATGTCCTGCTAATAGCAATCCATAGGATGCATCCCGGAGAAAAAAAGAAAAGGTCAAGCCAATGGACTTATTAGTACTGGTCAGCTAAACGCATTACTGCGCGTGCACACCCAGCCTATCAACCATGTAGTCTTCATGGAGTCTCATAGGGATACCTTATCTTGAGGGAGGCTTGGCGTTTAGATGCTTTCAACGCTTATCCTTTCCGAACTTAGCTACCCGGCGATGCCCTTGGCAGAACAACCGGAACACCATTGGTTCGTCCACTTCGGTCCTCTCGTACTAGAAGCAGCTCCTCTCAAGTATCCTACGCCCACGACAGATAGGGACCAAACTGTCTCACGACGTTTTGAACCCAACTCGCGTACCGCTTTAATTGGCGAACAGCCAAACCCTTGGGACCTTCTACAGCCCCAGGATGCGATGAGTCGACATCGAGGTGCCAAACCGCCACGTCGATATGAACTCTTGGTGGCGATAAGCCTGTTATCCCCGGAGTACCTTTTATCCGTTGAGCGACAGCGATTCCACTTTCCACTGCCGGATCACTAAGCCCTACTTTCGTATCTGTTCGACTTGTTGGTCTCACAGTTAACCAGCCTTATACCTTTACGCTCTACTCGTGATTACCAACCACGATGAGGCTAGCTTTGGACTCCTCCGTTACTCTTTAGGAGGATACCGCCCCAGTAAAACTGCCCGTCTGACAATGTCCGTTGTCCAGTTTCATGGACTAACGTTAGATTCCCAACCTACCAAGACCGGTATTTCAAGGATGACTCCACCTACCCTGACGAATAGGTTTCAAAGTCTCCCGGTTATCCTACACATGGTAGGTCAAGAGCCAATATCAGAGTACAGTAAAGGTTCACGGGGTCTTTCCGTCTTGTCGCGGGTAAACGGCATCTTCACCGCTACTACAATTTCACCGAGTCTCTCGTTGAGACAGCGCCCAGATCGTTATACCATTCGTGCAGGTCGGAACTTACCCGACAAGGAATTTCGCTACCTTAGGACCGTTATAGTTACGGCCGCCATTCACCAGGGCTTAAATTCGGAGCTTCGCCTTGCGGCTAACACCTCCTTTTGACCTTTTGGCATTGGGCAGGCATCACACCATATACATTGCCTTAGACGGCTTAGCATAGTGCTGTGTTTTTGTTAAACAGTCGCCTGGGCCATTTCTCTGCGGCCGCGTGACGCTTCTTGACGCGAAGTCAATAACGCTACGCGGCTCCCCTTCTCCCGAAGTTACGGGGATAATTTGCCGAGTTCCTTAACGAGAGTTATCTCGCGCGCCTGAGAATACTCTTCACACCCACCTGTGTCGGTTTTGGTACGGTCACCATCGACGACTAGAACTTATTTCTTGGAAGCATTGCGCTACACCATCGTTTCCTCCGAAGATTCCACTTGGATGACGCCTGGTTTTACGCCAGGGGATTTACCTCCCGGCCCACCTCACATCATCACGGACACATCCAACGGTCCGCGCGCTTAACGTACTTCGTCAGTCCATCGCCATTGTCTTAGGTGGCGCAGGAATATTTAACCTGCTTCCCATCACCTACGCTTTTCAGCCTCAGCTTAGGGACCGGCTAACCCAGGGAAGACGAACTTTACCCTGGAAACCTTAGGTTTTCGGCGAGGAGGATTTTCACCTCCTTTATCGTTTACTCATGCCATGCATTCGCACTAGTATACGCTCCAGCACTCCTTACGGTATGCCTTCGGCGCATATACTACGCTCTCCTACCGCTCATTCTTGCGAATGAACCCGTGATTTCGGCTCTATGCTTTAGCCCCGTATATTATCGGCGCAAAGTTTCTCGATTGGTGAGCTGTTACGCACTCTTTAAATGGTGGCTGCCTCTAAGCCAACATCCCAACTGTTTTTGAAACTTCACTTCCTTACTCACTTAGCATAGAATTAGGGGCCTTAATCGACGATCTGGGCTGTTCCCCTTTTGACAATGAAGCTTATCCCCCACTGTCTATCTCCCGAACTTCGCTGTAGTATTCGGAGTTTGATTCCCGTTGGTAGGCCGGTAGGCCCCCGCAGGGATTCAGTGCTCTACCCCTACAGCGCTTGTGTTCGAGGCTAACCCTAAAGTTATTTCGAAGAGAACAAGATATCTCCAAGTTTGATTAGCCTTTCACCCCTATCCACAATTCATCCAAAGCTTTTTCAACAGCAACTAGTTCGGTCCTCCACAGGGTGTTACCCCTGCTTCAACCTGATCATGGATAGATCACTTGGTTTCGTGTCTACGCCAAATGACTAAACTCGCCCTTTTAAGACTCGCTTTCGCTTCGGCTCCGGAACGTAAGTCCCTTAACCTTGCCATTTAGCGTAACTCGCTGGCTCATCATGCAAAAGGCACGCCGTCAGCCGTGTTCTTAAAAAGAACATAGGCCTCCGACCGCTTGTAAGCTGCTGGTTTCAGGTTCTATTTCACTCCCCTAACAGGGGTTCTTTTCACCTTTCCCTCACGGTACTGGTTCACTATCGGTCATCAACGAGTATTTAGCCTTAGAGGGTGGTCCCTCCAGATTCAGACCGGATTTCACGTGGCCGGCCCTACTCAGGTGCCTACCCTGTCAGATCTTCTTTTCGCTTACGGGGCTATCACCCTGTTTCGCACTACTTTTCAGAAGTCTTCAGCTAAGATTCTCTGATCTTTTGGTAGGTCCTACAACCCCAAAGTCAAAGACTTTGGTTTGGGCTCTTCCCTGTTCGCTCGCCGCTACTTTGGGAATCTCTATTTGATTTCTTTTCCTCCGCCTACTTAGATGTCTCAGTTCGGCGGGTCTCGCTTCCATAACCTATGTATTCAGTTATGGATGATGGGTGTTTAGTCCATCGGGTTCCCCCATTCGGAAATCTCCGGGTCAATGCTTTTTTCCAGCTCACCGAAGCTTATCGCAGGTTTCGCGTCCTTCATCGCCTGTTGATGCCAAGGCATCCACCAGCAGCCCTTAACAGCTTGACCAAAAATTATTGTTCAAGCTAGCTACTAAAAATAAATAATATTTATGAAGAGTTTATCCTCAAGCGCCAATTTTTGATCAGTGAAAATAGATTTACCACTTATATTAAAAATGACACTTGATTACAAATTACTTATACTCTCAATCCTTTCAAGATAACAAACAGTTCACTTGACAGTGAAAGAACGACAACGTGCTAATCTAAGAGCTTGCCCAACCATAGGTCAACAACTTAAAGTTGTAACCCTGTCCTTAAAAGGAGGTGATCCAGCCGCACCTTCCGATACGGCTACCTTGTTACGACTTCATCCCAGTCATCGGCCTCACCTTCGGCGCTTCTTTCCTTGCGGTTAAGTCAGCGACTTCGGGTAAAACCAACTCCCATGATGTGACGGGCGGTGTGTACAAGACCCGGGAACGTATTCACGGCGATGTTGCTGACTCGCCATTACTAGCAATTCCGGCTTCATGTAGTCGAGTTGCAGACTACAATCCGAACTGGGATCGGCTTTGTGGGATTTGCTCTACCTCGCGGCTTCGCTGCCCTCTGTACCGACCATTGTAGCACGTGTGTAGCCCCAGACGTAAGGGCCATGCGGACTTGACCTCATCCTCACCTTCCTCCTGGTTAACCCAGGCAGTCTCATTAGAGTTCCCGCCATTACGCGTTGGCAACTAATGATAAGGGTTGCGCTCGTTGCGGGACTTAACCCAACACCTCACGGCACGAGCTGACGACAGCCATGCAGCACCTGTACAGCGGCCCCGAAGGGAAAACCTATTTCTAAGTTCGTCCACTGTATGTCAAGTCTGGGTAAGGTTCTTCGCGTTGCATCGAATTAAACCACATGCTCCACTGCTTGTGCGGGTCCCCGTCAATTCTTTTGAGTTTCACCCTTGCGAGCGTACTCCCCAGGCGGTATACTTAACACGTTAGCTACGGCACAACCAGGGTTGAGTCCGGTTACACCAAGTATACATCGTTTACAGCAAGGACTACCAGGGTATCTAATCCTGTTTGATCCCCTTGCTTTCGCGCCTCAGCGTCAGGAATAAGCTAGAAAACCGCCTTCGCCACTGGTGTTCTTCCACATATCTACGCATTTCACCGCTACTTGTGGAATTCCGTTTTCTCCGCCTACCCTCTAGACATGGAGTTTCAAATGCTGTTCCGGGGGTGAGCCCCGGGATTTCACATCTGACTTTCATGTCCGCCTACGCGCCCTTTACGCCCAATAAATCCGATTAATGCTTGCACCCTCCGTATTACCGCAGCTGCTGGCACGGAGTTAGCCGGTGCTTCTTTACCTGGTACGTTCAAATTTGCCGAATGTTAGTCGGCATTTCTTATTCCCAAGCGAAAGAGCTTTACAACCCGAAGGCCTTCTTCGCTCACGCAGCGTCGCATCGTCAGGCTTTCGCCCATTGCGAATGATTCTCGACTGCAGCCTCCCGTAGGAGTCTGGGCAGTGTCTCAGTCCCAGTGTTGGCGGTCAATCTCTCAACCCGCCTAGACGTCTTAGCCTTGGTGCGCCGTTACCACACCAACAAGCTGATATCCCATGGGCCTTTCTCCAACCGCGAGGTCTTTCGATCCCCCACTTTAATGTAAGCAGGATGCCCTGTTACACCACATTCGGTATTAGCGGCCGTTTCCAGCCGTTATTCCCAAGTTAGAGGCAAGTTACCCATGTATTACTAACCCTTCCGCCACTGAATAGTAAACTATTCCGTTCGACTCGCATGCCTCATCCACGCTGCCAGCATTCAATCTGAACCAAGATCAAATTCTCAAGAAAAAAACTCTTGACAATCTGATTGATTTATCTGTTAAAAGCGTTCAACAAAAAATTAACTTTGTCTTCACGCACAAGCTCTTAAATTTTTCTTGCACATTGTCATACTTTCACTGTCAAAATAGTGTCGCTAAACTTTCGCTTAGCTGCTGAACTCACTGATTCAGCTTTCGTTCTGCGCTACTGTTCGTTGCTTAGAACGTGCTAGATAGTAATGAAACACCGATTATTTTCGCAATACCTTTTCGCAAAAAAAATGAAAATTTTTTCCGGGGCAGTTTTTTCACAGGGATTTTCCTGTATATAATGTACTGAATACCTATAGTTTAAGCACCAGTCAAATGAACATGATTAAAATGTATTTTTGTCAGGAAAAATCGTCTTAGCTGAACACAAACTCTGATGAAAGGGCCTGCCAGGCGTGTTTGATCATGGTTTCCATGCGCGGAAAGCGGGACTTCCAGCCAGGTTCCGCTTGAGCTTTAGCGGAATCGCTCAACAGAATAACCTGCAAAACCGTAAATCCGCCGTTTCCTTGGTTGATATAGGTTATGCACCTGGAAAAACATGATTAAAATGTATTTTTGTCGGGGAAAATCGTCTTAGCTGAACACAATCTCAGGCGAAAGGGCCTGCCAGGCGTGTTCGATCATGGTTTCTATGCGCGGAAAGCGGGGCTTCCAGCCAAGTTCCGCTTGAGCTTTAGCGGAATCGCTCAACAGTATAGGAGGATCCCCCTCGCGCCTGCCCCCATATAGGATCTTTACCTGGCGGCCCGTTACCCTCTCCAGCGCCTGAATAACCTGCAAAATCGTAAATCCCTGGCCGTTTCCGAGGTTAAAGCAGCTGGAAGCGCTCCCTTCAAATAATTTTAGCATAGCGGAAATATGCGCTCTGCCGAGGTCGTGCACATGCACATAATCTCTGACGCAGGTTCCATCTATAGTGGGATAATCCGTTCCATATACTGTGACGGAGTGTTCCCCCTGCAGGCTTTTCAGAAGACGGGGTATCAAGTTAACTTCTTTAAACTTGTGATTCTTTACTATCCCGTCGGGGTCCCCGCCGGCGGCATTGAAATAGCGTAAAGAGCAGGACTTTAACCCATAGGCGCGCTCATAATCCATTAACACATTTTCCACCATGAGCTTGCTTTGGCCATAGGGGCTTTTGGGCTGGCAGGGATCTGTTTCCCTCATTCCCTTCTGGTTTTGCATCAAGCCATAGACTGCCGCGGAAGAAGAAAAGACGAAATATTTTACGCCGAATTTAAGCATCGAATTCAATAGGACCAGGGTCTTTGCAAAATTATTTGTATAATATTTTACCGGCATGAGAACGGATTCTCCCACATCGATTTCGGCGGCGAAGTGCATGACAGCTTCGATTTTGTGTGTAGAAAAAATATGCGCGAGGATTTCTTCATCGCCCACATCGCCCTGATAGAAAACTCCGTCTATGATTCCCTGAGAACTTCCTTTGCTGAGATTATCTATAATAATAGTTTGATAACCTGCATCGATAAGCTGTTTATTGACATTCGAGCCGATAAACCCGGCCCCTCCGGTCACAAGAATTTTTTTACTCATTGGCTTCCTTTATCATACGTGAAGATTATCCTAAAAAACCGAATTAGATAGCAATGGGTCTTTACAAACAAACTTAAATCGATTAATATTTCTAGATATGCTTTACTCTAAAACTATTCGCATTATTGCTATTATTCAGCTTTGTTTAGTGTTTTCGCTGCTTTGCTGGCACATGTCCTACCCTTTTATGGGGCAGCACTTTGCCGCAAAGTCGAAAAAGCAGCTGATTTTGACCGTTATGGGGCTGGACACGGGGGCCGATAAGGCAAAAATGGAGCGCAATCAGCTCCGTTTTAACGATCTTGCTGCCCCTGAGCAAATGAGCATTCAGCGTTACTTAGATGATATCAACTATAAGTTAAAGCAGTCATTTCTCAAAAAATTTGTCCGGGCGATTCACATTTTAGCCTTTGAAATCACGACATTGGAACAGATGTGGATTGTTTTTTCCATTCTCGTTCCTCTCCTTTTTTTAATGAATTACGAACCGGCGAAACAAATCGCCTATCTTTTGCCGCTGATCGCGGTTTGCTATTGCCTCGACAATCATTGGAACGGCTACCGCGAAATTAGCAAAGAAGCGCGTCTTTTTCCTACGGAAGAGACGATTAAGGAAAAATATTTAAACAAGCCCTTAAGTTCCGCTGTTTCCCTCCAGCAAGCCGAGTTAACTTTAGGATGGCAGCGCTATTTGATTCATCAATGGGCAAACGAAACGCCCTCGAACAATCAAAATGAGTGGAACAGGCAAATGGAAACCGGGGAATACCGCTTTCAAGCGGCGCGAGCGATAGCTCAGGCGACGCAGCCGCCCCAATTGGAGCTTTACGCTTTCAAACGGCAGCAGCCTCTTGTCATTCTCTTCTTATATGTCTTATGGAACACCTTTTTCGCCTGGTTTGTCAACAAACCGCAAAAACAGATGTCGCAAATTTCTAAGCGTTCCAGCTAAGGGATAGTAAAACAATAACTCTTACAATTCTCGAGGTAAAAACAGATTCATCTCGATATTTGTAAGATTTATTATTTTACGATCCCTAAATTCGCCTTCACATTATACCTAGGAGTGATCCTGGAAAAGTCCCTATCTTTAGTATAGCCAAAAAAGGAAAAGATGGTTTAAATTTTGATCATCGATTCCAGGAATTTTTCAAGGTATTACTCATGTCTTTCCTCTTCAAAAGCATGCTTCAACTATTGTGCCTGACTGCAACGGCATTCAGCTTTTCTGCAATACAACCCCTAGAACCCTATACAGGGAAGGTTTCCCGCAACAAGGTCCGCATGCGTTTATCTCCCGATCTTGAGGGAAAAGTGGTTCAGGAAGTTCAGAAGGATGATTTATTGATTGTTGTGGGCGAGACGGAGGAATTTTATGCCGTTCTGCCCCCAGACACGATGAGAGCCTATATCTTCCGCACTTTTGTTTTAGAAGGTGTCGTGGAGGGATCGCGCGTCAATGTGCGTTTAGAACCGAATCTCGACTCTCCCATTATCGCTCAGCTCAATTCGGGCGACAAAATTGAAGGAGAAGTGTTTCAGGAAAACAACAAGTGGCTGGAAATCAAACCTCCCCGAACATTCGCCCTCTATGTCTTCAAGGACTATATCAACAAAGTAGGCGATATCCATTATTTGAGTCATGTCGAAGAGAGGCGTAAAGAGATCAATCAACTGATCAACACAGCCTACCTCATGAGTCAGGAAGAGATGCAAAAGCCCTTTGAGGAAATCGAACTTGACACCATCGTATCCATCATTCAGGAGATCACCACGCAATATGAAGATTTCCCGGATCATACCAAGCGCGCCCGCGACTTATTGACCTTGATTCAGGATCATTACTTGCAGCAGAAAGCCGATTACCTGGAATTCAAATCAAAAGAAAATTCCGAAGTGTGGAAAGAAAAAAACGCGCAACTTCTGGCGGAAATGGAAACGCAAAGAAAGCGGCTGCAAGAATTGGAAAAACAGTTGCAGGAAGAGAAGGCCAAAGTCCAGCCCATAGCTGCTGTGGAAAAACCCCCAGCCATATCGCCAAGCCCAGAAAACAGCCTCGTCTGGCAGCAAATCGAGCAGCAGCTGTTTCATGAGTGGCAAGAGCGTAACGAGCCCCTTGCCATAGATGAGTATTACCAAAAAGAAAAGTCCCAGTCCAAAGAGTTAAAAGGGATACTGAAACCGTATGACCGCATAGTAAAAAATAAGCCCGGCGATTTTCTGCTTATCAATCCGGTTACTCAAACTCCTATAGCCTTTCTCTACAGCACCAATGTCGATCTTCAAACGAAATTAGGAGAAGAAGTCACAGTATACGCCTCACCAAGGCCCGATCATCATTTCGCTTTCCCGGCCTATTTTGTGCACCAGATGGAATAAACATGCGTTATATTTTTCTGTTATCCCTCTTTTGTTTTTCACTTGCGGCTGAGGCTCGCTGGAAAGTTTGCCTCCTGGTTTACAATTACTCAAAAGGGGAGATGGAATTTGCCGAGCGGTTAAAAATTGCCGGAGGCAGATTGAATTGGGACATGAAGATTTCCCATCCAGAGAGCAATTTTCAGGAGGAAGAGTTCGATTTTGTCCTGAATATGGCCCGAAAAGCCCTCTACCACCCCACAGCCAAAAACTATCTGGTTATTTTTGATCCCAACGTTTCGCTGTTAAACGAAAATAGCCTGAAGGAGGAAGCGCGCGGCTTCGACGGCTATCTGTGCACCATAAACAATCTGGATGCCAAGCCCAACATGAAGTGGTACCCCACCGTACAAAACACGCCTTATCAACAGAACGCCCTTAACAAACTTTGCTATATTTGCAATCCTGAGCTATTTAGAAAGAAGAAATTTCTAACCATCTTCAGTTATTTAGACAGAAAAAATTCTTGTGTGTTTTATGGAAACGCCGGGCCGATAAATTTATATGAGAGGTTCCCAAATTCCTATCAAGGATTCATTCCGGTAGATGGTATGACCCTGCTTAAGACACTGCAAGAATCGGGCATTGTCTTATTGATGCATCGGCCTGCCCATTTAAGCAGCGGCATTCCTTCCGGCAGGATATTTGAGGCCGCTGCAGCCTCAACCGTGATCATATCAGACAAGAACTCTTTTGTGATGGAACACTTTGGCGACAGCGTTTTGTATGTTGACCAGGAAGCAAAAACCAAAACCGTGTACGAGCAAATCGACACTCATCTGAAATGGATCGAAAAGAACCCAAACAGGGCCTTGAGAAAAGCCAAAAGGGCTCATGAGATATTCCAAGAGAAGTTTCTCCTGGAAGATCAATTATTACGGCTGGAGCAATGGCATTTAAAGGTCTGCAAAAATTTGGCGTAAGCGCCTTTTAAAGAACCGGTTGTTTTCCAGATAAAACTCTCTATTCCTTTTGCCGATTTCTTCCAATTCTTCCTCTGGCAAGAGAAGAAGTTCTTCGATCTTTTTAATCAAAACTTCAGGCTCAAAAAAGTACCGGTTTGCCAATCTGTGAGGTTCGACCTCTTTGTAGGAAACTAGGCATCTGGGATCCTTGACAAATTCATTCATCGGTGGCGCGTCAGTAGTGATGACAACAGCGCCGCAGCTCAAAGCTTCAAAAATATAATGGCCGAACCCTTCAGTTTCACTTAAGCAAAGATGGATCCCCTGCTCATTATGATATCTAATCAGCTCATTCAGAGGAAGAAACTCGTTGATGCCAAACAAATTAGGCATAGGGGGATAGGATAAATTTTGCGGATTGATCAAGGTTAAAAGGGGTAAACCGGGGTTATTTTCCCAGGTCGCGAGAATTCGTCTCGAGCCTTTCAAGTGGCTGGAGGAGGCGGAGTGAATGAGGCCTTTGATGTTTTTCCGGTACTGCCCATCGAAGTGGTCTTGCGAAGTAAAGCTGATGAAAGTGGTATTAGGGTTAAAGGCCTTAAAGATTCTTTCCCCCTCTCTGGTTTTGCAGAGAATCTTGTCAAATCGGGTTAATTTCTCCGTATCGCCGGCGAACCAGTCGGGATTTGGAATGAGATAATTAATTTTCGCCAGGAGGAATGAGTTGTAAAAAGGGCTTTGCAGGTGGATATTGACATCTGCTCTTTGTTTTTTACCCACATGAACTGTATGGCCAAGCAGGGTTAGCTCCTCGGTCAGAATCTTAATATCGTTAGTTAAGCCAAATTTACCCACGGGCGCGAAAATGTTGATATGCAACCCCAAAAGGCAGGCAGGCAGAAACACAATCCACAAAAATTTCATGATTTCACTTCTTCAATTTTAGCTTTCCAATAAGAAAAGTAGAGTTTTTCCCAATTGATTTTTTTGTTATTGATTTCAACGAATTTCTCCTCCAGAAATTTTTTATCGATCACGTTCCAATCGTTAACGATAAGGACAGGCAAGTCAGCGAATAGAGAATCCAAAGGAGAGGATTTAACAATGGGTATAGAGCCCGCGGCAATAGCTTCCCAGGTTCGGTAGCAATCGATGCCATTGCCTCTTGGTGACAGGACAAAGCAGGATTTTTTCAAATCTCTAATATATTCATCAAAGGGTTTACTTTCAGAGCAGTAGCAATACTCTTTGTCGCCAAAAAGTTCCAAAACCCGATTTCTTTCATCTCTTTTCAGGCTATTAGACGTCTTAGTGTCGATGGTCATGTTGAAATACAGCAAGTGTTCCTTCTCAATTTTCTCTTCGCGCAAACCCTCCTCAACTTTCCTAGCCGTGCCAATAGGCAAGGAAAAGAACTTTTCGTGCGTGATAGTCGGATTGACCCCGAACCACGCGATTATTTTTGGGCTTTTTAAGTAATAGGAAAACCTTCCCGGCGTATTCTCATCGCCCTGCGTAATCAAAACGAACCTGTTTTTGATTTTTGGGAACGCCCGAAAAAACTCCTTCAGTTTTACAGATCGTACATAAATGACTGCCCCCTCTAAGACACTCTCTGGATCAAACTCACCATCAAACACCACATCGCTCAACTTAAGCAAATGCCACCTGGTAAGGATTTTGTCTTCCGCGCTCAAACACGAGAGAGATACAAAAAAGAAAATAAGGAATTTCATAGCACCGCCTCTAAGATATTGTGTAGCCGCTTTCAAACAGGCTTTTTTTAGATCCGGTGAACATCCTATGGAATTTCAAGTTTAAATGCCAGAGGGAGTTTACAAGTCAGATGCTTGTAACATTCATTTTCAGAATGACATTTATGAATAATTACTGCACTACCACTTAGGAATGGAAAATCTCTATTAAAGGGATTCCTCCCATGCAAACTGCTTCAGAAACTGCTAAAACGACGGACTGGGGCGGGCTCTGGATAATGTGATTATAGGAAGGCTTTTGAGAAGTGTTAAATATGAAAACATTTAAACGAAGGGGTGTGAATGGATCGATATATTTTGAAGATGCAGCTAAAAATCAATACGTTAAAATATTTCTAGCAGAAATTGCAGTTTTTTCTTATAAAAGAATCTTTTCAATAAAATTAAAGTTGTATATAAAAGAATGCAATCAATGCAAAACACTTTTAGGATGTAGATATGAGAGTTAAATATATTGTTTTATGTTTTTTTGTTTTTTTTGGTCATTTAAATGCTGATTGGGTGGATATTGTTTCCTTTTTTTCTCTAAGTTATATGGGTGATCTACCTCAAGAAATCAAATTTCGAGAGTTAACTATAAATCAAATCAATGATAGCTATCCAAATGAAGAGAGAAAAATAGATAAGTGTATCATCGTAAACTATACAATAGATGATAATTCTCCCTTTTTAAAACTTCCAAAGGAAAAATTGATTTTCATGTTGTGGGAACCGCATGTCTTTAAAGAAAGCTATTACGATTATTTTTCTAAGGTATATACTTGGGATGATAATTTCGTAGATAATATTAAGTTCTTTAAGATTTTTTATCCATTTAACATGCCTATGATAAATAACATTCCTGATTTTAATAAAAAAAAATTATTCACGATGGTAGCTGCCAATTGGACTCCTTTGCGTATCCAAATCATCGCTTTTTTTGAACAGATGCCTAAAGGTGAGTTTGAATGTTATGGCTATGGTCCACCTCCAATTAAAAATTCATCTTATGTAGGCCAAATAAATGGTTACCATTCAGGTAATGAAAAATTTAATGTGTTAAAAAAATATCGCTTTTGTTTTTGCTTTGAAAATTCTTCGCATCCAGGTTACATTACTGAAAAAATATTTGGTTGTTTTGCTTCTGGTTGCATTCCAATTTATTGGGGAGCACCAAATATAACTGATTATATTCCTAAAGAATGCTTTATTGATTATAGAGATTTTAATAGTGATTATGAATTGTATCAATATTTAAAATCTATGGATAAAGATGTTTATAATGAATATTTAGATAATATACGTGAATTTTTAAAAAGTGAAAATGGTTATAATTTCAGTAGAGCCAAATTTGAGGCAATTTTTTATGATGCCATTACTTCATGATAGTGAGGTGTAGAGACTTCTTTGAGGAAGACTATTTTTCTTGCTTATTTTGCAGAAAGTAAGTATTCCTAATGGTTTCCCTTAAATGAAAGGAAAAAATGTCTGAAAATAATATTTATTAAATGAATTTGGAAGGTGTTTTATGAAATTTTTAACTACTTTTTTGAGTTTTTCATTATTTTTTGCAGAAATTAGTTCAAATGAACCTGAACCATATCGTTCAATTAAATTGCTGCCCTTTGATTCACATGGATGGTTTTTAAATGGCACACAGTTGCAGGAGTGTATAAGTAATAATCAAATCGAAACTGTTATTGAGGTGGGTTCGTGGCTTGGTACTTCAACTAGATTTATGGCAGAATTGTTACCTGATACAGGCAAAGTTTATGCTGTGGACACTTGGTTAAGTTCTGCGGAAACAGATGGTGATCCTCGTATACCCCAACTTTATCATTTGTTTTTATCAAATGTGAAACAAGCAGGGCTCACACATAAAATTGTTCCTATACGTATGTATTCTATTGAAGCTTCTAAAGCCCTTACAGTGAATGCTGATTTAATATACATTGATGCTGCTCACGATACAAAAAGTGTTATTGCAGATATCAATGCTTGGTTTCCTCATCTGAACGAAGGAGGTATTATGTGCGGTGATGATTGGCATTGGCATTCTGTAAAAGAAGCAGTTCAACAGATCGCTCAAGAAAAAAATTTAAGTATATATTCTGAGGGAAATTTTTGGCGCTTATATTGAAATGAAATTTATACAATCAACTTGAAAAATTTATTTCTACCTTAAGTGAATAATAATTATACTTGATACAAATATATCAACATTTATCCACTTTTTCAGTTAGAAAAGCTTTACTGCCCTATCATTTATGCGGTAATGCTGCACGTACGGATGGTGCGGGGGGGAGTGCGTTGAGAAATCTACGTCCCTACCGCTACCCCTTTGTTTCTCGTTCTCCTTATACACATGGATTGCATAATCCACTGAAACCGGACTTCTAACATTATCAGTGCTTCAGTTGTGTGCGGAGAAACATGCACGGTTCTTAGAGGAGGCGATCACGGTGACTGTCTTGCTCGATGAGGTCATTACGAGTTATGGCCCAATGGCAAGAGGATCGGAGATTTGATTCTCGGCAACATCATTGAATCGAATATCGCAAATATCCGCATAACAAATTTCGTCATCGGCACTTCCCTCCATGAGCTTGCGATCACCTTCATAGCCGCCTTCAGAAAACACACCAACATCGCAATAGGAAATATCATCGGCAGCTCCATCTTTAACACCCTCTTTATAGCCGGGGGTGTATCGCTCCTCCCCATCCACTTCTCACCGAAGCTGCGATATATCGATGGACCCATTATGCGTCTCTTTTGCCTGCTCCTTTGGCTAATCATGTACATCCGAACACATCATCTCGAGGACAAGCGATGCTGTATTGCTGCATTGCTATGCACTTCAGCACGGGAGTATGAAAACAAAGGTTAGAGCCTATCTAAAAATTCTTTGCGAACAAATAGAAGATCGCAACCAATTCTTTCAATAAACAGATAGCCTTTAGCTTTTAAGAATGGTACAAATCTTGTATCGTCGTAATTATCCTCAAGCGTGATCACATCAAAGGTATATTTTGAATAATCAATTGTCGATATGATATCAAATTCTCCTCCTTCTGTATCAATGCTCAAAAAATCGATATGTGTGTAACCATACATTTCTAATAAGTCATTAAGCAAATAACAATTGACTTTTAGTAGTTCATAAGAACCGCCAAAACGTTCAATTTCGCGCTTAACTCTATCCAGATGACGAGGATCATATTTTTGTAATAATCCAGATAACATTTCTGAGTAACCTCTGACTCTTAAAAAATCACCGGGTCCAGTAAAATCTGTTACACATCCCGGTATACAATAACACGAGCGATTTCTTTGAAGTACTTGAAACACCTCTGGAATAGGCTCAATACATATACCTTGCCAATTCAGGTTCTTTTCAAAAAAATAGGTGTTGTTAATATCCAATCCATTATTAGCGCCAATGTCGACAAAAATACCGTCTAGCTTATCTTTAAAATATCTTTCATTAGCTATTTTATCTTGGCTACCCTGGCTAAAGTATTTACAGAAACAGCAAAAGGGCACAAAAAGAAAAAATACAAAAAATCGGGCGAACATGAATAAACCTCAAAAAATAATAATCCAAATATACCTTTCAAAATTTTATTTATCAAGAAATAATCGAATTAATCGAAGCTATCTCTAATCTAGTGTCCCCGAAAGTTCATAAATTTCTGAAATCTATCCTAGGAGGAAAAAATGACGAGAAAAGCTGTGATATTGAATTACACAAAGAAGGAAAGACAGCAGTTTGAGAAGTTGGTTAATGGAGCTAAAGTAGAAAGACGGTTGCACCAAAGAGCCCAGATTATTTTGGCTTGTCTTGAAAAAAAAGACGAATTTACTGGTGGCTGGGCAGCTGAATATCAGTAGATTCACAGCATCCAGTGAAGAACGTTTTGCGAACAGATGATTAGACGGGTTAATTGACAATCCTAGGTCCCGGAAGTTGTTAAGGAGTGGGAACTTTACGTGCACTGAGGAGTTGCGAAAAGGGACAAAGGAATTTCTGGCTGAATACCATGAAAGGGCAAAGCTCTTCGTTTGGCGATATACGATTACGAACTTTCGGGATTAGATACTAGCTTATTGAAAATTTATCTACGAAAAATGTTCATTAACGATCTGGGCAATCATTGATTTCAGATCTTCTTTATAATTTAGCCACCACTCATAGCATTCAACTCTCTTTTGTTCTAGACGATAGGGGTCTGCAAGATAGGACCGGATTAAAGCGGGTGCTTTTTCCCAGGAATCAATGGCAATTAAAGGATGTCCGGGATATAAACTTTCAAAATAATCATACCTTGTTTCAACTATAGGTATACAACCACTTTCTAAAGCTTCATAAAGGCGGAAGGAATCTGCATTACCCCAGCCTGTTGGGCATGGAACAAAGATAGACTCGATGAGAATATCACGATAAACCAAGACATTCAATTGATTGTGGGCATTAAAGTTAAATATCTCATAAAAATAGTAGCCATCAATAGTTTTCATATTGTCAATCATTTCTTGACGGGTTGGCTTATCTTTAATTTGTCCGGCAAAACTCCATGTATACTTTCTCGTAGATGAAGGCTTTATCTCTTTTTTACCATCACTCCAAAAACCTGACTTATATCCTAAGGGGGAAGAATGTCACTTTTGGATTCCTCGCTAAATTTTGGTCCCAGTAATTCCTCAAGACAAATAAGGCATCTTTGTAAAACTGGTCACGGATAGCATAGCCTTCATCTCCTATTACAATTAATCCAAATTTAATTTTTTCCGTTCTTAGCCTTGTTAAATAGTTTTCTAAAGCCTTGAGATCGTCTGGAACAATAATGATAATAGAATTATCAATGATTTCTTGGTAATGAAAGTCATGTACCACACGCGTTTCTAGCTCAGAAAAAATTTCTGCTATCCAGTCAGGTCCCCAGGGTGTTTCATGTTGCCAAATGAGAGTTACTGGAGATGCATTTAGAGTGCAAACCAATAAAAGAAAAAAAAGAAAAAAATTGCGCATAATTTTATCCAAATCCTTTGAAAACATTTTTCACATTATGGCCAAGCTCTTCAAGGGCATAACCCACTTTCATGACAAAGAGCGTGGCTTTTTTAAAGAGGCTATCCACTCCCCCCACTTTGAGGAAATCCCCTGATTCTAACTTAAACTTGCCAATGGGGTCTTTTTGAAAAGTGTAAAGCCCCAAGGAGACGATCAAAATATCTGGCTTGAATTTAGCGACCACTTTTAGTGCCTCATCCAATACCTCCTTCACCTTGGCAAAAGAAGTGGCAATGGGCAAAGGGTAGTTCACATTAACCCCCACCTTCTTCTGAACCATTTCTTTGGCGTAGCCTTCGAAATAGGGATAGCCGAAGGCGGGATCGGCATGGATCGAAACGAAAAGGACATCGGAGCGGTAGTAGATGTGTCGTTGCCATAATGGTAGTCGAAGTCGAGGATGGCGACTTTGGCAGCGCCATCTTGCAAAAACCTTTCTGCAGCTAAAGCGGCATTATTGAGAAAACAGTAGCCGGCAGGCAGAGCTCGATCCGCGTGATGCCCCGGCGGGCGGCAGAGGGCAAAAGCAGAAGAGTCGTCTCTCGAAATGAGTTTGGCGATGAGGACAAAGGAGGCGGATTCGATCGCTTTCCGTAATGGGAACAGTGCCGTCCGCGGTGTAGTAGCCGCATAGCCCATCGCTGTTTTGCGGAGATTTGACATCAGTGTGGTACTTATTGAAGATGCATTTCCGGGAAGCCTCGCGGCCACCCATTGCCTATAACCTCTTTGCAAAAAGGTGACATAATTCTCAACGTGAACAGTGGTCAGCATCCTCTTTCGGAAAGATTGGGAGGCAATATCAGACGAATATCTTTAAGGGCATGCCCCACATTTTCGGCGCGCTCGGAGACTTCAAAGAAGTTGTCCAGCTGGTCATAGGAAAATTCCAGCTTTGGGGCAGGAAATTTATGATCTTGCGTATAGATGATCTTCATGGCCCGCAATATAACTTAAAAGAGGGAATGATTGAAATCTCTCATTTGAATTTTTTTTAACCCATTAAATGTAAAGCTCAAAATGTTCTACTATCACGTTGCAGAAGTATTGCACAAGCGATTTATTCATCATGGAAACCCTATTTCTCCCTCCGATTTAATCGAGAACTAACCAAAAAAAAGCCATTTCTTCATGAAAGTTTAAGGGAAAAAGAAACCCATTGTTGTGAAACATGCCAGAAGATTGATCATGCGAAGGACGGGATCATCTATTTTCCAAAAGATAATATCGCCCTGGATAAAACAACACCTTTGTTTCTTGGTCGCCTTATACACATGGACTGCATGGAATCAACGGAAGCCGGATCTGCTAAAGTGGATTTTATCAATACTTGAGCCGTGTGCAGTGAAACTTGCACGCATGGTTCTTAGAGAAGGCAGTCACAGCAAGGTGACAGTTTTACTCGATAATTTATCTGCTTTGATTCCATTATTTTTAAGGCTTTCAGGGGATTCAAAAACAAAACAACCCGAGTGGAAATAAGTATTGCAAATATTTATATGAACATATAATGTTGAGACGCTATCGAACAACCAGATAAGATCGAATAGAAAATGAAATGAAAACCGTGAAGCAATTTTTTATCTTATCCTAACATGTTCAATAAGCAATATAATTTTTCAATTATAAAGATTTTTAATAAATAAAGTTGAGTGAAAATATGAAAAAAAGACTTATATTTTTATTGTTTATTCTAATTACATTAAATTTTGAACATTCTTTTTCCGATATAACGAGCCACTTTAACAAATTAAACTTTAAAGATTCCAAATCCTTTCAAATGAAAAATTTAGATTTTATTTATGTTATTAATCTAGATCATCGTCAAGATAGAATGTTGAAGGCTTATGAACAATTTTCACCATACCATATTCAGCCACAGAGGTTTCCAGCAATTTATGGAAAGAATTTATCATTTAAAGCCCTTCAAGATATAGTCTTGACATTTGCGCCAGGCATGAAAGGTGGTTTTTGGTCACAAACCATATCTTTTGAGGGGGAACCTCATTTTGAACTTGTTGAGCTCAATGAAAAACACTATGGTCGACCTTGTTTTTGGGGGCTTCTTGGAGCAATTGGTTGTGCAATGAGCCACATATCGGTTTTGCAAGACGCATTAGATTCAGGTTATGAGACGATATGGGTATTAGAAGATGATTTTTTAATCCTTAAAGACCCAAGAATTCTAGAAACTTTAATTGAACAATTAGATAAGTTAGTAGGAAAAAATAATTGGGATTTATTATATACTGATACTACCCTTCCAATAGATAAAAATATCGATAAAGCTATCGTCGAAAAATATTTGAGACCTGATATGGAAATTCCGGATAAACAAAATGAACGGTACTGCATAAGTTCTGAATTTGCTAAAATTGGTCTAAGAGAAAGAACTCATTCTATGATCATCCGACGTTCGGGAATAGAAAAAATCTTAAATCATTATATTACCCATAGATATTTTCTTCCCTATGATTTTGAGTTATCTTTTGCAAATTTGAATAAATATTCTGTTACACGTGATATAGTGACATATTATCAAGATGTATCCGATATTAATAATTAAGGTTCATTACGTTAAATAGTACCACGCATTATGAAAATTAAATAATTCCTATTTAAAATATTCCAGTTGCAAATCTCATTAAATCAACATAACTTTCAAAATAGATTTTCATAAGCTTTTTGGATTTGACAAGCTGTAATTCAGGCCCCCAAATACATTCACAATTGAGACATTTCAAACTGCGGACTTCTACTTAAAGAAAAGAGGCTTTATTTCCTATGTAAGCCATTCTCATAAAGGCAGCAGGGACACAAAGGCTTATCGGGACAAAAGAGAACGTTGTTAATATCCTTGTCAGGATGATAATCCACATTTTTTACTTGTACGTTCTCGATCTGATTGGTGTATAGGATCGAAGCAGGCAAATTAACTCACCTTTTTGATTCAAGAGAATTAATACACATATGCTTCATTTTTCAATTATAGATTTTCAATCTGCTTTCATAGTCCATTTAATCCAAAAGCTCGTAACCGAGGGATTTTTCAAGGTAGCTGTCTAGCACTTTGTTAATGAAAACTCGAATCCATTATAGACACTCATTTTCTGCTCACGATGACGGGGTGATAAACTGTGTTTTTTTTAAGGTGGAAAAGGTCTGAGATTTCTCGTAAAACTTCTTAAGGATGATCTCTGACAGACTCATTGTTGATGTAGTAAAGGTTTTCTGCACAGCTCTTGATCTGTAGCATTCTGTGAATTTTTGCCGTTTAAAAGATTGCCCTTCACCAGGTTTTAATAAAATTTATGCCTTCTGTCCGCCGAACATTATTAGGATGTGGAATCATTATTTGTATTTGCGTTCACACCATATGAAAGCAATTCCACTACTGAAATTAATGCATTATTTTTTGCTTGAACAGTTTCTTCATTCCAGTACGGAAGAATCAATATAGAACTCTTCAAACAAGCCATTATCCAAATATTTCTCGAAAAGTTCGTAGGAATTTGTCATCAGGTACTCATCCGTAATTATCATTGGATTCGCCGAGAATGATCGTTTTGGGCTTCACTAAACTTAAGTACTTATTCTTAAGACTCTTCCAGCAATACTGCTTCACCCACTCTCTGCCGGATTGGGCCTTCTGTAAATAGGATGTGTAATTATTATACATGTCGCGAAGAGCCGCCCTTACGTCGCTTTCTGTACAGTTGAAGAAAGAGCCGAGATCTTGACCGCCAAATATATCATAAACTGCGGGTTCCAAAATTAGGGAAGGCACCGATCTCACAAAACCCGACTGGCACAAGGTCTTTTGGGCTGTGTTGTCGCTTAGAATGCAGGGTATGCCCAAGGCCAATGATTCCCTGGGGCAAAGAGAGAAACCCTCCCCTTTTGCTATATTGACATAGCAATCAAAAGATTGCATAAATGACATATAGCTCTCATGACTCAACACTTTTCTGGTGATGAATACATTTGAAATCTTCAGCTCTCTTATCAAATCTTTTAACTTCATGTACTCTTCGCCAAAACGGCCGTTCATCTTTAAACAAACATCGTGGGAATTTCTAAACTCTTTAGCAAACGCTTTCAATAATAAGACATGATTCTTCCGCGGATCAAAACTCACGGTTGATCCAAAGACAAAGGGTACAGATTTCTCGGCATGAGCCTGAGTTGCCAAAAATGGCTCAAGCTCCATTCCATGGGAAAGTTCAAATATAGGAATAACGACGCCGGAGTCTTGATACACATCGATTAAAAACTTGTCCGGAACAATCACAGCATCGAAATTTTCATTGAGTATCGCCACCCACTCAACAGGTATTTTAGTCGATTCAATCATCGAGTAGGCAAATTTTAGTTTGCTGTCCGGAACGTCCAGATAAAATGGCCTGGTATCATGCCATAAGGCATTCGTCAATATGCTCACTGTCCCGGGCGTAGTATCGGTATTTTGTAAAATTTCCCGCACATCCTCTTCCACATCGGTAAATTTCGGTGGAGCACAGGAGGGAATGTAATTAAGCTTTAGCTCATCTTTTAATGTCTCTATTATGCCAAGAGATATTCTGCCTATACCGTCAGCCTTATTAGCTAAACCGACAACAGTCAAATCAAACGTTTCTGAAAATAAAAAGAGAGGAAAAAGTAAAACTAAGAAAAAGCACATTTTTTTAGCGAACATTTTATAGCCTTTTAAACACGAGATTAAAAATATTCTAGTAAAGTAGCACATTATAGACACAGAGGTGATTTTGTTCCAATTGAAAAAGAGGCTATTGGTTTATTTTGTGCACTTGGTATTTTGGAGCGAGACCAAGAAATCGCGAAGTTTGCGAGGAGTTCATAGCGCTAGCTATGGACGACGAGCAAAATTCGGGATTTCGCAGATCGCAGCCCGAAATACCACTGCAAAAAAACCAATAGCCGAAAAAGGGCTATTGGTTTAATTTCTTGCACTTTCGCAGGTTACACTGCATGAGGGTCATTCGACTGAAAAAGCCTCCTGCTGCAAAAGACGAACTGTTTTGTCTATGGGCTCTAACTGTTCTATCTCTTTGCCAGTCGATACTCCGAGCTCTTTGAACTTGCGCGTTGAGACCAGCACGCGGTTTTCAAAGGAAGCCACGGTCTTGTTATAGGCATCCACAGAACGCTCCAACCCTTTTCGCAACTCATCGAAATGCTCGGTTAAAATGCGGACTCTTTCATAGAGAGAACGGCCTAAATCGCTGATCTGCCTGGCATTCTTGGCCATCACCTCCTGGCTCCATCCGTAAGCGACGGCGCGAAGCAGCGCGATCAGCGTGGTTGGCGTGGCAAGGATCACCCGCTGCTCTACGCCGCATTCAATCAAGGTGGGATCCTGCTCTAAAGCCGCGCTAAAAAAGGTCTCGCCCGGTATAAAAAGAACGACAAACTCAGGGGCGTTGTCAAACTGATCCCAATACGATTTAGTGGCGAGTTGCGTGATATGAGTGCGCACCTGGCGCGCATGCTCTTTGAGCTTGAATTGCTTTTGTACGCTATCCGTGATTTCCAATGAGTCCAAATAGGCGGAAAGCGGCGTTTTCGAATCGATCACAATTTGTTTCTGATTGGGCAGCTTGATGATGAGGTCGGGACGCAGCTTGCGCTGATCGTCGTTTTGCGTTTGCTGTTCAATAAAATCGCAATACTCAACCATGCCGGCCATCTCCACCACCCTCCTCAGCTGGATCTCCCCCCAGCGCCCCCGCACATGGGGCATGCGGAGGGCCTGCACGAGGTTGGCGGTCTCTTTCTGCAGCATTGTCTGGGAGGAAAAAAGCTGCTTCACCTGCTCTGTCAGGCCCGCATAGGCCGAGGTGCGCTCTTTTTCCAGATCCTGCATCTTGCTGTCCACTTTCTGCAGCGATTCTTTGATCGGCTTGACTAATTCATCAATCGATTTTTGCCTTAAGGCGAGGTCGCCTTTCGCCGTCTCCTGCAGTTTTTCAAAACGGGCAGCCGCTAATTCCAGAAAAGATTGAGAGCTGTTTTTTAACACATCGGAGGAAAGCGCTTTAAACGTGTCGCTAAATTTTTCCGTTGCGCTCTCCAGGAGGGCTATTTTTTCTCTTTCATGCTCGAACCGGAGCTTTCCTTCAGTCAGCTGCTCTTTCAAGGCGCTATTTTCCAGCTGGAGCTCGGCGCGGGCACTTTCCAGCCCGGGAAGGCGCTTGACCCTTTCGCTCACTATGGCAAGGCGCAAGGCGAGAAAACCCAGGATTATAGCGAAGATTACATATTCCATGTCAGTCCCCGTGTCTTTTGACAATGAGGCAGGTCACCGTCTTGTCGTCGCCGCCCATGCTGATCATCATCCCATAGGGCTTTTTTAAGTGGATCTGGTTCGACGCCTGCCCGGTGCACTGATGCAGCAAATCAACCATCTGCCGCACGCCCGAGGCGCCCGTGGGATGCCCAAAGCCATGCAATCCGCCGGAGAGGTTGGTGGGGATCTGCTTTAAAGTATTCCCTTCGAGGATAAATTTCGCTCCCTCCCCCTTTTTCGCAAAGCCGACCGCTTCCAGTGAGAGGATGGCCGTAATGGCAAAACAGTCGTGGATTTCCAAAAGGCCAAGCTCGTCTATACCTATCCCGGCCATTTCCAGGGCCTGGTCGACGGCATTTTTAGTGGTCGTCAATTCAGCCGGATCGGCAGGAGGCAAGGTAATATCCTCTTCAGCTTCGCCGATCCCGACGATTTCAATCAGTTCATAGGGGTTGATGCCGCATTTTTTCCGCCCCTCCTCCGATAAAAGGACCAGGGAAGAAGCACCGTCTGTCACTTTGGAACAAAGCAGGGGATTGAGATAGGGAATGAAGGTCTCGGCATTCGGCAAAGCCATGGCCCTCTCATATATGTTTCGAGAGGTGTTGTGGAATTCTTGCGCTTTGGGATTTTGGCGCGCGTTCTCTATCGCGATCTCCACCCATTTTGCCATTGCTTCACGCGTGACTTGTTCCCCATACTTTTCCATATAAACGCCCGCCCGCTCCGCAAAAAGGGCCGGAAAAAAATAGGCCTGCCCTTTTTTTCGCATGCCGCTATAGTAGCTCGCGCCGGCGAGCACATCTGCTCCATACACCGCTTTCATGGTGTTTTGCATTTCAAAGGCAGCCACAAAGACCGCATCGGAAAAGTCGGACAGCACGCTCCTCACCCCCATGGCGATGGCTCTTCCGCCCGTTCCGCAAGCCCCTTCCACACCGGTACAGGGTTTATAACGGAGTTCCGGTACCATAAAAGGGAGGAAGCCGGCCAAGTTGGCCTGCTGGATAAAACGCCCCGACATAAAGCTGCCGATAATCCCCTCGTCCAGTTTGAGGGAGCGAAGCTGGTTGCAGGTACCCTCAGCGGTCTCTTTCAAATACGTTTCAAAAGTCGGCAAATTTTGCGGATCGAATTCTTTTCGCCCGGTGCCGTAGTAGAGAGTGTTATAGCCTGCCGCCACATAGATTTTTTTCCTGAGAGTTTTCATGCGGGAACTCCGTAAAGGTGGTGAAATCCCTCCATCAACACGGTGTTGACATCGTTTATCGATTGGGCGACGCCATCCTCGACCAGCTTTTTGGCGATTTTTCTCGACTCGCCAAGGAACTGTTGCGCCAGGCGCGCCCCCTTGGTTTCCGCCTGAAAAAGCGCTTTGAGATAAGCGTCTGTTTTTTCCCTGGGAAATTTTTTCCAGGGCGCATAACCCTCCGGAAAGGGGCCCAATTCCTGATCGCACTCCTTAACCCATTGATTCATAGGCGTTTCTAAAACGGCGACGGGAACGTGATTCTGATAGTGAAAAAAACCCCCTTTAATCTCTTTGAAAAGGGGAGGAGAGAGGGACATGATCGAGGCGATCTTCGCGCAGGTATCAAAGCCGATATAATCGATCAGCTCGAAAATGCCCATAGGGCGGAGGAGAAAATCGCCTGTGACCTTATTGACCATGTAGACGGCCTGATAAAGGGGATGGGTTTTTGCAAGCTCAGCGACGAGCTGACAGGCGGCGTTCACTTCCCGTATGAAATGCCCGTTGCCGATAAATCCGGCGACATCTTTGGACACTACAGCCTGCTTATGCAGCGTTTTGACCAGTTCAAAGGCGCTTTCCCGCACGCTCTTGGGGGCATTTTCGGCAAAGGCGAGCTCCACCAGGTTTTGGACTTGCGGGGGATTATAAAAATGGAAACCGATGACCGGACTTTGGGTCTTCTCCTGCAAGATATGAATGGGAATAGAGGAAGTGTTCGTTAAAATGAGATCGGCTTTCAGGTTTTTAAAAATTTCCGCTTTAGCTTCGATATCTTCCGAAATAGCCTCAAAGACCACTTTTGCGGGAGGGATGACTTTGCTGAACCAAAGGCTGTCCATTCCCCCTTCGATAAAAGCTTCGATAATTTCTGAGTTGCTGACTAAAAGCGGCCTGGATTCTGCCAGGCGGCGCAAACGATTTATTTTCTTTTCGGCAAACTTCTTCAGATGCTCTCGCAAAAAACTTCTCACGGAATCCAGGGCGAGGTGATTGCTATCCACCAAGTACAGCTGAAAAGACTCGTCCGGATTGGCTAGTTTTTTTAAGCCCATCTCCTGCAGCAAAGTCAGGGCAATGCCCCGCCCCATTTTGCCAGCCGCGCCTATAACGAGAACTTCATTCAGCATGCTTTTTCCTTTTTAAAAAGGCCTCCATGCGCGCTTTGCGCTCCTCTTGGGCAAAACAGTGCAGGGAAACGGTTTCCTCATCCGCGCCATGCATCACTTTTTTTACTCCTAGAAGGGCTTCAAAGCCGTTTTTTACGATCTCATCAGCCAGCGTGCTGCAGTGAGCGAGCAATTGATCAGGAGGGCAAAGGCGGTTAATCAGCCCCATCTCATGGGCTTGGCCCGCGGTGAAGCTTCTGCCGGTGAGCATCCATTCCGCCGCGCGGAATTTTCCAATCGCCCGGGTCAAACGGGGAATTCCGGAAAAACTGGGAATGACGCCGAGTTTGACTTCCGGCAGGCCAAATTGGGCGGTTTCACTGGCCAGAACCAGATCGCACGCCAGGGCAAGTTCCATGCCGCCCCCGAAAGCATAGCCATTCACAGCGGCTATCGTGACAAAGGGGCCGGTTTCGAGCATAGAAAACACTTTCCGACCCAAACAGCAATACTCAGTCCACTCTTCTTCGGTCATACCCTGCATTTCGCCGATATCAGCGCCTGCGGCGAAGGCCTTATCGCCCGATCCCGTGATGATCACGACCTTCTCGGGAATTTCAATGAGAAGATGGTGCAGCTTATGCAGCAGCGAAAAATTCAGGGCATTGAGAACTTCCGGCCGGTTGAGGGTAATAGAAGCCGCTTCTCCCTTTTTTTGGTAAATAAGCTCCATACATCAGATGTCCCCTTTCATCGCTATGACAGCCGTTTCCTCTTTTCCTGTATAGAAATTAGAGTATTTTTCCGCAAACGCCAGGGCGTCAATCGCGGTGGAAGTATCTTCTTCGGCGTAGCAATAGATGTGCAGGATTTTGGGAGAGCGGTCCCGCTTGATGTCAAAATAGGTGAACCCGTTTTGCAGAGTCAGTTCGGCGGCGCGCAAAGCCAGGATGCGATCGATATCTGAAGGAGTGTGAGAGGTAATCAGTCCCGATACGACCCCTTCCTGGTAAGTTAAGATGTATTCACGATCATTGACCTGGAATTCCTGATAGCCCCCTTCCCAAAAAGAGGCCTTTTTACATTTTGGCGCGCATCCGGCAAGCAGCAGGAATAGACAGCAGGCTGCAATTATCTTCATACATTCCATCCTTTGCCCTGTATTCTGTTCTAAAAAAGGAATTTTGGCAAGAGAGAGTTGTAAATCCAAATTTCTCTGGATTTCATATTGCCTTAAGAGTAGTTTATATTTCTGCCTTTTGAGGATAAACATGGAAGTGATGGAGAAGCGACTAAAAACTGGCGTGCCGATGGTGATTGAGTTTTGCCTGATCGCTTTGCCCTTCCTGGCCCTCTTTTTTTGGCGGTTTTCCGAAGCCTCCCTTTACATGAACCAGATTGCCAGGCAGATTCTGTTAAAACTCCTCCCGGACTGCAATTGCCGCATCTTACACTCCAGCCTTTTTCAGCAGCAGATCAGCTATCTCGCCTGCTCAGGGGGCGAGCCGACGACCAAGATCAAGCTTCTGTGGGCGGGATTTTCGGGTTTGACTCTTTTTGCCGCCTATAAAAGCCATTGGCAAATCCCCTATAAATTCATCGTTTACTTTCTTGGCGCCGCCACTTTAGCCGCCTCTTTGATCCTCCTCCTTTTTCCAACAGCATTTCCCTACACGATCGGCTCTTTTGCCGAGATCAATATGAAGCTGGAGGTCTTTTTTTGGCTGATGTTTCCTTTGATGTTGAGCGGCCTGCTTTTACAAACAAACGCGAATTTATTCAGCAAATTCGGATTTATGGTCTGCCTGATGTTGCTGACCATGACTTTAAGCCTCTTCAAATACACCTTCAGCATCTATATTTTGCTCAAAGGATCCTTCGTTTTAACGCCGATTATGTTTTTTATCTTTGGCCCATATTTGAATTTGGTGTATCTTGTTTCCTTTTTCGCCTTCTATACGAGTCGTTTTAACAGATGATTTTTTTTATCGCTTTTTTAAAGTGTTATCTGCTTCTTCTCACGCTGATTCAAATGGCCTACACTGTGCGCCAGCTCTATTTCACCATCCATCGCGTGCGCAGCCCGCAGCCTCTGTCGTACCATGAAATCCTCGACTCCGATCTGCCGAGCGTCACGGTCATGATCCCCATGCATAATGAAGAAAAAGTGGCCAATAACATCCTCACGCAGCTGCTGACCGTTGACTATCCAGCCGACCGCCTGGAAATATTCCCGATCAACGACCACTCCTCGGATAAGACCAAAGAAATCCTCGATGATTTTGCCGCCAGATATCCTGGCCGGATCCGCCCGTTGCACCGGTATCAGGGGATGCGCGGCAAGCCCTCCGCTTTAAACGCCGCGCTGGAAATAGCCAAAGGGGAGATCATCATTATCTTTGACGCCGACTATATCATGCCCAAAAACATCATCCGCAATATCGCCATCAATTTTAAAGATCCCTCTGTCGGCGCCGTTATGGGGCGCGTCGTGCCGCTTAACTCCGGCAGTAATTTGCTCACGCGCCTGCTCGAATTAGAGCGCACGGGAGGGTATCAGGTCGACCAGCAGTCAAGATATACTCTGAATCTCATCCCGCAGTATGGCGGCACGGCCGGAGGGATCCGGAAAGAGCTTCTGCATGCATCGGGAGGGTTCGACCCCTCAATCCTGGCCGAGGACACCGAACTCACTTTCCGCTTTTATATCCACGGCTGGAAGGTGATTTACGCCAATCAGATCGAATGTTACGAGGAAGTTCCGGAAGACTGGAAAATCCGCGGTAACCAGGTCCGCCGCTGGTCCAGAGGGCATAACCAGACGATGTTCCGCTATTTCATCTCTTTCTTCAAATCCCCTTATATCTCCCTGGTAGCCAAGATCGACGGTTTTTTCCTCCTGCTGGTGTACCTGACGCCGACCTTCCTCTTTTTGGGCATGCTGGCTCTTTTTGCCCTGCTGGCTTACGGCGAGATCCACCTGGCGGCCATGGCCTTCGGATTTACGATATTTGCCGCCTTTACCTGCTTTGGCAATTTCGCACCCTTTTATCAGGTCAACCTCGGCGCGCTTATCGACGGGGCCACCCATCGGATCAATTTGATCCCCTTTTTTTGCATAGGAACGCTTTTCAACATTTGGTATATCACTTACGGATTTTACGAGGCGGTTGTGGATAAATATACCAAACGAAACCCCGAATGGCTTAAAACCCAACGATTTTACAAACCCAAATAGGTTCTCATGTTTTCAGCGCCAGAATTCCTTTTTTTGATTCTCATTCTCTTGGTCATGTGCCTGCCTTTCTTCCCGGGCTGGCTTGAACTGCTAAAACCAAACGACGACAAACCCCTCTCCATCAATTTGAACAGCTCCTCCGATCCCCGCCACCAGGCCTTGCAGCTCGCAAGCGAAATGAAACTGATGGCTGCCTCACACAGCTATGCTCCCGGAGTATATCCCTCCCTGGAAATTTTGAACGATCATCCTGTCATCGAAAAGAACACCGACCACTCTGTTTTTGCCCCAAATAAGCTCTGCTTCGCCAAGGAAGCCAAACTTAAAGGCACGGCCTTTGCCAATGGGGAGATCGTGATAGAAAAGGGGTGCCAAATCGACGCTATAGTGGGGGAAAGCCGGATCTACATCAAGGAGAAGGCTTCGATCAAACGCTTTGTCGACGCTAAAGTACTCCACATCGACAAGGAATGCCGGCTGGGAGAGCTTGCCTCGGCTGATGAAGCCATTCATATCGGCGCCAAATGCCAGTTCAAACGCCTCTACGCCCCTAAAATTATCTTCGTACACGACTCCGAAGATAGCATTCCCGAGGATCTGCCCGTTCTTTCCCCTATCGATATCGGCCGCTTCGGGTGGTATGTCAATGCCAATAAGTTCATCATCCCCGCCGAAAGCCAGATCCGCCACAATGTGTATACCGAGCAGGATCTCCGCGTTCGGCCCAAAGTGACGATAGAAGGCAGCATCCAATCCCGGGGTAAAGTTTATTTGGGCGAGGGCACCGTCATAAAGGGAAATATTTTTGCCAAAGACGCCATAGCAATTGGTCGTAATTGTACGATTTTGGGTAATATCTTTTCACAAAACTCTGTGGCCATCGACACAGGGACAGTTGTCGGAGAAAACGGAAAAATCAAATCGGTCATCGCCAAAAAAGAGATCCGGATCCATACCGGCGCAACCATCTACGGCTATGTGCTGACCCAAGGAATGGGCTATGTGGTTTAAAAAATTACTCATTCTTTTACTTCTTCCCATCGCCCTGAAAGCCGAAGAGGAGCTGACCCTTCCCTATCTGAAAAAGAAGCGGCTGGATGTTCAGCTGAATTATCAGCAGCTCGATCCGAAAAAAACCTACGGGGAGATCAAGTCGGGCCAGTTGACTTTTTCCCAGCCCATTAACCCTTCTACGACCCTTCTTTACAATCTCACCTTCGTCACAAGAAAAGAGGGTAAAGGCGTTCTTGGACAATTTGGCGCTTATCGCGACTGGCATGAGCGGATTTACACCTTTACCGCTCTGTCTGCGGCGACTAGAGCCGGCTTCTTGCCGAGATACCGGATCGATCAGGAGTTTTACTTCAAAGTTTCCTCTCAAAAAAGTCTGGTTATCCCTGCCACAGTCAGTTACGCCAGCTATCATAACAAGCAAGGGTCTTTAATTTTTGGATCGGGCGTCGTGTGGTATCTGCCCTGCTGGATATTGGAATACCGCCTCTTTTTAGAAACGACTTATCCCGGCAGCAGCCAATCCCTCTCCCAAACTGCCTCTGTCGGCTATGGCAAAGAGGATTGGCAATGGATTTTCCTGAGCGGCGGATACGGGAGAAACTCCTATCTCGCCAATCTGGACGTCGAGCCTCAAAATGTGAATCAGAGGGTTGCTTTTGTCAATCTCAATTGGCGAAGGTGGCTGTTTTCTAACTTCGGCTTTATTACCGACTGCCGATTTACAGATATAAAAGACGCCTATCGCGTTTATAGTATAAGCCTTGGATTATTTGTGGAGTTTTAATTGAAAAGAAAAGTACTTATTGCCATCGGGACAAGACCGGAAGCGATCAAATTAGCTCCGGTTGTAACAGCTTTTAACCAAAGCGACGATTTTAAAACCTATGTGCTAAGCACAGGCCAGCACCGGGAGCTTCTTCAGCAGGTCCTCACCGTATTCGGCCTGAAAGTCGATAAAGACTTAAAAGTGATGCAGAGCAATCAAAGCCTTTCTCAGCTTTCCGCAACTTTGATGGGTGAAATGGATAAGGTGTTCAGCGAAGTAAAGCCCGATATCGTGCTGGTTCAGGGAGATACCACAACCGCTTTCATCGCGGCTCTCATCGCCTTTTATCACAAAATCAAAGTGGCGCATGTGGAAGCGGGATTGCGCTCCTTTAACAACCACCACCCCTTTCCCGAAGAGGTCAACCGCAGGTTTATTTCCGTGATCGCCGACTGGCACTTCGCACCGACTGAGCTGGCCTGTCAAAACTTGATCCGCGAACAGATCCCAAAGGAAAATATTTACCGGGTTGGCAATACCAGTGTCGACGCCCTTCAGCATATGCTCCAGAAAAAAGAAGAGAACAGCCAATGGTCAGCCATCCTGCAGAGGCAGAAAATCATTTTGGTGACCGCCCATCGCCGGGAAAACTTTGGCGCCCCTTTTGAAGAAATCTGCCGGGCCATCCTGCAAATAGCCAAAAATTTCCCTGAAGTTCTGATCGTCTTTCCCATGCACCTCAACCCCAACGTGCAAAAGCAAAGCCGCCAGTTCCTGTCGGACGTGGACAATATTCTGCTGCTGGAACCCCTGGACTATCTCGATTTTATACAAGTGATGCAGCGCGCGGACATTGTGATCACCGACTCCGGCGGCGTGCAGGAAGAGGCGCCCATTCTGGGAAAACCGGTGCTGGTTCTCCGGCAGTGCTCTGAGCGCATGGAGGGGATATTGGCCGGCGTTGCCAAACTCGTCGGGCACGACAGAGAGCTCATTGTCAATGAGGTGACAAAACTGCTGGAAGAGGAAAGCTATTATCAAAGCATGTCGAACCGGGAAATTTCCAAAGACCTGTACGGCGACGGAAATGCCGCTGCCAGGATTGTCGATATTATTCATGCATCCCAACTGCTGACAGTATGAAAAAAATTCTGATCTTTCTGCTTTTTTGCTCAACAGCCTTTGCCGATGAAGACTTTTTTATTCTGACTCTGCCCAAGTCGGGCACGCATATGATGTATAAATTCCTGACGATGCTTACAGGAAAAATTGATGGCACGCTGTCAGCGGAATTTCCGGCGCTCTCCACTTTTTACTTTTATGACGATCAACCTCCCCATATCATCGAAGAGGAAACGCTGGAAAGGACCTGCCTGGAATGGAGGGAAAAAAATATGTATCCGGCCGGCCACCTGAATTTCACCGAACCGTTCGCCCTCTTTGCGGACAGGCATCCCGAGTACAAAAAGCTGATCCTGATCCGCGATTTGAGGGATGTGCTCATCTCGCAGCTCTTTTGGGAGTCGGATTCGATCGAGCAGGAGATCCACAGCACCTCCATCGATGATAAGCTTATGTTTGTTATAAGTTTAGGAGAGCAGATGGCGACCAGCCGCGTGTTCCTCAACCTCTATAAATTTGCCGAAAGAGCAGTCTGGTGGATGAGAGATCCCGACGCGATAATACTCCGCTATGAAGACTTTGTCGGCACTCATGGAGGCGGGGATCTTCAGACGCAGCAACAGGCCATTTTTGCTGTCGCTCAAGCTCTTGGAATCTCTTTGACCGGGGAGCGGCTGGATGAGCTTTCCCATAAAATCCACGGACCGGATGGAGCCGTAAATCCTTATGTCACTTTCCGCAACGGACAAACCGGAGTATGGAAGAAGTATTTTAAGGAGAATCACAAGGCGGCCTTCAAAGAGGTGTACGGCGGCATGCTGATCGCTCTCGGCTATGAAAAGGATAATAGCTGGTAAGCATTGATAAAATATCCTGATTGCTCTACATAGAAAATATGGAGCACTCAGGCGGAAAACAGTTTCGAGAGGCACTCGCTGCAGAAAAGCCCCTGCAAATCATGGGGGTGATGAATGCCTATGCCGCTATCCTCGCTAAAAGCGTGGGCTTTAAGGCCCTCTATCTTTCAGGCGCCGGAGTCTCCAATTACTCCTTCGGACTGCCCGATATGGGGCTCACCTCCATGGATAACCTGCTGGAAGACGCCCGCCGCATCACCGCCATCATCGACCTGCCCTTGCTCGTAGACATCGATACCGGCTGGGGAAACCCCATTTTGACCCAGCGCGCCATTAGAGGGATGAACCAGGCCGGCGTAGCCGGAGTGCATATCGAAGATCAGGCCCTGGAAAAAAAATGCGGCCATTTGCCCGGCAAAATCATCGTCTCCATCAACGAAATGTCCGACCGGATCCAAAGCGCGGTTGAAGCAAAGACAGATCCTGATTTTATCATTATGGCCCGCTGCGACGCTTACGCCACTGAAGGATTAGACCGTGTGATCGAGCGCTGCCTCGCCTATCAAAAAGCCGGCGCCGATATGCTCTTTCCCGAAGCCCTGACTAATTTGGAAGATTATAAAGTATTCCGCAAAGCCGTCAAAATTCCCTTCCTCGTCAATCAGACCGAATTTGGCCAAACGCCCATTATCAGCATCAAAAAGCTGGAAATCGCCGGCGTCGATATGGTGCTCTATCCCCTGTCGGCGAGCCGGGCCATGAATCAGGCCGCCTTAAAAGTGATGCAAGATATCCGGAACAACGGATCGCAGCTCTACAGCCTGGAATCGATGCAAACCCGCGAAGAGCTCTACCATTACCTGCACTACGATAAATACAAAAAGATGGAGGCGAAATGGCTCAAGGAGGATTAGCCGGGATTGTTGCCGGCGACTCGAGCATCTGCATCTGCGGCGCCGAGGAGGAAACGCTGACCTATCGGGGCTACCGCATTGAGGATCTGGCCAAACACGCCTCCTTCGAAGAGGTCGCTTATCTGCTCCTGATGGAAAAGCTGCCAGATGCAAAAGAACTTTCCCAATACCAAAACACCCTGCGGACCCTGCGCGTGCCACCCAAAGATCTGATCGAAATCCTCGAGCTTATCCCTTCGCTCTCCCCTATGATGGATGTTTTGCGCACCGGATGCTCCGCTTTGGGAAATTTAGAACCGGAAACGCAGCAAAACAACGCCCTTAAAATTGCGAACCGCCTCCTCTCCACCTTTGGCTCGATGCTGCTCTACTGGTACCATCTCCGCCTCTCAGGCGTCAGGATCTCCTTCGACACAAAAGAGCCCTCGCTGGCCGGCCATATTCTGCATCTCCTGCACGGAAGAAAACCCATAGAATTTCACACTCAATGCCTTAACACCTCCCTCATCCTCTATGCCGAGCATGAATTCAACGCTTCCACCTTTACCGTCAGAACCATTGCGAGCACGCTTTCAGACTTTTATTCCGCCATTTGCGGCGGCATCGGAGCGCTGAGCGGCCCTTTGCATGGGGGCGCGAATGAAAAAGCCATGGATCTGATCACACAATTTGAAACCCCTGCCGAAGCAGAAAAAACCATCCTCCAGATGCTTTCCGAAAAAAAACTCATCATGGGCTTTGGCCACCGCGTCTACCGGACCAAAGATCCCAGATCGCCTATCATCAAAGAGCTCGCCCGAAAATTAAGCGAAGGCTCAAACCTGTTCCTCATAGCCGAACGGATCGAAGAGGTGATGTGGCGCGAGAAAAAGCTCTTTCCCAACGTCGACTTCTATAGCTCCCTGGTGTACCATTATTTGGGCTTCCCCAAAGAGATGTTCACGCCCCTTTTTGTGATGGCGCGCATCTCCGGGTGGTCGGCGCACCTGATGGAGCAGCGGGCCAGCAATAAACTGATCCGCCCATTGAGCAACTACATCGGCCCGGAAATGCGCCCCTTTTTGCCCATGGATAAACGGTAATGAACGACCCCCTCTTTGAAACGCTGGCGAACTACGTCCATAACACTTCCATCACAAGCGACCTCGCCTTCCAGACGGCGAGACTTTGCTTGGGGGATGCCCTCGGATGCGCCATTTTGGCTCTAAATTATCCCGAGTGCGCCAAGTTGCTGGGGCCGCTCGTTCCCGGCACCATCGTTCCCGATGGGATTCCCGTCCCCGGCACACCTTATCTCCTCGATCCGGTCCGCGCCGCCTTTAACATAGGCACTCTCATCCGCTGGCTCGATTACAACGACACCTGGCTCGCCGCCGAATGGGGACACCCCTCGGATAATATCGGAGGGCTTCTGCCGGTTGCCTGCAGCCTCGACTTGCCCCTCCTTAACCTGCTCACCGCCATCATCAAAGCGTATGAAATTCAAGGCATCCTCGCCTTGAAAAACAGCTACAACCAAATCGGCCTGGACCATGTGATCTTTGTCAAAGTGGCGACGGCCGCCGTAGCCGCCCATCTGCTCGGAGGCACCATCGATCAAACCATAGCCGCCATTTCCCAGGCCTTTATCGACAACGCCCCTTTACGCGCCTACCGCCACGCGCCGAATACCGGATCGCGAAAGTCGTGGGCCGCGGGCGACGCCGCCAGCCGCGGCGTCCAGTTCGCCCTGATGTCCCTGCAAGGGGAGATGGGCTACCCTCAGGCTCTCACAGCAAAGAAGTGGGGGGTTTACGACGCGCTCTTCCAGGGAAAGCCCTTTATCCTCGAGCGTCCGCTCGGAAGCTATGTGATGGAAAACATCCTCTTTAAAGTCTCCTTTCCGGCCGAATTCCACGCCCAGACAGCCGTAGAGGCCGCCCTCAAGCTCCACCCCGAAGTCAAGGACCGCCTCGGCCAAATCGCAAGGATCGATATCGCCACCCATGAATCGGCTCTGCGGATCATCGACAAAAAGGGCCCCTTGACCAACCCGGCCGACCGCGACCATTGCATGCAGTACATGGTGGCCACCGCCCTTATCTATGGAGAACTAACCTCGGAGCACTACCATCTCGATCATCATCCCGAAGCAGACGCTTTGCGGGAGAAAATGCACCTCTCTGAATATAAACCATTTAGCGCCGATTACCTCGATCCCGAAAAGCGCTCGATCGCGAGCCGCCTGTCCATCACCTTCAAAGACGGATCCGTTTTAGGTCCCGTCGCCATAGAGTATCCCCTTGGCCACGCGCGGCGCCGAAGTGAAGCGACACCGCTCCTTTTTGAAAAACTGGAGGCGAATCTGCTCACCCGCTTCCCCAAAGAAAGGGCGGCCGGCATCGTGCGCTTATTCCAAAACCACCAGGAACTGCTGGCCAAAAGTACCAAAGAGCTCCTTACTGTTTTTCAATAAGAATTTTGTATAGATTTTTATCTCCTGATTGTATATGATTTAATAAAAAAAAATCATATTGAGATCAAAAATGATAAAGAACGTAGCCAAAAGCAACTATACTTCAACCTCCGCTACTTATAAATGTCAACCCGCCAGCCGGGAACAGGCGGAAACAGCCCTTAAGCCCCCCCGCGCCGGAGCGTGGATATTGAGAAAAACGGTTGAAGAAGGCACAATTCTTTCCGTCAAGCTTTCCGAAGATTATATTGAGCACTATCCTGTGAAAAATGAGGGGGATCTCTGGTACCAGATGGATCCGGAAACCGACAGTAAGATATCCGACGGCTTCACTTTTGAAAAACTTTTAAAGGAATGCGAGGGGAACCCAGGATTACATCAAACAGGCCAATCCTCCACTGTGGATTTCAGCACGTCGCCTCACTTCCATTCCTTCACAAAAAATCAGGCTGCCGAAAGTTTGCAAGGCCGGCCCCCAGGAACTTTTTTGTTTTACCCTTCCCAGGAAAAACAAAATATCTGCCTCGCTTCTGTCGATGAAAAGGGGGTCGTTCAGCACCAGAAACTGATCGATCAATTCGGGGTCAACGGCTATAACTCACTGGAGCATTACGTTCAGACACATAAAGCACTGACAATCCCCTACAAACCAGTCCCTCAGCCGGTGCAGGCCCCCTCTTTCCGCATCGCCCTGCCGGACAAAACGGATGCGACGCTGCATACAGAATATCACCAGCTTCCCAACAATATAAATGATCTTCATAAGTGCACCTATGCCTTGAGCGCTGAAAACACCTCCAAAAACCGGTTTATTAATATCATGCCCTTTGATGATAACGCTTTCAGGGGAAATGATTTCTACTATAACGCCAGCGTTCTTTTCGAGGGAAAGGCGCTCGCCGCTCAAGGACCTGAGTCCAGACATTGCGACGATTTTTGGAAGATGATATGGCAATCGGACAGCCGCACGATCGCCATGCTGACCAAGACCGCTGAGTGCTGCCAGTATTGGCCCGAAGGGGAAGAGAGCGTCACTTACGGCAGTATCACCATCCAACCCATTTCCAGAACAGCGCAGAACAACCTCATCACCCGAAAACTGACGATCCAGAGTGGAAGCGAAAAGCGCACAGTCACCCATCACCAGTTTACCGGCTGGCCGGACCATAGCACGGCTTCACTTGAGGAGATGGCTGCTTTGGTGGAAAAACTCGCGTGCAGTTTTTCAAGAGAAAACCCCCTCACGGTCCATTGCCGCGCAGGCATCGGAAGAACAGGGACGCTGCTTACCGCCCTTATGACCTATCAAAAAATCCGCGAAGACTCCTCCAAGGGATTGGATTCCGACCTCTACCATAAGACAGCCCGTGCAATGCGGGAGGGGCGCATGGCGGCCATTCAAACCCCCGAGCAGTATCTGTGCGGCTACCGCACCCTGGAAGAGCTCCTAAAGAACGTTTAGGCTGACAGCCTCTTTATAATATATGAGTTAATGCTTATTCCTTCCTGAGCTGCCCGAGCTGCAACCTTAACATATACATCCGGAGGCATCCTGAGATTTAATTTCCCTGAGTGGGATACCTCTGGTTCTTTACCTCTTTTTTTGCACCATTCGAGATAATCATTTATAGAATCTTTAAAAGATTGCTCAATCTCTGCTACAGTGGTGCCTTGAAAAGTGATAACCGCTCTAAGCCCGACAACTTCTCCATGAAAAATGCGAGCCTCTTCATCAAAGACGACATATCCAGTATAACCTTTATATTTTAACATGGCTTAACTCCTGCATTTTCTAAAAATCTGCGAACAGAAACAAGAGCACCTTTATCTATTTCTTTATGTGGATGGGGCCTATGAAACACAGCCTCTTCGTTATTCAACAAAACTCTAACTCTCGATCCGCGCCCTTCTTCAATTTCCGCCCCTAGTTTTACAAGTAAAGATTCGATGTCTTTCCATTTAATGCTTGACTGTACCGGGGTTGAGAATATCGATTCGAGAGTGCGCAGATGCTTCTTATTCATACTTACATAATACCAAATTTTGGGGCCAAATATCAAGTCTAAAACATTGATTGGCCCCTCCGCCTAGCAAAGCAGGTTGGGATTGGCGAGCAAACCGGCGAAGGTGTGCGCAAAATGAGCGGCGAGATCCCCGTCAATCAGGCGGTGGTCAAAGGTCCAGGAGAGATTAAGCATCTCCCGTATCACGATCTGGTCGTTGATCACCACAGGCTGCTTGTGAATTTTTGCGAGGGCCAAAATGGCCGATTCGGGATAGTTGATCACCGGCGTCGCCCATAAACTCCCCGGACTCAACGGACCAAAGTTGCTGATAGTAATGGTGCCCCCTTGCATATCGGCGGCTTCCAGCTTCTTGGCCATTACTTTTTCCTTCAACGCCTCATACGCTTGGATCACCTGTTCCAGACTCATCTTCTGCACCTGTTTTAACACCGGAACCATAAGCCCTTGCTCTGTAGTGGTCGCAATGCCGATATTGTGCTGATGGTGAATAATTTGCGCATCCTTCACCAGGGAGCTGTTCACCTGGGGGAACTTGGTCAGCGCTAAAGAAAGCGCCCGGATAATGAAAGGCATGAAAGTCACCGAAAAGCCCTTCGCCTCCCCTTTCAACTTATTCTTTAATTGAATCAGGCGGGTCGCATCCACCTGCTCAAAATAGGAGAAATCAACCACCTCCCGGTGGGAATCGCTCATCTTCTTCGCCATGATCTTCGGGATGCCGTGCAAGGGCTTTACTTCATCGTCCGCCAACTTTTGCTGGCGAAAACTCATCAGATCCTCTTTAGTGACCTGTCCCTCTCTTCCGGTGGGGACGACCTGCTTCAAGTCTATCCCCTTCTCCTTGGCCAATTGGCGCGTGGCGGGAGCCGCCAAAACTTTTTTCGCCTCCGCTCCCGTTTCAATGTCGTAAAGCGGCTTGCCCACGTAAGATACTTCCCCTTCACGATAATATTGCTTGCCCATCACCCCGGCGTATGGGGAGGGCAGCTCGACGGTCGCCTTATCGGTCATCACGCTCACGACCGGCTCATCCTGCGAAACGGGATCGCCCACTTTTTTGAGCCACTCGATCACTTCCCCCTCAACAATCCCCTCGCCAATATCCGGTAACGTCACAGTAATTATCTTATTCATTTAATACTCAAGGGTTTCAATTATTGCCCGCTTCACTCTGTCCTTATCGGGTAAATACTCCTTTTCTAACGTATGGGGAAAGGGGGTGTCAAGTCCGCAGCATCTTTTCACAGGCGCCTCGAGCGATAAAAAGCACTTTTCCATGATCAGCGCGCTGATTTCCGCTCCAAACCCCTGGGTCAAAGGAGCTTCATGACTGACCACACAGCGTCCGGTTTTTTTCACCGACTCAACGATCGTCTCCCGGTCGAGAGGATTTAACGTTCTCAAGTCGATCACTTCAATATCTTCAAACTCCTCAGCGGCCAGAAGGTTCTGCCGGTGCTGGGCACCCCAGCCGATCAAAGTCAAACGATTACCTGCCTTGGCGATGTTAGCTTTCCCAAAAGGGATCAGATAGTCCTCTAAAGGCACCTCCTCTTTCAAGGCCCGGTAAAGCCGTTTCGGCTCTAAAAAAAGCACCGGATCCTCCCCCCGCAAAGCCGAAAGGAGCAAACCTTTCGCTTCGTAAGGCGACGAGGGCATAACCACAAAAAGACCCGGCGTGTGCAAGAACTGCGCTTCGGGCGACTGGGAGTGGTAGTGGCCGCCGTGAATGCCGCCCCCATAAGGTGTGCGAATCACCACGGGCGCCGTGTATTGATGCGCCGTGCGGTAGCGCATTTTGGCAAGCTCGTTGACGATCTGGTCGTAGGCGGGAAAAATATAATCGGCAAACTGAATTTCACAAATCGGCTTTAAGCCTTTTTGCGCGATTCCGATGGCAAACCCCACAATGGCGAGCTCGGAGAGAGGCGTATCAAAACAGCGCGCTTCCCCGAATTTTTCCTGCAGACCTTTCGTGACGCGGAAAACGCCCCCGAAAGCCCCGACATCCTCTCCAAAGGTAAGGAGAAGGGGATTTTTCTCAAACTCCGCGTGCAGAGCCTGGTTAAGGGCTTGAATCATGTTCATGACAGGCATCTTCCCATTCCTCCTTTAATCTCTTTGGCACACTGGAATAAACATCCTCGATGAGCGATTCTGAAGGGGGCGGCGCCGTCTCCTTGGCCGCGTTAATGGCCAGATCCAACTCATTTTCCACTTGGGCAATAAAAGCGGCCTCCTTTTCCCCGTCCCACAAGTTTTTACTCTCTAAATAGACCCTCAAACGCAAAATAGGACACTTTTTCGCCCATTTTTGCACCTCCGCCTCTTGCCGGTAGAGAGAGGGATCATCGGACGTGGAGTGCGCTCCCAACCGGTAAGTGATGGCCTCTATCAATACCGGCCCTTTGCCGGTCAGACAAAGCGCTTTGGCTTTTTGGACAGTTTCATAAATCGCAAAAACGTCGTTTCCATCGACGCAAAAAGAGGTAATGCCGTATCCGGGCCCTTTTACCGCTATCCCATCGCTTGCGAATTGGGCGGATGCGGGCGTTGAAATGGCGTAGCCGTTGTTCCTGCAAAAAAAGATCGCCGGGCATTTCCGCACCGCCGCGATGTTTACCCCGGCATGAAAGTCGTTCTCAGAAGTAGCCCCCTCGCCAAAGTAGCAGATCGCAATGGCCGCTTCATTTTGCAGCTTCATCGCATAGGCGCACCCGGCGGCCTGGGGGATGTTCGTCCCGATCGGGGAGGAGACAGTCACGATATTTAACTTTCTGTCTCCAAAGTGGTTAGGCATTTGCCTGCCTAAAATGATGTCTTTGCTGTTGCAGAACATGTGATGGACAAACTGCTCTACGTTCCATCCTCTCCAAAAGATGACGCCCGCCTCTCTGTACTGAGGATACATCCAATCTTCGATCTCAAGAGCCGCGGCGCTGGCGACGGCGCAAGCCTCTTCGCCTAACGAGCTCAAGGCAAATGAGATAAGACCTTGCCTCTGCAAAGTGACCATCCGTTCATCAAAGAGGCGGGTAAGCAGCATCGTGCGATAGATCCGAAGAAGCGTCTCTTCGGAAATCGCTGTTTTATAGGCCGGGGAAAGAACCCCATTTTCATCAAGGTAGTGAATCATACGGTTTTAAGTGCAATAATCGTGCCAGCCATCTGCCTCATAAGGGCGCTATTTTAACGGTTTTTGTGAAAAAGGGGGCCATTTTAACGATTTTTGTGAGCAGAAAACGATTTTTGTGAAAAAAGGACCTATTTTAACGATTTTTGTGAACCGAAAACGATTTTTGTGAAAAAGGGGGCCATTTTAACGATTTTTGTGAAAAAACGACCTATTTTAACGATTTTTGAGAGTTTTTAATCTTAATCGTGATATATTGAGAAAAAAAGGAAAATCCTATGTGGGAATTGGAAATCCCTAAAGATGCAAAGCCTCTGGGGTATAAAAAGCTTGTTGAAATCTTCAATTTAAATGTTTTTCCTCATTATCGCTGGTCCTATGTTTCTTCAAAATGGGAAAAAAAAGAGATTCATTCCCATGGAACCGATACCTCAATTTTTTTATATCCTCCTTCCTACCGTCTATCCGATGACGTTTTTGAACATCTTGAATTCGCATTGAAATACGAAGGACTTAATCTCCTAATTCTCAAAAAAGTTCTCCTCGAAATTTCTGCTTCAGCCATGGTGAAGTATCTCCAAACCACACCCTCAGGAAAATATGCCAGGGTATTATGGTATCTTTTTGAAAAATTCCATCGTGAGATCCTCCCATTACCCGATTTAAAAGCAGCAACCTATATCCCTCTTTTAGATCCCGATCGCTATTATTCTGGCAAACCCACTTATAGTGTCAGGCATAAGATATTAGAAAATCTAATAGGTAATACGGAATTCTCACCCATTATCCGAAAAACGAATGTCTTAATGGATTTTGAGAAAAAAGAGATCGGACAAGTCGCATCGCAACTCACTAAACAATACGATCCCTCAATCCTAGCCAGAGCTTTGCGATATATGTACACAAAAGAAACGATGTCCTCCTGGGAAATTGAAAGAGAAAGACCCGATCAGGCAAAACTGACAAAATTCGTTAACCTCCTTCATAAAGCAGATTCCATTGGTCCACTTTCTGAACAGACTTTGGTGGAATTACAAAAAAGCATAGTGGACCCCCGCTTTGCCTCTAACCATTACCGCACCTTTCAGAATTATATCGGGGAGGAGCCTAGCATGGGGCAATTGATTATTCATTTTATTCCTCCTCGTCCGGAAAACGTTCAAGAGTTGATGGATCATTTAATCAAATCCTTTGAAAATATGGAGAAGTCGGGTATCAATGCCGTGATCGCAGCCGCTGTTCTCTCTTTTGCTTTTGTCCTTATTCATCCCTTTGAAGACGGCAATGGGAGAATTCACCGGTTTTTGATTCACTATGCCCTGGCGCACTTAAAATTCACTCCGGAAGGGGTTGTTTTTCCCATATCCACTGTGATTGTAAAAAATATGAAAAATTACGATTCGATTCTTGAGTCATTTTCAAAACCTTTAATGGAACTGATTGGTGATTATAAAATTAATGACATCGGAGAACTACAGGTCCTTCATGATTCCTGCGATTTGTATCGCTTTATCGACTTTACACTGTTTGCAGAGTTTCTCTTTCAATGTGTCGATAAAACTGTTATGTCTGATTTTCAAGAAGAGCTGTCCTTTATTGTCGATTACGACATGATCAAAAAGCAGATTAAAGAAGTCGTCGATATGCCAGACCAAAGAATCGATTTATTTATCAAATGCGTTCGACAAAACAATGGCGTTTTATCTTTGAAAAAAAAGGAAAGCTATTTTCAGATGTTGACAGATGAAGAAATAAGAAAAATGGAAAATATTATATCGAATAAGTAGGCTGAATTATGTTTATCGCGAAAAATCAAGTGCGCATGCACGACACCGACATGGCGGGGATTCTCTATTTCCCGCGCCAGTTCCGCTTTGCCCACGACGCCTTAGAGGACTTTGTGGCGAGCGAAGGCTTAAGTTTTAACGAAGTCTTTCTCAAAGATGATTTTGTGTTCGTTGTAGTGCACGCCGAAGCCGATTATCTGAAACCGTTAAGAATCAGCGACGCCCTGGAAATCCATCTGATTGTCGAACGGGTCGGCAACTCCTCTTTTACCATACTTTATAAGATTTACCGCCAAGAGGATCTCGTAGGCACGGCTAAAACCGTCCATGTCACCCTGAACAGCAAATCGAGAGAGTCCATTCCCATTCCGGCGGAACTGAGAAAGAAATTGGAAAATCATTTGGCATGAATCTATTTTTGACAGGCGCCCCCTCCTCGGGAAAAACCACCGTAATCAAAAAAATCATCGCCAAACTACCCCTCCCTGCCAACGGCTTTTATACCGAAGAGGAGCGGATAGGGGGCAAACGGGTGGGCTTCATGATGCACACGCTAGGCGGCAAACAAGCCTATCTCGCCCATCAGGATATCCCTTCCGAATTTTTCATCCGGCGCTATGGAGTGAGCATTCCCAATATCGAGTCTGTCGCCATTCCCTCAATTCAACCCACGGGAAAGCAGATCATCATTTTGGATGAAATCGGTAAAATGGAATGCTTTTCTGAAAAGTTCCAAGAGGCTGTCATCAAAGCGCTTGACGCCCCAAACCTGGTCATCGGAACCATCACTTTGGGCGGCACCGATTTTATTCAGGAAGTGAAAAAGCGGAGCGATATCGAGATAATCGAAGTGACCCTTGAGAACCGGGACCAGCTGCCCGATCTCATTTTGGCAAAAGTTAAAACAATGGCTTGAGCCGGCCCGCTTCCCGGACATTTTTATTGACGGTGCCCGGGTCTCCCCCATACTGCAGATAGCCGTCGCCGGAAACATTGGCCGTCAACTCCTTCATGACGTTCACCATCGCATGGGCCTGGCCATTCACTGTGACCGTCGCGATTTGCGAGAAAAGAGAAGCTGCTTCATATAACCCTTTATTTTGGATGATCGCATGCTGCTCATCGACGACACCCGATAAGAGAACTTCGGCCCCGTCCTGCACTAACACATTGACGAATTTTCCCTTGATGGGGATAAAGAGCTTGCCGTTGCCGCTCGCATTTACCGTGAGATCCTCGATATTGAACTGGTGATCGCTCTTGACAATGGCGTCGCCTTGAACAATGATCGCAGGGAGCTTTTGAATATGCAGGTAAAGAATCTCATGTTCTTTTAAGTTAACCGTCAGCACGCCGTTTTCCACTTTAATGTCCTTTGATACTGGCGCCAAATCAGTTAGGATAAAGTAGAGAGTTCCTGTCCCGCTGACTGAAATCGAAGAGTATTCCGGCAAAGGGCTCGGCTCCACCTGGCTTTTTTCGCTCCGGAAAAGGTTGGCGTGCAGCATACCGCTCATCGCTAATAAGACAAAAATCCAGTTTATTTTCATGACATTCCTATTTGCTAAAAACATTGCCCTGGCCGGAGATATGCTTATTCACTTTCGGCTTGCCGAAGTAGACCACATTGCCGCTGCCGTTAATCGTCACATCCAATTCTTCCTTGGCGTTAATTTCAGCATCTCCGCTCCCATTAATCGTCAGCTTCCCTTTTTTACTCACCAAGTCTTGCCCCTGGTATATTCCTCGACCTTCAATATCGATGATCTGATTTTCCGCTTTCCCCTTGAGGGTGATTTTACCGGCGCCGAAAATCGCTGCTTTGAGCTCTTTCACATCAAGGTCGAACTGCATCTGGCCTGCGCCTTCAATAACTAACTTCAACTCCTCGGCCTTAATGGGCCCTTCGCCAAAAACCTCACCGGATCCCTTTAAAATCAGGCTTCGCAAATCTTTGACGGCAAGCCGGTAAACAGGGAGTTCGGCCGAGGGAAAAAATCGGCTGAACCACCCGCTCGCGGCGTGGGTGATAACCAGCTCGCCATACTTTACCGATGCTGCGACCTCGTCGATAGTTTTTTTAGAACCCGATATTTTTAACGACTCCTTATCGGATTGCCGAATATGCACCACCGCTTTTCCCATCAGAACCACGCGGTTAAAGTCTGCCGCCTTGATTTCCACCTCATCGCCATAGGCCGATGTCAGACAACACACCAAAAACAGGACAAATAATCTACGCATACCGCATCCTTTTTTACTCATTGTGTACCCTGCCGGCAGATTTTTGTAAATGATGCGAAAAAAAATTTTGCTAAAAAATTCAAAAAAAGGTATAAATGTTTCCGCATATTCACAATGCACATGGAGATTAAGATGAAACATGTAAAATTTATGCTAATAGCAGCTCTAATGCCTACCACAATATTGTGGGGACAACTGTCTATCGATACCAATAATTACTATGATAATGAATACCAACTCAATCTACCGAAAGACAAAAGATGCGGCTGCACACAAGATAGAATTCATACTGACGGGATCAATTCCCATATCCAAGATAGAATTCATACTGACGGGATCAATTCCCATATCCAAGATAGGATAAGCGACGGGATCAACTCCCATTTCCAAGATAGGATAAGCGACGGGATCAATTCCCATTTCCAAGATAGGATAAGCGACGGGATCAATTCCCATTTCCAAGATAGGATAAGCGACGGGATCAACTCCCATTTCCAAGATAGGATAAGCGATGGGATCAATTCCCATTTCCAAGATAGGATAAGCGACGGGATCAACTCCCATTTCCAAGATAGGATAAGCGACGGGATCAACTCCCATTTCCAAGATAGGATAAGCGATGGGATCAATTCCCATTTCCAAGATAGGATAAGCGACGGGATCAACTCATCCTGTACTGCCTATGTTTGCCAGGAGTGCCGGCAAGTGTATCAGCATCTGCCACTTGAATGCCGCTGTTGCGGAGGGGCAAAGTTTGCCCGACTAGACATTCAATAATAAATAATATGGGGGGCTTTTTTAGCCCCTCACCATTCCAGCTTCTCTTTCTTCATAAACGCCTCGATTCCCCTTCTAGCCTCATCGGTCTGCACCATTTTATGATGCCATAAAAGCGCGGTTTGCATCCGGCCGGACAGCTCACTTTCCAATTCATTGAACAGTTGTTTGGCTGACTTGGCAGCCTCGGGAGCCCCCTTTAACGATTGGCGGGCGCATTCTATAGCCGCCTGAAGGGGTTTCTCTGAAATGCGGTTGATCAAGCCTATACTCTTCGCCTTAGCGGCATCGATCATCTCCCCCAAAAAAAGCAGCTCCTTCACCTCGCGCAAAGGAATCTGGCGCAGCAGCAAAGCCATAACCTGCGCCGGCAGAAGCCCCCTTTGCAGCTCCGGAATGCCAAAAAGCGTTCCGGGATGGGCGACGCATAAGTCGCAAGCCGCCATCAAACCCACCCCGCCGGCCAGCACGGCTCCCTGGACAGCAGCTATAGTCAAAAGGGGCGTGTGAACAAGCAGGCGATACACTTTGGCAATCAGCTCCCCCTTCTCCTCTTTCTCGCTAAGATCCATCCCGGAGCAAAACACGGGATCTTCCCCGCAAAGAATCAAGACCCTTAAGCCGGGCTGACTCTGAAATTTTTGTATCTGATCGCATAGCGCCTGCAGCAATTCTACATTGAGGGCGTTGCGCTTTTGAGGCCGGTTCATTTTGATCAGGCCGATCTCTTTTTGTGGCAGCTCTGTCAGGATCATGCACACTCCACAGAAATGGAGATGGGCATTTCCAGGAGGACCTGAGCCAAGGCCTTACCTTGCGCATCAATGCGCAGCGACCGGCTTGCACCCCCATCCAATACCCCTTTTAAAACAAAGTTAAAGGCCAGTAAATGGGGCAAATCGTAACGCACCGTTTCAATCACTCCTAACGGTTTGAAATACTCTTGAACGCGGTTTGCCGTAAGATACTGTTTCATGCATTCATAACCGTTTGAGGTATAGGCCATAACAGCAATATTGGCACTGGAGCCTTTATCGCCGCTTCTGGCATAGGCTATCCGGGATAAAGGGACTGTTTCCATTTTCATGAGATAAACTCCACTTTAGGCGATACCAGCTCTTTTTTTATCAGGCAGGGCCAAAAACCAAACAGGGGCCGCACTTTAGGCCTGCCCGCGGAATAGCCCGTCACCCCTTGAGGCCCTGCTGTCACAAGAGAAGCCACTTCTTTCGCAAAATACTCGAGCGCCGCTTTTTGATGCGAGGCGAGCGCAACGCGTAAGACCACTTCTAAAAGATCCCTCTCCACCGGCTCAAAAATGACGCCCGGCGCAGCGCTTAAATCTCCCAAACATTCTACATTGGAACGCTCGATATGAAAGCCGGCCCTGTGCACCCGGCCAAGCAGCAGTTTGCCGCATAATTTGGCCTTTTGTCTGGCATGCTGCCCGAATATGAGCAGCATCGCCTCGGTCTTATAGCCGTCACGGTAAGAGGCGCTGACTTTATATGAATCTGTGGGGGCTCTCCCTTTGGCTCCCGTGATGCGGATTCGGTCCTCCCCGTCCGGCTGCAGTTTCAAAGACATCAGCGAAACAGTCACATCGGGCGTTAAAAAGCAGTCGGGATCGCCGATCTCATAAAGGAGCTGCTCTTTCACGGTCTCCTGCGAAACTCTGCCTCCCGTCAAGCGGGGTTTTGTGATCACAAAACTGCCATCTTCCTGCATCTCGACAAAGGGAAATCCGATCTCCTCCAGCTTTTCCATCAATAGCCAATTGGTAGACATCCCCCCTGTGACTTGCGTGCCGCACTCCAGCAGATGCCCGGCTACTGTAGCGGAAGCGAGCTTGTCATAATCGGTAAAGTCCCACTTGTAATGGTAGGCACAGGGCGCCACGGTCAAACTCACATCGGCCACACGGCCGGTGATCACAATGTCTGCCCCGCGGGCAAGCGCTTCCACAATCGGGCGCGCTCCCAAATAGGCGTTCGCCGTTACCAGTCCCGGGTGCACAGCTGTCAGAGGAGCGTTATTTTCCAGGTTGTGATACTGCTCCGGCGAACCGTTTAGCATTTGCCAAACATCATCGCCGGTCACATAGGCGATTTTTTTTTGAATGCCCAGCTGCCCTAATAGCAGAGCGGCGTCTTTCGCGCATTGAGCGGGATTCAAGCCCCCGGCATTCGTGATAATTTTGATCCCGTTCCACACAGGGACTAAAGAACGCAGCACATCGAGGAAATCGGCCGCATACCCCTTTTTAGGGTCTTTTTCCTTCTGAATAGCCAATATGGACATCGACAGTTCAGCGAGGTAGTCGAGCGTAATATAGTCCAAATCAGGCTGCTGCATGGCCAAAGCCGCCGCAGCTCCCGGACTGTCGCCCCAAAATCCTTGTGCATTACCAATCCGCAGCATCAGACTTGTATCACTCCTGTATGAAAGGTTTTCGTCCCAAGCGGCGCGCGCTTGACGAGTTTGAGAGTCTCCGCCAACACGTCGCGGGTAGTATGAGGGGCGATGATCGCATCGACCCAGCCCCTAGCGGCTCCAAAGCGGATATCCATTTCGGCCTCATAACGCTTCTTTATCTCGTCCTGGGGTTTTTTCTGAATATGAAAAAGAGTGCCCGCCGCCTGCTCGGCGCCCATCACCGCGTATTTGGCGTTCGGCCACGCAAAAATAAAATTCGGATCGTACGCCTTGCCGCACAAAGCGTAGTGGCCGGCGCCAAAAGAACTGCCGATAATCACAGTTATCTTCGGCACGACCGAATTGCTGACGGCGTTGACCAGTTTCGCCCCGCTGCGGATGATGCCCGACTGCTCCGCCTCTTTACCCACCATAAATCCTACCACATCCTGCAAAAAAATCAGAGGCAGCTTGTCCTGGTTGCAATCCATCACAAAGCGCGCCGCCTTATCCGCGCTCTCTTTATAGATCACCCCTCCAATTTCGATTTCCCCTTTTGCAGTCGTCGTCGACCGCGGCTGATTGGCGACAATGCCGACCCGGTGGCCGCAAATCGTCGCGTAAACTGTGACAAGCGCCTTGCCAAAGTCCCTTTTATATTCCTCCAGCGAACCCGCATCTGTTAAACGAATAAGCAGATCGCGAATATCAAAATTCTTCATTTCGTAAATTTGCGCCATCTCCCCTTCAGGCTCTTTCCACTCAAAATCAAAGCTTTGGTCAAAGGGGAGTTTGTCAATCAGCCCTCTCAAACGATGCAGACAGGCCGGATCGTCTTTTTCGAGAAAATCGACCGTGCCGCTCACCTCGGCGTGCATTTTCGCTCCGCCAAGCTCTTCCGTTTCCACGACTTGTCCAATGGCCGCCTTGACCAGGGCGGGACCGGCCAGATACAAACCGCTGCCCTCCGTCATCAACAATTTGTCGCAAAGCACAGGCAAATAACCCCCTCCGGCAATGCAGTTGCCCATAATGGCGGCAAACTGGGGAATGCCTTGCGCCGAGAGCACCGCGTTGTTGCGGAAGATGCGGCCAAAGTCATCTTCATCGGGAAACACTTCGGCCTGCAGGGGCAAAAACACCCCCGAGGAGTCGACCAGGTAAATGATCGGCAAACGGCACTCGTAAGCGATCCGCTGAGCGCGCAGCACTTTCTTTACCGACTGGGGAAACATGGCCCCGGCTTTGACGGTGGCGTCATTCGCAATCACCAGGCACTGCCGCTTGGCAACTTCGCCAATCCCCGTTACAACGCCTGCGGCCGGCAGCTCCCCCCACTCGGGATACATCTGATAACCCGCCCAAAGGCCGAGCTCAAAAAAGGAAGATGGGTCGTCCAGCAGCAGATCGAGCCTCCGCCGCACCGTCAGGCGGCCAAGGCGCTTCTGCCGCTCGGCGCTGCCCCCTTTTCGCAAAAGCTCCTCTTCCTGGAGAATGGCTTCGGTTTGCTGAAATAAGTTCATCATAGTCCTGTCAAATGGTCGGACAGGGAATTGATCTCCTTATCGCCCGGGTGAAACAACCCGCTCGAAACCCCCTGCATTTTTTCCATCATCTGCCTGAAATACCAGATCCCCTCAGCCGTTTCCCCCTCTTTCTCCATCCGGCTTAACACGGCTGTGGCTGTGAACAAAGCAATGGCCGCGGTCGTCAGACGGTCCAGCACAAGCTGCTTTTCCACGATTTCTTCCCTGTACTTCATGATGGCCCGGAAAACGGCGAAATGGAATTGCTGGATGGCTTTGGAAAGTTGTTTTCCTTCCCTTTGAAAAGAGGAAGACACCGTTGGAGCCGCAAAGCGCCGTTTGATAAAATGCCACAAGTTCTTTCTCCCTTTCAGGTCGTAGCCCACTTCGCGCAAACCGACCGCTGCGATGAAGGCGCGCAATACCTCGTTCGCCCCCTCGCCGATCATATTCAGCCTGGCATCGCGCATCATCCTTTCAAAAGGCTGATCGGTAAAAAAGGACTTACCCCCGTAAATCTGCATCGTCTCATAGAGAATAGTCCAAAGCGCTTCGCTCGCAAACACTTTGAGCATGGCCGCTTCCAGCATAAAATCCTCTTCGCCCCGGTCGACCAGCCCCGCCGTAAAATAGGTCGCCGCCTCCATGGCGTAGGTCAAAGCCGCGATTTGCACCAGCTTTTTCTTCACCAGTTCAAAAGAAGCGAGCGGCCGCTTGAACTGATAGCGGTTCCTGGCGTAAACCAGCACCTTCTCCAAAGCCGCCTTTGCCGTCCCGGTACAGGTCGCGCCAAAAGTCGTGCGGCCGTAATCTAAGACCGTCAGGCAAATTTTCAGCCCTTTTCCCTTCGGCCCCAAAATATTCTCTTCCGGGACCATCAGATTGACAAATTCCAGATTGCTGGTCTTCGTCCCCCGCATCCCCACTTTGTCAAGCCCCTTTTCGCGTACGAAAAATCCCGGCATATCGGGCGTGACTATAAATGCCGTAATCCCCTCTTCCGTTTTGGCCATCACCGTCAGCATCTGAGCCAGGCTGCCATTGGTCGTCCACTGCTTTTTTCCATTGATGCAATAGCCCTTTTTAACAGAATCGTAAACCGCCGTCGTTTCTATGGCGCTCGCATCGGAGCCGGCATTCGGTTCCGTCAAAGAGAAAGCGGCGATATGCTCGCCTCTGGAAAGGGGCGGCAAGTATCGCTTTTTCTGCTCGGCCGTCCCATACAATAAAAGGGCTTTCAACCCCACGCTTTGGTGCGCGTTGACAAAGAGAGCCGTCGAGCCGCACACTTTCGCCAGTTCCTCCATGGCCCGGCAATAGGCGAATTGCGACAACCCGAGGCCGCCGAATTCTTTGGGGATAGTCAGCCCCAGCACTCCCATTTTCCCAAGACCCTTAATCACCTTTTCTGGAATTTCAGAGTGTTGGTCAATCCATTTAGCGTCAATATTTTCCGCAGCGAATTGCTTGACCTTTTCAGCGATTCCCGCCTCTCCTTCAGGATAAGAAACCGGTTCGAAATCGCCGAAGAAAAGGGATTTGGCAAAACTGCGCTTTTTCTTTTCTGAAAACAGGAATTCCTCAGCCAATCGCTTTTGTTCTTCATCGATCGCCATAAGACTCCTAGCGTATAGATTGATAACCCCCGCTTACGCCATGTTTGGAGTAAACGATCTGCCAAAGCTGCAGCTTTCTTGCCCGGAAGGAGCCGGCGCAAGCGAGCAAATAATATCTCCACATGCGGTAGAAGCGCTCGCCGTATTTATCTTTAATTTTCGGCCAATTCCGGTCGAAATTGTGAAACCAGGCCATCAAGGTGCGGTCGTAGTCAGCCGAGAAGTTGTGCCAATCCTCCAGGACAAAGAGCCCTTCAGAGGCGGTAGAGAGCTGCGCGGGAGATGGGATCATCCCGTTTGGGAAAATGTATTTGTCCATCCAGGGCTCCCCTCTTTTGGTTGAGACCGTATTGCCGATCGTATGCAGAAGGAAAAGCCCGTCTTCCTTTAGGCAGTCGTGGACAATCTTCATGTATTGCCTATAATTCTTATAGCCAACGTGCTCCATTTGCCCAACCGAGACCACGTGGTCGAATTTTTCCTCTTTGAGATTGCGATAATCCTGAAACCGGATTTCGATGGGCAGATGGCGATATTTTTCCTGGGTCATTTCAGCCTGTTCTTTGGAGACAGTGATGCCAACCACGTGAGCGCCGTATTTTTCAGCGGCGAAGCCGGCAAAGCTGCCCCATCCGCAGCCGATATCGAGGATTCTGTCGCCCGGTTTGATTGAGAGTTTGCGGCAGATCAGGTCCAGTTTGGCTTCCTGGGCCTCGTCGAGAGTAGTAGCTTTTTTCCAATAGGCGCAAGAGTAGGTCATCCGTTTATCCAGCATTAATTCAAATAAGTCATTGCCCGTGTCGTAATGTTTTTCACCCACTTCGAAGGCGCGGCTTTTTGATTGGCGGTTAAAGAGCGTGGCGCAGATTGTGTACCATAGATCTTTGGCTCTCGGCACGTATTTGTCGTAGACTTTGGCTAAGCGGCAAATGGCTTCATCGAGCTGAGAGCTATCATACCAACCGTCCATGTAGGCTTCGCCGAGACCTAAGGATCTGTCTTTTAACATGCGATCATAGAAGCGTTCGTCTTTGACTTGAATATCCCAGGGTTGGTGCCCGTTGAAGCGGATGCCGGAGTTTTCGATGTGTTCTTCGATGAGTCTTTTGCTCTTATTCATAGTCAATCCTCTATTTATGACCGTATTGCTCATAATTAAAATATTACTTTGAACATTGCAAGTATAAAATAGACCTCAAACCAGACAGCGCTCGCAAAGACCATATAGAATCAATTCATGGGAGTGCACCTCGAAACCCGGCGGCGTCACTTTGGAGATATTTCCCGGACAGCCGACCACATCATAGACCTTATTGCAGCCCGTGCACTGAAAATAGTGATGGTGATCCTGCCTGGTCACTTCATAGCGCTGGGAATCGCCCGGCAAAGAAACGGCCTTGATAAATTTCTCCTCGATCATCTCCTTGATCACCCGGTAGGCCGTGGCTAAACCGAGCTTGGGCATGGAGAGCTTCGCCTCTTGATACGCCTCTTGGGCGCTCATAGGACGGCCGGCTTTTTTAAACACCAGCCTCAAAACATTTCTTTGCACCGTTTTTCGTTCCATGGGAGACACCTAATTTTTTTATTGAGAATGAATTCTCATTATCGTATTCTATTCCTCTCTTCATTAACGGGGATGAAGGGGAGAAATATAGGCTATTGGTTTATTTTCGTCCACTTGGCATTTCGGCGCTTCGACCAAGGAATCGCAAAACTTGTGAGGAGTTCATAGCTTTAGCTATGGACGACGAACAAGGTTTGCGAGTCTGCAGGTCGCAGCCCGAAATGCCACGTGGACGAAAATAAACCGATAGCCAAAATACACCAAAAAACATTTATTGAGGAATGAAAGAATGAGCTACAAATGTGATATGCATATCTGCAATAGAGCTGATGGTCAGCCTGCTGGCCTGAGTCCATTTGAAAAAAAGAGCCTTCCATGGATTGAGGCTGCCACCCGGGCGACGATCATAGCGCTTGGCGTATATGCTTCCCCGTCTAACTTCTTTGCCGGTTGCCTTGTTGGGGCAGCAGTGGGCTATAGAACGCCGAATGCCAAAAAGATCGACGTCACAAATTGCACGATCGGCTGTTCCCAGAAATTCATGGATTGGATGGCCGACGGAGAGAATGGGATCCTGGTTGTTTTCTTTATAGCCACCCTCTCTTTCGGGCATCACATGGTAGACCCCCACGCCAAGGTTAAGATTAAAGGCTTTACATTCTCACCGTTTGTTTTCATAGCCGGTTACATGATGGGCCAGTGGGCCGCGCGGTCGGTATATAGGGATTACAAGGCGCTTCCTACACAAAAATAAGGGCCTCACCCAAAATCGGCCAGAGTGTCGATTTTTGGGTGGCACTGTAAAAGGAGAGGTGATGATGGGCGTTCTGGAAGACCTTAAGACGATGAAGCCCACGCAAATGGGCATCGAAGAGGCTTCATTTATTAGCTTCTTGCAATAAATTAGCGCCGTTTACATTAAAATCTTCAGTATTATCAGGTCCCGGCTCAATATATATTTTTTTATACCACCGGGGCAATAATTCCCTGCTCACTCCCCCAAAAAAAACCGGTTGATGTTCCCGGTAATTTTTTTCAGTTTCGGAATGCATAATATCATTATAGAATTCTAAACAATCTTGATAATCGACTTCAGGATTTTTATCAACTAGCATTTTTAATTGTAAGGAGCTTATATAAAGTTCTGTAATTTGTTTATGTATGAAATAAGCGGCTTCTGCAGGTTCCAACTCTTTAATGCGGCCGACTATCCTGTCGAACATCGGCTCCCATTGCTCTCCATGTGATTGGATACAAGCCTCGACCAGAAAAGCCATGGCATTTTTAAATACCTCGAATTCCCTTTTTTTAATATCCATTGTAAAACCTAACTTTGAATTGACAAGGGACGTCAGGTTTTCAAATTTTTCCTGCTTAGTTTTAATGTCGACTTTGAATATTTCCTGAGTGGGAAAGTAATTAATTTCATTATTATTGACTCTAGTAAACATTATAAACTCCACTTTTTTATAACAATTTACCATAATAATGGTTTAGAGTCAATTATTTAATGACTATGACCGTGCGCTGATGGAGGCATTTTAGCTGTTTCCTCGAAATTACCCGTGGCGACAAAGCTCCAGAGAGCATTGGCTCTTTTATTTATGTTTTTGAAAACATCCTCGAGCTCTTGTAATTCAGCAGCCTCTAATTTTCCACTATTTAATTTACTTATAAATTTATTAATTTCAATGTTATACTCTTGTAAATCATGTTTCTCAATTTTTTGAGCTTTTAATAAATCCATTAATGCTACTCGGCTCATTCCACACTCTCTTGCCAGTTGTTTTAATGGCTCTCCGGTAATTCCATCCTCTTGCGCCTTATTCCAGGCGAGGAGCTTATTGTGCAAATCCCGGGTCGCGTCAGTGACTTGAGCTGCCTGGTTGATAACTTCGGTGATGCGGCCCTCGGTTTCTACCAGCTCTTTTGACTTGGCCATGGGCCCCTGAATGTTGTTTTCTGTCGTGTCAAGATACAATTTTGCCACCGGTGAATCGATCTTGACAGTAGCGGCCCCCCCTTTGGCGTTTAAGGCGTCGTGAATTTGCTTTTTTTCAGCTCCATACTCATTGACGCAAAGTTTTTCGATATTGTTCCGGCTTTTATCAGGGACAATTTTTTCAAGCAAATTATACAATACCCCTTTGCCTAGGACGATTTTGGGCCTATATTTATAGTTTGGGTCGTTGGTCGCTTCTACAGAAACATCATGCACCGCCACGCCAAATTGAGCTTCGACAATGCTGGCGCCTATAGAATTCAAACTTTTATCAAGCGACTCCTTATACAGTTTCTTTTCTCCGGAGACATCGGCCCCATGCATGTGAAAATTGTCCACCATTTTATGCAAATCGGTCCTGCATTTTTCATAGACAGTATAGGCAAAATAGAGATCGTCTTTGTTCGGTCCCTGAAAGTGATCAGGTGTCAAATCTTTGATATCATCCGGCCAAGGTTTGGCCAAAAGTTTTTTTTCTTCGAAGAACTTTCCAGGATCGGTATTGATTTTAGGATCATTAAATAAATCGGCAACCGCCTTTGGCATTATACCGAGCATATGGGTCATTCTCAGCAAAGGCACCACTGTTTCAGGATGATCCCGCCAAAGCGATTGGGTCTTTTCATTCGAGGCTACAGCGCAAGCATCCGAGTGGGTCACAAAAAAGTCGACAACAGATTGGACGTCCCCATCTTTGTATTCAAAGGAGGCGATAGCGTGATTGACGACGCTTTTTTGCACAATTTCGAGATCCTTCTCACCTATTAACTCTGTCAAAAAAGGCCTCAAGGCCTCAAGGACCGCGCCTCCATAAAAAGGGTGATCGGAATTAAACTCGGGGGTTCCAATCGCGCCTGCGTAGCCAATATCATGCACCCAGTGAGTGAGGAAAATCAAAAATTGCTCGCGATCGGTCAATTTGTCCTGATCGCTGACATGATCGTGCATATGGGCGGCAGTCGTTTCGTTATGGTGGGTGTGCAGCATCGAGTGGTTGCTTCCTGTCAGAAGACCCTTATCCCATTCTTTTTCATACACAGAAAGAGCTGTTAAAAAGTTCATTAAAACATAGCCATGCTCAACTGTTTTATCAGGATAGGCTTTAGCATAAAGGTCCAAAGTTTTCGCAGCATCTTCTTTTAATATCTCTTTTTCTTCTGCGGATACAGGAAGAGCTGAAACATCAACGATATTCGTCTCTCTCACTTCTTGAGTATGCCTGTCTGTTTCATGCACTCGAGTAGGAGTCGTGAGATCATCTATATTGGCTTGAACGGCATTATGAAGCTTATCGTGCAAACTTTCATCGGATAAGGGATGATGTTTGATATGGGCAATATCATCCGGCAGGGTCTCTTTTGCCCCCGTTTGCGCAAAGATCTCAGGAGCTACGGCCCTTGGATTATATCCCCACCTATTGGGCAAAATGATGCCACATTCCATGTTTAACTGTATATGATCATGAAAAACCAGCCAATTGGTTTTTCTTTTAGCGGCATTATCCCTTCTTTTGTCACCGGTCATTGGGTCTAAGTTCTCTTTCATTCTGCCGGTAAAACTGAAATAGGGTCTAAGCTCGCCTGGCTTGAGTGGCGGGATGTTCCTGTGCCTGGCAATTTCTTCCGGGGTGGCATTGTGAGCGATTTGCAAAGATGGCCTTGGCATATTCTGCTCTGATTTGCGCTTAACCTCTTCTACTGAACCTGGTTCCACTTGGGCAACTTCCCTTTGACCGGGATGCTCCTCAATATGGTAATCGTGTCTTTTTTCCTTAACGTGAGATTCTAGTTCCACATCTTCCCTTTGACCGGGATGCTCCTCAATATGATAGCCGGCGCTTTTTTCCTTAACGTGCGTATCTAGATGCAACTCCTCTCTTTCTGGTTCCCCCTTCTTATAGAGTTCCCCTTCCTCAAATTTCATTTTAGTTTCCTTAGGAGAGGGAGCCCCCCCCTCTTCGACATTCCTTTCGACTACAATATCACCTTTAGCGATATTTCCCGCTTTTACCTTCGGAGAGGGCGCAGCCCCTTTCCCTTCAAAATATGTTATTTTATCTGCCACACTCATCTTTTCATCTATAACAGGGTGATCGACTTGTTTAGCTGCTTCTTTAACTTTTTTCACTTGCGGCTCTTGCTTTGGGGTGATTTTTGCCTGAGTAACAGGAGCTGAAGGGGTTGAAGAAGTTGAAGGAGTTATAGATTGTGGAGCTTTATCGCCTAATGGACTTCCCATATAATTACCTCCATGTATTTCTTATAATTATAACAATTATTAAATTAAAATAAAAATAAATGTATAAATTAATAATTAATTAATAATCGATTCATCCCGCACCGGGTATGCAGAAAAATCTTGCAATCTTGCATGAGGTAGCTTATTTTATTTGGTTATGAGCAAAAATAATGACTGGAATTTAAGCGATGAGGAGTGGAAAGAGCGCCTGACTCCCGAAGAATACGCCGTATTGAGGGAGAAAAGCACTGAGTTCCCCTTCAGCGGAGAATATGACAGCTGCCACCAGGAAGGAACCTATGTCTGCGGCGCCTGCGGCATGCCCCTCTTCAGCTCGGAAGCCAAATACGATTCCGGCTCCGGATGGCCAAGCTTTTATCAACCCGTCAACGAGAAAAATATAGCTTATGAGGAAGACGAGAAATTGTTTCCCTCAAGAACAGAAGTGCTCTGCCGTCGCTGCGCTTCCCATCTCGGGCATGTCTTTGACGATGGCCCGAAACCCACAGGGAAAAGGTATTGCATCAACTCCGTCGCTTTGAAGTTAAAAAAAGATGAAAGCTAAACCCTACACCCCGATTGTCGGCTCACTCGGCTATGTGATGTCCCCTGACCGAAAAAAAGTGCTTCTGGTACATCGCAATGCGAGAAAAACCGACGACCACCACGGAAAATACAACGGCCTCGGGGGGAAAATGGAGCCCGGCGAAGATATCGCCACCTGCATGAAGCGGGAGATCTTCGAAGAGGCGGGCCTTGAATGCCTCGATCTTAAACTGCGCGGCACCATCAATTGGACCGGTTTTGGACCCAAAGGGGAAGATTGGCTCGGCTTCATTTTCCGGATCGACCGCTTTGAAGGAACTCCTCTGCAATCCAATCCCGAAGGGACCCTGGAATGGATTCAGGTGGATCAACTCGAAAAGCTGCCCATGTGGGAAGGGGATCGCTATTTTTTAAACCTGGTGTTTGATAATGACCCGCGCTCTTTTCACGGTTATATGCCTTATAAAAATGATAAGCCTCTTAGCTGGTCCTTTATCAGAATCTAAACGGAAAAGCGATATGCACCTCACTCTACTTCCTGCCTTAAGCGATAATTACATCTTCCTGATCAGCCAAAATGGGCACGCCATCGTCATCGATCCTGCCGAAGCGAAGCCTGTGCTCGCGGCCCTCGCCGAACAAAAACTGATTCTGCACGCTATCTTAAATACCCACCATCATAGCGACCATACCGGCGGAAATCTCGAAATCAAGGAGCATACGGAGTGCCGCATCATCGCTCCCGAAAACCGGCGCATCAGCCATGTCGATGAAATTGCGCATGAAGGGAAAGATATCCGGGTCAACCATATCGATATACAGGTGATCTCGGTACCGGGCCACACTGTCAATCATGTCGCCTACTATTTTCCCGAACAGGGGTGGTTATTTTCTGGCGACTGCCTCTTTGCCGCCGGATGCGGCCGGCTCTTTGAAGGCACCCCGGAGCAGATGCTTCATTCCCTCAAAAAGCTTTGCAAATTGCCGGGCAGCACGAAAGTTTTCTGCGGCCATGAGTATACGAAAAAGAACCTCGAATTCGCCCATTCGATCGAGCCGGACAATGAAGAGGTAAAGAAGCGCCTCGACCAGGTAAAAGCCTTAAGAGCGGAAAATTTTCCCACCCTTCCCACCACTATCGCAGAAGAAAAGCTGACGAACCCTTTTTTAAGATGCGACTCTCCCTCTTTAAAACACGCCCTGCAAATGGACAATGCGTCGGAATTGGAGGTCTTTACAAAAATCCGCGCCTTAAAAGACGTTTTCTAAATGATATTCAGTCTCACCCAAAGCTCCAGAAAGGATAGCTGGTTTAAGCAGAATGCCGATATCCTGGATCAGGGGCTGCTCTTCACCTCGAATACCGCCATATTAGCCGCTTCAATTTTTCGCTCTGTGCCGAGCATTATCACAAGGAGCGCCAGAACCTACTGCAGCTTCACCGGAGTGCTTTCCATCCACTTTCAATTTTGGGATCTGGAGAAATTCCAATACGACTTCACTTTAGCCCTCCAACACAAAGACTGGAAAAGCCTATCTTACACAGCAGCAAAAACCGCGTTGAAAGCAACGGATATTTTTTTGACTTTAGGATCTTTTGCCATTTCTTACCTTAACCTTGCGGGCTACCCCGGCTGCAATGCGGCCTACTATCGCGCCGTCATCCCGGTCGCCACTTTCTCCTGGTTCTCTCTGATCGCCTTCGATCTGCTCGACCACTTCCAAAATAAGGATCTTTTGGGAAAGATGGAAGAAATTAAAGACGTTGCGAAACAAGAAGAGCTTTGCCGGGCCTTCAAAGGGGAGTCAGCCTCGCCAGAAAGCGGCCGCCTGGCCAGGCTGCTGCGAAGACAATTCGACTACTATCGGTTATATAGTTTACAGCATACCGGCGTTACCTATAAAAGCCTCCTTGACAACCTCAAAGCGACAGTGACTCTCAAACGAGCTGATATCGGCCTGATCCTCTATGGCTATTTCTGCCTTGGCATCAATAAGAGGTATCCGGAAACAACAGTCCAGGCCCTCACGGCCTGGAGCGCTTCAGCCCTTTATACGTGCAAGCTGGTCTACCGGAAATATTTTGCCGTTACCCAGAAACTTTATCGGGTACAGCAAACCGGTAAAAGCCTCCTTAAAAACGTCAAAGCACTGGCTGTCAATCATGTCAGCTTGATCTTCTTTGGCTGCTTCTGCCTTGGGATCAATAAGAGATATCCGGAAACAGCGCTCACAGCCTTAAGTGTTTCACTCCTTTACACAGGCAAACAAATCTACAGCAACGACAACTACCTCTTGACCATTAAATAAAAAAATAACAGTATTCTGATTGTATCTAATTAGGAGTTATATGAGTCAATGGATGATAGCCGCCCTATTGGGGTTTTTTACGACGTCATCCACCGTCATTGGAGCCGCCATTGGACTCTATATCCCTATTCCCAAACGGCTCCTCGCCTGCATTCTCGCTTTCGCGACAGGTGCGCTGATCAACGCCCTTGCGATCGAACTCGCCTTCGAGGGCGCGCGGGATTTGCATGAACATGGGTTCAGCGCGAACCTAGCCTGGCTGTACATCAGCGGCGGTTTTGCGTTAGGCGCCACTATTTATTATTGCATTTCTCTCTACCTTGAGAGTAAAGGGGCGGCCCTCAGGAATCCGGCGCTGTTTCGGGAATATGTCTTGAAACACAAAAAGCTGGAAATAAAGGAGAAGATCGATCTCCTCTCGAACTGCGATCTGCTGCGCCATCTGCCGCCCGAAGAAATCGAAAACCTATTGCCATCTCTACGCTCACGCCACATGAATCCGGGTGAGATTCTCTTCCGGGCAGGCGATGAGGGGGACGCCCTCTATATCATCGCCAAAGGAACGGTCGAAGCCCTGGACAATTCTAAGCAGATCGCCGAACTTGGCAGAGGTCAAGCCTTTGGAGAAATGGCTTTACTAAGCCAAGGCCCGCGGACCGCAACTATTCGCGCCGTCACAGAGTGCGAGCTCTTGCAGATCAATAAAAAAGAGTTCGAACAACTCCTCGCAGAGGATCGATTGCTGGCTAAAGCCGTCAAACGTCTCAGCCACAAGCGCGCGATTGAAAACTTAAGTGAAGGAGGGGCTAATCCCGCAACTTGGTCGAGAATAGCCAGCAACAACATCGAGCGTTTGAGCCAAACCGAAGAAAACAAAATCCTTGCCAAAACCGGTCGTGGAGCGGGCCTTGCGATCGTTATCGGGAATATGCTCGACTCCATACCCGCATGCCTAGTTATCGGATCAAGGTTTACCGGACTGGAAAACATCTCGTTAACCCTCATGATGGGCCTCTTCCTCGGGGGGCTGCCCGAAGCCGCGGCAAGCGCCTCCCTGCTCTCAAAAGCCGGATTCAGCGACAAGGCGATTTTCGGCCTGTGGTGGGCCGTTGTAATCGCAGGCATTGCGGCTGCAGTAGCCGGAAAGCTGTTTATCGGCAGTTCCGAATGGCTGGTGGCGATTTTTGCCGAAGCAATAGCTGGAGGCGCAGTCCTCGCCCTGGTCGTGCACGCGATGATTCCGGAAGCGATCCATGAAGGCAGATCGCTGATCGTCCTGCCTACAGTCGCGGGATTTCTGGTCGCGCTCTTTTTGGCGCTCTCGCAAAAATTCGTTTAATATTTTTCGAAGTTGCATATTATGGGGGAATACCGATCGACAACGAGGTGAACCACAACGGTTCCATTTACCAAGTTCTCGTCGTTTTTATTGTGCACATGCGGAGCGTAACTGAGGCTTGGGGGTAATACTATCCCCATCTGGGCAAAAATGTGCTTATATTGTGTCAAGGGAGTGACTATCACATCAACCGTTCCTTTCATGCCAAATGGAGCGCATTCAATACCCTGATCGCTAATATTCCTCTGCACGGATTCATAGGCCACAGTGCAAATACTCCCTAAATTCTGCCATAACTGGGGTATTCGATAATGCCCTTGTTTGAGCAGATAGCGCGCAGCCAACTCGTGAATAGTCTTATAAGCCGCTGTTTCAGGCGCCGGCAAAGTTTTGGTACAGAGGTAATTCGAAACACCCTTTAATGAGGCGTCATAGTTATCCCAAAAGCGAAGAGTCGCGGTTTTTACTTTTACCAGTTCCTTTGTGCCGTCGCCTTTTTTCCATACGGCGAGGCGGTTTTCCTGAGAAAACTGATATGTCGCCAGTGTACTAGTTTCTGCAGCTGTTAGAGGGCTCATGATATTTTTTCCTTTTTTTCCAATAATCTTGTCCATAATCAAAAGTAAGCTGCTCCCCTGCCCGCACCTCTTTTTTTGCGAAAAAAACCAGGTGCAAAAGACCCCGATCCACCAGGCAGGCGGGTTCCATCGAAGGATCGTCGCTGTGGTTGGCAAACCGCAATTCATTGCCTTCGGTCAAGGCGTCGATAATCAGGTACTTCAAAGACCACAGCCGGGTAGGGTAGTGGAAGCAGTAGGCGTTGTGGTCGGGTTTTAAGCGGTGCAGCTGTCTAACTAATCCCGTATATTCTCCAATATAGGTTCCTTTAGTTAGAGGAGTTTCGGCGAATAAGCCGTAGCCATACGAGGGATCGATCCAGCGTATGCTGATATCTGCGATATATCCCGCAGCGAGAAAGCTGCGGTAGAAAGCCCCAAGCTCCAAATTACTCTCGGCAGTCACTTTATTGCGCAGCAGATAGGGGCAATTTTTAATAACTTTTTTCATGAAAGGATAGGAGGAAAATTTGAGGCGGGATAAATAATGGAGATGAAAAAAAGACTCAAATTCACTTCTATCAAAATAGGCGATTTCAGAAGCTCCTTCCGGTAAAATTTTAAAGCTCTTTTCTTCTTCAAATGGGCGGTCCAGGTAGTGTATCAGCTCAAGAGAGGTAAACCCTAGCGCCTCCGTTTCGAGCAGAGAGAGAGGATCTTTAGATAACAGCTCTATTTGGCTTATGTCGTTTTGGATGATGGCGCGATGCAGAGCAGACTCAACGGGCATAAGATGATCCGGCAATAAAACCGCCCCCAAGACAGATCTCCCCTTGATAGAAAACAACTGATTGCCAAGGGGTAATCGCGCGTTGAGGCGTGTCAAATATCACATGCGCGGCTCCATCCTCAATTGACGTTATCGTGCAGAGCTGGTCGCTTTGTCTGTAGCGGATCTTGGCGGTGCATCTCAAAGGAAGCTCCAAGGCTTCTTCAGACACAAAACTTAGGTCGACGGCTGTTAAGGCATTGCCGTAAAGGGCCGGGTGATCTTCCCCTTGTTCCACCACCACATGGTTTTTCTCCATATCTTTGCTCACGACAAACCACGCCTCGCCGGCGCCGCCGATGCCCAAACCCTTCCTCTGTCCGATCGTATAAAAGGCGGCTCCGTCATGGCGGCCGACCACCTCTCCGTTCAGGCGGACAAAGTCCCCGGGCTTGTAGCCCAAATACTGCCCCATAAATTCTTTGAAATCCCTTTTACCGATGAAGCAGATGCCCGTGCTGTCTTTTTTGCCCGAGACACTTAAGCCATTTTCAACCGCAATGCGCCGCACCTCGCTCTTGCACAACCCGCCGACCGGAAAAAGCACCTTCTTTAAAATGTCCTCCTTGATCATATAGAGGAAATAACTTTGGTCCTTATTAGGGTCCAGGCCGCGCAGCAACTGATTTTTCCCGCTCACTTGGGCATAGTGGCCGGTCGCAAGATAATCGGCGCCAAGTTCAATTGCCTTATCGAGCAGCACTTTAAATTTGATTTCCCGGTTGCATAAGACATCGGGATTAGGAGTGACCCCCTTTTTTAAACCTTCAATCAATTCAGAAAAGACGGAGTCCCAATAATCTTTGGCGAAATTGACAGAATAGTGGGGGATGCCGATTTGCTCGCAGACACTGACCACATCTTCGTAATCGACAGCGGCCGGGCAATCTCCCTCCTCCTCCCAATTTTTCATAAACAGGCCGATCACGCGGTACCCTTGCTGTTTGAGCAAAAGAGCCGAGACGGCGGAATCCACCCCTCCGGAGAGCCCCACCACAACTGTTTTAGGCGACAAGTTCGACAACATCCTCTTCACCTTTTTCCGCACCCGTGATAAACGCCGTACTGCAAGTGTTTCCATATAAGTTTACGGCGCTGCGAAACATATCGACAATCCGCTCGACCGCCAGGATAATGCCTATGCCTTGCGCCGGCAAGCCGATCATCTGCAAAACCAGCAGCAGGGAAATAATGCTGGCCGAAGGAATGCCGGCCATGCCAAAAGAAGTGAGCAGAGATAGCATAATCACAAAGACCTGCATCCCTATGCTGATATGGACGCCATAAGTCTGGGCCAAAAAGCAGGCGGCCACGCAAATAAAGAGAGCGGTGCCCGGCATATTAAGCGAAGAGCCGAGGGGCAGGGTCAAATGGCAGATGCGGCGCGTGTTCCTCCCCTTTTTTTCCATGCATTCAATAGCAAGAGGCAAGGCGGCCGCGGAGGAGCTCGTGGTAAAGGCGGTCAGCAATGCGGGCATGACCATTCTCAGGTGGGAAATGGGATTCACTCCGCCTATGATGCTCAGCAGAAGGGGCAGTACGATCAGGGAGTAGATGCTGATCGCAAGAAGGACAGTGAACACGAACCAAAGCGCCGAAGCCATCATGGCAATGCCGGTAGTCGCCACAGCTTCCGCGACTAATCCAAAGACGCCAAGCGGCAGGGCGCGCATGATGAAGCGGGTCAGCATAATCATAATTTGATAAACCCCTTTGACAAAGCGCAAAATCACTGTGGCATTATCCGCGTCGACTTTGGCCAGGAACACTCCGAAAAGGACGCTAAAAAATATCAGCCCCAAAATCTGCCCTTGCGCCGCAGCCATCAAAATATTTGACGGGATGATTTGTAAAATAAACTCTTCTAACTTTGCGAAGGAGTCGAAGGAGGAACTAAGGGGGGCCAGGTTCGACAACTCCTGTTTCATCCCCGGCTTAACCGCCATCACAGTCAAGAAGCCGATGAAGACGGCAAGCAGACTGGTCAGCACAAAATAGCTGAAAATCCTTTTACCCAGTTTGCCAAGCGATCCATCCGCTCCCATTTGCGCGACGCTGCTGATAACCGAGGTCATTACCAGGGGAATCACGACGCACATCAGGGCGTTTAGAAAAAGCTGACCTACCAGGTGGTAGAGGCGGATGGCGGGAATTCCGCTTAAAGTCGTTTGCTGATCGGTCAGCGAGCCGGTAAAGACGGCAAGAATAATACAAATTATAATTTGAATTAACATTCCTGTTTTCATACAATTCCTTCAAAAGGTCTTTTGATTATAACAGGGATTTCTTTTCTAGGAAACTAAGATATGATTCAGGAAAGAAAGGGCGTTTTGGTGGCTCAATCCCTCCACTACCGAAGGGGGGCAAAGAGCGAATAATTCCGGATAACAGGAGGAGTTAGAAAATTCCGGAAAAAATAACTGCTCGGGAGATTTGCGAAAGCAGGCCGCCACATCGTTTTCGTAGAAAAAATCAAGTCCCAGGCAAATTTGCTTTTTTCCCCCCAAGTCGAGCAGATGATCCACATGTTCGGCAAACTTTACCGGGGCATCCTCCGGATTGCCGATAAAATAGCGGATAGTATTCAGGCCGATAATCCCTTTCCTTTTAAAAATCTCATTGATAAATTCATCCGGCAGGTTGCGCGGCACATCGTGGATAAGGCGGCTGTTGGAGTGGCTCGCAATGATGGGTATATCCAGATTTTTTTTATCGATATAATTGAGAATATCGGCGGCCAAAGCGTCCGAGGTGTGGCTAAAATCGACAGCGGTTTTGCGGCCATGCATAAAGTCCAGCAGCCTTTGGCCATCCTCCTTCAGCCCCACATTCGTTAAGGCGCCCCCGCCGAACCGGTTTTCGAAGTTCCAGGTCATACTGATATAAACCACTTTGGAAATTTCTTTTTCAATCTCCTCCAGCCGCTTAAAGCGCTTTTCCAGATCATCCTCTTCATCGCACCAGGTCGATGCGTTCTCGATGGCGAGCAAGATGCCTATCTTTTTCCGCTCCGCGAAATTTTCGAGCTGTTCTTTGCGGCGGATGATTTCATAAGGATATTCTTGCGCCAGCTGATGGAAGATCTTCACCTGAGTATCGCCGATGGCGGAGGAATCGGGAATGGTTTCGGAAATGGGCAGGATTTGCAGCTTGACCCCGCCTTGACGCATCTGAGGATAGGCGCAGCGGCAGATAAGGTCATTGGCTGTGCGGTCAGATTCTGCACCCAGATAGAGAAGCAAATCGCAATGAAAATCGATGACGGGGGTCATACCAACGCCGGCTGCAAGTCTTTCTTTTCGACTTCGACTCTTTCGGCGTCGACCCCTAAGGCTGTCAGCTTTTCGGTCAGCCTTTCGTAACCGCGATCGAGGAAAGGGAGCCCGGAAATGACGCTGGAGTCTTTGGCGACTAACGCGGCCATCACGTAAGCAAAACCGGCGCGCAAATCGGGTATTTTAATCTCCTTGCCAACCAGGGGAGTCGGCCCTTTGACAATCAGGCTGTGAGCAAAACTTTGCGAGGCGAAACGGCATTGTTTGCCTCCAAGGCACTGTCTGAAAAGAGTAATATCTGCTCCCATTTCGCACAGAGTTTCGGTATACCCGAAGCGGTTTTCATAAACGGTTTCATGGACGACCGATGTGCCGGAGGACTGGGTGAGCAGCACCACAAAAGGCTGCTGCCAATCGGTCATAAAGCCGGGATGCACATCCGTTTCCAGATGCACGCCCCCTTGCAGCGGGCCGTCATAGTAAAACTCAATACCGTTGGATCTGATATCAAAACCACCGCCCACCTCTCTCAGCTTGTTGAGGAGGGTGACCAGATTGATATGCTGAGCCCCTTCCACAAAAACGCGCCCCTTGGTCGCAATCGCAGCCACCCCCCAGGAGGCCACCTCGATCCGGTCGGGAATAATCGTATGTTCCACTTCATGAAAGCGGCGCGTCCCTTGAATGCGTATGGTGCGGTCGACATCAATCGTGATGATCGCGCCGAGCTTCTGCAAGAAAAGGATAAGCTCAACCACTTCCGGTTCAATGGCCGCGTTTTTAATCTCTGTCAATCCCCGCGCCGTCACACTGGCTAAAATCGTGTTCTCGGTAGCGCCGACGGAAGGATAGGGCAAAGTGATTACGGAGCCTTTCAATCCGTTGTGGGCGTGGGCGAAATAGGCGCCTTCTTTTTTCATGGAGCGGTGTTCGATGGTGGCGCCAAGCTGCTGCAGGGCATTGATATGGAAATCCACCGAGCGGCGTCCGATCTCGCATCCTCCAACAGTCGGCACGATGATATCTTCATCGGTTCTTCCGAGCAGGGCGCCGATCATGAGGATCGGGATCCGGTTTGCCCCTGAGAAGCGCTGCGGGACATAGGCGGTTTTCAATTCCTTGGTGATCACTTCCATCACGCCGTTTTCCCGGTCCCAGTCGATCTGCATGCCGATTTCGCGGCAAAGATCGGCCGTGACTTCCACGTCGCCGATATTCGGGACATTGTAAAAACGGCATTTTTTATCAGAGAGCAAAGAGGCCACAAGCAATTTGGTGATCGCATTTTTCGCGCCAGCCGCCTTGATATGCCCTTTCAGGGGTGTTCCGCCTGTAATTTTTAAAACTTCCATAAAACCGCCCTCACGCTATTCCTAAGCAGACTTTAAAGCAATGACGGGGTTCAAATCAAGGAAATAAACTCGACTTTGCCCAAACTTTTGAACTCATCTTCAAAGAGAGGCTTCCTCCGACTAAATGAATTACTCAGGATGGGTATAAACACCCTATCCTTCGTAAAAGTTTTGGCAAAGCCGAGATAATGGTTTGCCAAAAAAAGCAAAACTCCCAATAATTCTGTTAACCCAAGGAGAAAAAAATGAAAATTAGAACAGGCATAGGCAAAGACAGCCACCGTTTCTTGCCGGACGACGCCATGGAACACTGCATCATAGCCGGACTCATCTTCGACGATGTGCCGGGTTTCAAAGCCAACTCTGACGGCGACGTGGTCTTTCACGCCATCTGCAACGCGATTACCTCGATCACCCACACCCTCATTTTAGGGGGCATCGCCGACGACCTGTGCTTAAAAGACGGCATCACCGACAGCCAGGTCTATCTGGAAGAGGCGATGAAAACATTAGGAAATAAGAAGATATCCCACGTCGCCATCTCGCTTGAAGGAAAGCGCCCGATGTTCAAAAAACGCCTTTTGGAGATGCGGCAAAATATAGCGAGAGTCATGCAGTTGGAGGCCGATCAGGTAGGGATCACGGCCACATCGGGTGAAGGATTGACCGATGTCGGCTGCGGCGAGGGGTTGGAGTGTTTCGCCATTGTCACAACACAAGAACCTTAACAATTTCTTAATATAAGATTAACAATCGCCTCTTATAATTGCTCGATAAATAAGAGGTTTATCATGAATATTTCAGATTGCTACAGAGTATTAAATAGCGCAACTTCGCCGCAGCATACTGTCAATTCTTGCGGGAATTGGCTTATAGAACAAATAGATCGAGAAACTGCACCTGAGTCAAAATTTTGCTATACCTTGGGTCTTTCCCGATTAGTCTATGAGAAACAATTCTCATTCTCTAATGGAGATTCTTATGCAAAAGCTTTTCGCTGGTTAAAGGCGGCCCGAAATAATATCACTTTCAGCGCAGCGAGCAAATCTATGAAAGCGCATTATAAAATTGCTATGGCTGATCTGATGACTAAAATCCCCAGCCTGACAGATAAGCGTTCCGGCGAATTACTGACAGAAGATCAAAAATGCGAACTTATTTATCAAAAATACGAGGATGCTAAAAATTTAGAAGGAACAACCAGAGCCAGCTGCTATAAGCTGGCATTATTTTTGCAGGATCATCCCCACTATTTTCCGAAGCATCTTGTAAACAGCCCGGATCGCAATCAGGAAAGGCTCGCCTTAATAGCATCTCTTTTTGAAGAGTGTACAGGCAGCCGGGAGAGAGAGACAAAAAATATAAGTCATAGCAATAATGTGATTGACATCAGCGATATTGGCCGAACATCCTTTATTACCCAAATAACTGACCGCGATCAGATAACCGAATCTTTAAATGCCACGATAGGTTCCTCTGAATCTGTGAATCCATATGTGGGCTGGAAAGAGTTGACAACCCGGCAAGGCACACATACTGTTTTTTTTATGAACTAATAGACATCGCGCAAATAGCGCTTCCCGGCTTTCAGCTGCTTGACATAGGCTTTGGCGTCCGTCCCGCCATGCGTTTCGATAATGGCGTGCAACGCCTCGTCGACATCTTTGGCCATCCTCTCCGCATCGCCGCAGACATAAACGTAGGCCCCCTCTTCCAGCCAGCGGAAAAACTCAGGGCCGTTTTCCAGCATGCGGTGCTGCACATAGACTTTATGGGCCTGATCGCGGGAAAAGGCGGCCTCTAATTTTAGCTTGCCGGCAGCCTGCAGTGCGACCCAATACTCCTCGTAAAAAAAGTCGTACGCCCTATTCCATTCCCCAAAAAAGAGCCAGTTTTTTCCCGCGGCGCCCTTAGCGATCCGCTCCTGCATAAAGCCCCGAAATGGAGCAACCCCAGTTCCCGGGCCGATCATGATAATCGGCGCATCCGGCTTCTCCGGCAAAGTAAACCCTTTATGCGGCTGAATATAGATGGGCACCGAACGCTCAAAAAGGGGAGCTGTCTCGCATAAATAATTCGTACATACCCCTTTCCGGTTTTGGCCATTGGTCGTATATTCTAAATAGGCAACAGTCAAATGCATCTCGTCTGGCGAAACGGCAGGAGACGAGGCGATGGAATAAAACCGCGGCAGCAGGGGCTGCAGCATCTGGCAAAGTTCCTCGGGAGCGAAACTGACTTCCCGCTGCTCCTCCAAAAAATCCCAAAGCTCCCTTTCGCCAATAAATTGCTTTAACCGCTCCTTGTTCCCCTCTTCGAGCAGAGAGAAAAGCTCCGCCCTCTTCCGCTCATCGCTTTGCCTTTGCACCACTTCCTTCAACAGGGGTTTGCCCACAGATGAGAGATTGGCTTTTTTGGTCAAATAATCCATCAACAAATGGGAGTCGCCGCTCCTTTTATCCACCACCATTTCCTCCCCGGAAGCTTTCATGGCTTTGAGGGTTTTGGCAACCAGAGAGGGATCGTTGACCGGCAAAATGGCGACGCTATCCCCCACTTCGTACTTCAAGCCGGAGCCGGCCAGATCGAGAACGATATGTTCTGTCCTTTTCAAAGAGCCCGGCTTGGTCAGGAAATACCGGTCTGCTATTTGGGCGATAAAGGGGTTTTGGCGATTAAATGTCATGCACTTAGTATACAGAAAGCCCGGCTTAAAATCCACATTTACCGAAATCCTTAGATATTGTATATTGTTTACTCATGCGGCCATGGCGAAATTGGTAGACGCGCTAGATTCAGGTTCTAGTCGAGGCAACTCGGTGGATGTTCGAGTCATCTTGGCCGCAATATGACCTTTATAGCTCTTATCGCCAACGGAGAAATTCAAGATTATCCTTTCACTGCCGGGCGGTTAAAAAATGCAGGGCAGATTATTGCCGTTGATGGGGGCTTAAACCACTGCGACCAAATGGGCATCACCCCTGACCTGCTCATCGGCGATCTCGACTCTTGCCCGCCGGATCTCTTGCAGCGCTACCCCAATCTGCCCACGCAAAAGTTTCCATTCGACAAAGACGAGACCGACCTGGAAATTGCTTTAAAGTATATTATTGATAATTCTCCGCTGCCGATCCATATCTTCGGCGCTTTAAAAAAGCGGCTGGATCACACTTTGTACAATTTGCAGCTTCTGGCGCGCTATCCGAATAGAGTGATTATCGAGAATCACTGCGAAACCATTTTTTCCCTCTCAGGCCGTACGACTCTGGCGACCCTTGCGGGACAAGTCATATCCCTCATCCCTATCAATGGCCCGGCTATTGGCGTCTCAACCAAAGGGCTGAAATGGGAGCTTTCCCAAGCTGTTTTGGATCAAAACTTTATGAGCATCTCAAACATAGCCCTGGGAGAAAAGACCGAAGTAACGGTGTCTCAGGGAAATCTTCTTATTATATCACATTAATAACAAGTCATTTGTATATTATTAATTAAAAATTAATTTAGTAAACTATTCCTCATAATATAGAATAAAGTTGTATTGCAAATATCAATACACAACTAAATGGAGGTTTTTATGAACAAAGATATTTTAAAAGGTGATTGGAAAATAGCTAAAGGTAAAATCAAAGAACAATGGGGCAAACTCACTGATGATGAGCTTTCTGAAATTAGAGGCCAAAGAGATCAATTGCTGGGTCTGATTCAGAAAAAATACGGTATATCAAAAGATACTGCAGAGAAACAAATTTCCGAATGGGAAAGAAGCTGTTCAGAAGCTTGCGAGAGGGAACACGCCACATCCAAATCAAGAAAATAATAATAAAAAAATTAAGAGGTTTAATCATGAAAAAGTTATTCGCATTTATAGTTTTAGGATCCACAGCTTATCTTCCTGCAGACTGCGGAGGAAATTGTGGTGTTTTTTATGCGCAACCTGTTCAATTTGTCCAGCCATGCGATTCATGTCAATGGGTTAACCAGCCTACTACATGTCAATGGGCTAACCAGCCTACTACATGCCAAATGGCTAACCAGCCTACTACATGCCAAATGGCTAACCAGCCTACTACATGCCAAATGGCTAACCAGCCTACTACATGTCAGAGTCAAGATTCCACTACTCAATCCAACACGCAAGCTCAAACAGTAAATCAACCAGCACCCACAGCTACAACAGGTGACGAAGATATCAACAACGATATCAAAAGCACTGTAGGTACCGGCTGGTTTACAAAAGGTTATGAAAACGTCTCGTTTTCAGTGAATAATGGCGTTGTGACTTTGACAGGCAGCGTCAATTCTCAAGATGATAAAGATAAACTTCAAGACAGCCTCAGCAAACTCAAAGGGGTAAAACAAATCAATAACCAAATCTTGGTTGTTCCTCAAAAATAATAATAAGTCCCCTTGAAAAGCCGCAGTTCCTGCGGCTTTTCACTACCCCGGGGCTTTGGCGCGAGTCCAAATGTCAAATTTTAACCAGATGCCGATATAATCTTATAGAGGTCCAAATACTTAAGAACGGAGCTGCTCCAGCTGAAATCCTGCTTCATGCCGTTCAGCACCAGCTGCCGCCACTTGCTTGGCTCGCTTTTTTGGCACTTCAGAGCGCGCTCCAGAGCCTCCTCCAGCTTAGAAATCTCGGCGGCGTCAAAACTGTAGCCGTTAGTCTCGGCAAAGGGCTTTCCGGAATAGTCGACATCGTGGATCGTATCGGCGAGGCCCCCTGTTTTATGGACGATCGGCACGCTGCCATACCTTAAAGCGATCAACTGGGTGAGGCCGCAAGGTTCAAAGAGGGAAGGCACGATCATGATGTCGGCCCCCGCAAAAATCTGATGCACAAGCTCCTCTTGGTGCTGCAAGATCAAATGCACATTGGGATGGTTGTGGTATTTACTTTTCAGGTAGGAAAACTCCTCCTGCACTTTTGGGTTCGAAGTGGAACCGAGTAAGACAAACTGAGCCTCGTTGGCCAAAGAATAAGACAGGGTGTGTTTGATAAGATCCAACCCCTTTTGCGGCACAAGTCGGGTCACACAGCCAATGATGGGCCGGTGATCATCCGCTAAACCGAGCCTCTGCCTTAAGGCCAGCTTCGCCATCTGTTTCTTCTCAAACAACTTTTCATCAGAGGTATATTGAATAGGGAGAAAAGAGTCCTCGGCCGGATTCCAAAAATTGTAATCCAGTCCGTTTAAGATCCCCGTAAATTTTTCCTGATACTGCAGCAAAGTCGTATGCAGATTAAAGCCATACTGTTCAGTCAGCACTTGCCTGGAATAGGTGGGTGAAACGGTGTTTAAGGAATCGGCATACATGATGCCCCCTTTGAGGATATTCATCAGTTGCGGGTTTGCATTATCAGTAAAGACGGCATCCAGCCCGATGTCCTTCAAATTGCATTTCGAACAAAGCCCCTGATACTCCAGGTTATGCATCGTTAAGATCACTTTCGACTTCACCCGGCCGGCGTACACGGTCTTAACCAGCGGAGCGATAGCGGCCGTCTGCCACTCATGCAGGTGGATCACATCGGGTTTAAGCTCTTTTTTCACCAGGAAATCTAAAGCCGCTCTGGAGAAGTAGAGAAAGCGGTCGATATCATCTTCATAGCCATAGATCGTCTCCCGCTGGAAAAAGGGTTCTTCAGGATCGATAAAGATCACTCTCAATCCGCCCGTTTTGCCGATCCAAATCCTGTTGGCGCACTCCCTGCCCTTCCAAAAGGAGGTGACCTCCTCGTTTAACAAAGATAAGCTCTCGATATACTTCAGCTCGAGACTGGCATACTTCGGCAAAATGAGCGTTACTTGATGGCCCTGACGCAAAAGCTCCCTCCCGAGTCCCAATATCACATCGGCTAAACCGCCGACCCTGGCTGCAGGCGCAATTTCTGAAGCGACATGTATAATGTGCATTCCCAATCCCCTCTTAAATTATTTTTCTATAGGGTCAAGGAACAAGTTTGTCAAAGATTATTTATAAGGTCTTTGATGACCGCTGCTTTTCCCCCTATTTTTATTTTCCCCGGTATGGCGCTCAGATCGATTTTCTCCACGGCATAGTCGCCGGGAGTTTTGTAGATGATTTTATACTCGTCCTGATCATAAAAGATGACGGCGCCCTCTTTCATTTGCTCGAATTTGAGATACGCCCCGGCAAAGGGCTCGTTCACCATTTTGATATTCCGCTCGTTGCCTAAGGCTTCTAAATTAAATTGCAAAACGATATTTATACAACTTTTCTTCTGCACGTCCTTAAGATCCATAACAGCTGTTTTCACAATCCCATCCATTATTTCTTGGTTGCGTTCCACCTTCTCATGGCTTGGGGAGGGATCCCGAAGAGCCGCGAGATCGCAGCTCACCACTTTTTGAACTAGATCGTTTAAACTAAGATCGTCGCACCACTGCTTAATCTCGCTCAAATCATACCCATTTGATATGAGATTGAGACAATAATCATTGATCGCTTCATATCCGACATAATTATGCAAATTATCCGGATCAAAATTGGCAGGATCAAAAATGCGCCGGGTAAGAGTGGTCAAGGCAAAAGCAAATTTATAGTCGGGGTTGCACTGCTCCACCAAATCCGCGGCTGTTTTGACTTTCCCGTTTTGAAGCGCCGCTTCCAGGGCGGCGACTCTCAATTCCATGGCGTCTAAAGAGGCTGTCATATCCATCCAGCCGGGAGGAAGCTTCTCCAGCATGGCCTTGGTTTGAGGGATGTTTAAAAATTCCCGGAGCTTGCCCATTTTCCCTTTGACCGAAGCTACTTCATTTTGTAGAATTTCTATCTCGTTATTGTTTAAAACGCGTTGAGACTGAGGGAGATCGAGCAGAGCGCAGCGATAGGAGGGAATGATCCCGGCCCCGTCATTGAGAAAGCCGTTGCAATTAGGCATGCTGCGCGTATTATCGAAAAATCTGATTTCATACTGCTTCGTAATCATAATATTATTGGAATGGAGGTCAAACATGCCAAAAATCAGACTCACAAGAACACCTTCCGCCACCTCGCATGTTGATACGGCGTTTCCCTGCAGACCTTTCAACGTTTTTCCTTCTTGAGCCGGCTGAATGCCGCCGCGAAGGGCCTCCCTGGCCGCTGACAATTTCATAAGGTCGCCCTCATCCCATTGCATGGCTTCTTCCTGCCCCCCTAAAAGCTCCTTTTTCGTCCTCAATTCTGTCTCCCCTGTGGGAGCAAAGCGGGCTTCAACGCCTAAAATCACGGCCATATCCCATATCAATTTCTCCATTTTCCCGCTTCCCTCTTCATTGCCAGCACCGACTTTGAAAAAGGCCGCGATGGCTGGCTCATGCTCTTTAAAGAGCTTATAGACTTTATTCGCGCTTCCCACCACTTTGTTTAGGGTAATTTGTCCTTTAGACCACTCTTTACCCTCTCGTATGGCCCGATGCAATTCCGCTTGAAGCTCAATGGCCTTTTTGGAAACAGGTGCGTTTTTCCTTTTCTCCCGCAGCGCTTTGAGATCGCGCTTCGACTCCTCCTTGATGGCTGCAATGGCTGCTTTTATTTCCTTCCCTTCTACATCCCGCTGCGTCAATTGCGCCAATGCCGTCTCATCATCCTCGTCCTTTACGGCATCGGACAGAAAATCCGATAAAATGGCGAGTTTCATTGATGATTTGGCATCAGGATTTTCCCCAATCTCGTGAAGCGCCTCCTGCATAATGGGAAATTTTGCGGCCTGGGCAAGGATAACCTTTTTTTTCTCTACCGGAAGGTCGAGATCCGAATCAAACAATTTGATATAAGCTGCTTCCCGGACCTCATATTTTTTTTGCCATGCTTTGTCTTGGGAGAGATGCCTTTCTGCCAGACCAACAAAAAAAGCTTCGTTTTTTGGAACACCATAAGATTTTATCTTTTCTATCAGACTGGAATTTAGAATTTCTTTACCCAATTGGACCTTCAGCATCCGCTCGCCGACAGCTAAATAGCCCTCATTTCTTTGAGGTACCCCTCCTCCTTTAGTGTTTATTCCGGTAACAACTCCCACAATGAACCTCACTCCTCTCATTTTAATTATATTACAAAACTAAATTACAGTTTAATTATATTGCTAAAATATCTAATAAATTATTAATCAGTTAACACTTTTCCGTCCGGAGCCGTGTCATTTAGGAATTGATAAGTTAATGCCTCTTCAGGTATTTTATTCATTTAACTTGTCTCAAATCATGTACAAATACGATATAAAAAAAATCCGCAACTTTTCCATTATCGCCCATATCGACCATGGCAAGTCGACTTTGGCCGACCGCTTCCTCGAGCTTACCCACACGGTCGAGATAAGGGATATGAAAGAGCAGCTCCTCGATAATATGGATCTCGAACGGGAACGGGGCATCACTATCAAGGCCTGCCCTGTCGCCATGCTCTACCAGGCTAAAGACGGAGAAATCTATCAGCTCAATCTGATCGACACCCCGGGTCACGTCGACTTCACTTACGAGGTCTCCCGGTCGCTTGCCGCCTGCGAAGGCGCCCTGCTCGTCATTGATGCAAGTCAAGGCGTTCAAGCTCAAACGCTTGCAAACGTCCACCTCGCCCTCGAACGAAACCTCGAGATTATCCCCGTTTTGAACAAAATCGATCTGCCCACCGCCAACCCCGAAGAAGCCAGGCGGCAGGTTGAGGAGATCATCGGCCTCGACGCTTCCAATGCCGTCAAATGCTCGGCGAAATCGGGCATCGGCATCGAAGAGGTTTTAGAGAGCCTGATCAAAGGGGTGCCCCATCCGAAAGAACCGAAAGACAACCTCCTCCGCGGCCTGATTTTTGACTCCCACTACGACAACTACCGCGGCGTCATGGTCTACATCCGCGTCGTATCGGGACAGATCAAAAAAGGGGATCAGATCAAAATGATGGTCTCCGGCAAAAACTTCGAAGTGCTCGAAGTCGGCGTCTTCTCCCCGCAGGAAAAACCCGTGGAAATCCTGAGGCCGGGGGAAGTGGGCTATCTTGTTGCCAACATCAAAAAAACCGAGGATGTCAAAATCGGCGATACAGTCACCTCGCTGAAAAATCCGGCTCCGGAACCGCTGCCGGGATTTAAGCGGATCGCCCCTGTCGTTTTTGCCGGCATCTACCCGATCGACTCCTCCGATTTTGACGCGCTGAGAGACGCTCTCGTCAAACTGCAGCTCAACGACTCCGCTCTGCATATCGAACAGGAGAGCAGCCTCGCGCTTGGCTTCGGCTTCCGCTGCGGATTCCTCGGCCTGCTCCATTTGGAAATTATTTTCGAAAGACTGCAGAGGGAATTCGACCTCGATATCATCTCCACGGCTCCGAGCGTGGTCTATAAAGTGGTAATGTCCGATAATAGCGTAAAAGAGATCGACAACCCCGCTCACTTTCCCGACCCGACGCACATCGAATGGATCGAAGAGCCCTGGGTCAAATGCTCGATCATGATCCCTCCCGATTATCTCGGCGCCATCATGAACCTCGCCATGGAAAAACGGGGGATCTGCCTGAAAACAGACACCATGGACGCCAATCACCTCCTGCTGACCTACCGCTTCCCTTTAAACGAGATCATCACCGATTTCCACGACAAATTGAAATCTGTTACAAGAGGCTACGGCTCATTTGATTACGAACATGATATCTATGAAGAAGGGGATATCATCAAACTCGAAATCCGCGTCAATGAAGAACCGGTCGACGCCTTCTCCTGCCTGGTGCACCGCTCAAAAGCCGAGAGCAAAGGGCGGGCGATCTGCGCTAAACTGAAGGAAGTAATCCCCAAGCAATTGTTTAAAGTGCCAATCCAAGCCGCCATCGGTGGAAAAATTGTCGCCCGGGAAACTATCGGAGCCCTTTCTAAAAACGTCACGGCAAAATGCTACGGCGGTGATATTTCCCGAAAACGAAAGCTCTGGGAAAAGCAGAAGAAAGGGAAAAAGCGGATGAAAGAGATCGGAAAAGTCAACATCCCTCAAAACGCCTTCATGGAAGTCTTAAAGGCTGAGTAATTTAGAACAGGGAGCGATTTTAGATGGCTTGCGTTATCGTTGTAGGAACTCAATGGGGAGATGAAGGGAAAGGCAAAATTGTCGACGCTTTGACCCCTCAATTTCAACACGTTGTCCGCGCCCAAGGCGGCAATAATGCCGGGCATACCGTCATCGTTGAAAACCGGGAATTTAAATTTCATCTGATCCCGTCGGGAATTTTACACCCCGATACCCAAGTCTACATCGGCGGCGGGACCGTTATCGACCCCGATGTCTTAATCCATGAGATCAAACAACTGGAAGAGCAAAATATTTCTGTAAAGGGCAGGCTGTGGATCTCCCCTTACGCGCATGTGATTTTTTCTTTCCACCGTCTGACCGATCAGCTGGAAGATATGAGCAAGGGGATCGGAACAACCGGACGGGGCATCGGCCCTTGCTATAGCGACAAGATCAATCGCATCGGCATCAATATGGGCGTTTTTTCCAGAATCGACCTCTTTTGCCCGGCATTTAAGAAACTCTACGATCGTCAGAAACTCTCAGAATTACCCGACTTCGAACAGACGATGAACCATTATGCCCTCTGCTCCGATCTCTTAAGACCTTATATTTCAGATGTGGAACACTCGCTCTATCTCGCTCAAAAGCGGGGGGAAAACATCCTGCTTGAAGGCGCCCAGGGCACCTGCCTCGATATCACCTTTGGCAATCACCCCTTTGTCACCTCTTCCAATACCACCGCAGGGGGAATCCTGGCGGGCGCGGGGATCGGCCCCACCCATGTTACCCACACTTTGGGGGTGGTCAAGGCCTATTCCACTCGCGTGGGCAGCGGGCCAATGCCGACCGAAGAAGCAAACATCCCTTTTGCCGCTCATGCGAAGGAGATCGGCACTACGACCGGACGCCAAAGGCGTATGGGCTGGTTCGATGCGGTGGTCGTCAGGCGCGCTGCTGAAATCAATGGTTTGGATTCCCTCGCCGTCACCAAGCTGGACATCCTCGACGGACTCGAAAGCATTAAACTCTGCACCGGATATGAAATAGGGGGGAAAACCATTCATGAAATGCCCTCCAATTACGAAGACCTGCTGGATGCGCTGCCCATTTATGAAACGCTTCCCGGATGGAAGGGCTCCACTAAAGGGATCACCGAAGAAAACCAGCTTCCCCATGAAGCCAAGGCCTATCTGCAAAGAATTGAAAACCATTGCCAGACCAAGGTAAGCCTCATCTCGACCGGCCCTAAGCGGCATCAACTCATTTGGCAAAAGGGAATGCTGTGGTAGCGGCTTATTTTACAGATGAGCAAAAAGCTCTTCTTAAACCGGACAAGATACCGAAGCACGTGGCCATTATCCCTGACGGCAATCGCCGCTGGGCTAAAATTCACGCCTGCTCGGCCCCAAAAGGGCATCAAAAAGGGGCCGACGCCCTTTTAGATATTGTGCAGGCGGCAAAAGAGCTTAATATCAAAATAATGACGATTTATACCTTTTCCATTGAAAATTGGTCAAGGCCCGCAGATGAAGTTGACGCTCTCATGTTTTTGCTGGCTTCCTATCTCACAGAACAGCTCCCCGCCATGCAGCAAAACGGGATCCGGTTCCACACCATCGGCAATATCAGCAAGCTGCCGGATCATGTTATCGCGATTGTGGAGAAAACAAAGAAAGAAACGGCCCATTGCCAAGATATTGACCTGATACTCGCCCTTAACTATGGGGGAAGGGATGAAATATCGCGCGCCATGCATAAGTTAATTGACGATTTAACCGCCCAAAAGTTAAAAAAGGAAGAGATTGACGAGGCAGCCATATCGCGGTATCTCGATACCTTCCCTTGGCCCGATCCCGATTTACTCATTCGAACCAGCGGAGAGCAGAGAATTAGCAATTTTTTACTTTGGCAAATTTCTTATACAGAACTCTATATGACAGACCTGTATTGGCCCGATTTCAAACCTTGCCATCTCTTTGATGCCGTGAGGGATTTTCAGAAAAGAGAAAGGCGATTGGGGGGAGCATGAGAGATCTTAAAATGCGTTTGTTTGTGAGCTGTTTTGCTCTTGCGATCACCCTCTTTTCCATTTATTTCGCCACAAACCCCTACTTTCAGCCCTTCTTTACCCTTCTCCTTTCCTGCGTCATCGGCATCGCTCTTTGGGAGTATTACCAGATCGCCAAAACAAAAGGGCACACCCCTCCGGTCAATCTCGCTATTTTCTGCAGCACCCTATATACTTTTGCCGTTTATTTTAGCACGCAGTTTGAGAAAGCGGCCTCTTTGCCGCAACTCGCCCTCCTCATAAGCCTGATTTTGCTTTTTGCCTATTTTTTCTGGCATATCAAAGACTCCTTTATCACACTAGCCATCACGGTTTTTGGCTTTGCCTACCTCGCAATGACTTTGGCCACCGCCCTCAATATCACGTTTGATTACGGCCGCTACTATCTGCTTTTCGCCATTATCGTCACAAAAATGACCGATACAGGAGCCTATTTTTGCGGCAAGCGTTTCGGCCGCCACAAGTTAGCCCCCTTCATCAGCCCAAATAAAACCTGGGAAGGAGCGGTTGGAGGTGTAGCCGCCGCCCTGATCACCGGAGCCATACTGACAGCCATACCTCACGGCCCCCCGGCCCTTCCCCTTTTAGCCTCGCTTTTTCTCTCGTTTCTCATCGGTATTTTCGCCCAGTTCGGCGATCTGACAGAATCGATTTTGAAGAGGGACGCCGGAGTCAAGGACAGCAATCAATTGCCCGGTTTGGGAGGCATTCTGGATATGGTTGATTCTTTAGTTTTTACTATTCCTTTAATCTATTTATTTTTAAGAGAAATGTTATGATTATTACCATCGATGGACCCATTGCCACAGGGAAAAGCACGATTGCCAGAAAATTGGCTGAAGAGATCGGATTTATCTATTTCGACACTGGCGCCATGTTCCGCTCTCTGACCTATGCCATATTGAGGGATAAAATCGATTACCATAATCCCGAAAGTTTGGAAGACTATCTGGACAAATTCGACTTTGACGTCGTCATTGATCACGGGATTAAAAAGTATTTAGTCGGCGAGGAAGATGTCACTTTGAAAATCCGATCCGAACAGGTGACATCTTTAGTTTCCGAAATCTCGGCCATCGGGATGGTGCGGGAAAAAATGAAAGAGGTGCAGCGGGAATTTGCCATCGGAGTCAATGCCGTTTTTGAAGGGCGCGATATGGGAACGACCGTTTTTCCTGACGCAGAGGTGAAGGTTTTTCTCACCGGCCGGCCCGAAGTGCGCGCCAAGCGGCGTTTTGAAGAACTGAAAATAAAATTCCCTGAAGAGAGCAAAAATCTGACAATCGAAAAGACGCTTGAGGAGATCAGCCGCCGGGACAACTACGACTCGACGCGTAAAATTTCCCCGTTGCGGCAAGCGGAAGACGCCTATGTGATCGACACATCCGATTTGAATGTCGATGAGATAGTCTTTAAAATCCTCGAATACCGCGACACCGCCTCTATCGAAGAAGGGCTCTAACGCTACTCTTGTAACTCTTTGAGAGCCTTTTCCAAATCCGCCGTCATCGCAATCTGTGCGCTCTTCTTATCCAAGCCGGCGTAATTTTCCGGCCAGATCGGCTTGCCGAAAATGCAAACAGTACGACCCCAAAGCTTTGGATAACGCCTTTGCCTGGGAAATGCCTCAAAAGCGCCCGTGATATACACAGGGATGATGGGGCACTGGCAGCGGAGCGCCAGCATCGCCACCCCGGGCTGGAGCGGCAGCAGCTCTCCATCGTAAGTCCGCGACCCCTCGGGAAAAATGGTGACTTTCTTTCCCTCTTTCAAAAGCTGGCAGATAATTTTAAAAGAGGCCAGATCACTGGCCGATCCGCTCACCGGATAGGTATTCAAGCAGCGCAGCATGGGCCCTAATATCCTTGATTTGAAAAGCCAATCCCCGGCCAGGAAATATACCTCCTCCGGCAGCGAAACAGCCACGATCGGAGGATCGTAATAAGAGACGTGGTTGGGGGCTATGATGACAGCCCCTTCAGGCACATTTTCCAAACCGGATACGCGGTGGCGATAGAATATAAAAAACCAAAGCTTAAAAAAGTAGACCGCCAACCAATAGAAAAACTTCATACATTATAAGAACCGGCGCTGACTTTTCCGCCCGTGCCCGTCCAATTGGTATGGAAAAATTTTCCTCTCGGCTGGTCCACTCTTTCATAGGTGTGCGCCCCGAAAAAGTCGCGCTGCGCCTGGATGAGGTTCGCAGGCAGCCTGGCAGTGCGGTACCCATCATAGAAAGAGAGGGCTGTGCAGAAAGTCGGAGTGGGAATGCCCATTTCAGCTCCTGCGCCGACGACCTTTCTCCAGCCTTGTTGACACTTTTGGATTTCCCCTTTGAAGAAATCGTCGAGCAGCAAGTTTTTCAGATGGGGATTTTTGACAAAAGCCTCTTTAATCTTCCCGAGGAACTTGCTGCGGATGATACAGCCGCCGCGCCACATTAAAGCGACGCCGCCAAAATTGATATTCCACTTAAATTCCTTAGCCGCATCGCGCATCAGCATAAACCCTTGGGCATAGCTGATGATCTTTGAGGCATAGAGCGCCTGGCGGACAAACTCGATAAACTCCTCCTTATTTCCCGCATAGGAAGGTTTTGGCCCGGTTAAAATCTGACTGGCCTCCACGCGTTCCTCTTTAAGAGAAGATAGGCACCTGGCAAAGACGGCCTCCGCGATCAATGTCAGGGGAACGCCCAAATCCAAAGCGCTGACCCCAGCCCACTTGCCCGTCCCTTTTTGGCCGGCGCAATCGAGGATTTTATCCAAAAGCAGCCCGCCATTTTCCTCATGATCAAAAATAGCCGCGGTAATCTCGATCAAATAGCTGTCGAGCTCTCCTTCGTTCCAGTGGCTGAATATTTGTCCCAGCTCTTTCCCCTTAAGGCTAAGTCCTCTCATCAGCAAATCGTAAGCTTCTGCAATCAGCTGCATATCCCCGTATTCGATCCCGTTGTGCACCATCTTCACATAGTGTCCGGCGCCTTCATCGCCCACCCAGTCGCAGCAGGGCTCCCCATCCACCTTAGCGGCAATGCTTTGGAAAATCTGCTTCACATGGGGCCAGCCGTCGGGATTTCCCCCCGGCATGATGGAAGGGCCGTGTCTTGCGCCCTCTTCTCCCCCGGAAATGCCCGTGCCGATGAAGATAATGCCTTTGCTCTTCAAATCGCGTACGCGCCGGTTGGTGTCGATATAATGGCTATTCCCCCCGTCGATGATAATATCCCCTTTTTCCAGATGGGGCAGGAGCAATTCAATAAATTCATCGACCGGCTCGCCGGCCTTGACCATGAGCATCGCCCGTCTTGGGCGCTTCAGCTTGCCGACAAACTCCTCAATGGAATGGGTTGGAATAACTTGCGATCCTTTAGCAGGACCTTCCATGAATTCATCGACTTTGGAGACGGTGCGGTTAAAAACGGCCACCTTAAAGCCGTGGTCATTCATATTCATGACCAGATTTTGCCCCATTACCGCGAGGCCGATTAAACCGATATCTGCTTGACCATTCATAACAACACCCCTTTTCTGATTAATAACTCCAGTATACAAAAAATGAGATAAAAAAAGGAAATGAAATTCGAAAATTTTTCTTTACTAAATATTTATTCTTAAGCCGTTGAAAGCAAAATTAATTTAACAAATTTATGAAAGCAAAGTCACAAAGATTTCTCTAAACATTTTGAGGTGCGGCTCTTTTAGTAAATCACCAAATATGATAGACTATCCTGAAAGTTCACGTAGCTCAGAAGGATAGAGCGGTTGCCTCCTAAGCAACAGGCCGCGCGTTCGATTCGCGCCGTGGACATTCTTTCAAAACTACCTGGAAAGTTAACTCGAAAGATACTGATGGATCCCCTCGGCTATCCCCCACGCCACCCGCTTGAGGTACATCGGGTCCTTCAGTTTTTCCATTTCATCTTCATTCGTGAGGAAGCCCCCCTCCACCAGGATGGCCGGCATGGTCGTCTCGCGGATCACGGCAAAGTCGCCGTGCTTCACCCCGCGGGATTTGGCCTGCGTCTTAAATAGAATCTTATTGATCACCATCTCGGCGAGCTTCTTCGACTCGGCCGTCCGCAGTTTATCCTCAGCGGAACGGTAATAATAGACCTCGACCCCTTCCGCCTGGGTAGTGGGAGCGGCGTTATAATGCACGCTGACAAAGAGGGTTGGCTGCTCCTTGTTGGCCATCTGCGCGCGCTCCTCAAGAGAGATAAAGATATCCTTATGGCGGGTCAGCACGCTTTTATATCCCAATTCCTTGAGAAAATCCTGAACCATGTAGGAGGTGGCGAGATTGAGATACTTCTCCTGGTAGCGCGGCGGGGTGATGGAATGGGTGCCGAAGTCCTCGCCCCCATGCCCAGGATCGATCATGATCCACACTTTTTTGGCAGGCTTGATCTCTTTGACAGGCTCTTTTTGGATGATGAGAGGAGGGTGTTGGTGGGGATGATGGGTACATCCTGTCAAAGCCAATATCAAGAAAAGAAAAATTCTATACATAAGTTAATTCTTCACAAGCTTCTTTTGCGACTTTACAATCATCGAATTCAATTGTTTTGTGCGCAAAAATCTGAGTTTTCTCATGCCCTTTGCCGGCGATCAAAATGATGTCGCCAGGCATGGCAATTTCTATGGCGCGTCTTATGGCTAAGCGCCGGTCCAGCTCCACTATATAGGAATCGTGGCATTTAAACCCCTGGATTATTTCACGCCCGATTTTTTCGGGATCTTCCGACCGGGGATTATCCGAAGTCACAATCGTGATGTCGGCAAACCGCTCGCACACGTCCGCCATTTTTGGCCTCTTGGTAAAATCGCGGTCGCCGCCGCAGCCAAAGACGGCAATAATCCGTCCTTTTTTCAGGTCTTTCAACGTCTCAAAAACGTTCTGCAAAGCATCGTCGGAATGGGCAAAATCGACATAAATTTTCAAGCCTAAGTCATTTGGAACCGGCTCCAATCTGCCGGGCACAAAAGGGCAGTCCTTTAATTTCTCAGCTATGGCGGTCAAGGGGATCTTTTGCGTGAGGGCTACAGAAATAGCGCACAAGGTATTATAGACATTAAAACGGCCGATCAAAGGAGTCTGACACCGCACGCTTTCCCCTTCAAAGGAGAGTATAAATGTGGTCCCTTCAGGGGTCAACGCGATTTGCGAGGCTTTGATATCGGCATCGCCGTCAATTCCATAGGTATAAATTCTGACGGAGCATCCCTCTGAGACCTTCTTGGACCAGGGGCTGTCCGCATTGACAATGGCAACGCTTCCCTTTTTGGATAAGGAGCGGAAGAGCAGATTCTTGGCTGCGCAATACTGCTCCATGGTTTTGTGGTAATCGAGATGGTCCAGGGTCAAATTCGTGAAAATAGCGACATCAAAATCGATCTCCGCCACCCTCCCCTGATCAAGCGCGTGGGATGTCACTTCCATAACGGCCGATTTACACCCAAGCTTCCACATATCCCGCAGCATGCGATGATTTGAGAACAGATCCGGTGTGGTCCGCACCGCCTGATAGCGATGGTTGCCGATCACATATTCGATGGTGCCGATCAGCCCGGATGGGCCTTTAAACTGATTCAGCAAATGGCGCACTAAAAAGGAAGACGTGGTCTTCCCATTCGTTCCGGTGATGCCCACCATAAACAGCTCTTTGGCGGCTTCATCATAAAACTTTAGCGCGATCTTCCCTTCAATAGCGGAAATATCGGGATGGATCACTTGGGTGACGCCCTTTAAAGAGGGATCGTAGATATCGGTGAGAACCGCGACAGCTCCCCCGGAAACGGCCTCGGGAATATACCGCCCGCCATGGCTTGTGAATCCCTTTTTGGCCACAAATAAATTCCCGGGCGCGACAAACTTGGAGTTTGAGCAAATACCGGTGATTTCAATTTCTTTAGAACCTCTGATTTGCTCGGTAGGTATATCCTTAAATAGTTTTTTCAGTTTCATTGGGGGGTATTCCATTTTGCATAAAGTTCTCTTAACTGTAAAACTTCGCTTTTCCAATCCGCTTTCGCAGAATCATAGCGAGGATCGTCAACATGATACCCATAAGGATCATCCGGAGCAACCCCCAAATATTCGAGCGAGCGTTTTGCGATGTCGCGAAAGATAGGTGCGACGGAAATGCCCCCGTGATGCAGCTTACCTACCCCGGCCTTGAACCCGCACTTTGGTTCATCGAGAGAGACTAATAAAACAAAAGCGGGTTTATCTACGGGTGTGAAACCGGCGAAGGAAGAGAAGTATTTGGTTTTGGAGTAGCTCCCGTCTTCCACCTTTTCGGCCGTGCCGCTTTTGCCAACTTCCGTATAGCCCCAAATTTCGGCTGTAGGCGAAGAGCCCCCGGGCTTTGTCACGTACTTCATCGCCCGGACAACCTCATCGATAATCTCCTTGCTTAAAACTTGGGGATTTTCCTTGCAAACAGTGTTATCGAGAAGGACCTCCTCATTTTTTATCACTTTTCGAATCAGTGTAGGCTGGACGGCATACCCGCCATTAGCCAGGATGGCATAGGCCCGGATCAGCTGCAGGCTGGTTGTTTGCAGGTTGTGGCCAAAAGCCAGGGAGTAGGGGGTGGGAACAGACCACTCCAGGCGTCCGTTCGGGTGTTTTTTTCCGGGCGTCGGCACCACTCCGGAGCTTTCGGCCGGCAATTCTATATTTGTTTTGTGGCTGAAGCCGAACACTTCGGTCAACATATTCCGGTACCAGGTGATGCCCAGTCGGTCTATAATCCTGTCAACTAATCTCGCCATATAAACATTTGACGACTTCTGAATGGCCATGTGCATATTCAAAAAGTCGTGTCTGCGGGTATCGTGGAGCACTTTTTTTCTCCCTTTAAAAGGGATATTGAACGTAGCCATTTTTTCGGTAATGGAAAAAAGGGGCCTCTCACCCCTTTCTGCCAGCACTTCGTTGGCCTTTAATGCGATCGCCACCGTAATCGGCTTCATCGTCGATCCAGGTTCGTTGGCATCGACAATGGCGTGAACGCGGGTATGCTCTATCTTTTCGGGATCATTGAAATACTCTGTGTACTCAGCCGGATTGAAAAAGGGGTATTGCGCCAAGGCGTAAATTTCGCCGGTGTAGGGATTCATCATGACCGCCCATCCCCTTTTTGCCTCCCAGTCCTTCACCCCTTTTTCAATCTCTTCTTCAGCAATGGCTTGTAAAACGTGATTGATGGTGAGATATATGTCCGCTCCGTTTTCCGGCAAAGAGATCACCTCGCCGGTCTCCAAACTGTTGCGCGGAGAGCGCATCAAGCTGCGCTGTCCCTGCTTTCCTACTAAAAAGGGGTGCATCGATAACTCCAATCCGCCGGTTGGAATAGCTTGCTTTGTCACTTCATCCCTTTGATGTTGAACGGTATGTAATACCTGTCCGAGCAATTTGCCGAAAGGGTAGGAGCGTTGGTAGTCGCTGACAAAGAAAAGGGCGTTTCTTGCGAGGCGGTTCAAACGGCTATAGCTTTGCCACCAGCTTTGCACCGCTTCCATCTGCCCCCTGTCCAGCCACATGACCAGTCTTCTGGAGCGGCTTTTGACATCGAAATGGGCTCTGATCTCCTCAAAGGAAATCCCTTTAAGCAAAGAGACGATATGCCGCGCGGCTTCATCCCGTTTGTTTTCGGGAATTGATTCCGGATCGATAAAAAGGTGGAATTTCTGAATATCGACCACCAGGGGCTTTGGTGTCGGGGGTGTCCCGGGCTGCAAGCTGACATTGGCAAAAAAACTGCCCCTCATGAAAGGATCGGTGACGGTGAAGAAGTGCTGCCGCTTAGCCTGCGACGCCCATTTTTCTCCCTGTACCAATTGTATCCGGTAAAACTGGGCAATCAGAATCGAAAAGAGGCTGAATATAAAAAGCGCTAATATGATGAGCCGTTTTCGATCCATTAATAATCATCTTTAAAGCTTCGGATGATAGGTGTATTCGGCAATCACTTCGATATTTTGACCAATATCATTAAAGGACCAGGGAGTAAACTCTCCGAGCACTGTTGTGGTGCCTGAGCGGGTCTTCACTTTACCTTTCAGGGAAATATGCATGAAATCCTTTACCACGTTTGTATTCTCTGAAAACTCCAGCACGCAGCCTAATTGATAATTCCCTACATAGGGTCTACTAATGCTCTTCAGGGTAAAGCTTTTCTGAAACGTGTCTTTCATAATATCGCTGTTATCGATATCACCGAGGAAAACCTCTCCATTTGGCAGAGTGATAAAGGGTTTTATCATCACCGATCTTGTTTCATCCAAAGGGAAATCGGAGTCGGGTTTCACAGTCAATTCAAGCTCGACCTCCAATTTATCCGCTTCATCTCTTTTGAAAGGATCAATCACATTGCAATGCCGATGCCCCTTGGAACTCGCGGCCCAGCCGGCCAAAGCCCCTGCGCCCGCTCCCACTACAACGGCTCCGATAGCCCCGCCATCGCAACACAGACGGGATAATCTTGGAGGCTGTTTGAAGGGTGGAGAACATTTATTGGCATTATTTACTCCCTCTAGAGAAAAGCAAAAAAGACACAAAATCAGCACAGCTTGTTTTAACATGGATCCTCCAATCATTGAACGGACTATAACTCATAACACAACAATAGATATGAAAAAAGGAAAATCGCTTACACTAGAAAAAGATCCTGGGTTGCGAGGGCGCCTCATTTTCCAGGATAATGACCTCTTCATTATAGGGAAAGCGGAGATGGCTGTATTCGGGTTGATCGGCCAGGCTTAACAGGTGATCGGGACTCTCCAGACGCTCAATCTCATACTGCAGCCGCTTGTTTTCCACGCGGATTTGCTTGACCTGTTTATCGAGGGAGGGAATGGCTATGCGCAGCTCCGTCAAAGAGTTTTGTTTGTCGATATAGGCATAAAGGGTTAATCCGGCGCAAAAAATGCAGATCAGCAATCGAATGATCATAGCTTTTCCACCACCCGCATTTTAGCGCTTCTGCTTCTTGGATTGCGCCCAATTTCCATATCGGAAGGAACGATCGGTTTTCGGGTGATCAGCTCTACCTCAGGGGTCTTATCCAAAAACAGACCGCCAATTCCCGAAGTGCTCCATTTATCGCTTGCCGCATGGCGAAAAGCATTTTTCACAATGCGGTCTTCCAGGCTGTGAAAGCTGATGATCGCCAGACGCCCTTTGGGATTTAAGAGCTGAATGGCTTTTGGAATAATCGCCTCAAGCACATCCAATTCCCCATTCACGCAAATGCGCAGCGCCTGAAAAATCTGCGTGACAGGATGGATCCCCTTTTTCTTTTGCGGCAAAGCGTAATCCAGCAGGGAGGCGAGCTCTCTTGTGGTTTTGATCGGTTTTCTGCTCCTCGCGTCCACCACGGCTCTTGCCGCTCTCCGCCAAAATTTCTCTTCCCCATAGTCGCGAAAAATTCGGCCAAGCCGCTCTTCTGGCCAATAGTTTATGATTTCTTCTGCAGTCAGAGGATTGTGCGGATTCATGCGCATATCCAGCGGCCCTTCATGCATAAAACTAAAGCCCTTTTCCGCTTGATCAAACTGCATGGAGGAAACCCCCAAGTCGAGCAGAATTCCGTCGGCGCCCTTGAGCCCCGCCTTTTCCAAATGGACAAAATTGTCAGGAATAAAAATTGTTTTTTGGCTCCAGGGCGCTAATCTTTCTTTAGCGATTCTTAATGCCTCCGGATCCTGATCAAAGCCGACCGATTTTTCCATTTCCGGGTGGGCGCGCAAAAGCGCTTCGGTATGGCCGCCGGCGCCCAAAGTGCCATCGATAAAGGTTTTTAAACGCACGCCGGAAAAAATTCCGCAGACTTCATCGAGCAAAACTGAAATGTGTGGGATGTTCATGCCTCAAAACTATACAGCTTTCCAGGATAAAAAACAATCCCTTTCAAATAATAAATTTATGATTAAGACATGTTATATTTACTTTAATTTAAGTTTACTGCTAAAATAATAGTGGAAAGGCAGGAGATAATATGGCTACAATAGATAATCTGGATTTTGACGTTTATCGCCTCTATGCGGTCAGGACTAAGATGATCGAGGAGATCAACTCGCAATATCGCCTGCAGGAAGCGAGTTCCATACCGCCGCAAACGCAGCTTATTGATACATTTCCCAAATTAAATGAGCTCGATTTGCTGATCGGGGTTGTCCCCGTCCTTACTCCATGGGCTTATTTTTTCCCTCCGAAGCTCTATCGCGCAAGACGGCGCGCTTCATTCAGTTTTTCGCGCATAGTTCCTTCTTTAGGATCTCAGGAAGATCACGAAAGGGATGAGCAATTGCTTAACTCCGTTGAGACCAACACCCCGGAAGAAGCCCGGGAAAAAGAGGCGATCAACTCCTGTTTCAAGCAGATCAACAAGTTGAATGACTGGTTAGGATTTATCATCGGCAGAGTGGGTCAATTTTTACAAGGATAGCTATGAGCCAGATCAATTGGTTGGAAAAACTGGGTTGGACTGCAGAGCAAATCGAGGATTTGCGGTATACGGGATATTCTTATATCAGGCAGGGCAAATACGATATCGCCCTTCCCTTCTTTGAAGCGCTGACGGTTCTCAATCCCGACAGCGCCTACGATCATCAGACGCTTGGCGCGCTCTACATAGAGCTTGGCAAGCCGTCCAAAGCGTTGAAGCCCCTTGACAAGGCGCTGCAGATCGAGGGGGACCACACCCCGACGCTGCTCAATCTCACCAAGGCGTTTTTCATGCTCGGCAAAGTGGAAGAGGGGTTGCGACTGGCTAATATCTTGAAGAACGAGCCTCTGCCCGCCGTCTCGAACATGGCCAAAGCGCTCATATTGGCCTACAGCAAATAAACTACAAATATGAGAATTCCTCTCGAATAATAGCGGCTCCGGTCGCAGGCAAGATCATACTTGATCAGACGCTACCTTGATGAAATGCGCCCTTCCCAATCTTTGATGTAGCTGAGCAGGCTCACTTTATTCGGCTTGGACAGCAGGAAATTGTAGGAATCGGGCTGGCTGCTCAAGTGGGCGATCTTGGCTAAAAGATGTAGGTGCTTTGTATCCTCTGAGGCAAACAGGAAAAATAAGGTGTGGACGGGCTTCCCATCCAAAGCCCCATACGGTATGGGCTGCTCGGGAAAGACAATGGTCACGACATCGTAGTGAGCGTTGAGCAGCAAATCTCTTGTGTGGGGAACGGCGATGCCGTTATTTAAGGCGGTAGGCTGCTGTTTTTCCCGGTCGATCAAAAGATCGGCCACGACTTCGGCGTCGAGCTCCAGATCCTTAGCCATCATCTGAGCCGTCTTTTTGATGATCTCCTCTTTGCTCTTTCCGGGCATTCCATGGATCAGGCTCCCTTTATGAATGGCGCGATAGAGGCTGAATTGCTTGGTGCCACCCTTATGCGGATCAGCGGTCTCCTCGTCGAAGGCGCCGTTTTTATCCAGCTGATGTTTAAGCACCCAGTCCTCAATTTCAAACCGGCTGAAACGGTATTGATCCTGCATGCGATAAGCGGGGATTTTGCCCTCATCCAGCCAGCCGCGCACGGTGGTTTCCGAGACATTAAGCAGATCGGCTACGTCTTTAATTTCAAGATCCATTACAAATTCTCCTGCTTGATTAAAGTGTAGAGAATAAAAGTTTACTCTTTAAAATACAACCCGATATTTATTCCGGTCATATGACACCTCAATTGGGCAAAATGTATCGAAAAACAGAGGATTTTGCCAGTTTGATAAGTCAACTGGGCAAAATGTATCGAAAATCAAAGGATTTTGCCCGTTTGACAGGTCAAATGGGCAAAATCTTGTTTACAAAGATCTTTCATAATGATTATACTAAGATTGAAGGCGCATGAGGCATAAATGGATTTCTTTTTTGGAAGAGAGAATGAAAAAAAGCTTTTAAAAGAGCTTTATGAATCGGACAAACCCGAGTTTCTGGCAATTTATGGGAGACGCCGGGTAGGTAAAACATATTTGATAAATGAATTTTTTAGGGATAAGGGCGTTTATTTTGAGATAACAGGCAGCAAAAAAGCCCCTAAATCAGAACAGCTTGGCAATTTTTATCGTGAATTTACCACCCTTTTCCCCGATGAAGAAGCAGGCATACAGCCAAAAGATTGGGGAGAAGCTTTAAACCTCTTGAAGAACGCCCTTTCAAAAATCCCTGTGACACAAAAAGTGATCCTTTTCTTCGACGAGCTTCCCTGGCTTGCCTCTCCAAGATCGGGTTTTCTGCGAGCCTTGGACTATTTTTGGAATAGGCATATTTCACGAATGAGAAATGTAAAACTGATTGTTTGCGGCTCGGCTGCCTCATGGATGATTCACCATGTGATTAACGATAAAGGTGGGCTTTACGGCCGCTTGAGTGCACAAATGCGTCTGGAGCCGTTTACACTGACCGAAGTTGAAAATCTTTTAATCGCAAAAGGGATCAGGCTCGATCGGAAACAGCTTATAAGCCTTTACATGTCGATTGGGGGTATTCCAAAATATTTGAATTTTGTCAAACCGGGAATGTCTGCAGCGCAAATGCTGAATGATTTTTGTTTTAAGTCACAAGGATTTCTTTTTCAGGAATTCCCTAAACTTTTTAAATCTTTATTCGACCATGCGGAAAAGCACACAAAAATCGTCAAAGTTTTGGCTCAAAATCGATATGGCTTAACGCAATCAGAGCTTTTTAACAAGGCGGGTCTTTCTGTAGGAGGCCACTCTGCTGAATTACTGGAAGAACTGGAAGAAAGCGGGTTCATCATGAGCTTTCCCGAATATGGTAAAAGCGTTAAGGAGCGCCGGTGGCGTTTAACAGATGAGTATTCATTTTTTTATATTACCTGGATAGAAAGTATGCGGAGCAGCATACTGGGAAAGGGCGACCCTGACTACTGGATGAAAAATCAATCCTCTCCACAATGGTTGATTTGGGCCGGTTACGCCTTCGAAAACATATGCTTAAAGCATGTTTCAAAAATTAAAGAAGCCCTGGGAATTTCCGGTGTCAGCACCATTGAAACCCAATGGTCCGCTCGCAGGGACAAAGAAAATGAAGGCGCGCAAATTGATTTGGTGATTGACCGGGCTGATAACTGTATAAATTTATGTGAAATAAAATTCAGCAATGATGTGTATGTGTTAACCAAAAAAGATCAGGAAGCCCTTGAGCGAAAACAAAGAGTATTTCAGCGCGAGACGGGGACCGGTAAAACTCTTTTTACCACACTGATTACCCCATATGGCGCTGAAGAAAACAGCTACTATTTAGGCACAGTCCAAAAACAATTAACTATGAATGATCTGTTTTAAAATTCCTTGAAGAGGCGCAATATCTCGTCGACGAACTCCAGGCTGAGGATCTTTTTCCGCCGCTCCTCGTCCTTCACAGCATGCGTTAAGCCGGACAATATCTGCAGATACTCCGTCTGCTTGTCGTCCGGACCCCCGATCAAAAAGATGAGCCTGACCGGAGCGCCGTCTATAGCGTCCCAATTCACACCCTTTTTGAGAATGCCGATACCGATAAAAAAATCATTATAGGAAGAGAGCTTGGCATGAGGAATAGCCACCCCCATCCCTATGCCCGTGGAGACGATTTTTTCCCGCTCGCAAACCGCCCGGTAAAACTCCTCTTTATCGGTCAGCTGGTTATTCGATTCCAATGTGTCAACCAGCTTTTTTAAAGCTTCTTCCCGCGTTTCCACATCAAGAAATACCACATTGCGCCGATCTATGTAATTTGCAATTTTAATCATAAATATTAGTGGGTGCCGGAATGTCCAAATCCCCCTTCGCTCCGGCTCGTTGCCGTTAACTCTTCGCAAAGAATAAAATTCGCCTGCACCACAGGAGCCACTACAAACTGCGCGATCCGCATGCCGGGCGTCACCAAAAAGTCCTTTTTGCCGTGATTGATCAGGATAATTCCCACCTCGCCGCGGTAATCGGAATCGATGGTTCCGGGAGTGTTGAGCACGGTAATCTGATTTTTTAGGGCAAGCCCGCTGCGCGGTCTGACCTGCACTTCAAATCCCTCAGGAATAGCCAATTTTAAACCTGTCGGGATAAGCGCCGATTCGCCAGCTTTAATGACAAGGTTTTCTTTAATGGCCGCACGGACGTCGGCTCCGGCTGCCCCGGATGAGGTGTAGGCCGGCAGGGATTCTTCATCTTCAGTCGTTGTAGGAATTTCGAGATATTTCATTTTGATGCCTTGTGTTTAGTCAAAAAGCCGCAAACCAAAGCGAGCTTTTCCTTCATTTCACGCCGTGATACAATACAGTCTATCATCCCATGTTTCAAGAGAAATTCCGACTTTTGAGCCCCTTCCGGCAAGGTGTGTCCGATGGTTTGCTCGATGACACGGGGGCCGGCAAAGCAAATCAGTGCGTTCGGTTCGGCAAAAATGATATCACCCAATGAGGCAAAGGAGGCCGTTACCCCGCCGGAGGTCGGGTTGGTCAATATCGAGATATAGGGGAGCTTCGCCTCATGCAGTTTAGCGAGCGCAGCGGACACTTTGGCCATCTGCATCAAAGAAAGCGTCGACTCCTGCATCCGCGCTCCGCCCGAAGTGGAGACCACCACCACCGGCAGGCGGTTTTCGATGGCGTGCTCGATCAGGAGGGTCAGTTTCTCCCCCACCACCGAGCCCATCGACCCGCCCATAAAGCTAAAGTCCATCACCCCAAGCGCCACAGGTATTCCGTGGACTTCGCCGGTCCCGACCAGGATCGCTTCTTCCCTTTCCGATTTTTCCCGCGCCTTGGCCAGCCTTTCGGGATAGGGCTCCTCATCGACAAAACTCAAGGCATCTACAGGAATTAAATGATTAAATAATTCTTTAAACGTATCAGGATCAATGAGATCAGCCACTCTTTCATCAACCGACAGGCGGTAGTGGTAATCGCACTTCGGGCAGCAGTTATCGTTGTGTTTGAGTTCGTTGGTGTGGATTAATTCGTGGCAGTGGGTGCATTTCAGCCAGCCGCTGTAGCTGTCTTTTTTGGTAGTCTCAATTTTTATTTTAGGCTTATCCCTAGAAAAAAAACGCATTAGATTTCCTGATTAAGGTAAATAATATAACGATAATAATAGAGATAGCAATATTTGTAAACATCTCGTCTTTGATTTGATTAGCAAAGACGAGAATGCAATTACGATTTGGCAGCCTGATATCTTTCGGCAACGTTTTTCCAGTTAACGACGTCCCAAATCGATTTCAGGTAGTCAGCCCGGGCGTTGAGATACTGCAGATAATAGGCGTGTTCCCACACGTCAATGCCAAGCAGCGGGATCAAACCGGTGGAAGAGAGCGGGTCCTGGTTATTGCAGGTCGCGATTTCCAGGCGCTTTTCGGCTTTATTATACCCGAGCCAGCCCCAGCCGGAGCCTTGAATCGCCACGGTGGTGTTGTTCATTCTAGCTATAAAATCTTTTAATGATCCAAAAGTGGAATCCAGGGCTTTAGCAAGCTCCCCTTCCGGAGGCTTTCCTCCCCCTTGGCTCTTGGGAGCGAGATTGGTCCAAAAAATTGAATGGTTGATGTGGCCGCCGCCGTTGAATCTGATCGCCGGCTGCAGGGCGACCATCGCCGCCAGATTGTTTTTCTCTTCAGCTTCGGCGTATTTCTCCAGGGCCTCATTCAACTTATTCACATAGGTGGCATGATGCTTATGGTAATGTAAAGACATAATTTGACCGGAAATAACAGGCTCTAAGGCGCCCTCATCATACGGCAGTGCTGGCAATACATAACGCTCTTTTGTTTGTTGCGACATTCTCTCCTCCCGGGTAAGATTTTGTTTCAAACATATCAGATTTCTTGGCTTTGCATCAAAGTTTTTTTGGTAACAGGACCGATAGGGGTCAATTTTTTCCCCTTTGGCAATTTACCAAAATAATGGAGAAAAGCATGCACGGTTGAGGGGCTGGTAAAGATAATTTCATCGATCTCCTCCAAGGGAGGCAATGGACCGGGCAGCTGGAATTTCGTGTCATAGACGGCGCAGGCGCAAAAACGCACTTTGCGCTCAGCGAAATAGTCGGTCAAGAGCGGACGCGACAGAGCGGAGTGGGGCCAAAAGAAAAAGGCGTCTTTCAGCTCCAGCTGATCGAGCGCGGATATCAGCCCCTCAGCCGTCTCCTCTTTGGGGGCGGCCAGGACGCTGTAGCCCTGTTCCTCAATCCTTCTTTTTGTAGCCTCTCCCACGGCCAGACACAGCTTGCCGGCGAGACAACTTGAAGAGTTAGTTTTGGGCTTCGTCGGTTTAACCTTCAATTTTTCGTCCTCACTCGTGCTGGTCACTCGTTCCGGACAAAAATTTGAAGGAACCTCCTTGCCCAATTCCCAACTCTTCAAGTTGTTTGGGTATAGGTCAGACAAACAAATATCCACCGCGCTTTGGCTGGTGAATAAGAGATGAGTAAAGAAGGGAAAATTGTCAAAAACCTCATCCGGCAGGGGCCTTGGAACGATTTGAATCAAAGGAAAGTGAATCATCCCCTCTTTGGGGCGGAGGCCGAGATACAGGGTTCTCATAGGGCATTGAGAGGGTTGAATAACTCCTGCATTTCCAGGTCGCCCGCGCGGGCGGTGACAGCCAGACGCCCCTGAAATTCCGCGGTATCGCCGGGGAGCCTTAACCGGTTGAGGTGCGTCAGCCCCAAGCGGATCAAAGCCGCCTCGGCAATCACTACGCCATCTACTTCCCTTTTTTCCAGACTTTGCAGCCGCTTTTCGATCGTCCCCCGAATATCGACGAAGGCGAGATCCTGGCAAAGCTCTCTCACCATAGCTTCCCGGCGGAGCGATGATGTGGCGATGCGGGCGTTTTTTTGCAGGGTTTCCCCTTCCCTTAAAACAAGTGCATCCGAGGAATCCACCCCTTTAGTCAAAGCGATCAGGGCTATCCCATTTGGCAGGGGTTCGGGCAAGTCTTTCGCCGAATGGATGGCGATGCGGCACTTTTTCTGCAGCAGAAGCTGATCCACTTCCCGTGTAAAAAAATCGGTTTTTTCTAAGTTGCGCAAAGAGGTCTTTTGTTCTTTATCGCCCACCGTTTCCGTGAAAAGGGGAGTAAATTCCACCAAAGGATGGTAGCGCTTTAGCTCTGACAGGACTTCGCAAACTTGCGCTTTGGAGAGCGGCGAGGCTCTCGCGCCGACAATGATGTTCATTTGATATAATTTATCGCCTCTTCTACGACTTCAACGCCGATCAGCTCGACATTTTCACGCACTTCATCAGATATGCCTTTGACATTGCGTTTAGGAATAAGGCAGCGGGCAAATCCCATCAGTTTCGCCTCTTTAATCCGCTGGTCGATGCGCGCAACACTGCGCACCTCGCCTCCTAAGCCCACTTCCCCGATCACCACCGTATCGGGATCCACCATGCGATTGCGAAAGGAGGAGGCCACGGCTAACAGAACCCCCAAATCGACGCTTGGCTCATTTATCCTCAAACCCCCGGCAATGGAGACAAAAACATCGCAGCGCCACAGCTGGTAGCGGAGGCGCTTTTCCAGCACAGCCAGAAGCAATGCCAGCCTGTTCTGATCGATTCCGGTAGTGCGGCGCGACGGAGTGCTGTAGGCCGTATCGGTCACCAAGGCTTGAGCTTCCACGAGGATGGGGCGGGAGCCTTCGATAGTGGCGATAATGGTCGATCCGATCGACTTTTTCGTCCGCTCCTCTAAAAAAATCTGGGAAGGATTAGGCACTTCCACGAGCCCTTTTTGCTGCATTTGAAAAACGGCGATCTCGTCGGTGGGGCCGAACCGGTTTTTGACCACCCTGATCATGCGGTAGTTGTGCTGCTTATCCCCTTCAAAATAGAGCACTGTGTCGACTATATGCTCTAAAACGCGGGGTCCGGCAATTTCGCCCGATTTCGTCACATGGCCGATCAAAAAGGTGGCGATGTTAAAACTCTTGGCCATATGCATCAGTTCGGCGGCATTTTCCCTCACTTGCGTGACCGATCCCGGCGCGGAGGCAATTTCATCTTTATAGACGAGCTGGATCGAGTCCACAATGAGCATATCGGGGTTGATCTGCTCTATGTGCTTTTTGATCCGGCCCATATTTGTCTCAGCCAGCAAAAGTAAATTGTCTGTTTCAATGGATAATCTTTTGGCCCGCATCGAAGTCTGCTCGATCGACTCCTCCCCGGAAATGTAGAGAACGACCAAACCCTGCCTCGCCAAAGCATCGGAGAGCTGCAGCATGAGAGTGGATTTGCCGATGCCGGGCTCGCCCCCCACCAGCATCAAAGACCCCGGCACTATCCCGCCGCCCACCAGACGGTCAAACTCATGGATCAAAGTCATGACGCGCGGAGTTTCTTTGTGGGCAATTTCCTTGAGGCGGTAGGGCTTGCTTTGGATCTGCTGCACAGTCGCATAGCGCGTCACTTCAGGCAGCTCCACCTCTTCGTGCAAGGTATTCCATTTTTGGCACTGGGTGCATTGGCCGGCCCATTTCATCTGTTTGTGCCCGCATTCTGCGCAATACCATATTGTTTTTGCTTTCGCGACCATTTACTCTCCCTGCCAGTCGAGCCGGCTTAAGGCGTCTTCGGCGGCCGCCTGCTGTGCTTCTTTTTTTGAGGCGCCCTCTCCCCGGCCAAGCTCGCGCTGATTGATGGAGACAATGACTTGAAATAACTTGCTGTGATCGGGTCCTGTTTCATCAATCACTTTATAATCGGGCGGGTGGCCAAATTTTTTTTGACACCAATCCTGCAAAATGGCCTTCCAATTGTGGAGGGGATGCTCTAAGATTTCTTTGATTTCATGCAAAAAATTGCTGAACAAAAACGTTTTGGCCGCTTCAATCCCGCCATCGAGATAAATGGCGCCGATGACAGCTTCGAAGAGATCGGCCAAGATCGTGGTGCGCCCTCTCCCGTAGTTTAATTTCTCCCCTTTGCCGAGAAGCAGATAGCGCTCTATATCGAGTTTTTGCACATAGGACACGCAAGTAGAGGCTTCTACAAGACGGGAGCGAAGGTAGGAGAGCTGCCCTTCGGGGGTATCGGGAAGTTCAATAAACAGATACTCCGCAATGATCAGCCCCAAAACGGAGTCCCCTAAAAACTCCAGCCGTTCATTGTGATCGTTAACTTCCCGATGTTCATTCACGAAGGAACGGTGGACAAACGCCAACGCCAAAAGCTCCCGCTTTTTAAAAAAATAGCCGAGCTTCGATTCAATTTCCGTGGCGTTCTGAAGTAAAGATTCAACAGGATGCATGATACATAGTGTAGCGGATAATCTAAATTATTTACAAATTTATACCAATCATCCTCTTGTACATGAGAATTAGAGGCTCCTTCAACTCCTTCTCCACGATATCCAGCGTCTCTTTTGAGACTTTGCTGTAGTAATCCGTGCCAAGCACATAAGCCTTGCACTTCTCATGCAGGGTTCCTGCGTCATGCAGCGATTTTTCAGGTATGATCCAATAGGCGCCCAAATAGTGCAGCCGAACTTTTTCTTCATGGTAAGCGAGCACAAAAACTAACCGCATGGTCGCGTTAAAAGGGAGATTGCCCATATGGGGCGGATAAATAGGATCGGATTCGATATACTCTTCAACCAAAAAGGAATCCGAGTTATCTTTATTCCAGTAATGATATCCTCTATCCTCTTCCTCCGCCAAAGTTTCGCTTTCGGTAAATATCAATTTCAATGTGTCGTCCAGCTGCTCCTTGGGAATGATGATCACGCCATCTCCTTCAGCGGCATGCCTTGGTTTGATAACCAGAAGATCGCTCTCTATATCGCGGATAATTTGCTCCGCCAAATGGGGTGTATAGTGTTTTTTATACAGCTTCCACTTCGGTTTGACCCTCTCTAACCTCTCATCGCCCTGAAATAAACAACTGACTTTATACTTGTCGCCGAGATAATCGGCGCTGCCGGCATCTATTAAAAGCGCTCCCGGGAAGCGGTATTTAAAATCATTAACGAGGAGAGAATGTAATAGTCTCGCATAAACGACGACAGGATATTGGCGGGTATCATGGGGGTTTTTGACTTCCTTCTTCGCGAGCTTATGAAATATTTTATCATTATAAAGATCCTGAAGAGTAGCGGATACTCTCCATCTGCGGTCGATAAAATGGGCTTTCATGGGGGTGTAGGTAATGGCATTTTCCACAAACCAAAAACAGTTATTATAGCGGGAAAGCACTTCGCAAAGCCCTTCGGCCACCACTCCTTTTCTTTGATAAATAAAGTCAAAGCCTTTGAACAGGGAAAGGCTGCCATGCTGCACCTCGCAGATCTTGGCCCCCTGCCGTTTATTGTATTTCAGATCAGCCACAAAAAAGCTGATATCCGCGGGAAGATTCACCCCAAAAACTTTGGCGGCAAAAAGGCATAGAATCAGTATCTTTTTCATATTTCTCTATCCAATCCGGTGACTAGGGCAGAATCAATTCCTTCTTCCAAAGAGGCTTCATCGAACTTCAGCATCCGCTTATACATAAGCAAGAAAGGTTTAGTTAACAGCTCTTTAACTTTAAATCTCGTCTGGGGATCAATGGCGGTAATATGAGGATGTTCCATGGAAGCTTTGTTCTTATCGTTCAGCGTCCCTTTTTGATCTACAGATTTATTGGGGACGATCCAATACTCGCCCAAAAAATGGAGCTGCAGGGCTTTTTCGTGGTAAATCAGAGCGAAAACCACCCGCATGGTGCAATTAAATAAGCGGTTGTCAAACTCCGGCACGGGAATCGGATCTGAGGAAACAAATTCTTCGACGAGGAATGTGTCCGATTTATCGTAATACCAATAGCTATAGCCCGCATCCAGATTTTTTAAGGCCTGGTTCTGGGGGGTAAAAATGGCTTTTAAAGTCTCTCCCAGTTTATCCTTGCCAACAATAATCACTCCTCTACCTTCGGCGTTGCTCTTTGGTTTGATGACGAGCGTTTCGCTGTTAATCTCTTTTTGGATTTTCTCCACTAGGGCTTTATTGTATTTTTTCGGATAGAGACCCCATTTCGGTTTCACCTTCTCAAGGTCGGGATGATGTAAAAAGAGGGTGCTCATCTTGTATTTATTTTTCCAGTAATCCACACTTGCCCGGTCGATGACCACAACCCCTGGATAGGTATGGGAGAACTCATCAAAATTGGAAATAGAGGAGGGCCGCATGTAGACAATGGCGGGATAGCTCAAAAGATTGTGCGGTTCATAAACGGGTTGAGAGGCGATTTTGAGGAAGTCGGCATTCTTAAACAGCAGATTCCGGTTAAACATCGCGTTCCACCCGTGCGACAAGAGTTTTTGCTTCATCGGCTGATAGTTAATTTCGTTGGAGACAAACCAAAAGGAGTTGCCGAATTGGGACATGACATCGGCAAAATTTTCGGCGATCAATCCATCGCCTTTGTAGATGTAATCATACCCTTTGAATAACGATATGCAGGCTTGTTGGATCTCGCAAATTTTGACCCCCTGTTCTTCATTGTATTTGAGGTCGGCGACCAGAAAACTGATATCGACCGGCGGCGTCTCAGCGGAAGCGATGGAAAACAAAGAAACAAAAAAGAAAATAATTTTTTTCATACAATTACTCGACGAATGGTTTTTTGAAATTAACAGAGATTAAACTTTTTAAAAGTTTCCGTCCACAGGAATTTGGCAATCAGGTAAAATTTCCATCATGTATACTCAAAAGATTATCTTCAGCTCAATAGTGACCGGTTATTTCGGAGGACGCTGCGCCGGCCTCTATGGCGCGGCCGCCGGCTATGCCCTCCCCATCGCCTTTTACAGCTATAGTGAGAGTGACAGAAGCTGGTTCCACTTCAACCCAAAACAGCAAATAAAATATTTAATTAAGACAATCTGCGCCTTTGGCCTCACAAAAAAAATAGTGGCTGAGGCAATTATAATGACGCTCATTTTTGCCCGGCAAATAAACAACGCGCATGACCTGAAAGGGCAAACCGATCATCAAAAAATTATTGAGAAGTTTTCAAAATCGGCTCTCTACTTTTATTTTGGTCTATTTGGGCCGGTTACTGAAGAGATTCTTTTCAGGGGATTTATCATGGATGTCCTCCGCTCCCTGCTGCCCAAAAACGGGACGAAAGCCGCCCGGATCGCCCTGCAGGGCCTCCTGTTCGGGGCTCTCCATTATAGGGCTTCGCAATCTTTGAGCAATTACCTCATCGTGGCTGATTCCGCCCTTTTCGGCATGGCCTGCGGCTACCTGATGGAGGAGACCTCGAATATTGCCCTTCCGATTCTTTTTCATAGCTGCAGCAATCTCCTGGCTTTAACTTTTAGAGATTAATCTTTCCTATTTTCCTTCCTTCCTTTACAATAGACCCCATGAAAATTACTGTAGATTTGGCGCATCAATCCTTTTTCCAAACCAATGGGTATATTCAGTTCGAGGAGCTGTTCACTCCTGAAGAAACCCAGGCGATCAACCTCGAAATAAACCTGACCCTGGCCAAAAAAACTCCGTTTAAGACGCCTCAGGAGCTTTTCCTGAAAGGGCGCGATCTGTGGAGAGGAAGCGACCGCTTATACAAAATCCTGAACCACCGCAAAATGGCCGGAATCGCCTCCGAGCTCCTCGATTATAAACCTTTGCGCCTCGGCTACGACCAATACCTCCTGCCTCCCCTTCCCTACCCTGCAAAAAATTCTTTGGAACAGATCAGCTGCATCCAGGGGATCATGTGCGGCGTGCTGATCTGCCTGGTCGATGCTGAGACGGTCATCCCCAATGAATTTTTCCCGACAAAAGGCGGCGACGCCACTTTCTTCCACTCAAACTACTCTCTTCCCTGGGACCAGATGGACGCGCTTAAAGATCAGGCTTTCCTGCTGATCGCCTACACGCATGAACGGGCTCTTTATATCTACCAGGATAAAGATGCACATATAAATTATTTGAAAGAATTCGGCTACAATTTCGGCGACCGGCTGACCGACGAAAGGCATCCGATAGTATACCGATGAAAATTGTAGACACCGGCCGGGCGCCCGCCTGGAAAAATATGGAAATCGACAGCGAGCTCTTAAAAAATCTGGAGCATTCCCAGGAACCTGTTTTGCATCTCTACCAGTTTGAGCCCGAAGCGGCGACTTACGGCTACTTTATTCAGCCCTTCGCCCATTTGAACGAAGAAGGGGTAAAAAAAAGAGGACTGCAACTGGCCAAAAGACCCACCGGCGGAGGCATTATTTTCCACCTCTGGGACTTTACTTTCTCCCTGTTAATCCCCTCCGCCCATCCCGCCTATTCCCGCAATCCACTGGATAACTACCTCTTTGTCAACACGGCGGTCAGCCAAATTTTGCAGGGGCAAAAAACAGAGCTCCTGACAGGCGAAACCGGCGCCTCCCCCTTCTGCATGGCCAAGCCGACCATTTACGACCTCCTGATCAACGGACAAAAGATCGGCGGAGCGGCGGAGCGCTGCACAAAATTCGGTTTTCTCCATCAGGGCAGCATCGCCCTCGTGCCCCCCTCGAAAGAGATTCTCGAGGATGTTGTAAAAGACCCTCAAGTGATACAAAGCATGCAGCAGAACAGCTGCTCTCTAGCTCCCTCTGGAACCCCGGTCAACGAGATGCGGGACAAGCTAAAAACCCTCTTTATAGCAGAAATAGGTGAAAAATGCAGGATTTAAAATTAAGTATTTTAGGAGAAAAAACCCCTCAGCCCAGCCACCCCGATGAAGCCCGGCTGGAAGTGATTCCCAACCGCTTTCCCGATGCCGACTATGAAGTCAATCTCTTCTGCCAGGAATTTACCTGCATCTGCCCCATCACCTCCCAGCCCGATTTCGCTCAAATCACGATTCATTATCTTCCGGACAAGTGGCTCGTGGAGTCGAAAGCGTTAAAATTATATCTGGGCGCCTACCGCAACGTCGGCATCTTCCATGAGTTTGTGATCAACAAAATCTGCGAGGACCTCGCTGCTGTTTTACAGCCGAAGTGGCTGGAGGTCAAAGGTGATTTTTCTCCGAGAGGCGGCATTAAAATTGTGCCCATTGCGCGATTCGGGAAAAACGTACGTCCCTAAAAATTATCAATGTCGCAAGAACTTTTACGAAAAGCCTTTGTCCTAAAGGATATTTTTTGTTAGCATAGCTACTTTGCTTAAAGGGAGAGATAATGTTACATTTCTTTAGAAAATACCAACGTTACTTTTATATCGCCATCACTATTGTGATCGTTTGTTCCTTCTCGTTTTTTGGCACCTACAGTACGCTGCCGCAACAAGCCGCCGAAGACCCCGTGGCTTTCACCGCGGTTAACGGCAAGAAAATCAAACGCTCCGAAGTTGAAGCCCTCACACAATTCTTAAGCACCGACAATGAAGATAAAATGCTCTTCGGAGGCATGTGGGGACCGAATTTCTTAAACGACGGCGTCGTCAAAAAAGATATTCTCGAAACGGGATTGGCTAAAATCCTGGCAGAAGCGTATGCCCCCGAACTCAAAAACGATTGGGACCAACGCCTGGAAAAGGAAAAAAAATACACTCTTTATAAGCATCCCGAGGCGCAGTTTATCAGCGCCGAAACGGCCTGGGAATACTTCATTCCGGCCAAAAGAGCCCACTTTCATAAACTGCAGCAGGCCAAAAGCGCGACAGATCCCGACGCTATCGCCCAACGCATCAATCTTTTTTTGGACGAGCGCAGCTTTCCGGCTCCGGCTCTGAAGCAAATTTTACAATACCAGGAGCAGCAATACAGTTTCGTCCATCCCGACCAGCAACTGGAACGCACCGATCTCTTCCTCTTCAACCATTATACTTTAGAGGATTGGTTCGGCTCCCGCTTCTTGAGAATTGTAGCGCAATTTATTTTGAATAGCGCCGCCATCGCCGAAGAGCGGGGCTACCGCGTATCTGACAACGAAGCGCTCGCCGATCTGATGCAGAATGCCGAAGAGAGCTATCGCCAAATCAGCAGCCACGTCAACGTCGGGTTGGCAAACAGCGGGGAATACCTAAGCGAACAGCTCCGCCGCTCCGGCCTCGACCGCACAAGCGCCGTAAAAATCTGGCGCAATGTTTTGCTGTTCCGCCGCCTCTTTGAAGATATGGGCAGCTCGGTCTTTGTCTCTCCTTTCACCTTTGAAAAATTCAATGAATACGCCAATCAATCGGTCCGCGGAGACCTCTATACCCTCCCCGAGCCTTTGCGCATCGGCAGTTTCAAAGACCTGCAAAAGTTTGAAACGTATCTCAGCGCGGTGTCAAAGAGCAAAAAAGAGGATCTCCTCGGTTTGCCAACCCTTTTTCAATCACCCGCCGATGTGCTCAAAAGCGCGCCGGAACTGGTGAAAAAACAATATGTGCTGGAGATTGCCGAAATCGATAAAAACGATCTTCAGAACAAAATCAGCGTCAAAGAGATGTGGCAATGGCAAGTCAGCGATAACAACTGGGCGGCCTTAACGAAAGAGTTCCCCGACCTGGGAGTGAAAAAAGCCCAAACGGAAGAAGAGCGCTTTCAAGCCTTGGATCAACTCGACAACCGCACCAAATTACGCGTCAACGCTTATTCCAGAGGAAAAATGGCCGATGCTCATCCGGAATGGATTGCCCAGGCGCTGGATAAAATTGAGCCTAAGCAAATTTCTGCGGCCTTGAGCTTCAAAGGAGGAGCCTCCCCTTTTAAAGGACTGGATAACCGGGAAGAACTGATCCGCCTGCTCGATCAGGCCCCATTAAAGGAACAAAGCCCCAAACTGGCCCAATTCTCCTCTAACGGAAAAAATTTCTACCGGATCACCGTATTGGAGCGCGCTCCGAATATGGAAATTTTGACTTTCGCCGAAGCAAACAAGGAAGGAATCTTAGATGGACTGGTTGATAAGCAGCTGCAAAAGGCCTATCAGAGCCAAAAAGATCAATACGAGAAACCTTTTGCTGACTTGAAAGATCTGGTTGCCGAGGATGTGTATGGACCTGTTTTACAGGCGATTAAAAAGGAAGCGCAAGGGAAAATCTCCCCAAGCCAGCTCAATAACGATCTTCTCTCCTCTCTTCGCTTCTACAGCTATATGAGAAGCTCGGAGGATCGGCTGAAAAACTTTCCGGATAGCGAAAAAAACCTGGTAGCCTCCAGTGAAGCTAATACCTTGAAAGATCAGTGGAGACTGGAAAAGAAGCCCTTTGTCACTGAACGCAAGAGCTCCGATCCGATCAACAAGCAAGAGACCTTCGCCATGGGTGAAAAATCCTGGTCTCAGGTCAACACCTTGCCAAACGGCGAGCTTTTCTTCTTTTTCCTGAAGGAAAAGGGCGTGGAATCACCTAAGCCGAAAGCCGCGCAAATCGCAGGCAGCCGCCAATTGCTCGGAAACGACGCGATGCAGGAACTCGCGGAACAACTCCTGAATACCTTTAAAGCTAAAAATGCCATTTCGCTAAGCTATATGGATCGATTAGAACAGCAATGATAGAAGATATCCAAATCAATCTGTCTCCGATCAGTTTTTTTCAACTACGTGCCGACGCCCATCATCTGACAAAAGAGATGGGCGATCCGGCGAAATATCTGCTGCCCGACACTTCAGCTCTTTGCAATGAGATCCCTTTTGCCGAAGTATCTATGGGCTGGAATGAGGAGGGGATCCATTTCCATCTCCTTTCCAGACGCCCCTTCATCCGTTCGGTTTACCCGAGCATCCAAAAAGGGGACAGCTTTGAGGTGTTCATCGATACGAGAGACATGAAAAGCGCGAGCTTCAATACCCGCTTCTGCCACCACTTTTTCTGCCTTCCCTCCCCTACTGACGAGGAGATTCAGGCCGGTGAAATCACCCGTTTCCGCACAGAAGACGCCCATGAGCTCTGTTCTCCAAAAGAGCTGATCGTGCGTTCGGAGCTCTTCAAGAAGGGCTACGCTCTGGACTTTATCATACCGAAGCAATGCCTGCACGGTTATGAACCGGAGCAATTCAACCGCCTCGGCATGACCTACCGCGTCAACTCTTACGGCGCGAACCCCCAGCACTTTTCCGCCTCCAGCCAAGATTACCCGATCGAACAAGGCCCCTCTCTTTGGAGCAGCGTGAGGCTGATTCCGTGAGAACGGCCCTCTTTGACCGGCATGTTCTCTTAGGAGCAAAAATAGTCGATTTTGCCGGCTGGGAGATGCCCTTGCAGTATACCGGCATCCTGCAGGAGAGCCGGAACGTGAGACATAAGGCCGGAATATTCGACGTTTCCCACATGGGCCGGATTAAAATCAGCGGCCAAGAGAGTGAAAAGTTTCTCGACTACCTCTCGACCAATCAGATCGCCGGCAAAAAAAATGGGTCGGCCACCTACACCGTCTGGTGCCGCGCCGACGGCACTTCAATCGATGATCTGATCGTCTATAAAATCGACCAGGAGCACTTTTTTGTCATCTGCAACGCCTCAAACCGGCAAAAAGATTACTCCCATCTGTTACAAGAGAGCGCCCCTTTCGATGTCGTTATCGAAGACTGTTTCGAGGGGGAAGGCATTATAGCCATTCAAGGGCCAGCCGCCCTGCCCTTAGTCGAAAAAGTGATTCCGGAAGTGGGCGGCTTAAAACCGATGCGCTTTTTATCCCTGGACAATCTGATCGTCGCCGGCACCGGTTACACGGGAGAGAAGGGGTGTGAAATTTACGCCCCGCAGGAAAAAATCGTGGAGCTTTGGGACGCCTTCATCGGCCTCGGCATCACTCCGGCCGGACTTGGCGCACGGGATGCTCTCCGCCTGGAAAAGGGGTACGCTCTTTATGGGCATGAACTCAGCGATTCGATCGCCCCGACCGAAAGCGTCGCCGCCTGGACCGTCAAATTCGACAAATCCTTCCTTGGTAAAGATGCCCTGCTCGCCCTTAAAAATCCGCGCAGCGAATGGGGCATTGTCCTGGAAGCGATCGCGAGGGCCGACCATGAAGTTTATGATCAGGGCGCAAAAATAGGCACGGTCACATCCGGAACCTTTTCTCCCACCCTTGAGAAGGGGATTGCGATCATCCTGGCTGATAAGCCTTTAAAATTGAACTCTGAAGTCACCGTGCTGATCCGCAACAAACAAATACCTGCAAAGGTGGTTCCCCTGCCGTTTTTATGAGAGATAAAAATTCACCTATCAGGTCAGACTAATCCATTAATTTAAAACACAAAATATTAAACATTTTATATATAAAATTGGATAAATTGAACCAAATATGGATTTAAATTTTTACGCTGATCTATAGGCTTGATCGGTTCGGTTAGGTTTGTCTGGGTAACGCAGCATAAGGAGCTTATGTTCAACCATTGGTGTTAGAAACCTTGAAAGAATCCCATCGGGATTTCGATTTAGGAGTATGCAAATCTGATGCCTTGTTAGCCATTGATCTTTACAGAGTCTTAATATTAATTTTTCCATCTCTTGGGGAGGTAGTCGTCTACTTTTTATAGCAGGCAATGCAAGATTTTCGAGATTTGTCCATTGTTCAGTTTCTTGGGAGTAATCATCGTTATGTAGGGAGTGACTCGCGTTATGTAGGGAGTGACTCGCGTTATGTAGGGAGTGACTCGCGTTATGTAGGGAGTGACTCGCGTTATGTAGGGAGTAACCCTCGTTATGTAGGGAATCTATTCTCCGAGGGAGCTGATAATTAGTCCAGCGGCATTGGCCATTTTGACAAAGGAAACCGCGGCTTACCAAGCCTTGTAGCAGGCTAGTCACTTCGGCAGGATGGAGACCGGTAATCTGGCGCATTCTGGCATTATTAACATATTTTTCGATGTCAGCAGTTACGAGAGCCTGGACTTCGAATTGATCTAATTTAGAAAATTTAGAACTAAATTGTTTTTTGAGACGATCTAGTGATTCTTCTGGAATCAGACTTACCATGGGAAGAACCCAAATCACTCGATCAGGGCGTGTGCGTTCCCTGACGCTTGGTAAACGCCAGTGCTGTGATTCCCAGCCAGTTCGAATTTTGTCAATACCGGATCCAGCTCTCTCCGCAGCTCCAATGAGGGTAAATATTTGCTGCAAAGATTTATTTCTGCATTCGCTAATACCACCTTGAAGAATTTGATCGAACGAAATGAGGAGAGATCCAGGATTTGAGAATTCGAAGCGATCAGGATATTTCTCTATGACAATGCCGCCCTGTCCTTGGTAATCCGCATGAATGAGCGCATTGATTAAGGCTTCTCTAATGGCAACATGAACTACAGATTCTCCTTTTCTAACCATATCGCTATCCAATTCAAACGGAAGTTTAAGGTCTGAAGATAGCTTTTGAATGACTCTATGATAAAACTGATAGAGGTTGCCCGGCCAAGTTCCATCTAATGTTAGACGGTCTGTCCAGCGGATCTCTGGATCGAGAGATAGCCTCTCGCGGAAATCAACCTGGTATTGTGGTATTTCCTCTCGAATTGTTTCATCTCTTCCGAACATGAGAAGCCCAGCTACTGTTAGACCCTCCATATTGTTTTTACGACAAGAGCGCCACCCACCTAGCTTTTTTAAAAAACCCAAATCGTTTTCATCTAGCCAAGGATGTGCAGGCTGGCGAGAGGCTAAGCGATTACGATATTGATGAAGGCTTGATAAGTCAAGGTCGTTTAAGGTGAAATTTTCAAGTATGCGACTATCAGCAGGTTCTTCAGCACTATCAGCTAGCATGCGTCTAACTTCTTGTTCTGTACAGCGGTAATCACCTTCATGATTGCGGCGATATGTACCAGTAAGTGGGTTTTGCCCGACATAAATAGGTCTTTCACGACGATCAGCGCGACGAATACGGATGGCAAGCATGTTTCCATCAGTGTGTGGAACCACTTGGATATCCCCTTCGTGAATAAGATTAACATTCACTTTTTGACGGTTGTTAAGAAGATCACAAATTTGCTTCTTGGTTTTGTTGATATCGGCAATTCCAATTACTGTGCCATCATCTTTAACACCTAACAGAATAACGCCGCCAAGGGTATTTGCCATAGCACTATAGGTTTCCCACAGGTTTTCTGGCATACCTCCTTTAGCTGACTTGAATTCAAGATCATCTGTTTCACCCCAAGAAAGCCTAGTAAGAATGTCTAGCGGAGTAATGATTGCTTTGCGTGTCATGGTTTCATTAACAAATATGCTAAGCCCATGATTGTATATCAAGGGTGTATAATCGTAAAGACAAGTTGTTTCATGGCATACTATTGATTTTCCTACCTTTTCCAGGATATATCCTTTTGAGTGAAATGCGACACGACAAGGAAAAGCCAGAAAGAAAAGTTACCAACTAATATTGGGCCTAATGGTATAAATTGGGTATCATACAAAGGTGGTTCCCCTGCCGTTTTTATAACAGGAGATAAAAAAACCTTGTTGCCTGTCAGCTATCTCGAATAGTCGATCTTTACTGTCCATGCACCAATGTTATAAAATTCATAACTTTCATCCATTCAGTGGAATAAGTCAATTGAATACGATAGTTGGGTTGCAAGGGATACCCTTGCCGAGAGAGAGGGGTAAGGGGAGAGAGGCGAGCAGCCTCTTTCCCCATTAAAGTGCCCAAATAGAGAGGGTAGGCTTAATCGCATAATAAACGATTGACTTATGAAGGAAATAAGCATTTTCTCCCTCATGGAACAAATTTGCAAACATATGTTAATGACTTTATCTAATCTAATAAATGATATCACGGCTAATCTCGTCGATCGATGAGATTCCAAGATGTGTCATCACTATTTGCAGCTCTTTTTTTAAAATTTCTAAAATTTCGAAAACCCCCTCTTCACCACGGGCTGCTAACCCATAAACCCAAGGTTTCCCAATCATACACGCATCTGCACCAACAGCCAAAGCTTTAACCATATCGACCCCGCTTGTGATACCGCCATCCACTAGAATCTTCAGCTGGCCTTTTACAGCATCACAGATTGAAGGCAAAGCAGCAATCGTTGATAAGGTGCCGTCAAGATGTCTTCCACCATGGTTCGATACCACAATTCCATCCGCTCCCACTTTTGCAGCTATCACAGCATCTTCCGGGTCTAAAATTCCTTTGATAAGAATTTTACCCTTCCAATGCTCTCGAACCCACTCAAAATCTTTCCAGGACACGCTTTGACTAAGCTGATTCCCCATCCATTTACGCATATTTAACAGATCGTTTAAGGCCGGTGCAGAACCGGGCATATTGCCAATCGTAAGCGGATTGCCGCGCAAACAAACATCAAGCCACCATTTAGGATGAATAATGGTATCCAGGAAATTCATAATACGATAGTTCTTTCGACTTCGATGATATCGATAGCGCGCTCCTGCAATAGGAAGGTCGACCGTCATCAGCAAAACAGGACAACCATGGGCCCTTTGCAAAAGATCTAAAGAGTGCTCGCGATCTTTGAACATGTAAAATTGAAACCAGAAAGGCGTCGGAGAGTTTTGGGAAACTTCTTCAATAGAGCATATACTTACCGTTGAAAGACTAAAAGGAATGTTGGCCTTTGCTGCAGCCTTTGCCGCCTGCACCTCCCCTCTCCGTGCATAAACACCTGCAAATCCCACCGGAGCGAGAATCAAAGGAAAATCAATTTTTTGCCCCAAAATTTCAGTGGTCGTATTAATGTTCGAGACGTCTTTCAATACCCGCCTTCTAAATTGTATCGCTTGGAAATCTTCGCTGTTTTTTCCAATTGTCACCTCGTCAAATGCCCCGCCGTCGAGAAAGTCGAAAAGTTGCCCCGGCAATCGTTTTTTTGCCATCCGGCGGTAGTCTGAAACAGAAGTTAAAGGAAATCGGGATAAGGGTTGGTCAAATAAAATCATGACAGCCTTTTAAAATTTGAAGCTATCATAGGCAAATTGAGAGATCTTTTTCAACTGCAGACAGCAAAAACTATTGACCGACGGTCAGTCGTTGTGTATAATCCAGATTTTCCCAAAGGAGTGCTATGGTCAGAATCGTTAAAAAACCAGAAGAGAGGCGTCGTGAGATTGTTTCAGCGAGCCGAAGCCTTTTTCTCAGCCAAGGCTACGAAAACACCACCATGCAGGATGTGATGACTAAGCTGCAGATTGCTAAGGGAACAACCTATCATTATTTCAAATCCAAAGAAGAATTGTTGGACGCGGTGGTGGAAGACATGGCGGCTGAGTATGTGGGCATTGTAGAGATCTCATTAGATGAAACCAAAGGGAACGCGTTGGATAAAATGCGGGTATTGATAAGCTCTGGAAGAATCGCCTCACCTTCAATAGACATCATGGATTGTTTACATCGACTTGATAATAGGGGGATGCATGCGCGTCTTTTGGCTGTCACTCTTATCAGGCTGGCGCCGCTGTATGCCCGTGTGATCTCTCAAGGGTGTGAAGAAGGGATATTTCACGTGGAGCATCCATTGGAGTGTGCAGAAATTCTGTTAGCCGGGATTCAATTTGTCACAGATACAGGTTGCCATCCTTGGAGTCCGGAAGACCTGCATCGCCGCGTGCAAGCCATTCCATGTCTGATCGAAAATCAATTAAATGCTCCTAAAGGATCCTTCAGGAATTTATTTACAAATAAGGATTAATCATGTTGCCTTCATCTATCTACCATCCCGTGTGGTTTTACTCGATTGTGATATTCTTAGCATTAGCTTGTTGTCCTTTCGCAGTTTATGTAAGCTCTCAAAAAAGATTGGAGAAATTTAAGTTACCTCTTCTTCTTTTTGGGCTAAGTGTGCCATGCATAACTGCTTTGGTGATGATTTATACGACTAGCAATGGAATACTTATAGCGGACTTTTGGCACCGTTTACTGCTTTTTAAAATCAGCGCGCCCTACTTACTATTCATTCTTTTGTTAATGCCTTGCGTCATTTGCCTGGCAACTTTGGTCTCATTGTTTTTCGGCTGCACTGCCGAGCAATTCTTCCTTACAAAAGAGATGAGCGTGATGAAAGGATGGGCTTTTTTTGGCATAGCGATTCCATTGTTTTTAGCCCCGCTTATCGAAGAACTTGGCTGGCGAGGATACGGCGTAGACAGTCTGAGGGCCAATTTCAATCTCTTTAATACATCAATGCTATTTGGCCTTCTTTGGTCTGTGTGGCATCTACCGGTGTTTTTTCTCAAAGGATATTATCACAATGAACTTTGGAATTTGGGGAAAGTTTACGTGCTTAATTATTTCGTGAGTGCGTTCGCAGTTGCCTTCTTGATGAACTGGGTTTATTACAAGACAGGCCGCAGCATTCCCGTGATTGTACTATTCCATGGAGTTCTCAATCTGTCCTGTATGACCCTTAGAACAGAGCAATTTACGAAATGCATCGCGACAGTTATTTTATGTGTGATCACCATGATTATTGTCGCCTGTGATAGGGATTTTTTCTTCATTAACTCGTTGTTATCAATAAAAACATAATGATTCTCAATGAACTCGATCGTTTGCGGCAAAAGTTTAATTTCCCGGGGGCAACATGCGCTTATGTCTAGGATAAACGATAGAGGTGCACTACCCAAAATTTTCTTGAAGTGAAATTTGATAACTGCTAATTCTTACGTGTAGACTAATGAAGTCGAACCCATTTTTTAAAAAGGATTTCTCATGTTTAAAGTTTTATTCCTATTCAGCGTAGTCTATATTTCCTTTGCATTTGCCACTTGTCAAAATTGTGATTTTGCTGAAGATATTCTTCGAGGGAAAATTTATCCTGACAATTTTCGGTATAAAACCTTTACTTATGCTTTACAACTTATGAGAGATCGAAATGTTTCTATGGTAGTTGAAACAGGTACAGCAAGAGATGGGCTTAGAGAATGCGCAAGCAATGGATGCTCAACAATTATTTTTGCTGAATGGATAAAATTATTTGGCGGAGAGTTTTACTCTGTGGATATCAATGCGCAACATCTTTTAAATGTTTCGGAAGCTTTAAAGGACCTTAATCCACTTGTAAACTTGATTCACAGCGATTCAGTCCCTTTCTTACAGGATTTTAACAAAACTATCGATTTTCTTTATTTAGATTCCTTCGATTTTGATCTTAATGACCCAACCCCTTCCCAGGAACATCATTTAAAGGAAATTATTGCTGCCTACCCCTGGTTAGTTTCAAAATCCATTGTTATGGTTGATGATTGCGACCTGCCTTATGGTGGAAAAGGGAAATTGGTGATAGAATATCTCTTAAACAGAGGCTGGAAAATTTTAGCCCAAGGATATCAAGTAATTCTATCTCAGGAATAAAATGACTTTCACTTTGCAGCTTGGACATAAAGCCCCGCCGTTTCATTTGCCGGCAACCGATGGAAAGAAGTACGCCTTGAAGGACTTTGACAAATACGATACGTTGGTCATTTTCTTCACCTGCAATCATTGCCCCTATGTGATAGGTTCCGATGAGGTGACCCGTCAAACAGCTGAAAAATTTCTCCCGCAGGGAGTCGCCTTCATTGCTATTAATTCCAATAGCGAAAAGACTTATCCCACGGATTCCTTTGCGCATATGGTTGAAAGAATGAACGAAAAGAAGTTCCCTTGGGTCTATTTGTATGATCAATCCCAAGACATTGCCAGAGCTTATGGAGCCCTGCGCACGCCCCACTTCTTTATTTTTGATAAAAACCGCCATCTGATTTACACAGGGCGCGGCGTCGATTCTCCGAGAGACACCTCGAAAATGAAGGTGAATGACCTTGAGAGGGCTTTGGAGGAGCATCTGGCGGGAAAAACAATTTCAGAGCCCCTGACTAATCCCATCGGCTGCAATGTCAAGTGGGAAGGGAAAGATGCCCGCTGGATGCCTCCCGAAGCTTGCGACCTCGTTTAAAAAAAGAAATTGCAAGAGTTAGCCTTGATGTTTATGATCAAAAAAAAGGAGCTGTCTATGAAATATTCTGAAACACATGAATGGATCGACGTCGATGGAGAGATCGGTACCGTGGGCGTTACAGATTATGCCCAAAATGAACTGGGCGAAATTGTCTATGTCGAACTGCCCGAAGTGGGTAAAACCGTTGATGCCGGAGAAGAAGCTGTCATCCTGGAGTCCACCAAAGCGGCGGCTGATATCTATTCCCCTGTTTCGGGAGTCATAGTTGCCGTCAATGAACAATTAAACCTGAATTCTGAACTGGTCAACCAGTCTCCGATGAAAAAGGGATGGCTCTACAAAATCAAGTTGGTCGATCCGGATGAGCTGGAAGACCTCATGGATGAAGATGATTACAAGGCGATGCTATAGTGGATTTTATTTCAAACCAGACACCGCAAATTGAAGAGATGCTGAAAGTAATCGGAACGGGCTCCATCGAAGAGCTTTTCCACGCAGTTCCGAGGCATCTTTTTTTGCCAAAACCCACCCAAAATGATGGCTTATCCGAATTTGAAGGGATGCGCCATATGGAAAGCCTGGCTCAGAAAAACACCTTCCCCAATTTCACGAATTATCTCGGCGCTGGAGCCTATGAACATCATGTACCGGCCCTTGTCAGCGCCATCTGCAGCCGCTCCGAGTTTCTGACTGCCTATACCCCCTATCAACCGGAAGCCTCTCAGGGCCTGCTGCAAACCATTTTCGAATTTCAGTCGGCTATCTGCGCCCTAACTGGACTTGACGCCGCCAACGCTTCACTTTATGACGGATCCTCCGCCTGCGCCGAAGCCCTCCTCATGGCTCTTCGCATCAACAAAAAGAAAAAGCGGATCATCATCGGCAAATCGCTCCATCCCCACTACCGGCAGGTGGTAGACCAGTACCTGGCGAATCAGGAGGTGGAGATCGTCGAAGCGCCATTTCTTGATGACGGATCTCTCGATCTCCCAGGGACGCTCTCGCTTATCAACGATGAGACGGTCGCCATTTTGCTGCAATACCCCAACTTTTTTGGCCTCATCGATGAGATCAAGCCGGTCAGTCAAGCAGCCAAAAAACATGAAGCTCTCACGATTATTTGTGCAAACCCTTTAGTATACGGTCTTTACGCCTCTGCCCGCGAAATCGGCGCCGACATTGCCGTAGGCGACTGCCAGCCCTTTGGCCTGCCCCTGCAATACGGCGGACCCTATGTCGGCTATATCGCGTGCCGTCTGGAGCTCGTGAGGCAGCTGCCGGGCCGGATTGTCGGGGAAACCGTTGATTCGCAAGGAAGAAAAGGGTTTGTCTTGACCTTGCAAGCTCGCGAACAGCACATCCGCCGCGAAAAAGCCACCTCGAATATTTGCACCAATCAGGCCTTGGCAGCCCTGGCAAGCCTCATCGCCATGCTCTGGTATGGCAAGGAGGGGATTCGAAAACTGGCTCTCACAAACTATCAGAGGGCGGCCTACCTCAAAGACCGCCTCGGATTGTCCCTCTCCTCCGCTCCCTTTTTCAATGAATTCGCGATCCGCCTCCCCTGCCCCATCCACACGCTGCAGCAAAAATTCCGCACTCTCCAAATTGAACCCGGCCTCGATCTTGGACGCTTTTTTCCTTACTGGCAAAACCGGTTCCTCATCGCCGTAACGGAGACCAAGAGCCAATCCCAGCTGGATGAATTTGTAAAGGTGGTGCATGAGCATATTTGATCAGTCGCAAAAAGGGCAGCACGCCTGCAGCCTGCCGCATGAAGCTCCCGAATTTCTCGATTATTATCCTCCGGCGCAGCTGCTTCGCGAAGACCCGCTTCTTTTACCCGAAGTTTCCGAAATCGATCTGACCCGCCATTTCACCAGACTTTCCCAAAAAAACATGTGCATCGACACAAACTTCTACCCCCTTGGCAGCTGCACCATGAAACTCAATCCGCGGGTCAATGAGTGGTGCGCCACACTTCCCGGCTTTACCCGCACTCATCCCTTCGCTCCGGAAGAAACCGTGCAGGGCAACCTCGCCCTCATTTACGAATTGATCCACACCCTCTGCCACCTCACAGGCATGGATGCGGGCACTCTAACCCCCAATGCGGGCGCGCAAGGGGAGTTTGTCGGCCTCCGCCTGATCGACGCCTACCACAAGCAGCGGCAAGATTTTAAACGAACCGAAATCTTAATCCCCGATAATGCCCACGGCACAAACCCAGCCAGCGCCGCCATGGCCGGCTTCACGGTTATTCCTATCCGCTCCAATGCCTTGGGCGACATGGATTTGGATCACCTCCGCTCCCAGCTCTCCGACCGTACCGCTGGATTGATGCTCACCAACCCTAATACTCTTGGCCTTTTCAGCCCTCTCATCACAACCGTAGCCGATATTGTGCATGCCGCGGGCGGCCTGCTCTACTACGATGGCGCTAACCTGAATCCCATCCTCAATATCGTGCGGCCCGGGGATATGGGATTCGATGTGATGCATCTCAATCTCCATAAAACCTTTTCCACGCCTCACGGAGGAGGGGGACCCGGCTCGGGCCCGGTGCTTTGCAAGGAGATTCTCAAGCCTTTTCTGCCGACCCCCGGCATTGAAAAAGAGGGAGAAAACTACAAAGTTATTTGGCTCAATTATTTAAGCGTCGGCCAAGTCTCCTCTTTTCACGGCAACTTCGCCATCTATTTGCGCGCCTACCTCTACATCAAACTGCATGGGCATTTCGGATTGCGACGCATAGCCGAAATTTCGGTCCTCAACGCAAACTATCTTAAAGAAAAGCTCTCCCAATTTTTCACTGTTCCCTATCACCAGCACTGCATGCACGAGTTTGTGATTCAGGCAGACAACTACCTGGATAAGGGGGTAAAAGCCCTGGATATCGCCAAAAGGCTGCTCGACTTCGGCGTACACGCCCCGACGATCTACTTTCCGCTGATTGTCAAGGAGTGCATGCTGATCGAGCCGACCGAGTCGGAATCGAAAGCCACCCTGGACCGTTTTGTCGACATATTAGGCCAAATCATCGAAGAGATTCAGCGCGATCCTGAAATTGTAAAAACAGCGCCCCACACCCTACCGGTCAGCCGGCTGGACGAAGCTCGCGCAGCGAGGCATCCGGTTCTTCGCGCATTTTAAACTAGGAGTTTTTTTATGGTAACAATCCGCGGGCGGTTATTTCTGGGTTTCATGACCCTTTGCCTCCCCTTGCTCATTATGATGATCTTTTTTTTGATAAACACCCATAAAATTACACAGCTTAACCAAAAAATAAATCAAGTCAACATACCGAGCATATTAGACACAGAAATTTTGGAAAGCCGGGAAATAGTCGATTACTGGGCCCTGACGGGAGATCCGGAAGCCAAGACCCGCTTTGCCCAAAAGTGGGAATCCATTAAAAATACGATCCAAACGATGGATACGATCCTGAGCGGCTCCCAGGACAAAGAGATGCTGCAACTTTGGGCCCGGGCAAAAAATCTGTACGGCCCTCTTCATAGTGCGCAACTGGAAATACTCAATATGCCCTGGCAAACCAGTAATTTGGCCAATATAGTCCAGGAACTGGTGAAAATTAGGCCGATGGACGAAGAAATGCTCGATATCTTTGATGGTCCCAAATCGAAAATCACCGGGGAAAGAGATGGAGGGATCTATAATCTTAAAGCCAAAAGAATCAGTGAGAGCACTGAAGCTCTCAATCACGCTGTCAACGTTCTGCACAATCTCGCCTATGGACTCCTCGCCCTGGTACTCCTTTTATCCTTAGCCGTGCCGCTTATCACGGCGCGCTCGATTTTAGGGCCTCTGAATAAGGCGATCGACATTGCTAAAAAAATTTCAGAAGGAGAACGCAACTTAAATATCGAAACAACCTCAAAGGATGAAACGGGTAAATTATTGGCTTCGCTGAAAATCATGCAAAATTCGATTAAGGATGATGAAGAAAAAATGCGGCAAAGCGGCAATGAAACCCGTCAATTATTTGACCGCATGGTGGAGTCGTCAAAGAAGTTCCGCAACCAGAGCAGCAAGGTAGCCGCGGGAGATTTGCGGGAGCGCCTGGTCATCGGGGAAAATGATGTCATGCAGGATTTGGGAAGCGATTTGAATGCCATGACAAATAGTTTGGCCAACATCACTAAAAATATTACTGAGGTCAGCGGCAATCTCATCACCATGATCGATAAAATCAAAGCATCGGCCAATGAAGAGTCTCAAAGCATCACCTCATCGGCTTCGGCCATTAATGAAATCAGCGCCTCTTTGGAAGAAATCGATAAAAGCTCTAAACAGATCATGGCCAAAGCCCAAGCCTTGCGCGAATCGGCGCGAAGCACGCGGGAACAGGGAAAACTCGGCGCCGATCTGGTGCGGGAAAGTATTGAAGGGATGAAAGTATCAGAAGAGAAGGTGAAAACAATCCAGCAAACCATCTTCGATTTGAGCAATCACACCCAGCAGATCGGGGAAATCACCGCCGTCGTGAACACCCTCGCCCAGCAGCTCAAAATGCTGGCGCTAAATGCGGCGATTGAAGCCTCTAAAGCTGGAGAAGCGGGCAAGGGGTTTGCGGCTGTCGCGACCGAAGTCAGAAACCTCGCGGAACAATCGGAGCAATCGACCGATCAGGTGCAAAAAATCCTCGAAGATATCCGCTTCACCACAGAAAAGGCCGTGGAAGTGACAGAAGAAGGCACGAAGACCCTCAATTCAGGCACCAGACTGGTTGAGAAGACAGGCGATGTGATACAAACATTGAGCAAAATGATTGATGAAACCTCTATCTCAAGCCAGCAGATTGAAGCGGCCATCCGTCAAGAGGCCGTCGGCATCGAACAGATCGTCGAAAGCATGAAAGAAATCAATCAGGCCACAGCCACCCTGGCGGGCGGAGTCAATGAATCGACCGCATTCATCCATCAATTGGCTGAGATTGCCCAACACCTTAAAGAAGACGTCAATATTTATAAAGTTTGAAAATAAATGCCCAGCTTCTCTAAAATTGCCCCATGCCTATATCTCAACCCACGATTGTGATGGAACAGTACTACTCCCGCAAGGAGATATATTCCCCCATCGCCATCTTTTGGGTTGCGCAAAAGCCGTCCGAAACTCTGGCCAAGGTTCTTCGATTAACTCATATTCCCGAAACCCTGCCGCTTGATCAGATAGTCGAGATCACCCAAAAAGAGTGGCTGCGCACCGGCGAGCGGGCTTTAACGGTCGATTCGCCAGAGTTTAAGGCGATCCAGCCCCTCATGCTTCAATATGCTGCCGATTTGCAATTAAAAAAAACCATTGAACCGAAATATGCGCGCATCTCCTTTGCTTTAGTGTTCGGCTCCAAGCTGGCCGTCTTTGAAAAACGATTGAACAGCTTATTAGAAAGGATAGCCAAGGGCAGCATCAGGGCTGACATTCTCTCCATTCTTTCGGGTGAGCGCACGCTGGATAAAGATGAAATCGAAGCGCTTGAAAAGATGGGATGTGCCGCTAATGATGAAAGGGAGATGATGGAGTTCATCGCCAATAAAAGGGTCGCCGAATTTCGCCGGATCCACCCTAATCTGACCTTTCAGCTAGAGATCATAAAAGCTCCAAAAAAAGAGGGCGCAGCCCGGGCTACTACTGAAGATACACTCATCGCCTGGAAAGCCCTTCACCCCGCGCCGCCTCAATACCCTGTCTTATTAACCAGCTCCCAGCCCTATGGCATATATCAATTCCTGGTTGCAAACGGGGTGTTGCCGGAGTTCGAATTAGATCTTTTGGCGGCAGAAACAGCGGAATCCCGCACGGCTATCTACCTCGATACGCTGGCGCGCATTCTCTTCTTGATTAAAAAAACATCATAATTTCTGTCTGCTTCTCAAATATCGGTATTCGTGCCAGATCAGGCCCAAGACCAGGATATCAAGTATTGTGATGAAAATCAGCGTGATGGAATGCGTGTAGGTATAGCGGTAAAACTGATAGAGGGCAAAAAAGCTGAAGATGGCCATGGAGGCAGGATAATACCAGAGCTTATTTTTGAGCAGCCCTGCAATCAACCAGAGTTTTATCAACCCATGGCTTAAGAGATAAAACACGGCAAAGTTCAGCGAGCTTACGGAAAATTCCCCTGCCCAGCGACTAAAATAATTGGTGATAGAATCACCGCTGTGATCTGTGACAAACTCGCAGGCGGAAACCTTCTGCACATAATCGATAATGGCGCTTTGAGGAATGAAAAAGATCACAATGCCGCCAATCACCTCTATCAAGGCAAGAATACCCTTGAGTATGAGGAAGATCACAAAAATGCGATGGATGTATTTCTCTTCAAAATATCTTTCGATCATACTTTCAGAATGCCAAGAGGCGGTTTTAATAGCAATGACTTAACTATTGACCAAAGGGTTCCTCTTTGTTAAAATATTCCACATTTTAGAAGAGGCCTGTTATGAAAAAATTTACCTTAACACTCATTTTTGCTTTGTTCTTCAGCCTTGAAGCCGCCCAATACCAATTGATCGACTTGGGATTGCTGAATTATAAGGAAAGCGACGCTACCAGCATCAACAACCAGGGGCAGGTTTGCGGATTATATACGGCAAATGAAAAAAGACACCTTTTTGTTTGGGACACGCACAAGTTAACCCCCCTGCAAGCCCGCACCTTGAGCAACCCGGTCATCAATAACCAGGGGCAAATTTTCGGCAGCATGCTGACCCGAGTTGTCGACGGCATGTGGGAAATTGATCAGGAAATTGTGTTTAAATGGGCGCCCCCCTCTAACGCAAAAAGCTTGGGGTACCCGGCTTCACAAAAATCGGCTCCTTTCAATATCTTAAAAAGATGTGTCGCTTGGGATGCCAATGATCATCAACAGGTCCTGATCATGAACCAGGAGTTACTTCAAACAGGCGAAAAGCCATCACTTGGAGAAACCTCTCACAAGGTGTGGATTTATGACCAGGGCGTTTTCAAAATGATTGAAAACCCCCAATTTAGCGCCGGCCTCAAAATCAATAACCAATCACAAATTCTAGGTGTATTCTTCGATGGGGAAATAACAACCCGATTCAAGAAAAGGAAAAAGCTCGCCGCCGCGATTTACGATTTGACAGAGAATACGGCCCGCCTACTTCCTTTTCCCTCCGAATCTTTCGGCACAGATATAAACGACCAGGGACAAGTGACGGGCATTTATTTCAACACGCTCAAAAATGACACGCAAGGATTTCTTTTCGACCCCTCGGCAGACTTGGTGTCCATAGACAATTTTGTGCCCAAAGCTCTGAACAACCATGGACAGATCGTCGGCAAATTTTTGTCCGGAGATAAAAAAGATAAACCGGCCATTTGGGATAATGGTGCCCTTCTCGACCTTTCCACGATAACAAACCTCGTGGATGATCAGGGTCATACCTGGGAGTCCTTGGATTTTCTGGCAGATATCAATGATCTGGGCGCGATCATCGGCCGGGGAAAATATCAAGGGGCAAATCACGGTTTTCTTTTGCTGCCTTTATGAATACTCTCGTCGAAATGTTTACAGATGGAGGGTGCTGGGGAAATCCGGGACCGGGAGGCTGGGGGGTTGTGCTCCGCTCCGGCAACCGGGAAAAAACCCTTTCCGGCCATGAAGCCTACACGACGAATAACCGGATGGAAATGACGGCGGCGATCGAAGGCCTCAAAATCCTCAAACACCCCTGTAAAGTACGCATCACGACCGATTCCACCTACCTCAAAGACGGGATAACGCAATGGCTAGAGGGGTGGAAACGAAATAAATGGAGAACCAAGGATAAGTCTTTGGTCAAAAATATCGATCTCTGGAAGGGGCTGGACCAATTGGTCAGCCGGCATCAGGTGGAGTGGGCCTGGATAAAAGGGCATTCCGGCCACCGGGAAAATGAGATGGCAGATCAATTATCCCAAAAAGCGATTGTCTCCTTTTTTCACGCTCACGAAATTCCTCTGCCAGATACTCAGCTTAGTTTCCTTTAAGGACGCTTTGTTTCCTCAGCAGATCAATTAGCGATTGTTTCCTTTTTTCACGCTCACGAAATTCCTCTGCCAGATACTCAGCTTAGTTTCCTTTAAGGACGCTTTGTTTCCTCAGCAGATCAATTAGCGATTGTCCCCTTTTTTCACGCTCACGAAATTCCTCTGCCAGATACTCAGCTTAGTTTCCTTTAAGGACGCTTTGTTTCCTCAGCAGATCAATTAGCGATTGTTTCCTTTTTTCACGCTCACGAAATTCCTCTGCCAGATACTCAGCTTAGTTTCCTTTAAGGACGCTTTGTTTCCTCAGCAGATCAATTAGCGATTGTTTCCTTTAAGGGCTGAATTTTTCACTTTCTGTATAGATTCTAAACATTGTTTAATCTTAGTAATTTCCTCAGCGGTTACAAGTCTGTTACACCCTTCATTATTGATAATTCTGGAAAAACTAAGGAATAATCGATAGGGTTGTTTCTGAATATAGAAGAGTTTATTTCCGACAAATTGAGTGATATGCAGTTTGAAAATTCCAGAAATAAGTTCATACGCTCTCTGATCATTCATATGATAGGGCAAGCCGGCTATTTCACACCCCATCCAAAAGGTCTCTTTATCTCCATGCACATACTTATAGGTAACTTGGCGGTTTTCATTCAGTTGAATCGTTTCTTTAAGACTTAACTCATGGATATTCTTATTGATGGCGATACAACCCGACTCCCCCAGATCTGCCACAAAAGGGTTTTTGAGAGTCGGAATTTCATCAGACCACATCTCTTTCATGTCATTTGGAACACAGTTGCTTGGATTTGGAATAAGGGAGGAAATAAACTTTCTTCGGTCTAGATACTTATCCACGGGGTAATTGGCAGTGGGCATCAATATTTTATAATCGCAAAAGAAATAAGCGCCCGTACCGATATATCCCGGGTGATGAAATAAACTCTCAGGATTTTCAAGAAAAAAAACATCGGCATCCATCAAGAGAACTTCTTCAAATCGCGACAGCCAGATAATCCAAGGCTTAATATGCCAGCCTCTATAAAGGTGTTTGTCAACCTTAAGTTCGATGGCTATATCGCAAAATGACACATTGGGATATTCCTTCAATATTTGCTTTATTTCTTCAGATAATTCATCGCCTGAATGCCAAATTTCTATCGGCAAATCGCATTTAATATGATTTCTCAAATGCTCAAGGCTGGCAATAAAATACTTTTTTGCATAAAAGTCATTGACAGCAACCACAATCCCTCTTTCAGCAAAAGCCTCACTCAGAAAGCACAAGCATAAACTCAATATGAGGAGTATGTTTTTCATCTTCATCCTTTATAAGGCTCTGCGACGGCCTGGATTTTACTCCACCAATAGGCGGTTGTGATTCTCTCGCGATATGAGGGATTACTCAGCGCATCCCCAAATTGTTCCAGCCAAATATCCATGTTAGCGGCAGTCACTTCAGCCCAGTCATCGACAATCACTACGGGAAGCCCTTCATACATGGGATCTAATGGAGAGGTTTTGACAATGACGATGCATCCCAGAGCCAAATCTTCCCAGGTTCGATGGCAATCGAGGCCTCCCCCATGAGGGCTTATTGAGAAGGCGTATTGTCCTTTAGTTTTCCAAAGCTCATTTCTGTTCATCTGCTTAGGGGAATAATCGATCAACCCGCCTCTTAGCAGCTGCTGAAATATTTGCTGCCTGTTTTCGGGATACTTACCCTCTTTGTAGCGGTTATTCATGGTATCGCGATGCTGAAAGTCTACAAAAGCTCTTTTTTTACGCGCGGGGGTAGGCGGCAATTTTCGTATCAGATGTTTTAAAAATCTCTCCTGCTCGCCAGGGGAGCTCTTTTTGACGCCCCATCGCCCCGTTCCTATATAAGCAATCGTGTGAAAATCGATGCCTATCGGCATCTGATAAACTTTAGGGCTCGTTCCCTGATAGTCGCAATTCTGGGAAAATACCGCGATGATTCTGTCATCATCTAAAAGCTGTTCCAGTTCAGCTTCCGACAGGTGGATATCCGAAGGAAAGTTTTCATCTCCGTCGCTCATGACAAGCACAAAGGGATCAGCGATCTTAGGAAGAACCTGGCTGCAAAATTGGGCCAAAAAACGGCTCTGCAACCACACCGTATCTCCTTTCTTGATCCCAAAATAGCGTTCGGGAAGGAAAACCGGCTTCCTTCTGACAAGGATGATGCTCTGGTAATTGAAATAATCAAAGGGATTCCTCTCGGGCATGACATCGCAGGAACCGGCAATAGCAAAATGCCAAAGAAAATGGGTCTTTTCCCATTCCCCATGAACCTGATTTAGGAGTAATAATAAAAATAGAATTTTTTTCATCGACAACATGATTAGTGATTGGGTAAATTTTGGTCAAGAATAAAGCGGAGTAAAGGAGGGGAAAATGAAAACCCGTATAATTATCTGTTTTTTCTTATTATTCAGCCGGCTTAATGCTGCAGATATTTTTAATATTGGCCACTTGCCAAGAGAGGGGCTGTTTTCCTGTTTTTTTGGGGTGTTGAATGCCCTGCTGGAAAGTGAAAAACAGAATAAAATTCCGGTGGTCTATTGGCATCAAAACTCACTCTATTATCAGGAAGAGGGCTTTAATGGAAGCACCAATGTGTGGGAATATTATTTTGAACCAGTTTCCGCCTATGACTATGATCCTGATAGTCCCATACATAGATATGTGAAAAGCGGGTGTTTCTATTTTACACGGTTCGATCAAGAAACAAGAGACAAAGCACATCAAGTCATCTCCACTTATATAAGAATAAAGCCGGCCGTCCAGAAAAAAATTGATGATTTTTATACTGAAAATTTGATCGGGAAGAAAATTATCGGCATCCATCTTCGCGGCACAGACCGGTACCAAAAAAAAAACCCGCCTAAATTGGAAGAAATCGCTGAAACAGCTTTACAGTACGCTGGCAAAGAAACACAATTTTTTATTGCCTCGGACGAGCAGATTTTGCTTGATACTATGATTCAGCTTCTCCAACCCTATCCTGTTTATTATTATCCCTGTTTCAGATCCTTAAATGGGAAAGGGCTTCACAACGGAAATCATTCTGATGAGGAGGCGCCTAGCAAAGCCCAGCTTGGGGAAGATGTTATCGTTGAAGCCATGCTTCTGGCAAAATGCGACTTGCTGCTGCATAACCCTTCCTCGGTTTCAACCGCCGTTTTATATTTTAACCCTGAAATGAAAAACATTATTTTTAATAATAGCAGAAAATGATAGAAAGGGAAAAAAACTACCAAGGAAAATGGGGTGAATCGGGAGCATCGCTTAATCCGCTTGCTCATCTTGTCTGTCTGTTCAGGCTGCTGTACCGCAAACCCAAAATATATCGAACCGATTGCCAAAGCTCCCAGTTGTTGCTGGCAGCCACCCTGCAAGCCTTTGATCGAAGGACTCTGCCCCAGTCTCCCCAGTAAGGAACAGCTTTCAGCCATGGAACTGATCGATATCGCCCTTAGGAATAATCCTGAGACCCGCGCGACCTGGGAAGCGGCCAAAGCCGCCGCCTACCAGCTTCAGGCCGCCAAAAGCACCCTCTATCCTCACATCGAAGCCGAAGCAGGGTACGCGATAACTTATCAAAACTTCAGCGGCAACAATAAAAACATCGATAGCGGTCTCGTGGTTGTCGCAGATCCGGCTCCCGAAGATCAAAATGAACTGATCGATCCTTCCACCGGAATTGCCATCGGGGAATTTATCGGAGGGAATGCCGACTTCAGCCAGCTCATTGTCAGCGATCTGTCGGCAAGCTACCTCCTCTTTGACTTTGGAGCGCGATGCGCCTCGATCGAATCGGCGAGGCAGGCGCTGCAAATAGCCAATTGGAACCACAACCGCCATATCCAGCATGTGATGATCCATGTGCTGAACGCCTACTACGCTTATCTGAATGTCAAAGCGCATCTGGAGGCGCAAAAAGATGATCTGGAAGACGCTGAAATGAATCTGAAAGCGGCCAAGGAGCTCTTTGACGCGGGGGTCAGAACCCATCTGGATGTGCTCCAGGCGCAATCTCTTCTGGTTAATATCCAATTGATTATGGAAGAAACGCTCGGTTATGTGAATATCGAACTTGGAAATTTGGCCAACGCTCTGGGACTCCCTGCCAACACCCCTTTGAGCGTCGCCAGCCTGCCTGACAAGATGCCATCCGACCAGGTGGATTGTGTCGAAAACTTGATGGAGATGGCCAAACAGCGCCGCCCCGATTTGGCAGCCCTTCTGGCGGAATACAACAAAAAGCGAGCCGATCTGGCCTTTGCCGAAGCCGACGGCCTGCCTTTCGTCACGGCTAACGCCGATATTGAAAGGGTCGACGGCCTGACGAGGGGAATCTCCAGCGGGACTGTTTATAGCGGCGCTCTTTCGGTCGAAATACCCCTTTTTCAAGGCTACTATTATGCCAACCGCAAAAGGGCGGCCAAAGCGAAAGTCTTACAGGCTTTTGCCAATTTGCAGTCAAAAGAATCGGATGTTCTTTTGGAAGTATGGAAAAGCTACTACTCTTTCAAAACAGCTGTAAAAACCTACAAATACAGCGAAGAATTTTTAAAATTTACCGAAGAGACCTATGAGTCGGCTCTGGGCGGCTATAAAGAGGGGACCAGTTCTATTTTAGATCTGCTCTCCGCGCAAAAAGCCTTAAGCCGCGCCCGGGCCCATAAAATTCAAGCCCGGACGGAATGGGTCACTTCAATAGCTGGAATTGCCTATGCGACTGGTACGTTATAACCTCCTATGGATCCTCCTTTTGAGCGGCTGCTCCAAAGAGGAGCGTCCTAAAGCGATCGACCGCCCCGCTGCTGTTGCGGTGGAAACGGTCAAACGGCAAAGGGTGCCGGTCTATCTTGAAACGATAGGGAATGTCGACGCGCCCACCTTTGTGGAAATCCGGCCCCAAGTCAGCGGCACGCTGCTGGCAAGCCATGTCGAACCGGGGCAGATGGTAAAAAAAGGGGACCTGCTTTTCACCATCGATCAGAAATCGTATAAGGCCGCCTATGACAAGGCGCTAGCCCACTTGATCAAAGATAGAGCCGCTTATGAATTCGCCAAGAAAAGGGTCGAACGGTTTACCGATCTCGTGAAAAAAGAGTTTGTCTCAAAGCTCTCCTTTGACGAGTACCAAAAAGAGATGGAAACAGCCAAAGCCGAAGTATTAAACTGTCAGGCGGAACTCTCGCTCGCAAAAATCGATCTGGAACACTGCCTCATATTTGCCCCCATGGACGGGCGCATCAGCAATATCCCCGTCGATCCAGGCAACCTGGTGATGGCCAATCACCCGGTACCGCTGACAATTCTTCGCCAGATGTCCCCCCTTTGCGTCGCTTTTACCATTCCCCAAAAAGATCTGCAAAATATGCAGCGGATCAAATGCGCCACTGACTTGAAAATGGAGGTGATCCTGCCGCATGAAAAAGGGGATGCCTTTCAGGATGACAACTATATCGGCCATCTCTCCTTTGTCGACAATCATATCGATCAACGCACCGGCACCATTCTCCTGAAAGGGATCGTGGATAATCAGGAGCATCTGCTCTGGCCGGGAGAATTTGTGCGTATCCGGATGTGCATAAAGGAGCTGGAAAACGCATTGCTCGTTCCCGAATCCAGCGTCCAGCAGGGGCAAGCGGGCCCCTTTCTCTATGTGGTCGACAATGAAATGACTGCCGCTCAAAGACCGGTAATTTTAGGCGAAAGAGTGGGCGCAGCTTATGTCGTCGAAAAAGGGCTTGAAGAGGGAGAGCAGGTGGTTGTTAGCGGCCACCTGAACTTAAAACCGGGCAAAAAGGTATTGATCAAATCATGAATCTGTCCGCTCCCTTTATCCAACGCCCGGTGATGACGACCCTCTTGATGCTCGCCATCCTTTTTTTAGGGGGGCTTTGCTATTTTCAGCTGCCTGTCAGCAACCTGCCCGACATCAATTTTCCCGTCATCAGCGTCAAAGCGGCCTTTCCGGGAGCCAGCCCCGAAACGATGGCCAACTCTGTCGCCACGCCGCTGGAAAAAGAGTTCATGACTATTTCCGGCATCACCAATATCGCCTCGAGCAATACCTTAGGGCAAACCAGCATCGTTTTGCACTTCTCGGTCGATAAAGATATCGATTCGGCTGCTTTGGACGTCGAAGCGGCCATCAGCCGGGCCCTTTCCAACCTGCCTCCCGACCTCCCCAACACCCCCACTTTCAGAAAAGTAAACCCGGGCATGGCGCCCATCATGTATTTAGCCCTCTCATCGGACACGCTCCCGCTGTCAGAGCTTTACACCTACGCCAACACCTATATCGGTCAGCGCCTCTCGATGGTGGAAGGGGTGGCGAAGGTGATCACCTATGGCTCCCCTTATGCGATGCGCGTCCAAGTCGATCCAAACCGCCTGGCCGTTCTCGGCATCACCTTGCAGGAGATCGCCTCAGCACTGCAAGAGGGAAACCCGAACCTCCCCACAGGCCGCCTTGACGGGGTAAACCGCTCGGCCACGCTCGCCACCAAAGGGCGCCTCACGAACGCCGAAATGTTTCAGCCTCTCATCATCGCCTACAAAGAGGGAGCTCCGGTGCGCATCCGCGACGTTGGCCAAGCCATCGACGGCCTCAAAGACGACCGGATGTCGTTAAAGTATGTCAATGCGGAAAGAAAGGAACCGGCCGTCGTGCTCGCCATTCAAAGGCAGCCTAACGCCAACACCGTAGCCGTAGCCCGGGCGATCAAAAAAATCCTGCCGGAATTGACCGCTCCGCTGCCCGCTGCCATCAGAGTGGAAAGCCTATTCGACCAATCCTTTTCGATTGAGGAATCGGTCTTCGACGTGCAGCTGACTTTGGGTTTAGCTCTGCTTTTGGTGGTCCTGGTGATTTTCTTCTATCTTGGCAACGTGCGCGATACGATCATCCCGGCCCTCGTACTGCCCCTCTCCATTGTAGGGACCTTTATCGCCATGTACCTGTTAAACTATAGTCTGGACAGTCTGTCGCTTTTAGCTCTGACCCTGGCCATCGGCTTTATCGTCGACGATGCGATCGTCGTCCTGGAGAATATCGTCAAAAGGGTAGAACAGGGAGAAACCCCCTGGAACGCCTCCCTGAACGGCTCCAGGCAGATCTGTTTCACCATCCTCTCGATGACCCTTTCCCTGGCCGCCGTTTTTATTCCCCTTCTATTTATGCAGGGGCTGCTTGGAAAAATATTTCAGGAGTTCGCCGTCACCCTCGCGATCCTCACTTTGATATCGGGCTTCCTCTCTCTGACGCTCACGCCGATGCTCTGCTCAAGATTCCTGCGGCCGCGCAAACCTGCAAATGAATCGGGCGGCCTGATCGCCTTATATAAACCTTGCCTGGAAGCAGTTTTAAAATATCGCAAAACGACCCTTGCTTTCGGATTATTGAGCATTCTCTTAAGCCTCTTTTTCTTTAAAATCCTGCCTAAAGATTTTATTCCCGATGAAGATGGAGGTTTTATTATCGCCTACAACCAGGCGGCGCAAGGCACTTCGTCCGATTTGATGGCCCATTATCAGGATGAAGTGATACAGGTGCTGCAAAAAGATCCCAATATCAAAAGCTTCGTCTCTATCGCCGCCTACCCCCAAACGAGGGAGGGAGTGAATTTTATCCGCTTAAAACCTAAGAAAGAAAGGATATCGAGCCAAGAGCTGATCCAAAAGCTCTACCAGAAAATGGCCGATATCCCTGGCGTCAATACCTTTTTCAAAAATATCCCCCTCATCGATTTATCCGTTGGCACACAGACTAAAGGGGCCTTTCAATATACCCTGCAAAGCCTGGACACCGCCGAACTCTACGCCTCCGCCGAAAAATTGCTCTCGATTATCCAGCCGCTGCCTGTTTTCCAGGGTGTTACGAGCGATTTAGAGATGAAAATGCCCCAATTGAATATTCAGATCCTCCGCGATCAGGCCGCAGCGCTTGGCATCACGGCCGAAAGCATCGAGCAATCCCTGCTGCTCGCCTATTCGGGAAACCGCGTCTCGCGCATCGAAACGCCGATCGACCAATACGATGTCATCCTGGAACTGCAGCGCAAATACCAGGGAAAACCGGAATCGCTCAACTCCATCTTCCTGCGCGCGGGCCACACCGACAAACTCACCCCTTTGCACGCCGTCGCTAAATGGGCAGAAAACTTAGGTCCCTCCAGCGTCAACCACATTGCCCAGCTCCCCTCCGTGACCATAAACTTCAATGTAGCGCCCGGCATTCCCTTAAGCGAGGCGATGAGCACACTGGAAAATCTCGCGCAAGAGCATCTCTCGCCCCATGTGAAAGGACAGTTTCTCGGGGCAGCCAAAACCTTTCAGGAAACGATCAGGAGCACCGGATTCCTCCTCATCCTCTCCATCCTGGCGATCTATCTGGTGCTGGGCATTCTTTATGAAAGCTTTATCCACCCCCTGACCATCCTCTCCACCCTGCCGCCGGCCATCTTGGGGGGACTGCTGACGCTCTATCTGACCGGCCACCCCTTTTCGCTCTACGCTTTTTTAGGTCTGATCCTTCTGATCGGCATTGTGAAAAAAAACGGAATTATGCTGGTGGATTTCGCCCTGGAAAGCAAAGAGAGCTCGGCCATTTTCATAAATTCATCACTGGATTCGGCCGGCAAAGCCGCAACCGGCCCAATCTCTGATGAATTTATGAAAGTGGCCAATAGCCCTGAGAAGGCCATTACCAACGCCTGCCTCGCCCGCTTCAGACCCATTATGATGACCACCATGGCTGCCATCTTCGGCGCCATCCCGATCGCCTTTGGCCTCGGGGCCGGCGCCGATTCGCTGCGCCCCTTAGGCATGGTGATCATCGGCGGCATGCTCTTCTCCCAGGCGGTCACCCTCCTGCTCACCCCGGTGATCTACGTTTATCTGGATAAATTATCCAAATCAAACTATAATTAAATAAAAAGTTGTTTTTATGAACTTAATTACATCTTATAACAAGGTTTATTTTGTCGACACAAACGACAAACATTTTGGCAGAATTGCCATCCGGCCCCGCTTTTTTTCTGACCGGGCCGAATGGGAGGATACCTCCAGAGGCAAAGTGCTCTTTTTTGATCGCCTCCTCACCCCCCTTCGCGAAGAAGCGCCCGCAGAAATAGCTATCGAAACACCTGAGGGAGTAGTTACTCTATGTATCTTAACCTTACCCATTTATAATGAGAAAGTAAAACCCTATGCCTGGGGTTCCCCCTCCTTTGGAAGCGATGAGGAGCTGCAGGAATTTTACTTAAATTCTTATTTCGCAAAATAGGGAGTAAATATGAACCCCATTTATCATTTTGTTCCGGCAGAAGCAAATTTAGAAGGGGGTATCGTTCAAAAAGGGTTTCTCGAAAACGTCAAAGGAGAGCGCTGGCAAGTTACCGTGACCGGAGATACCTCCGCTCAATCGAACGCGCAGCTTAATAGAGTGATCACCACATTCATCCAGTGCTCGGCTTCCCGTTCCATCTATCAACTGGAATATCACGATAAGGATAAATCTTTTCGCATTTTAGACGAAAGACAGGCTTCTCAATCCAAACAAGATAAACACTACACCATTGTCATCAGCAAAGCCATTCTGGCTGAAGAAAAGGGACCCTCGAAAAAGATTTATAAGGTTTTGGAAAACTCCTCAACTTTTGGAAAGTTTACCGGCCCCCTGGATCATGATGTGTTAAGAGACGGCGTCATCCGCTCCTCATTCCGCAAGGTTGAAGGAAGACCTACCCGCTGTTTTGATTTTACGATCAATAACACGCCGCAATTGCCCAAAGATTGCGAAGTGCGCTACGGGAGGCATGTTTTTAAAGGGCCCGATCAGGAAAACAACTTTACCTCGCAAAACGGAATGGAAGTTTATGGAAGCAAAGACATGGAAATCGCCTTTAAAGGGATCGGAATAGCGACCATCGGGCTCCCCACTGATGTGGAGTCATTAAAAGGCTTTGTCAATATTGAGATCGATGACAGCGCCAACTTGAGCCAGGAAGAGATCGTCGAAAGGCTAGAATTTATCTTAAATAACTTGGGCCTAAGCGACATTCTTACCGATCCGGAGGAGTCATTTGATGAAAAAATGAGACTCGAGCAGATGCAAAAAGCCTTTTCTCCAGAGGTCTGCCCGGAAAGAACCCTGATGAGAAAAGAGGAGATATTGCCGGGGGTATCGGCGTGGAAAATCCCCGATTACGGCGAACAAATGAGGAAAAACGGAGGCTGGGGTCTGATGGTCGGAGTGGGAGGATTGGAGTCTGATATAACAAATGTCTGGAAAAACGCGGCTGTTTTGCTCCAAAACGGCTTTTATAGCACCGAGAAACGTTTGCAAGGGGGGCTTGGGCAAATGGGAGGCTCCTGCGGCGAAGACCTGGATTCGGGGGGTGCCTTGAGTGTGTTTACCAGGGCTATTAACAACAACCTGTCCAAAACTCCCATTAGTAATTATCCCTTTAGAGGACCGATCCAATTTTTGATCGATTTTGAGGCGGTTACTCCCGATTCCTATGCGAATCACAAGGATAATTACGGCAAAAGATCAAATGCTAATGAAAACCTGATCTCCTTTGCGGGCCGGACCACCTCTTCAACCAATGAAGTGATGATCCCCTATCACATCCCTCCGCGTTATATCCGGGGGGTTGTGGTTCAAAGCGAGGAACATAAAGCTCAGCTGATCCGGGTGTGGAAGCAGGAGGGATTAATCTCGGAACAAGGGAGCATCAGGAATGTGCCGGTTGACCGCTTCATCCACGTGATCCCGGAAAACCGCCCCTTCACCAAAGAGCTTTGGGTTCCATAAATTAATCATATCCTTACAGATTTCAAAATAGTTGTTTATATAGCTGGCTTGTATTATTATATAAATATACATGGAGTTAGTTATGGTAGAAATTAAAGGACACAATCCTTACGATAAATATAATCAAAGAATAAACGAGGTGCCCATTTCACCCGTTGAAGACGCTATGCATATTGACCCAACGGAAACCCATTCCATCGAACAAATTTTCACAGCGCAAGTAAAGCCTCAAGCAACTACAAGAAAAACCCCTATCACAGTATCAAAAAATCCTACTTCCCAGGTACTTCCTGCATCTCTCCGTAACCGATTTGCTCCTCAACGCTCCAATCCAATTGCTGATTGATAAAGGCCAGATCTTCCGCGCTGATCGCCGGATAATGGGAACCTTGATAAATCTCAGTGTTTTTTTTAAAACCTTTTTTAGATTGCAGAATCGGCGTAAATTCTTCCTGCAATTCCACCCCGAAAAGGTGACTGATTTCACGCAGGACCTCCTCCGGAGATTTGCTGAGGGTTTCATAATTGATCATATAGAAATTATGCACCAAATCTTTTATCCGCAACATATTGAGGATACGAGCTTTCCTTAGCTTCATCACGTTTTTGAAGGGCAAACCGTTGGCCGGATTGATCTCAAAATTCCCCCATTCCCGCATCTGAGCGGCATCGACAGTCCATTTTGTGCGGATGAAGTCGCCAAAGGGAATATTTTTTAAATTATCCGTGGCATGAAAGGGAGTGAGGTGAAGGCTTCTCAGCCAATCGTAGGGGTCGCGAAAAATAATAATAAAAAGGCAATTCCTGTTATTTTCGAGAGTATAATTGCGCTTTGGGACCGGATAGAACTTCGGATTAAAGGGATAGTCAAACCAGCAGGGAAAATGCTTCCAGCCATAAAAAAAATAATCTTCATCAATATTTTTGCAATTGGCCTTTAATAAACTTTCCAAATAGTTTGTTCCGGAACACCTCTCCCCAAAAATTTGTATCCTTTTGATAGGCTCGCAATAAAGGAAAAAAGGAGCTAAAAGAATTAAGAGAACTCTATTTATCATGAACAACCTCAAAATTTTGTTTTCGGCAACGCCGAAATCCCAAATTTTGAGGTTGTTTGGGTATAAGCTAGCGGCTCCGGAATCGGATGTTCGTCGACGGGTACGCCTCCTGTCGGATCAGCCAGCCGGATGCCCACAAAGCCTTGAAAAGCCATCGCCATCAAGCCGGCCATGATAAAGGTGATCCCCATTCCGCGCAAAGGGGGCACTACGTTGGATACGGCCAGCTTTTCCCGGATAGCCGCCATCAAAGCAATCGCAAGCCACCACCCCATGCCTGAGCCAAAGACATAGAACAAATTGGGCCAGAAGGGGTAGTCCCGCGTCACGGCAAAGAGGCAGGCGCCCAATATAGCGCAGTTAACGGCGATCAGCGGCAAATAAAGGCCGAGCGTGAGGTATAGAGAGGGGGCAATCCGCTCGATCACAATTTCTATCATTTGGGTAAAGGCCGCTATCACGGCGATGAAGAGCAAAAACTGGAGGAAATTGAGATTGATTCCCGTCGTGTCCAATCCAAAATAACTCAGCCAGGAGAGGGCGTTCTCCCCCGTTATGAATTTAAACACCAGCCAGTTGAGAATACCGGCGCAGGTTAATACAAAGACCACGGCAACTCCTAGGCCGTTTGCTGTTTTCAATTTGGTCGAACAGGCCAAAAAGGTGCACATCCCCAGAAAATTGGCTAAAAGGAAATTTTCGATGAAAATCGATTGAAAAACCATTCCGAAGAGGTTGATCAGCTCGTAATTGCCCATCCACATAATAGACCCTCACTTCTTATTAAAAAGATTAAAAGCCCCGATCATCAACCCGATAATAAAAAAGGCGGCGGGGGGGCTGACCATCAAAACGAAGTTCTCATACGCGTTCGGATGAGCGGCTGAGGCGTAAAACGATTGAGGGATGACCTGAAAGCCGAAAAGCTGGCCAAAGCCAAAAATCTCCCTTATCGCCCCGACGATGCAGATCACAATGGCGTAGCCAAGCCCGGCACCCAGGCCATCCATGAAGGCCGGCCACGGCTCGACATTTTTCGCCATCCCCTCGGCCCGCCCCATGACCAGGCAGTTGGTGATGATCAGCCCCACAAAGACGCTTAACACTTTGGAGAGGCTGAAGAAATAGGCGCGCAGAAGCTGATCGATGATGATCACGAAAACCGAGATTATGGCGAGCTGAGTGATCATCCGCACGCTATCTGGGGTGATATTGCGCAAATAGGAGACAAAAAAGGAGGAGCAGGCGGTCACAAAAGTCACCGAAAGCCCCATCGTCAGCGCCACCGAGAGGCGGTTCGTCACACCTAACGCGGAACAAATCCCTAACACGGCCACGAGAATCTGGTTGCTGCTCCAAAGCTGCGTGGTGAAATAGGATGCAGGTGTTATTTTTTGCTGGCTCATGAGGCTCCCTCTTTGTTGCTCTCTTCATGTACTTTTATCAGAAAGGCCCGGTAAGGGGAAAGAGATTCCTGATAGGCCGCCGTCACGCCATTGCCTGTCAAGGTCGCCCCTGCCATCCCGTCGACGGCGCTCTTGGCTTTGGGGGTATCCCCAAAAACGTCCGCCACTTTTCCCTTCACCACAGTGATTCCGAGAGGCGCTGTCTTAAAATCTGTTTTGCCGCCTGGCCCCTCCTGAAAGATCTGTTTGCCGGGAAAGAGGCTTTGCCACTCAGGCTCAGCGATATTCGCTCCAAGGCCGGGGGTCTCTTTTTGATCATACCAGGAAATGCCCATCACGGTATTGCCGTTGTTTTGAATGGCGATATAACCGTAGATGGCATCCCAAAGTCCAAAACCGTTGACCGGAATCACATAGCCCGCCGGTTTTTCCTCTTTCCCTTTTTCTGAATTGGGGAGGATTTTATAAATCAACATCCAGGGCTGTCTGTAGTAGCCGGTCTTTTTGAAATCGGCAATATAATCGTCGAGATTCATGCCGGCTTTTTCGAAAGTGGTCGATTCCCCCTTCTTATTGACGAGAAAAGGGATCAGGCGGGCATCCTTGACTTCGATGATCTGGGAGGTGGTCGGAATATCTCTATCGCTGCCCGGCACCAAAACGCCCTCCGCGGTGAATTTGGCGGGGATATATTCCTCTCCCTTTTTCATCAAAAAATAGCCGCCGAAATCGTACATTTTCGCAGCGATCATCATCTGTTTGCTGCGGTCCAGCTCCAGCGCAATCTCTTGCGGTTTGGCGAGCAGCGAGGCGAGCACCGATAAAATAAGCGCGCAAATAAAGCTCAGGATCACCATGAAAAGGATGGTGCCCGCATTAGTCGGCTGTTTCTTAGGCTCTGGCGCCACTTTGGACCCTCCTCTTTCTCGCGTATTGCGAAACATAATAGTCAAACAGCGGAGCAAAGACATTGCCGACGAGTATGGCCAGCATGACCCCTTCCGGATAGGCGGGGTTTAACACCCGGATGATGATCGCCAGGAAGCCGCATAAAAGGCCGTAAAGCCATTTTGCGAACTTCATGCTGGGCGAAGTCACGGGATCGGTCGCCATGAAAACCAGGCCGAAAGCCAATCCGCCAAGGAGCATGTGTTTGTAGGCGGGAAAGGCAAATTGCGCGGCATTCCAGGCGCCCGCATCGGGGCCGATCCACTTGGAGCCCCATTCAAAGACAAGAGCCGTCAAATAAGCCCCTAAACCCATCGCCACCATCGTCCTCCAGGAGCCGACGCCGGTATAGATGAGGAATAGAGCGCCGAGCAGGCAGGCTAAAATGGAGGTCTCGCCGATGCAGCCCAATTTATTTCCCATAAAGAAGCCGAAATCGTGATTGTCTCCCAAGCCGAAATTCAGAGCGGAAAAATGGTAGGCATCGTCGTAAAGGCCCTGATTTAATCCCAAGCCCCCTTCAGAAAGCGGCTGAGTGACAAAGGCTTTCAGCTGTTCCGGGGATAATTCGCCAAGGGTCGCCTCCTGTTTTCCTAGAGCGTTCCAATGGCCGAAGCTCTTTTCGATAGCGGCATAGGTATCGACGTTTTTACCCAAATCATTTGTCGCTATCGCGTCGACGTGAATCCGCTTGATCTCATGCGTGATATTAAATTGGGACAATTTGGTTGCCTGCGTGTAGCCATCCACCCCAGACAGGCCGGCATCCTGATTCATTTTTGCGAGGCTCGCGCGCACTTTTCCGGCGTCATCCCCTACCCAAATGCTTCCCGACATTCTGCCCGGAAACCCGAAGAAGAGAAAAGCGCGGCAGATCAGAGCCGGGTTGACGATATTCATGCCGGAGCCGCCGAAGAGCTCTTTGCCGAAAATGACCCCCAGCGACACGCCGACGGCGGCCATCCAGTAGGGGATTGTCGGAGGCAGTATGAAGACATAAAGAATGCCGGTCACCAGGAATCCTTCGGAGATCTCATGCTTGCGGAGGACCGCGAAAAGCGCCTCCCAAAATCCCCCGACGGCATAGGTCAAAGCGAGAAGAGGCAGCACAATATAGGCCCCCTCCTTCAGAATTTCCCACGCTCTCCCCTCCTTCCCAGCGAAGGCCAAATAATCGGGCAGCGATTTTGAGGCGAGCAAAAACTCGTTCATCAGCTTGTAGTCGCCGCTGCCGTAAACATAAGCCTGCAGGCCGGTATTCCAGATGGCCATGAACAAACAGGGCAGAAGCGCCGCAACCACAATCAGCATCCACCGCTTCACATCGATCGCATCGCGGATATGGGGGCCTTTAGCGGTATTGTGGGGAGCTTCGTAGAGAAATGTGTCGCCCGCGGAAATCAGGGGTTGCAGCTTGTGAAGCGGTTTTCCCTTCTCAGTGAGCGCCAATTGCCAGTCTAAAAATCTTCTAAGCATACGTTTTCGCTTGTAATTGATCAGGGATTAAATTAACAAATTTTAATTGGTAAAATCAATAGAATTCTATTTCTTCCCTTCCTCTTTTAATGCGGGCGAAATGTGCGCTAGCGTCAGCCAGGAGCGGTCAAAGGGATTTCTTTGCCGGTTGGCTATCAGCATCTCCCAGGTCGATTTATTTAATATGCGGCCCTGCCGGTCCTGATAGGGATCGGTCAGCGGCTCCTTCGTGATCACATCCAGTAACTCCTCTTCTTGACCCTCTTGGCTTAAACCCGCTTCGATTTGATTAAGCGTGAGGTTATAAGCCTCCATTTTTTCATTTATTTTTTGCAAAAGGGGCGGACTGTGGCGCAGCAATTTTGATCTTATAAGGCCGAGGCTCAGCCTGGTTTGAAAAACCCAGGATCTTAATCCCAAAGAAGGGGTCTTAAGAAATTCCGGCATCGCTTCCAGGTAGATCTCCTTCTGGGCATGTGTCGCATAAGCGAGATAACTGGCGTGGCACTGGAACGGCTGAAGGCGCAGGAATTCCATCAGACGCGCTTCCGTAAGGGCGGGCACGGCCGCGGCAAGGCGGCTCTCATTGAGAAGGGGAAGATAAGCAAAGGCGATCTCTTTTAAGCTCGGATCTAAAGCGAGAGCGGCAAAGGCCTTAAATGAAACAATTTTTAAAAACTCTCCCTGAATGACCGGATTGATTTCTCCTGTCCCGTCGAGATTGCCTCTCTTGACCTCTTTTAACACCTCAAGAACACTCCCTGAAAATTGTGTATAGGTAAGCGGTTCCTGCAACCATTTTTTCCGCTCTTCTTCTTTTACGCCCAAGAGGGTTGATTTCACCTCATCCGGAGCTAAAAACGGCAAAATACTCAATGACCTCACACCGGGGATTAATTCCAAGGCCTGCTCTAACTCTTCGGGATGCCTCTCTACAAGCCAGGCGGCGAGGTTGTAAAATTTCTCGACGGCTAACCGTAAAATCTCCGCAAAATCCCCCCTGGATTTCAATGAAAAAAATAGAGCCGCGGCTTTGTCAAAATCCTCTCTCTTCAAAACTTTATCGATTTCCTTCAGGGTGGCCATCCTGCCCACCCTCGGGGGAAACTTTGCGAGAAACCTCCCCTTTTCCTCTTCGCTCGTTTCTTCCAAAATTTCGACGTTCTCGATGTTTTTGAGATCATTTAAATAAAGCTCATCAAAGGCAGTGCACCTGGCAACCTGCAGAGAGGTCAGGCTCTCATTATCTAAACGGAGTTTTTTTACTTTTTTACAGCTGCTCAGATCAAGACGGTCGATATTCGAGCTGCTTAAAGCCACCTCATCGACAGCGTCGCACATATTGAGAGTCAGCGTGGTGAGCTTTTTGAGCGAGAGACAGACTTTCTGCACATGCCAGCACCCGTTGAGATTGAGGGTGACAAGGTGTATAAGGGCGCTTAAATCAGGCAAAACCTTCATATCCCAGCATTGGCTCATATCGAGGCTGACAAGTTTTGTCAGAAAGCTCACATCGGAGAAATCGGTTGCCTTCTTGCATCCGCTAAGGTTTAAGTGGATCAGATGAATCAGCTTCCGGATCTTAATTTCTCCCAGATTGGTGCACCGGCTGAGATCAAGCGCGGTAAGCCTGGTTAGATAATTCAAATCGGGCAGTTCTATCAGCCCCCAGCAACATCTCAATTTCAGCGTGGTCAGATTCACAAGCGCGCGCAAGCCGATTGTTTTATACTGCCAGCAGCCGCTAAGATCCAGGTAAACAAGGTTTGTCAAAGAGCTGAAATCGAGGCATCCATGTGCATAACAGTCCTTAAGTTCGAGATGGGTAAGATTAGTTCCTAAGGTCAGCTTTTTCAGCCCGGAACACCCGTTGAGTTTGAGAATGGAAAGGATTTGAAGGCCGCTCACATCAAGCTCCTCCAGTCCGGGGGAACAGATTGTTAACTCGCAAAGATTCGCACAGGCTTGTATCAATCTTTGAATACAAGCGTCCCCTATCCCGCCGAAATTCGCCGACTTAACTCTCTCTTTGTACCGCTCGGCAATAGTAATAAACGCCTCGCCTTCTGAGTTGTACTTGGGAGCGAGATGAATGTCCCACGCGGCAGGCAGGCGCTCCAAATAAACCTGAGAAGAAGCCTTATTGATCGTCACTTCGGTTGAGTCTAAGTCTTTAACATGGAGGCTAAGCCCCGTTTGCTCCTGAAAATAGTTTGCGGCCTTATTGGCAAGACCTTGCATTTCCGCTAACTTCGCCAATAAAATAAGGTCGCGCAGACCGTGTAAGCTAATATTCGAAATAACCCCATCAGTCATCGCCTGAAAGACCCCCTCTTCTACCTCAAAGCAGAGAAAAGCAACCCCAAGTGAAGCCAAAACCAGTTTATTGACAGGAAACTCTTTTACCTTTTGCCCATTTTTTATAACAAGCTGCGCAGGGGGTTCAGCGCCCAGAATCTGAGCGGCTTTATGGCTGATCTCAAGGGCTTTTTCATAGGGGAGTTTCGTTTCCTGCAATTTCCTGATCAGCTTTCCCGCCAAATCCCCGTTAGCGGCCAGCCAGTTGTCGTTGAGCAAAACCGCGTACAAATCTTCCCTCTTTTGCTCTTCGGAAAAGTGACAATAAACCTGAATCTCTTCAGGCAAATCAGCTTTTATCATTTTCGATTCCGGCCTCTTTCAATAGACGATGGATATATTCTTTCCAGTAAGAAATATAAATCTTCTCAAGGGAATATCTCTTTTTTTCAAATTCTATTTTTTTGGCTTTGAGATATTTTTGATTGATGATTTTCCAGTCATCAACGATCAATACGGGAAGATCTTCCAATAAGGGATCTAACTTTGAGGTTTGAACAATGGGTATGGAACCCATCAGCATCGCTTCCCAGGTCCTGAAACAGTCCAGCCCGTTGCCGGTTGGAGAGAGGACAAAGTGGGATTTTTTAAGATCGAGCAGATACTCTTCCATCGGCTTCTTCTCAGAGCAAAAGCAGTAGGGTTTGGAATGGAATAAATCGTACACCTCTCCTCTTGCCGATTTGTTGGTTTTCAGATCAAAGTTCAGATAAAGAAGGTGTTCTTTTTCACAGTCGCATTCTAAGAGCCGGTCATAAATAGGCTTAGCCCATTCAGCCGCGCCTTGAGTCCTGGCATTAATCCCTATGGGAATCGGATGAAACTTCTTATTTGGTTTTACTGAAGGATTTCGGCCAAGCCACGCGATGATTTTGCAGCTGTTTAAATATTTGACATACCTGCCGGGAACGAATGGATCGGCGCCATGCGTGATGAGAATGTAACGGTTTTTGATATGGGTGTGGATCATGGTAAAGAATGAGGATAGTTGCGTAGAAACGGCATACACCACCGCGCCTTCAAAAACTTGAGCCGGTTCAAAAGGCTCCTCTTCGTTATAAACAAAATCAGCCAATTTCATAAACGTGTAAGGAGCGGCGAAAGGAAGCTCCTCTTCGGAAAGAAGGGCTATTGGTTTATTTTCGTCAACTTGGTATTTCGGAGCGAGACCAAGAAATCCCGAAGATTGTGAGGAGTTCATAGCGCTAGCTATGGACGACGAGCAAAATTCGGGATTTCGCCGGTCGCAGCCCGAAATGCCACTGGACGAAATTAAACCAGTAGCCGAAAGAAGGGCTATTGGTTTATTTTCGTCAACTTGGTATTTCGGAGCGAGACCAAGAAATCCCGAAGATTGTGAGGAGTTCATAGCGCTAGCTATGGACGACGAGCAAAATTCGGGATTTCGCCGGTCGCAGCCCGAAATGCCACTGGACGAAAAAAGGAGCAGGAAAATAAACAAGTTTTTCAACATAAGCGCCTCAAAGAAGAAATGAAGGGCAAATCATATTCCCGTGCAGAATTTTGTCCAACGGTTTTTTTCAATTTCCAATTTTATCAGGAATTGCTTATATTCATCCGAAAAAGGTAAGAATATGCTAAAAATATTTCTGTTATCAGTTTTATTTATTTCTTTTATTTCTGCGGAAGAAGAGAAAGTATACAACAACTTTGCTCTCGTCACTATGATGAAAACAGGTACCCACATGACAAAGGATCTGTTAGCCGCTTTAACCCAAAGACATTTTGTCTATATCGGGGATATGTTTAAAATTCCACGCTCCGGAAAAGGTGATGAAAATTTCTTTACCACAAAGCTTATTAACCGATTTATAAGGTACTTAAATACGTTAGATAGAACCCAGCGCTTTACCTATTCTCACACGGCCGATTATTTCATTCCATTTGGAATATATGCCGATTCCCATCCCGATTTTTTGTTGATAACAAATTCCCGGGATCTGCGCGATGTGGTTGTTTCCTTAGCCTATCATCTGGAAAAAGAGAACTATTTCAAAAATTTCTATCCCGATCAAAAACTGACTCTCCAAGAAAAGTTAATGCACAGCATAAAAAGCATGAATTCTCAAGTCATGGCGTATTTTGAATTGGTAAAGCGTGAGAATGTCCATATTGTGCGCTTTGAAGACCTCGTAGGGGAAAAAGGGGGAGGATCCGATAAAGCGCAGATGGATCTCATCTTAAACTTATCTAAAAAGTTGGGATTGAAGCTGGACCACCTGGCCATCAAAAAAATTGTGAAACATCTCTACGGAACCTCCGCTACCTTTAGAAAAGGGGAAATTGGGGAATGGAAAACTCATTTTGATGAAGAGCTTAAAATCGCCTTTAAAACCAGCCTATTGGGCACAGCTTTGATTGAAATGGGTTACGAGGAGGACATGGATTGGTAGAGCTATTCTGTTGACTTAAATTTCCTCGTTAAGATTTAATAAACTTAAAATTTTAACAAGGAGGACTCCTTATGACAAAGTACATACCTTTTATCACAATCGCCTGTTTGATTCTCACAGGATGCAAAAAAACATCACCACCATCACCGCCGCCTGCTGACGACCCGGTGGCTGCTTATAGTTATACCCTCAAAAACAAATCCGCCCAAATGGATTTGGAATCCTGCGCCCTTGACTCCGATAAAGTCATGGACAGCAGCGAAAAGGAAAAATCGGTTCGCATCAGCACCAAAGAGGACCCTCAGACCCTCGATCCGAGACTGGCCGAGTCTATCGCCAACACGACATTTATTAAAATGTTTTACGAAGGACTCATGGTGCAAGGCAAGGACGGGGAAATCCTTCCCGGAGTAGCCAGGGAAGTGAATGTGTCTGAAAACGGCAAAATCTACACATTCCATTTGCGCGACTGCAACTGGTCCAATGGGGACCCTGTCACCGCTCATGACTTTGCCGCTTCATGGAAATCCGTTTTGGCGCCCGATTTTCCAGCTCCCATGGCCAGCCAGCTTTTTCTGATCAAAGGAGCCAAAGAGGCCAAAGAGGGCACCCTTCCCCTGGAAGAAGTGGGCATCGCGGCCAAAGATGACAAAACTCTGGTGGTCGAGCTGAATGAACCCGCTCCCCACTTCCTGGAACTGACCACTTTTAATGTCTTCTGTCCTGTCCATCAGGAGTGGGCGAAGAATCCTTCAACCCTTCCGATAGCCAATGGACCCTTCCAGCTCGAGTCTTGGGTCAAATCGGCCGGACTGCAAGCGGTCAAAAACCCGAATTATTGGGATGCCGGTCAGGTGCGTATCGATAAAATCTACGCAATGGTTTTAGAGGACGAGAACGCCTGGGAAATGTTTCAAGCCGGAAAATTAGATTGGATAGGCGCGCCCCTGTCGAGCCTTCCCGCCTCAACCGAGGATTCCGTTGAAAGCCAGACGGCAGCCGGAGTGCACTACCTCTCTTTCAATACCTCAAAAGCCCCTTTTGACAACCTGAAAGTGAGAAAAGCTTTGAGCTTAAGCTTGAACCGCAGCGACATTGTAGCCCAAATCACTCAAGGGGAAAAAACGCCGGCAGCCGGATTTGTCCCCCTCTCCCATGATCTGGAAGCGATGCTGTATTTCGATAATCAGAACATCGAAGCCGCCAAGGAACTTCTTTCCGGGGCGCTTGTAGAGATGGGCTGCACGCTCGATCAACTGCCGAAGATCACCCTGACTTTTGCCTCGCATGAGCTTAGCAATAAAGTGGCAAAAGCAGTGCAACAGCAGTGGAAAGAGGCTCTCGGCATCGATATCGCCCTCGAAGCTTGCGAATCAAAAGGCTACAATGACCGCCTCAAAGAGGGTAATTACTCTGTCAGCATGAAAAGCTGGTACGGAGACTTTAAAGATCCCACAACCTTTTTAGAAATTTTCAATCACAAATGTAAAAATCCTGATTGGGAAAGCCAACAGTACATGGCGCAGCTGAACCTGTCAAAGTGTATCGATGAAAACGAGATCTGCATGGACATATTAGACCAGGCAGAACAACTCCTTCTCACTGAAACACCTGCGGCTCCGCTCTACTACAAGTGCTATAACTATGTAAAAAATGAGCAACTCAAAGAGGTCCTTTTCTCCGAGTTTGGATACCTGGACTTCAAACACGCTGAAATAAATTAAGGCGTTCATTTCCGGGTCACAACGATGCGCTACCATTGTTGTGACCCTTTTGTTTGTGTATAAAATTTAAGAAAAAGGTAATATACAGTTTACTTAAAGTGTATAGAGATGCGCCGCTGCCTTTTTTTCCTCTCTTTTCTCTGCCTCATAGCTGGAGCCGTGTACCAATTCTCCCCAGCCGCTCTGGAATGGTCCCTGCAAAGCTATTGCCGCCGCTATCTGAGAAGCGAACTCCAGTATCAAAAATTCACTTTTGCCGATAACGCTCTCGTCATCGATCGCCCCTCCCTTGGGAAAATTAAAGGACCCGAAAAGGGCAAAACACCTTTTTCAGCTACCCGGATCGTGATCCGCTATGCTCTGAAGAGGCAGCTGGCTTGCCAGATCGAGATCATCGAACCCGAACTGGAATATATCCAGGCTTTCAAAGAACTCAACTTGGCTTTACAGGCCTTCAGTAAAAAAAGAGCTTCCTGGTTCGATCTGTCTCTACAAATAGAAAAGGGAAAACTCCACTTGCCTCATGAGGAATATTGCCTATTCGATTTCAAAGCGGAAAAGCAGGCCGAAACGGGTTCCTCCGGCCATTTGAACCTCGACTTTGGAAACGGATACATGACCCTAACTGCCTCCTCAAATCCTGAAGGGGAAGTCAAAGCGGATCTGCACCTTCATGACTTGAATCCGAAAGCGATCACGCCCATCCTTCATTACACCTCCCCAAATTCGCGGAAATGGGAAGCAATCACCGGGAAACTAAACGGATCCCTTGAACTTAAAGGCGGGATAGCTGAAGGGGAGATTCACTTGTCCGACTTTACTTTTGCCAATGAGCAGCTGCGGTGCCAAGGCTCTTTGCCCCATGTGCACTTGCAGTTTCATACGGGGGAATCTCGCAACATCATTGGCAAATGCCTCTGCAAAGAACACGGCAGCCTCTCTTTTGGCTCAGGGTTTGCGGTAAGCCGCCTCCTCGCCGACTTTTCTTTTGTCAATTTAACAACTTCTCAATTCTCTCTGGAGGGGCTGCATCACGCGGGGCAGCCTTTTAAAGTGGATGGAATCTATCAGCAAGACACACTCAATTTCTTGATGAGTTTTAAAAACTTTGAATTTGCGAAATTGAAAGGAGAGATGCTTTTCGACCGGGATCATTTTTTAACCCTTCAATATTCTGGGCCGGCCCGGCCCTTAAATAGCTGCCTGCCTGAGCTTGAAGGAGAAATCCACGCATGGGCGCAGGTCAAAAAAAACGACTCGAGCTTCACGGTCAACGGCAGCGTCGACCTGCAATCGGACCAGTGCCGCTTTGGCTTTGATCTTGGCAAAAGCGATCTCGAACTGAAAAACGGCTGGTTTTGCGGCAAAAATCTGCCTATCGACAAATACCTCGCCCCCTTTATCTTCCGGGACAAGCCTATGCATTTGCAAGGCAACGGCGACCTGAACGGCACCTTCGACCGCAAAAGACTCGATCTTTCCTACCGCATCCATCATTTAAAGCTCGATACCCCTTACCTGCTGTTCGAAGCTGAAGATCAAAAAAAGGCGGCGGCTCATCACTTCGATTTTATCCATCATAATCACTTCGGCTCCTTGCCGATTGAAAATGCCTCCTGCCTCGAAAAATCCCGCGGCCTGACATTCACGGACATTTCAACTACGGCACATCTTGAAGCGCATAAGATTCATTTCGACGATCTCCAGGCAAAATGCCAGGGCATCTCTTTTGGGGGATCGATCGACTTCGATTATGATTTATACGAGGAAAAAGCCTATGACATTGTAATAAATGCCCACACAATACAGGCGTCTGCCGCAGAGCTCCAACAATTTTTGACTCACCTCAAAAACCCCCTGCTTTTTCAAAAATTTCCCCTGGAAGGAAGCTTTCGCCATGACTTTGCCGCTTTACGAATAACCAGCTGGCCCGATAACTTCGAAGTGCACGGGGAAATTCAAGGGGCTTTAAACGGGATTGCCTGTCCGCCTTTAAGCGGTATGAGCGCCGATTTCAACTACACTTTCACTGCCGATGAAAATAGTCTTGATCTATCGAATATCAGAGGCGCTTTGTTCCAGGAATACCCCATCACAGGCGGCTCCATCCATTTTGAAAACAAAGCGCATTTCGACATAACCCTCGGAGAGGAAGAACCCCTCCGCTTATGCGGTCAAACCACCCCGTTAAATCAAAACCTCATAAGCATTGAGCTCGATCCTCAAAAGAGCGGATTCAAAGAGATCCACCCCTCTTCCTTTACTCTAGTCATAAAGGACTGGTCCGAAATTGATACTTTCCAGATGGCAACGGAATTCTCTTTGCCAACTCTCCTCCAAACGCTGAAATTCAAAGATGCCAACAGCGGTCAAGGCCGTTTTAAACTCGATTTGGCTTTTGACAAGCAAAGCGAGGCCTTTACCTACCGCCTGGATGGCCAAAATATCTCTATCGGAGATTACCGGTTTCATACCTGCTCTTTCGATGGCCGCAAAAAACATTCCTCCTGGAGCATTGACCAGGGGCAGCTGGACGGACTTTCGCTCTCTGCAGATCTCACCTGCCTGCCTCAAAGCTGGAAAATCGACTTTATCGGTTTGCGCTACGGCGATGCCCTTTTAATGGGCATGGAGGGGGAATATTTCGAACGGTCAAATAATCTCGAAGGCAAAGTAAACCTATTGGAAATTGATTTAGCCAACCTAAAAGATTTTCCTCTTTTCAAGCCTTATGCCGAGAAATTTATACCAAAAGGAGCCCTTCGCGGGAGCGGCCGGTTTAACATAGAGTTTTCCAAACTTATCCCAAGATGGAAGCTGGATACCCTCTTGACCGCCTCCTTGCGCTCATGGGGCATTCAGGATCTCGATTTTTCCGATAATGAAAACATCACCTGCCATATCCGTTCCGATCGGGGCATTACGCTGCAAGGACTCGAAACCAATACTTCGCAACTCGCGTGTAAAATCGGGAAAATGGATTTCGATATTAACCACAAAGAACTGGAGATAGAGGCGTTAGACTTCCAAGTTCCTCACAGCCAGTTAGCCTGGCTCTCAAAAAAGCTGCAAGGGTGGTTTCCCGATTACATCCCGCCTCATGCCGCCTCGCTCCTTGCGGAGGCCAAGCAGGAAGGGGAGCTCAAAGGGCGACTCAACCTGCAAAAATCCAAGGAATACCGCAACGCTAAGCTTTGTCTGGAAAAAGGAAAATACCATTTTTATCAAAGAGAGCATGAGATCGACTCATTCCTCCTGGAACTCGACAATGAAAAGTTAGTCATCAGCGGACAAAAGCCGATTGCCACAGTGAACTTTACAAAAGGAACCGCGCAAGGGAGCCTCGCCGGAATTTCCATAGACCTTTTACAAACTCCCGAGGAGGAGTTGACAGGAGAGGTAAAAGTCTCCCTTCCCGAGGCATTCTCCGCAATCCCTCCCTCTTTGAAGGAACTTTGCGCCGACTGCAAGGCGGGGGATTTTGTTTTAAAAGGGAAATTCAGGGAGAATTATTTTCAGGGAACCCTGGAAGGGCGCGATTTTGAACTGAACGGCACAAAATTTCAGCGTCTTTTATGCGATGTCAGCTACCAAAAAGAGCGCATTACCCTGCAAAACTTAAAAGCAGACGCCTTTCAAACCGGGCAAATCACCTTAGAGAAAGCCGGCGAGTGGAGGATTTCCATGCCTCTTCTGGAAATCAATGACTTCAAACCGAATAAGCTGATGCCTTTGGTCATCAAACACTTGGAAATGCAGAACTTTGCAGGAAGCCTGCAAAACCCCTCTTCCTATAGAGGCAAAGGAAAGTTCTCCTTCTCCAATTCCGCAAAACGAAATCAGCCAAACACCCTCTTTACCCTGCCGGCTGAAATCAGCAGCCGCTTTGAAATGGCCGCTCTGACTCCCGCTAAAGGAACCATCCATTATGAAATCCGTGATGGCAAAATCTACTTCACAAACTTTGAGGAGGTGTATAGCGAAGGGAAGGCGTCGAAGTTTTATCTCCCGAATGCCGACTCTCATATGGATTTTAACGGCCACCTCAATGTTAAGCTGCGGATGAAACAATACAACCTCATCTTTAAATTTACCGAGCTCTTCACCTTTATGGTGCAAGGTCCTTATGATAAACCCTCTTTTTCTCTGCTGCAGCAAAAACCTCTAAAGAAAGAGTTTCCCTTTTCTATATAGGTATGCTATATCGAAAAGAAAGGGAGGAAAGGTATGACTATTTCAAAGAAGTTGCTAAGCTATCTGAAGGATCAAAAAGTTAACTACTCCCACAGCCAGCATGAAACGGCGTATACAGCCCAAGAGGTTGCCAATGCCCAACATGTTCCCGGTAAGCAATTTGTGAAATCCATCCTCGTTAAAGCCAATGGGAAATTATACTTATGCGTGCTTTCCGCCAACCATCTGATCGACTTTGATAAACTGAAGAACATACTGAAAGCCAAAGAGGTAGAGTTGGCCGATGAAACAGCTGTCGGCGCCGTCTTTCCCGATTATGAAATCGGGGCCATGCCCCCCTTCGGACATTTACAGGGTTTGAAGGTGTATGCCGACAGCCATTTACAAACAGATAAAAATATTGTCTTCAACGCGGGGACCCACACCGACGTCATCAAAATCTCTCTGGAGGATTTTAAGCGTCTGGAAAACCCGATATTTGCTGACTTCGGCGTCCATATCTGATATCCTCTCTTCACTATGAAGAGGTTATTGCGTCCCCTCCTTTCCTTTCTCTATCCCCCGCTTTGCCTCCATTGCCGGCAAACAGTGAGCGAAGAGCGGCATTATTTCTGCCCTCCCTGCTTTTCCGAGTTAGAACTTTTGGATCCCGGATATCGCTGCCCCTTATGCTTTTCCGAGCTGGAATCGCAACACCAAAAAATTTGTCCGAAGTGCCGCAGCCAAAAACAGATGATCCACCGCAAGGCAGCGGCCTTTGACTACACCGGCCCCGCCGCTTCGCTTCTCACCGGCCTGGTCAGCAAAAAGCAACCCTATTTAGCCAAAGGCGCAGGAGCATTTTTAGTGTTGCAATGGACAAATCTGAATTGGGATATCCCGGATCTCATCGTGCCCGTCCCCCGCCCCGTCCGGCAGATGATTCGCGTAGGCTACGATCACAATGCGCTGCTGGCTCAGGAAGTCAGCCGCCTGCTGGAGGTGCCTTTCATAAACGCCTTAACTTTTGACGATGACGAAACTCCCCCATTCAGACCGAAGAGGAAGCTGGACGACAAATCAGTATTGTTAATTGCCGACACAACCCAGCTGATTGCCCCGGCAGCCGAGGGGCTGATGGAGGCTTTTCCCGGCGCAATATCGGGCCTGGCCTTTTGCTATGAAAGCGTTTAAACAACGCCATTAAATACTGTGCTTTAAATAAATCATTAGAAAAATGCCAATGAGCAAAACAGACAATGTCAGCATGACATTCAGCAATATGGAGGGTTGATAGGTATTATCCTCTATTTGTTTCTCAACTGCTTTAAACCTGATAAAAGCAAGCACACAGAGCAACACACCGAAAATCACAAGGATGACCCCGAAAAATGAGACAAATGCTTTTGGAGGCGGGGGTGATTCCGCAGGATTTCCAAAAAAAGGGACGACATGCTTCATAAAAAGGGAAAATTTTTCTACGACAAAGCCAAATACCATTATGCCTATGCTGGTTCTTATCCAGGCCAGAAAAGTTCTTTCATTGGCCATGTGATCTCTGGGATGGGAACTATACTGCTTATTGGGCATGAATGTCTCTTTCTACCATGCTTATTTGACGGCGCAGCTTTTCATCTTCCGCCGCTTTTTTCTCAATACTGCGGCAGGCGTGAATAATTGTCGAGTGGGTTTTTCCAAACGAGGCGCCCAGCATTTGCAGGGAATCTTTGATGAGCTTATTGGCCAGGTACATGGCCACTTGTCTTGGAAGGGCCACCTCTTTTTTGCGGCCCGAACCCCTGAGAGCCTTCACGCCCCCCTTTACCTGAAATATCGTCGCCACGCTTTTTAAAATCTCTTCCACAGCAATTCTTTCCTTTGGAGCATGCTGCAGCATTTCCCGCAACGTCTTCTTCACGAGCTCTTCAGTGATATCGAGCTCCAAAAGGCGGCAGTGGGCGCTTAATCTGTTGACCGCTCCTTCGAGCTGCCTGACGTTATTGTAAATATGCTCGGCGATGAAAAAAGCCACTTCATTTGGAATTTCCAATCCCTTCTGCTGCGCTTTATGCTGCAGGATCGCGACGCGCGTTTCCAATTCGGGCACGCTGATATGCGCGACCAGACCCCACTCCATCCGGGCGATCATCCGCTCAGACAGCTTCAACTGCGAGGGAGGCTTATCGCTGGTAATCACAATTTGCTTATTCTGGTTTCGCAGCGCTTCGAACAGATTGCAAAGCTCCTCTTCAAAGTTTAAGCGGTTTTGCAAAAACTGGATATCGTCGACTAAGAGGACATCGACTTCAGAGCGGTAAAAGCGCTTCATGCGGTCAAGCGATTTGTTCTTTAAATTTTCCACCAGGTCGTTGACAAAAGACTCTGTCGTGATGCAGTGCACGCGCAGTTTCGAATGCTTTTCCCTTACGTGGTGCCCGATGCTGTGCAAAAGATGTGTTTTGCCAAGGCCTACGCCCCCGTGGATGAAAAGGGGATTATACGATTGACCCGGCCGCGTGGCGACGCCGATGGCAGCCGATTTGGCGAACTGGTTGTTCGGCCCTTCGATAAAGGTTTCGAAGTGGTAATTTTCATTCAGCGACACCTCGTAAAAGCGCTCCTGATGCTGAGGCTGTTTAGAAGTAATCAGAGGAGCGGCGACCGGCTCAGGCCCTTTTTTCACAGGGGTGGCAATGATAAAATTGATCGAGGGCTCGCCGTTTCTGGTGACCGGAATAAAGGAGCAGAGCTCTTGCTTGTAGTTAGAAATGAGATACTCTTTTACAAAAATGTTCGGCACTTCCAGCGTAATCACTTCGGCAGTAGCTTCGACCACGGCTATAGGTGAGAGCCAATTTTTAAAAGCAGCGGCAGAACAGCGAGTCTTCACAAATTCTAAGAATAGAGACCACGCTTCCTGGGTATCACTTGCTAACATCATAGGGAGCCTTTTTCCTGTTTAATAGTTATGAACATACTTTCCACAGATAACTCTGAACCCGGTACGAGGGCACTCTAGCATTTGAGAGGTTAGGCTGCAAGCAATTTGTGTCAGCATATCGCTAACCGTTTGATAATCAGAAAAATTCAGAAATTTCAAAAGGATTCCGCATCATCATTCAAATTTTTCTTATATTCTAAAAAAGCTTTTTCAAGATTTTTATTTGGTCTAGGCGGATTTTCTAAAGCCTCCAATTCCACGCCATCCTCATTCATAAGATCCTCCATTAATAATGGGAGAAAATAACCTTGACAGGAGAGGAAAATTTAATCATTCTTAGTGGATAAAAAGATAAAAAGGTTTATATGCGCCAAATTCCCTATGCCCACCAATCCATTAATGAGAGCGATATCCAGGCCGTAGCCGATTCCCTCAAAGGAAACTGGATCACAAGAGGCGAAAATGTCGAAGCTTTTGAAAAAGCTGTCGCCGATTACTGCGGCGCCGCCTACGCCGTCGCTTTCAACAGCGCCTCTACCGCCTTAAGCGCCGCCTACTATGCCGCCAGCCTCTCCCCAACCGACCGGGTGATCACCACCCCCAATAGTTTTGTCGCAAGCTGTGCCGCTCCCTTTCAAAAAGGGGCGAACGTCGTTTTCCTCGATATCGATCCCAGCACAGGCAATCTCGACCTCGAACAGGCCGAATACAATATCAATCTCCCCCATTCCCGCGGCCGCACCCTCTTTGTGCCGGTGCATTTCGCCGGACTTCCCTTCGATTTGCAGCGCCTCGACTCCCTGATCAAAAACCCCGATCTCTTTGTCATTGAAGATGGCGCCCACGCTTTTGGCTCCTTCTATCCCGACGGCAAGACAAGAATCGGCAGCTGCTATTGGAGCCAGATGACCGTCTTCAGCTTCCATCCAGCCAAAACTCTCACAACCGGAGAGGGGGGAATGGTCACAACCAACGACGCCGATCTTTATGAAAGACTGCGCCTTTATCGCAACAATGGGATCAAACGGTTAAATACCTGGGAATACGATATAACCGATTTGACCGGCAATTATAACTTTACCGAATTCCAGGCCGCTTTAGGGCTGTCTCAATTACAACGGATCGAAGAATTCATACAAAAGCGCCGCTCTTTAGTGAAGGCGTATCGCGAAAGGCTGAAAGGGGTCCGGCTCTTCACAGATCAATACGATGACTTGGCCGCGCCTCATCTCTTTGTGATTCAGGCCGACTTTTCCAAAAAATCGCGCCTGCAGACCATGGCTAATTTGCAGGAAAAGGGAATCGGAACGCAAGTTCACTACACACCGATCTACCGGTTCTCCTTCTTTACCAAAACGCGCGGCGACCTAAGCCCCTATTTCCCTAATATGGAAGCCTACTATGCGAAAGCGCTCACGCTGCCGCTCCATTGCGAGCTTTCCATCAGCGATATCGACGAGATAGCGGAAAAGGTGCAAAAAGCGCTCTGATGCATCACTATCCTGATGTGATAACTATTTTCAACGGCTGTTTCCTTGAGAAATACAATACTCTGCTGGTCAAAGGCACAGACGAGCCGCTCTATCTTCCCGCCGATGAAAACAGGCCGCACAACACCCTTTACTTCGCCCACGGATTTTTTGCGAGCGCCCTGCATGAATGCGCCCATTGGCTCATTGCCGGCGAAAACCGGCGAAAACTTGTGGATTTTGGCTATTGGTACGTGCCGGACGGCCGTTCGGAGGAGCAACAAGCCCTTTTCCAAAGCGTGGAAGTGAAGCCGCAGGCCATGGAATGGATCCTCTCCCGGGCTGCCGGCTACCGCTTCCGGGTGAGCATCGACAACCTCAACGGCTCGGAATCGGACACTTCCGCCTTTAAAGAGGCTGTGTATCAACAGGTCAAAACCTATTGCGAGAAGGGATTGCCGGAGCGGGCAGAGCTTTTCCGCCGTTCCCTTTGCCAATTTTACCATACCTCGCCCCTCTTAAAAATAGAGGATTTTGATATCGGTTCGATTAATTAACTAATTTGACTTCTATACCCTGTTCTCTTAAGCGCGCTATCATCTGATCACCTTGAGCATCGGCTTTAAAACGGACGAGTTTTATTTTCCTGAGATTACTTTTCGCAAATATTTCAAGAGTCTTATTAGTCACACTAGAGAGGCGAAGAGATAATTTTTGCAGCGCTGGTAACTTCTTTATAGTCTCTTCTACAACTTCGTCATCGCATTGCAATCCAGTCAATGTTAAGGAAATAAGCTTGCTCGATTCAAATTTGTTTTTCCTCAGTGTTTCGATGAGAGCAGCTTTTGTGATCTTCCATTGTAAGGTCAAGGTGAGTTTTTGCACTGATGTGTTTTTTAAAACAGACTCTACCCCTTCTACATCCAGAGAGGGCATGTTAGTTAAGTTTAGTCTTTTTAGAGTATCTTTGGCAGGACTATTACTTAATTCAATGAAGCTTTGTTTAGTAATATTCACTGTATTGAATAAAATAATATCTTCAATTTTACATTTACTGACTAATAATGAAAATGTTTTATCTGTGATGGCAGCATAACAAATTTTGACCTTTTTCAAATCGGGGCATTGAGCGATCAAGAATTCAAAACCTCTGTCAGTTACAAATTGTAAGGAATTGTCGATATATTCCACCTTTTTTTGTGCAGATTGGACGTTTGTAACAAGTTGAGCATCATCCACTTTGCCTGGTATCTCCAAAGTAGAATAATTACACTTTTCTAAGGCACAAGACATTACTATATCCTCCAAACAAAATTATACTATAATTAAAAATTAAAAGCAAGTTAAATGTTTTTCAACTAAAATAAATCAATAAATGATATTATATTAATATGGATGATTATGCAATATAACCCCCAGGGTAAGGGATCTTGAAATATAAATAACTTGAAGAGTTGGAAACGATGTGAACATATAAAAAAAGGAGTATATTATGAATATTTCACCAATTTCAAATGTTGCTCATTCAACTTCTTCATCACTTTTAACTCAAAAAGAACAAGATCTCATATCAAAATTAAATGCCATAAAACCCACAGCTACCAACCTGGATTTGTCTATGGCTTTTCAGGCCAAGGATTTTAAAATCGGCACCGGCACTAGAAACTGCTGCAATATTAGACAATATAACGAATATTTTTGCTGTAATCTCTACAATAGTTCATCTGACATGCTGGATGCTATTGATTCAAGACCTTATATTGCCATTTTTCAAGAATACAAAGACCCTGTAACCTTCGATTTAAAACAGAGGGTTTTTTTGATAAAAAACGAGATAAAGGATAATAAAAATGCAAGTGAGTTACAGATTTTAGAAAATGGTCAATTTGTGACTCTTACAGATGACAGGCTGAAAGCATTGAAATTGAATGGAGATGATCGAATATTATTTTTTAATGTATCAATCACAAACGATATGGTCGCGCACTATCACTCCAAAGAAACCCCTAACCCAGTGCAACAAGGCGAGCCTTTTTATCACGAAAAACAGAAAGAAGGGCAATGCGGGATCCATGCTTTGAACGCCTGTGTCGGTTTTCGCGCTGCCACATCTTCCGACATGTCTCGTTTTAACAGCGATTACTATTCTGGTGGACTGCCAGCTACCAGTGTTGTTGAATTTGCGAGTGAATATGAAGATGGATATGCAGGTGGGATCGCCGATGCCTCTAGCGGTAACAATCCGGCAACCCTTAATGATTACATTCATGATCTGGCAAAAAACAATAAACTCGATGCGCGCTTTTCTCAAATGGAACTACATTTAATCAACAAAGCTCAAGTGAAGGAAATAGAAGCACAAGAAAATCAATTGGATAGAATGATTGTAGGGCATCATAACCCCGACCACTTTGTCGCTTTTAGAAAAAATCAAAATGATGAGTGGATTAAGATTGATAGCGAAGATCGCAATCAAGAGATGATCAAGCCATCCGAATTTATGGCATCCAGTGCCTCCAACGAGTTTTATGTCTTGCATTTGCCACTTACATCCACTTGACTTTGATGACAGACTTGCTGTTATCATAATAAAAATTGATAGAGAACCCATAAATGAGATGAACTCCGGCTAGACTTTGTTCAACTTCTTAGGTATGATGAGTCAAACAAGGAGCGGGAAGATGGCGGTAAAAGATAGCAACGGCAATCCCCTGAACGAAGGGGACTCGGTACAGGTCATTAAAGATTTAAAAGTAAAAGGCTCCACGCTGAATCTCAAGCGGGGAAAAGTTTTTAAAAATATCAAACTGACAGACAGCGAAGAAGAGGTGGAGTGCCGCGAGGGAAAAGCGACGCTTGTCCTCAAAACATGCTTTCTGAAAAAAGTGTGAATGTGCTTATCCCTGAATTTAAAGTTACCGACTTTCAGAAAAGTCTAGATTTTTACACCCGCCTGGCCCCCTTTAAAATCCTCTATGAGCGGCCCGAAAATGATTTTGCCATGCTGGAAATAAACGGCGCGCAATTGATGATCGAAGGGTTCGACAAAAGCCGCACCTGGTTTGTCGGATCCATGGAAAAGCCTTTTGGCCGTGGCATGCACTTACAGATTAAAGTAGATGACGTTCAAAGCCTCTATCAGACATTTAAGAAGGCCAATTACCCCATCTTCTTCGAAATGGAAGAAAAACGGTACCGGATTGGAGAGAAAGAAATAAACCATAAGCAATTTTTAGTTCAAGATCCGGACGGCTATCTGCTCCGTTTTTTTGAGGGGGATCTATGATCGTCATCCTCACCGAAAAGCCGTCAGTGGCGCGGGATATCGCCGCGCACATCGGTGCGAGAAGCCGCCACGAAGGCTATTTTGAAGGAAACGGGTATCAGGTCACCTGGGCCTTTGGCCACCTCATCGCTCTGAAAGATCCGGAAGATTACGACCCTCTTTTGAAACGATGGACTCTAACCACGCTTCCGTTTATACCGGAGCGATTCGAATTAAAAGTAGTCGATGATAAAGGAGTGCGCAAACAATTTGCAATTATAAAAAAGCTGTTTAAATCAGCCTCGCAGCTCATCTGTGCGACCGACGCCGGACGGGAAGGGGAACTCATTTTCCGCTACATCCTCTCCATGACGCAATGCGGGCAAAAACCGTGGAAAAGGCTCTGGCTCTCCTCCTTGACCGAAGAAGCGCTGCAAACAGCCTTCAAAAACTTGAAGCCCGGAGCCGATTATAACAACTTATACGCTGCCGCCAAGTGCCGCAGCGAATCTGATTGGATCGTAGGCCTCAATGCCACCAGAAATTTCACGGTCCGCTACGGCGCCGGCAAAACCTTGTGGAGCGTAGGACGGGTCCAGACACCTGTTTTAGCCATGATTGTCAATCGCGACGATGAGATCCGCTATTTCCAATCAAAGCCCTTTTGGGAGCTGTTCACAAAATACAGGAACGTCGAATTCAAACTGAAAGGGGATCGTTTTTTGTCAAAAGAGGAGGGCAGTCTTGCTCTAAACGACGTGAAAGACCACCCCTTTTTTATCGACAAAGTCACCACAAAAAATGAAAAAGAACCCCCTCCGCTCCTCTTTGACTTAACCGAACTGCAGCGCGAAATGAATCGCAGGCACGGCATGACAGCCGCCGACACTCTGCAGACCGCTCAAGCGCTGTACGAACAAAAGCTGATCACCTATCCAAGAACAGATTCCCGCTACCTGACCAATGACATGAAGGGGCAAGTAGCGCAGATCCTCACCCAGTTGAAAAAAATTAAGCCTGATGAGATCGGGCTCCTGAATTTGACCGAGCTCCCTTTTTCCAATCGCATCATCGACGACAAAAAAGTCAGCGACCACCATGCGATCCTGCCCACCGGAAAACCGGGCGGCGCCTTGCCTTTCCCCTCCCAGGCGATCTATGAGGCCCTTGTCACAAGATTAATTGCCGTTTTTTATCCCTCCTGCTTGAAAGAAGCGACGACTATCGAAGGCAGCTCCAATCAGAAGCCCTTCCAGGCGAAAGGCGTCAGAATAGTTTCGCCGGGATGGACAGTCCTTTATCCCAAAAAATCCGACGATAAGGAGATTCAGGAGCTGCCCCTTTTCAAGAAGGGGGAAAACGGCCCCCACGCCCCCTATATTACTGAAGGGAAAACAAAACCGCCCGCCCATTTTAATGAAAACACTTTGCTGGGAGCGATGGAGACAGCGGGAAAGGGGGTTGAAGATGAAACGTTAAGGCAGGCTTTAAAAGAGAAGGGGATTGGAACGCCGGCTACGAGAGCTTCTATCATTGAAACGCTTATCAAGAGAAAATATATTGAACGGAGCAAAAAAGCGCTGACTGCCACCGATTTGGGACGCTACTTAATCGCCCTCGTCCAGGATCCTAACCTGAAGTCCCCGGAACTGACAGGGGAATGGGAAGCCCGGCTCAAAGAGATCGAAAAGGGAACTTTTAGCCCTGCCGATTTTATGCAGGGCATTTCCCAATTTACCAGGCAGATCATCCTGGAAAGCGATATTTCCAAGATCAATTACGATATTTACGGCCCCTGCCCGAAATGTAAAAGTCCGGTCATCAAAGGAAACAAGGGGTATGGCTGCTCCAAGTGGCGCGAAGGATGCGCCTTTGTCCTCTGGAAGCAATACAAAGAGACCGAGCTGAATGAGGGGCAGATCCGCTGCCTGCTGCAAAAGAAAATCCTGTTGCCGCCCATTAATGGAACCATACTCAGCCTTTCTTCCGAGGGGGAGCTTATAGAAATCCCCGCGCCTTCAGACGAGGGAAACCGCGTTAAACCGCGCCGCTCTCCCAAAAAGTAAAGATTACATTCTATATTTAAATAATATCTCTTTTTTGTTATAGTAATAACCATGTCTATTCAACCTCATCAAATAAATAATAATCTTACCGGTTTGTTTCCTCCAGCCGCTATCGCTCCCCCCACAGGGATGTTTGATGCGCAAAGTGATTTTGGAAGAGTGATTAAAGAACTTCTCTTTTCCAAAGCCCACCCCGATTCCTCCGACCGGTATTTAAGGGATGTCAAATTAGTCGCTGAAAGAGAGGGGTTTCAGGTTAAAGAATCTCAAATCGTTTTGACAGAAAGAGATTACCGTTTTTTTATCAATAACACGAGTTTCATCGTCCCAAATGCTTTTTATTCGGGCGATCATTTTGAAACAGCTAAGGAGCGCTGCAATTATAGGATAAATTTTCGGAAAGAACGCGCGGCCATCACAACTATTCCTGAGAATAAACACAAATTTATAGGATATGCGGGCCAGTTTAAAAATATTCTAAGAGATATTTTAGAACCTTCAAACCCCGACGTGCCCGCTCTATACCCGAACAACTTGAAGAGTTGGGAATTGGGCAAGGAGGTTCCTTCAAATTTTTGTCCGGAACGAGTGACCATTGCCGATAGGCAAGGCACGAGTGAGGACGAAAATTTGAAGGTAAAACCGACGAAGCCCAAAACCAACTCTTCAAGTTGTTCGGGTATATATTCCAGGCAAATGGGCCATATGTACTTTGAGGGAGGGAATCTGTTCCGCCTGACTTCGCCCAATGGAAAAAAAGTCGTTCTTTGCGGGGAGGATAATGTCACGGTGACCCATATGATGCTGCGTAGAATGGGTTTTTTCAAGGCTCCGGATAAAGAAAGCCCCGCCTTTCCTTATGAAAAATGCCGTTCAGAGCAATGGCAAGATTCTACCAGCAATGCCTATCTTTCAGGGGAAATCCCCGCTAAAATTAAAGCGCTCGAAGCGAAGATTTCACCAAGCTTCACCGAAGAAAAAGTTCAAGGCCTTTTTTTTGAAATGCTGGCCATGGGTCTGCTCAAATCGCCCAATTTAGCGACTCCCGCCGACCGGAAAAAAGCGAAGGAAATCACTGTCAATTACCTGGCCGAGAGAACCTTTGTCGAACAGACGATCATCCCCTACGACCTAAAAGTGGAAAGCGGCCAAGTTGTCTTTCTGCCCCAAATTGACTACCATCTCGACTGTTTAATGACTCCGGGGCCGGGCGGCTCGATTTTACTTCAGGATTTTGACAAGTCTTGCGAATTGCTGCAAAAAATCAGGCCCCATCTCACCGGTCAGGAAGACCTTAAATTGTTGGATCAAATGATAGACTCCACAAGCAAAGAGGGACAAGCTGTGAAGGAAGTGATGCAAAAAACCAGGAAAATACTTGAGGAGGCGGGTTTTACCGTCACTTTGACACCTGGGGCCTTTTTTGCGGTCAACTCCGGAAAAACAAAGCGGGTCAATTTTTTTAATGCGATTTCAGGTTTTTCCCCTAAGACGAATCAACACTACTACATCATAGGGGGAACATCGCTTGGAAAGAAGCTGGGGTCATTATTGATGGACGCCTTTACCCTCTTCTTAAAAAGCCAATGCAACGCCGCTATTTATTTTGTCGGGAGAAATCCTCGCGACCCTGCCGATTTTTCCTCAGCGGAAAAACTTTTGAATGATTTATACCTTGGCGTGCACTGTTTGAGCCTGGAAACCAAATAACTTCGGCTAACCAATTACATCTTGCAAAAGCTTTTTGACGGCTTCGGCGTACTGCTTGTAGCCCCCTTGCATATCCTCTACGGTCACATCATAAGATATGTCGGGCGTCACTCCGAGATTCTCAATCGGTTCGCGGTTGACCCTCTCGGCGATGGAACTCGTACAAGAATAGCCGGCAATGCCAAAATGATTGGGATGGGTAAACATCTGCACGCCGCCGCCGGCGCCCGCCGTTTTGGCCCCAAAAATGAGAGCCCTTTTATTGTCTTGAAGAATCGCAGGGAAAAAATCTCCGCAGGAAATACTCAGCTCATTCGTCAAAACGATAATCGGTTTTGTATAATGCACATAAGGATACGGAGCGAGAGTGCTCATCCCCAGCAAATAGTCATAATTTGTGATGCGCTTGCCCGAATTCCATTCGTCGATCAGGAAACGGCAGTGCTTGAGCAGGCTCTGAGCCAGGCGATAGTCTACCGGATAACCCTGCAAGGTATCCCCCAACACATCTCTTGCATCTGCGTCGTCATGTATTTCCTCTAATTCATCCACCTCACTCAACGCCCCGATAATATGCTGCTGGGTAATTGTCTGGCGAAATTTAGGCGGAACCAGCGGAGTGTCGGTCAGCATGGAAGCCAAGGTATACATAAATAAAGCGGCTCCCCCGGGATTATCCACCACATCGATGATCAAGGTCTCGCTGTGCTCTTCGAGATAGGAAATCAGCTTGGCAAACTCCTCCACCTCTTTAACCTTCACGGAATTCTCTTTTAACGATTCGGGAGAAAACGAGGGGATCCGGATATAACCCACTTTATGCTGGTTTTCCGTTTCAAAAAGGTAGGCGTAAAAGAAAGTATCCTGCTCCGACTCCCAAAGCAGATCGCCCAAGACGGGAACGAAGCTTTTTCTGGCCCCTATGACTTGCAGATTATCGTCCAATTGCTGAAATTTTTTCTTAACCAGCTGGTTTTGCAGCTGCAGCTCATCGCCATAAAACGGATGACTCATATCGATGCGGAATAAGGAGCCCTGGTTTTCCGCTTTAGGCTCGGTCGTAATGCCGTTAAAAATGCGCTCCGGCTGATAGAGCCATTCCATCTCAATATCCTCGATCATGCCGCTATCCGCTTTCCTAAGGGTCAATGTGACCGGCCCTTCCTTCACCTTGAGATCTTGCGAGGCGGTGGCGAAAGTCAAAAAGCGGGTTGCTAAAGAGCGGTCGGTAGGAGAGTCAGGGTTGTAGCCTTTCCACTTCATAATCTCCTCTAAACATCTGGCAGCGGGAACAGAGTCGAAGGAGAGCAATTCATCGCCGACATTCAAAACACCCGGAAAAAGCTCCTCAAATTTGCTGTGCACGGCAGTAATAAAGAAACGATTATCGACGGTTCTTAAAGTGAAAGGGAGCATTGAGGCTTCAGTGGAATAGAAAATGCCCCTTACGTGAACATCGCGCATCGACTGAAGGAACAAACTGACGATATGCTGATACGCCTTGACAGTCGGCTTTTTCAAATTATTTATTGACTTAACCGATTCCTGGGCCGCCCGCTCCATTTCCCAGTCGCAATATTGCTTTTTCCAATCCCCGGGGGCATAGCGCACCGCGTAGGTATTTTTGAGGATTTCAAAATCCTGCAGCATGGCTTCTTTGGTAGGCGGAGCCGAAAAGATAAAAGCAGGTAAAATTAAGCATAGGAAAAGCAATTTTTTCATAATAAACCTCAATTTATTACAAAATAATAGCAGACTGATAAATTAATATCAATTTATTTTTTATTTCCCAGTACTTTTTAGCGCCTCTTCGCTATTTACCCCTTCTCTGATCTCGCCCTCTTTATGAAAGACCAGCTGGTCTCCCTCGAGCACGACATTGAAATGCATCTTCTCATCGGGATAGGTCAAGAGCTGCTCTGCCAACGGATCTTCTAAATAAGTCTCTATGGTGCGGCGCAAAGGCCTCGCGCCCATTTCGGGCTGGAACCCTTTCTCCACCAAAAATTCCTTCGATTTCTGATCCAGTTTGATGGTGACCATCTTCTTCTTCAAACGGTTTTGCAGCTTGGCGACTTCCAGCTCGATGACATGCATCAGGCTTTCCCGGTTCAATGGCTGGAAAATGACCATATCGTTCAATCTGTTGAGAAACTCAGGCTTAAATTGCTTGGTGGCCGCCGTCCTGATTTTTTCTTTCATAGATTCATAATCCAACGAACCCTCTTTCGCGCCAAAACCCACTTCGGTGCTTTTCTTGATCAAATCGGCGCCAAGGTTGGACGTCATGATCACAATGGTATTGCGGAAATCGACTTTGCGGCCAAACGAATCGGTCAGGCGTCCCTCTTCCAGAATTTGCAGCAGCAAGTTCATGACATCGGGGTGAGCTTTCTCTATCTCATCAAATAACACCACAGAGTAGGGTCTTTGCCGCACCTGCTCGGTAATCTGGCCCCCCTCTTCATAACCCACATATCCGGGAGGAGAACCGGTCAGACGGCTGACGGCGAATTTCTCCATATACTCGGACATATCCACCTGAATCAGCGCGTCTTCGCCGCCAAAAAGGTGGATCGCCAGCAATTTGGCGAGCAGTGTTTTCCCCACACCGGTCGGGCCGAGGAACATGAAAGCGCCGATCGGCCGGTTCGGATCTTTAATATCAGCGCGGCTGCGGCGAATGGCGCTGCAGACCGTTTTCAGCGCAGGATCCTGGCCGATGATGCTCTCTCTTAAAATCTCTTCCATTTTGAGCACTTTTTGGGTCTCCCCTTCGGTCAGCCGGTTGAGAGGAATCCCGGTCTGCTTGGCCACGACGCTGGCCACATCCTCATCCTCCACGATCACCTCGTGCTCTTCCTTATTCACTTCCCACTCGGCGCGAATCTTCTGCAGCTTCTCTCTTAACGTTTTCTCCTTATCGCGCAATTTAGCGGCTTTTTCATACTCTTGCCGGCTGATCGCCTCTTCTTTGGCAAGACGCGTCTCTTCGATTTCCGACTCCAGCCGCGAAATATCCTGGGGCTGGTTCATCATCGCAATGCGCATTTTAGCTCCCGCTTCATCGATCAGATCGATCGCTTTATCAGGCAGGAAGCGCCCATGCAGGTAGCGGTCTGAAAGAATCGCCGCCGCCTGAATCGCATCTTCGGTGTAATGGCACTTATGATGCTCTTCGTATTTGTCTTTCAGCCCTTTAAGAATCGAAATCGTATCGTCGACGCTGGGAGGCTGGACCAGAATTTTTTGGAATCTTCGCTCTAAGGCCGCATCTTTTTCAATATGCTTGCGGTACTCGTCTACCGTCGTCGCTCCAATGCACTGCAGTTCGCCGCGCGAAAGGGCCGGTTTCAAGATGTTTGAAGCGTCGATCGCTCCCTCAGCGGCTCCGGCGCCGACGATCGTGTGCAATTCATCGATAAAAAGAAGGATATTGCCGTGCCGTTTGATCTCGTCCATCACGGCTTTGATTCTCTCTTCGAACTGGCCGCGGTATTTCGTTCCGGCGATCATCAGAGCCAAATCGAGCGTAATAAGCTTTTTCTTGCGCAGGTTATCAGGCACTTCCCCTTTGACAATCGCTTGGGCGAGCCCCTCGACAATCGCCGTTTTACCCACACCCGCTTCCCCGATCAGAACCGGGTTGTTTTTGCGGCGGCGGCAAAGAATCTGGATTAACCGCTCCACCTCTTCCTTTCGGCCGATGACCGGATCCATCCTTCCCTCGCGGGTCATTTCGGTCAGATCGTAGCCATACGCCTTGAGGGCGGGCAATTTATCCGATACGCCCATGCCGGGCTTTTCAAAAGGCTTGGATTGCCCCCCGTTGCCGGGCTGCTCCTGCTTTTGCCCCGGCTGAGCGCCGATGCCGCCGATAGGAGGCAGCTGCAGGTTAAAGGTTTCCAGTTCTTTGAGAACTTCTTTGCGCACCTCTTTGAGATTTACGTTCAAATTTTCCAGCACTTGAGCGGCCACGCCGTCTGTCTGCCGTAAAAGCCCCAGCAGCAAATGCTCGGTGCCCACATAATTATGGTTGAGATTGGCGGCTTCCTCGTTGGCGTATTCAAAGACTTTTTTCACTTTGCCGGTAAGAGCTGGATCCCCATATACTTGAATTTCAGGACCATAGCCCACGAGTTTTTCCACTTCATTGCGCACGGTTTCAAAATCGATGTTCAGATTGCGCAGCACGTTGACGGCCACGCCCTGTCCGAGCTTAAGCAGGCCCAAAAGGACATGTTCTGTGCCTAAATAGTTGTGATTGAGTCGTTGAGCTTCTTTTTTTGCGAGTTTAATAACTTGCTTTGCGCGGTTTGTGAATTTATCAAACATCTGAACACCATCAATTTGTCTAGTAAGTAAAAATCATACACTGTCGCCATGATTAGCGCCTAGCCAGAATGTAGATGTGCCTCCATTTTTTTGCAAACGTCAAATCATCTAAAATTTTAACCATCTAGTTGACAATTGCTTGCACCTTTCATTTGCAGCTTTCCGCAATAGACTTTGCTTTGGCTATGCAATCGCTGACCGAAACGCCATAATAGGTGCTTCCTAAAATCGTCAGGCGCCCGCTCCTGGCTGCCTCTGCCACCACCCTCTTTTGATAGCCGACCGGATATTGGGGTATGGCATGCGGGTTTAAAGAACAAACGGCGACATCGGGCTCTTTCATCCCTAAATGCCTCTTGACGGCCTCAAGGGCCCAGCCGATGTAATGCTCTTCCGCGCACCCCTCGGCCATCTTGATCATCACCGTCAGGGCGAGCTTACCTCCTTGCTGGGAGGGGAAAACGCAGGAATCAAACACGACGCCGAGCACCCGCTCCTTCTCCGAACGGGGAATCAAATAGCCGAAGGCGGCATAAGGCAGCCGTTCGGAACGATAGCCCAGATGGACAGCCGCCACTCCGGCTCTCGGGATGATGGGGAGCGTGAGAGGCGCAGTTTTTAGGCTTTCGAGGGGAATGGCAGAGAAGACGTGATCAAAAGTTTCTTGGGTCTGATCGGCAAAGGTCAATTCGGCGCAATCGGATCTGCAATGCACGCCGGCGACAGGTCTATTCCAGCGTATGTTTAGCCTTTTGGAAAGTTCGCGGGGGAGGGTCTCGAGTCCGCTGCGGAATGAGAAAAGGGGAGCTTGCTGCATCTTTTGGACAAAGGAGCTTACAGCGGGCTTCTCCCTTCTGGAAAAAAGCATCCCCTTTAAAAGAGATCCCCATTCCTGCTCCAGGTTATAAAGAGATGGCAGGCAGGCTCTTACGGATAATTTCTCCATGTCGCCCGCAAAAATGCCTGAGACGAGCGGATCGAAAAAGGCCTCGGCAAAGGCCGCGTTGTAGCGGCGCCTCGCAAAATCGTAGATCGATTCATCCTCGAGCGTTTTTTTCGGCTTCCACCCTTCTCTTAAAATTGTCCAAAGGTGTTTGCGGGTTAATTTCGAAAAGAGCATAGCAAGGGGGTTTTGCGGCATTTTTTGCAGCTTTCCCTCAACATACAAATAGCGGCCCAAAGTTTTACTACAGACGACCTGGTCTTGCAGGCCGAGCGCCTCCACCAGCTTCAGCGTCTCTATGGCGTTAGTTTTCAGGCTCCGCGGCCCCTTCTCAAAAAGGAATCCCTCTTTCTCTATCGTCTGGATATATCCGCCGGCGCGATCGCTTTTTTCAAAGAGGGTGACTTCCACTCCCCTCTGCCGCAAAAACCAGCCAAGAGACAAGCCGCTGATACCGGCGCCTATGATGGCCGCTCTACGCACTCCGGACTCCCTCAATGAGGGCGTAAACCGACTCCAGGGGAACATCGGGCGTGATCCCGTGGCCGAGGTTAAAAATATACCCTTTATCCTCCCGCATGCTGCGCGCCATCGCCAGCACCTCCCTCTTCACCACTTCCGGAGAAGCGTAAAGAATGTCGGGATCGAGATTGCCCTGCAATGCTATCTGGGAAGGGATCTTTTGCCGCATTTCTTTCAGGTTGGCCTGCCAGTCTAGACTGATGGCGGCAGGATTTGCCGTTGCGAGGAGCGGAGCAAAAGTGGAAGAGCCCCGGCAAAAGAGAATGACGGGGAAGGGTTTGAGGGCCTGCACAATTTTATTTAGATAGGGAAGGCAAAACTCCCGGAAATGGGCGTCGCTTAACACATGCGCCCAGGAGTCAAACAGCTGCACGGCCTGCACGCCGGCTGCGATCTGCAATTTCAAGTAGTCGATCACACAGCCGGAAAGCCGCGCGAGCAGATCATGGAAGCCTTCAGGGTCCTGCATCATCCACCCTTTGGTTTTTCTGAAGGTGCGGCTGCTGCCCCCTTCGATCATATAGCTGGCCAAGGTGAAAGGCGCTCCTGAAAAGCCGAGCAGCGCCCCTTTATATTGCTTTTGGACGCAGCGGATAGCCTCCGCCACAAAGTCGAGCTTGTCGCCAAAGTCGCGGGGCAGTTTGGCCGCCCCTTCCCGGTTGCTGATGGGATTTTCTAAAACAGGGCCAACTTGATCGTCAAAACGGAGGCCCATGCCAAGCGCTTCGGGAATCACCAGGATATCGGAAAAAAGGATCGCCGCATCGAGCTCAAACCGCTTTAAGGGAAGCATCGTCACCTCTGCCGCCAATTCTGGCTCATGGCAGAGGGTCAAAAAGTCATATTTTTCCCGTAAAAGGCGGTACTCGGGCAGATAGCGGCCCGCCTGCCGCATCAGCCACACGGGCGGGCGATCTTCGTTTTGACCCTTGAGCGCCCGCAGAAATCTCACAGGATTCTCTCTAATATAGAGTCGACCGTAAAACCGAACTCTTTAGCGAGTTCCAAGTAAGGAGCGGAAAGGCCGAACGACTCCATGCAGATGGCTATGCCGTCCAGGCCGATATACTTGTGCCAGCCCATATCCACGCCGGCTTCGATGCTGACCCGTTTGCCAAGATCGCCGCCCAGCGTTTCTTCCTTGTAATCCGCCGGCTGGTTTTCGTAAAGTTCCCAGCAGGGCATTGAGATCACGCGCACGCTCTTGCCGAGCTTTTCCAGCTCCTTGGAGACATCCAGGGCCAAATGAAGCTCAGAGCCGGTCGCAATTAAAGTGTAATCGGGTTTGGAGGTCTCTTTTTTAACGATATAAGCGCCTCTCCCTACCCCTTTGGCGAAGGAGACATTGGTTTCGCTCAAATTCGGCAGCTTCTGGCGGGAAAGGATGATCGCCGTCGGCCCCTCATAGCGCAAAGCGGAGAGCCAGGCCATTTTGACTTCATTCGCATCGCCCGGGCGCATCACATGCAGGTTGGGAATAGCCCTCAAAGCGGCATAATGTTCGATCGGCTGATGGGTCGGCCCATCCTCGCCCAAAAAGATCGAGTCATGTGTGAACTGGTAGATCACATGCTCTTTCATCATCGAGCAGAGGCGCACCGCGTTCCGCATATAGTCGGAAAAAGTCAAAAATGTGCCGACAAAAGGGGTGATAAGGTTGGTTTGGGAGAGACCTGAGGCGGCCGCAGCCATGCAAAACTCCCGTACGCCGAATTTGATGTTGCGCCCCTTGAACATGCCCGGGGAGATGATTGGGAATTTTTTCAGCATCGTGTTATCGGAGCAGGAAAGGTCGGCAGAGCCCCCGTAAAGGTGCGGCAGCAGATCGGCCAGCAACTGCAGGCTCGTGGCGGAAGCCGTTCTTCCGGCCGTCGGGCCGTCGATCTTCAAATCTCTCAAACGCTGCTCCAGATCGTCCGGCAGGCGGCGGTGAGACATCGCCTCGAACGTTTTAAAAAGATCCGGATTTTCTCTCGACCACTCATCGAAGGTCTTTTTCCAGTCCGTCTCCAGTTTTTCATTTAGCTGCTGCTTCACCGTAAAATAATCGTAAACGGCTTGCGGGACGTAAAATGGCTCCAGAGGCAACCCTAAGATCTCTTTGGTCAGCTTCACTTCTTCGACGCCAAGAGGAGCTCCATGCGCGTTGTGCGTGCCCTCTTTGTGGGGCGATCCCCTTCCGATAACCGTGTGGATGATGATCATGCAGGGGCGCTGCTGATTGGTTTTGGCTTCGGTGATCGCCTGATGCACCGCGTCAAAATCATGACCGTCGACCTCCCAGACATCCCACCCGTAAGCGAGATACCGCTCCTTGGTGTTTTCTGAAGAGCTTTCGCTCAAAGGACCATCCAGGCAGACGTGGTTCGAATCGTAAATGCCGATCAAATTATTCAGTCTCAGATGGCCGGCTAATGAAGAGGCTTCATGGGAAATCCCCTCCATCATGCAGCCGTCGCCCATCAGGAAGTAGACTTTGTTATCGACGATTTTGTGCTTTTCCGTGTTGAATTTTTCGGCCAGAATTTTGAAGCCAAGCGCCTGTCCGACAGCGTTGCCCACGCCTTGGCCAAGAGGGCCGGTAGTCGTTTCGATCCCGGGGGTGTCATGCTTTTCGGGATGCCCCGGAGTATGGGAGTGGAGCTGCCTGAATTTTTTGAGATCCTCCATCTTCAGATCGTAGCCGGAGAGGTGGAGCAGCGAGTAGATCCACATCGAGCCGTGGCCGGCTGACAATATGAAGCGGTCGCGATTGAACCAGTTCGGATTTTTAGGGTTGTATCTAAGCGCATAACCCCAAAGATAAGCCCCAAGTTCCGCGCACCCCATCGGCAGGCCCGGATGTCCGGAATCGGCTTTTTGCACCGCGTCCATAGACAGTCCCTTCACCGTCAGCGCGATCTTCGCCAAAGTCTGTTTAAATTCGGAATCGAGAGTTTTCATAAAAAAATCCTTTCTTTTCAAACATTAGAACATAACCCGATCTCCTGAAAAGGCGCAAGGAAAAACATTGCTTTAATAAATCTCAATATTGTATTTTCCTCCCCCGATGAATCCGGTTGTGCATAAGGCTACGTTGAGTTTAGTTCCGAAGGATCAGGAGCTTCCCGCACTGATGGTGGGATCGTTTCTGCTCATGCATAGAGTGCATGCCCTTTGGAGCTATTACCGCAAAGGGCGCATCTACGCCAATCCCGAAAATTTCGGCGCGCTCCTGGCCGGCCACGCGCTCCACCGTTTAGCCCGCGACCGCCTCTTGATTAAAGTGGCGGCCCAGTGCGTGCTGATCGCGGCGCGCATCACCGCCTGCGCCGAGCAATACCGGACCTGCTACCGGGCCTATCGCAGCCTTTCAGACGCGTTCCATGGAACTTATCCCCTCCTTATTTCCCGCGACGCCTCCTTCTACCGCTTAAGAAAAACCGCCTACCGGATGCAGGAGATCGCCAAATGCGCCCTACAGCTGCTGGTCGAGGTATTTCAACTCAGCATGTGCTATATGGACGCCCTCGCAGCCCTCTCGTTTAGCGCTGAAACACAAGACGATGCGATTAAAGAGCTCTTTTGCAACAGCATCCGTTTCGTCGACTCCCTAGCCAATAACAAGCAGCAGTTATTGACAGAGCTTAAGAAAAATGAGGCGCTGATCGCGACGATTCTCCACCCTTTTCCGAAATATTCCGTGCAAATTTTAATTGGAGCCGTTTCCCGCAGCCTCGAAGGGGCCGAATGGGTATCGAAAAAGAGCCGCGAATCCTCGCTTATTAACAAAACAAAGGAGGTCATGTACGATTTTTTATTAATGCTCGATATTTCCGCGCCCTACTTTCCGTATCCCGAGATCACAGCGCCCTCCAGCCGCTTCCCCCCGCACGAGCTGATCAAATTCAGCACCTTGTAAAAAACGTCAAAAATGACATATTTTACTTGTAAAAAACGTCAAAAATGACGGATTTTGCTTGTAATTTCCGTCAAGTGGCAGGAAAAAAGAGCGGAGCTCGAGTTTTTGTTGGAGAGGGAGGGGCAGGTGATTCCCGTGGAGGTCAAGTCGGGCTGGGTGACGAAAAACCAAAGCCTCCAGAAATTTAAAGAGAAATATGATATCCCCTATGGGATTATTCTCAGCGCCAGGAACCTCTCCATAGAAAAAGACACACATCGACTCCCACTCTATTTCTCCGGCACCCTAGGTCATTGATCATAAGTAAGATATCCTATATTTACTTAAAATTAATTCACTATTTAATTACTGACTTTATAAAATTAAGATGTATTGTTGTTTCACCAGAATGAAACAGCGTAATATTTAGAAAATAAAAAGAGGTGAGTGATGAAAACATTATTTATATTTATGGTTTTATGTTCTACAGCATTTCTTTCAGCAGGTTGTGCCAATGGCAGCTGCGGCTACAATAGCAATTATAACGGCTATAACAGCAATTATAATTACAACGGTTCTTATCAAGGCGGCTATTCATATAACCGTCCTTGGTCATATTCCTATAACCAGCCTTTTACGTACAATAATAGCTGGGGTTATAACCAGCCTTCTACGTACAATAATAGCTGGAGTTATAACCAGCCGACCCAATGGAGCGGCAATGGTTATAATCAGTCATGCAGCTGGTGCAATCAAAATTACGGGTATTAAAATTGCCCTTGAAAAGCCGCTGTTCTGGCGGCTTTTCAATTACTTTTTACTCGGGCTAAGTCCTTCTTGAAATTGTTCATTTGTAAAATTGCCCGGTTCAAATATATGAATGGTTGTGGTCGGTGTATTGCAATCTGGCTTAGTGCAATCAAACTCCAATTTCACCATAAATTTAGCAGGCTCAACTTTAGGTGGGAAACCGACACCAACTCCATTAGCCACCTGAGCCGCACCCACCTTTCCCGAGTCAAAGTCCACCAGAAATTCAGAATGCTTGGTTTTCGGATCGTTGCCATAAGAGGGCGTAAAACCGTTTTGTGTGGCAGTTAAACCCAGCTGGTTGAAACTATTTTGAGAGCTCAAGTATAACATATGAAAGACAATATATTCTTTGTCGCCAACCCCATCGGGTTTTGATTTTAGAATATGCTGATATTTCTCGGAATAGTCGTCGCTAATCACTTCTTCTGCTATATCTGCCAGGGAGGAGCGCTTTAAAAGCTCTTTAGCATTAACGTTCACTACATCGCCATTTTTGACATAACTAAGGGTAATATTTTCGCCTCGCCCTTTGATATCCCTTGTAATTTGTCCCAATTTGCCATTATATTCTGTCATAGTAAGTTTAGGTTTATCCGCTTTGATTTCAGTTATCACATTTTCAGATGTAATGGCAATAGTTTCGGGTGTAGCCGTAGAGCCTGCATAATTTAATACCGGGTTCCAGTTTTCGGAAGTCTTTTTGATTTCATCGCGCATATGGCTTACAGTTTCTTTTAATTTGTGAATTTGATGTTCTTCAATTTTGGACCAGATTAAAACGGGAAAGGAGAAAATATGCAAAAGAAACGAAACAAAAAGATTATGCTTAGAATAATCCGGTAATACGGCTTTTATCTTTGCTTCTCTGGCATCTATAATTTTTTCCGTATACTCAGTAATTTTAGGGCCTATTTTAATTTTTTCTTTGTCACCTAATTTACTGAATTGTTCTTGAGAAACGGCTACAATTTCTTTGACTTGTAATTTTCTTTTTTTTGTATCTGACGAAGTATCCTGTAATTTGTATTTACCATCGTTGTCCATGACAATGTATTTTCACTGACCTTCTTTTGCGTTTGGCTGCACTTTCGTTAAAATATTGGCCCACTCGCTAGGCTGCATGCCGCTTACATTAGACATAATAACCCCCTGTATAATTATAATTATAACAAATATAATTTAAAGTTATGTTATTTTATTGTTAAGATTTGTAAAAACTGATGCGGCGGTCGGCCATCTGCCACAGGGACTCTTCATGCGTGGCCACAATGAGGGTCTTGCCTTTTAAGCCGGCAAAGAGCCTCTTCTGGGTCTCGACATCGATCGCACTGGTGGCTTCATCCAAAATCAGCACATTGGGGTCGGTGTAGAGCGCGCGGGCGAGGAGCAGGCGCTGCTGCTGGCCGCTGGAGAGGAGCTTGCCGCCAGTGGTCAATAGGGTGTTTAAACCCATCGGCAAGTCGGGGAGTATCTCCTGGAAAGTAGAGAGCTTCAAGGCCTTCTCGAGCATCGCCTCATCGAGCTTGCGGCCGCAGGTGATGTTTTCTATGATCGAGCCGGAAAACACCTGGCTCGTCTGCAGCACGGAGGCGACGCGCGATTTGAAGAAGCTCCGGTCGTATTCCTTGACCGCTATCCCCTCATAGCGGATCACGCCGGAATAGGGCTCCTCCAAGTTGGAGAGGAGCCGCAAAAGAGTGGTCTTGCCGACGCCGGAAGGGCCGATCACGACGCAAAACTCGCCGGCTTTTACGGCGGCGGAAAAATCCTTGAGCACCGAAATATGGCTGTACTCGTAATTGAAAGTGACGTGCTCGATATCGATATTGCCGGTTATGTCAGTTCTGACCGACCCCATCTTGGGCTTTTCCGGCACATCGGTCCAAATGGTTTTGATCCGGTGCCACTCGGCCCCAAGGGTGATATTGGCGATGATGCTCCCCACCCCATGGAAAAAAGAGCCTGTAAAGGCCCCTAGAGCTGTCTGAAGTCCCATGAATTGCCCGATAGTCATCGTCGGCTGGTCTTCCCGGATGTAGAACAAGAAAAAACCGACAAAAAGCAAAAGCAGCGAAAGAACAGGCACCGAATCGAGCAGAGAGGAAATCACGACGACGATATTGTTCAACTCCAATTGCTTTTTTTGGATTAAGCCAAATTTTTCACTCCAGGCGGCAAAACCCCGCTTCTCGGCCTGAAAATTGCGCATCTCCCCGATGTTTGAAAAAAAATGGATCAAGGTGGTATTTATCCAGGCGCCAAGTCGTAAGATCCTGAGGTTTAGCTGGTAGAGCTTAGGCGATAAGATCAGGATCAGAATGAATATGATTAAGGACATGGCCACGATCAAAAGGGTGATCACCCAGCTGAACCAGAACATGGGGATCAGATAAACCAGGCTCATAAAGCCGGACAAGAGGATGTTCAAGGAGTTCTGCCCCACCATCGACCGCAAACTGTCGATGATGGTCAGCCGCTGGATCAAATCTCCGGTAGAAAAGCGTCTGAAAAAAGCCGGAGAGAGGCGCAATAAGTGATCCCATTGCACCCCCTGCATGCGGTGATTCGTCTTTCCCTCCAGGCGCAAGTAAAGCAAAGAGCTGACATAGCTTAACACGGCAATCGACGCGGATAACAAGACCAGGCCGAGCAGGATCTGCATAAATAAAGAGAGATCCAAACCGGGCAGCACAAAGTCAAAAAACACTTTGTTCACTATCGGAAGCGCCAGCCCTAAAGCACTCGCCAGCAAAAGATAAGTCACCAGCGTTAACACATCGTATGCCGATCCTTTGAAGAGAGACTTAAAAACGCTCCACAATGAAAAATCCTCCATCGAAATGGTGGGCAAAAAGCTATAGGCAGTGGGCTTGACCTCCCTGGCTACCTCTTCAGTCACTTTTTCGCGGCCCCCGGTCGCCGGGTCCATTAACCAATAGTCGTCATGCTGGCGTAAAAGCGCGGCAGGTTTTGACTCTTCGCCAAAGAAGCCGAGCATCGCCAGGCCGTCGTTGTTCCACCAGCCGTCCTCAAGGGTCACTTCCTGAAAGCGCACCTTGGCCTTACCGGCAATTTCCGATATCTGTTCGGTAAAAGGGATCTCCTTCCACTCATAATTGTCCACCGGGTCGTGATCGATTCCAAGGGCCGTCCAGACCAGCTGACAGGCGCGGAGCAGATGCCGGTGCGATACGGGCTCTAAAATAATTTCCTCGCCGCCCAAGGGAGTGATCACCTGGCTCAAGGCGTGCTGAAACATCTTCTCGTCTAAGGGCTTAAGGGAATTATTCTTCATGAATAAGCTCCCTTGGATCGCCGTCCTGCACAATGCGCCCCTTTTCAAAAACGATCAACCGGTCGCATAAGCGCAATACGGAATTGCGGTGGGAGATCAAAATCACCGTCGGGATCAGCGCTTTCACATTTTCGATAACTTGCGTTTGCACCTCGGTGTCGATTCCGCTTAAAGCCTCGTCAATGATGAGCAGGGAGGGCTTGGCAAGCAGCGCGCGCGCAATCCCCATCCGCTGCTTTTGCCCCTGGCTGAAGTCGGAGGCGTTTTCATTCATCCGGTAGTGATACCCTTTCGGGCGCCTGATGATCTCCTCATCGATACAGGCCGCCTGGCAGACGCGCACGAGATCCTCCTCTTGCACATAAGGATTCCAAAGGGTCAGATTTTCAAATACCGTTCCCGGAAAGAACAGGTTGTTCTGCTCCACAAATATAATGCTCTCCTGCAGCTGGCTGAACGGGATCGTTTTGATATCGTGGCCATCGATCTTAATCTCCCCTTTCCAAGGAAGGTAATGGCCTAAAATCAGCCTCATCAAAGTCGACTTTCCACTGCCGTTCGGGCCGCTGACCCCCAGCACCTCATTCGGAGAGATCTTCAGGCTCAAATCCTTGATCAGGGGTTCATCCAGGGGCTGATACCCGAAGCTGATATTTTTTATTTCGACCGCTCCATGCAGTAGAGGCAGTTTTTCTTTGCCCTCCTCTTCCTCCTCCGATTTCTCTATCAGAGGATCGATGGGTGAGTTGAGCACGTCATCCAGCCGCATCAAGTCCAATTTGAGCAAGGGAAGCTTCAGCCCTACGCTCAGCAGGGAGGCGATGGGCCCAAGCGAGCGCTGAATCAAAATCTGCAAAGTCACAAACATCCCCACGCTCAAAGAGCCGAACATCACCCGCCATCCCCCAACGCCAAGCAGCGCAATGCCGACCAATGAGCTGATCCAACTGCTGAAAGCGCCGAGCAGAGCCTCTTTTTTCCCGATCTGCTGGAGCGTGTTGATGATTTTGTCATTGGCTCCGACAGTGCGCTGATAGGCGAACTGGTCGTTTCCGAGCAGCTGCACGCTCTCCATGTTCTGCAGCGTATCAATCGAAATGCCGGCATAGGCGGCTTCTATCTGTTGAGAACGGGCATAAGCATAGCTTCTGAGGACGTTGATCAGCAGCAAGGCCCCCAGATCGAGAAAGATCGCGATAAGAGAAACCAGGGCCATCACTTTATCGTATTGATAAATCACTATCAGATAGATGATCACGACGACGCTGTTGATCAGCGTCGAGCTGAGCTGTCCGGCGACATAGGCGCTGACTTGCGTGTTCATCCCCATCCGGCGCATGATCTCCCCCACATAGCGCTGCTGAAAAAAGGAGATCGGCAGGCGGAATACATGCCACAAAAAGCGCGTGGATAAAGAAACGTTGATTTTGACGTTCATACGGTTGAGCAAAAACCCCTGCAGAGTCATCGCAAAAGTCTGCAAGACGAACACGCCTAAAAAGAGGAGCAAAAACTGCTTCGTCCACAGGGGGATGGGGGGTTCCAGCATCTGATCGACAAAGACCTGGGTAAAAAGGGCGACCGCCAAAGAGGCGACAATCAGAATAAACTGCAGCAGCCCCAGTGCCACAATGGGCGATTTCAGCTTCTCGATGCGCTGCATCAATGGACCAAGCAATTTCGGGGGGTGGCCGTCTTTGATAAACCGGTCAGTGCGCTCGCAAGTGATTACGACTCCGCTGTAGGATTTTTGAAATTCATTTTCCGTCAGCGTGTAATGGCCAAGAGCGGGATCGTTGATATAGACAAAGCCCTTATGAATCCCCTCTAAAACAACAAAATGGTTTTGCTCCCAATAGAGGATGGCCGGATAAGTGACTTCGGTCTTTAATTGCTCAAGATCGGCATAATAGCCCTTCGCGTCCATGCCATAATATTCTGCCGCCTTGACCAGGTTGTAGGCATCGCTGCCATCCCTCGATACCCCGCACTGGTAGCGGATATCGGCGGAGGGGACAAATTTGCCATAATAAGCCAGGATGATGGCCAGGGAGGTAGAGGCGCACTCCGAGGCCTCCATCTGAATCAGATTAGGGGTTTTCGCCCTTTTGCCAAAAAAAAAGTTAATCATGGGCCACCGGCAAATGCATGACATTTTGTACGGCGAAGGAGCATAATTTAGAATCGGGCTCTAAAAGCAGTCCTGTTTCAAAATGAAGCCTTGCTAAATTCTGCGCATAGTCATGCCTGATATTGATCAAACGGGCCTGGCTGTCGGTGAGGCGGTTTTGATAATCGATCAGATTAAACAGCGAACCGACGCCGGCCACGAGCCTCTTACCTTCATCATCCACCAATTTTCCAAAGTACTCCGTCGCTTTTTTGGCGTCACCGATCTCTTTCAGAAAGCGGAAGTGGTTCATCCAGGCGTTCATCACATTTGTCATAATCGTCTGTTTCAATTCGATGGTTTCATAGGTGGTTCTGCGCAAATCGGCCATGTTTTGGCGGTAGTGCCCTTTAGCTTCGTCGTTGCACAAAGGGCGCGACAAGACCAGACCCACCGTGTAGTTTCTTTCCGGATATTGGTAATCGAGAGAGGAGAAAAACTCTCTTGATTCCCTGCCGCGGCTGTAATAGGTGATGTTATACTCTCCAAAAACATCCAGCCTCGGCAATAATTCGTTTCTGGACCCTGTCAAGAGGGTTCTAAATTCATTTTCCCTCATCAGGGAAGCTTTCAAATCGAGCCGGTATTTAATGCCGTACTGAACAAAAGCGTCCATCAGGGAACAAAGATCCCCTTCGGAGAGGAGCTCGGGAAAATCGTCCACGGCATCGATAAGATCTTTCGAAATGCAAACGGTCGGTACTATCCCGATCGCCAATTTCAGGTTCTGCATAGCCGAATAAAGGACTTGCTGAGCCGTGAAATAACTGACCCTTTCCGAAGCGAGGTTGGCGAGCGGCTGGTTGATTTCGGAAGGGGCGAGCTGATTTTCATCGACCAGCCTTTTGGTTTTGCGCACCAGCAATTCAAAACTCTCCACCGATGCTTTCCGCACCTTAAGCTCCTGCTGAGCGGCGACCACATCCCAATAGCGGTTGACCGTTTCGAGAACATCCTGAGAGATGCTGAAAAGGGAATCGTAATAGACCGATTTTAAATTCCAGACGCTGGCCCTCTCCCGCATCGCTTCCACTCCGTAGAGAAACCCCTTTAAAAAAGGCTGATTGATATGAAAGGTGATGCTGCTCATATTGTATAAGGGGTAGCTGGCAGTGGCAGGAGTGATGGGCGGCTGGACTAAAGAAGGATCGTGCACCTGTTGGATTTCCCCTTTGACAGACACCTCCGTGCCGATGCGGAACTTTTTCGATTCCGAGATGGTCGCCGTGTTGTTATCCCCCGGTTCCCTCGTACTAACATAGATGCTTGCGGCGTTTTGCACTTTTATCAGCTGCAGATCGAATTCTGACAGCCAGTCGAAAGGCGCGCCATATTCCTGCACCACCCCAGCCTGATGGTTGACCTGTTCGATCGAGATTTTGACTTTCTGCTGATATTCCAGGGTGAATTGCATAGCCTGGCGCAAAGATAAGGGTATATCTTTTCCGCAGGGGTTTCGCTTGCCCCAATCGGTTTTGATCTCTTTTTCGCTGAGCTCCAGTTTTTTCGGCTGGAAATTCTCTTCGGCCGCAAGGGAACAAGTCAAAAATAATAAAAAGAAAAATTTGCGCATTTTAAGTTCCCACCACCCACCATTCAGGAAAGAGATAGGAAATCGGACGCCTCTTTTCTACCGTGATTCTCACCTCTGCGACAAGACCGCTGCGAAGCGAGATATTGGGCCCTTTTCCCGACGACCAGCGGTAGCCGCTGGGATTGGAAGGTTCTGGGATCGGTTTAACAATGACTTCCGTAACCGCTTGATGTTTATTGAGAAGAAAGTTAACCAGGTCTTCGCTTTGCACGACGCTGAACACCCTTAAGGCGGTCGCCGGAAAACTCGACACGCTTTCCACCTTGCCGAGGAGATACCCGAACTTGGCCGGATCGACCACGGCCAATTTCAATTCCGCCGGCATCCCTATTTTGACCTTGTTCCCCTGCTCGCTCGGTATGTAGCAGTAGAAAAGGTATTCTTCATTGGCCATTTTCGGCTTCTCGATCAACGCGATCGACTGCCCCTCTTTGATCTCGTCCCCGACGGCGGCCTGCACCTCTAAAATGGTACCCTGCGAAGGGCTGACTACATTCAAATAGCTGCTGCGGGCTTTGAGTTCATTGACCCGGTTTAGCGCATCATAATATTGCTGCTGGTCGCGGGTTAATTCTTCCGACTTGTAACTTTTTTTCAGCTCCGTGTTCAGCTCGATCATTTTCGCCTTTAGCTGCTCCATGTTGATCCGCTCTTCCATCAGAATTTTTTCCGCGTCGGCTAGCTGGCTGGCAGAGATCAGCCCCTCTTTAAAAAGGGTTCTTTTTGATTCCACGTCTTTGGAGAGGAAGGGGATTTGCTTCTCTCTTTGCAAGAGGGCGAATTTTGTCGAATCCATATCCCGGTTTAAAGAGACGTTCCGCTCAGTTTGCTCCCGCTCATCGATTTTCTTGGCTGTCTGGTAATCGGCCAGCAGCTCATCTTTTCGTTTGACGGCGTTTTTCAGATCCACGTCGAGTGAGAGGTCGTAGATAGTAGCTATGGGCGTGCCCGGCTTTACCTCATCGCCCGGCTTCACTTTCAATTCAGCGACCCGCCCCTTTTCCCGGGAGGGGACGTGGATGATTCCTTCCCTGGTTAAAGAGATGGCAAGGCCCGAGGCTTTAACAGAGATGCTGCCGAATATCGACCATGTGAGGAAAGCGAGGGTCAAAGCGAGCAGAGTCGCCACCACCACCCAGGAGCGATAGGAAACGACCACCATCCGTTCTTCGAAGAGATGGAAAGGTTTTAGTTTTTTTTCTTCTGCCATATTCGATCAACACCCATTTTGAAGTCGAACTTTCCATATACAGAAATTTTTATTTCTTGCCGAACTTAATCTTTCTTTTACGAAATTCGCTCTGCGGTTTAGGGAATGCTTTTTTGAGTGTTGATGGTTAAATAAATCTGTTTATGCTATAATGAAAGTAACTGGATATAAGTGGCATCCAGATAGGAGGTATGATGAAAGCATTAAACGTGGAAGAATTAAAAGCAGTATGGGGCGGCGGCGGCGGCAGCACTGTATTGGGCGGTGTTGATAAAGAACGTAAGCATTGGTGGTATCATCCGGAAGTCGTTCACACAACTGTCCAAAAATTGATTTTAAAACTTTTGTAATTTTCTATAATACAGAACTTAATCTATATTTTATGGATGGTAGTATAAAAATTAATTTATAAAGAGAGGTTATGATGAAAGCATTAAACGTGGAAGAATTAAAAGCAGTTGGCGGCGGTTTTGATAAAGAACGTAAGCATTGGTGGTATCATCCGGAAGTCGTTCACACAACTGTCCAAAAATTGATTTTAAAACTTTTGTAATTTTCTATAACACCGAACTTAATCTTTATTTTATGGATGTTGCTACACTGGATAAATTAATTTATTTATGCTATAATGAATTGGGTATAGTATAGAGTGAGGTGTATTATGAAAGCTTTAAATATAGAAGAGTTAAAAGTAGTATGTGGCGGCTCAGAAAAAGTTAGAGTAATTCATTTTGTTGGTTTCCAACATGTATTTTTAGACATCCACGTCCGAATTGGCTTTGACAATCGTTCCGTGCGATCATCACCAACAACAGCAACAACACTTTAATATTGAGACTTGCCGAACTTAATCTTTTAAATAATTAAAACTAATTGGAGGTATTATTAAAGCTTTAAATGTGGAAGAATTAAAAGCAGTATGGGGGGGGGTTGTTATGGACGAAAAAACTCGTCGTCATTTTCCTGTTGGTACTTATAATCCTTCTGGTGGTACTTATAATCCTTTTGGTGGCAACGGTCGCCCAGTTGTTTATCGAGAAGTCATTCATGTAAGTGGTGGTTTACAAGGCTTGGTACGTTTGTTTCTATAATCATCTCCTCAGAGGAGAGGGGAGCGATTAAAAGGGGGATTTATGAAAAGGCTATATGAAGAATTAAAAGACGTCCGAGGAGGATTAGCTTATAAAAAGGTCTCTGGAGGCGTGATAAAGATAGGAACCTTTGTTATACATATTAAAAAAGGTGTAGAATTGCAAATAGTTCAAGGCCTTTTATCAGATCTCTTTAAAAAATGAGAAATAATCGGATGTAATCATTAAGGAGGGTTTTATGAAAGTTCTAAATAGTGAAGAATTAAAAGCAGTGTCTGGAGGAATGCTTTATGAAAAAACCCATAAAACAACTACTATCCAAAAATTAGCTGGGAAATTGATTCTTTCAGGACTTCTTTCGTTGGTTTTTTCGGCATTTAAGATGTGAATGTAATTACCTAGACAAGTTCTTTCCCGCTGGTTATAATGCCTTGTAAAATGAGGCATTCTTATGGACCAGAGCCGATCGCTTAGAAGAGATTTTTTGCGCTATTTTAAAGATAAGGGGCATGTCGTTGTCCCCTCCTCTTCCGTCGTCCCCCACGACGATCCCACCCTTTTATTCACTAACGCGGGCATGAATCAATTCAAAGATGTCTTTCTCGGGAAAAGCGTGCGCGATTACCGGCGCGCCGCCACATCCCAAAAGTGCATCCGCGTCGGCGGCAAACACAACGATCTGGAAAATGTCGGCCACACAAAAAGGCATTTGACCTTCTTCGAAATGCTCGGCAATTTCTCCTTCGGCGATTATTTCAAACATGAAGCGATTAAGTTCGCCTGGGAGGCGGCCACAGGGGTGTTCGGTTTCGACCCTGAACGCATCTGGCCGAGCGTCTTTACCGAAGACGACGAAGCCTTCGAAATGTGGACCCATTATGTCCCGGCGAGCCGCATCACCCGCTTCGGGGAAGCGGACAATTTCTGGTCGATGGGCGACACGGGCCCCTGCGGCCCCTGCTCCGAGCTCTACTACGACAAAGGGCCCAAGTATGGCCCGAGCGAGACCCTTAAAGGGGATACGGGCGGCGAGCGCTACCTCGAGTTCTGGAACCTGGTCTTCATGCAGTTCAACCGCACGGCAGACGGAGTGCTCGTCCCCCTGCCGAAACCCTCGGTCGACACAGGCGCCGGCCTGGAGCGGATCATCGATCTCAAAATGGGCGTCGACAGCGTCTTCGAAACCGATATTTTGCGCGCCATTATCAGCGAAGTCGAGAAAGTCTCCGGCGTTCGCTACGATTTGCAGGATAACCGCTCTTCCGCCTTCCGCGTGATCGCGGATCATATGCGCTGCCTCTCTTTTGCCATTGCCGACGGCGCCCAGCCGAGCAACGTCGAAAGGGGCTACGTCTTAAGAAAGGTGCTGCGGCGAGCCGTCCGATATGGCAAACAACTCAATATCGACCGCCCCTTCCTGGCGGAACTTCTCCCGGCCTTAATGGATAAAATGGGCGATGACTATCCGGAACTGAAGAGCGCCAATGAGCGGATCGCCGAAATCCTGACCGCTGAAGAAGAGGCCTTCATCCGCACTTTAAGGCGCGGAGGCAATATCTTAAACCAGATCGTGACGGAAGCCAAAGGGCATCAGAACCTCATTTCGGGAGAAGACGCTTTTAAGCTGAAAGACACCTATGGTCTGCCGATCGAAGAGATCCTTCTCCTCGCCAAAGACAGCAGCCTGGCCGTCGACACGAAGCGGTATGAAGCCCTGGAGCTGGAAGCTAAAGAGCGCTCGCGCAAAGTGCACAAAACGGTGCAGCAAGTGGTCTCCGAGAGCCTCTTCAACGATATTCCAAAGACCGCTTTCCTGGGATACGATATCCATGAATCCCATGGAAAAGTGGTAGCCATTGTGGTGGACGGCGCCCTGGTCGACAAAATGAAGGAAGGGGATGAAGGGATGATCATTCTGGATCAAACCCCTTTTTACGCCGAAATGGGCGGCCAAATCGGCGATACGGGCATTTTGAATAATGCGGCGCTTTTCCAGGTCAACGACTGCCAATCCCCCTTTACGGATATCATCGCCCATGTGGGCTGCCTGAAAAAAGGGGAAGTCAAAGTCGGAGACAAGCTCACAGCCAAAGTCGACACCGAAAGGCGGCAAAAAATCGCCAATAACCACACTGCCACCCACCTGCTCCATTGGGCGCTGCACCAGGTGCTCGGCCCCCACGTCAAACAAGCGGGATCGGTGGTCGACGCGAACCGCCTGCGCTTCGACTTTAGCCACCACAAACCCCTATCTAAAGAGGAGATTGTCCTGATCGAAGATCTGGTCAATGGGAAAATCCGGCAGAACCAGCGGGTAAAGAGCTACGAAATCCCCTTCGACGAAGCGCAAAAACAACCTGAAATCAAACAGTTTTTTGGCGAGAAATACGGCTCCACAGTGCGCGTCATCGACATCGACTACTCGAAGGAGCTTTGCGGGGGCACCCACACTGCCGCAGTCGGAAACATCGGCTATTTCCGCGTCGCCAAAGAGAGCAGCATTGCCGCTGGAGTGCGCCGCATCGAAGCGGTGACGGGGCATGAGGCCGAAGCGCTGGCAAGGCAAAGCGAAACGGTGCTCGAACATCTCGCCGCCTCTTTAAAAACACAGCCGCAGAAAATTGAGGAGCGGGTAGAGAAGCTGCTCGAAGAAAACCGCCTTCTGAACCAGGAGATGGACCATTACCGCAAAGAGCAGCTCAAAGGTCTGGTGGCTAATCTGATCTGCAAAACCGAACAGCATCGCAGCCTCCCCTGCATCATCGCTGAAGTTTCTCTCTCCCCCGATGAGATGAGGATCGTCGCCGAGGAGATCGCCAAGCAAATGCCCTCCGTCGTGACAGTTCTGGGCTCGGCTTTCGAAGAGCGGGGCAACCTGCTCGTCAGAGTGAGCGATGATCTGGTCGCCAAAGGGGTTAACGCCGGCCAGATGATCAAAACGATAGCTCCCATCATTGAAGGGGGCGGCGGAGGCAAAGCAGGAAGCGCCCAGGCAGGAGGCAAAGCCCCTCAGATGGTTCCGGAAGCCCTAAAAAAAGCGCGAGAACTTCTGAATGGATCGCTGGTGTGACAAAGAGCGCTTCCTCCCTTTGCAGCACGCGCTGCATCACGGGGATTCGCTGCTTATCGAAGAACTCTGGAATGCCCCTAAGGCATTAATCGCCTCTTTCGCCGCTCAGGCTACCGGAAAAAACATCCTGATTTTGACCGGAGCTAGCCAGGAAGAGGGGCGCCTCTTTCACGACTTCCCCTTTTTCACACCCCGCCCGATCATCAACTTTCCCGCCTGGGAAACGCTGCCCGATGAAAACATCCCTCCCAGCCCCGATATCGTCGGCGACCGGTACCAGGTATTGAATAGGCTTATCGGCCGGCAGGAGCCGGTCATCATCTTAAGCAGCCTGCACGCCTGCCTGCAGCGGCTGATCCCCCCTCCCTTTTTCAAAAAGCTCTTTCTAAAGCTCGTCAGAGGGCAATCGATCCCCTTTGAAACATTAATTCAAAAATTGACCGAATTGGGATACACCCGCGCCCCCGTCGCTTCCGATAAAGGGGAATTTGCTTTGCGCGGCGGAATTATCGACGTGTTTGCCGTCTCCTCCCCCGACCCGGTCCGCATCGAATTTTTCGGCGACGAGATCGAATCACTGCGCCTTTACGATCCGGTCGGACAAAAATCGGTCAAAACAATAGAGGAGATCGAGATCACTCCGGCAAAGGAGTTGGAACTCCTCGCAAAAAGCCAAAATACCTGCACCATTCTCGATTACCTGGGGAAAGATACGATCGTCATTTTTGACGATATTCTCGCTCTTGAGGATCGCTACGTCTCTTTGTTAAAGACGGTCTCTCCCTCATTTACTCCGATCGATCAATTTTTAGACGAGGCTGCCGCCCTGCAAACTATGTTTTGGAGCAGCCAGCCGATCGAGGAGCTCTCGGATGTCGCGGCAAAAAGCAGACAGGGGAAGCTTCAGGAGCTTTCCTTCGAAGTCTTTAACAGGCGACTCAAGGCCAACCGGTGGCAGCACCCCTTTGTCCCCTTAAGTGATTATTTACTGCCCGACGAAGAAGAGGTCTCCGGAGAGGATCTTTTGCAGGCATTAGAAAACCACCCGGAACTCCATATCGAATTTCTCTCCTCTTCGGAATCAGAGGAAACTCATTTGCAAAAAAAGCTTCTGCCTTACAAGCTCCCCAAAGACACCCGCTTCGAAATAGGATACCTCTCCAGCGGTTTTGCCTTACGGGAGGAAGGAAGAGCGCTTTTTCCGGCCACGGAAATCACCCACCGCTACAAAATAAGAAGGCAAAAACAGCGCAGCACCTACCATACCCCCCCTTCCCAGCCCTTCGACCTCGCTCCCGGCGAGCTCGTAGTGCATTTCAACCACGGCATCGGCAAATATCTGGGGATCGAAAAACGACCCAATCACGAAGGGATAATGACCGAATTCTTCATCATCGAATACGCTGAAAACGCCAAGCTTTTCGTCCCGGTCAATCAGGCGCATCTGGTCACAAAATATATCGGCTCCCATGAAGAGATGCCCAAGCTGCACACGATCGGAAGCAACCGCTGGAGCAAAGCCAAAGAGCAGACTGAGCGGGCTATCTTGGGGTATGCGAAAGAGCTGCTTCAGCTATACGCTGAGAGGGAAATCAAGGGGGGATTTTCCTTTCCCGAAGACTCTCCAGACATGGGCTCCTTCGAGGAGGAATTCCCCTTTGTCGAGACGGAAGACCAGCTGGAGGCGATCCGGCTCATCAAAAAAGATATGACCGACAGCAAACCGATGGACCGCCTGATTTGCGGCGATGTCGGGTACGGCAAAACAGAGGTGGCCATGCGCGCGGCCTTTAAAGCGGTGCTGGAAGGGGGTAAGCAGGTAGCCGTCCTCGTGCCCACTACCGTGCTCGCCATGCAGCACTACGACAGCTTTAGGGAGCGCTTTTGCAATTTTCCTGTGAATGTCGCCGTTGTCTCCCGCTTTCGCTCCCCCAAAGAAACGAAACAGACCCTGGAAAATCTCGCCAAAGGGGCAGTCGATATCATCATCGGCACCCACCGGCTGATCAGCAGCGACATCCATTTTAAAGACCTCGGCCTCGTCATCATCGACGAAGAGCAGCGCTTCGGCGTGCGCGCCAAGGAGCACCTGAAAAAAATCCGCACCAGCGTTGACTGCCTCACCCTCTCCGCGACCCCGATTCCGCGCACTCTCTATATGTCTTTGATAGGCGCGAGGGACATGTCGGTCATCAGCACCCCGCCGCAAGACCGCCTGCCCATCACGACCATCATCGCGGACGCCAATGAAAAAATCATCAAAAACGCCCTTTTGCGCGAGCTTGCGCGCGATGGCCAAGCTTTTGTCATCCACAACCGGGTCGAAACGATCCATGAGTATGCCGCCTATATCCGGAAGCTGCTGCCGGCGGCCCGTATTGCCGTTTGCCATGGACAAATGCACGCCGACGAAAGCGACAGCGTCTTCCACGCCTTCAGAATGGGCTCGATCGATATCCTGGTCGCCACGACCATTGTGGAAAGCGGTTTGGATATCCCCAATGCCAATACCATCCTCATCGACCGCGCCGACCGCTTCGGTCTGGGAGAACTCTATCAGCTGCGCGGACGTGTAGGCCGTTGGAACAGAAGAGCTTACGCCTATTTCTTAGTGCCTAAATCCACCAGGCTTTCCGAAATCTCCCAAAAGCGGCTCAACGCCCTGACCGAAGCTTCCGGCTACGGCGGTGGGATGAAAATCGCCATGCGCGATTTAGAAATCCGGGGCGCCGGGGATATTCTAGGGATTGAGCAGTCGGGCCATGTCTCGACAATCGGCTTTCACCTCTATTGCAAACTGCTCACCCGCACCGTCAAAGCGCTGCAGGGAAAAGCTCCCAGCATCCTCCACGACATCAAAATGGAATTTTCCTCTATCGATGCGCGCCTGCCCGAGGATTATGTCAATGAAACCAGTTTGCGGATGGAAGTCTACCAGCGCTTCGGGGAAGCGTCGAACCTGCAGGAAGCCAATGAAATTTGGAGCGAGCTGCAGGACCGCTTCGGCCCTCCGCCGCCCCCTGCCGTTTGGCTTTTTCACTTAAACCGGATCCGCATTTTTGCCCAAAGCATAGGGCTCACCCTGCTCAAGCTCCAGAAAGTCTCTCTTTCCCTGGAGCGGGGCAAGGGGAAAGAGGCCACCAAGCGGAATATCATTTGGAGGCCACCGGCCCGGCCTGAGGAGTTTGAGGACTCGTTGGTCAAAACGATCATTCAAACTTTTCAAATCTCCGCCGGTTCCCTCGATAAGCTCCTTTCGCCTGAAGCTTAATGGCTTCTTCCAGCTCCTTCAACATTTTCATGCCGAGTTCGACATGCTCCTGAGTGTGCTTCATAAACACTTCGCGCGAACTCTTTTTCGTTTTCACTCCGGCTCTGTCCAAGGGCAAATCAGATATCAGCAAAAGAGCGCCGAGCGGCAATTTATGGCGGTAGCTGCTCATAAACAGGGTCGCGCACTCCATCTCGATGGCTTGAGGCCGCGTCGCGATCAGCCTTTGCCGGAACTCCTGATTGAATTCCCAAAAGCGCTTGTTGGTCGTATGGGTGATGCCGATATGGTAAGGAATATTAGCCTTTTGGATCACATCGGTCACGATTTTTTGCACCAGAAAGTTGGCAAGCGCCGGCACTTCCGGCGGGAAATAGAAATCGGAGGTCCCCTCGCCGCGAATGCTGGCGACAGGGACGAAGTATTCACCTACCTTATACTGCCTGCGGAGCCCCCCGCACATGCCGAGCAGCAAAGTGGCTTTGATAGGCAGAAAGGCGCACAGGTCGACTACCAGGGCGGCGGCGGGCGAGCCGATCTTGAAATCGAGAATGCTTACCTTCTCTTTGGGGGAATGGGCGCAGGAGAACATCGTCCCTTGAATGACAGGAACGCCCCTTTCCTTGGCAAAGTACTGCACATAGTCGGGAAAGTTCGTCAAGAGTAAAAACGGCTGAAAATCTCCCACTTCCGAACCGGAATAGCGCTCAAGAGTATCGCGGGCTATTTGTTCTTCTTCGGGACAAGGCAGATCTTCAAAAGGCTGTGTCATTAATTCCTCCATTCCACTTCAGGTGATCCCGGTTCGCCAAACAAAGGGCCGATCGAGGATCTTCTTTTATTTTCCATTGTATATCTATTGCCGCAGCGGGGGCATTCCAAATTCTTAACGTATTTTCCAAGAACATATTGATAAGCTTCCCGGTCTTCAAAAACAAAACCGCATTTGGGGCAGCGGTGATAGGTGATATTGATATCCCAGGTGTGCTTACCTTTTTGGCTCATGCTTCTTCTTTTGAAAAGTATTGCCCCATCCGTTCCTCTCATGCATCTCGCATCCGACAATTCCTTTGCTAGGCTCGACCCGGTTTTTAACGAGAGGCTCATCTTTTTTATAATCGCGATACTCTTTTGGCCACATATTCAAAAACCCCTATTTTTAGATCATCATAGAAGTTTTTCTTTACTTTGCCAACCCAATTTTCCCTCAGATAAATTTCCCTAGACAAAGAGCATTTCCCTGGACTTACAAAAGTTCATTATGCTACGATGTAGAACGTTATTTACCAAATTAATGAGTAACCCTATGCCGCAAATCAGCACTAATGAATTCAAACCTGGAATTAAGCTTGAGATCGACGGTCAGCCGTTCCTTATCGTCAACAATGAATTTGTGAAACCGGGAAAAGGGCAAGCCTTTAACCGTGTGAAACTGAAAAATTTAATGACTGGCAGACTTATTGAGCGCACCTTCAAGTCGGGCGACAAGTGCGACGTTGCCGACATAAACGAGTCGGCCATGCGCATGTTGTACAAAGAGGCCGACGGGGTAGTGTTCATGGATGACAACACTTTCGAGCAGCTCAAGATCCCTCTCAGTGTGATCGGCGACACCCTTCAATGGCTGATGGAAGACCTTAACTACGATATCCTCTTCTACAATGGCTCTCCCATCTCCATTGAACCTCCCACATTCATTGAAATGCGCATCGTCGAAACCGCCCCTGGCGACCGCGGCAATACTGCCTCGGGACGCGTGTTAAAACCCGCCAACACCGAAAGCGGCGCTCAGATCCAGGTGCCTATTTTTGTGGAAGAGGGCGACGTGGTCAAGATCGACACGCGCACCGGAGAATATGTCTCGCGCGTCACCTGACCGGCTGTCCATTTTACGCGACAGGGCCTTGATGTTTCAGGCGGTTCGCCGCTTTTTCTCTGAAAGGGATGTGTGCGAGGTGGACTGTCCTATTTTGAGCCGTTATGCCCCCATCGATATACATATTGAACTGATACAAACCGCGACGCGCTATCTTCATTCTTCTCCTGAGTATCCGATGAAGCGTCTCCTTTCCGAAGGTATGGGTGACATCTTTCAGTTATCCCATGTTTTTCGGGCGGGTGAAGAGGGGGCGCGGCACAACCCGGAATTTACCATGATTGAGTGGTATCGTCTCGGGTACACATACAGCCGCATGATAGAGGAGACCATGGATTTGATCCTCCTGTTTCTCCCCCCTATGCCCAAAGTCTTTTTGTCCTATCGGGAAGCGGTGCAAAAATACGCCGGTTTTGACTACCTCGCCATGACGGAGCAGCAGCTTCTCGAGTACATACGACAGAAGCAAATACCTGCTTATCCCGGGATTGAGTTGGAAGAGAAGGATGCGTTGCTCAATCTGATATTGGCGACCATGGTAGAGCCACATCTTGGGAAGGACAGCTTGCTTGCCTTAACGCATTACCCTGCCTCACAGGCGGCATTAGCGAAGAGGGAAAAGAGGGGTGAAGAGGCCGTGGCGTTGCGGTATGAGATATATCATCGGGGGTTGGAGCTTGCGAATGGGTATTTCGAATTAACGGACCCCAGGGAGCAGAGGGCTCGATTTGAGGAGGACAATGCTTCCCGTCTCAAGAAAAACAAAGCATCTTTGCCGATAGATGAGTATTTTTTAAGGGCCTTAGAAAGTGGATTACCGGAGTGTTGTGGAGTGGCGGTTGGGTTTGATCGTTTGATGATGTTGCGTCATGGAGAATCGGATATTTCTTCGGTTATTCCTTTTGCCTGGTCGGAAATCTGACCACCCTGAAATATCCCAAACTGCCCTGATATCCCAAACTGCCCTGATCCCAAACTGTGTTGCCCTGAAATATTTTTCCCAAACTGAAGGTGAGGGCCCCCTGTCAAAGACTCCCATCAATTTCAGCCCGGGGCCGTTACCTGAGGGCGGGAGGGGGGAGTTTGAGGGGCCCTCCCCTCATCCCCTTAATCAAAGAAGTTTGAAAGTATCCTCAATATTGAGAAATCAATAACCAAAGCAAGAAAAAAATCTCATCAATAAAACGAAACCAAAGCAAAAGAAAAATAACCAAAGCAAGAAAAAAATCTCATCAATAGAACGAAACCAAAGCCAGAGAAAAACAACCAAAGCAAACGAAACCAAAACAAGAAAAAAATCTCATCAATAAAACGAAACCAAAGCCAGAGAAAAATAACCAAAGCAAGAGCCCCCCCAAAAAAAAGGCCCTCAATATAATTGAGAGCCATGGCCTAAGTTACCCTTTTAACTCAGGTTGAGTTCACCTTCCACAGTAGTCGCAGCTTGTTGACCCTAAATAGGCATGGCCATTCGGGCAATATCCATAATTCCAAGATGAGCAATATCCGCTTCGATCGATATCTCTAGTGTTTTTAATCATTAGCTCCTGGCCATTATAGACAAACTGATTCTCCGTCTGGTGTACCGTTCTGCGAGGGCGAGTTACAATGTCGGACTGACTTGAAACAGGTAATCGCTTACAAGCATTCGCCTCGTGTTGCGGTACGGCAAACATCAATAGCAATAAAAATGCGATAAAACACATATATAAAATTGCTTTCATTTTTCTCCTCCTTATGGGTAGGGAAAATCTACGCCATAAGACTATATAAGGAATGAATATTTTAGTGCAATACGAATCATATTTTTAATTCAGTATCATCTCCAAAGCGATTGCCTGAACCCCCGAATTCGCTTGCATTAATATTTAAACATTCATAAAATATTTCGACATTAATAAGGGTGTTAATATGAACGTCAATTTAGATAATTTCGATGTCAATAAAATCTCTTGCATTCAGAGAGCTTTTCGCTGTTATCTTTCCCGTAAATATACTCTCTCTCCAGGCGACTTAAAACCCTTTTTAAGCTTTCAACCCTACCTCGTTTGCGAAGAGGCCAACCGTTTTCTTCGCGAGGGCAAAACCCTTACCAGAAGAGTCGAGAGCTTGCCTAACATAACCTACCACCTGCGCTGGGATAAAGCGGCCGGAGAGCTCTGGCTTGTTTTCCCTGAATCTGCCCAAACAATGAGCGGGGGCAATAAGGTCATCACCCCTTCAAACACCCTCTACGTTCCTCTCACTGCCGGTAAAAGAGAAGTAGCTGCCGGACAGAGCGTTTTGATTCGGGCCTCAACACTCGTAGAGGAAGGGAATGAAATTCACCGCAGAATATATCAGGCCTGGCTCAAGGAAAAGCCTGAAGGGGTTTATATCATGGAGCCCTTTGAAAAACTCGAAGAGGGACTCTACACCCAGCCCAGGCTGGAAACCGATCTGTATCGCTTATTTAAGAATGGAGAATCCCCCAAACTCATGGCTGAATATTTGCGCGATATGACAAGAACCCTGGCGTGGATTCATAAACAGGGTTACATTCACGCCGATGTCACTATGGGGAATTTCTTAATGGAGTGGAACGAATCGGTCCAGAGAAAAGTGCCCTATATCTTCGATTTCGACTATGCGGATTTGCCTGGAGCCCCTCTCGAAAAATTCAAGGAGGATTACTGCCATTGGGATCCCGCTATGTCTGAAGGAAATATTTTTTCCCCCTACACTGACTATTACGGTTTGACAGTGGCCCATTTGCGCCTCCAGTTTCCCGGCCTGGATGATAAAGAAATAAAGGAAATGCGCAACGCCGTCTTTAACAATGTGAATCTGCCAAACGCAGCCTACTGGAAAAAAGATCCCTTCGCAAATGAGATCCAAAAAGAGGTGTGGGACCTTTTCATTGATATTTGCAAAGACAGCACGAAATTATACAGGCAACTTCACATTGCCTACACCCTATCGCAAGGCCAGTTGGGAAGATGGGTTGACAGGATCAAGACGTTTGATGTGGCAAAGAGATCACTTGAGTTGGCAAATAAGTTAGTCATGCACTATAACTGATAAACAGTTTTATAACAAAGGTGGGTAGAATGTCTGTTTTTCTGAATAAATATAGCTTTTCTTCTCATTTAGAGTATCTTGCCTCCGGAACGGTCCATGTTTCCGGAAAAATCGCCGAATTCGCCTTTCACATTCTCGATGGCATGACAACCGGCTTAGGCCGATTGATGCCCGATCTCAGACCCGCTTCTCTCAGCGATCTGATGCGCCAGATCAAAAATGAGGGGAGCGCCCTCCTCAGCACCAGGAATGACGACATTTTGATCGAGATCACCAAAGACGAAAATGGTCTCTTCATTTTTAAGGCGGTCAGCAGCCGGATTAAACCGGTGGTTTTTTATGAAGAAAAAAACAAACGGGATGTTTGGGAGGCAAAAGTATCGAGCTTTTTGCAAAAGAAAGTGTCCCAATCTGTTATGGTGGTTTATGGCGTGAGCGCCCGCCGGTGGAAGGGGGACAAATTCCCGAAACTCAAAGAGCTGTTTGAAACAAATGGCCAGCTTCGCAACCTCACGCAAAAAGCGATATTGAGATTGCCCGGTCAAAAACCTCTAGTCTACAGAGGCCCTTATGAGGACCTGAAGGCAGAAATGGACCTCAAGCACTTCTATCAACATCAGAAAACGCCTCAGGAAGAGGCCGAGGCAAGACCGTGGGATATCTTCAACCGGCTCTTTCTCAACTACCTCTATTTTTCAGGTTTTGCCTTAGCTCCCTGGATACAGGACAACGTCTGCTTAACCCCTCTCAAATTGCGCGCTGAGCAGATCACAGCCGACGGCTATTTGGATCCGTCCGAATTGCAGGAGATGGCGAAAAACCCCGCTTTGCGGCGGCACGTCAGAGATATCGCCTATGGGGACGATCTGCTTTTTTCGCAACTGAAACAAGTGAAGTTTCACCCGCACGGCTACACCCAGGAATTTAAGTCATCCGAAAAAAACATTAAGGAAAGTTATATTTTTTCCTCCGATAAAGAGACTAGCAGCCGCTCGGTTTGCGCTCCCGATGGCTCTTGCGAAGAGTATGTCTTAGAAAAAAGCGCCGGAAAACTCATCCTGACACAGAAACAGACGGCAGGCACAACGGTTCAGGTGCAAAAAGCCACCTTCAAACGGGATGGAGAGGAGTGGACTTTAGTCAAAGAGGAGAAGTTCGAGGAAGCCAGGGTTCTGCAACTGAGCGACCGCGTGGAAACAGCCGTGCAACCCCCTTTCCAAGCCCTCTCAATCCGGTCGAACGTCATCACCGCCTTTACCGCTCTCTTGCTGGCCAGGCACAGCCCTAAAAACGCCCAAATTTTAACTCTGATTCCGCTGATTGGCCATGTTATTGCGGAAAACCTGTTTTCCAGAAGAAACCCTATCAATATCGCCAACCCTCTGCCCAACCTCTCCGTCGAACCGGGCAATGAGCTCGTCCAGAATATCAATTTGAACAATTACTGCCAGATGTCGAATCCGGCCGACAACGCCGCTTTAACGATCCAAACTTCAGAGGGAGGCCCCCTCCCCGGCTGGCTTTCGCTGAGTATGGGGGAGATTTCATTAGTGAAATCATTCGCGGCAGCAGGTACTGCCAGGAATGTCTATATCAACGGCAATTATTTATATTCTTCAAGCGGCACGGCTCTAAATACTATAGATATCACCAATCCGGATAACCCTCTGCTTATAAATACCCTCCCCATTTCCGGATATCTGCGCTATATGAAGGGAAATTATGGATTTGTCTTTGATTCTTCGGGATATACTTTACTGGATATGAGCAACGCTACAACGCCTGTTATTGTTGGAAATTACGTAACCAATAACGCCTTTACCGCAGCTTCTGGCAACCTTCTCTTTGGCCGCTGGGTGGGTAATACGGCTAATTTCACCATCGTCGATATCACTAATCCAACCGCCCCCGTCCCATTAGGTTCAACCACTTTTAATATTTCCCCTATCGAGGGTTTTCAGTTAGTCAATAATTATGTCTTTATCGGTCAATTCATTGGCTATCCGACTTATATTATTAATGTCACTAATCCCGCGAATCCGGTGCTGGCCGGCAGTATACCTATAAAAGAAATTGCGGCCTTTGCCCTTAAAGACAATATTTTGTTCGCGGCGGGAGAGCCTGCCATTTATATTCTTGATATCACCCAGGAAACCAATCCGGCTTCTATAGGATCGATCTATATCGGAAGCGATCCGGCCTATAATCTCTTCATTAACGGCAATTTCCTCGTAGCCTCCTGCTATGGGGGCGCGGTGGTTGTTATCGATATCGAAGATATCTCAAACCCCGCTGTGGTCGCTACCTACCAGACGATCGGACCGGATGCGTGGCAGACCCTTTTAAGAAATAACTTAGGTTATGTAGCGAATGACAATGGAGGACTCTCGATTTTAAATCTGGCTAACCTCGTCTTGTCAGGAACCCCCGGCCCCTCCGACCGCGGCTTGCTCCTCCTGGATGTGACAGCCAGCGACATGGAAGGGGACACGGCCGTTGACTCGTTCGCCATCCACGTCGGCGATATCACCGTCCCTTCCGTTCCGGATCAGCAAGTCTATGTGGGCAATTCTACGCTGTTTACTTTTGATGCGTTTGAATACCCCAATGCGAATTTTACCTATTCCACCAATCCTCTTCCCCCTTTCATCTCCTTTGATCCGCCAAGCCGCACATTCCTCTTCGCGCCGGTTTCGGGAGACCAGGGCACCTACACCATCACCGTCACCGCCGATGACGGCAATGGCGGAACACCCTCAACTTCCTTCCAGTTAACCATCCCTGACCGCCCCCCCGTTTTATCCACCCCCCTTTCCGATCAAACCGCCCTGACGGGACAGTATTTTGAATATATCTTCGACCCCTTTACCGACAAAGATAACGATGTCCTGATTTATACCGCCGTGGAAGAGGGCACCGGCGCCTTGCCGGGGTGGCTCACGCTCGACTCCGCTGAAAGAAAGCTCTACGGGACCCCTTTTGGACAGGCTGTGTATGCCATCCAAATAACCGCCAATGACCAGCATGGCGGATTTGCCGCCGGAAACTTTACCATTACCGTGCCGAGCAGCCCTCCCGTCCTGCTGACAGGGATCCCCTCGCAGCTCGCCACCGTGGGAGTCGAATACAGCTACACTTTCCCTCCCGACACTTTCTTCAGCGTCGATAATTATCCGTTTAATTATACAGCAAGCGGGCCCTCATTTCTCTCATTTGATCCGGCCACCAGGACATTCAGCGGCATGCCGATGATTGAAGACGCCGGCACTCATACCATTGTCCTGACTGCGAAAATCCCCACGAATGCCGCTGCTGTCAACACCTTTACATTGACGGTGTTAAACTCCTCCAACAATTATCTGCCGCCGGTGGTGAACCTTCAAATCCCCGACACAACGGCCTATGTCGGCGTCCCCTTTGCCTACATTATCGATCCTCAGACTTTTAAAGACCCTCAAAACGCCACCATGACCTATACGGCCTCTCTGGAAGGCGGAGGACCCTTGCCGGCCTACCTGAGCTTTAATTCTCTGACTTTTTCCGCAACTTTCGCTCAGCCCCAATCGCTGCGCGTCACCGTGCGCGCCACGAATCAATTTGGCGCATATACCTTAGACACATTCGCTTTGACAGTGGTCCAGGAGCTCCCTCCCACGGTCCTGAATACATTGCCCGATCAGACGGCAACGGTGGACCAGGAATTCTCCATGGTAGTGCCCTCAAACACCTTTGTCGATCCGAACGGCTTTCCTTTTAATATTTCCGTAAGTTCGGCCCCCCACTGGCTCAAATGGGATCCGGTCAAGCAAACCTTATCCGGGAAGCCCGGCCCCTTCGACACCGGCGCCTTCTCCCCTAGCGTAACGACAATAGACGTGCTCGCGAAAAATAAGGTCGGCAGTGTCAAAACGACCTTTAGGCTGACAGTGGACGGAACCTCCTTCTGGTCCGATTTCCTGAAAGTGGTATTTGCCTTGGGCTCCGTACCGGCCGCCTGGGAAAGCCGGGCCCTGATTTGGAACCACTTCTTCAAGAAGAGGTATCAAAAAGAGGCTCAGACAGTGCTTGTAAATAATTACTACGAACACACCTTTAAGATCGATCGCAAAGACATGAAAGAGGTGAAGGTTCTTCTCAACGGGAACCCGCTGACTCTGCAAAAGCCCTTTCCCGATGGTTTGTCGTATAGTGGAAATAAATTAAAGGGAACCCCAACGGGCGAAGATAGGGGCCGTTTTATCGTGCGCGCCATCAATCATGACGGGTATATCATTGAGGAGTTTCCGTTAATCATTAAAGAAGACGGCCAGCCCGATCCCGAGCCTGAAAAGAGCTATTGGGAAAAGGCGTTAAGCTTAAGAACCAAATGCTTGAACAGAAAGAAGGATAAGAACATGGAAATGGAGGCTATTTGATCTCTTCTTGGCCGGAAGTGCAAAGAAAGATTTGATCTTATATTACCTTTAAACTATTTTGATGAAAAAACAATATTCCAGTAGCTACTATGCAAAAAATTTTGATTTTGGGCGGAGGCTTTGGCGGTGTTTACACTGCGATCTATCTGGAAAAGTATTTGAAAGCCGCCCTCAAAAAAAATGAAGTCGAAATCAGCCTGGTAAATCATGAGAACTACTTTGTTTATCAGCCAATGCTCGCTGAAATCGTCAGCGGCTCGATGGGCATTTTCGATACCATCAGCCCGATTCGCAGGCTGACCCCTAAAACCCATCTTTATGTCAGAGAAATCCAACAAATCGATATTCCAAACAAACAAGTCATTCTGGCTCCGCAGTTTTCCCACTCCCCAACGTCGATAAAATTTGATCATTTGATTTTGGCGCTCGGCAATATCACAGACTTTAAAAACAACGCCGGTCTTCATGAACACGCGCTGCCCTTTAAAAACCTGGCCGACGCGATCAATATCCGCAACAGGATTATCGACGTGGTCGCGGCAGCGGCCACTGAAAAAGACCCCGATGTGAAAAAACAGCTCCTCACTTTTGTGATAGCCGGAGGGGGATTTTCAGGAACCGAAGTGTGCGCCGAGGTGCTTGATTTTGCGAAAAAGCTCGCTAAAGAATATTCCGCAATTTCAGAGGATGATATTAATGTCATACTGATTCACAGCAGAAATCGTTTGCTTGACAAAGAGATGCCGGAAAACCTCGGCAGCTATGCGGGAAAACTGCTTGAGAAAAGGGGAGTGGATATCCTCTTTGGAAAAAGGCTCTCCATTGCCACCCCTGAGGGGGCCATTTTAAATGATAACACGCGCATTGCGTGTAAGACCATTATATCCACTGTGCCTTCCATGGCAAACCCCCTTATTCAAGAAAGCGATCTTCCCCTAAGCAAAGGGCGCGTCGTCACAAATCCCTTCATGCAAGTCAAAGGCTATGAGAATATCTGGGCGCTTGGCGATTGCGCCTTGATTCCACTGGAGGAAGATACGTTTTCTCCACCGACTGCTCAATTTGCCATCCGGCAAGCCAAACAACTGGCCAAAAATCTCACAGCCCAACTGAAAGGGGAAGAAAAAAAACCCTTCCATTTCAGCGCTCTTGGCATGCTAGGCTCCCTTGGCCATCATTCCGCTGTCGCTCAGCTCTTCGGACGTTTTCATTTTTCCGGTTTTTTTGCCTGGCTGCTGTGGCGCTTTATTTATTGGCTCAAGCTGCCCGGTTTTGACCGAAAAATTAAAGTCGCCGCTTTCTGGTTCTTGGATTTGTTCGTCCCTGCCGAGACGGTTCAGCTTAAATTAGCTCCTTCGCAAGGAATTGCTCAGCTGCACTTTGAGCCGGGCGAAATCATTTTTAATGAAGGAGATTTTGGAGATTTCCTCTATATCATTGCGCAAGGCGAGGTGGAGGTGTTCAGTAAAGAGAAGCATATTGCCTTGCTAGGCCCCGGGCAATACTTTGGAGAAATGGCCCTTTTGCGCGAAGCCAAGCGCAACGCCACAGTCAAATGCACAAAGCCCGTTGATCTCCTCGCCTTATCAAAAAAGGATTTTGGCGCGCTCGTGGCAAACCTCCAGGATCTCAAGCACAGCTTCGAAGTCACCGAAAAAATGCGCGCAAGCAGCAAATCATAAAATCGTTCTGTCCGACAAACCCCAAGCCATTGAGATCCCTGAAAACGGAGAAATTTTTCTCAAGCCGCGAGAATTGCAAAGCCTTACTTTGTGGAATTTCGCATTTTTTGAACATTTTACATTGAAGATCGCCATGTCACAAAACATCAGCTTCAACAATCTGGGGTTCGCCTTCCATTTGCCCTCCTCCTCCAGACTTTGAAGACGCTGCCAAGCGCGACCCGCCTTGTGATGCCTATAGAAGATCTGAATCTGAAGAGCCTGTCGAACCACTGTTGAGAAATAAATACTTAATTAAACATCTATTTCAAAAAAAGGGAAAAAGGGTTAAAGTAAAGTATTAATGAATTATTTTGACGTTTCCTTAGCCTATGATAAAAAATAGAAATCACACCCTTGAGGGGATCAAAAAAAAGGTATTGCCTGTATTAAAAAAACACGCTGTCAAAAGGGCTGCGATATTTGGTTCCTATGCACGTGGTGAAGCTAAAGCAAAAAGCGATGTCGATTTTCTTATCGAATATAAAACAAAAAACAAGTCTCTTTTCGATTTAGTGGATTTAAAATTTGATTTAGAGGAAACCTTAAACTGTAAGGTTGATTTGGTCACATACAATTCCATTTATTGGAGAATTCGAGAGCAAATCCTTGCAGAGCAAGTGGTGATTCTGTGAAAAAGGATCCAAAAGTTTTTCTGCAACATATCATGGATTCTATTCTTCTTTTGGAAGATTACACAAGGGATGTTAAGCAAAACGAATTTGTCAAAAATTTACCCTTACAGGATGCTATTGTCCGTCGTCTTGAAATTATTGGGGAGGCAGTCAAAAATTTGCCACCCTCATTTTGCTCCAAACATCCTGAAATTCCTTGGAAACAAATCGCCGGAATGAGAGATATTTTAATACACAAATATTTCTCTGTTGATCTAGTTCTAACATGGAAAGTTGTTAAGCAAGAAATACCTGCTATCAAAAAACAGTTAATATCAATTTTGACTGAATAACAGCAATTCCATGATAGAATTTTTCATGCAAAATTTAAGATCCCCATGTCGCAGAACATCAGCTTCAATAACCTGGGGTTCGCCTTCCATTTGCCTTCCTCCTCCAGGGCAATCTTCTCACCAAAAATAGAGCCCTCATTCAAAATCATCTCGTTCAGCTTCTCTTTCTGCTCCTCTGAAAGGGTTTGCCTTTCGACCCATTTTTGCCACTCCTTAGTTAACTCGGTCATACTGAGGCCATTGACGCCGATGGAAGTGGATATCTCCTCGATCAGCGCTTTTGGAGAGTACCAGTTTGGCGAGCGCAGGGCGAAAATCCAAAAGGAGTAATCGAGAGCCGTTGACAGGAGCAGCCGGTAAAAACGGCTGCAAAAGGAGGTTTCGGTGATATTCATATCGTTCCTAATCGCTTCCGAATGCAGCTTCAAAGACTTATCAAAATAGAAGAGGGAGATGTTATAAAAATGGATATCGGAAGGGTCGAAAATCCCTTTCGGCAGGCGATAGGCGATTTGGGTCACTTTCCCGTAAAGGTGATCGAACCAGCTTTTGCGCATGGCCCCGAGCAGGTGCAAAAACTTGACCCTTAAGGGAATATCCATTCCGTGCAAAATTCTCCGCTTATAGACGTTTTCAATGGTCTCCGCTTTCCCCCCTCCGCAATAATCCCCTCCCGACAAAGAGAGCTGAAAGAGGTCGTCCACGGCATCGAGGTTAAAATTCTCCTGCATGCTTTTCAAAATGGAGCGGAGCATCGCCTGCAGCACTTCGTACCGGATGTAGGAATCTCCTTTTTCAATGGCCATGTTCGCTATTTGATTGGCCAGGAGTTTAGCGCCCCCGCTGAATTCCCGTTTGGCTGTTTCATCGGAAATCTCATCCGTATTCCCTTTTGAGAGGAATATCGGGTCTGCCAAGAGGCGCGATTTGAAGGCCGCCAAATGGGCTTCATTCCATTCCACCCGCTTAATCAGGGCATCCATCGTTTCGACGATATTCAAGTGGCTCGAGCCTCGAATGGCGAGGCTGGGATTTTCCTCCAGATGGAGCCAGTTGACCTCCGTGCGATTGATTGTTTCCGCCTGACCTGGCTTCAGGTTATTTGAGGGCGCTTCTTTATGGAATTTATCGGCTAAATAGTGCTCCCAGGTGAATACGGAGAGCTCGCAGGCAAAAAGGCCGATATCCCACAGATCGTTTTCATCAAAGATGGCCAGCTTCAAAAGCCGCGAGAAGGCGATGCCAAGCCAGGCTTTTTCCCACACATCTTTCACTCGCCCCTGCAAAACCTTCTCCTCATTCAGGATCTCAATGGAGATCCCGATCAAAATCCCAACGCCGTAATAGGGGGCGACATAATAAGTGAAGAGCACGGAAACAGTAACGTCGACCGCGAAGGCCACATGCTCTATATGGTTTCTGGCTGTAGTGACGGCGCTTTTCAGGGCCGGATACTTTTTTTCATCCAGGTTATAGTGAAGGATTTGAAGGGCAAAAGGGAGCGGATAGGCGATCACTCGCGCATACCAGTTTTTCCGCCCTTTAGAGGGGCTGGCAAGCTCCATATCTTTGAGCAAAGAAAAGGTGGATTGGGATAAGTCATAGAGGATGGTCGATTGTTTATAGGCGATAAAAACGGTCTGCCCCTGTTGAACGCTGCGCAAACTCCGGTAAGTCATGAGGAGGCCCCCACCCGACATGACTCCCCCTAACAAACGAAACGCGGTAATCATACGCCCTCCTGTAATTCTCGGAGCATAGTGTCAGAAAAGGAAAAAAACGGTCAAGTCATTTTAAGTGACGAAAATTGGATTGAGAGGATACAGTGGAAGCTTGAAACTAACGATGATCTGTCTCCTTTTTTTGGCCGGAATTTTGGAAGCGGCGCTCTCTCCCGGGCCGGTGAAAGGCAAAACCGTGTACCTCGACAATGTCCGCGGCTACCCTTTTTGCGAATTCGAAGTGGTCATGGGCGCGCCGCCCAACCTGACCGTGCAGATCTACAACACAACCGGACAGGAAAAATGCACTCCCGGCAAATTTGATGCGATCGACGCCAAGGCCCTGGCCAAAAAATTGGGCGTCTATGCCGTCGTGAAAAATCCTACCCGCTACTGGGTGATGGACCGCCTCTGGTCCTACGATGCCGGCGAGACGTACGATTTTGAGGGGATCAAGGCCACCTGGATGGCCAAGCTCGATTTTAAGAGCGGAGCCCTGAAAGAAAACGTCAAGCCCTTCCCCCCTATCAGCCGAGCGTCACTACGCGCCATTCCAAATACGAGTGGTTGAAAGGCACAGAAATCTATTTGCTCCGCTCACCGGACGGACACACCTGGATCATGCAGGCCTTTACAAATCTTGTCGACAAAAAGCTGTCTTTGGCCAACCTCGCCGCTTTGCACCCCGATTTGCCCCCCGGCTGGAAGTTCGAGGTGAAGACCTTGGAGAAGGATTTGACCCTGATTCCTCCAGCCAATGAAGGTTATCTCGCCCACGCCGTTTCGGACAATCTGGAAAATATTTATGCCGGCTGCGACTTCGGCAACACCTGCAATTTTGTTCCATAAAACCACTTGAACATCGCAATTGTGAGACTCCGGTAAGTCATGACTCCAACAAACGAAACGCGGTAATCATACGCCCCCCTGTAAACAAAGATCTTGCGGCTTGTTTTTGGAAGTATCTAACATGATGTTCTTTATCTATTTTTAACAAAAAATTAATGCAATATTAACAATTCTTTGCTAAAATTTAATATACAATTAATAGTTTCTTCATGAATATAGATAATAACACGCAAAAAGTTAATCTCATCTCCGCGATTCCTGTCGTCGGTCAGGTGATCGGCATCTATACCGTAGCCCTGAATACCCTCAAAAGCGGCTCGGCTGCGGTCGATTATACCTTGGCCTGGGCAGCCAAAAAGCCGAAAATCGCGCAAATCGAGGCCAAAGAGCGTTTTATCTACCATTCGAAATGGATCGGGGTCGGTGTGGTCAGGGCGGCACTGCCCGTTTTCGGCGGGTTGACTCTGTGGGCCACCAGCGCCGCGCCCCTGAAAGAGCATAAGTTTAGCATAAAGGATGGATCGATCCACAAGATCTTCGAGGGCTCCCCCGTGCGCTCCTCCTCTTTAGAAAAGTATGGATATTTGTTATTAGCCACTCCCTACGTCGGTCAAATTCTGGGCGGGGCCGGCGCCTTCGTTTTTACCATCAAGGTCTTGTGGGAGTTAGAGATGTTACTAATATTTAAAATTGTCGAATTCGGAAATTTTGTGTTTCGCAATGACAATTCCTTCGCACATCGCCAAATTAATACCTTGTGGGAATCTGTTACAGACGATCTCGTCCACGCGGGTCAATGCCTGGTGGGAGGAGCGCTGCCGGTTGTGGGCGGCCTGACACTTTATGGGGCAAACGCGCACGCTCCAAATCGTCCGGAAATGAAATACGATGGTCAAATCAAAAAGGATGCCCCTCAACTGAATGCCGAAGAGCGCGCCGCGCAATGCGCTTACCCGGCAAAGAGGGCAAATTTAGAAATTATCGCAGAGAATAACTCTCAGGAGCCAGTGGGGGCGGTCAGCCATGAACCCCAGCGGGAACGCGCCGTCATGCTGCAAGGGGATGCGGCTTTAAAAAGGGCTTGTCTCGTGCTCGGTGACACGCAAATTTTAGATTCCGAGTATGAAGGGGGCACGGCTGAAGACGCGGTCGATTACTGGAGAAAGGTGATTGATGAAGAGGATAAAAATCTGGACACTTTTATCGAGGCAAAGGAAAAGGAGGCGATTTTCGCCGATTTTGCTGATATGAGCCAGTCGGCCATTTATCTTCAGGACGGGCAAAGCAAAGGGCTCGTGAAGTACATTTACCAAAGGTTAGAGAAGCGGGGACGCGTCGTCCTCACATTGCGAACGAGATCGTCCGAAGGCCCGGGGCATGTTTTCGGGGTTGTCCTCGAAAAAAAAGGGGATGGATCTGTTTCCTACTACTTCCTGAACAAGGGGGAGGGAAGTGAAATCTTTCCCACCGCAGCGATTGAGGAAAAACCAGGCGCCTGCTGCCGCTCCCCCCGCTATATCCTGGATAGACGATTGTTCTCCCATGAGGATGAGAAATTTGATGAGCGCTTTGTCAAAAAATTAAGCGGCTTTACCAGGGTAAAACCCTTGAAAGGGGAATGGAACAGCACCAGTTTAGAGAAGCTGTTCTTCGCCGTTTCGAGGCCGGACCCGACCGACAAGATCCATGCCTCAGATCAGGCCACGCCGCAGCGCAGCGGCACGTGTTCCGATCAGCTCGCCCGCATGATCATCCGCGACCAGCTGCTCCAAAAAAACCCCAATGGGAAACAATTCTTAAAATACAAGCGGGTGATTGCAAGCGGAAAAATGGAGGCGGTCAAACTGCTCGCCTCTGCAAAAGGCCCCTACAAGCTGATCTCAAGGCTGCTCGAAGCGGCGGCTCACTCTTTCACGAAAGCATTTTCGAAGCAGAGAATCACTTTAAAGGAGCTTCAGTTTGCGAAGGAGCTGATCAGCGATGTGCCATTGACAAAACCTCAGCTTGGATCAAAATTGCCCGAAATGACGGACAAGGGCGATTCTCAAACAATAAAGATTGATAAGGTTAATCTTGCTGGAGGTAAGGGCGGCGGGAATAAAGTGCAAAATAATGAAAAATACTTCAATTTCCACACCCCGGCCACATTAAGGGAAAAAATCAGAAGTTTCAGTACAATCACTGGCAGCGCTCAGGAAAACAGATTCTGCCTGATGCGCACCCTCCCTATTCCCGTTCCCAACCAGGCCAATCCCGAGTGGGATGGATTGACGGAACAAGAGAAAGAGGCCTTCATCAGCCAATTAAAAGAAATGAATAAAACGATGGATTGGCAGCAAAAAGAGGCCTACCTTTTTAATTTGCAATCTTTGGTTATTTGCGATTATTTGACCAGAAGCATGCCCTCGGTGAAAAGAGAGGGCTTTTCTATCAACCCCATCATTGAGGGGATGCAGCACAAACTCGACCTGCAATATGGCGATACCGCCTTAAGATTCGAAAAATTGACCCGCTATTTTCGCGAAGTCAATGCCAAGAAAGGGCAAAGCGATCTCTTCGCCTTTACAAATTTGAGCCAAGAAAAATTTATCAGCCATTTTGAGAACTGTATTTATGGGAAATGGGGGGGGGCAGACCCCTCCGTGCGCGCCCTTTATAATTATCTGCTCCAATTTAAGGATAAAATCACCCTCTTCAACACCGAAACCAAACAAACCGAAAAAGAGCGCTTTTTCCGCTTACTCGCCAATGGTTATGTGTTCAATGGAACAAACAAGGACGCAAGCGATGGCGAAGATCATCTTCCTAAGCCTTTTCGGGACATGGCAACCTTGATGACTCTGCATTACTCCCACATGCAAATAGATGGTTATCGCATGAGCAAAATAAAGTTCTCTCACAAGTGTGAACAAGTGAGGAGTTATTTTGGCGGCTATATAAAGGAATACTTCATCCTATCGGGATTGAGGTATATGAAATTAGAGAAGCCAAAAATCGCACCTGCAGGGAAATACTTCCGGCACGACTTGATACAGGAGAAAAGTGAAAATCAGATCTACAAAGAGTCTGAAAGCTCTGTGGACAGAGCCTTCAAGCAATTCGATGCCTACCCCGAATTGCGCATTCCCTACCTGATCCAATGGATCAATCAACACCCTCAAGAGGCCAATAGCCCCGAAAGCCATGAGGAGATTTTTCGGGGGTTTTTCCGCGATAATGCCCTGCTGAATTGCCTGCGAAAAGAGCCCGCTGTCAGGCAGAACATTGAAGAGATGGTGCTTCAGCAATTAAATAACTTAAACCCAAGATCCTACATGGAGGCCCTGAAGTGGGTTCAGTTGGGATTCTTCTGTGAAACTCAAGCGGATCAGGCGGGCCTTGGCATCCATGCGCCTTTCATGAAGAAGCTAAAGGATTTTGTCGATCAAAAGATTGATCGTTTGTCAAATGGCAAGGACAAACTAAGTTTATCCCCTCCAGGGGATAAGGAGGGCGTTCATTTTGGATTGTTTAGTCCAAGTCCTAAAAGAGACAGGGTTCTAGGGGTTTATTTTTTATGCCGGGCTAACCTGGATTCCTACCCTGCCCCTTGGAGTGAGGAGCAATGTGTTCAGTACCTCATTAATAATTGCTGCGCCAAGTTTTATGACGGAATAAATCCCCATCCGGAATGCCTCTTACGGGCGCACGAGAATAAAGCCCTTTTCAACCAATACCTTAGTAAAAATAAAGCCTTTATCGGCGAGTCGATATTGAAGCATTTGGGCATCCCTTGCCAAAATGGCACTTGGATCAGCCCCTATTTTTCGGTGTTGACCTTCACAGGCAGTGGAACCGAGGTGCAAATCGATTTGGCCAAGGGTCTAGTTATCAAAGACGGAGTCCCGCTGAATAAACCAACCTGGCCTGACTGGGCAAAAGAAGAAAAGCTAACGCGCGCAGGCATTAGCCTTGATAGCAAAATTCTGGTCAGCGATACGGAAGTTACGGCCGTCGACGGCTCCTTTAAAATCGTAAAGAACTACCAGGATTTCGATGTCTATAAAAAACACCCTTTTAGCTGTGGAGAGAGCCTTTTGCTGGCTGACGAGAGAAAGGAGACGCTCTTTGAAAAGCGCCTGCTTTGGCTTGGAGAAAAGAAGAGTTTTGTCGTAGAGCCGGACGGGACAGTAGCGGCTACTATTGAGGGGGAGGTTAAAAATCAAAAAGGGGAATACCTCCTGAAGGGCCTGGAGAACTCTAATTTGAGCCGTTTCCTGTCCGCGAGCACCTCCAAGGTCCTATTTTGGGGAACCGTTCCAAGTGGTTTCTCAGCTTATATGCAAAACAAAAAAGTTGTGACCATCGAATGCCGCGATTTGGGGCTGACCTTTATCAGGAACGGAACGCGCTGGGAGTCGGATCAGCATAAAGGTTATGTTTTGAGCGAAACCCAAGGCTATCTCGACGGGGTGAATTTCCCCGGAGCGCTGCAGCTCGAAAAGATCGACGACCCCAGGCAAAAGAAAATGATTCTCCCGGCAAAAGAGATCGCCGTCCAACACCCGCTAGATAGAGACAAATATCTGACAAATGATGCTATCGATAAAAAAAGGGGGTATTTTGAGTACGATCTCGTGGAAAAAACCGGCCACTTTTACACCAACGATCCGGCGGCGCTGCTCTATCTCGCTTATGTTTACCAATCGCTTGGAGAGTACTCTTTAAGCATGCATTACCTCGACTATCTGCCCCCGAACGCTTTTGATGAGACGGCTCTGAAGATTTTAGGAATGATGATGAAGCACAAAGACTCTTCGCCGGAGGCTTGCGCTTTTTTATGCAAAGTCATGCTGAAAGGGCTCGAAGGGGATAAATTAACCTTTACGGATCATTTCCAAAAAGGCGTCTCTGAAGAAATCAACAAACAATTGGCTAAATTCTTTGAAAAATTGACCGAATACTCCCATTTGAATAATAACGCCCTGCCGGAAGCGCTTTGCCTGACGCCTGAAGAGCAAAAGCAGTTGCTGCTCCATCTTCAGAGTGTGAATTTGGGAACTACCCGCGGTTTAGGGGCAAAAGCGTATGCTTTATCGCATACACCGACAGGCCCTTTTTTGCAGATCCTGCCGACGGATAATCCCATTCTCTCCGCCATTATCAATAGTAAGGAAGAGTTTAAATCCGATGTCAGTATGACTGCCAGTTACACCGGCAGGGACCTTGAGAACGGGATCGAGATGGGCGACAATATAGGCCTTAAAGGGGAGTTCTTTAACTTATTTTCAAAAGCGCTCAAATGCCAGACGGAAATTTCTTACCGCCCCGATGAATGGGAGGCGCTGAGACGAAAAGAGCCGATCGGAGCCCACCCCTTTGATCTGGACTTGCAAACTCTCTGGCATTGTCACAATTTAGACAAAACTGAGGCGCAACTAGTGAAACTGCTCTATCTGGCCAGGCACTACCCGGAATGTTTTAGACAGAGTACAAAGACACAAGATATCTGCGACATTGCCACCAAACTACGCGCGGCCCTGCAAAATTCCGCCCTGCAAAATCTCTCAAGAGTCCAATCAAAGCCTTTTCAGGAAACCAAAAAGGTCGAGAAAAAAGCGGAAAAAGTCACCTTTCCGCCCCCGGGAAAAGAACACCAGCCTGTGAAGCCCTGCGAAGGCTTGGTCAAGGAATTTTTCAGCTCGAAGAGCACCCCTGTTTTTCAAGACCCCTTTGCCCTGGAGAGCCTGAAGGGCAAATCTTCTCTGTCCGCCCGGATCTTTGCCAAAATGAAACAAGCGTATGCCAAGCTGAAAGGGGGTTTAAAAGTCGATCTCTTTAAACTGGAGAAAGAGGGATTAGCAGAGGCGATCATTGCAGAACAACAAAAGCAAACCGAAAAACTCCAAAGCTTAAAAGAGCAGATTGAAAAACTGGCCAATCCTAAAGGGGATCAAAAGGCTTTTGAACAGCTCGATCTGCTGCAGAAAGGAAAAAGAGAGATCAGCGTGCCGGAAGTGATGCTGGCAGTCGGAACGAAAAATCCCTCCCTCCTCACCAAAAACAACCCTCTTCTCGATCAAAGCGCCTTAAACAAGCTCCATCTGCTGGCGATCAAATTTATGAGGGAGACTTCCCGCCTCGACCAGTTGACTGAAGCGCTGGATAAAATCAAAGCCAACGGATCGGAGCAGGATGTCGCCGTGATCCTGAACAAAACGCGCACCTATGATCCTTTCAGGTGGCCCGAACTGCTCTTTTATGAATACTCGACAGGGTTCCTGCTGCGGAGCGACCCCGATCAGGCTAACCTTTTAATCGATATGTTCACCCATTTATTTGACAAGGACAATGCCGCTTTGCTAAAACGGATCGCCTTCGAATTCCAGGCGGGCGGAGGCAAAACAAAAGTGATCTCGGCCATCCTCGCCGCTAAAGCGATGGGCGAGGGAAAAATGCCTGTTTTCTTTAGCTTGCCCTCCCTGTTCGATGTGGTGCGCCAGGATCTGAATGAAGTGCTGTCCCAAGTTTTCCACAAAAACGTAATCCATCTCGATATCGATTTGCAGCACAATTTCGATGCGGAAAAACTGCACGCCCTCAATCAAACTTTGCGGGACCGGAAAGATCAGGGTGTCTGCATGGTCTTCACCCCGGAAACCTATCACGCTATGCATTTGAGCTGGCAAAGGGCGGAGCGGGATAATAATCACGGCCTGATCAAAGAGTTGAGCGAACTGCTCCAGCTCTTGAAAGAAGAAGGCTTGTTTTTGATCGATGAAACCCACCGCAACATCGATAGTTTGCTGCAAAGCAACAAAGCGGAAGGGACCCCGGAATCGATTAACGAAGGGCAGCGCGATATTATGATCCGCGCTTATCAGCTGATGACGGACACGGCCGAAAAGACTTTAAAGCTTCCCAACGGGCGCACAGTTGGCCAAACCCTGCGCATACGGGAAAACAAGCAAGCCCAAGTGCCGGAAAGAGAAAAAAAAGAGTGCCTGAATTTAGTCTGCGGCCAACTGATCGATGATCTTGGCATCCCGGAAAATTTAAGAGATGAGGCCAAGCGGTTTGTCAAATTCAATAACGTCACCTGCCCAAAAGAGCTCCCCGAGGCCTATCAGCAAGACGCCGCTTTGATCAGAGGCCTTTACCAAAAATTATTGCCGAGCAATTTGTCCAAAGTGGGTGAGATGGATTACGGCCCCTCCATCCAAAAGATGGATCCGGTGGAAGCCCCGCGCGACCAGAAAATCCCCACCTCGGCAAAATTTGAAAGCGCGGATATCGCCGCCACGCTCACTTGCCAGGGCGCCTTCCAAAGAGGGGTGGAGAATCCCGAAACGATGAAAAAACTCCTGTTGCAGATGCAAAATGAAGCCAAAGAAAGGCGGGCGTTTGACCCACAAGAACCGGCCCTCTGCAAAAAATTTAGAAGCTGGCAAAAGAGCGATCCGGTCGAGTTGGAGCAAATTTCCGAAACGGATCTCAACTCTTCGGCCTTTTTGCAAGAGATGATCAGGCAGATCGGCAAAGAGCCGGAAGTGATCGCGCTATACCTGCGCTACCTCGCGCTGCCCCACGTGCTGCATTTCCCGGAAAAGATGACCTCGACCGGCGCCGATCTGGTGGACGGAGCCCGCTCTGTCGTGCAATTCTCGGCGACGCTTGGGGAAAAGGAGCTCTACCCGTTTGGCCTCAAAGATGATTACTACTGGCTCGATCCCGAGTTTGTCGCCAATGTGGCCAACCGCTGCTGCATGCCGCATAACCAGAACCACCACTATTTTGAACCCACTACCCCCAAAAAACTGTTCGAAGATCTTCACAAGGAAAATCCCGGCTACTTTGATACCGTCGAGGGGATCATCGATGTGGGCTATTGGAGCAAAGGGTATTCCTCTAAAAAGAGCGCCGAAGAATTTTGTACGTTCGCGAGAGAAAAGAAACTCGATTACGCCGGGGCGATCTACTTTGATTACGACGAGGCCAAAGAGAAGCGCCTCTATTTCCTTCCCAAGGATAAGAAAGAGCCTGTCCTATTATTATCCACCAACTTAAAGAGAGAGATGGCCAGGCTCGGCCTCAGCGGCAAACGGCTCTTTAAAATTTACGGCGCCGATGAAACGACCGGCACCGACCTCACCCTATCGGATAGGGCCAAGATGATCGTCTCGATCGGCGAGAATACCACTTTATCCGCCGCCGTACAGGCCGTAATGCGCATGCGCAGCTTCCTCAAAAACCCGATCGAGCCTGAGAACGCCCAAAGCACTCTTTGGGTGCTGCCGGACAAGATCCGCACCCTGATTGAGGAGAGCGAAAAAAGGAGCGATGTCATCGGCTTGTTTGGGTGGCTGACTGAAAACGAGGCGAAGAAATTAAAGAGCACTATTTTATCCAACGCCGTGCAGGATATCCAGTTTCTCGCGCGCCATCTCGTGCGGGAGATCATCAGGCAAGCGCCTTTGGAAAAGCAGCACGCCCTCTATAAGAAGTACCGCCGCTGTTTTGAGTTTGCCGTGCCAAGAGACCTGATGAAAGAGTATGGCGTGCCCATCACAGAGATCCCCACTCAAGATTTCCTTAAGCCCTTCGCCAAGAATTTCTTCCTCAACGGGGGCCTTGATGATAAGCAACAGGATCTGCTAAATAAAGAAGCCGCGCAAATTATAGGGCGGGCGAGCGCCCTCGTCGAGAAAATGGAAAACCAGCAGAACTCCCTAAGCTCGACGGCAAGGCAAGTGGGCTACCAGACAACCGTGGAAGAGGTCAAGCAGCTCGCGCTGCAAAACCAGAGGGTGCAGGGAAATGTAAAAGATATTTACGATTACGCCGAGACCAGCGATCGCCTGACCCATCTGAACATGAGCACCTCGAAGAATTACTCCAAACTCTCCGATCTTTGCCATGCCTCCGAGTTTTTCCCGCCAAACCTCTTCGTCAGCAAAAATGCCGCCTTTGCCTTTAGCGACAAAGGGACCAGAAAGCCCTTTTACTCGATTTTGATCGTGGAAAAACAGGGGATCAGGCAAGCCGCCGTCGTCTCGAATGACGACGCCTCCCATTATCTCAATCAGATCAGAGAGAAAAAAGAGATCCATGCTGCCCTTTTCACGCCCGACGGCAAAGTATACCAGAATGGCAGTTTGAAAATACAAAACGACCCCTGGTTTAAAGAGGTGATGGCCGCGGTCAATCTGACTAACGGAGTCCTTGAAGATCAGGCCATGATTGAAAAGTGGGTCAAAGAGAAGCCCGAGGCGTTTAGAGCCTTGTGGAATTCCCTCAAAGCCACTTCGATTCTCAAAGACGCCTTCTCCACCCGCTCGCTCGACATCATTTACGCCCGCGTTCACCCCCAGCCGTTGAAAAAAGTCGCGCGGACCAAGGTCACCATCCAGCACATCGAGCAGAATGGCAGCAGATCACCCATTCCTGTCGACAAGCCCCTCGCCCTGCCGGAGAGCATCGGCGGTTTATTGAAAGACATCCCCATTTATGTGCTGGCAGGGCGGGGCCTCAAACAAGCCTACACTGAAATTAGCGCCATGGAATCAGTAAAGATCGCTATTTCCCGCGTCGAATCCGTGAAAAAGCAATATTTGTCTCTACTTGGCTTTTGACTTGGTTTATGCGGTAAATAGTCGGGCCTGATTGGCAAACTTCAGGCGACTTGTCCCGTCGCTAACCTGCTTGTTTTTCCTATGTTGTACTTGCAGCGGCAGCGTAATTTTGTTCCATTTTAGCAAACCGCTCTTCTCCAAAAAGTTTTATAAATTCGGGGAGATGTTCGCCTAACAATTTTTTTAAATAAGGCACATTCGTGTCTGTATTCCCGGGGTGAGAAATTACGGCAAATTGCTTTTCCACTGTCTCTGCCCAGCCGGGCGCCTTGCTTAAGGCGAGAAATATTTCAGGTTTTAGCCTGAACCATTGCTTGATAATCGTTTTTAAAACCGGGATGATCTCTTTTTCAGCGCACAGTTTTGTTATTTGCGGTAGTGTCAACCCGTTCAACTTTTCGATTTGGTTATAAGCTAAATCGATCGTTCCAATGCCGGGAACGTCCAAAACAGATGCCAGGGTATACTCTTTTAGCTTAGCTAATGTTTTAGGGGAACAGATAGCCGAGGAGTGATTATCAAATTTATCATCCCTATCCCTGCTTAAATTGCATAAAATGTTGCTAATAGTCACTGCAAAGTTATCACCACCGTGGCATTTCTTTAGCCTTTTCATAATGGCATCAAATTCCAGACGCTCACCCGGAGTTAATGGGGTATATATATGCGACTGGTAGCCTGTGGACATTCTGCCCGTGCCCACACTCCGAATCACTCTGGGGCAAAAATCACCCTCTCCTTGAAGGTCTATGAAGGAGTAACTGTTGATATTCGATGTGTCGACGACCGAGATTTTTTGGTGTTTGAGGAACTTTAAGTCATTGATCGGGCCGATGGTGGAAACGATGTTCCCTTCCCGCGCATACTTTTGCACTTTGGCAAAAATACCGTCATCTAAATCGTATCTGCCTTTCATAAAATGTTCGGCCTCAGAACCGTTTTTCCAACAGTATGAGCTGGCTACGCGCAGATAAATGTGCGCAAAGTCTTCGAGATGAGCTAGATAATATTGGTTAATTTTCGCTGGTAAACTTACCTGTGCCATTTTTTTAGTGATCTCTTCGATTCGGCCTTTGAAAGCCTCCGATTCTTTTAGAGGCTTGGTAAATCGAAGGTACTCCTCCCTCGTATCTGAGATGCGGAGTAAAAGGGTGTTGAAATCGACGTAAGCCTTAACTCTTGGGTTAATGTCCCTAACGACCAATCCTTCACACTTTTCTGCGGCACAAAAAACTAAATCGAAGAAGCTCCTTTCGGTCCCCGTGGATACAATGATACCTTTTTCAGCCATTTTGAGGTGCTCTTCTATCCCTTCCGGGTTCCATTCATTAGGGCTCAAGTAATCTCGAAAACCGCAATCTGCTTTGATGTCAACGGGACAAAGAACGTGCTCTTCCAGATTTGATTCCAGGCTGCTCCCATGAACTCGGGGTGCAGTGGATGAAACTCTTTTGTTTAAAAAAATCCCAGCAGCCAGCGAGGTGATAGAGGCTGCGAGCCCAAGCGAGCCCTTTAAGATAGCCCCCAAGCTTAAGCTTCGCAAAGATCCCAAAGTACCCAGTGTGCCTAAAACGACTAAAGCAATAGCTACGATTTTTGACGGTTTTTCGCTATAGCGATTGTTTATTTCAAAATGGGACGCAATCGAATTTATGGAATCCACTGGTTATCTCCTAAATTTAATGATTACATTATATAGTAAGCTATTATATTATTCAATTTAAATTAATTTTATTAATATTTGTCATTAACAAGTGATTTTTGCATTTTATTCAATTCGATGTTCAAACTCCGGGAACTTTGACAAAAAATGTTTTTTGGCTCTCTTTATAAGTTCATTTTTTGATCTTTTCCTGGACTGATGCCGGGAACCTTTTTGATCTCTTAAAGGCCGCTGAAAACTGCCATTTTCATAAATTCATCACTGGATTCGGACGAGCGAGGCACAGTCGGATCAAAGCAAAGCGGTCCGCATGAGGAGTCCAGAGCGTTAGCTAGATATTGTAAGGATTAAGATTGAGGGAGGCAATCCCCCGGAAAGGGAGATTGCCCTGTGGTTCTTTAGTAGTTAAATACAAAAACCTCAACAGTGCTGGAAGCGCTGTTGCCGCTAGTATCATACGCTATGGCTGTGAAATCGTGGGTTCCAAAATCAAGCCCGGTCGTATCTACTGAGACCAGGTAGGGAGCCGTTGGATCGGTTAAGCAGAGCTGTGAATCTATGTAAAAATCCACATGGTCCACACCCACGCCGGCTGTCGCATTCACTCTCCATTGGATCGTACCCGACACAAGCGCATAGTTATGCGGCGTCGCCGTTGCCACTTTCAGCGGCGCAACGGGAGCTGGAGGAGCTGGAGGCGGCGGCGCTGGAGGTGTTGGCGGCGTTGGAGGCGCAGGAGGAGTTGGCGGCTCAGGAGGTGGTGTTGCAAAGCTGTAATCGATATAAGCAGAGACCTTGCTATTGTCGCAAGACAGGGGAGTATGCGTGCAGTTTACCTTTTGATTGTGCACAAGGTCGATCAGGGTAAAGGAATCGATCACTGTCGCATTTCCCGCCTGGTTATCCCCTACAGTGAGGTAATAACGGTGAGTTACGGTTGGATCGGCCGGAAGAAGCTCGGTCAAATCCACGGCAAAGGTGGCGGTTTCGGGCGAAGCAGGCGCTGCGCCGTTAAACTCAAAGTTTCCTCCCTTATTATAAAGCGCGCAGCTCGTAAACGTTTGGGAAGGAGCAGTGGCATTCGTCTCGGAAACGCCCACCACGACGTTTATCTGATCCCGGATAGCCTGGCTGAGAGTAAACTGAGCGACCAGCTTCGGCGCGTAGCCTTTGGAAAGCGGCAACACGCTCACCACTTGAGAATTCGTCGCATCGGCAAGCGGCACACGGCCCGAACTTGGACCCCCCGTCACTGCGGATTCGCTCAAAAAGGCGTCATAGGCGATCCAGACAAAGCCTTCATTGCCCCAATCGGTATTCCAGGAATTGGCGATTAAGAAAGCGCCTTTCTCGCCAGCGTCGACTTCGCCGTTGCCGTTGATATCGATCCAAATGTCGTCGTTGTAGCCGACGATAGTCATGCAGTGGCCCCCGTTTTGACCATTGCACCAAGAGGCTGCCAGCTGACCTGCGTAAGGGTTGCTCGAGGCATTAGGATCGGATCCCACCTGCGTTTGCACCCAGGAGTCGATGAATGTCCCGAACACCAGGACGTGGCCGTTGTTCAGGAGCTGTTTGATCACTTGCAGATTCTGGGACGTTCCCCCGATGCCGGAGACTAGCTGAGGCTGTGCGAAGCGGCGGGAAATAGCGGAAACCCAGTCTTCCGGATTTAAATCCCAGGCGAGATAATTGGTGTCATAGGGAAACTGCGCTAGACTAGCAAAGCCGTTTTGCGTAAAGAGCTGGTAGGTGCTGACAATATCCAAGCCATTATCAGCCCCGCCGTTCATCATGTTGTAGGTCCATTTAGGAGAGAAGACATACTCTTGGCTCGACTTGTTGTTGATCCCATTTAAAAGGCCGTATTCATGGGTGCCCTGATAATAAGTGGTGCCCCAGCCGACGCAAGAGCCCAATTGCTGCTGATCGCCAATGGGAGGAAATGAGGGCAGCTGGCTGTTATCGACGCTGCTTGGCAAAGTGGCGTTTACCGCTCTTGCCTGTAATGCCTGCTCGACGTTAGCCTTGCCGTATACGACTGTGGCCTCTTCCCCTTCTTTGGCAGGCTCGGCTTCAAGAGGCGGAAGGCCGTGGTTGCTGAGATGCTCCTGAATGCGATCCAGCCCAATCTTAGTAGGCTTTACATCCACAATGGTCGGCAGATGCTCTCTCGCATAATCCAACACCTCGGGGGGAGTTACGACGAGTCCGCGCCCTTTGCCTTCTCCATTATGTGCGTGAAGGGGCTGCAGGCAAATCAAAGTCATGAAGACAAAGATTGTTCCACAATTCAGTTTCCGCCCTAATAAGCGGAGCGACGAAAATAAATGTTCCATAATACACCTCAATTTGCCTTCAGCCCTATGCTTAAAGGCGAATGAAGATGTTAACTTCTCAGAAATAATTTGTCAAAAATTTACTTTTGCTGTTTTAACCAGTTTACCTGCTTCTTCAGCCACTTTAAACGCCCCCTTCACGGCATCGGCAATTATAAACGCTAAACAAATAAAATTGGCCCCCACGCCGTCAAAAACGCCTCCTTTGGCCAGGGCAGTGACGCTTAGATCATTATAGGTCACGGAAATAGCATTAGGGTCTTTGTAATAGGCGTGAAGGGCTTTTTCCACTTCGGATTTGAAGTGAGATTCCACTGAGTTGATCACGATGGGAAAGAGAACCTGGAATCTAAAATCGGTGATGTTTCGCGCTGGAACTCCACCCTCCTTTTTCCCTGTCATTATATGAGTCAAGGCCTCGTTTAATTTCTGCATTTCCTTATCTTGGCATCGGATCCATTTCACGGAAGTGATATAGCACATCGTGCCCGTGTCCCACTTATCGGTTTGCACACAAACTCTTGAGTCCCATCCTTTCTCATCTTCTAACCGGGTGAACAAATCTACCAAGGGTCCTTGGGGGTTTTTGCGGTCATAAAACATCTTGAAAGCAATGGCATCGATGGTGGCATCTAATAATGTCTTCTCAGAATCCATCAGCTTACCGCCAATCGTCGAGCTGATTTGCGGAGGGAAATCGATGGAAAGTTTGGTTATATCTCTGGAAAGGTATTCATTGCTTCTGATCCCTCCGAGGACATAAATACCCGATTCCGTTTGGAAAACGAGGTTGGCTCCCACGCCATCCACGGGATAATTTGGAAACTGTTGCGGGCTATTTTTAAACATTTCAACTGCTACCTCGCCTGTTTTGGAGGCAATGATCTTTTTTGGACTCTCAATGTTGACGATGGTTAAAATGTCTGTGCCGCGTTGAAGGTAAATAGGTGAAGTCATAATTCCTCATAGTTTTTTTTAAAGGGATTTACTTTACGAGTTGATGAATTTTAAATCAAGTCATCATCATGGCGAATTTCCTTCCCCCCGGCCATTTTGAAGTTGTTGTATATACAGATTTTGATAATAATTATTTTTATGGGTAATGATGGAACTGTTGTTAATATCCGCTGTCAAATCAATCAAGACAACTATCAAATCCTCGTAAAACGGGAGGGTAGCGGCGGTTCTTTCACCGCGCAAGTCATCGACGAGACACATCCAAATGCTCCATTGGCTAAAGAAATTCATAAAGCTATCACCGCTATCTTATCTAACGAACAGGATATCCCGAAGGCAGTCTCCCAGATTTTGATAGATCGGGGCGCAACACATCTACAGATATCTGACGAAGTCATCGGTCAAATCAATACAATACGGGACAAGAGTCTTGGAGTGACAGCAAGCCAAGTTATTGTCAGAGGCGAAGCCGGAGAGAAAATTGACAAAATCATCACCGAAGCTACGAAACTGCATTTAAGCGGATCTGTGCGCATTGTCAAAGATGGCGAGGTGATTTTGCAAAAAGGGTATGGAAAGGCTTCAGAGACCGATGCAAATACACCTGAAACTGTTTTTCGTTTGGCTTCACTTTCGAAAACTGTGACAGCCGCGGCGATCATGAGGTTGCAAGATCTTGGAAAATTGAATGTCCAAGACCCTATTTCGAAGCATCTGCCCTTTGTTCAAAAAAGAATAGAAACGTTGAAACAAAAACTGGATGAGGTTGGGTTATCCGCGGACGAAATCGCTAAAATTTCCGAGCAAATAAAGTGGTTGGAATCGATTACGATTGAACATTTGTTGACGCATCATTCGGGATTGCCCAATTTGGAAGAGGCAGATCCGGACGCTGTTGTTTCCTTTCAACTTGGGGAACATGACCCAAAAGACTTCATCGGGCGGCTAAATGAGAAGCCGGTGAAATTTGAGCCTGGAACAAAAAACGAGTACAACAACTACGGATTTATGCTTCTCGCCGTGATTATTGAGAATACTACCGGCAAATCGTATGAGCAGGCTTTGCAAAAATTGATTTTCACTCCTTTAGACATGACGGCAACACGCTGTCCTATTCGAACAGAGGATGATAAACCCGATGCCAAAGCATTTACTCTGCCAAAATTCAAACAACAAAATCTTGAAGGGTACATTCAATGGCTTGACCTTGAAATCGGGAAAAATCCAGAGCCTATCCGTTTGAATGCTCTCAAAGTCAAGCGACAAGAGTGTGCAGATCAATTAAATCAGTTAACTCAACAAAATGCGGTACGCGTCCCTGAAGAAAATGATCATTGTTCCGTGCGTGTGGGATCTGGAAATGTGAACTCTAACATACTTAATTTGGCTAAATTCGAGGCTGCATTAAATACAGATTTTCTAAGTATTGATGCTAGAAAACTCATGGAAACTAAAGGCTATGGCTGGGATCTCTATGGAACAACTGCTGAAGCGCCAATCTTAGGTAATGGGGAAGGCAATCGTGGATGGACGATGAAAGATGGCGAGATGAGAGGAGGACACACGGTGTTTTGGCGTTTTCCGGATGTTAACGCTTCAATCATTATGCTCTGCAATTCCGATATGGACAACGACGAACGCGGTTCCTTAGGCCGCCTTTCTATCGAAATCGCCAAAGTTCTCCTCGGACCAAAATAGACAAGAAAAAAATTCACCATGGAAATTGCTTTAAATATTGTTGATGAATGGGAACATCGCTCCACCGGGAAGTTTTCCTGCCTTCCAGAGTTTCTTGATCATAACCGGTTGAGATAGTGTGAATTTCAACAACAGTCTCCTTGATCGTATAATGGACGCGCCATGTTTTTATTGCCAATTCGTAACCATTGTCAACTTTCCTGATCCGGTGATTTTTAAATGGAAAGGGATTATCCCGCAAACGCAGGGCGACTGTGTCTATTAATGGAATATTGGTGTGGATTTCAATGAACTTTGCCTGCTCGAGAGCAAGAGGGGACCATTGCAGCTGGTACTCATTACCCGCTTCAATCCACCCTTGCCGGCTCAAGGGAAACGCATCGGCATAGACTAAATAGGGTTTGATATCCAGGATGGGCGTTCCATCAAGAAGATCGTTTTTGCCGATGTAAATTTTCCTGCCTTCAATGCCGAGCAATTGGACGCATGAGAGTCCGATCGGATTTGGCCGATGCGGGGAGCGGGTGGCAAAAACGCCCCGTTTGGGGCCGGCGCGCGGGGTTGTCACTTTCGGTTTCCATGATTCATTGCGATGGAACCAGTAGACAATCCATATGCGGTCAAAGCCATCCAAGTCTTCCAGGGCCTGCTCATAATTGCAGCCGGGATTTAAGACGATCAATCCGTTTTGTTGCCCCAATTCAGCTTGACGGGGAGCCATGTATTTTTCCGACTGGCCGCCAACGAAATAGCCGATCGGTTCGCATGTTATCATGCCAAAGTTATAGTCGTTTTTTTCTTTCAATCGCAAGGAAAACGCTCACCCAGGCGACTCTTCGGGCCCTTGCACTGTCCAGTACTAAATCTCTTAAACCTATCTAATTAATTAAATATTAATAAACTAATCATACAATACTTACTATTTAATAATCAAAATAAGGTGATTACTTATATGAGCTTCAACTCTTCCTGTTCAAAAGCAGAAAAATTAACTGCGGATGGGATCAAAGAGATTCATGACTTGGTTGAAGAAGTCGCGTATCAGGCCTTTGCCGCAAAAGTGACTGAATTAGGCATCAAAGAAGACGGAATTACTGAAGAACAATCGGGTCAAATTCTTTGCGCCATAAAATCTGCAGCTCATAAGGAAATGGATAAAAAAGATGGTTATATTCAATCGAGAACTAAATTGCCTTATGAACAGGTACAGGAAGTGATCAGGAATGTGGGGCTGATCGTGCACGATCGGGACACTAAATTGACTGATGCCAGATACTATACGATCACTGACCTGACGATGGCGCTTGACGATCATAATACGATGGTAAAAGAGATCCTGTTAAAATCATGGTACAAATGCCCGAAGTTCATCGATCCCCATCACACCCACTTGGATGAGATAAAGGAAAGAGCCTCGGTCGCCAATCGACAAGCGTTTTGGGACAATTACTTTCCGGGGAAACGGCAAGCGTGCAATGGAACTTCCAAAGAGTTCGTAGATATTATTGATGTGAGGAATTATCTCGCAAAAAAAGAGGGAAGCCGCCTGAATTTTGCGACAATCCACAATGTATATTCATTTCATGACGAAGATATGGACCGCAAATTAATCGACTTATTAAATCCTGACGATCAGAACGCGTTATTTCAGCCCCGGGAGATCAAAAATCTGGTGAGAAAATGCTCTCAAAGTTGTGACAACACCCTTCTTAAGGAAAACATGACACTGAAGCAGTTTTTGACTAAATTTTATCCGGAATGTATTTAAGAAACAATTAAATGAGTCTAGCACTGAAAAGAGGGCCGTTTAATTTTTTAGATAAATAGTCTGAACGACAGGCTGTTCCACATCAGATTGCCAGAACCAAGGCCTAGTCGACCCCGTTGGCGATCCCAAGGATTCTATCTTTTTAACGGTTTCATATCCCTTAATTACCTGGCCGAAAATGGTGTGCTTTTTATTTAGCCAAGGGGTTGGAACGGTTGTGATAAAAAATTGGCTTTGATTGGTGTTAGGCCCGGCATTCACCATAGCCAATCTTCCGGGAAGATCGAAGGAAAGAGTATCGGAAACTTCATCTTCAAACGGTTCCCCAAAGAAAGATTGCCCGGCCTCACCCCCTTGAATCATAAAGTCAGGGATGACGCGATGAAACGGCGTCCCATCGTATGCCCCATTTTCAGCCAGGCCTATAAAATTCTCGCAGGCTTTTGGCGCCTCATCGGTGAATAATACCGCTTCAATCGGTCCGTAGTTCGTTTGGATGGTGATTAGCGGATATTTTAAATCGCTGCAAATGGCACTGCCGCAAAAAAGAATAAAAATAATGACAATTTTATTTAACATAGTTTTAATATTGCCATATTAACAGATGGTTAGTCAACGATAAAAAAATTATTCACATAATTTAATGCGCCATTAATGAATTATTAACATAATATTAATAAATGTGGTTCATAATCTAATGATATTATGTTTTACAATCAAATTTTACAATATGTTAGAGAAGGCGATACTTATGCTGCGCAGCATCAGTTTCGCGAAGCCATTACCGCCTACAAACAAGCGCGCGGCGGAATCAGATCTATGGATCAGGTGAGCCAAAAAGCTCAGGCCTTGATGTTGCAGCTGACCGTAAACATCGTCTCTAGCGCGATTCAGGAAAACAAAAACGACCTGTCGAATCTTGACTGGTCAACGCTCAACGAACTCTCCGCCGAATGTAGTGAAGCGGCTTCAAAAATTCAAGATGCATCACTGAAAAAAATTAACCAACAAAATTCCCGCGCATTAGAAAACGCCGTTTTAATTAAATCCTATAATGAAGATGTGGCCCTTTTAAACAGCATCGAGTGGGATTTATATGAGTCCATTAACACCCGTTTTGATGCGGCCATTTCACGCCTTAAGGCAAGTGAAACAAGATTTCGCAATGCCGGGTATGGAAAAGACGCTGATGAAGTTTATCACATCGTCACTGAGGCATACGAGAAAAAAGGGGAAGCGCTTTTTAACATCAGCGGAGATGTTTATGGAGTGGTTACAGGCAATCTCTTACGCGCCTCATTAGACGCTTATAAAACTGCCTTGCTAAGAGTCAAAAGACCCTCGACCAAAACAGTTCTGACCGCCCTACGAGTCGCCGGCGAGCTCAGCGCCATGTTGCCTCATAGCCAAGAAAAGCAGCGGCTCTTGGCCGAAAGAAAGGCAATCTATGAACAATATAAACCTTTGTTTCAACATGCATCGGCTGATAAACAGTTTGAATTCTTTATGATCGACTTTCAGGCTCAAAAAGATTTGCATCAGGCCAACATGTTGGATTCGGCAAGCCGCATTCTAAACCTTGTGGAACAAAACGAAGATCTGCAAGCTCTTTACAATAGAGAACTTCTCGATGTGCAATTTTATTATGCTTCAGAGCTGTTCAACCAGGCCATGTCCGCCTTTTCAAACGCTCCAGGCTTTGATCCATTAAGAGCTATTGTCGTTTTGCGCACCATTGGGGATTACCACGGAAGATACCCATCGTTCAACAACAAACTTTCAGACCAATTTCGATACGCTGCAGCCTCCCTTGGGGATAAACTCGTTCCCCTTATAGCAGAAACGAACCTAAACTATAGGGATGTATTTGCTCGGCTCATTAGCACTTATACGGAAGAATTAACTGCCGAGATGGGCAAAGAAAATAGCATAATGGTAATAAAAGATCTTTTAAAATTCATCGGTTTGGCTTTCATATCGGATGACCATACGAGAATCGATTACTCTCAAGAAGAGGGACCGATCCTAAACGACGCTGCCCTTCACTTCTTCAAAACTTCCGCAGCCCTTTGCTATCCAAGCGCTATACAGTTTATTCGCATATTTGAAAGAGCCGCCCAGAAGGAAACAAAACTCTCTAGCCTGCTGCAGGCCCGCAACAAAGATATTGCCTGGATTCAGGAAGTCACAAAAGGATACACCTGGAGCAGTAAGCTCCCCTTGGACGCATCCTCTTTGCCAGAATATATTCACTGTATCAGGGAGAGGATGGATCCAAACGATTTCATTACTTTTTCCAGCCATATTGAAAGGGAATTAGAGACTTAAAGTTCGAACCGGTCAAGGTTCATCACCTTGTTCCAGGCCGCTGCAAAGTCCTTCACAAACGCCTCTTTCGAATCGCTGCTGGCATAGACCTCCGCTATGGCCCGGAGCTGTGAGTTCGAACCGAAGATAAGGTCGACGCGGCTAGCGGTCCATTTGAGTTCCCCCGTCTTGCGATCGCGCCCCTCATACACCCCTGCGGAGGGCTGCCACTTCGTATGCATGTCGAGCAGGTTGACGAAGAAATCATTCGTCAGCGTCTCGGGCCTATGGGTAAACACGCCGTGCTTTGACTGCCCGAAGTTCGCATTCAGGGCGCGCAGGCCGCCGATGAGAACCGTCATCTCGGGAGCGGTCAGCGTCAAGAGCTGCGCCCGGTCCACCAGCATTTCCTCCGCCGTCATCGGGAGTCCCTCCCGCAGGTAGTTGCGAAAGCCATCCGCAGCAGGCTCCAGCGCGGCGAATGAGACCACATCGGTCTGCTCCTGCGAGGCATCCGTACGCCCCGGCGCGAAGGGAATGGTCAAGTCGTGCCCGCCCCTTTTCGCCGCTTCCTCGACGGCTGCCGTGCCGCCAAGCACGATCAGGTCGGCCAGCGAAACTTTCTTGCGGGAAGAGGAGCTATTGAATTCCTTTTGGAGCGCTTCCAGCGTTTGCAAGACCTTCGCGAGCTCTGCCGGCTGGTTCGCCTCCCAATCCTTTTGAGGAGCGAGGCGAATGCGAGCCCCGTTCGCGCCGCCGCGCTTGTCGGAGCCGCGGAACGTTGACGCGGACGCCCAGGCGGTCTTGACCAGCTGCGAGATCGACAGACCCGATTGCAGGATCTTGGCCTTAAGAGCCGCAATCTCTTGCTCCCCGATTAATTCATGATCCACGGCCGGGACAGGGTCCTGCCACAGCTGGGGCTCCTTTGGAACAAGCGGTCCAAGGTAGCGCGAGAGAGGCCCCATGTCGCGGTGCGTCAGCTTATACCACGCTTTGGCAAACGCCTCCGCCAATTCCTGCGGATGCTCGCGGAAACGCTTTGCGATCCGCTTATAGACCGGGTCCTCCTTTAAAGCGATGTCGGTCGTGAGCATCATCGGAGCGTGCCGCTTCGAAGGATCGTGGGCATCCGGAACGATCCCCTTGGCAGAGACCTCCTTGGGAGTCCACTGGAACCCGCCTCCCGGGCCCTTCACGACCTCCCACTCAAAGCCGAAGAGGTTTTCGAGGAAGTTGTTGTCCCACTTCACCGGGTTCGTGGTCCAAGCGCCCTCCAAATTGGTAGTGATCGTCTGATCGCCATGGCCGCTGCCAAAGGAGTTTTTCCAGCCCAGTCCTTGCTCCTCGATTGGAGCGCCTTCGGGTTCGGGGCCGACATAGCGGTTAGGATCGGCGGCGCCGTGGGTTTTGCCGAAAGTGTGGCCGCCGGCAATCAGGGCCACAGTCTCTTCGTCGTTCATCGCCATGCGGCGGAAAACCTCCCGGATATCCCGCGCTGCGGCGATAGGATCGGGATTTCCATTGGGCCCTTCCGGATTCACGTAAATCAGGCCCATCTGCACCGCGGCGAGAGGATTCTCGAGTTCTCGATCGCCGCTGTAGCGCTTGTCTGCCAGCCATTTCCCCTCCGGACCCCAATAAATGTCCTCTTCGGGCTCAAAAACATCTTCCCGGCCGCCGCCGAAACCAAAGGTTTTGAATCCCATCGACTCCATAGCCACGTTGCCAGCGAGTATCATCAGATCGCCCCAAGAGATTTTCCGCCCGTACTTCTGCTTGATAGGCCAAAGCAGGCGGCGCGCCTTATCGAGGTTCGCATTGTCAGGCCAGCTATTGAGGGGCGCCAGGCGTTGCGAGCCGGAGCCTGCCCCGCCGCGGCCGTCGCCGATGCGGTAGGTGCCCGCGCTGTGCCACGCCATGCGAATGAACAACGGCCCATAGTGGCCATAGTCTGCCGGCCACCAATCCTGTGAGGTCGTCATCAAGGCGCGGAGGTCCTCGATCACCGCATTCAGATCAAGTTTCTTGAATTCTTCGGCATAATTGAAATCCTCGCCTAAAGGATTGGATTGGGGGGAGTTTTGGCTCAGGATCTTCAGATTCAATTGATTTGGCCACCAATCAGCGTTCGTGCTTTGTCTTTTAGAAAACGGGCACTTCGATTCGGGATTATTTTTCTCCATTTTCACTCTCCTTAAAAAAATTCAGATTATATCTGGCGCGACAATTTGTCTAATTTTTTTTGAGGACCTCAAAGAAGTATGCCGCATGGAATTAGCTCAGCTTCTTATTACAACTGGAAAGCTAAATTTGGAGGGATGGAGGTATCGAAGGAAAAAGATCAATTGCTTCAAGTGACCCTAAATAGTATTTTTTAATGCCTAGCGCCCCGCATTTTCATTAGTTTAGTTTGATTTATAAACATATTTGTGCTATAAATTACATTAAAAATATTAAAAAGGATAAATTATGGCATCATCCATTCAGAATAATTTCCAGTCACAGCATTTTATAAAACAGAATATTCCTTTAAAAGACTTAATTGCGGGTAATGGATGTGACAGAAATTTAGCTAAAGAACATTGGAATGATATAATTATAAAAGGAACTATCAATATAAATTGCATAATGGTTGAAAGAAATTCTGTTAGTGTTTCTATGCAAGGAATAAATGTAATTTCCACCTCTGGCTTGGAAGGGCTTTGTTTGTCATTGGAGGAAGGAAATATAGCAAAACTTGTTCTAAAAGATATTACTAAAAAGCAAATATCAGAAAATCCTGTTATTTGGAAAGAGATCTGTCAATTACTCGACAAATACCCAGCCTATAAATTGATCGTCGACGATATTGAACAAACATCCAGGCAGCTATTTGAGGATTTGAAAAACAACGCGATCCCTTCTGCTGTAAGCTCCTCTACTAAACAAGAAAAAGCTGCAACTGCTAAGAAAAATGAGCTTAAAGAAAAAAGCATGACTGAAATAGCCAATAAATTAATTGAAAAACATAAGAAAGATGAGTGCAAGTGTTTTTCTCGTTTGGTGTCATCTGTCAACGGAAGACATCCTGCGGAAAGCAAGGTTGAGGCAGGAAGGCTGAATCCCGGGCTTAGCAAGATGATTGAGGCAGTTCGTGCAGCTATTGTGGTAGATATAAAGGAAAAGACAGTAAAGCCGGATTTTGGGAACCCCAATTCGATTCCTGCAATTGCGCAAGCTATAAAAAACAAAAATTTTCCTCAGTTGGGAGAAATGGAGGAAACAGACCTTCTTTTGCGTTTAAAAAATGATGGGCATTTGTTTGAAAGTGACGAAGTTGCCCAAATTAGAGAGTATCTCCGAATGAAGTGGTTAGATGAATATATTCAAAAACATGGTGAATTAGACAAAACTTTGATTGAACTAGTGGAAGAGGGTTTTTACAAGCAGTTTTTTTCTTTATCTAAGTTTCGCAATACCGTTTGTTACTCTTTTCCCTATAAAACAAGGACCCAGTTTAATGAAGCGCTGGATGCTTTCTTTCAGGTCTATCAAAAAATCGATTGTCGCGACTTGCGCTCAGCTTTTCTAATTCTAGCTATATCACACCCTACCCTTTTTTTCGCTAACGATCGAAATGAAAACATATCTTTTTTGATCTCTCTTTTAGAAAAAAGAGATAATCTTGTTTCAGAATGTTTGTTATCCATGGCAAAAATGTGCCGGGAAGAGTGGCTTCCATGGACACCACCAACAACAAAGCACCAAGTCTTAAAAACTTGGATTTATATGCAACGAAATATGAGTGATCGTTTCTTTAATTCTTCTTTGAGCGATCTTAAAGTTCTTTTAGAACGAGGGCTTCCAAAGGCGTGGATCGTTCGTACCGTGCAAGAACTTATGTATTTTACCGATGTTGATATTAATTGCCAGAATCCTGATGAATATGATCGCATGCTTAATAAGCTCTTTGGCAAAAGAAATTTTTTTGATTTTTATTTTCGCTTGAGGACTAATTCCTCTTTTCTAGATCATCATTGGAAAGAAATATTCCCAAAAGATGTTCAAGCTAATTTTGCTGGGTTGTATGCACTCCCTAAAAATGTTAACCCTGAAAAGCAAAATGATCATGGCTATATGATGCATCAAACTGTTTTGATTGCCGCAGATCTTTTGAGAACAAATGATTGGAATTTAGATCAGCTTCTTGCGCTTTTGATGTCAATACGAAACTTTATGGCCAATGTTTTGTCGGAAAATTGTGCAGAAGAGATGGCTCTGCCTGGTCCCCGCCCTGGCATGAGTCTTTGCACGCCATGTCCTCCAACTCTCGCATATTCTATCCCGCAAATTCTCAATAATAATGAAAATATTATGCAAGATGAGCAATTCCCTTTTATCTATCATCTGAAGGCACCCCTTTTTGATCAAATCTTTACCTATGCCATGATAAAGTTTACTGAAGAAAACGGTGCAATGATCATTCATCCAAACAGTCCCGAAGTGCGCAAAGAGATGATGAAAGGAATTTCAAAACTTTTTAATGAAGTAAAAATGGAAACTTCACAAGCGATTTGCAGTAAAAAACTGGCGCTTATTTTTTGGTGGATCGTGCGATCTAAATATTGGCTTGATGGGGAAGTGGAGATCGCAGAAGCAGTCATACGATCCCTTGCCAAAGCAAAAGGGTTTGATTTTCAGCCATGGAAGCCGGGATTATCCATTCAGGAAGAGGTATTAAAGTGCCTCAATCCAAATGAATTTAGCGAAAAATTTCATACTTTTTTTATATCCTAGTCACTTGGTTTTTCCTATCCACAAATCTCTTGAAATCCTGCGCATTCTAGACGGGATAGGCTGGCAAGGATCACAGAAAAATAGAACATACTCGAAAAAAGCTTTAAGCGGGGCCCACAAATCGAGGCGGATTCGATGGAGAAAATTCACAGCACCGCTTAGACATAAGAGGATGTGCAATCGCTGATTACCCAGCGAGATCAGACGGAGCTCATGGCAAGCAGCCCTGTTGCTTTTGTAGCAGGATTATTGAGCAATATTTCTCGAAATAATACTTCATTTAGTATAACATTAGTTAAAATTAAATTGGTGGACTTATATGGAATCGTTACGAGGCTTGATTGCAAATCATTATAGTGAAACACCTAAGAAACCCTCTGTTTATCATGAGCTTCGTCAGTATACTCCAGAAGAATATCAACATAGAAGTGATGATTTCTATCTCAAGCAAGTTCAAGAACAAGAACCGGGAAGAGGCAGAAAAAAGAGCAAAAAAACCTTTCGCATCTTCCTAAATCCCTCTTCCCCAGCTGAAATCCTTCGCGACCCGCCTTCGCTGGCAATTATACTACATCAGTCATTCACCACTTTAAATAATAAAATCTTCGCTCGAGATTTTCAGATCAAATGATAAAATCTTCGCTCGACATTGTCAAGGGCCGATTTGGCTTTTGCGAAATCATCCAATGCTAAACCATCATGACCCGTATAGGTATTGACCTTGCCCCCAAAAACAGGTCCACTCTGAAGTAGAAAATATGCTATCCTTTAACAAAAAGGAAAACAGCATGAAGAAAAGATTTACAGAAGAACAAATAATAAACATCCTCAAAGAAGTTGATTCGGGAATTCCCCTTAAAGAGGTATGCCGCAAACATGGAATTAGCTCAGCTTCTTACTACAACTGGAAAGCTAAATTTGGAGGGATGGAGGTCTCTGAGGCACAAAGACTAAGAAGCCTTGAAGCTGAAAACAGTAAGCTTAAACGCCTTGTAGCTGACCAAGCACTAGACATTGTGGCCCTAAAGGATGTCCTCGCAAAAAAGTGGTAAGCCCTAAGATAAAGCGCGCTTTGGTTGAGGTCTTAATAAAGGAACACGGCTTAAGCCAAAGGCGCGCTTTCAAGTTGATGGATTTGCATAGGTCTGTAGGGCGATACATCACCAGAAAAGCAGAAGACAATGAAGAGCGAGAAAGGATTAAATCTATCGCGTTAGAAAGACCTAGATTTGGGTACAGACGCATACATGTTGTCCTAAAGAAATCTGGTCTGAAAATTAACCATAAGAAGCTTTTCAGGCTCTATAGAGAGATGGGGCTCAAAGTAAGAAAAAGAGGCTCAAGAAAGAGAGCTGTAGGGCCGAGATTAGCGAAAATACAAGCTACAGAGGTCAATCAGATTTGGAGTCTTGATTTTATGTCGGATAGGCTTGCAGATGGAAGAAAAATCAGGTTGCTGAACATAATTGATGTATTTTCAAGGGAGAGCCTAAAGATGATTGTAGACACATCTCTTACAGGGATAAGGGTAGTTAGAGAATTGGACGATCTGATTAGGAAAAGAGGCAAACCAAAGCAAATAATCAGTGATAATGGAACGGAATTTACAAGTTTAGCAGTTCTTAAATGGACAGAGAATGCATCGATTGGATGGCATTATATTGATCCAGGAAAACCTATGCAGAATGGGGCTGTTGAGAGCTTTAATGGGAAGGTGAGAGATGAATTTCTAAATCAACATTGGTTTATGAGCTTAAGAGAAGTTAAAAAATTAGCTGAAAGTTGGAGAGAAGATTATAATGAACAGCGACCTCATAGTGCTTTAGACGGCCTTTCGCCAAACGAATATAAAAGGGCTTATGAAAAGAAAATTATAAAGACACGGGTGGCATGAGTTTCTAATTTAAGATGGACCTAAGAATGGGGCAAGGTCAGTATCTTTTGCGTCTTTTAATTTATCAAGCGATTCGCGCAAAAGCTTAACAATATCTTCATATTCTTTTGTACCCCCTCGAGTTTCTTTTAACTCTGAATCCATTAACGTTTTCATAATAAAACCTCTCTTTTTTTTGGAAGTCACTTACCTCCAATGATATTATTATAACACAAAAAAAGATTCGACATATATAATAATATTAAATGAAATTTGATTATTTCTTAATGGAATGATTTCATCACCGTGAGTTTATTCCTCTTCCTCGAAGAGACAAGCCCGCCTCAATTTAGCTCGGACGCTTTCGCCGGCCTTGAAAGCTTGCTTGCATGCCCCTATCAAATTCCATTTAGGGCTAAAATTTAGGGGATAAACATTCTCGCACTGCTCCACATCCCGCCCAACTTTATAGTTTTTTGATCTAGCCTGATCAATAGCAATTTTTATGGATTCTGCTATTTTATTTTGTTCCTCTACGGTTTATAACATAAAAAAAGTAAAATTTTACTATTTTTGATCTTTTCGGAATCTTAAAAATCAGCTTGAAAAAGAATAAAAAAAATTTATATAGTGCGAATTCACAGGAGTTCAAAATGAAAAAAGAAGTTCCAGAGTTCATGCAATCCTTTGTCTTCAATAAAGCGGCGTCTACGGAAAATATCGCTTTCAACAATATGCTCGCACTCAATGACTACATGTTCACCATCTACGATAAGTCGCTTGAAATTTACAAAAAGAATTTCCTGGATAACCATCATTTGATCATGGGTTTGTTTAGCGGAGAAGGAGGGCGCTTTATCCTTTACCGCCCGGGACAACCGCCGCTGGAGGCAGAATCGGTTCCTTCGATCTACCAAGTGACAAAAGCCGTCGGCCATTGCGCCATGGCCACATTCGATCTGCTGGCGCCCTATACGGCTGATCCTTCCAAAGACTTGGCCTGGCTTGGCAGTTTAACGTCTTACAGGACAAAAGTTCAAACGGCACTCGATTCCCTGGATCAGTTAGACATCAAAAAGGAAGAACGGGAGCTGTTGCGCGAAACGCTCAAACAAATTGCCGCATTTATGGACACGTGCATTAAAAATCGGAGCTTCACCTATAACGAGATCGAAACTTTCGGCCGCACGATCAAACCTGATCTGGCCAAATTGATCGATGTGGCGACCAACGTTCAGGTGAAACACTGGTGGAGTGTGCTGGAGAAATGGAAAAAGATGATCGGCAAAGAGTGGGACAACACTTATGGATTGAGCAATTCCATTTATGTCGCACGCCAAAACAATATCTTATACTCCACACTGGTGCAGTTTTTTGGTGAAAAGGCGATGAATGACCGTCTGATCCTTCTAGAGACAACTGACTTTACCACGACTCCTGAAATCATGATGGACGCCTTCATTCGCATCGTATCGGACCGCATGATTGGAGAGGTCTTTTTTAAATATCCCCGCTTGATGGATTTTGAACTTCTCGGCGGAAGCGCCCGCAAAGTGATTGAAGCTGAAGCAGAGAAGAATGGTTTCAAGGCTGCGCTGCCGCCGCTTTGTCCCTTCAGCAGCCATGCCTGGCCCATGAAAACCGATCCAAATCCCGGCTCGGGACCTGCCACTATGGAACAAATTCAGTAAGATGAAACCATTGGTCACGAAATTGGTCCTGCATTCTGCGGAAACAGGCAAATATCTGGACTGGCTAGCCAGGTTGATGATGGAGAGCATCGAGTCAACAGGGGTGATGAGCGCAGAGATCTTCCCTTCTGTCACCACCGGAACAGAGTGGGCGCTCCTGCAGCAATTTTACACCGACGTGCAGATCGACGCGTGGCTTAGCTCCGAGGGGCGCAAGAAAATGATGGAGGAGCTGGCACCCGATCTGGCGAGTCAGAAGGTGACGCTGCTGGAATCGCGCGACCCGACTTACGCCAACATCGGGTCTGTCCTAGCGGTGGTGACCCACGTTAAGGAGGGGCAAGAGAAGGCTTTTTTTGCCTTTGAAAAAAAATATCAGATTACCCAAGCGCACACTCCCGGTTATCGGGGAGCTTACTTACAGCCTCCGACCAAAGAGACGGCAGGCACCTGGACGACGCTCATTCGTTTTGATTCCCCCCAATCCATGGATAAGTGGTTTCATTCGGAGGAACGGAAGCAGATAGTCTCTGAATCGGAAAAACTTGTCCGTTTCACTGATTATCAACATGTCACGACCTCCTTTCCGGGCTGGTTTCCAACTATGAGCGGCGGCGAGGGGCCTCCAAACTGGAAAACGGCGCTGCTCATCCTCCTCGGGCTCTATCCAAGCGTCATGCTCGTTATCCTCTATTTCTTACCGATCGTGAAGAGATACCCCACTGCGTTGGACAATTTTTTGGGAAATATCATTACCGTTGCCGTCACTACCTGGGTAACGATGCCGCTCTTTATCAAAGTCTATCACTCATGGCTGTTCCCAACCGTCAGCACGCCAAAGTGGGTGAATCCGATCAGTCTGATCTCGCTTCTTCTTTTCTTTGCCGCCGAGATCGCGTTTTTTTGGAGGTTTTTCTAAATGGAATTGATTTTTTGGCTCAACGGCGTCAGAGTCGCCATCCCTGATCCCGATCCCGCCGTCAAGTTGACAGACTACCTGCGCGAAGTGGGTCTGACAGGCACCAAGGTCGGTTGCGGACAGGGAGGATGCGGGGCCTGTACGGTCATGCTCTCTTATAAAAAACCGGACGGTACGACGGCTCATCGCCCCATAAACGCCTGTTTGCGCCTTCTCGTCTCGCTGGACGGCATGTTAGTCACCACCACTGAGGGGATCGGGAGCGTCCATAAAGGATTGGACCCGACCCAAGTCTGCATTGCGAAATACAACGGAAGCCAATGCGGTTTTTGCACGCCCGGTTTCGTGATGAACACGCATGCCTTCCTTCAGCAAAATCCCTCACCCACACAGCAGGAGATCGAGGACATTTATGGGGGTAATCTCTGCCGCTGTACCGGCTATCGGCCGATTCTTCACAGCGCGCGCACCTTAGCCAAAGATTATGACGCCGCCGCTGATGAAACACAAGAATGCGTTATCGACCCTTCCTTTTATGTGAATTTCAAAAAGGGGATGACGCCCATCAGTCTGGAGGAGCTGCCCGGCTACGATCCGACGCCAAGAGCGCTGCATTTCCAATCCCCCGGTCTGGAATATGACCGCCCTCTCACGCTCTCAGAAGTGTACCGGTTGAAGAAAAACTCCTCCCGGCTGATCTGTGGAAACACAGGATCGGGAGTCTATCAACATGAGCATTCAAAACACCTGATCGATATCTCGGCAATTGCGGAATTAGGCAAGATCGAAAAAAGGGAACAAGGCCTTGTTGTGGGGGCGGCCGTAACGATTCAGGAGCTTGTGGATTATGTTTCTGACATGCCGGATAGAGGATTTCAGGAGTTTAAGCGGCATGCCGCCTACATCGCAGGCCTGCAGATCCGCTCTGCCGGAAGTATCGCCGGCAATATTTTCATGACGCAGGATCACAAAGACCACGGCGCTCCGTTTCCCTCCGATGTGTATACGATTCTCGCAACTCTTGGCGCAACAGTCGCTCTCGGTACAGAGGAAGGGGTAAAAGAGTATCCTTTGACGGACATGCCGGGCGATGCGGTGATTTTGTCTTTCCATCTCCCCTATACCCCACAGGATGTTTACATACAGACTTACAGGATCGCCCGCCGCGTGCAGATGGCGCATCCGATCGTGAATGCCGGGTTCCGGTTTCGCATTGACAAGGGGCAAGTGGCTGAAGCGACGGTTGTGTATGGGGGGCTCGCTTCCTTGAATTGCCGCTTTCCCGAAACGGAGCAATTTCTTTTAGGGAAACCCTTGAATAATGAAACGTTGAGGGAAGCGCTTCAGGTCCTCAAAAAAGAGGTCAAGGAGAAGACGATTCCTATGGATGAAGAGGGGATCAGCACAGAATACCGGCTCCGGCTGGCTGAGAACTTCTTCTACAAATTTTTCCTGCATGCCACTCTGGCGATTAAGCCGGAGCTAATCAGCAGCAGATTCCAATCGGCGGCAAATCACGACGTAAGGCCTTTGTCAACGGGGAAACAAGAGTATTATGAATATCCGGAAATTTTTCCTTTAAGCCAGTCGATTATCAAGCGGGCGGCCTTTGTGCAGGCCTCAGGGGAAGCCAAGTACACGCAAGATGTCGGGCTGCCGCTGGGAGGTTTGCACGGCGTCATGGTAAAGAGCAGCCGGCCTCACGCCCGTTTCTCCATCCCTAATTTTAAAACACAGTTACTCGAGAAGTTTCCCGGCTTCAAGGATTTCATCACCGCCGCCGATATTCCCAAAGCGGGCTGCAAAATGGTTGGTTTGGGAGAAGACGATCCTGTCTTTTGCGATGGCATCGCCACCTCTATCGGCGCGCCGATCGGCATAGTGGTGGCCGAGTCAATCGTTACAGCCTATCAGGCGGCCGCCTTCATCGAGAAGGGTATCGCCTATGAAGATCTTCCTGCCGTTATCTCCATTGAAGAGGCGATGAAACAGCACAGCCCGATGCCCATGATAAGAAAGGCGGCCAATGAGGATGAAGACATCCAGCAACGGATACCCACTATTACCCGCGACGGCAGTAATGAAGAGTGGCTGAAAAATCCGCTGCAGCCGATGCCGGGCACTGAAGTCGTAAGCGGCGTATTCAGGACCTCGTCCCAGGCTCATTTCTACATGGAAACCATGAGCGCCATGGCCGTACCCGATGCGTATGACCAAATGACCATCTATTGCTCAACCCAGAATCCGAACGGCACACAAACGACCATTGCCCGGGCTTTGGGCGTCAATGTGAATCAAATTACTGTCGTCATTGAGCAAATCGGCGGGGGATTTGGAGGGAAGCAGCACCGGGCAAACATTGTAGGGGCTCAAGCCGCTGTGGCGGCCTACAAACTGCGGCTGCCGGTGCGCCTGGTCTACGACCGCTCCTCAGATATGCAAACGGTGGGGAAGCGGCATCCTTACCTTGGCGAGTATTACGTCGCCTACACCCCAGAAGGGATCATCAAGGGGATGCGCATCGATCTCAATTCCGACGCAGGAGACACTTATGACTGCTCCTTTGCCGTCATGGACTCCAGTTTGTTGAATCTGGATCAATCGTACAATATTGAAACGCTGCAGGCTAATGGCAAGGTGTATCGCACTAACAAAGCGAGCAATACCGCTTTTCGCACTTTTGGGGTGGTGCAGGCGTGGGCGATTGTCGAAAATGCGATCGAACACGTCGCTTTTAAATTAGGCAAGCTGCCCGAAGAGATCCGCTATAAAAATATGTACAGAAACGGCACCGAGGACTCTTGCGACTTCACCCATTTTGGGCAAAAACTGGACTTCTGCAACATCCGCACCATTTGGGATGACCTCTACAAGTCATCCGATTTCGAAAAACGGCAAAAGGCGGTTGTGAAGTTCAATCAGGAAAACCGCTGGAGAAAACGGGGTATCGTCATGGTTCCCCAAAAACACGGCATCGGGTTTACAGAACCCCGCGGCTCCCTCAACTCATCCAGCGCCCTGGTGACGGTCAATATGGCTGACGGATCGGTTTTCATCTACCAGGGAGGAGTGGAGATGGGGCAGGGCCTCTACACTAAACTCGCGCAACTGGCTGCCAATACGCTTGGAATTCCGATTGAATACATCCGGATCGGGGGCAACAACACCAATGCGATCGCCAACTGCCCGCCGACCGCCGCCTCCACAGGCTTCGATCTTTGCGGAGGCGCCGTTGAGAAAGCGTGCCGCACTCTCCGCAAGCGCCTGGAGGATTTCTGCCGGGATCTGGAGCAGTTTACGCCCCACTCCTGCATAGAAGACTGGCGCACCCAATGGCGGGAAAAGTGGAAGGAAATTGTCTTCCAGGCCTGGTTTCAGCGGATTAATCTCAGCGTTGCGGAACTCTACAAATCTCCCCATTATAAAGGGCCGACCGAGAAAAATCCAAAAGGGAAGCCCTTTTTGTATTATGCTTATGGCGCAGCTGTGACCGAGGTGGAGATCGACGTATTGACCGGCGAGTTCAAGATATTGCGGGCGGACGCCGTTTGCGACGTCAACAAATCTCCCAATCCCGCCATCGACATCGGACAGCTTGAGGGAGGCTTTGTCCAGGGAATCGGCTTTGCGACCACAGAGGAGCTGATCTACGATGAGAAGGGCCGGCTCGTCACGGATAATATCTGGAGTTACAAGCCGCCTTGCTCGAAGACCATCCCGATCGATTTCCGCGTGAAGCTGCATCCGGTCGATGAGAGAAGGAACGAGCGAGAGCGCCTCTGTGAACAGCAGGCGGTGAAATCTTCCAAATCGTTTACCGAGTCTTCATTGACTTTAGGAGCTTCCACTTATATTGCCATCAAACAAGCCATCAAGGAAGCGAGGAAAGAGCTGACAGGGAAAGAAGAGTGGCTCGATATGGACTTGCCGATGACCTGCCAAAGGATCCAGATGCTTTGCGGCGTTTCGACCGAGTCATTGACGCTATGAAGATATTTAAATGATTGCAGTAGCCGATTTGCTTTCCTTTTTTTGTGCATTCACCGCTTTAACTTCGTAGGTAACAATCACTGCGGGATCGATATTGTGATCAGTGAAAGTCAAAGTCTCTTTTGGCACATCGGCAATTCGGATACCCTCTTTATAGATGCGATACGAAACTATATTCTTTGATAGACTTTTATCCCAAGTAAGCACATTGAGATATACTGTTTGCGTTGGGTATCGATCGCTCTTTTGCACCGCGTTAAGGTTCCTTGGAGGCTTCGGTGCCGCAGGAATCGGAGGAGGCGGAGGAGGGGCTGTATATGCAGCGGCTTGGATCTGAAGCACATCATCGAGAAGAATTTTCCAGGCGCCAAGCGCATTGCCATTCGCGGCTACATCAAATGAGCCAGAAATGAGACTCGTGGTTGGAGAGGAGAGGGAAGAAATTTGGGTTAAGGTGTTTGAAAAAGCATTGTTCATAAAACGGGAGGCCTGAATAGAGTACGTAGCCATCGATGGGCTCATGGAATAATCTGTGGATGCGAGAAAAAAACCAAACCCGTTCCCAAGATTGTCTAAACCCACTGCAAGAGGTAAAAGAATATTGGAGCTAAAGGAAAAATTGGCAATAGGGCTCCACTCCATAGTCACTGGGTTATAAATGGTGTATTGCGGTTGCTGCAGGGTGGCAGCGGTCAAAGCCACTGCTAAACCATTTGGCGCAATCGCAATGGGAGGTCTTATCTCATTTAAATAAAGCACATTGACTGATCCCCCAATTCCAGTGTAATTAAATGAAGTGGTGTTTGGTTTTAAGTAAGCGGCAGTAACGGGGTTGTCAGTTCCATTATTCACAAACCAGGTCGCCGCTGCGGCGCCAGAGGAATTCACAGCAAGACCTAGAGATGTAATCCCATAAATTGTTGCAGGAGGGAATCCTGTTAGCGCGCTCCAGGTTCCATTTAAAAGGTAAGCTTGAACAGAAAAGCCTCCTGTAATATCCCGCACAACAGTCATAGCAATGGCGTTGTTCATCCCATACATACCAATCTGAAGCCTTGGGTAAACATTTGTCGTAGAATTTGGCAGATTAGTCGATATATTTACCGGATTTTGTGGTGAATTCGAGGGAAAGTTATAAGCTAATATTGAGCCGTTATCTTCACTGAAGATCACGATGGCATTACCCTGCGCGTCAATAGAAACTTGCGGATTATTATAATTACCCGTACTTGAAAAACTTTGTAAGGGCAGCCACGTTGTGCCAGTAAAGTAACAGGCCTCAATAGTGCCGGTGCTGGTACTTGAATTTCTCCATGCGGCAATAGCTTGTCCGCTAGAGTTCACTGCAATCTGTTGCAGATCGTAACTTTGCGCTATAGGGGTCAAAGTCTGCTCATCATACCAGGTGTTGGTATTGAAATTGTACCTTTTTGCTTGAACTACCTGGGTTGTTGAAGTAGATACATTCAACCAAAGAGCGATTCCATTCCCCGTGCCATCTACACCGAGTTTAACAGTAGATGAGGGATCTGTAGGGTAAATGGTATCTCCAGAATCATTTACTATTTGCGGAGGCGTCCACGTATTTGGGACTCCCTGGGATATCAAAGGTGTAGTCAAGGCTAATAAAGCTGAAATTATGGCCCTGATCCTGCTCATGTCAACTCCCATTTGAAAAAAATCATGTTACAGTAAAAGAAATTATTTTTCGTAAATATTTTTCACAAAAAAATAACTATGGGGGTAGCTAGCTATCCCAATCCGCGTGAAATGATAGTTTTGGACAAAGCTGACAGGCAAAGAGGAATGGCTCGATATGGACTTGCCGATGACCTGCCAAAGGATCCAGATGCTTTGCGGCGTTTCGACCGAGTCATTAACGCTATGTTGGCATTGTCATAACATCTCTGCTTACAGCTCATTTTGATTCAACCAGGAGACCAAACCGATTCATCATCTCTTGGCGCTGGCGGATCGTAGTCATCATTATTTTGTGCTGGGGTCTCTTCGACTGCCCCTCTTGGAAAAGGTAAACGGATTTTTCCGAGGCCAAACCGCGATTCAAAATACCTGGAAATCATTTCTTGAATCGCCTTCTAAGCAAATGCCGTCCTCTGAGATAGACGCTTACTTGTCCTAATTGCGAAGCATCAAAGAGAGCCCCATCCATATAATTCATTTTGGCTAAAGCATGAAGACTGAGATTCGTCTCATGGGCATTAAATTGGGAGGGCTCCTAAAAGATTGCGCAAGCAGCCTGGCGCAGCGTGCGCATCCGCCAGGGATTTGATCATCCCGGTTCTATCCCACAACTTGAAAAGACTCTTTTTGCAGGTCGATTAACGATCGATTAAGGGTCTTTGCTGATTCACTAACAGGGCCACAATCTCACTCTTAACACGAGCGCCTTGGTCATCGAAATTAACGTGAAAAAAACGCGACAATGACTCGTAAGCCGTATCCTGGGGAATGCCGTAGGCCGCGTGAAGCATGCGCGCTACGTAAGTTGGCCGATTCGTAGCTTGGGTGCTATAGAGCGTTTGAAAATAAAGCCTGGCAGCTATTCTTTCGATTTCTTCATTATTGTATGTGTCTAAATTTGCATCGAAATGAGTACCTATTAAAGGTTCAAAACTCATAGAACTTATCATTATTACATCCAATTAATTGGATGTAATAATACCACAAAACTTGGATTAGTTTCAATAGAAAAGCTCAGCTTTGCAAGCTGATGAAGGTGGTTCTTTAAAGAATTTGCTGAGGGCGCCCATTAAGCGGCGCCCTTAAATCTACAGCCTTTTTAAGTGGCGATGAAGTTTTCTATGTGCTTCGTTCAAATGCAGATCGATAAAGGCTGTTTCGCCTATCCTGTCATTTTTAGCATTATTGAGTATGATTATACTACGGCTAATTTGGCCAACGTTATACAAACAAGCGCCAATATAGGGGAGCAAATGGCTCTTTTGCTCCTTCTCAAGTTCCCCTAGAGCAAAACTAAAATACCCAGCATGGAATAACGCTATGCCCCGTTTTTCCCTCGTAAAGCCATCTTCTGGATCAAATCTCAACATCCAGCTGTAGCATGATATCGCCTTCTGAAATTCCCCCTCTTGCTCATAAGTTGCTGCCCTCCCGCGGTAGGCTTCATAAAGGACTTCATCGATATCTTTATTTTGTGGATCCAGCTCTTTAGCCCTTTCCAAAATAGAAATTGCCTCGCTGTACCGGTTCAATTTCGAAAGAGAATCCGCTAAACAACCCATGGCATTAATATCCAATGGATTCAGTTGATGCGCTCTTTCATAACATTGAACCGCTCTTTCATAACATTGATGGGTATGTTTATAATTCCAGTCTTTGTAATGCTTATGTCCTTGGTTCATTGCCATATTAAAATCACTTCTTGAAATTTGGAGAGTGAATTCTAGTTTTGAAATAACCTCTTTATAATCGATGTTATCACGCTGCCCTTTTTGCTGATAGACCTCAATCAATTGCTTCCCTATTTCCCCATCACTTGAGTCAAGAGCATGGGCTTGTTCGAAGAAAGCGATCGCATCTTCCAACCGCCCCTCTGAATGCGCTATAAACCCGCGCCCAGTCCAGGCTGAAGTGTAGCCTCTATCATACTCGAGCACTTTTTGATAGTCCAAGTCAGCCTTGGCAAATTCATTCGAACGTTGAAAAGCTAGGCCGCGATAATAGAGGGCTTTGCCGCAAGTCGGCGCTAACTCTAAAGCATTATTATATTCTTGAATAGAATCATTAAAAGTTCCATAGAACATTTTCACTAACCCCTTTTTCACATACCCATTTACCAGGGCATCGAGGATCCGTTGAGATTTATTCGTTTGATAAAGGATGAGATAATCATCAACCGCTTGGCTGATCTCGTCAACCACCATCAACAAATCAGCGCGCGCTAATCGGGCATCATTATCTTCAGGGTGATTGATTAGCCAATTGTTGAGCTCATCTATTCTTGTCAAGGGGTTGCTTGAAGTTGTAAAAGAATAATCCTTAAGCGAAGAGGTGGACTCACACTCAAGCTGCGACAAAGAGAGATTCGCGACCGAGTTGATGGGATCCGATATCGGGCTGGTTACATTCTCGCTGATCGCCTGTGAATTATTAGACGTATTGGAAGTTTTATTTGTTTGCATTTTTTTAACCTCTAAGTTATTAATAGGAAAACATATTAGCAAAATAAAAACCAAATTGCAATCAAAAGCATTAAATTGACGCAATTTTTGTATTGGGGATCATAAGACAGCAACTTTGATGTGCGCCACGAGGTGCACATACACGGACGTTGACCCCAATTTTAATTGAAGTGCGGGAAGTTCAAGAAAACCCTTTATTCGAGAAGCCAACGCGCCAAAACCGCTGGTTGCTCTTCAACAATTCACAATAATTCTGTGCGTGACTAAAACGTACTTATTAGACTTGATCGCCGAAAAAAGTTCTTCCTCATTAAGTAGGGTGTTAGATTTTATAAAATCATTTTTGTTCTGGTGTTTATCCAGAAACTCGAGAAACCGGTAAATTACGTTCGGGCTCGGGACTCTTTTATAAAAAATCAAAATCATGTCATGCGAGGCATGCTTTAGAACGACCTTATCTTCCCCATCCAAACTCAATTCTGACCGTTGATTTAATTTTTCCAGCAAGTTGTATGGGAAATTTTCGTGAAAATAAATTTCATCGATACCAAAACGCGCATGGATATTATCTTGAGGCGACATATTCTCCTAAATAGGGGCAGATTCAGTATAAATAGGGAACAATTTTTGGTCCACCCAACTTTTCTGGAGATTCACCGGCTCGCATCGCGGTGAGCAGGGGACATAGCATTGACGAGACTGCTCACGTCGACCCCTTTGCTGGCTAAGAAGTTTAAATTGGCGGTCATTTGGTCTCTAAAATTCTGCTCGAGGTCTTTCACTTCTTCTGTGCCTTTCAGATTTTTGTTATAATACTCGACGATTTCTCCCGTCATCTTGTGCAGTTTTGTAATCGCCTGCTCTTCGCTCATATCGGGTCCTAATCTATTTTCCTGAACTTCGCGCAGGGTCGCGTCTGATTCCCCTATGAGATCCTCAAACCACAGCGCTTTTGCTTTCAGGCGATCCTTATCACTAAGGTCGTCGATATGCACCTGCTTTTCCCCTTTTAAAGGATTCGTTCTATAGATAAGCGTGTAGGGCTTGTGACCTTCCTCAGTCAGCAAACCGTTAAGTTGCTTTACTCTTTCCACCAAGTCATTCACGTCAATCTCATCGCAATTAAAAAAGATATTCGCGACTTCTTTATTCTTCCAGATCTTATCACCCTGATTTTCAGGCGTTAGTGATTTAAAAAATTCCTTCTTATTCAAATAGTAAGTCGTTTTGTTATCATGGACTTTAATCCAATCCCCTGGGTGTAGTAAGCTTTGTTTTTTATGAATCAGAATTTCCTTATCGACATCAAGATAATAATTGTCTCCTGAATGTATTGGAATAACCATACTATCCCCCTCTTTTAATATAATAATACCAATAATATCATTTTTTATTAGAATTAATATTTGATAAATAATTGAAAGATTTTCTTGACTGCGCAGTCAATCCAGAATAGAATGATCTTTCAAAACGCTTAGCTGCTTCAAGGGAAATTATGTATAGATTTTTAATGAGAATGAACCATATCGCCTTATTTCTTGCTATTTGCATTATGGCTGCTCAGCTTGAGGCTTCAAGCACCCTATTGGGGGTTCACAGCAATGTTCCACCATCTCAGGCAGAAACTTTACAAATCAAGGTTGTGCGTGTAATTCTCTACGGACCTGATATCCTCAGCGGCAATTACGATACTCTTTTAAACCAAATGCAAGCTCTTCAAAGCGCCGGGTATAAGGGCGTGATCTCTGTCTCCTGGAACAATTCTGCTGGAGCTCCTCTTCCAGGACCTTTGCTTCCGCCCGTAGGTAGCGATGATTATAACGCCAAACTGACAGCCTGGGAGAACTTTTTGATAGCCTGCGGCCCCTCCTTATATGCCGTTAATATCGATGGAGAACCCAATCTTGACTACCAAAGCTCAGACCTGATGTCCTCCGGAAATTCAAATGCCATTAATTGGTTTCAAGCGCTTGCAAGCGTAGCGGGAAGGTTGCGTGCTTCGAATCCCTCATTGTCTCATTTGCTTATTGGAACTCCGTCCGTTGCAGATTGGATCAACATCGTGAATAATACCCTAACAGCCTTTGATAAGGCTTATTTCAATTGGGCCTTTAACGATCCCAATATAGATTTAGTCGATGTCCATGCCCATGTTAGGGGAATATCGGATATTGAAACGATATTTTCCTTCCTTTCGCAAAAAAACACTAATCACAACCCGAAAACATTAACAGCAACTGAATGGTCTCAAGCCGCTGCAGTAAAAAATTGGCTCCAACAAAACCCGACAGTTAGCTCGGCTCAGAGTCAAAACAACCCTGCCTATAAAAAGTTCCTAAATGGCTCCCCTAACACCAATAGTCAATATATATTGTTTTTAGAGCAAAATCCAACAGATCTTGCTACATGGAACACCTTCATCGCCACAGCTCCATACGACCCTAACTTCATGACTGAGGCATTCGAAAGTATGCAGTCGTACGGCTTGCTATTTGCATGCTATGAAAGCGTATTCCAAGGCTCTAATCCCAACTTAAATACAAGAGATTTATATGCCACTTTGACAGTATTGCCTGTGCAGGGGGCTGCGCAGCCAAACTACAACTTCCTAGATTGGTTCATGTCAATCCCTCGCTAAATGCTGATGCCAGCTCCACTTTTTCAAACAGGACTTCGGATGAAAAAATACTTATTCTTTCTACTCATATTTTGCTTTTCGGTAGACTGCGCAGAAAATTCTAAAGGCAATATATTAGTCACTGGTGGTGCAGGATATATTGGAAGTCATACTTGCAAAGCTCTGTTCGCAGCAGGATACACACCAATCTCTTTCGATATTCTCCTCCATGGGCACCCGGAAATTGTTAAGTGGGGACCACTTATTCAAGCAGACTTAACTGATCGTGAAGCCTTAAGGGATGCATTTAAAAAATTTCAACCCATTGCGGTCATACACTTTGCAGCGTTAACTAGCATTGGAGAATCTGTAAAATATCCCTCCAAATACTATTCCAATAATGTGTTGGGAACCTTTTATCTTTTGGATGTCATGAAGGAGTTTAAGACGCCCCATATCATTTTTTCCAGCACATGTGCTACTTATGGCAATTTGCAAATAATTCCAGTAGATGAAAATCACCCTCAAATACCTGTTAATCCTTATGGATTCTCTAAACTTGTCGCGGAAAAGATGATACTAGATTTTAGTAAAGCTTATGGAACTCATTACATCATTTTCCGCTATTTTAATGCCGCCGGGGCTGATTTAGATGGAGACTTAGGAGAGTTAAATCCAGCAGCATCTCATCTTACCCCCATAGTCATCAAAGCAGCAAATGGTGAAATCCCCCACCTTGAAATTTATGGCTCAGACTACCCAACACCCGATGGAACATGCATTCGTGATTATGTGAGTGTTGTTGATTTAGCGACCGCACATGTACTGGCTGTAAACCATCTCTTAACAGGTAATGAGAGCTCTATTTTAAATCTAGGTACCGGTAAAGGATATTCGGTTAAAGAAGTAATAGAGTGTGTTGAAAAAGTGTCAGGAAAAACGGTTCCTGTTAAATTTGGGCCTCGTAGAGAAGGTGATGTACCCATTGTAATTGCCGATGCTCGTAAAAGTAATGAAGTTCTTGGATGGACACCACTTTTTTCTGACCTGGAGACGATGATTTTAGGGGAGTGGCTCTGGCATCTTAAACTTCTTAATTAAATTGCAAATCTGTTCCGATTTGCACGAATCGATGGTGGATTCCCTCGTCCGCTCAAGGTTTCTATGCAATTTTCGGTTTGTATAAATGCTCTTCCGCGCGTATGATTTTGAAATGGTAGAGATCAAATCAGAGAATTTTTCCAAGAAGTCCTTAGAAGGGCATATCTATAGCGATAGTCATTTTATTGGCTGCGACTTTTCCGAAGCGCTTCTTTACAATGCGCAGTTCAGTGCTTGTACCTTTGAGAACTGCAATTTCAGTCTTCCAAAACTGGATGGGTGCCGCTTCCAGGATGTCCGGTTTATCGGTTGTAAAATCATAGGGGCGGAGTTTTTTAAATGCGTAAGAACCTTTTTCTCGCCCACCTTTAAAAAATGCCTGTTGCATTACTGTAATTTTTCCGATCTTAGTATGAAAAAATGCTCCTTTAGCGAAAGCAAACTGATCGAGTGCCATTTTACAAACACCCTTCTCAACGGCGCTGACTTTCATGAGGCCGACCTGGCGGGAACCCTTTTTCACAATTGCGATCTCTCCCTGGCCGACTTTAGCACGGCCACGCGCTACGATATCAACCCCCTCACCAATAAAATAAAGAAGGCAAAATTTTCCCTTCCCGAGGCGATCGGCCTGCTGCGCGCCTTTGATGTGACTATTCATTGAAAAAAATAAAAGATATAAATGTCCCTTGCACTACAATCAGTTCGGAAAAAAATCTTTTGATAATTAATTCTTATCATATTAATAGACGGTTGACTTTTTTTTAACTCCTCCTCCATTCACTCAAGTCAATACTATGAAAGAAATTTATTGCTTATTCGTCGCGATTCAGGACCCGAATGCGTTTGGAATTCAGTCGCGCGCCGATTCATTGACGCTTTGAAATCCGTTGAAGCACTTCTTCCACATAAGGGGTATATCTTTTGAAGAAATAAAGCCTGGAAAAAAAGGCCGCGCATTTTTCTGCCGAAATTTTTCTCATGAGGAAAAACGTAAGAAAGGCGACCGCGATCAGGCGGAAAAAAGAGAGGAAAAACGCCCCTAAAGAATGGACCGTCGCGTAAAAGAAAAAGCCGCTCAATACTAAAGAAAGGAGAAATAGGGGCGACAGGAAATCTTTCAACACTCCCCTTAAGGCGCTTCTTGGAGCCGAGGCTGGTTTGGTGCGGTAAGAGGTGACGTATCGATCATAGCGATCGACTATTTCTGCAGGCAAAAGGTGCGTCAAGAAACAGACGCAAAGCGACAAAAACAGGTGGATGAAGATATAGGCTGCGATAATAGTCTTAGTGGTCGAAGGATCCATTTTGAAAAAGATATTCCCATAAATGACTCCATAGATCAGTGCCGGTTGGATCATCGGCCACAAACCGAGCAAGCAAGAGCCTATGCATCTTCCCGGCAAATTGTTGCCAAAGAGGAGGACTCCGCAATTAAATAGCAATCCTTGCATCGAGATGGCGAGCATGGGGGTGAATTTCTTCCCATAAGGGCTGAGCGTCTTGATGATGGCTGTAGTATTAGAGATAGCCATCGGCAGGAGGGGGTTAGGAGCGTGATGCAGCAGGGCCCGGTTCAATATAAAGCATTGATTTAAGGAAAGAAAAAAACCGGAAAAGGGAATATGAAAAGCGTGCAAAAATGAGCCTAAACCGACCTCCATCAGCGACAATTGCATGGCATAACGGCAGGCAATATCAAAAGATTTTTCTGGTGTATTGCTCATAAAAATTTTATTCTAACGATTCGTTAGAATTATGGGAAATCATTATGATCTATGAAAAATTCCATGAGTTGCTCTATTCCAATGTGCCCTTTGTGATGGTAACGCTGGTCGACGTCATCGGCAGTTCCCCGCAAAACGCGGGAAGCAAAATGTTAGTCACTCAAGAGGGGTTGTATGAGGGCACCATCGGGGGAGGAAAAGTGGAATTTAAGGCCATCAATGAAGCCCTGTCCCTTCTGGAACATAAATCTAAAAGCGCATTTGTCGAATGGAATTTGAAAAAAGATGTGGGCATGTCATGCGGAGGCATTGTCAGAATACATTTTGAAGCATTCCACACAAAGATTTGGAAAATCGCCGTCTTTGGCGCCGGCCATGTGGCAAATGCGCTCATCCCGCTCCTTCTTTCCTTAGACTGCCAAATCGATTGCATAGATCCGCGCCGGACTTGGTTGAACAAACTTCCCCGCTCGCATAAATTAACCCTGACGCATACCGAAGAGATGGCCTCTGAAGTGAAACGCCTGGATCCCGATACTTTTGTCTTATTAATGACGATGGGGCATAGTACCGATTTACCGATTTTGCTTGAAATTCTTAAGACCAGGCAGTTCCCCTATTTAGGAGTGATTGGAAGCAGAGCTAAAGCGGTTCGTATAAAAAAAGAGATTGAAGAAGCGGGCCTTCCCCCTTCATCATTTTATTGCCCCATTGGGTTAGATTTAGGCAATAACCACCCGCATGAAATAGCCATCAGCGTGGCCGCCCAGCTGATTCAAGAGCGGGATAAAAGGAGCAAATCATGAATAACTTCTGGGAAATGGGCATCGATAAGGTGAGGCAGATGTTCAACGACAAGTTCCTGAGCATTAAAGCTGAAAGACCTGAAGTTTGGAAAGTAGAAAATATCACTATCAAAAATGGGAATCGGACAACGCCATTACGCCTCTACTCGCCGAATGAAAATAAAGATCTGCCCGTCATCCTTTATATCCATGGAGGAGCCTGGGTTGCAGGCACTTTAGATACTCATGACCACCTGGCCCGCTATCTATGCAGAGAAGTTCAGGCATTGGTCGTCTCGGTCGGGTATATGAATGCGCCTGAAGGAAAATTTCCCTTGGCCCTGGAACAATGCGACGATGCTTTGCAGTGGATAGTCAGCCATAAAAACCCGGCACATTTAGCTGTTGTGGGCGATAGCGCCGGAGGCAATATGGCGACGACTTTATGCCTTTTGAGGCGCGAACAGAAAGGGCCTGCCATCGATTTGCAGGTGTTGATAAATCCTGTCATAGATAACAGTTGGGGCGGCACTCTTCAACCCCAGGGGGATGAGTTTGATAACGAGCGCTGGATAGCGGCGCAATACGTCAAGCATCCGAAAGAGACCATGGACCCTTATGTCTCTACGATTTACGCCAAAGACTTGACCAACCTCCCGCCGGCTCTTATTATTTTAGCCGAGCATGACATGTTCCGCAAAGACGCTGTAAAATACGCGGAGCGGTTAATCTCGTCGGGAGTGCCTGTGAACCAGTATACCCAGTGGGGTGTCGGCCACCTTGCGGGAAACGGCGCGCGCGCTTCTTCTCTTGCGCAAGAGTCCCTTGATGTGGCGGTTGCCGGCCTTCGCGGGGTCTTTCGAAAGCACACAGCTTACTCGGATTTTAGAAGCCATTGATAAATTGCTGCCACCTTTATGCCGGGAAACTCCGGATCGGGCGACTCTTCATCTTGGGTGAGGATAAGTCCTTTTTCAACATGGAGTTCCTTCATCGCTTTGTGTAACGCAGTATACTCCCGTTCTTTCGTCGGATCTTTTAAACTTTCGGTTACCTGAATGAGAAGCACAATTTTAATCCCTTCCCGAACAAGAAAATCAACCTCTAAACCATCTTCTGTCTTATAATAATAGATCTCCTTATATCTTCTTCTCAGTTCTAGATAGACAATATTTTCAAGATACCGCCCGAGTTTTTTAGAAAAATGGAATGCAATTTGCTTCACCAGGCCGGTATCAATGGCATATACTTTCTTTTGTAAGAGGGTCTGTTGGGAAACGGAATACGAAAAGCGATCCAGAGTAAAAATCAGATAGGCATTTTCCAGATAATGGATGTAATTTTTGACGGTATTGACGCTTCCGAGATTTAAGTTATTTTTCATTTTTGTATACGATAGAGGGGTTCCGATATTACTCAGGAGATCGAGAGTCAGTTCGCGTATCGCTTTCACCTCTTTTATTTCGTACCGGACGATGACATCTTTGTAGAGGATATTTTCGTAAACATTTTGAAGAACTAAAGGATTTTTGTGCTCGAGATATTCCGGCATGCCCCCATTTTCTAAAAATTCATTAAAATATCTCTTTAAAATTGCCTTTTCTTGAGTAATTAAGAAGCTTTTTTCATTATAAGTGACCTGATGGTAACGGAGATATTCTTTAAACGAAAAGGGAAGAAGCTCGACGACAATATGCCGACCGGTCAGGCGGGTGCTTAATTCCGAGCTTAGCAAAGAGGCATTTGATCCTGTGATAAAGATTTTATTTTTCTCGCGGTGTAGGCGGCGCACAAAAAGTTCCCAATCCTCAATGTTTTGAATCTCATCGAAGAAAAATACATGCTTTAATCCATAAAGCTCGATCAACACTTCGTATAAAAGATTAAAATCTTGAGTTGTAAATTTAACAAAACGTTCATCTTCAAAATCAACAAAGTAGATGGCGTTCTCATAATGCTTTTTGAGAATTTGCCGCATGAGGGTCGATTTTCCACATCGGCGTACTCCAGAGATAATGATAACGTGGGAAAGGGGAACAAGAGAATCAATGAGAGCCAATTGGTCCCTTTCAATGCCATTTAAAATTCTCTTGGCGCTTTCTTGTTCCAAAACAACTTGTTTTATGACTTCTTTATCCATAAGCAAATGATAGAAAACATAGATAATCCTGTCAATAGCAATGACAGGTTTAATACAAATCACTTAATATCAGTAGTTTGCTTATTTTCTCCACTTCTGCACGATAGGGAAGCGGTAGCCGACCGAAAAGGCCTTCTCTGAAACGCGCAAGGTAGGCGCGCTCTGCCGTCTCTTATACTCATTCTGATGGATGCGGCGGAGCAGATCCTGCACGAGCTCTAAAGAATAATGGTGTTTCGAGGCGATCTCTTCGGGACTCAAATGCCTCTCCACATAATCGCTTAAGACATTGTCGATGATGTCGTAGTCAGGTAAGGTGTCGGAATCCTTCTGATTGGCTTTAAGTTCCGCGGAAGGCGCCTTTTTGATAGTGCTTTCGGGAATGAGGGCGCGTTCGCGGTTCACCCAGTCCGCCAGGGCATACACCTCCCGCTTAGTCAAATCGCTGATGACGCCGAGGCCGCCGCACATATCGCCATAAAGGGTCGCATAGCCCATGGCCAGCTCGCTTTTGTTGCCGGTGCTCAAGACTATCCGGCCGAACTTATTGGAGAGGGCCATCAGGATCATCCCCCGGATTCTGGCCTGGAGATTCTCCTCGGTCACGTCGAAGGGACGAGCGGCAAAATGGGGTTCGAGGAGGTCGAGCATGCTCTGAAAGGGGCCTTCGATCGGAACTTGCCAAAGGGAGAGACCGAGATTTTTGGCAAGCGCCTCGGCATCTTCGATGCTTCCCTTGGAGGAGAAGCGGGAGGGCATGCCGACGCCAAGCACATTCCCGGGTCCAAGCGCCTCGCAGGCGATGCAGGCCACCAGAGCCGAATCGATCCCGCCGGAGAGGCCGATCAGGGCTTGCGAAAAGCCCGATTTCTGAAAGTAGTCCTTTAGTCCTAAACACAAGGCCTGATAGAGGTCGCTGATCTCATTCCTCGTTTCGGCGATGGGGGGTTGCCTTTTTTGAAAATCGATGAGGAGCTCATCCTCGGCAAATCCCTTCCCGCAGGCCAGGAGGCCCTCTTTTCCCACATAAAGGCTGCAACCGTCGAAAATCAGGCTGTCATTGCCCCCTACCTGGTTGCACAGCACCACGGGACAATTTAGGGTGATGGCGGCTTTGCGGCATGCTTTGAGGCGCTGCTCAAATTTGTGCCGGCTATAAGGGGAGGCTGAGAGGTTTAACAAGAAATCGAGCGGCTTTCCTTTTAAGTCGAGGATAGGATCGAAATGGTAATTAGTGAACTTGACGAGCTCGCTATGCTGCCAGATATCTTCGCAGATGGTGACGCCGAATTTCTTCCCGCCGGCTTCCCAGAGGGGCATCTTGGGCGACTCGTCGAAATAGCGGCACTCATCAAAGACATCGTAAGTCGGGAGGAGCGCTTTGTCCTGAAAGCCGAGCAGCCGGGCATCATGGATGATGGCGGCGCTGTTTTTCAAGCCCTTCATGCCTGGCGCGCGCCGCGGCAGTCCGAGAACGACGGTGAGGCCCTGGCAAGCTGAAATGATCTCGCCCAATTTCTCCTCGACTTTTTCGATAAACCCGTGCAGGAGCAGAAAATCGTCGGGAGGGTAGCCGCAGAGGCACATTTCGGGAAATAAGACGAAATCGCACCCTTTGCTTCGGGCGTTTTGCAGGGCGCTTAAGATTTTGCGCGTGTTTCCCTCAAAGTCCCCGATGGTAGGATTGATTTGCGCAGCCAATAATCGCATGAGCTAGCTTCCAAAGTCGTCAAGCACAATATTTTCTCTCGCCACCCCGTAATTATCGAGCAGCGATAATATGCTTTTGTTGTGCATCGGAGGGCCGCAGACATAAAACAGGCACTCTTCCGGCTCCTCCATCTTATCCAGCTGGCCCAGCTGAAAAGCTTTGAAAAGATAATTGGTTTTGACAGGATCGTTCTTCGGCCACCCTTTCTCAAGATCCTCCGGCAGGGGTTCGGATAAAACCAGATGATAGGAGAAATTGGGATGCTCTTTGGCCAATTGCTCATACTCTTCCTGATAAATATTTTCCTTTAGAGATCGCGCGCCATACCACAAGGTCACCTTCCGCCTGGTTTTCTCGGAGTTAAAGAGGTGCAGGATATGGCTGCGGCCAAAAGAGGAGCCCGCGCCGCCGATAAGGAAAACGAGCTCGCGGTTATCCTCGATCATGTAGGACTCCCCGTAGGGTCCCGACAGGACGACATTATCGCCTGGTTTGAGCGAGAAGGTATAGGAGGAGCAAATGCCCCAGGGGATCGTTTCGGACAATTTATTCCCGGAAAAAGGGGGAGTGGCGATGCGGATATTAAACTTGAGTTTCTTCCCCTCGGCCGGGAAAGAGGCCATGGAATAGGCGCGGATCACCTCTTCGGGCCCTTTTGGCAAATCGCTGAAGTCGATCGTCCGGTTGAACAGGCCATATTTTTCCCAGTCGGCCCAATAGGGCTTTTCCATGGTCTGCTTCCAGTCGCTCGTGTTAGTTTTGAAGGGGGGAACATGGAATTGCAAATAGCCGCCCGAGCGGTAAGGCACCTCTTCATTTACTTCGACGACGAGCTCCTTGATAAAAGTCGCGACATTCTCATTGCTGATGACTTTCCCTTCAAACATTTTGATATTGGCCGCCGCCATGTCGACATTGATTCGGAGGTCGTGCTTCAATTTTGTCTGGCAAGAAAGGCGCCACCCTTCTTTGAGCTGTTTTTTGGAAAAGGCGGCCCGTTCGGTTTCGAGGGGTTCGTTGACTCCCCCGGTGATCTGCACCACGCACTGATGGCAAGTCGCTTTCCCTCCGCAAGGGGATGGGATCTGGATGCCGTTGGAGCTCAAAGCCTGAAGCAGCGTCGCCCCGCCCGGAGAGCACTTGGTCAGAGACTCATCATCGTTAATAAATATTTTACATTCTTCATCTTTAACGAAGGTGGCGCGGGTGAAGAGGATCAGGCCGGCAAGGCCCACACCAATAATGATGAAGGCGACAATGGCGTATAAAGTTGTGACGATATCGATGCCCATAAAAACCAGAATACCCGAAAACAGACCCGGTGTCAAATTTTCCCTTCAGGGAAATGGGGACAGCGGCTCCCGCTAAAAAATCCCCTTGGAAAAGATCAGAATTAGCGGGAACCGCTGTTGACAGGTTAGGGATCTTATCTTATAATGCTACATAAAATTAAGGAGCCTTATGAAAAGAAAATTGGAAATCCACAGCGAAAATATTTTACCGATTATAAAAAAATGGCTTTACTCCGACAAGGACATTTTTATCCGGGAACTGGTCTCTAACGCCTGCGACGCCATTTATAAAGTCAAGCTGCTGCAAATCGGAGCCAAAGAAGAAGAGTTCCGCATCGACATCCAAGTCGACAAAGAGCAAAAAACGCTGAAGTTCATCGATACGGGGATCGGCATGGACGCCGATGAGATCGTCAAATATATCGCCCAGATCGCTTTCTCGGGAGCCGAGGACTTTATCAGCAAATATCAGGGCACCCAGGAAAAGGACCAGTTTATCGGCCATTTCGGCTTAGGCTTCTACTCGGCCTACATGGTGGCTGACAAGGTGGAAATCAATACCCTCTCCTACAAACCGGAAGCCAAACCGGCCTCCTGGGTCTGCGACGGCTCCAGCGAATACCTTCTGGAAGAGGGCACAAGAGAGACCCGCGGCACGGAAATCACTCTGCACATCGGCAGCGAAGGGGAGGAATTCCTCGATGAAGCCCGCCTCCAGGAGATCTTATCCAAGTTCTGCTCTTTCCTGCCCTACCCGATCTATCTCGGTGAAACCAGAATCAACGACACCGACCCCCTTTGGATCAAAGCCCCTTCCGCCTGTACCGATAAGGAATATATCGACTTTTACCACAAGCTCTATCCGATGGATGAGGAGCCTCTCTTTTGGATGCACCTGAATGTCGACTACCCTTTCAACCTCAAAGGGATCCTCTATTTCCCAAAAATCAGGCGCGATTTCGATCTCTCCAAAAACACGGTAAATCTCTACTGCAACCGCGTTTTTGTGGCCGACAACTGCAAAGACGTCATCCCCAACTACCTGACCGTTTTGAAAGGGGTGATCGACAGCCCCGATATCCCGTTGAACGTCTCCCGCAGCTATTTGCAGATGGACCGCACCGTCAGGCAGCTCTCGGGGCACATTTCCAAGAAAGTCTCCGACAGCCTCGCCTCCCTCTACCGCAGCGACAAAGACCGCTTCATCAAGTGCTGGGAAGATGTTTCGATGGTGGTGAAATTGGGCCTGCTCGAGGACGAAAAATTTTATGAACGGGTCAAAGAGATTCTTATCTGGAAAACGACCGACGGACAATGGACCACCGTTGAAGAGTATCTGGAGCGCTCCAAAGGAAAGAACATCATCTACACGAGAGACGAGACGCACCAGCTCGACGTCGTGCAAATGCTGAAGGAAAAGGGGATTGAGGTGTTGTGCGCCAATGCACCGATCGATCTCTATGTGATGCAGTTTTTAGAAAGGAAGCTCAGCGGCACCACTTTCCAGCGGGTCGATGCCGCCCTGCACGATCATCTGCTCGATAAATCCCGCGAGAAAACAGTTTTGGACGAGAGCGGCAGAACAGAAGCGGCTCATCTGGCCGATTTTATCCGCTCCAAACTCGATAACGAGCATTGCGAAGTGGAAGCGCGCAGCCTCTCTTCCGATGCGCTCCCCGGCTTTATCATTATCGATGAGCATCAGCGCCGCATGCGCGATTACCTCCTTCAAATGGATCCTCAGGGCAGCAAAAACATGCCCCATATGACAAAGCACACCTTTGTGATTAACACCAATAACCCCTTGATGTCGGCGGCCTTAAAGCTCTCCCACAAAAATCCCGACCTTTCCAAAGATATTGTGAAGCAGGTTTACGAGCTCTCGCTCCTTTCCCAGAGGGAAATCGAGCCGCATCAGCTGAACGAGTTTATCTCGCGAAGCAACCGCGTGCTGCAAGGGCTGGCTGAGCAAGCTGTAGATAAGTAATGAAGATTTGGTGGCTTCTACTTTTTTGCAACGCGATTTTCGCCAAAGAGCCCCTGGCGGTTTACCTCACGTGGCAAAGAAGCCCCGAGTCGACCATGACAATCCAATGGGTGGCGGAGCAAAAGCAAACCCGCCTCTATTTTCAGCAGGCGGGCGAAGAGAAGTGGAAAGAGGCTGAGGCCGCCTGCACTCCCCTGCCCGCCCTTCCCCAATATCTGATCCATCAGGTGGAATTGACCTCCCTTCAGCCAGCCGGCGAATACCTTTTTTACATCGACAAGGCCGTGCACCGCTTTCGCACCATGCCAAAATCCATAGAAGCGCCGCTGACTTTTGTAGTCGGGGGCGACACCTATCCGGACGAACTCCCTTACTTTAAAACCACGTGCGAGCAGGCGGCCAAAACCAATCCCGCCTTCGCTCTGATCGGTGGCGATATCGCCTATACCGGCGGATTCCGGTCCAAAAAAATGGAAAAAACCGATCGCTGGATCGACTGGCTGATCACCTGGTCGGAAACGATGATCACACCCGACGGCTGCCACATCCCCGTGATCCCGGCCATTGGCAATCACGATGTGAACGGCCATCTCGCCTTTAATGTCGACGCTTCCTCTTTTTTCACCCTCTTCGCCTTTCCCGGCAAGCCGGGGTACGCCCTTTTAGACTTCAGCGATTATCTTTCGCTGTTTATCCTGGACACCGAGCACGTCAATTGGATTTTTGGCGCGCAAACCGAATGGTTGAGCACCGCGCTGGAAAAAAGGAGGGATATTTTGCACAAATTCGCCCTGTACCACGTGCCCGCCTATCCATGCGTGCGCGATTACCGCCTCCATCAGTCGGCCCTGGTGCGCCATTTCTGGTGCCCCCTCTTTGCGGCCTACGGCCTGACCGCGGCCTTTGAGCATAACGACCACGCCTACAAGCGCACCATTCCGATGGAAGGGGGCGTTCTCTATCTTGGGGACGGGGGCTGGGGCGAAAAAAACCCGCGCACACCCAAAGAACACTGGTATCTCGCCAAAACGGCCCCTTTGCGCCACTTTATCCGCGTTACCCTGCAGCCGGACGGCTCCCGCGATTTTGCGGCCATCGATGATACCGGTGCGGTCTTCGATGCATTTAGTCGGTGAAAGATGGGTATAAGCTGTTTCAAATTTACAGAGAGAAACTCACTTGCCCAATAAAAGGGCGAGAATGGCCATTCTGACGGGCACCCCATGGCTCATTTGCTGAAAGTAATAGGCGTGAGGCGTGCTGTCAATACCCATTTCCACCTCCTCAAGGCGGGGGAGGGGGTGCAAGATGCGCAAATTCTCCTTGGCCTTGGCCAAATGCTCGAGCTTAAGCAGACAGGGGTTTTCAAACTCGAGGGGCTCGCTCGTAAAGCGCTCCCGCTGCACCCGCGTCATGTAGAGAATGTCCGCTGAGGGGATCACCTCTTCGAGCGATTCATGAAAGGAGTAGGTAATGCCATGCTCTTGGAGCTGCTCACAAATCTTCTCGGGCAAGGTGAGGAAGGCGGGAGAGATAAAATAGAGGCGGACCGCATAATGGGAGAGCGCCTGGCAAAGGGAGTGAACGGTGCGGCCATACTTCAGGTCTCCGGCTATAGCGATATGGAGGCCGTCAATGCCCCCCTGGCATTCCTTGATGGAGTAGAGGTCAACCAAGGTTTGGGTCGGGTGCTGGTTAAAACCGTCTCCTCCGTTGATGACCGGCACATCGACCAAGGAGGCGGCTAAGTGGGCCGAGCCGACTTCCGGATGGCGGATGACAATGATATCGGCAAAGCCGCCTATCCCCTGGATCATATCGCTCAAGCGTTCCCCTTTCTTGGTCGACGTGGTAGAGGCATCGGAAAAGCCGATCACGCTGCCGCCTAAGCGATGCATCGCCGATTCAAAGGAGAGGCGCGTGCGCGTGGAAGGTTCGAAAAAACAGGCGGCGAGCACAAAGCCTTTGAGGAGATCGGGCTCCCTTTTGGCTGCAAACGATTTTGCTCTTGCCATGACGAGCTCCAGCTGCTCTTTCGTGAGATCTTCGATGGAAAGGAGATCGCAATGGGAAAACGAGTTTTCTGATGCGCTTAGAGCACTGAACAAGAGGGAGAATAGGAAATACAGTCTAATCATGTTTTGAATGGGTATATCAAGTTAAGGGTTTGTTTGCAATTTTTTTATCCCGCCCTTGCTATCCCAGTTTCCCTGTAGCGAGACAGACAGCCCTCGCTATTTGATACCGGAGGATATATTTAGTCGGTGACTAATAAATAAAAGATTGGTATAAGCTGTTTCAAATTTTGCTATACAAGGGTACCGTGTTACATTGCTTATTATTCCTATCCTTTCTTTTCTCAGCGCTTTATAGTCAAGATAAGGGTGCTTTGATCGTCACCTATAAAACGGGAGAAAGAGGAGAGAGATTAGACCGCATCCGGTTCTGGCTGATCGATGAAAAACAGGAACAGCAGATGTACCCTCGAAAAGGGACCTTTGTGGATGATCAAAGCTCCTTAAAGCGGATCGTGGTGATCAAGGATTTGAATCCCGGAAAATATATCCTCGATTTCGTCATCCCGAACCAGGACGATCTGTTCGAATATGTCGGCCCCAAAGAGATCTCCATCGCAAAAGATAAAATCACTGAAATCGAACAGGTAATCAAACCGAGATACAGTTCCCTCCAGGCGATGACTACTCCGCAACCCCTTGTGCCTATCCCAAAAATAACCTTAAAAAACGGCGATCTCATCGCAGCGAGCGCGCAGAGCGAACTTTTTGTCAAAAACCTGCTGCCGGGAAATTATACGCTGCACTTCGAAACGATTCCCGGTTATGTAGCCCCGGCCCCGCAGGAGATTTTATTGAATGTCAATGAACAGGCGGGTCCCTTTTGGGGTGTTTACACGCCGGTTGACGAGTCGGTATTGACAAACCTCCTGCCTGTTCCCCCGGGCGAGACTATTGTCGGGGACCCCACCCTCCCTGAGGCCGAAAATCAAAGAGCGGCCCGTATCTTCACTCTAAGCGCCTTTTCGATCGGGAAATATGAGGTCACCAACGCCGAATATGCCGCATGGCTCACCAGGGCGCTCGCCAAAAAAACGGTTCTGTTCCACCCTGACGGCAACGTGCTCGACAACCAGAACCGGTTGCTTTACAAGACAAAAATGGCTGACGTTTACAGCCAGATTCAATTTTATCCAAAAGAGCAGCTGTTTGCTCCGGTAGCCGGCAAAGAAGATTTTCCCCTTTTCAACGTGACCTGGTATGGCGCGGAGGCTTATTGCGCCGACAACGACTGCCGTCTGCCTACCGAAGCGGAATGGGAAAAAGCCGCCGGCATGGCTCCTGGCACCCCTTTGAAAAAGTATCTGTACGGTTTTAGTCAAAATACGATAGATCCTTCCTGGGCGAATTACCATCCCACAGACAGGAAAATCTCCTATTTTCAGGTGCTCACCACAAAAGTGGGCGCTTATAACGGCAAAGAGGAGATTACCTTCCCGGACGGGCAGAAAATTGCCACCCGCGATGCGGCAAGCCCGGTTGGAGCGTATGATATGAGCGGAAATGTATGGGAGTGGGTGTCCGACTGGTACGCGCCTTCCTATGGGCCGGAAACCCCGAAAAAAGATCCTCAAGGGCCTGAAAACGGCGAGAAGAAAGTGGTCAAGGGCGGCTGCTATGACAGCCTGGCCGCCGGAGTGAGAGTCGCGGAACGGCTGGGGCTTCCACCCGATCACGCCGACGTCTACACAGGTTTTAGGGTAGCTAAATAGGGCTATTCCCCGTCGATGCGCTCTTTGCCCGCTTCCTCTTCGCCGACCGAAGTCACGTCCGTTATCGCCCCTTTCAAGAATTCGATCTTCGAGCCGTCGACCATCTTCACAATCACGGTATGATCCTGCACGCGGACCACTGTGCCGACGATGCCCATGGCCGTGACGCGGTCGCCCTTCTTCATGCTGCTGCGCTGATCCTCAATGATCTTACGTCTCTTTTGCTCGGGTCTCCACAGTATGAAATAAAAAAACACGAGCGCGATAAGTATCATCGAAAGCGTCTGCCAAAGCCCCTGATCTTGCGGGGGCGTCGGCGCGCCTCCTTGAGCAAATGCGGTGTTGGACACGAGTAACGATAAAAAAAGCAACTTTTTCATGCTAAATCCTTTCCTAAACGGGGTATATCTGACAGATATGTTCGTAAAATTCTAATAATTTTCCATCATTGATAGATTGCCGTAACTTTCGCATGAAATCAAGATAAAAAGCGACGTTTTGCAGCGAAATCAGGGTAAGGCCGGTGATTTCACTCACGTTGATCAAATGGCGAAGATACGCTTTGGTAAATTGCGAGGTGTAGCAATCGAGCTGCGGGTCTAAAGGGGTAAAATCATCCGCGTAACGGCCCGCTTTAATATTGATCTTTCCGGACCAGGTGAAGGCGGTTCCATTGCGCGCGTTTCGCGTCGGCATCACACAGTCGAACATATCGATCCCGCGCATCACGGCCTCTATTATATTGCGCGGGGTGCCCACCCCCATCAAATAGCGGGGCTTTTCTTTCGGCAGTTCCGGCTCCACGACATCCAGCATGGCATTCATTAAATCCGCCGGCTCCCCCACTGAGAGGCCCCCTATGGCAAACCCTTCAAAATCCATTTGAGCCAGCTCGCGCGCCGATTGCAGGCGCAAATCGGGATAGGTCCCTCCCTGGACAATGCAAAATAGCTGCTGATGCTTCTGCAAATCAAACTCGCGGCACCGTCTGGCCCACCTGTGGGTGCGCTCCATGCCCATCTCCACCAGGTTCCTCTCGCATGGGTATGGGGAGCATTCGTCGAATGCCATCACAATGTCGGACCCTAAAATCTTCTGTATGCGCATGCTCTCGTCGGGGCCTATAAAATGCCGGGCGCCGTCGATGTGCGACTGAAAAAAAACCCCGTCATCGGTGATCTTATTCAAAGAAGAAAGGGAAAACACCTGGAATCCCCCGGAGTCGGTCAGGATCGGATGGGGCCAGTTCATGAAGCGGTGCAAACCGCCCGCCTTCTCCATGATCTCCATGCCGGGCCGCAAATTGAGATGATAGGTATTGCCCAAAATAATTTGCGCGCCGATCTCTTCCAGATCTTTATTGGTCAATGTCTTGACGCTGGCCCGCGTTCCCACGGGCATAAAAACGGGCGTCTCGATCAGTCCGTGATCCGTCTGCAGCAAACCCAGCCTCGCTCTTGATTCCGCGCTTTCTTTTTTAAGGATAAAACTCATAAGGATAATAAAATGATGTTTTCGACGTGCACCGTATGGGGAAACTGATCCACAGGCTGGATGGCACAAACTTGATACCCTCCGCCGACGAGTCTTTCCACATCCTGCTGCTGTGTCTTGGGATTACAGGAAATATAGAGAATTTTTTTGGGTTTGGCTTCGATCAGCCACGCGATGGTTTCGCTTTCTAATCCGGACCTGGGGGGATTCACGAAAACAAGGTCAGGAGCTGGCAGCGGCACGCCGGCTAAAACACTCCTCACGGTCCCGGGATAAATGGCGTAATTTTGCAGCTGATTGCGCTCTGCGTTTTTTTTCGCGTCCTCAACCGCCTCTTCGCACACTTCAATGCCGATCACCTGCCTGGCCTTCTTCGCTGCGCAAATCCCCAAAGTCCCGGTGCCGCAATACAAATCAAAAACCAGGTGATCCGGAGTGACAGCGGCCATTTGCAGGGCGATTGAAATCAAATTTTCCGCCTGTTTGGGATTGGGCTGAAAAAAAGCGGTAGGGCTGATAAGAAATTCCAGATTCGTATTGTCTATCTGAAATATTTCTCTAATATGTTGAGGCCCATGCAGTAAAGTTTGATGAAATTCCGTGGCAACCCCTTTTTCAGCCCTCTGTTCCCTGACATAAATGCTCACGGGATCCAAAGCTTTCAGCGCGTTAACCCATTTATCCAAAGAGTGTATTTCCCCGGAATAAGTCAGCATCACGAGGCGATCCCCAGTCTGCTGCCCCTCCCTGACGGTCAGGGTGCGCAAAACTCCCGATCGCCCCTTGAAAGCGGGCAAGTCGGTCTCCTTCCACCAGTTCCTGGTGATTTCGACCGCTTCGCTAAACCAGGGACTGACGAGATGGCACTCCTGCAAATCGACCACCCGCTGATGGCCGAACGCTTTGACCAGCCCCAGATAGCGGGTCCCGGCTTTATCGCTTGAGAAAGAGAATTCCATTTTATTGCGGTATCCCCAGATCAAGGGGGATCCGATAATTGGCGCAATGAGAGGGCCATAAAAAGGGAAGAGGGCGGCAATCCCGGCCGCTTTGTTTTCCAGCTGCGCCGCGTAAGAAATATGTTGAAAGCGGCACCCGCCGCATTCTCCAAAGTGTTGGCATTTAGGGGCGATGCGGGCAGGCGAGGGATTCAGGATCTGTACCAGCCTGCACTCGGCGACTCCCCTTCGCTTTTTTATCAACGCCGCCCTGACTTTTTCCCCGGGCAAAGTAAAAGGCACTTGAGCAGAAGCGGTTGCGCCGTCAAGGCGTTGATAGGCGCCGAGGCCGTTCCCCTTTGATGAAAGCGTATCTATTTGCGCCTCAATTTCCTGAATAGCGTTTTTCACGATGACTCCGGTTTAAGCCATCAAGATTATAGAGTATTAAGCAATTAGATAAAATAAAAGAAAAGGGGGTGGAGAAAAATCACCCCCTCAATAACGATGCTCCACCAAACAATGGCTTACCAACGAGCGCGAGCTCTTTTAGCACCATGTTTTGTTGTTCTTTTAAAAGATAAAGCATGTGCTCTTGCCACTGTTCTTGCTTTTGTAGCGGAACGTTTAGCAGCTTTTTTAGGAGCGGCTTTTTTATGAGTTGTGGCTTTTTTGTGTGTAGCAGCTTTTTTATGAGCAGTTTTTTTAGGAGCGGCTTTTTTATGAGCAGCTTTCTTAGGAGCGGCTTTTTTAGCGGCTTTCTTAGGAGCAGCTTTTTTAGCCACTTTCTTACGGCCAACTTGTGATTTTTCAGCTTTCACTGATTCTTTACGGTATTGTTTTGCCACTTTTTCTAAACGGATCGTAGCTGTACGAACGCGTTGGGAAGCAGCTTTATTACCTTTTTCCGCAGCCTTGTTAAGATCTGTATGAATTTGATCAAGAAGGCAGCGTAATGACTTTATTGTTTCTGTCAATGCCATGTGTAATCTCCTCCTACTTTTTAGAGTTACTTGACAATTCTACTCAATATTAACTTTACCATATATTGCGCAACACATTTCCTCATAAAAGTAAAATTTTATTTACCCATATTGACACGATCTTCATATTCTCATTTTTCTCCTAGGACCGAAAATCGATTTGAGAATAGGCCATGAAATGATTTTTTTATTTTTCACCTTCCAATAATTCCCCTGAAATATTGCCTGCTTATTTTTTCACTCTTCTATAAAATAAAAGAGAATTCAAAAAAAAGTAATGAAATTGAGCCGCATCTTATTTATATTCATTTGGTTATGTGCAATTTTCACACAAATGGCAATTGCCTATCCTATTGATTATCAAAATAATAACTTCGAATTGGCTCTCTCCTCCTTTGAAAAGGGGGAATTCGAAAAGGCCAAAATGCTCTTTTCATCCCTTACTGATTCTCTCTCAAAACTTTATCTGGCGCGGATCTGTCTCAACCAGGGTGACTTTTCAGAGGCGGAGAAAATATTAACTCAGGCGTCTTTCAAGAGTTATGAGGAGGCCTATTATGAGCGGCTCTATCTGCTCGGGATTTTGTATTTTAAAGAAAATAAGCCGGATCTGGCGGCAGAATGCTTTGCAAAGGCTTTACCCTCCCCAAAAGCTCCCTGGCACAATGAGACTTTGTATTATTTAGGCTGGTCCTACTTTAAGCTTTCCAGGCAAAAAATACTTCAACCGGCCCTCAAACAAAATTATCTTGAAAAAGCCGCCGCCTGCTTCCAGCAATCTTTAAACGGGGATGCCTCTCTCTTCTCTTTGGCACAAGTCTATCTTGCGCAAGGAAACGGGCAAAAAGCGGCTGCCGTGCTGCAACAGTTTGCCCCCCTGATACGGGAAGGGAGAAGCGAACTCGCCGAACTGTTCCGCCTCGCGGCTTCCCCCTCCCTGCCCCACACCTTTCCAGGGTGGATTTTATATGCGCTGAAAGAGTTTGAGAGCCAGGAGTTTGCTTTGTCTCAGCAAGCTTTGGATCAGGCTCTTGCAAGCAGCGAGGATGAAAAACAGGCGCTTGACATATTGTCCTGGAAAGCGCTGATCGCCCTCAGACAAAAATCGGAAAACGAACTTTATACCATTAAAAACCAGGCAGATACGCATGCAGAAGCCTCGCAGGTCTATTATCTGATCGGCCTGGTCGCAGCCAAGCTCATGCAATCGGAAAACAATCCCCTCTTTGCCGAAATCGCTTTAGCCGCCCTCCAAAAAGGAACCCCTGACGAGCAAACGCTTCACCTAAAAGGCATTGTCCATTATCAAGCCGGCCATTTTCTTGAGGCCGGCGCCTGTTTTGCCAGCCTGTCTCCCGGCTCTCCGTTCGCGGGAGAGGCTCTCTATTGGAGCGCCCGCTGCCGGGAGAAACTGGGCCATGATCCCAAAGAGCTGCTGGCCCAAGTCGCGGCAAAATATCCGGAATCAAAATACGCCCCTGAAGCCAGTTTTCACCTCTATTCCTATCGGGACTATATGCAAGGGGGGCGCCAGGCCATCAAACACCTGCAAAATTTTACCGGACAATACCCCTCGCATCCCCTCGCCCTGACCGCCTTTTACCTGCTCGGCATCGACTTGACGCGCGACCGGAAATCCCCTGAGGGGAAGTGGATCAGAAAAAAGAACCTCCACGAAGCCATCGACTGTTTTGAGAAACTGGAAAAAGCCTACGCCGGATTAAGCGAAGAGGAGAAACCAAAAGCCCTCTTCCATCAAACCCTGTTTGAAAAAGGATCGCTTTATTTGAAAATGGCCGAAGAATCGCAAGGGGCGAAAAAACAGATCTTCCTCCAATATGCCGAAGAAACCTTCCGGAACTTATGTAAAGCCCCTCTTGAGGCGGCCTTAAAGGAGGAGTGCGCCTATTGGCTCGCCAAAACATTAAGCGCGGCAGGAGAAGATCAGGCGGCCCAAAAAGTGCTCGGCCAACTTCTCAAAGAGTCCCCCCAACACTCCAAAGCCTGGTTCGAGCAAGGGATGATCGCCGCGCGGCGCTCCGACTTTGAGTCGGCCCTGCAAAATTATATCCGGGCGGAGCAGACGGCTTTCGCTTTAAGCCCTGACGAACGTCTGGAGATCTTGATAGAGCAAAGCCAATGCTATAAGATGTTAAATAACTTAAGTCAGGCCATGCTGACCCTTTCCCAAGTCATCAATGACGATGCGATCTCAGGCCTTCGCTTGAAGGCGATGTATTTAAGATCTGAGATCTACGAAAAGCAGGGACGCTTCGAATTAGCCCGCAAACAGCTGGAAGCCACGGCTAAAAAAGGGGGGGAATGGGGCGGCAAGGCTATCAGCAAACTGGAGAGAGATTATGGATATTAACAACTTGGACTGGAACATTATTTTGCTCGTGATCATCGGCTGTTCCCTTATCAGCGTCACGATCTTTATCGAACGGCTGATGTTTTTGCACAAAGCGGAGATCGATACGAATCAGTTTATCATTTCGCTGCGCAAGAGCATCCAAAAGAGGGACATGGTGGATGCGATCGGACTTTGCGAAAGCAACGCCGGCACCATTTCCAACATCATCAAAGCCGGCTTAACCAAGCATAACCGCAGCAAAGAACAAATTGAAAGCGCCATGGAGATTTCCGGACTGATCGAGATCGCACGGCTCGAAAAAAACACCAAGATCTTATCTATTATCGCCTACATCGCCCCATTGATCGGCCTGCTGGGAACGGTGCTCGGCTTCATTCAGGCCTTTGCGGAAATGCGTGCGAGCGGCCTCGTCGACATCTCCGCCACGCGGATTGGCGAAGCGATGGAATACGCCCTTGTGACCACCGCCGCCGGCCTGGTGGTGGCCATTCCCTCGGTGCTGGCCTATAACTATATCGTCAGCCGCATAGAGGGATTTGTATTAGAAATACAGACCACCTCGGCGGAAATCGTCGATCTGCTGACCCACCCTGCGGACCCTTATGAAATTTAAAACCAATCTAAAGTATTCCAGCAGCCTGATCGATTTGACCCCCCTTGTCGATGTGATTTTCCTGATGCTGATCTTTTTTATCATCACCTCGGACATACTTCCCTTAAAGTCGCTGAATGTGAAAAATCCCTCCCTCGCCAAATCCTCAACCCCCCTGACTTCGCAGATGATTGTCGTCATGGACGCGCAAAATGTGATCTACGTGGGCTCCAAAAAAGCCATTGTCGACCTCGCTTCTCTCAAAGAGCATCTGAACCGCGAGATAGAGCTGCACAAAAAACTGCATCCCGACCACGAACCCACCATTGTGATCAGCGTCGATAAAAGCGTCGAGTACAACGCCTTTTTGAAGCTATTTGCCATTGTGCAAGAGTGCGGCTCTACTTTACGCCTCTCTTATTTGGATGAAACGGCATGTTGAAGCTGGAAAAGCGCAAACAAAACATTTATATCACCCTGCAAGGGCGGGAAAAGCTCTGGAACCGCTCGCTGATTATGGCTTTTTCGATCGCTTTGCTGCTCCACCTGGCGGCCTTTCTGCTCATCCACGTCACCCCCATCGTTACGGGGGGCAAAGAGATTATCCTCTCCCCCATAGCCGTCAACGCGGAAATTCCGGTAGGAGCGGATGTCCTGGCCGACCTCAAATCAGAAACGCCCTCTCGCTACCCCTTTGAACCTCCCCGGCCAACCCCTCTTCTGCCCGAACTCCCCTGCGCCCTGCCCACCCTGGCAGGCCTGCAGCTCGTGGAATTTCAGGAGCCCCCCTATCCCTTCCACCACGTCCCGACCCCTGATTTGGATTGCAAGGATACGCCGCGCGCATTGAGCATCGCCGTCTCAGGTCCCCTGGCAAGGGCGCTCATGATCCAAAGTGAGCTGCCGGAACTCGAGGGAAACTTCCATGAAAAATACGCCGTGCGCGTCGACAACCGGACGGGCCGGGTGTTCTGGTATCAGCCGGAAAGCAAAGCGCCCAATCCCCCGGTGGAAGCCCTGCTAGACGCCCTCTGCTTTATCACCGCGGGGGACGCCCCCTTCACAACAGGCTATATAGAGATAGGAGCCCGCTCATGATTGAACTCTCCCCCAACGGCGCCGTGATGCTCTACCTGGCCTTGACAGTCGCCCTCATACTGGGGTTTTGGGTATACCACCACTTGAAGGGGCGCAACAAGATCATCAGACCCGATGAGCAGAAGCTCTTTGTCTGCGAGTATTGCCATTTTATGTACTTAGAAGAGCCTTTAAAAGGTGTGACTAAATGCCCTCAATGCCATTCGTATAATAAAAATAACTTGTTTTCTTAAAAAACCCTTAATTATCGTTTATGATAGAATAATCGAAAAAGGGGGTATTCTATGATTCGCAGACTCAAAACAGGACAATTCCGGCTTTATTCCAGAGCTATAAATCCTGCTACCGGAAAGCGCAGAAACTTAGGCACTTTCGACACCCGCGAAGCAGCGGAAAAGCATGAGAGGGAAGTCCAGTATTTTAAACGGCTGAAATGAACGCCCCTAATGGACCGGGTTTCAAGGAGATTTGATGAAAAAATATTGGTCCAGGGAAGTCACGGAAAAAAGCAACGCTTTAGATCTGGAGGCTGGGGTGTTTACAAAAAGCCCAAAGGAGATGGCCCTCTCTCTGAAGCGTTCGGCGGAAGCTAGCACCAGGCGCAAATCATCCCCTTTCCGCTCAGCGATGTCGATGATCACTTTTTATCAAAACCGGGCCGGCAAGAATTTGTCTGAGGCTCAAAAAGAAAATCTGAGGAAAGCCAAAAACGAACTGAGAAAATTATACGGCAGGGATCCTACTTAGGTTTTTCTGGTGCGGCAGGCTTGGTTGTGGCCGAAAATACGTTAGCCACTTTATTTTCAAGCCGATTAAGAGCTCTAGCGGGGTTTATAGGCACAGGATCATATGCCCTGTATGTATTAATTTCGTGTATAAATCCAAAAAAATTTGACATTTCTGACTCCTTTTAAAGAAATTATAACACGCAAATCTTTATGTTTTATGTTGATAACGTAAATTTGTCATAAATTTTCACGTTCCTGCTTGACCCTCACGTAACGTCATTGCCTACAATGAAGGCATCCTTTAAAATCAAAGGGATATTGAAGGAGACAGTCAATGGCTTATACAGTGACAAAACTGGCTAAAATTTCAGGGGTCAGCGTGCGCACGCTGCATTGGTACGACGAGGTGGGTCTTCTCAAGCCGGCCTATTATGGGGATAACGGGTACCGGTACTACGAGGAGGAGCAGCTTCTGATCCTGCAGCAGATTCTCTTTTTTAGAGAGCTCGGCTTTGAGCTGAAGCTGATCCAAAAAATTCTTGGCCGGGGCGATTTCGACAAGATGGTGGCTTTGAGCTCCCATCGGCAAGTTTTGCTGAAAAGCCTGGAGCGGACGCGGAAACTCATTAAGACCATTGACAATACTTTAGAACATTTAAAAGGAAATAAGAAAATGAAAGAGCAAGAAATGTATTATGGCTTCAGCAAAGAAAAACAGGCGGAGTATGAGAAACAGCTCATCAACCGCTTTGGCGCAAAAGTTGAGGCCTCCATTGCCGAAAGCCATCAAAACGTCAAAAGCTGGACCAAAGCCGACTGGGAGAAATCGGGTAAAGAGTTTGACGCAATCTGCAAAGAGCTGGTCAAATTGATGGAGAAAAAAGCCGATTCCAAAGAGGTGCAAAGCGTCATCCGCCGCCACTATCAGTGGCTGAAGAAATTCTGGACGCCGAACAAAGAGTCCTATGCCGGCTACGGCCAGTTCCTCGTAGAGAGCGAACTGAGAAAGGCCTATGAAGCCCACCATCCTCAACTGCCCTCCTTCGCCGCCGAGGCGATCCGGGCATTTGCCGAGCGGGAGCTGCACTAAAACAACCAAGGGGAGCCGGTGTGACGCCGGTTCTCCTCCTTCAAAAAATCTTAAACATTCCCAAATTATCTCTACTCGTGCAAGCTTTTGCGGCATGCTCGATTAAGGTGCTCTTCCCCCAAAAACACATCTCCGTCTGAATAATCTCATTTTCGTATTATGCAGACGGCCATCCACCCTCTTTTTTTGCTTTTAGGCATTATGCTTAATAGGTTAAACTGGTATTGAGATTACTTAAGGAGCCCAAAGGTGGATAACCCTACTATTCCTATAAGGTGCTCTTCCCCCAAAAACACATCTCCGTCTGAATAATCTCATTTTCGTATTATGCAGACGGCCATCCACCCTCTTTTTTTGCTTTTAGGCATTATGCTTAATAGGTTAAACTGGTATTGAGATTACTTAAGGAGCCCAAAGGTGGATAACCCTACTATTCCTATAGACAAAAATAAAATCGGCGTTTTCTGTAAAAAAAATCATATAGAATCTTTGGCGCTTTTTGGTTCCATTTTAACATCCCAGTTCAATCCCTCAAGTGATGTTGACATTCTTGTTAAGTTTGAAGTTGAGCATATCCCCAGCCTTTTTGATATCGTTGATATGGAGTCTGAACTGAGCACTATAGTGGGCAGGCCTGTTGACCTCAAAACCGCTAAAGATCTCAGCCCCTATTTCCGCAATGATGTCTTAAAAAAGGCTAAATTTATATATGGAAAATGAGGATCTGACAAGGCTTCATCACATGCTCGATTCGGTCAATGCGATTCTTTCATTTGTTAAGGGCGAAAATCGCAGCAGTCTGGATACGATAGATTACTTCTTTCTGGTATCGTGCGAGAACTGGAAATAATAGGCGAGGCAGCTAACAACATTTCTAAAGAAACTCAAAATCGCTTCCCTGAGTTTCCTTGGAAGCAAGCTATTGGGATGAGGAATCGCCTGATACATGCTTATTTTGATGTTGATCCAGATATTATTTGGAAAACAACTCAAATTACTTTACCACTTCTTTCCAAAGAACTTAAAAAAATAATATCTAATTGGTAACAGGGGGGCGAGTCGTTACACCTTCTAAATATATTTTCCCTGTACAAAAATCGGGGGGGATGTATGATTGACCTCATTTGCAGTTGAGCTGAATATGAGCAACTTTTTAGATTTCATCGTCACCCAGTATCTGGCTAAAGAATGGAACTCGGTCTGGAGCGCGTTGGCGAGAATCACCTTTTTCCTGGGTAAATTTTTTAGACGGCAAAAAGAAACGGGCTCACTGTTTCCCAGCTCCCACTGGCTATGCAAACAAATGGTGTCTGAAATGGGGGCGTTCGATCCTGGCAAGGGCCGCCGCTACTTAGAGTTGGGAGCGGGGTCGGGCGCTGTGACTGAAGAAATTTTGGAAAAATTAGGGCCCAATGACTTTTTCGATATTATCGAATGCGATCAGGAGCTGGCTTATATCGTCCAAAAACTGATCGAGCAATCGGGAAAGTCTCATCAGGCCAAAATCTACACGGTCTACGCTCAAGAGTTTAAATCCGAGCATAAGTATGATCACATCTTTTCCAGCCTTCCGCTGACTAATTTTTCTCACGAGATTGTCGAAAAAATATACGACAAAATCAATGTGTTGTTAAAAGATACGGGCAGGCTCTCCTATTACGAGTATATCGGGTTTGGCTACCTGAAAAGCCGCCTGCTGTATTTCTTTGACAGGCCCGCTTATGATAATCTCATAAAAGTTTTAAGAGTCAAAGAAGAGTTGCTTAAGCAAAAAAAATACAAAGTCCGCAGGATCTGGGGGAACGTGTTCCCTGCGCGCGTCTTCCATCTCTAACAAAGAGTTACTTCGATTTTCTGGTAGTAGCGCATCAGGTCGCGCGCTTTGGCGGCGTCTTCAAAACGCATCTCTTTCGCGGCGAGCTTCATCTCTTTCTCATGCTCGGCGATTTTTTTGCGCACCTCGTCGAGAGTGAGATAGGGATGCTCCTCCTCGGCCACAAATAATTCGGGCTCTTCTTTGCGAATCTCTTCAATGACTTCTTCCGTTTCCGGCTCCACGAGAAGGGAGATCTCCCGCCTGACTGTCCTTGGTGTGATGCCGTGCTCTTCGTTATACGCCTGCTGCCTTTTACGCCGCTCCTCTGTGATGCGGAGAGTGTGTCTGATCGCGTCGGTCATCTTGTCGGCGTACATGATCACGCGCCCTTCCACATTGCGCGCGGCCCGGCCGCAAGTCTGAACGAGAGAGGTTTCGCTGCGCAAAAAACCCTCCTTGTCGGCATCGAGGATGACGACGAGCGAGACTTCAGGGATGTCCAGCCCCTCTCTTAAGAGGTTGATGCCCACCAGAACGTCGAATATGCCTGCGCGCAGGTCGTTGATGATCTGCATCCGCTCGATCGTATCGATGTCGGAATGGAGATACTTGGCCTTCACGTCGAGCTCGAGCAGGTATTTGCTGAGTTCCTCGGACAAGCGCTTGGTAAGGGTTGTGACCAGCACGCGCCCCCCTTTTTTGGTGTGCATCCGGATCTCGCCGAGGCAATCGTCGACTTGCCCGGAGGCTTTCCTCACTTCTATCTGCGGGTCGAGCAGCCCTGTAGGGCGGATCACCTGCTGCACCACATCCCCTTTCGCCTCGTTCATCTCCCAGTCAGACGGGGTCGCGGAAACATAAACCACCTGGTTGATCCGCTCATACATCTCCTCAAACTTTAACGGGCGGTTGTCATAGGCGGAAGGGAGGCGGAATCCAAAGTCGACCAGGGAGTGCTTTCCGCGCGCGGTCCCCATTGTACATGGCGTTGAGCTGCGGCACGGTCTGATGCGACTCGTCGACAAAGAGTAAAAAGTTCGATGGGAAATAGTCGAGGAGGCAGGATGGGGGCTGCCCTGGATCGCGAAAGCTGAAATGCCGCGAGTAGTTTTCAATCCCCTTGCACGTGCCCACTTCCTTGATCATCTCCAAGTCGTGCATGGTCCTTTGCTGAATGCGCTGCTGTTCCACCAGTTTATTTTCCCGCTGAAAATAGGCCGTCCGGTCTTTCAGCTCGGCTTTGATGCGTTTCCATGGCGCGGAGGCGCACCTCTTCGGGAGTGACGTGGTGGGAGCCGGGATAAATGGTGACGTCGGGCACGGCGGCGGAGCACCCGCCCGGTCAGGGGGTCGATTTCGCTGATCCTTTCGATCTCGTCGCCGAAAAACTCAACGCGGATAGCGAGGTCCTCTTCGTATGCCGGGAAAATTTCCAGAACATCGCCGCGCACGCGGAAAGTGGTCCGTGAAAAGTCGTAGTCGTTGCGTTTATACTGCATCTCGACCAGGTGGAGCAGCACATCGTCCCGGCGCCTCGTCTCGCCGATGGCCAAATGAAGATTCATAGCCGCGGTAATATTCGGGAGAACCCAAGCCGTAGATGCAGGAGACGGAGGCGACGATGAGGACATCGTCTCTTTCCAGCAAAGAGCGGGTGGCGCTGAGGCGCATCTTGTCGATCCGGTCGTTGATCGCCATATCTTTTTCGATATAGGTGTCGGTTCTGGCGATATAGGCTTCCGGCTGATAGTAGTCGTAATAGGAAACGAAATACTCGACGGCATTGTCGGGGAAAAAACGCCTTGAACTCCTGATAGAGCTGAGCCGCCAGAGTTTTGTTATGGGCGATCACTAGGGTTGGGCGCTGCACCTTCTCAATCACATTGGCCATGGTGAAGGTCTTGCCGGAGCCGGTGATTCCCAGAAGCACCTGGGAGCGGAGCCCCTTTTCAACCCCCTCGCTCAATTGGGCGATCGCCTTGGGCTGGTCGCCGCAGGGGCGGTATTCCGTTTCTATTTGAAACTTCATTTTCTGGCGATGCGGGAAATCTTGTTCCACGCCCCCTTTAAGCCCATGGCGCTTTGCATCTCTTTCAAGGTCTCGTTGGCCACTTCAATCATTTTCAAGGTGCCCTCATAAACGATTTTTTCCACTAATCCCGGTTCCTGTTCAAACGCTTTCCGCCTTTCCCGGAACGGCTCGAGAAAGCGGTTCATGGCCAGGGCCAGCTTTTCCTTTACTTCCACATCCCCGACTGTTCCCTCACGGTAGCGCTGTTTCAGGTCTTCCACTTCGGCGCTGTCGGGATTGAAGATGTCGTGATAGCTGAAAACAGGGTTTCCTTCCACAGCCCCTGGGATATGCGCGTGGACCCGGTTAGGATCGGTATACATCCCCTTCACTTTCTTTTCCACGGTTTTGGCGTCGTCGGATAAAAGGATGGCATTGCCGGCTGATTTGCTCATCTTGCCCTTGCCGTCGGTTCCGATCAAGGTGGGCACGGAGCTCAATAGCGCTTCCGGTTCCGGAAAGACCGGGCCGTAGTATTGGTTGAAGCGGCGGGCGATGTCGCGCGCGAGCTCGATGTGGGCGAGGTTGTCTTTCCCGACAGGGACTATCTCCGCTTTCGGCATCAAAATATCGGCGGTCTGCAGAACCGGATAGCCGATCAGGCCAAAGGGGATGCTCTCGGGATCGATGTGCGCGTTTTTCGCCATCTCTTTGAGGCTCGGCAAACCGGTTAAGCGGTTGAGCGCGACCAGATTGCCTAACATCAGGTTCATCTCATACACCGCCGGCACGGCCGACTGCAGGAAAATGATCGACTTGGCCGGGTCGATGCCGCAGGCCAGGTAATCGAGCACCATCGTTTTCAAGTGCTCGCGAATCTCCATGATATGTTCTTTTTGCGGCTTTGTGGTTAAAGCGTGCAGGTCGGCAATAAAAAAATAACACTCGTATTTGTCTTGCGATTCCACCCGGTTTTTGATGGAGCCGAGGTAGTGTCCTAAATGCAGCGCCCCGGTAGGGCGGTCGCCTGATATTAATCTTTTTCTGTTCATAGGTTCAACTCATGATTGGTAAAATAATAAATCCCAGCTTCACGCCCAATTCAAAAACGATAATCAAAATCGAGATGAAGAGAGAAGCCATTAATGCGGGTTTTCCTCCCGGCGCCTGATAATGGGAATCGAAGCGGTGATGATAGCGCCCGGCCCAGACCATCAGCGTCGGCAAGAGGCCGAGCAGGATTACGACGCCAAATCCTCCCGCATAATCGAGGGCGCTTAAGAATGCCCTCGGATCGGTGACAATGAAAAAAAAGGGAGGGAGAAAAGTCAAGGTAAACAGGACAATTTTTCCCCAGCTGCTCTTTTTGATTTTCAGGCCGTCAGCCAGAAAATCGAGCAGGCTGATCGAAACGCCCAAAAGCGATGTCACAATGGCAAAGAATGAGAAGACGGTGGCCACGATAGTGATAGCCGGATTCTTCAGCACCCCTGTCAAAAGCTTCGCTCCATCTTCCCCTCGCGCATAACCTTGGATGATGCCGTATTTCCCCTCGAGAGGAATCACTCCCAAAGTGAGCAGCTCCCAGATAATGTAAATGATCAGGGGAATCAGGCTCCCGATCAAAATCACTTTTTTTAAGGAAGAAACATTCCGGTTTAAATAGTTGGATAGGGTGGGAATGATAATCTGAAAACCGAAGGAGGTCGAAACAACCGACAAAGCCGCCGGCAGATAGCGCCACTGCGTATGGGTCACTTTTTCCAGATCGACAAAAGGAACCAAATAAAAGATCATGAATATGTAGGCTAAGGCGAGCCCGGCCATCAACACCCTGTTCACCAGGTCGACATAGCGCGTCCCTTCATACACAAAAAATCCGAAAAAGAACACCACGGGCAGGCTGCCGACCCAATCGGGGAAATCCACTTCCGTAAAAAAGCGCAGGAAATTGACCACCAGCGACCCCCCGACCGCTATGTAGGCCGTCATGAGAGCGTACATCAAAAAGAGATAGGTGACCCAGCTTACAATTTCGCCGCCCCGTCCTAAAGTGTGTTTGGCCATAGAGACGAGATTCGAGGTTTTCCCCTCCCAAAGATTCACTTCCAGCATGCAAAAGGCTGTAAATGTCATGTAGAGCCAATAGGCGATGAATAAAAGCAATGAGGGGAAAAAACCGGCCATCCCGGTAGCGACCGGGAAAGCCAAAATGGCGACCCCTAAAATCGTCCCGGAGACGAGCAAAATCCCTCCGATGATCCGGTTATATTTTTTCATCCCTTCACCTTTTGTAAAATCAGCAGCGCCATCACCAGGAGAGAAAACAGGATGATGAGAATCAATGAAAACCTCCCGCCGGGAACAATTTGATGATCTGTATAATGCAGTTTGTAGCGTCCCACCCACACCATGGCGGCAGGCAGCAGCCCGAATAAAACAACGGCGGCAAAACCCCCGTATTCCAGGGCGTTAATAAATACATTGGGATAGATCAGCGAACAGAGGAAAGGCAAGCCCAGCACAAGAAAGCATAAAAAGGCCGATCCATACCGGCTTTTCGGAATCCGCAGGCCATCCGCTAAAAAATCGACGAAGCCCAAGGCCACGGTCAAAAAAGAAGTGACCAGAGCGAAAAAGCCAAAATACTCGGCGACGTCGACCACCCAGGCTTTACCGACCGCCTGCCGCAAAACCCGGGTCGCAATATCCCCCTCGCTCAAGGCTTGCCTAAGCTCGGAGCTCCCCTCGGCGGTGATCAAACCCAGAATCAGCAATTCCCAGAGCAGATAGACGAAGAAGGGAATCAAACTGCCTAAGACGATGGTGAGGACCAGCCGTTTTGAGTCGTGGCCCAAATAAGTGGTCAGGCTCGGCACCAAATTGTGAAAGCCGTACAAAATAACCATCACGGGCAGCACAAATGGCGCCCCGGCCCAGTTCTGGTAGCTCAAACAGTGAAGTTTGAATTCGGAAAATCCCAGGATGAGGAGCAACAGATAGGTGATGATCAGGCCGAGCATCAAAAGGCGGTTGAACTTGTCCACCACATAGGTGCCGAAATAGATCATCGCACCAAAAAGAAGAGCGAAAAACAGGCTTCCCGTCCAGGCGGGAGCAGTAATAGCGAATAACTCTTTGAAAAAATCGGAAAAAAGCTCGCCGCACCCCGCGACATAGGCGACCATGAGGGAGTAGAAGAGGAAAAGAAAAGTAGCCCAGGCCACCCATTTTCCGATGCGGCCGATCGTCCGGTCCGACATCGAGACCATGCTGATTTCATCTTTATACCAGAGATTCACTTCGAGCAGCAAAAGCCCCGTGCAGCACATATAGGCCCAAGTCACAAAAAGCATCCAGAACGTGGGAATCAGTCCGACAAACGCCGTGACAACCGGCAATCCCAGCATACCGGCCCCGATGCAGCACCCGGCTACGAGTAAAGTCCCCCCTAAAACACTTCCTTTCTGTGGCATAACAAATCCTATTTCAAAGTAAAATCAAAAAAAATGACAATTTAAGAAAACAGATTAAACACGGCCTTGCGGCCAAAAGAAAGAAAGGTTTAGCATGCTGTTAATTTACACCGATGGGCAATTTTAGTCATTATTTTAATTGCTTTTCCACTTTTTTTTGTTCGGCTCCAATCCTGCCCATCTCATACCCCTCAAAATCGACAAACCGGAAAAAGCGCTGGAACGCGGGGAAAACGGAACCCACCTGGTTGGCCATTTCCTGAGCGATATGGCGGTAATTCGGATGGCCTTGAGGAGAGGAGCGCAGCTCGCACAACCATTGCAAAGCCCGCAAATTGACATGAAAATACCAGCGGACGTTATAAGCCATCGGGACAACATACTGCGCTTCTTCGGGCAATTCCTGGGCGATGGTTTCAAAGACATGCCTGGCCTGTTCCATGGCGCTGTGGTATTCCGCCTCCATCGAGGTTCCCACGAGTTCCGGCGGAATGACATAACCGTAGTCGCAGCAAAGCAGCTGCCTTTCCTGAGTCAGCATCCGGTGGCGGTGCAGATCGCGGTAAACGCCGAAATCGGCGATGATCTCAAAAGTAAATTCCGCATTTTCCAAAGCTCTCGGGGATTTATTGCGCCGGTTTTTTCTCATCTGGCACCCGGCATCGAGAATCCTTCCGATCTCCTCTTCCGACAACTCTTTACAGTATTGCCACAGATCGTGAAACCCTTTATGGCAGTGGGGGTATAACATCGAGGCGGCCACTTTAATCACCGCGTCGGAATCGCAGGAGATCAAATAGACGCCCGGCTCTTTGGACCTTTCGGAAAAAGTGGTGTTTTCCGCCGTGATCATCTGCAGCTGTTCTTGCATATCGGCATAAAATTCGGCATAGCCTTTATGGGTGTGATGGGCAAGGTCGGAGCGGCGGACAAACGAAGGAATCACTTTGGCGAGCTCATCATAGCTTCTCTTTCCGGTTTCCTGCATCTCGGCGAGGTTATGGCATTGCAGTTTGTGGATCAAATTTTCAAAGAAACGGCCGTTGCCGTAAACCCCCATGTTTGTCAAGGTGCCGGCGGGCAGCAAACCTCTCAAGCAATCGAGCACTTTGGCGCGCAAAGCCGCCGTATAGGCCGCTTTGGAGACTGACTGATCTTTCGGCATCTGCTCTTCAAAGATAGCGGTCAATACAGGAATAAATTTGCTATAGGTTTCGAACAGGAGATTGCAGGTGTCGATGTAGATATCGCGAAAAGCCGAGGTCATAAGGACGGGTTCGCGGTAAAAGAGGTATTCCCCGTTCACCTTCTGATCAAAATAGATATACCGGGTCGATTTTTCTAAAGGAGATCCGCCGATGCGGCAGTCTTCGATCATCTTGGCGGCGAGCATGGAAACGTTTTCTATCGCGAGGTGCGCCCCGCCGAGTTCCCCGATCGAGTCGTCCCCATAGCCGTCGAGGATGCGGTCGTAAAAATTCTGCGCTTTTTTAATCGCGGCCGTCTGCTTCTCAGCATCGTACGCTCCATCCGCCTGTCCGGCGATCTTGGCAAACGAGGACTCCTCATCGCCGATAAACTCCTTGAGAAGCAAAGAGCGCAATCCAAGGCTGGAGCGGGAATAGCGGGAGAAAAGAGCTCCTTTGATCACCTCGGGCAAATTGCGCAAGGCAAAGATATTTCCCCGTGTGTTCGTGACATAGTGCTCAAGAATCTTACACTGGCTCTCACTGAATTCTTCATAATCATCCAACAGCATGCCTTCCTCTCCAGCTCACACTATAAGTGTATTATACACAAACAACTTATTTGGTTTTTGGATTCAACGATCGCAAATTTGCGATCGTTGAATCCCGAGGCTTCGGCAAAGCCAAAATCCCAAATTTTGAAGTAGTTTGTGTATTAGCGTGCCATATCTGGGCTCTGCTTGCAAGTAAAAGATGATATTTTTAATCCGTATCTGATATGATTCTTCCATGATTACCGACCACAATCTCCGTTTTTTTAACGACCAGGGGCTGATTCCCGGACCTTGCGAAAGTGAAGAGGCCTTTGCCAAACGGGCCGAATTCTGCCTCAATCTCCACACGACATTGAGCGCCGAGCTCGGACAGGAGATCCCTTTCAAGCCGGAAGAGGGAGCCGATCTTTCCTTTTTCTCCGAAGCCAAGGCGGAAACGGAGGAGCGGTTCGGCATCTCCCCCGACTGGATCCCCATCTTTTTCAGCAATTATCAACTCTATCCCTGGCATGGGGGATGCGCCTGGATATTTCAGCTGAAAAAAGACTCGCCCACCGCGGCGCTCCTGCAGCTTAGAAAAGCTTTGCACCGCTCCAAAAAATTGCTGGGATTTTACGACCGCGACGAACTGATCGCCCATGAACTTTCCCATGTGGGCCGGATGGAGTTTGAAGAACCCCGCTTTGAAGAAGTGATCGCCTACACGACTGCGCGCTCTCCTTTCAGACGCTACTTCGGCCCGATCGTCCAATCCTCGGTCGAAAGTTTTCTTTTCCTGCTCGTCCTCACCGGCATCATCATCCTCGATGCCGTCCTGGTCTTGCGCTATCCGGCCGCCTACCAGCAGGCGATGTGGCTGAAAGCCATTCCTCTTGCCATGACCGCCTTTGCCCTATTCCGCCTGTGGAAAAAACAGAGAATTTATAAAAAGTGCTATAAACATTTATGCGCGCTTTTAGAGGACAGGCAAAAAGCCGGCGCCGTCCTTTACCGTCTGACGGACCGGGAAATCGCCCTTTTTGCCGGATGGAACGCGGGAAAAATCAGGGAATACATGCGCGCCCAGGACTCTTTGCGCTGGCGCTTTATTAATTTGTATGCCTTTTCCGCTGCTTAGCGTTGCCGAGGTTCAGCTCCGCACGGTACTTGGCCACTGTGCGCCTGGCACAAACGATCCCCTGCCTGCTCAAACTCCCCGAAATAGCGGCATCGGAAATCGGCTTCCCCTTATCCTCTTTTTCGATCATCTCTTTGATTAATCCCTGCACCGTGCTGGAAGAGACATTCTCCCCTTCTTCGGTCGTATAGGCGTGGGTAAAGAAAGAGCGAAAAGGCATAAGGCCATAGGGCGTATCAAGATATTTATTGGCAACTGCCCGGGCAATGGTCGATTCATGCACCTCTAACTCCTCGGCAATCGTCTTCATCTTCAAGGGGATGAGCTTGCCCTTATCCGTAAGAAAAAAATCGCGCTGTCTTTTGACTAAAGAACCGGCAATCCGTTCGATCAAACTATTGCGGTGCTGCAGGTTGCGGAGCAGCCATTTCGCCGACAGCAGCTGATTTTTGATAAAATTTTTCTCCTCCAGAGGAACCTCATCGCAGCTTAACATCTTCAGATAATTGCGGTTGATGCGAATCGGAGGCAAAATATCGCTTTCGACATCGACATGGATATTATTACCCTCAATTCTTAAGGAGACATCCGGTTTGATGTAGTGCACCGGGGAATCGGCAAGCTGCGCTCCCGGCCTGAAATCAAGCGAAGCGACATGCTGCTGCACGGCATCGACAATCTCCTGGTGCCCGCATTTTAAACTTTTGGCAATCAGCGGGATCCTATTATTGATCAAATCGTTGTAATGCTTATCGACAATTGCGTAGGCCAAACTCCCCGCTTTCCCTAAGCAGCGCAGTTGAATCAAAAGGGACTCCTGGAGATTTTCCGCTCCAATTCCATAAGGCTCAAATTCTTGTATTTTTTTCAGGATCTTATTCAAATTCTTTATGCTTTTGCGGTAATGATCGGCAATTTCTTTCAGTGAGGTCGTTAAAAAGCCTTTTTCATCCAAGTGGCCGACGATCAACTCTGCGCATTCTTTATCCTCTTTAGAATCAAATGTTTGATTGACCTGAATCATTAATGATTCGAAGATAGTATCTTGTTTTACGATCGAATTTTCCAGAAACTGTTTTAAACTCTCTTCATCCCCGGACCTTTGAGTGAACGCCCCTTCGCTTAAAGAAAAATGCTCCCGATACTCCTCTTCAAGATTTTGCAGCCGCTCATAATCCTGCTCATGAAATTCCAATTCCCTTTCAAGAGGTTCTTCATATCTTTCCTCGCCAACCTCTTCAATCAGTTCTAAGATAGGGTTTTGCTGCAACTCCATCTCAACGATAGCCGATAGTTCCAGCAGGGGCAGCTGCAGAAGATTAAGAGCCTGTTGCATTTGCGGCGACATCATCAGATGCTGCATCTGCTTTTGCTTTTGCAACGGATTGATACTGATAGAGATACGCTGTGCCATCTTCCCCCCCTTCTTGATTTGATGTTTAAACGATCGGCCCGGCCAACACAAGAATTTTTTTTGAGCGATTTTATGCGGTATAATTGGTAAAAAATGCAACTCTTAGTATAAACTACGTTTTACATAGTAATTTAGAGTGACTGATGCGAAGGCTAGGGCTAGTTATCATCTGCGCGTGCTGCGCTATTTTCTGTCTATTTATCGGGTTATATTTCCTCTCGGCCTATAACATAGAGAAAAGGCAAACGCAACTGGTGCTTCAGGAAGAAGAGGAGTATCTTCAGGAAGTGGAAAATTTGCTCGCCGAAGGGCGTGCGGAAGAAGCGCTTGCGGCCATGAAAAGCATAAAAGAAGAGATTGAAGAGGAAAATTTCACCTCCCCCAAATGGACCGACCTTTTAGTCAAGGCCTGCATCAGCCTGCGCGATATCCCTCAGCTGATCGACATCTTCGATTACACCCCTGAAGCGCTGCTCGATCATGAAGACGCGGCTCTTTTAATTGCTGAACACTATATTGAAAACCGCCAGTTTCAGGAATACCAGATGTTCCGCAACTATTGGCGCGGCTATGAACATGCGGATGAAACGTGGCTCTCTTTCGATGTCGACCGGCTCCTCGCCGAAGGGCGCCAGGGAGAGGCGATCAATTTGCTCAATTCCCGCACGTTTTCCGGCGAGACCGACGCCTTCCGCCTTTTGAGGCTGGCTATCCTCACCATGAAGGAAGAGCCTAAAGAGGCGTGGAATTATCTTTCCAAAGCGACCAAAAAGGATCCGCTGAACGCAGAGGTGCGGTTTTATCGCGGCAAGCTGCTCGAATCCCTTGGCGACGAAGAAGCGGCCCTGAATGAATACCTGGGCGCGATTGACCTGGATCCCCAAAATCCTTCCCTTAAAAATTTTGTCGGCGACCTTTTTATCCGCAAAAAGGCCTTCAGCGACGCTATCCGGTTTTGGAGCCGCAGCCTGGATGAAAACTGCGAAGAAGAAGCTTGGATAAAATTTCTGTTTTGGAAACAGGTGGCCAAACCGGTCCAGGCGCAGGTCCAGCCGCCTCAAGGCAACCGGATTTTGCAGCAATACGCCCAGTACCTCAATTCGTTAAAACCGGGCGAATTTTGGAAAAACGACGCCTTCCAGCAAATACTCTATTCCAGGGATCTTCAAAAGACGGAGCAGAGCACTTTTTGGCTGAAGCTCATCCAGTCATTTAAGCAAAGCAAGCTAAGAGAGGCCTGGCAGCTTTTGCAAAACAACCCCTTCTACGCCAACTCCTGGGACAAAGATTTGGAAGACACCTTAAAGTATCTTCTCATCTACAGAGGGTTTGGAACCGATGAGGTGGCGATAGACACGATCAGCTTCCAGATGCTGCATATCGAGCATTCTGATGACTATTTTCCCCTGCTTGCCGCCTTGGCCAAACATTCGCAGCCCGGCTACCCCACCATTGAAACTAAAGAGGAGCTCGACAAGTTTCTACAAAGCAAAGACGCCGTTGCCGCGATCTTCCTTAAAGCCGGCTGGACGGAGGCCGCGCGCCATTTATACCCTTACGAATCTCCCTCCAGATGCGCTCCTGAGTGGGTTTCATTGGATTTTGTCGCGGCTCTTGCCGACAATGTGAGCATAGCCAAAGCGGTAGAGTATGCCGCGATCATCCCGCGCACGCCTCACCTTCCCGACCTCGTCTTCTCCCTTCTGCACCGCGCCCAGGAATCGGAACAGGAGATCTTTTCGCTGCATAAACGCGCGCAGCAAAACACGGAAAACGGCTATCGCCTGGCGGACTTCTTATGTCAAATTTATCTGGATCACGATCAGTATGCCGAAGCCAAAAAAATCATTCTCAACCACAAGAAACTGCAAAGCTCTCTTCAGGGGCAGGAAAAATTAGCCCGCATAGCTCTGAATCAGGGAGAGATCGAACTCGCCGAGCGGATCTATTCTAAAATAGAAAGAGAGTCGGTGGAGGCCAAATCGTATCAGGCCCGCAAAGCCTATAACGAAAAGAATTGGCAAAGGGCCAAAGAGTTGACCGAAGACTTGCTGCGGGAATATCCCGACAGCACCACGTTGAAGGACAATTTGCGCACCCTTACGGCTCTACTATAATCGACCCTGAAACTCCCACTATTAGTTCTTTGACCTGCTCGCTCGATGCAGCGGATAAATTTCAATACAGATAGCCCCAGGAAAAGAACGCCGAGCCGTTGGACTTTTCTGTGGACAACATTCCTCCGCCGATTGCCGGGGGAATATGGCCTTGCACCGTATTCTTAAATCCTCGGGTGAAGATCAGATAAAAATCATGCTTTTTATATTTGAAATTGGCTCCTACAGTGAGAAGATCATAGAGGGTCTGAATCCTGTAGGAGTGCGCTAAGATTGAGCTTTGCCCATTCTTGAAGCGGTGTGAAAAACCAACCCCCAAAGCCAGTTGAGAAGTGAATTGGTAGCCCATCCCTAAGTTCAGCAAGGTTGCATTTTGGAGTCCGGGACCCGGGGATTTGTTGGAGCCCCTTTTATTCTCGTTAAGTTCCCCATTGGGGAGTAGAGCGGAATTTGCCCCGGGGAGATTGCCATAATTGATCCATAGCACCTCCAGACGCCCGGCGAGTTTTGGCATAAAGCGATAACCAAACCCCCCGCCCACCGTTTGAGGAATATAATTCTTCGCATGATGGGGCTCAAAGCCCCGATATTTTCTAAATTGCCCCACATAGCTTTTTTTTATCCAGGCCAGGCCAAAGTCAAGGGATGGGGTTATCTTCCAGCGCCAGCCCAAGGTGATTCCAGGCCCGCCGGAATGATCCGTCCCATTATTGGTGACATTTCCCGGAGAGACCGATCTTTGGGGATTATCGGCATTTTGGTATCCCTCTCTAAGATGGGACAGGTGAAAATAATCCAAGGAAAAGCCAAAAGAATGGCTCTCATTCAGTTTGAGGGAAAAGATAGCCGAAAGAACCTGTGTACTATCCCTTATCACTTGCGGTGTTGTTCCTAATAAAGGGATAGGCTCCTTAGTCCTTACCGCCAGGCGGTTGGGAGCGAAGTAGATGGCCAAACTCACCGATGCCTCCCAGGGCTTTGAACCAAAGCGGACCTGCCGGGTGATGGCCGCATCATAGCTATACAAATTGTTCATTTTGTAAGCCGTATTGGTTTTTCCGGGGAGAAGCAGGGGGTTATTATCGCGATTATTTATACTCGATCTTTGATGCACCCAGTAGAATCCCACATCCCACCGGTCGGGAATCCAGACAGCATTAGCTGGATTGGCAATGCCGGCAAAGGCATTGGTTCCTCCTGAAAACGAGTTAGGCCGCCCGCCGGCAAGAAAGCCTTCCGCGTCATGGAAAAAAAAGAGAGAAGCGATCAAGCAAAGATACAGCATAGGCACCAAGGTAGCGCAGCTGATTTTAAAATTAAAGATAATATGTAAAAATGGAATTTTACAAATGTTCAGTACACGATCTCTTTGAGCTTGTAGGGCACCTCTTTCAGGAAGCGGCTGGGGCGCTGGGAGCGCTGCATGCCCCAGATGAACCGCTGTTCGCAGTTGATCAGATAGAGTACCTCTTTGGCGCGCGTCATGCCGACGTAGCAGAGGCGCCGCTCCTCCTCTAAGGCCTCCTGGCTGCCCCTGGAATTGACATGGGGCAGGAGATCCTCCTCCATGCCGGCGAGAAAGGTCACGGTGAACTCCAGGCCCTTGCCGTTATGCAGGGTCATCAAATTGACGCGGTCCTCCCCCTCTTTCATTTCGTCGGTGCCCGACTTGAGGGCGAGCTCCTCCAGGAAGGCGTCCAGCGTCGGCCCTTCCGTGGAAGCCTCCCACTCCATCGCCTTGGCGATCAGGGCGTCGAGGTTCTCCTTCCGTTCGTCGAAACTGTCCGGCTCTTCGGTCAAAAAGCTGAGATAATGGCTATCTTCGATGGTTTTCTGCACGAGTTTGCCGATCTGCCCTTTGTGGCGGCGCAAGTCCATGATTAGTTCCACATACTCCTGCAGCCCCTTTTGCTGCCGGGCGGGCAGCTGAATGGGGGAGTTTCGGCAATAGTGCAAGATCGGCACGCCGTCCGCCTCGGCCCGCTGGCGCAGTTTTTCGATGCTCGCCCCGCCAATCCCCCGCTTGGGCAGGTTGATGGTGCGGGAGAAGGAGATGAAATCGGCATCCGATTGCACCATGCGAAGATAAGCCAGAATATCTTTGATTTCCCGCCTTTGATAAAAGGAGATCCCCCCGACGATGATATAGGGGATCTTTTGGTAGGGCAGTTCATCCTCAAACACCCGCGACTGGGCGTTGGTGCGGTAAAAAATCACCATGTCGCTCAAAGGAATCCCCTGATAATCATGGTGGTAGCGGATCTGCTCGGCGATATAGGCGGCTTCGTCCCTTTCGTTATAGGCGGTGTGGCATTTGATCTTTTCCCCCGGGCCAAGTTCGCTCCAAAGGCGTTTATCAATGCGCTGGTCATTATTCAAAATCAAAGAGTTGGCCGCCTCAAGGATATTTGAGCGGCTGCGGTAGTTTCTCTCGAGCCGGATCACTTGCGTGCCGGGATAATCCTTCTCAAAATGGAGGATGTTGTGGATGTTCGCCCCGCGCCAGGAGTAGATCGACTGATCGGGATCGCCGACCACGCAGATATTGCGGCTTTGGCCCGCCAGATAGGTGATCAGGGCGTATTGAGCGGCATTCGTGTCCTGGTACTCATCCACCAAAAGGTGGGACCAGCGGTTTTGGCAAAGCTCGAGAACATTTGGGTGCTCGCGCAGGAGGCGCACCGTCAAAAAGAGCAGGTCGTCAAAATCGAGCGCGCCATAAGCCAAAAGTTTTTCCTGATACACTTCGTACACTCTTGGAAAATAAGACTCCTGCCGCGTGTTAAGCTCCCTCGTATCGACTTCATCCGGCATCTGCATGGCGTTTTTGGCTTTTGAAATCATCCCCTTAAAGGCCTTGGGATCGAGTTTTTTCTCCTCGGGGTAAAGCTCCAGCAGGCAATTCTTGATCAGCTTATCGGTATCCTGGTCGTCGTAGATGGTGAAATTCGGAGGATAGCCGAGCACCTCGGCCCATTCGCGCAAGATGCGCGCGCCAAGGCTATGGAAAGTGCAGATCAGCACATGGCTGTGAGTCAGCGCCATCACCCGCTCTTTCATCTCGCGCGCCGCCTTATTGGTGAAGGTGAGGCCCAAGATTTTACCGGGTGGCACCCCCTGATCGATCAGGTGGGCGATGCGGTAAGTCACCACGCGCGTTTTCCCCGAGCCGGCGCCGGCCAGCACCAGCATAGGTCCGTTGACTTTAGTCACAGCTTCTTGTTGTTCTACATTGAGTTCTTCTAATAACATCTGTCAAATCCTTCGCCTAAATTGCCATACCGGTGGTAGTCGACACTGAAAGCCGCCTCTTGCAAATAGTTGAGCAGCTCGAGCCGCCCATTGGCCAGCACCGGTTTTAGCGATATCTTTTCCGCCGCCGCGGCCAGCAGCCCGGCCGAGGGCGCGGAAATCATCCGGAGCCGCCTGATCTCCCCAAGGCGGCCGATCAGCGCCGCTTCCGTCTCCTGGACAAAGGAGATCCCGTGCAGCTCCTCTTGGATTCCCAAAGGAGCCTCGCTGCTCACCTCAAGCGGCGCGCCGCAAGTCAGGGCTGCAGCAATTATACGCAACCCGTCGATTAATTCATCCCCTTTATTGATTCTAAGACAACTTTTTTTGCGGGGAAGATAGCGCAAGAAATTATCCTGGCCGGTCAAACGGCTTAAATAATTATCCCGGCTAAACACCTGGGCATAGTAGTAGGCGTAATTGGCCACACTTACCCGCCAGACATCGAGCTCATTTGCCGGTATATAGCGCGTCAGAAGGCTCACCGCTTTCACCGGTTCCAGCTCCTGAGCCGGCAGAGAAATTTGTCTGGCATGCATGAATTCGGTCAAATAGTTCGGGCCGCCGGCCTTCGCTCCAAAGCCGAAGCTGCTCGCCTTGCATCCGCCAAAGGGCTGCCGCCCGACGATCGCCCCCGTCATGCCCCGGTTGATATAGCCGTTGCCCGCTTCAATTTTTTGCATCCACTCCCTCTGCTCCCGCTCATCGAGCGAGTGGAGGCCCGACGTCAGGCCGTACGCGGTTCCATTGGCCAGTTGCAGGGCATGCGCCAGATTATCGGCCCGCATCACCCCCAACACCGGCCCGAACAGCTCATTTTGGTGGGTAAACGAGCCTGCTTTGACGCCGAGTTTGATGCCGGGGCTCCAGAGGTTTGGGTTCTTGGAGTCCGCCACCGGTTTCAGCAGCCACTCCTCCCCTTCCTCCAGAATGGTTAAAGCGCGCAGCAGCTTTCCTTCGGGCGCTTTGATCAGCGGATTAATCTTAGTGGTAAAATCCCAGGCCGATCCGGCCGGCAGGCTCGCGGCGGCATCCTTGAGCGCCTCGCGAAAGTCTAGGCTGTCATACACTTCGGCTTCTAAAATAGCGAGACTGCAGGCGCTGCACTTCTGTCCGGCGTGGCCAAAGGCCGACTGCACCAGATCGCGCACCGCAAGGTCCCGGTCGGAGAGGCGCGTGATAATCATCGCGTTCTTTCCCCCCGTCTCGCCGATCAGATCGAGGCCCGGCCGCAGGCGCGTCATCATCCTGGCCGTTTCGGTGCCCCCCGTCAGGACCACCAGATCGACCCGCGGATCTTTGATTAAAAGGGTGCCGGCCGTCTCATCTTCTCCGGTCAAAAACTGCAGCCGCCGTCTGCTGACGCCCGCTTCCCAAAAAATTTGGGCCAGGACAAAGCCTACGAGAACCGTCTCGGGCGCCGGTTTAAAAATCACGCTGTTTCCCCCGGCCAAAGCCGCCGCGATACACCCCGCCGGAATCGAGCAGGGGAAGTTCCAGGGCGGCGCGACCAGCACAGTCCCCTTCGGACGCCACTCGATATCGTCATGGGCCAGCCACTCTTTGAGATTCCGGTAGTAATACTCTAGAAAATCGATCGCTTCGGTCGCTTCGATATCCGCTTCAAAAATAGTTTTGCCCCCGTCGGCGATCATGGCGCCGATCAGGTCATTCCGCTTCTGCCGAATAGCCTCTGCCGCGTGGGCCATCAGCACCGCCCGCTCCGCCAAAGAGCTTTTGGCGGCGACCGGCTCCTCCTCTTTCGCGCAAACGAGGGCCCTCTCCACCAGGTCCTGATCAGCCAAAGAAGCGCAGTAGAGCTCTTTTCCGGTAGAGGGGTCGAAGCCGGCCTTTACCTGCTTCGTCAAAACTTCCTCGCCTGCGATACACACGGGGATTTGGTCGGTTTTCCCCTGCCATTCCAAAATCTCTTCCGCCCATTTCCGGTTCTGAAAGAGCGTCCAATCAGTATCAGGTTCATTTTCAAAAGGAGAGAAGAGCTCCGGTTCCACTCTCTTTTCCTTTCGACCGTGATCATCTATTGCGCTTTTCTCCTCGGAAATTCCAATATCTGCCCCCTCTCGACCGGTCGAAATTCTGCCTGAAAAGGGGAATAAGGCCCTCTTTTGGACACGGCGCGGCGCGGAGCTGACATTTCTTATCCGGTGACAGGCCTCAGAGAAGAGGCTGGTCTGCTGATACCACTCATGCGTGTCCGGCTGCAGATCAAAGGCATATCGCAAAAAGTTATCGGGAGCCGTGTTTTCATCCAGGCGGCGCACCAGATAGGCCATGGCATACTGAAACTCCTCATCAGTGGCCGCCGGGCAATAAAGCAGCATCCCCTGGGAAAGCTCCTGCACCACCCGCTGAATGGGCCCTGCCATCCCCTCGAGCATCTCGAATTCGACAAACTTCTCCACCCCCTTCTCCGACCGCAATAAAAAAGCGTAGGCGATATCGAAGAGATTGTGGCTGGCCACGCCGATGTGCGCCGCCTCTGCGTGCTCCGGCTCCAAGGCGTAGCCGAGCATTCTTTTGTAATTTGCGTCGACATCCACCTTCTCATCGTAGGGCGCCTGCGGCCAGTTGCGAAGCGATGCTTCCACCTTCTCCATAGCGAGGTTAGCTCCTTTCACCAGGCGGATTTTGACCGGCGCGCCCCCATTCACCACCCGCTGCATCGCAAAGATCGTCAGCTCCTGCTGGATCAGATAGGAGTCGGGCAGATAGCTTTGCAGCACGATGCCGGCCCGGCACTGGAAAAATTCAGGCTCTTCCAACACTTTTTTGAAAAGCGCCACCGTCAGATGGAGATCGCGGTACTCCTCCATATCGAGATTGATAAATTTATTTTGGCGCAAAAGGGTGCGGTAGCGTCCGGCTAAAATCTCGAGCGTATGATCCCATGCCAGCAAGTTCAGCTGGCTGAACAGCGTAGAAATTTTCACCGAAATATAATCGATTTTTGGATTCCGCAAATCCTCCAGATAGAGATCAAGGCGCCTTTTGGCTTCCGCCTCGCCCAGGATCGCTTCCCCCAGGCGGTTCAGATTGACGCGCACCCCCTCCCTTTGCCTTTTTTCGATATGCCGGTTCAAGGCCCTCTGCTCTCCCGGCAAAATCACCTGACGGGTTTGCCGCCTCAGCATCTTCTTGGCCAAAGGCACCATGACACCCGCACCCATTCTGCCGAAGGTGCGGAACGCCATCAGTTCCAGGCGCTTATCAAAAGAGACGAACTTAGGAATGCCGAATTTATGTAAAAGGAAGATCATTTGATCGGCTACGCGCGCCGCGTTCCTGGACCGGAAGCATTGATCGGTCAGACAAATCGTAAAGGCTTTGCCGCGGAGATCGCGGATCATTCCGGCAATCTCCCCTTGCGCCGCCCTTTCGGCCTCAGACTCTATGCGGCGCGCCTCCCTCAGCATGCACGCCGCCAGCTGAATGGCCGCCTCCCGCCGCTCCTCGACGCTCATCGCCCGCCCTTCGGCATCCTTCAGGCACTGCCTCGCTCTCGCCATATATTGGGACTGCTGCATGATAAAACCCGGAATTTCCCCTATTAAATCAGATCCCCAATTCCGGAGCCAGCCCAGCAGATGCCAAAGTTTGCTACGGACAAGTTAATGTTAAAGAGACTTTTTCTGACTTGCAACCAGTATTTTTATCCAAAATCTCTAAATCATATGTGCCCGCTTTCAATCCGGTGAAATGAGGGTTAGAAAAAAACCCAACACCAATATTATAAAAATATGGTGGGCTGCCAAGCGGAGAAGTGAAGGTAATTGTGCCATTATTACAGTTCGGCGTAGTTGGATTAGTAAACGTATATGTAAATTCACTTATAGTGAATGTTCCAGTCTCGGTGCAATTCCGGCTGTCTTTAACTGTAATATGGTGAGTACCTGGATTCGTTATGAACATATTTGATGATTGGAAAGGGCCTCCATCTAACGAATAACTATATGGAGGCGTGCCTCCTGTAGGTTCGAGGTGATGTCGAAGGTGCCGCATTTAGTAGGAGTGATTGTTAATATGATGTTAATATCACAGGCTCCCGTTCTAATGTCACCGTGCCGTAAAGGTAGCGATTCTCGCAGTCTTTAATGACAACACTATAGGTTCCTCCGGCCAGACCTTTGAAAACATGGGATGATTGAAAAGCGCCTTGATTTAGGGAATACTGATATGGAGGTATGCCCCCTGAAGCTTTGATGATGACTTTGCCGTTGGTGCCGCCATCTGTTGGATTAATGGTGATCGCGGTGAAAGAAATTTGCCGGTGCTTGCAACACTTGGTATAATCTGTGTTCTTGGAAGGCCCCAAGGTAATAATTAGCGGGCAGCTTTCCGTTCCATCCGCTATAAAAGAAACCAGTTTGTAGGTGTAATTCCTGCCTGCTATGCGATTCTGCACGGTTACTTTGTTCGGCTCTTGAGCTGTGGTTTCTGAAACCAGGATTTTACCTTGGAAGATCCGGTAGCCAACCACCTGGGAATTCGCGCTGGGACCCCAGCTTAATACATGGGTGTCTTGAACCACCTTCCCTGAAAAAAAAGCCGGCGCAATGGAACAATTCGGACTGTCGCACTTGAATTGATTATCCTGAGCTGAAAGGACCCAGGGAAGTAATAAGACCCATAAAAACAAATAAGCTCTAGATAGCATAGCATTCTCTCCTTGCAAAAGATAAAGATAAACTCTTTTTGGAAAAAAGGGCAATCAATATTTTAATTCTGACCTTAAAGCGGGGAGGAGGACAAGATAACGATGCGCCCCTCAACGGTTCAGCTTGTAGGCGCTGGCTCTTAAGGCGTACCATAACCCTACCGGAAGGCATTCGATTAACTCCAAGTGAAGCCCTCCGAAGGCGGCCGTTTAATGCGCAAAAAGGTTCCTCGACGCTCGTCGCCTGCCCTTAGGCAATCCGTTCAGGGTTCACTGCCTCAAAGCTCTCACCATAAGCAGCCACTAAAATATTGCCGGTACTGCTACATGAACTTAAAGAGACGCATTGGAAATTTCCCCTATTAAGATGGCACGGCTATATCCTCAATATCCGGAGCCAGCCCCGGGATATGCAAAGTCGTGCCGCAGCTGACAAGGTTCATGCTTCAGGCACTATTCCTGAATAACAATGCGTTGGGTTGTTGTAAATGCATTTACTTGATCTATAATCTATATAGGTCCGCTGGCAAACCAATGAAACCAGTCAGGATTAACTGATGCAAACTAAATGTTACACTCATCAATGGTATATGTATATTGGCCTTTCCATATTCGGACAAGTGAAAATAATTGTCGCCATTAATACAGCCCGGCGTAGTTGGATGATAGTTTGAAATCGTATAGGTAACATTGACGCACCTATCATTGAATGTCGCCAGTCCGGATCGGTGGCATTTCCGGCTGTCTTTAACGTCAAGATGGTAGGTGCCTGCAGTTCGCTATAGAATAATATTTGATGATTGGAAAGGGCCTCCATCCAACGAATAACTGTAGGGGGCGTTTTCCTCCTGTAGATTCGAGGTGATTTCGTTAGTAGCCCGTTCACAAGATTGCTAAGGGACGTGTGATTGTTAATAGGATTTAATACCACAGGCTCCCGCTAATGTCACCGAGTTCCGTAAAGGAACCGATTCTCGCAGTCTTTAATGACAATACTGTAGGTGCCGCCAGCCAGGCCTTTGAAAACATTCGATGATTGAAAAGCGCCTTGATCTAGGGAATACTGATACGGAGGTGTGCCCCCTGAAGCTTTGATGATGACTTTGCCGTTGGTGCCGCCATCTGTTGGATTAATGGTGATCGCGGTGAAAGAAATTTGCCGGTGTTTGCAACACTTGGTATAATCTGTGTTCTTGGAAGGCCCCAAGGTAATAATTAGCGGGCAGCTTTCCGCTTCCATCCGCTATAAAAGAAACCAGTTTGTAGGTGTAATTCCTGCCTGCTATGCGATTCTGCACGGTTACTTTGTTCGGCTCTTGAGCTGTGGTTTCTGAAACCAGGGTTTTACCTTGGAAGATCCGGTAGCCAACCACCTGGGAATTCAGCGCTGGGACCCCAGCTTAATACATGGGTGTCTTGAACCGCCTTCCCCGAAAAAAAGTGGGCGCAAGAGTACAATTCGGACTATCGCACTTGCACTCCTGAGCTGAAAGGACCCAGGGAAGTAATAAAACCCATAAAAACAAACAAGCTCTAGATAGCATAGCATTCTCTCCTTGCAAAAGGTAAAGATAAACTCTTTGGCGTTAACAGGTCAATCATTATTTGAATTACAGGTGTGGATTTTTTTGGCGCGATCCTATAATGTCTTGAGGTGATGAAAACGATCTTTTGCCTTCTTACTTTTATCTTAGCGCTTGCCCTGCACGCGCAGGCCCCGAAAGTGAAAGTGGGCAGCGAATGCCTCGAACCCCACGCCTCGCTCTTCAAGCAAAAACGGGTAGGTTTAATCACCAATCACACGGCCATCAACAGCAACATGCAATTGACTGTGGATGTTTTAAAAGAGTTCTCAGCGAAGCACAACTTCACTGTTGCCGCCCTCTTTGCCCCGGAGCACGGCATTCACGGCGCCACCCACGCCGAAAAGGAAGTGAAAGACGCCCGGTACGAGGGGATTCCCATCATCAGCCTCTACGGGAACGGCTCCTTAAAGCGCCTCACACCCGAAATGCTCAAAAACATCGACCTGCTGGTCTTCGACATCCAGGATATCGGCTCCAGGTCCTATACGTACGCCACCACCCTCTTTTACGCCATGGAAACGGCGGCTAAATGCGGCACCCACGTGGTTGTGCTCGACCGCCCCAATCCGATCAACGGAACGACTATCGACGGCCCCATGCTTGATCCGAAGTGGCGCTCCCCGGTGAGCTACCTCAATGTGCCCTACTGCCATGGCATGACGATCGGCGAGCTCGCCCAGCTCTTCAACGGAGAATACAAAGTCGGCTGCCGCCTTACCGTGGTGCCCATGGAGGGGTGGCGCCGCGAGATGAGCTTCAGCGACACCGGACTCACCTGGGTGCCCGCCAGCCCGCAAATGCCCGAGCCCTCGACGGCGCTTTACTACCCCGCCACCGGCATCTTAGGGGAATTGCAGCTCGTCAACATCGGCATCGGCTACACTCTGCCCTTCAAAGTCGTCGGCGCGCCCTGGATCAACGCCGATCTCTTTGCGCAAAACCTCAATAAACAAAATTTTCCGGGCGTCCATTTCAAGCCATTCCACTACCGCCCCTTCTTCGGCCGCTTTGCCCACAAGGACTGCCAGGGAGTGCTGATCGTCATCACCGACCCCAAAATTTTCAAGCCGGTCACCACTCAATACCTGATCATCGGAATTCTCAAGAGCCTCTACCCCAAGCAATTCAAGGAAGCCTTAGAGGCCTCCTCGGCCAGAAAAGAGATGTTTTGCAAAGTCAACGGCACGGAAGAGGTGTATCAGCTGGTCAAAGATGTGAAACATATTGTTTATCAGCTGAAAGGGCTGCACGAAAAAGAGCGCTCAACTTTCCTCGAAGTGAGAAAGCAATACCTGTTGCCTACAAATAAAATTATTTCATTAAATTCAGACCCTTTTCAAACGCGTCAGAACCGTTCAATTAAAATATTTATTGCTCTTTTTCCAAAAAGAGATTATCTTTACTATTTACAAGTAGGGAAAGAGCTATGCTATCCAGAGTTTATTTATTTTTATGGATCTTATTACTTCCCTGGAATCTTTCAGCTAATCAGTTCAAATGCGATCCGAATTGCTCTCTTGCGCCCACTTTTTTTTCGGGAAAGGTGGTTCAGGACACCCATGTATTAAGCTGGGGTCCCAGCGCGAATTCCCAGGTGGTTGGCTACCGGATCTACCAAAATAAAATACTGGTTTCAGAAACCACAGCGCAAGAGCCGAAAACGGTAACCGTGCAGAATCGCATAGCAAGCAGGAATTACACCTACAAACTGGTTTCTTTTACAGCAAACGGTGTGGAAAGCTGCCCTTTAATTATCACCTTAGGGCCTTCCAAGAAAACAGATTATACCAAGTGTTGCAAGCACCGGCAAATTTCTTTCACCGCGGCCACCACTAATCCTACTGGTGGGGGCACCAATGGCATCATCATCATCAATGCTTCAGGGGGCACGCCTCCGTATCAGTATTCTCTAAATCAAGGCGCTTTTCAATCATCGAATGTTTTCAAAGGTCTGGCCGGGGGGACCTACAGTGTTGTCATTAAAGACTGCGAGAATCGCCTCCTTTACGGCTCGGTGACATTAGGGAAAGCCTGTGATATTAGCTTCTCGACGATGATAAATAATTCATGCGGCAACATCACAATAAATGCAACAGGCGGAACCCCCCCTATCAATACTCGATCAACGGCGGCGTATCCTATCAAACGTCCAATGTTTTCACAGGCCTGAATCAGGGCACCTACTCCTTGGTTGTTAAAGACAGCAATGGCTGCACGAATTCGGGATCTGCAACACTGACAAATACTAACCCCATTACTATCAATACGTTGATTGTCAATCCCTGCCCTAATACTTCTAATGGAAGCATTTCTATTACTGCAACGGGTGGCACAGGCCCCTATTCTTACTCGATTGATGGGGTAACCTTTCAAACATCCCCAACTTTCAATAATCTCGCGGCAAATAGCTACAATCTGGTCGTTCGAGATAACACGGGTTGTCTAGGATCGACGACAGTACAACTATCCTCCATTTCAATTACTTTTATAGGTACACCACCAACCTGCAGTACCCTTACCAATGGCAGCATTGTCATCAATGCAATAGGCGGCAATCCCCCCTATCAATACTCGATTGATGGGGGAGCCAACTATTTTAACTCTTCAACTTTCAACAATCTGGGAAATGGAAGTTACACAGTCGTAGCTAAGGATAGCAATAATTGCACCTCTCAACCAAGTTTTCTTCCCTTTGATACTCTCCCCGTAGAGGTATTCGTAACATCAATTCAGAATCCATGTTTTGGAAGTTCAAATGGTAGTATCGGTCTTTCAGTATCCGGCGGTAAATCTCCCTATCAATACTCAATTGATAATGGGATGAGCTATCAAACCTCGAATATATTTTCCAATCTTGCGGCCGGCAGCTATAATGTGGTCGTTCAAGATGCTAATAGCTGTCTCAGTCAACCGCAAACTGTGACACTCACAAGTCCATCCATTACCTTCACCTATACAACTACTTATTCTTGTGTCAGCAGCACCGGCTCCATTACCGTCACAGCTTCCGGAGGCGCATCTCCGTATCAATACTCAAGTGATAACGGGATGAGCTATCAACCTTCGAATATATTTTCCAATCTTGCGGCCGGCAGCTACACTGTGGTCGTTCAAGATGCTAATGGCTGTCTCAGTCCACCGCAAACTGTGACACTCGCAAGTCCATCCATTACCTTCACCTATACAACTGCTTATTCTTGTGTCAGCAGCACCGGCTCCATTACCGTCACAGCATCCGGAGGCGCATCTCCGTATCAATACTCAAGTGATAACGGGATGAGCTATCAACCTTCGAATATATTTTCCAATCTTGCGGCCGGTAGCTACACTGTGGTCGTTCAAGATGCTAATGGCTGTCTCAGTCCACCGCAAACTGTGACACTCACAAGTCCATCCATTACCTTCACCTATACAACTACTTATTCTTGTTTCAGCAGCACCGGCTCCATTACCGTCACAGCTTCCGGAGGTGCATCTCCGTATCAATACTCAAGTGATAACGGGATGAGCTATCAACCCTCGAATACTTTTACCAATCTTGCGGCCGGCAGCTACACTGTGGTCGTTCAAGATGCTAATGGCTGTCTCAGTACACCGCAAACTGTGACACTCACAAGTCCATCCATTACCTTCACCTATACAACTACTTATTCTTGTGCCAGCAGCACCGGCTCCATTACCGTCACAGCATCCGGAGGCGCATCTCCGTATCAATACTCAAGTGATAACGGGATGAGCTATCAACCCTCGAATATATTTTCCAATCTTACGGCCGGCAGCTACACTGTGGTCGTTCAAGATGCTAATGGCTGTCTCAGTACACCGCAAACTGTGACACTAACTGCGCTTTCGTTTACCTATTCATTTACTAATCCTACATGTGCTAATAGTGCCGATGGCAGCATTATTATTACTGCATCAGGAGGTACAGCTCCCTATCAATACTCACTTGATAATGGAACAACCTTTCAAAGTTCAAATGTCTTTAACAATCTTCCAGGGGGTCCCTACACACTGCTTGTTAAAGATGCTAACAACTGTCTTAGTGCCGCGCAAAATGTCACACTAACGCCTGTATCAACTGATGATTTAATGATATCAAACCTTGCCCCCACTAATCCCTCAAACCCTCCTGACTGTGACAATGGCCAAATAATTATTGGTGCATCTGGAGGTACACCGCCCTATCAATACACAATTGATAATGGGGCAAATTGGGCGAGTTCCGGCACCTTTACAAACTTGGGCGCTGGCACATACTATCCCGGTGTCATGGATGAACCAGGCTGCATAGTGATCTCTCAACCTGTAATTTTGACTTGTACAATGAGTGCCAATTCTTTCGCCTTGAATCTTCCTGTTTTAGAGGATTTCCAGGAATACAAAACGCCTGAAATAGATGACTTTGGAAAGGATATGGCATTGGAATTAGATGATCAACTTACCCTCCAAATGCCATCAGGAATCCTTAAGTTTGCTTATAATAATCTCCTATTTAATCATGTCATATGCAATCCCTCTGCCGGTAACTTTGAAGGGGTAGATCAACTTGCAGGTATTGAAGAAGACATTCCTTATTCAAACAATGATCAGCTAGCGGGCACCTTTACTTACCATGCGTATACTTTCTCAACGCAAAACTCTATGGATGTGCCGGTTTGCGCCATAGTAGAGAACAAAAGTGATTCGGAGATGTTTGCATTAACGTATGTGGATCATTTTAATCCGCAATCTCCGTTGGAAAATAACCTTGCAGCTTCTAGAATTCTCATCGATTCTTCAAAATCGTTCCTCTTCTATCCTGCACAGCAAAAGCATATCTTGGTCATTTATCAACAAGATGGTGAGAAAAAGCTTCTCAATTATGACTTAAGGATCCTAACCAAATGCAATTGAGCTGACTAAACGAAAGTGGTCCCCTTCTGCTTTTTTTAAACAGAGCTCTCTTCCTTCTTCATAATTCCCAGCCACAACTCATTTCCGGAAGGCGATGTGGCTGCGTATAAAATTTATTTCAATTTTTTGATTAAAAAGATTTGACAGCAAAAAGAGCTTCAAGGATCTGTTTTATAATGCTTCCGTCCACATTCCATTTTGCTTGTCACTTTTCACAATATTCAAAGCAGCTCTCCTTAATGTTCCTAAATTTACTGCTGAGTGCAGGGTGTTTGCCCGGGACTCGTCTTCTTTGAACGTTACATCGAGTGTCCAATGCACAACCCCCCAATGACCTCTTACGCGGTCTTTAAACTCCTATGCGCTTTCTATAATATAATACCGTTTTTCTGTAGAGACTTTTCCGCTCTTTAATGTAGCTGTTTCATTGATAACCTCAACTAGCGTTTCCAAACCCTCCCACTCTTCTGCTGTAAATATTTCAGATGGATCGCTGATGATAGTTATGCTCCTCTTTTCAATACGACCCGATTTTGTCTCTATATTTTCATGGCGGCCGCAGTTCAGAACATACTTAAAATTAACCTTCCTGGCTTCATTAAACAAGTTCACCGTTTCGTCGTAAAGTTTGGGCTGATTTTCTTTCACAGCCAATAAGTAGTTTCCTCCTGCCTTGCGAATAGTTTTTACTATATTTTTTTGACAACCTGCTGCATCAATAGAGATTGTAGCTCCACTGATGTCAATCTGCTCTAGTAGATTAGGAATTGCTGTAATTTCATTGGATTTCTCAACGGTTTTAAGTTGCCCGATAAACATTCCTTTTTCGTGAACCCAAGCATGGCTGCCATGGCATGACGATCGGCGAGCTCGCCCAGCTCTTCAACGGAGAATACAAAGTCGGCTGCCGCCTTACCGTGGTGCCCATGGAGGGGTGGCGCCGCGAGATGAGCTTCAGCGACACCGGACTCACCTGGGTGCCCGCCAGCCCGCAAATGCCCGAGCCCTCGACGGCGCTTTACTACCCCGCCACCGGCATCTTAGGGGAGCTGCAGCTCGTCAACATCGGCATCGGCTACACTCTGCCCTTCAAAGTCGTCGGCGCGCCCTGGATCAACGCCGATCTCTTTGCGCAAAACCTCAATAAACAAAATTTTCCGGGCGTCCATTTCAAGCCGTTCCACTACCGCCCCTTCTTCGGCCGCTTTGCCCACAAGGACTGCCAGGGAGTGCTGATCGTCATCACCGACCCCAAAATTTTCAAGCCGGTCACCACTCAATACCTGATCATCGGAATTCTCAAGAGCCTCTACCCCAAGCAATTCAAGGAAGCCTTAGAGGCCTCCTCGGCCAGAAAAGAGATGTTTTGCAAAGTCAACGGCACGGAAGAGGTGTATCAGCTGGTCAAAGATGTGAAACATATTGTTTATCAGCTGAAAGGGCTGCACGAAAAAGAGCGCTCAACTTTCCTCGAAGTGAGAAAGCAATACCTTTTGCCAAACTACAAATAATTCTCTTGCGTTCAAATTGATTTATTGTATATTTTCGTTCCATTTTTCGAAAACCCAAACAAGGAAGCATTATGACTTGCGTTTGGCATTTTTTTTTATTCGTCTTTTTTCCGCTTCTAGCAGCAAACCAAATACAATACATTTCCACTGAATCAGATCCTGAAGCTTACTTGCTAAACTGTGTGAATATCATCAGTGGAGAGTATTGTGAATCAGCCACAGATCTGGTAATAGCAGGACCTGACGCTTTAATTTTGCAAAGATTTTATTCCGCAAATAATCTTGGAGGGGAATGGAGCATATTTCCACAAAGATTCCTGGTTATTGGCAAGGATCCTTCCGAAACCAGCCATGAGCAATTCAAAGCCCTTGCTTTTGCTGGTGAGCGTTCCGGTGGAATCCTTCCTTATAGTGGTTGGAGAAATACAAATGGCATGCCCGATGAGCCTCTCAGATTGGAAAAAGTTGCAGGGATGGTTAATACTTATGCCGGAGAAATCAAGGGACAAACTAATCATCAGAACAATCGTCTTTACTGTAAGGGAGATAAGTATGAATTAATCTTAGGAGACGGCACAAAGCGGGTTTATAAACAAGTGCAACAATTGCCATCGCTATTTCTTGGTGAAAAATTAATTTCTTTGCAGGCTTCTAATGTTAAAGATCCCGAATATTACCTTTTACAACAAGAAATACTCCCGAGTGGGAATCAACTTTTCTTCTCATATGATAACTACGGGCATCTCGTTTCAGTTGAAATGAAAAATAAAGCGTCAACAAAAACCTTTTCATGGATTTACTTTACTTATGTTTTTCATGATAATGAGTGTCGAGTACAAATTGAGACAAGTGATGCAAAATCGCTTATTTATTATCTATTGTTGGAAAATAATATTTATCGATTAACAAAAGTGGAAGGATCACATGTAATCCCTGCCACTTATTCTTATCAAGATGTTTTAGTAAAAAAATCACTTCCAGAAGGGCGTTTTCTAGAAATCGATTATGAGAATGGAAAAGTCAAATTTCTAAAAGGACCTCACCCTCAAACCGGATATCCTTCAATTATTTACTCAATCACATACGGATCGGATTTTACGGATGTTTTTAACGCCTTGGGCCATAAGGTCAGATATTTTTATGACAAGTGTTTACAGTTAACAAGCATTGAAAGATACGATGAGCAAAATCAGCTCTACCGAAAGGAACAGATGTTCTGGGGTAATACGGTAGCTGATGCAGGGCTACTGCTTGCAAAAACTATTGGGGCTGACAAAGAGCGGATCTATTCTTATCGGTCTTTTCAATATGATAAATCAGGAAATGTCATTGAAGAGAGGCTTTATGGAAATTTAACGGGCAAACAAGAAGTATTTCTCCAAGTATCTCCTGAAGGTAAATTGGTTAAGCCCGAAGAACAAGAATGTCATGTAAAAACATTTGGTTATTCAACCGATGGATTTAACTTGTTAACCAAAATAGGTGATTGCAAGGGCAATCAAACGACATACAATTATAAAAAAGGAACTAATCTACTCTTAAAAAAACTCATTTTTGACAAAGGTACAATAAAAAAAAGAACTTTCTATACCTATAATGAAGATGGAGTATGCGTTAGAATTGTTGAAGATGACGGATCTCAAGAAGAAGAAAGCAGAATCTATGATTGTGGAGTCAATGAAAGACATATTAAAGAAATTAAACCCAAAGAAACTCTTCCGGGAGTTGGCTTTCCAGAAATTATTATAGAAAAAGCATTAGATCTCAAAAATAAAGAAGAGATTCTGATTAAGAAGTTGGTTAATGTTTATGATGAACAATCTAATCTTTTATCTTCCAGTACCTACGATACAAACGATAAATTTGCCTTTGCGGAAAAAAGATCCTACAATGCCAAAGGTCGAGTTATATTAGAAATAGATAAAGCCTGTAAAGAGGTTAGTTATGCCTATGATGAAGTTGGCAATCAAATTTCAATAGCTTTTCCCCAAGAAAATAAAACTATACACACCGTTTTTGACTTCCATAATCAACCTATCAAAACAATTGAAATGACCCCCGAAGGCCAATTTTCCCTTCACTTTATTTATGATCTCCTTGGTAGAAAAGTATCATCAACGGATCGATTTGGCCACGCTACACATTTTATATATGATACTTTCCATAGATTAATAAAAGTCATTCATCCAGAAGTATTTGATGAAATTTATCAAGTTGTCAGACCGACTTTTAACTATACTTATGATATTTTCGGAAACGTTCTTACCATTCAAGATCCAAAGGGTTTTTTAACTAAAAAAAGTTATAATTTAAGAGGAGACCCCACAAAAATAATATATCCAGATGGAACTTTCGAACTATTTAAATATGACACTGAAGGTAGCCTACATCGTTCATTGTCGCGCGATCAAATCCTAATTGTATATGAATATGATTACTTAGGAAGAAATATTTATGAGGAATGTTCAACAATTTGGCAATTTGGTGTTTATTCATTTTTAAAAGGAAAAACACGCAAATATAACGGCTTCAGGTGCATTTATGAAAAGGAAAACAAACGGATTAAACGGTTCTATCACGATCCCACCGGCAGACTTTCTTCTATTATTGAATATGGTGAAAAGAAAGAGGAAAATGATCATGAATCACGAAGAACAGACTTTTTTTATGACCCTCTTGGCCGTTTAAATCAAAAGAGAGTCTGGTTTGATAAAGGCCCTCAAGACTATTCATTGGAATGTTTAAAATATGATCTTTCAGGAAATATCATCGAAAAAAGTATCAAAGACTTCCAAGGTAACTTGTTAATCGGCAAAGGCTTTACTTACAACAGCCATGGCAAGTGTCTGGAAGAGTATAACCTTGAAAATGGAGTTTCTCTGCTTCATACAATATACAATGCTGACGGAGAGCCGATCACGTATTTAGACTCTCTTGGTCAAGAAACAAAGATTATTATAGATAACTCATATGCAAATGCATTGGGTCAATTAGTTCTAAAAAAAACGATTATAAATCCTCATGGCGTGCAAACAGAAATTGAGTTTGATGCACTTAACAGGGTTTATTCCATAATAAAAAAAGATGAGATGGGGGCTCTTTTATCATCTCAAAAGATTCTCTATGATACCCTTGGCAACAAGGCTTGTGAAATTCACGACCAAATTTGGGAGGGAAAAATCATTGACTCTCAGAAAATTTGCTGGATTCATGATTCGATGGGTAAAGTGCAAGAAGAGATACATGCTGCGGGCTCTCCTTTAGAAAAACGATACTTTTACGGATATAATTCACAGGGAAAAATAGCGACGAGGACCATTCACGGAATGGAATGGTCAATCAATTATACATATAATACTGAAGGAAGACTTCGGAAATTGGAGGCAGAAGATCGGAAAACAAATCAGCGCATGCTTTTTAATTATTCCTACGATAGCAATGGAAATTTAAAAGCTGCCAGCGAATTAAAAGGCCCTTCTTTCGAAAGAGCCTATAATGACTTTGATCAGCTGATTAAGGAGACAATCAAAGATGGAGAGGGATCCTATACCCTTGAATTTGCCTATGATCGTAAAGGCCGTATCAAAGAAATTGCCCTACCTGATAACTCAAAAATTGGCTATTTTTATGATGCTCTTTATGGTCGTCAAGTTAAGAGGATTTCTGCAGCTGGAGAAGTTCTCTATACGCATACTTATGATAAATATAACAGTTTGGGAAAATTATTATCCGAAACATATATGGGGTGCGCAGGCTCAAAAGAATATACGTATAATCATAATGGTCAATTAATTGCAACGAAGGACAGTTTTTTTAACGAAGAATACTCGCGAGACTTTATGGGTCGTTTGATCGAAATAAATGGAAAGAATCACGAAGAATATTCGTACAATGGCCTTTCCCAGCTCACCACAGAAAAAAAATAAATACAAAAAATTATGCCTACGACTCTTTGGGAAATTGCATAAAAGCTTGTAATGATGAGTTTTTATACAATTCTCTAAATCAATTAATTTCACAATCAAAAGCAGAATTTTTTTACGATCAGCATGGAAATCTTTTAAGAAAAATCCTTGATGGTGAAGAAACCCGTTTTGAAAGCGATCTTCTTTCACAGCTGGTTACTGTAAAACAACTTGGTCAACCAACACTTACCTTTACGTATGATCCGTTAGGCAGGCTTTTGGTTGAAAAACATCTCCAGATCAATGGCAAAATCAAAAACACGCTTTGCACATCGAGATACATGTATGTAGGCTATCAGGAGATTGGTTCTCTTGATGAAAAAGGAAACATAGAATCTCTAAAAGTTCCGGGTTTAGCTGGTGACGAACTCTCTTTGAAGAGCGTTGCCCTTGAGTTACAAGGTGAAAAGTATTTACCCATTCACGATCAAGCCGGTAACATTGTTGCTTTAGCTAATTCCAATGATTGCAAACTGAAAGAACAATATCAATATACCGCTTTTGGTGAAGAGACTATTTACGATGCCAACGGTGAAGTTCAAGCTGTTTCTTTATTAGCTAATCCCTGGCGTTTTGCTGGAAAACGCGTTAATCAAAGAACAGGGCTTATTCATTTTGGGCTCCGATTTTATGATCCACAATCTACAAGATGGATCAGTCAAGATCCTGCCGGTTTCCTAGATGGTCCAAATCTCTACATTTATCTCCACAATAACCCATTAAATTATTTAGATCGATTTGGACTTGCTACCGAGAGCAACTCACAAGAGAAATTTGAGGATTACTTTTATGGGGAGGTTGAAACACATTGTTATTGCGAAAAGCACCGTACTTGTAAACGTGGCGGAGATATTGGAAAAACAGTCTCATCCTCACAGCCAAAAATAACTTATTATAATTTTGAAAAGATGTTTCCAACATATGAACCTTCCACAACTTTTGATTTGAGCTACATCGAATTACCCAATTTACCTGGAGGATTAGGTATTGGATTTATCAATGGAGTCTGGAATACTTTAGACATGGCAAAAGTAAATGCTCAACATATATCAAGGCTTGCTGGTGGCTACAATATTCACGCCACATACAATGCCACTCACGGGACAAGTATTGATCTGGCAGAATGTTATGACGGTTTGAATTATGTTGCAACCGAACCGGTTCACCAGTTACATGCGATGTGGAATAGTTTTTTCGAAAAAAGCCCTCCGGAAATTTATTTCCTCATGGTATGTCACAGTCAAGGAGCGATACACGTCAGAAATGCTTTACTTGATTATCCCCCTGAATTGCGAAAACGAATATTAGTTGTTGCCATAGCCCCAGCCGCCTACATCTACTTAGAAACATGTGCACATGTTTATCATTATCGGGCAAAAGCTTGGCGGGATTTCGTTCCCAGAATAGATACCTCTGGAGCAAAAAGAGCTAAGGGAACTATTATTGACTTGGATTCACATAAAAGGGCATCCATTTTTGATCATGAATTTACTAGCTTGACCTATCAGGAAATCCTGCAAAGACATCTTGACAGTTATATTCAAAGCCAAGGAAAATTTTTATGAAATATATCTTTATAATTTTACTGGTTTTATTTTCTATTTTTACAGGTTTTATCATGACAAGTAATAGTCAAGATTATACACCTTCCAAAGCTGAACAACTAGTAAATGAGACCTTAGAAAGAACGGCTAGAATTATAATGAAAAAATACAATATAAAAGCTTCAGGCTCAGGTGCAGGAATGCCAGAAGGATGTGTAAATAAACTGTCTCTGTCTTTTCATACAAAAAATCGTCTAAATATAGATGGCTTAAGAGAATTATTAATAAAATGCGCTCATGAATTATTGGATCAAATCAATAACAACATCGAATTGCAACAATTTTTAGTTAAACGGCCATTCACTATAGAAAATGTTCAAATAATTATCTTTAATAAAGATAAGGGAGGCGGAGGACTAGTTGACCCTGAAATTGCCTCAGCTCAAATATCAGAAGGAATTTTAGACTATCTTACTATAGATCCTGAAGACACCTACAAATTTAAAAATCGCTATAAAGAACCCTATGAGAAAGCACTACAATACCTTTGAAATGTAAGCAACAATCAAATGATGTTATACCTTTTTTTATGCCGCAATCTGTTTCGGCTAATGACTCTATTTTTTGTTATCACAAGTTTTATTGTATCGATGAATAATTCTACTTATACACCTTATAAAGCCGAGCAACTAGTAAATGGGACCTTAGAAAGATCGGCAAGAATTATATAGAAGAAATACAATATAAAACCTTCAGGCTCAGGTGCAGGAATGCCAGAAGGATGTGTAAAAGTACTAACTTTATGCTTTGATACAAAGAATCTAAATTTAGAAAGCTTAAGAGAATTATTAATAAAATGCGCTCATGAATTATTGGATCAAATCAATAACAACATCGAATTGCAACAATTTTTAGTTAAGCGGCCATTCACTATAGAAAATGTGTAAATAATTCTTTATTACAAAGATGAAAGAGGGAGAGAATTGCTTGACCCTGAAATTGCAACAGCTCAAAAATCTAAGGGAATTTTAGGTTATCTTACCGTAGACCCTGATGATACCTATAAGTATAAAAGAGAATATAAAGAACCCTATGAGAAAGCATTAAAACAACTTGAATCTGATGAAAGGATATTAATCTTTCCCTTTACTGCCCATTAAGCTGGAAGATCCAGTCAACGATGTGAGCCACAACTCATTTCCGGAAGGAGATGTGGCTGCGTTTAAAATAATAATACTATTTCAATTTAACCTTACGCTGTCTATACTATCCTCCTATAATAATATGTTGATAAAGTTTAATTATGATTTCACCTTTTACTTACCTGAACGCTATACGAGAGGATTCCCATACACCCATCCTGACCACCTCCGGCACTTTGGAGGCGGCAAAAAAATATTGGGAAAACGCCTTCAAAAATATTACGGGAGACACTCTGAAGCTAGAGGCCTGCCGCATCGCCAATGCCGAGGCCGTCACCGCCTTATTTGAAACTCTGCCCGCCTCAATCAGAAAGCTCGATTTTAGCGCCTGCTCTTTTAGCAATTCCGCTTATAGCACTTTGATCCACACCCCCAAACCCTCCTGCGAACTCGACATTCCCCTATTTATGGATCTCCTCTTTGATATTACGCCAGAGTGTTTCAATAATATCACGAAGCTCACCCTCCGGCCGCCCAAAGTGATCAACGCTGAAGAAATAGAAATGCTGATCCTCTTCCTGGAGGGTTTTTATAGCCAGACTGAAAAATTTTCTATTGACCTGACCCACTGGCAATTTTCTCCCCTTCAGGAAAAAAACCTAAGCAGTTATGCCGCTAAAGGCTTGCAGTGGAATAAATTTGAATTTCAACCGATCCTGGATTCCGAAGCCGATGAAATAGCATCGCGGAGGCAATCGGCGACTCTCAGGCTCAATGACTCTGATTGCTATGCCGCTGTGGATTCCCCGCTCTATTTCCAGATCGTGAAAGAAAAAGCAATGACCATCAAAACCCTCGACTTAACCTATCTCGTTCGTTTTCTAACAATGCCTGGAACGCCCTTGTGCAGGCTTTAAGAGAGCCAAATAGCATTTCCTCTGTGGCCATTGACAGCGCCACAATGGATCAAATTGAGTCCTTCCTGAAGGAATGCCAGCTCACAAACCTGACAGAGCTCGACCTTTCCAGAGGACCCCATATCAGAACATCCCCCGAAGAGAAAATCCGGCTGGCAAACCTTTTATCCATTTATTTGCCGAAATTAAATTTGAAAACTTTGCATTTGAACAACTGGCATTTAGAAAATTTTGTCTCAAATGCCGCTCTGGATGTCCGATTCAGCGCCGCAAAAACACCGGAAGCTCACGCCGCCCTTTTAGCCAATACCGATTTTGATGAAGATACTCTTAAAACGGTATGGGGAGAGCTGTTAGAGGAATTAGATCCCACCCTGTTGGTCTTTGGCGAGGAGGGGGGCCCGCTCGTTCTTATCGACTCCCCCGTCTCGATGCAAGCCCTGTTCGACGCTCTAAAGGAAAAGCCGGAATTCCAAGCCCTCTCCTTTACGGGGCTTTATTTCACGCAAAGAGCCTGGGAGACCCTGCAAAAAAACCTGGTTTCTATCGACTTTCTACAATTCCTCAACTGTCATTTAAGCCCTTCAATGATCAAAGACCTTACCCATGTATCCACTTTGTCTATTAGCGGCAATGCCGAATTGGGGGAAAGGGAAGCTTTTTGCCGGGCCATTTTTGACGTGATTCAGCAAAACCCAAACCTTTCCTGCCTATTTCTGGAAGATAATTTATTGGTCGACGCCGATTTAAAAATTATTTTCCCACCCGGTTCCCACAAGCAGTTAACAACCCTTTCTCTGCAGCACAATTGTATCTCAGCCAAGGGGCAAAGATATCTGAAGGATGAGTGGCAAACCGGTTCCTATAAACGGAACCGCACAGAACAAAGCCCCTGCCAGATTAACCTGGATTCAAATCCTACCGATTCTCCAAATGTTATATTGCGCGAAGAATTTCGCAAAAAACTATCGCGAATACCTCCAATGACCGAAGAAATAATCCTCTATTACCAAATCAGAACCGCTTTGTTAACGCCTCCTGAAAAAGAGCTTTATTTCCGGGAACTGCTCTCCTCCTCATTTCAAATAGTAGACGTGCCTGCCGATGGAAACTGCCTTTTCTACGCCTGCAGCGACGCCCCTCAAAAGCTTCGGCAATCAACCGTCAATTATATGCTGAGCCACTCAGACGAGTTTGCTCCGCATATGGAAGATGACATCACGCTTGAGGCCCACGCAGCAGTCATGCGCCAAAATGGCACATGGGGAGGCAATGTCGAGATAGCCGCTATTTCCAAAGTTTTGAACTGCCCCGTTGCTGTCTTCTGCAAAGAGTATCCTTTGGGGGTAAAAGAGGGAAAACTGGTTCCGGGTGATAACAATATATTCAATCGTGAAGCCGATCCTCTGAAAACGATTTACCTTTACCGGAAAAATGAAAGCCATTTCTTAAGGCTGTTCCCATCAAGTTCCCTTTCGCCTATGATGCACACACTGCAAATCAAAGGAGGCGATGTATAGAGGTGCTTGTTCAGAAAATAACTTTTGTTGTAAAACATGAGCCAAATGAGCCCGACCAGTATCCCCAGCGATTATTTTTGCCCCATCTCCTGGTTAGTTATGGAAGAACCAGTCCTCCTCAATTGCAGTCATCGCTTTGACCGGATTCATATCATCAACTGGTTGTACTTACAACAGCACTGTCCCACTTGCCGATCCCCATTCCAGAGTTTAAAAAGAGATGCGGCCTTTAAAAAGAGGATGATTGAATTCTTTGACCGGCATCCCGATTGCGAGCGGCCTTCAAAGCTCGCAGTCTCCATTCCGCTTATTGACAGTTTCAAAGACCTCATCGATTATATTAAAATTTATTTATATACATCCGAACCTGAAGAGAACTCCGAAGAACCCGCCTTCTGGATAATCAATCTGCAGATAGGGGTTGAATATTATTGGCGCTAGAATTCCCTATCGCCTATAATTTTCAAACCGGAAATCCAAGAGGTAAACGAATGGTCCCTTCTAATTATTTTCCTGCAGTGCACTCCCCAGTGAATCATTCCAGCTCGATCAAACTTTGGGAGGATTCCGCCGATGGCACTTTGAGAGTAATGGATTGCGAGCTTACCGCCAATGATATCTCCGCAATATTTCAAGAGTTGCCCCCCACGGTCCAAAAGCTCGATTTCAGCCAATGCACTTTTACCGATGAGGCGTTTACCGCTCTTTTAAACAGATCCGACAGGCCTTGCTGTGAATGGGAGCTTCCCTGGCTGCCTTTGGAGCAACTCCTGGATATCACAGATGAAAAATTGATGAATGTGACAAAAATCACCTTCCATCCCCCAAACCCAGTAAGAGCCGAAGATTTGGACCTCATCGTCGAGTTTGTGGCAAGCCTTAATGCCGACATATCTATCGACCTGCAGCATTTCCCCTTAACTGAAGAGCAGAAGGAAAGACTTAGCGATGACAACTCGAGCAACTCCATAGACGAAAACAGCGAACTCGTTATCGCCACTTCTGATGACGAGGAGCATTGCACCTTCGAACTTTTAGTCAACCCTCCCCAGGATAAAGCCAAGTGCTGCCGCTGGTGGAAAAGCTACTTTAGTCAACAATTCGGCGTTTCGTCCCATTTCATTCTGAATGATGCCGATTGTGAAATCGCCATCAACAACCCTCTGCCCCTGATCGCTCTCTTTGAAGTATTAAAAGAAGAGCCCGTCGAGAAGATAGACCTGACCGGCATCCTATTCTCGGATCAGGCTTGGAGCGCTTTACTGCAAGGCTTAAAAGGCCAAAAGATCACCGGCCTCTCCCTCGACACCGGGTCCCTGCAACAACTTCAGAGGCTTTTTGCGGAAATACCCCTCGACGGCCTGTTATTCCTGGATATTTCCCGGCAGGATTACTGGAGAACCACGAACGAAGAGAAACTAGAGCTCACCAGGCTTCTAACGGAACACGGCCCCAAGCTAAAAAATTTAGAGGAACTCCGCCTGGACAACTGGAACCTCGAAGAGAGCCATTTGGATTTTATTCCCCATCTGTCAGCCAAGCAGATCCGCCTGAAAAATCACTGGCTCAAAACTCCAAGACAAGACCCCAAGCTCCTGTTGGAGCGGGATATCCTAAGGGAAAATTGCTATTACCTCGGCAATCCCATCGACCAGGACATCGAAGTATTAGAGGTCTCCATCCGGGAATGGCCTCCCGTTTTGGACTCCTCCGAATCGCTCAAGGCCTTTTTCGCCGGAATAAAGCAAAAAAACACCACCCTTATTTTTTCCGGAATTATTTTTACCGACAGCACTTGGGAGGTTTTGCATCAAAATTTGCAAAACACCTCTTTTGTGCGCCTGGGTTTCAATTACTGCCAGCTGACCCCCCGGATGATCTCTTCCTTAAAAGAGATCCCTCATCTCACCAAATTGTTTCTCGAGTTCAACGCCGACCCGGGCAGCAAGTCAGCCTTTTGCCGGGCCGTGTGCGAAGTGGTTGAGACACTTCAGCTTGAAGAGTTAAGCCTCGAATATAACCTATTGAATGATAATGATTTAGAAATCATATTCCCCAGCCGTTTGCCTGCCATCCTTAATTTGCATCACAACTGCATTACCTTTCAAGGCCAACAGTATCTCAACCAGTGCGCCCAGCTAAGCGGCAGCAAGCGAAACATTAGCGGCGAGGTTTTGAAGCGCTGCCGGGTGGATATCCAATTCAATCCCGTCTCCAGGCGCAGCGACACGCCCCCCTTCGAGCCCGAATTCGCCCAATTTCTCAAAGACCTCTCCTCTCCACTCACCCATGAACTATACCAACGCTACCAAAGAATGGCCTCCTCCCGCCCCGATGCCAAGGAGCGTTTGTTTGCCCACCTCTTATCCACCCAATTCCGCATCCAAAATGTCCCTGACGACGGCAACTGCCTCTTTCACGCCTGCGGCCTCGGAACACAGTTCACGCATCAGCAGCTCAGGGCCGACGCGGTCCGGCATATCCGCGCCCGCGCCGATTTTTTTGCCGACTACATGGAGGATGACATCACCCTGGAAGAATACGCCCTTCAAATGGAACAAGATAAAACCTGGGGCGGAAATGTGGAAATACAGGCCCTTTGCGAACTTTTAAAGCGCCCCATTGTGGTCTACAACAAAGAATACCCCCTGGAAGTAAAAGATGGGAAATTGGTTCCGAACGACAATAGCCAATTCCCAGCCCAAGACAACCAGAACCCCATCTACCTCTACCACTACAAGGATTGCCATTATTTAAGGCTCTTCCCAAAAACCTAGGAAGGTTCTCTAAACCAGCAAGCTTATCATTTGTAATCAAAACCAGGTCAAAGCTGCGCAAGATTTATAATTATTTAATAATCAACATTGGTGCGATCAAAATTACATCGATCGTACATCTTAATAAACAATTATTAATAATATAACAGATTAAATAACCACTTATTAATTATAATTAAATTATGAAAGTTAAGTGGTGTGGTTATGAGTGTTGAAGATGCATTTAAAAAACAAATTAACCCTGAACAATGGGCGACAAAATTACAAAGTAGCAATTATTCATACAATACTGGCAGATTCAAAAGAAGCGCAATTAACCGATAGCCAAATTGTTAATATCTCTATAGCCCAGTTGGGCAAATTAAAAACTGACATGAGCAAGACTGAAGCGGCAGGTGATAGAGCTAGAAATGTTGTAGAAATTGGCCCTAATATTATCAATTTAACTGAAAATATTATTCAAGCAAAAGAAAGTAAAAATAATGAGAAATACGAAAATTTAAAGAGAAATGTAACTCTAATTTCTGCTCTCTTTTTTCCGGCGGCCATTATATTCTTTTTTTTATCACCAATTTTGATTGGTATACAAAAATTTAGGGAAATGGAAATTAATAAACTAAGAGAAACCCTCAATGGAATGCGTGCAGAATTAGCTGAAGAAGTACCAAATCAGGAAACAAAGGTCACAATACTTAAAGACGCTCTCGGCTGTGATGAACAATCAGCCAGTGCGCTTGCTCTAAAAAATGATGGCACGATTTCACAGTTTATCGTCCGCATACATATCTTAAACAAAAAACAAGGTGATACACAAGACACCACTGAATTGGCCACCGCTAAAAATGAATTAAAGGAGTACGTAGAAAATAAGCTTAAGGGGGAAAATGCGGGCAACGTCGCTAAAATGACAATAGCAATCAAGGATAATAAAGTTATACAAAACCTTAATAGCCCCGAGGCACAAGGGAATGTCGAATCCTTTCTTAACGGAACTTTTAGTAATGCATTGGAAACCTTAGTTGAGGACTCAAAAACTCCTTATGCTTTTAAGAGAGACTATGAGGAGTCTCAATGTACCTTCCAAATTAAAGATCGGGGCAACGATTTCGGTCAGAAAATTCCAGCAGAAACAGATTCTAAGAAAAGATTTGATGCAGCTAACAATACAATTTCTTCCATTATAGGTGAAGAGAAGGCATGGGAACCAATTTTGCAAGTGGCAGCGACTCAAACATCTTTAAGCGCAGCTTTTCAACAAATAAAAGGGGATCTTCTCGATTTGGGAACTCAGATCGCTTGGAGTGATGGAAGTAATCTGATACCGCAATTACCCGGTGATTTGCCGCCGGCAAAGTTAGAAATTATCCGCGATGAAAGTGGAAAAATTACAAAAGTAAATGTTCTCGTGGAGAGTAAAGTGAATTTAGTAAAGTCTGACACAGAAGAAGTTGTCATGGATGGAGCCATCACAACTTCCTTAAGATATTCTATTACGATGGGTGATGATGGAAAACCGGTTTTTAGCGACTTTAAATTTGAAAATAAATCGAATATTGAAGAAATGGGTGAGGCAGGAACTAGTAGCGAGATCGGAAGTAATCGGGGGTCGCCAGAGGTCAAGCCACTAGAGGTCAAGCCAGAAGCGACCCTGCGGGAGGCCACCGAAAAAGACTTGATGGAATCCCTGGATCTTTACATGGAAGGCAAAACTCCTGAACAAATACAAGCTGATCTAAAGAAAAAAGGTCTTAATGTAACACAAGATGCCATCAATAAACATATTAGTACCCATTTGAAGACGGCTAAAAAATCAGGTAAATTAGATCAGGTTATGCAATTGTACGATCTAAACCTGCATCTTTATGACGTAGAGAAGAAAAGTTATGATGAGGTCTATAAAGCAATCGCAAAAGAGCTTGGTCTGCCGGCATGGTTAGTTCAAAGGCACGTAGCAGATCAAGTCAAAGCACAGGAAATAAAAGATGTCAAAGCCAATTTAAGTAAGATTAATGAACAAAGGAATGACGGTTGGACTGATGCGGAGATCGAGTTGGACCTCCATTTGCCAGAAGGATCCATTAAGCGTTACTTCGATCAAAACCCAATTGATAAAATGCGCGCATCAAAGGAAAATCATATCTCTCTTTCAGCCAGGATAAAATCCTGAAAATTCGGTGATAAGCACCGAATTTTCAGCTTATACTCGCCTCCGGCGCTTAGAGCGTTGGCATCGATTCCTTGAAGGCTTTGGCCATGGTGCTCGAGGAGTAGCCGATGGCGGCCGTCGGGCGCATCTTGGCCAGGAACTTCTTCAAATTCTCCTGGAGGACCTTTGGATCGAGCAGGCCGGCTTCGATCTTCTCTGTGAGGAACTCTTTGAAGACCGCATACTCCTGCTTCAAGGGAGGAACGGCGGCGTTGTCCGGTTTCAGGAGATCGACCTCGCCATTGAGGAGCTTGACCTGCACGATGACGCGCGCCATCTTCTTTTGCAGGGCGGCGTCGTAGTTTTCCCACTTCTGAACCTTTCCATCAAAATCGTTCCGGTTTAAGTTGTAGATATAGAAATCGTAGCTTGGATCCGATTTATTCAGATTTTCAAAGACATGGTCGAAATCTTTGGCAGTGCCCAGTAGGGTAGAGACTTCATGAGTCTTCTTGTCGACAACCATCACAAAGCGGCTGTGGCGCATCTGCCTGGGAGGTATTTTTTCACCCAATTTTTCTGTTCCCCACAACTTCATATTTTGATATAGATGACAAAAGTTCTCTGTGAAAGAGATGCCTTTGTCATAAAAGGGGACAGATTTTACTAGAGAATGTGTGCGAGCACCCAATACAAGGTCGGAAATCGAATTGATTTTGGGGTCCTCCCAGGAAAGACCCTTGTCGGTGGTTTTGCTCAAAACCTGCTCCTGCTCTTGTTCCTGCTCCTGCTCCTGTTCCTGCTCCTGCTCCTGTTCCTTTTCCACTTCCTGCTGCATCTCCTGGTCGAAACTGCCCTTAAAGGTCTGCTTGGGGAGATAAATCTCCTTGATCAGGGTTTCGCCGGAAACTTTTTTAGCGAGCGCTTGCTGCGCCTGATTTAGCGGAAGCTTAACGGCTTGGAGTTTATCAAGCTCGGCACGAGCTAGCTCCTTCAATACCTGCGGAGTCTCCTCGAGGGTCTTCGGACGCCCCATGGCATTCAAACTCTCCTGAGTCTCCTGGATAAAGAAGGGGCGCACCTGCTGCCATACAGCGGCCCGCTGCTCCTTTTTCAAGCCGTGCAGCTGGGCGAAGATAGCCGATTTTCCAATCGCTTTAATCGCCTGCTTTTCCGATTTGAGGTGGAGCTTTTTCAACCCTTTAGCTTCATTATCCACCATCATGGCGATCAGATTTCCAAAGGTCTTTTGATCATTCATCCGCTTATTGACGCCGCCGTCGATCAGGTAGCGCACGGTTTGCCCTTTGCCGAGCTTGCGCATACGCATGACGGCCTGCAGGAAGTCGGAGAACTTGGTGTCGGCGCTGACGGTGACGTAGCCGACGCTGTGGTTGGCCATAATCAGGTCCGTGCCACGGGTGTGCCCCTTGTCGTAAATGGTGGTGATGCCGGTGACTTTTTCCTCTTCCAGGTTCTCTTTTAAACTGGTGGTGGTTTTAGTGATGCCGTTGTAGAGCTGCACGGTGTTGTCTTTGTCCATGAAGCGGAAATGGTTGTCCGGCATATGCACGGCGAGGTCGTCCATGATCTCTTTGGCGAGCTTGCCCGGGAAGGCCGGCGCGAGGTCGATCAGGCCGTTACCGTTGTTGCAGCCTAAATGCTGAGCAATCTCTTGAGTGGGGTCTTCCCCCTCTTTCAGCTCAATGATATCCCCCTCTTTATAGTCCTTCACGAGGGCGAGGAGGATCGCTCCATCCACACCGGGCTGTTTGATCAGGGCGGGATCTTTCACAATCTTGTCCGGCAGAGCGAGCGAGATGTTAGAGGTTCCCGAAGAGCCGTAAAACTCATGGTAAAGCTCGACGAGGTCGGAGGAGTTTCCGACGATTTTTTCCCGTCTTAAACTCATCTGAGAGAAAACGCGCTCCTCTAAGAACTTCACTAATTTTTCCGGATTCTGGTTGATCGAGGCGGCGATCTCTTTGTAGTCCGATGGGGTGATGTCTCTTAAATTCAGGCCGAAACCTTTTTTAAAGTCGATCGCTTCAGGGGTCTGATCGTAATCGACCGGGTGGTTTGGATCGAGCTGATGGGATTGCAGGACCAGACGGGAAACTTTGCTTTGGGCCTCATTCACCAATTGGGCGATCTGCTCTTCGCGGACGCCGCCCAGCGTCTGATCCATATAGTTCAGACAGGTGTACCAGATCACCTCTTCCTCGGTACCATGCTCGGAGTGCTCGGCGCACTCCCCGTTCCCTTCGTAGGGCTTGACGAGCACCAGGTCTTTCGAACGGCCGTAAGTCACCCCTCCGCGGTGGGATATAGGCCCTGCAACCACTTCGCTCAAGAACTTTTGAAAGGCTTTCAGCGTTTCTTTGTTACCGTTCTTTTCGATATGCTGCTTGTAAAAGTTTTCGGCATTTCCGCTTCCAATTCCGGTGAAGTAGTGGATCGCTTCAGCAGTATTCATTTTTAAATACTTTTGAGCGACTTGAGCGGCCAGCCACTTGCGCAGATCATTGCTCTCCACTTCCGTGAGACGGTATTGGGTGTTCGTGCGGAAAATCTCTTTATACTTCTCATTATTGAGCAGCCATGTGACCATTTCAAAGGCGGCCTCTTTCTTAGTCGTGTCCACTTCCCCTTTTGCACCAGTCGCATAGTTGTGTTCTTTCTCCGGATCGCACACCTTGTCGAGCTCGTCGCTGCCGATGCGGCAGTTTTCGCGGAACAGCTTAAAGATTTCCGCCATGAGGTCGATCTCTGTATGCAGGTCAACCAGACTCTGCCCTTTTGTTTTTGCCAGCGCCTCGAACTTCATCAGGTAGGTGTGGTGGAAGCTCAAGATATCCTTTTTCGTCATATCGATCCGGCCATGCGTCGCCACGGTTTTGAGCAGGTTTCGCAAGATAGCCTTCAAAGCTATCACATCAGTCGGGTCTTTACGGCTGAATTCGAAACGGATCGCCTTATCGCCGTAGGCATGCGTCGCGGTGTTTTCATAGAGGGCGTGGTGCATCTCGATCAAAGGCTCATGGGTGATCACGCCGGACAGGTTGACCCCGTCGGCTTTGATTTTTGTGATGATATTCCGCAGCACGGTCGTTTTTCCGCCGGCCAGCGCCTCGTGCTTGAACACATTCTCCTTCCGGAGCATGTCGTGGATGTTTTGGATCTGGCTCTTCCGCGCGATAATTTTGGAGTCGTACTCGAGCATGAGACAGGCCCTTTTGTAAGGGTCTTTTTTCGGGTCGTAATACCTTTTCGTGCTTAAGAGTGCGGCGAGCTGCCCCTTGACGGCCGCGTCACCTTTTTCTTTCAGCTTTTCCATCAGGATCAGCGCTTGGGCATATTGCTGCTTTAGGGTGGAGGCGATCAAAAAGTCCTCGATCGACGCTTCCAAAGCCGCGATCTGCTCCGGCAGCACCATCTTCTGGTTGATCAGTTCGCTCCAATCGCCAGAGCCATAGGCGAACAGGGCCTCTTCAAAGAATTTCTCCCGTGAAGCGTCTTCCTCTTTTAAGCTGCGCTGGATCTGGTCGAGCGTTCCGGCTTGCGGTTTTGGGATCGACAGGCTATCGACAATCCCCCTTTTCTTTTCGAGCGTCTCTTTGTCCAGCGCCTTGTCTTTTGCGCTTAAGCTCTCTTGAAGCTCATCCAGATTGACCCCATCCAAAAATTGGGATTCCGATTCCTGCTGGTTTTGCATCGCCTTGTCCAGGTCGGCAATCAGCCCTTCGCCCAGTTCTTTGGTATAGATGTCGCAGTTCTCAAAGCCTTTTTTCAGGTCCTCTTTTTGCGCCGTCAGCGGATTGGCGACTTTATCTTCAGTCTTTTTAAAAAGCTTTTCCGCGCCTTCAAAGAGAGGGATTTCCACGTTCTCCCTTTTTCCGGTGGCAGCCTTTGGCTTCTTTTTATTCTCTTCAATTTGCTTTTTTAAAACATCGATCTCGCTTGTCAGCGCGTCCTTCTTTTCTTTATTATCCTTGAAAACCAGATCCAGGAAGCCGTTCAAAGAATCAAAAAACACTTTTCCTTCCTGGGTGATTCCGAGCACCGTTCCAAATCTGTTGATCTGCGTTTTGAGATCATCCCGCACGATCTGCACCGAATAGAGCAATTCGCCGATCTGTTTTGGGGAGATGTAAAGCTGCGGATCGATCTTGCCGTCAGCCTTCCAGGCGGAGTACTCCTTATAAGTGGACATAATGCGGTTTAATGTGTTTTGCGTCTCAGCTGTCAATGGGGGTTTTGTATGCAGGGTTTTTAATTGCTCCAGCTTTAAGATCTGCACATGCATCAAAACGGTTCTGGCGCGCGGAGACTTGGAATCCCACTTCTCAAACCACCCCATAATCTTATCGGTGTTTTCTGAAATCTTGGGCTGAATGTCCTGCGCTTTTCTTAAGTAGTGTATCGCCTCGGAATACTTCGATTGGGTGAACAGCACGTAAGCTAAGTACAAATACCCTTCAGCCGATTTTGACTTCAAGCCCTGGATTGGGTCAATATCAAAGGTGTAGAGCTCTGTGATATCGCTACCGCTGTTGGAACGGACCGGCTCAACCTTTTTCTTGATATTTTTCGCGGGGTTTTCAGGCGTGGTCTGCGGTTTTACTTTTCGATACTCCTCTCCGACCAGGTTTAGTTTGGGAAGCTTTGTTTTATGCTCCAAAATATGGTAATTGGTGAAGGTAGTGGCGAAAAGGGAGGGGTTTTTATGATCTCCCGGTTTCATTCCCTCGCGTAACTCCAGGAGTTCTTCCCCTTTTTTGTTCGAAAGGAAATACCCCTTATGGATCGGGCTTTGCCACTGCTGCTCCGCCTCATTCCATTTGTACTCCAGGCCAAAGCGGTTATATTTGATGTAATCGACTTTGCTGTTCGGGCCCATCGCTAAAATCTGGCTCGGGCGGTCCATCGCAGCAAATTTGTCGAAGCTCGCGTCTGTCCAGGGATTAAGCACGTCAGAAGCGACATTTCCCACCATGCGCTTCAGCGCGTAGGGCCATTTGAAGGTCGCAGCGGTGTTATTCTTGATATCGGCCTTACCGGTGAACAGCAGCTCTTCTTTTTGATTCTCTACCCTAAAATCTACGCCATTCTGGTCGACCCAGAAATAGTAATCTGAAAGGGCGCAGGGGGCGTCTTTCCCTTTAAACTCTTTGTTGAGCTCTTTCAAAATAGCGTCGTTGGTCGAGCCGGAATCGTTAAAGAGGCGGGAAATCGAGCTCAACGCGTTTCTGACGAGCCCTTTGTCTTTTTCCTCTTTAGAATAGGACATGCTGACCAGCTGAAGCTGGCTCCAGCGCTCCGAGAAGAAGAACGATTTTTCAGCGGTCTTTTTGAAAATGATCGGATTTTCGCCGCCGATGAGCAGTATGCGGAACTTTTCTTTGCCGCGCATGACTTCATAGACATGCCCCTCGTTGCCTTTTTTTCCCACAACCCAGTGATCCACGATCTCATGCAGCCTCTCGCCAAAGAATTGTTTGCAGAGGGGATCGGTTGTGATTCTGGCAGGCATCGGACTTCTGGCGACGCCGTCGTTGTAAAGCAGCCCTTTCTCGATATCCAGCGTCCATTTCCCGGAAGAGTAGAGAAACGTTCCGGCTTTATGCGTCCATTCCACGTCAGCTTTAACCTGCTCTTTCGCGATCGAATTGAGCCACTGATTGCGCTTGGTCTCCGTTTCGAGAGCCTTCGAAAAATCGGGCAGCAGGCGGTAGATCATGTAGTTGATCTTCTCGTTATCTGTCAAATTGCGCCGGTCGTGCGGCTCAGGAATCTGCTTTGTGACCAGATGGCTTTGCAGGATCATTTGCAGATTATTCTGAACTGCCGCATCCTGGCTGAAGTCATAGGAAAGATCTTCCAATTTCTCCTTCAAAAGGTAAGTGAAAGCGAGCAGATAGGCCTGATGGATTTCCCGTTTATACAATTTATAGCCCGCATCATGGTCTGCTTTCTGATGCCACTTGGTTAAAGTCCCGATTAACTCCCCGTAGTACTTGTTCAAAGGCTCATTGCCCACCGTCGGCAGCGCCTGCTCGATCAGATGGATCATGAACAAAACCCCTTCCACGCTGCCGCTGTATTCCAGCTGCTTGGCGATGGAGATCAGGCTGTTCGCAACCGCTTCTTTATATTGCGGCCGCTCACTCAAGAAACGGTGCAGGGCGCCATTGCGGAATAAGTTAAGCGACATCACCCTCTGCCATTCGCCGCCCGTTTTGGGATCGGCTAAAAGTCCTGAGTTGCGTACAAAGCAGCCCAAAGTGTTGGGGATTCTGGTAATAAGAGGGTCTGTCTGTATGAGCTGCAAGTCGGCGCTTGTGTCAAAGGGCTGCCCCTGAAAGCGGAACTGCTCATCCAATAGCGACATCTCGGTTTTTTTATTCCCCGCCGGGCCGTACTCATAGATAAAACTTTCATTAAGAACAAGACGGTCAATATCAAGACGACGTTGTGGTATTGCTTCGCGGCTTGAAAGAATATCTACTAAACTCCTCGTTGCTTTCTTGCCGTCTTCATACGCCTCGTCATCGTCCTGGTTAGCCACAATACCCGTGACAACCCGTTCCTCAATCCCCTCGGTTTGAATCGATTGGGCCGTTCCTTTGAAAACGGATGGAAATTGGGTGTTGATAAAGCGCTTTTTAGTATCCGCTTTTTCCAGACTCGACTGGAAAACGGTCTCATCATATTCATGCGCATGAACGCCGGTCGGATCGATTTTTGGCGTGGGGGGCATCCAGTAGAGATACCTTTCGAAAGAAAATGTCGCCGGCGCCGCCGATTGCTGCAAGGCCTCGTCGATCATTCTGATATGGAGGCCGAGCATTTTGAAGGAGGGCTTCGGATTTTTCTCCAGGGTTTCCATCAAATAGTTGATCCCGCCGTTCACGACCGCTTTGGTGCGGATCCAAAATCCCGAATGGTGCAACGTGCGGTAGCGCGCGCAAGACATCATGAGGAGCAGATTCAACTGCCTTAAGTGCACGATGTTGGGCGGCAGGAGATTATTGTCGCCTAAGTCCTGGTGGAGGCCGTTGACATTCGGACAATCCTTTTCATGCCGGGCAAAAAAGGCCTTTTCCTCCTTGTCGGCAGGCGCCAGGGAGGTCAATAGAACTTTATTCTCTGGGGAAGCGTCGATTTTATCGATGATACTGATGAGTTCGGGGCCCGCACTGCCCAAATCCAGATAAGGATCCTTCAGAATGTCCCGGACCGGATCCATGTTGAAGTGAAACTCTTTAAACTTGGTTTTCTCGTCATTCATCCAGGCTAAGCGCTGGCAAATTTCAAAGCCTTTGAACATTTGAAGCATCTGCTGCGGCAAGGGTCCTTTCTCATCATTTCCCAGATTGACCTGGATAGAATATTTGACGAGCTGTGTAATATTCGCGCTCCAATCTTCCCGCTCTGCTATGGCTAATCCGTCCCATTCCTTCTTCTTGTCCAGGCTGAAAATCCAAAGGTAGGCGTCATTGAGACGAAGCCGCAGTTCATCGAGCTTCTTTTCTTGCGACAGCGCGGCGCAGCTCGCCATCAAATCCTCAAAAGTTGGATTCTCCAGCGGCTTCAAAGACCCGGCCGCTTTTGGGGCTATCTTTGTAAAGTCGGCGATTGAAATATCTTCCTGAGAACAGATAATCGGATCGGAAAAGATATTCGGCTGTGATTTTTGTTGTTTAGGGGCAGGCGGCAAAACGCTTTTTTCGTTGAGGGGGTCGGAGACGAGGTTGACGATCTCCTCTAATTTCGCCTTAATCTCCTTCAGTTCGTCGCAATCTCCCGCCTTTCTTTTTAAATTGGCGATTAAGTTCAGGCCGGTATCGCGGCACCAGAGGCGCCATTGGTCGTTGGTTTTAATGTTGGCTTTAGTTTTGTCAAATAAATCGAAAAAGAGGGCGAGCTTCATCCCCATCTTGTTTAAGGCGAATTGCTCCTCGTCTTTGCATTTGAAAAAAAGCTCCATCATCTTCTCATCGGACTTGTTGGCGCTGAACTTTCTTTCCTTCTGGGAAGGAGCCGCGGGTCTGGCATGCTCATTAAATTCCTTAAATATTGCGCTCAAACGCCCCTTGGAGGTGGCGGAGTCCGCCATGTTAACGACAGCATTCTTTAAATTGGCAACCGTATTGGCTGTACTTCCTGCGTTTAAATCGCTTTTAGCGACGTTGGCTAAACTGGCAACTGCCGTCACCGCTTTTTGTCCATTTCTTAAGCGCCACCAATACTTATAAAACCCTGAGGAGTCATCAGCAATATGGGTGATCGCTTGAACTTCGATCAGATCGCCCAGCTTTTCCAACAGTTTTTCCTTCTTCAACACCGCCGTCTTTTCCATCGCAGGAATGCCGATTTTTTCGGAGTTGTGAACCAGATGGAAAGTGTATTGAGTCCCGCTCTTGCGCACTTCGTAAAGCATTTCGATGGCTTTTGGATTGAGATTGGCATCTTTTTCCAGATATCCGCCGGGGATATAAACGACTTCCCCCTCTTTGAGTTTTTCAATGCGGCTTTTGATATCCCATTTCAGCCAAAACAATATCCCGTTTCGCCACAGAGGATGGGCATTTTCGCGCGCTCTCTCAATGGTCTTCTGGAAATCGGCGCACTTCAAAAGCGCGGCGGCTTCGCTGCCGGAATTTTTCGGACCCATCTCTTTTAAGAGATGCGCCCAGCTTTCGATGATATAGGAAAAAGGCAGGGTATCAGAGCCGGCTTTGGCCGCGAGGTTCGAATCGCATGTTCTAAAAAGTTGCATGGCAAACTGTATCTCGATTGTCGAGAGGGGAAAAGGGGGAGAAAAGCGAAAAATCGCGCGGAAAAGCTTCATAAATGTCTCGGCGCAAGATCTCAAAAAGCCGGGGGCGGTATAGAAAGGGGAATTCTTTTGATAGTTTTCATAAGCCTTGGCTAAAAACTTCCCCATTTTGGCTTTTTGCTCAGGAGTAGCCTCTTTTGGAGCTTTTTTCATCAACTGGTCAACGATGGGTTGGACTATAGGGGCAACCGCTTGAAAGCCCGCTGCTGGGTTCGTTGTCATATTTTTTTCTCCTTAAAGTTGACCGCCGTAAAGGGGTAATCGATTTTGCTCTGCAGGCGGGCGAGATAGATATTATTTCTGAAGCTCACCAAAGCCCTGCCGCCGTGAATGAGTGCGGCTACCGGGTTGACATACCCGGCTTGGAGGCCTGAAAAGATATAGACCGCGTCGATCAGAAGGTTGTTCGCCGACTCGATATATTTGATTCTCGAGGGGGTCAGTTTATTTCTTTGCAGGTTTTCCACCAGCTTGTTCAGGGCGTACTTTACAACTTCGTTGACGGCGAAAGCCACGCCTACCATCACCGGACTGACTTTCCTTGAGTGAGGTGTTGCCAGGGCCACATAATAACCGTTGCCAAACCCCCAGAGCGTAACTATTGCCAGCTCCTCGGTCGCCACCATTAATTTACTTAGATTTGACTCTATCTTCATTTAATTACCTTATTCATTTTGTAAAGTTTGTTTTATTATAAAGATTTAATAAATAAAAATCAACAAAATTCACACTTGGCACTCAAACCATCCGCCTGCTAAAAATTTAAGCTTACCCCTTGACAGAAATAGAGGTTGGACCTAAAATTCCATCTAGTTCTTAACCAATAGGAGTCCGCTATGCCGAAGACAATTAAACCTCTAGGAAAACGTGTTTTGATCAACCGCTCAAAAGCTCAAACTTCTAAAGGCGGGATTTTGCTCCCCGATTCAGCTCAGGAAAAACCAAAAGAAGGCAAAGTCATCGCCGTCGGCCCGGGCAAACGGGATGAAAACGGCGTTTTGGAAGCGATGAGCATTAAAGTGGGCGACCGTGTGCTTTTCAGCTCATACGCCGGAACCGAGGTAAAAACGGAAAATGACAATGAGGAGTGCCTCATTCTCTCTGAAGATGATATCCTCGGCGTTCTAAACTAACAATTAAAGGAGCACCTCATGTCAAAATTACTGCAATTCCGGGAAGACGCGCTGAAATCCCTCCTTAGGGGAATTAAGCTGCTGGCCAAAGCCGTCAAGGTCACTTTAGGACCAAAAGGGCGCAATGTCGTCATCAACAAAGGCTTCGGCACCCCCTACTCCACTAAAGACGGCGTCACCGTCGCCAAAGAGATCACACTTAAAGGACAAATTTGAAAATATGGGCGCCCAGCTCGTCAAAGAAGTGGCCTCCAAGACTTCCGATAAAGCCGGCGACGGCACTACGACCGCCATTGTGCTCGCTGAGGCGATCTTTACCGCCGGCGCCAAGAACGTAGCCGCCGGGGCCAACCCGATGAACCTCAAAAAAGGGATCGACAAAGCAGTGGAAGCGATTGTGAAAGCGCTCCAGAACCTCGCCAAGCCGATCAACACGACCGAAGAAGTGAAGCAAATCGCGACCATTTCCGCCAACAACGATCCGGAAATCGGCGCCATCATCGCGAAGCGCCATGGAAAAAGTGGGCAAAGACGGCATCATCACCGTTGCGGAAGCGAAAGGGATCGAAACCACCCTCGATGTGGTGGAAGGGATGCAGTTTGACAAAGGGTATCTCTCCCCTTATTTCATCACCAATCCGGAGAATATGGGCGCGGAACTGAGCAACGCCTATCTGCTGATCACCGACAAAAAGCTATCAGCGGCGAAAGACATTATCCCCATACTCGAGAAAGTGATGGAGAAAGGGCCTCAGCCCCTGCTGATCATCGCGGAAGATATCGACAGCGAAGCGCTGGCCACCCTGGTCGTCAACAAACTGAAAGCCGGCCTGCCTGTTTGCGCCGTTAAAGCCCCTGGCTTTGGCGACAAGCGGAAAGCGATGCTGCAGGATATCGCCATTCTCACCGGCGGACAAGTGGTTTCCCAAGAGCTCGGCCTCGACCTTGAGGAAGTGGGTCTCGAAGTGCTTGGGCGCGCCAAGACGGTCAAAGTCACCAAAGAAGAGACCACAATCATTGACGGACACGGCGACGAAAAAGAGATCAAAGAGCGCGTCAAACAAATTAGAGGCGAGATCGCCAACCCCAAGACCTCCGACTACGAGAGAGAAAAGCTGGAAGAGCGGCTGGCCAGCCTGGTCGGCGGCGTAGCGGTCGTCAATGTCGGCGCCGCGACCGAAACGGAGCTGAAAGAGAAAAAGGCGCGCGTAGAAGACGCTCTGCACGCCACTCGCGCAGCCGTGTCGGAAGGGATCGTTCCGGGCGGAGGCGTCGCCTTGCTGAGAGCCGTTAAAGAGCTCGACAAGCTGAAACTTGAACGGCGACGAGGCGATCGGCCTCAGCATTGTGCGCCAGGCGGCTTTTGCGCCGGCGACCGCGATTGCCAACAACTGCGGCAAGGAAGGCAACCTGATCGCCGAGAAGATCTACGAAGCGACCGGCGCTTATGGCTACAACGGCTTGACCGACGAGTTCACCGACCTGCTGAAAGCCGGCGTCATCGATCCGGTGCTCGTGACCAAGAGCGCGCTCGTCAACGCGGCTTCCATCGCCTCGATGCTGCTCACCACAGCCTGCATGGTGACGGACAAACCGCAACCCAAAGCCAAAGGTTCTGCAATGGCCGGTATGGATGGCATGGGTGGAATGGGCGGTATGGGTGGAATGGGCGGCATGGGGATGATGTAGACGTCATGCCAACCTACGAATACCAATGCGCCTCCTGCAAGCATCAGCTGGAGGCGATTCAAAAAATCACGGCCGACCCCCTCAAGGTTTGTCCCCAATGCGGCCAAGAGACGCTGCAGCGGGGCCCCGGAGGCGGGATCGGCCTGCAGTTCAAGGGCTCCGGCTTCTATATCACCGACTACGCCAAAAAACCTGCCCCCACCGAATAATGCTCTGCGCTATCATCACAGGACCTACCTACGAACAGGCCCACAAGCAGATGGAGGCCGCAAGCGACCTCTATGAGCTCAGGCTCGACTATTTCGACACCCTCGATTTGCCAAAAATATCCGCTCTGCTCAAAAAGCCCTGCATTATCACCTTGCGCTCCCCTGCGGAAGGGGGAAAGTTCCGCGGCAGCGAGGAGGAGCGGCAAAAAAAACTCCTCGAACTCGCCGCCCTGAATCCGGCTTACATCGACATCGAATCCACTGTTCCCCTCGCTAAAAAGATTCCGAACCTCATTATCTCTTACCACCAGTTCGACCACACACCCGACTTGGATGCGCTCTGGACAAAGCTTACTAAAACTCCCGCCGCCTACTACAAGATCGCGACCATGGCCAACTCCTCGCTCGACAGCTGGCGCATGCTGGAATTTGTCAAAGCCCACAAAAATTGCATCGGCTTTTGCCTCGGAGAAAAAGGCTCTTTCAGCCGCATCTTAGGCCCCCTTTACGGCAGCCCCATCACTTACGCTTGTCTGGAGGAGCCGACCGCGCCCGGCCAAATCCCCTTAAGCGAGCTGAAAAAACTCTCCTTAACTCCGGACACCAAACTCTTCGGGCTGATCGGCGATCCCCTCACGAATAGCTCCTCCCCCGCCTTCCACAATCAAAATTTTCGGGAATGGCGCTTAAACGCTGTCTACGTCAAAATGCCCTTCCAGGCCTCCGAGCTGCCCCAATTTCTGCCGCGCCTCCTTAGCTTCAGCGGTTTAAGCGTCACAATGCCGTTAAAAGAGAGCATTATCCCCTACCTCGACCGCCTCGATCCAGAGGCTGCAGAGATTGGCGCCGTGAATACCATCGTCATTAAAGAGGGAAAGACCATCGGCTACAACACCGACGGCAAGGGCGCGCTGGACGCGATCGAGCAACACACCCCCGTTAAGGGCAAGAGTCTGACCCTCCTCGGCGCTGGCGGCGCGGCCAGGGCGATTCTCTACGAGGCCAAGAAGCGGGGCGCCCGCGTCTCCCTATTCAATCGCACCAAAGAAAAAGCCGTCACATTGGCCAGCCATTTTGGCGTGCAGGCGATCGACGCTTTGCAGCCCTGCGATATTTTAGTGAATAGCACTCCGGCCGACTTTCCCTTAGAGGGAATTTTACCGGGCACTTTTGTGATGGATATCCGCAGCTACCCCAGGCTCACCCCTTTTCTCGAAAAGGCCGCTGAGAAAAACTGCCATCTCATCTATGGAAGCGAGATGTTTTATCATCAGGCGTTAGGACAGTACAGGCTATGGGGAATCGGGGAAGGCGGGTGCCCTCCCCCTGAAGCATTCTAGTGATGAGGATGTGGAGTTGATGGAGTTCCCTCCGCATGAGCCGGTGTATGTTTCTCTTCTTTCTTCACTTTTTGTTTTTTTTCTTTTTTATTTTTAGCCATTTTATTACCTCCCCCTTTTTTGGGTTACCCTTAATTCTATTAATTTAAATTTTGAATGTAAACCAAAAAGTAATATTCCAACTAATATTAATCTGTTTTTAATACAATATCGGCTATTACAGGGAAATGATCCGAAGGGAATTCCCCGTTAACTCTCGCAGGATCAATCGCATGGGTTAAAACTTGCACTTGATCGCTTATCAGGACGTGGTCGAGGATAAAGCCTGATAATTCCGGGCCAATAAAAGGTTCAAGCGTTTGTTTCGAATTAGTAATCGAACAAAGAGGGCCAAAATGGCCAAATATGGACTTAAATTTCGCTTCCTTCAGGTTCTTGCCGGCTAACGCCTGTTCCACATATTCCCCATCAAGGAAGATATTGCGCTTATGCAGCAGGCAAGGATAGATATTAAAATCGCCCAACATAATAACCGGTTCTGCCAGGAGCAGAGAAAACTGATTCAGCTGCTCCGCTTCAGAAAGCCTCCGGTCAGGGCTGCCCCAGCTGAGCTTTGTGTTTAGCACCGCAAATTTCTCTCCCGAAAGTTTATCTTTGAAGCGGCAATAGGTAAAGGCGTTCTCACACTGTTCATCTACAAAAGGAACTGTTTTAGCTTCAACAAGTTCCACCCGGTTTTTATTGAAGAAGACAGCATTCGTATCGCTGCGCCCTTCGTTTTGTCTCGTTTTCTCGCCATAACAGCCGTAATCCGCCCCTAAAAGAGCCATGACTTCCGGCACCTGGTCCTCCTGCAATTCCTGACTGCCGATAATATCTGCTTTAGCGTAGGAGAGGTATTCGGAAAGGCGGGGCTTGCGGCAATCCCAGCGATGCTTAGGAAGCAGTTTATCTTCAGCATCTTTTGCATTATAAAGCATATTGTAAGTCATCAAGCGAAGCTTATGCTGCTGATTTTGGACAGCGAACCGCATCAGTTCTTTCTGCTTCTTATTCACCTTATTTCCAAAATCCTGACTATAGATGGATTCCATCAAAGGCAAGACTGATTCCTCAACAACGGCTACAGCCCTTACAGAAAAGGCCAGCAAGGCGATCATTAAAAAACGGCTCATCATCAGCTCCTGATTTTTCCGGAGAAGTGTAGCCGTTTAGCAGAAAAAAAGCTATATTTACGAAAAATGTCTTAAATCGGCAAAATAAGTAAAGTATACTTTACTTAAATCGGCAAAATAAGCATGATTTGCATTATGAAGATACCTAAAGACGAGCTCATCGCTATTTTGGCGCCATTCAACCCATGGTGGAGAAAGGATACTATTTCTGATCTCCCCTCATGGAAACGGTCCGCATTTTATGAACTCTTAAATTGGGTAGTCAATCCCCCTGCCCATCGAGCCATTATGCTCTCCGGCCCCAGGCAAGTCGGAAAAACGACCCTGCTCCTGCAAACAATCGATCAGCTGATCAAAAATGGGACCCCGCCAACAAATATTTTATATGCCACTTTTGATCACCCGATTTTCAAGTTCGCCGGTCTTGACGCCGTTCTTGAAGCCTGGCGGGAGCTGGAACCCAAAGCAGAGGGCCCGGAATATCTCTTTTTAGACGAAGCTCAATTTATAAGGGATTTTGGAACATGGGTAAAACATCAAATAGACTTTTTTAAATTTCGGAAAATCGTATTCACTGGATCGGCCATGCCCTTAGCAAACTCCGGCGAGGAGTCGGGTGTAGGCCGATGGCACACCCTGCAGATTTCGACTCTTTCTTTCTATGAATATTTGCAGATCAAAAAAATTTCTCTACCTGAAATACCGAAAATTTCTCTAATATCAGATTTATTCGGAGCTTCCACCAAAGAATTTCTTCGTATTTCAGAAGCCACACAGGCGTTAATTGGGCACTTTCATGAATATCTGGTTCGCGGTGGATTCCCACAAACCGCTCTTGTTGAGAGTGTTCCCCAGGCTCAACGCTTATTGCGAGAGGATATTATCGATAAAGTTTTGAAACGGGATATGACGGCTCTCTTTGGAGTGCGCAGAGTTTTGGAGTTAGAGCAAACATTTATTTACTTATGCATGCACGATGGGGGCATTCAGGATCTCCAGACTCTCAGCAGCAATTTAGGAATCCCAAAACCCACTGTCCAAAATTTTATCACCCTCTTGGAAGCCACGCATCTTCTTTACAGACTGCCTCCTTTTGGATTTGGAAAGGAAATTTTACGCGCGCGCTATAAATTGTATCTGGCTGATCCGGCGATCGCTCCAGCCATCCTTATGAAAGGCAAAACAGTTCTCGATGATCCTAAATCCCTAGGCATGTGTGTGGAAACGGCTGTTTTTTCCCACCTGAAAGCTCATAGCGCAACAAATCACGCTCATTTCTCCTACTGGAAGGATCCCAAAAACAAAGAATTGGATCTGGTTGTTACTCTCTCAGAAGAGATTATCCCATTAGAAGTAAAATATGAATCCCAACTTGTCAACTATAAAGATGTTCCGGGCTTAATTAATTTTTGCCGTCAAAAAAGTAGAATCAAATATGGATATGTTTTGACAAAAAGCGCTCCAGATGTGGGCTTATTAGAAGCTCAAGGGAGCATTCCGCTAATGCGCATCCCCGCCTCTATTTTCTGTTATTGGCTGGGAGAATCGGAAATTTTACGAAATAGCATTCTCACTCAAAGTTAAGGCCCGTTCAGGGAAAACGGGCCTCGATGATTATCTTTTAATCTGGCCGATGAAAGCGTTGTAAGACGCAGCATCTACACCGTTCATTACCGCCGGATTATAGGGAGGGGGGTTGCCGATCTCTATCGGCGGCGCTGACGGCTCAGGCATCTCTTTAAAATTCGTAAATGTCTGCAGGAAGGTATAGGCCGTTTGATTATTGAAAGCCTGGCGAATCCCTTCCACAGCCGGTGCAAATTCGGCGATCTGATTATTTTCTCTTTGCGTCACCTCGCTTCGCTGCGCGGCTGCGTGCTGCTGAATCTCCCTCTTCTTTCCCTCAAAATAGATATTGACGGGAGCAGAAGCTAGAGCGTAAATGAGGTTATATTTTGCTTTAGCGCTATCCCGCTCGCTTCTAGCGTTTTTCACAACGTGACTCTCGTTAAACGCTCTTTCCAATTCAGCCGTTCTTCTGGGGATATCCTCTCCCATGACAACATCACTAGGACCGGCATCCCTGACAGGAGCCCTATGCCCTCCCATGGCAACATTGCGGGGACCGGCGTCTCTGACAGGGGCCCTATTATGCCCTCCCGCGGCCACAGCGAGGTTAGAGGGATTTCTCGGCGCTTGCAATTCCCTAATCGCTTTCTCTAAATGCAGTTTTTGCATTTGAATCGCCATTTCATATTTTGCCTCGGCATCCCTAAGAGAACTAGCCAAAACTAAATTCAACGGCGCCAAAGCCAAATCCCAATGGCCCTGATTGATGCTCAAATGCTTCTCCTCGCGTAAAGAGATGGCTTCCCGTCTTGCGTTGGCCATTTCGCGCACATCGGTATAAGCGCTCTTGACGCCGGTATATTCCTTTTGCAAGGCCTTATAAGGTTCCATGGCTCCTCTGTGCTCATCGGCATAGTTGAAAATATCCGTATCCAAGGGGTTGTTCGTAAAGAACTTTTTGACCGTATCCGAGGAAGAAGAAGAGTAAGAAGGGGCAAAATAAGATTTCGACCAGTCAAGCCATATCTGCTGCACTTCGCTTTCGTGAAGAGCCGTGCCCTTTAACTTGTTCTGATAAAGGCAAACAAAGCTGTCCGGGCCTTTTTGACCAACCTCATGCCGCTGCTTGGCGATTGTCGTCACCGGGTTTTCCCAGGCTTTGACTTGCGCTTTCGCTTGATAGGCGCGAACCAAACCTAATATGGCAAGAGCGAGACCAGCTACGCCTATGGCAGTGGCAATATAAGGACCGGCCGCAAGATAAACACCCGCAGCAGCAACCACAGCGATAGTGCCGCTAAATTGCAGGCACCGCACCTTCTTTTTCTCCCAAAATTGGGCCTTCTTATCGCAATCTTTAGGACATGTCACCTCAATGGCGTTATCGATGATATAATGGCCAAGGGCATCCTGTCCGGAAATTACTTGAGATGTTCCATTATACTGAAAAGTCGCCTGTCTCGGCTGAATTTGATTCGGCGGGCACAGCTCCCTGGCATAAAATCCCTTCATCTGAGGGCCTTGGCTGAGAAAATTAATAAGACTCATCGAAAACTCCTAAATTTGCGTTTATTTAAAGCTCGAGCATAAAAAATATTTATAAAGATTATATAAGAAATTTATAAATTTTCACTCTAAAGAAATAATTATACATAAATATTAATAAATTGTAAAGAAATTAAATATTGTTAAGAAAATGTAAATTTTCTTTTATAAATAAAACAAACAATATATATAAATGTGTATTAAAGCAAACAAAGGATTTAATAATGCATATTGGCGATAACATTAGATTTTATATAGAGTCGTTGGACAAAAACTGTAATTATCTCATACCAACCCATTATCTTATTAGCCAGCGGGAGCTTTCTTCGGGAGTGCCCTCGCCTGATCCCGATCTTAAAGCTTTAAAAAATAGCCTTAGCGTCCATAGCGCCGGCCGCAGCGCTTTAATGAACATCGCAAAAGAGTTGAAGCTGTCAAATTGGGAGCAGTTTAAGTTGTGCGTCGTCTCCTTTTTTGATCCCAATTGGGAATTAGTGGAGAGAATCCGGAATATCGCCGGCAAAAAACTCCTTAAGGAGATCAAAAGTGCGGTCAATGAAGGCAGATCATTAGATACCGATTTGATGAAAAAATGCCTCAATGCCTCTCCTCAAAAGAAAGATCTTTTCGAAGCACACAAGCTGGCCGGCCAGCGGCAAGATATTAAAGACCTCTTGATCAGAAAAGACCTTGAGACCACAGCCCCGGGCGTTTATAAAAAATTCTTCCGCAAGTAAGTCTTAAATGGCAATTTTATCATCTAACTGGGAAGTGTCAATAGCGATCGGATCTGTTCCATGTCTGTCAAAATGATGCTCTATCAAATAATTAATTTTTTTCCGATAGCTGAAAATATCACTTTTCTTAGTGCTTTCAGGAAATAATTGGAATAGGACGAATAATCGCAATAATTTTTCTGTCGCTTCATTCATGTTGGTAAATTGGTCTTCACAATCTTCCCATTTTTTTACTCCCGCAGCCGTGACTCCAAAAATATTTCCAAAATCTTGTAATGTTTTAGAGAAATAGGATCTGATAAAGTGAATTTCATTTCCCTTTAGACGGGCGCTCTTTTGACAAAGCAAGATAAGAACAGATTTTTCAAGAAGTTCATAATTAATGTCTGGCGCCCAGTCATTTTCAAATTGTATCATGGGTACATTAAGAAGGAGTATGGGAAACCCCAATCCATGAAATAAGTACTGCTCAAATATTTTACGCTTCATAGTTATTCTTCTTTCCTGTTTATATACATGACAGTAATAATAAACATCAATTCCTCATTTTCATCAAAAGCAACAATAATCTTAACCTCTTCTTCGTCAAAGTTTTTTCCAATAATTGCATAACTCCATCTGTTAAACTGTTTACGAAATCTATCTTCGATGGGAAAATGCTTTCCATTCAATAAAACATGCCTAATTATAGGAAGGTTTATCCTCCTTGAGATTTGTCTTTCAACGGCATGATCAGTTAGGCGATATTTATTCTCTAAAATGCAAGCTTTTATCTTTTCCATCAAATTCGGTGTTTTTTCAGGATTCAGATCAGCCATTTTTCAGTCTCGTTAAGCCCTCTAAGATTTTAACTGAGTTAAAAATAGAAAGCAAGAATAGCTAAATTAAAGTCACCTCTTTGCTCCGCTCGGTGAGGTTTTCATGCCCTGTCCGGGTGATGATCACGGTGTCTTCGATGCGCACGCCGCCGACGTCCGGCAGGTAGATCCCGGGCTCTATGGTGATCGCCATCCCCTCCTCAAGGCAAAGATCCTTCTCATTTCCTGTGCTCCGTATGCCCGGCGCTTCATGCACTTCCAGGCCTATGCCGTGCCCTAAACTATGGGTGAAATGGGCGCCGTAATTTTTGGCGGCGATCACCTCGCGCGCGGCGAGGTCGAGCTCCCGGACGGTTGTCCCGGGGCGGCACAATTTCAAAGCGGCGAGCTGAGCCTCGAGCACAATGGAGTAGATCTCGAGAATCTTTTTACTGGGCTCGCCAAAGAAGACCACGCGGGTCATGTCAGAATTATAGTGCTGTAAATTAACGCCGATATCCAAAAGCACGGCATCCCCCTTTTGCAAGGCGGTTTTGCCCGCCCGGTAGTGGGGCATCGAGCCGTTCTTGCCAAAGGCCACTATCGGATCAAAGGCGAGCGCTTTGGCCCCCTTCCTCTTCCAGAAGATCTCAAGCTCCACAGCGAGCTCAAGTTCGGTAATTCCCTCCTTCAAATGGGCGCAGAGAAAATCAAAACCGAGGCAGCCGAGCCTGGCGGTCTGCCGCATCAGATGGATCTCCTCCTGATCTTTGATCAGGCGGAGCGATTGGACGGGGTTCGCGATCCCTTTTAAGGCGATTTTCAGCTTCTTGAGGGCGAGGTAGCGCTCATAGGTGGTGCTATTAGTGGAAAATCCGAGCCGCTTCTCCCCGATCCGCTTATTCAGGGGGTTCTCGGAAGATAGCAGGACGGGCACAGGGCTCGTTTTCTGGCAGAGCTCAAAATAGCGCGCATCGACCAGAAGGCAGGCGCTCTCCTCCTCAACCAGCAGGGCGCCGGCAGAGAGGGAAAAGCCGGTTAAATAGTAGAGATCGGTCTGCTCCTCGATCAAAAAAGCCTCGCAGGGGCTGTTCTTTAGTTTCTCTTGCAGTTTGGCTATTCTTTTTTTATGCATGATTTTTTTGTGAATAAGGTGGTTAAATCTTCCTGGTTTAAGGCGACCATGGTCGGCTTGCCGAGGGGGCAATGGGTGTTGGTTTCACAGCGCATGAGCTCCTTGACGAGGTGGGCCGCCTCAAAGTCGCTCAAGGCTTTGGAGGAGGCGTATCTGGCGGCGATCCCGGCGAGCTTTTTTTTCCGCTCCTGCTCCTCCAGCCCCTCCGACTCCATCTGGCGCGCCATTTCTAAAATCAGCGCCTCCACCTCCCGCTCCTCTAAAGTGGCCGGCAGGGCATAGACGGCAAAGGCGTTCTTGCCAATCTCCTGAATATCAAAGCCCATCCCGTTGAGAGCGGCTAATGAGGCGGAAATCGCGTTGGCCTCGAGCGGGTTGACTTCGATCGTCAGCGGAAAGAGCAGCGCTTGCGTTTGGGTTTTCCCCTCCTCCTTCAAAAGCTGCTCGTAGATGAGGCGCGCCCTGGCCGCTTTTTGATCGACCAGCATGAGCTGCTCCTCGGGGGTTTTAATCAGAATGTAACGGTTAAGCGCGGCGAGGACTTTGGGGGGCGCCGCATAGATCTCCTTCGGAGGATCGAAGAGGAAGGTTTCCGCCTCTGCTTCCCTTTCCACCCGGATCTCGGGAAAAGTAAACGGCTCATAGGTAAAGGAGGTTTGCGGCGGAAGAACGATATCAAGGGCCGGCTCCTGATGGTGAAATGAGCGCTGAATCGAAGAGAGGATCATCGTCTTGATGGCGAGATCCTGCTGCAGGCGCACTTCCCTTTTTTGCGGGTGGACGTTGATGTCGACATATTCGGTCGGCAATGTCAAATGGAGCACATAGACCGGATGGCGGCCGGCCGGCAAGGCGGTGCCGTATCCCTCCTTGATGGCGTAGCTGATCAGAGGGGAAACAACGCTGCGCCGGTTGATGAAGAGGTACTGTTCCGCCCGGTTTTGCCGGCAGTTGGAAGGATAGCCGATATAGCCCTGCAGCTTTAAACCTTCTCTCTCCTCATCGATGGGGAGAAGATCCTCATAAAACACGGAGCCTAAAGTAGTTTGAATGCGATCGGCGAGCTGAGCGAGGAAATTGCCCTCCGGGACATGCGGGATGGATAACAGGGGCTTTTCATTGCTGATGAGCTGAAAGCGGATTGTGGGATTGGCCAGGGCGAGCTTAGAGACGACTTTTTCTATCTCATGCGTATCAAAGGTCGGGGAGCGCTGAAATTTTTTCCGCACCGGGACATTAAAAAAAAGAGAGGAGACTTCAATAGTTGTGCCGGGAGAGCGCACCGCTTTAGCGTGAGTTTGGATCCGCCCGCCTTCCACTCTGATCAGCGTCCCCTCCTCTTGCGTCGCCGTGAGCAGCAGAAATTTGGAGATAGCGGCGATGGAAGGGATCGCTTCACCGCGAAAACCCATAGTGAGCAGGGAGTGGATATCCTCGATCGAGCGCAGCTTGGAAGTGGCGTGCCGCTCGAGACAAAGGAGAGCGTCGTCGAAGCTCATGCCGCAGCCGTTGTCGCTGACGCGGATCAGCTGCCGGCCGCCTCCCTTGATTTCGATGGTGATTTCGGTCGACCCCGCATCGATCGAGTTCTCCGCCAGCTCTTTCACCACCGAAGAGGGATTTTCAATCACTTCGCCGGCGGCGATTTTATTGATGGTTAAGTCATCCAGAACGCGTATTTTCATAAGCGCTACTATAGCGTATCTTGAATTACCAGGGTATGCCTACTTAACAGCTCAAGAAAGGCAGAGCTGGATTTTCAACGTCCCTTTATGATATACCTAATGATTATTTGGAGAGCGTATGGAATCAAGCAGGGTGAGCAATAATTGCGGCACTTTATACGAGACGGCTGTAGACATGCAACAGGTTGCGGATGATATCCTTAAGAAATGGCCTGATTACACTAAAATCTATGCCACCCCTCCCCTGCTCATCGTGTGCGATGATAGCGGAATGGAATGGCAGGGCTTCTTTGTCTTGATGAACCGCGTTTTGGATGGAGTGGTGATCGACATGAAGGCGGTCACTCTAAACAAGAATGATTCTCTCAAGGTTTTAAATATTTTGCTGGCCAAGGCTGCAGAGCGGCGCCTTCCTCTCATCCTCAACATTCCCCTCGCACTGGCTGAAGATATCCCCAAAATCAAGGAAACGGCCTCTGCCTACTCCTCGTTCACCCTCTTTTTTAGCAGCCACAATCAAAGCGAAGATAAGGACTTTGACCTGATTCTTTCCCTCAATTGGCGCATTTGCTGCGGGGATGTACCTATAGCCGCCGCGCTTTTTGCAGAAAAAACCGGTTTCGCCACCAACTTTTTCACCCCGCTCAAACTCATGGCAGTACAGACCGCCAGGAGACTGCTCCTGAACGAAAAAACACCTGCCCCAAGGCTGACTTTGCCTCCCCGCCTCGAATCCCTCTTTTCCGGGCTTGCCGCCAGTTGCCTGAATCTTTTGCAGACACTATTGCCAAAAGCGGCTGAAAAGCTCCCCATAGAGAATAAGGAAGCGTTTATCAAAGGGTGCTTATTAGAGTGTTTCGAAAAAAAGCCCGAGAGAATCCTCCATCTCTATACAGAGGATCCCGAAGATATACCGCACCTGTTTCAGAAGCTCAACGAGGAGAGAAGAGGGAGCGATTTCGGCGCGGCCGATCTAATGCGGGAAGCCCAAAAAAAGGGGGGAACCCGGAATTGGTGGCCCTTCGATGACAAACGCCTGATGATCGAGGGAGAGGCGGATCTACTACAAAGCACGCTCGTCTATACGGGTCTGCTCGCCTTTATAGCCACAACCGCGCCGGATGAGAAATCCCTCGCTTATTTCTGGAGATTCGCCCTGCAGGAAGATCCGGGAGTAATCGTATCATTGTCCGAAGAGGGGCAGGTATTTTTCAAAAAAACGGAAATGACGAGCCATAAAGCAGGAACAATCACACTCTTTTCCACCCTTTCGGAAATCAGTTGCGAATATCAGGGGAAGAAAAGCCAATTCCCCCACCTGTACCACTCGGATTGGCCCGATGGCGGCACCATTCCCTGCGATCAGCTCTACTACTGTATTTTAGAGGCGGAGCGGGTGAGGAAGCCGGGGCGCCCGCCTCTCGTTCATTGCCGGGCGGGTATTGGACGAACGGGCACTTTTTGCGCGGCCTATGAAATTTACCTGAGATTCCGGGCGCACGAGGGGAGTAAATGGGATTTCAAACCCGATATCTACTCGCTCGTTTTGCAGATGAACATGCAAAGGTACGGCATGGTCATGGGAAAGGAGCAATTCGAATCTCTCTTTCAGTTTGTCCTGTTTTTAAAAAATAAGTAGCCTACTTCGCCGTTATCCCTAAGATCTTAAGGATCTTGCCATATGACTGCTCCACTTTGGAACAGGAAATGGCAGGCAAATTGTCGATATCCAACTGGTAATAACCCCCAATCGGCTCGTAGCAATCGACAAAATGCTGCTCAATTTCACAGCGGTCGGAACTTAAAGGGTCGGCGATGCTCACCGTCGTTTTTAAACGAAATGGTATCAACATGTTAATACCTCAATTTACGTACAATTTTATGCATTTTTTCAGTCATTAAAGCCGAAAAATTTGCCAAATTGAGGTTTAAAGATTTTTCTACATAAAAGAGCTGATTGCGCAGATCCTTTTTTTGCGTGAAAAGAACGGCCGTTTTTTTGAGGTGAGTGAATAACAAAGAGACGTAACGATCCACCAGCATGATATATTGAGCCAGTTTCGGCACCTGTAACGCTTTAGTTTTTGTCCGATAAATTTTCTGTCTCTGTTTCATCGCCCCCTCCATCGCTTAAGTTTCTATCTTCAAAAAACGGTAAATCCGATTGTTTGTCAACATTTTTTTTTATGTTCTTATCCTCTTGAAGAATATCTATTTATAATTTTTCTAAAATGAGGTATTATCCCTCTCATGAAGGCATTAGAATTGGCGACAGGGATTGTCAAGAAATTAGTGAGCGAGGGGTACACCGCCTACTTCGCCGGGGGCTGGGTGCGCGACTATCTCATGGGCCACCCCTCCTCCGATATCGATATTGCCACCAATGCCGAACCGCAAGTCATTCTCGATCTGTTCCCGAAAACAATCGCCGTGGGCCTTGCTTTCGGCATCGTCATCGTGGTCGAGGAGGGGCACCAGTTCGAAGTGGCGACTTTCAGGCGCGACATCGACTACCGGGATGGGCGGCGCCCCGAAAAGATCGCCTTCACCTCGGCGGAAGAGGATGCCAAGCGGCGCGATTTTACAATCAACGGCATGTTTTACGATCCGCTCGAGAAGCGCGTGATCGATTACGTCGGCGGCAAGGAGGATATAAAGCAAGGCATCATACGCACGATCGGCGACCCTTACGAGCGCTTTTTTGAAGACCGTCTCAGACTTGTGCGCGCCGTGCGTTTTGCTGCCAGGTTCTGTTTTCCGATTGAAGCGGAAACCCAGGAGGCCATTCAACGCTACTCCAACATGCTGTTTCCGGCTGTCGCCAAGGAGAGGGTGCTTCAGGAGCTGACGAAGATCACGGAATTTCCCAATGCCGAAGGGGCCTTTATCGATCTGCACCGCCTGGGGCTGCTCGGAGAAATTTTTCCCCTCTTAAAAGAGGTCCATCTGCACGACATCAAAGAGCGGATCAAAATGTTTTCCCACTTTCCCCAAGGCACCCCCACTATCCTCTACCTGATGGAGCTCTTCCCCGGCATGCCGCAACAGGAGCTGGTCGCTATTTTCCTCGACCTGAAAGTGAGCCGCAAAGACATTCAACTCCTCGAATTTGCCTATAACGGCAAAGGGATTCTCCAGATCGACCTCCCCGACGACGTGGCGTGGGTCTATTTTTACGCCCACCCCTACTCCCAATTCCTGGTCGACCTTTATGGCAGGCAGCAAGGGCCCGCTTTTTTGGAAAAACACCGGCTGCGCAAAGAAAAGCTTTCGCGCCACATCGGACGCCTCCGCCAGAAAACCCCTCTGATCTCCTCCAAAGACCTGGCGAAACTCGGCGTCAAACCGGGCAAAACGATGGGCATCCTGCTCGCTCAGGCGGAGCGGATTGCCATCCGGGAAAATTTGGAGGACCCGGAAATTGTGCTGGAACATTTAAAAAACTCGACCCATTGGCAACATGGCAAAAAAGATTGAAAGCTCTCAAAACCCTCTCGTCAAGCACCTTGTGAAATTGCGCCAGGAAAGGTCCTACCGCTATGCCAGTCAGAGGGTATTTGTCGAAGGGAAAAACCTCATCCAGGAACTTCCGGAGGCCATCCGTCTGCTGGCCCTGGAGGAGAAGGATTTTCCGCCCCACATAAAAGCGGAGCGCCTGATCGTTTCCCCGGCCGTCATGCAGAAGCTGTCGGGAGTCAAAACGCCGGAAGGGTTGATCGCGGAGGTCGAGATGCCGAAAAATGAGGCCCTGAAGGGAAAATTTCTGCTCGCCATTGACCGGGTCAGCGACCCGGGAAATTTAGGCACGCTGCTGCGCACCGCTTTAGCGCTTGGATGGGAAGGGGCTTATATTCTGGAAGGGAGCTGCGATCCCTATAACGAAAAGGCGCTTAGAGCCGCTAAGGGAGCCACCTTTCGCCTTCCCCTTTGCCAGGCGGGATGGGAAGCCGTGCTGGAGTGCCCGCTGCCCCGCTATGTGGCCGATATCCGGGGAGCCCCTCCCATAGAAGTCAAGGAAGCTCTCCTCGTCTTGAGCCACGAGTCAACGGGCGCGGGAGAGCAAGCCAAAAGCCTTTGCCGCGCCGTCTCAATCCCCATGAGCGGCAGGATGGAATCGCTCAATGTCGCGACAGCCGGGGCCATTTTAATGTATGCCATGAAAGGAGCCTTATGTCTGAAGAGTTAGAGGATCCATTTTTTGATAGAAAAACCGCTAAAAAAGACCGCAAAACCGCTCAGGAAAAAGACCGTTCGAAATACAAAAAAACCGACCGAAAAAAATGGTTTGAGGATCACGACCGGGACATGCAGATGAAAATGGAAAAGCGCGACCTCCTGCGGGGGCGGGTGCTCTCTGTCATTCCGCAAGGATTTGTGGTCAACCATGAGGGAAAAGAATATATCTGCACGCTGCGCGGCCTGCTGAAAAAGGAGAAGAGGCAGCTGAAAAACGTGGTGACGGTGGGGGACTTTGTCCTGTTTGAACCCCTGGCCGACAAAGAGGGGGCTATCTCCTATGTCGAACCGCGCAAGTCCGTGTTGTCCAGGCAGGACGCCATGACAAGGCGGAGCGAACATATTATCGCCGCCAACATCGATCAAGTCCTGATCACCGCCTCGGTCGTCAACCCTCCGCTCAAACCCTCCCTGATCGACCGCTACATCATCGCCGCCAGGAAAGGGCGGATGCAGCCGGTGGTGGTGATCAACAAAATCGATCTGCTGGAAGATCCCGCCAACGAGTCCGAAAAAGAGCTCTATGAGGAGCTTTTAGAGGCGTACCGGCTGGCGGAAATCCCCCTTCTTTCATTGAGCTGCAAAACCCGGGCGGGCATTGAGGAGCTCAAAGCGGCCATGCAGAACAAAGCCTCGGTGTTTTCCGGCCAGTCGGGCTCGGGAAAATCCTCCCTGATCAACGAAGTGACCGGGCTCAATTTGGCAACCGGCGAAGTGATCGACAAAACCAAAAAAGGGTCCCACACCACGACGAGAGCCCATCTCATCCCCCTTAAATTCGGCGGCTTCTGCATCGATACCCCCGGCATCAAAAGCTTTGGCGTGTGGGATTTGCAAAAAGAGGAGATCGAATCGTTCTATACGGAGATTTGCGCGGCCGCCAAAATGTGCAAATTCCCCAACTGCAGCCACACGCACGAGGCGGATTGCGCTGTCGTGGAAGCCGTGGAAAAAGGGGAAATTTCCCCATTGCGCTACGCCACCTACGCCCAGCTTTATGAAACCATTGAAGAGGAGCACCTGAGAAGATGACGCTTGTCGACCTGGCAAAACACAATCCAAAAATTGTCTTAGATATCCGCTATGCCACTGAAAATAACTTCTTGAAGAGGCAAATCTACAAAAGCCCCGTCTGCTACCTGCACATCGACGCGGCCAATGCGCTGACGCTTGTGGAAAAATCCCTTTCTAAGGAAGGGTTCGGCCTGAAAGTCTACGACGGCTTCCGCCCCATTGAGGCGCAACAGCTCTTTTGGGAGGCCATTCCTGACAAGAGATACGTCGCGCCGCCGGAAAATAGCCGCCACACGCGCGGAACCGCCGTCGATGTCACCCTTGTCGATCAGCGAGGCGAAGAGGTGGAAATGCCCACCCTCTTTGACGATTTCAGTGAAAAGGCGCACAGAAACGCGCAAAATATTACCGCTGCCGCCAGAAAAAACCGGGCCGCCCTGACCCATGCGATGGAAAAAGCCGGTTTTATCCAGCTCGAGACCGAGTGGTGGCACTTCGACCTGGCCGGGTGGGAAAAATACCCGATCATTATAACAGGTTAAATTGGTACATATTGGAAATTCCATTTACAATATGTACCACCCCACTATCATTAAGCTATGATAAAACGAAAATTAGCCAAACATTTACTCCGCTCAAGCAAAGAGTTACCCGTAGTTTCCCTTACAGGCCCTAGGCAATCAGGCAAAAAAACCCTGGTAAAGGAATTATTTCCAGAGTACCGTTACGTTTCGTTAGAAGACTTAGATTTAAGGAGCTATGCGGCCGAAGATCCAAGGGGTTTTTTGGAGGAGTACAACCGTTTTGTTATTTTTGACGAAATTCAAAATACGCCGGGGCTTTTTTCCTATATTCAAGGGGTAGTGGACCGGGATAAAATACCCGGGCAATTTATTTTAACCGGATCACAAAATTTTTTACTCCTCGAGAAAATTACCCAGTCACTCGCAGGCCGAACGGCTATTCTCCATTTGCTGCCTCTTGAACTTGGAGAACTTAAAGGAGCGAATATCCCTCTAACCTCCTTTGAAGAGATCCTTTTTAAAGGATTTTACCCCCGTCTTTATGAAACCCCTCTTACACCAAATGAATGGTATAAAAATTATCTTAGAACTTATATCGAAAGGGATATCAGGCAAATAAAAAACATTCACGACCTTGGAACTTTTCAAGTTTTTTTAAAATGTTGCGCTTCAAGAGCCGGTCAAATCATGGATATGACCACTCTTGGCAATGATTGCGGTATTTCGCACAACACCGTTAGGGCCTGGCTAAACATTTTAGAAGCGAGCTTTATTGTCTTTTTCCTAAGGCCCCATTACAAAAATTATAATAAACGCCTAATCAAATCCCCTAAATTGTATTTTTACGATACCGGACTGCTTTGTGCCTTACTCGACATCTATACACAGGAACAACTAACGAGCCACTATCTTAGAGGAGGAATATTCGAATCGTTTGTCATCAGCGAACTATTAAAAAGGCAGACGCACGATTTGACTCACTCATCCCTTTATTTTTGGAGAGACCACAAAGGAAAAGAGGTAGATTGTCTTATAGAAAATGGCAGCCGGCTAACCCCTATCGAGATAAAATCAGGAAAAACCGTCGGAACTGATTTTTTTGATGGCCTTAACTATTGGAATAATTTATCTGAAAACAAGGGGGAATCTTATATTGTCTACGGGGGCGACTTAAATCAAAAAAGAAGTCAGGCTACAGTTTTGGGTTGGAGAGATACCGATCAGATTCCCCTAATGCAGGCAACAGGAGAAATTTAGGGAATTATTGGACTATCCCTAACTCTTTGATTTTGTTTTCGATTAGGTTGTTTACCTTCTCTTCTTCCCCATTACCGGCCAGAAGCATCGAAGGGGGAACCAAAAAGCGCACTGCCTCCTCGATCTCCCTCTTAGCCTTCGCAACAGCGAGGTTATCTATCGTTTTCCCGGAGACGGCGTCTACAAAACGCGAGACAAATGACTCCCGGTATTGCATCACTTCAAGGCACCGCTTTCCGGCCATATAGGGACTGTCGATGTAGGTCACCTCGGGATTGATCAACTCTGAGAAGGAGGGGATCGCCACAGCTTTTTCCACCCCATTACAGTTTCTTTTTGAGAGAATCTCTTTTGCTTCTTCACACACGCTACCTGCCCCATTCAGGAAAAAGTAGGTGTTCATCGCTGTGTTGACCAAAGCTTCTACAATCGATCCTTTTGGAGGGACTAATTTACAATCATAATAGGCCAATGGATGCATCTGAGTATCCCAATTGACTCCGAGGAGGTTCAGTAATTTCGACTGCAAGCTGCAGCAATTGAAATGGTGCTGACCGTAAATCTCTGAGGCTTCGACTTCATTGAGCAGCTCCTTATAGAGTTCTTTGCCTTTTTCCTCGGGAATCGTGAAGGCCGTACCGATCGGTTGTTTGTTTTTCGAGAAGTGGCGATGGTGGCGCACATCGAGGAGGGAAAGCCTGCCCGGCTGAGCTTTCCAATTGTATTCCAACCTTTCCTTCCCCATCACGAAACGGTGGATGGTCTTTCCATCCTCGCTTGGGATGTTGATCGCAAAATATCCATGCACGTGAGTCAGACTTGGAGAATCTGTCGGGGTGTCGGCATGGATGGTCATGAACAGTGTTTTAATTCCCTCCTTATTAGGGACGATTTCCGCTTTGACAAAACCTTTGTCCATCAACTCAAGAAACTTTCGATTGTAATCAGGCCCTGTTAAAGTATTGAGCTCTTCAGCCTGCTCTTTTAATTGGGCCATCTTTTCTGATGAAGGAGCGGTTTTGATCCCGTTATATCCAACCCAGGCATTTTTCATCTGCCCTTCTTTCCAAAGGATGATCTCTTTGCCCAGCTTTTCTTTAAAAAGATCCCATCCGATTTGGTTCCCATTGAAGTTAAAAATAAGTTCCCCTCTTTCTAGAGTGAAAGGAGGAGTCGGGAATTTTTCCATCTGAAAGTGAAATTTATTTTGCCTGAGAAACCAGTGGAGCTGCAGATCTTTTGCCATCAGTGAAGCCAGCTGATCGCATTTTGCAGGATCATTTGGGAAGATTTTTTGCGCATAGATCCTGGCATCGAGAAGGCGCACTTGCTCCGGCATCTCCAAAACTTTATTCAAAGGCATCGTCTCGATTTGGAACTTGCCAAAATTGTCTTTATAGAATTTTTCCGCATCTGCCCCGGCGAGGGTAGGAATTTGCGAGATCGGATCTTTTTTTGCCCCTGCAAAAGTTATACAGTCAAAAGCCACAATGGGGAGCACAAAAAAAATAGTAGAATCAAACAATTTATTCATCATGCAAACAATTATAATGCGCTTATGTTTGTTAATTATAAGAAATATATAAAGATTCCACTAGCCCCTCTGACTCATACGATGAAAAATGCCTTTTTTTTAATTGGTTTTCCCCTTATTTTTAAAAAAAAGGAAGTTAGAAAGATGGCCTATATTCGCACCGTAAAAGCTCTGGAAATTTTAGACTCCCGCGGCAACCCGACCCTTGAGGTGATGATCGTCACCGACTCGGGCTTAATCGCCAAAGCGGCGGTGCCCTCCGGCGCCTCCACCGGTGAGCATGAAGCGGTTGAACTGCGCGACGGCGATCCCTCCCGCTACTTCGGAAAAGGGGTTGAGCTGGCCATGTCCCATGTCAACGGTCCTATCGCCCAGATTTTGGTCGGGGAACACGTTTTTGATCAAAAGCGGCTCGATATGATGATGAAGGCCTGCGACGGCACGGAAAATAAGGGGCGCCTTGGCGCAAACGCCATTCTCGGAGCCTCCCTCGCCCTCGCAAGGGCCGGCGCGCTCACGGCGAAACTGCCCCTCTACCGCTATGTCGGCGGCTCCCACAGCTATATCCTCCCCTGCCCGATGATGAACATCATTAATGGCGGCGCCCATGCCGACAACTCACTTGATTTCCAGGAATTTATGATTCGCCCCGTCGGCGCTCCCAGCTTTAAGGAAGCGGTGCGCTGGGGATCGGAAGTGTTTCACACCCTAAAAAAACTGCTTAAAGAAAAAGGGCATGTGACGGCTGTCGGCGATGAAGGGGGCTTTGCTCCGAACCTCTCCTCGAATGAAGAAGCCCTCGAGCTGATTCTCATGGCGATTGAAACGGCCGGCTACAAACCGGGCAGCCAAATCACCCTGGCTTTAGACTGCGCGGCTTCCGAATTTTACGACGCCACATCCAAAAACTATATCGAAAAGAAAAACAAACAGCGCAAGAAAGAGTACGCCGAACGCTCATCAAAAGAGCAAGTTGCTTATCTTGAGGAACTTATAGAAAAATACCCGATAGACTCGATCGAAGACGGCTTAGACCAGAACGACTGGGCCGGCTGGAGCTACCTCACTGAAAGGCTTGGCAAAACAGTCCAGATTGTCGGAGATGATATCTTCGTCACGAACCCACAGATCATCTTACAGGCGATAGAGAAAGGTGTGGCCAATTCGGTTTTGATAAAAGTGAACCAGATCGGCACCTTAACCGAGACTCTCGAGGCGGTCCGCCTGGCGCAAACCCATAACTACACAACGGTTATTTCCCACCGGTCCGGCGAAACGGAAGACAGCGTTATTGCCGATATAGCAGTAGCCGTCAATTCGGGCCAGATAAAGACCGGCTCCCTATCCCGTTCAGACAGGGTGGCGAAATACAACCGTCTTTTGAGCATTGAGGATGGTTTAGGAGAGGTGGGCAGCTATCAGGACAGCAACCGCACCCCCTGGCGACCTATTTAGGATTGCATTTTCCATCTTTGCAGCAGTCGTCATCGTCGCAGTCAAGACTAACGAGGAAGTCTTCCTCAATAGGATTTTGCATTTGCACATATTTTTCCGGGCTTACACAAATCCATTTGATCTCTAATTTCTGAAGTTCTTCAGCCTGAGAATAATGGGTAACAAACACACAAGCGCATAAAGCGAATAGATATTTCATATAAAACTTCTCCTATTTGGAAGGTTCTTTCATCAAGATAAGCCATACCCTGCTTTTTTGCAAAGAAATTTCAAATTTACCCCGTTTTAGAGAGCTAATTTGCAATTGTTTAAACTATTTGTTATAATGAAATTGTAAAAAGTAATTGTCTCATATTTTCTTCCGAGCTAATTTGCGAAGAAAAGAGGTGGTCATATTTTATGGGAGCACATACTATCGCCCTATTCGGCGAGGCTGAAAAAGGGGATTATAGCACAGCTTATTTTTGCCAGACATTGCCGCAGATACTCGATTGCCTGGGCAATCCGCCGCCCGAAAGCCATGGGCTCTATCTAGCCATCCAAAGCATTCTGTTTGATTACAGCGTCCTGTTTTTCCGCGTCCGGGAGGAGGGATACAGCCAGCAGGATTACTTTAGCGGCCTCTCCTTCTTAAGGCGGCAGAAGCTTTTTTCGAAGATCAGCGGGATTTGCGCCCCGGGCGTTGGCAATAGCGAAATCATCAAAGAAATCATTCCTATCTGCCGCGGCTATCACAGCATCCTGATCACTTCTGAAGCCGATCTTTACGACTATTTAACAACCTCTAGTGTCTAGCCGGAGTTTACAAGCTGACACTAGCTGAGCGCAAAAAACTTCTCGAGGCCCGCCTGTGTGGGTTTCATGCTCTTATGTCCGGCTTGCCAGTTGGCAGGGCAAACTTCCCCATGTTTTTGATGGAAAAGCAGAGCGTCCAGCACTCTGATCGCCTCGTCGATGGAGCGGCCAAGGGGAAGGTCATTGACGACCTGATGGCGGACCACCCCGTTTTGATCGATCAGGAACAGGCCGCGGTAGGCGACGCCCTCTTCTTCGCAAAGCACATCGTAGTCGCGGGAGATGGTTTTATTGATATCGGAAATAATGGGATAGGTAACGCCTTGAATGCCCCCCTTCTCTTTCGGCATGTTCAGCCAGGCGTAATGGGAATAGGTGCTATCTACCGAACAGCCGATCACTTGGGTGTTGCGCTTCTCAAATTCGGACAGTTTGTCCTGGAAAGCGTGCAGCTCCGTCGGGCAGACGAAAGTAAAATCGAGGGGGTAGAAGAACAGGATAATCTGCTTTCCTTTGTAATCTTTTAATGACACATCTATGAATTGCAGACCTTTAACTGCTTTTGCTTTAAATTCCGGCGCTTTTTTTCCAACGAGTACACCCATCTGATCCTCCAATGTTTTAAGAAATTTTAAAGGTAGCGCTACAATAATTCAAGTGTTTTCAAAATTAAAATAATTATGTTACAATAAAACGGGGGTGGTAATATGAATGATTTGAATGTTTATTTAGTAGGCAGTCAAAATACAGAGAATATGAATGTGGAATCTAAAAAAATCACTCAAGATTCCGACATTGACAAAAAAAAGGGCTGGAGCACCTGGTTCCCTTCCAAAGATTCCGAGTCCCATACGGTAAAAATTGCCATTAACGGCGGACCCGGATCAGGCAAAGGGTCGATTGAAGAAGGAATGATCAAGCATCTCCGGGAGGAGCGGCCGGACGCGGTATTCATTCTGGTCGCCGAAGCAGCCAGGGATGTCATCGCTAATCTCAAAAGTGAAGGGAAATTTGAAGAGGCACTGAAGAACAAAACGCTCACACCCATGATTCAGGCCGAAATGAAGAGAAGAAGCCAGCTCGCCGACAGTTTGGCAAATTCGTTGGAAGGAAAAGAAGTCTATGTCATTTACGACAGAGATGAATCAAATCCTATTATTTATGATATTTTCTTTGATTGTTATGATTTTAAGAATGAAAAACTCGATGAGCAAAAATTTCAGGAGGGGCTCAGTAAACTGGATCCCATGAAAAAAATGCTCAACGAGAAATACGACATCACCTATGTGCTAAAACCTGTAGATCACGAGGTCAATTACGCCTGCGCCCATCCTCAAGTACCGGGCGCCAAGGTAGACCCCGACAGACACGAATCGTATAAGATGGCCAAAGAGATGGCTAAAGCCCTTGAAATGGGGGCTAAATATATTTACAAGGAAAAAGAATCGGAACATGGAGTCAGTAAATTTGTGATTGTCGAGAACACGGACAGTCCGGTAAAAGGCAGTCATAAAGAAACGATTCCTGCCCGCGTCACACAAAGAGTCGATCTTATTATGCAGACCATGAAAGACCGAATGGAAGAAGAGAAAGAAAAGAATCCCCCTGATGAAGGTACGGAACTTCGCTCTTTCAGGTAATGTCATCTGTGTCAATGTACCATTGTTTCATTAACACAATGTCGGATTATGACTTTAAGAAAACGGCCACAAAAACCTCATGAAAATGAAATTAACACTGGAACGAAATCACAATCGCAGCAATTATCCCTCACCCGGATTAACAGCGCCACCAGGTCAGTTCATGCTTGTTGTGAAAGAGATGGCAAATGTGGCTTCCATCAATCGCGGCAAATTTGCGGATAATTTCCCGGTCGGCTTCCCCTTGAAACTTCAGGGTGCAGACAAATCGCCTTTGCGATTCCAGCCAGGGAAGAAGCCAGGCATAGAGCTTCTCTGGGGCGCAAATCAGGTCGCTAAAGACCCACTCCACATCGGGGTAATCTTCCGGTTTTAAAGAAAAGGCGTCTTTTTTCAGAAAAGTGATATTTGAGAGAGAGGCTACGGCAGGATCCAAGGGAGCTCTGTCGACGGCTGTAACCTTTGCTCCCAGGCTTTGCAGCACCCAGGTCCAGCTCCCGGGGCAGGCGCCGAGCTCCAGACAGTGTTCTTTTGGCTTTGGCATCTTGCCTGTCAGCGTGAAAATTTCCCAAAGTTTCAAATAGGCGCGGCTCGGCGGCGCTTTGCTCTCTTGAAAATGGACTTCTCCTTGCGCAAAGGGGCTTTTGCAGCGGGGCGCTGCAATGAGGGTGTTCGCATCGATCAAGGTAAAGGCCCCAAGAGGGGTTTCGGGGGGCTTTGCGGGAAAGGGCAGCGGTTTCGGAGAGAAATAGGCGAGCTTTTCCTGGATGAGATGGGCTCTTCGCAGGTTTTGAAAGGGGGTGTGGGACCAGAGCTTTTGCCTCGCTTTCAACAAATTTGCCCCCTCCGAAATGGAGCTAAAAGTCATTTCTTCAGGATCGTACCAGACATCTTGCGCCCAGTAGGCGTTTTGAGGGGGGCCTTCGGCGATAAAAAGCCTGCCATAGCATTTTATTATTCCCTCAAGCTCTTTTTCCAGTTCATACTCTAATCCCTCTTTAGCGAGATACCCCGTTTTCATCTCTTCACCTGGCGGTAATACTCTCCAAGGCAGAGGGCAGCGGCCACCGAGACGTTCAGGCTTTCCACTTGTCCCGTTCCCGGGATTTGCACGTGATGGGTGATGAAAGGGCTTAGGGATTCGCTCACCCCGAACGATTCGGAGCCCATGATGATCACGGCTTTTTTAGGGAAAGAAAAGGAAAAGAGCGGCTCTCCTTTGTGTGATGAGGTGCTGACAAAGGAATACCCCTTCTTTTTCAGGGCGGCCAGGGTGTTTTTGGGATTTGGCAGATAAATCGTTTCCACAAACTCGGCTCCCCCTTTCGCCACGCGGCAGGCGGAGGGTGAAAGAGGCGGCAGTTTTCCCGCTTCCCCCAGGATTTGGCAAAAGTCGAAATGGGCGGCCGTGCGCACAATGGAGCCGAGGTTATGGGGATTTTCAACGCCGTCGAGATAAAGCAATCCCTCTGCCGGACGGCTGAGAAACTCCTCGACAGTCAATTGGGGTGGATCGAAAGCCAGCAGGCAAACGCCTTCATGGTGGACCGAATCGCTGACTTTCACAAGCTCGGCTTCCGGGATGATGTGATAGGCTTTTTTATTATCGGCGCACCATTTCAAAAGGGGCTTTAATTCGGCCACTTTAGATTTCTCGAGGTAGACGCGAATCAGATCCTCCGGCCTCTTTTTCCACAGAGTCAGGCAGGCGTGCAGTCCGTAATATTTGCTCTCTTTTCTTTCAAGAATTTTCTTTTTCATAAGCAAATAGTTTAACTGAAATCAGGTAATAGCGCAAACATTTATTATTTATATATAAACGCAAGTCAGGGATGTGGAGTTATAGCAATAATAACCGCTTTTTCAGGACCATATACCCAGAAAATACGATAGGCGACTGTTTTGTGCATAAGATTCCAAAGGGAGAAATTATAGCATCAAATTTGTGGGTTTTCAAAGAAGGATGCCGCAGATTTGTTTTCAAATTTAATTATGAACATCGGTTAAATCTTCTTCACCTAAAAATTGCGTAAAGTCAATATCTAATTCCTTTACCCGCCCTTCTTTTGCATCTTCCAGGCCTTTCATTAGAGAAGCAAGGGCCGCAGGATTTTTATAAATCCAATGTTCGCGCGCTGGGATTTCAATCAAGGGATCTAGAACAATTTTACCATCCTCTTGACGATATGCCCTGAAAGAACTCAGATGTTCACGCTCTTCTTTAGATAAAAAATTACCCAAACAAATGCGAAATTTGCTGTCCATTTGGACTTTATTTGACTGTTTTCTCATATAAAACTTTATAACATAAGTGGGAAACCTAATTAGTGGGAAAACAGCTCTTTTGCCCGGGGAAGCCACGACTCCTGCCCGATGGTCGTCCTGGGGCCGTGCCCGGGATAGACGACGGTGGCGGGGGGGAGCCTGGAGAGCTTGGCGAGCGAGGGCCACATCAGGGAGGCGTTCGAGGTGGGAAAGGAGAGATTGCCGATGCTCCCCTTAAAGAGCGTGTCCCCGGAAAAGAGGATGTTTTCCCGCTCGCAGTAGAAGCAGACTCCACCAGGGGAATGGCCCGGAGTGTGAATCACTTTAAACAGGATGTTGCCCACATTTATGAGAGCGCCCTCCTCGATCAAGACATCGGGTTTTACTCCCTCAATCGAAAGCCAGCAGGGCAGTTTATCGCTGCCGGGCTGCTCTAAATTCGGAGCGTCCAGGGGGTGGATATAAATCGGAAGGCGGTATTTTTTCTTGAGCGCGGCGGCATCGCCGATGTGATCCCAATGAGAATGTGTGATTAAAATTTTATCTAAAGTGATACCTGAGAGTTCGGCTTCGATGGCAGCGAGGCTCTCTACACCCGGATCGATCACCGCCCCGATCCCGGTGGCAGGACAAGCCACGATATAAGCATTCGTATCAAAGGGTCCTGATGGGATAGAGTGAACAATCATTGCACCGGAGAGGACTCGAACCTCTAACCGCCCGGTTCGTAGCCGGGTACTCTATCCAATTGAGCTACCGGTGCTAAGAGTTGACAATATAATGCCTGATAGGGCTGTTTTCATCAAGACTTTTTATGCGAGCCATATCTGGCGACGAATTGGCGCCCAAGCTCATCCACCACCTGAGAATAGGTATCCATATCCAGGAGATGATCGATCAGAGGTATGCCAAAGTACGAGCCGATATAATTGATCTGGTAATCGGTGAAAATAAACGATTCGATCAAATGGACCGGTCCCATAAAGTCGCAGCGGCTCAAATAATTGACCGCACTTTCCATGCCATGGCTTGGAATCATTGTCGCCGAACCAAAGCTGATCACCCGGATCCTGAGCCGCTGCTCAGGAGTCATCAGATGCAAAGCCGCATAGGTCTCCGTTCCGCCGAGACTGTGAGCATAATGGATGATGAGGCCGCCTCCATCCACACCGCCCATATCCGCAATCAGATCCTTCCAGGTATGGGCCAGCCGCTTGGCATCAGGCGAAGTAAATCCTAGTATCGATATCACCGCAGCCATCAAATCCCGCCCCCACCCCTCCGAGGGTTTGAAGACGTAATGGATGTTATTGCCACCATGCGCCGCAGACAACATTTTCACGTTACTCATATAATTTAAACGGACATTCAAGATGCCGTTAATCCAGGTAATTCTGATTTTATCGCTGATCTCTCCTTCGCCAAAAACGCCCTGTTCCGCCTCGCCCGCATCATAGCCGGTCAGGATGAAGAAGAAATCGCCCACCATTCCCTGGCTATAGAGATCCACATATTCGCGCAAAAGATTCAGATAATCGACTTTCTTTTGAATAGCCTGAAAACCCTGATTGGAAAGATTGTACAGATGGTCATAGGCATCGGCCACCTTGGAATAAACATTTTCCCATATTTCGCAAAGGGAATAGTGGCCGTGCAAATCGCGATTGGCCAGGGGGTTGTTATGCACATAGGTGTAACGGTTCGGCCCGTCGACAAACTGCAGCGGATCTCTGGTCGTGAACCGCCCCGTAGCAGGTTCATAATACCGTTTTCCAAAGAAAATCAGACCGGTCTCAGGATCGCATCGCTTGCTCATATAGCGCCAGGGATTTGCCGACGCGGACAGCTCTTCCCCGTTTTCATCGAAGAGCTCCTCCTCGCCAAACGCATTAAACCGGTAAAACTCCGCCGTCTTTTGGGTCTTCATCTCTACGAGGCAGCGCACGGAACCTCTCTGATCGTGCAGCGGAACAAACGCTATGCCCGCTAACTCGATCGCACAGGCCGCGCCGATTTCCGCTCCATGGCCAATGCCGAGCACGCGCAGTTCCATGCACTTGCCGGCATCGTCAACGGCGCCGATCTCGCAGTCCCCATCATAGATAAAGCGGACCGCTTTCCCCTCATCGACTTGTTTGGATAAGCGCCGGTTGAAAATATCATAAGTGTAGCGGATGGTAGCGCTATTATCGATGTTCACCGCTATGAGGCGGTTGAGAGCGTCATAACCATATTCATAGACATGATGCTGGGTCTCTTTTTTGATGATATTGCCATTGGCGTCGTGGCTGTATACGGCATCTTCGGTCGACAGAAGTTGATTCAACGTGTCAATTTCATAAATATCGCCGTTTTTATTGCAGCGGTTTTGGAGCGAATCGTATTCAAAGTGGTACTCTTTTTGCCCGGCTTCTCCTGTCATTTGATCTGCGGCATCGAAGGAAAAACTGGTCTCTTCAATACCTAAAGGATCCTCAACAGACATCTGCAGCAGATTGCCGGCAGAGTCAAAGCCCTGAAGGGTTTGCTTCCAATAGGGGCTTGTAAACTGGGTGCAGCGCCCCATCTCATCTCTTTGATAGTGTGTTTGCCCGCAGGAACCGCTCAAATTTTCAGAAGAGAGGCGCCCCATGGAATCGTACTCTGTGTATTCATGCGTATACAGTTTCTCCTGCTCGGCTGAATAACGGTGCACGGCCCTCAAAAAGGCGGCATCATATTCATAGGCGATAGAGGAGTTGTCCGGCAATGTGAGCAGCGTTCTCCGGCCCAGCCTGTCGTATTCGTTTTTGAGGCAAAGGCCATTGCCCAAAGTCTCTTCCGCCAGGCGCCCCAGGCTGTCGAATCTCTTCGACGAACCGCTGTTTTGCACCGCATCGTACACTTCGCTGACCCGCCCTTCCGCATCGCGGACGATAGAATAATCGACCGTGCTGTCGGAAGAGGAGAGGCGGCTGATGCGGCCCATATCGTCATATTCATAAAAAAGCTGGCAGCCGTCCGGTTTGATGGTCGACATCAGCTGGCCGCATTCGTTATAAAGGTAGCTTGTGCTTTGCTGCTTGGCCGAACCGCATGCTTCGGTAAGCGATAATAGTTTGCGGTTCAATCCCCACTCGCATCGGGTGATATAGGCATAAGAGCCGCCCCCCGGAGTGACTACGGTGTGCACTTCGCGCGCTTTATTGCCCGATGGGTCGTAGTAGATTTTTTTCTTTTGCAGAATCTCTCCGTAAGGATCGAGCTTGAGAATGGAGTCTTCGCGCATCAGGGAGTCGAAAGTCACCACCGTTGTGATTCCCCTGGCGTCGGTTTCTTTCAGAGTCAAGACATTCTGCCCCTCGTCGTTGACGCAGTCGTAATGGTATTGCGCCCGGCTATCCTTTTCCCGGCTGGGAGAAGCGATCTGCTTGCACACCCGGCCGGCAGCGTCTTCCATGCGGATTTCTTTAATTTGGTTGGCGGCGTCCCTTAAAGCATAAGTTTTGCGGTATTCGTCGCTTTGATCCCCATACCACTCTTTAGTGCCGATAATGCACCCTTTTTGATCGTACAGGTATTCTATTTCCACTCCATTTTCCTGCGAGATCATCTTTTGCTGGCCCAAATCGTTGTAATGGATTGAAAGGGAGCCTTCCGATCCGGAAGTGGAGACCAGATGAAAAGTGTTGTAGTGAAAACGGGTCTCATGATCGAGCGCGCCGTTTTTCGAATAGACTTGCACCAGTGTTTTTCGCTTGAGGTAATCGTATTGATAAAGGGTGGCGACCCCTGTCGCATCGACGCTTTTGCGCAGCGTGCCGTCGAAATTGTATTCAAAAAGCTCTTTTGTGCCGTCGGAATAGGTGATGGACAGCGGCTGGCCGCGGACATTGTAGCTCTTTGTGGTTTTTTCACCCCCTGCGTTGGTCGTGCAGGTGCAGCGGTCCTGAATATCGTATTCAAAGGCGAGAACGGGTTCATAGCTCCGGCCGAAAGCATTCTTCAGGGCCGGCAAAGTGACTTTACAGGCGCGGTTGCAGGCGTCATACTCATATAAAGTGCGGTTGCCAAAGGTGTCGGTCTTTTCAACGCGGTTTCCGGCGGCATCGTAGCGGTAAATTTCCGACAGGTATTCTCCATCGGAGCCCCACTTTTCCAGCCCGATGAGGCGGTTCATAAAGTCAAAGCGCTGCGTGGCATGGGAATCCCCTTCAGTCGCTGCGATCGCGTTCCCGTTTTCATCATAGGCAAAGTGGGCGGCGCTGCCGTCGGTTTTAGAAGAGCCGGTCAATTTCCCTTCATCGCTCAGCTGCATAAACTGGGAGTTCTGCAGGCTAAAATCGTTATTCAAAACATCTTTTTGAATGACGGCGCCCTGCTCGTTGTAGTGATTCACAGTACGGCTGAAAACCTCTTCTTTACCGGTGGCGAAGTTCAAATAGCGCTCCTCGACGAATTGGGGCTTCCCGAATGCCGCCGAGTCGGGATCGTCGATCAGTTTGTGCCTGATAATTTTTCTCTCGGTGACTCCGCTCAAATCTTTTTCAAGTTCCGAAACGCCATTATCCACGGCGGTTTCCAGCAGATGACCAAACTCATCATACTTATAAAATGTGCGCATCCGCACCAGATCCCCTTCGCAGGTGAACTCGGCGATCAGCCAATCGGTGAACTGTTCATAAACATAACGGGTCACGAGGCCGCTGTCATCGCCCTCTTTTAACAAAAGGGGTTTATCATCCTCGGAATAGACATACCATTTGCGGAAAGATTCCACGCCGTTTAGTTCCGGCACGCCCTCTTCATTTAATACAATGGCCGCCTGAACCGATCCTGTCAGATTGCCGTAGAGGGTTTGCGCAATCAGGCGCCCTTTTTCGTCATATTCATTGACAATGGCATGATCGATCGCGCCGTTTCCATCTTCTAAAACTTGACTGACCAGCAGATTTTTTTTCCAGAAGAAGCGCTTTTTGCGATACAGACCCGCTTCATTGAAAGTTTCAATCGCTGTCAGCCGGCCCTCATCGGTATAATAGTAGACGCTCTTGCGGCCGAGAGCGTCGAAAGCTTCGGTGGCGTTTTCTTTATAGATAAAGCTGGCGACCACAACAGGCGTCTCATCGCTGCCGGCAGGGGCTTTTTGGCATTTGACTTTTCCGGATTCGTCGTATTCATTAATCAAATAGCGCCCATTCGGCTCGGTACGGCTGATCAAATTTCTGGAGCTGTATTTGTATTCGCAAAAAGGTTTGCCCGGCGCAGCGACCGAATCGATCAGGCAGGCCTTGCCGTCCAGATGGTAACGGTAAACAAGCTTTTGGCCGCCGGTTCCGGGAACTTCTCTGACTCCTTCGGCTTCCGAGAAAAGATCAGGCAGATTGCATAACCATCCCCCCTTGCTATAACACCGCCTGATATTGAAGGGATAGGTCAGATCGACGGCCGCTTCGCAATATTCTCCGCTTATGACGTTAACAGAGCGGTAAAGGCAGGGATTATCCGCATAACAAAATCCGCCTAAAGCAATCAGAAAAAATAATATATGCTTCATAAAAAAACCAACAATAACTAAGCTAAATTGTTATCCTTCAGCTTACCCTATTTCCCCAAATATTTTCAATCTTCCTGTTTTTCGAATAATTCAAAATTTGCTAAGCTTATTTTTATATGAATACCATAGTCATCATCGGCGCCGGAGATATTGGACGCTATATTGCTGCTATCCTTTCCAAGGAGCAGCATAATATTATTTTGATCGATAAAAACCGGAAAAAACTGGAAGACGCCACCATCAACATGGATGTCGGCATCAAGCAGGGATCGGGCACGGACTGGCAGCTTCTGGAGGATCTGCTCGAACAAAACCCTCAATTGCTGATCGCCCTGACTAAGGATGATGAAACCAACCTGGTCACCTGTTCCATCGCCAAGCAGCTCGGCTACCCGCGCACCATTGCAAGAGTGAGCGATAACCGCTATTTGAACCGCACCCGTCTGGACTTCGCCCACATATTTGATGTCGACCATTTTATAGGGCCAGACCTCCTTGTTGCTAATGAAATATTTAAATATATACTGAGCCCCGGCTCGATCGCGATCGAGAACTTCGCCCACGGCGCGGTGCAGCTCCGCACCCTGGCCGTGCCCCCCGGCTGGAAAAAATATGACATCCCCTTAAGCCATTTGGATCTTCCCCGGGAAGTGATGGTGGGTTTGATCTTCCGCGATGGGAAAACAGTGATCTTTCCCCATGGCAGCGATTACATTTTACCGGGAGACGAGGTCACTTTCATCGGGCAATCGACTGCGATCTCAAAAGTGCATCTATTTTTAGGTTTAAAACAGAAAACCGTACGCTCGGCAGCCATTGTCGGAGGCACTCCGATAGGAATCAATCTGGCGAAAATATTGGAAATGGAAGGGATCGATGTGCGCATCATCGACAAAAATTATGACACCTGCTGCCTGCTTGCCGAAGAGCTTAAAGCCAGCACAGTCATCAACCAGGACGCCACCGACTTTGAATTTCTGATGTCTGAGAAAATCGGCCTAGCCGATATCTACATCACCTGCACAAATAATGATGAAAGGAATGTGATGGCGGCCCTCCTTGGCAAAGAGGCGGGTTGCGAAGACGCTGTCGCGGTGATCTCAAATTCCAGCTACCTCCCCATGATTTACCGTTTCGGCATCAACCACTCGGTTTCCCCCCGCCTTTGCGTGGCCGACCACATCATGTCGCAAATTTTTGCCGGCACCGTCACCTCTTTGGTTTCTTTGCATGAAAATCAGGCGGACGTGATGGAAATCAGCGTATCCCAGGACGCCAAGGTCGTGGGAATCCCGTTGTCAGAGCTGGGCAGCCTCCTGCCAAAAGATGTTTTGATTGCGATGATCCAAAACCGCGGCCGTATCATGGTCGCAAACGGCGACCGGATCATCTCTCCCGGAGACACTGTCATAGTCATAGCCAACCCCAAACACGTGCCTGAATTTGAGAAGATTTTCTAATGCTGTACCGCGATATTTGTAAGATCTTAGGCTTCTTCTTATTCGGATTCGCCTGCACTTTATTGATTCCGCTCGCCGTGGCTCTCTACTATCTCTACTTTGTCGGCACTGACTTACATCCTCAGCAGCACACGGCCTCAATTTTTTTGGAAACAATCCTGATTTGCCTCTGCCTCGCCGGCTCATGCCTTTATATCGGCCGCCACGCCACCGGCAGGCTTTACCGAAAAGAGGCTCTCGTCTCTGTGACGATCATCTGGTTTCTAAGCTCAGGGCTGGCAGCCCTTCCCTTTTATTTGAGCGGAACCTTAGCGAACCCCTTTCATGCCTATTTTGAAGCCGCTTCCGGCCTGACCACCACAGGCTCCACCATGATGTTTCCAAAAGAGTTTAACGCTAAAGGGGAAGAGATACCCATTACCAAACAGGTCAACGGCGTCCACATAACGACCTACACTTTCTACGGCACCATTGATCCGGTCATCGACCCTCAAACGGGAGAAGTCCTTTTTACAGGCATCGAAGCGGTGAGCAAAGCGCTGCTTTTTTGGCGCAGCTTCATCCAATGGCTGGGAGGAATCGGCATCATCGTTCTCTTTGTGGCGATCCTTCCCTTTTTGGGAATGGGAGGAAAGGTTCTCTACAATATGGAGATGCCCGGGCCCATCAAAGACGCTTTCACCCCGCGCATCAAAGAGACGGCGGCTCTCCTTTGGAAAATTTATTTTGCCATGACCGTGGCGCAAGTGATTTTACTCATTTACACGAATCCCAAAATGGATCTCTTTAACGCCACCTGCATCAGCTTCTCCACGTTATCCACAGGGGGGTTTTGCGCGCAGAACGACAGCATCGGAGCCTATCACAGCGCCTGGACCGATTGGATCGTGATTCTCTTTATGATATTGGGCAGCATCAACTTCTCCATTTATTACCACGCCCTGCGCGGCAAATTCTATCGCGCCTACGAGCCGGAGTTCGTTCTTTACCTCGCAATCATCCTGATCACCGGCGGCCTTTCGGCCTGGTATCTGGTAGGAACGCCCCATGTCCATTTCGGCCTGGCGCCCGAAGGCTTCTATAGCTGGCATGAAGCGATCAGGTACGCCTTTTTTCAATTGATTTCGGCCCAGACCACCACCGGCTTCATCACGGCAGACTACGACGTTTGGCCCTACGCCGTGCAGGCCTTAATGATCATTGTCATGTTCATAGGGGGAATGTCGGGATCGACCGCCGGCGGAACAAAAGTGATCCGGCATTACATGCTTTTTCGCATCATCCAGAACAAAATCGAAACTCTGTTCCGCCCGGATACCATCCGGCAATTTCGCCTTGGAAACAGAGAAGTGGATAGCGGCACCTCGATCATGGTCATGTGCTTTTTAGGCATTTTCATCGCCTTTTCGGTTTTTTCCACTTTTTTGTATATCGTAGATGGCATCGACCCGGAAACAGCGATTGGACTGGTGGCCTGCATGATCAACAACACCGGCCTTTCCTTCCGGGCGGCGGGCCCCTATGGGAGCTGCGCTTTCCTATCCGATTTTGGCTGCGCCATGTCTTCTGTGCTGATGATTCTCGGAAGGCTGGAATTTTTTGCCGTGCTGGCTATTCTCGTCCCCTCATTCTGGAAGCAAACTTAACTCGATAACCAGGAGTATTTATGGATTGTTTTTGTTTTCACATCAAAGATAACGTCACAGTGGATGACGCCTGGCAGGAGCTCGAATTCGCCGGCTTTCCCCTGCTCTACAGCTCCGAGGAATTGGGAGGGCAAAAAGAGATCTACGGCTATCTTCCCTCCTCGCTTTCGCCCGATTCTTTGCCCGGTACTCTGAGCAGCGTCACTTCCATCTCCCCCACCAGGCTGCAAATCGACTGGACTGAGCAATGGGCTCTGCACAGCCCCGAATTTCAAGAGGGATATGTGCACGTCGATTTGCACGGGCTTGGGGTTAAGCGGATTCTGCAGCTGCAGCCGGGTCCTGGATTCGGAGATCTTTCTCACCCCACCACGCGCCTCGTCATGAAACTGATGCAGCGCCGCATCCGTGGGCGCCATATCATCGACATCGGAACGGGCAGCGGCATTCTGGCCCTCGCAGCGGCGGCCATGGGAGCCAAATCGGTGACGGCGATCGACATCGATGCAGACGCTTTAAATCACGCCAGGAAAAATGCGGCCCTCAATCAAATGTCGGGCCAGATCCAATTCTGCCTGCCGGAGGAGTTTATTCTGGACAAATCCATCCATGAAGCGGTTGTTTTGATGAATATGATCCGCTCGGAACAAAAGCAGGCCTGGGAAACGCTCGGTTCGCTACACAAACTTCCCGGGATGAGCCTCGTATCGGGAGTGCTTTCTCAAGAGAAAGGGAAGTATATCAAACAAGCCAAAGGATGGGGCTGGACGCTGCAGGAAGAAATCGAGGAGAAGGATTGGGTCGCTTTCTGTTTTGACCGCTTCAAGTCTGTACCCAGTGAAAAATCAAAGAGTCCATCCAATGAAAATCCCCGGACTTAGGATGGCCCAAAAAGCCCATATGGCCCCCATGCTCCGTGATCATCAAATCGATGTTCTTCGGCAGCCTGATTTGTTTAACCGGATCAGCGTTAACGATCGGATCGTCGTCGGAGAATAAAATATGGCAGGGAACGGAAATGTGGGGAATTAACTTTATGGAGCTGCATTTTTCGTAATAATCAAAGGCGTCTTCGAATCCCCAAAGAGGGGCGGTAAAAAGATTATCAAAATCGATCAGGCTGGCGCATGATTTCAGCGATTTCTTCGGACGGTAGCCGTTTTTTCTCTTCTCTACCGATTGGATGATCGTGTCCAGAAAAGTCTTCCTATAGAGCAAATTTTCCTTATTTTGCAGCCTGAAGGCGGAATCTTTCAAGTCGACGGAAGGGCACACAGCGATAATCTTTTCCACATATCTTTCAAACTCCCTTCCCATCTCCCCTGAGAGTTTGAGCAAAATATTGCCGCTCAAGGAAAAGCCGATCATGGTTATGGGCGAGTCTGGCTGCGCCTCTTTGACTCTCCGCAACACCTGGAAAAAGTCATCGCTGACTCCCCCGTGATAGGGCTTCTCCGCCAATCCCTTCCCATGGCCCGAGCCGCGCAGATTCACCCGCACCACCCGGTAGCCCGCCGAGGACAATTTTCTCGTCACGCGCAGCATATAAGAGGAGAGGGAAGAGCCGCAAAGGCCGTGCATCATGATCACTGTAGGCTGATGGGACTGCCATCCCGCCGGAGTGGAGGTGACGATGGAGAGCTTGTCGCCGTCGGGGAGCTGCACCTGATCATGGCGGGAGGCGGGCTCGCGATACCAGCCCACCATCGCGCCGATTACGGTCTGGAGGTGGGGATTCGCCAATCCCGGAAAAGGTGTAAATGGTCTAAAACCTGCCATGCTATCCTATCTATTTATCAATCAATTAGATACAAAAACCCAACTAAATACTGCTAATTCCTTTAATAATGATCCGCTCATTTTTGGCCACTACTTTTATCAATCAAAAAACCTATTTCGTTGATAGTTAAGGAATTCAATTATAAAGGGTGTTATTATGCCAGTTTATAACGATGCAAATCAAGGGGAAAAAACGCCACAAACTGATGGCAAAAATCCCGTTCCCTCTATATAAATGTTCTTTTTACTATGGTGTTCCTATGACGAAGCCCCCTATCGCCATTGTCGGAATCGGCTGCAGATTTCCCGGCAAAGCCTCCGACCCAAAAAAATTCTGGAATCTCCTTTGCGAAGGGGGCGATGCAATCGTCGACGTTCCCGATGATCGCTGGGATATGCGCCGCTTCTACGATGCCGACCCCCAATTTCCCGGTAAAATGAACGCACGGCGCGGCGGCTTTCTCAAAGAGAAGTGGGAGGAGTTTGACGCGGAATTTTTTCACATCTCTCCAAGAGAGGCGAAATTTCTTGACCCGCAGCAGCGGCTCCTTTTGGAATTGGCCTGGGAAGCGATGGAAGATGGGGGCCTTATCCCTGAACATCTCCAAGGAAGCAATGGAGGGGTGTTCATAGGAGCGTTTAACACCGATTGGATGACGCTGCAAAGCAGCCCCTTTAACCGGCATTATCAAGAAATGTATTCCGGCATTAATTTTTCACACACAATTCTTTCCGCCAGGCTATCCCATTTCTTCGATCTCAAGGGCCCCAGCTTCAGCGTGGACACTGCCTGCTCCTCCTCGCTTGTCGCCGTGCATCTCGCCTGTCAAAGCTTGTGGCAAAACGAGTGCTCATTCGCCCTGGCAGGAGGGGTGAATGCGATGCTTGTCCCGGAGACCAGCTTGGTCATGTCAAAAGGGCATTTCTTAAATCCCGACGGGCAATGCCGCAGCTTTGACAAAGACGCCAATGGGTATGTCAGAGGGGAGGGAGGGGGAATTGTGATCCTTAAACCCCTTCCCGCGGCTATAAGAGACGGAGATCCGGTCTATGCGCTCATCCGGGGCACCGGCATCAACCAGGACGGCTACACGCAAGGCGGTATCACGCAACCAAACTCCGAAGCGCAACAAACGCTGCTGCAAAAAGTGCTGAACGAGAGCGGGGTGTCGCCTGCCGATATTCATTATATTGAAGCTCACGGAACGGGTACGCCGGTTGGAGACCCTATAGAAGCGGAAGCGATCGGAAAAGTACTGGGTAAAAGAACCCTTCCCTGTTATTTGGGATCGGTCAAATCCAATATCGGCCATCTCGAAGCCGCCGCAGGCATCGCGGGGCTGATCAAAGCCGCTTTGTGCCTGAACCACCGGAAAATCCCCCCTAATCTCCATTTCGTAGAGGGCAACCCGCTGATCCCCTTTGAGAAATACCGCCTGGAGGTCCCGACGGCAATCAAGGAATTTACCGGCAGCTTCTCCCTTGTCAACTCCTTTGGCTATGGAGGCACGAACGCCAACGCCCTTTTGGAAAAGTACGACGAAAAGAAGAACGCATCTCCTGCCGCCTCCCACCCTTTGATTTTCCCATTCAGCGCCAAAAATCCGGAGAACCTGAAGGACATGGCGCTTTCCCTCCACCACTTTTTGCACGAAAATCCCCAAACCGGCCTGACCGATCTCGCTCATACCTTAGCCTATAAACGCTCCCAATTCGACTACCGTTTATCCATTGCCGCAGAGTCGGCGGAAGAACTGCAAAAAAAACTTCTGCTGGCCGCCAAAGGGGAAACGGCCGAGGGGTCGGCCAAAGGCAAAGCCCTGGCCAAGAGCCCTGTAGCCTTTGTGTATACCGGCATGGGACCCCAATGGTGGGGAATGGGAAGAGAGCTGCTGAAGAGCTCGCCGGTTTTCTTAAAGATCATGCAGAAGTGCGATCAGACCCTTCTTCCCTTAGCCGGCTGGTCCCTTCTGGAAGAGCTGCAAAAACCTGAAGGCGAGTCCCGTATTGATCAGCCTGAAATCAGCCAGCCAGCCAATTACTCCCTTCAGGCCGCTCTGACAGAGGTGTTAAAGGAGTGGGGCATTCAACCCGATTTCATTATCGGACACAGCATCGGGGAAGTCGCTGCCGCCTACGCCTCTGGCGCCTTGACATTGGAAGAGGGGCTGCAAGTCAGCTATCACCGCTCCAGGCTGCAGGCGAAGAGAAAGAATCTCGGCACAATGCTCGCGATCGGACTTGGGAAAGAGGCGGCTCAACCCTTTTTGCAGGAGAAGATCTCTCTTGCCGCCGTCAACAGCGAGAACTCTGTCACCCTTTCCGGAGATAAAATAGAGTTAGAGAAAGCGGCCGGGCTTTTGGAGAAAAAAGAGATTTATAACCGCTTCCTCAAAGTGAATATTGCCTACCACAGCTACCAGATGGAGGGGTTGGAAGAGGAGGTACACCAGGCGTTAAGCCAGCTTGCCCCCAAAAAAGGGAAAATCCCCTTCTTTTCCACTGTGCATGGCGATGAGATTAGCGGGGAACTGCTAGACAGCCGATACTGGTGGAAAAATATCAGGCAGCCCGTGCTCTTTGCTCCCGCCCTGCAAAAGCTGATCGGGCAAGGCGTCAGGCTGTTTGTCGAAATTGGCCCCCACCCAGTCTTAGGGAGCTATATCAAGGAGACCGGGCACCCCCTGGAGACCGTAGCGACCTTAAACCGCAAAAAAAGCGACAAAAACTCTCTCCTGGAATGCCTGGGGAACCTCTTTGCCCATGGCTACAATCTCTCCTTTGACAAAATCAACGGCGGCGGAAACTTCATCAGGCTTCCTTACTATCCCTGGAGAAAAAAAACCCATTGGATAGAATCGGAAGACTCGCGCCAATACCGCCTCAGCCTGCCCGGGCACGTCATGCTCAGCAATAGCGTGAAGGCCCCCATACCTACCTGGAAGGTAGAAGTCAACGCCCATTTTTTCCCCTGGCTAAAGGATCATCAGATAGAGGGCACTACCGTTTTTCCGGGCGCGGCTTATGTCGAAGCGGGACTTGCCCTCCACTCAGCCGTTCAAGGGAAAGCGGAATGCTGCCTGGAAGAGATCGCCTTTCATCAACTGCTCGCGGTTCCAAAAAACAAAGAACCTATCCTCCAGATCTCTTTAGATCCGGAAACGAAAGTGTTTAAAGTCTATAGCCTCTCCGCCTCTCATGAAAATGAGTGGACTTGCCACGCTTCGGGAAAATGCCGGGACTTAAGAGAGCCGCCTATCGCAAAATTGGAACCCTTTCCGGGAGAGGCCATTGAAGGGGAGGCGCTCTACGCCCTTTTCACCGAGATGGGGCTGGAGTATGGACCTCAATTCCAGGGGATCAAGCGCCTTTGGAAAAGGGAGCGGGAAGCCTTGGCTGAAATCCATGTTCCTGCCACAGGGGATTTGCTGCCTCCCCCCCTTCTCGACGCCGCTTTCCAGACTCTGATCGGAGCGGTGGAAGAGATGAACGGCGTTATTTTGCCGGGCGAGATCAGACAATTGAACTTCTACCGCACACCGGGCCCCCTCTCCTATTGCCTCGGCAGATGCACCAGGCAAACAGCCGATTTCCTGGAAGGGGATCTCGCGATTTTCGATCAGCAGGGAAATCTCGCCGTTCAAATTAAAGGATTAAAGTGCCGCATTCTCGCGCAAAAAGAGGAGATGGATAAGCTGCTCTATACCCCCGTTTGGGTGGAAATGCCTTTAACTAAGCGGGAACCTGCTCCCGCTTTTTGGCTTATAGACTCAGGCTTCAAAGAAAAGATCCAAGAACCCTGTACGCTTTTCTCCAAAACTTTGCTCAATCAGGAGGCTGAAAAGCTGATCGCTCCTTTGGCGCATGAGGAGCGTCTCAATATCGTGCTCTATTATGCGCCTTGCGATTTGAATGAGCTGGCCTCCTTTGAAATAGAAGCGGTCACAGCCCTGGTCAATCTGGTGAAAGTCATCGAAAAAATCAGAGGGGATAAGAGCACCCATCTGAAAATCGTAACGACAAACCTTTCAGGCTCTTCGCTTTGGGGGCTGGCCCGCGTCATCAGGCAGGAAACGGACATCCGCTGCTCCCTCATCGGTTTAGAGGGAGGCGAGGAAATTGTTCCGGAGCTCTTTAGCGATGAGAACGAAATCGCCTATTTTCAAAAGAAAAGATATGCCTGCAAGATTCAAAGAAAAGATTCCACCCCCGCCACCTCTCCCCTGCAGGCCTTTTCCCTGGAACTCAAAACTCCCGGATTGATCGAGAGCCTCTATTATCAAGAGATTGAAACGCCCCCGCCCCTTCCCGACGAAGTGGCCATCAGGACGGAGGCCGCCTCTTTGAATTTTAAAGACCTCATGAAAATTTTGGGAATGCTCAACCGCAATGCCCTGGAAGGGACCTTTTTTGGGACCGCTTTTGGCATGGAATGCACCGGAACCATCGTCGCCGCAGGAAAAAAAGTGAAAAACTATCGCGTCGGCGATAGAGTCTCAGCCTTTACCCCTAAGGCCTTTCACTCCTATATCACCCTGAAAGAGCCCTTCGTCTTTCCAATTCCTCCCGGCTGTACGCTGGAAGACGGCGCCATTTATGTGCCCTTTCTGACTGTTTTGCACGCTCTAAAAGAGATTGGAAAGCTAAAAAAGGGGGAAACCATTCTCATTCACAGCGCGACCGGCGCTGTAGGGCTCGCCGCCATCCAATACGCGCAATCGGTCGGCGCGCGCCTTTTTGCCACGGCCGGCAGCGAAGAGAAGCGGACCTATCTCAGGAATTTAGGGGTGGAGCGCTGTTTTGATTCCCGCACCCTTACCTTTGCGGATGAGATTTTGCAGGCGACAGAAGGGAGGGGGGTAGATGTCGTGCTCAATTCCCTGAGCGGGGAGGCGCTGATCAAAAGCTGGTCTCTTCTGGCCCCTTATGGCCGATTTCTCGAAATCGGAAAGAAAGATATCAGCATCAATAGCCAGTTGCCGATGAAAGATTTCAACCGCAACACTCTCTTTGCCTCGATCGATATGGATAGGATTTTCCAGGAAAGGCATGTCGTCGCCAAGCGGCTTTGCAAAGAAACCTTCTCCCTTTTTGAAAAAGGGATTTTTAAGCCGCTCCCCTGCGCTCTATTTCCTGCCAAGGAGGCTGTGGAGGCCTTCCACTACATGGCCAGAGCCAGGCAGATTGGAAAAATCATGCTCAAATTCGGAGGGGAAACGGTGACGGGGGTCCCATTAAATCAAAAACCCCTCCTCCATTCCGACGCTTCCTATTTGATCACCGGCGGTTTCAGCGGCTTCGGCCTGACGGCCGCCCAGTGGCTCGCGGAAAAAGGGGCGAAACATCTGATCCTGATCGGGCGCAGCGGAGCCTCCAGCAAAGAGGCTGAGCAAGCCCTGGAAAAGCTTGCCCGTAAAGGGGTCAGCGTTAAAGCCGCCGCCGTGGATGTGGCGGATTTTTCCCAAATGCAGCAATTACTCCGCGCCTGCCAAAAAGAAATGCCTCCCATCAAAGGGGTGATCCATAGCGCTATGGTCCTCCAGGACGCCTTCTTAAGCCAGCTCACCCCCGAAGCGATCCGCCGCGTTCTCCTGCCCAAAGTGGGAGGTGCCTTAAATTTGCATCGCCTCACTTCCGGTCTTGATTTTTTTGTTTTATTTTCCTCAATCTCCTCTCTCATCGGCAATCCGGGACAGGGAAATTACGCAGCGGCCAATGCTTTCCTGGACGCCTTTTGCCATTACAGGAAATCGCTTGGACTCCCCGGAACCACGATCAATTGGGGGGCGCTAAAAACGGGTGTTTTATCGAGAAATAATAAAGTAGCCAAACATCTTGCCCATCACGGAATCAATAGCCTACCCGCTAAAACAGCGTTAAACCTATTAGAAAAGGCCATATTGGCAAATGAAAGGCAATTATGCGCCTTTGATATAGACTGGAAAAAGCTGATGAGTTCCCAGCCTGCTATGAAGGAGGCCTTTGCTTTTGCCGATTTCAGGCAGCAGGAGGATGTCCCTCTTTGTGAAAAACTTGGGTCTATGGATGAAAAGGAAAGGTGCAGCTTCATCACCGCCAGGCTGAGAGAAGTGATCGGCAAGACGTTAAAAATGGATCCGGAAAAGATCGATCCCTCGGTCCGCCTCAATACCTTAGGCATCGATTCCCTCATGACGATGGAGCTGATAGTCGAAATGGAGAACAGTTTAGGGGTGAAAGTTCCTATCATGGAGTTGATGAAGGGCCCTTCCATCAGTCAGCTGGTTCAGGTCATTCTCAAATTAATGAGTTAATTCCCAACAATAGGCGCTAAGAGCAGGAAAAAGGGAGCAAACAGGGAAGGCCAGGCGGCCAAAGGGGCTGATCAACGCTTTATGGATTTGCCGCGCAAAAAAAATGCGGTTCCGGTATCTCCCCGACCACTCCCGTCTGAACCCTTCCGCGTCGCTATCCAGCAAACAATCGGCAGCGAGGCAGCCTGAAGTGATGGCGATAGCCAATCCCTGACCGCTGATCGGCGGAATGCCGCCGGCGGCATCCCCTACCCAAAACACCCTTTCCCAATGGGGGTTTTCACGCGGGCCAAACTCCGGAACCTCGGCCATAAGCCACTTTGGAAAAAGCATGACTCCCCTTTTCATCCGCTCCTGATAGAGGGGCATCCCGCTGAGCAGTTTTTCGAACCCCATTTCCGGCTTCTCAAAACCGGCCAGCCTCTCTTTAGAAACAAGCGCTGCGACATTGAATGTGTTCTCCTTCTGGCGGTCCATGCCCAAATAACCTCCCGGAAAAACATGCATCTCAATGCTGTCATCCATGTCAACTCCCTCAAAATGAGCCTTAAAGCCGATATATTTCACCGGGGGCGGATGCTTTTTCAGCCCAGGCACTCTGCCCGTCCCGATGATCAAATGGCGCGCATGAATCACCTGCTGGTTGGAGAGTGTCAATTCATAAGTTCCGGAAGATTTTAAAGAAAGGACCGTGGTCTTGCAAAGAGCCCTGGCCCCTTTTTTCACCGCCCGCTCGAGCAGCTGGATATCGAATTCAAAGCGGGAACAGACGGCTGCCGGTTGCGGGATCGGAATTTCGATTTGCTTTCTTCCCTGAATCCAGCGCGCATGACCGATTTGGCGGGAGAGGCGGATGCCCCACTTTTCCAAAATGGAGTGGCAGCACTCATGGGAAAAATACTCCCCGCACACCCGGTGGCAGGGATAGGCTCCTCCATCGATCAGCAAAGGACTGATCCCTCTGTCCGCCAACTGATTGGCCGCGCTCAGACCCGCGACGCCGCCCCCGATAATCACACACTCTTCAATCACATCTCCTCACAGTCGATTTCGATAATCCAGCGAAAAGCGAAGCGCCGGCGGATCGTATATCTCTTTATCCCCGCGCGCTTCAAATAGTCAACCCATTCCTGACGGGTCAACGCTCTTCGAACCGAAAGGGGGCCGTCATGGCGCACGAGGCGATTGGGAAAGCAGATGGGGCTAATCAGCTTAAACAGAAATAGAGCGAGCGGGTGGCGGTGCAAATCGTTGATGATCACTTTTTTTCTCGCTATGCGGCCAGCATCCGCGAGAAAGCGAATCAGCTCATGGCTCTTCAGATGATGGCAAACTAGCGTACAGGTCACGACATCGTAGCTTTTAGGGGGTTCGTCCAATTCTTTAATTTCAAACTGAATATTTTCCGGCGCCTTCTTCATCGCAGCTAAATATGAGTTGGCAAACTCGATGGCAAAAGGATTGAGGTCGATGCCCGTTACGCGCGCCGAGGGAAACCTTTTAGCCAACCTGATGGCAAAGGTACCTCCTCCGCACCCGACATCCAAAATGGAATGGGGCTGCATATTGGAGAAGGCCCCTAACGTCGCCCGGTCGCCGCCCAGCCATCTTCCGATTCTATCGAGTTGATGCAGGCAGTCGAAATACTCCTCTTTTGAGTAGAAATCGGGGCCAAGATCGATGATCTCTAATTGATCGGAGCGGGTATTCAACATTTTTTAAGCCGCAAGCCTTCTATGGAAAGCCCCGGACCAAACCCCAGCCCGATGACATCTTTTTTAGCGTTATTTCGTTTACAGATATCTTCCAGGACAAAAAGAAAGGTGGCGCTGGACATATTTCCGAACTGATGCAGCACATTCCAGGAAGAGAGAGTCTGAGAGCGGTCCAGGCCGAGCGATTTCTCAATCGCCTCCACAATCGATTTGCCGCCGGGATGAATCGCCCATTCCACCTCTTCATAAGGAAGAGAAGCGGCGAGCTTTTGGACGAACGAGGGGATATGCTGATTGATCAGCGCCGGCACCCGGGCGGAAAGGGTCATGTCAAAGCCCTCGTCGCTGGCGTCCCACGTCATGTCCTCCATGGTGTCTTCAATGAAATGGGATTTTTCATCGAGAAGATGAAACAAAGGAGTTTCCCCGCTCTTTGGATTTGAGCCGATGACCACCGCTGCCGAACCGTCGGCAAAAAGCGATTGGATCACAATAGATTCGATATCTTTAAGGGGTTTAAAATGAAGGGTGCACAACTCAGCAGAAACCAGTAAAATGCGATTTTTGGGGCTCTCTTTGGCAATTTTGGAAGCGACTTTTAAAGCTTTAAAAGCACCGAAACACCCCATAAAATTGATCCCGAGCAATGAGACATCAGGCTGCAGACCGAGCTGACGCGCCAGAATATATTCGATGCCCGGGCTGATCACCCCTGTGCAGGAAACGGAGATCACATGGGTGATATCGCTCAGCGCTCCTTTCCATTGCTGCAAAGCGCTTCTGGCCGCCTTTTCAGCTAATAGAGGGGCTTCTTTTTTATAAACGGCGTTTCTTTCCGACATGCCGACAAAGGAAATCCCTTGAGGGCCAAAATGGCGCTTGATATGCATTTCATCGGACAAGACGGAAAACCGCTGGCTGATGGCAGAGTTTTTATAAATTTTTTCAAACATCCACAGTTCCTGATCGCTCAAGTCCATGTATTCTTTATAGAGGAGGGGCAGCTCCATTTGTGAAAGGGAATAAGGGGGAACGGCTTTAGAGAGGGCTAACAAAAACATAAAGGGGATCTTACCAAGAGGAGCGAACTATTTCAACGCTTTTCAGCCGTCATAATGGCATAGCGGAAGCACTTGAGGAAAAAAGCCGCGCGCAAACGGAAAAGCGTCAGGAGAAACCGCCTGTCCCGGGCCTCCGCATGAAAGAATTCCCTTCTGAAAGCGCTGTTGCAAAGAAAATGCTTCATTGCCCTGTAAATGGAGATGACCCAAGTTTTTTGCACATTTTGACTGATATCAACGGCATCGATCCTGGAAAATCCCGCATCTTCTGCGAGCCTGCGGTAATCCTCCATCGAACCAAGTGAAGGCAGGTGCCCCTCGCTGCAAATCGGTTCCAGAAGATGATCGATCTGCCATTGCGAGGGATCCTCGCTAGAAAGCCAGGCGCAGATGAGCAGTTTTCCGCCCGGTTTTAAAAGGCGGTTCGCCTCCTGAAAAAATTTTTCCTTATCGATCATATGTTCGGAACTTTCAATGGAAAGAACCCTATCAAAGGCATTGGCGGGCAGAGTGTTTTCAAGGAAATCTCGCAAGATGAAGCGGGCCCCCCCTTGGGCGACTGAAAACCGGTACTGTTTTTCGGAGATGGTGAGCCCGGTGACCTTGGCCTGGCAGTGCTCGGCAAGCCATCTGGCGGTAGCCCCATAACCGGATCCCACATCGCAAATACTCATCCCGCTAGTGATTTGCCCTCTTTTCACCACTTCATGCAAGAGATTGACCGTGGCCTCCTCGACCGTTTCCCTCCCCGTTTGCCAAAAGCCGTGATGCAGATGCTCCCCCCACAACTCGCGGTAGATGCCATAAAAAGTATTGTAATGAGCCGCAATTTTTTCTACAGAAGTATCAATTTTTGGATAAATCATTTCGAATTCGCAGCTCGCTGTAATCTTTCTCTAATGGTGCTCCATAAGCCGTTTTCAGGGATATTTATGTCGACAAAAGCCTCGACAATGCCTTCCCGGTCCAGATCTCTTAAGACCCCATAGAGATTTTGCATGATCTGCATCGGCTCTTCTCCTAACAGAAAAACCCTTTTGGAGTTGGGATAAGAACGGCCGTTGTAGCCCACGATGACGCGATCTTGTTCAAAATGGCCTGTGAGGTGCAATTTGGCGTTCGGCGCGTAATGCTTATACATTTGGCCCGGACAAACGGGCTTCTCGCTTTTTTTGGAAATGAGAGGCAAATAGCCTATAACCTCGCTCAACATCTCTCCTGAAAGGCAGCCTTGACGGATAATTTCCCAGCGCCCGCTAAAGCGAATGACGGTCGATTCTATGCCCCGCTCGCATGCGCCGCCATCCAGAACAGGAAATTGGCAGCCGAAATCCTCCTCAACGTGGCCGGGAGTGGTTCCGGAGGGCTTTCCCGACAAATTGGCCGAAGGCATTACCAAAGGGCCGGTTTGTCTGATGAGCTCTTGGGTCAAGGGGTGTTTGGGGAGTCTGAAGGCGGCCGTGGGCAGCCCCGCACGGGCTCTGGAGGGGATTTTGCTTTCGTCTACGGGCAGCACAATGGTAAGCGATCCAGGCCAAAAGAGAGAGGTAATTTTCTCAAACCCTTGCGGAAAATCATCGGTGAAGGCAAATATTTGGGCAGCATCGGCAATGTGTATGATCAAAGGATTATCCGAAGGGCGCTTCTTGAGGGTGTAAATGCGATCAATGGCTTCAGGATAGTGTAAAGAGGCCGCCAGTCCATAGACCGTTTCGGTCGGAACAGCCACGACTTCCCCCCTTTTCAACAATAGCGCGGCGTCATGGAGGGATATACGGCTCATCTTAAGATCGCTATCACTTTATTCAAGGCGGAGATAAAGCGGTCGATCTCCCCTTTGGTGTTGTAAAGGCCGAATGAGATGCGCGCGGCAGCTGTTATGCCAAACCTCGCCATCGTGTTTTGCGTGCACTGGTGGCCGGTCCGGATCGCAACTCCCTCGAGATCTAAAAGCGTCGCGAGGTCGAGCGGATGCACGCCGTCGACGAGAAAGCTGATGATCGCCCCTTTTTCCGTGCCGCTGCCCAATATTTGCAGGCCGCTGATCTGATTCAGCTCATGGGTGGCATAGAGGAAAAGCTCATGCTCCCAGGCGGAAATGGCTTCCATACCGATGGCGGTGAGGTAATCCACCGCGGCGCCTAAGCCGATCACTTCAGCGATCATCGGAGTGCCCGCCTCGAATTTTAAGGGGGGCTTTTGAAAGGTGGTCTCGGTAAAATTAACCTGGTCTACCATATCACCCCCGCCCTGCAAGGGGGGCATAGCCTCCAGAAGCTCCTGTTTGCCGTAAAGCACCCCGATACCGGTAGGGCCATAGAGCTTATGTCCGGAAAAAACGTAAAAATCGGCGTCCAGCTCCTGCACGTCAAGCGGCATATGCGCCGCGGCCTGCGCGCCGTCAATCAGCACGACAGCTCCGGCATGATGGGCCATTTCAATCATTTCCTTAACGGGCAAAATCGTTCCCAAAGCGTTCGAAACATGGGTGAGAGCCACAATTTTGGTGCGGGGCGTCAGCAGTTCCTGATAGGCTTCCATAATAATCTGCCCCTCTTCATCAACGGGAGCCACTTTGAGCTTGGCGTTAGCGCTTCGGCAGACAAATTGCCACGGCACGAGGTTGGAGTGGTGCTCGATTTCGCTGATGATCACCTCATCCCCTTCGCCCAAAACCATTTTGCCATAGGTATTCGCCACTAAATTGATGGCGTCGGTCGCGCCCCTGGTAAATATGATTTCAGAAACTTTTTCGGCTCCGATAAAAGCGCGGATCTTCTCGCGAGCCTCTTGATAGCGGCGGGTCGCTTCCTGAGAAAAGGTGTAAACGGCGCGATTCACGGTGCCGTAATATTTTTCATAATATTCGCAAATGGCGTTGATAACGGCTTGGGGCTTTTGAGCGGTGGCGGCGCTGTCGAAATAGATGTATTGCTTGCCGTGCACGCTGGTATAAAGCATGGGAAAGTCTTTCCGGTAGGCAGAAACGTGCCCTTTTTCCTTAACGTGCATATTCAAGCCCTTGGGGAATACAATCGAAAACTTCCTGGCAAAAACTCGCCGTGAGCAGCTTCTTAGCCAGATCCTGGTTCAAACCGCGCGTTCTCATATAGAACAACTCCTCCTCGCTAAGCTGGCCGATGGTCGCCCCGTGGGAGGCTTTCACATCGTCTGCAAAAATCTCTAAATTCGGCTTGCAAAAGGCCTGTGCGTGCTCGCTGAGCAGCAAATTGTTATTCAGCTGAAAGGCGTCTGTCTGCTGCGCTTCCTTCCTCACGAAAATCTTTCCATCGAAGCTGGAGCGGCTGAAATCGTTCAAAACCCCTTTAAAAAGCTGTCTCGATCGGCAACCCGGGGCCAGATGCTCCAATAATACGTTGATATGCGCTTCCGCCTGCCCTTCCAGTTGCCAAACCCCGTTCAAATGGGCTTCAGAGCCCTCTTGCGCCAAGGCCACGCGATAATCCTGCCGATGGCAGGGGGAGCCGTTTGTTATGCTGACGCTATTTAAAAAGCTGTTTCGCTTCAAATGGGCGCGCACAGCCTCAAAGACAAAGCCGGTATGTCCTTTGGAATTTAAAATCAAATTTACGCCCGCGTTCTCTTCCATGCTGATATCCAGAACGCTGTTGTGGAAATAGTTTGAGCCCGATAAATTGAGATGGGTGGTCAGCAAGTCGCATTGCCCATGCGCTCCGGCGAAAAGGTGGATGCGCGGCATGACAAGAGCCGGATGCTCCGTATTTGTGATATAAATGATGTGCAAAGGATGCTTCAGAACAACTTTTGGAGGCAGATAGAGGAATACCCCTTGTTTGTGCAGGGCCGCGTTCATGACGGCGAAGGGATCGCTCTCCTCTTTGTTGTACCGGTGGTTCAAATAGGCTCCATAAGTGCCTATCGCCTGGTTCAGCGGGCTTACCTCTATCCCCTCCCACTTCGATAAACTCTCCTGAAACTGCCCGTTGACAAAAACCAGATACGATTCTGACAGAGGAGTAAATTCGACAAAAGAGGGTTCCGGCAGGCAAAATTGCTGTTCATACAGTTTTTTGAGCCTGATATGGCGATAGCTTTCCGTTTTTTTGGCAGGCAGACCGAGCTCATCCAGACGCCCCCAGGCTTTTTTGCGCAAGGCAAACAGGGGATCATCGCCCGCTATTTTGTCAAAAAGCGCCTTTAAATTAGCCGGGAAATCGGTCGCTAGCATAAAGCGTACCCCTTCTCTTCCAGCTGCAGGGCGAGTTCAGGGCCGCCTGACTGTACGATTTTCCCGTCTAGCATCACATGCACAAAGTGAGGTTTGACATAATCCAGCAGACGTTGATAGTGGGTGATCAAAATAAGACCCATCTCCTCGCGCATCAGGGCATTCACCCCTCGCGCCACCACTTTCATCGCGTCGATATCGAGCCCTGAGTCGGTCTCATCCAAAATAGCGAGCGACGGCTGCAGCAGGGCCATCTGTAAAATCTCATTGCGCTTTTTTTCACCTCCGGAAAACCCTTCATTTAAATTTCTGTTTTTAAATTCCGGCTTCATCTCCATCAATTTCATCTGTTCATCCATAATTGCGGAAAACTCTTCAACAGATATCTCCTCTACCCCATTTGCCTTTCGCTTGGCGTTGTAGGCGTGGTGCAAAAACTGCACATTGCTCACCCCGGGCACCTCCACAGGATACTGAAAACTCATAAACAGCCCCAGATGCGCCCTTGCGTCGGCTTCCATTTCGAGCAGATTCTGCCCTTTAAACCAAATTTCCCCTTCCACGACCTCGTAAGCGGGGTGTCCGGCCAAAATCTTCGCGAGAGTCGATTTTCCGGCGCCGTTCGGCCCCATAATGGCATGGATCTCGCCCGCCTTCACCATCAAATTCAAGCCCTTGATAATGGCTTTTCCCTCTACGTTCACATGTAAATTTATTATTTCTAACATATTATCCCACAGAATTTTCTAGTTTTAAGGTCAGCAATTTTTGAGCTTCAGCCGCAAACTCCAAAGGCAGCTCCTGAATCACCTCTTTACAAAACCCGTTCACGATCATACTGACGGCATCTTCCTGAGAAATGCCCCTTGATTGAAAGTAAAAGAGCTGCTCTTCGTTTAATTTGGAAGTGGAGGCTTCATGCTCCACCTGGCTCGTATGGTTTCCCACCTCGATATATGGGAAAGTGTTTGCCGAGCACTCGTTGCCGACCAGCATCGAATCGCACTGCGTGTAATTTCTGGCCCCTTTGGCCTTTTTGGCGATTTGCACCAGTCCCCGGTAGCTATTGTGCGACTTGTCGGCCGAAATGCCCTTAGAGACGATGGTGGACTTCGTATGGTTGCCCAAATGGATCATCTTCGTGCCCGTGTCGGCCTGCATGTGGTGATTGGTCAGCGCCACAGAATAAAATTCCCCAACGGAATAATCGCCCTGTAAAATGCAGCTCGGGTATTTCCACGTGATCGCCGCGCCCACTTCCACCTGCGTCCAGGAAATTTTGGAATAGACCCCCTGGCAGCGGCCGCGCTTGGTCACAAAATTGTAGATGCCCCCTTTTCCGCTCTCCGGATCGCCCGAATACCAGTTTTGCACCGTGCTGTATTTGATTTCCGCATGGTCTTTAGCCACCAGCTCGACCACAGCGGCGTGCAGCTGATTCGTATCGAAGGCCGGCGCCGTGCACCCCTCCAGGTAGCTCACTTTCGAACCCTCTTCGGCGATGATCAGCGTCCGCTCGAATTGGCCCGACTCCTGGTCGTTGATGCGGAAGTAGGTGGAGAGCTCCATCGGACACTGCACCCCTTTTGGCACATAGACAAACGAGCCGTCGGTAAAGACCGCCGAGTTAAGCGCCGCAAAAAAGTTATCGCCGATCGGAACGACGCTGCCCAAATACTCTTCCACCAGCTCCGGATACCGTTCCATCGCTTCGCTGATCGAGCAGAGCACAACGCCCGCCTCTTCTAATTTTTTCTTGAATGTCGTGCCGATCGAGACCGAATCGAACACCAGATCGACCGCGACGTTGGTCAGCCGCTCCTGTTCATCCAGCGGGATGCCCAGACGTTCAAAAGTCTTCAGAATCTCCGGATCGACATCGTCCAGGCTTTTCAATTTTTCTTTTGTCTTAGGGGCGGAATAGTAGCGGATATCCTGGTAATCGATGGGGGGATAGTGGACATTTTGCCATTTCGGCTCCTCCATCTCTTTCCAGCGGGCGAAGGCTTTGAGCCTAAATTCAAGTAAAAATTTAGGCTCCCCTTTTTTAGCCGAGACAGCCCGGATCACCTCTTCGCTCAACCCTTTGGGGAAGCGCTCCATTTCCACGTCGGTGACAAAACCGTATTTATAATTTTTCCGCTCTTCTAAAAGGGCATCAGTTGACATCCGCACATCCTAATTAATAAACTATAATTGTACTACGGATTACCAAAAGTTGCAATGCCTGATTACTCTCCGTTAACGGCCAAATTGGCAGCGAAAACGGCCGGATACAACGCAACTCCTCCTAGAAAACTCATCGGGAGCCCGACAGCGCAAGAGACCGCTGTTCCCAACGCTGCAGGAGCGGCTAAAGCGATACCGTCCATAATATTCCTGCCGACGCTCTCTTTTGGCCTGGTATCCTCTTCCATTACTTTAAGGGCGATGCTCATGGCAACAGCTGCCACCACGCCATAAATTCCCCCCTGAAGCAGCGGATTAGACAGCTGGGTCACTTTGGTGTAGTTAAGCATATATCCCCATGCCGCTGATAAACAGCCCGAAGCCGCAGCAAATTTAGCGGTGTTGCTCCAATTAATATTACTTGTCATTTTTTTCTCCTAGTTTAATGTTCAAATAAGTTAACATCATAACACAACTAAAAACAGAATACAAAAATATTTACTCAATCTTTACACATGAATTGTCCCTGCGGCAGCGGAAAAAAATACTCAAACTGTTGTAAGAAATACCACGACGGCGCCCAGCCGGAAAACGCCCTTAAGCTGATGAAAGCGCGCTATTCCGCCTACGCCAAGAACCAATTAAAGTTTCTCTTTGACACTCTCTACACCCCTCCCTCTTCCTATGAAGAATTCCTCCGGGGGATCCGGCAAGACGCCCGATATCAGCGGCTGATCATCCGCGATTTTCAGGATGGCGAAACAACCGCCACCGTCACCTTTACGGCCTTTATCACCCTTAACAACCATGACGCGACCTTTACCGAGCGGAGCACATTTGAGAAAGTAAACGGTCGCTGGCTCTATAAAAGCGGCGTCGTGGCGCCGGGAAGCCTTGCCTAAAAAGGCCCCCTCGCCTAAAATAGTTCTCATGCCTAAATAGCTCAGTTGGTAGAGCAGCGCATTCGTAATGCGAAGGTCGTCGGTTCGACTCCGGCTTTGGGCAAACAATGTAACCCCTCTAGACTGAATGGTTTAGTGGGGTTTTCTGTTTTTAGATTATTCCCATAAATCACTGTTTTTTCACACTTTTGTCACAACAATTGACGATTGGGAACATATGAATTCAGTAAATTTCCATAACAAACAAAAAGTCCGCAGCGAATTCGCCCCAGCCCTCAAATTTATCAACGAATTAATTGAATATCAAACCTCCTGTGAAAAAAGTGTGACAAATTACCAAAAACTCCCTCAATTGACCTTGAATTCCTGAGGGAGACCGGAGTAACATGCATCGCATTTAATATGCGATACATACGAAAATAAGGAGTAAAACGTATGGCAACAATTCGAAGAAGAGAAGGGAAGAGAGGGGTCACCTATGACGTGCAGATCAGAATTAGGCACTATCCTCTGACCACGGCAACTTTCAAGAAATTAACCGACGCAAAAAGATGGGCGGAAAAAACCGAGATGGAGATGAGGGAGGGGCGCTACGGCCTGATCTCGGAATCGCGTAAAAAAACGCTCTCAGACGCTATCGAGCGTTATCGCAAATATGTCCTGCCAACGATAGCGAAAAGCCGAAGAGACCATGTTATCGACTGGTGGGAACAATCATTAGGGCGCATCCCATTAAATCAGATTACCCCCGCACTAATTACAGAAATGAGAGAAAAACTACTTCACGCCGAAGTTGACGGGAAAACCCGATCGGTTGCCACGGTGGTAAAGTATCTAGCCACCCTTTCGCATATTTTATCAATGTGTGTGAATGAGTGGCAATGGCTTGAAATAAACCCGGTGATGAAGGTTTCAAAGCCCTCTTTGCCCAAGGGTAGAACGCGCTTCCTGGATGATGCGGAGAGGGCAAAGCTCATTCAAGAATGTCAATCAAGTCAGAATCCGCATCTTTTCACCATAATGATACTTGGGATCTCAACGGGGATGCGGCGCTCTGAAATTTTAAACCTCACCTGGAACGATATTGACTTTGAAAGAGAGCGAATTGTTTTAAGAGAGACCAAGAACGGGGAGGTTAGGGTTTTGCCGCTTGTGGGCCTCGCTCAAAAGGTATTGAGCCAACTTCAAGAGAAAAAGATCACTTCCTTCCTCCTTTTCCCCGGCACTGATCCCACTAAACCCATTGATTTCAGGTCCGCTTGGAGGGTTGCTGTGAAGAGAGCGGGACTCGATGACTTCAAGTTTCATGATCTGCGACATAGCTTTGCCAGCTACTGCGTGATGAACGGCTCAAGCCTGAATGAAGTTGCGGACCTCCTTGGCCATAAAAGTTATCAATCAGTCACTAAGCGCTATTGCCATCTGTCCGAGGCATACCGGAAAGATGTCGTGACATCTATGAATAAAAAGATTTTTGAGGCGATAAATGAGTAAAACAAGATCATCTCAATTGAATTGGATATTATCCCAAAAATATTGGGAGTTGTACGAGGCTTTTTTTATTCTCATTGGATGGCCAAAAAATATGGTTACCAGGTCTCTATCAAGTGAAATCCAGGGAAGAAATGAAATTTATATCCCTGAAACGAAGTTTTCTCAAAAATCATTTAAAAAAACGGAACTGAAAATACTCAGTCACTTGAAAATGGCTGCAACAAGCCGTGAAATGTTTACATTTCCCGAAATAACCGGGTTAGAGAAAATCTATGGAGAAAACCAGTCATATTTTCTTTCCGCCGAGAACGTGATTCAATGGGCTTTGCGTAAAGGCGTCATTTTTCCTATGGAAATTCAAAATGAATTTGGTTTTTATCAATTGGAATCCCAACCTTCCAAGCCGCTCCAACGCTCGGTAAAAAACCGAATTGTCGGGCAGATGATCCATTATCATCAGCCGAAATTAAGTCTCGATGAAATTCGCGATCACAACTTAATGAGAAAATTTGGATCCCACTCAATGGATAATACACATAGGGAAATCTACAGAGATTTGTTAAATGTTTTTGAGATTGAATCCGGTAAAGCAGGAGTCAAAACGTTTATCACGAATCCCCTCAAACCTATGGGAGAAGTTTTATTGAGAGATGTCGAAGGTAAAAATAGATATTCTTTTTTATTACTAGAAATAGTTTTATCTACTGCCGCCAAAATAAAAATAGATATTGTGGGAGTACAGACAATTTCCATGATGACCGACAAAGAGGTTATGGATTTTTTTTTAAATGATTTTGTCATTCGACTCTATATAAATGGTGCAAATGAAAATATAATCAAATTGACTAGTTCTTTTTTCTTACAAGAAATAAAAAGTTGTTATTTTGGATTTAGGTACAACAATCTTCCAAACGATAAAAAAAATAAACCCCTTACTATTGGAGAGACATTCAAATTAAGTTGGGAAAATCGCTTTAACTATCTGAAAGGTAAAGAAGAGGGGAGCATCCTGTTAAGGACTGTGTTGCAAAACTCAAAATTCTCTTTTCTAAGTCAATTTTTAACTTGCATGTAAATCTCTGAAAATAAAAAACTCCTTTCCCATAACTACCAAATCACAAGAAAGGAGTGACACGATGTGTCAAAGAAATTGGCCTAAGTATAACGCAAATCTAGTTCAAAGGGGAAGTCTATCATTTTTTTGTCATCCTAGCATCATAAAATTAATCAAAAAATCCCGTAAAAGTCACTGTCAGACTGGAAGACCTCCATATTCAAATCAGATGATAATCCTATTGATTTTGCTCAAAATTTCTTATGGACTAACTTATAGGCGCTGTCAAGGAATGGCCTTAGGATTGTTTTCTCATCATGGCATTCCTGTCCCTTCATACTCAACCATTTGTAGGGGTATTCAACGCTTAAATAATATACTTCCTAGACTCTCACGAAGACGCCCTAAAAAATTTATAGTCGATTCATCAGGGTTCAAAGTTGCTGGAGAAGGTGAATGGAAAACAAAGATTCATGGACAATCTTATCACCGAAGTTGGGTGAAGGTTCATCTGTTGATCGACTCTAAAACAAATGAAATTGTAGATCTCGTATTGACACCACCAACGGAGCCAGACGTTAATATAGGGCTGAAATTCTTAGAGCAAATTCCTTCCTCAGGGCAAGTGCTGGCTGATGGTGCTTATGATGGTCAACGCTTTAGACAAAAAGCTTACAGTAAGGGAATTATAGCAATTGTCCCCCCTCCTATTAATGCACAAATAAGAAGACAGGATTGTTTTAATGAACGCAATGATGCCTTACGAATGATCGAGCTATTCGGCAATGATAAAGTCGCTAGAAGTTTATGGGGTAAGCTGACTGGATACTGTCACAGAGTCAAAGTTGAAAGCGCTTTCTCTCGGATGAAGCGTCTTTTTGGCTCAAGCGTGTTTTCTAGAGTGTTGAGGGCACAAAAAGTTGAGTTATGGCTAAAAGCTCTTTTAAGTAACATGTGGTTAAATGAGAATTAATTTTTTAGTTTTGCAACACAGTCCCTGTTAAGTGACTTTTTTAAGAAATAATAATTAGAAAGTCAATTTTGTCTAAATTGGGATTATTGTAAATTGTTGTCAATTGCTTAACCCTACTTTTAAAATAGGAGAAATGTATGGAAGAGAAAAACACGATAAAATTTCAGGAGAACGGCAGCTGCCCTTATCTCTCAATTCGCGATTTTGCAAAGCAATATTCGACATGGACCGAATCATCTATAAGATGGCTAATTTACAACAACACAGCCGGTTTCAACGACACCGTTGTCCGTAGGGTGGGCAAATCCAAAATTCTTCTTTCCGTCGCAGATTTTTGGAGTTGGATCGAAATGCAAAACCGGAAAGGAGTAAGTGTATAAACAGAAAAAGACAACAACAAATAAAAACGTACAACAAAGCACAATAATTAAAACTACTTTTGTAAAATATAATTGTGTGGTTATTGCAAAGAATAACTTTGATTTGATAGAATGAGCAGTTTAAACAAGAACAACAAGTGCCCCCTCTAGGTACTGGAGAGGGTCAAAACAAAAGGGTAAGCCATGCGGGTAGGATGAAAATGAAAAATAGAGAAAAAAAAACCATGAAAAAGTTCGTACCTTTTCCATGGCAAGAATGCACGCGGAGTGCTTTTCATCTCTAGAGTATCTGAAACGAAACTTGTGAATCAACATGAAAAAATGTGTTGATCGATAAGGATCGTTTTAAATTCTTCTTCCTGCCTGCATGGAATCCTGAAATTTAGGAGGAAATGCCGTGATTTCGGAAACTATAGATTGGATTGAGGAAATTCTTGGGGATCGCCAATTCATCACTGCCCGAGAGACCGTCGATTTTGGAATTTTTGGATCGATGAGCGGCGTTCGATTGCTTCGAGCAAAGGGCGCACTTCCATTTATTCGAATATCCCCTCGCCGGTTCGCTATCCCTCGCAAAGAGCTAATTCAATTTTTGATTGAAAACCACGAGAGAAAAAGAAAGGGGGTAAAATGAGAGGTAAAACAACCGGGAACTTAGATAAGCTCCCGGCAAAATCTGCTCAATTTAAACAATATCAAATGGATCCCGTGAAAGTCACGGTTAAAGAGAAGATCCGGGTAGAATTACCGCGTCGGGAATTACTTTCCGAAATCGAAAGCCAAAACACTTTTGCCAATCCGATCTATGAGAGCAATGAGCTGCACGGTCATAGCAATTGGCAAACTGACCCCATTATACGCACCTATGAGGGCTTTGATAGCGGTATTTCAGTTCCGCGGGGGTTTCTCCCTGATCTATTGCGACTTTGCCAGGAGCGGGACATTACTCCCGAGATCGAGGACATCCGGTCAATCCAGCCGGTTGCATTCCCCGAACGACTGGCGGGAGTCGATCTCCTGCCGTATCAAGCCAGGGCGGTCGATCAGGCGATGAAAATCGACCAGGGCGTTATCGTCAGCCCAACCGGCAGCGGGAAAAGTTTGATCGGCTTAGAGATTATCCGGCAGAGGAGGCAAAAAACCTTAATTATCGTTCATAGATCCGATCTCTTGAAACAATGGCTTGATGTCATTGAGGAGAGATTGGGGATTAAAGCGTCAATCATTGCGGAGGGGGAGTTTGACCCTTCAAAGGATATCGTCGTCGGCATGGTGCAGACACTGGCTTCCCGGCTGGCAGAGACAAAAAAGCTATCAGCAGAGTTTGGCTTAGTTTTGGTAGATGAGGCGCATCACCTGCCGGCGCAAACATTTTATGATGTTCTTGGGGTTTTGTCGGCGAAGCACCTTTACGGCCTCAGCGCCACGCCGGGCAGGAGAGACGGGTTAGAGCTGATGATCTATCGCGCGGTCGGCCCTGCCATTGCCACCATTTCGAAAAAGGAGGTCGAGGAACTCGAAGCAACCGTCCCGGCCGAGGTCTATGCCTTTGAGACGGGCTTTAATCCCGGCCTTGTCGATTCTTGGCACGAATACCTTCACAGCATAACGCACAGCGCCGAGCGGAATTTGCTAATTATCGATTTAGCCGTAAGGGAGACGGCGCCGGTTTTGGTCCTATGTGACCGGACGGAGCATGTCGATCAGCTTTGCGAAATGCTTACTTTGAGAGAGATCCCTCACGTCAAAGCGCACGGCAAGATCTCCGCAAAAAATCGAGAATCAATCATACAGCAGATGAGAGAGGCGCGATTGACAATCGCTACAACCTCATTGGTTGGCGAAGGTCTGGACGTTAAGCCTTGGACCATTCTGATTATGGCGAGCCCCATTTCCTCTGAGATTAAACTTTTACAGGCCGTCGGCCGTGTCGTCCGGGCAAGCCCAGGGAAAAAGGAAGCGATAGTCTACGACCTCCGCGACAATTGCGGCTTTGCCGGCGCCAGCTTTAAAAAGCGATTTGAAATTTATAAGAAAAACAAAATTTGGGTGAACTTCCCAAGATGAAAAAACAAACAAAACTAGGAGTGAGGATGAGTAAAAAAATAAATAAAAAAGCCGCCATTGGAAGCTGACGGCCATTTACATAAGGTTTTTAATCTATGCCGATAATATCAGAAACATACAATGAAAATCAATTAGAAAATAAAGAATGTAAACAAAACGCTATTTTTATTAGATCTGAAAAAAAGCTGCCGGAAGATGTAAAGAAGGCTCTTAAAAATTATGGTTCTCATTGGGATCAGGATAAGCGGGTATATTCTATTCCTCTCCAGGAAGAGGAATCTGTTAAAAGATTTTTAGGCGATGATTTGCAGCTTGAGCGCGGTTACGATCCCTATCACGACCTCTCCCCCGAATTGCAAAAGGCAGAGAATTTAAAAACCTCTAAGGGGATAACGGAGGAAAAAGGGCTTAATGAGATAAACAAAATTAATCCCCTGATTGCTTCATTCAATGCGGACTATGACACTAAATACACTCTTAAAACCTTTATTGAAATTGAAAACTCAAGCTCCCTTGAAAACTTGATAACCTCAGATGATCCGCGGGAAATGCCACGGTTAGAGTCTATTTACGAAGAGGTTTCTAAGATAAAAGCAGCGCAGGAAAAGGCGCGGAATCATGGGGCAAAAGCGCAATCTCTCAAAGAAAAGGGGGAACAGAAAAAGCCGGAGAGCGCCTTTAAATTTGTTTCCCTGGCCGACATGCTTAGCGAGCCCCCAAAGTCGAGGTGGATCGTCAAAGATTACCTCGATGAGGGATCATTGAGCTGCATTTTCGGAGAGCCTGGCGCTATGAAAAGCTTTTTGGCGATCGATCTCGGAGCAAGTGTTGCCTCGGGTCGCAATTGGCATGGCAATAAGATCAGAAAATCTGGCCCAGTCTTTTATATTTGTGGCGAAGGGCATGGCGGCCTTAAACGGAGATTCCGCGCTTGGACACTGCATCATGATCGCTCAGCTAATATCCCATTTTTCATATCAGAAACACCAGCGCAAGTTCTCGATGGAGATCATTTTAAAACTGTGGTAGCGGCTTTTGAAGAATTGAGGGGAGAGCACGGCAAACCCGTTCTTGTTATCATCGACACCTTAAACAGAAATTTCGGTCCGGGGGATGAGAACTCTACTGAAGATATGACCCTTTTTATCGCGCGCATCGATACCTTTATGCGCTCGGTCGGGTGCGCAGTCATGATCGTTCATCATTCTGGCCTTAGCGATAAAGAACGTGCCCGCGGTGCAAGCGCCCTCCGAGCGGCTCTGGATTGGGAGTTTCGCTTAACAAAAAAAACTGATGGCGAACGGGAATTTACCTGCACTAAATGCAAAGACTACGAAGAGCCATTACCCATGAGCTTTAAACCAAAAACAATCCCGCTCACCGGCTGGACAGACGAAGACACCGGCGAAGAGCTCACTTCCTGCATCCTAGAAAAGTGCGAGGCAGCGGCTGAGGAAAAAAAATCCGAGTATATAGACGGGCCTGAAAAACTTGCTTATAAGATCTTATGTGAACTCAGTGAAGATCCTGAAGGGGCGAAGAGAATATACATCAAAGAATGGCGTGAAATTGCATATAAAAAAGGAATTTCACCGAGTGAAAATAAGGGTACAAAACAAAAAGCTTTTAAACGAGCGGTAACAAACTTAAGAGAAAAGAAATTAATTGAAACTGATGATGATTTTTATTGGCCTACTCATGTTTTTATGGGGCCAAAAAGCGGACATGACGAACCCAAAAAAAAATAGGCAAATGTCCGGCAAATGTCCGCCATTATCTGGACGTTAAAAAAATAGACGGACATAGAGAAAAAGTGGATATGTCCGCTTTTCATCAAACGAGTGAATAAATAATGTGTTGCTTTTGAGTAACTTATGACATGTGAATATATTAAACGGACAAAGCGGACATTTGCCGGACATGGCAAAAAATGTCCGCCGGATTTAAGGAAAATGAGAAAACGGACATGCCGGACACGTTTCCTTAGAAACGTGCCGGATGTCCGCTTCCTTTTCCGATCCCAAAAAATCCAGTCTTGTACGGATCAAATTCCAGACCAAAGTAAGGAGAAAAAATGAAAGTTGAGATTTGCGAGTTTTATCCAAGCGAGTCAAAGGGGCCGCTGATCGGCACTCTCCGGGTCAAGCTTGTCGACCAGGGGATTGATCTCCTTGGCGTGCAGGTGTTCTTCCGCGATGGCCGATGGTTCATCAGGATGCCCAGCCGGCAGGGGATTCACCACGAAACGAAAAAGCCGGTGTGGTTTCCGCTTGTTTCCCTGAGCGATCCCCTTTTGCAAAGGGAGCTGATCAGCGAGCTCCAGCAGCAGGCTCCCGCTTTCATCGAGGAGCGTTTTCCCGGTAAACTCAAAACCGACCTCATCAGCCCTTCTCAGTTGAAAGAAAAGCAGCCACAGCAGGAAAATGAGCGTCAAACCCCGACGAGCGCAGCAGCGGGCAAAAAAACGGCTCCCAAAGCGATTTCCGGGAATTGGGTCGATTTACCGCGCAAGAATAAAGATACAAAATTTCAAAAGGGAGGGTAAAATGAGCGAAGAGGCAAATGCAAAAGCAGAAGCGCAAAATCAAGTCGCTTGTGTTGAAGAAAAACAAAAGGCAATAGCGGAGATCGAAACGGAATTGAAGAAGAACATCAAAAAGATATTATCCGGTAAATGCCCGATCAGGATTGTTGAAAAAGATGGAGAAGTCGCCTGGGATTGTACAATACTCAGAGAGAGCTTTGAAACCCATTTGGTTGTTTTTAAACACCTAACAGCAACAACCGATTACGAGATTGCAGCGGAAATTATTTTGAGAGGAGTATGCGCCCTCCCTAGCCATATGTCGACTGCCGAGCGCTATAATATCGTTCTTCAAGCTCTTGCCGATAATCCCCCGCAGGACGCAACAGAGGCGCGGTTAATCGTTCAGTCTCATTCTCTTTTTTCCCAAGGGATGATGAGCCTTTCAAATGCTGGGTATTCTAAACAGATACCACAAGGCGAATTTCACATGAAGAACGCTGTTAAGCTTTTACGACTTCATAATGAAACGATTGAGGCGCTTAGCAAGTATCGGCGAGGGGGTGATCAGAAAGTAACAGTCACCCACCAGCACGTCAACCTTGAGAGCGGAGCGCAGGCGGTTGTTGCCGGCAATTTACAGGTGGGGGGAGGGGGAAAATAAAAAAAGTGGAGAGTGATCCCATGCGATGCAGTGCAAAAAGCAAGAGATCGGGAGAGCAGTGTAAAAGCTGGGCCGTGAGAGGGAAAAAGGTGTGCAGGATGCACGGGGCTTTTGCGGGAGCCAAAACGAAAGAGGGCCGGGCGAGGCAAATTCAGGCGGTGACAAAGCACGGCTTTTTTTCAAAAGAGGGTAAAGAAGAGGCCCGGCAAATCCGGGAATATATCCGGCAATGCAAGGCTTCTCTTCGAGGTTGAATTTATGCACTATTGCGTACACGTCATGGGGTTAATATGAAAAAGTATGATTTTTACGATTATGAGGAGGCCGAGAAGTTTAGAATAGAGCGCTCGGAAAAACTCATGAATCTTGTTAGGCGCTGGCATAGAGCAAAAGAAAAAGGCGATGAGGAAGCCAAGCTAAAGGCTGTGAAGGCGATTGTGAAGCACAAGGAAGCCAATGAGCAGTATAAAAAATATGCCGAAGAATCGGGGTTTTATTGGCACTGAAAGCCCGTATTTCTGTTACCGTTTTGCGCATGTATCAAGGAGTGCATAGGAAATGAATTACGTTTATAGGCCGTGGGATCTAGAGAGACATTTAAAGCTTGAAATGGCGCATGAAACAAACTGGAAGCCTGAAAGCCAGTGGAAAAAGAATCGCCCCCTTTGTGGCGCTCGATGTAGGGATGGGCACCCATGCAAGGCGAAAGCCGTTTTGGATAAACGAGACCGACCACTAAACGGCCGTTGCCGGATGCACGGCGGATTAAGCACAGGCGCAAAGAGTGAGGAGGGCCGAGAAAGATGCAGACAGGCAGCAAAGCGGGGAATGTTTGCCTATTGGCAAAGGAAAAGGGAGTCTAAAAGGTGAGGCGCAAGGAATCACCTTTGCCAATCACAGCTATGTTGATGCTCGCTATAGACCAGTTCATGAACCAATTCACTCGAAATATAACAGGTAAAATAGACACCTCAAGCCTTTCGTTGGATTCTAAATATGTTTACACATTGATGGTTAATGACTTATGAGTTAATATCCTCGGGAATTTATTAATCAAGCTATGAAGGTGTATATGTTTAAAAAATTATTTATTTTAACTGTATGTTCTATTTTCCATTTATCCTCAGCGACACAATTTGAGCTTGAGGATATTGGCACATTGCAAACTGATTCTAGTTATCCCATTGCTATCAATGCCCAAAGCCAAATCCTTGAGGTGGTCCCCTTCCTTAGGACCAAAAACCGTCAATTCTTAGCTTATAACCTCGGTTTAATAAAATCATTTTTTACACACCTTAAGAGCTATCATTAAGCTTTTAATCATAGTGCCCTTTTGACATTCAAAGGCACGAGTGTTGCTTCCCCATGGGGGGAGCGCGCGCGGGTACTTTGGATTCTATCCGGCAAAATACACCTCAGAAGGGGTTCGATATCCAAGCCCTTGATGAGGCCTTCGTTCATTATAAAACTTGAAGTACTCATTTAGTCCTTGTCGAACCTCTTTTAGAGATTCATACCCCTTAGGATAAATGTTTTCATATTTAACACTCCTCCAAAGCCTTTCTACAAACACATTATCCAGAGCCCTCCCTTTTCCGTCCATACTCACTTTTATACCATTCTCTTCAAGCCTTCCAACAAATCCGTAGCTGGTAAACTGTACCCCCTGATCTGTATTGAAGATTTCTGGCCTTGTGTTGTTAAGACCCCTCCCAAGAGCTTCAAGGCAAAAACTTGTATCCAACAAATTCGAAAGCTCCCACTCAATTACATATCGACTGAACCAGTCAATAATTGCAAAGAGATACCCAAACCCCAAAGCTAAGGGAATGTAGGTAATGTCTGCTGCCCAGGCCTGATCTGGACGTTTTACTTCCAATCCTCGTAGTAGATAGGGATATTTCTTATGCTCTTTATTCGGCACGCTCAAATTGGGTTTCGGATAGATGGCTTCCAATCCCATCGTTTGCATAGCTGACCTTACCGTTTTAGGCCCAATATCAAAACCTTGAGCTTTCATTGCAATTGTCATTCTCCTTCTCCCATAGAAGGGGTGTAAAAGGTATTCTTCATCAATTGCCCGCATGAGACGCAATATTTCCTCATCTGGTTCAGCTGGTTTATAATATAACCCAGATCGATGCAAAGAGAGAATCTACACTGCTGTCTTTGTGAGAGGATAGAATTAGATGGTTCAATAAGAGCTCGACGATCATTTAAATCAAGGTCCCTAACTTTTTTTTTAGCCATTCATTTTCCATCTTCAGACGGCCGATCTGTTCAAATAGCTCGGCCTTCTCCTTTTCCTCCTGATTGGTGCTAGATGCTTTTTTAGACTTTTCAAATATTTGAGGCCCAACCTCAAGGAAATGCTTTTTCCACTCTGAAAGAACGATGGGATGTACTCCTAACTCGCCAGCTAATTGCGACGCGGTTTTGTCACCCTTCAAAATTTCAGTAACAGCTTTGAGTTTAAACTCTGGCGAAAATTTTCGTCTTTTTCGTGTCATTTTTGACCTCCAAGTCTAGGAGGTTATAAGCTTAACAGATGGTCCTAATTTAGGGGACCATTACACCTTGGCTGGTATAACATTGATGGATCTTCAGATCAGAAGCATTATTTTGTAAGAGATCGAGATGGTAGTTTTCATGAGATACCTTCAAAAACACCTGATGCGGGCTTAGCAATCGATTGGCGTTTTTTAAATGATAATGGTTATGCCTATGGAACATTTGCGGTTAATCAAGCAACAACTGCACTCTGTATGTGGGATGTTCATAATGGCTGGATTAATTTAGGTGTGCTACCTAAAGGGGAAATCAAAAAAGTTAACAATGCAGGGCAAGTGCTAATTGCATCCATGATAGTAGAAAATAATGGCAAAACAACGAAATGCCCTGCCATTTGGCAAAATGGTAATATAACAACACTTAAATGTCTTGGGGGAGACATTGGAATTGAATCTGATGAGGCAGAGGGATACGATATGAATAATCAAGGTGAAGTTGTAGGTAGAAGCCTTACATACCTGAGTTACAAAAATAAATTATATAAAGAAACCCACGCTGTTAAATGGGTAAACGGGCAACCCATCGATCTACATGGATTGATTGAGAAATGTACATCTTCTATTGCTAGTACGATTAATGATCTTGGGGATATAGTGATCAATGGTTATTTAATTCGAGCAGATGGAACAAGTGCTTATCACCATAACTATTTATCTTCCAAAGCTACTGCTACAAAATATTTTTTTAGTGCTAATCGTGGTTCTTATGCTGATAGATTTGGTGACGTCACTGGTATTTCATCCAATCAATTTTCAGATAAAAACTGTATTTGGAGAGGTATTGAAAAACTTATTGCAATGAATGATAATGAAGAAGTTGTTGCAGTAGGGGTTACAGTTTATGAAGAAAAGCACATTTTATTTTTTAGGCCGATAAATAAATGATCAGCGTTCATGGAGGGGTCAACAAACTGACCCCTCATCTAAGTGTGTATTGTGTATCCCGCATCTAAACACCTTGAGTCATCCCTATCAATTTTTAACATCTTGCTTTCCCAAAAATTTCCCCACCCCTTTGCGAGATTTGGCGAGTATCCACCAAGGCAAGATCTTTTCATTCGCTCGCTTATTTAGATGGCTCACAATCGCCGAAATCAGGCATCGCACAGTTCCGGAATATTTTGGGCGAAACATCTTTTGGGCGCTTCAAAAACAAATTACTCCCAAATGACATTGATATCGCACATAAGTCTAATAATTATTACTAATTGATATTTAATTACTTAACACATATTATTATCAGATAAAAAATTAAATTTAATTAAGAGGCTATAATGTTAAATAAATTATTCTTATTAGCGATTTTTTCAATTACTGCTATTTCGAGCTCTCTTTCCGCGCTTAATTACGAGATCCACGATATCGGTACGCTGCAAACTCACTCTAGCCAGGCTATTGCCCTCAACAATGAAGGGCAGATACTCGGGTGGTACAATATAGACAGCACGGCAAATGGAAAGCACTACTTTTTGAGAAATCAAGATGGAGTTTTTTATGAAATTCCAGCCAAAGAAAATGGTGAGGGTGTGGAAATTAACTGGCGCTATCTAACAGATGATGGTAAAGCGTATGGTACTTATGACGGAAATATCAACTTTGCTGTGCTATACGTATGGGACCAACATAATGGTTTAGTTAAGCTGGGTAACCTTCCGGGAAAAGAGATTTCCGCCATTAACAAGGCTGGCCAAGTTTTGATAAAATCAATTGTTGATGCAGAAAATGGAAGAACAGTAATTCGTCCAGTAATTTGGCAAAATGGAAATTTCACAAAGCTTAAAGGTGTAGAAAGTCCATTAGGAATTGAATCAAATGAGTCTTACGGTCTATCAATGAATAATCGAGGAGAGGTTATAGGTTATGCGGCTACATTCCTAATATACAAAAATCAAAGCTACAAACGATATCATGCAGTGAAATGGGTTAATGGTGAAGTTACCGATCTACATTCTTTGATTCCAAAATCTAATGAAAGTAAGGCAATGGGAATAAATGATAATGGTGATATTGTCATTCAAGGAGACATATGTGGCTCAGCTCTTTTACAAAATGATGGACAATTAATCACACCTTTTTATTTTAAAGAAGGTTGTAAACTAACGAACACTTGCAATTGTTCTGTTGATCATTATATTTATGGAAAAAACGGTACCATAATAATTAGTTTTGGTAATTTTGAAGATGCTATAAATAAGAATTCAATATGGTCAAGAGTGTGCAAAATAATTGCAATTAATGACTCATTAGAAATCATTGCTGATGGAGAAACTATTTATGGTGAGACTCACGCCATGCTTCTATGCCCAGCAACTACTGATTAGCTGGTGGATGATCCCGAAGGGACGTCTCCAACAGATGATGCGGAGGAACAGCCTGAAGAGGTGGAGGAACAGCCTGAAATTTTATTAGGCCCCCTGATTGCCGATGCAAGAGGCCTAGGATTAACTGGATCGACCTTACTTGAAAAAGTACAAGAGGCCATAAGTTCCGGATCGGATGTAAATGATGATTCGCGGAATGGGCATCGACCTCTTCAATTGGCAATAAGAGGAGGCCACACTGAAGTTGCTTGTCTTTTAATTGAATCTGGTGCGGATATACGTTATAAAGATAGAAGCTGGCAAGATCCCATCCATGCGGCAATAAACCATGGGCAATTTACAGTTGCAAAATTATTAATTGCTAAAGGGATACCATTCCCGCGCAACCCTGATTTAGGATACATCTATTCACAGTGGTATAAATTTTGTTTTGGATAACAAAATCTTTTTAGTATTGAGTGCCTGACCTGTTCTTTGCAGCAGTTTCAGGCACTCTCCACCCCACTTGCTAAATCGCCGATTAAGGAGCGCGGGTGATCAGCAGAAGTCAAAGGCAGCCAGCAAATGACAAATAATTCATCCAGTTTAATTTTATTCCCGGCACCGCTGTATCCAGCAAAACACCCACAAAAAACGCTAACCCAAGTTCAGTGATTCCTCTGGGAGCGCGTGCAAATTCTTCACTACATCTTAAATTCATATAATGGTTTTTTTAGACCTCAAAATTGAAGATGATATCCCCAAAGCTCTATAGATCTGCTATCTGTTCTCCTTCTGCTTTAGTTGTGCTGCGGTGGTATAATGTCTTGCCCTTCAGATGTCTTTGCTTGCATGGTCACTCTTACTCGGCCCATCATAATGTTGCGGATCGTCTTCCAATGGTAACTAAGTCCTTTCTTATTCAACTGATATAGACAATTTTGGATTAGATGATAGGCCATAATTGTTATCCAAAGATGTCCATCAACTCGATGTTCTTTTTGATGATAAACTGGACGAAGTCCAAGGGAAGATTTCATGAAGCGAAAGGCATCTTCAACACCTCTTAGAGTGTTGTATAGCTGCCATAATTCTTTTGCCCCCATTTCGACCAGATTTGTTCTTAAAAAATAGCTCCCAGTCAATTTATCACTCATTTTTTCATCGATTACTTTCCACTCAATGGATGTAGCTGTTTCCCCATCTTCTGAGGCAACGACATTGACTTCATAGCATCCAGAAATTCTTTTGTGTTTTTCTTTTAGTCTACCAATTCTCTCAACCACTTTTGTGTATTTTTTACGCCCTTTTGGCTTGGTAAGACCTTCCGCAAGCTTTTTCAAGTCCTCTTCAAAACGTTTTCTGAAAGATTGTTTCATTTCTAATGCAACCGCAGCCTTTGCTTCGGACTCGCAGTAAAGCCACTTTTCTTCGCTATTATCCTCACTCTTGAATGAAGCTGCTTTTACAAAATCATTAAGATCACCAACAGGAACTAACTCCCCTTCAAGATCTACAGAGGGAGCATCTTGCCTTGCTGAAACCACATATGTATAGCCCATCTGCCTAAGCCAAGCAAGGTTATCCTTAGTTGCTATCCCTGCGTCTAGAATGATGGTGGGTTTGAATAAACTTTGATGAGCATTAAGATTTTCTATCATTTCCTCAAGAGTTTTAGGTTCTGAAGCATTCCCGGGAAGAATGGATGTTCGATTTAAAAATCCATGCTCATTCATCACAAGTCCCATCGTCACCAGAGGGCAATCACTTCGCTTTTCTTTTGATACACCGTGAGTGGCTTTTGGATTGGACTTGGCTTGGCCTTCCATATATGTATTTGTAAGATCATAAAGCGCTATTGTGACTTTTGTATCCATGAAACTGGCATTCAATAATTTCAAGATGGTTTTCTAATGCATCTTTGTGATTTAGTAACTTGTCGCTAATCTGATAAAGTTTATCTAGGGAAGACTTTTTAAAGTCAAAATCGAGTAATTCACCAAGACCACTATCATTACAAAGCCAGCTATATGTAGATCTTTCGCTATCAGGGAATACAGCTCTTGCTATAATAGAAGCAGAGGGCAATTGAAACATCACTGTTGGACAAGCCAAGCTCTCGCAGTTTGTCTGGAAGTTTTAGCTGATTGGCCATTTGCAGCATAAGATGTTCTGCACCAACAGTCCTGGGTTCAGATTTTTCGATAGAATTTATATTGATATTAACAAATTCAGGTTCCTGATCTTCATTTTCATCGCATTCAGAAATGCTTTTAGGGTTGGATAGGCGATGAATAACTTGAGAGGCATAAACTTGCGCCAAACGTTCAACATCTTCTGGGTAAGGCAGCAATGGCTGTTGGCCCGTAATAATACCCCCGATGCGCTGCGCCAGAAGCTTATGCTCGCCTTCAGGGAGCTCTATTTGGGAGCCCATATAGAGGAGAATATGTTGCCTCGGCCCTTTTTCAGTACGAACGGATTCAATTAAATGGTAGGCGAAATATGCCTTACCGCTTTTAGGATCTATTTTAGACGTCTTTTTTATAAACATAGCTGAAGTGTACAACAAACCGGAATTAAAAAAAATAAAAAAATTGGATTTTTAGTAAAATTCAGGCACTACATAGAAACCTGCTGTTTTCTAGTGATTATTGGGGAGTTGAGCTGTGGGGGGGGGTACGAGAAATTTCCAAAAAAACACGATAAAATCGCTAAAAGATCACTGAACTTGGGTTAAAAGCGGCGGGAAGCTTGACGCGTCTGTAAATTCAAGATGGCGGTATCTTTTAAGCCTTATTAACAGGGCTTAAAAGAATAGCCTTAGAAAGATACGCATTGTATTTATCACTTAATTCTGCTCCGCTCAAATTGGAAATGGGAAGATCCTCTTTTCGAATATCCTTCTCCCATACAGCAATCCCCCTAACAGACTTTCCCATGGTCTCTTTTTCCAATTTAGTCCTGACATGGAAATATTCCCCCTTTTCCGCTAATTGCAAAAGGAAGGGGTCTTTAGGAATCTTGAAGGGGCAATCATCCCTTTCCTCTTGAAAAGGAACCACCAAAGCATAAGTGTCTCGTCCATAATAATGGGAATAATGGAAAACCGTAGCGCCAGGATCGAAAAAAGATCCCGCAAATAAGCTGGTGCCATAACTTAAACTAGTGTTATCAAATGCCTGATGATTTTTGTCCCTAGATAAATCACCGCCCCGATAGATAATGAAGGCATTCTGCGCCACTTTATCGCACTCTAAGGCAATCGCATTACGCACAATGCTGGCATCAACATCGCTGCTAATAGACAGCATATTATACCAAGCCCAGCTGACTCTACTTGTACAATTTGCAAAGTTTTTTGTAATAGATGGGTAACACTCATGGTATTTATGCTCGCTTACGAGCAACTTTGGAAAATTCACTGCATGTTGCCGGAAAAAGCTTAGCTGATCCTCGGCAATGGCGGTTATTTGGGTTCCAGAAAATGAACCGGTAGGTTTCCATTTATTTATGATCCGGTCATTTAAGCGAAAGGTGAATGACTTTAATTGTTCTTCATTTATTCCACGATAAGGGGGATGCCAACATGTTTTATTCTTATCAAATTGAAACTGCAACTGCTGTAAACACCCTTCTTGCTTTTCTATCTCCTCTTCAATCCCTGCGCGGATAAACTCCAATTCGATCAAAGTGCGCGGTACAAAACAGATCTCTAAATCGGGCTCAATTTGTTTTATTTCTTTACGTAAAACTTCGGATCGGTTCGTCAGGCTAAAATCATACTTATAACGGTTTATGATTTCATAAACTTTATCATATACCTCTTTCGTCAACGGAGAGGAGGATTGGTTATAGACCAAGTACTCACCGTAACCATCTTCAATCCTATCCTCATTGGATCGCAAAAAATTGTAAGAAATTGCACTCATTAATTATCTCTAGTTATACTAATAATTATCTCTAGTTATACTAATTATAAATTAGAGTTATTAAAGAAAATTAAAGAAAAAGTCAAGAAACACTAAATAATAGAGACTTTGAGGCTCATTATCGATTCGTAACTTCCCGATGGATAGGAAAAACAAGCAGGGTAGCGACCTTTCCCTTAAGGGGAAGGTCGCTACCCTGCTTGGTCAAAAACGCCAAGTTTTTAGTCAGATAGTTCCCACCTTTCACAAGCACCGTGGGAATTGGATATTTTTTTAAAAGATATGTGTATTAAAAAGTTGAATAATTATTGATCGAAGCAAAGAGGGGACAACTCACTTTGATAGTGATTTTTTAATCCTCCGGGTGAGACGGATCAATATTGTCTTCTGGATGGGGAAGATCGATATTTTCTTGAAATTGCCCTCTTAACCCCCTCTTAACCCAAGTTCAGTGATTCCTCTGGGAGCGCGTGCAAATTCTTCACTACATCTTAAATTCATATAATGGTTTTTTTAGACCTCAAAATTGAAGATGATATCCCCAAAGCCCTGTAGATCGCTATCTGATCTCCTTCTGCTTTAGTTGTGCTGCGGTGGTATAATGTCTGCCCTTCAGATGTCTTTGCTTGCATGGTCACTCTAACTCTGCCGAGCATAATGTTGCGGATCGTCTTCCAATGGTAACTAAGTCCTTTTTTATTCAGCAGATATAGACAGTTTTGAATTAGATGATAGGCCATGATTGTTATCCAAAGATGTCCATCAACTCGATGTTCTTTTTGATGATAAACTGGACGAAGTCCAAGGGAAGATTTCATGAAGCGAAAGGCATCTTCAACACCTCTTAGAGTGTTGTATAGCTGCCATAATTCTTGGGCTCCCATTTCGACCAGGTTTGTTCTTAAAAAATAGCTCCCAGTCGATTTATCATTCATTTTTTCGTCGATTATATTCCAGTTAATGGATGTAGCTATTTCCCCATTTTCTGAGGCAACGACATTGACTGCATAGCAGCCAGAAATTCTTTTGTGTTTTTCTTTTAGTCTACCCAGTCTCTCAACCACTTTTATGTATTTTTTACGCCCTTTTGACTTGGTTAGCCCTTCCGCCATCTTTTTCAAGTCCTCCTCAAAACGCTTTTTGAAAGATTGTTTCATTTCTAATGCAACCGCAGCCTTTGCTTCGGACTCGCAGTAAAGCCACTTTTCTTCGCTGTTATCCTCACTCTGAATGAGAGCTGCTTTCACAAAATTATTGCGATCACCTACAGGAACTAACTCCCCCTCAAGATCTACAGAGGGAGCATCTTCCCTGGCTGAAACCACATATGAGTAGCCCATCTGCCTAAGCCAAGCAAGGTTATCCTTAGTTGCAATCCCCGCGTCTAGAATGATAGTTGGTTTGAATAAACTTTGATGCGTATTAAGATTTTCTATCATTTCCTCAAGAGTTTTAGGCTCAGAAGCATTCCCGGGAAGAATGGATGTACGGTTTAAGAATCCATGCTCATTCATCACAAGTCCCATCGTAATGAGAGGGCAATCGCTCCGCTTTTCTTTTGATACACCGTGAGAGGCTTTTGGATTGGACTTGGCTTGACCTTCCATATAGGTGTTCGTAAGATCATAAAGCGCTATGGGACTTTTGTATCCATGAAACTGGGATTCAGTAATTTCAAGATGGTTTTCTAATGCGCCTTTGTGATTTAGTAACTTGTCGCTAATCTGATAAAGTTTATCTAGGGAAGACTTTTTAAAGTCAAAATTGAGTAATTCACCAAGACCACTATCATTACAAAGCCAGCTATATGTGGATCTTTCGCTATCAGGGGATACAGCTCTCGCTACAACAGAAGAGAGGGCAATTGAAACATCACTGTTGGACAAGCCAAGCTCTCGCAGTTTATCTGGAAGTTTTAACTGATTGGCCATTTCCAGCATAAGATGTTCTGCACCAACAGTCCTGGGTTCAGATTTTTCGATAGAATTTATATTGATATTAACAAATTGAGGTTCCTGATCTTCATTTTCATCGCATTCAGAAATGCTTTTAGGGTTGGATAGGCGATGAATAACTTGAGAGGCATAAACTTGCGCCAAACGTTCAACATCTTCTGGGTAAGGCAGCAATGGCTGTTGGCCCGTAATAATACCCCCGATGCGCTGCGCCAGAAGCTTATGCTCGCCTTCAGGGAGCTCTATTTGGGAGCCCATATAGAGGAGAATATGTTGCCTCGGCCCTTTTTCAGTACGAACGGATTCAATTAAATGGTAGGCGAAATATGCCTTACCGCTTTTAGGATCTATTTTAGACGTCTTTTTTATAAACATAGCTGAAGTGTACAACAAACCGGAATTAAAAAAAATAAAAAAATTGGATTTTTAGTAAAATTCAGGCACTACATAGAAACCTGCTGTTTTCTAGTGATTATTGGGGAGTTGAGCTGTGGGGGGGGGGTACGAGAGATTTCCAAAAAAACACGATAAAATCGCTAAAAGATCACTGAACTTGGGCTAATAAAATTTTTCACACTTTTTTCACAGCAACCCTCAAAAATATTCTGTTATAGACAATAAACGACAACATTCTTAAAATCACAACTTGCAAGGAATGAAAAGGTTAAATATTGTTCTTTGCTGTCAGTTTAGAGGTGTGTAGCATTCGTAATGCGAAGGTCGTCGGTTCGACTCCGGCTTTGGGCAACTCACATTTAACACTCCAACAACCTCTAAAGCAGATCTTCTGGTGACTTCAAGGCCTTCCCCCAAAAAAGGAGATTTAATTCTAAATGTGTGATGTTACTCCTTTCTTAAGTTATCTTAACTTTAGAGGTAATCATGAAAACATTACAACATTTAGAGTTGAAAGGCGTTAGAGGGGGAAAGGCTATAGCACCGCTTTCTAAAGGGGAATCTGAGCTCCTACTTGTTAGGAACATGAACTTAAACAAATTGACAAACTTGCGACACGATATGCGGATCAAATTTATTACATTATTTTAAGCCAAAATAAATTTCTGCTGTGATTTCATTTTAAATCCCAAATGCTCGTCAGAACAGTAATATATTCGGGTCTTTTCCGCCTATGCAGTGCTTTGCAAGTATTTAGACCACCGGATTGCGAATCGAAAGAAGCGTCTCCAATAATTTTTTTTTGTCTTCAAAAATTTCCATAGCTTCAAAGAACGATGTCTGAAAATCTGTATATTCATCAAATATTCCGTAAAATGCATCTCCACTAAAATTAGGATTTTCCACCAATTTTTCTATATCGTCCTCAGACATATTTTTTATCTCGTTCACAGAACGAGGAAATTTTTCTGCTTCATCTACTTTTTCAACTTCATTTACTTTTTCTGCTTCATTTGCTTTTTCACTTACAATCATATCCACAAAAGTTCCATTTGCTGTGCTTTTAGAGGCTAGTAACTCTTTGTATTTCGTATCAAGGGCTTCAATTGAAACCACATCCACACCTTTAATGCCCTGCTCATTTAAGTATTCTTTAACAAGGTCAATTTTATCTAAAGGGACAGCGATAATTTGTATATCTTCACCGAGCTTCATAGGAAGGCTTTTACCATCTTTTGTCGCTGCCCTATATTCATCTCTAATAGGTATAAGTTTTTCATTCATCCCTGCTAAAAAAATGACTGGAAATGGATTTTGAATAAAATCCCTATAAATTGGCGAATTTACATCAATCTTTTTAACTCTATCTGGATTTTTTACAGTTTCTTTCATAGCCTCTAAAGCTCTTTTCCTTTTATCATTTTTAGGCTTAAATTGGCTTTCTAGTTGTTGATAGTAGCCAACACTGTCAGGATTCATCAAGGCATTACTTATTAAATTTGTATTTGTTTGATTTGATTCAAACTGTTTGATTAAATCATTAACACCTTCATCTTGTTTATTAGATTTTTTAAACTCTCTAGCGTTATTATTTAATGTATAGCCTTTCTTTTTTAATTCACCTCTTAATTTATTAATTTTTTCATCATCTTCAGGCAATTTATCAGTATAATTCCCAAGGATAATACCCTCTCTATTAATGTACATCAAGATTTCGGACATATCATTGCCGATCTGATACTCTTCTTTTTTATTATTTTCATCTTTTGAAACAAATTTTAATATAAAAAATATAGACTCATAAGCATTGATAAGACTAGGTTCGATGCTCTCTATCATTCTCACTACTTTGTCTTTATCTATATTTTCTACCTGAAGCATACGATTCAAATAAAAGTGTGCTTTAGTGAGTTGGCAGTGAAATAAAGCGTCTTGAAAGTTATAATTAAGCTGGTCGAGTCTTTCCTTGGAATTATCATTCTTCACATAACTTCTATTAATTCTTTTTAAATCATACTTTCGTTTTTCTGGGTCTGCTAAAATGCCAAAAGCGGTTGCCCCTTCTGTATCAATGGTTTCTAATCCACCTCCCTCTAGCTCGCCAGATAGTGGTGCTATTCCCCTCTTCGCTAAATCTGCCACAGACATGAGCGAATTGTCAGCATCAGGCAGATTAAAAAATATTGTTGAGTTAGTTCCATGAATAAAACAATTATTACCACAACCTGAACGTGCTATGAAATTATCCAAGGTCGCTTTTCCGCCATCGATATTTGCCTTTTGATTGGAATTAAGTACCCTACTGGGGGAAGAGGGTGTTGTTGGTATTATGCCTTTGTCATGTTGATCTGATACACGTTCTGATGGTACACTACTGGGGGAGGAGGGTGTTGTTGGTACACTTTTGCCTTGTTCTGATGATACACGTTCTGATGATACACTACTGGGGGAGGAGGGTGTTGTTGGTATACTTTTGCCTTGATCTGATGATACACGTTCTGATGATACACTACTGGGGGAGGAGGGTGTTGTTGGTATTATGCCATTGACATCTTGATCTGATGATACACGTTCTGATGGTACTCTACTGGGGGAGGAGGGTGTTGTTGGTATTATGCCATTGACATCTTGATCTGATGATACACGTTCTGATGGTACACTACTGGGGGAGGAGGGTGTTGTAGATTGAGTTATGTTATAGATTCTTCTAAATATCGCGTATATATCATTCTTTTCTGGTTTTCGCTCTACCCCTTCTGCCCTTTCCACCACTTTCGCGGCAAAGGAATTGATTAAATCTTTCTTTTCATCTTCTGTTATTGTTTTAGGGGCGCTTTCAGTTTCAACTGTTCCCTTTTTCATTGTAGGATTCTCTTGGAGCACGGCAATCTTAGGTCTGTTTGATGGTATCTCTTTCGTAAGGCCCAATCGTTCGCCTAATGAAGTACTCCTTAATAAAATCAACGCCTCCATTGCTAAACGGTCAATTTTTTTACTATTTTCTCCGGTATCACTAATATTGAGTTTGGCGACGATGTGAGTTCTTAAATCTCCAAAGATTTGTTTTTCGACAGAACCATCCCTAAGATTTTGGACACCTTGCGTTAATCTTAATTGATACGCAGATGGAGAATCCATACATAAACCTTTTATTTCTTATTATACACTACTTTTATTTAATATTTTATGAAATTATATTTAATATATAATTAAGATTGGCAAATTATGATATCATATTAAAGCCTTTGAACCCCGTTCCAGGATTTTGGATGAAAAGAGCAGACAAACACTAGGCCTGAGGGCTAAATCTGTTAAAGCCTAGATTAAGATATTAAAATCGGCTTTGATGTAGCGCAAGTATTTGACCGGAGATGGTTGCAGAAAGGTTAAACGCCTGGTCTGGTCTATTCCCCTGACAATTTCCCGTGGAAAGTGCGAGAATTTTTATAATACCAAGTCTGAGTGAAGTTGGAGAAGGATAGACAAAGCAGCCTTTGGAAATTGATATTAATACTCTTCATACCTGAGACTACTGAAGACTAATCGGTCATAAGACCAAAAAAATACCCTTGACGATGATTTGAATAGTTTTTAATCGATTTGAGAGTCTCTTTTGAATCAGGCATTGAGAGCGGTCAGAACATCGATCGCATTATTCGGCTCTCGATGGTTTCTTTTCCGCCTTGTAAGTATTTAGATTTCGCTCCTCAAGTGTTCTTTTAGAATCGTGATTGATTAATTTATACTTAGGGTAATAGAAAATAAAGATCGATAAGACTGTAAAATTCCTAACATCTTTATCTATAAACCCAGGTAAATTTCCATCTGAAATTTTTGCTACCTATCAAACAAATAGACGATACGTCCATTCTGTTCGATAAGTCCTTTGTTAATGAAAAAGATGGTCTTGGGGATTTTTTCTCCTTAAAATTTTAAGGATTATAAATCATTTAGATTTAAAAATCGGCTTTGATGAAGCGCAAGTATTTGACCGGAGCGTAGAAATCTTGAGGCTGCAGCAGGGTTAATCCTATCGATTCGCTTTGTTTATCTTCGAGAAATGAGCGGGCGATATTTCTCAGGCTCGTATTTTCGATTTTTTCATCAATATCATCCGGTAAAATGATTGGACTCATGGTCGCCAAATTATTTTCATCAAATTCAGGCGAGTAGTGCCCATTGTAGCCTAAAAAAGGTTGAATAAATCCCTTTATTTTTCCCATTGAGGGGGTTAAATGCCTGGTCTGGGTTATTCCCCTGACAATTTCTCCGTGATATGTTCGAGAATTTTTATAATACCAAGTCTGTGTGATATTGGGATTCACGGGAAGGATAGACAAGGCAAATAAATGAGCGCACTGATGCGCCTCGTTGATCATCTTGACGCGTTGATTCCATCTGTCATTATTTAATGTATCTCTCTCATAGATGTAGGGGGCATCCTCGCTGCGCGCCTCCATTTTGATCTCATATCCGTCCAGAAAGGTTTGCACGGGAGGAATCGATGTGTACTTAGGGATTGCCACCCTACAACAATGGTTCATTCTAAGCTGCGGGTATCTGCAGCTGCCAAAAAGGGTAGTAGATACAAATGGCAATGAATCTATTGAGGTCATTATCTTCTTATAGTATCAATATTGATTTCGACTTGTCAACTTAGAGAAGTTCCGCGATAAAATAGGAGGTGCTGGGTGGTTGGAAATGACGAGAAGCGGGGAGGCAAGATATTCTTTATTTGGAATTCAAATATTTTTTGGCCTGCCAAAAATGTTCGTTTCGTTCCATAAATGATCTAGTGTCTAATTTCATAAATTTGTAACCTTATTTTGAGTGAATTTTTTCTCAGATTGCACTCGCGTAAAATGTGACATACATACCATGTAGGCACATTTTACGCGAGTGCCAGATGTGGAAAAAGGCGCCAAAATAAGGCTACAAATTTATGAAATTAGACACTAGTATGTTCGCTGTCATTTATCGGGGCTTTGTGAAGCCCGGCCTGGAAGAGCAATATCTGGAATATTGGAAAACCGTGGCTGCCTATTTCGTCAAAGAGCGGGGAGCCTTGGGCTCGACTCTGCATAAAACGGATGAGGGGATGTGGGTCGCTTATTCGAAATGGCCGGATCAAGCAACCCGAGACGCTTCCTGGCCAAAAGAAAAGGAGCCCGACTCCGAGCTCCCGCCTGTGATCTGCGATGCGATTGCGGGCTTGAAAGGGTGTTTAGATGAGCAATTGCCCGAAATTGCCATGGAAGTGGTTGCGGAGGCCTGACCTATTTAACGTCTTCGTCCCCTGGCAAGCCATTCCTTTGCAACATCCCCGCAAGCTGATTTTCATCCATAGAGTGCATGTTTCTTAAACCCGACAGCTGTTGCCTCCGGTTTGTAAACTCAACGGATGCGGCCTCAATCTTACTCTTCTCCTCCTCTCCTATAGCAAAGAAGGATTCGGGAGATTGAGAGAATTCCTCCATCAACTGGTTAAACGAAGCATAGGTCTCGTCGATATTATTATTTTGTGCGTCAGTGCAGCTTAAACCCCTTGCAGCAACCAACAGACCGCCCAGCACTTCTCCGGCAGTGTGGTATCTACCCGCCTGCATGAAAAAAGTGATTGATGTAAACATCCCTTTGAACTCGTTAGATAAGGGTTTCTTTTTATCCTTCAAATGCTCTACTAAAGAGTCCAATATGCCTTTAATCTTTGCCTGTCCGAATTTACAGATCAAGCCAAGGGTAATATCTACCGACGTTCCGGAAATACTGCACAGTGTGCCTAGATTATTTCTTTGTAAAATTGCGACCATGGAGTCTTTTTTCGCAAACTCGGCAAAAGTTATTTTCGCTTTGGTTACGGCATTAAATGTCAGAGGTATTTCTCCGATAATTTTAGCAAAATTCCCTTTAAATTCATCGCTCAACTTATCTTTTTTCAGTTGGTCAATGATACCCCCATTTAATTTATCTACAATTGATTCCAAAAACTTCTCGCTTACTATCTTTCTAAGATTAGTATCCAAACCTGTTACTCTTATCAAGTTTTCAGGGACGGAATCATGTTTCAGAATATGTCCTCCTTTTGGATCTTCGGCCGTTTTGTACCAATTGAAACCGGGCATATGACCTAAGGTGGCTTTAATCTTCTGATCAAAGAGAGGTTCTTGCCCCCTTTTTGGAGGAACAATTATAGATTCCGGATCCTTTTCCCCTGCGGCTCGTAAAGCAAGTGCTATATTTTGATCTGCTCCATTTGCCCGCCCCCTGGCCCCTGTCTTAGCTAACGCGGGATGGATCGCATTTATTTCGCTTTTTAAACCATCAAAAATTTGTTCCGCAGCTGTTTGCAATGCTGCGTCGTCTGCGCTATATTTCTGAAATTCCTTTTTAAATAGAGCAATGAAATCGCCCTTGCGCGCCTCGACTCCATCCGCAATCTCTTTTTGCAGCACTTCAGTTTGTACTTCAGCCAGCAACGGAGAATTCCGGAATTTGGTTTGAATTTCAACAATTGCTTTTCTATCAATAGCCTTTTCTTTCATATAGCCGCTGTAAATCATTCCTTTGTCATTGAGAATATTAAATAGTTTTTCAAGAGCTATTTTATTTTCTGGCTTTTCCGGAACGCATAATAAATCTTGCAGCACTTGTCCTAACGTGCCGATAGTTTGGATAATGGCAACTTCAACACCTGCAACATGTCTTTCGCCATTAAAATGTCGTGCGGCATTATTTTCTAAATAACTTAGCATGTCATTAAATTTTTGCAGGTTCTGTCTATTGTCTATTTGTATTCCCTTCCCAAGTTCATTCCATTCTTTAGTCCAAACAGAGTATTCTTTGAAACTGCCGACTCCCCCTATTTCAGGATTGAAGCCTTTATGAATAAACTTAGCCATTTCATTAAGTATCTTAACTTGAGCTGGATCCTGAATATCAGCCACTTTTCCATACGATTTCATAGCATCAATCAAATTTCGGAAAAAATAAAAGGATTGTTTGATGCCCATAGGAGGGTTTGTGCTTGCGCTCAAAAGAGAACCAAACGCCGCCAGTTCATGTCCATTATTGGGGAACCTTGCCATTGAAGCAGTCAGGGAAGCGGCTATTTCGAAAGTCAACCGTTCGGCGGGAGTACCTTGAGCGGCCAAAAGATTTTGGTGGTCATGATCGTTATTGGGGTTAAAAGGGCGCATCGGTTTTTGAATGATCTGTGATCCACCAACTTCAGCAAGAAGGGCTTGTTCCACCTCATCAATCTTCGCACCGCCACCTAAGTTATTATTATTGGAAGTTACTACATTATTTACCTTAGCAGCCGTGGTGTTTGAGCCCCATATAATAAAAGTCAGAACTTTATAAACGCGTGTAAAAAAACCGGTGGAAGGTTTCGCTATATCTTCCCCAAGAACCGCGACATTCCAATGATAAACCGCTGAAATGCGCTCGGATAAGGCCGGTCCTTTTTTGACTTCCGGAGAAGGAGTGCTTTGTGGTGCAGGAGAAGATGTAAAATAATTATATATAAACATATTAAACCTATTTTTGTTTGTTTAATAAAACTTATAGCATATAAATAAAAACAAATCAACAATTTTCACAATTAAAGTAAATTATTTTGTCAATGCTTATTTTAAAAAATTATCTGTTTGATTTTTGGCAGGCCTTCGGATAGGGTGAGGTTATGAGGACAAAATTTAGGGGGAAAAGATGAGTATGTTATTGTGCAGTATTGTTTTAGGCCTGGTTACAGGACAAATAAACCAAGCGCCTGAAGCAACCACGGTCACCGGACAGGAATGGATTAAAGGGATTGAATCCAACTATCAAGCGGGAAAATACAAAAACTTCCTGGATGAAATGGATCGCTACTATCAAGCGGGACAAAATCAAAACAGCTGGAAGTTTTTGGTCGATAGCGAAAACGAATTAATCATAAAATACAACACTCCGGCTGGTAAGAAATTAATTGACGATCTAACGGCTAAAAGCAAACAGTATAATGAGGCCGTCGTTCAATTAAAAAAGGAAAGAAACCAGCAGCTGCAAAAAATTGCCGCGGGTTTTCCAAAGGCGCCTGTTTCGCAAATGATCAGCGACCGGTTAAATCAGGAGCTGACTCCGCAGCAGATGAAATCTCTCGAACTCTTCCAGGAATGGATCTCCCCTTTCCCTTTTCATGCTGAAACACCTTTGTTAAAGCAGCTTAAAGCGGTAAACTTCGAGTCCAATGTGAAAGAATTGCTCCTTGGCGCCGCCTACCAGCAAGGGGGGCAAAAAAGCAGCGAAATCCCCTACTTTGGCAAATTAACCAGCGATCAACTGGATGAGTTTCAAGTGGTTCTTACCTTGGATAAATTAAATAAAATGCAAAATCTGGCTCAAAAGAGCAATGAACAGGACTTGAAAGGGGTCATCGCTACCGTATCCAAAGCCTTTCCGATCCTCGCCTCACAAATCTATGATAGCAAGGCGATCGAGCGCTACGTAAAAAAACCTTCAACGCCCGTTGAAGAGGATGTGGCGAAAGTCATCCAGTCCTATGATAAAAAGCGCAATGAAACTTTGAAGAAATTTGGCTTAGCCAAGTGACATAGCAAAATAAGAGCCCAAGAGGATGCCCAGGATATTTAGCACGTTGTTAAAGGCTAAAACGGCGCCTCTTCGGCTCTTCGGCGCGCGATGCTGGATGATGGCCATGATCGGAACCAGCAAAAAGCCGGAGGCCAGCCCCATGAGGAGCAGCACGAGGCAAGATCCCGCCAATCCCGGATGAAGGTAGCGAAAGAGCGCCCACACGGCAAAAAACCAGGCGAGAGCGCAAAATTTGGGGCCCCGCCGCACTTTTTCGACCGGCAGCCGCCCTCCTCCCAAAGAACCGAGAGCGATCCCAAGCCAATAAGCGGCAAGGGAAACCCCCTGCCAAATCTCGCTTCCCACTAATTGCTTTGTCTCGACAAGGACGTTCTGTCCAAAATAAGTGATCACAATCCAAAATAAGACATTCGCAAGGAGCATGATGGAGAGGACCGGATCCTTTTTCACCGCGAGCAGCGCCTCCCTGTATCCTCCCCGCTCCGGCGCGGCCGGGCGCTTGCTCTTCGGCAAAAAATAGGCTGCGCTTAAGCTAATGATAGCCAAAAGAGCGAGAAGGGCGGGGCCGATCCAGGTCAAATGGGGCTTTACCCCCCCTTGATCGGCGGCCAGAAGCGCGGGGCCCAAGCCGTAGCCGGCTATGACGGCCAGCATGGTCCAGAGCTCAAGCAGGCCATTGCCTCGGCCGAGCCTTTCGGGAGTGAGGATTTCCGGCAGCAGACTCCCTTTAGCTGGATTAAAAAGAGCGCTGGATATTCCCAGCAAACCGAGCATCAAAAAGGGAAAAAGCAGCTGATCAGGGGCCAAATAAAGGCAGAGGGTCATTGCTACCAAAAGACTGATGTCCACCAGCTTAGAAGCAATGATGACCGTGCGTTTGCAGAAGCGGTCAACCAGGAGTCCGGCGGGCAGGGAGAAAAAAAGCATAGGGAGGAGAAAGGCGAAAGCGGACAGGGTGGCTACCGAATGGGAGGTTAAACCAAAGAGGGGTCTGGTCGCGAGGGTGAAAATCATCAGTTTCACGGCATATTCGATGAAAGTCGCAAAAAATTGCGAGACGATAATTCCATATATACCCAAACAACTTGAAGAGTTAGGATTTGGGCAAGGAGGTGCAAGGCACGAGTGAGGACGAAAAATTGAAGGTAAAACCGACGAAGACCAAAACCAACTCTTCAAGTTTTTTGGGTATAAAGCCCCTTTCATCGATTCTTCCCTCTGTAAGATAAGAAAAATTATACCAAATAAATGTAAAGGAAATATTAATTGACAATCCTTTGTTTATTTTCTATGTATACCCTCATGAAAAGAATCATTTTAGTCTGCCTCATTTTGCTCTCGGGAAGGATTGGGGCGGAATGCTGCTGCTATTACAATCCCCGAAATTGCCTTAGCGACTGCTTCGTCCTGGGCAAGTGGCTGAGGCTCTGCCTTTATCTAGGCGGCGACGCGGGCTACTCCTGGATAGGGAAATCCCACCCCGAAATCAGGGAAAGGGGAGCTTTTTCCTGGGGCGTATTCAGCGGCTTTAATTTTCCCGTTTGCCGGAAAAATACGTTTATTGGAATAGAAGGGGGGTATCACGACAACGGCCGCTTTGGACCTTGCCGCTATCGATTGACTTCTCAGGACGTCAATATATCAGCTACCTTCGATTGCCATTTTCGGCAAAAGTTTGATTTCTTTTTCAAAGCAGGCGGCGCCCATGTCCAGGAGAAGTTTAAATTCTGCTCCAGAAAATCCTCTGCCGAAGAATGGGCCCCTGTGATAAATTTGGGATGCGGCTGCCGCCTCATCAACTGTCTGAGGGCAACGATCTCTTATAGAGGCATTTATTGCGACCAGAGAGACTGTTCCTCAGTCCATAGCCTGTATGGCGGACTTTATCTTATTTTCTAATCTTCCCTTGCCTGGACATTTGCCGTAATTAAAAAAGACGGCTTTTGCAAATTTGTGCGATCCAAATCCATTTTAACGTCCATTTCTAAAAAAGATTCAATATCATCCACCCAATTTACTTTATCTAAACTAAAATTGATTTCTTTATTGTTAACTTTTATGTAAATATTTTGCAGCAGCCTTAAATTGATATGATTGCCCTGCTCCGTGCGAAACAGGGAACCGGTGACGAGCAATTTTAAGGGAATAGTAGTATTCTGTGCTATTTTAAAGACTATATTATTGAGATTTATGCCTTTACCCGTCAAATCGGAAAAAAAGGCCTCATCGAAACATTCTATTTCCATTTCATCTATGTCAGCAACAGCCAGGTTAGTCAATACCGCGAAAAAAACCATTAAAGAAATATATTTCATGCTTACTCTCCAATTTTAAAATTGCCATTTTATAGAATTTAGAAATTATATACAAACAACTTCAAAATGGATTTTGGCTTTGCTCAAGGATTTCTTGAATTCATTGCAGAGTACGTGTTAGAGAAAGCTTAGGAGCGTTTCCTGCAGGAGCCCCATGCTTGACCCTAAAACCAATCTAATTATTGTCGCCAATCGCTTGCCTATCTCATTGACGCATAAGGATAACGACTGGCTAGTCTCGCCGGGCGGCGGAGGTTTGGTGACAGCGCTTAATCCTATTTTAAAAAAGTGCGGCGGCAAATGGATCGGCTGGCTGGGAACAAGCGATCAGGCAGATTTTTCCCAAATTCTTAAGCGGGCTGAAGTAGAGATGGGCTACTCGCTTTGCTCGGTCGATCTCACCAAAAAAGAGGTGGAGGAATATTACTTTGGTTTTTCCAATGAAATACTTTGGCCTTTATTTCATTGCTTTGAAACGCGCTGCAACTTTAAACCCTCGTATTGGCAGGCTTACTCCGAAGTGAATCGCAAATTTGCCGCTGTTGTTGCCGAACAAAGCCGGGAAGATGATTTCATCTGGGTGCAGGATTATCATTTGATGGAGATGGCTTATCATTTGAAAAAAATGGGCGTCAAACGAAAAACCGGATTCTTCCTGCATATTCCTTTCCCTCCGCCCGACATCTTCCTCAAACTTCCCTGGCGCGCGGAAATTTTGCAAAGCTTGCTGGAATTCGATTTGATAGGGGTCCACACGGCTAATGATCAGCGCAATCTGATCGACGCCATTCGCCGCATCAGGCCCGTGGAAGCCAAATTCAACGGCGCTAAAAACCTCAAATTAGTGCGCCTGAATGATCGCGTAGTGAGATTGGGCGTTTTTCCAATCAGCATAGACTTTGACCATTATGCCTCTATTTCCGGCAGTCCGGCGGTGACCGAACGAAGCCAAAAATTCCATGAAGAATTTCCCGGTCAAAAGATCATTTTAAGCACCGACCGCCTTGATTATACGAAAGGAATTCCGGAGCGCATTATGGCTTTTTGCAACGCGCTGGAAAGGTACCCGGATATGCACGGCAAAACAACCCTTGTGCAAGTCGTGGTGCCAAGCAGAACCAAAGTTCCTGAGTATGAAAAGTTAAAAGAGGAAATAGAACATCAGATAGGAAAAACAAACGGCCAGTTCAGCAAGCCGGGATGGACTCCCGTGCAATACTACTACCGCAATCTGGCTATAGAAGAGTTGGCCGCCTACTATCGGGCCTCGGAAATTGGCCTTGTAACCTCGCTTAGAGACGGCATGAATTTAGTCGCGAAGGAGTATGTGGCGTGCAATTTGGAGGAGAAAGGGGTATTGATACTCAGCGAATTCACAGGAGCTGCCGCAGAACTTGGCACCGGAGCCCTTCTGATCAATCCCTACGACATAGTGGGTACAGCGGACGCCATTTACCGGGCCTTTACTATGCCGGCGGCAGAAAAGAAAAGACGCATGCATTTTTTACGCCGCATGGTGCAAAAAAATGACATATTTCACTGGCTGGAAACCTTTCTGAACGCGGCATTTTCCAATACTTCACCGTCCGCGACTCACGCTAAAGAGTATGTTCCCACGATAGATGTGAGAAGCAGTTCGCTGAAGCCGCTGACTTGATTAACCGTCAGCGTCCAACAGGGCTTTCCCATTCAGCGGCAAAGTGTACTGCCGGGCGATGCGTCCATCCGCTTAGTTGATTGTTAAAACTTTCCGGTCAGCATCCAACAGGGCTTTCCCATTCAGCGGCAAAGTGTACTGCCGGGCGATGTGTCCATCCGCTTAGTTGATTGTTAAAACTTTCCGGTCAGCATCCAACCGGGCTTTCCCATTCAGCGGCAAAGTGTACTGCCGGGCGATGTGTCCGTTTGGAAATCCGCACACAACAGGGTAGTTTGCTTTAAGAAAATAGCGGCGGAAGACCTCAGGCAAAGAAAAAGAGGGATCATCTCCTTCACAATTTTGCCAGGAACAGAGTATTACCCCCGCCAGCCCGTCAAGGAGGCCGCTTTGCTTCATTTGGCAAAGCATGCGGTCGATCCGGTAGGGCGGTTCATTCACATCCTCTAAGACTAATATTTTGCCGCGCGTGTCCACTTGCCATGGAGTCCCGATGAGCGCGGTGATTAATGCCAGATTGCCGCCGGCGAGCTTCCCCTCCCCAACGCCCTGTGTGATGATCTCAAACTCGGAAAATGTCTGGGGCTGAAGTGGCTCCATAATCATCTTCCATAAAGCATGCTCTGAAAAAGGAAGGTGTTGTAAACGGTGCTCGGCAAAAAGAACGCCTATCGTCGGCCCCAGGAAAGTGATTAAATCGCATTGCTTGCAAAGAGCCGTATGCAAAGCGGTCGCATCGCTCATGCCGATGAATATCTTGGGTTGTCGGCTGATCCGGGTAAAATCGAGGTGGTCGAGCAAAGGGGTGCAGCCATACCCGCCGTGAATGCACCAGACGGCGTCAACTTCCGGATCGCACCAGCAATCCATAAAGGATTTGGCGCGCAAAGGTTCATCGCCCGCGAAGATCCCATATTTTTGGGTCACATTCGGCGCCGTTTTAGTCTTAAATCCTCTTTCATGGAGTTGTGCGAGACAAAATGCCAGGGTTTTCTCATCGGCCGGTTTTGCCGGGGCGACAACTCCAATCGTGTCCCCTTTCTTTAACGCTTTCATTTCTGCACATTTTTAATGAGGTAGACAATGAAATCGCTCCATTTCCTATTATGAATGGCAGGGAAAATAGTGCCGCTTTCAACATCAATAGTTTTAGCAAAGTCTATCACCTGCTCATCCCGCAAATTATTGCGCTGAGACTCTTCCTTAAGGCTCTCCTTCAGACCGGCGCTAAAGTCGCTCCATACCCACCCGCCCCGTTTATAGATGCCTTTAATTCCTTCGGTCAACTCCTCATCAGTGAATACGCACATCAAAAAGCGCAAAGGGTGCACATGGTTAATTCTGTCGCCCGCAGCCTCCAAGGAAGACTTATGCCGCAACAAAGAGAGCAGAGATTTATCGGCAAGATAGGTAATAATATAGCTGATATCTTTTTTTTCCTCTTTTGTGATGGGAAGATCATAGCGCCGCAAGTGCTCGGAAACCTTCCGGTACTGGGCTGAATCCTCTTTGACAAGAACGGTTTCCTGCGACTCTACAACAAAGACGCTCAAAGCAAAGAAGAGGAAAAGGGGTGCGATCAAATTTCTCATGCGGGTCCTCCATAAAAAAAAATAAGTAAAGGATATTCATACATTATTAACGGCACAAATTCAAATCTTTTTAGTGCGAGATTGACACCCAAGAAAAAATCGATTATAAACCTAAGATATCAACATCAAGACCTTGTGGGAGCAGTATGCTAAAACAATCGATCCTATTCTTGCTAATTTTTTGCTCCTTTACCTCTCTATCCTCTCAAGAGTACCGGTTATTCGGAGAATCTAACTGTTTCTGCGACCTCTTTTGCGGCCCGCACCGCCTGGCCATCGGCCCTGAGTTTTATTATATAGAACGGCACCGCGAGGGGGAGAAGCCGGAGGATGGCTGGATGTATGGGGAGCGCTTCTTTTACGAACGCTTGCGTCCATGGTGTATTTATTATGGAGCCGATCAATATTATGCTACCGGCTGCATCTCCAAAAAAAGGGATTGCGGTAAGAAATCGAAATCTAAACTGCAGGACGCCGAAGTTGAAGGACGCTTGGGGTATACCCTGCTGAATACCTGGCCGGTCACCGTCATGTTTACCCCATTTATCGGGTATGGCAATTTTACCGGAAGAATTAGACTGCTCGAACCCCATTTTCTTAAGCTGACTTTCAAACCGAGCTACAATTATTTCACTTCAGGTTTCTTGAGCGCGTACTATTTTTGCAATGGTTGCGCCAGCATCGGCTGCAACGTGAAGTGGAAATTCATGAGCCACGCCACAAATAAAATTATCGATAACGCGATTGAATGCCATCCCATTGTTTTTTACCAAAATATGGGGCTGCGCACACAGCTCCAAATCGATTTTCCTTTCACCTATTATTACTGGTGCGACCGGGAGCAGGCTTATGAAATCAGCATTGTCCCCTTTTACAGAAATAGAATCTACGGCGCGAAAGAGAATTGCCCCTTTGATTTTCTGGAAACCAAGTATGAAATGTGGGGCGCCCGCTTCATGATAATTTATGCTTTTTAATATGTTAGAACCCTTTTACTTAAGACTGGCCGCGGCCGTCGTTATTCCATTGCTGCTGGCTTTTTTGGTAAAAAAAGGACTTAAAAAAGTGGCGGATCAGCCCCGCTTGAACAACGGCCTTAGAACATTTTTCCAATCGCTCCTCACCATCAGCACTCTCTTGATATTGGGTTATGGGCTTTTTCTGACAATAGAATTAGTCGTCGGCTATTATCAGCTTCCAGTGAATCAGGAGATTCTCAGTCAAATTCGGAACCTCTTTATTTTGTTTCTTATGACCTGGCAATTGTTTAGCTGGAAAAGCAAATATGAAACCTTGCTGATAAAAAACTTACACGAAGGGAAAGGTAAAATCCGCGATCTCTCCCTGATCACCGGCATCAGCAAATTTCTTTCCATCATCCTCATTATCTGCGCCTCTCTGCTCCTTTTGGGCATATTGAAAATCAACTATACCGGCTTGCTCGCTTTTGGCGGATTAGGCGGTATCGCGGTCAGCTGGGCGGCAAAAGATGTGATTGCCAATTTTTTCGGCGGATTGATGATCCACATCAACCGCCCCTTTTCGATTGGCGACTGGATCAAATCGACGAACAAAAACTTTGAGGGAGTGGTAGAGCAAATAGGCTGGTATATGACCCGCATACGCTCTTTAGAAAGACGTCCAACCTATATCCCCAACGCGCTTATCACAGACGCCATTATCGAAAATCCCGGCCGCATGTACCACCGGCGCATCCGCACTACCATCGGTCTGCGGTATGAAGATTACGACGCTGTTCCAGCGATTATCGCCAAGATCAAAGAGTTGCTGCAAAATCATCCGGAGATCTCAAAAAGCCAACCGCCCATGGTACATTTGATTGCTTTCAGCCAATCTGCGATTGATGTTGAAGTCTATTGCTTTACGAAAAAAACCCAGCAATTGGAATTTCGCGATATCCAGCAAGAAATCTTTTTTAAGATAGGGGATATCGTTAAGAATTGCGGCGCTGAAATGGCCTATCCCACCCAAACCATCCATTTGGCCAAAAACATCACTTGAAAAATTAATTCCCCTTGCTTCATAGAAAAAAATTATGAAGTATATCGATAACCACTGCTTTCAGCCGATTGCTCCGTGGACAGGCAAGCTCCTTCCGCCCTCGAAAGATCATAGGCACGCAAGCGGGGGCATTTTATGCCACATAACCCATGCCCCTGAACCGCATCGGGATATGATCGGAAAAATTGTCTGGCTGGTCTGGCGGGACAATGAAAAAATCGAAGGGTGGCAGGAACAGATTAAAATCGATATGCGATTTAGCTCAGACATCAATCTCGCTAAATCCAAAGGCAATCTGTATCCCGATCAAATTGATGGCCTTTCCAACGTCAGCGCTTTAGAAATTCTCGCCAGTCTGAGCGCACACGATCAAATTGAGGTCATCATAGAAGACCCGAAGATCAATTTTGACGAAAAAGATTTTATCGAGCTTATTACCTGCCATGAGCCTATTCAGATATTAGGCCGGGATTATGCCCTCATTACTTTCATAAACCCGATAAATGGCCAGGAAAATAAGTGGAAAGTCAGACACTACAATCCCGCTTCCCGCCTCTTTGACGGCTTAGAGTGTGTGATGAGCATTCCCGACCCGATCGTCCTGGATAAATGCCCTATGATGATCACATCAATGAAAAATATCCATTTAAGCCCCCTGAACAAAGCGGGATGGTATGTCTTTGGAGAACATGTGCAAAGTGCTTTTGTCATCAAAGGGTTGGAGCCGAGATCGCTCACTTCGCTAAAGCCTGACAAAACAGTATCGGCCCTGGAAGTTAATGCCTATTATCGCGAAGGAAACTGGGATGAAGAAATTAACGGCAAAGGATCCGCCTTCAGCATCGATCTTATTCCACAAAAACCCCTCGAGTGGAAGGAAGGGGAGAGCTATCTCCTGCTGCATTTGCTAGCCCCCTTTCAAGGCGATAAAGAGCTGATCATGCTCAATTATTTACGCCGGTATACCATCCATTTTTTTGCCGAACTGACCTGCTTTTTGAGGGCAGGGCATTTTAGTTTCGGGATAGCCAAGATCATAAAAGACTTAATAACCGGAGAACTGCGTTTTGATATCACCTACCATCAGGTCCTGTTTGCCCATATGATCCCCCGATTCAGCGGCAGTCAAAAATGGCATAAATTTATGGGCAGTGTGCAAACCGGCAGCATGTTTTTACGGCCCACTTCTGATGTCATCATTCAACTGCCCGAGTTTAATCAAGTTTACGACAACATACACCCTCTATCCAGCCTGCGCTCACAGCTTGAAAAGATCACCGCATTGTCGCGAAGGGGGCAAAAAGGGGAAGGGGGTTTGCATTTTGACTTGATTAACACCTGTACCCGCGAGTCAAGCCAGGCGCTATTTCTCCTGTTTCAAGATCTAAAAACTCATGGGCATCTGGTTAAACCGGATAAACAGTTTGCTAAACTATACCATGTTATAAACAAGATGGTGCAGAACTTACTAAAATCGGAGAGCAGCCTTCCCTTGCGCTGGACCACGGATGAGACAGGTAAGTTGAGCTGTCCCGTTTCTGATTCCGGCATCAAAAAATGGATCTATGCCTATCAAACCAGAAAACTTTCCTTCCCCAAAGAGCTGCAGGATAAGTTAGTTGAGGTCTGCATCGAAGAAGGGGTCCCTTTTCGGATATTGAAATCCAACATGATCGGAGGATATATCGAAGGGGTTGAACCGCGCAAACCAAACGCCACAGTAACTGATGTGCTTTATTCTATCAGCAAGGATCTTTTCGGCCAGATGAAACATCTGTTCAACAAATAATACGGTTTGGGGCATTAATCCCCAAACCGCTTAAGCTGCCTTCCTTCTAGAAATCACGTCCAACAGTGACTTCAATGCGATAGGAATTCCAATGCGCTGATTCCAAACTAGTATCTTTTTCGAATCGCTCACCGAGAGTGGCTAGATTAATAACATTGTCTACCAGTGACAATGCGCCGTTGACATTAAGATCATTATTAACAGAAGCGCAAATGCGTCCTTGTCTAAATGTCTTCCAATCCATCCAACTGAATTTGACTCCACCTGTCCAGCATTCACAGAAATTATAGTCTCCACCCACATTGCAGTACAGACCTCTTGCAAAAGCGTAATGCTTGAAGCAGGATTCATGGAAGGTTTCTATGTTTGAACCATCAAAATCAATATGATATTCATCATTATAATTGCCATCAAATACTAACCTAAGATCATTGAAGTTTCGGCTTTTTGCGCGATAAATACCCCAGTGATACTCAAAATTGGTATACAAGTTAAGTTTGCAATTAGCCGAATAAACGGCATCAAAACCTAAATAAGGACCTGTCCAATAACTCTTGAAACGGGAGTTTGAAGTTCCAAAAAGTCTTATGTCGGTAAAATCAATCTCATCTGTAAATAAATGAATAATTGAATTTAACTGATCAACAAGATCGCCGTTTGAATTGGCAAAACTGTTGCGGTTGGTATGAAGGTGTATTTCATTATAGGCGTAACCAACTACCGGCGTGAAACTAAAATCATCATCGCATGATCTTATTTGATAGCCGACAGCACCGGATACATCCCATGTATTGCCGTTGACCCTTTTGCAATAAGCTGATGAGCCAAAGCCGCAAGAACCCAGCAAGTCATTTCCAATATCTCTCTCTCCTGCAAATAAGCCTCTTGGCTGGTATTTGCCTTCAACAATGTAAGCCCAGTTGCCTCCAAAGCGAGCATAGAGATTGCCGCACGTTACCCCTCTTGCAGTGCCGCCGACATTGATCATGCGTAAATTGTTCCAACTGCTTTCATAAAGCCCGTTTTTACAAATTTCCGCATCAAGGGCACCGGCCAAGAAACTAGGAATATCATCTTTAGTTAGAAACCGGTTTGGTGAAATACCTTTAAATAATGAATGTGCTTTTTCTGCAAGAACAGGCAATGCAACCTGAACTAAGTGGAGTGATGGATCTGTGAACTTCCAATTTATGTAATCGCGACGATACCCAACATTCAGCTCAAGTGACTTCTCCCGTAATTCCGGACATACGCAGCCACAATCCTGTAAAACACATGTTGAGGCGTGAAGGGAAAATGCGGTGAGCACTATAACCATTATAAGCAATGATTTACGCACGTTAAAGCTCCTTAATTTATTGTTTAATTTTCAAAATTTTTACCAGTCTTCCATTTAGGCCTTATATTGGCGAAGACTAGTGTAATTCATCTGGGTTTGCTGTCGTCTAATCAAAAACTTCTCTTTCAAACCCATTTTGTTATTCTTTATTACTTCCATAATCTCCTAGAAAATGGAGCTTCTAACGGTCAACTATACATCGACCGTTAGCCTTCATTGTTTTAATAGTTGACACCAACCACGAGATTAAACCGCAAAGAAGTCCATTTCATATAATTCAAGCAGATATCTCTTTCGCTTAACTGATCATCCCTGAAATCACTGGTTGAGCTAAAACCTGCAGTAAATTCGTGTGCGTCAGTTTCCACTCTAACATGTCCCTCTTGAACTTTTCTCATATTCCAATAATCCACATGGAAACCGGCATAGTAGCAATCGTTCAAATTGTAATTAATACCACCGCCAATGAAATATCCTCTTAGATTCACACGTGTGTTGAAATGGGCATCTGAATCGAAAGCAAGGCGGCCATAGTCATCTGCTGAAGAACCTACCGCAAAATCATCGAAGTGAAAATCAACTTCCTCGGATTGGAAATATTGATCATAACTTCTCACATTACCCTTTCCATTTTGACGGGCATAATGGTATTGGAAGCTGCAAACCAATGACAAACGGCAATCCCAGTTATACACGGTATCAAAACCAATCCAAGGACCTGTCCAATAGGAATTATAACGCGCTCTTGATTCTGAAGTAAACGCTACGATTCCGAGATCACCCAAGTCCGCCTGTTCTAATACTTCATTGAGTTGGCCGAAAAGCTCAGTAAAATTTCTGTACCTGTCAGTGCGGAAATGCACATTATGATAAGACCAGCCGACTAGAGGGGCAAACTCAAAGGTATCACAGGCCAGCCTGAAGTTATAGCCAATACCTCCGGAAACATCCCAGACAGAGCCTCTCACTTTTTTATCTGCAGACGGTGCCAGCCCGAAATCGGAAAGAAGGTTTTCGAACAGCTCGCCATTACCCTCATAATATCCACGAGGCTGGTAAGTACCGTCTGCAATCCAACCGTAATTAGCTGTACCTCTAGCATACACACAGCAATTGGTATCTATTTTTCCTTCAAAACCCAAATTGACCATGCGCATTTTTCTCCAATGACTTTTGTAGTTATTGTTGAAACCCAAAAGTTTGTTGATTACACAGGCTACAGGCGTTCCATTTAAAAACGTGGCGATATCGCCTGCTTCTTCATCAAAATAAGATATAAGCGGATCAATAACTCCTAAAACGCCATCAACAGAATTATCTCTGAATCTCCATTCAAAATCATCAGTGCGGGTACCAAGTCTAAATTCTGCCGAAGCTTCTCTCACGGAACAGCAGTTGCAGCATTGAAATTGGTAAGACGATGACCAAGCTCTTTCAACAGAAAAAGCTGCTAGCATCAACAAACATACGATTACTGATTTACGCACGTTAAAACTCCTTCATTTTTAATTTGGCTAACCTATGTCGATGACACGGCTGCTCTTTTTTTCTAAAACTTTTTGCGGTGCCTTTACCTATGCGACAATTCGGCACCGGTCTTTACACTTTTTTAGTTTGTTTTACCCAATATATCACTTTTAGCTATATTCTCAAGCTATTTCACTGAAGTCAAAAAGGGTCATAGACGGTCAATTCCCCATCCATGTTTTACATATTTTACGTTAAATAATATCAATGATTAGTGTCAATTCTTTTATTTTTATTTTCTTAGATTTCAGGAAATTAGATGGTGGAAACGCCTTTCAAAACCTGATAAACGGGCATATTTTTGTTCCACCATTTGCTGAAACACCTCAGGAGCGGACCAGATAGCCAACTTCCGCTTTGCTCGTGTGATTGCTGTATAAAGTGCTTGGCGCCCAAAAACTTGAGAACCATTTGGCAGGACCAGAAATACCCCCTCATACTCACTTCCCTGACACTTGTGAACAGATAAACAATAGGCTAAGTCAAAAGAAGGCAATAGGCAAGCCGGTATTTTCATCACGGACTCCTCGCCTTTTTTTTCAAAGAGAGCATAAGCCTCCTTTTCTTTCCCTCTGACTAAAAGACCGGTGTCGCCATTAAATAAATCGAAATCCTTCGCGTGCCGATTCAGGATGATCGGTATATACCTGATTGATTGGCTGGTTCTGGCGAGGTCGATTTCCCTATTTAATAAATCGACTCCCAATGGGCCGCCGCGCAAGGGACATAACACTCTGAATTTTTCGAACAGCCGCAAGGCAGATAAATCATCAATGTTGATAAGCTGCTCTTCGAGAGTTGCAAAGCGGGCGTGTATGATATCCACAAGCTCATTCACCGATTCATTTTTAAAGTAAATATCTAAGCATGAACCTTTTAAATTTTTTACAAAATGTAAAGCGGCTTGACATTCCCCTTGATTCACCAACTGCGCCAAAGCTATCAGATCGCTATTTTCGACCCTCAAACAGCCTGTCAGCTCGGTAAACCTTTCCCCTTTATTTTTTCTTAAATAGGAAACAAAGTCTGCAAAAAGATTACCCAATTCCACCGGAGGAAGCTGACAAGGATCTCCCAGCAAAATCAAACGCGCTCCTTTTTTCAGAGAACTTAGAAGCTTTACCATCATCTTGATGTCGATCATGGAACATTCATCGATCAAAACAATGTCCGCGGATAGTGTAAACTCTTCATTTTCCCGATATTTTTTCACCTCTAACAAGCTATGCAGAGTTTTTGCTTTCAATTTGACCGGATGGCGAGAAGCGGCTTGAATGCTATTTTGCAAACGCGCCGCAGCTTTTCCTGTAGGAGCGGCCAGGGCAATTTCTAACGGCTGTCCGGACTGATTAAGGAGCGAAATGAGATGGCCGGCCGTGTAAGTTTTCCCGGTTCCGGGACCGCCGGCAATCAGGGTCAGACAACTTTGACAACCGGCCTTGATCACTTGAGCTTGTTCTGCTGTCAAGATAGATTCGCTAACATGGCGCTTCAGCGCTTCCTCCACTTTTTGCATATCAATCTCTTTATCCGGCCTGGAGTCAAGTAACTGATGAAACAGATGAATAGCTTGTGTCTCAAGTATCCAGTTCTTTTGCAGATAGATGCTATGGCCGTCGCAGTAAAGCGGTGTCAATAGAGATGGGCTTATCAGGCGCTTCGGGAGGTTTTGCAAACCGCTTTTGAGGCATTTCATCAGGCTTTCGTCTTGCCAGTCCGCTTCCGGCCAAATCTCTTTTGGGTGGGGAAGCAACCCCTGTTCGTCCTCTTGAACACATAGGTGGCCTGAGCGGGCGGATGCCAGAAGATAAGAGAGAAATGAGAGGCAATCATCTCTCGCATCTTCGCCTAGAAAATGTTTGGCAAAAGCTTTATCGATAGCAGTTAGTTCTAAATTCATGATTACTCCAGATGATATATTCCGCGGCCGGGGGCAAGCCCTCTTAAAAATACATAGAAAACTCCACCGAAAATTTGATCAAATGGGCGGTCGTCCACTAAAGCCAAATACTTTTTCAAAGCGGTTTTGTAAATGTCCGCCTGCAAAAAGTAATCGTGCTTCAGCATACATTTCTCCAGGTGCTGCCGTTGATAATCATCGCATGAGTGCCCCAGCCAGTTACTTTTCCAGTCAAGGAGGTAATAAAGACCTTTATGCTGGAACACGAGGTCCACAAACCCCTTCATATGAGTGATGGGATATAGAGTTTCCTCATAAAGGAACTCCATCTCCCGACAGGTTTTTGCAGGATCGATCTCATTTAAAGCAAAGGAATCCAAAAGAGGAACGGTCATGGCATTATAAAGCATTTCGCTTAAAACCTCCGCCCACCCTTTGAATGGGGAATGATTGACAAAGGGCGCGAGATAGCGTTCAAATTCCGGCAAAGTCCACTCAAAGGCCTGAGCTAACGGGATTTTTTCCAAAATCAAATGGAGGAGATTGCCTGTATGGCTTCCGGCGGGCAAGGTGTGAGGCGACTTTATTTCATTGGATAACTCCAGCTTAATTCTCTCATACTCCCCAGTTTCGGTCTGGTTGGCAAGCAGTGAAAAAGAGGCTATCTTTTTTGCCGGAAGGAGGAGAGTAACTGCTTCAGGAGCCGTCAATACCGGCGCTGTTTCCTCCAACTTCACAGGGCCTATAGTATAATTTCCATTCAATTCCGTTAAACCGATCTCGCCGCTCTCCGCCAGCTGCCGCAAGGAAGCAGGAGTGAAATGGGCCAGGAACAGATCCATAGGGGAGCAGTTCATCATCTCTTCCGACAAGGGGGTGGCCAAGGGAATGTAAACCCGGTATTTGGCACGCGTCAAGGCCACATAGAGCTGGCGCATTTTTTCGGCATTCATCTCTTCGCAATAGTCTATGTATGCCTCGCTCTCTTCATCAATGACAGGAATGAGTTTGGTTTTCCCCTCCTTTTGCACGGGAATAAAACTCTCCGATATTTTGACGCGCTTGATCAAACCAAGCGCTATCACGACATCGAATTCCAATCCCTTGCTGGAATGGATAGTCAATAGTTTGACTGCATTCGCGTTTGGAGCAAATCTTCTTTGAATCGAAGGATCATCATCGAGCCCCCTTTCCACCAGCAGCTCCAGCTCCAGCGGCAACTGTTCCGGCTGCGCCCGGCTTTCAATCAGTAATTCCGCTATTTGATTCAAATCGGAATAAAACTGATCCCCTTCAACTCGCGACAATATCTGTTCTGCAAGGGTCGTTTCAGCGTTAAAAAATTTGGCGGAGAGGAGCTTTTTAAATAAGGATCCAAACCCTTCCGTGAATAAGCGCTGGTGCAGCTCAATGAAGAGGCGCAAAACCTCTATCAGATCCACGTCTTTGATGCGATGGTGCGTCCATCCAAAAATGCCCCCTCCCAACGCCAGCTTTACCGAAGAGAGGTCTTTTGGATTCAATAGAGCTTGAATCAGATCTTTCATGCCTGTGTAGGCCGGGGATTCCAATAAGCTCTGCTGCTTTTGGTTGACAGCGGGGATTTGCCATTTTTGTAAAAAGGTCATCAGGCGCGCAGCCTGATATCGGTCGGCCACTAAAATGGCGATTTGGGAATAGTGGAAGTTTTCCTGTTCTGCCAGCCGCTTTATTTCTTGGGCGGCAAAGGGAAAAAATTCGGTTTGTTCCAGCGGCTCCAGGGAAAATTTGCCGCTGCATTCATGCCAGGCGACATGCACACTGCCTTTGCCATCTTTAAAGGGATAATCCGCAGCTTTTGGCGCTGGTTTGATTTCCCGATAGGGCAGATAGCTCTTTAGTTTGGGCAAAGCCAGGAAGCCCGGCTTGGAGAAGAGGGCATTTAAGGCGCGGATCAAAGAGGGCTGCGAGCGGTAGTTGGTCGTCAATGAGGCTGCGTTTTGAGGTCCAATATCTGCCTGGGCGCGCAAATAGGTGTAAATATCAGCCTGTCTAAAGGCGTAGATGGATTGTTTGGGATCCCCGACCAGATAGAGGTGATGCCCAGCCTGGAGGAAGAGATCGCGGAAAATATCCCATTGAACAGGGTCGGTATCCTGAAATTCATCAATGATTGCCAAGGAGAACTGCGCCTGAACCCGCGCTTTGAACTGTGGATGGGACAAGCCGTTTTTCATCATCTGAAGCAAGTCATCGAACCGGTACTTTTCCGACTTTTCCAAATAATGATAAAATCTCTGTTGGCAGTCGGAGGCTATTTTAGCCAAAATAACCCCTTCATGGATCAGCGGCAAGAGCAGTTCTTTAAATCGGTAAAAACGATTCACATCTGTCTGCTTGGATCTCAGCTTGGATTTGTCGAACAATTTTAATATCGAGAGCTGATCCAGGATTAGCCAATCAAACTCCTTTTCCGTCCACTCCTCCAGCTCCAACAATTTGGCAAAGCCCTCAAGCTGCATTTGATTTTCCGGCTTTAAGCCTTTATAAAGGTTTACCCGCTGAAGAATATCGTTTGCTGTAAAGCCTTCTCTTTTCAACAGCCTCATTCTCTCTTGAAATAGGGAAAAGGCCTCCTGATAGCTGTATTGTCTTTCGATCTCTTTGCTATTGATCAAAAGATGGAGGAGTTGCTCCTGAAATTTTTCCACGGAAAGTTTTCCGATCACCAGTTTAATTTCAGCCAAACTATATTTATTAAAATCAGTGCGAAAAAAATCTTTGATCAGTTCCAACACTTCGCTTTTAGATAAAGGATTTTCACTCTCCGGCAGATCGACTCTGATATTTGCTGCAAATCCATGGTCTTTCAGCATGCGCAAACAAAAGCCGTGAATGGTGTAAATTTGGGCTTGATCAAAGCAGTATAAAGCGCTCTCTAACCGCCTTTCCGCCTGCAAGCGCTCCGCTTCCCCCTTTTCCAGGATGGCGTTCAAATAATCAAAGGCGGAGGAGTGATTTCGCAAATTTTGCAGCGCGGTTTCCATGTTCTGCCTGATGCGCATCTTTAAATCTCTAGTGGCTGCCCGGGTGAACGTGACTACCAGCAGACGGGATAGGACGGGGGGATTTTCGCCCGTGATCAGCAGTCTTACGACCAGGTGTTCAATCGAGAAGGTTTTGCCCGTTCCTGCCGACGCCTCTAAGAGCGTGTTTTGGTGGATGGGAGTATTCCTGTCGAGAATATCAAAATGACGCATGAAAATCCTTATTCATACCAATGAGATAGCATTTCTTTGTAAATTTTCTCAGCGGCTTCCTTCCAAAGGGTTCCCGCCTCCGGAAGTTTTCCGCCCTGTAAAGCCCAGATTAATTCCTCATTATAGAAGGGCTGATGGGGGTTTTGCACCTTTTGAGACAGCGCTTTTTCAAGCTCACTACCCTCTTTACGCAATATTTCATGGGTAAACTCCGGAAGAAGGGGAGACATATTAAGCATAGACTGAACATAGTAACCCATGTATTCTGCAAGCTGCTTTTCGGCGTCCTCATAAAACGGGGTTTTGACATGCCCGCTTTTGGTAAAAAGAAGCTGCGGCTTTACAGGCAGCGCGTAGTTCTTAATCAGGCAGCTTAAGACGAGTAAAAGGGGATAGGCTTTTATAGCGTCGGCGCGCTCATTCTTACCATTGAAGGCAAATCCTTCGGCGCACACCTCTGTCAGCTTCCCGGATATCACCACCTGGATACCCGCTCCGCAAGCTACGTTTAGAACTGGCACTTTCCAGTTTTTTCCCTCCTTTTCCACCCCTTGGACCTTGTCGGAAAGCTCGATCGTAAAAAGCTCTTCTATCTTCAAATCGGCATAAGTCGACTTGAGCTCTGCCACCTCTTCATGGATGGTGTGACAGGCCAGCTGCTTCCATCTGCCGAAAGGCAAACGCCCCTCTTTTTCGGCTTTTTTCAGAACGAATTCGGGATCTTGCAGAATGGCTTCGGTTTTTAGGGTGTACTTATCCAGGGCATTAAGGCCGAACGGCTCTTCCGTTTGAAGTTTGGATTTGTCATCTTTGAGATACATTCCCAGCGTTTGATGAAAATAGGCGCGGATAGGATTCTTCGCAAAGGCCTTCAGCTGGGAAATGGAAACTTGGGAAATTTCCGCGCTTGGAGCGCTGCCGTCAAACTGGGCGATAAAACTATGAGGAGGGTCCTTTTCCCGGTAATAGGCCAACGCCAGCCGGTAGTGCTCTTCCGAATAGCTAAACAGCATTTTATCCTTCGAAAAATAGCGGCTGTCAAAGGGAAAGCAGGGGTGCTCTACGTGGAACATTCCGGACCATTTTTTGCCCTGAACCGAATAGGCCTGGTCGCAATAAGCCGAAATTTCAGAAACGAGAATTGATGGAGCCTGCTTTTCCCCATCCCGTGAATTTGTCCCCTGATAACTTATCAGCAACCCTTTTCTGGCCGACAGGAGGAGTTCTAAAAAGAGGTAGCGGTCATAATCCGTCTGCCCTGGGATAAAATCGCGCTTTGGATGGTCCTTAAGCTGATCCAGAGGGGATTTTCGCTCCACTTTCGGAAAACTGCCCTCCTGCATGCCCAACAGGGCAATTATGTCGGCCGGTACGGCCCGCATGGGAAGCAATGAGGAGAAGCGGACGGCGTTCAGGTTCCTCTCCCGATAGGGCAAAACCTTTTGCGTTAAGCTCTTTTCCAGTTGATGAAAGAGGGTCGCAAAAGTAAAGGAATCCTCAACGGGAAGAGTGCGGAATACTTCGATTTGCAAAATCAGGGCGTCGTCGGCATCCGATAAGGAATCGAGGGTGAAATAGCTCTCTAAAACCCTCTGCAGGTAATCCGCCCAGTGCGCGAGGCTCATCGCAGTCCCATCCGTACAAACGCGCAAATCATCTCTTAAAGTGCGCATCAAGTGGATCCAGCGCCCCAAAAGATCCATTTCGGTGGTTTCCACAATGGGCAAAGCGTTAAATTCTTCGTCATGACTCATGGCCAAGCCTTCGAGAAGGCGGCCAAAGGCCCATTCCCAGGTGCCGATCATTTGTCCGTCATCCATCGCGCCTTCGCAGTAATTCCGCTGCAAAATTTCCTTTCTGTGCGCGCTGTTTTCTCCCCATAAAACCCGGGCTTCCTTCAACCAGCGCTGGATAAGATAAAGGTCGTCCGGCTGCCATTTTTGTTTCTTTTGAAAGCGGGCGTCCTCAAAAAGCTGCCAAACCGAATGGGCGTCAAAGCGCCCCAGGCTTAAACTTAACAAAAACAGAAACGACTTTATAAGAGAGCTTTGATATGAGACCGGCACATCGTTTATTTGATACTTTACTTGAGTCTCATCGAAAACCATGGGAATATATGGGTAATACTCCATGATATCGGGCGCCATCACCACAATGTCTCCCGGCTGCACCCCTTTGCGGTGGATAAGGTCTAAAATATTATTATGTAAAATTTGGATTTCTCTAAAAAGAGAGGGAGCGCTATGGATCTGCACCGACTCCCCTTCGGTTAAACCGATGATTTCTTTAGGATTTCGCAAAAGCAGCATGTCGGTCTGAATGGCCTGCAACAGGGTCAGAGGCTGATTTTGCTCTTTGATTTCCTCTTCATGGGTCGTCAATTCCAGATAGGGCTCCAGCTGGAGGGCTCCTGAAGGAAGAAAATATTTTTCATAGGTCACCGCGTCGCTCTCTTCGATCTGCAAAGCCATTTCGCGGCCAAGCCTTCCAAAATTAGCCAATATAGGATGGCAATCGCGCAGGTATTCCTCCAGGGCGTTCCAATTTTTTAAAGAGAGCCTTCTTTGCAGCCAACAGGCTTCCCGATAGGAGGCGAGATCGCTCCAGAAGTGCTGGCAAGGGGAGAGCTGATAATAACAAACTTTTTGCGGCAATTTAGTAAAAAACAGGTGCTGCCGCAAACTCAAATGGCTTAGGCAAAAGAGATGGACCTGAGCCGAGGGATCAAGCTCCCATTTCAAATCGGATAAAAAAGGCCAGCCGTATTTTTGATAGATGCTTTTCCACAACTCCTGCTGCCAATCTGAAGAGGCATCGATCCACTCTTCCAGCATTTTTTCCCCATACTTGCCATAGAGTTGGAAAAGATGGGCCAGCTCATCGGAAAGGGCCGTTATTCTTTGATCCGAATTGAGATACTCCTTAAGCGGCTGCCAGATGCCCTCACCCTTCAAATTTTTTCTAATCTCTGCTTCGATGCTTAATGAAAGCTCCAGAGAGCGGGGGGATGTCTGGAGGAGCGCGTCCAGCTGCGTGATTTGCACGCCGGCGGCAATTTTGACCTCTTTGTCCGACGCCAGCCGCACCATCAGCCAGGATTTCATCGCCGGATTTGGGACGACAATGATTCTTTTTATAAAAGGCTCCCCGTAAGTAAAAAGCCTTTTTTTTAAGTTTTCGTATAGAAATTCTACACTATTGCTAAAATACACAAATAAAGACGACATGCCTCCTATCGTAACAATCGGATGATAAAAATGCGAAAATAATGTATATTGATGGTGGTAAAAAAAGCGTTTAAAAATATTTTTTATAAGTGAGCCCTATGAGCCTATTCCATAACAGATTGTTTTCTTCTTATACCTACTTAAATATTACCCAATTTCTCGGGGCGCTTATTGATAATATTTATAAATTGCTCGTCGTCTATTTTTTGATCGACCTGAGGGGTGTAGAAAACAGCCCGACGATTTTAGCGATCACTGGCGCCGTATTCGTCCTCCCCTTCCTCCTCTTCTCCGCATCCTCTGGGGTTTTGGCCGACCGGTTCAGCAAAAGAAACATTATTGTCCTCACCAAAATTTTGGAACTGGTCATTACGGCGTTCAGTATTATGGTCTTCGCCTATGAGAGTGAATATGGCGCCTACTGCATCCTGTTTCTGCTCGCCACGCAAAGCGCCATATTCGGCCCCTCGAAATATGGGATCATCCCAGAAATCGTCGCCACGGACAAGATATCGGAGGCCAATGGCCTGCTCACCTCTTTCACCTTTCTCGCGATTATTCTCGGCACCTTCCTAGCCTCATTCGTCACGGATATAACGAACAGGAATTTCGTTTTGGCCTCCATCTTCGGAACTTTTATCGCTCTTGTCGGCATGATCACAAGCTTTTGCATCGAGTACACGCCCCCTTTGGGTTCTACAAAGAGGTTTAATATCCTCTTTTTAAAAGAGATCTTTTCCACTTTGAAAATGGCCGGCAAAAGACCCTCTCTTCTGATGTCCATCTTCGGATCGGCTTTCTTCCTTTTCCTAGGAGCTTATCTTCAGCTCAATCTGATCCCCTTCGCCGTGCAGTCTCTCCATTTGACCGATTTTCAGGGAGGGTATCTGTTTTTGATAACCGCCTTAGGCATTGCCTTTGGTTCGATTTTAGCCGGGAAAATTTCGGGAAAAACCGCCGAGCTCGGACTGGTGCCCATCGCCGGGATCGGCCTGCTGACCTGCTGCCTGCTGCTCAACACCACCCAATTGAGCGCGGTGATCCCACTGGTCATTCTGGCGGGAATGTTTGGAGGCATGTATGAAATTCCGATGGATTCTTTCATTCAGATCGAAAGCCCGAACGAATCGCGCGGCCAAATTATCGCAGCGACCAATTTTGTCAGCTTTTTTGGCGTCCTGCTGGCTGCCGGGCTTCTCTATGTGAATACGGAAATTTTAGGCTTCAGTGCCGCTAAGGGGTTTACCATCATCGGCGTCATCACTCTCTTCGTCAACTTGATCGTGACGTACCAATTTTTCGATTATCTGACCAGGTTTTTAGGCACAATGCTTTCCAGGCTCCATTTTCAGACGACCTACTACGGATCGAGCAATATCCCTACTACCCCTGCGATTTACATCTGCACCCACACGGCGTGGAATGATACGCTGCTCATGTTAAGCGGACAGCGCAGGCGCATGCGCTTTTTTATCAAACAGGAGAATAAGACGAAGCCTCATTGGCTGAGCCAATTTTACCGCCTTTTAAGCGTTGTGAGCATTCCTTCTATCGACCCCCTGCAAAATGACGGGCATTCGATGAAATCGATCCAGGGGACCTTAAAACTGGGTTTATCGGTGTGTATTTTTACCGATCAGCCAAACGTGTTTGATGAGGTGAAAAAAATCCGCTCTTCCGAACTGTTTCAGAATATTGGCGATTACCCGCTGATTCCAGTGACTATAGAGAAGGGAGAGAAGCACAAGCAGCCGAGATTCTTCAGACGCCTTTATAACAAATTCCGCGTGCCGGCCTCGATCATTTTCGGACAGTGATGAGATGCCCTGAGGGGCATCTCGACGAAATACTAAACAGACTCTTCGACGGCTTCAGCTGCAGGCTGATTCCCTTTATCGTGTTTGCTCCACCCTCTTTCGCGAATCAATTTCTTCAAACGCTTGACTCTCTCTTTATTAACGCTGCTGTCTTGCTTCATAGCGCTAATTAATTCTTTGAGTTCGCTAGGCTGTTCCTCATTAAAAGCCTCTAACTCTTGAGTTTCCTCAATCACTTCAGCCGCCATTTCACATTCTTCGGCAAATACGGCCCCGTTCACCAGTATTGTTAAGGCAAGAGCAATCTTTAATTTTTGCATATTTTTTCTCCCATTTTGAAGCTTGCTTATTTGATTCTATCATAAACAATAATTTTCTTTTCACGCCATATATTCCTGAGGGTTCGCATAGACTCCCCACTTCGGATGCTTCGCGCTGCCGTCCACCCACTTCGTCCAGCTGTGCATCGGCGCCCCCTCCGTACCGGTATAATCGACCCGCCACAACCCAAGCTCTTCAGTCATCGGATTATAAACAAATCCGAAATAATCCTTCACCCAGTTGGTGTCGGCGAAAATAATGGGGAGCGGCAGGGCGTAGCCGTGTTTTCTCGCCGCTTGGGCCACTTCCCATTGGTAATCTGTCTTTGTCCTTGTCTTTTTCAATTTGTAGCACAGTATGGAAAGGCAGATGTTCCGCAGCATTTTAGCATCCATCATGCGATAAGATCCTATGGCTTCGCAAACCTCTTCAATCTCGCTTTCGGCCGGCATCAAATCGTTAAAAATGTCCTTTAAACGCTGTTTTAAATCAGAACTGCGAAAAAGAGGCAGCAGCGAATATAGCTCGCTGTCGACCGCTTCGGCGTTAAGCAGCCCGAAATCCCCCTTAAAGTGCTCCAAAAGGATATTCCGAAACTCTTTAGGCGCCATTTTTCCATATAAATTAATCAGCCGGCTCCTTGAAAAATAGTGGAAGAAGCGCTCCGGAAGGCGTTTTTTTAACTTTTCGAGCAGATATTCCATCATCTCTTCATCGAGTATCAGCTGATGGACGAACTGGCGCATCGGCTCAATGGCCCGATCCCTGAGCCAGGTATAGGTGAAATCCTCGCTTTGGCACGCCTGCAAAAAAAGCTGAAATTTCGGTTTGAGCAAGAAGGCGTGGGTCGGGGAATGCATGAGAAAGGAGTGGAATTCCCGCTGGCTTACCTTTGGGGGAAGCTGCTTCATCGTATCCACCAGAAAAACCAGCAGCTCCATGGGATTCTCTGCCCAGGTTTCCATATCCAGTGGTTTCTCCTCCCGCCTGAAATAAGTGCTGACCAGAGGGGCCATCGCGCCGCCCGAAGTGTAAACCCAGGGCTTTTTGGTGATCTTATCCAAATTTTCCAGGGGGTTCTCGACCGGCTGAGTGTTATGCGCGAGAGCCATGCGATAAAAGGAGCTTTCCAGAAATTCCCTGGTTCTGACGTGAGTGACGATATCGGTGACGATCTGCACCAATTCCTCCTGCATTCCCTCCATATCGGGAGCAGAGGCTATTTCCGTTTCGCTGGAGGTAAAAAAAGCGACGAGCGAATCGATATACTCGTCGGCATTGCGGATCATCGTCCATTGCGACGTGTTGGAGCGCCCATATTTGTAAAGCAGCCGGAATCCGGCCGGGCTGTCATCGAAGGGCCCGGCTTCTACATCTTGCATATCGGGGTCGTAAACCTCCTGGAAATAACCGGGGAAGAGGCGAAAATAATGGTTGATCAAAACATCGTAGAGACCGGCGATTTTCTGCGCTTTTTGATGATGGCTGTTGCGCATCTCTTCCACGGAATAAAATTCGCTGCTTCTCGTCTGATACTCGATTTTCAGCCACTTAATCTCATCCTCTGAAGCGCGGCGCATGCGCCCTTCGAGATGCTTTAAATGGGTATAAAGCTGTTCATACTGGGCCTGCAAGTCCTTTGTCTTGGCGTTATATCTTTCCAGTTTTTCCTGCAGAATGCGATAAATGCAATAGCCGATGCCTCCTTTTTCGTCCGGTTTCAAACCTAGGCTTGAGTAAAGATTCCACTTGGCAAACTCTTGCTTGGTCTCGGCAAACGAAGCCATCGTAAACTCCCAGGCCTTTAGCAGAGCATTTTCGGAAAGGGCTTTAAAGGCGTTGCAGGCCAGTTCGAACTTATCATAAAACACTTTGAACCGGTTCGCCGGAGCCTGAACTAATCTCGACGGCCTGGGGCGATTTTCCTCCTCTTCCAATTCCTCAAGGGTAATCTTCAACTGGCGCAGCAAAATCCGTTTGATAATCTCCTCGGCATCGGTGAAAAACAGCTCCGGCTCATCGCTCAACACCCTCTGGATGAGACTCTCATCCATCTTAACCCCAACCGCTTCCAAAGCCTTTTGCAAACCGGGCGATTTCCAGATTCGGGGAGAAATCCCCTCTTTTCCCCTTTGGATCAGAACAGGTTTTTTCAAGTCCCCCTTGCCCCAGCTTGCGCTCAGCGGAACCGAGTACTCGTTGCCGCCAAAAACGCGGTTCAAACGGCCCGTAGCCAGCATGTCGGAGACATCCTGCAGAAACTGATGAGGCTGCTCATTGTGTACGATAATGGCCGGGGCCGTCGCAAAACAGGAACCCACATTTTGCCGCAAATATCCCATCCAGGCCGCCAAAACAGCGCGCCGCGCATGCGCGTCGGTCACCGCCGTAAAAGGGGGGAGATCGAGGGTGCTGCGAATGATCTGATCGGCATATTTATGCTGATGAGGCCTGGAAACTCCAATTAATATTTTTTTTAACTCTTTTTCGCTCTGCAATTTCTCCAGAGACCGCAAAATTTGCTCCTGTCTTTGAGCGTCAAACTGCCGCTCAGGACCTAGAGAATAAAGGGAGCCTTGCAAAATTTTAACCGCTTCCGAAAGAAGGGCGTCATTCAGACGACCCTCCTCATCAATCAATAAGGCGGCAATAGCCCGGGAGCTTAAGACATTCCGCACGGAACAGCTCTCTTGAAAGGCCGTTTCATCCAGGTCTTTAGACAGAGCGTCGTAATCTTCGAGAATCGCCTCCTCAACGGAGCTTCCCTTTTTTCTCTGCCTTGCGACAAGATGGAAGGTTTCGGGGTAAAATTCTGGGGAGTCGGGTTGCACTTTAACCAAAGAAATCATGACAAATATTCTCACTCGCTATATACTCTCTTAATTTATGATAATCGCCATTTTAAGGGAATCTGTTCCATATGCATATCAAATTAAAAGACCAATCATCCGTTGAACTGCCGGAAGGCTGCACAGCTAAAGACTTAGCTGAAAAGCTGAATTTAAACGCCCCCAATCAAGCCCTTTCAGCCGAGATTAACGGAACGACGCGCGATTTAAGCACTCCTCTGAAAGATGGGGACCGGGTTCACTTTTGGAGTTTCGACGACAAAGAAGGTAAAGAAGTTTTTTGGCACACTTCGGCCCACGTTCTGGCCCAGGCCATCCTGCGCCTTTTTCCCGAAGCAAAACCGACCATCGGGCCCCCGATCGAAGCCGGATTCTATTACGATTTTGCGAATCTCCACATCTCCGATGCCGATTTCCCGATGATAGAAAAGGAGATGCAGGCGATCGTGGCGGAAAACTACCAGTCCAAAAGGGAAGTCTTCCCAGACAAACAGGCTGCCTTAAACGCCTTTGCCTCCAACGAATACAAATGCGAGCTGATCAACAGTTTTGCTCCAGGAGATGAACTGACAGGCTACCGGCAAGGGGAGTTTTTCGACCTGTGCCGCGGACCCCACCTGTTCAATCTCGGAAAAATCAAAGCGCTCAAAATCCTGAAAACATCAGGGGCTTATTGGCGGGGAGATTCGGAAAATGAGATGCTCACACGCATTTACGGCATCACCTTCCCCGACCGGAAGCAATTAAAAAATTATCTCACCTTCCTGGAAGAAGCCAAAAAACGGGACCATAAAATCCTGGGCCCCAAGCTCGACCTTTTCTCTTTGAACGAAGAAGCGGCCGGCATGCCCTTCATCCACCCCAAAGGAATGATCGTCTGGAATCAGCTCCTCGCCTTCTTGCGCGAGCACGATCGATAAGGCCGGCTATGTCGAAATAAAAACGCCTGTCATGATCACGCGCGAGCTATGGGAGCGTTCCGGACACTGGAAAAACTACCGCGAAAACATGTTCACTTCGCAAATCGAAAAGCACGATTTCGCCATCAAACCGATGAACTGCCCCGGCTGCATGCTTTTTTACAAAATGCACGTGCACAGCTACCGCGAACTGCCTTTGCGCCTGGCCGAGATCGGCAACGTCCACCGCTATGAACCCTCAGGCTCCCTCTCCGGCCTGTTCCGCGTGCGCAGCTTCCACCAGGACGATGCCCATATTTTCATGAAGCCGGAAGAGATCAAAAGTGAAATCCTCGGCGCCATCCGGCTCGCGGACCTCATTTACGGCACTTTCGGACTGCAGTACCACCTGGAGCTTTCCACCAAGCCTGAAAAAGGCACCATCGGCACTGACGCAGAGTGGGAAGTGGCCACTCACGGTTTGAAAGACGCGCTGGACGAAATGGAAGCGCCCCTACAAAATCAATGAAGGGGACGGCGCATTTTACGGGCCGAAAATCGATTTTCACATCCGCGACGCCTTAAACCGCACCTGGCAATGCGGCACGATCCAGCTCGACATGGCTCTTCCCGAAAAATTTGAGCTCGAATATAGCGCAAGCGACGGGACCCGCAAACGCCCCGTCATGATCCACCGGGCCATTTTTGGCTCCATCGAGCGCTTCTTCGGGATATTGATCGAGCACTTCGCCGGCCGCTTCCCCCTTTGGTTAAGCCCGCTGCAGGTGCGCATCCTGACGGTGGCCGACCGGCATCAGCCTTATGCCGAGGAAGTTTTAAGCGCCTTGAAAAAAGCCGGCTTTCACTGCGACCTCGACCAGTCCAGCGAATCAGTCGGCAAAAAAGTGCGCAACGCCCAGCTCGCCCAGATCAACTACATCCTCACCGTGGGAGATCAGGAGTGCGAGCACAAGACGGTCGGTTTGCGCACCCGCAATAACATCGTGCACGGAGAGGTCTCCCTCCCCGAGTTTATCGAGAAGATCGCTAAAGAACGGGATGAAAGAGCCCTTGAATCGCCTTACTAAAGTGTTATTGCCTTTAATGCAGCCTATCCCTATTTTTGTTAGCCCTATATAGGAATCGCTGTTCGCAACAATGGGGATATGACTACAACGTTGGAGTCATCCAGGGGCATCTCACAGGTCATTATTATTTGAAGCCGCATGAGACTTCCCCCTACCTCGGCTTAGGTCTTGGAGATCAGCTCCTGTTTGTCAATCGGCCCTGACTTTGTGATCGGGAAAGAGCTCTAGCGGAGAGGCAATCAGAAGCGGTTTCTTGAACTGCACCTCCAGTTTCCCACGTTTGTTTTAAATGGACGGCACGCCAAGCAAACAACACTGCCTCGGCTTTCCTCTGCTTTTCATCAAATACGGCAAGTCTTACTAGAGTGACTCTTTTTTTCGCCTAATCTCACCATTGTCGCTTTTTTTAGAATAAGACAAATCCCCCTGTTGACACTAACGTATACGTCATTGTGTATAATGGATTCATCCTTTAAGATCAAAGGGATAGTAAAGGATGGAGGAATCAATGGCCTATACAGTTAAAAGATTAAGCGCACTCTCCGGGGTAACCGTCAGAACCCTGCATTTTTATGAAGAAGCAGGTCTTCTAAAACCGGCCTATTACGGTGAAAATGGGTATCGGTATTACGAAGAGAGAGAATTGCTGCAGCTACAACAAATCTTGTTCTTTAAGGAGCTCGGTTTTACGCTCAAGCAAATTCAAAAAGTCATGGGGCGAAGCGAATTTGACCAGCTGGCAGCTTTACACACTCACAAAAATGCCTTAGTCCGGGAGTGGAAAAAAATCGGACAACTGATTAAGACCGTTGATAAAACAATCAACCATTTAGAAGGAAAGAAAAAAATGCAAGAAAAAGACATTTTTTACGGTTTTAATCTGTGGGCAAAAGGCAAAGGGAGCGAATCCTATTACATCGGAGACGCCACTAAACCTTACGGACCTACCAAAGAGGCTGAAGCCATACTCTTAGAAAACATCAAAGATGAAGGGAAACAGAGGACGCAAGCCGAATATGAAGAGATTGAAAGAGAAAGCAAGGGGATTATGAGCAAAATGGCTCAACTCCTTGAAAAAGGGCTGAAACCCACTTCAGTAGAGGTTCAGAAGCTCATCAAAAAGCACCACACTTTTGCCGGGCGCTTTCATGCTGCCCCAAAAGCGGTATACAAGGCTTACGCCCAGCTTTACCGCGCTCATCCTGAATACAGGAAACAGCTCGACCCGTTCCACCCTAAACTTGCCGAGTTCATGGCAGAAGCGATGGAATTCTTTGCGGATCGCGAGCTGGAATAAGCAATTACTCACACCGTTCTCCCGCAATTTCGCGGGAGAACCTTCTGATTGTTGCACCATATCTGCCTTTTGCGCTAAAGTAACAGGAAAAAGGAAGTAAGATGGAGATTATTGCAGTAAGCAGCTTTAAGGGGGGAACCGCCAAAACCTCCACCGCCCTGCACATAGGCGCAGCACTGGCCAAATTCCACAAAAAAAACGTCCTGCTCATCGATTTTGACGCTCAAGCCAACCTCACGACCGGCCTTGGATTCGATCCGGACGAGTATGACAGCTTAGCTCAAGTTCTGCTGGAAAATAAATCCCTCAATGAAGTTATCCTCTCGACATCTATCCCTAAACTCGATTTGATTCCCGCGGATACGTGGCTGGAAAGGGTCGAAGTAACCGGCTCATTAGCCTCAGACCGCTACTCGCACGAGCGCCTGAAGCAGATTTTAAGCGTTCTTACCTACGACTATGTGATCATCGACACCCCTCCCTCCCTTTGCTGGCTCACCGAATCCGCCCTCATCGCCGCCAACCACACGCTGATTTGCGCCACGCCGGAATTTTACAGCATCAAAGGGCTGGAAAGACTCTCTCAATTCATCGAAAGCGTCAGTCAGCGCCACCCGATAAACATTTTAGGCGTGCTCCTTTCCCTCTGGAACGGAAGAGGAAAAAGCAACGACGCCTTCCTTGATGTGATTGAAAAAACCTTCCCGCAAAAGGTTCTGGAAGCTAAAATCCGCCGCGATATCAGCGTCTCTGAAGCCTCCATTTATGGGAAACCCGTTTTTGAAACTGTCCCGAACAGCCGGGCTGCCGAAGACTATATTCAAGTGACCAAAGAGATCTTAAAACGACTGAAACAATGTCAAGCCGCTTTACATTAGGAGTGAAATGGAAAAAGTCAATACGCTTTTGACCCAAAGATTAAAAATAAAAGAATCCTCTAAAAAAATGACGGCTATGGCCAATCAGTCCTCTGCGGGCAACCGCTCGGGATTTTCCGGAATTTTCAGTCTGGTCGAACTCAGTCAAAAAGAGAAGGATCTTCTCGAAACCATGCTGAAAGAGTATGCCACTGACGAAGTGAACGTCTCCAATGACCTCCACACCCTCATCTCCATCACTTCCGAAGTCAAAGCCATTAATAACCAGGCCGCCATTTTGCATGGAGAGAGAATCAAAAAAGCTCACACCATCCTCACGCGCTACCGCGACGGGGCTTTTTCCTCGTGGCTGGTGGCAGCCTACGGCAACCGGCAAACCCCTTACAATTTCATGCAATATTACGATTTTTACCACGCCATGCCGAAAAATGTAAGACCGCAAATAGAATCGATGCCAAGGCAGGCGATCTATACTCTCGCTACGAGAACGGGACCGGCGGAAAAAAAGCTGGAAATAATCCAAAAATATAACGGGGAAACCAAAACGGAGCTGCTGACCTTGATCCGCAACGAATTTCCCTTGAAAATTGTGGATAAACGGCGCCAAAACATCGGCGAGGGAGTGATCCAGCATTTGAAGCGCCTCTGCGACCTGCTGGCCCAAAAGCCCATTTCCATCTCCCGGGAGCAAAAAAACACCATCTATGATTTGCTGGCTCATGTAAATCACCTGGTCAGTCAAAGCAACAATATGGAAATATGAAACAATATCAAAGCCCTCTATCTGTCCGCTACGCCTCAAAAGAGATGTCGGAGCTTTTTTCCGCTCAATACAAACATTCTACCTGGCGCAAACTCTGGGCGGCTCTGGCGGAGGGACAAAAAGAGCTGGGATTACCTATCACTAACGCGCAAATCGCCGAATTAAACGCCCATATTGAAGATATCGATTTCGAAAGAGTCAATACCTACGAAAATCAGCTGCACCATGATGTCATGGCCCACATTCACGCCTATGGAGACCAATGTCCGGAAGCTAGGCCCATCATCCACTTGGGCGCGACTTCATGCTATTTGACGGATAATACCGATCTCATACAGATGAGAGAGGGTTTTAAGCTGTTGTTGCCCAAATTAAAGACGGTGATCAGGCAGCTTTGCCAGTTTGCCAAAGAACACGCCTCTTTAGCCTGTCTGGGCTATACCCACTTGCAGCCGGCGCAATTGACCACAGTTGGCAAACGCGCCTGTTTGTGGATCCAGGATTTTTTGATCGACTGGACAGAATGGCAGCACAGGATTGAGAACATACGATTTCTGGGAGCAAAAGGGGCGACAGGCACACAAGCCTCCTTCCTCGCTCTTTTCGATCAAAACCACGATAAAGTAAAGAGCCTCGATCAATTCCTAAGCGAGAAAATGGGCTTCAAAAACAACTACCTGATTTCCGGGCAAACCTATACGCGCAAACAAGATGTGCAAATCGTCTCCGCCCTTGCAGGCTTTGCCGCAAGCGCTCATAAGTTTGCAACCGATTTGCGCCTTTTGGCCCACCTCAAGGAGATCTCAGAACCCTTTGAAAAGAAGCAGGTGGGTTCTTCCGCTATGCCCTATAAACAAAATCCCATTTTGTCTGAAAGGGTTTGCTCTCTTTCCCGCTATTTGATCTCCCTCAACGAAAACCCTCTCTATACAGCCGCTACGCAGTGGCTGGAGCGCACTTTGGACGATTCGGCAAATAGACGGCTATGCCTGCCTGACGCCTTTATGACAGCCGACGCCCTCTTAAATCTTCTGCTTCACATCACTTCCCACCTAAAGATCTGGCCAAAAATGATCGAGAAGCATGTCATGGAAGAGATTCCCTTTTTAGCGACCGAAAGCATCTTGATGGCAGCGGTAAAAAAAGGCAAAGACAGGCAAACGCTGCACGAAAAAATGCGAAAGTATAGCATGGCCGTTGCGGAACAGGTCAAAAACGGCGAAGAAAACGACCTTTTAAAAAGGATTGCCAATGATCCCGCTTTTGACTTGAGCGAAGAGGATCTGCAAACGCTATCCAATGTGACCCATTTTGTCGGAAGAGCCCCTCAGCAAGTTGAGGAATTTTTAGAAAGTGAAGTATATCCCCAATTGGGAGGTGAAGATGATAGGCAGCGGTGAGCTGATCGTTATTTTTGGAATAATATTGCTCCTCTTTGGAGGCAAGCGCCTGCCCGAGCTCGCGCGAAGCTTAGGTAAAGGGATCCGGGAATTTAAGCGGGCCAGCCAAGGGATTGATGAAGATGAAAAATGAACCCAGGCCTGAAGGCCTGGGAATGATGTGGGAAAGGTTTCAAACGCGGATTTGAATGACCCGGCCCTAAAGGGCCAGGTTTCAAGGAAATTTGATGAATGAAGAGTTGGCCACATTTTGGCAGCATGCGGAAGATTTAAGGCGGACACTGCTGCGCATTATTTTTGTTGTTTCTCTCGGCTTTATTGCCTCTTTCCTTTTCTATAAACCTCTGATTCAGTATCTCATCCAGCCGGCCGCCCCTAAAGGGTTGCATATCCTGGAGGTCAAGCAAAAGCGCCTCTCAAATCCAGGCCGCGAAACTGTCTATCGCCTCTCCTCCAGCGAGCAGATTCTGGAAAAATCAGATAAAATCACCGAAGTGGAGCCGGGATGCTATCTCATGCCAAAGGGAGAATCTCTGCTACTCTCTTACACAGAAACAGACACTCTCAAAATCTTCAGCCCCCTTGAAGGGATGGTCGCTACCCTAAAAATTACCCTCTGGTCAGCCATCGCCCTAACCTCTCCCATTTGGCTTTACATGATTCTGACCTTCGTGGCCCCCGCCTTAAAAAGGGAAACCTCCCGCCTGCTGCCAGCTTTTTGGCTCCTCGCCACCAGCCTTTTTTTTGCCGGCCTCTCCTTTGCCTGGTCGATCACCATCCCCTGGGCCAACCATTTTCTCGCCGCTTTCAACCAGGATGTAGGGGAAAACTTATGGGGATTCAGCCTTTACCTCGATTACACGCTGACTCTGCTGCTGGCGACCGGGCTTGCTTTTGAAAGCGCGAGCGTGCTTCTCTTTCTTGTGCATTTTGGAAAATTAACGGCTAATCATCTGAAAAAAAAGAGACGGCACGCGATTGTTGCCATATTCATCATAAGCGCTATACTGACACCGCCGGATGTCTTTACGCAAATCCTTCTCGCCATCCCGCTAATGGGATTGTACGAAGGCGTCATTTTTTATGCGCTTATTTGCGCACGTAAACAAAATCGCGCCGATCGTGATCGTCTAACCAACTGCTCCACAAATCCGCAATTTGCGCAAACTCTTCCAACAGATCTTTGAACCTCCCAAAATCCAAACCAGCCGTCGTGCCCAGGTAGTGTAAATTAACTCTATAGTTGAGCTCGTCGACACTTAAGTAGGTCTTAATGGTCTGCTCTGGGAATTTCTCGAAGAGACACCCTCTTACGCTCAGAGGAATGTATTTTTCTCCCATAAAAACGGGAGTTGAGAAAGTGAGTTTTGAAGCGTTGTCAAAGATGCGGATTGAGATCAGAAAATCACCCACAGCAATCTGAGCTTCCTTCTGATTGATCAATTGGGATAATGCTTGCTCGGCTGTTTTCTCGATAACCATTGTGGGCCCCCTCCACACTTATCTTTCTCTATTATTATAATAACCTATTTTTAATTTTAGATAAATAAAATTTATGCTATTGACCAATTAATTTGCGTTTTATTTTGTTTTTTTAATAGCTCGTTGATCCTGGAAAAGTGGCGGCAGCCGAAGAAACCGCTATGCGCCGAGAGGGGGGAGGGGTGGGGGGCGGTCAAAATGAAGTGGCGGGAGTTGATTTTAGCCCCCTTTTTTTTGGCCGAATTACCCCAAAGCACGAAAATAACCGGATCTTCTCTTTCGTTTAACCGCTCAATGACCGCATCGGTAAATTGCTCCCACCCTTTGCCGAAGTGGGACATCGGCTGCCCCTGACGCACTGTCAGTGTCGCATTTAACAGCATAACGCCCTGCTTTGCCCAGGCAGTCAGGCACCCGTGCTTAGGGACAGGCACCCCCACATCCTGGGCAATCTCTTTAAAAATGTTTTGAAGCGATGGAGGGGGCGGCACGCCGGCGGGCACGCTGAAGCTAAGCCCGTGCGCCTGGCCGGGGCCATGGTAGGGATCCTGGCCGACTATGACGACATTAACCTTGTCAAAGGGGGCTTTTTGAAAGGCGTTGAAGACGAGATCTTCCGGCGGGTAGACTGGCGTCCCCCCGGCTCTTTCCTGCTTCAGGAAGGCCGCCAATTGCAGCATATAGGGAGCTTTCAGCTCCTCTTCCAGGATTTTTTGCCAGCTCGGCTCTAAGACAAAGGGGGTATAGGCCATATTTATTTTACCTTAAGTTCCGCTTTTTCATCTGCGACCGCCTTTCCCTGGCTCCAATTCGCCTTCAAATCGGCGATCGTATGTATGCGGGGGCTTTCCTCCCAGGTGCCGACCATTAAGTCCATCGTTCCCTTTATTAGAACGTGCTCATCGTCAATATAGCCAATCTCGGCCACCTTCGGGTATTGGTACCCCCCGATCGGCCAAACGCCATTATAGTTGACGCAGCTCTGAAAACCGTTCTTAAAGATCATGCGGGTGATGGGCTTGCCCAGCAGTTTTTGAAATTCATCGTCTCCCATATTTTTGGGCTTGCTGCTTTTGGTGACTTGTTCCTTTGCCAGCTGAAAATGCACCTGTTTGTTTTCAACGCCGAGCATTAAGACAATCTTTCCCCCGAGCAAATCGGGTTCATCCGTCTTGATGCTCAATTTTACCGCTTCTTTTAAAGTTATAAATGTCCCCATAAACTTTTCCAGCTTTACCACATTTTCTCTTTTTATGAGCGTTTCAAAGGCTTCGGCGAAACCTTTTGACATTCCCTTTGTCAACATATCGTTTAATTCAGAAGATTGATCGGCTGTTTTGATTATCTCAACGGGTTGGGGGAGAAAGGCATTGTGAACGACTTGCGCTTTCCGCAAAAATTCCGCTTTATAGCTGCCGGATAGCAGCGACCGGATATGGTGAAGCACCGCGTAGGCGATAGCGGCCACTTTTTCAATGATCGAACTCTGTTGAATCCTGTACAAATGCTCTTCGGCCGAATAAACCGGGTTTTTCATACCCAGAAGTTGTGACGTGTAGGGATCCAAGAGAAATGCCGAAGCTTCCCAATAACCGATAGCTGCCATGGTCCTCCCCATAAAAAAGGAGGTAATCTTACAAAAAACCCCCTTTTTTTGTAAATCTTACGTCTTATAAATTATGGCTGCGAGCTTCAGGCATTTCTCTTTAATGGCGCAAATTTTGTTAACCGCTTGGGACGAAAGACCCGAACAAGACAATAAAGACAGATTTGTCAGATCAGGGCATTGTTCCGCAATATCATCGAGACACTCGTCGACAATATTTCCGCATCTGTCAAAAGTGAGGCTCTCGATCTTACACTTAAACAAACTCGATAATCCGGCGCGGGTGACCCCGGATGAAACCAAAGAGACCTTATATAATTTGGAACAACATTCAGCAAAAGTGGCGATCGTTTTATCATCCCCGTTAACCAACTCCAAAATTTCCAGGTTCGGCATGGATTTTGCTATTTTCTCCGAACAGGCAAGAGATAAATGCAGAGTATGCTATTGCGGGTTGAGGGTTATACCATCGTTTTGTATATAAATACTTAAGGATTCCGAATTCAAAGACGTCTGTTGGCTAAAATGAAAACTGTATACCTTTTTTCTATCCAATTCAGGACGGTCTTTGAGTTCTCTCATTGGCGGGCAAAGATTTGATTTTCTCCAGAAAAGGAGCATAAGCGGAACTAAAATAAATATTTTGAACAGACATAGAGAGGATTTTGCGCCAAGCGAAATAAATAGGCAAGCAAAGTTTTACTGAAAAAGCCTATTGACCAGAATGGGTCTCTTTACCTAAAATTTCAGGAAACATTCGAAGGTTTGAACTATGCAAGACATTAAGGACAACAATCTCGTACGCTTCATCAGAATCACCAAGACCAAAGAAGGGCTCTTTGCCAACTACCGCGTGAAAGGGATCAAGGGTGGTTCGGCATTCAGCACAACCATTTCCGTCGACCTGTCCGCCGCAGAGGTTACCGCCGCCGACACGCTGGAATCGATTATTGAAAAGTGCGCCGACGTAGCCGTCCGCGAATATAAAAAGTCAGACTTCCGCTTCGAAGGTCTCGCTGCCGTCTAAATTTCTATCTGGGTGTAGCGCAGCTTGGCTAGCGCGCTTGCATGGGGTGCAAGAGGCCGGAGGTTCAAATCCTCTCACCCAGATTTCTTTTCTAACTTACCAACCCCTTTTTGCGCTACCGGCAAGTCTTCAGGCATAGTGCCGCCTAACTCTTTGATGGTTTGACGCACTTTATTGCCTACTTCATAGTGAGTTTTGTTCGCTTTGATTTTTCCCTTGATATTTTCTCTGCGAAGTTTGTCCTCCGTTTGTGTGGCCCTGAAGAGATTTGCAGCTAATTCTGTGCTTCCCATGTAATCTAAAATCTTCTGACTCTTTTTTAATCCCTTACGATGATGAATTCCCCTTGCATCCAACCCTCCATAAAGACCTTTATAGCCATGGTTTTGAAAAACGGCAAAATCAAGAGGCGTCTCTACACCAGCCTGTTGGGCTGTTTCAACTAGTTGTTTGTTATGTTCTTTAAGTTCGCTTCGAAGCAGCAATCGCTTCTCCTCTTCCTTTAGTTGCTGAAAAGCTTGGTTATCAGCAAGTTCCTGACGGCGTGTTTGTATAGCAAAATACGTTTGGCCGTTGGCGATAACAGGCTTTGCTGGGTCTCCATTCTGAACAATCAAATAACAGCCATAGCGAGATAGTCTTACATCTGATATTTGCCGTCTTGCCTGAGAACCTATATCGACCATTTCGTGGACATCCACGAAATGGTTTTCAATATCATATCCGCTGTTTTTACAGGCTTCTTTCGCTTTATCAATCACTGGAAGAAAATTCCGATATTCATAATATTCGAGAGCCTTTGCCAACTTTCGAGCACTCCAATATTCACATCCATCCTCTTCTTGTTTGAGTGATTCAAAAGTTTGATGATGAGTAATTTCAGCTAAATCTTTTTTCATGGGTTAATCTCCCGTATTTTGAAGGGGACGCCAGAATATCAAAAAACTGAAATTCAAACAAAGTGGTTTATTGTAAAAATAGAGCGCGTGTTATAACTTAATTAGAAACAAACTCTTAAAAGCCCGGTGATACTCGAGTGTTGGCTGAAATCTACTACAACACCATTCATTTGATCAACTCCCGGCACTATACAAAGGAACAGGTGGATGTTTGGGCGCCGGCAGCGAGTCTGGAGGGGAAGGGGTGGGCAAAAAAGTTTGCGAGCAAACGATTGTTCGAAATGATGTGGAGTTAATCAATTACAAGATGGAGAAGCTTCTTTTTGACGGCGGGCCACTCTGATTCCAGGATCCGAAACCAGGCGGTATCCCGGTTCCGCTCCTTCATAATCATGTGGCTTTCCTGAATGCCTTCAAACTGAAATCCCAGACGCAGGGCGGCTTTGCGGGAGCGCTCGTTGCGCGCGTCGCATTTCCACTCGACCCGGCGATAACCTAAATCAAAGGCGTGATTCAGCATCAAATAGACCGATTCGGTGTTCGTTGCGGTTCGTTGCACAATAGGACTGTACCAGATTCCTCCCAACTCTATCTTTAGGTGCGCCGGGCTGTTATTCATCAAATTAGCCACTCCCACAGGCTTTTGCGAGGCTTTATCGAAAACACAAAAGCACAAACCATTAGAAGCATTGACATAGGGTAGCAGGCTCGCTGCAAAATCCGCAGCGTTTTCAAAGGGACCGTCAAACATATAACGCCAAATGAGCTCATTGGCATCGTAGGCGTTATGTGAGCGCTCTTTTAGGGCGATGGGCGCCCCGTTAGATACTTCAAAGAGGGCTTTGCTGTCGCGCTCTATTATAAGAGGGGTTAGATAGACATGGTTTCCGGTGAGTGTGATCGAGGAGGGCTTTTCAGGCAGCAGCTGCCGCCTCGCAAGGATATCTGAAGCCAATTTAGGACTGTTCATAACCCCCCCTTTTTCTGTTGATGTTTTTGACCGCTGAAATGTTCATAAGCCCTTTTTGTGCATAAGTCGCAAGTTACAGACAAGCTATCGATGAGTCATCAACAGCTCTTTTTCCAAGAGCGCGAAGCCCGGTTGTGAACATATCCACAGCCTCTAAAGAAAAAGAAATAGAGAGTATATAGATACATTAATAATAAGTAAACCGGTGTGGAAGCTTTCGCGAAAAGCATTTGCAATATATCCTCAATCCCCTAAAATTGGGCCATGGACCATTTTCAAGCCGATTACTTTTTCGACCTATCCCACTTTAAACATAAAGAGCTTTTTAAAGAAGAGCGCTTTGTCTGGAATGCCCTTAAAGAGATTTCGGAATATTTGAAATCTTATCCTCTTGGAAATATCGAAGGAGATGTTTCTTCCAAAGCCTTTTTGATTCATCCGGAGAAAATCTCGATCGGCAAAGGCAGCGTCGTCGAGGCGGGGGCTTATATTAAAGGGCCTTGCTTGATCGGCGAAAATTGCGTGGTGCGTCACGGCGCCTACATCCGGGGCGATTGTATCACCGGAAACGGCTGCGTCATCGGCCATGATACCGAGGTGAAAAACGCTATCTTTTTGGATCATGCGCAGGCCGCCCACTTTGCCTATGTCGGCGATTCTATCTTGGGCAATCACTGCAACTTGGGTGCCGGGACGAAATTGGCCAATCTCAAACTCGCGCATGATAATGTAATTATTTATTTTAACGACGAAAAGGTGGATTCGGGCTTACGCAAATTCGGCGCTATCATCGGCGATAAGGCGCAAATTGGCTGCAATGCGGTCACTAATCCGGGAACCTTGTTCGGCCCCTCTTCTTACTGCCATCCCTGCCTGAATGTCGGCGGCTTCATCCCTTCTCAACACGTTGTGAAAAATAATTTTAAACCAACCGCGCTTCCCTTATTCGAAATTAGCTAGAGCGGAATGATTTTTTTCTTTATAATACCGATTTTACAAAAAAGTTAGGTAGCTATGCCGTTTAAAGAAATATTTTCGAACTCTACTTCTGAATCTATATCATCTAATCTCACACAATACAAATTGATCACTGATGAAAAAATTCGCGAATATTTGCCCACCATCGGCGATAAAAGCGTTTTAAGGGAGGCGTGCGAATATGCTCTGCTTAACGGCGGCAAAAGACTGCGTCCGGCTCTTGTTTTTATGGTGGCAAAAGCGGTTGGCTTCGATACGGACGTGTCTTTTTCAGCTCTGGCCATCGAGTTTTTCCATACGGCGTCTTTGGTGGCCGATGATCTGCCTTGCATGGACAATGAGGACTTCAGACGCAATAAGCCGACCGTTCATAAAGTTTATGGCGAAGCTACGGCCGTTTTGGTGACCTACACGCTCATATCAGCGGCCTATGAGTGTCTAGCCAAGTGTGGTGACGAGTTTGCCCGTTCTAACGCTCCCCACGCGTTAAGCAACGATAAGATTTGTCTGGTTGCTTTAACCAATGCCACGCGCAATACCGGCCTCTATGGAGCTACCGGCGGACAGTTCCTGGATTTGAACCCTCCAAACCTCTCAGTTGAAACTCTGCGCGAGATCATCCAAAAAAAGACCGTCTCTCTCTTTGAAATTGCCTTTATGTTCGGATGGCTGTTCGGGGGCGGCGATTTGAAGAAAACCGATCTTATCAAAAAGGCTGCCTACCATTTTGGCATGGCCTATCAAATTGCCGATGACTTGAGCGACATGACCCAAGATGTGGAAAATGAGTGCAAAGTCAATATTGCTTCTTCTATGGGCGTGGAAAAATCGGCTAAAGTGTTTCACGAGGAGATCGAGCAGTACCAAAAAACGATTAAAAACCTTAAAATTGACACACCGGAAATGAAGGCGATCGCCGATTTTCTGGCTGAGCAGGTGGCTAAGGTGACCTCTGGGGCTTAGGATCCTTTAAAGAGGGGCGGCCCGGGGTGAGCCGCCGCACCGGTTATTCCGCCATTGCAGGGGAAGTTTCTCTGATTGGCACCGGGTTTTCCTTCATCCTTTTCATGATTTGCACTTCAATTTCGTCGAGCAGCAAAGGTTGTTTTTTCAACTCGTCTCTCACCGCTTCACGGCCTTGGCCGAGGCGCTGCCCTTTATAGCTGAACCAGGCGCCCTTCTTGTCGATAATGCCGAAGTCTACTCCGAGGTCGATGGCAGAGCCTGTGCGGGAGATCCCTTCATCGAACAGAATGTCGAATTCGGCGATTTTAAACGGCGGCGCGAGCTTGTTCTTCGCGACTTTGACTTTGACGCGGTTGCCGATTTCGCTGTTTTCCGGTCCTTTAATGGAGGCGGTGCGTCTGATGTCGAGCCTGAGCGACGAGTAGAATTTTAAGGCGCGGCCGCCGGTGGTGGTTTCGGGGCTGCCGTACATCACGCCGATTTTTTCGCGGATCTGGTTGATAAAGATCGCGCAGGTATTGCTCTTTGAGAGCGCCGCGGTGAGTTTGCGCAGGGCTTGCGACATCATGCGCGCCTGCAGGCCGACAAAGGAGTCGCCGATATCCCCTTCGAGCTCCGACTTGGGCACCAGGGCGGCTACGGAGTCGATCACGATCACGTCGACGGCGTTCGAGCGGGCGAGCATTTCCGCGATGTTTAGCGCCTCTTCTCCGCTGTCCGGCTGCGAGATGAGTAAATCATCCAGGTTAACGCCAATCTTGGCGGCGTAGCCCGGGTCAAGGGCGTGCTCGGCGTCGATGTAGGCTGCCAGGCCGCCGCTCTTTTGGGCGTTGGCGACGATGTGCGTGGCCAGAGTGGATTTACCCGAGGATTCGGGGCCGTAGATTTCGACAATCCGGCCGCGGGGAACGCCGCCGATGCCGGTGGCTATATCGAGGGCCAGCGCGCCTGTTTTTATGACATTGATTTCGCGCATAGCGGAGCTCTTGCCGAGGGACATGATTGCTCCGTCGCCGAACTGCTTCTTGATGTGGCCGACGGCGAGATCTAGCGCTTTTTTACGTTCTTGATCTGGTTGAGACATGGATTTTCTCCCGTTGTTTTGTTGAAAATCCAGAATACAAGAATAGGCAATAAAAGACTAATGCAACATCAGCGCCAGCGGCAGCTTCGGCTCTTTGAGGGGAGCGTCTGCAATATCGGCTCTTTGAGGGGGGCGTCCGCTTGCGGCAGCTAATGCAACATCAGCCCTTTGAGGGGAGCGTCCGCTTGCGGCAGCTAATGCAAGATCGGCTCTTTGAGGGGAACGTCCGCTTGCGGCAGCTAATGCAACATCAGCTCTTTGAGGGGAACGTCCGCTTGCGGCAGCTAATGCAATATCGGCTCTTTGAGGGGAGCGTCCGTTTGCGGCAGCTAATGCAACATCGGCTCTTTGAGGGGAACGTCCGCTTGCGGCAGCTAATGCAGCTTCAGCTCTTTGAGGGGAGCGTCCGCTTGCGGCAGCTAATGCAACATCGGCTCTTTGAGGGGAACGTCCGCTTGCGGCAGCTAATGCAACATCGGCTCTTTGAGGGGAACGTCTGTTTGCGGCAGCTAATGCAACATCAGCTCTTTGAGGGGAACGTCCGTTGCCGTAACGGGCAATTCCTCCGTGTATTGCTCGCGGTAGCCAAGGCCGATAGTCCAGGCGCGCCCGTTTGCAAGCAGGCGGTCATAGTAGCCTTTGCCATATCCCAGACGATAAAAGTTGCGGTCAAACGCCAGAGCTGGGATTAAGGCCAGACTAATCTGAGAATAAGCTACTTGCGTGCAAAGAAGCGGGTTGGGCTCCCGGATTCCCGCATTCTCGGATAGTTGAGAGAGATGTTCCACGTGGAACAATTGCAGGGTGCTTCCGGTTATTTTGGGAAGAACGAGCTTTCCGTTATCGGCGAGAAAACGGTTAATTTCCCAGGTGTCGAGTTCGCTGCCGAAGCTGGCATAAGAAAGGATGAGTTTGTGGGGGGAAAATCTGGGTAATAATGGGGACAAGGGAGGTTTTGAGTGGGGAAGCTGATTGCGCAACAGCTTAAAGCGGGCGCGCAAGGCCTCTTTACATGTCATCCGGCACGCCTTTGTTATAGTTGATGCGATGCATGAAATTTCCTTCGCCGTCATAGAGGGTCGCCATTCCTTGGCCGAGGGCAATTTCACTGACCGGATATTTTTCCCCTTTCTTATAATACTCCCCTTTAACGAGCTTGTCCTGATCATACTCTTCTATCATCATCAAACTGCCATCGCGGAACCAGGCGGTGTAAAGTCCTTCCTTGACGTTGTTGGCTACTTCGCGCTTGCTTTCCAGCATTCCATTTTCATACCACGTTTTGACGGTGCCGTTAATTTTGCCTTCATGCCAGCTGATGGAAAGCATCGGGCGCAGCTGGTTGTTGAAGGGGTTGGGGGGGAAATACTCCAGCTCCTCGCCGTGTTTTAACCCGTTTTTGATGTGGCTGATGGTGAGCAGATTGCCATCTTCGCTGAAGGTTTTAACTTCACCTTCGAGCACGCCTTGCTGATACTCCTGAAGTTCGCAAAGCGCCGTTTTGCCAAAAATGGCGCGATATCCTTTTCCTTCTTTGATTTGAGTGATGAGTTTGCCGTCCCTTTGGCAATAATTGCCGCAAGTCAGCAAATCGTTGACGAAGGTTTCTTCGGCCGCGAGGCTGCCATCGGCCCAATACTTAAATGATTTGCCGTGCAGTTTGCCGTTTACATATTCCATGGTCTGAAATTTTTCCCCGTTTTCCAGGAAAATTTCCAGGTTGCCGCAGATTTGACCCTTGTCGTAGGGAATGCTTTTCCAGATTTTGCCGTTGGCGTGATAGTAAAGCGAGGGGCCTTGAAGAACTCCTTTTTCATAGGCGATCGTGGCTGTCTGGTTTCTATTTTCATCCCAAACGCGGGCCACTCCGTCGAAAAGCCAGGTTTTTTCAGCCGCAAGGCTGAGATCGCCATCGCCGCCAATGATGTAGGCTTCGAGTTTGAGGGCTCCTTCGGGGTGCCATTCGCGGTAGCGGCCATGAGCGCGGTTATTGATCGCTTCAAGGTATTGTTTGGGCTGGCCGTTGGTGTGATAGGTGGTGAGGAAGGTGCGCGTATTGCCGAGCTGGTCCCTGCCATAAACGCGAAGGACTTTGGCGTAGGGCTGATTAGAGAGGAAATTCACCCGGTCGTATTCTTTTAAGCGGTCAGGGGTGCTAATCGTTTCGCTTAAGCCGTTTTGATCCACTAAATTGATGCTGACCAGCTGGCCCGGTTTTTCCGAAGAAAATTGGCGCTGCACGCACCCGGCGGCAAGCAGTAAAAGAAGGAGTGAAAGGAGTCTCATGTGTATTCTCTTTTAAGTAGTTTCATATTAAGAAGATAAACATCACTTTCGTTGTTGGATGATTTCTTGTCGATTTTGAAATCTAAAATCACTAGCTGGGGCGGATTGGGTCCCGGCTCATAAGGGCCGATTTTGATTCCCTCAACGCGGGCCAGGATTTTTTTGATATCTTCGACATTCACTTCTACAGGGTGGGAGAGTGTTTCGGTGGTCTCTTGAAAGAAGGGATAAGTTTGTACAACCCCTTCGACAAAAGAGAGATGGTTTGCCGGGCTTGTGAGAAATTCCAGCCGTTTTTCGATCGCTTTATCGTTGGTGAAGTTTTTGTCCTTCATGATCATCTTAAGGTTCTCTATTTCCGGATCGAGAAAAGTGATGGTTTCAAGATATTTATCGATGTAAAAGTGGTCCGCGTTGCGGTAGTGGTTGCGGAGTGCGACATTTTGAGCCTGCTTTTGTTCTAGGGAAAGCGCTCTTTGCTGGATGTAGTCGAGGCTGTGTTGGATTTCATTCAAATGGCTTTTTTTAGTATAAAAATTAAATAATACGAATATAAAAGGGACTAAACCTAAAAAAAACAGGTAAATAAGCAGGCGGTTTTGCGGTATGTTTTTTACCATTTTTTATCCTTTTTGAGAGGGGTATACGGTTCTATCCTTCAGGAAAAAGGTGGTGCGGTATTTCCCTTGCGACGCATTCCATTTCACTTCATTTTTCGGATCGATAAAATCATTTGGCGTTATAAGGGCATCGTGGAATTCACGGGCATATTTCGGAGAGGGGCTGGTAAATTCCAGATCGACTTTGACCTGGTATTTATCATTCATCCGGTTTTTTTCAGGTCTTTTTACCATCGTGTAGGAAAAATTTTGAATTTCTATCAAAGGGGTCGCCTGGCCGGTTGCCTCCTCAATTTTTACGGCGTTGGGGTGGGCTCTTAACCAGGCTAAGACGTCGCTGACAAGAGGGATATTCGCCTGCAGCGGGAAAGTTTCGGGAATCGACTTTAGGGTGTTTTCAATTTGGGTCAAGCGGTTCTTTAAGCCCGCCTGGGTCAAATTTTTAACATTAACAGACAACTCCGCGGGATTTTCCGCTTCGGAAGGAAATTTCTTCGAGTATTCCTTTTCGAATTCGGCGTAGGGTTTGTGCATAAAGGCGACGAGGCTGACAAATTCCTGCTTTAATTGATCTTCCCGGTATTTCAAATAGGCGTTCCCGAAAAAATAAAAGGCTAAAGAGACAAAAAGAACTGACGCCAGGTATGTGTAAAGAGGTTTTTTTACCCGTTTCCAGGGGTTGGGATAGGCAAATTCCTCCTGCCGGAAATTGATGGGGTCGGGGAATTTGGGCAGCGCGCTTAACGCCATGCCGATCGGGATGGCGTATTTCTGCAGGTGGGCTTCCGGGAGAGGGAACTCGGTTGTGGATTTCGGGGTTTCGGCCGTTTGAGACAGCCTGGAGCAAAGCTTCGAAATTAAAGGGGGGTGGCTTCCGCCGTCTCCGGTAATCAAAAGGCTGGGAGCCTCTTCTTTGATCTGCTTGTTTAGCGCAAAAATGACTTTTGTGATCTCAAGCTGCCAATCATGAAGCAATTTGGCGGATAGAGGGCAGGTTTCATCATCAATATTTTTAAAAAGCTCAGAAAAGTTCGACTTGGGCGGCTCCTCCAGCTTTAGATCTTTCGTCAAAGCCTCTAACAACATATGAAAATTTGTTTGGCAAGGGTAGGCTGCGATGAGTTTGTCGTTCTGGATCAGCAGGCAGATGGTTTCCAGCATGCCCAAATGGAGGACAAAATAGGGGGATTTAGAAGGAAAGAATTGTCTCGCAAATGCAGCCAGAGCGGCGGGGGAGCAGGTGACCACTTCAGGTTCGATATGGAGGGATTGCCACACGTCCAGGTGATTTTCTAAAAATTCTTTCTTGGTTGTGCATAGAGTGAGCTGAGTCGCCTCCTGGTTTTTTCCCAGCACAATGCGATCCAGCAGAGCTTCATCTTCCGCGTAAGGCAGAATGGGTTCGGCCTGAAAGGCGAGCACCGCGTCGACGTCGCGGAGTTTTGTCAGCTTCACTTCCAGGGGGCGGACCAGCACCTCTTTGGTGTGGAGGGAGGTGACCACCAGGTTTTTATCGATCAGGCGAAAGAGCTTTCGCCCCTCCTCGGTCAAATCGAGCGGGCTGGTGCGCTCCGAGGTTTCCGTGTGCTCCACGTCGGTGGGCATATCGAATATCTGCACAAAGGAGGGTTTTCCTTTGCGATAGTAGAGCTGGGCTCCTTTGATGGAGGAGGGGCCAAGTTCTAAGCCAAGAGTGTGGGAAGAGGTCGGTTTATCAAACATAAAACAGGCAATAATTGTGAAATTAAATAATACGGTAAATCCCGCTCCGTTTCAAGATAAATCCTTTCATTATTCCTAGACAAAAATGATTTTTTCCTTTATTTTTTTTGTTATTCGGAGGTGAGAAATGGTTGTCCTTCAAACGGTCAGCATTCTTTTTCAAGTTTATATGCTGATGTTGTTTGTGCGAATTATAGGATCCTGGGTTCCGGAATTGAGCCAGACCCGGTTTATGCACTTTATTTCCTTTTACACAGACCCCTATCTCAACCTTTTCCGCAAGATTATTCCCCCTATCGGGATGATCGATTTTAGCCCGATCGTCGCCTTTATTGTTTTGAGCCTTTTAGAAAAAGCGACTCTTTATTTTACCATTATGATGATCCGATGAAAAGACCAAGAATTTTATACGCGCCTCTTGCCGGCTGCACCGATTACCCTTTTCGTCAGATGAGCGCGCGCTGGAAGCCCGCTTTGATGTATTGCGAGATGGTCAAAATGGATGCGCTGGTCCGTTATGACAAAAATACTTTTCATTTGCTCGATTACAACGCTTCCATGCGCCCTATCGGCGCCCAGCTTTGCGGCAGCAAGCCGCAGCTAGCCGCCCAGGCGGCCAGGATGGTGGAGGATTTGGGGTTCGATGTTCTCGATTTCAATTGCGGCTGTCCCGTGGATAAAGTGACAAAGGACGGCAGCGGGTCGGGCATGCTCAAGCACCCCGAATTGATCGGCGAGGTGTTATCCGAGATGGTGGCCGCGGTTAAAATTCCGGTCACGGTTAAGATACGCACCGGCTGGGACGAGCATTCCATCAATGCGCCGCAAATCACACAAATAGCGGAAGCTGCCGGGGCTAAAGCGATTACGATTCATGGACGCACCAGGGCTCAGGGGTATAGCGGTTTTGCCGATTGGAACGTCATCAGGGAAGCCAAGCTCGTGGCGAATAAAATCGAAGTGATCGGCAACGGCGACGTGTTCGACGCTAAGGCGGCGAAGCGGATGTATGAGATGACAAACTGCGATGGGATCCTGGTTTCGCGCGGCATGCTCGGGCAGCCCTGGATTTATGAAGATATTCAGCGCCATTTCAATGGGGAAGAGCCTATCGAGCGGGGCCCTGAAGAGAGCCGCAAGATGCTTTACGAGCATTTTCTGCTGATCAAGCAGTACCATCATGAGCGGCGGGCGATCGTCGACATGCGGCGGGTCGGGTGCTGGTATATCAAAAAGATGCGCGGGACTAAAGAGTTCCGTCATATGATAGCCCGGGCGCAAAGCCTGGAAGAGATTGAAAATATCATTTTAACTTTCCCGGTTGGCGAAGCGCTCTCTGAAGAGGAGCCGGCCGGCGAAGCTGAGGAAGTATGCAGCTCCTAGAGATGCATGCCGTTATCTCCGGCCGAGTGCAGGGGGTGGGGTTTCGGGCCACGGTGCGGCATATGGCGCGCCGGGACGGCCTGACCGGCACCGTTGAGAATTTGCCAAACGGCAGCGTCGAAATCTATGCGCAAGGGACAAAAGTGCAGCTCGAGCAATTGCTGCAATCGATCAAGAGCGAATTTCACGTACAGTCGATCGAAACTCAATTTTTTGAAATAATCAGCAAAAAATTGAGTTTTAATATCATTTAATACGCCGCGTTGTTAGAGAAATCCCCGCCGTGAAAACTGTTCTGTCTGGTTGGGGTCTTTGGCGATGGAGTTTTATAGTCAAAGGTGCATTCGTGCGTTTTTGGAGGCGTATGCTTTTCACAAAATACTTTTTTGCATTTGCAGGCGACAAGTGATTGTGCCAGGGTAATTTTTGCGGCGCAAAAGTCGCATTTATATTTAGGCTGAGCCTTTGGGCTTTGCAGGGATTGCTGAGCGGCTGCTGTTATGGGATTTGCAGGGGGTTGTATGTTAGATACTGTGTGAGTAGTCTTTGTTCCTTTGCTGACGGCTTGCATCAATAACTCCTTTCAAGTTAGAAAATTAAGGGGGTAAGTATAGCAGTGAGGGAAATTTATTTCAAAAGGTAAAATGACACTAGAGTATTTAACCTTTTTTGTATTACAAGAGGATTAACCAAAAAAAAACTAGGACAATCATGCTTTGTAAATTTTTTACCCTGCTTGGGCTCTCATTTTTTATTTCTCTGGGAGCAGCAGAAAAGCCGAATATTGTCGTCATTTGGGGGGACGATATCGGCCAAACCAATTTGAGTGTTTATTCCAAAGGTTTAATGGGCTATTACACTCCGAATATCGACAGGATCGCCAATGAAGGGATGATTTTTACTGATTACTATGGAGAACAAAGCTGTACGGCCGGAAGAGCGGCCTTTATCACCGGGCAAAGTGTCATCCGCACGGGCCTTAGCAAAGTAGGCCTTCCGGGTGCCGATCTGGGGCTTCGGCCGGAAGATCCCACGATAGCAGAGCTTATTAAGGCTCAAGGCTACGCTACAGGCCAGTTCGGCAAGAACCACTTGGGGGATAAGGATGAATTCCTGCCGACGGCTCACGGGTTTGATGAATTCTATGGAAACTTATACCACTTGAACGCCGAAGAAGAACCGGAATTACCCGATTATCCCACGGAAGCTGATTTTCCCAATTTTCGCAAACGCTACGGCCCTCGCGGCGTTATCCACAGCTTCGCCAATCCCGACGGGACGCAAAAAATCGAGGACACGGGTCCTTTGACCAAAAAACGGATGGAAACAATCGACGATGATATCGCGGCGCGCTCAGCCGAGTATATCGAAAAACAAAAGAAAGCGAATAAGCCCTTTTTTGTGTGGATTAATTTCACCCATATGCATTTTCGCACTCATCCAAAACCTGAGAGCATCGGCCAGGCGGGCAGATGGCTTGGAGTCTACGCGGATGTGATGATCGATCATGATAAAAACGTGGGCACCATCTTGAAAAAGCTAGACGAGTTGGGCATTGCGGATAATACTATTGTCTTTTACAGCACAGACAATGGCCCTCATATAAATAGCTGGCCTGATTCGGGGATGACCCCGTTTCGCAATGAAAAGAATTCCAACTGGGAGGGGGCCTACCGCGTTCCGGCGATGGTGCGGTGGCCGGGAAAAATAAAAGCGGGATCTATTTCCAATACGATCATGTCGCATCTGGACTGGTTTCCGACGCTGCTTGCGGCAGCAGGCCTTCCAGACGTCAAAGAAAAGCTCTTATCAGGATATAAAGCCGGAAACAAAACCTTTAAGGTTCATCTCGATGGCTATAATTTCCTGCCCTACCTGACTCAAAAAGAGCCAAAAGGGCCTCGCCAGGAGTTTTTCTACTTCTCAGATGATGGAGATCTGACGGGACTTCGCTATGATAATTGGAAGTTTGTCTTTGCCGAACAAAGAGTGCAGGGGACTTTACAGGTATGGGCAGAGCCGTATGTGCGTTTGCGCGTCCCCAAAATTTTCAATCTGCGGATGGATCCTTATGAAAGGGCTGACATCACTTCAAACACCTACTATGATTATGTGTTAAACCACGCCTTCATGTTGGTTCCGGCTCAGGAATATGTGGCAAAGTTTATGCAGACATTCAAGGAGTTTCCACCGAGGCAAAAAGCAGCCAGTTTCACCGTGGATCAGTCCTTGAAAACCTTAAATAACGCCGTGGGGAGCTGAATCTATGATTTTAAGAATTATCGCCTTCTGTCTTGTTTTAGGATACAGTTATGCGGATGACCGGCCTAATTTTGTTGTATTTGTCGCCGATGACTTGGGCAATGCGGATCTGGGTTACAGAGGAAGCGATATCTCCACCCCGAATATTGACGCCCTGGCCAAGGAGGGGGTCCGGTTAGAGGACTATTATGGATTGCCGGTCTGCACACCGGCGCGCGCCGCGCTTATGACGGGGCGTTATCCGATGCGCCAGGGGTTGCAGACCCTTGTGATTTTCCCAAGCCACACCTACGGCCTCCCAACAGATGAAGAAACCGTAGCTCAAGCTCTTAAGGACGCAGGATACCAAACAGCCCTGGTCGGCAAATGGCATCTTGGACACGCCGATAAAAAATATTGGCCGCAAAACCGGGGATTTGATTCTTTCTATGGCAATCTGGTGGGGGAAGTTGACTACTTCACGAAGGAAAGAGGGGGGATCGTCGATTGGCAGCGCAACGGAAAGTTTTTTAAAGAAGAGGGATACCATACGGACCTCATAGGCAAGGAAGCGGTCAATATCATTGCAAACCACAATACTTCAAAACCCCTGTTTCTCTTTGTGGCCTTCCTTTCGCCGCACGCTCCTTATCAGGCTCCGCAGAAATACCTCGACCTATACAAAGACAAGATCCAGGATAAATATCGAAGAGCCTATGCCGCCATGGTCACCGATATGGATGAGCAGGTGGGAAGAATTGTCGCTGAGCTGAAAAAGAAAAAGATGTTTGAAAATACGGTTATTTTCTTTACGAGCGACAACGGCGGGGCCACGAACGCCTTATTTGCGACGGGCGCGAGATCCCCTGAGGAGCGGGAAGAGAACCCGGATGAGTTGGCTCCCGGCGAGAAACCACCCGCCTCTAACGGCATATTCCGCGGCGGCAAGGGGAGTCTGCATGAAGGCGGGGTCCGCTTGCCCACATTCATCACATGGGTGGGAAAACTGAAACCCGCTGTGATAGAGGTCCCTATGCATCATGTGGACCTTATGCCAACGCTTTTGTATCTTGGCAAAGCCAATAACTCAAAAGGAAAACCGCTGGACGGCTTAAACATGTGGCCGGTACTGACGGGACAGCAAAAAACGCTGCATGATAATATTCTCATCAATGTCGAAGCCTTTCGCGGGGCTGTCCGAAAAGGGAATTGGAAGTTGATCAAAATCGCGCTTCTTCCTGGAAAAACGGAACTCTATGATCTGTCGAAAGATCCCGGTGAAAAAAACAACCTCGCCGAGCAGAATCCCGAGAAAGTCCGCGAACTTGAAGCTATCCTCCTCGATTATGCCAAACAGCAGAAACCAAGCGAGTGGCTGAAAGCCCAGTTTCAGTTTTTAGGCGCTCAGGGCAAGACTATTCTCGACCCCGATTTCGATGTGGATGACGGTGGCGTGCCCCATGAAAAGCCTGCGATCCCGAAAAATTGATAATTGACAAATTTTGTCTAATGTCATACTTTTTTTATGAAGATGGCGCGGGGTGCCAAGATGATTGGCTGAGATTACACCCGAATAACCCGATCTGGATAATGCCAGCGTGGGGACACCGTTAGACAGTAGAATACATGTGCTCTCTCCTCCTCTCGTCATCATAAACCTGTATTTTAGGAGATGATGATGAAATCACGAACAACTTTGTTGCTCAATTGGTACGCAAATCCGTACCACACCCCTATATTTGTTGCAAAAGCCAAAGGCTACTATGCCGATGAAGGGATCAACCTCGCTATCCTGGAGACGACAGATCCCAGCGACGTGACTGAAATCGTCGGATTGGGAAAAGTGGACATCGGCTTGAAAGCTATGATTCATACCATTGCCGCCAGGGCCAAAGGATTCCCGGTCACTTCCATCGGCACCCTTTTAGATGAACCCCCGACAGGTTTGATCGCCCTGAAATCCAGCGGCATCCGCACTTTTTCCGATATAGTCGGCAAAAGGGTGGGTTACATTGGGGAATTTGGGAAATTGATGATTGAGGATCTGGCCAGGCTGGCGGGGATTGATCCTAAAAGTTTTCAGACGGTGCGGGTGGGGATGAATGTCACTGATGCCATTCGGCGAGGCATTATTGACACAGGGATCGGCTTCATCAACTTTCAGCAAGTGGAATTGGAGGCTCTCGGTGAAACTGTCATGCTGCGCCTTGATCAGCTCGCAGGCCTTGGGTGCTGCTGTTTCTGTTCCATTCAATTTATTGTCCATAACGATGTTATCACGGGCCAGCCGGAATTATTGACCAAATTCATGCGGGCGACGCAAAGGGGAGCGGCCTTTACGACGGAACAGCCTGAAGAGGCGTTTGAATTGTTATGTCAATCCAAACCGCAGCTTCGCAGCGATCTTTATAAAAAGATTTATATTCGCACGCTGCCCTTTTTCTCACGCAATCTTTTGAATGTCGAGCGCGACTGGAATAAGGTGGGGCGCTACACCAAGCACTTGGGGATTATTCCGGAAGCGTTTGATGTAAATCAGCTTTACACCAATGAATATATCCCGGAAAGCCCCTATTCTGAGATTGAACCGGTAGCTTGCTGTTTATCCCGATGATTGCGATTATCGGCGCCGGCATTATCGGATTAAGCATTGGGTGGCAGCTGGCCAGAGAAAAGATCTCCGTTCAACTCTTTGATCAGAGGCTTGCCGGAAAGCAAGCCTCCTCTGCCGCCGCGGGAATGCTCTCTCCTTATTGGGAGCATAACCACCCCCATGCTCTGCAAATCGGAAGGGAAAGCCTTTCCCTTTACCCCTCATTTCTGAAGGAACTGCAAGAGGATAGTTGTACGGTTCTGCCAATGGAGGGGGAGGGGACTTTGTGTGCGGCCATCGACCGGGATGACCGGGAATGGTTGCATAGGCACTATGTTTTTAAGAAAGAACAGGGGATGCCTGTCTGCTGGCTGACAGGCGATGAGGCGCGGGAGAAAGAACCCCTGCTTTCCCCCCGGGTGAATTCCGCGGTCTGGATCCCCTCTGAAAGGCAAATCAATAATCATCTTCTAATCGAAGCCTTAAAAGAGGCCTTTATTGCCCGTGGCGGGGTATTGATAGAAAACAGGAAAGTCATAAGGTTATCAAGAAGCCATCCTGTTATCAGGATTCAATCGGACGGGCCAAGCTATGAAGCGGAAGCGGTGATCAATACCACAGGGGCCTGGGCTAGCCAAATCGACCCCTCGCTGCCTTGCCGCCCTATTAAGGGGCAGCTCCTGAATTTAAAAATGCCCCCCCATCTGCGGTTAAAAGGTATGATACGGACGCCGCGCATTTATCTTGCTCCCAAGCAGGATGGGATCGTGCGCGTTGGAGCAACCAGCGAAGACGTGGGATTTAACGAAGAGGCGACTGCAGGCGCTGTTTTAGAGCTGCTTGAAAATGCGTGGGAGATCGTTCCTGCCATTTCAGAGTACAAAGTGGAAGAAATTGCAGTGGGCTTGCGGCCTGTGACGGCGAACCAGATGCCTCTCATCGGAGCCACTTCCCAAAAAGGGATCTATCAGGCCATAGGGCATGGCCGTGCGGGTATTTTGCTTGCCCCGTACACGGCCTATGCGATGAAAAAACTTATTATGAAGGATTACCATGCGCATTCAACTTAATGGACAAAATGTTTTATTTGACGATTCAGAAACCCTGGAACTCCTTTTGAAGGAGCAATCCATTGAAACTGCGGGAGTTGCTGTGGCGGTGAACGGCCAAATCGTCTTCAGGTCCGATTGGGGATCGACGAAGATTGCAGAAGGGGATCAAATAGAAATTGTGCACGCGGTTTCGGGAGGCTAGAAAATGGACTTTATCCTTGGAAATCAAACGTTTCAATCCCGCTTGCTGCTCGGTTCTGCGCTCTATCCGGATCAGGAGACGCTGATCCAATCCATTGAGGCGAGCGGAACGGAAATAGTCACCGTCAGCATGCGGCGCACGAGCGCGGTGCATTCACAAATGGAGGGGATGCTCCCTTATTTCAAATCGAAAGGGATCCGTCTGCTGCCGAATACAGCCGGATGCTTTACGGCAAAAGAAGCGGTGTTAACGGCGCAGCTCGCCCGGGAGGCGTTAGAGACAAACTGGATAAAGCTGGAAGTGATCGGCGACGATAAGACGCTATTCCCCGATCTGGTGGAGTTATTAAAAGCGGCCGATGTGCTAACCAGAGAGGGATTTGTGGTGCTTCCTTACTGTAACGATGATTTGGTCACGTGCAAAAAGCTGGAAGGTATGGGATGCGCGGCAGTCATGCCATTGGGATCGCCGATAGGTTCCGGCATGGGCCTTCTCAACCCTTATACGCTTAAAATTCTGCGCGAGCAAATCGCCATTCCCCTAATTCTCGATGCGGGGATTGGCACGGCTTCAGACGTGGCTAAAGCTATGGAGCTTGGCTTTGATGCCGTCTTGATCAATACGGCGATAGCCCAGGCCGAGCGGCCGGTATCGATGGCTTTAGCCATGAAGCTGGCCTCGCAGGCGGGCAGGCTGGCTTATCAAGCGGGGCGAATTCCCACAAAACGGTATGCGGCGGCCTCCAGTCCCGTAGAAGGAATGATCAGTGTATGAAAATTCCCAAATTGATGCAAATAACTGATGGCCATATAGATAAAGATCTCTCTTGGGCCCTCCAGTTGAGAAACAAAACAATGGAGGCGAGAAAGTTATGGGAGCTTGCACTCGATTTGAGAAAAATTACCGCAGACCGGGGGATTTTTTTTTCTATCAACGATAGAATAGACATCGCGCTTGCGGTAGAAGCGGACGGTGTGCATCTTCCGGAAATGGGATTATCGCCCCAAATTCCAAAGAAACTGAAAAACTCTATGATTGTCGGGGTGAGCGTGCATAGTTTGGAAGCGGCCCGAAAGTCGGAAGGGGAGGGCGCCGATTACCTGCTTTTTGGGCCTGTTTTTGAAACCCCCTCTAAAACGGGTCCACCTCAAGGTCTTTGCCATTTGGAAAAAGTGGCGCAGAAGCTCTCTATACCGGTTTTAGCGGTGGGCGGGATCACCCCCTTAAATTTCAGAAGTTGCCTGGAAGCCGGCGCTTATGGAGTTGCAGCTATTAGAGCGTTCCAATGATTAAAGGAGTACAGCTGATCATCAACACGCCTGCCTCTTTAGAACTCGCCTCAAAGGCCCTGCTCGGAGGCATTGACACCATTCAGTTCAGACATAAAGGGAGTTATACCCGGGAAGTGTATGCTCTGGTTTGCGAGCTGGCAGAAATGTGCCGCGGTTTTTCCGTTCCTTTGATAATCAATGACCGCGTGGATATTGCGCTCTCAATTGATGCGGCGGGTGTTCATTTGGGGCAAACCGATTTGCCGATCATTAAGGCGCGCCACTTGCTGGGAAATAGAATCATCGGAGCTACCGCTTCAAATTTGGAGCAGGCGAAACGGGCGGAAAGGGAGGGGGCTGATTACATTGGTTTAGGGCATATTTATCCAACTTCAAGCAAAATCAAGACAGGTCCTCCACTTGGTCTTGCCCTTCTGGAGCAAGTTTGCCGCGAAGTCAAAATTCCTCTGCTGGCCGTTGGCGGCATCAATGAGCACAATGTAGAAAACGTGTCTAAAACAGGCGTGGCGGGCATTGCGGTGATCTCAGCGATCAGCAGTGCCGCAGATCCCTTAAGTGAAACAGAGAAGTTCAGAAGGATCTTTTATGGACTTAAGTGAGACTGAAGTTTGCCGCTATACGAGTCAAATCAAATTATGTGAAATCGGCCTGGAGGGGCAGAGAAAGCTGAAATCGGCTTCAGTGGCGGTCGTCGGTGCGGGAGGATTGGGGTGCGCGGCTTTATTATATCTGGCGGCGGCCGGCATTGGCCGAATAGGCATTATCGATCCTGACCGCATTGAGCTCGGCAATCTGCAGAGGCAAATTTTATACCATTCGGAAGATATTGGCCGGTTGAAAGGCGAGGCGGCAAAAGAGAGGCTCTCTATGCTAAATCCTCATGTGGCCTTTGCTGCCAAAGCTGTCTTTTTAACTGAGTATAACGCGCAAGAACTCCTTCAAGATTATGATGTTGTGATTGATGCAACCGATAATTTTCCTGCGCGCTACGCTATAAACGATGCTTGCCTCGCGCTTTGCAAACCTTTCGTGTATGGTTCCATCTCTCATTTTGAAGGCCAGGCGGCCCTCTTTCATGGAAAACCGGATTATCGCTCCTTATATCCCGTTCCCCCTGTGCAGGGGTCCTCTTGCGCCGCGGCAGGCGTGATCGCCCCGCTGCCGGGCATGATCGGCACCATTCAGGCCCTGGAAGCCATGAAAGTGATTTTGGACGCCGGGCAGACACTTAAGGGAAAATTGCTGAAGATCGACGCTTTGAGCTGGACGACCCGGCTTTATCAAATAGGTCCTCCTCAGGAAAACAGTCTGGAAATCAGCGCAGAAAGAGTTCGCCAAATGCTTTCAGAAAAAGTGGACCTGCAGCTCATCGATGCCAGGGAAGAGATACAAGTTCCGAAAGGTAAAGTAACGATACTTTATTGCGAGCGGGGAATTAGAAGTCTTCAGGCTGCCAAGCTGCTTAAGGAGCGCTTTCCCCTCCTGGAAATTTATACGCTGAAAGGGGGCATTTCCTCCTTCCAAAGGGAAAAAAAGTGATGCACCGGGCCAAAACCTCTGCCAACGGTGAATCCGGCTCCCGCTTCCAGGCAGCCATGCAGGTATTGTTTTGCCCTTTCCACAGCTTCTACGACATTCATCCCTTTGGATAAATAAGCCGTGGCGGCGGCGGAAAAAGTGCATCCCGTTCCATGCGTATTTTTTGTGGCGATTCTCGGAGCGGAAAACCAATAAATTTCTCCGCCGGAAAGGCAAAGGCAGTCGTCGCACGTCTCTGAAGATAAATGCCCCCCTTTCACCACAACGGCTTTTGGCCCCATTCTGATCAGATCAAGGGCGGCCTGTTCCATCTCGGCTTTAGTGCCTACCTCCCGCCCTAACAGGGCTGCCGTTTCGGGCAGATTGGGGGTGATCAAAGCCGCCTGGGGAAATAACAGCTCTTTCATAGTTTCAATGGCCTCCACAGTCAGAAGCCCATCGCCGCTTTTGGCTATCATGACCGGGTCTAAAACGATCTTCGGTTGCCCCGCCAGCAGTTTGGCCACGATGCGGACCACTTCCGGGCGGTGCAGCATCCCGATTTTAAAGGCGTCCACTTCAATGTCTTCCAGGATGGCGTTGAGCTGTTCTTCGATGCATGAGTCGGGAATGGCATAGATGAATTGAACGCCCCTCGTATTTTGCACCGGGAGGGCGGTCAGCACGGTCATACCATAGCATCCTAAAGCGGAAAAGGTTTTCAGGTCAGCCTGAATCCCGGCGCCGCCGCTGCCGTCAAATCCCGCGATGGTAAGTGTGTTGCAATGCCTTTTTTTGCTCATAAAGTTCGTTCCGAATGCTTAGTTTCAGTGAGCCTTTGCTGCGATTGCTGATCTTCCATAGGTTCGTTGTGAGCCGCAGACACTGACACGAGCATTTCGACGATTGCGTGGTTTTGGTTTAACTGTAATTTCAACATCTTGTCCCAAAGCTGTCAAAAAATGGATGAGGCGTTCAACAGAAAATCCATCAAGTTTTCTATGGAGCAATGCGGACACCTTAGGTTGATTGATGCCCATAAGTTTTGCAGCTTTTGCTTGAGTCAGCTTTTTTTTCTTGAGAGTTTGCTCAATTTCCCAAGCAAGTTCTGCCTTAGTGAGTTCCTCTTCAGGATTCTCAACACCAATATCAGCAAAAATATTATCGCTGCCGACTTCGATGTTTAGATCTTTTGACTCTCGCTGTTTTTTCATTTGACCCCTTTTTTGCAGTTAATAGACCATTCTTTATGTTTCTTTTGTACTTCTTTTAACCTTTGATCCACAAGTTCCATATCTTCTTTTGGGGTTTTGATTCCGCTTTTTGATTTCTTTTGAAAAGCATGGAGAACATAAACAGCTTCTTCCATCTGCACAGTGTACATAGTTCGAAATGTCCCATCCCCGTTAGTTTGCACAACTTCCAAGAGGCTAGCGCCTCCAAATCCTTTGAGAGGTTTAGCGTCTCGGTGTTTTCCTCCTTTTTGAGCAATATATAGAGCGTGTCCCATCTCCTTTCGGATATCCTGAGGAAATGCCATGAAGTTTTTTTTGCTTGATCCAATCCAGGCAATCGGCTTTATCACACTCATATTCGCTCCAAACTTAATTATCCCAAAAATGGGATATTAATGCAATATTTTTTTGGCGCAGTCTATGATTTTATGAAATATTAATTAATCCCATTTGTCTTTAAAAAATCTGTTTGTTTTGCTACAGTTCACTTTTCTGAAGGCGGTTTGAACATGGCAGATGAAATAGATATCGTTCGGGTCTATAAACCCATCTACGACGTCGTCATCCCCGATCTCGACTATTATATCCGGCAGATCGACTGCCGCGACGGCTGCCCCGTCAATACCGACCCGCGCGGCTATATGCTCGCCCTCCATTCGGGCAACTATCTGGAGGGGTATAAGATCGCCAGGGGGCCGAATCCGTTCGCTTCGATTTGCGGGGTCATTTGCGGCGCGCCCTGCGAGCTGACCTGCCGGCGCGACCGGGTGGACAAAACGTTGACGATCCGCGCCCAAAAGCGCTTCCTGAACGAATGGTACGGCATGAGCCGGGAGGCGCACATCAGGTCTTTGGAGATGAGTTATGCCAGGGGCTCGACCAAGCCGGTGAAAAACGGCCTGAAAGTAGCCTGCGTGGGCGCCGGAGTCGCTTCGATGACCTGCGCGCACGATCTTTTGCGCTTAGGGTACGAAGTGGAAGTGTTTGAGATGATGCGCATGCCGGGCGGCATGCTCACTTATGGCGTGCCCTCTTATCGCTTGAAAAACAAGGTGGCGATCAACGAGTGCGCCGCTATCGAATATCTGGGCGCTAAAATCCACTACAATGTCAAAATCGGGCGCGATAAGACTCTGACCGATTTACAGCGCGATTTTGATGCGGTGTTCTTGGGGCCGGGGCTTTGGAAATCGCGTGATTTGCCGATTAAAGGCGCCGACGCTCCCGATGTGATCCGGGGGATTGAGTATTTGCGCGTGATGTGCGCCGATGAGGAGTGGAAAATAGGCGAGCAGCTGGTAGTGATCGGCGGGGGCAACGTCGCTTTCGATGTGGCCCGCACCTCGGTCCGCAATGGCGCTAAATCGGTGACGATGGTCTGCCTGGAGACGCGCGACGAGCAGACGGCTGATGAATTTGAGATCGAAGACGGCCTGGAAGAGGGTATTGCCATCAGGAACCGCCTGGCTCCGATAGCGGTCGAACGGGGAGAAGACGGGAAGATTTGCGGGCTTAGAGTTCAGGAGATCTCTTCCCTTTTTGATTTCACGGGGCGCTTCAAGCCGGAGCTTGTCCCCGATACGCAATTTGTCATCCCGTGCGATTCTCTCGCTTTAGCGATTGGACAGCAAATGGATATGAGCCTTTTCAAAGGGTGGGATAAAATGAGTGAGCTCGTGTTGGACCGGGGCGTTGTCAAAAGCGAGCGGGGGACGGGAAGAACGTCGGTCAAGGGGATTTACGCGGGGGGCGATGCGGCTTTCGGGCCGGCGCTTTTTATCTCGGCCGTCCGGCACGGGCAGGAGGCGGCGCGTGCGATCGACGAGGATTTGACGGGCGCGAGGCCCTACCGGGAATTTTATGGCGAGTTCACGGAAATATCTCCGATGCGGGATAAAACCTACTTGCGCACCAAATGGGCCCTTCCCACCATGCAGCCGGTGGATGTGCGGATCAAAAACTTCAATATGGTGGAAAATAATTACACGGAAGAAGAAGCTCATCAACAGTCGAATCGCTGCCTGCAATGCCATGTCAGCCCCGTTTTTGACGGAACGCTGTGCATCAAATGCAACGGGTGCGTCGATGTCTGTCCGGCGAATTGTCTGAAGCTGATTCCGGTCAGCCACGCCAACCTCGACAATGGAGAGGGCAATCTGCGCCGGGCGGTCGATAACTTTTACGGCGTCGACTCTTCGGAAATGGAACCGGAGGAACTGGATGGCATGGGCTCCATCATGCTGAAAGACGAGGACCTTTGCATCCGCTGCGGTTTGTGCGCGGAAAAGTGCCCGACGCAGGCCGTTACGATGGATGTGATGAATTACTCTTTCAGGTGGATCGGCTGATATGATCTGGGTTTTTGGCAGTACTTTGATGATGGCTCTTGCAGGGATAGTCGTTTATATTTATTATTTTCAAAAAGGGCAATTTGAAGATTCCGAGGATGTCAAATATCAAATGTTTCGAGAGGATGAGAAATAGATGCCAAAGTACCGCAACTCGTTAAATGTCGATCCCGACAGTAATGACCCGAAAATTACCCGGCGCACCTTTCTAGCCATCCTCGGGGTCGGAGCGTGTCTTTTGGGCGTCGGGCAGCTGGTGAATATCTCCGTCCTGGGTTTTCTCTATCCCAATGCGATGAAGATCCCGCCCAGCGTGTTTTCCCTCGGCCGCCCCGATGAGCTTTTATCGAAAGAGGGAAAGGTGTTCGATCCCAAGCAGAAGGTGTTTGTCGAGACGAGCGAAGGCAAAGTCAGAGTCCAGACGGCGGTCTGCACCCATTTGGGCTGCACGGTGAATATGGTGGAAACCGGCTATGCCTGCCCTTGCCACGGCTCCACTTACGACCGGCATGGGAAGAATACCGGAGGCCCGGCGCCTCTGCCTTTGGTTTATTTTCACGTTTATAAAGGGGCTTCAGGAGACATTATGGTGGATAAGTCAAAAACAACACTTGATTGGAATGCCGCATGGTTTGCCCCCCAATCTCAGGTGATTTAGGAGCGATATAATGGCTGTCTTTAGCGGAAAGGAGAGGGAATCTTTTGGCCAGCATCTGCTGAATCTGCCCAAGGAATTTGTGCGCTCGATATTCAGGCACAACTACCCCAACAACGATGTCGACCGCTCGGAAGTGGTGTTTAAAAACTTCTTCCTCCATTTCCATCCGGTGAAATGCCACAAACATTCTCTCGACCCCTTTTATACTTTGGGGCTTGGCGCGATCACCATGAGTTTATTTTTGATTCTGGTCTTCACGGGCATTGTTCTGATGTTTTATTATATTCCGGCCGAGGACCGCGCCTACGACATTATGAAGGACTGGCAGGACACGACTCCATTTGCCAATATGTACCGCAACATGCACCGCTGGAGCGCCCACTTGATGGTGCTTTTTGTTTTTCTGCACATGTCCCGGGTTTTTTATACGGGATCCTATAAGGGAGAGCGCCGCTTTAACTGGGTGGTGGGGGTTTTTTTGATGCTGCTCACCCTTTTGCTCTCCTTCACCGGCTATCTTTTGCCTTGGGATCAGCTCGCGTTCTGGGCTATCACGGTGGGAACGAATATTGCCGGCTACGCGCCTAATCTGCCCGGTTTTGAGTACAACATCAACCGCGTCATGCTTCTCGCCTCAACGAGTGTGGGGCAAGATGCGCTGATCCGCTTTTACGTGCTGCATGTGGCTTTGCTGCCCCTATTGGCAGGGACTTTGATCGGCGTTCATTTCTGGCGCATCCGCAAAGACGGGGGGTTGTCGCGGCCGCCCGATAAAATCCGCCCCGACCCCTACCGCGTGGTGCAGCGCTCCGACACCAAAGAATCGTTTGCCCCGGGAGTAAAGCGCACGTATGGTTTGATGGAGCTTGTGCGCGGCACTTGTCCCACAGTGGATAAGGGCCCTTACAATTTCGTCTTTACCTGGCCGCATCTCTTAAGAGCTGAATTGGTTGCGTTTTTATTTACCACAGCTTTGGTGCTCCTCCTCTCATTTATTGATGCGCCGCTGGAAGAGCCCGCCAATCCGAGCAAACCTCCCAACCCCTCCAAGGCTCCCTGGTATTTTTTGGGATTGCAGGAGATGGTGGCCTACGATGCGTTCTGGGGCGGCGTGATGATGCCCTTAATTTTTGTTTTAGGGCTGATGTCCATTCCCTATCTCGACCGCAATCCGCATGGGCAGGGTGTCTGGTTTCATAGGAGCCGCTATGTCGCGATTTTTCTCTATACGGCCTTCATGACGTGGCAGGGATTGATGATTATCGTGGGCACCTATTTTCGAGGAGCCAACTGGCACTGGATTTGGCCCTGGACAGAAACCTATATTAGGCATTAGGCATGCGATCTGATTTGTACCAAATAGTTTTGATTTTTCTTGGGGTCATTGTATCGGCCCTGTTCGGCGTTTTTTTGTACCGGGAGATTTTTCCGGAGTACCGCATCTATCAAAAAGATTATGTCGCTTTGGAGGAGTTCCGCTCCACCTACACAGGGCAGCCCCCGCCGGAATTTCAATTCGGAGTGAAGCAAATTGTCATCCTGAATCCGGAAAAAGGGCCGGAAAAGATCGACCGCTGCATCTCCTGCCACGTCGCCTTGCAGCTTCCCGACTTTTCCCCCACCAAGCTCGCCTACGACGTCAACGGCAACCTGAAGCTGGATGAGCGGGGCTGGCCGCTCAAAATCCCCAACGAAAATTATGTCTTTTTGCGTTTGGATCAAAAGATTAAAGAGCTTGGAGACTCAAGCGAAGCCGACCGCTTAAAGGCTTTAAAGACAGCCCAAGTCGGCGACCACACTTACGATGTCGCCAAAGTGCTGCAGATGCATCCTTTAATAGGCCGGGAGACGCGCCCCTTCGAATACCACCCCCTTGACGATTATGGCTGCGCCTCCTGCCACGGCGGAAACGGCCGGGGTTTGACAACCGATAAAGCCCACGGTCCGGTCTTCGACGGGACATATGAAGTGGAATTTATGGGACCGAGGCCCCAATTTCTGGAAAGAGATTATTTAAACGATCCCCAATTTGCCACGGTGTTTAATTCAAAACCGGGCAATGAACTGCTCTTTCAAACCACTCCGATTTTGGTGGGATCTTTGATGCAGGCCAAGTGTGTGCAATGCCACCAGTCGAGCGAAGGGGCTTTGATAAACAGCGTGAGCGGCGTTCAAGTGCTCGCCAAAAGGGGGCAAGAGAAGGCGCAGGCGATTAATACCGGCTTTGAAAGGGAAAAAGAAGAGCTGCTTTCCCTTTGGCAGTTGCAGGACCAAATCAAAAGAGAGGGCCTGGAAAAAACGGAAGAGCAGTTAAAGAAGCAAACGCAAAATTATTCCCTCTCCGCAGCGCAAATTAAAGCTTTCGAATCGCAATTGAGCTTTTTAAAAGCAGAGGCCCCCTTAGAGAGGATTAACCGGCAAATCGCAGGCAGTTTAGGCTCTCCCGGGCTGGCCGGAGAGCTGGAAAAACAGCCCCCTTCTATGGCTGCCCTCGATAAGTTTTTAGAGGCTCATCTGAACGACGATGCCGCCACGGGCACAATATTTGTCAAATTGAGCCAAATCAATCTGGAAGAAGCGGTCAAACAGCATATTAAAGACACGGAAAAAACGTTTTCTTACACCGCATCGGATCAAAAAGTGATCAACTCGATGCAATCGGATATCGACTACCTGACAGCCGGCTATCACCAGGGAAAAAGCCTTTTTCTTTCGCAAGCCTGCTACGCCTGCCACCGCATCAGCGGCTTTGCCCGCGGCGGCGTCGGTCCGGAGCTGACCAATGAAGGGGCGGGGTATCCCTGGTACATTAAGGAAAAGATTGTTTGGCCTCAATGGGACTTAAAGACCTCCACCATGCCAAACTACCATCTCGATCACGAAGAGCTGGAAGGGCTTGTCACCTATTTGCTCGGCCAAAGGAGCGATAGCCAGGTCAAGTCGGCCACCGAGAAAAAAATCGCCATACAACAATGGGAGCAGGGTAAGAAGCTGCCTTGGGAGAAGCCTGTCACGCCTGTCGAGATGAAAGATTTGCGGTTCGCCATGACGGTGTTTGCGACGGAAGGGTGCGCGGCCTGCCATCGCTTAAAAGGTTTTGAATCGGATGCAGGTTTTAAGATCGAAAAAGGAGCGAAGCCCCCTTTCTCTGAAGTTTACAAGGAAAAGCAGTGGTTTTCTCAGCTGTTTCCGGAAGAAATCAAGGGGTCGGACATTGTCAAAGCGATCGATCAGCATGCGAAAGAGATCGATGAGCGGATTGTCGATGGGGTCCGGAAAGATTCTCTCTTAGAGGAGATCGACGCTAAATTTCCCGATACGATCGAATCGTACTATTCCAATTTCAAATACGCTTTCCGCGCCAAAAATTACGAATTTACGGAAAAAGTAAGGCTCGCCAAAAATCCGGTGGAAAAAGCCAAAGCGCTAGCCGGGCTGGAAGCGTGGAAAAAGCGGGTGAAGAGGGTCTTGCTGGTTTATATTCAGGAGTATGGCCTTGGGCGGCTGGTGGGTCCGCGCCCGAATTGGTCCGGCATTTATCGCAGCGACGAGGAGCTGATGGAGCATTTCCGCAATCCGGGCTCAACATCGGCAAGGTCCATCATGCCGGCCTTTCCCTTTGATGACACGAAGTTTTATGCCCTGATAAATATGCTGGATCAACTCTCCGTAAAAAATCGAAACGAGGTGGATGAAATTTGGAAGCTGCGCGGTTTTGACCCGCAAACAGCGGTGAAAATTTATTGCGCCCAATGCCACGGGGAATTTTTGGAGGGCAACGGCCCCGTTGCGGAATGGATCTACCCCATACCGAAAAATTTGCGAAACGCCCAATTTATGCGCAATTTGACGAAAGAAAGGGTAGTGCAGGCCATCATCCATGGAGTGCACGGCACGCCGATGCCGCCTTGGGGGGAAGTGGCCACGGATAAACCGACGGCGGATGGCATTCCCGTCATCACCCGCGATCAGGCCAACCAGATTGTCGACTGGCTGTTTGCCACGCTGCCTGGTTCTCAGATTATCCGCTCCGAGGAGGAGGTGCCGAAATGGCAATATAGTCCTGAGAAAGTTTTGGAGGAGCTGCGGGAAGAAGGGAATTATCAGAAATTAAAAAAGGGAAAGCTCGCCTTTCTGCCGACGGGCCATGAGTATTATGCCGCTCTAAACCCCACTGTCCCAAATTCTTCTGTGGATGATGTATTTGACAAACGCCAAGCTCCCGTCCCGGGTGAAGAGAAATATGGCTATTACATCAAAAAAGAATACTACACCCCGGAAAATTTACTGGAAGGGAAGCAGTTTTTTGAAATGAATTGCGCCGCCTGCCACGGTGCTGAAGGGGAGGGCAGCGGACAGCGCGCCGAGTTTTTGAAAGAGGCCAAACCGCGCATGCTGACTAATTTGAACTGGATAGAAACGCGCGACGATTTGCGCCTGCTCCGTTCGATCAAATTCGGCGTGCCCGGCACCGCCATGACTCCCTGGGGGGATCTCACCAGCTCCTTGCAAAGGATGCAGCTTGTGATGTTCATCCGCACCTTAAGCGAAGAGCCGGAGCGGCGCAACAAGCTCTTTAATGCCCTCTATCAGGGATTTAACCGGTCGGATCGCGTGATTGAAGAGGCCCGGGTCGGCGAGTATAAAAAAATGGAACTGGTGCAAGTGAAAATCGGGCAAACGCATCAGATGAGGGAGGAGCTTGCCCGTTCTTCCCCTGAAAAGGCCGGAGAAGCCTATGCGCAAGAGATAAAATTACAAGAACGGCTCGCCAAATTTCGCTTGGCGGATCAGCTCCTGAATGATCTGAAAGAGGAAGTGAAGCGGGAGCGGGAGATTTATCAAAACATGGGCGTGAGCGTCCTCAGCAAAATGACGAGCGACGCCGCCCTGGAGAACATGATAAAGATCATCCGCTTGAATGACGGCCGGTACACTTTGAAAGAGGGGCGTTTAGAGTTCAACTGGAGCCCTGAAAAAGAGGAACAAATCAGCCGGACAAGCGAGGAACTCATCCGGGAAATCGGTCAGTCGAAAAGAGTTTTAGAACAGGAAAAAATTCAGGCGGAAGGGAAGATCTCCTCAGCAGAGCGGGAGGTTGAGAGGAGCAAAATCGATTCGGAACTCGCCGCCTATCAAAAGCTGGAACACCAGATCGCCGCCGGTCTTGGAGACGCTAAACGATCGGTGCAAAAACAACAGGCAATCTACCAACAATATCAAAAAAAACAGGCTGAATTAAATGACGAAGTACAATGACACTCCCGTAAAATTAATGATCTATCCCGCCCTGCTTTTTTTAGTGGTGGGGATGACTCTCGGCACATTTTTGGCCTTTAACGCCTTTGTCTTCCCCGATTACTTTTCGGGGGAGTATTTGCATTTCGGCCGCCTGCGCCCGGTGCATGTTTTCTCTGTGGCCTGGCTGTGGCTGCTGTCGGCCAATATCGGTTTATTTTACTATCTGGTTCCCAGATTGTGCGGCGTGCCGCTCTGGAGCCCGAGACTGGCTTACTGCTCCATCGCCATCTGGTGGTTTGCGCTGATTATCGCCACCTTTTCCTACCCTTTCGGCACCAATTTCGGATGGGAGTATGCCGAGCTGCCCAATTGGGTGGGGTGGATCCCGACGAAGCCTTTGGTCACAATCGCCTGGATCCTGGTTGTGATCAACCTGTTTGCCACCATTGCCTTAAGGCGCTTTGAGAAATTATATGTCTCCCTCTGGTATGTGATGGGCACTTTAATCTGGACCACCTTCACTTATCTGGCCGGAGTCTATTTTATCAATTTTGTGCCCGGGGGGATATCGAGAGTCAACGTCAATTTCTTCTATATGCATAACCTGGTCGGCCTTATTTTTACGCCGATGGGTTTAGGCATCGCCTACTATGTTCTGCCCAAACTCACCAATACTCCGATCTACAGCCACCGCCTCTCGCTCATCGGCTTCTGGTCTATCGCTTTCGTCTATGCCTGGGTAGGGGCGCACCATATGATGCACGGACCGATGCCGCAGTGGCTGCAGACGGTGTCGATCATCTTCTCCATCTGGCTTTTCATCCCCGTCTGGACCGTGATCACAAACCTTTTCGGCACGCTAAAGGGCAATTGGGAAAAATACACGGAAAGCGCGGCGGTGCGCTTCACCACCATGGGAGTGCTTTTTTACCTGATGACCTGTATACAAGGCCCTTTGCAGGCGCTGCGCAATGTGAACGAGATCACCTCGAAAACCGATTGGATTATCGGCCATTCCCATATCTCCCTCTTCGCCACTTTCTCCTTTTTCGCCTTTTCGGGGGTTTATCTCGTCATTCCCGCCATCACGAACAAGCCCCTTTGGTCCGACCGCCTGGCCGACTGGCACTTTTCCCTCAATGTGTGGGGCATTTTCCCATTTATCTTTACTTTGTCCATTGCCGGCTTTTGGCAAGGGATGATGTGGTCCACGTGGGCTGAGGGGTCGACTTACGCCGAATACCATCGCCATTTGGCTGAATTGCCCTTTTTAGAGACGGTGAGCCGGATGCATCTTTCTTGGATCTTCCGGGCGGTCGGCGGTTTGATCATCTTGCTTGGCAACATCTTGTTTGTGCTGAATATGTACAACACCATTTTATTAGAACCCTCCTATGAAAGGCGAGCTCATGGCACCCTTTAAAGTTGAAAAATCAGCCGTTCTGACCATTATCGGCATCATTTTGCTCTTTTCTACGGCGATATTTGTGACCCTGATTGCGCCAAGGCATGTCGATTCCTCCTGGACCACGCCGTCGAGCGCCTATCAGGTCCAGATGTACACGATAGCCGACCCGAATTTCTACATCAGCAGTTCTTCAACTAAAGGGCAGAACCTGGAGTTTGCGTACCACTTAAAAAAAGATTTCACGCTGCTCTCATTTAATGAAAACGATACTTTCCGGATCGTGGCGCCGGCTGATCTGGAGACCTATATAACGCGAAAAGAGGATCCGGTGCTGCGTCTGACCTCCCGACTTTTGCTGCTCCGCCAGCCGCAGAAAAACGCCCAACAGGCAGCGGATACCTTAAGGAAAAAATTGCAGGAGGAGTGGCGGCTCGCCCATCCCGGTTTTGAAAAGGAGGAGTTGACCCTGCCCCGCTTTACCATTTTGGAACTCTATGATCCGCAGGAAAATGAAGCTTTTGCCCTGGCGACTACGGAAGGGGTTTTAGAGAGCTGGGTGGATAAAAATTATGTGATACTTGATCCGAAGCAGGAGTATCATAAAAGCTCCGGCGTCATTTTTGTCAAAAACCCGGAAGAGTATCGCGTTTTAAGCTACACCTTCGGCCAGGAAACGGGGTGGCGCTATGATCCCGCAGGGAAAAAAATAAGCTCTTTGGAGGAGCTGAAGAGCAATCCGCTCGGTTTTCGCTCGCGGCAAGAGCTCATTCACGAAGGTGAGCGCCTTTTTGCGAAAGAGGGGTGCTTTTATTGCCACACGGATCAGACGCGCACGTTAGTGCAGGATGTGGTTTTGAACGGCTCCGATTCCTATCCCGCCCCGCCCTCTTCTGCCAATGAGTATATCTTTCAAGAAATCACCTTTCCCGGCACGCGAAGGATCGGGCCCGATCTTTCCCGCGTCGGCATAAAGCGGCCGAGCCGCGACTGGCACAAAGGGCATTTCTGGTCCCCAAAAACGGCGAGCAAGGGGTCGATCATGCCCGCCTTAAAGCACTTTTTCGATGAAGACCCCAGCGGCAAGTCGCTTGGAATATCCCCTGGCATCCCCAACCGCCAATTTGAAGCCCTTTATCAATATTTGATGACCAAAGGCACCCGCATCACCCCGCCGACCGAAGCGTGGTGGCTTGGCAAGGATCCTGTGCAGACCAAACTGATTATCGAAGGGAAGAAAACAATAAAACCGTGAGAAGCTATGGAAGAACAAGAATATGGCATTCAAGAGGCGCACAACAAAGTGCCCCGCTGGCTCATTTTGACCTATATCATCCTGCCGATTTGGGGTTTTTTAACCCTGTTCTACTTCTGGAACGGCACCCGGGGGTGGTTCGATCCGGGCTATTGGCAGCAGCTTGAGCGCGCGGCCAACACCACCTATCCCATCCAGGATTCCGAGAGGCGGCAATAGGCTTTACCTTGGAAAACAGCCAACAAGTTTTGCATCCGTTGGAAGGATTTGAAAATCGGGGAAGAAAGATTTATCGGCCAAGAACTGAATCGAAGTCAAAAGCGGGCATGGGAACGTCATGCGCAGCCTTCACTTCTATAGTTAACAAGCTGGATTCCTAAGGAAGCCTTAGCCTGTTTAGTTCAATCAGCGACGGGCTGAAAGGTCTGCAATGATGCGTATTTTAGCAAGGCCTTGTAGCAGTAGAGCAAAATATGCTCCGGCATCAAATGCGTGGCTGCAAACAACTTGGCCTGATTGGCGATTTGTTGGGCTTCAGCGTCATTCTGTATAGCCCAATCGACCTGCGCAACCAGGTTAGACATATCATTGTGCACGGGAATATAATGCACATAGGGCTGCAATTCGCCAAAAAACCACATGATATTGTCTGATTCCTGCTTAAAGGAAAGACACCCGGAATAGAGGCGCCATTGAGTGCCCGGATAAGTGCAGGTCAAACCGTCAATAATTAATTGGTACTTGTATTTGAGATGATCGATTAGAGGAACGTGAGGGGTTAAACGAAACGCGTATGTCCATGGCGGCAGGGTTTTGCCAAAGGGGCCGGGCGTGACAAAGGCGGCGTCAATAGTGGGATTTTTTTTGGATAATAAAACGAGTTTGGCCCTTGGATTTTTTGCATAGTTATTGATGGCATAGAACCCATCCGTTCCGCTTCCGCGCCAAAACAACTTTTCGATTTTGTTTGACCAGGCCGGCTGGTCTCCTTGTGTGTCAAAAAGGGCGATGATTTTATTCCAGGACATGGGCAAATTGCCCTCGATATCGTAAAACCAATCCACGAATAATACGCATTCTTTTTGATCTGTTCTTTTGGCGCTGACAAAAATGGGGGCAAAATTTTGGGAATTAGGAAGGTCTCTCACACAGTCCCAATTGTACCAGATAAAATCAATATCCGGCATAGGGTAATGTTTCACCATGGCCTTAAGGAGATTCCGTATTTGACCCTTCGGACCATATATCTTAGAGCCGATAATTTTAAATCTTTGGAAGTTATTATCTGTTTTTAAAACATTCCAATTTTGCTCTATAAGCGACCGGCTGATTCCACTTTCAAAATTTGCAAAGTCCATTTCGATCGCCGCGTCCATCCATTCATGTCCGGGTTCCGTTAAAGGGATGGGAGCCCACTCTTTTGACCAAAGTAAACAAGAGTAAAAAAAGATAAAGAAGACGTGTTTCATTTTTATTCCACCCTCATCAATGAAGCATATTTTAACAACACCTTGTAGCAATATAGCAAAATATGCTCAGGCAGTAAATGAGTTTTAGCAAACAATTTGGCTTCCTCAGCCATTTCCCGGCACTTTTTGTCATGCTTCAAAGCCCACGCTATTTGATCGGGCAAATTAGACATATCATTGTGAACCGGAATGTAGTGCACATAAGGTTGTAGTTCGCCAAAAAACCACATGATATTGTCCGATTCCTGCTTAAAGGAAAGACATCCTGAATAGAGGCGCCATTGGGTGCCCGGAAAAGTGCATGTCACGCCGTCGATGATCAACTGATATTTGTAGTTAAGATGATCTATGAGAGGCACGGGCGGGGTGACGCGTAAAACATCTTGAAACTTCTTTGCTATATGGCTGTTGGTGCCGGGCACGGTAAATGCGGCGTCTATCAAAGGATTTTCCAGGGATAAAACAACCACTCTTCCTCTTGGGCGGGTATTATACGTCTTCGGCCTGTAAGGCCCATCAGTTGGACTGCCGCGCCAAAACAGCTTTTCAATTTTGTCTGACCAGGTTTGATCGGTTTGATCGTCAAAAAGGTCGATGATTTTGTTCCAGGACCTGGGGGAGCTGTCATGGATATCGTAATACCAGTCTGCGAACAATATGAATTGAGTTTGATCCGTTCTTTTCGCGCTGACGAAAATAGGCGCGTAATCATTGAGGGGAAATTGTTTTAAAAATTTTTTTCTCAGGCAATCCCAATTGTACCAGATAAAATCGATATCCGGGACAGGATAATGCTCCACCATCACCTCCAGGAGGTTTTTCACCTGACCCGCTGGTCCATGTACTGTGGAGTTTATAATTTTGAACCTTTGGAAACAGGAATCAGTTTGTAAAATTTCCCAATTTTTCTCTATCAGGCTTTGACAAATTCCCTTTTTTTCATAAGCCGCAAATTCTCTTTCGATCGCCTTTTCCATCCATTCATGACCCTTTTCGCTTAAAGGGATAGGATCTAATGACCAGAGGAAGGTTTGGAAAAAAAATAGGAGGAAAAATTTCATTTTCTGACAAGATGGTAAGTGGATTTATAGAACGCCTCCATTTTTTCGTAAAGCTCTTCATCGGGGGCGAATAGGCGCTGACAGTTCGGAAGGCTGCTTAAGAACAGTTTTCCATAGGGTTTGGTCTGGAGGCGGGAATCGAGGCAGAGGATGCAGCCCCTGTCGGATTTGTTGCGTATCAGCCGGCCGAAACCCTGTTTGAATTTGACAATTGCATTAGGGATGGAGTACTCATAGAAAGGGTTTTTCCCTTCCTTTTCCATCATTTCCGTGCGCGCCTGGATTACCGGTTCCGTCGGCACCTGGAACGGCAGCCGGACTATGATCACCAGACGGAGAGCATCACCGGCCACATCCACCCCCTCCCAGAAGGAATCGGTTCCAAAGAGCACCGAACGGTCGGTGTTGCGGAAGGTTCTGATCAGCTCATCCCGGTTCAAATCCCCTTGCTTCATGGGCAAATAGCGCTCTTTAGTCAATTTTTCAGCGAGATTCATATAACAGAGTTTGAGGAGGCTGTAGGAGGTGAAAAGCACGAAGGCGTTTCCGCGGCTGCACCGGATGGCCCGCATGATATGCTCTTGCACTTGACGGGGAAAGTCGACATGGGTCGGTTCGCAAATGGAGGTGGGGACGGCGAGCAGGGATTGTTTCTGATAGTCGAAGCTTGAGTCGAATACCGCTTCAAGGATCTTTTTTTGGGGCAGATAATGGGCGGTCAGGCCGAGCCGGTTGCGAATGTAGGTGAATTCCCGGTTGGTTGCGAGGGTGGCACTGCATAATACAACGGTTGAAAGGGGCTTAAAAAGAATATCGGCCATCTCTTGAGCCATATTTAAGCCGGCTTCGATCAAGTGGACGTTCGTCATAGTTTTCATGGGCTGTCCTTCGATCCAGCGCACGGTATTATCGGGGAGTTCGTTTTTGGTAAAGGTCTCCAGAGTCTCGCACATCGCTGTCAGGCGGTTGGAAAAAGTGGCGATATCATGCAGCAGGTTTTGCGTTTTTTCATTCAGGCGGTCATCTTTAAGTTCGTCGATACTCCCTTTCAGGCCGTGCAGCGTTTGAATGAAGCGGTAAAGGGAGGAGATGAGTCTGTGGGTTTGCGGCAGAACCTGATCTTTCCAGATGGGGTGGGTATGATGATGGGCGCGCAGCCGCAGTTTTTGATCCTGTTCGTTTTCACAGATATTTTCCAGAAAATCGGAAAAGCCGGTAAAGGCTTCCCCCATCAGTTGATGCACTTCGCGCCGCATGCCGGGCAGATCCAGGGAGAGTTTTCCCATCAGATTTCTCGGAGGTTCCTGCCGAAAGTGTTCGGCGATCTTTTCCCGCAGAATCGAGATTTTTCCGGTGGACTTGGGCTGGCTTTCCGAGGCGAGTCTGGCCAGAGTGCGCAACATGCCGATAAAATGGACCCGATTGGCAAAGTATTCGGTGGCTACCTCTTCGATATGGTGCGCTTCATCAATAACCAAGCGCTGGTAAGGGGGGAGGAGAGCCGCTCCGTCAAAATTTTCCGTCTCGGCGCGTATGGCGAGATCGGCGAAGAGCAGGTGATGATTGACGATCAGGATTTGCGCTTCCTGCGCCTGACGGCGGGCTTTAAAAAAATGGCATTGCTGATAATAGGGGCATTGGTTTTGGGTGCAAAGATCGGTTTCTACATTCACTCTTTCCCAGGCGGCATAGCTTGGAATGGTGGGGAGTTCCGATTTTGATCCCTCTTTTGTGACTTGGCTCCAGGCGTCAATCTGTTCGATTTCTTCGATTTCCTGGTCGGTCAGGGTGTGTTTTTCTTCAAGCGCTTCGTGAAGTTTGCGAAGACACAGGTAATTGCCGACCCCTTTCACCAACACTGCCTTAATTTCAAAATTAAAAGCTTTAAGCAGGGTGGGCAGATCTTTTTTCAGGAGCTGTTCCTGCAAATTGATAGTATTGGTGGAGATAACTGTGCGTTCATTATTCCGCAGGGCAAATAAAATAGCGGGCAGGAGGTAGGCGATACTTTTTCCCGTGCCTGTTCCCGCTTCAATCAGGGCTACTGCATTATCATTGTAGGCCTTGATGATCATTTCCATCATCTCGATTTGTTGCGGACGGAGCTCAAAGCCTTTTAGATTATGGCTTAGAGGACCGTCCGGCTGCAGGAGCTGACGGGCAAATTCAGGGTCTAAACCTGCCATGAATTTTACTCAGCTTCTAATAGGTCGAGAAAAGCCTTTAAGCTGCTTGGAGCGGGTCGGATGGCGCATTTTGCGCAAAGCTTTCGCTTCGATTTGCCGTATCCGTTCGCGTGTGACGTTAAATTCCACGCCGACTTCTTCCAGGGTTTTGGGTTTGCCGTCGAGAAGGCCGAAACGCTGGATGAGATACTTTGCGCTCCCGATCGGTCAGGGTTGCGAGAACTTCGTTCATCTTGTCTTTGAGGATCGAGTAGCCGGTCGCTTCCGCAGGAGAATCGGCGCCTGTATCTTCCAGGAAGTCTCCAAACTGGCTTTCGCCGCCGTCGCCCACTTCGGCTTGCAAGCGAGATGGGATGCTGGGCGATTTTATAGATTTCCCGGACTCGTTCAGGGGTAAGCCAAGCTCGTTGGCGAGTTCTTCAGGAGTCGGTTCCCGGCCGGTTTCCATCATCAGTTTTTTAGCGCCGCGCAGCACTTTGTTGATCGTCTCGATCATGTGGACAGGAATACGGATCGTGCGCGCCTGGTCGGCAATGGCGCGTGTGACGGCTTGGCGGATCCACCAGGTCGCATAGGTGGAGAACTTATAACCGCGGCGGTATTCGAATTTCTCTACCGCTTTCATCAGGCCCATGTTGCCTTCTTGAATCAGGTCGAGGAAGGAGAGGCCGCGGTTGGTGTATTTTTTCGCGATCGAGATGACCAGACGCAGGTTGGATTCCACCATTTCGCGCTTCGCTTCCTGGCTCTTGTCCATCCAGCGCTGCAGCATGCGGACGTCTTTTTTGAACTCATCCAGTGGTCCTGCCGGCGGCAAGTTCCCGTTTCTTCAGTTTGCGCTTGGCAGCCTGCGAGTTTGCTGCAGCGGCGAATTTATTCCGTTCGGCGCGAGGGATGAGTTCGTTGATTTCTTTTTCGAGCGTGCAGGAAGCGGTCGTAGGCGCGCATAATCACTTCGCCAAAGTCTTCGATGATGTTGTGGCGGCAATGCAGCCGGCGCAGATACGCCTGTGTGCGGATGCGGCATTTTTCGATATCTTCGTTAATTTTTAGCTTGTCATTCTTGGCTATCTTCGGATCGATCTGTCTGTTGCAGAAGAGCTCTTCTAGAACATGCATCTTCCTGTTTCAGCAGATCGCAGCAGCTTGGGAAGCAAGTTGACAGAAATCCTGTTTGTTGGGGATCTCTTTTTCCGTGATGCATTTGTCAAAGCGCTCTTTTTCGCTGAATGAGATAATTGGCGATGGAGATGGCTTCGCGGTTAGAGATAGCGGAAGCGCATGATGATCCTTTCGATCTGGATCTGCGCTTTTTCAATGCGCTTGGAGATCTCAACTTCCTCTTCGCGGGTCAGCAGAGGGACCGATCCCATTTCTTTCAGGTACATCCGCACAGGATCGTCGGGAGTCCCTTCGGCGCGCTTCGGGAAGTCCTTCGAGTTCTTTGGCTTCTTTTTTCCGCTCTTTCTGTCTCTCAACTTCCGACTGGTTGAGGATCTGGATGTCCATTCCGCTGAGGAAGATCAGCACCTGGTCGATCTGCTCGGCAGAGTCGAAAGTCATTGGAAGGATTTCATTGATCTCTTCGTATGTGATGTATCCCTGCTCTTTGGCAATCGAGACGAGCTCATCAATTTTTTGCTGATGCTGCTGGGAAAAAGTTTGTGATTGATTAGATTTACTCATATTGGAATAATAACCATTGATATTCTTGTAGGACTAGAATATTCTTTCAATGCGAGACTTTTTGTCAAGGTTTACGGACCGATTACCACATTTTAATTCAGACGAGCCATTTTTTCAATAGAAATATGCAACTTTTTGCTCTAGATGATCAAGGCCGGGTAGTCCAGGCGGCTGAAGCGGTCAAAAGACAAGATTATATTTGTCTGGAATGCAAGGAACCCCTGCACGTTCGCGGCGGGGAGATTCGGCAGGCCCATTTTTATCATGTGCGCCCCAATCAAAAATGTTCCTTGCATCAAAAAAGTTTAAAACATTTACAGGTTCAGTGGCGTTTGCAGCGAATGATCGGCGAGGATTGCCGGCTGGAGTGCCCTTTTCCGTCGATCAAACGGATTGCGGATGCCGTTTGGATCTCAGAGAAAATTATTTTTGAGGTGCAGTGCTCCCCGATCACCTCAAGCGAGGTGCTGCAGCGCAATTGCGATTATGCCTCGCTTGGATTTCGCGTCGTTTGGCTGCTGCACGACAGCCGTTATAACCAATGGAGAGTCTCAGCCGCTGAAAACGCCCTGCAGCGATCGCCCCATTATTTCACGAATATCGACCGCCAGGGCAGCGGAATCATTTACGATCAATATGCCTATATCCATCAGGGGAGAAGGAGGGAAACCGGGCCCGTTTTGCCGGTCGATCTCAAAACAATAAATTTTATACCCAAACAACCTCAAAATTTGGTTTTCCGCAAAGCCAAAGCTCCCGCGATTCAATCGATCGTAAACAGGTCAATGTTAACAATATGGACCTGTTTACGATCGTTGAATCCCGGGGCTTTGGCAAAGCCGGAATCCCAAATTTTGAGGTTGTTTGGGTATAATCCTGAAAAAAGAGAGCCATGCCCCAGGCTGCTGCGGGACAGATTGGCCCTTTGGCCTCTTTTCTTCGGGGGCGATTTGGCCTCGCAGCGGTGTCTTGAGGCTTTACAAATAGAGAAAAAATGGGATGCTCTGTTAATTAAAGACCGGCAAGGGGTATGGGGGCGGCTTATTAAAAAATACCTTATTAAGCCCTACCTGTCGATTTTCCGCTACTTTTTAGACTCTGTTGATTAAAAGCTTGAGATAAATTTTGATCTGCGTATATATTTTAAAAATATGATGATTTATTATCTTTTGCTTATTGCCAGCTGTTTTCATTGTGGCGCAGTGAATGATTTCAGAAAAAATTATCCCGATTTTATTGTTTCATTGCACAGAAATAATAAAAGTTATTCTGCCTATAACAAATATTACGGGAAAAACTTCTTAGCATTTTTTCAAGGTGACCAAAGAACCCGGATAAGAGTTCTAAAAGACCTGTACAATCGGGACCGATACAAATCCTTTCAAAACCGGGATGACTACAAAATACCCCGCATCATCCACCAAATTTGGCTGGGTGGATCTATACCGGACAAATTTTTAGCCTATGTAAAATCATGGCAGGATTGGGAAGGGTGGGAATATAGATTATGGACCGAAGAAGATCTCCCGGAACTAAATTTAATTAATTCAAAATTATTTGAAGAGGCCTCATTCTATTGTGAAAAAGCGGATATCATGCGGTATGAAATCCTCTATCGCTTCGGCGGCCTTTATGTGGATACAGATTTTGAATGTCTAAATCCTGAATTCTTTGAATTCGCTTTTCTCGAATATTCTTTTTTTGCCGGCCTCGAACCTTTAGAACATCATCCTCTTAGAATCGGAAACGCGATCATTGCCTCTTCGCCCAATCATCCCTTACTGGCAAAATTGATCGCAGATCTGCCGGGGAATTCATCAAAAAACATGCATCAAGGAGTTGTGGAAAGAACGGGCCCCGATTTATTGACTCAAGAGATAACCAATAATATCAACCTCCTGAGGGTCGACGGGATAATATTTCCACCCACTTTCTTTTATCCCATTACAGCATATGAAACTAAAGATCCCATAAGGTTTTACCGGCCGGAAACGGCGGCTGTTCACTTTTGGAACACCAGCAATTCATGACAAATTGGATAGTGTCTCTTATACCCAAACAACTTGAAGAGTTGGTTTTGGGCTTCGTCGGTTTTACCTTCAATTTTTCGTCCTCACTTGTGCCTTGCCTATCGGCAATGGTCACTCGTTGCGGACAAAAATTTGAAGGAACCTCCTTGCCCAATTCCCAACTCTTCAAGTTGTTTGGGTATATATTTTTTTCATTTCCCCTTTGGGCTCAAATAAATCTGTCAGAGACCAATCTGGATGACATGGCCCAAAGTTTTGTTTTGGAAACAAAAAGAATTGTTATTGCCCCCCACGATTTTGCTTTTAATCCCTCCATTATTCCCTGGAATGGCGGTCTGTTGCTCAGTTATCGTTTAGAACATCCAAAGGAAAAGCCTGTAAATCGATACGGTTTCATTTGGCTGGATGAGCAGTTTGACCCCATTGGGGAGCCTTATGTTTTTCATTTGGAAAATTTAAAAAAAGGGGACTATACCGCCAATGACATCCGTTTAATAGGGGTTGGTGAGGATCTTTATATCGTATATAATCAATGCACAAAAATTAATATCTTCAGCAAAAAGGTCCCGCGCCTCTATATTCGCAAGGTGTTATTTGATGGTGTCAATTTTTCCTTCTCTGAACCACTGCTTTTATATTTCAAAGGTATGGATAAGAACAAATATGAGAAAAATTGGATGCCGTTCATTTATCAGGATAACCTCTATTTTGTCTATAGTATCTCCCCCCATAGAATTCTAAAGCCCAATTTGAAAACAGGGGAGTGTGAATTTGTTTATCGTACCTTTCCCAACATAAATTGGGACTTTGGCGAGTTGCGCGGGGGGAGTCCTGCCATAATCTCCGGTGGAGAATATCTGGCTTTTTTTCACTCCATGGTGGATGCGGCATCCATGCATTCTGAAGGGAAAAAGACGCTGCACTATTTCATGGGCGCCTACACGTTCTCTTCCGAGCCCCCCTTTCAAATAACAAAAATCAGTCCGCAGCCTATTGTCAGCAAAGGGTTTTACGAAGGTAAGCACAGAAGAGTGGAATGGGGCGAACCCAGGCGTGTGATATATCCTGCGGGCTTTATACAGGATGAAAACTATGTCTGGGTGGCTTATGGCAGAAATGATTGCGAAGCCTGGATTGCCAAAATAGACAAGCAAGGGCTGATCGATAGTCTGGTACCCGTTTCCTCTAATTAATGTGACTTTGTCAAGTTAATCCTCATCAGGGTAAAGCACGCCGATCACGTGATTGCGGAAGATCCCCGTGGGGATAAGTCCCATGTGGCAATGGATCAACAGGTCTTCGCCGGTTTTGGCCTTTAAAACCAGGCGCACATCTTTATTTTCTTTGGGGGTGATTTGGTAAATGCTTTTTTTCCACTCCTCTAATCCATCCTCAATAATATCGTCGAATATTTGAATGAATTTATCGGGGTTCCAGCCGAGCAGCTGCTGCACCTGGCGGTTCGCAAAAAGCAATTTCTTATCTTTTTGGGAATAGACAAAAAGAGCGCTGCTATTTTCGCTTTGCAAATTTTCAAACAGCCTTCTTTGATCCAGGGCGAGGTTCGGAAAGCTGGGGAAGCGGGAGCCTTGGCCGCTGATATGTTCGGAATTGGTGAGCTTTTGAGCGATGTTTAAACACCGTTTTAGCTGCGTGCGCGCGCTTTCCAGGGAGCGGATGGTCAGCTCTTTTTTGGGAGGGAGCGGGGCGGCATTCTTATGAGATAAATGGGGTTCGGAGATAGGAGGAGGGGCGGTGGGGCTAGTTTCGGCCAGCTGCAGCAGCGTTTTGATTTCATAAGTCAAATCGCTGGCCTTGGATTCCAGCTGATCCAGCTGCTTCTGTTTTTTTTCAATGACAGCTCTTTGATCATTAATGGTTTGCTGATACTCATTGATCAATATATCTTTTTGGAAAAGCTGCCCTTCAATGGTTCGTTTCGCTTGAGCGAACTCTTCCAGAAGCTCTTCTTTGCGCTCGTGGAAATGGTTTTTATCTTCGCGCAACAGTTCAAGCTCGGCTTGCCGCTCTTCTAAATTTTTTGTCAGATCCCTGATTTGCTCTTCGGCTTTGGCCAGGGCGTCCTGATTATGATGCGCCTGCTGCAAAAAAGCTTCATCGAGATAGGCTTCAGGCGCCCTCTCATTTTCAGAAGAGATAAATTTGATGCTGTTCTCCCAGCTTTTCAAGATAAACAAAATAAAAAGGGAGGAGATGAGGCAAAAGAATAGACTATAGCTGAAAAGGGTCCAATCCTGATTGAAATAACCGCAAAGGGCAACCACAGGGAGAAGATATAAAATGAGTATGATACCGATAATGGTATGGTATGACTTGATAAAGTGTTTCAAAATGGCCCTCTGAAGTAAGCGGCTAAAGATTTAATTTCAGCAATTCCAACTTGCCCGCGAACCTGGCAAGCTTCCTTGCCCTCATTATACAGAATTCAGATTTTATCCCAACTTAAGAACAGTTATTCCTTGCAAAAAATAAAATCGAGCCGGTACGTTTAGTGATGTATAAAAGGGGTTAGAAATGAATTGTTGTTTTTGGAAATGTTTTTTTAGGCATTTACTGGCAATTGTTTGCCTGATACAACCATTGGTTAGTGAAGATGAAGCCGAAAAAGCTTTTACAAAGATTTATAAAGAGAAAAAATGGATTAATAAACCGGAAGACCCTCTATCAGGATACGGCTCTTCCATGTTGGCCACAGAACAATATCGCGCCTACCTTCAAAGCTTTTTAGAAGAGGCTAACATTACTTCCGTTGTTGATCTCGGATGTGGAGATTGGGCGTTTTCACAAGCAATCGATTGGGGTTCTATCAACTATATTGGATTTGATGTGGTCAAATCCATCATACTGCAAAATCAGCAAAAGTTTGGCAAAGCGAATATTTCCTTTGTGCATGGGAATGGGGTTCAAAGCAATCTTCCTGAAGCCGATCTTTTGATATGTAAAGATGTTTTACAACACCTTCCTAATAGTGATATTCAGTTGGCTATCAAACAATTTCACAAATTTAAATATTGCTTGATTACCAATGATGTGAATCCGCAGACTCTTACTAGTGACAATCCCGATATTTCCTATGGAGGGCATCACTTTCTTGATCTGACAGCTCCTCCTTTCTCAGTTAATGGCGATAAAGTTTTGCACTACGCGCTTGATGTTAGAAGCCGCGTAGAGATAAAACAAGTGCTGCTTATAGTTAATAATTCAGTCGAGCGCTAGTGTCTAATCCCATAAATCCGTTTACTTGAGTGAATTTCACTGATTGCAGTAGCGTAAAATGCGACAAGGCTCATTTTACGCTACTGCAAGATGTGGACGCCAAAATTGTAAACGGATTTATTAGACACTAGAATGCCAAGCTCTAATTATACAGATTTTATCCCAACTTAAGAACGATCGCTCTGCTTGGCTGCGGTTGCGCCTCGAACTTCAGCATTGGTTTGCCAGATAGAGTTTTTAAACGCTGCTATTTTTGGTCTCAAAGAGGACTCGTAACCGTTGTAAAAAATCGGCTTTATTAGCTAGATACCGCCGCCTGTTTTCCCGGCCAATTCTGCGCAATTCTTTCTTGGGAAGCTTCCTTAATTTTTCGATAACCTTTTCCAAATCTTTTTGATCGACGTAATAGTTTGTAGCTAATTGTTGGGGGGCAGTTCTTTTGTATTTTACTAAACATCTTGGGTCGGTGATAAACTCATTCATGGGAGGGGCATTGGTGGTCACAACCACAGCGCCTGTACTCATAGCCTCTGAGATGTAATGGCCAAATCCTTCGGTTTCGCTTGGACAAAGGTGAACGCCGCAGGAGTTCTGTAATTTGACTAAAGCTTCTTCGGAGACATATGTTCGTTTAAATTCCAAATTTTCCAATTTTGGGTTTTTACCTGAAACAGCGAGCACGGTCAATTGGGGAAAATTTGGTTTTTTAGACCATACTTTTAGGATAGGATTTGTTCCTTTTTGCCAACTCCTTCCTTTCAAATGCAGAAATTGGTCGAATTTCTTTTTTTCCCTTTTTTGTTGTCTGTCTAAACTCGTAAATCCCAAGTAATAGGTTTTTGGAGTAATAGAATGAAAGATCCGTTCCGTCTCTTTGGTGCGGCAGAGGATTAAGTCAAATTCTTTAATCATCGCCTGTTCCGGCTTTTTGCACCATTCAGCGTTGGGAATAAAGTAGTTTTTCTTCGCAGATTCTAATAAAGATTTATTCATTACCCTTTCTATGAAAATGTTAATATCAGCTTTAGGAGCATGATTTGCTTCATAATCCACATGTTTGACTACATGTCCCAGTTCTGATAATGCAGAGGCCAATATTTTGAAATCGTTGGTTTGGCCGCCTCCATTGTTCCAGCATATAATATTGATGGTTAAACCTTTATCGAGAGTGTCGCCAAAGGATTTGCTCCCGGCCAAAAGGAGGAAAAGGAAAATAAAATTTCTGATATTGAAAATCATATTGTACCTAATTACTGAAAGAGAACCTTTAAGCGTTCTAAAAAGGCGTTTCTATTTTCTAAATACCGCCGCCTGTTTTCCCGGCCAATTTTACGCAATTCTTTCTTGGGAAGCTTCCTTAATTTTTCGATAACCATTCCCAAATCTTTTTGATCTACGTAATAATTAGTGGCTAAATATTGGGGGGTAGTTCTTTTGTATTGTACTAGACATCTCGGGTCGGTGATAAACTCATTCATGGGAGGGGCATTGGTGGTCACAACCACAGCTCCTGTACTCATAGCCTCTGAGATGTAATGGCCAAATCCTTCGGTTTCGCTCGGGCATAGGTGAATACCGCAGGTGTTCTGTAAGCTGGTCACTGTCTCTTCGGGCAGAAATTTTCTTTTAAATTCCAAATTTTTCAATTTGGGGTTCTTACCTGAAACAGTGAGCAACGTCAATTTGGGAAAATTAGGTTTTTTAGCCCATAATTTTAGGATTTTATTTGTTCCTTTTTGCTCACTCTTTCCTTTCAAATGCAGAAAGTGATCGAATCTTTTTTTTACACCGTTTTGATGTTTGTCTAAACTTGTAAATCCCAAGTAATAGGTTTTTGGGGTGATAGAATGAAAGATCCGCTCTGTTTCTTTCGTACGACAGAGGATTAAGTCAAATTTTTTTATCAACTCTTCCCCTTCCCTGCACCATTCAGCGTTGGGCATGAAGTAGTTTTCATTAGCCGATGCAAATAAGGATTCATTCATCATCCTTTCTATGAAAATGTTAATATCAGCTTTAGGTGCCTCTTTTGCTAAGAAATCAACAGGATTAACAACATGTCCAAGCTCTGATAATGCAGATGACAATATTTTGAAATCATTGGTTTGACCGCCTCCATTGTTCCAACATATGATATTGATGGTTAAAGGAGTGCCTCCAAAAGTTTTGCTCCCGGCCAAAAGGAGGAAAAGGAAAATAAAATTTCTTATATAGAAAATCATATTGTACCTAATTACTGAAGAGAACTTTTAAGCGTTCTAAAAAGGCTCTTTTATTTTCTAAATACCGCCGCCTGTTTTCCCGGCCAATTTTACGCAATTCTTTCTTGGGAAGCTTCATTAAATTTTCGATAACGTTTCCCAAATCTTTTCTTTGTACGTAATAATTTGTAGCATATCTTTGGCTGCCGGTTTTTTTGTATTTTACTAAACATCTTGGGTCGGTGACAAACTCATTCATGGGAGGGGCATTGGTGGTCACAACCACAGCGCCTGTACTCATAGCCTCTGAGATGTAATGGCCGAAACCTTCAGTTTGGCTTGGGCAAAGATGAATACCGCAGCGGTTTTGCAGGTCGACCAAAGACTCTTCCGATAGATATCTCCTTTTATATTCCAAATTTTCCAATTTAGGATTTTTACCTGCACGACCATCGAGCAGGGTCAATTTGGGAAATTTTGGTTTTCTAGTCCATAAGCCAATGACTTTGTCCGTTCCTTTTGTTCCACTCATTCCTTTCAAATGCAAGAGATGATTGAAGTTCTTTTTTACCCCTTGTTTTTTTCGGTCTAAACTTGTAAAACCCAGATAAAAAGTGTTTGGGTTGATGGGATGAAAGATCCGCTCCGCCTCTTTGGTGCGGCAAAGGATTAAGTCGAATTTTTTAATCTCATCCTCAGTGGCATCACAATATTCAGCGTTGGGAATAAAGTAGTTTTTATCAGCGGATGATAAAAGCGCCGAATCAAAATATTCAATGATAATATTAACGTCTGCCTTAGGGGCGCTTTCAGGATATCGGGAACTGACATAGTTGACTGTGTGTCCTAGCTGAGTTAGAGCCTCCTGCAATATTTTGAAATCATTCGTTAGACCCACTCCATTGTTCCAGGAGATTATGTTGATGGTCTGGCTATATGATTTGCTGCCGGCCAAGAGAAAAAAAAGGAAAATAAAAATTCTTAGCATAAAATACCCTCTAATTAATCATCAAGCGCGCTGATAAGGCGCTTTTATTTTCTAAATACCTTTGCTTTTCCCGGCCAATACTTCGCAATACTTTTGCTCAGAACAATTTTTGAGAACAGCCAAAAAAAAGTAATAACTAAATATTTGTTTACCATAATGGCAATCAATATAATTTATTGTAAAAGCTGTCAATGCTCTTTTGGGGGCATTATCTGAAGATGGATGGAAAGGGCGCTTGCCGTAAGGTTGGCGGCCCGGGGATCCTGGGCGCTCACAGGTTCGATGCATACGTATGAAGAGCCTTTGGGGTGATAGAGCTGCCATGAGTTTTCCTGGCTGATGCAGGAGTAGGTGGTCGCCAATTGGTACTCTTCGGTATCTAAGAGGATGCTTCCCATTCTGGGATTGGGAAAAGGGTGAAAAGTAAAATCGGTGTCCTGGGTTAAGGGATAGGCGAGCAGATGCTGAGCGTCGTAATTCCAATCGGCAGGTATCGGTTTTCGCTCCCGGTTCGCGATATAGTGGTTTTGCACTCTGCTATAGATGGTTCCCCGCCCCTTTGGCAGGCGGTAGTAGTAGTGGATTCCCACGAGCGAATCGGAGTCGCTGGCCACCGACAAATCGAGCTGCAGGCCGGCAGGCGTCAATTCTGCGGTAAAGCTCATCTGAAATTGCTGCCCCTCCAGGTCTGCTAAAGGAACACCCATCCATGTATCTTTGCCTGTAAGGGCGGCGGTAATTTTTGTTTCAGTGGCTTGAAAGTTCCAGGGCGCATAACGGCCGATGCCATGCGAAAAGGGGTCTGCCCTCTTCTCTTTCCGTATAACGGCTATGTGAGGGAAAAGACTTTCCTCTTTTATGGGAGCGATGGATGCGGGATTTCGCTGATAAAAATGGGGGCCGATCAGGGGCCCAAGTCCGCCGAAGCGCTGATCGAATATCGGTTTGGTGGAAGGATCTATCACTTCCACATCCCCCCATTTGAAGCTGATCATATTCATCCCTTTTTCAGGCAAATAAGTTGCTTCGAGCGGAACGCCTTCAACGGTTTTATTTTTCAGTTTCAGTTCCATTGTATTTGCCTCTTATTTACGTGTATCCCAAGCCAGATAAAATACAGGAGCAAAAGCCACATGACGCCGGCATAGACCGCCTCTTTGAGAGGAAAAGACTTGTCTGAGGTGGAATAATCCGGATTGTCAGGGGAAAACCAGATCAGTCTTGGGGAAGCGCCCGGCATGGATTTGCCCGCCGCGAAGGTATTGCGAAAGAGGGGGCGGCCTAAAGTCTCTTCGTTTTGAAAACTCTTGCCGTTGAAGTCATAGGAGTATTTCACATGCAGGGCGTAGCGGTCAGTGCCGAGTTTTGCGATAGACCATTCAGTGTGAGTGGAGAGAGCTGTGCTTGTGAGGGTGGAATAGCGGGTGAATTTGAAGGCGAAAATAGCCGTATGCCAGAGCAGGACAAGAGAAATTATGGCGAGAAAAGCTAACCAGATTCTGTTTTGATGCATGCCTGGCATCATACAACCGCTAGATATTTGTCTCAATGTTTCCGTTTCATAAACTCAAAAAACTTTGTCGGCGGGGGTACTTCGAAGGACATTTTTTTATGGGTGACAGGATGGGCAAACGACAAATGGTAAGCGTGCAGGGCCAGGCGGCGCAATGGGTTTGTCTTAGCGCCATATTTGCTGTCGCCGACGACGGGATGACCGGCCAGCTGGCATTGGACGCGAATCTGGTTTTTACGCCCGCTTTCCAGTCTCAAATTGAGCCAGCTGCAGTGTTTAAACACTTTTTCGCAAGTGTAATGGGTGACCGCGAGCCGCCCCTTTTGGGGGTCGTTTGTGGCGTGGACGACATAATTTTTGTCCTCATAAAGATAGGATTGCCAGGTGCCGGCTGGGGTGCTGACCTCCCCTTCAACCAGGGCGACGTAGGCGCGCTCTATGGAATGAGCCTCAAAAACTTTTTTTAATTCATCGCGCGCGCGCTCATTTAGAGCAAAAAGGAGAACGCCGGAGGTATCCTGGTCCAGACGGTGCACGGGAAAAACCCTTTTTGGGTAGTAATGAGATTTTAAATGGCTATGCACCGTGTTTTCTGTCTCCGATTCTGTCGCCACGCTCAATAATCCGGGTGGTTTATCCACGACGACGATATCGTTATCTTCATAGAGAATGTGTAAGTTTCGCGCAATGGTGTAAACTTTTGGCTTTAATTCAAGGGTCTGCCCCTCCTGAACGGGGTGGTTGGTGCGAAGGATTTTAAGGCCGTCCACATAGATTCTCCCCTCTTTCAACCAGGAGCGCAAGGTGGTTTTTGATGCGTCGGGATAAAATCCTTCGAGCGCCTCGAAAATTGTACTGTTATTTTTTGCTGTATGTTTCATGAAATGACTTTGACGAATTATTCACGGATTATTATAATGCAAGTCCTAATTTTGTAAAACAAGAGTCGCATGAAAAGACTCAAAACCTGAGAAATAAAGAGGAAAAATGGCAAAAGAAACAGCAAAAGCTAAAAAAGTCAAGCGGCCTACAGCTCAAAAGCGTGAAATGCAGAATAAAAAGAGCAGAATGATCAATAAATCATTCAAATCCAAGGTTCGGACAGCTATCCGTAAATTCGAAACGGTCTTGTCGGAAACCGATCAAATCAACATTCAAAACTCCTTGAATGAGATCTATAGTCTTATAGACAAGGGAGTTAAAAAAGGTATATACAAACACAATACCGCCGGCAGGACAAAATCCAGATTGGCCGCTCGCGCAAAGAGCAGTAACTAATATTGCTCTTTTGCCGGCTGACATGATAGAGTGTCGCTTGTCTAAAGATTGGATGAAATCATGCTAATTTTAAGATCGATCCGATATGTTTTGTGCTTTTTCTGCATTTTTTCTGTAGCTGCAGAAGATTTGAAACCGAGTTTTACCGTCATGATCCCTATGCGTGACGGGACGGAGTTGCCCACGGATATGTATTTCCCTTCCGATGCGGAAATTGGCACTAGCCCCTGTGTTTTGTTGCGCAGCCCTGCCGGCCGGCGTTCGCCGCCCTGGCTGGGTTACGCCGCATTATCGCAGCTGGGATATGTCGTGGCTATTCAGGATACGCGAAGCGCTATCGATCAGGAAGGCAAAACGCTGCCCTATATGAGCGATGGATGGGGCGTGCATCAGGACGGTTACGACACGGTCGAGTGGCTGGCAAAAAGTGTTTTTACCAATGGAAAAGTGGGAACCGTTGGTTTCTCAGCTTTGGGAATCACACAGCTTTTGATGGCTCCATCAGCTCCTCCCTCTTTAAAATGCCAATACATAGGCGTTGCAGCCAGCAGCCTGTTTCATCATGGCATTTTTGTAGGGGGGCAGGTGCTGAAAAATCAGGTGGAGGGGTGGCTTGGTTTATATGCCAGAGATTCTGGCGTACACAGCTTTGTCAATAGCCAGCCCTTTTATAACGAGTTTTGGGAAAGCCTTGATACGCTGCGCGTTTCCGATCGGGTGCAAGTTCCCGCCCTGCACTATGGGGGATGGTTTGATACCTTTGTCCAGGGAACCCTCGATGCTTTCGTTTCCCGCCAGGAGAGAGGCGGCGCCGGGGCAAAAGGGAAGCAGAAATTGCTGATAGGCCCATGGACTCACCACTGGCCGGCGACTATTCGCCTTGGAGATTTTGAAGTGCCGAAAGAAGGGCAATCACCTCCGCTCGATTTGTCCGTGAATCGCTGGCTCGATTTTTATCTGAAGGGCGTTGATAACGGCATTGATAAAATCCCGGAGGTCATCTACTACGTCATGGGCCCTTTTGATGGCAGCCCTTCGAGTGGAAATCGCTGGCGTCAGACCGATAAATGGCCCGTTCCCTGTGTGGAAACGGCCTTCTATCTGACTCCGGATCAAAAACTCTCTGAACAATACTCTCCTGAGCAAAAAGAGTTTACTTTTGTCTACGATCCCCATAATCCCGTTCCGACGATTGGCGGAAGAAACCTGTTTTTGGAAGCAGGTCCAAAAAACGTGCAGAAAATTGAGGAGCGTAACGATGTTTTGGTCTTCACAACAGACCCTCTTTCTGAAGATCTGGAAGTAACCGGCCGCGTGACGGCCAGCCTCTTTTTCTCTTCAGATCAAAAAGATACTGACGTAGTTGTCCGCTTGACTGATGTTTACCCGGATGGGCGCAGTATTTTGATTGCCGACAGCATTTATCGCACAGGCATTTCAGAAGGGCTGAAATCCAATCCTTTAAAAGACCCTTTTAAAGTAGATTTGGATTTGTGGTCCACCAGCATTGTCTTTGCCAAGGGGCATCGCATCCGCATTTCGGTGACCAGTTCCAATTATCCCCGCTTTGAGAAAAACTTGAATGTCGGGTTAATAGGAGGCAATTCAGGCAATTTTGCCCTTGCTCACAACAAAGTTCATGTGGGAGGCAGCTGGCTTTCGCACATCACTTTGCCTATTGTGCGAAAAGGAGAAAACTGGTTGGCTAAACAGGTTGATAAATGAGAGTGATCATTCTAGCGGCCGGGATAGGCAGCCGTTTCGAAAACCACGACGCGCCTAAAGCGTTGCTTCGCCTCTCTAATGAGAAAACCATTTTAGGGATGCAGCTGGAAAATATAGCCCAGTTTGGGCATCTGGATCACGTTATCATCGTAGTGGGATACATGCAGGAGCTTTTGCGTGAGAAATATCCCAATTTGACCTTTGTAGAGAATACCCAATACGATAGTACCAACACCGCCAGAAGTTTGCTGATCGCGTTGAATCAAATTGAAGAAGACGACGTGATCTGGATGAATGGCGATGTCGTTTTTCATCCCTACATCCTTCAGCGGCTCATCTCGTTTGGGAAATCGGGAATGATTGTCAATATGGAGCAGACGCTGGAGGAAGAAGTCAAGTACCGGACGGACGGGATTGGAAAGATTGTCGAAGTGTCCAAAGATGTCAAAATTCCAAATGGGGAAGCCCTTGGGATGAATATGGTCCGATCTGATGATCTTCCTTTGCTAAAAAGGAATCTGGAACGCTGCGAGCCGAACGACTATTTCGAGAAAGCGCTGCAATTATGCATCGACGACGGGATGGAGATTTGGGCTATTCCGGTCAAAGAGACGGCGGCCGTGGAAGTGGACTATGCTGAAGATTTGGATAAGGCGAACCTCCTTATCGAGCGCTGGAATCAAAACATGATATGATTCCCCTCTTAATCTCCTCAAACGATCTCTCTTCCCCAAACGTATATGTTTTCACGTCGCTTCTTATAGAGCCATAGTTTTTCCTGTCATCCGGCAGTTCTCTTTCTATGATCTTGTAGGTGTCTTTATACTCCTCAGGGAAGATATTTTTGCCGCAGCGATAGAGATAAATATAGGGTGTTGTTTCCGGATCTTCTTTGAACTTATTCAAAAAGAACATCGGTTTATCCAGCATTAGAAAATCGTATCCAACTGATGAAGAATCACCTATATATATATCAGCTACTGCCAACAGGGGGAAAACAGGAGGGAAATCGGAAATAAAAAGGACATTTTCGAGGTGGGAATAGGTATTGAGAATGGAATAGTATTGAGCGATGTCATTTCTTTCCAGGCCGGGATGGAGTTTGACAATCATATTGTAGTGATCCGGAAGATTTTCAATCAGCTGGCCGCAGGCATCAAAAAAGGTTGAAGAGTACCTTCTGTCCAGCCAGGTCGGTGCGTAAAGAATGATGGGTTGTTTTTTTTTGAAGCGGCTTAATATTTCATTTTGAATGAGTGTGTCGTAAAATATTTTATGTTTTTTGTAATAAGTGTAGCGATAATTTCCAGTAACTACATAATTTTTTAATTCGGGCAAATTCAGTCTCTTCAACATATCCAGCATATGCTGGCCATAAACTAAGACAATATCTTCCTGCACGCATTTGTCGAACCAATAACTTTTATCTGAAAATCCATGCGGGCAGTGTACAATTCTCAAATCCTTATGAAATCTCTCCCTTAAGGCTTTGTACTTGACGTTGACATTAGGCCAATATTCGGAGAGATAAAGGGCATCATAATGCTCAAAGAGATATTCCGGCGAGAGGTCCCCATAGTCAAGTTTGATAATATCGATGTCGGGGTAATACTTTTTGGCCGCCTCCACGCAGTCATCCGCTAAGGTAACGACCGGGGCTCCCATAAAGGAGCAGACAATGCCAAGATGGTCTAGATAAAAGGAGTTTTCATTGAAGCATATACCAGCGCTTTTGATTACGCTCATATTTTAAGTTGAACATTTTTAAGAGATTGGTGAATAAACTCGGCGCGTTTATGGGGAAGTTCTTCGGGAGAAATTTTTTCTCCGAATGTTTGGAAAAGGTGGGAGCGGCGGCAGTTGAAGAATAACTCATTCAAGGCGGCTGTATTAGATCCTTCCAGCCAGCCAAGTTCAGAGCCCAGTTTGAGCAGGCTGATGGCGTTCAGGGCTTCTATGGCGTCAATTTGGTAGGAATGGATCAGAATGCCAAAGGCCCGGCTGACTTTGTCTTTGACTTGCGGGCTTTCCTGGTGCTTGATTCCATTGCGGGCGCTGCCTTCTTCCACTAATAATTTGGTGGCGAAACTGCGCAGGGTAGAGATGATGTTTTCTTCATTCATTCCCAGTGTGTAGTGGTTTTTGATCATCAGAATATCTCCGATGAGCTCTTCAGGGTTGCCCTGCAGTCCGGTGATTGTCAGGCTTTTGTCGGCGTTCTTTTCTAAAAACTCATCAATCTTTCCGGTATGGATAAGAGCGCTTGGCTGAAGATAGAGGGCGATGATCAATCCTGTGCCGCAGTTGGCGGCATTTGAGGTCAAAAAGCCGAATCTTGAGGAAAAGGCGTAAGCAAACGATTTGCCGATTTGCATTTCCATTTTTACCAGGCTGTTCCACGATTTTTCCAATTCGCCCCTGATGTCGATGAGATGCAGGTGAAGATGGTCATGAACATTTAAGGTCGCTAAAAATTGACCGCTGTTATCAATGACAAATCCTTCCCCGGCATAGGTGTCATGGTAGCTGAAGGGGCTTAAGAAATGCTCGACCAGATACTCTTTTTCATTGGGAGTTATCTCATCCGCATTGAGGACGATGGGCTTATCGAGACCTGGTATTTGGGTCAACTCTTTCGAAAGGAGGGGAATGATTTGTTTTCTCCTTTCCGCAGTCATTTTTCCAGGAAAGTTAAAGTTTTCAATATTGCGAAAAAGGGAGAGGGTAGAGGCTATCCAGATGTCGTTGTGATTATCCGTCCAAGGCTTTTTTTGCTTAAGAATTGGACTTCCGTTGTTTTTTGGGATCATGGTTTGTCTCTGATTCGGTTAGTTCTTTAATTTGATCGCGTAAAATCGCGGCTTGTTCATAATCTTCCCGCTTTAGCGTTTCATTTAGAGCTTCGTTTAAAGCGAGAAGGCGAAGGGATGGGGTTATCTCGAGTGTTTCGCCTGGGATGCGGCCAATATGGATTGGAATCGATTTGGCGGTGACAGCGAGCCTTTGAGGGAGGCTTTCGGATTCCCTTAGTTCTGCGAGGATGATATCGCCAAAAATTTCATAGCAGTTCGGACAGCCGAGGGCAGAGCCCATTTTAACGGCTTCCAGAGTGGTGCCGCAATTGCCGCAGGCAACGCCGGCGCTGACTCCTTCTTGAGTGTGAAATTCATGAGGCACTCCTTTTAGGCGTTTTTGCAATTCGGGGCAATCGGCGCACATGCTTGTCTGAGTCATCAGATCGCCGACGATCTCGGTATAGATGACCATGATCGGCTTTTTGCATTCCGTGCATTCCAGGGGGCGTTCAGGCTTTTTCTTTTGCGATTTATTTTCAGGGGGTTCCATAAATACCAATTCCTAATCTTGGCCTTGTTCAAATCTTCGGTCAGTTCCGGCCGCTCCGCAACAGCCGCTAGCTGCTAGGCCGAAATCCTGCCTGGATAAGTGAACCAGACCCTCTGTTTCACTATATGTAATGGAAGAAATTTAAGTAAAGAAGTCGTGAAAAAAAAGAAATGAGTCTTGATGGACTTGAACCATCGACCCCATCATTAAAAGTGATGTGCTCTACCAACTGAGCTAAAGACTCATTGTTGACCCCAAGGGGATTCGAACCCCTGTTACCGGAATGAAAATCCGATGTCCTAGGCCGGGCTAGACGATGGGGCCTAAGCGACTCGTTACCGAGCCTTACAAGCAGTTTCATCAACTGATTGATGCTAAATCTTACCCTTTCAGGCAATTCTTTGCAAGCCTAAATTGTGAGAACCTCTTTTTCTTTTTCATGGGCCAGATCATCAGCGCTTTTGCAATACTTATCAGTGAGTTCCTGAATCTCTTTTTCCATTTTTTTTACTTGATCTTCGGGAAAGTTGCTCTTTTTAGCGGCTTCATTGGCATCCCGTCTGATATTGCGAATGCTGATTTTGGCATCCTCTTTGCGTCTTCCGCACATTTTAGCCATATCTTTCCGCACAGCATCGTCCATAGGAGGTATTTTGATGCGGACGACATGACCGTCAACCATAGGCATCACATTGAGATTCGCCCGTTCAATAGCTTTAGAAATCGCATGGACATTATGAGGGTCGAAGGGTGTGATGAGAAGCTGTCTTGCTTCCGGGGTAGTGACTGTGGCGATATCCCGGACGCGCATCGGGGCGCCGTAAACTTCCACCAGAACGCTGTCGAGCATGCCCGGGTTGGCTCTTCCCGTGCGAATATTTTTCAACTCTTCTTTCAAGTGGTTAAGGGCGTCTTCCATTTTCCCTTTAGTGTGTTTTACAATATCGTTCATGATTCCCTCTTTTTTTAAAGATCCTTGATAAAGGTTCCCGACTGTTTTTGGGAGATGATTTCATTTAAATTTCTGGTTTCGAGCTGCTGCATATCAAAAACGAAAATAGGAATATGATTGCTCATGCAGAGCGAAACAGCAGTAGCATCCATGACTTCCAATTTTTCTGCAAGAAATTGCGCATAGGTGATCTTGTCATATTTTTTGGCATCGGCAAATTTCTTGGGATCTTTGTCAAAAACGCCCGGAACTTTGGTTGCTTTAAAGAGCATGTCGGCGCCAATTTCACTCGCTCTTAAGGCGGCGGCGGTATCGGTTGTAAAATAGGGGTTGCCTGTGCCTCCGACAAAAATCACCACTTCGCCCGAGCTTAATAACTGATCTGCTTTATACCAGTTATAGGCTTCGGCTACTTTCGGACATTCCAGGGCGGTCATGACTTTAGCTGGAATGCCGAGTTTGGTTAAGGCTTGCTGCAGAGCAATCCCATTGATTAAAGTAGCGAGCATTCCCATATGATCTGCCGGGGTGCGCTCAAGGCCTAGTTTTTCTAAGTGGATTCCGCGAAAAATGTTGCCGCCGCCGATGACGATGGCTATTTCGAGATGAGTAGATTTAGCGCGTTCTATCGACTTTGCAAGGAGTAGCGCGGCATCTTGATCGATGCCGAAATTCTCTTTTCCTTTCAAAGCCTCCCCTGAGAGTTTCAATAGAACGCGCTTCACGGCATGCCTTTAGGCTTGTCCAACACCCCATCGGATGAATGTGACAATTTTTAATGGTTTACCGCTTTTTTTGGAGTGCTCTTCCAGTAATCCGGTGATAGTTTTGCTATCATCTTTAATGAATTTCTGGCGTGTTAAGCAGGCTGCATCGAAGTAGGAGTTTACCTTGCCGTCGACGATCTTCTCGATCATGTTTTCCGGCTTGCCTTTCATTTGGCTCCTGGCGATCTCTTTTTCCTGTTCGATGACTTCGCTTGGTACGCTTTCCGGATTCAAATAGTCCGGAGCTGCGGCTGCAGTGTGCATGGCAATCTCTTTGGCAAGCTCGGTTTCGTTAGGAGAGCCTTCAATGACGACTGCTGTCACAATTTTCCCGTTCATGTGGGAATAAATTCCGATGGAGCGATTGGCATTTTTTTCAAATGTCTTTAATCGGCTGATCTGGATGTTTTCTCCGATAGCCTGAACGATAGTCGCGCGGTATTGGTCGATCGTCAATCCGGGCTCTTTCGAATAGTTCTGTGTCAAGAAAGCTTCAACTGAGGCGGGGTGGGTTTTGGCTATTTCCTCGATGATATCATTCAGGAATTTTTGGAAACGGTCGTTTTTAACGACGAAATCCGTTTCTGCATTGACTTCGACAATGGCGAAGTGAGTTTTGCTCTCTCCGCTGCCGATCATCCCTTCATTGGTTTCCCGGCCTTCTTTTTTAACCGCAGATGCCATGCCGGCTTTTCGCAGATTGGCGATTGCGACTTCGATATCGCCTTTGGCTTCTTCAAGGGCTTCTTTGCATTTACCCATTCCGATGCCGGTTCGGTCTCGCAGTTCTTTAATCAAATCGGCTGTAATTGGTGTCGACATAATTATTAATCCTTTTCTTTAGACTTCTTCTTCTGAAACGTCAACTTCTTTAAACGCTTTTTTCAACACTTCAATGTCTTCTTCAGGTTTATCTCCCTCTTTCTGGTAGGAGATAGTGAGATCGTTTTTCTTGTCGATGATCGCTTGTGCCAAGGCTTGCAGAATCAGTTTGATGCTCTTTAAAGCATCGTCGTTGCAAGCGATGACGTATTGAATAGGATCTGGATCGCAGTTGGTGTCGACCAGTCCCATGACAGGAATGCCGAGTTTGTTGGCTTCTGCGACAGCAATATGCTCTTTGCTTGGATCGACGACGATGACAAGCCTGGAGGTTTGCGCATGGCGCGGACACCGGAGAGGTTTTTGTCCAGTTTGATCTGTTCTTTTGTCAGCAGGGAGAGCTCTTTCTTCGTTAACCCTTCGCCGCCGGTGGCGATTCGTTTTTCAATGCGCTCGAGTTTTTTGATGGATTGCGGATAGTGGTCAGGTTGGTCAGCATTCCGCCGAGCCAGCGTTCGCAGACATAAAATTCGCCGCACTCTTCAGCGAGTTCGCGGACGACGACTTTCGCTTGTTTTTTTGTTCCGACAAACAGGATGATTTGTGTTTGGAGACAATTTCTTTAACGACTTCGACAGCATTGCGGATTTGCTGCAATGTTTTTGCGAGGTCGATGATGTAAATTCCATTGCGCTCTTCAAAAATGAAACGTTTCATTTTCGGGTTCCAACGACGTGTTTGGTGGCCAAAATGAGCGCCGGCTTCTAATAATTCTTTAATTGTAACTTGCTGTAGCCAAGCCTTGTCCCTTTATGTTGACGACGGCATCTTGCCTAAATAGGCAAGATTTCGGTCTTGGTTAATGTTAATAATGCATTGTATTACATGTGAAGCGCCTGGTCAGAATCGAACTGACACTAGTAGCTTGGAAGGCTACTGTTCTACCATTGAACTACAGGCGCGCAGGTGAAAAACATTATGCTTGGGCACCTATTTTTTTAGCAAGGGCTGATTTATCAAATTTTTTGGTGAGTAGATTATAAAAATTCGCGATAATGGCGGCATGACAAATGGAACCGAAGACATTCCACAGAAAGCAAACCGGGTGCTCAACCTCATTTTAGCGGGGATGATACTCATCCTGCTGCGCGCCTGGCATCTTTCGGTTGTGCAGCACGAGGAGCGGATCGAGGAGGCCAGAAAACCGAAAAACCGCACTGTCGTCAGCCAGGCCAAGCGCGGAACGATCCGGGACCGATTCAATATTCCCCTTGCCATCAACAAGGTGCAGTACAACGCCGCCGTTTTATACGCCCCTATCCGCAACATTCCCGCCGTCGCGTGGCAAAAAGGGGAGGGGGGAAGTAAAGTTAAAATTTATAAGCGCAAGGAGCATATCAAAGCGCTTTCGGAGCTATTGTCCAAAGAATTACAGATTGAGGCGCAAAGAATTGAGGATTTGATCTACTCCAAAGCATCCCTTTACAACCAGACCCCTTTCGTTTTGAAAGAAGATATCAGCGAGGAACAGTACTACCGGCTCAAAATGCTCGAAAGGGAGTGGCAGGGGATCCATGTGCAGAGGGTGCCGAAGCGGCTCTATCCTCAGGGGCGGCTGGCTGCTGACATAATCGGTTATATGGGGGCGATCAACCGTGAGGAGTATGAGACGATTTTTCACAAAATCGGGGAATTAAAAGAATTCTTAGCTTTGCGGGAGCAGGGAGAGAATCCCCCGTTTCCCCAAGGATTTGATCAAGTTTCCCAAGTGATGAAGCGGCTGAAGGAGCTCGAAGAGCGCGCCTATACGATCAATGATTACGTGGGAAAGGCGGGCGTGGAGGGGCGCTTTGAGGAGCAGCTCAGAGGTTTCCACGGCAAGCGGAGCTACTACTCCGACGCAAGAGGCAATTTCCTGCGCGAGCTGCCCGGCTCCAAGGAGCCTAACTCCGGCCAGAGGATACTGCTCACGATCTCGGCGGAGCTGCAGCAATATGCCGAGCAGCTGCTGATGGAAAACGAGGGTTTGCGCAAAGCCCGCATCTCTGGAATGACCATAGCCAAACAGGATCTGATAGCCCTGCGCGAGCCGTGGATCAAAGGGGGGGCGATTGTGGCGATGGACCCCAATAGCGGGGAGCTTTTGGCGATGGCTTCCTATCCCCGCATCGATGCGAACGATTTTGTCGTGTCGGGCAACAAGGAAGTCCAAAAGGAGAAATCGGCCAATATTTTGCGCTGGTTTGAAAGCGAGTCGTATATCGCCGACCTCTGGAATCAAAAGCGGCCCCTTGAAAGGGAGATGTTCGACCCGGTCAAAAATAGTTTTTATGAGGAGCAGATGTGGCTGACCTGGTCAAACTACTTGAAATTGATCCTCCCCGAGCGGAACGCGTTTGGCGAAACGCACGAGATTATCGCCGCGCTGAACCGGCTGGATAATGTGAAAAATGGCATACTTTTGCAAAGAGCGATTGATAAGCTTCTCATATTAAGCGGCAATAACGATCTCAACGCCTTGTTCAGCCTTCTTTACCCACAAGATGAGCCCCCGACGGAAATTATTGAGGCGATGCGCTGTAATTTGGAGCCGCATGAAAAGTATGTGTCAGAGGCGCGTCAGAAAATCGACCCCTTCCTCCTCGATATGAGCAATGAATATAAATTCCTGTTTATCGATCTTTGCCGCCTGATCATTTCCGAAGAGCGCTTTGATGAGGAGCTGATTGAGGAGGCAGGCGAGCAGACATTGGAGCAGTACCGCAATGTGTGCGCCGCCTGGGTGAGGGTGCAGGAGGAGATGCGCCAGATGGCCAAAACCCTCTATCACGAGATCGACTTCGCCGTTTGGCGCGAAAAGGAAGCTAAAGAATATTTGAAGCAGAAGCGGCTGGAAGAGAAAGCGCAAAACCGCTACGCCAGGCCCTATATTGAATACCTCGACCGGAAAGAAGCCGAGTTTTTCGATAGGTTTTGGCAAGAGAGGCGCTGGTCCTTCGCTTTGGCCTTTCTCCTGGGAATCTCCACTCAAGAAAGCCCCTACGAAGAATATTTTTTAACCTGGCAAAAGGAGTTGATGTTAGGGGCGCACTCCGCCGTGGAATGGCGCTCGGCTTACGACGCATTAGTCTCGGCGCTCCCCAAAAAGGAGGCCGTTTCCTATTTAAAGAGCCTGCGGAGCTACCAGGAGCTGACCCGCCCCCTTTTGGGCAAATACCCCTATTTAAGAAGATCGGGTCAGGAGTCCCTCGAAAAAGATCTGGCGGCAGCCTTTTACCCCCGCTACGGTTTTGGCTACGGCCGCTCGTACGCCTACCGGCAAGCCGCGCACCAAGGGTCGATTTTCAAGCTGGTGGTCGCTTACCAGGCGCTCATTGAGCGATATCAGGATCTCTCGGTCAACCAGGAGCCCATCTCTGAGGAGAGCTTAAATCCCTTAGAGATCACCGACACCTTTAAGCAAAGAGGGCGCCACCGTATTATAGGATACGCGCAGGACGGCAAGCCGATCCACCAGCTCTATAAAGGGGGCCGGATCCCAAAAAGCGCCATCCGCGACATCGGCCACATCAACATCGTGAGCGCTTTGGAGTACTCCAGCAACCCCTACTTTGCCCTGATTGCCGGCGATATATTAAAAGACCCCGAAAATATAGCCAAAGCCGCGCGAGAGTTCTCCTATGGCGAGAGAACCGGCCTGGACTTACCCTCAGAGATAAAAGGGGGGCTGCCAAAAGATCTCAAGACGAATAAGACCGGCCTATACTCTTTTGCTATCGGGCAGCACACCCTGGTTTCCACTCCCCTGCAGACCGCCGTGATGCTCTCCGCCCTGGCAAACGGCGGCAAAATCTTACGGCCCATGATCGTCAGCGTGACTGCCGGCGCAGAGCTAAGGAATAACCAGATCGAGCGCCACTTTCCCTACCAGGACAGCCTGGCTCTGCTCGGCATCGATTTCCCCCTTTTCACCGAGGGCCTCGGCAAAAACAACACTCATTTGGTGAAGCAGACGCCGATTGAAGTGAGGCGCGAGGTCTTTTTGCCTGAAATCGTCAGGCAGATATTGCTCGAAGGGATGCAGCGCTTCATTTACCGGGTGCATAGCAACTTAAGCAGCTTAAGCCACTTGTACCGCGAGCAGCCCCAATGGGTGCGCGATTTTGTCGAGCTCAAAGGGCAGCTCGTTGGCAAAAGCAGTACCTCCGAGACCGTGGAGCGGGTGAACCTCGACCCTAAATTAGGCTCCCACAAGTTCAACCACATCTGGTTTGGGGGCATCTCCTTCGAAGTCAGCCAAGAAGGGGAGAAGAGCGTCCTCACCGCCAAGGATTCCTTTGGCCGGCCCGAGCTCGTCGTCGTCGTTTACATGCGCTACGGCGAGTGGGGCAAGGACACCGCTCCCATCGCCGCCCAGATCGTCAAGAAGTGGCGCGAAATCAAATCCAAATACCACAAACCCTAAATTAATCATAAATTAACCCATTTACAGAACAAAACATAATCATGTTTGTTTTATAATGTAAAATGGAGGTTTTATGAGTTTAATTTCTTCATCAGATAGTTCGATTGGGAATGTTGCTACAACTTATGCGTATAAAAACTTGACAACGAAAGAAAAAGAAACCGCCGGTAAAATTTGGGCAAAAATATCTGAACCAAACAAAACTCAAGCTAATGCTAACAGAATTTGTGAAAACATACTGAGTAAAAGACAGGTAGAAACCAGATTAAATGAAGCTCTAAAGTCAAATCATGCCCTGGATTCTAAAGAAATACAACGCGAAATCAGATATTTTTGGAAATCGCCTGGTCTTGATGTAGGAGATATTAAATGGTGCGGCTTGTCTCAACTTGTAAATATAATATGGAAAAGAATTGAGAAGGCCTTTGAGCTTAAGAATTTTAATCCTCCGGAAGAAGCTAATGTTTCTGGTCATAGCGAAGTGGATTTCCCTTCTTCCCAAAGTTCCTCTCCCACACCTAAACGATCAACAACAGTCATACTTCAAGAGCATGCTGCAAAAGAGAAGGAATATAATGCATTAAAAGCTGAAGTAAAAGCGATAAAAGAGAGTCAAGCCAAATATGATCCCCTAAATGTTGTTTTGTATAATCAAGCAGTTGAAAAAAAGGGGAAAATCAAGGAGCGTTTATCCGATCTAAATCTTCAAATTCAAGCTTTGATGAAAAAAAGAGACGAACTTGAGAGTGATAAGACTCATTTTCAACCAAATCCTAATGAAGCAGATACGCAATATAAAGTATATGCCAAATCGTTTAGTGAACATACTGATAAAGAGCTCGCAGAGGTTCAAAGGCAATTATCAAAAATCACTATATCTATCAAGCAGCTGAATGAAGAAGATGACCTTAACGAAACAGAAATAAGTAAATATCAGCAGTTAAACGAAAATTTTGAACAAGAAAAAAAAGATTTAGCTGTAAAAGAGGGAACATTACAAAAGCTATGGAAAGAAGTTAAAGCTTTGGCAGAAGAGTTTAACGATACAGCCATGAGTTAATCAAATCTTTATAAAGTCTGTTTAACAATAAATTAATCTCAATAGCATCATTTGTTTATTAAAATAAAATATTAACGTTTTATAATGTTCAGTATAACTGAAATAAATGAGGTTGATTATGATTAGTAACTTTGAATTGAATCATTCATCAGAGATTAATGTATATTTCCCAAATACTATCGACAAAATTGATGAGGAGAGAGCGAAGTTGGATGAAGCGATTGATCAGTTGGAAGGACAAGAACTGAAATATGCTGGTAAACTTTGGGCTCAATTGGGAGCAGTTGATAGCAAAACGACTGCTAATGCTACTAGGATTTGTAACAATATTGTGAGCAAAAGAAAAGCCGAAATAAAGTTAACTGAAGCTTTAAAAACAGACGGCGCGACTCAAAAATTTAAGAAGAAGCTAGAAGATAAAGAAATTAAGGGTTTAATCAGGTATTTTTGGAAATCGTACACTCCTGAGAACAGTAGGCAAGAATCAAGTATTGTTGATGAATCTTTTTGTCAATGGTCTTTGCCTCAGACACTAAGTACTATAATTAGGAAAATTGTAAGTTTATTTGAGTCTGTTAAAGAAGTTAAAGCAGAGAGCGCCCAAAAAACCGAGTCCGCGGGTCATAATGAGAAAGAGGTAGCCAAAGCCGCTCCAGCCGTCCAAAAAATCGAGTCCGCCGGTCATAATGAGATGGTCACTCCAGTCAACGATCTCAAAGACGCATTAGCAAACGCAAAGAATGAATGTTCTAAATTGGAAAGGGAGCTTGATCACCAGAAACCATATTTTTATGTAATGGTCTCCGCTCAAGATGAGGATCCTATTGAACAGGTGCTAGATAAGGTAGAAGAGAAACTAAATACTTTTGATGTCGCTAAACACCGCAAAGCATTACTCGATGCTGGACTGGAGCTGGATGGTAAAAAGGTAGAGAATGAACTAATCGAGATATATAAGGATGAAATTGAAGTATTACAGCGTAAGTACGATGAAATATACACACAAATTGATGAGCATGATAAAGACGTTGAAGATCTAAAAGACATGAGAAGCAAAATCAAAAAAATCGCTTTTTGGAAATTGGAAATTGAATCCATTGAAGAAACGTTTAGGGAGAGTCATGGTTAGTTTCAATATTTTTTCAACAAGACATTCGATTAATCTCAACACGATCCAATCGATTTCAGTGGCCAGATATGATGGATTCATTGGTGAGATCATGGCCGCGTTTGGCAAGGCGATCAAAGTCGAGTGCGACCAAAAAACCTTTTATCTCAACAAAATGAGCATTGTCAAACAGCTTAAACCTCTCCTGCCGGGAGCTGAAACGGTCGATGCCCTGAAAAATAGGATATTTCCCAAAAGCGCCTCTTTTAAGGAAGGGGAATTAAAGCGCCTTCTATCGGGCCTTCTGCCAAGGGTTGAACGGCAGGCGAATAATGTCGAAACAAAAGAGCAAAAGCTTAAAAATGAGCTTCGCGATAAGCGGGAGAGAATAAAAGAATGCCAGCAGGGAAACCTGTTAGAGAATAAGAGGAAATTAAACGAACTTAATGCGAGTATCATAGCTATCTTAAAAGCCAATGGAAAGGAGACCTATAAGCTGAGCGAGTTGTTCAAAAATGAGGGCGATGGTTTAGCAAGCGAAGAGGAGCTGAAAAAATTCTTATCCGAAGATCAGCTATCCGAATCTGTTGAAGCGCGCAAGGAGCTCCGCAGTATAATGGAGGTGATGGACTTTTGCAACAAACCCAATCCGGCTGCCTTAGACAAAGCCATTCAGCAAAAAGAAAATCAAATTCAGGACCTTAAGGCGCAATTGAAGGCCAAAGAAGATAAAATCCTGGAGGAGAAAAATAATATTGAGATTGATGTTATGCAGTGGGAAAAATATTCTCAATGCCTGCAACTGCAAGAAAGTGAAATAAATAAGAAATTAAAAGACTGGAAAAATATTTTAGAATTCCATTTGGTTGGCGATTTGAACGAAGTCAAGAAAAAGGAAGTTATGGCGAAAAATGAATTGTCGATGGCGCGTAAAAGATTTATCCAGGCGGAACAGGACAGGTCTTTCCAAGTGGCAAACCTGACTTCAGGCCCCGAAGGAATAGCTTTGAGTCGTCTGGAAAGGGAATTAAGTGTCCTTCGGCCGTTGTACGCTATCGATGAAAAGCTCTACGTCTCTGAGCTAATCCTCTTGCGGTAATTTTAGAATTTACAAGGTAATTTAGATCTTATGAACACCTACTGATACGCCTTCGGATTGGTCTTTGTCACTCTAAAATCCAGGATGTTTTCGGCGATGCCGTGCCGCTGCTTATTTCCAAACTCCTCTTCAAATTCTTTGCTGGCCTCATCTTTGGTAATACTCTCGTCTTTCACTCTTTTATATAAATCGTTCCGCTTCTCTTCAATATCCTTTACGAGGGAGGGATTCTCGTAGATGGCGAGAAGAATATCGTGGGGCGCCAAAAAGACGCGCACTTTGGTCTTGTTTTTGACGGTGACAAAGTTGATGAGGGAAGGGTAAGTCTCTGCGACATCCTGCTCGTCGATATTGACCGTTCCTTTCAGCATATGGTAAAAGACGTTATCCAGCAGCTCGTTGCCAAGCTCGATCGAAGCGAGATCGGCGCTGGTGGTGATGGTCTGCCCTTTGGGCAATTTTTCCGCGGCTTTCATAAGTTGATCTAAAATTCCGTCCAGAAAATCGGGGTATTTCTCTTCCGCTTCCTTAAAAAAATCGGTATCGCCATAAAGTTCGGTCATGAGAAGCTTGGCGAGCAGGGTGTGCTGGTCGAATATTTCGTGCTTACTCTCCCTTTGCTGCTTATTGATAAACAGATAAAAAGGGATGCGGGAGCATGATTTCTCCTCCTCTTTTTGTTTGGCCGCGGGGTCTTCGCCGGACTTTCTCTTCGAGGAGTTCTGCTTATCGTATTTGTCTTCGTTTACGCTGTTGTTGTAGACCCGCTCGTTTTGCTGCATGTACCACTCGAATTGCGATTTCAGGCCCGAGAGGTCGCGAAAGCTCTCTATCCTGGCGTAAGTCATAATAGATATAAGCATCAGCATGGTCATCACAAAGGGCAGTACGTTCATTTTAGCTCCTAACCACTATGGGAATGGCGACGTTGGGCAGGGGATAGGCATAGGTGAATTTTCTCTCTTTTTTGTCCACTGTGCGCACAATCTCTACTTTCACGATGGCTGGCAGCTGTTTGTAATTTTGCTGCCATCTGTTCACCCAGGTAAGCCTTGGCTGGGGTTCTATTTTAGCATTTTTTTTATCGTTGGGGATGGGCTCTTCCGTTTTTTCCGGGGGTATAAAAAACTCGAAGGAAAGGGATGAGACATTTTCCATCAAAATCTCTTTTTTCATCGGCGGAGTGTCCCCTTCCTCCCAGCGCGCCGGCGAAGGCCACATCGCTAAAGTCAGGTTGCCCCTGGGATCAAGGTAAATCCGCCCCAAAACGTGGTTGGAAAAGCTTTTGTCTATGTCTACTCCATTATCAAAGGTGAAGACCAGGCTCGGACTGTTATTTTTAAAGGTGCCGTGAGTATCAGGCTCGGAAAAGAAATAGAAGTCTTTTTTGGAGGTTTTCTCAGGCACGGCCTTGGGTAATATATCGCTTAGCCGGTTCTCCAGAAAGCGCAGCTGAAAACTCTCCCTTTGCGCTTCATCATATTTTCCGTTGAGATAAACGATTTGACGGTAAAAAAACATGAGGGCAGAGAGGATCAGGGTGGTCAGGGCCATCGATATCAAAAGCTCGATCAATGTGAGATGCCGTTTTTTTCTCTTCAATCCTCATCCTCATCGGTTGGCTTTTCTTCAATGCTCTCGCCGGGAATATCGCGCACGAGCATCAGATTATAGGTGTATTTGAGCCCATTGGTAAAGGTGTAAGTGATTTCAAAAAGATAGACGCCATAGGTGGGGGCTTCATCCGGCTTGTGCTTTTTTTCTTCGAACTGCAGCGTGCCGGTAACGGGAATGTCAGGGGGATTCAAAGGCAGGGTGCGCTTGCCGCTGATCACTTCCCAGGGAACCTGGTTTTTGTAGAGCATCTCGGTCAGCTCGGCATAATTGTTGTTGACGTAGTGGTCAAGTTCAATCTCCTGAATAAATTCGCGCTGCATGCGCAAAATATAGGTATGGGGATAGATCAAGGGAAGCGCGCAGAGCACTACCAGGGCAAAGGAGATCATCACCTCTAACAGAAGAAAATATCTCTTATGTTTCTTCTTCACTTTCAACCTCTCCATGTTCTGGAGTTGTGATGGCATGCACGGTAATCTCTGTGATTCTATCATCATAGGCTTCATCTTGGGCTTTCAAAGAGACATCTCCCCATTTTTCCTCGGTGAAGCTGTCGATGGGGTGGGGAAAGCCGTAGAGCAGTATGGCGCTCCTTAAGGCGTTTCTCTTCGTATCATCATCGGTGCTCGAGAGCCTGACCACGCCTTTGCTCATCACCGTTCCGCCGGAGAGGAATTTGATATCCAGCTCTCCCATGCGCACCGGACCCTGCAGCTGATCGAGGAATTTGACAGCGTGGACGGCCTTTAAGGTTTTATGCGAACGTTTCACCACAGACTCCCAATTTTTGGCCAGGGGGCTCCTCGTTTCCAGCCAAAAGACAATCCCTTTGTCGTTTTGAGTGAAGATCACATGGACATCATCTTGCAAGATGAGCATCAAATCCTGCGCCAGGCGCAAAGTCTCCACTACCATGGCTACTTCCGACTGGAAACGCTGCTGCTGGTACGCTTTCCCGATATTCACCGCGACCACTCCCGCCACTAAGGCGATGATAGTGATCACGATGATCGTTTCAATCAGAGTGAAGCAGCGCCTTGCCCGGTTAATCATTCCCGAACAGGGTTGGGTGTGTTTTTTTGTAGTTATCGTACTTCTCGGATGTGATTTTGATAGACGATCCTTCTACCGTGACTTTATAATCCTGGCCCCAGCCGTCTTTTATCAGAGCTTTTGGGTTTTGCACCAATGGAGACGCCGTGACATATTCTTGCCACTTGGTTTCCATGTCGTTCATCGCTTCGGGATTTTCCGCGACTTTTAAACTCAAGATGGTCTCAAGCTTTTCTATTCCGGTTTTTGTTTTGAAGGCCCGCCCTTCATCCAGAGATCCTACGGTGTTATAGGTGATTACGCCGGCGATCAGAGCGATTAAAAACATCACGATCATGATTTCGATCAGGGTAATGTGGCGCCGTTTTTGTATTTTCATATGTTTTCCTTTTTTATAAAGCTAAAGAACTCATATCTGTTAAAGGCAATAAGATAGCAAGTAAAATAATTCCAATCACAGTGCCCATAAAGATTAAAATAATGGGTTGAGCGAGCTGGGTGGAGCGCTGCAGCGATTTTTCGAGCTCGTCTTCATACATTTCGGCCAGCTTGTTCAGCATATTAACCGAGCTTCCGGAGTCCTCGCCGACGGCTAACATTCTGGAGACGAGGGTCGGAAACCATTTCGACCGCTTCAGTTCGCTGCTTAAGGACTTCCCTTCCAAAACTTTGATTTCGGCCCGCCTGATTTCCTCTTCCAGCACGACATTGTGCATCACGTCGCGGCTGATTTGCAAAGAATCCACGAGCGGCAAGCCCCCCTGGAGCAGTGTTCCCATCGTGCGGCAGAATCTCGCCACGGCTGTTTGGATGATCAATTTTTTGAGTATGGGGAATTTCAGCAGATTTCTTTCCAGCCATAATTTTCCCGCAGGACGCTTGAAGAAATAGACGAGATAGGTAATGGTGAGGGCGATGACGGGAATGTAGAGCCACCAGTAGCCGCGGAAAAAGTGGCTGGCTCTCAAGACAATATAGGTAAAGGTATTCAGCTTTCGCTCGGAGAAAATCCCTTCGATCGAGGGGACGACAAAGCCGAGGAGCAGGGAAACGACAATGAGCGAAAAGCCGGCTAAAACGGCCGGATAGATCATGGCGGTGACGATCTCTTTTTTCAGTTTTTGCTGCTTGGTGAGGAGGGTGGTCAACCGGTCGAGCACCACATCCAGTGCCCCTACCGATTCCCCGGCGGTTACCATTGCCCGGTAAAGTTTGCTGAAACTGGAGGGAAATTGGCCCATCGCCTTGGAAAGCGGGGTTCCCGATTTGACCTGATTGCTTAAGCTGAGCAATAAACTGTGATAGGGTTCCGACCGGTATTGCTCTTCGATGGCGACCAGGCTTTCGTAAAGGGGGACTCCGGCGCTGACCAATTGGGAGAGCTGGATAGTAAAGGTGAGCAGGCTGTCGCCGCTTAAATTTTGCTTTGAAGGAGCCTCTTTTTTTTCTGTCAGGCTTGTGACCATTAATTTCTGGTCGCGCAGTTCCCTTCTCGCCTCTCTTTCGGAAGTCGCTTCAATATAACCGCTGACTTTCTTTTTGGTTTCCCGGTTTAACGCGTGATACTGATATAAAGGCATGGGACTACTCTTCCACTCCTTTAGAAACGCGCAATACCTCAGTCACTGTGGTGATGCCTTCAAGGATCAGTTTTTTGCCATGCTCGATCAGGCCGGACATCCCCTCTTTAAGGGCCAGTATCCTCAATTCCACGGCGTCGGGGCTGTGGACCATTTGCCTTCTGATGGCATTATTGACAACGAGCAGTTCATAGAGGCCGTGGCGCCCTTTATATCCAGAATCGAAACAGGCGCTGCATCCATTTCCTTGGTAAATCACATCCTCTTTGAGGTCGCTTCTTGGGATCCCTACGCTGATCAGCTCTTCATCGCTCGGGCGGTACCCCTCCTTGCAATGGGGGCAGATGCGCCGCACGAGCCGCTGAGCCATAATTCCGACGATGGTCGAGGAGAGAAGATAGGGTTCTATGCCCATATCGACCAGGCGCGTAATAGCCGATGGGGCGTCGTTGGTGTGCAGGGTGCTCAAAACAAGGTGGCCGGTCAGGGAGGCTTGAATGGCGATTTCCGCCGTCTCCACGTCGCGAATTTCCCCGATCATGATAATATCCGGGTCCTGGCGCAGGATATGGCGCAGTCCTGTCGCGAAATTGAGGTCGATTTTGCTCCGCACGCCGATTTGGGCGATCCCTTTCAGGTTGTATTCGACCGGATCTTCGATGGTCATGATGTTGACTTCATCGGTGCAGATATCGCAAATGGCGCTGTAAAGGGTGGTTGTTTTTCCGCTGCCTGTGGGGCCGGTGACGAGAATAATTCCTTCGGGCAACGTGATCAATTTGCGGAAGTCTTTATAGACGTTCGGCAGCATGCCGAGCTGGTCCAAACCCAATGTGATGTTGCCTTTGTCCAGAATACGCAAGACGATTCTTTCCCCGTCAGTGACCGGCACCGTGCTCACGCGGAAGTCGATTTCGCGCGCGCCCATTTTGAGCTTGATGCGGCCGTCCTGAGGCAAACGCCTTTCGGCAATATCCAATTTGGCCATTACTTTCAGCCTTGTCAGCAGCTGGGCCTGATATTCGAGAGCGGGGGAGTGGCGCACTTGCAAAACACCGTCGATCCGGTAGCGCACTTTCAGACCGCTTTCGGACGGGTCGAAGTGGATGTCCGAGGCGTCCTGCTGGATCGCTTCGGTGATGATCAGGTTGATCAGTTTGATGACCGGAGCCTGGCTTTTCGAAGTGTCGAGCAAGTCGTAAACTTCCACTTCCTGCTCTTCCTTGCCGCCTCTTTCTCCGGCCAAATGGGCTATCAGCTGGGAAGCGGCCCCTCCATGCTCCTGGTAGCATTCATCGATAGCGAGCAGGATGGTTTCTTTGGGACTGTAAACGGCCTTCACATCCTTTTTCAGCATATGCCTGAGCTCTTCCAGAGGCTCCAAATCGAGCGGATCGGCGACGGCGACTAAAACGAAGCCATTTTCCTCCTGGATGGGAAGAGCGAGATTTTTCCTGACAAAGGCGTAAGGGATTTCCTGATAGATATGCTTGGGAAAGGGAATCAGGCTAAAATCGGTGATGATGGGTATGCCGAGCTGAGTGGCAATAGACCGGTTGACATCCTCTCCGCCAAGCATTCCCTGGCGGGTCAGTTCGTCGCTCAAATCCTCTCTTTTCGGGTCACCAGCATTGGCCATGATACTCTCTGTCTTCGGTGTAAACGCAGCGGTTGAGGGGTCTGCCAAACAACATGCGCATTGATTGCTCTAAAACGCGGGTCCTTTCACATTCTTGGGCGAAGTTGAGTTGGCAAAGGTAGGCCGGAATATCTCCCGGACGGCGGCAAAGCTCTTTGCGGCGCAGACGGTCGAAATCTTCGACAGGGTCAACGATGATTTTAGGGGTGATAAACATGTACATCTCTGTCTCTTCATCTCTCATTCCCGTGATGCTGAACAGTTTTCCGATGCCTGGAAGCTCCCCGATCAACGGGACGTAGGAGACCTCGTCATGCTTGGTCTTTCTGCGCAAACCGCCGATGATCACCGACTGTCCGTCAGGCACCCGGACGACGTTTTTTACCTGACGGATGGCTACGTCGGGGCGGTCGCGGTTGAGGATGGTGGTGGGCTGCACGTTGCTGAATGTGATATCGGTGATGAGGGTGACGTAGTCATGAGGATCTTCAAACGGTTCATCCCCATGCATATGGATGGTTGGGGTGATCGCCACCGTGATACCGTATTGAGCCCTTGTAAAGGCGTCTTTTAGAGTGACCCCTTTGGCGGTTTCTACTTCAAACACGCCGGTATTGATCGAGATCTCATCCCTGATGGTGATTAAGGCAGGGGTTTGATTCATAGTCGTTACAGAGGGGTTTGAGTTTATCTGCACATCTTGCCGGGTAATGAGGAAGCGGTAAAAATAGTCAAACGAAGGGATGCCGGAACACCCTTGAGCATGGCTTAAGAAAAACTGAAACACTCCGGCGTTTTCCGGTCTGCCTCTGAAGGAGGTGTTGACGTTGTTGAAGGCAAAACAGGTGTCGTTCGTATTGGAGGCGCAATTACCCACTCTTAAGAGATTCAACCCAAAATCGGTGAGGAGATTGACTCTCTTTTCGAAGAAAAGCACTTCTATCTGCACCATTTTTTTGGGCACATCCAGTTTATAGAGCACCTCTTTTAACTTGGGCAAGATATCGGCTTCAACCACCATCACGATCGAATTGGTTTTCGGATCGACGATAAAATTGTCGCGGTCCTCATTAAAAATGGGCGCTGGCGTCAGTCCGGGCTGAGCCGGAGCTGGGTTGACGATATAGCCGCCGTCTTGATAGAAGCTTTCAGCGTATAAGCGAAGCGATGTCGGAGGAGGAGGAGGCGGCGGAAGGGGCGGCGGAGGGGATCTTTGCGTCACTTCCTGATTGATGTTGATATCCTGCTTCTGATTGGGTCCTCCCTGGGTCTGCTGCTGCTGCTGGCCTGGCGCTCCTCCGCCTCCGTTGTTTTGAGCGTAAGAGGAGGGGACTTCCATCATCAAATTATAGACGCGATAAAGCACATCGGCGAGTTCTTCAGGGTCGGAATTTCTGGCGGTGTACCAGTAAATCACTCTCGCTCTCGCTTCACCCACCTGAGACTCCACGCGGTAGATGATCTCTTCAGCCCGTTTTATCTCTTCTTTTGAGCCGACGATGAAAAGCGCCTGGGCGATTTTTCCCAAGGTGAGCACTTTGAGGCCGCTGCCTTCGCCGCCGCCGCCGCCACCGCTAGATTCCTTTTTCTTACCGTTGCCCGATTCTTTCGGGGCTTCATTCAATTGATCGAAAACTGCGGCGATGATGCGGGACATCTCTTCCGCCTCCACTTTTTGCAGAGGGATGATTTTATACTCTTTATCGCCCCGGTTGGCGGAAACAAAGTCATAGAGCTTCAGTAAATCGCGTATTTCGGAAACCTGTGAAATAATTAAAATATCGCGGCCGATCATTTGCATGACAGTGGTGTTTTGATTGATAAATTTATCTAAAAACATCCAAATGCGTCTCGAATCGGCAGCGTCAGGGGTAATGACAAAGCAGACTCTGGCATTTTCGGGAAAGAGGTCGAGATCTCTCCGGTTGTTGGTGATTAACTCGATGCCGGAATTGTCTTGTTTGACCAGGTAGAGTTCCCTGAGATAGGGGTTGAGCTGCTTGTAGCCGATGCCGTTTTGCGATAAAATAGTTTCCAGCATCTGGTTCCAGGAGGCGCGCGGAATCGGCAAGCTGGAGTTGATGCTGACTTTAATGGAGGCTACTTCGGGACGCACTAAATAGACAAAGTTTTGGGAGCCGTAGTCGATGACAAGCTGCTCGATGGTTGTAGAGGGTTGATGCCAAAGCGAATAGGCTTCGTTGGACCCTCCTTGGGATACCGTGTCGCGCCAGGTGCTTTCTAAAAGGTAAATGTTTTCCTTAATCTGATTGATCTCATCCAGCAGGATTTTGTAATCGCAGATGGGGGCATTGCGCTGGAATAGAACCAGAACCTGAGCGTAGAGCTCTCTCATTTCATCTTGCCAGGCGGTCAACTGTTTATTGACGTCGACAAGCAGATCCTGTGTTTCGCGGCTCAAGTCTCCTTCGCCAAAAACCGTCCCGGCTTTTTTTTCCGCAATAGTTTGGCCGTAAGTTTCTGCGGCAGAAAATAATAGATATAAGCAAGATAGGGTAAACAGTTTTCTCATGATTCCGATTTTATTCCCATATTTCTTTCTTTGAAAGGGGTTTTTTCACTTCGGCTATTGGTTTATTTTCGTCCAATTGGTATTCCGCAGCGAGACCCAAGAATCGCAAAACTTGTGAGGAGTTCATAGCTTTAGCTATGGACGATTTGCGAGGCCGCCGGTCGCAGCGCGAAAGACCACGGGAAGAAATTAAACCAATAGCTTTCAAGGTCTTAACTCCCTTCTTTCATTAAAGGGGCGGTCAGTCGGCATAGGCGGCGGAGGTGGAGGTGGAGGTGGAGGTGGAGGTGGAGGTGGAGGCGATTCTCCATTTTCCCTCTTGGGTTCTACTTCCTCTCTCGCCTGTTGATTTGGCGGCTGCTCCCCTTTTTCCTTCGGCTGGGCCTCTTGGGGGTTGACTGCGCGGCTTTGCTGCACAGGCAGTTCGATCGGCTGCATTTCCGTACGGGAGGCATTATACATGGTGCCTGATATGATTTGCGCATCCCCTTTTTTGATGACGCCGTCAAACACAAACAAAGGACCGGTCAGTTTGCGGCTGACATAGTCATCGATTTGTTCCGGAGTGGTGAGTTTGATCCACCCTTTTTTGGACAGCAGCAGCCAATCTTTCGGTTTCAGCGTCATGCGCTCTTTGTTTATCTCAAAGATAAATTGAGATCTTGTTTTGGCTCCGACAAACTTAAAGCTTTGCTGGATGCCCGGCGGGATTTTCATGTCGGCTGATTTGAGCAGATTGAGATTGACTTTGGCTTTTCCTTCGACATCCCAAAGCTCTAAATTCATGACGCGGTCGCTGATCTTTTTTACAGTCATTAAAGGAAAGCGCACGGTATTTTCTCCGGGCACCGCTTCTTTCCAGCGGTTATCGCACCAGATCAAGGCATCCCCTTCTTTGACAAAAACGGAGTAGGGATTCTCTTCTTCGGTGAAATCAATTCTTTCTTTGCCGATGGTCGAGGCATACTCTTCCCCTCCATGGGTTTCCAAAAAGATATCCTGGCCAAACCAGCGGGCTTTTTGGCGGGAAAGCAAAGTCGCATCTACGCGCCACTTCCCGATATCCCATGGTTTTCCGATGCGGGTTTGATCTTTTTCTTTTAGCTGGAAATTGGCGTTGCTTTGAGGGGTCTGCACCAGCTTGCCGCTTTCATTAATCATCTTCACTTGGACGTTGACTTCGTTTCCTTTTGGGGTGGCTTCGATCCAAAGGGAGGTTTTTTCATTGTTCGGGCTGAAAATGAATTTTGCAGGCTTTTGAGAGCGGTCGTAAGTGAGGTAAAGTTTTTCTCCGGGGGATACTGTGGCTGCAGCTTTGCTTCCCGGAAGTCCGAAATTGAGCATGATCCCCCCTTCCTGGGCGTCAGGGCGGCCATTTTTGCCATAATAGATCAGCTGTTGGCGCAAGTCGGGAATTTGCAGGGTCACAACGGATTTTTTGAGGGACAAAATAGGCTCTCCAAGGGCGTGGTAAGCCTCTTCCTGCAATTTGTGCGTTCTTTCCGGCAGCCGGCTTTTTTCCTCTATAGCCTGTTTGGGAGGAATGGACGCAGGGCGTGACCACCAGAACCAAATGCCGAAGCAAAGGAATAGGATTCCCAGCGCAGCAATTCCCAAAGTGATTTTATTCAACCAGTCTCTTACCATAGGCGCATCTTAACATAAATGGAACAAATTATCCTATTGCGAAGTTTTCAAATGTCCTATATAAAATTGATTTTGACAGGATTTCAATAGGAAAGTCAGCATGACGAAAAAAAAATCTCAAAATGATGAGCCGGAAGATTTGCAGCCGGAACCTTTAGAGCCTCATGAAGAGGAGACGATAAAGGAAAAGTTTGCGCGGACGATAAAAAATGAGAAAATGGATAATTTAGTCAACTATGCCAAAGAAAATACGCGCGATACCATTGCCTACTGTTTGTTAGTGCTCGGTTTAGTCCTGCTCTTTTTTCAACCTTTTTGGGGAGAGCTTTTGATCGGCATTGTCGCGGGATTTTATTTCTCCGACGAAATCATCGCTTTTTTCAGGGATCTGGAAAGAAGTGTCAACCGGGAAGGCATGGTGCGAAGCATCGTTTTCTGCGGAGTAGCGATCACTTTATTTATCATGGCTCCCATGGTATTTGTGGGCGCCGCCATTGTCGCGGGGTTGAAGTACCTGTTTATTTCTGACAAGAAATAGTTGGTTCGCCTCTTCGGTCAGTTTTCGAGCCGGCTGCGAGGCCAAATAGGTTTGCGCCTTTGCAACAGGGCGTAGAGACTCAAGGGCAGCGCGGCTATTAAGAACATGGGGATCAGCGGATGGATCTTCCCATACTCCCACATATACATGAAATCGTGCGCCACGTCATTTTTACTCGTGAGAAACACTTGCCGCCCGTAGTCCAGCTCAATCAGAATGTGGGCGGCAGACTGGTAGGTCAGGCATTTGGCGACGCGGGGATATTTTTTTTCCAGCTGATCGGCCGCGCCCAGGGCTAATAAAGCCGAGGCGGTGGTCGCCATCATCCCGGAGGCGGCGATGAGCACTAAGGCCCCTTCTTTGCCAAGGAGAGCGCCAAAGGAGGTGGTTCCGTAAGAAACCGCGTAGCTGGTTGATCCCCCTTTAAAGGGAAAAATGGAAATTTCAGGGTTTGCTTTCAAGAAACAGCAAAGAGCCATAAGAGCGTGGCCGCTTTCATGTATAGCGGTTTGCAGTCCGGCTCGGCCGGCAAAAATGGCTGCCGAGGTTCTTGCGATATGCTGGCCCGGTTCAGGAATTTTGGAATCGGGATGAAAATGGCGATAGGCGACCCAGCTGACTTGAACGGCCGTGCCGAACAGCACATGGCGGGCTGCGTCAAAGAAGAGCAAGGGCTTGGCGAAATACCGGATCAGGGAGAGATTGAAAGCAAATGAAGCGGCCAATTCGATGAAACCGCGGTGAGCGGCGATCCACGTCTTTGTATTAGTATAGCCATTTTCAGCTTCAATATAACAAGGCTTCAAAATATGGCAAATATTTCCAATAAACATGACAACATTTTACTATAAAAGATAATAAAAAGCGATTAAAATTTATTTTTGCGCATAAATCGCAATTTCGCTAAACTCTGCTTGGTACAATTTGAGGCGCTCATGGTCGATATAAAAATAAAAAAAGGATTAGATATTCCAATTGCAGGACATCCCCAAGGAAACCGGGAAGTGGTGTCCCTTTCCCCCCCTTCGCAGATTTCTTTGAATCTCGAGCCTTTTGAAGACGTAAGATTCCACATGATCGCTAAAGCCGGCGATCTGGTAAAAATCGGAAGCCCCATTGCTGAAGACAAAAATTGCCCCGGCAGGTATTTTGTCTCCCCGGCCCATGGGGTGATCAGAGAAATCAGGCGGGGTCTTAAAAGGCGGATTCTGGATGTCGTGATCGATGTTAAAGGGGAGGAATATTGCGAAAACGCAGCCGTCAATCCCAATACCGCAAGCCGGGAAGATCTCATTGAAGCGTTAAAAAAAGGGGGTTGTTTTGCCCATATCCGGCAAAGGCCCTTCGGTGTTCTTGCCGATCCGGCTAAAAAGCCGCGCAGCATTTTTGTTAAGGCCCTCGAAACCGCTCCTTTCCTACCGCCGGCCGAGATGCAGGTTGAGGGGCATGAGGGGGATTTTCAGGCCGGGTTGACCGCTCTTTCGAAATTGACCGACGGATTTGTCCATCTGGTCTATAAAAAAGGGTCCCGGTGCCCGGCATTTTTACAGGCCAAAGAGGTGGTCTTGCACACGGCAGCCGGTCCCCACCCGGCCGCCAACCACTCGGTGCATATCCAGGCCATCGATCCAATCCGCTCCTATGAGGATGTCGTTTGGGCCCTCAGCGCCCACGACGTGGTGGTCATCGGCCATTACTTGAGGACGGGCAGGTATTTTGTTGATAAGATTATCAGCATCGCCGGTCCCGCCGTGATCCCCGAGAAAATCGGTTATTTCCGTGCGAGGGCGGGCTACCCGGTTGTCTCGTTGATCGCCGGCCGGATCAAAAAGGGATTTTCGCGCCTGATCTCCGGCGATCCCTTAAACGGCAGAAAGGTGGAAGCTGAGGATTTCTTAGGCTTTAACGACTTTGTTTTTTGTGTGATTCCGGAAAAAGTGAAGCGCGATTTTCTCCATTTTTTCCGCTTAGGGCTAAAAAATTTCACTTTCAGCCGGGCCTATTTGACCGGCCATCTCAATGCGCAAAACCGGGAATATCCCTTCACTACCAGCCTCCATGGAGAGCACCGCCCTTTTATCGACGGCTCGCTCTATGATAAGGTAATGCCACTGGATATTTCGACGATATTGCTTGTGAAATCGATTATGGCAGAGGATTTTGATTTGGCGGACCAGCTCGGGATTTTAGAGGTGGATAGCGAGGACTTCGCGCTGCCCACGTTCGTTTGTCCATCGAAGATTGAGATGGTCGATATCGTGAAACACGGGCTTAAGAAGTACGCGGCTGAAATTCAAGGTAATTGAAAATTTCCAGTAAATCATGCAATTCGCTCTGAATCAAATCCCAGTCGGACTGAGAGAAAATATGCGCCTTTTTCAATGGGGCCCCTACGGGAGGATGCGTGGATAGGGCTCTTTTTATATCTTCATCGGCAACTTTATATCCAATAGCCTCTAAAATTTCTCTGAGAATGTGTTCAGGGTCTTTTAAAAGATCCTCATAACGTATCGTCAACACATTTTCCTGATTATTCCAGTAATTTTGAAATTTCTTCCAGTTGGCGATATATTTTTTTAACACTTTCTCAGGAATATAGAAGGGTTGGCGATGTCTTTTTTCGTATTCTGAAACAAAACAATCTAAGGGGTGCCTTACAATCCGGATAACTTTTAGACAAGGCTGTAAATCGAATTTAGTACTGAATTGAGGGTAATGCGTTTTTATTACAACAATATCATCTAGTTCAGGGTATCGCCAGTTGCTATTTTTTGCGCAATAGCCGCCCCATGGGAAAGGATTATTTGAATGAACCGGTTTTTTATCCCGATAGACCGAGCCGGTGGCGATATGAGTCGATTCTTCGATGAGGCTCCTCACCCAGTGATTTCCCGATCTTGGAAAAGAAGCCAAGTAGACTCTTTGCCATTCATCGCCAGGCAATTTAGTGAAACAAAGGAAGAGTAAAAATAGGAAATCAGAGGTTCTCATACTTATCGGTGATCAGGTTGGCCACTAAGGCGGACCAGCCGGTCTGATGGCTGGCGCCGAGGCCTTTGCCGTTTTCGGGGTTGAAATACTCGTTGAAAAGGAGATGGTCCCGCCAGTGAGGATCTTGCTTGTAGGGAAATTTCTCCCCTAGAAATGGGCGGTATCCTTCATTGTTGTTTTTAAAAATGGAAATCAGTGCGTCGGTAAAGAAAGCGATCATTTTTTCCAGATTAACGGCTTCCTCTCCCGCAATTTTGATTTTTATCTCTTTTCCGAAAGCGGTATTGAATTTTTTTAAGGCATCGATCAGCAAATAGGAGGTGGGGAACCAGACGGGGCCGCGCCAGTTAGAGTTTCCTCCCTTGAATTTTTGATGCGATTCATCCGTCTCATAATAGATGGTATTATTGCCATAAGTAAATGGATTATCTTTATGAAATTTAGATAAACTTCTCAAACCAAATGGGGAGCGAAATTCATTGGGATTCCAAATGTATTCAAATACCTTCACCAGCTGTTCTTTTTTCATCATAGACAGAACATAAAAATTCTCAGTTTTAATAACGCAATTAGCTACAATATCCTGTCTATTGTGTAAGAACCATTTGAAATTGGAATAGAACTCAGGAAAGGATTTCAGCTGATTTTCTTCCAGGATGTCAACCGCATAAAGAGGGATAAGGCCGACCAGTGAACGGACTCTAAACTTATGATAACTGCCATCGGGATAAGTCAAAACATCGTAAAAAAACTGATCCCTTTCGCTCCAAAGTTCATAGTCCTGGTTATCCCGTTTTTTCATAGCGTGCGCAATATAGATGTAATGCTGGAAAAATTTTGTCGCCAGCGTTTCATAGACATTATTTTTTGAGGCAAGTATCAGGGCGATATGCATGAGATTGAGGCAAAACATGGCCATCCAGCCGGATCCATCCGATTGTTGCAGGGTAATACCCTCGCTCAACTTTTGGGAGCGATCCAAAATGGTGATATTGTCTAATCCTAAAAATCCCCCTTCAAAAACGTTATTGCCCGAATTATCGACTTTGTTGACCCACCAGGCGAAGTTCATCAGCATCTTATGAAAACACCGCTCCAAAAATTCTCTGTCTTCTACGCCATAATCTTTTTTTTCCAAATAGTATAATTGCAGAGCGGCCCAGGCTTGAACGGGAGGATTGAGATCGGAAAATTCCCATTCGCAGGCGGGAATCGCCCCGTTTGGATGCTGGAACTGATCAAATAACAAAAGCCATAACATTTCTTTGGCGAGCTTAATGTCGGCAAGGCCTAAAGTCAGGCAATGGAAGGCCTGATCCCATGCGCAGAAATAGGGGTACTCCCATTTATCGGGCATGGATAAAATGCGCATGGAATTAAGATGGCTCCAGTGCATATTTCTTATATTCAGTCTATTTTGAGGTGGAGGATAAACGGGGTTATCTCCTTTCAGCCACAGATTGACATCAAAAATATAGATTTGCTTGCTCCAAAGAGTGCCCGCGATGGCCTGGCGCTGAATATGGCGCTCTTCAGGGGATGCTTCTTTGGGAAGTATTTCCTCATAAAAATCGTCAGCTTCTTTCTTTCTCTCCTCAATGATTCTTTCCACGTCTTTAAGCGGATTGTTTATGGGTTTGTTTGTGAAGCGGAAAAGCAAAGTGGCGGACTCCCCGGCGGGAATGTTGCGGACATAGTGCAGGCAGGCTTTGGTCCCTTCCTCTGCAGGGTTTACGGCAGCCTCTCCCTTGATGATATAGCGGTGGAAGGCGTCCTTAAAATAGCCCGTCGTTTTTTCCGGGAAATGGGTTTCATTTTCAGTAAAGAGCGCTTCTCCTCCCTCGGGTCCATAGAGATAGTGCTTGCCGATCGCATAATCAAACGGCAGGTTGCCTAAGGGTTTCAGCTTGGCCTCATCCGCCTCTAAACAAATGCCCCCGTTTCCATTTTTCCCTTTCGTAATATGGGGGGCTGGATCGGGAGTGGCTCCCCAGGACCATTGATTGCGGAACCAGAGCGTGGGCAGGATATGGAGCGGAGCCGCTTTGTCCCCCCGGTTAAAAGCCTTGATGCGGATGCAAAGATCTTCTTCATCTTCTTTGGCATACTCAATAAAAATATCAAAGTAGCGGTTATCGGCAAAAATCCCTGTGTCGACCAGTTCATATTCCGAATCTTTGACCCCTAGTTTTCTATTTTCTTCTTTGAGTTTTTGATAAGGAAACTCCCCTTGGGGATATTTATAGAGAAATTTCATGTAGGAATGGGTCGGCGTCCCGTCTAGATGGTAATAATATTCTTTTACATCCTCCCCGTGATTGCCCTGAGGGGAAGAGAGGCCGAAAAGCCGCTCTTTTAAAATCGGATCTTTGCCGTTCCAAAAAGCGGGAGCCACGATTAAAATCTGATACCGGTCGCACCAGCCTGCTATCGCGTCATCACCCCAGCGGTAGGCTTTCCAATGGGCGATATCAAAGGGAAAGTAGGTCCAGGCGTCCCCATTTTCGCTGTAATCTTCTCTGACGGTTCCCCAGGCGCGGTCGGAAACATACGGCCCCCATTTGCGCCATTTGTGGACAAATGTCGTGCCTCCGTCATCTATTCTGAAATGTTCTTTAGTTTTTTTGATCATACCCACCCTTTAATTTTTTTAAGATTAAATGACAAGTCATTTGAACTATCCGTAACTTGCATTTTTCTGCACGGGAGAGTATTCTCTTCTAAAGAAATGAGACTCTTCTTAAAAGTACTAATATTCTTCCTCTTATGTTCCTCAGCACATGCCCAGGACGGGGAGGGCCTGATGCGGGATCTCATGCTCGTAAACTTTTGGGATTGTTATCTTTCCAAACGCTACCCCGTGACCTACAACCACCTGCTCCAGGGGGGGTACATCAATATGCCCTCCGCCCGCATGGGGTGTGCCGGGGAGCTTGGAGCCGGCTGGGCCTACGTCTCCCCTTACAGCATCTACAGTTTGCGCGCCCAGCTGACCAACTGGCTCGAGGCTACAGGGAATTACCGCGTCTTTATCGGCGTCGAGGATCCGCTCTTGTCCTGCAAAGGATTCGGGGATTTTTCCGATAAGGGGGCCAACTTGAAAATCGCCATCCTCAAACCGGAAGACAGCGACTATGCCCTCCCAGGTTTCGCCTTGGGGGTTGATGATTTTTTGGGAACGAAAGCCTTTAACGGCGAATACCTTGTCATGACCAAGGTGCATCCCCGGCTCAATCTGGAGTGGAGCATCGGGGCGGGGGTTGACCGCTTCAAAGGGTGGTTCGGCGGCGCCAATTGGATGCCGTTTCTCTCATCTCCCGTTCCCTATCTCAGGCCCTTTTGCCTCGTGGCGGAATTTGACGGCACCAATTATCAGAAGGATCCCCACCCCGGAGGGCGAGATTATAAGACCCGGTTCAACGCAGGTATAAAGTATCGCCTGTTCGATCATATCGACTTCAGCTTAAGTTATGTCCGCGGCAAAAAATTAGCCGGCTCCATCTCCGCTTTTTACAATTTCGGCTGCACCAAAGGTTTTTTGCCAAAAATAGACGACGCACTTCCTTACAGGGCGCCGATCAATATCGAGAGGGTAGGCCCTTTGCGGCCGGAAAATGTCATGGCCCAGGATTTTTATTATGCGATGAGAGCACAAGGCTTTGATCTTTTAGAGGTTGCGTTAGACGAGTGCTGCGGCAAAAAGCGGATGAAAATGGTGGTCTATAATAACAAATACCGCCTTGAGGCCGATGTGCGCCTCCGCTTGAACAATCTGGTGGCCTATCTCACTCCCATCGATGTCGATGAGGTGATCATCGTGCAGGAATCGGAGGGGTTCCCGGTTCAGGAGTATGTTTATCCGATGGCGTTTGTGCGGAAATTCAGCGTCGGCTGGGCGGGCAATCCCGAGTTGGATGCCGTGGTTCCCACTTGCAATCCCCGCTGCTACCCCCCGATGAAAGTGGTGTTTAAGAAACCCCTTGATCTGGTCAATTTTGAGCTGCTGCCCAAAACCAGAACCCTTTTTGGCAGTTCGCGGGGAAAATTCAAGTACGCTTTAGGGCTCAATTACGGCGTAAACGGCTTTTTATGGGGGGATATCTACTACTCCCTTTTGCTGGGGACCACCTTTTTCACTGATTTGGAAGGGGTGACCTCGGTCGATCTCCTCAATCCCTCCCAGCTGATTAACGTGCATACCGAAGTCGTCGATTATTTCAGGCAAAAAGGGGTGACCTTCGATGAATTCTACCTCCAGAAAAACTGGTATCTGGGAAGAGGGTGGTTTTCCCGCTTGAGCCTCGGCTATTTCGATCAGATGTATGGGGGCGCGGGCGGGGAAATCCTCTATTATCCCATTAGCGACTGCCAATTCGCGTTCGGCCTTGAGGGCGCTGTGCTGAAGCGCCGCACCAAGACCGGGCTCGGCTTTGAAAACACCATCCGGAAGCTGGAGGGGTACCAGGAGAAATGGGTCCCTTTCACCGGCTCCCAATATTTCCTCGATTTCTACTACAGTTTTTCAAAGCTCAATATTGAAGCCAAGGTAAAGGCTGGCAAATTCCTGGCCAACGACTGGGGCGCCCGCTTTGAGCTATCCCGCTATTTTCAAAGCGGCCTCCGCATCACCATCTGGTATACCTGGACCAACGGCAACGACCGGGTGAACGGGCATCAGTATTATGATAAAGGGATAGAGCTTTCGATGCCGATGGATATTTTCTATACCCATACGGAGCGGGACAAGTGGTACTACGGCCTTTCGGCCTGGCTGAGGGATGTCGGGTATTTTGCCTATACCGGCGACAGCCTCTACAACACAATCAACGACCAGCGCCAGTGGAGGTAAGAATTCTAGGAAAAAGATCTTGGAGACACACCTTGATGGACAATCAAAATCTTTCCTTTGAGATTTTTTGTGAGTTCGGGGGCAAAGTAGAGTAATTTTCCCGAATAAATGGGGTCTAAAGGGATACCCGTTGCCTGTGTAAAATCTGAAATAAATCGCAGCAATGGTTTGGTAAAAGAACCGAACGATTTCCATTTCGCAGGGAGGTAAAGGGCGCATCGGCTCTTTGGGAAAGTCCCAAACCACTCTTCATAGGCCCTCTGAAAATCGAGCGGAGCCAGTTGCAAAATATGCACCGGAACAGAAACCCCTTTTAAAAGAGCTGCGGCCATCATACCTGAGCCTGCATCGATCAAGATATGATCGAACTCATCGGGAATATCTTTGGCCAAAGTCAAGGCGCCTGCAATTGATTCCTTTTGCGATCCCCCCTCCGCAACGACAAAGCCCTCGTCGCCTATCTCCAAACCATGCTCTTCTAAAAGCTTTGAAAAGTAATAGATATGATTGGAGTGTTTCCCCCCCTTTAAGACCACCTTTTTGTGCCCCCCGGCTATGATGGCCGGTAGGAGGGAGGTGTATTTTCGCGACTTTGACCCCCCATTGGGAAGTTCATCGTCCCGTTTAATAAAAAATTGCTTATCGCTGGTATCATAAATGGGTAAGGGGTGTATTCTGGAGCGCAGCATAATTGCATATTATATCAGCTGGAAGCAAAATTCGGAACTGAAAGGTGTAAAAGGAATCACTCAAATTTCAGCGGTGAGGATATGCCGCGCGGCGTAGGTGAGGATAAAGTCGGCGCCGGCGCGCTTGATCGCTGTCAAACTTTCCTGAAAGACCTTGGGGGCATTCAGCCAGCCCCTCTCATGCGCCGCCATCACCATCGCATATTCGCCGCTGACATGGTAGGCGCCCAAGGGCAGGTTGGTTTGGGCCTTCACTTTGGCGATAATGTCTAAATAGGCGAGCGCGGGCTTGATCAGGAGCATATCGGCCCCCTCGGCTTCATCTAAAGCGCACTCCCTCAGCGCCTCGCGCACGTTGGCCGGATCCATCTGATAGCTCTTTTTGTCGCCGAATTTCGGGGCGGACTGGAGGGCCTCCCGAAAGGGGCCGTAAAAGGAAGAGGCGTATTTGGCCGCATAGGAGAGAATGCTCACATCCTGATAGCCGGCGTGGTCCAGCGAGCGGCGGATATGCGCCACCCGCCCATCCATCATGTCGCTCGGAGCCACGACGTCAGCACCGGCTTCCGCGGCCATTGCGGAGAGCCTTCCGAGCATCTCGACGGTGGGGTCGTTGAGAATGATCCCCTCCGAATTCACCAGGCCGTCGTGCCCGTGGTCGGTGTAAGGGTCGAGGGCTATGTCGACCATGAGGCACATTTCGGGAATCTCCCTCTTTAGAGCCGTTAAGGCGCGAAACAGGAGGGCGTCCTCTCTTAGCGCCGCGGAACCGCTTGAGTCTTTCAGGTCTTTGGGGATGACCGGGAACAAGTCGACGGCCCGAACGCCAAGCTGATAGAGATCAATCACTTCCTCAATCGCAAGATCGATCGTGAGCCGGTCGATGCCGGGCATGCTCGCTATGGGCTCTTTCCGCTTCTCCCCTTCTATGATAAACAGGGGAACCACAAAATCGCATGGCAGAAGGCGCGTTTCCTGCACCAGGGTGCGGATGGCCGGGGATTTGCGGTTGCGCCTGGGGCGAATTTCTATAGTGTTCATATGGGGAAGTATAGTAAAGGTAGTAGATAAGTTGCAATTTGATTGTATGTTATGGAATTTAAGGTAAAAGTAGGCGATTTCCTCCCTGCCTTTCACGCGCTGAACCAGGATGGGATGGAAATCAATAATGACATCCTCGCGGGGATGAGCTCGGTGATATTTTTTTATTCCAAAGAGAACGCCCTGAGAACTCAATTCATCGTTGAGGATTTCCGGGATCATTTTGAGGAGTTCGACGCCCTAAATATCATCATCGCAGGCGTCAGCCCCTATAGCGTCGAGATCAATAAAAAATACTACGAGGAACATCGCCTCAATTATCTGCTGCTATCCGATGACCACTTTAAGATGTACAGAGCCTTTGATCTGATCAAAACGGTTCATGAAAAACACAAAATCATCCGCTCCACCTTTATCGTCGACCGCAATGGGGTCATCCGCTGGGTTGAGCATCCGGTCCATGTGGAAGGGCATGTAGCCAGAGTGTTAAAAGCTATTAAGGGCATGGGATAGATGCAATTTCTCTTCTTTACTGCGGTGTTCATCGCCGTTACTCCTCTCCTCGGAACCTATATGGCCCATGTGTTCACGGGGAAAGTCCATTTCTTCAGATGGCTGGAAAATCTTTGCTATTACATCAGTGGAGCCGATCCCAACGAGGAAATGTCGTGGTCGGATTACGGCAAAGCCTTGCTGCTCTTTAACTCCCTCGGATTTATTACTCTCTTTTTTCAGCAGCTGATCCAAGGCTATCTCCCCCTTAACCCGCAAAATTTTCCCGGCGTTCCCTGGGCCCTCGCTTTTAACACGGCCATCAGCTTCACAACTAACGCCAATTGGCAAGCCTATGCCGGCGAAACCACTTTGAGCTATCTCACCCAAATGCTCGGCCTGACTTCCCATAATTTTTTAAGTGCGTCCACCGGAATGGCCGCTCTGCTTACCCTGACAAGGGGTTTCAGCAGAAAGTCAACTGATACGGTGGGGAATTTTTGGGTTGATCTGGTGCGCATGGTGGTTTATATCCTGCTCCCTCTTTCGATGATCATGGCGGTTGTTTTGGTCGGCGAGGGAGTGGTTCAGACTTTGTCTCCTTACATAGAAGTGACCACCCTGGAAAATGGGAAGCAGACTATTCCGCTTGGGCCTGCAGCCTCTCAAATCGCCATCAAGCAGCTCGGCACGAATGGCGGGGGCTTTTTCAATGTCAATAGCGCCCACCCATTTGAAAATCCGACCGCTTTGTCCAATTTTCTGGAAATGCTGGCCATTATTCTCATCCCTGCCGCTACGGTGTATACTTACGGTCTTATGATCGGCTCCAGGAGGCACGCCTGGCTGCTCTTTTTCGCTATGCTGATTTTCTGGGCGGCCGGGAATTTAGCGGCCTTCAGCTCGGAACAGATGCAAAACCCTCTTTTTAACGCCTATCCCAATTTGGAAGGGAAGGAGACCCGCCTTGGAGTGGCGAATAGTCTGCTGTGGACGGTTTCTACCACGGCCACGGGCAACGGCTCATTCAATGCCATGCTTGACAGCCTTTCTCCTCTGGCAGGCGGCATTGCCTTGTTTAACATCATGCTGGGAGAGCTTATCTTTGGCGGCGTGGGGGTTGGCTTATGCAGCATGATCATGCTGACTCTTTTGACGGTTTTTTTGTCGGGTCTCATGGTCGGGAGAACCCCGGAATATCTGGGTAAAAAGATTGAGAAGCGGGAAATGCAATGGGTGGTCGTAGGCGTGTTACTGCCCGGGGCTTTGATTTTGATTGGATCGGGAATTTCCTCTATTTTACCTGAGGCGTTATCCAGTTTGGGCAACCGGGGACCCCACGGCTTATCGGAAATATTATACGCCTTTACCTCTTGTGCAGGAGATAATGGCAGCGCCTTTTCCGGGTTAAATGCCAATACCGCTTACTACAATATCACTCTTGGAGTGGTCATGCTGCTGGGAAGGATCTCCATCATTTTACCAAGCCTCGCCATTGCCGGTTCGCTGGTGAAAAAGAAGACCGCCCCCCGCTCTTCAGGCACTTTTTCTACCGATTCCTTTTTGTTTTTTGTCTTGCTGATCAGCGTTATCCTGATTGTAGGGGCATTGACCTTCTTTCCCGCTTTGTCCCTGGGACCTATTGTCGAACAATTGCTTATGCTTAAAGGATACTCATTTTGAAAAAATTCTGGATTAATGTACGCATGTTCCTTTGGCTGACTCTTCTGACAGGACTGCTCTATCCTTTATTGATCACGCTGATTGCTTTGACGATGAAGCAGAAAGCGGAGGGAAATTTTGTTTTTACTGAGGGAAGGAGGGTGGGAGCCGAGCTGATTGGCCAAAAGTTTGAAAGCGCAAAGTACTTTTGGAGCCGCCCTTCGGCAATTGACTATAACCCTCTTCCTTCCGGCGGAAGCAATTTTGGCCCTACCAGCGCCGCATTAAAAAAAGCGGTCGACGAGCGGCGGGAAAAGTGGATCAAAGCGCATAATAGACAGGATATCCCCGCAGAGCTTTTGTTTGCCTCAGGCAGCGGACTCGATCCCCATCTCTCCCTTCCCGCTGCTTATTTTCAGATCGCGCGCGTGGCTAAAGCCAGGAATTTAGACGAGGAGCGGGTAAAAGAGTTGATTGACAACCTGGCCATCCGGCGCCGTTTTGGCTTTTTAGGCGAGGAGTGCGTCAATGTTCTGCTCTTGAATATAGCTTTAGATGGTTGAGGATTTTGCGATGGCCCGAGGAAAAGGGACGGGAGGCGATTTCCGAGGACTCTACCCATTCAAATCCCTCCATTTCAAAGAGATCATTAGATCCTAAGAGGGCCGGGAAAAGGGTCGCCCGATACTTGGTAAAGCTGTGCGTTTCTTGCGGCAGCCACTGGAGAAAGTGGAGAGGGCGGGGGAAATTCTCGAGCAAACTCTTTTGGTCGATCCGTTGATCGGTCAGCTCGAAGTAGGGAAATTCGTGCAAGCCGGACATCACTTGCCCCTCTTCCACCTTTTTGATTAATAAGCGCTCTTCACATCTGATAACCAGTACAGCGCGGTGGAGCTTCTCGATCTGAATGCGCGTGCTTTTAAAGGGCAGGTCCGCCTGATTGCCCAGGCGGAAGCTCTTGCAGGAATTATTTAACGGACACTTGAAGCAGAGGGGTTTCCGCTGGCAGACGGTCGCCCCAAGCTCAATCAGCCCCTCATTAAACAGCCAATGTCTGCTATCCGGCAAAATTTCTTCGGCGATCAGGCGCAAATTCTTCTGGGTAGAGCTTTTGGCCACATCTTCGCTCAAATTAAAATAGCGGGTCAAAACCCGGATGACATTGCCGTCCACCGCCGCCGTTTTCCGGTGAAAAGCAAAACTGCAAATGGCGCCTACAGTATAGGGTCCTAAGCCTTTGATGGTTGCAAGTTTTAAAGGATCGTCCGGCACCGCGCCCCCGAATTTTTCGAGGATCTCGCCCGCTCCGGCGTGCAGGGAGCGCGCTCTTGAGTAATAGCCCAGCCCCTCCCACATTTTAATGACCTCGTCAAGAGAAGCGGCCGCTAAAGTTTCGAGGTTGGGAAAGCGGCTCATCCACTTTTCAAAATAGGGGATGACTGTAGAGACTTGGGTTTGCTGGAGCATGATTTCCGAAACCCAGGTCGCATAGGGGTCTTTATGGCGCCGCCAGGGCAAATCGCGCCGGTTTTTTTCAAACCAGGAGATGAGCTTTTCACTTTCAAATGGATAGGGCATCAAAAAAAAAGTCGTTGCCGTTGATAGAGCAACATTATATATAGAGGAATAAAAAGGAGCAAGGACCATGGACAGCAAAGAGGAAAATGAGCTTCACGACGTCTTGACCCGGGAAATTCATGTGATGCGCGAAGTGCTGGCCAGCATGCATATGGAGCAGAAAGCCATTATGCAGAAAGATTGCGCCAGTTTATCCCTGATTGTCGAAAATCGCACCGAGCTGCTTTCCGTGATGCGTCGTTTGCGCTGTCTAATTCTCGATAAAATCGATCTTGTGGCTGTAGATAAGGTCGATAATTTCGGCCATTTGAAAGAGCAGATCACGACGCTGGTGGATAAAATTCAGTCTTTGCGCCAGCACAACCGGTCGCTCCGCAGAATATCGCCTTATCCTATGCCAAAGGAAAAGCCCCTCAAGGGTAAAATCAAATTAATGACTATTACGAAACAATAGTTTTGATATTTTTAAGTATAGGCCCCAAGGATTGCAAAAGGTCATGCGCGCGGTGGTCCCAGGTATGGTGCCTTAAGATCACCTTTTGCCCCTTCTCTACTAGAGCCTGCCGTTTATTCTCATCTTTTAAGTAGTTGTTTACCATGTCGTTGACCCTATCCAGTTTGCCATAGCGGTAAAAGGCGATATCCGAGCCATCGGTAAAGGTCTCTTTCAAAAAGGCGTTTTCCGTGGTGACGGGCAGCGCTCCGCAAGCCAGGCTTGTAAAGAGCCGCTCATGGGCTCCGTACTTAACCCAAGGAAAGCTGTTTAGCACAATTTTGCTCTCTTTCATCACCTCCAGGGCGTGTTCAAAGGGGATGGGAGGGTGGCAAGTGATATTGGGGCTTTTCGTTCCGATCGCGTCCTGCCAGCTCCGTTTGCCCTGGGGGGACGATCCGTAGATTTCGACGCGGGCGTCTTTAATCGACTTAACCAGGTGGATGCGGTCTTTCCCTTTCATATACAGGATCAGCTCGTCCAGAACCGAGATAAAATCGATATCTTTGGGATTAACGGCATCCGGCTGGCTTAGTTGCCGGTTAATGGCATCCACAAAAGCCTGAATATAAGAAGTATCAGGTTCTGAAAGGGCTTGTTCGGCCGCTTCATCCAGGGCTTTGCATAACGATTTTGGGTGTCTTTGATGCCACGAATTGCGGATATGCTCGTCATCGATAAAAGAAAAGAGAGCAGCGACTTCGCGGGGGCGGTTGTTGTTAATGGGGCTGATGAGGAACTGATCGAAGCCGTGCGGCATAAAGATCACGTTGGGCTGATGCATGCCGATAAAAAAATCTAAATCGATTTTATCGGGACAGGTCACGATCGAATAGGGGCTGCGGGCAAGGGAAACAAAGTGGTTCGGGGAATCCACCAGGCAGGCGACATGGGGGATTTTGATCATTTCACAAAAAAAGCGCCCTTCATTATCCGGCAGCAAACCATTGAACGACAAAGTGCACTCCGGGGGATCCTTGAAGATCTTTTCCAGGAAGGGTTTGGGATTTTGCCTTTCCGCTTCCAAAATACGGCATTTGACCCCCTGGCGGCTTAGAGCTTCGGCAAGCTCTAGAGTAAAGTGGTGCAAAACGCCATATTGACCTTTGACCGGCATAAACAAATCGATACGTTCAATAACCATATAACTACCTCATGGGAATCCATTTTTTTCGGCCGCCCAATGTTTTTCGGCTGCGTTCTGTGCTGACTTTTTTCTTGAGCTTTTTTTCGTGCTGCTCTAACTCTTTTTTACCAACTAAAGCGATAAGCTTTTTTTTATAAAGCTCCCGTTGCTCTTGAATGAACTGCCATTGCTTTTCACTAAAATTATGAGGGTTATCTAAAAATTTATCAAGCATTTGCGGGGATATTCCCCCTTTTTCAAACACAGCGTCAAGTTTTGCGGTAAACTCTTCCTTCATTATTTTTAATTTTTCCAGATATTTTGCCGCTTGATCGCCGGGTTTTTCTTTTTCTTGAGCCATTTTTCCCGCATAAAATGAGGTCATTTATAATTATATTACCATATAAATATAAATTTTACAAATTCCCCTGCAACAGCAATTTGAAAATAATCACTGATCAGTCTATACTGCTTTACATGTCATTACAATTTTGGGGTCAACATGAGCTATTTGGAAGAGTTTAAATCATTACTGGAAGCGCGCAACGTTCCTAAGCTTTTATCGCTTTGGGAGGAATATTGTGCAAATGATCGGGTTGATGAAGAAGAATTTATCGATCTTCTAAAGATGATAAAAAGCTCCGATCAGGCCAATATGTTCGGTCAGTATATGGAAACGGGTCTATCTCTTTGGCAATTTATCAAGAACGAGAAGAACTTTAAGGAAGCGATAAGATTGATTGTCGACATTCAGTCGACTAATAGTCCGGTGTTCGCCGATGCCGCCTATCAGATTTTAGAAAAATATTATGGGCAGCAGCCGGAGTTTAGCGAGCGCCTGCGCCTGGTGGGGCTGAGGACAAGAGACCGGTTCCAAGGGGCCATATCAAAATACGAACTGCTCGATCACATGAAAAAAGGTAAATTTGTTTTTCATACGGCCGGTTGGGGCACCGGTGAGATCCTTGAGATTTCCCCTTTGCGCGAGCAGCTGACGGTGGAATTTGAAAATATGCCGGCTTTAAGGCACTTAACTTTTTCAAATGCTTTAAATACCTTGATCCCTTTGAGCGATGATCACTTTTTGGCCAGGCGCTTCGGCAATCCGGACGCTCTGGAGCGGGAGGGCAGGCAGGACCCGGTTGGTCTGATCCAGCTGCTGCTGCGCGATTTAGGCCCAAAATCCGCCTCCGAGATCAAGGATGAGCTTTGCGAGCTGGTTATTCCTGAAGAGGATTGGACCCGCTGGTGGCAGAATGCCCGCTCCAAACTGAAAAAGCACTCTTTGATTGAGACGCCCGAGAGTCAAAAAGATTCTTTTATCTTGCGCAAAGAAGAGTTTACGCACGGGGACCGGTTCGATGCTGCGATTCACGATGAGATGGAAATGGAACAGCGATTGCAGACGCTATACCAGCTTGTGAGAGATCATCCCCATATGTTAAAGGATCCTGAACTGAAATCCTCGATCATGAAAAATGCCCAGGAAATATTAAACCATGATGAGGCGACGACTGAAATTAAGCTGCAAACGCATCTTTTTCTGAATTATATGCTGGAAGATAAAGAAGCGGGGAATAAAGCCGAAGAATTGATCGCCGACAGCGACGACATCGTTTCCCTGATTCAAAAACTGGATATCGCCGCCATGAAAAAAAGGGCTATGATGATTGTCCATCACTGCCGCACCGACTGGGTGGAGATTTTCCTGCAGCTGCTCTCGAATATCACTCATTCTCAGCTGCGCGACTATCTATTGCTCGAGCTAAATAAAAGTGACGACAGCAAGGAGCGTCTGATTATCAATTTGCAGCACCTGCTAAATAAGCCCGCTGTGAATGCGGAGTTTTTTGTGTGGTATTTTCAAAAGATCCTTACTAAAGAGAAAAAGGATCTTCCTTTCAGCCATAAAGAGGGCATTTGCACCTTCTTCGAAGCGTTTTTGATTCTCTATAATGAGATTGAGCTCAATGATAATTACAAAGACCTGGTCAAGAAGATGAACACCATGATCATAGCGAAACGGTACGCTATGGTAAGGGCTATCCTCGAGGGAACCAGTTTGGAGTATGCTAAAGAGTTTCTTTTACTCGTTTCGAAGTGCCATACCTTGACAGAGAATGATAAGAGCATCCTGCGCTCTTTAGCCGAGGTAGTTCATCCCGAACTCTCAGATAAAAGGAAGCACGCCGTTAAGCCCGTAGATGGCCACGTGATCTGGACAACGGAAGAGGGGTATGTGAAAGTGCGGAACCGGATCAATGAAATCGGGACGAAAGAAATGCTGGAAACCGCCCGCGAGATTGAGAAAGCGAGATCTTACGGGGATTTGCGTGAAAACTCAGAGTATAAATATGCCTTGGAAAAGCGCGCCCGGCTCCAGTCAGAATTGAAAATGCTGTCAGAGCAGCTCAATCGCGCCCGGATATTCACCGTGGCGGACATGACTCCTGAAGAGGTCTGTTTCGGAAGCGTCGTGAAAATTCAAGATCCTTCCGGGCAGTTGATAACCTATACCATCCTGGGGCCTTGGGATGCCGATCCCGATTCCCATATTCTGTCTTTTCAGTCCAAATTAGCCCAGGCAATGACAGGGAGCCGTAAGGGGGATACGTTCCTGTTTAAGGATGAGGAGTATAAAATAGTGGATATCAGCAACCGGTACGCATCAGTGTAGAATACCAATTTTTACTGCTTTTAAGTACCGGTTTGGTGCATATTGATGACATAACCAAAAGGTGGAGAACCGACCCCATGGAAATCATCTTTGCAAGTCACAATGTGCACAAAATCCGCGAATTTCGGGAAATGTTTGCATCATTGGAACAGATCGATATGCGGACGCTGCATCAATTTCCCGACTTTCAAATGCCTGAAGAGGTGCATAGCACTTTTGCTGAAAATGCCCTTCTTAAGGCCAGGCATGCCTCAAAAGTCTTAAACCGCTGGGTGTTAGCGGATGATTCGGGTCTGGTTGTGCCAAAATTGAACGGTCAGCCGGGGGTTTTATCGCGCCGGTTTGCCGGCAATGAAGCCACCGACGGGGACAATCGCAAAAAGCTGCTGAAACTGATGGAGGGGATGCTGGAGCTGGAGCGGGCGGCTTACTATGAGTGTTGTTTGGCTATTGTGTCTCCTGAGGGTTATGAGCGCTGTTTTTCTGGCATTTGCGAAGGGCAGATTTTAACTGAGGAGCGGGGCCGCAACGGATTTGGCTATGATTCCCTTTTCCAAAAGCACGATTACGACAAAACATTTGCCGAGATGGATGAAAGCACTAAGAATCGCGTGTCTCATCGCAGAAAGGCGTTTGACAAATTTTCCACCGCTTTGGAATTAAGCGGCGCGATGAGAGTCAAGTAAGCACTAAATGCATTTCTTTATTGACGGCTACAATGTGCTTTTTCGAATTTCCTCCGTTTTAGACGATTTTGCTGCTTCCCGCGAACAAATCATCCAAGATCTCAACCGCAAGGCTCTCCGCCTTAAGATGGATTTCACAATAGTCTTTGACGCCCATGACCGTCCCGGCGAGGCATACCGCACCCACTACAACCATTTGGAAATCCTTTTTTCCGGAGAAGGGGAAACTGCGGATGATCTGATTCTGAAAATGTTGAGGCGGGATTCCAGCAATTGCACCGTAGTCACCTCAGATAATCAATTAGCCTGGAAGGCGAGGGTGTTAGGAGCTAAAACAGAGTCGGTCGACGCCTTTTTGATCAAACTCAATAAAAGGTATCTCAACGCCTTGAAAAAGGTAAAAAAGGAAAAAAGCTTCCCTATCATCCCTCCTAAAGAAAGCCCCAAGGAGCCATTGCGGGTCAATGCCACGGTGGATGAATGTTTTGATTACTACCTTGCCATATTTGAAAAAAATGTGCCAAAACAGGAGCCTGAGAAAAGTGAGCCTAAGAAAGTTTTGGAAAATGATCTCGACCGATGGCTGCGCATTTTCGAGGAGAGGTTGAAGAAATATGGAGAGTAACGGAATCGAACCGATGACCTCAACAATGCCATTGTTGCGCTCTACCAATTGAGCTAACTCCCCAAATATTCAACCATTCTACTGGTTAGGGAATTTTAAAGCAATTTTAAATTAATTTATAGGTAATGATGAAAACAATTTATCACAGAGAAGAACATTTTGAAGGGGGAGAAACCGTCCGGGACATCGTGATCGGCATGTCGGACGGGTTAACGGTGCCTTTTGCGCTCGCTGCCGGCATATCCGGCGCTATCGCCGAGACTCATCTCGTGGTAACCGCCGGTTTTGCCGAAATTGCCGCCGGCTCGATCGCCATGGGGCTTGGAGGATTTCTCGCAGCCAAAAGCGATGCGGAGCATTATGAGAGCGAGGCGAAGCGGGAGAAGCTGGAGATTATCGAGAAAACCGAGGTGGAGGAGCAGGAAATCACCACAATTTTTGCTCAATACGGCGTGACTGAAGAAGAGTCGGCGGCTATTGTGACGGCGCTGAAAAGAGATCCCGAGGCGTGGAAAGATTTCATGATGAAATTCGAGCTCGGCCTCGAAAAGCCCGACCCTTCCAGGGCCTTAAAAAGCGCCATCACCATTGCGCTTTCCTATATCATCGGGGGGATAATCCCGCTGTGCCCCTATATTTTTATGGATGAGGCGCACATAGCGCTGATGATTTCCGCAGCCGTGACGCTGCTCGCCCTGTTTGGGTTTGGCGTTGCCAAAGGGTATTTCACGGGAGCCGCCCCTTTCAAAAGCGGTTTTCAAACCGCCCTTGTCGGCGGCCTGGCCGCGGGAGCCGCCTACCTTTTGGCTAAATCGATTGCCTGAATTCTCTTTAAAACTTAAAATGTGACTCATGCGGAAAGAATCTTCCTCCACTTATGTGCTCCTGATAGGGGCTTTGCTTTGCCTGATGAGCCTTCCGAACGGCTCGACCGAGCGGATGCGAGGCTCTGCCGTGGCCCTGTTTTCCCCAACCTGGGAGCAGCTCGGCTGGCTCCGCCTGATGTTCCGCCAGCAGGGCAAAAGGGCGTCGCAAGAGGAGATGCAGCGCCTGCAACTGGAAAATCAGCTGCTCCACTCAGAGGTGGAAAGGCTCCAGGAGCTAGTCCAGCATGAGCTTTTCCTAAAAGAGATCTCCCGCGATTCGATCCATAGCGAAGAAGTGCAGAATTATTTGAACCTGCAGCTGCAGGCTCTGCCGGCGCGCGTCATTTTCCGCTCTCCCGGCACCTGGAACAGCTCTGTCTGGTTGAATGTGGGAAGCGGGGACAATGAGAAATTCGGCAAGCAGGTGATCGCCAAAAACAGCCCTGTCATGGTCGGGATGTCGATTATCGGGGTTGTGGATTATGTCGGGAAACGGCAATGCCGGGTGCGCCTCATCACCGATTCCGGCCTGAACCCTTCCGTCAGAGTGGCGCGAGGGGTCAATGCCGAGGTTGTCAAGGCTTTAAACGAGTGTTTAAGAGTGATCGACGATCAGGAGCTGGTCCAGCTGCTGAAGATGTATAAGCGGGATTATCTGGATGTGGGCAGCGCCTCCTATTTGGCCAAGGGGGAGCTTTGCGGCAGCAGCGAGCCGCTTTGGAGGGCGCAGGGACAGCTGTTGAAAGGAACCGGCTTTAACTACGACTATCCCGACGAGATCGGCTCTGCCAGGGATTTGCGCACCGGTTTGTCCAAGGACGCCCCGCCCAAAAGAAAGGCTGTGCCGCTGATACGTTTAGGGGATTTGCTCGTCACCACGGGCATGGACGGCGTCTTTCCCAAGGGGCTGCACGTGGCCAAAGTGACGGCGGTGAACCCATTGAAAGAGGGGGATTATTTTTACGACATCGAAGCGGTGCCGACGGCCGGCAATCTCAATGAGATCGACATGGTGATGGTACTGCCGCCGGTGGGTTTCGACCCTTCCGACAAACCGCCTTACCTGAGTTGAAGGAAGCTATTTCGCCATATTTTGGCTAAAATGGTAAGGAACTTTCGCCATATTTTGGCTAAAATGGGGAACTTTCGCCATATTTTGGCTAAAATGGTAAGGGAACTTTTAAAGTATAAGGTATGTTTCCAGGATGATGATCGAGACGATGAACAGGAAAAGCGCCGACAGCGTCCACTTTCCCCCCGCCAGCTGGTAAGGGGAGTTCAGCTTCAGCGAGTAGCGACCCACCCAAACCATCATGATGGGCAGGAGGCCGTTGAGGATCGCCTCGCCGTAGCCGCCCGCAAAGCCGATCGCTTTGACAAAAATATGGGGGTTGTGCGCCGCAAAAATGGCTGAGGGGAGAAACACCATCAGGCAAAGAAACAGCCGGTTCCACCCCTTGCTCGTTTTCTTCAATCCGTCGGCCAGAAAGTCCACCATTGAGAGGGAGACTCCCAAAAGGGATGTAACCAGCGCGAAAAAGCCGAAAAAGGCGCAAAATGTGCTGATCCAGGCGCTCCCAGTGATGCTCTCCAGGGCGAGATTGATCGGCAAGCCGGTCTCGGCCGCCTGAATGAGCTGCTCATGCGGAATGGTGCCGATAATCATCCACTGCCATACCGTGTAGATGAGGAAGGGGATGGCTGTGCCGATCACAATCGTCAGGCGCAGCTGATTGACGTTTTTCTTCATATATCCCGCTAAAGTGGGAATGATATTGTGATAGCCGTAGGCGCTGAACAACGTAGGGGCGGCGATGAAGCTTAACGACCAGTTTTGCCGGGTGAGCAGCTTCGCCTGCACCTCGGTGCTGCCAAGAGTCGTCAGAATGAAGTAGGAGAGGAATAAGCCGGACATCAGCAGCCAGTTGACCCGGTCGATCGCTTTGGCGCCGATATAGACGATGAGGGCGAAAATCCCCGCAAATACGTAAAAGGAGATATAGGGGGGCATCGAAAGGTTGATTTTGGCGAGAAGCGAATTCAGAATAGGCGCTCCCCCGGCCATGTAGGAGACTTCCAGGCAGTAGTAGAGGAACAGGAAGGCTATGCCGCCTACCAATTTGCCCAAAGGGCCGAGGAACCGGTTAGCCATGGAGAGCAGGTTCGTTTCTCCATCCATCCAAATGGTCGCCTCAAGAAAGAGCAGCCCCGTGCACAGCATGACCAGCCAGCAGACCACGCTGACGAAAAGGGAGGGAAAGAAGCCGGAAATGCCGGTGACGATAGGCAGCGCAAGCATGCCCGCGCCAATGCAGGTGCCAGCCAAGAGCAAAATGCCGCTCAGGGTGCTGAATTTCGAGATTTCAAGGGTTTTAGCTTCGTTTTCCATCATAATGATTATAAATTATATCAAGAAAAACCTTAAAGGTCAACTTTTGTTAAGACTGGAAAAATGGTTGTAATAATACCCCCTTTGACCGAAAATGTTCCCATGAAAACGGTAGGCGTAGCTATTGTGACTTATCAGGCGGAAAAATGGATTTCCGCCTGTTTAGCCCCAATTCTTCAATCGCCATTGCATCCACGCGTGCTGGTGATCGACTCCTCTTCGACCGACCGGACTGTCCAGGCAGTGAGGCAAATGGGCGTCGAGGCCGTAGTGATCCCGAAGAGCGAGTTTAACCACGGCTTGACCCGCGAAATGGCGCGCAAGCGGCTTAATACCGATATCGCGGTTTTTTTGACCCAGGACGCCCAACTGGTAGATGCCCAATCCCTGGCCGCCTTAATCGATCCGATCGTAAATGGCCAAGCCTCAGTGACTTATGCCAGGCAGCTGCCGCATGAGGGGGCCGGTTTTTTTGAAGCTTTCCTAAGAGAATTCAATTACCCGCAAGATTCCCATTTCAGGAGTTTAAAAGATGTGGAAAAATACGGCGTCTACACCTGTTTTTGCTCCGATTCCTGCGCTGCCTATGACAATGCGGCCCTGGACGGGATCGGCGGTTTTCCCGAGGTGGCCTTCGGGGAAGATGCGGTGGCGGCGGCTAAACTCATCCTGGCCGGCAGAACGATAGGGTATGTGGCCGAGGCGAGAGTGAGGCATTCCCACAGCTATAGTCTGAGGGAGGAGTTTTGCCGCCATCTCGATATAGGCGTTTATCGAAAAAAATATGCCGGGCTGTTCCTTCCGTTTGGCAAGGATAAAGAGAGGGGAAAGGCCTACGCCAAAGCGATGATAAAGCGGCTTTGGCGGGAAAAACCGTGGCTGATTCCCTATGCCCTGGTCCAAATTCTCATGAAGGGCCTGGGATATTATTTAGGCCGAAGTAGATTTTTATTATCAGATCAGGTACAACGTTAAGGATGAAATGGATTTTTTTTCCTCTTATTCTTTGCCTGCTCGCCTCTTGCTCCCCGGTCAAATACCGCTATCCCGTTTATGGAGCCTCCGAGTTTGTCATCGATTCCTACCAGATAAGGCAAGGGAAACAGGCGATTTTACAGATGGAAGGCAAGTGCGTCTCCCCGGTCGGCTGCGAAGATTTAGAGGAGTATCCTGACGCGATCGAAGAAGGGGATCTGTTAAATATCGTCCTTTATCATCCCACGCGAAGAGACCTGATGGAGTCGTTCCAGATGATCAATCAGAACGCCGGGGGTTTCAGGGTGAAAGACGGCTTTGTGCGGGTCCCCGACCTGGAGTCTGTCTATGTCGCCGGTTTGAGCCTTGGAGAAGCCAAGGAAACGATCCGCATGCAGTTTTCCCAAGAGATTAAAGGGGTCGAAGTGTATCTCAATTACGAAAACCGGCTGCGCAAGAAGGTGGAATTGATCGGCCTCACCCAAATTTCAGAGCATCCGGTCGACGGCAAAGTGCGCCTTTTCGAAATCCTTTCCAAAGCGCATATTCCGCCCGGCGCCAACCTCTTTATGAGCTATCTTTTGCGGAACGGCTGTGTCATGAGCGTCGATTTCTACCGTTTGATCAATGAAGGGGATATGTGTCAAAATGTGGTGATGAGAGGCGGGGATAAGATCTATATCGCCAACCCTGCCGATTGCAGCGTCACGATGATGGGAGAAATCGGCCTGCCCCGCTCGGTGAATCTGCCTTACGGCTTTATGTCTTTGCGGGAGGCGATCGTCCAGGCGGGCGGCATCCCATTTACAGGCGATAAGCGCAATATTCAAGTGATCCGGGGAAATTTGCCCTGCCCCAAAATTTATGTGCTCGCCTGGGAGCATATCATCCATCTGCCAAACGACAGCCTGCTGCTGATGCCCGGCGATACGGTTTACGTATCTGAAAAGCCGATCACGCAGTGGAACCGCTTTATCGAGCAGCTATTGCCCAGCTTTACGGGAATCACTGTGGGCAGTCAAGTGTATCGGGTCGTTCAACCGGGGATTTGACATGGATAAAGAAGAAGAATTTCTCATTACCCTCGCCGATTTGTTCCATTTATTCAAAAGATCGAAGAGGAAAATTGGCCTCGCCTGCTTTGCCTTTGCTCTAATAGGCGCGTTATTCGGCTTATCAAGGCCTGCCGTCTATGTGGCCAAGGGATCGTTTCGCGATAAGGCGCCGAGCGAGTCGAATAATGCCCAGGACGTTTCTGCGTCGTTAAAAATCTTGGGATTAAGCGAAACAGGGACGAGCGAAGCTCTCTCCTGGATGCAGTCGCGCCATCTGATCGGCAAACTGGTCAAACGGCTCTCTTTGCAGGCGGAAATACAAAATAAGAATTCGCTATTTGATCGCTTTCGCGATAATTTGAAAGTTGAAAAGGCGCTCTGGATGAATGAGAAGAGGCCCTCGCTCGCAGATTTGGAAAAGGAGATGGTGGTTCAGACTGTGAATTATCAGGCGGAGTATCCCACCGAGCTGACGGTCACGCCGCTGGATTCCCTGGCCTATCAGGTGTCAAATAAGGGGAAGGTGATCGGCTCAGGCCGTTTCGGCGAGCCGTTTCAAACAGACAACTATAGTTTTACTTTGGCCGCGCCAAAAAATCCTAAAGCCTGCCGGCTGACCTTGTGGCCCCAATGGAAAGTCGTTGACGATCTGGTCAAAACGCTGCAAATCAAAGCGGATACGAAAGATAAGACCCTGTTTAATCTGACCTACGCCCACCGCGATCGCTCCCTGGCCTGCTCCTGCGTCAATGAATTGATGGAGCTTTATTTAGAGCATATGCGTTATCAGCACCGCTTCTTGCTGCAGGAGCATCTGAGCTATTTGCAAAAGCGGCAGGACGAGATGAATGAAAATCTGAAAACCGTTTTGGAAGAGCATGTTTCCACGCTCTCCTCCGATCTTTCCACTTCCGGCTTTCCCAGCACGCAAAGCGTGATTGAATATCTGTCGGAGACTCTGCTGCAATACACCAAGAGTTTGCATCTGATTGAGATGGAGATCATCCGCTTAAAAAATTTCAGGGATAGCGGGTTTGCCTATCACGACCAATACCGCTCTGAGGATGATCCCTATACGATTAATGCTACTTTAGCTGAAATCCGCCAGCTCAAAAAGCAAAGCGATGTGATTGAACTCGCCTTAAAAAACAACGCTCCCGAACAAAATCTGCTCGCAAAATTTGCGGATCTGATGAAGGAGCACAAGAACATCCACACTTACTCCGATGAGGTTAAAGAGATTCTTGAAAAGTTGAAAGGCAAGCAGCCGCTTGAGAAAGAATATAGCCTGTTTCAGGAGCCCCGCTATATCGCCGGGGTGTGGAAAGACCGCCTGCAGGACTCGGTTGAGGAAGCCGACTACCGCCTCTGTTCCTCCCATTTTCAGCTTTATCTGGGCCATTTGGACCATTTTTTCGATGTCTATGAGAAGACGCTCAAGGAGCGGATCACCCATCAGCAAAACCCCCCTGACGAGCTGCAGGGCATGACCCTCGATACCGCGCAGGAGGTCTATAGCGGCTATTGCAAAATGCAAAGCGACATCGAGTCGACCAGGAGGCAATTCGAGTATGTTCTGGATCAGATGCAAAACCCGCAATTTGAGATCAGCTCATTAAGCGCTATTTTATCCGACCCCGTTTCGCAAAAAATGATTGAGAAAGCGAGCAATGTGGAATTATTACTCAAAGAAGAGGGTAATAGAAGCGGGAGAGAGCAGGACAGGCTGAAAGCGGAGCTTGCGACGCACCGGGGCTTTTTGCAGACCCACATCCGCCAGTCGCTTGAGCTGGTCAAAATCCGGGAGAAGCTCATGCATGAGAAGAGCTATCACCTGCAGCAGGCTACCTTGGAGCTGATCCAGCAAAAGATTTCGATTCTGGAGAAATATTTAGAGGATTTCATCGAAACGCGCCTCGCGAATTTGGAGCAGGAGAAGCTGTTTATCTATCAGCAGCAGGCAGGGCTTCAGCAGGAGATGGGCAAAATTCCCGGCAAGTGGGTCTCTGAGAAAATGATCGACCAGCAGGTGAAGCTCAATCAGCAGCTCATGTCGGAATTGACCAAACTCGTCGAAAATAAAAATATCTCCACGAATTTAGAGGCGGTGCGTTCCACTCCGGTCGATATGGCATTGCCCTCCATTCATCCGAGGTCCCCCAAAATCGTCTTCTTTTCCCTTTTAGGGGCCTTCTTGGGTCTTTTTTTCTCCTGTTCCTACCTGTTTGGCAGAACGATGATTGATGGCTTGCCCGTCAGCCGGGATAATTTGCGCCTGTCCGGGCAGCATGTGTCTGGGACAACCCAAGATCTGGAGACCCTGCGCTCCCTGATGGCCTATTTTGAGATGGCGAAGCCCCAAGGCGACCTCCTCCTGATCCTCGGCCGCTCTCCAAATTACGCCGAAGAGCTCGCAACGCTCCTTGCCATGATGGAGTTTCGCGTCCTCCTGCTGCCCCTCTCCTTTGACAAGCCGGGCGGCGAGGGGCTCCTCGCCTATCTGCAAGGGCAAAACCTGCCAAAGATTCATAAAAAAGGCGGCTTTGATTATATAGAGCCTGGCGGAGTTTCCGCATATTCCAGCGAATTAATCGGCACGCAGCGTTTTCAGAAGCTCTATAAAGACCTCTCTGACCGCTACGACTGGGTGATCGCCTATACGACAGCCTCGCCGTTAAGCGCCGAAGCCAAGGCTGTCAGCGCCAATTTCGATCGGATCGCCATCACCTTGCAGGAGGAAAAGTTCGAAGAGATACTCCCCTGGATAAAGGAGTCAAAAAAAATCACCTGGATTATAAACTAAGAAGGTTGACCACTCGCTAAATTGCCCAAAGAGGATTGGGGACTAATGTTTTTTGGCTTGCCCGCTTCGTCCACTTCCACCCAGCCTATGTTTTCTGTGGAAAGATGAATTGACACTCTTTGAGGAGGATTGCCTGGCTCCTGGTGGAGTTCAACATTTCTTTTCACCGGGAAATCTGCTAGCTTGATCTTTTCAAAAATATATTTTGGAGGAATGTCATTGACCGCCGGCTCCCATCTGTCTTTGATCGAATTCATAACGACTTGCATCACAGGAGAAAATACTTTTTTTTGCGAAGAATAAGCGCGGCTGAATGCTTCGCCGGTTGCGGCTCTTATAAGGCTAGCTATCATAAATATAAACCCAAATTGTTAATAAAAGTTAATTATATCAAATGAGTTGATTTGTATCAATTGAATAATAAAATATTGTTTAATCATATTCCCAAAAGATTAATAGTGATGTCGGAGGATCATGCCTTGCCGACTTTCGAATTTGGAACACCTCCGCGAGAATCATATGTCGAGCGAATGAATCAATGTTAAACAAATCTTAATATTAAATTTATAAAATCATTACATTTCATGTTTATTATCAGTTATAAAAATTTAAGATAAATATGCAATTTTTAAGTAGTTTAACATCTGTTGACAAGATTCTTAGTGAAAATTCCGCCAGATCGAATCTCGATAGCGACGGAAAGGTCTCTTTCCATTTGTCGTTGAAATCTTCCGAAGATTCAAATAGCGAAATCGTCCTAATCGAAAACAACATGATCAAGTATTGCATCTCCTCCGATTTGTTAAAAAAATGCGAGAGTGAGGGGGTCAATGACGCGGAAATCGCTAATTGGATGGCGCATGCGACTCAAACTGTGTCTGATCAGGTTGCGGCCCGAAAAGCGTGCGTTGTGCACAAAATCGTTGAGTTCATCGAGTCACACCTATTACCCACCGCAACCCCTCTGCTGCTTGAATCCCCTTTCTTTGTTTCACACATTGTCTCAATCAATCAAATGGAAAATTTGGGTTCAGGTACATTCGGAAATGTCTATCGGATCAAGGAGATCGGCTTGGATAATCTCCAACGGCTCCCCGTCGATATGGTATTAAAACTCCCCGGCTCCGATTCGGATGCCCAAAGGGAAATCAGAGCGGAAATCGATTTTATTCATGAACTTCATAAAAGGCTGACTCCGGTGGAAAGGAAAAAAGTGTTTCCCGATGTGCATGAAGTGACCTACATGGGGAAGACCGGCTATTTAATGGAAAGGTTTGATGGTAACTTAAAACAATTGCCAATGACTTTAGAGAAGAAAGTATCGATCGCGGCACAGCTGGTGGAGCAAATGGCGATCTTGTCAAAATATCACGCCATCTATACCGATATCAAATTAGAAAATATTTTTATAAAAAATAAAAAAGCCGTTTTATCTGATTTTGGCAATTGCCATTTTATAGAGCTAAGAAATTCTATACCCAATTACGGTTTTACCTATTCTCCCTCATATGTAAGCAAGGATGATCACCTCCGTTTATTTTCAAATTTGTCCAATGTCGACGACGCAACGCTTCAAACTTATGCCGAGCAGCATGAAGCCAGGGCTTTAGGGTTGCTCCTGTGCTACCTTTTTTCAGGCCAATCCGATATTGTGCCGGCAATATATACTCAGCAAGTCCTTGTTCAATATTTTAACCAAGTGGATCCATTAAAAGGCTTGAGAACGGATCATCCCGCTCTTTGCAGCATCATTGCAGGGATGCTGGGATTAAACCAGCCACAGCTCACACCTGTCCAGGCGTGGGAAAAGTGGAGCGCCTCGGAGGGTAAAAATCGATCTCATAAGGTCGATCGGGCCATGCGTCTGATTCACCGCGCTCGTCATCATAAGATAGCGCGTTGTCAAATGGACCCATCACAAAAGGCGAAGCTAATTAGGCGCATAGCACAGAATTTAATTACCTCAGGCGTTCGAAATTCATCTGGATTTTAAATATTTCTTGTTTTATTATTTAATTGGTGTTTTATGCGAATAGAAATTGATTCGAAAGATATTCCTTATCAGGGGATCGTTCAGCAATCCTTTTTGAACGCTGAGGACAAACTTCAGCTGACTCAGCTCTTTGAAAAACTGGTGTCTAAAGGACACTTGGGTGCGGCGGGTTCCAGCCGTCTGGAGTACTACCTGGGAAAATTGGGGAGCGGCGCTTTATCCTTGCACCCTACGGACACTTTGCACCATTTCCTTTTGACGGCAAAACCGGGGGCGCCAAGGGTGGTTGCCGAGGTAAACCTGAGAGAGGGGCCAAATGGGAAAACCAAATTGCAATTGGCCATTAACGGCTATTTGGATGGGACGGAGCAGCAACGGGCCGCTTCAAGAAAAAAGATTGACGATTTGCTCAACGATCCGGAACTCGACATCAATCTCACCGATAAAGACGGCTGGTCGGCCGCCTATCAGGCGACGCAGCTCTTAGACCCCTATGTGCTTGAACAAATTGCCTTGAAAAAAGAGGTGAGATTTAATTCAAAAAACAAGGACGGCTCCACTCCTTTGATCCGGGCCGCCGACCGGAACAATATTTCGGCACTGAAAGTTCTGCTGGCTCAAAAGATCGATGTGAACAGAAGCAATGATGTGGGCACAGCGCTGACTTATGCGGTTAAGAAGGGGCATCAAGCGGCGGTTCAGTTTCTCCTCGAAGCCGGGGCCGATGCCAACAAGGCCGATATGACAGGCGCGTCGCCTCTTGCTCTTGCGAAAAAATATAACCAAAACGGGCTCATTCCGCTGCTTGAAAGGTACGGAGCCAAAGAAGGAGCGCTCATCTCAGCCATCCACGCCGCGGTCAAGCAGGGTTCGCTGGAAGGTATGGAGATAGAGAAACCGGATGAGTATGGAAGAACCGCCGCTCATTATTGCGCTCTGGAAAACAACACGGCTCTTCTCGCCTGTCTCAAGGAGAAGGGGGCCAATCTCGACCGGCCGGATCGCTTTCAAAGAACGCCTCTCCATTACGCCTGTATCCAGGGAAATGTGGAGTCGGTCCGATTCTTAAAACAGGCTGACAATATTAACTTGGGAGATAAGCAGGGGCAGACCCCTCTGCACTTTGCCGCCGAGTATAATCAGTTGCAGGTGATCCGGGAGCTTGAGGGCGCAGATGTGAACCGGACCGATAATTTTGGCTGGACTCCGCTCGATAAAGCCGCCGCCTTCAATAGCGCGCCCTGCTGCGCCTATTTATGCGGAAAAGTCGACGTAAATAGACAAGGGCCCGATGGACGCACCGCTCTGCATAAAGCCTCCATCAATAAAAGCTTTGATTCTGCAGCCATACTTCTGCAGAACGGTGCGAAAAGAGATATCACAGATTCTCAGGGAAAACTGGCTTCTGAGTATTAAAACAGAGATTGATGTGCACCAGATAGGCGTTCGGGTTGGCAAAAGCATAAGTGAGCGCCAGCGGTTCTTCGCCGCAGGCAAACAGGCCGGGCTTTTCTTCGGGACAGGAAGTGAGGATCTCATTTTGACCTGATTCGAAGAAGGGGAACATCTCTTGGTCGAGCGTGTCGGAATAATTCACTGTCAGGCGCAAGGTTTCGATTTTGATGCTGGCGTTTGGACAGGACAATTCCAGGCGTATTTTTTCTATCGGTTTTTTTGCCGAAAATAATTTGTGATAGGCGTAGAAGCTGCGATTGGCGTTGCTCTTCAAAGGGAGTGTTGCTTTTTTTAAGAATCCTTTGCCGTGATCGACAAAAATTTTGAGCGGAATTTCATCAATTGAGAGGAAGCAGTCAGTGGGAATGATTTTGGAGCGCCCCAGGTAGGCTACATTTGTCACCACTTCCCCCTGTTTGGCGGCATAGGCGGCAGGCCACGTCATGTTCCAATCCTCAAAGGCCAGTTTTGGCACCATATCTTTAATGTATTTTTCGTAATATTTGTTTTCCCCTAAAACATGGGTGGAAGCCCCTTTAGTACTCACAAAGTCATGACACCACTTTCTAAGGGCATTGGCTTCAACCTTGGTAGGGAGGCCCGCCGAGCGCACCAGAATGCGTCTTAGCTGCGCTATCAAATTTTCTGAGTGGGAGTTCCAGGGATTATTTTGCAGGTATTTGCCCAGGGTATGGCAAAAGGCCATAATGCCTTTTTGCACCTCAAAAGCCTGCTTTTCCTGGAATTTAGGCATCGAAATGCGGTCTGTAACCACTCCTCCCTTTTCATCAAAATCAATCAAAGAACCGAGGCCCGCAACGGCTATTTGCTCCATGGCGTACATCCCCCTTTTTAAAACATACACATCTCCTTGAGGGTAGTGGGCTTTTGTTAAATAACCTTCCCGAATGAATCCCTGCATCAGGGCCACATCCGTATCATGGGCGGTGCCTAAATAAAGGCCGTGCACTTTAATGGGATAGCCCGACAGATACAGTATTGCCTGCAGAGCGCCCTGGATAGTTCCCGACCAGCCCACATCCACCAGAGTCATTTGGGAGATTTTTGTCAGATCGGTTAGGCTCGAGAGGTAATTCAAAAAGCGTTTCCGTTTTGCAGCGGCCGTCTCCAGAATCTGTTCCCTTAACTCTGCTCTTTCGCTCAGATAGACTGAGAGTTCCTCGCAAATTTCCCTGTCCTCTAATTTGACATACCGGTACTTGAGCAATTTTCTTATTTTCCGGATATCCAAGCCGAGATAGGCCGTGAAAGTTTCGAAAGTAAAGCGGGAAACGGGGGGAGATTTGGTCGTTGCAAATATTTCCTGCGGGGTTCCGTAAGCCATGCAGGCATGGGTAATAAACCTACGGGAAGCCCAGAGCTCTTTTGCGTTGAGTTTATGATGAGGGTAGTAGGGGGCGTATTCTTGTATCAGCCTGGTATATAAGCGCCCTTCCCGCATCAGGCAAAACACTTGGGACTCTTTCATTTCTTTGCAGCGGTCGTAAACCCAATGGGTAAAACCGGTTAAACAGGGCCCTAGAACAGCCGCGCCGTATTTCCAGAAAAAACCACCTTCTATGGAAGCCGGATCGTAGAGTATTTTCGCTCTCAATGAGGTCAGACCGAAATCCCCTTCCTGATCATCCAGAAGGCCTTTCCTTTGGACTAAATCCCTCTCAGGCCACTCCAGATTGAGAATTTTGATGAATTCAGGATCATATTTCCGATAGTAAATCGATGGAATATGGTATTTGAGAGCGCCCTGACAGTCTGCCTTGAAATTATCCCCTATGTGCAAAATTTGTTCCGGAGAAACTTGCAGCTCTTCGATCAGTTTGGCAAAAAGACCTTGAGCTTTATTGACGCTATATTCACAGGAAATAAAAATCTTCTTTATGAGCGATAAAATGTCGGGTGTTAAGAACTCCTCGACGTTTTTCCTGGTGAAGTAGGTGTTTGAGATGAGGACGACGGAGATTTTTTTTTGAACGGCGTACTTGATCAGATTAACGATAGGCTCATCGTAGTGGAGGAGCCTTTTTTCCAGTTCCAACTCAATGGAGACCACATCGTCCACATCCGATTCGTTGAAGATTCCCTTCTTTCCTTCGATCATTTCCTCTACGGTGATCTTGGTGAAGATTCCGCTGAGGGTCCAATAGATCTCTTGCAGAGTGACTTCGGAACCGGTCTCCTTATTTTTGAAACGGGCCATCATTTCGGCCTTTGCCCTGAGCTCCACAAAGGCTTCCGGAGGCACCGCCGGGATGAGCCAGCCCTCTTTTTTTAGCTTGTAGCCGAGAATTAGAAACAGATCGGCCGGAACAGGCACTTTCCGCCACAATAACGTGTCGAAGATATCCAGGGAGAGCACTTTGACTTTCCCCTGATCGATTTGGCTGTAGGCGGCTTCCAGGCGTACATCGCATTCCATGATTCTGTTATGCCCCCAAGCAGACTAAAAAATCAATTGACATTTATACCTCAATAATTGAAAAAACAAAAAACGGAGGATTTCTTATGACGAAACATCAGCCGGTCCGCGGCAAATTTGGAGCCCCTATCATTGGACCTACCAACCCATCAAGGGAAGCGGAAAGTCCCGATCGAGTGCTGCCGCCTGCGACCGATCGCGGCACGCTGCCGAGCCTGAGATGGTCCTTTGCCGACAGCTTCAATCGTGTCTGCGAAGGGGGCTGGGCGAGGCAGACCACTGTCCGGGAACTGCCCACAGCGACGACGCTCGCCGGCGTCAACATGCGCCTCACAGCCGGCGGGGTGCGGGAGATGCATTGGCATAAGGAAAACGAATGGGCCTATATGCTCAAAGGGCGGGCCAGAGTCACCTCCGTCGATCAGAATCTGCGCGCTTACCAGGATGATGTCGGAGAAGGGGAAGGCTGGTTTTTTCCTTCGGGCATTCCCCATTCCATCCAGGGTTTAGGCGATGATGGGTGTGAATTTCTCCTGGTCTTTGATGATGGCAGCTTTGACGAGAATTCTACATTTTCCCTGACCGAATGGCTGGCCTGCACGCCAAGAGAGATTCTCGCCAAGAACTTCAACGTACCTGTAAGCGCCTTTGACCGCATTCCGGACAAAGGGCTTTACATTTTTCAGGCCGAAGTGCCTGGACCCCTCGAAAAGGATCGCGTGAAGGGGCTGGGGCCTATTCCTATGAATTTTACGCACCACATGATGCAATTGGAGCCGGTCCGCATGAAGTACGGCACGGCGCGCATCATGGATTCTACCACATTCCCCGCTTCGGCGGCGATTGCCTCGGCTTTGGTTGAGGTGGAACCGGGAGGGATGCGGGAGCTGCATTGGCATCCCAATGGCGACGAGTGGCAGTACTACCTCTCGGGCCAGGCCAGGATGACCGTTTTCGCTTCCAACAATTCCGCCCAAACCTTTAACTACCAGGCGGGCGACGTCGGCACCATTCCGAGGGCGATGCCCCATTATGTCGAGAACACAGGTAAGACGACGCTCCGCTTCCTCGAGATGTTCCGCAGCCCCAGATTTGAGGATGTGCCGCTTGCGCAGTGGCTGGCGTTCACTCCGCATGAACTGGTGCGGGCGCACCTCAATATCGACGAATCGGTGCTCGCCAAGATCCCGCCGCGCAAATTGCCCGTAGTGGGGCCCTCATGAAGCGTTTAGAGGGCAAAGTCGCGGTCGTCACAGGCGCTGCGCGGGGCATCGGCCGCGCTTCGGCCCTCGCCCTGGCGCGCGAAGGCGCTGACATCGTCGGCATTGATATCTGCGCTCCGGTATGCGAGTCTTTCGGGGTGTTCCCCTCTAATAGGGAAGAGCTGCAGCTGACCGCTCAGATGGTTCAGACAGCCGGGCGCCGCTGGCACAGCATCATTCTCGATCAGCGCGACATTTCCGCCCTCCGGAAAGCCGCTCAAGAGATTGAGGGATTGTTCGGCGGCGTCGATATATTATTTGCCAATGCCGGAGTTCAGGGGTTTAAGCCCTTATTGGAGATGGAAGAGGAGGATTGGCACACTCATATCGATGTCAACCTCACCGGTACAGCCAACGCCATCCGCGCCTTCGCGCCCAAGATCGTCAAGCGGGGAGGCGGGCGCATTATCGTCACTTCCTCAACGCAAGGGCAGCACGGCACCAGGAACGGGGCGGCCTATTCCGCCTCCAAATGGGGCATCATCGGCCTGATGAAGTCGGCGGCATTGGAACTTGGACAATACGGAATCACCGTCAACGCGGTTATTCCCGGCCTCATCAATACCCCCTTGACGCGCCACGAAGAGCGCTTTGCAGAGATTCTGGAAGACGCCGGCCGCAAGCCTTCAGGCGCCGATGAAGCCGAAGCCAAAAAGATCTTAAGCGCGCGATCCCCCCTCGGCATCCCCTGGATTGAGCCGGAAGAGATCGCAAACATGGTTGTGTTCCTCGCCACCGATGCGGCGCGGATGATCTCCGGCGCCACCTTCGATGTCACCGGCGGCGACAGCGCCCGCAACGCGGTTTAGAGGCAAATCGTAACATCCGATCTTATTTCGGGAATTATGTATTCTATACCATCAACATTTATCACTAATTCTTTGGCAGAATTAAATACAACATCGGTGAAAAGTTCACTGAAATTCGCAACGGCTGGTATCACGATTTTCCCATCGCGCAGAAAATGGTAGATGACCTCATGAGTGACATCTCGGTAATATTTTTTTGCCCCATAAAGGGCATACATGAATCTGATTGATTTATTCTCTGAAGCACTTGTAGAAACTAAAATGGGAATGCTAATGGATTCATACGACTTATAACTTGTAAAGATCAGCTCCCACGACCATTCCATGTATCTGCTTGTAAAATAGTTGCTGTTGCTATGATTGTCTAAGGGAGTCGGGTCTCTTATTTTACTGACCGGGTCAAATCCCGTGTTAATCTCACCTATTGTATTTGTAACAAGCCAATGATACATATTGGAATAAAACTCTCTTGGCAACGTTCTGATTCGTTCGCGGCTGACAACAAATTGTGCACAAGAACGCTTCCCTTGAGTAAAATTTCCATAATCTTGAATGTTTCCAAACCAGGGTTCCATCGCCATAGGCCACCAGCCTGACTCCAGCATGCGTGGAATTTGGAGCAGCCACATCACCCAATATTGATGTTATTAAAGACAATTACCATAATCCCCTTGTTTTTGAGTCGCGCATATTTCATCTGCAAAGTCAGGTGCATTGAGAAGGTCATGGACAAGCTCCCATCATGATAAGCCTTATATTCGTATTGATATATCCTGAATAATGTTTTCCGGCAGATTATCGTAAAACTTCTGCAATAAACTCGAGGAAATTTGTCTCCCCCTTCGCTTTATCTATCGCATTAAACGCTTCTTTTTCCGGTTTATTTTTATTCAACAATTAAATATATGTTAGGAAATTTTAGCCGATTTCGCCCAACTCACATCGACCGTCATGTTGATGAATAAGGACTAAAAATCGGGTAGAATACAGGCCAATATTTGCTCGTCATTGGTTATTGAGGGCATCGATATGGTTTACGCGCAGTGATAAAAAGGAGTTCATAAAAAAGCTATAAATTTCATATCTCAACGCCAAAAAAGATCAATTTACATTTTTTTATGTCGAAAAAAGAAAGTTTAAACTTTGACAGGGTTCAAAACGCCCGTTTTGAAAAGGGTCTGCAACATATTGGGGTTCACTGAGTTAACCTCTATTCCGTTGCAATTGTATTGATCAACGGCAATAAGGGCGGAGGAATCGGTACTCCTGTTGTTTAAATTATTATTGCATTCTTCAAATTTTTCTTCGGGGATGAGACATATTTTTGGAAAGGTCTCTTTTTTAATCTCATTTTCAAAATCCTGTTTCTTTTTTAGGATATTTTCAATAGTGCATTCTCCCCAGCTGATCGTCAGATCAATTGTCTGGTATAAACTCGCTCCGATTTTACCGGGGTTAGTAATTCCAAAATAATGGGCGCAAAAATTTTCCATTTCCTCAGTCCAAGTGTTGGTTGCAGCGCATTTCCTTACCTCTTCGATAAAGTTCAGAAACTCCTGATGGCCTATATCAAGACATCCCTTGTGCAGATATTCTTTAAGGGTATACTCATCAATGTTGGACTGAAAGAAGCGGTAGCGGACATTCCCTTCCTTATCGAGATACTGAAGAACGATAAACGCATGCCCGCCAAACCAGTCAGCGGCATTCAAACTGAAACCGATGGTAAATACTTTCTCCTTTTTAGAGGCGAGCTCATTTGCATTTGCTTCCATAGCTCCTTTGAAAATGCTCCAATCCTCATATTGATAGGAAAATTTTTTTACAATATTGTCAAAATCGGGCCCAAACAACCCCACCATCAACCCTTCAAATGTCGTGGCGCATTTTGTTTTAGCCCTTTTTTCCTTAGCCAAATAGCAGACGGGACGCTTGATTGTGCTGAGTTCTTTCCATAAAAAACGGCCTAAAATTTCCTTTTCAGGCGACTCCCCAATTTTTTTGATGAATTGGATAATGCTTTCCCCTGATCCGGAAGGCGGCGGGGGTTTTCGGTAAGCGCTTTGAGACTCCAGTTCTTTAAACCGCAACAGGTCGACGCGCCTCATTTCATCGCGGGCGGCCTCAAAAAGCTTTTTCGCGCTTGGGCGTTTGGCGCAGTCTTCATTTAATCCAAGGAGTAAAAGATCGGCAAATTTATCGCTCAACCCGGCCTTCTTGAACTTATTCTGTGGTTGAAACTCCTCACCGGTATAAATCAAATATAGGGTGGCGCACAGATCAAACACATCAGTTTCGGCGGCAGCATTAGGGTTGTCTCCAAAGTCAGCGAGATAAACCGAAGGATTTTTCTCCTTAAAGCGGCATAAAATATGCTCCGGTTTAATATTGCCGTGGCGGATCTGCATTTCATGAATTTTTGATACGCCATGCAGAAGCTGGTATACCAGGCTCAACCGTTGAGAAAGAGAAAATTTGAGGAGCTGTCGCTTGTTATCGGATAAGTTGCCATCATAAGAGGGGCTTAAATATCCGTTTGAGAGAAAAATAAATTTTAGTTTTTTTTGAATGCCGAGGAGATCGCCGTTAAAATGAATTTTATTTAAAATATTCCGCTCATCCTGAATGTCCTTGTTCTTCCGAATTTTCAGCACTTCCCCTGTGTCCCATTTTCCTTCTAAGAGATTTATGCGCTGGAACTCAACAGCATCTCCATCGGTTCTGATCACCTTTCCAATAATTTGCTCATTTCTGATGATCTCTTTGAGTTCTTCTTTCTTTACCGGGACAATTTTAAACTCGCTGACCGGGTCTGGCACCACGGTTTGGAAGGGCTCATTTTCAAAGAGCTTTTCGATTTTCGGGAATGTCTCCTCCAATTTTGTTTCAGGTTCAATAAGTTCTTTCAGATGACCGTCTTTATTTGCTATTAACAATTCCAGAAGGGGCTTATTGAGCGCATCTGCCAGATACTCTAAATATTCCACCTCTCCTTCCGGGCTTTGCTGTTTGTACGCCTCAAGGTTAAAATAATTAATCCCATACTTTTTTGCTTCGAATGCGGTCTTGATAAAATTTTCTAACGATCCATGAGCGCGGGCGTAGCTTATATCAATTTGTAAAACATCCAAGGCTTGCGCCAAACTTTGCTCGCTGACAAGATAGCCGTGGATTAGGATGTCTTTTGAAAAAAGACGGTTAAACCAATTGGCGGCAGAGGCCTTGACGCGCACCTGCAAATCTCCATGGGCGATTTGCAGCTCATTATTCACCGGTTTGATAGTAAGGCTTGTAAATTGAATCATATTTTTATTATAAACTTTTATGTTTAAGTATTAGTTAAGAAAAGTTTAAGATAGCCCAGCCTATTCCAAATCTATCCACATGAGGAAAATATCCTTGACGAATCATCGATACTCCAAGAATGAGCCTTTTGGTTGCAAAATATTGCTGCTCACATGATTTGCCTCATGTAAATTTCAGGGTATCTTAAAGCCGCATGCCGAATTGATTGCCCGACTCGTACCTTTTCAGGCCCGAGTAGAAAACGGCAAAGGCGAGCAGGAAGAAGCCGATAGAGCTGCCGATAATAGCGGCCAGCGTGAACCAGGAAAAGCTGCGCAGCAATTCGACCGGCAGGTAGCCGATGATGCCGGCCGGGATGAGGGTGAACATGAGGAGCTGCAGCGCCCCGGAATAAATGTTGGAGGGGTAGATCGCAAAAAGGAAGAGGGAGTCGCAGTATTTTTTCGAGACGGCTTCCACCGGGCCCAGCCAAAAGACGAGGCTGTGGGCGATAATCGCGACTGAGGTAAAAACGAGGCAGCCGCTGAGGATGCAGAGAAGAATGAGGGGCGTCCAAAGTTTGCCCAGGATGATGAGGATAAAGGTCGTTAAGAGGTGCCCCCACCCTTTAACGTTGGATTTGGAGCAGATGAGGTGGAGAAGCAGGTTTTTCGGCTGCGTCATGAAGGGATCCAAATCGCCGTTCAGGATGATTCTCGAGAGCTGCTTGACGCCGCCAAAGCAGATCTGCATCAGTCCGTAAGCCCCCATGCCGATCGCATTTAAAGCGATCATATCGGTCAGGGTCCACCCTTTAATTTCCTTAAATTGCCGGAAGAATATCCACCAGAGCACGAGGAAACAGAAGTTATTGGCCAGCATTAAGGAAGATTCCAGCAGGAAGGCTCCCCGGACGCTGATCGAGGCTCTGATGCTGGTGCGAAGAAGGGTAAAGAAAAACATGGGTTATCCTTCAATATTCACGATTTGCAACCCCTTTCGATAGAGGAAAAGGAGAGAGAGCAGCCCGGCGAGGCCCCAGATAAGGAGGGTGGCTGTTACGTTCATGGCCTGCCATAGGCTAAAATCGATAGCGAGGGCGCTTCTTTCCCCGAGAATGGCGGGAAAGGGGGTAAGATAGGCGATTTTCTGCAGCCATCCCGGGTAGGCGGCGAGGGGGAGCATGAGCCCGCCCAGAGTGAAGAGCAGCTTTTCCCATATCCAGTAGAAAGGCTCGACGTGGTTTAACCAAAAAGCGGAGAGGCCGATGAGCATGTGAAAAATAAGGCCGACACAGCCCGCGAGGAATCCGATCAACAGGGTAAGGGGAAAGGCTTTTAAATCAAAGGGGATCGCTCCAATCCGGATCCAGGTGAAGGAAAAGGCCACCACCCCCAGCACGAGGAGGTTGACGCACAAAAGCCCAAGTCCCTCAAAAAAGACAGCGCCCAGATAGGAGATGGGCCTTGGCAGCAGGTAGGCGAGTTTGCCGCTGCGCAAATCCTGCTCCATCTCTTCCTGCACGTCGGGAAGGGAAATCAGCACCCATTCGTTGAAGGCGATATACCAAAGCAGCTGATCGGCGTTGAAGGAGTTGGCTGCGACAATTTCCCAAAGATTGGCGAAAATCAGCAGGCAGGCGATCAGAAAAATGCTCAATCCGATCAAGGATTTATAGTTTTTTAAGCTGTGGATGACGGCGAGAGTAAAGATTTTGAGATACTTTTGCATCAGGCCCCTCCATAGAGGGCGCGGATGATCTCTTCCATGGAGGGGTCTTCGATGGTCACATCCTTCAGGCCGGTGAGCTTCAGCGCTTCATGGATCACCTGATCGATCGGGGTATGGGTCAAATCGACTTCGCAGACAAAATGGTAAGCGCTGTTTTCTAAGATCTTTATTCCGGGTAGCTTTAAGGAAAGCCGCTCGGCATCGGTGGTTAAGGTGAGGATCTTCTTTTTCACATAGGTCTTTTTTAATTCCCTCAGCGAGCTTTTGAGAATTATCGCCCCTTTGTCGAGCACGATGACGCTGTCGCACACCTGTTCGATATCGGCGGTGTCATGAGAGGTCAGAAAGAGCGTGGTGCCCTGCTCCTTGGATAATTTGTTGAGCAGCGAGCGGATCTTCAGCTTGGCGTTGATATCGAGGCCGATGGTGGGTTCGTCGAGGAAAAGAATTTGCGGGTTGTGGAGCAGGCTGGCGGTGATTTCACAACGCATCCGCTCGCCAAGGGAAAGCTGGCGCACCGGTTTATGCAACAGGTGGCCTATTTCAAAAGCCTCTGTCAGCTCATTCAATTGTTTTTGATAGACGTCAGCGTCCATTTCGTAGATTTTTGAAAGGAGATCGAAAGTGTCCGAGGGGGGCAGGTGGTGCCACAATTGCGTCCTCTGCCCAAAAACGGTGCCTATCTGATAGCCGAGAGCATGGCGCTCTTTCCATGGCACCAAGCCGAGCACTTCGATGAAGCCGGAAGTGGGATAGAGGATGCCGGTGAGCATCTTGATGGTGGTGGATTTGCCGGCGCCGTTGGGTCCGATGAAGGCGACCCGCTCTCCCCGGTTTATGGAAAAGGAGATCTCTTTGATCGCGGCGACTTCGAGAATTTCCGCAGAAAAAAGCCCTTTCAGGGCTCCTGAAATGCCCGGCAAATTCTTCCTGACAGGGAAGTTTTTGGTCAGTTTGTTAACTGTTATGACTTCAGACATGGGGAACATTATACCGCAAATAAGGATAGCAAAAAATGTTTTTTTTCAGTTTATTGATTAAAAAGGAGATTATTATGTTCAAATGGGTGCCATTCCTGTTGCTATCATTCGCTTCATTGATGGCTGATGCTACACGCACGATCGAAGGACAGGTTTTGCCCCCTTTCGAACTCCCCTTTGGAGGCACGATCAATCTCAACGCCGTTGAATCAAAGCCCTGGTGGCCGCCGCGCGTGGTGCCCCCCAAAGGAGCTCCAAATATTCTGTTGATTATCACTGACGATGTCGGATTTGGCGCGCCCAGCACGTTCGGAGGGGTCATTCCCACGCCGGCCCTGGACCGGATTGCCGAATCGGGCCTCCGCTATACCCAGTTTCACTCGACCGCTTTGTGCTCCCCTACCCGCGCCGCGCTGATCACGGGGCGCAACCACCACTCCGCCGGTTTTGGCGTCATCTCGGAGCAGTCTACCGGCTTCCCGGGTTATGACAGCATCATCGAGAGAAACACAGTGACGGTCGGCGAAATTCTGAAGCAGCACGGCTATGCCACTTCCTGGTTTGGCAAGGATCACAACACCCCTGCTTTTCAAACGAGCCAGGCGGGGCCTTTCCATCAATGGCCGATCGGACTTGGCTTTGAGTATTTCTACGGCTTTATCGGCGGCGATACGAGCCAATGGCAGCCCAATTTATTCCGCAATACCACGGCCATTTACCCTTACGAGGGGCACCCCGACTGGAATTTGACCACGGCCATGGCAGACGATGCGATCAGCCATATCAACACGCTCGACGCGATTGCTCCCGATAAACCTTTCTTTGTGTATTACGCTCCCGGCGGCACGCACGCCCCCCATCACCCCACCCCGGAATGGATTGAGAAGTTTAAAGGGAAGTTCGACATGGGATGGAATGCTTTACGCGACCAGATTTTTGAAAATCAGAAGAAGCTCGGCGTGATTCCCAAAGACGCGAAACTCACCCCATGGCCCGATGATCTTCTCAAGCGGTGGGATCAGCTGAATGTGGCCGAGAAAAAATTGTTTGCCCGCCAGGCCGAGGTTTACGCGGCCTATCTCGCCTACACCGATCATGAGATTGGGCGCGTCATCCAGGCGATTGATGATTTGGGCAAGCTCGATAATACGATCATCATCTATATCAGCGGAGATAACGGCAGCAGCGCTGAAGGGACGCTGATCGGGACGCCCAATGAAGTGGCGGCTTTTAACGGAGTCGAAGTGCCGGTAGCCATTCAGTTGAAGGATTTCTATAGCATCTGGGGTTCCGACGAAACCTATCCCCACATGGCGGTGGCCTGGTCCTGGGCTTTCGACACTCCCTATAAGTGGACCAAACAGATCGCCTCCCATTTTGGAGGGACAAGACAGGGGATGGCCATCTCCTGGCCGGCCCGCATCAAAGATGCCGGCGGCATCCGCAACCAGTTCCATCACGTCATCGACATAGTGCCGACGCTGCTCGAGGCGACCGGCATTCAAGCGCCGAAAGTGGTCGACGGCGTTGCCCAAAAGCCGATTGAAGGGGTGAGCATGGTCTACACTTTTGACCAGCCCGATGCCCCGACGACCCATAAAACGCAGTATTTCGAGATGATGGGGGACCGGGCGATCTATCACGACGGCTGGATAGCCAGCACCACCCCCTTAAGGGCTCCCTGGGATCTAACCGGTCCCACGACCCAGGATCCTGCTAATGCCTATAAGTGGGAGTTGTACGACCTGAAAAGCGACTGGACGCAAAACAGCGACGTGGCTGCCTCTCACCCCGATAAACTGAAGGAATTGCAGGAATTGCTTTGGGTGGAATTGGCCAAGCACCAGGCACTGCCGCTCGACGCATCGGTCGCTCCGCGTCTGATCGCTCCAAGGCCTTCCTTATCAGCCGGTAAAAGGGAATTTACCTATACCAATCCGGTCAAGGGCATTCCGATCGGAGTCGCTCCCAGCCTTTTGAATACTTCCTACACTATCACGGCCGAAATTGAAGTTCCGAAAGAGGGTGCGGAAGGGATGCTGGCGACCCAAGGGGGGCGGTTTGCAGGCTGGGGCTTTTACCTCCTGAAGGGCAAGCCCGTGTTCCTATGGAATCTCGTCGATTTGAAGCGGATCCGCTGGGAGGGGAAAGAGAAGCTTTCTCCGGGCAGGCACACGCTGGTCTTCGACTTCAAATACGACGGCATCGGTAAAGGGACGCTCGCCTTTAATAACTTCAGCGGCATCGGCCGAGGGGGTCTTGGCGTCCTGTCGGTGGACGGCAAGGCGGTAGCGACCCAAAGGATGGATAAGACCCTGCCTTTCATGGTGCAGTGGGATGAGACTTTTGACATAGGATCTGACACAGGCACACCGGTGGACGACCGGGATTATCAGGTTCCTTTCCCTTTTACGGGCAAATTTGTGAAGCTGACGATAAAATTAGATCCCCCGCAATTGAGCGAGGCGGAGATAAAGCTGCTCATGGAAAAAAGTCAGCGCAATAATCAGGCGAGTGAGTAGATTGATTTATATTTGGATTTCTAGGAATTGGCAGCGGCCTCAATTTAAAATTCCTGACATCTATATAACAAAGCATGATTCTTGCTTCATTTACTATGCGTTCCATTAAAGAATTACCATAAGAATCTATCGGTTTTGTTAAGTTGTAAGAGCAATGAAAAACGATATTTGCTTTTATGGCTATCATCAAATGTGAGATTCTATAGGGATGGTCTTCATCCCGTAAAAAAAGAAGGTCTCCCCTAAGCATCTCAGCAGAGTTGATCAATATCAATTTCCAACCATGAGAAATAAGCGCGCGCGGCAGGTCCCCAATCCATACACGAGGCAAAAACGCATGGGACGATTTTTGGATAAGATACCTCACAGAAGTAACGCAGTTTCCGTATTGAGGAATTTCGTTATTGGTGGCTTCTAATTTATATCGGGTTTTACTCAGAGCATCGCAAGATGTTGAAAAAGCCGCTATATCCATTTGAAAGGGACAGCGCAATACTAAAAAGTAAGCCGCATTTGAAGTTAAAAAACAACTATTCATTAGGAAAACGTGGTGGATAGTCACGTTTTTCGTTGGAAAAACGTGAATTCCTGCCACCTTTTTCGTTGGAAAAACGTGGTTAGCGAATTTTATGACCCTTTGATGAAGCGCTTGGCGAAGGCTTCGGCGCTCTTCCGCTCCTCGCTGGTGGGCTTATGATGGGCGTAGTTGACCTCGTCGGTGGCTTTAAAGAAAATTTTCAGGAGCTCCTGCTGGCCGGGATTTATTTGCTTGTTGATTTTCTGGAGGCACTCCTGAGAGGTGTTTGAGGGCGCTTTGAAGTGATACCTCTCTTGAATATAGCCGCGCACGACGGCCGTTATTTTTGCAAAATACTCCTCTTCTTGCAGGGTTTCTATTTTCTCCAGTGTCTCCAGCGCGGTTTCCTGAGCTTCTTTCTTTGGGATGGGCCGGACTTTATGCCGGAAACGGTAAATGAGGAAGGTGAATATGAGCAGGCCGAAAAGGGCTGCGAGGGGGGTCAGGGGGAGGGTTTTGGCGGCTATCTTTTGGGTGTGATAATCGGGGCTTTCCAGCTGGATATTCTTTTCGCTGATCGCTATTTTGGGGGTTTTGGAAAAGGTGGAAAGGGGCGCGAGCTCGCCGGTATAGTCGAGATCGACTTTGGGCAGGAAGATTTCCACGGGATAGAGATCGGAAATCAGCTCTACCGGCTTTTTCCCTTCGGCAAGAAAGGGAATATTGTAAAAGGTCACCATTTTAGGGCCGGGCGTTTCCGAGGCGAGGGTCCATGCCAGTGTTTGCGAAAGAGCGTTATTTTTCGGGATGGGTTCTGATATTTTTTCAGTGAGGAGGATAAAATGTTTGGCCAGGTGGGAGCGCAAGGCGTCAAGATCGGGGTGATACTCTTTTGGGTAGGTGAGGGTGAGCTCCACTTTAAGGGGTTCGAGCAGGGAGGTTTTAGTCGAGGAGAGGGCTACTTCGGCCGAAAAATCGCTCATCGTCTCAGCTCCCTCAATTTGAAAAACTTGAGCAGTCTTGGCATGAAAGGCTGGTCAGTGTCTATTTCGATCAACCCTATGCCTGTTTGGTCTGCAACCTCTTTTAAAGCGCGTTTTCGCTCCAAAAACGACTGTTTTAAGCGCTGCTGGACATTTGGGTCATTAGTGTTGATCAGCTTCATTTCTAAAGTTTCTCCGTCCTGCATTTCGAGCAGGCCGACTTTTGGCAGGTTCTGCTCGCGCGGATCGAAGATATGGGCGGCGATCAGATCGTGTTTTTTGGCGAGAAGTTTAATTTCCCGCGAGTATTTTGTCTGGATGAAATCGGACAGGACAAAACAGATGCCCGCCTGCTTTTGCACATTCCCAAAAAAACGGAGCGCGATCGCGAGGTCGGTTCCCCGGTTTGTTGGTTCAAAGAGAAGCAGTTCTCTGATCAGGCGCACGACATGCCTCGTCCCTTTTCTCGGTGGGATGTATTTTTCCACCCGGTCTGTATAGAGGATCAGGCCGATCTTGTCCTGGTTCTTGATGGCCGAAAAAGCCAACACGCCTCCAATCTCTGCCATTATCTCGTTTTTGTTGCCGAAACGGCAGGAGGCCGAGGCGTCGACGATCAGCATGACGGAGAGCTCCCGCTCTTCCTGGAAGATTTTGATGAAAGGGTGGTTCATGCGCGCCGTCACATTCCAGTCGATATGGCGGACTTCATCGCCGTCCTGAAATTCCCGGACCTCTTCAAACTCAATCCCCCTCCCTTTAAAGGCGGAGTGGTAGCTCCCGGCCAGCAAATCGGTGGCAAGGCGCGTGGTCTGGATGTGAATCCGTCTGATTTTCTTTATGATTTCCTGGGGAGTGTACATTTTCAAGGCACAAGAACGGTTTCATAAATCTTGTCGACAATGTCGTCCGGCGACACATCTTCGGCTTCAGCTTCATAGGAGCGTCTGAGGCGATGTCTGAGCACATCGTGGCCGATTTGTTTGATATCATGCGGGGTGACATAGGACCTCCCTTGTAAAAAGGCATGCGCTTTGCCGGCCATTTTCAGAGCAAGGGTGGCCCTTGGAGAGGCGCCGTACATCAACAACCCTTCTATGTCTACCCCAAAATCGGCGGGATACCTGGTGGCAAAGATTAGGTGGATGATGTAATCGATCACTTTTTCATCGATATAGATCTCATCGACGAGCTGGCGCGCCTGGATGATGTCCTCGGCGTGGAGCGTTGTTTTGGCCTCAGGCACCTCTTGCATCCGCCCCATCCTTTTCAGGATTTGCTTTTCCTCCTCAAAGGTGGGGTAATCGATTTTTACCTTCATCAAAAAGCGGTCGATCTGCGCTTCCGGCAATGGATAAACGCCTTCATGTTCGATCGGGTTTTGGGTGGCCAGAACCAGATAAGGAGAGGGGGCTTTAAAGGTTTGTCCGGCTATCGTGACCTGCCTTTCCTGCATCACCTCCAGAAGCGCCGATTGCACTTTCGCAGGGGCGCGGTTGATCTCGTCCGCCAGAAGGATGTTGGTAAATATGGGTCCTTTATTGATGCTGAAAGTTCCCTCTTTGGGATTGTAGATGTTGGTCCCCAAAAGATCGGCCGGCAGCAGATCGGGGGTAAATTGGATCCTTTTGCAGTCGCAGTCGATGACTTTGCCTAACGTTTTTACTATCAGCGTTTTAGCCAGGCCTGGCAGCCCTTCTATCAGGAGATGCCCATCGCAGAGGAGCGCGATGAAGAGGCGCTCGAGCACGCCGGTTTGCCCCACGATCACTTTGCCCATTTCGTTCAGGGCGGCAGAGAATTTGCGGTTTGAAATCCCGATCGCTGTTTCTAACTTGTTGTCCGTCATCGTCTCCTGCCTATGCCCAATATCCCTAAAATGCCTCTGGTGAGCTCCCTCGCGACGGTCCGGCCGATTTGCCTGACAGTCGTGCTGCCCAATATTTTATCCACCGAGCTCGCTTCGGTTTTCAATTTCTTTTGCGCCTCTTCAGTTTGAGCGGTTAGGATTTTTTCGGTTAAAATTTCATAGGCGCTTCTGGAATCGATGGTCGTTTCATATTTTTTTACCAGGGGGGATCGGCTGTTGATCGCTTTAATTTCCTCTTCGCTCAAAATGCCCATGTCCGAGCAGGGCGCTGCAATTATCGCGCTGATCAGGGGAGTTGGCACTCCTTTTTCGTTCAAAGCGGTGATGAACGCCTCTCCAATGCCCAGTTCCGTGAGCAGCTGATCGGTTTTGTAGTATTCGGAAACGGGGAAGTTTTCGGAGGCCAGTTTGATATTTTTCCTGTCGGCTGCCGTAAAAGCCCTTAAGGCGTGCTGAATTTTCAAGCCGAGCTGCCCTAAAACATTCTTTGGAATGTCGGAGGGTGACTGGGTGCAGAAAAAAACGCCGACCCCTTTGGAGCGGATGAGCCTGACGATCCCTTCGATTTGATCGAGCAGGGCTTTCGAGGCCTGGTCAAAGACCAGATGGGCCTCGTCGAAAAAGAGAGCGAGCTTCGGTTTTTGCAGATCGCCGACCTCTGGAAAGGCCGCGTAAATTTCCGCAAGCAGGGAGAGCATGAATGTGGAGAAAAGCTTTGGTTTGTCCTGCATATCGGAGAGGCGCAAAATCGAGATATAGCCTTGCCCTTTATCATCGACGCGCAAGAGATCGCGCACATCAAACGAGGGTTCTCCAAAGAACGATTCGGCGCCCTGCTGTTCCAGGACGAGCAGTTTGCGCAAGATAGTTCCGACCGATGTTTTTGATAGAGCGCCATAATCTTTCACCCTTTCGTCATCTTCGCTCAAATAAGTGAGCATTTTCTTCAGATCCTTGCAATCGAGCAGCGGAAGCTGATGGTCGTCGCTGTACTGAAAAATGAGGGAGATAATTCCCGCCTGGGTGTCATTGAGTTCTAAAATTTTGGCAATCAGCAGCGGACCGAATTCTGAAATGGTGGCCCGCAGCTTTACCCCATCCGAATGAGAGAGGGAGAGAAATTCCACGGGAAATCCGCGCCCCTCAAAGGAAAGGCCGATTTTTTTTTGCCGCTCGATAATTTTTTCGGAGCTATTCCCCGGTTTTGCGAGGCCGCTCAAATCCCCTTTAATATCCATTAACAGCACAGGAACGCCCTTCGCGGAGAGCTCTTCGGCGATCAACTGGATCGTTTTGGTTTTGCCCGTTCCGGTAGCTCCCGTGATGAGGCCGTGCCGGTTTAACATCTTTAAGGGGATATTCACCGGAACTTTTGGAAAACACTGGTGGTTCAGCAGCGCAGCGCCGAGCGTGAGGGCTTCCCCGGTGCAGGCGTACGCTTTTTGCATCTCATTTTCGAATTTGTTCATAAAATGGATAGATACCATTTTTTGAGAGATTAAGCAAGCTCCCGTTTTATCGGAAGGAGGATCGTGAAGGTGGTGCCGGCACCCTCTTCAGATTCCACGGAGATTTTGCCGAAATGTTTGTGGATGATCATTTCGACAATGGAGAGTCCCAAACCGGAGCCGCCAATTTTTTTGGAGCGCGATTTATCCACCCGGTAGAACCGCTCGAAAATGTGGGGAATATCTTTAGCCGGGATGCCCATGCCTTTATCGCTGATTTTAAGCTCGATGAAGTTCCCTTTTTGCTCAAGGTTAAGGGTTATTTTGGCCGGACCTTCGGAGTATTTGGCCGCATTTTCAATCAGATTGAAGACGGCCATTTCAAGCAGGCTGGTGTCGCCCAGAATGTGGAAGTCGGAGCCTTCCGACAGATTGATGGCGATTTCGGCATTGGGAAAGACATCTTTGACGAGCTGGGCGCAGGTTTCGACGAGCTCTTCAAAATCGCAGTCGATCAGCCTCGACTCGGGAAGGTGCTCGATATCGGACAAAGTGAGCAGGTCTTTGACGAGGTTATTCATTCTGACGCAGTTGCGCATAATTTTTTCGGTGATCTGCTGGGAAGTATCGAGAGCCAAAGTGGGATTGTCATGCAGGGTTTCGGCAAAACCGCTGATAATCGTAATGGGGGTTTTGAGTTCGTGGGAAGCGTTGGCGACAAATTCTTTTCTCATCTCAAGCATGCGGTAGTGGGCGGAATTGTCCTGCATGACCAGGATTGCGCCGCTGCTCCCTTTTTTGGGAATGGCTATGAGGTCCAGGTAGATGGTTTCCCTGGTTTTTTTGATCACCAGGGTGTCGGTTAAAATCGTCTGCTCATTTTGACTTCTTTCAATGAGCGTGGCGCATTGTTTTTGCTGTATGCTCCTGCCGATCAGCTCCGCTTTGGTCAAATCCAGCATCTTGAGGGCGGATTGATTGGCGTAGACGATGGTGTTGTCCTTTTCCACCGCGATGACCCCTTCAGTGAGCGACTCCAGGACAGCTTCCTTTTCGTTCCGCTCGAAGGTGAGGGCGTTGATCTGGTTTTGAATTTTTGAGGTAAGAGAATTTAAAGTGTTGGCCAATTTGCCGAAATCGTCCGAGGAGTTTACCGATTTCAGCTTAATTTCCGGTATTGCGGTGACATCCCCTCTTTGATAAGGTCTTACCGCTTCGATAATCTGTTGGATCGGCCTCGTTAAGTGGTTAATGATGAACCAGGTTAGAATGCTAAAGAGCAGCAGGACGGCGGTAGACAGCCCTAAGAATCCCATCTCGAAGTCGTGGGTGAGTTCAGCGACATATTCATAGGGAAAAGCGGTGCGGATCACATATTTTTTACCTTGAAAATCAAAAGACTTGGCCAAATAGGCGAATTTTTGCGATAGCAGCTCGGAATAATCGACTTTATAGCCGACTCCCCGCTCAAAGGCCTCTAGAACCTCGGGGTGATCCACGACAGTTTCCTGGCTGAATTGCGTCCCCAAAAGCCGTTTAATATGGGAGTCGTAAAGCACCTTATGCTCGTCGCTGATCACGCTGACCCGGAAAAATATCAGAGGTTTTTGATCCTTTAAACGGCGCACCAAAGCTTCGTTGTTAGGAGCTGTGCGGATCCTTTCGATGATTTCATTGGCGCGGTCTTCCATCGCCTTGGCCGCGATTTTTTTGACAGTTTGGGAAGCAAACGGGAAAATCAGGACCAGGAAAACCAGAAATAGGGCCAGATAACTGATAAAAACTTTTTGCCGGAAATTAAGCATGTGCACTCTTAAATAATCAAAATTTAATTATACTATAAGAGACAAATTCACGTCAAGAATAAACAAAGAATCATCTTTACAAAAAATTAACAAAAAAATAATAAAATCTTTATTTTATTATGTTAATATTAATTTTTAATTAAGGGGGTGTTTATAAATTATGAGTAGCATACATGAAGGCCATAATAATGGTGAAATTTATAAGGCTCCTTCTACTCCTCTCATGGATGAAAGGATCTCAAAAAAGATATTAGCTGTAGAGGCCGCTGGAAAACAGTGGTTCAACGAGGATCTTCCCAGACAGATTTTAGCAGTAGAGGCCGCTGGTAAACAGTGGTTCAACAATCTATTGGGTGAGGATCTTTCCATGCAGATTGTTTCCCGCGTCAAAACTGAGTGGGGAAAAATTGAGACCGAAGTGGTCAAGATTTACTGCTATGCGCAGAATAAAATGTTTCCTCCAAGCGTTTCAGAAGCCGATAAACTGGCGGACAACCTTCCCGGCACTTTGAATCAAATTATTATTAAAGCCCTGCAATATCTGAATTTGAATAGGGTGTTGACCCGTTTCCCGGAGTTTAAATACGCTTACGAAGGGGTGTCCGGGCTCACTTACAAGTTTCTTATCTGGTACAGCTCCAAGGCAATAAAATTTGGAGTTAACAATCTCGTTATGAAGTTGCAAAAACCCATAGAAAGCAGCACGGCCAAAGAAAGAGATGAGCGGCTGGTCGAGGTGGAAAAGAACGTTTTTAGCGAGACGGCTAAAAGCTTGGCCGATATCAATGAAGCCTATAGCGATAAATTAAATGGGCTTTTAGAAGCTGATCAGACTTATGAGGTCATTCAGCATCTGAAGAGTCAGGGCAAATTGCATCCGGCCATAGCGGAATTGACGTTAGATGAGGAAAGATTGTGGGCTGCGCGGGACAAATACCTCAAACCCAATGAAACGTTCATTGAGGCTATCGTTCGTTTAGAGGGTGAGGAGCCAAGGGATGAGGGAGCGATACAGATTATAATGAAATTAGACGGCATTAAGAACAAAATTTGGAATGCGGAACGGAATTATTTGCATGGGATTTGCCTGCAGATCTTTGAAAAAATCGCTTTTCCCGGCAACAGCTTTTATGAACAGCTGCCGCCTCCTTTAAGACCGGCTCACGATTTTTTAAAGGATAAAATATTGCTGGCGATGGAAGCCAGCCTCTCTTGCGGCGTGGATTACGCTGTGGATCCTGCCCGCCTTTACGATATTCTGATTCAGGTCGGCAACTCCAAGGGAGAGGGCGCGCATTTGAAGACCCGAGTGGAAGAGTTGAGCTCGGCTGACGGCAGATTATACGACCTTTCCAAAGAAGTGAGCCGGGTGGCTTTTCCGGCATTGACTGAAGCGGGCGAGTGCCTGCAAACAGTGACCGATGCCGCTCATGATATCGCTTACGGCGCTGTTGGTTTAGTTGATTATGGCTTGAGTCTGGTAGAGGATAATTCCTATTTCTCCTGGTTTGCCAAACCGGCGAGAGAGGCGGCTCACCAATTGCAGGAAAAAGTGGATAGCACTTTAGATGTTTCGAACTTTTATATAGCCCCTTATCTCGATTATGTGTGGGAAGGCGTTCATAAGCAAATTTTGGATTATTGCACTAACGCGGGATTGAACAAGCTGTTAAATCAATTGACAGATCTTTTAAAAGATTGCTCCAAACCAAAAGTGCCGTCTACTGAAAAACCTGGCGCCAAACTTCAGAAAGAGCAGGAGCATAAAGAAAAGGCGATTGCCGCTTTAACAAAATTAATCAGTGAAAAAATTGAAAATGAGGTGGTCCGCGATGAGCTCCTGGAGGGTGTCGCACCGACGATCGACCGCTTCTCGAATAAACGCCTTAACCGGCAGTTGTTTTACGCCGGTGTTTGGGGCGGTTTAGAAAAAGAGCTGATTGGGAATAATCCCGACGAACTTTAGGAAGCCATTTTTTCGAAAACACGCACCATCGCTTCTTTGATGGGCGGAATATTGGGGAATTGGGAAAGCAGTTTGCTGACATCCAATTCATTATTGGACCTTGGCGCTTTTAAGATGAGATTCTGTTCTTCCACCGTGAAGTTTTGCCAGGTAAAGTCCTTGTCGATATATTGCTTATACATGGCCAGAATCTCATTGTGCGAGATGGTGCCCGGATTGGTGAAATTGTAATTTCCGTGTAAACCCAAATGGGTCATTTCTATAGCAACGGGCAATAAATCATCCAGAACAGTCATGGAATTCGGCACATCGATCACTTTTTGGTATTTGGTGATTTTTGTGATAAAATTTCTGGGATGCAAGTCGGCAGATATGGGCATTCTCAGGCGCAAGTTTAAAACATTGGGATAATTCAACAGAAGTTTGTCGAGCATGATTTTGGTTCTGGAATAAAAGGAACCGGCAAAATTGGGCTCCTCTTCCTCCGTAAATCCAATGCCGCTTCCGATAGGATGGGCCTCATCATATTGATAAATGCATCCCGTGCCGAAATTCGTCATGTGAATGTTATGCTGATAGGCGATATCTGCTAAATTTAAAGCGCCGATAATATTGGCTCTAAGGGTTGCCTGCTTGTGGCTCTCGCACCAATCCACATTGGGTCTGCCGGTTACTCCGGCGGCATTGATGATGTAATCGGGCTCTATTTCATTGATTTCTTTTTCAATCTCTTCCCTGTTTTCCAACCGCGCTCCGGCAGCAAAGACCGTATATCCTCGATCTTTTATAAGCTGTACCAGTTTTTGCCCAATCCATCCCGTATTGCCTCCATAGACCAGAAATGTTTCGTTTTTTGCTTCTAAAGGGAATAAAAATATAAGAAGGCATAGAAATTTTAACATTTTATACTCTGATTACTGTAATTCATATTGTTCATGATTTATTCTGATTTTTACCAGCGCATTCTCTTTTTTCCCTTCCCAAAAGGCAGGGTTGTTTACATACCATGTAATGGTTTTTGCCAGCCCCTCTTCAAAGTCAATAACAGATTGCCAATTTAGTAATTTTTGCGCTTTTTCGGTGCTGGAAACATGCAGTTCGACTTGTCCGGGGCGGTCGGTAATGAACTTGAGATGCGTTTCGGGCAGATGGAAATATTTCAGAATCATCTTTGCCGCTTCCAGCACACTGACTGGTTTGCCTGATCCAATATTTATCGCCTGGTTTTTTAATTTAGAAAAATCAGGAGTGTGAAGCACTTTATCCAAGGCTATGCACACATCATGCGTATGAACCCAATCTCTGCATTGGGTCCCCTGCCCATGAATGGTTATAGGCTCCCCCTGAATTGCGGCAGCAATAAAACGGGGAATAACCTTTTCTAAGTGCTGCCTGGGGCCGTAGTTATTGAAAGGGCGGATGATCACCACAGGCACATCGAAGGTACAGCCATAAGCAAAGACCAGTCTGTCTGCGCCCGCTTTAGCGGCGGCATAAGGGCTCCTTGTGTTTAAAGGATGCTCTTCGTTCATAGGCTGATACACGGCTGTCCCATAAACCTCGGATGTGGAAATGTGAATGAAGCGCTCCACTTGGCATTTGACCAAAGCCTGCATCAAAGCTCTAGTGCCTAAAACATCGGTTTCAAAGAAAGCGTAGTCGTCTGAGATACTTCGTGTGACATGCGTTTCAGCCGCGAAGTGTACGACATAGGTGGCCTCCTGCATGATTTGCTCCACTAAGGGGTAATTAGTAATATTTCCTTGGATGAACTTGAAATTTTTAGCCGATTGAATGTTTTTTGGAATATTATCTAAATTGCCTGCATAGGTCAGTGCGTCGAGGACGATGTAATTGTAATCCGGATATTTATCATACATATATTCCAGAAAATTACTTCCGATGAAACCCGCGGCTCCGGTAATAAACACCGTTTTTTCTGAGAAGGCAGAACCAAAGAAAAAAACAAAAAAAATGATGTAGCGTAGCATAGACTAAAAATTTATAGGAAGTTAATGATTGATTTCAAGTATAGATTTGCAAAAAAATGAATAAAGCTTTACATCTGTGAATATGATCAAAGAGATTCTGTTATCCTGCTTTTTTCTTTCTTTTCTCGCTGCGGACTGCACGCCTCAAAACAGGTTTGACGGCAAAAAAGTGCTCTTAACCAATGCCGAGTGGAAACAGCGGCTGCCCTTAGACCGTTATGAGGTGTTAAGGGAAGGCGCGACTGAGACCCCCTATAAAAACCCCCTCTATGAAAATAAAGAGAAAGGGATCTATTTGTGCGCCGCCTGCCATCTTCCTCTTTTCAGCTCTGCAGCCAAATACGATTCGAAAACCGGTTGGCCGAGCTTTTGGGAGCCAATATGCGCGGAGAATGTCGCCTATAAGGATGATTACCAGTTATTCATTAAGCGCACAGAAGTGCTCTGCAGCCGCTGCGCATCGCATCTTGGCCATGTCTTCGACGACGGCCCGCCTCCAACAGGCCAGCGCTACTGCATGAATGCTTTAGCCCTCGAGTTTCAGGCTGCAGCCAAGTGATAGTAGGTCAGATATAACTTTAATTAGATGGCCGTGTTTTAGGACAATATTTTCCAATCGCAGTTGGCAAGGTGAATTTTAAATTTTGCTAGTCCTAAATTATTAATCCAGGTAATCTGCTAAAGTAAACTTTTAAGGATGTTTCTATGAAGATAAGAGCGATCTTGTTTTTTCTTTCAATGCCTCTCTTTTGTTTTTGCTCATACTATAGTCAGATAAATCAGGATGAAATTGCAAACACCAGGTATTTCAAAAATAAGAAAGATGGCGTTTTTGTCGAAGTTGGCGCACATAATGGGATAACTTTAAGCAATAGTTATTTTTTTGAAAAAGAATTGGGCTGGAAAGGTTTATGTGTTGAGCCTATTCCCGAGGTATTTGAACAATTGCAGAAAAATCGCTCCTGTTATTGCATCCAGGGTTGTGTCACTGACTTTACAGGACCTGGTGATTTCTTAAGAGTGAAATGCCCTGAAGTTGAGATGCTCTCAGGATTACTTAGCAAACTTGACCCAAGACATTTTGCAAGAGTAAAAACCGAAATTGCACAAAACAGCGGTTCCATTGAAATAATGAAAGTTAACTGCTATTTTCTTAACGATTTGTTGGATAAATTTGGTTTCTCTCATATTGATTTCTTAAGTTTGGATACCGAAGGTGGAGAGTTTGAGATTATCTCTTCGATTGATTATTCTAAGTACACAATTGACGTGATTACACTTGAAGATAATTATGGAGATGAACGTTTTGTTCCTTTTTTAGAATCTAAAGGGTATCATTTTGTGGAAAGGAATCGTTGGGATCTCCTTTTTGTTCGCAAGGAGTTTCTTGAAAAGCTGCAATGAAACTTACGTCAAGCTGATCAGATAAAGCGCATAACATATCAGCAGGATGGCACCGCTTAGCCGCGATATTTGGCGCTTCCGGTACATGATCAGCCAAAGCAGCAGGCAAAAGAGGAGCATGATGGGGCCGTCCACCAGCAGCAGCTTTTGGGAAAAATGGATGGGAATGAGAAGCGAGACGCCCCCGGCGATAAAGAGGCTGTTAAAGATGCTGCTTCCAACGATGTTTCCTAAGGCAATGTCGGTGTGCTTTCTATAGGCAGCGACAAAAGTGATGGCTAATTCCGGAAGGGAAGTGCCTATGGCGACAATGGTAAGACCGATGACCCGTTCCGAAATATGATAATGAGTCGCTATTTGCACCGCGCCCTTTACAAAATAATCTCCTCCGAAAACCAGAGCCAAAAGCCCTGCGATGATAAGGAGAATATCTACGATGAGCCAAGAATTATTTGGCTTCAGTTTGGCCAGTTCCTGTTCTTCAACTGTTTGCTCGCCTGTTTTCACGCAGTAAATCACATAGGCGACCATCAATGATACCATCAGCAATCCACTAATGCGATAAATGGTTAATGGAATCATCAAAAGCAGTAAAAGGATTTGCGACAAAATTAAAAGCGGCATATCAATTTTTACAACATGGGGGGCACATACCAGGGGCCGGGCTAAAGCAGTAACGCCAACAATCAAACCCACATTTGCGATGTTGGAACCGATCACATTGCCCAGGGCGAGATCTCCCTTGCCCCCTTCCCATTGCGCTATGAAGGCCGTGACAACCTCAGGCAGGGATGTTCCCATCGACACTATAGTCAATCCGATGATTAAAGAGGGAACGCCTAAACGAAATGCCACGCGCGATGCGCCGCGAATCAGCATTTCCGCACCGGCATATAAAAGCAGAATGCCGCCCAGGATATAACTCAAGAAAATCATACCTTTTGTCCAAAGGAATAGATTAATTCTGTCATGTTCTGCAGCCAGGCAATGGCTTCGCGGGCGATTTGATCCGTGAACAAACTCCATCCGAGTGTCACTGCGAACAATCCGAGCAGTGATTTTAACGGCATGCCCAAAAAGGTCACCTGTACCTGAGGGGCTAAGCGGTTGGCAATGCCAAGGAACAAGTCCGTCATTAAGATAGCGATCAGGGCAGGAGAAGCCAGCTGGGTGGCCATGAGCATCACTTTATTCAACAGACCCATGGTCACTTTCCAGTACATGGTGCTTTTTTCGGTGAGGATAGGGTTAAAGTATTGGTCGGCCGGGATGATCTCGTACGAAGTAATAATCGCATCGATAAATAAAAACGGGCCGTCAATCATAAAAAAGAGGAAAATGAAAACCAAATTGTAAAAAGTGCCTAAAGGAGAGGATTGGTTTTGCACGGCGGGGTCATTGATCATCAAGCTCGCGCCACCTCTTTGGTGGTCGATGATAATCCCGGCGGCCTGCACGATATTGAACGGGATGGTGATGAGAAAGCCCAGGATAAATCCTATGGCCAGTTCTTTCATGACCAGAAAAATCAAACTGCTGTCAAATTGCGGGGCTACTTTCACCGTGACTAATAATTTGGGCATAAAAATGGCAAACAGAGCGATGGCCAGAGCCATTTTTGTCGTGTGGGGCAATACCTTTGCTCCAAAAAAAGGCGCCTGGGCGATAATGGGCAGAATTCTGGCAAAGAATAGAAAGCAGAGCGAAAGGAAAGCCATAGGATTGGCTTCGGCAAAAACACTCTTCATGAAGAGATCGGCGTAGCTTTCTCCCATTTTTTAATCGCTCATGCTCCATTGAGGAAAATTCTGAAAGATATTCGTCGCAAAGTCCATAATTTGAGCGCCGAGCCAAGGGCCAAATAGCATCAGAGTTAAAGTTACTGCGACGAGTTTGATGGTAAACGACAGCGTTTGTTCCTGAATTTGGGTCGCTGCCTGGAATATCGCCACCAAAATACCAAAAAACATACTAATGAGAATGGGAGGAGCAGACAAAATCAGAATCAATAAAAGTCCCTGGTAGGCAAGTTGTACAACCTGTGTACGAAACATATAATGGCCTCATCTAAAAGTGGTTACTAATCCTTCAACCAGGAGCGTCCAGCCGTCAAGCATCACCAGCAAAAAGAGCTTCAAGGGCATGGAAATGGTAACGGGCGAAAGCATCATCATCCCCATGGCGAGCAGAATATTCGAAGTCACCAGGTCGATAACGAAAAAGGGAATGTAGATCAGAACCCCGATTTCAAAAGCATCTTTTAATTGACTGGTGATAAAGGAGGGGACAAGGATAAGAAATTCATCGGGTTTCAGTCCGGGACGGTATTCCTCGGGTAAGACGCGATAGGCCAGCCGGTAGAATTGAGCCTGGTGTTTCGGAGAGGAATTTTTCTTCAGAAAATCTCTTAAAGGTTCTTGGGCGTCTTTGGCAATAGCGATAATGTAAGATGATGACTCCTCTGATATGAGCGATCCGGGCGCTTGAACAGTGCTTATCGTTTTCTGGGCAGCGGAATACATTTGCAAAATCGTGGGGTACATCACGAATACGCTCAACATAAATGCGACGCCGTTGATCACCTGGTTAGGGGGAGCCGTCTGCACGCCAAGGGCGTTGCGCAGCAGCGATAACACAACCACGATTTTGAGGAAAGAGGTCAAAATCATGATGATAAAGGGCAGCATGGAGAAAAGGGATAGGACCATTGCCTGGGTAATCAGAGAAGGCCTTTTATACTCCTCAAACGAAGCGGGAAGGGTAGGCATCTTCGGCTGTGGAGGCGGCTCCTCAGGTTTGATCGAGGTGGTCACGCGCCCTTGAGCCAAAACCGGCTCGGGAGAGACGAAAAGGGTGAAGAGGATAAGGATCAAGTAAAACAGGCGTTTTGCCATAAAAGCTGTCCTGAATAATGTTAATTGAATTATAGCGATTTTATATAAAGAAGAAAGAGTATTTCACTCCTCCTCAGATATTTTTTCATTTTTGACATTTTCGCGCATGGTGGCCAGCGTATCTTTTGTAAACATGGCTTCAAAGGCCTGCTCCAAGACTTTCCACTGATTTTCCAGTTTGGCGTTAATAATGCCTCCTTCTGTTTCGATGATGCAGCCGCCCACTTCAATATCATCCCTGGGCCTCAATGATAAAGACTCTAAACTTTCAAAAATCTCTTTCAGTCTGGGCCGGTGAGCTTCCAAAATCACTAAATCTTTCGGATTGGCGTAAATGGAGATTTTCTTATGTTGAGCGACCGATTTTAAGACATTTGAAACGATATCAACGATGGCGTCTTCCGAGATCTTTAATTCTCTTCCCACCACTTTTTTTGCCGCTTTAAGGGCTACTGGAGCCAGGATATGGGAAAGCTCTTTGCGCACTTTCAGGATTTCAGCTTCAAGGGAGGCCAGTTGCGATGACCACTCTTTAAAACCCGCCTCAAACCCCTCTTTTTGAGCCTGCTCTTTTAATTGTTCGCACTCGGCGATGATATCCATGCGATATTTTTTGGCCTCTTTGTGAACGAGATCGATCATCTCATTGGCGGAAAGAGTTTTTGAAAAATTTTCGGAGGAAATTATTTTGGTTTTGGGAGCGATCTTGACGCGATCTCCAAAAAAGAGGGTAAATAATTGATTGCTCATGATTGCGGCTTTGGTTTAAGAAAATTCATTAAATTAATCAATTGATGGTTGAGGGCTTGGACTATTTCCGGCGATTCTTCCTTTTTCAAACATTCGCTCAAGATGGCCGCCCTGCCGGTGTCGAGAATATGGCAAACCAGCCAAATGAAATCGGGATGTTGGCCGGACAAGGCGATGCCAAGCCGCAGCAAACCTCTAAGGTGAACAGTTTGTTTGAGTTCGAGGCAATCGCCTTTCCATTGCTCTAAATTAATGTTTGTGGCGACAAGGCGTTCTCTTTGGTGCATCGCCTGGCGTAAGAATTCCTGTTTTTTGGGGGTGAAACAGCTGTAGAGTTGTTTAATATATCTTTTATCGACAATCTGCCTGATCGATTCTGCGAGATCATAAAGCCCAAAATAGTCGATCAAGGTTAAAAGTTCCGGTTTGCTGTAGCGAACCAGCGCGTTCAGAGGGCTCTCCGGAAGGTAGGGGGGGAGGAGCACGTTCGGATCGAAAACGGCCGCATTGATTTGCTTCAGTAAAAATTGCTTCATAGGAGCTGGAATTTTTTCTATGGCAGTAATTTGAAAGGATTTAGATAGTTTTGAGGCGTGTTCTTCGGGCAGCGACGCGATAAAGATAGGCAGCAATTTTTTCGATTGGCCGGATAAAAAAGGTTTCAGCCAGGAGTAATGGATCATTTTGATCAGGTCTTCAGGCTGGGATAAGGCAGGTTGCAGATCTTGGGATTCGATGGGATTTTGCCTTATGGCATCAGCTTCATCTTCCGGCAGGTAGCCGATGACCTCTTGTAAGGATCCTTTATGATACCGGTTTAGCAAAACCTTCAGCAGGGTGGTTGCTTTGGGTGTCATGGATAGCCTCTTTAAGTCACTTCACTGGGAGGACCTTTGTCTTCTTTGTCTTTAGAAGGTTCGGGTCCCTCGCCCCCTTCTTCTGTCTTCTCCTCTTCGGTTTTGACCTCCTCTAATTCAATCGGACGTAAGTGGAAAAGAGCGCGGAGGCCTCCATGCCTTTGCAGTAGAGGATAGAGTTTCCATGCGAGCCAGATCAAGAGTAAACTGAGTAAAAGGATGAACAGGATGAAGGTAAAGAAAACAACTCGGAAGGTGCTTACGGATTCTTTAGCAATGATGATAGACCAGATATTGACATAAGGCTTTTCTTCTTCTCTTACTTGTCCCGGAGTGGTAAATTCGCTCATCTGGGCTCTTGATCCTACCACGGTGACATTGTCATAATCAAGGCCGGGAACGCTGGCGGAGACCAGCCGTTTGATTTTCGTTTCGAGATGGAGATTCGGGTCGTCTAAAACGCCGTTGTGTTTGATAAAAACCGAAGCTGTTATGGGCTCTTTATGCTTGTTTAAGTTTAAGGGATCTTCTTCCGGAAAGGAAATTTGCACTTCGGCGTCCAGCACTCCGTCCATTTTACGAAGGGTATTGGCGAGCTGGGCGGCTAAGCCCGCCTGATATTTGACCTTTTCCTGCATCTCAGAGGGAACCAGGCTGCTGCCCTCTTTGAAAATGCTTAAAAGGCTTTGCCCTCTCGTTCTTGGCAGACCCGCCTGGTTGAGCAGGGAAAGGGCTTCATAGGCTTGATCGCTTCGCACCTCGATGTCCCATGTGACTTCTTTTTTTCCTCCTCCGCCGCCGCCCTCAGCGCTCTGCACTTTGGCGACGTCGATCCCTCTGCTGGAAAGGAATACCCATATTTCATTGGCTTCCCTTTCGTCCAGCCCGTTAACGATAATTTTTCTGGATTGGCAGCCGGTGAATAGGGGAATCAACAGAAAAATGAGGAAGAGTGTTTTGAAAAGTTGCGGAGTTTCTTTTTTAAGCATGGCAAAGCGTCTTTATATGGACTCAATTATATCGCATGCTAACAGAATGAAGCATTTTTCAATAGCTTAAAAATGCTACCAGTTATGCCAAAGAACTCTGGGTTTGCAGGGAGCGTCGCTAAATAATTTATTTATGCAGGATTTCAGTTTCTTTAAGTTCGGGTAGCTGTTGATCACAAGTTCTTTTAGCTCGCAAAGGGGAGCGGCGTAGGATTGGTAAAAATCGAGGAAGGGCAATGTGGGCGTAAAAACCTTGACAAAGTCCAGCACAGGCTCTTCCGGTTTGATAGGCAGCGGCGCGGCGCTGAAAGGGAAATAGGGTTTGGGCATCTGCCGATGATAAGCGCGCACCACTTCATAATTGTCCATGAGTTGCTGAAGGCGGAATTTCACTTTGGCCCACTCTTTTTCCGTCAATTTATCCTCTGCATTTATCTTGGATAATGTCAGTTGAAATTCCTGCAGAAGCTGATCCGTCTTAACATATTGCTCATAAAACATTTCCAGTTTTTTATCGGTGGCGTGTTGTTTTAGAATCGGCAGGTTTTCCTTGTTTTGAGCAGCTAATTCCTGGAAGGCTTTAATAGCAGCGCTGACATCCTGGTGCGAATCTTTCAATTTTGAGTACGGAGTGACATACAGGGTGGCGAGTGTCCCGAAGGCGGGCGGCACTGTATACCTTTTTGCTCTTATTAGTGTGGGATTTGTCCAAGCCAGGGTTTCCGTCTGCTTTTTGCGGAAAGCTTCATCGAGTCCGTTCCACCACTCTTTAGCGAGATGAGGATTATGCCTTACCCGTTTTTCCCCATTGTCCAATAAATGACTAAAAGGTCTGTGATAGTACATGATATTTTGGAAATTGACAATGATGGGTGTAAATTCATTTTCATAAAGCACAGCTACCTTTCCGGCTATATTATCCAGCTCCTCTTCGCTTAAGTGATCCAGATTTCCAATCAGCGGGGAGAGTTTCTGGTTGAAATCGGCCAATTTTTTATTGATCTCTCTATACTCTTGTCTGAAATGGTCAAAAAGCTCTTTATCTTTCTGCTCGGTGGTGGTTAATTTTTTGTAGGGTCCTTCTAAGGCTTCCAGGGCTTTTAAGTTATCCTGACCTTTCCCCACCAAAGTTTGGCACTCATTTTTCAGCGCTTGGATGGCAGCGGTTTTTTTCTCCATCCGCTCCAGCTTATCGATCTGACGGTCAACGCTTTTGGTTGCTTTATTGATAAGTTGAAGTTCATGATCGCGGCTCTGCCAGATGACGCAGTAGTTGAGAAGCGATTTTTGCCAGACCGAACGGATTTTGATTAATCTCTCTTTGGATACGGAAGCCACGTTTTTTGGATCGGTCTCTATATTCATCGCCGTTATCAGCCGGTCGGAAAGGGATATTCTAAATTGCTCCATTTGTTGATTGCCGATTTCCGAGTGCATCGCAGAGTCTTTTTCGATCTTTTGAAAAACATCGATCGATTCTTCGATAGAATCCAGGTCGGTGGATTTGTTGGCGATATGAGATTCTATAGTTTTCGAGAGGCCAAAAGCGGTCCTATGGATTTTGTCTAAAGTGGAATCCTGATAATCTTTTTCCTGATACTGGTAATAGAGGCGAATCAAGCGCCTGATGAAGTAAAATCTCGGGGTTGAATTTTTTTCAGGTACGGGAACCAAAGTTTTTTCGGCATTGACATATTGCGCCTCGGAAGAAATAACCTCCCAATCGTTCAAGTCTCTGACGGCTTTGTTCCATTCTTTGACATTCACCACAAGAAACGGGTCGTGCAGCGGATTCTCCGGTTTCGGCGGAGGAGGGTTGTGAATTTTTTCAATTTCGTGATCGATTCTTTCCAGGGTATCCGACACATAGAAAAGCCTTTTCTGAGGATCCTCGTGGCATTTCCAGATTAACTGGTAGTTCAGGAGCGATTTTTTCCAGAGCGAAATGATCCGGCTCATATTTTCTTCTGGGAGATTGTGGGCGCGATAGGCTTCCATCCCCTCTTTCAAGACCGTCAGCAATTTGACTGACATGGTTTTTCTATATGAAATAATTTTATCTGTCCCGATTTTGGACTTCATGAAATCGTCATTTTCAATTTGCTGGCTAAAATCCAGGGTGTCTTCAAGGGAGTCCAGGTCGTGGTAATCGAGTTTTTTGGCCATCTGCCTCTCCATGCACGCCTCGAGGGCGACAGCTGTAAGGCGGACATTTTCCATGACAGGATCCTTATAGCCATAGCCCTTTTTCCATTGGATCAATGACCTGATAACATAGAACCTGGGAATCAAGGCATTTTCCGCAACGGGAATCAATTTCCCGCCCACAATCCTGGAAGAGATTCTTTTATCCCATTTCAAGTTTTTTACCTTTTCATTCCACTCATTGAGATCCATTGGGGGATTGTGTTTTTTTTCAATTTCACGATCGATCTGTTCTAGGGTCTCCGACACATAGGAAAGCCTTTTTTGAGGATCATCGTGGCACTTCCAGATCAACCGATAGTTCAGGAGCGATTTATTCCAAAGCGAAATGATCCGGCTCATATTTTTTTCCGGGAGCTTATTGGCGCGATAGGCTTCTATGCCCTCTTGCAAGACCGTCAGCAATTTGACTGACATGGTTTTTCTATAAGTTACAATTTTTTCCTCTCCGATTTGGGACTTCATGAGATCGTCATTTTCAATTTGCTGACTAAAATCCAGCATGTCTTCAAGCGAGTCCAGGTCGTTGTAATCGAGTTTTTTAGCCATCTGCCTATCCATGCACGCCTCCAAGGCGGCGGCAGTATAGCTGACATTTTCCACGACCGGGTCCTTAGAGCCATTGACCAATGACCTGATAGTAAAGAACCGGGGAATCAAGGCATTTTCCACAACGGGAATCAATGCATGTTTTCTGTCCACTACTTGAATCTTGGAAGAGATTCTTTCCCACCATTTCAAGTTTTTTACCTTTTCATTCCACTCATGAGGATTCATTTTTGGCGGTGGCGGAGGGGGTTTTGTCTTTTGCTTCTCTGTCTCCATGGTTTCAGGAGGCGGAGGGAGTATAAGAGGTTCTTGAGATACCTCGGCCATTGGAGGCGGTGGAGGGAGTACAAGAGGTTCTTGAGATATCTCGACCATTGGAGGAGGTGGAGGGAGTTCTGTTTGAACCATTGGAGGTGGCGGAGGAAGTTTTGTTTGAACCATTGGAGGTGGCGGAGGAAGTGTTTGTTTTGCCGCTGTCTTTGGCGGGACTGTTTCAATTTTTTGGGGTTTTAGAGATGCAGGCGGTTTTGGAATCGAGGCTTCGAACTTCTTTTTGATTGGAGTTAGCGAGGCAGGTTTTGGAAGGTCTTTTACTCCAGCTTTATTGATTACCGGTTGGAATTGTTGTTGATAAGCCTGAATTGTTGGATTAATTTGTCGAACCATTATAACACCTTGTTAAATAATTTCCTATATTGTAGCACATAGTATAATTTATTTGATAAAGGGGTGTTAATAGGTTCTTAACGGGCAGTTAATATTATGCCCAGTCTTTTGTCACTGCCAGGATATCCTGGGTTAGGTTCTTGGGCCAGCCCGGACGGTTGGCGAGCTGCAAAAACTCCTCTCGATAGGGAGTCTGTTCCAGGCCGGAGCAGGCTAAGACCAGATAGGTCGCGAAAATGGGGTGTTCTTTGACGTTGAGCCCTTTTAAAATGTCAAAACAGGCTATGGCAACCTCGGGATCCTCTTTAAAACCGCCGAGAGCGATGGCGGCCCGCTCATTATCTTCGTTATAGGGCTTTCCCTTCACGACGTTCAAAAGGAATTCTTTAGCCGGCTGGCCGATGAGTTTAAGCGCATTGATAGAAATGTCTTCATCAAAGAAATCATGGGAATGTCCAATCGACTCGAATAAGGCGATGATGGCCCGTTTATCGCCGATCAGACCAAGGCACTTTGCGGCGAGGACAGGCGCTTGCCCGTAGCCAGGGAAAAGGGGGCTGACGAACTCCTCGGAACGGATCAGCTGCAGCAACTCGGGGGTGATCTTGCTTCCTTCGGCCAAAATGGCGTTGATCTCTTCCAGGGGCTCCTCCTCTTCGGACAGAATCAAATTGGCAATGAGGATGGGATAGAGATTTCTCCTCGTTTTGACTTCATAAAGGTCGCGGAGATCTTTGTAAGCCTGTTTGGCCAGCCCGACCTGCTCCGCTTCGGGGCCCGATAAGATCGTAGCCGCTAAATTTTGCTGCAGCTGCAGCTCCAATTCGGCGAGGTCGTAGAGCCTTTTTATTTCAAATTCCTGGACCGCTCCTTTCCCTTTGTTTTCATAATAGTGGATCATGGTGGAAAATTCGCCGCCGAAATGGGCGTCGCGATGCATCAGAATCAGACAGTCGATTTCATCGAATAAGGGGAGCTCACTCATTGCAATACCAAATGGGCATTATAACTGGATCTGACAAAAGGCCCGCTGTACACGTGCTTTAACCCTAAGCTCAATCCATAATTCTCATATACTTTGAATTGCTCGGGGGTGATAAATTCTTTCACCCGCAACTTTTGGGAAGAGGCTTGCAAATATTGCCCTATGGTAACGATATCGCAACCGGCCAGGGCCAGGTCTTCAAGGGTTTGCTTTACCTGATCTTCCGTTTCGCCAAGCCCAACCATCATACCCGATTTGATCATAAGACGCACGGATTTTCTATGGTTTTTCAGGTGTCCTAGAAATTGCAAAGTGCGCTCGTAGGTGGCTTTATGCCTGACCCGCGGGGTTAATTCGCGCACCGTTTCAATATTGTAATTAAATATTTCAGGTTCAATGGAAAGAGCGATATCCCAGGCTTTCTGATTGCCGGCGAAGTCGGATGTGAGAATTTCTATCGTGGCGGCCGGCTTGGCTTGCCGCACGGCTGCGACAACGGCAGCTAAATGCGCCGCGCCGCCATCTTCCAGGTCGTCTCTTGCCACCATGGTGATCACCACGTGATTCAAACCAAGCTGCAGGACCGAATCGGCGACCCTTGCGGGCTCTTCGGGGTCGAGCGGCGGGGGCGTTTTTGCAAAGTCGATCTCGCAAAAGCCGCAAGCCCTCGTGCAGGCTTTGCCCATAACCAAAAAGGTGGCGGTTTTTTTGGACCAGCACTCGAGCAAGTTTGGGCATTTGGCTTCTTCGCAAACCGTGTGGAGGCGGTTAGCGTTTAAGATCTCTCCCGTCTGCTTGAGGGCGTTGCCTTTGGGCAATTTGCGGTGCAGCCAAGAGGGAAAACGCCCTAATTTGACCGCTTTTTCAGGGGAAGCGCATTCGGGGTTTTCAGGAAGGGCGTTCTTTTTTTTGACAACCGGTTTCGGGTCAAAGCTGCTTTGATTTAGCATGGTTCCCTTTCTTTTTTTTGGGGGGAAGGTGTAAAGGGGTTTCTCTTGCGACAAAAGCCGCCTCCATCCAGGCTTCAGTGACCGTTGGGTGGGCATGAATCGTATCGGTGATGCATTCAATGGTCAGCTCATTGCCGATGGCAATCGCCATCTCAGCTACCAGTGTGCCCGCCTCATGGCCGACGACCTGGGCGCCTAAAATTTGGCCGGTATCCCGGTCGGTGACGATCTGGGCAAAGCCTTCCGTTTGATAGGCAGCTTGCGATTTTCCGAGGGCCTGAAAGGGAAAGGAGCCGACCGTGGCGTTAAATCCCTGATCGATCGCCTGCTTCAAAGAGAGGCCGCAGGTGCCGATTTCAGGATCGGTGAAGATCACGACAGGCACGGCGTTATAGTGCATGACGGACGGAATGCCGCAGGCGTTATTGGCGGCCACCAGCCCCTGGTGGGAGGCGACGTGGGCCAGCCACCACTTGGAGGCGATGTCCCCGATGGCAAAGATGCCGGGAACGCTCGTTTCCATTTTGTCGTTAACGGCCATAGAGCCGTCGGGCCTCGGCGCAAGGCCGGCTTTATCCAATCCGATATCGCGGGTATTCATTTTTCGTCCGATCGAGATCAGCGCCATATCCCCTTCATAGGTTTTGCCTCCCGGCAATAGGGCGACGACCCCATTTTCCGTGCGCTTAATGCTCTCTACCAGCGCGTTCGTTTCGATGGTGATGCCCCGCTTTTGAAACGATTTCGTAAGAGCGTTCGAAACGCTTTCGCATTCCATCGGCAATATCCTCGGCATCATCTCCAGGATGACTACTTCGACACCAAAGGCAACATAGAGGGAAGCGAATTCACAGCCGATCACCCCGCCCCCGACGATGATGATTTTGCGGGGCAGCTTTTTGATATCGAGCATCGAGGTCGAGTCGTGGATTCTTTCGTAGTCGAAAGGAAAATTGGGGAATTCCCGCGGTTCCGAGCCGGTGGCGATGATGATGTTCTTGGCGGTGAGGAGGGCGTTATCCTTTCCGGTCACTTTGATTTCATTCTGCGAAACGAATTTGCCAAACCCTCTAAAAAGCTGGATCTGGTTGGAGGCGATCAACCCTTCCAATCCTTTGCGCACATCGGCCACGACGCGGTCTTTGCGCTCCACGATTTTGGGGTAATCAAGAGTGACTTCACCGACTTTAATGCCGAATTCATCGGCTTCTTTGATCCGTTTATAAACGTCTGCGCTCGCAATGAGCGTTTTCGAGGGAATGCAGCCGCGGTTTAAGCAAGTGCCTCCCAGTTCCCGCGCTTCGACCAGCGCCACGCTTTTGCCGTTTTGCGCAGCTCTGATAGCCGCCGGGTATCCGCCCGGGCCGCCCCCTAAGACAATCACATCAAATTTGTTTTGCATCGTTATACCTCTTTTAAAATACAGAATACTCAAGTGGCCAGAAAAGGTAAAGAGCGGATAAGCAAACGGATTTGCAAAAACAGAAATTGTCTAAATTGGCGTTATTTAGTGAAAATCACTTGGTATTTTGAAAAAATAATTCTCCATCCTTTATTTAAAAGAAATTCAATTACCAACTTCCCTTTACCTCCACCTGGAAGATCGCAATCGTCTATCATGACAATACTATTATCATGAAGCCAGGGGTATGCTGCTTCAATTTCATGGAGATGATGTAATTGACTTGGTAATGGGTTATTAAATTCGTAATCAAAGCTGTCTAAATAAAGGAAATCAATGGGTTGGTTAAAATTTGATAAAAAAAATACTGAATCACTTTGGACAAAGTGAACATTGTTTGCGTAGGCTCCTACGGTTTCTTTGGCTACTTGTAAGCTATTTGCGTCAATATCCACTGAATAGAGAATAGCATTATTACGATTTGCCCAATGAGAAAAAATAATCGTGGAACATCCATCAGTTTCGCACCACAATACCCCTTTTCTTGCGGTACCAGTTTCAACTATAGTGTTAATATCACCATTATTCATTAATAGTAAAGCTAATTTGAATGAATCATATCTGTGGTTATTTTTTGGAATTCGTCCTTCTAAGTAAATATCAACATTAGATTTAGCCGAGTTGGCAAAGATAGAAGTTGTCGAAATTAATATTGTTGCAATTAATAAAGATCGGAACATAAGGTTTCCTTTTTTTTGGTCGAATTTTGAAGATATAAAATTAAGTTTATTTTGTAAATCTCAAAATTTCGTGATTTGGAATGTGTTCTGAAGTAGAAACAAGAGCTTTATGATACATGGAAATCCAAGTAAGAGAGCGGGTTATATATTTAAGGATATTGCAGTTTTAACCTTGCAAGAAATCATGTTTTAAGGCATAGAGATAGTATTGAATCCGTCTATTTGCAAAGGGACCTCTCCATGACCGGACCCACCAAGAAAAAGCTATGCTGGAATTGCGAGGGAAATGTCTCATTGCAAGAGGAAAACTGCCCTTATTGCGGCGTTTATCTCAGCCCTTCGGAGGAAAATAGTTCCGAGGAGGAAATTGAGGATCTTTTTTCCCCGCCTTACCGCATGGAGCCTCAGCAGAGGCAGAGCGAAATCCCCCCGTCTCCCTTTGGAGCGAAAAAAGGGATCGAGGAGGTCACAAGCATGCACGTGGCCGAGGAGATGAAACATGGCTCCGATGAACTGAAGCGGATCATCATACCCCTTTCCATGCTCTTGTCCGGCACAGTCTTTTTCCTGTTCGGTTTGGCGCTCTTCCTGTTTTCTAAAAAGGGAGTCTTTATTTTACAGTGGAATGGCGCGTACTGGTACTATTATCTGGCATTTGGCTTCCTGGCTCTTCTATTCGGATGGAAAGCCTTAAGCGGCGTAGAAGAGCGGGAATAGATCAGTAATAGAGGGGCAGCTCCGATTTTGGCGGCAGCTGAGTTTTCAAAGACCTAAGCTGTTTTTCCAATTCCGGCTTATTATTTGCATGCTCTTTCTCCAGGCGCATCGCCTCTTTTTTTCGCCAGTTCTGCACCCAATCATGAGTTTTGGTAAAGATGCTGTAGGGGTGGTACCCTAAGGCTTTTTTGGGATTGAAGATATCCCAGAAGGAGCTGATAAGCGGTTTCACATTCTTGGCTTTGACCTTTTTGTCTACCAAAGTGGCCCCCAAGGCAACTTGAAGCAGGTTGACGAAGATGGCGCCGACAGCGACGCAGATCTCTCGAATTTTGCGGGGAATTTGGTTGGTGATCCAATGGAATCTTTTAGGGTTCAACAGGCCAAATAACGACTGTTCCGTCGGTAAAGTCACCCCGACGATGTCGCGTAAGATATCAGAGGCGTAAACCACGCAGTTTCCTTGCGAAATTTGAAAGGTTTTCTCCGGGTCTTTCGCATCACGCATAAATTTTTCCAGTATTTTATCCCTTTGCTCAGGGGTGATCTGAACTTCAATAGATCGGAAATCATCCTCATCCATTGGCCAAAACTCGCTGATCTCATGGCCGAAGTAAGCCTGTTTGATGCGAAAGGAACGATCAAAATGGTCAAGGAAGCCTGTTTTTGCCGGGCGATAGACGCCTAAGCAATAGACGCGCCCATCGGAAGTTTTGATTCTAAACCATACATGCACGCCGGTGATCGGAGCCAGCCAGGTTTTCACACTTTCAATAGCGCAAACTTCAAAGGTATCGATCTTTTCCTCTTCGGTGAGATCTTTTCTGATAAACATAGGCTCGAGTGTGTCAAAAATAAAGAAATCTTTATTCCACTGCACCCCGTTTCTGTTGTAATGCCAATGATAGCGCAAATCTCCATTCGGATTTTCATCGCGCTTGACTTTTGCTTTGTAGATCTCGCTCCATGGGGTATATTCCCCTTCAAATTTCAGGGAGATTTCTTTTGAAAAGGGATCCACTTTTATCTCCTCGGAAAATTTCAGCAAATACCTTTCCAGGGAATTTCTGGCATAGGACTCAAACCCTTCATTCGCGTCCATCACTTCAGGCGTAATGCCGAGTTTTGCCGCGAGATGCAGCTTTTTGAGCTCGACAATCAGCGGGTTTTTTCCATGATTAACCCCGTCGTTGCGCAGGAAATTGCGCACATCGGTATAGACCAGTTTGTCTTTGAGAGCATCGGGTACGGAACGGCGGGGGTTAGCCTCTAAATAAAGTTTCAGTTTCTCTATATAATATTTGGCAAGAGTTTCTATCCGCTTCTCATGATAGCTTTTGTCCCAAAGATGGATCGCCTTGGTAGTAATGCCGGAGGGGGTGGGTTCGCTCTTTGGACTTTCAATTTTCTGCTGTTCGATGCCAAGGCACAAGGCCTTGGCATTCGTTATAAAAGTAGGGGAAAATATTTTAGACATGATGACATAAAGGGTTAAAAATTAATGTCGTTAGACATTAGCATTTTCTTCCCTTTGGGCGCCACAACATTTTTTGTATTTTTTTCCGCTGCCGCAGGGGCAATCGTCATTGCGCCCGACTTTAGGAGCAGTTGTAATGGGCTGTACCTTAACAGGTATAGTTTCTTCACTGCCGCTCTTCTCTTCATTTCCCAGATCATCGACCAGCGAGCGGTTGGTCTCCATAAGCAGGTTGGCCAGCAATTGCTGCAGCGTTGGGTGCTGCGAGGTGATGATCTCGAATTTGAAGAGATTTTGCGCGATCTCCGTTCTTAAAGAGGTGCCGAGCTCATCGAATAGGGCGAAGGCTTCATATTTGAACTCGGTTAACGGATCGCGCTGGCCGACAGCGCGCAAATTGACATCCGAGCGCAAGTGGTCCATGGCGAGCAAATGTTCCTGCCAGCGCTGATCGATGAAGCGGATGAAAAGGTTTCTGACAGCTTCGTTGGCAGGCTTTCGGTCCTGGTTTCCGCCCACTTTGCTGTTTTCCCTTTCCAGCTTCTCTTTAAAGGAATGCAGCACCTTTTCAGAAGCGATTTTGGCAATATCATCCGCTGTCATGTAATCTTCATCGAAGACCCCTTCGGCAAAGGAGACCGGAAAGTGGGTGATCAGCCATTGGCGCAAGCCCTCTGTGTCCCATCCCCCTTCTTCGCCTCGCTGCTGGCAATATTTTCCGGCGGCGTGGTGGCAAACGTCATCGAGAAGCTCCATCGCAATCTCGCTGATGTTGTCCGAGTGGAGTACTTCATTTCTGAAGCTGTATACTTCCTGGCGCTGTTTGTTCATCACATCGTCGTATTCCAGCGTGTGTTTGCGGATCATGTAGTTGCGCTGTTCGATCCTCTTTTGGGCCGTTTCAATGGATTGGTTCAGGATGCCGGCGGAGATAGGCTCCCCTTCCGGCGGGCGGAAGCGCTGCAAAACAGACGTCAGCCGGGGAGAGGCGAAAAGGCGCAGCAGGGTGTCTTCAAAAGAGACGTAGAACTTGGAGGAGCCGGGATCCCCTTGACGGGCGCAGCGGCCGCGCAGCTGCCGGTCGATGCGGCGCGACTGGTGGCGCGTGGTGCCCATGACGTATAGGCCGCCGAGTTCTGCGACCCCTTCGCCCAATTTGATGTCGGTGCCGCGGCCGGCCATGTTGGTGGCGATGGTGATGGCGCCTCTTTGTCCGGCTTGGGCGACGATTTCAGCTTCTTTCTCATTGTGCTTGGCGTTAAGGACGGTGTGTTCGCAGTTTGTTTTGTTTAAAAATGCGGGATAGTTTTTCCGAAATTTCCACCGATTCCGTGCCGATCAGGATGGGTCGTGCCTTGAGCAGTGGATTTCTCTGACCTCTTTCAGGATGGCGTTATATTTTTCCCTTTCAGTCATATAGATTTCATCGTTGAAATCATTTGCGGACACAAGGGTGATGGGTGGGGATCTCAAGGACTTCGAGTTTATAAATTTGCTTGAATTCGTTCGCTTCCGTCATGGCGGTACCGGTCATCCCTGCGAGCTTAGTGTACATGCGGAAATAGTTTTGCAAGGTGATGGTGGCGTAGGTTTGAGTCTCTTTTTGGATCGAGACACCTTCTTTGGCTTCGATCGCCTGATGCAGTCCGTCTGAGAAACGGCGGCCGGGCTGGGGGCGGCCGGTGTTTTCATCAATGATGATGATCTTGTCGTCTTGAATGATATAGTCGACATCTTTTTCCATGAGAAGATGGGCGCGCAGCAGCTGTCGCAAGTTGTGGGCGCGCTCTTTCCGCTTGGCGTCCTCTTCCTGGACGGCCAGCCGCGCTTTCTCTTTCTCTTCCTGGTCGAAATCGCGATTTTCGTCGATCTTGAGATATTCATGGCTGATGTCGAGCATGATGAAATCGTCTGGCGAACCGATGCCGTTTGCGGAGTCCTGCCAGGAGGCGATCCCCTTATCGGTGAGTTCAAACTCGTTTCCTTTCTCATCGATCGTCATGAAAAGCTCGGCGAGGGCTTTGGCCTTTTCCTCTTTATTCTGCTCGGAATAGTAGTAGAGGTCCCACTTGTCGATGCCGCGCGCAGATCGGGATCTTCCTTGGCGTGCGTCAAGATCTTATTGCGCGGAGTCCCTTTGCTGACGAGCCATAGCTTGCGGAGGGCCTCTTTCTTCCTCTTCATTGAGTTTTTTGGAGGGAGCTCCTTCCTCCAGCAAGCCTGCCTTGTCGAGCACTTTGCGCGCTTCGGTGGCGAAGCGGTTGCAAAGATCGCGCTGGCGGCGCACGAGGTTGGCCACCCCTTCTTTCAGCTCGTCATACATTTGGCGGCTGTCGGGGACCGGGCCGGAGATGATCAAGGGGGTTCTCGCTTCATCGATTAAGATGGAGTCCACTTCGTCGATGATGGCGAAATAATAGCCGCGCTGCACCTGTTCATCCTTGCTCATTAGCCATGGAATTATCGCGCAGGTAGTCAAAGCCGAATTCGGAGGCTGTGCCATAGACGATGTCGGCTTCATAAACCTCTTTTCTTCTTTCGGGAGGGGTGGAATTCAGTGATGGAGTTGGTCGTTAAGCCGAGCCAGCGGAATACGGAGCCCATCCATTCGCAGTCCCGCTGCGCCAGGTAGTCGTTGACCGTGACGAGATGAACAGGTTTTCCGGTAAGAGCATTGAGGTAAAGGGGCATAACGGCGGTAAGCGTCTTACCCTCGCCGGTCTGCATCTCAGCGATGGCGCCTTTATGGAGGGCAATCGCGCCGACGATTTGCACATCATAGGGAACCATGTCCCATTTTTGATTGTATCCCGAAACGTGGACTTCGGTGCCGCAAAGGCGGCGGCACGCCTCTTTGACCACCGCATAGGCTTCGGGCAGCAGGTGATCCGGGTCTTCCCCTTTTTTTATCCGTTCTTTGAACTCAAGAGTCTTATTCTTTAACTGCTCGTCGCTAAGAGGATGGAGTTTTTCCGCCCATTCATTCACTTGTTCCACAATTTTGCGGTATTTCTTAATAGTCCGGTCTTGGGCAGTTCCAAATATTTTTTTGAGGAATCCAATCATGTTGCTCTCTTGGGTTCAGTTTGATTTTAGTATAACACATCTTGTCATTTTTTGCTTTCCATAAGTTGCGCATTTGAGGTAAAATCTAAATTTCCGAAAAATAAGGAGAAAAAGTGATGCGCTCATCAAATCCTGCGTTGACAATGAACACCTTTACCGGTTTCGGCCGCGTAATTGACCAATCGAACACAATGACAATAGGCGGAACCGTGATAAAAACGGCCCTTTTGCTCTTGTGCGCCCTGCTGTCAGCCGGATGGACATGGAGCCTTTTTGCCAAATCGGGAGGCAATCCGGCCGTCGTCACTCCCTGGATGATCGGAGGCGCTATCGGAGGTTTCATCGCCGCCCTTACGACCATTTTTAAGAAAGAGTGGGCTCCTGTGAGCGCGCCGATCTATGCTTTATTCGAAGGTCTTTTTATCGGAGGCATCTCCTCAGTTCTGGAAGCGCAGTTTTCCGGCATAGTCATCCAGGCCGCCGGGCTGACCTTCGGCACCTTGGCCATGATGCTGTTCCTCTACCAGTCGGGCCTGGTGCGCGCCACCGAGAAATTCAAGCTCGGCATCTTCGCAGCTACCGGAGCTGTAGCCCTGGTCTATCTTGTTTCGCTCGTTTTGAGTTTCTTTGGCGTTAACCTCTCCATTATCTATGGAAACGGCCCCGTTGGCATTGGTTTTTCCCTGATTGTTGTGGGCAATCGCCGCCTTGAATTTCATCATCGACTTCGATTTTATCGAGCAGGGCGCGCGCTATAAAGTGCCCAAATACATGGAGTGGTACGGCGGTTTTGCGATGATGGTCACCCTCATTTGGCTCTACATCGAGTTCCTGAGACTGCTCTCCAAGATGAGAAGCCGCTAGATTGCGGCTTTTTTCTATTTTTTCTTTTTAGCTCTCTGTCTGTATCATTGCTGCCATTGAGAACCACGATTTCTGTCTATTGGTTTAATGTCGTGCAGTGGTATTTAGGGCTGCGAGCGAAATCTTGAATCGAGACTTCTTGGGTCTCGCTCCAAAATACTAAGTGCACGAAATGAAACCAATAGCCGTGATGCCCAGACACAGGATGTATTAAAAATTGCAAACGGTCTAAATGAAATATGCTTCAATTTATGGGGTGGCATTCTGTCATGGCAAAATCGGTGAATGGAAACTCTATTTCAACGAGGAATAAGGAGGCCTTAAAGGAATGATTGTTAAAAGTATCTAACTATATTTCAGATTTTCAGGAAAAAAAGCATGTTGCAAAGATGTATATTATGTTTTATTATCATTAATATACAGAAAACCTCTGAGGATTTATGAGAACGTTATTTTTATCGATTTTTACCTTTTTTTATTGGATCAACCTATCAGCTTCAAATATCGCTGTTGTTACAGTAGCTATCGGTGATGAATATCAGAGAATTGTATCGCCTTCCATAGAAAACAAGAGAGAGTACTGCAAAAAACATGGATATGATTTTTTCTGCCTAGAGCATTCTCTTGATCCCTCTCGTCATCCAGCTTGGAGTAAGATAAAAATTATTGAGGAAGTTCTTTCTACCGGCATTTATGAATGGATATTTTGGAGTGATGCAGACGCTTTATTTATGAATTTTGCTGTTAAACTTGAGGAGTTGATTGATGATAAATATGACTTCATCTTGAATAGAGACGAAAATGATCTTAATAGCGGTCATTTTTATTTAAAGAATACCGACTGGAGTCGTAACTTTCTCGTAGAAGTTTATAATCAAACCCAATTTATTTATATATATGGTGGGAACAACAGCTATTATAGGCTTTTAAAAGATCAACAACGCATGAAAAAAACTAAAGTGATCCCCTCTAGACTAATGAACTCCTATCCCATAAATTACAAAGACGGCGATTTCATCATTCATTTTGCAAGTACTAGGGGGTGGAGAATTTTTGAGCTACTCCAAGAATATGCTTCCAGAGTAGTAGATTCAAAAGAAATGTGGAGTCTTGATGATTATTTGAAGATTTATAACTTCAACCTTAAACCTTTGCATTCATCTGTAAATGAGGGGTATATGACTGAAGCTCAGAAAGGACAGTTCCATAACATTTTAAATGGATATAAGAACATCAATACCATTCTCGAAGTTGGCTTTAATGCCGGTCATAGTGCTGAAATCTTTCTTTCACATTTTCCAAATGCATCATTAACATCGGTAGATATCAATCATCATTCTTATACTCCAATAGGTGTAGAGTTTTTCAGAAGAAAATTTGGAGCCCAATATCAGTTTCATGAAGGGGACTCCAAAGTTGTATTGCCAAATTTGGCTAATATGAATCCCTCGCGCAAGTATGATTTCATTTATATTGATGGGGATCACAGTTTTCAAGGTTGTTACACAGATATTATAAATTGTCAAAAGTTAGCTACAAAAGACACCATTTTATGGGTAGATGATTATTGGTTTGAAGTTGGTGCTGCTGTTAATAGGTGTGTTGATCTTGGTATTATAGAAATTCTCAATATTTTTCAATCACATGATCAGGATGGATCGAGGTGTTGGGTAGAAGCGAGATATTTATAAAATGGCATCTATGACAATATCCTCCTGACCTCACATTGGAGTATGTCGTCCTTATTATGTCGCATTTTGATAAGAGCGGTCAATCCAAAAGGGTCTCAAAATCATCTGAAAAGGCGTTTATTATCAAATATGAGTCGGTGAAAGGACAAGTCAATATCTTAACCGCATATTCGGTTGATTAAGTGATTGCGATGCTAAATGGCATTAACCTCAAGGCAATTCCTCATCAACAAGTTCATAGCCAATGCTTCTTTCAATTTCTCTATCTAATTGCTCGTTAATAAATTGCATATCATCAGGAGAAATTGGAAGATATCGCGGGGTAAAAATGCCTAAATTGGGATCTCCTTTATTATAGAGGACCGGATTGAATATTGGGGTACGTTTTAATTGAAAAAGATTGGCTATCTCTTGCAAAACCTGTTCAGGAAAGTCTCTGAGGGTTTCATAATTAATATAGTATATATTTTCGACACGATCTTTGATTTGCTGCATTGTGCGAATTTTTGCCGATCTAAGTTTCATCACATTTTCAAACAGTTCACCACTTTGGGGATTTCGGTCTACCCATGGATTTTTCTGCATTTCTATATTTGCAAAATAATTTAGCGGATCCAATTCCCAAGGCGTACGAATGAACTGAGAAAACTCTATGTTGAATAAACAACTATCAAAAGGACCTTCTTGCATTCCTCTTAACCAAGCATAAGGGTTACGGTATATGACTAAAAAGAGAACATGCTCACTTCCTTCAAAGTTATAATTGCGGTTTGGACCATGAAAAAAATTAAGGGGTAATTCAAACCAGCATGGATAGTGTTTGTGCCCATAAGCCCAATTGTCATATTCTAAAGTTTCGTTTCCATTATTTAATAAGTTACCTTTGACTAAGAATTCAATAAAATTAGTGCCGCTATGCCGTTCACCAAAAATTTTAAAGCCTGAAATGGCAAAGTTATTATTCACTTCACTTTGGCAAATAATCCATAATCTATTGATGATAATTCTCCGAAATAAACGGAAAAAAATAATAAAATAAGAATATTCTGCATAAATTTCTCTCCAAAACAAACAACTATGACAATCTTGATCTACACTGAAATCTCAATGACAATATCCTCCTGATCGCAGTTGAAAAATAAGGCGGTTTGACTCACGTTGGAGTAGGTTGTCCTTATTAAAATGTCGCATTTCGATAAGAGCAGACAATCCAAAAGAGCTTCTAAACCCATCTGAAAAGGCGCTTGTTTCGAATCAATGTGGATAGGCTGCTTATTCTTTGATCTGTAATTATCCAAATACACAACCCTATCTCCAAATTCACGGATCATTTCTTTCAAAAAGCCCTGCTCATCAGTGGCGACGAAGAGACGCACATCTTGTTTATATATACCCAAAATGTCTCTGATCCGATCCAACATCTGTGCATAGGTGACCTGCGGGACCTCGCTGACTTTATCGGTGCCTCTATAATGTATCCCGATATTAAAGTGATTCTTCATTTTGGAATTATAGAATTTATTCACTTTTTTTGTCACAAAGGGTTTGACGCGAATATGCCTCTCAATCAGGTCGTGGGCCATTTTTCGGTCAAAATGGAATGCCTCTTCTGCGAAAATCCTTTTTTCAGGGGGGTTAGGAGTATAGATGGTCGAATTTAATTTGGAACCTAATTTAATGGGCTCAAAATAATATTCCCACCAATTGCCTTTATGAATGGGATCGTAATAGTATCCGTTGTTAAAACAGATCTCTAAGCCATTGCAAGGGTTGTTTTCATAAAAATTTAAATAACCCAGCACGACGCAAAAATTGTGAAAAAAGCCATGATTATTTGCTGTGACAAGATAGTAGTTTTGGTTCGCATGCAAAGAGGTCAGGTAAAAAATAAAAAAAAGCAGTCTCACATCCGGGCTCCAAAATAGGGGTTGAGAATAACTCAAACGCCATTTTGAAATCAATTGCCAAGCGGCTGCCCCATCAGGCATCTCATTTCGTAGCCTTGCCGGGTGGCTTGAATCAAGTCGGGGTCGAGAGTGAGACGGCCGGCTTCGAACAGCAGGATAAGTGCGGATCCGCCGAAGGCGAAGTACCCTTTTTCATCCCCTTTTTTATAGGGTTTATTTGGGATAAAGGTCTGGTTGATGCTGCCGACGCAGGTGGCGCCGATTTCGATGTACTGCACTGTGCCGAAATGGGGGGTCTGGAGGGGCGTGACGCACCGCTTGTTTTCGGTGAGAATCGAGAGGTTTTGTCTGATGGCGATGGGGTTCACAGAATAGAGGGGGCCGTTTATGAGGCGGGTCTCCCCTGGGGTGCAGTCGCAAGGGAAGTGAAAGCGATGGTAGTCTGTCGGGCAGAGGCGGGCGATCACCATCGTTTGATAGCTTTCGGTTGGGGCGTTTAGAAGGGTGGAAAGATGGAACTTTTGCCCTTTGACGATAAAATGGTCGGTCTGATCGATGTTTTGGTAGAACCAGTAGCGGCCGTCGGCGGGGATGAGGGCGGGACTTTGGCTCAACGGCCTGGCTGAGGGTTTGAGCGTTCTGATGAAAAAGTCGTTAAAGGAGCGAAAATCGGTTGTGGTGAATTCAGAGGGGTCGATCTCAAAGTTTTGGATGAAGGGTTTGATTTTTTGTTTTGTCCAGGGCTGCTTTTGCCACCAGCCGTAAAATCTTGAAAAGAAGGGAAAGCGCGATAGAAGATAGAGCAGGGGCGCTCCGAGTATTTTGCTTAAGAGGTCATGGCCGTAAAGCAGGTTTAGAGCCTTTTGGCCGTACACTTGCTCTTCTTTTTTTTGGCCGGTTTGACGGTCGATGTATTGGATCATTTTAGTTTAAACAATTTCTTGGCGTTTTCTGTAGTGGCTTTGGTGAGATCGGCGATAGAGATCCCCTTGGCATCGGCAAGCGTTTGCGCGGTTTCCGGGAGATATGAGGGTTCGTTTTGCCTGCCGCGCTTGCTTTGCGGAGCGAGATACGGGGCGTCCGTTTCGATCAGCAGCTGGTTTAGCGGGGTGATTTTCGCCACTTCCCGCAGCTCCTGGCTTTTTTTAAAAGTGGCAATTCCGCTAAGCGAAAGGTACCAGCCCCGCTTAATCACTTCTTCTGCCTCTCGCAGGGTGCCGGTGAAGCAGTGGAGCACTCCTGGGGCATGCCGGTAGTCGGCGTCGATAATCTCAAAAAAATCGGTAAAAGCCTCCCGGCAATGGATGATGACGGGTAATTCTGCTTTTAGGGCGAGTTCGAGGTAGCGGCGGAGGAATTTCTTTTGGGTTTCCGGGGCGGAATAGCTGTAGTGGTAATCGAGCCCGGTTTCTCCTATCGCCACAAGATCTTTGACGTGTTTGACGACTTGAGGGAAAAACGATTCCCCCTCTTTATCCACGTCATGGGGCGTCGTGGCGGCGCTGTTGTAGACGAAAGGGTATTTTTTCGACAGTTCCAAACCGCGCTGCAAGGTGATTTCATCTGTGCAGATGTTTATGATGGGCTGAACCTGCGCAGCCACTGCGCGCTCTAGGAGCGCGCTAACTTCCGGAAAGAGGGCGTCGGAGGTGAGGTGGGCGTGCGAGTCGGTATACATCATTTATGGGTGGCAACAGCGACATTGTCTTTTTGGATAGCGCTGATGATAATATCGGGTGTCAGCACTTGCGGCAGAATTTCCGGCGCCTGTTTCGAGTCGCCCGGGTAGAAGACGTAGAGCGGTACGCCATTTCGGCCAAATTTGCGCAAGGCCTCCGTGATTTCGGCGTTTCGTTTAGTCCAGTCGGCCTTCATCTTCACTACGCCTTTTTTTGTAAATTCCTGAGCGACGGAATTGGTCGATAAGGCCATGTGATTGGTTTGGCAGATCAGGCACCACTTGGCGGTAAAGTCGACAAAAACGGGAATGCCCTGTTTTTGCAACTCATCGATGCGCGCTTGAGAAAAGTCTTCCCAGCCATCGCCGGGATGAGAGGAATTTGCGGAAATTCCCCCCATCTCTTCCACCCAAGGGGTTGTCGAAGTGTAGATAATGTCGGCTCCAATGATAAAAAATACCGCCGTAATCACTGTGCCGACGGTGCGCGTAAATTTACTTTTTAAGGGGGTGGCCCATTTTCCATAGATCCAGCAGCCTATAGCCAGGACGAAAAAGCCGCCGAGCAGCATGGTGACCGCCATGTAGTTGGTTTGGGCGCTGAATACCCAGATCAGCCAGAGAACCGATGCCAGCATGAGGAAGCCCATCATCTCTTTGAAGGTTTCCATCCAGGCGCCCGGCTTTGGCATAAAGCGCAAGAGCTTCGGGTTGCCGGCTAAGAGGAGATAGGGGAAAGCCATACCGCTCCCGATAGAGGTAAAGATCAGCATGGAAAAGAAGGGCGGCTGGGTTACGGCATAACCTAAGGCAGAGCCAAGAAACGGTCCGGTACAGGGGGTGGCGACAGCTGTGGCCAGAACGCCGCTCATAAAGGAACCGAAGAGTTCCGAGTATCCGCTCCTGGTGGCTGTTTGCGCTTGGCCGGCTCTTGAAGCGATGGAGGTGCCGAGTTCAAAGACGCCGAAGAGGCTCAAGCCAAAAACCAGCAATACAGTGGCTAAAGAGGCCACAAAAAGCGGTTCCTGCAACTGGAATCCCCATCCTACCGCCCGTCCATATGATTGGAGAGCGAGGAGAAGAGCGGCGAGCGCCCAAAAGGAAGCCAATACGCCTAAGGAAAACAGCAGGCCGTGCTTTAAAGTCAGGGAACGGCTTTGGCCGGCCATTTTGACAAATCCGAGCACTTTGAAGGACATGACCGGTAAAACACAGGGCATTAAGTTTAAAATCATACCGCCTATGAAGGCAAAGAGAATGGCAAGAGCGAATCCCCCCTCGAATTCCATAGGAACAGGGGCGGCAGCTGCCGGCTTGACGACCGGAATATTAACGGCAAAGGCTTCCGGCTCGCCCTTTCCTTGAGTCACAAGCACTCCCTTGAGCTGGCTGGATTCTTGCCCGCTGATGGTGGGCAATGCGACTACGTGGTGATTGGGGAGGTCCGGATGAGGCTTGGTTGATGCCTCTCCCTTGATATCGAGGTTTTGGTCAGCTTCGGGGAAAAATGTCGCCGTTATCGCCTGGTCTTTATGAGGAATGGTCAAAGCGATGGAATCTTTGAGCTGTTCGGCGGAAATCTTTGGCGCTTCCTGGGGCAATTTTGCCCGGGCTTTGGCAAAAATGGGGGCGTTTGACCCGGCCTCAGGCGTTTCCGGTTTGACAGGCATGGAGACGGAAAGATTGGCGTCTCCCGGCAAACAGGTGTCTTTCGAGCAAACGACCCAGTTAACCTCGGCGCTTAAGTCGATCTTTTCGGCGGCAATATTCTTGGCCGGGATAATTTTGGTCAGCAGGAGCACTTCATCCTCATAGCCGAACCCTACGAGTTCGTTAGATGTAAACCGTTTGGGATAAGGGAATTGCGTTTCTTCAGCGCTAAATCCTGCGGGGAGGGTCCATTTAATGGAGGGGGCCATGCCCGAATCACCGGGGTTTTTCCAGTAGGCGTGCCAATGATCTTGAAGTTTTAGGCGGGTAACCACCCAAAATGGGGTGTTTGGCTGTATGCTCTCGCTTTCGCTGATCAGCGAGGCGTTTACGGGTTCCGTTTCCGCATTTAACCCTTGGGTAAAAAACAGGGATACAGAGAATAAAAAAACGAGGATAAAATGCTTCATCGATAACCTTTTTTAAGTTAATCTACCTATTTTAATTAATTCAATGATAACATGCAATTGTTAAGAGGGGATAAAGTTTAAAATATAAATTAGCATGTCGCCTTATAGCTTACTACTCAAAAAAATAATACAATGGGCAATATTTTGGCAGAAGAAAATGAGCTTAGAGCGAAGATTTTCTCATGATGGTCTGGTACCCATCGTAAACCACCACCCATCCACGTCTTTTTAAGTATTCGATAACCAGCAAGCCCTTCCCTCCTCCAGGTAATTGGCAGTCATCAATCATGACGATGCTGTTATCATGCAGGTGGGGAAGTGCCAAGATAATTTCTTGGAGATGGTGATTTTGGGAAGGTCCCGGGTTTTCCCAATCGTAGTCATAGCTGTCTAAGTACAGAAAGTCGATATATCCATTGAAATCTGCTAAAAAAAGCAGAGAATCGCTCACAACATAGTTTATATGATCGGCATAAAGCTGCGTAGCCTGTTGTGCTGCAGCTATGGCTTCCGGAGAAATATCTACAGTGTAAAGCAGTCCACCTGTTTCCTTGGCATATTGACCAAATATAATAGTCGCTCCCCCATCCCCGGTGAAATTGGTATCGCCGTCTCTTGAGGTGCCCGTTTCTAATAAAGTTTTGGCGTCACAATCATGCATCAGTTGAAGAGCATAAAGGAAGGAGTTATATCGTTTGTCTTCAGCTGGAATGCGGCCGCTTAAGTATTGTTCCAAGTTGTTATCGTGAGCAAAGCCATAAGAAATTAATATATTAAAAAATAATATTACCCTAAAAATAACCATCGAATTCTTCCTGTTTTTTGGCATGCATCGTGCGTATTAATTAAGTCTATTAACTTCTTCTTTCTATTTTTTTTCAAGTTTTTTTTGAGGGAACCAGTTGACAAATGGGAATTGCTTAATTATATTCTCAAGAACTATTCGGAGAATAGAGGACGATGAAAACACTCCTATTTTTTTTGAGCCTGCCTTTTTCTTTTTGCTTTGGATGGGAATTTATCGACTCTCATGAAAAGTTAAAATTCTTTCAAGATAGAGAAGACGTCATCATGGTCTGCAGCACGGGACGATCGGGAAGCACTATGCTGTCAGATGCTTTGGACAAGGCTCTTCCAAAAAAAACTATTTTAAAGTCCCATCTCCTGCCCCCCAGGGAAGGTTGGAAAGGAAAGATTCTATTTATATTTTCCAATCCCGATAAGGCGGATGAATCGATTTTTCACGTCTCTTTGGAGGATGGCTATTGGTATTATCATTTCAATCGCATGGAGACTACTGATCCTAAGTGGCTGCAAAAGTTGGGAAGCACGGTGAATCAAAACCTTGAAGATAACCTGCTGAATTACGATGCTTTGGGCATAGAGGAGCATCTGAGGCAGTGGCTCAAGCTGGAAAAATGCCCGATTGAAGAAAGTTGTATCCTGGCCGTCAAATATGAGCATTTGTGGGACCGGGAAGTGATCGCTATAATCAAAAATTTTTGCCAATTGGAAAGCTTTCCTTTGCCCGAAATGAAAGAGAGGGGATATCCCTTGCATTCGGTATCGGAAAAAGAGCGGTTGATCCGCAAAACCTATAACCTGGGCACAGAGCAGGAGCCGCGCTATGCCGTTTGCGATGGCGCGCGAGCTATCTGGGAGAGTTCTCCAAAGGTCCAGTCTTATAGATTGGGGGGGGGATGACCATCAGGACGTGGCTTTTGATCTCTTTGTTTATCTCTCAATGTCACGGATGGAAGTTTATCGACATGCGCGACAGATTAATTCCTTTTCAGGATAAAAGTGATTATATCATGATCTGCAGTCCCGGCCGTTCCGGCAGTACTCTATTAGTGATGGTTTTAACCCAATGCGTTTCAACCCAGCTTATTTTGAAATCCCACCTTTTGCCCCCCAAAGTGTGGAAGGGGAAAATTATTTTTATCTATTCTAATCCCGACCGGATCGCTGAATCGGTTTTACATGTTTCTCTGGCAAATAGATTATGGGGCTTTTGGCATTTCAATCATGTGGAGACTTCGGATCTGATGTGGCATCGGAGAATCTGCGGTACGACAAATCAGACTCTGGAAGATAACCTGCTCAGCTGCGATGCTCTGGGAATTGAGGAACACCTGCGGCAGTGGCTTTCGCTGGAAAGGTGTCCTTTAGAAGAAAGCTGCATTTTGGCCGTCAAGTATGAGCATTTGTGGGATCAGGACGTTATCGATATCATCACAGCTTTTTGCGGCATTGATCACTTGCCCTTGCAGGAAAGAAATCCGGGCAGAGGCTATCCCTTGGATAGTTTATCTGAAAAAGAACGGCTGATGCGCGTAACTTATAACTTGGGCACAGAGCAGGAGCCGCTCTACGCCGCCTACGATGGCGCACGGGCGATCTGGGAGAATTCCCCAAAGACAGAGGCTTATAGATTGCCTCTTGACAAATAGGGGGGAATTCCTTAATCCTCTACTATAAAACCCGGGTGAAAATGATAATCGCTGCTAATCCTTTTTTTGATGCCTATGTGCATTCCGATGTTCTTGGCAAAATCATCTTTATTGGTTTGATTGCCCTTTCAGCCATCAGCTGGATCATTTTGCTTTATAAGATTCTTCTGGCGCGTTCTGTAAAAAAGCAGACCAGACAATTCTACAGCGCCTTTCAAAAATACCGGTTTAACCCTTTGGGGATGGAATATGAAAGGTCAACGAATGCCTGGAATCCCTATCTGGATCTCTATCAGATTTTAAAGAAAAACACGCTGGAAATTCTGAATAAGAATCACCGTTTCGGCCAAAAAAACCGCGTAGAGGTTGAGGAAAATGGATCGTTTCTCTCTCAGGCCGATATCGAATTCGTGGAGTCCCATTTAAATGCCGGCGTCGCCTCCCAGACAAAAAATCTGGACAGCTATCTCTACGTTCTCTCGACCATTGTCAGCCTGGCCCCTTTCTTGGGCTTGTTGGGCACCGTCTGGGGGATCCTGACCACATTTTCGCAGATGCAAAGCCAGACGATGGGGGGAACCAACCAGGTGTTTTTAGGGGGGTTGTCTTTGGCCCTCGCCACCACGGTTATCGGTCTCATTGATGCGATACCCGCCCTGATCGGGTATAATTACCTGAAAAATAATGTGAGGGATTTTGAAATCGATATGCATAATTTTTCCAATGAGATATTGGCGACAGTCGAATTGCAATATAGAAAGGTAGATGCGCTTTGAGGATGCTTGCCAAAACGGAAGAGCCTGTCATCAATCTGACCCCGCTGATTGATGTGGTCTTTGTCATTTTGATTATGTTCATCGTAATTGCTCCTTTGCTGGAATTGGACCGGGTGGAGCTGGCGGACGCTCCGATGGCCGGAAAAGATTCGATTGCGGTGCAAAACGAGAGTCCTATCACTATTCACGTCAATCAAAACAATCAGATTTTATTGAATAATAAGATGGTGTCCCTTGATCAATTGACGCCTTCTTTGAAGCTGCTGAAACAACGTTTTCCGAAAAGCCGGCCACAAGTATTTCAAGATAAAAGGGCGCAATTTGGCACCTATCAAGCTGTGAAAAATGCTGTCGAATGCGCAGGATTTCAACAGATGGATATTATCCTGAAACCCCAAGCGCAAACATGAGCCTTTTCAAGATTTCCGTTTTTGTCCTGGCTGTCCATATGGCTTTTATCCTGTGGGGGATTACCCATATCCCATCCTCGCCGGTTGTCAAACCCAATCAAACCAGGTTAGTGACGCAAGAAGTCACCTTCAACGAGAAACCTAAATTCGCCTTCAAAGAAGAGAAGAAAAAAACCGCTGAAAAACCGGTTCCCAAAGAAGCTGAAAAACCCGTTGTTGAAAAACCGGTTCCTAAGGTCGTTGAAAAGGAAAAGCCTAAAGCGGTTGAAAAGGAAAAAAAAGTAAACGAGATTGTGGAAAAACCGAAGAAAAAAGTGATCAAAGATCAGGCGCTCGTAGAAAAAGCTAAGGAAAACATTGCAAAAATTACCAAAACCAGCGATAAAATTATCACAAGCGAGCCCGTGCCTAAAGAAATTCCAAATCCTAACAAATCGACCAGGAATGACGACGAAAGCGCCCTGCTCAACAGCCATGAAGCGGGTTATCGCGATGAGCTTGCCAACCGACTGAAATTGTTATTGCGCCTGCCGGAATACGGCATGGTCAAGATCAGGCTGACTGTGGATCGCAAAGGGCTGGTGCAGAAGTTTGATATTGTTACAGCAGAAAGCGAAGTTAACAGAAGGTATATCGAAAGCGCCGTGCCCGGACTTGCTTTTCCGGCCTTTGGGAGCAATTTTAGCGGGGAATCGGAGCATACCTTTTTAATTTCATTAAATAATGAGCTTTAACTATGAAAAAGTTATTTATCTTTTGTCAGTTTTTCGGCTTGCTCTTTGCAGGCGAAGATCAAATAGTCGTCCAGCTTGCCACTGAAAGCCGTTTGCTGCCTGTTTATCTGGAAGAGTTTGAAGATGCCGGGTCTGGCTTTGACGCCGCTTATATAAAAAAGCTCGAAAGCGTGCTTTCCTTTGATATGAATCATAACGGCATGACTTTTACACTAAAAAAACAAATAGCCAAGTCAAAATTGCCGAACGACGCGACAAAGTACCCAAAATTATGTAAAGAACTCGGGGCTTATTACCTGATCAAAACTCAAGTGAAAGATAAAACGTTAGCCGTCCGTTTATTTTCCGCGAATAACCAGCAGGTCAAAGGGATCGATGGAATCGTATTAAAAGGGCAGTTGAGCCAGGACAGGCAGCAGATCCATCGCGTTGCCGATGTGATACACAAAGAGCTGTTTGGTAAGCCGGGCGTAGCGGACACGCATATTCTGTATACAGTCAGAACAAAGGGGCCCGGTAAAAATGAGTGGCTGTCCGAGGTATGGGAATCCGATTATGACGGAGAAAATCCCCGCCAGATCACAAAAGCGGGCGATTACTGTGTGACGCCGACCTATGTCCCCCCGCTTAAAGGGAAAGCGGCCGGGAGCTTTTTTTATGTCTCTTATAAAACAGGACAGCCAAAAATTTACGTCAGCTCCCTGAATGACGGCATTTCCCAAAGATTATGCTATTTGAAGGGCAATCAGCTCATGCCTGCCATCTCTCCATTGCGGGACAGGGTGGCTTTCATCAGCGATGCCACCGGCAATCCCGACCTGTTTTTACAACCCTTCAGGCCTGAGGAGGGGGTAACGGGCAAGGCCTGCCAAATTTTTTCCAGCACGCTGGCCACGCAAGGGACTCCGACATTTAGTCCTGACGGTCAGCGCATCGCTTTTGTATCTAATAAAGATGGGACGCCCCGCATCTATGTCATGGAGATGCCGCAAACGGCAGACCGTGTGAAAAAAGTTGAGCCGCAGCTCCTTACAAAATACAATCCCGAAAGTACAGCGCCTGCCTGGTCTCCTGACGGCACCAAGATCGCCTATTGCGCCTTGACTGACGGGGTCAGGCAAATTTGGATCTACGACTTCCGTAAAAAAGAGGAGGTGCAATTGACGAAAGGGCCTGGCAATAAAGAAAACCCCTCCTGGGCATCCAATAGCCTCCATCTCGTTTATAATTCTACCGATGCCGACGCCGGCGAGCTTTACATGATCAATTTGAATCAGACTGAAGCGGTGAAAATCAGTTCAGGGAATGGGGAAAAAAGGTTTCCGAGTTGGGAGCCGAGATATTCATAAAAACATTTCAGAAATTTAGTGCGGTATGTTAATATAACTCAAGGGATAAACTAAAGGTGGTAATTATGAAAGTTGTGATCTTATGCAAGTTGGTTTTTCTTTGCATAATGGTAACCGGATGTGTGCGCACGCGCTCTGAAATCTGCGATGATGCGAATTCAGCCGGAAGATATGTGACTCGAGGAGCTCAATGCCTGGGCGGTAAACATGGCGATGCTAAAGAAGTTGTCAGCCGCGAGGAATTCATGTGTCACGCCAATGATTACATTCCTCTTGAAGATGAAAATTTTGGGCGCGAAATAAGCATGACAAGCGCCGTCATTCAGCAGGCCAAAGAATCGCCCGGCGATCCAGGCAGTTCCGTACCCGGCATCGAAGCGTTCAGGGACCCGATGACGATTGCGGATTTAGCGGAAATCTTCAAACAAATTCACTTTCCCTACAACAGCGATCTGATCAAAGGGCAGGAGAATCTGCAGATCGTCAGAGGCATCGCCAGTTATATGAAGAAACATAATGGTACCTATATTTTTGTTGAAGGGCATTGCGATGAGCGTGGGGCAGAAGCTTATAATTTGGCTTTGGGATCCCGCCGCAGCAACACCGTCCGCAGTCTTCTTGTCAACGAAGGCGTTGATCCGAATAAAGTATTCACAATCTCCTATGGCAAGGAAAAACCTCTAGTTTTCGGCCATAACGAGGAAGCCTGGAAATTGAACCGCCGCGCCGAGTTTAAAATATATCAACGATAAATGAGAGAGTCTTAGATGAAACGTTTTATTGCATTTCTCATCATTTTTGGAGTTTCTTTCCACATCGGTGCTGCTCCTAAAAAATACTATATTAGGCAAGACAAAAATGTCTCGCCTCAGGCTTTCGAGGAACTTCATAATCTGATCGATGATATCAAGTATGAAGCCGCAAATCATGAAACTGAAATGCGGATGTTGCAGGAAAAGCTGGGCAATCAGGAAATTGCCGTGGATTCCCTGTGGAAGCAGCTAAATGATGCCAGCGTAGTGAATCGGGAGAAAATCCGCGACGCCCTCGAACAGGTAGAGATGAAATTAGCCAATCTCGAAGGGTCTTCCAGCTCCTCGTTGAAAGATATCGATTATTTGAAAAGTCATCTCAATGAGGTATCGCAGCAAAAGCAGAAGATCACTCATTTGGAAAAAGTGGTCGAAGTTCAAAATCAAAATATCGAACACCTGCAGGCGGCCTTGCAGGCCTTGATGGATGCTCTGCAAATCAAAGATGTCTCGGTTTTGACGGATGATCATTATCATCCTCTCTCCTCCGCGCCAGTCTATCAAGTAAAAGCGGGAGACAGCCTTGAAAAAATTGCCCGTAAGAACAATACGACGGTATCCAAGCTGAAAGAGATCAATCATTTGACGGGAAGCAACGACTTGATAATTGTCGGCCAAAAACTTAAGCTGCCCGAATAAGCGATGAATAACCTCCCGATTGGCATGTTCGATTCTGGGATTGGGGGGTTAATGCTATTTTCCCAAATTGAATGCCTTCTCCCTAATGAAACGATCTACTATTTAGCTGATACTGCCCACTTTCCCTATGGGGATAAAAGCCAAAGCGAGATCATACAATACAGCCTGCAAAATGCGGCCTTTTTGCTGGAGCAAAACATCAAAGCGCTTGTGATCGCCTGCTTTACGGCCTCTGCTCTAGCCTATGAGGCGCTTTTGTCCTATACGAGCCTTCCTGTCATTAGCGTTGTCGATAGTTTGATAGAGGAGCTTGAAAGGCGTGAAAGCAGCTCCCATGTGGCTATATTAGGGACAAAAGGTACGATTAACTCTGCTGTCATTCAAAATAGATTATCCCCAGATTTGACCCTTTTTCCCATGGCTTGCCCTGAGCTGATCCAATCGATTGAAAGAAGGGATGAAGCGGCATCGAAAGCCTATTTAGAAGAATATAATGAGTATTTTGCGCGGCATAAAGTTGATACGGTGCTGCTTGCCTGCACCCATTTTGCCCATATTTTGCCATTGATGAAAGAGAGTTTCGGGAAAGATATTGATATTATAGAAGCTTCTGCCTCCGCAGCCGCAAAAATTGCCTCGAGCGTTGGTTTATCCGGTGTAAAAAGCCCCCACAGATTATTTACGACAGGCGATCCCGCTCTTTTTCAGACGCAATTGGGCTATCAGGCGGAACTTATTCATCGATAACGGGATTTTCCAGAACAAGCCCGGGGTCGGTCTTCAATACCCCGGCGACCCGAACGATTTGATTCTTCAGCTTCGGGGAAAATTCTGCGGGCAGGCGAATACCGCTCTTGCTGATACAGCAGCTTTTGATATTCGGCTGCCTGGCCAAAAACCACTCTTGCTGTTCATTGCAGACTAAAAAGCCGAGGATAGAGACTTCCTCTCCGGCATATTTTTCCGGCGGACCTTTATCCAGTTCAAGGAAGGTTAGAGATAAGCTAAGGAGGAAACAGATCATCATTCTGATTTTACTTAAAACCGGATTTTCGGCAAAGTATACATAAACAACTTCAAAATTGTATAAAACAAAAACGGGTTTTCCATGTTCAATCCCTTTATCCTGGCTGAATGCCAGCGCCTGGATTTACCTCTAAATTGGATAAATACCCCTCTTCCCGAAACCTATTCTCAGGATGCCGAAGATATCATTGTCGAGTCGCTGCTTTTGTCAATTTTCAGCAGGTCAAAGCCCGTGGAGAATATTTTTTACATGGAAATCGGGGCGAACCACCCGGTCCAGACGAGCAATACTTATCTCTTTTATCTCAAATACAACGCCCACGGGGTATTGGTTGAAGCCGATCCTGAACTGATTCCCGCCTTACAAAAAGCCCGCCCCCGGGATGAGATCAAAGAATGCGCCGTTTCTGCAAGGGAGGTTGATACCGTCTGGCTTAATGTCGCACAAGCTAAGGAGCTTTCATCATTAGATGCGGAACATATCCGTACCTTTAACGCTATGTATCCTAAGGAGAGCGGCATTGTCAAACAAATCGAAGTCAGGAATATCCATATCCGGGATTTATTGGCCCCCTATGAGTCGATCATGTATCTTTCGATAGATGTGGAAGGGCTTGATTATGAAATTTTAAATGGGATAAACTTTAATAAACACCGCCCCTGGATTATTTCTTGCGAACCCTCTCCGCAATATAAGAAAGACAGTATGTTTAAAATATATAGACTGATGGTTGAAAATAACTACATTTTGGCGGCAAAAACGGAATTCAATTTGATTTTTCTAGATAGGAAATATACCTGATGAAAAACTACCTTTTTACCTCTGAATCCGTTGCCATCGGCCACCCCGACAAGGTAGCCGATCAAATCTCCGATGCCATCCTGGACGTCTGCCTGCAAAAGGATCCTTTGGCGAAAGTGGCCTGCGAGTGCCTGGTTTCCACCGGTCTGGTTGTCATTGCCGGGGAGATCACGTCGAATTTTCAACCCGACTACCAACAAATAGCAAGAGAGATGATCAAAGAGATCGGATATAATGATTGCGCTTTAGGGTTTGACTCCAGATCCTGCGGCATCATACTTACCATCAACAAACAATCTCCCGATATCGCCCAAGGGGTTTTGGAAGGGCAAGGGTTATTCAAAGAACAGGGCGCCGGGGATCAGGGGATTATGTTTGGTTACGCTTCTGACGAAACGGAGGAGCTGATGCCGATGCCGATTGCGCTTTGCAACCGGATTGTGCGGAAGCTGCACGAAGTCAGGGTTTCCGGTAAAATTCCCTATTTGCGGCCGGATGGCAAAACCCAAATAACCATCGAATACGATCAAGAGGATGTTCCCAGGCGTTTGCACACGGTTGTCCTCTCGGTGCAGCACAATGAAGAGGTGAGCCGCGTTATCTTGGAGCGGGATATGAAGGAGCTCATTCATCAAATCGTTCCCGCCGGCCTGATCGATAAAGACACCCTTTATTATATCAATCCCACCGGGCGTTTTGTCCTTGGCGGCCCTGCGGCTGATTGCGGACTCACAGGGCGCAAAGTGATTGTCGACACTTACGGAGGGATGGGGCGTCATGGGGGAGGATGTTTTTCCGGCAAGGATCCCTCTAAAGTGGATCGCTCCGCCAGTTATGCCGCCCGGTATGTGGCAAAAAATGTCGTCGCGGCAAAATTGGCTAAGCGATGTGAAATTCAGCTCTCCTATGCGATCGGCGTCGCCTATCCCATCTCGATTAAAGTGGAAACTTTTGGAACTTCCACTGTTTCAGAAGATATTTTAGCCAGGGCTATTCCACAGGTTTTCGATCTGACTCCTAAAGGGATTATTGAAATGCTGGATTTGCTCCGTCCGATCTACCGGAAGACGGCTTTTGGTGGTCATTTCGGCCGGAATGAATTTAACTGGGAAAAGACAGATAGAGCAGGCAAACTTTCAGAGGCAGTCAGGCAGGCTAATCTTAAGAAATAGCATTCGGCCTGAATGAATAAACAAATACAGCAGGCTTTTACTCATCTTAAGCGATAGCTATTACTCTCTCTAGTCGGGCCTGAAAAACAAGGGCTCCGAGAGAAGAAATGGCAAATTCGCTGGGGACCCGGTAGGGTTGGACGACGAACAAGGTGCATTTTTCATAAAAAAATCATTTTTTCATCGCAAGGGTTTTTAAGGGACGGCTACTCTAACTCCTCGTCTTCCTTGAAGCGGTAGCCTACACCTCTCACCGTTTCGATGTAGTTGAAATTGGGACCCAGCTTTTTGCGCAGGGCGGCGATATGCACGTCGATATTGCGGTCGACAATAAAGGCGTCGTCGTTTTGCACATCATCCAGCAGCTGGTTCCTGGAAAGAACCTTGCCCCGGTTGACAAGCAAACGCTTCAGAATGCCGAATTCCGATAAAGTCAAATTGACTATTTCCCCATCCCTTTTAACCCGGTAGTGGTCGACTTCCATGGTAAGGGGGCCGAATTGGATAATCTTGGGCTCTTTTTCAGGTTCCGTTCCGCGTCTCAATACGGCTCTGATACGTGAGAATAAGATCTTGGCCGAGAAGGGTTTAGTGACATAGTCGTCAGCGCCGAGCTCAAGGCCCAGCACGACATCCAGCTCCTCGCTTTTTGCAGAGATCATGATAACCGGGATATTTTTGAGTTCCGGATTGCTCTTAACTTTACGGCATACATCCAGGCCGCTTTGGCCGGGCAGCATGATGTCCAAAATGATCAGGTCGGGCTTTTCCCGTTCAATCGCCCTCAGGCCGTTTAAACCGTCGACCTCGACATGCAGCTTATACCCCGAAATTTCGGCCTGTAATTTGATAAGTGCTGCGATATCTTCTTCATCTTCAATCAGTAGCAGCCGTGGTTTTTGCATAGTAATCTAACCCCATATAATCAAAAATGCGCCCTATTTCTATATATATCACGTCTGGGATATTTTGATGTATATAAATTTTTATTTTTAATGCAAACTATTGAAGTTTAGCATTTAAGCTGGATTGATTATTTTATTCCATTTAAAGGTGTTTTGAGGTAAAATTTCAATTTTTTAGATATATTTAAGAGGCTTATGTTTTTAGTCGTATTACTCTATGCCCTTTTTGCCAGCGTATTCACCATAGCCAAAATCGGCCTTGGCCATACCGAGCCCTTCTTCTTTGTCGGATCGCGCATGCTCCTCGCCGGTATTTTGATGCTGGCTTTCCAGTTTTTTATCCGAAAAGAGAAGGTGGTTTTTAACGGGAAAATGGCGTGGCGCCTCTTTCTTCTGGCTATTTTTAATATTTATTTGACTAATATGTTCGAATTCTGGGCTTTAAAGTACTTAACTTCTTTTAAAACCTGTTTTATCTACAGTTTGTCCCCATTTTTATCAGCCCTGTTTTCTTATTTTATTTTCTCCGAAATCCTCACGTTAAAAAAATGGGCCGGTTTGCTTATCGGATTTATTGGCATGTTCCCTATATTGCTCAGCCAGACCGAAACGGAAAGTTCTGTAGGCCATCTCTTTATGTTTTCCTGGCCGGAGCTGTCGATGATCTGCGCCGTCCTCTGCAGTGTGTATGGCTGGATTCTCCTCAGGCAATGTGTGAATGAGCAGGGAAATTCCCCCATTATGGCAAACGGGATGAGCATGGCGGTAGGCGGGGTCATCGCTTTGATCCATTCGGGCCTGGTCGAAAATTGGGATCCGATTCCCGTTGTCGGCTTTCTCCCCTTTTTTGAGTGCGCTCTTTTGCTGATAGTGGTTTCCAATTTGATCTGCTATAACCTGTATGGCTATCTTTTGAAGAGATTCTCCGCGACTTTTATGTCCTTTGCCGGTTTGACCACTCCGATTTTCGCTGCGATATTCGGCTGGTCCTTTCTCGGAGAGTCGATCGGAATTTCATTCTATTTGTCGTTCGTCGTTGTTTTTTGTGGCCTTTTTATCTTTTATTTTGAAGAATTGAAAGAGAGTTATAGGGAAGAAGCTGTTGAGCTTCCTCAATCGACGGATATGTGAAATGTTTGCCACTCAAAATGAAACTGAAGAGTTGCTGCAAAGCGACAGCCTTTATTACCATTCTCAAATTAATAAAATTATTCAACAGACCCAGCCGAAATTTGACCGCCTCCTCAAATGGCATCTGGCATTCCACCTCTTTTTCACCCTATTAGGGGTAGTTGAGGCGGTTCTCCTGACGGTTTTTTTTGCCTACCTCGCTCAAACTTCCTTCCTCGCCCTGAGCTTGAGCTTTGTTTTTTTAACATTTTTTTCCTATTTTATCCTGCGTCTCTATTTGCAGTCGCAAAAAAGGAACCAGTTTAAAAAAATAAAGTCCGGTTTTAGTTCCATATGCAAGCAGCTGATCCATTTCCAAGAAGGGGTGGCTGAACATCATATCGTGCTTTCCAATGCCTTTAACAAATGGGCTACTACTTTGCAAAACTGGGAGTGCAATTACTATAATCCTCCAAAATGGTTGGATTTTTTGTCTTCCACCATGGAAAAATGGAGCTGCTATTGTTTTTGGGAAGATGTGCTGGCCATGCGGGAGCTTTTGCTGCACGCCTCTATTGAGGAACACATCAAACTGGTGAAATGCGAACCTACCAGTCTCGATGTGCATGCCGCTTTAGCCAATACCTACATTTTGCTTTCGGGCATATACCGCAAAAGCGGAAGCGATGAAGAGGACAGATGGTTTTCCAATCAGGGGATAAGGCGGGAGATGGACAACAAATTCCGCGAGACGGCTGAGAGGGCGATTGAGGAATTTAAAATTTTAAGCGACTATGCTCCAGACGACGCCTGGGTCCATCTTCAATTAGCCTATAGCTATCACGACCTGCAGATGCCGGAAGAGGAGATGCGTGAGTATGAGACCATTCTCACTTTAAGGCCGAATGATCATGAAACCCTCTTCAAATTGGGCATTTTGTATTTTCAGCAAGGTTATAATGCCAAAGGTCTTCGCATCTATGAAAAACTGAAATTGACCCATTATTTGCAGGCTGAGAATTTGATCGAATATTATGGGATATATAAATAATGTATTGCAATAAGTGCGGACATGTGGAACTGGTTAAGTCATGGAGGAGCAAGTATCCCCTTTGGCTGCAGATGCTCTTTGCATTCTGCTTATCCCTTCCGCTTGGAGGCGTCCTTTATTATAACTTCTTTCAAGCCATGCCGGCTATCGCCAAAGCCGAGCTTGAGGCTTTGCATAATAGGGAATATTCCAAAGCCTTTTATGCCTATACCGCGAGCAAATTCCAGGGAAAATCTGATCTGATCGATTTTAGGGAGTTTCTCGCCAAAAACCCCATATTGATGCAGTACGAATCGTGCGAAATCGATTATGATTCCCTGGATGCAAAAAAGGGAAAGCTCGAAGTGAAGCTGGTTTCGGCAAAAGGGGGAGAGTACTCCGCTCTATTTCGCTTTCAAAGGGAAAATTTAAATTGGAAAATCACCAAAATCGGGCTTGATGGCGATTATTTTCCTTATGATGATGAAGTGAGGCAGGAAATTGAGCAGACTATTCAGGGGCAGTTAACGGCGATTAAAAACGGCGATGTGGTCGACGCCTATTACACTTATACCGGCCGCGATTTTCAAAGTAAAACCTCCTTGGGTTCTTTTCAGGAAATGGTCGAGTTTTTCGCTCCTTTGAGGAGTTTCGAGAAAGCGGAATTTCTCGATACCGGCAGAGACAAGTGGAAGGTGGGTTTGCATGCCGATGGGTCGGTTTCAGAGATGGTGTTTCATCTGAGCAAAGAGAAGGGGACATGGAAAATTTCTGCCATGGAATTCTGCCGCCAGGGCGATCTTCCTGTCGATCCAGAAGGAATCATCCTGTCGCAGTTGGCAGCCATTCGCGCTCATGAAATAGCCAAAGCCTATTTTGACTATTCCTCAAAGGAATTTCAGCAGTCGCTCACCTTGCAGGATTTTAAATCATTTGTGAAAAAACAGGAGACTTTCTTTCATCATCGCGCTTCTAAAATTCATTCCGTCAAACAGTCTAAAAATGAGGCTGTAGTTTTAGCTACGCTCAGTTCTCTAGAGGATGATCGCCATTTGCCTGTGGAGTTTGAATTAATCCTCGAGGATAATGTCTGGAAGATCAATCACATCTTGATGAATTAATATATGAGAATTGTTGCCGGCGAGTTCAGAAATAGAAAGATAAAAGTGCCCGAAGGGCTTGATGTCAGGCCTACCACGAGCCAGGTGCGCGAAGCCGTTTTCAATATTTGCCAGCACACGATAGCGGGAGCCAGATTTCTCGATATTTTCGCGGGCTCGGGCGCTATGGGTTTTGAAGCCTTAAGCCGGGGCGCTGAATTTGCGGTTTTTATCGACAATAGCAAAAACAGCATCCGCTGCATTACGGATAATGCGAAAGAGCTCGCGCTCCAGAACAATGTTTCCGTCCTTTACGGCGATGCTTATAAGCTCTTACCCCAATTGGATAAAAGAGGGGAACCTTTTGACATTGTCTACATCGATCCTCCCTACGACCTGGACGATCCCGACTGTTATTTAAAGCTTTTGAATTTGCTGGATGAAAGCCGTTTGATCAAACCGGAGGGACGAGTTTTCGTTGAAGCGATGTATAAAGCCAAGATCAATTTGCCTCTAGAGGGCTACCAGAACCTGACATTTCGTGATAAGCGCCGTTTCGGTATCGCCGAGCTGTTTCAGTTTATTTATTCTTAAAAATAAGATATTATGTTGAAGCGCGGGAAAAATAGAATTTCCCGATCTTCTTGAAAAAGATAAAACAATCGCACCGGTTTATCCATGAGGAGACCAGGAAAACGCTGGAAGATCTCTGCCTTTCCCTTCCCATTGATGGAGTCTTGAGCAAAAAAGAGAAAGCAGCGGGTGTTTTTACCTGCCATGGTGAAGTGTTGATCACGGCCGGAAATATAATGAAAGCTAACTGAACAAATCGTCGAACGGGTTTTTCTTCTTCTCTTCAGGCTCTTCGCCGAATAAGCGCTTTGAAACGTCTTTGGGGGTGGAAGCGGGGCCGACCTTTTTGCCCAAAATCGAAAACTCCTCGCAATAGTTCATGGCTTCCCGGTCTGACACGAATTCGGTCCCAGGCACGTCGCAATCGTTTGGAAGTCCCGGCTTGTAATGGACGCAGTTTCGGCAGCAATGCAAAGGGGCCTGGCAGTGCTCGCAGGCGGCCCGGAAGGCCACCTTGCTGAGGGTGGTTTTTAAGTAGAGCTCTTTCAGTTCCCCGCCGCATTTCCAGCAAAACATCATTTCACTCTTTGATCCTTTTCAAAATGGGAACACAGATCGAATTTTTGAAAAGCGCCTTCTCTCAGGCCATTGGAATAGCGCCCTTCAAAAATCACTTTGCCTTCCGCGTCCCACTCCCGGCAGAGTCCTTCCAGGAGGTCATTTTTATAAAAATTTAAGACTTTTAATTTGCCGTTTTCGAAAAATCTCTTTTCCTCCCCCTCTCTTTTATCGTCGATCATGCAGCAGGCCGAGGCGATATCGCCGTTGGGGTAATATTCATAAGTCATGCCGTTCCGTTTATCATCCTTAAACTCCGCCGAGCAGAGAATCCGCCCTTCCGGCTCAAAAATCATCGCCGTCCCTTCTTTTTTACCTCGTTTGTAGGGCGTTGAGGCAATTTTGATCCCTTTCTCACTATATTCCGAGAGCTCTCCTTCGAGCAAACCTTGCTGGTAATAGGCTTCGAGGGCTTTTACCTCTCCTATAACATCTTGAGAAGGATAGAAGATTTGGTGCCAGCCATCCAAAAGGTTGTTTTTGTAGTGGGAGATGATTTTTTGTCCGTCGGGATGAAGGCGGTAGCAGCGCCCGGTCAAATTTCCCGCCTCGTAAAAGGCCTCCTCAATCAATTCTCCGTTGATGTCCCAGGCGGCTTTCAGACCATGCAGCACGCCGTGGTCGTAGGTGGCAACGGATTGTCTTTGGGCATTGAGGTAATAACGTATTTGCTCCCCATGTTTTTCCCCCAAATCATATTGCGAGAGCATTTCAAGTTGCGTGGAGTCTTCAAAGTATTGGCGATGAACGTCAGCGCTTAAGGGAGCTAAGAGTAGGAGAAAAAGAAACAGCTTCATGTTTTTCAGTATAATGGATTGATCATTTTTCGCAAAAAAAGGCTTGCGTTGAGGGCTCAATTGTTGCAAATTAAAAAATAACCTTAACTTCAGGAGGCTTATGAAAAAAATTCCATTCCTCATCGCGATTCTCTTAGGCACACAGGGGATAAATGCCGAATTGCAGGAACCCTATTTTTTATGCCAGTTCGATGATGCGATAGCTGCGAACAATAACAACGATATGACTTCAAAACCCAAAGTGAATGCCAGCACGGTGACTATGGCCAAAGAGAATTATCTCAACGAAGAGGCCTTGCTGAAGCAGCTTAATCCCCAGATGCAAAAAATCTACGAGAGTTTAACCCCGGAGGGAAAAGCCCTGGTGCTCGAGCTCGCCAACCAGCCGAACGGCAGTAATGACAAAAACCAGGCTGTGAGAGCTGCGGTGGATAGGCTTACCGACAAGCGCAGACGCCTCGCGAATTGATATGGAGGTCGTACTCCCCATGCTTTTCCGCATAGCCGATTTTTTTCGGTATATGTCGGACAATAAAGAGATGCGCCTTTATTATGTCGATCCGCCGGATCAGCGGCATCCTTACGCCTACCAGCATAGTTCCATTCGGGATGTGGGGACCATCTGCGATATTCTCGAGTTGGTCCAATTCTTTAGAAATAGAAAAATTTCCTTTGATTCCACCCTGTTCGAGAAGGTCGTTCAAAAAACGCTCAAGGCTTACCACGCGCTTTATCAAAAGGGGGAGTTTCGATCGCTGAATATCGGAGACATCGGTTTATTCCTGCTGGCTTTAAAGAGATGCGAATCGGTTTTTCCCGCCCTTCTTCCGGATCATTGGGACCTCCCGTTAGCGGAAAGGATCCTCGAGCGGCAGCGGGCAGACGGCTCCTTTTCCCTATTTTTTGACGATAGCGAGAGCGATTTGGGCGGGGAAGCCTTTTATCTGCCCGAAGCCTTGATCGGCCTCATCGCCGCCGGGCGCGGGAAAGAGGCTGTCAAACGGAGCATTGACTATCAGTTCTCCACCCGCCAGCGGCACATAGCGTCAGATTACGCAACCTTTTATTTTAACTGGCAATTTCAGCTGCTCTATCATTGGATTGACAGGCAAGGAGATCAACTGCAGGAACTTTTTTCGGCCTTAAGGCATGCAAGAATCGCCCAAACTCCCTTCGGCAATCATGTGGCTACCGTGGAAGTGGCCTGTTATATGGAAGGGCTGGCCCATGGTCGAAGCGCGCTTAAAATGCTTAATTTAAAGAGCGATCCTTGGGTTGAGAGCGAGATTGAACGCTGCCTCGCCTTTCTTGAGCCCTTGCAAACAGAGACCCTGAAAGATTTTCATGGGGGATTTATTCACAGCCGTTTCAGCGATGAAGCGCGCATTGATGTGGCTGGCCATGTTATGTGCGGCTTGTGTTTGCTCGAATAATATGGTAAATTTAGGCTAAAAAGTGACTAGCCTTGAATCCGAGAGAAATTGCCTACACAGCCCTTTTAGCTTCTCTAAGAGAAGAGTGTTATCTGCAGGATAGCCTTAACCGCTGGATCGCGGAGCAGAACCCGGACCAAAAAGATGCGGGCCTCGCCCGTGAGATCGCCTATGGATCCGCCAAAAGGGCGTTGAGTTTGGATTATATTGCCGATAGTTTGAACGAAGGGAAGCTCAATTTAAAAAGAAAGGAGCGCGCCCTGCTTCGCACGGCCCTTTATCAACACTACTTCATGGACCGCGTGCCTGATTACGCCATCGTCAATGAGAGCATGGAGCTTGCCAAAAAATACTGCGGCTCCTATTTTGCCAGGTTTTTGAACGCGCTGCTCCGGAAAATGAAAGCGGTGGCTTTGCCGGAGGATGATGAGAGCGTCTTTTATTCCTATCCTCCCTATTTTGTGGAGCGGCTGATCGAGGAGCGGGGGAGGGAAACGGCCCTTGAGATCCTCGATATCGGCAATCAGACCCCTGTCTGGATGGCGCGCAGGCGTTCGGATCAAACCATCATCAGGGTTGATGAGATTCAGAAGGTGGCCAATTCTCCCGATTACTACATTCAAAATGAGACGCCCTTTCGGCTGATGGAATTTTTGAAAACGGCCAATAAGCCCAAGCGGATTCTCGACCTCTGCGCCTCACCCGGCGGAAAACTGATAGCCGCGCACGACCTCTACCCCGAAACCAGGCTTTTTGCCAATGACGTTTCCGAGCAAAAAATCAGCCGCCTGAAGGAAAACCTCCTCAAGTATGGCATAAAAGCCTCCCTGACCACCGGGCTTGGCGAGGAGTACCCCACGGATGGGAAGTTCGATTTAATCCTCCTGGACGTGCCCTGCAGCAATAGCGGGGTGCTGCGCAAGCGCCCCGAGGCCAGGTGGCGCTTAAGCGAGCAGGAGCTTTCGGCTCTGCGCAGGCAGCAAACAAAACTTTTCGAGCACGCCCTGCAGCTCTCCTCGGGCGAGATCTGGTACATGACCTGCAGCATATTGAGGGAGGAAAACGAGGCCTTCATCGAGGAAATGGCCGCCAGGCATTCCCTGACTGTCCGCGCCATGCAGACCCTTTTGCCCACGCGGGATGGCCTGGACGGCGGCTTTGGCTGTGCCATAATTTCATAGAAATTTTACTTCAAAATGGGTATGTTTATCCTTTGGAGGTTTTGTGGAAAATACGGCAAAAAAACCACTCCCTATAGGAATCAGCGATTTCAAAACTTTGATTGATGGAGGCTATGCCTATATCGATAAAACTCTTTTTATTCAAGAGGTTGTTGAAAAAGGGACACATGTTGCCCTCATCCCTCGTCCGCGCCGTTTTGGCAAGACCTTGAACCTTTCTATGCTGCGTTATTTTTTTGAAAAAAGCGCCGAAGATACGAGCTATTTGTTCAAGGAATTGAATATTTGGAAAAATGAAAAATACAGAGCCATGCAGGGGCAGTTTCCCGTTGTTTTTATCACGCTTAAAGATGTGAAACACGTCTCTTGGGAGGAAACTTTTGAAGCTTTGCGCAATGTCATCTCCAATGAATTTAAACGGAATCGCTATATTTTGGATATTCTGGATGAAAGTGAACAAAGGCTTTATAATAAAATTTGTTTTGAAGAAGATGGGGTTATTTTTGTCGAACAAAGTCTTCATCTTCTTACAGAATGGCTGCATCGCTACCACAAAAAGAAGGTCATTCTCCTGATTGATGAGTATGATACACCGGCTCATTCCGCTTATATTGGAAAATATTACAATACATTTATTAATTTTATCCGGAATTGGCTCTCAGCCGGTTTGAAAGATAATATCTATTTAGAAAGGGGTGTTCTCACTGGAATACTCCGTATTGCCAAGGAAAGCGTCTTTTCAGGTTTGAATAATATCAGCACCTTTACAATCCTGAATGAGAATTTTCAAGATCAATTCGGATGGGTGGAACCGGAAGTAAAGGCGCTTCTTGAACATAGGGGTCTCTCCCATAAATTTTCTGAAATAAGTGAGTGGTACGATGGCTACCGTTTTGGATCTTGCCCGGGAATACATAATCCCTGGTCCGTTTTATTTTGCATTCATAATAACGGCACTTTATCTCCTTATTGGGTCAATACTAGCGATAATGCTCTCATGAAACATCTCATCTCTAAAGGAACAAATGACTTGAAAGCCGATATCGAAGAACTTCTTAGAGGCGGTTTTGTGGAAAAAACGATTGAGGAGGGTATTGTATTTCCAGACCTTGACAAAAGTCCTGATGCCATATGGTCCTTACTTCTTTATAGCGGATATGTGACGATTGACAACACTCCTGTCTACGGCATTCCTTGCCGTTTGCGCATTCCCAACAGGGAAGTGAGTGAATTATATCAAAAGATAATTTTAGACTGGTTTAAGACAGGAATTCATGAAAATAATTATCACTTGCTTCTAAGCAGCCTGACAAAGGGGGATATCGATACTTTTTCTCAACTTTTTCAGGAATTCATGATATCGTCTGTGAGTGTTTTTGATGTGCCTTTGGAAGAATCGGAGAAGATTTATCACGCGTTTGTTTTGGGAATGCTGGTAGGGCTCAAAGATCGATATGAAGTGAAGTCTAACCGGGAAAGCGGGTATGGTAGATATGATGTGATGCTCATCCCTAAAAATTCAAAGGATCTGGGCATCATCATGGAATTTAAGAAAATCGGCCGATTTGAGAAGATCGATCTGGAAACAGCCGTTCTTTCCGCTCTGAAACAAATTGAAGATAGAGAGTATGCTCAAGAACTGCTTGACCGGGGTATAACCCAAATTTTGTATCTCGGCTTTGCCTTTGAAGGCAAAGAGGTCCTCATCCGTTCAAAATTCAGAACATAACACCTCTGCAAACCTGTAGATCTCATGGTAGGTATTGTAGAGAGGCGAAGGGGTCACCCGGATGATATTGGGGGGCCGGAAATCGCAAATTATCCCCTTTTTTTCCAGCCGGCGCAAATGTTTTTCCGCATCGGGGAAAAGCAAAGAGAGCTGGCTGCCGCGCTGACGGGGATCCCTGGGAGTAATCACTACCGTTTTTGAGGGGTCGAGCAATTCCAATAAATAGGCGGTTTGCCGCTCCGACTTCTCGCGCAGACGATCGATCCCGGCCTCTTCATATATTTCTAAAGAGGCTAAAAGGGGCGTCAGGGCCAAAATCGAAGGGGTGCTCAATTGCCAGCCGGCGGCGCCGCCATAGGGGATAAATTCGGGCTGCAGCTGCATTTGAAAGCGGGTTTTTGGGTCGTTTCCCCACCAGCCGCTGAGGCGCGGCAGGGCTTTTTGATGGTGCTTTTCATGGACGAAGGCGATGCCCGGACCGCCCGGTCCGCTGCAAAGATACTTGTAGGAGCATCCCACGGCAAAATCGACGCCCCAGTCGTGCAGGCGTAAAGGGATATTTCCGGCGGCGTGGGCGAGGTCGTAGCCGACGGTGCACCCCTGATTTTGAGCGAGCAGGGCGATTCTCTCCATATCAAGCACCTGGCCGGTCAGAAAATTAACGCCGCTGAAAAAAAGCAGGGCAATGGATGCGCCCTCTTCTTCGATCACCCGCTCTATTTCCTCTTGCCTCAAACAGTGCTCCCCCTGGAGAGGTTCTACGATGCGCAAACATTTTTGCGGATCGAGGCCCAGCTGTGCGATGCGGCTTTTGAGGGCGTACAAGTCTGATGGAAAAATGGGCCCTTCGATCAATATCTTAAATCGCTCTTTCGTTGGCTGATAAAAGGAAACCAGGAGCAAATGCAAATTGGCCGTAAGGCTATGCATGGCGGCGACTTCGTCAAATTTCGCTCCTAGCAGGCGGGACAGCGGCTTTTTGATCGACTGATCGAAGTTATACCAGTTCGAATCCCCTTGAAACCACCCTTCCACGCCATGCGTCTGCCACCGCTCCATCTGTGCCTGCATCTTCGTGAAGGCAGATTTTGGCGGAAGGCCCAAAGAATTGTTGCAGAGGTAGATGCCGCCGGGCAGGGCAAAGCGGTCTCTGAACTCTTTTAAGGGGTCTTCAGCGTCCATTTCAAGGGCTCTTTTCATGCTTTCCCCCTGGGATCGATATCTTGAGCCAGCCGTTTTAATTCTTGCGGCTTTACCCGCTGCTCCATCAATTTCACAAAGGCTGAACCCACCACAAAGGCGTCAGCCGCCTGCAAGGCCTCTTTGGCATTGGCCCGATTGGCTATGCCGAAGCCGGCGGCAATCGGCAGGTTGGTTTTTTGCCTGATGCGGGAGATTTGCAGGGAAAAATCCTCCGGCAGCTTGTCTCTGACGCCGGTGGTCCCTTTCTGGCAGGCGTAATAGAGGAAGCCTTGCGCGATTTCCCCGATCTGAGTGAGGCGCTGGTCGTCCGTCGACGGGGTGACTAAAAAGATGGGGTAGAGGCCGGCGGCTTCTAAGGCGTCAAAATAGGGGTGGTGCTTCTCCTTGGGCGGCGGCAGGTCGACGACGAGGATGGCATCGTAGCCGGCGGCTTTAAGTTCTTTTAAGTAGCCGTCCCCTTTTTTTAACAAGGGGTTATAGTAGGTGAACAAAATCAGGGGGATAGCGCTCTTTTCCCTGATGCGGGCGGCAATTCTTAAGAGGGTCGCTCCATTCGCGCCTCCCTTTAAGGCCCTTTCCGAGGCGCGCTGGATCACCGGGCCGTCGGCCACCGGATCGGAAAAGGGGAAGCCGATCTCCAGAATATCAATGCCCCCCTCAATGAGCTGCAGGCAGCACTCGACGCAATAATCCTCGCCGCCATCCCCTCCAACGACAAATCCGACAAAACTCATTTTTCCTCCAAAACTTGGGCTAAATCTTTATCTCCCCTGCCCGACAGATTAACGATCACCAGGCTCTTCTTGGGGAGTTCCGGCGCTATCTTCATGAGATAGGCTAAAGCGTGGCTCGATTCCAGCGCCGGGATGATCCCTTCCACGCGCGCCAGGAGGTGAAAGGCCTCCAGGGCTTCGCTGTCCGTGACGGTGGCATAAGAGGCGCGCCCCGATTCATATAAGGCGGCGTGGTCGGGACCCACCGCCGGATAATCGAGGCCGGCCGATACCGAATGGGTGGGCAGAATCTGCCCCTCCTCATCTTGTAAGAGGTAGGTGTAGCAGCCGTGGAGCACGCCGGGGCTGCCGCCGGAAAAGCGGGCCGCATGCTTTTTGGAGGCGATGCCAAGGCCGCCCGCCTCAACGCCGACGAGCTTCACCTCTTTATCGGCAATAAAGTGGTGGAAGAAACCGATCGCGTTGGATCCTCCTCCCACACAGGCGATGAGCAGATCGGGAGCGCTCTCCATCTGATTTTTTATTTCCAGGCTGATCACCGACTGAAAAGCGCGCACCATTTCCGGATAGGGAGCAGGCCCCAGGGCCGATCCGAGGCAGTAATGGGAAGATTCGTAATGGGCGGACCAGTCGCGCAGCGCTTCGTTGATCGCGTCTTTTAAAGTCGCCGATCCTTGGGTGACGGGGACGATTTGCGCGCCCAGGAGGTGCATTTTGTCCACATTCGGCTTTTGCCGCACGATATCTGTTTGCCCCATGTACACGACGCACTTGAGGCCCAAATAGGCGCAGGCGGTCGCGGTGGCCACGCCGTGCTGGCCCGCGCCCGTTTCGGCGATGATGCGCTCCTTGCCAAGCCTTTTCGCGAGCAGGCATTGGCCGAGCGCGTTATTGATTTTATGCGCGCCGGTGTGCAGCAGATCTTCCCGCTTGAGAAACACGCGGGGGCCGTCAATGGCTCGCGCGAAATTTTTCACTTCGGTCAAGGGCGTTGGCCTGCCGGCATAGTGTTTTAAAAGGAAATCGAGCTCCTCCTGAAAGTCCCTTTGACTTCGCAGCGCCTCCCAATTTTCGCTCAAATTCTGAATCGGAGTCATTAAAATTTCCGGCATAAATTGCCCGCCGAAGGGGTAAGGGTGGTTCATAGATTCTCCTTTATCGCCCGGATGAAGGCTTGGACTAAATTCGGGTCTTTCCTTAAGGTATGGGGAAACTCCACCCCGGTGGCGACATCCACGCCGTTTGGTTTCAATAGACGAATGGCCTCTCCCACATTGTCAGGAGTCAGGCCGCCGGCCAGCATCCAGATTCTCCCTTTTGGGGGAGTAAAGGCCTTCCAGTCGAAAGTGCGGCCCGTCCCTTGCGATGGATCGTACAGGAGGGTCACTGTCGGGGGAACTTCTTCTGAAACTGCGTAAATGACCGCAAAGCGCTCCTGAAGATCTGTCAGCGCTTGACGGGATGTTCCATGCAGCTGAATTCTTTCTATGCCCGTCTGTTCGCAAACAGCGGCGATCTGCCCGGCTGATTGATCCACAAAAACCCCTACCGGCTCCGCGCCGGCCTCTTTCGCGGCTTTGGCAATCTGTGCGGCTTCAGGGATAGAGACATTCCGTTTTGAGCCGGCGAAGAAAATCATGCCGATAAAATCGGCTCCAAACTGCGCGGCGGCTTTGGCATCCTCCGGATGGGTCACTCCGCAAATTTTAACGATCATCGTTTTCCCCTTTCATCTGTTTGATGAGTTTGGCGGGATCGGAGGAGCGTACAAGCGCTTCGCCGACTAAGATGGCGTCAAACCCAAGAGCGCGCATATGCCTGGCCTGCTGAGGCTCATGGATGCCCGATTCGGCTACCGTGATAACCCCTTTGGGAATCAATGGGATCAGCTTTTCCGAAATGGCAAGATCGATTTCGAAAGTGGCGAGATTGCGGTGATTGATGCCGATGATAGGCGCTTCGGCCTCCAGGGCTAATTCCAGATCGGTGAAATCGTGCACTTCAGTCAACACTTCGAGGCCAAGGCGTCTGGCCTCCTGCAGCAGATTTTTTAAGTCCTTACCTATCGCATGGGCAATTAGAAGCACCGCATCTGCGCCGGCCAGGACCGCTTCAGAGAGCTGCACAGGATGAATGATAAAATCTTTCCTTAATAGCGCCGCTTTCGGGTATTTCGCTCTAATGCCGGCCACCCGGCTCAAATCCTCCAAAGAGCCTCCAAAGCCTTGCGAGTCGGTCAAAACGGAAATGGCTGAGGCACCCCCTTGGCAATAGGTTAAGGCGAGCTCCAGCGGATCCTCTATGGCCCGGATCTCCCCTAAAGTGGGCGAGCGCCGTTTCACCTCGCCGATGACCGCTAAACCTGGGCCTTTCAGCGCGTCAGAAAAGCGGCAGCGCGGTGCGCGGGACTCTGCCGGAATTTGAGTTTTTATCAACCGCGCCACTTCCTGCTTTTTCTCGTGCAAAATTTTATCCAGATAAGTCATAGGGCCCTCCATTTTTCCAGAATTTTGAGCGCTCCTCCCTCCTGCTGGACTTGGCGCGCCTTTTGAATGCCCTCATTTAAAGTGGGGGCCGCGCCGAAAATCCAGACGGCGGCTCCGGCGTTAAAAATCAGAGCGTCGGCCACGGCCCCCTGGCCGCCGGCAAAAACCTCGCTCAAAATAGCCGCGTTTGCTTTTGCGTCTCCCCCTTGCAGCTCCTTCAGGGTGCAGAGGGAAAAACCCAAGGACTCCGGGTCAATCTCGAAGCGTCTCCTTTGCCCTCCTTTGATGTCGTAGGCTATCATTTTTCCAAGAGGCGTCAATTCATCCAGGCCGCACCCGTGAAAAAGGAGGACCCTTTTTTTATCCCCCATCTGTAAAATGACCTCGCTCATCCGCTCCAGGACAGGCTCGCTCGCCACGCCAATTAATGCATACTCCGACCTCGCCGGATTAAGCAGCGGGCCCAAAATATTAAAAACGGTTGGGTATTTAAGCCCTTTTCTGATCGGCGCCATTTTTTTTAAGGCAGGGTGATAAGCGGGAGCAAACATAAAAGCGAGGCTCATTTCCTCAAGACAGCGCCCCAATTGTTCCGGCGGGATCTCAATTTTAACCCCTAAGGCTTCCAGGACATCGGCGGAGCCGCTTCGGCTCGAAGCGGAGCGGTTGCCATGCTTTGCCACCGGGATGCCGCAGGCGGCAGCCAGGAGGGCGGAGCCGGTGGAAATATTGACCGTATTGGCCATATCGCCCCCCGTGCCGACAATGTCTAAAGTGGGCTGAGGGAGATTCACGGGCACCGCTTTTTTTTGCAAAGCCGCTGCCATCCCCGCGATCTCTGCCGGCGTTTCGCCCCGGTACTTTAAAATGGCGAGAAAAGCAGCCGTCTGATGCGGGTCGGCCTCTTCCAAAATTGTCGTCATAGCCGATTCCGCTTCATCCCGCGTCAAGGAGGGCTTTTCCATCAGCAGTTTTAACATAGCGGACTCCTTATAAAAAGAAAGCCCAGGGAAAAGAGGAGGACGATGATCAAAAAGAGTTTTCCCCCCGGTGCCGTGAAAGGCCCTTTCGCGTTTTTATGATAGCGGCCGATCCACACGATCGATACCGGCAGGAGGCCGAATAAAATCACATCGGCAAATCCCCCCGCGATGCCAAGAGCTTTCAAAAAGAGATTGGGGTAGAAGAGGGTTAGCAGCGTCGGCGGGATCAGGACTAGGCCATAAATGGCCAGCTCCTTGGAGGTTTTTAGGCCGTCTTTGAGAAAATCGACAAAAGTGAGCGTGTTGGCGATGAAGGGAGTCAAAATAGCGCAGAAGGAAAAGGCTATCGCGAAGAAAAGGACTGACTCCGATTCGGAGGCCTTTTCGAGCAGCCCTGTCACCATATGGCTCTCGCAGGCAATTCCCTGAGGGAGCAGACCCAGAATGACGAAATTCCAGAGGAAATAAATGAGAAAAGGGATCAGGTTCCCGACAAAAATCGCCGTGCGGAGCGCCTTGATGTTTTTCTGCGTGTAGTAGGTCAGAGTCGGGATCAGATTTTGGTATCCGAAACAGACCAGCAAGATAGGCAAAGTGGCCAGGGTTGCGCTCCAATCGGCATAGAGCAGCCGCTGCCCCTGGACATGCGGCAGGCCCAAAGAGAGCATGGCGAGGTAGGAGAGGGCCGAGCCGAAGAGCAGCAGCCGGCAGACGCCGCTGACCGCTCTCGTTCCACCATAAACCACCGCGCCGACGAAACTAACGCACATCAGCACCCCGATCTCCCTTGGGACGGAGAAGAACTTGGCAAACAATTGTCCGCCCCCGTCTATGTAGGCGACGAACAGGCAGTAGAAAAGAAAGAGAAAGAGGAACCAGGTGAGCGCTTTGCCGGCTCTTCCCAGGGCAAAGTCGGCCATTGAGATGAGATTGACTCGCTGATCGAACCATAAGGTCGCTTCCAGAATCAGCAAGCCGGTTCCGGTCGCAAAGCCATAGCAAAGGAGCATGGCTAAAGTGGAGGGGATGAAACCCGCCATGGCGCTCACCACCGGCAAGCCGATCATGCCCGCTCCGATGCAGCACCCCGTGATTAATAATGTGGCCCCCAGGGCGCTTCCTTTTTCCATAGCCTTCACTTAAATAGTTGTTCCAGGAACAGTTTAAATTCCGGATCGATGATTTTCAGGGCATTCGATCCCCTTGTAATTTGAGCGATGCTGACCTTATATTTTTCAGCCATCTCCCGCTGCGTCAGTTTTCCCTCAAGCAGCGCCTTAATAATGACGCTCCGGGAGGCCACGGTTTCCCGCTCCTCTATGGTCAAAAACAGATCAAAAAATCGATCCAGCTTCTTAGCGTCTTGGATTTTGGAACACATTTCCAGGAAATCCACCCAGGTACGGTCTTTCATGTTTTACCTCATGTTGTAATGTTACACCATTACACCAATATTTGTCAAGGGTAATGGTGGTTTTAAATATTAGTTTTTTATAATCAATGATTTGAAACGTTCTGAAATGTCAGAGCAATGCCTTGAAATTGTTAAATATCCAAGGCATACAATAAAACCTATTTTTTAGGAAGTTTCAGAACAAAGACAGGTTGATGCGAGGCATCGCTCACTAAAAAATGTTTCTCTGAATGACCAACACTCCCTACTACCTCCCAAGACTGAAGAAGCATTGGTAAACGAATCAGTCCATAAATGCGATGTGCGTTCCAAACAAGTAAATCCTTTCCTACAGGCATAGAGAGAAAAAACAGTCCCTCTTCTTTTAACCAACCTGTTAATTCTTGCATGGTTTCAATATCACCAAATGGATTAATTGGGTCACCATAACGTCCAAGACCATCATGCTCAATTGATGAGACAGAAAGGAGGTAATCAAAAGTAATTGGGTTTTTCTTGTATTCTTCAACGGTCATTACTTGAATCCCAGGATGGTCAGTGATGATCTTGTTATACTCTATTGTCACTGGCTTGCCATTATAGGCTAATATAATTGCTTCATACCAGGCTGTTACGCTTCCTATAATACCTACGGTTTTTCCTTGAAAATCACCGACATAGGTTTCGATAGCTTTATAAAGCCATGTATCAGTATGACCGTAGTACCATACTTTCTTTGCTTTAGCCTTTTTAACAAGGTTATCCACCATATCCTTTGAAAAAACAACAGGTTGATCGCTGGAATAAGTCCCATCAATATACCAATAATCAACAGGAATTTGACCATTCATCGTAAAAGCGTCTCTATGCTCAGGAGGTATATCCCGAGGAGGGATTGAAAATAGAGTTGTCGTGAAAAATAGAAAACTAAAAACCACCAGTTTCATAAAATTGCTCCTTATAAACAGTTAAAATCATAATTGGAAATGGGGCCCAAATGTATGAACAGAGTTTTTGCTGCCATAACGATTGCTAGATTGTAACTCCAGTGAGATTCTTCTCATCAATTAGTTTTATCCCAGGTGACCAATACATTATCCTTATAAGTTAAAACTGGTTCTTCATATAGTTGAGGTTTCATATTATTATCTTCTAATAATTTTACAAACTCGGCTAGTGATAATGAGTCAAAAACGTGAAGCTGATTAAAAAGCATATAACCTCTATCAGCTTTCTTCAAAACTCTTTCAAAGTAGTCTAGTTGAGTTTGTCTGTCACATTCAGAAAATGCATAGTTGCTAATTAACAAATCAACATTACTCTCAGGAAGTGGTACATATTGAGGTATAAGAGACACTCTTTCAATTGAAAGAGTTTTTAACATTTTTTCTATTAAATTCTCAACATCTGGAAGATCGTAAATAAAATAATCTGAAAAAATTTGGATTTGTGATAAAATATAGCATTGTCCCCCAAATCCGGCCCCTATCTCTACTATTTTGGGATTACTGGGCAAGTTAAACAACTCTTTTATTTGATCTGCGACTATAATATACCTCAAAGTTGTTTCTGAAAATCTCCCTACCCCCTCAATGTCCTTTGTTAAAGGATTGCCATACTGATCAAGCCTTCTAAATTGCTCCAACTTTTCTAAGGTTTGTGGAGAAGCATTTGTAAGAAGATATTGAGCAAACTCGTTTCCAAACCCATAACACTCTACATTTGACGCATATTCATGGGTAGAACGAAAATTTTGAAAATAGAGAGGATCATTTACAGCTTTACGACATGCTTCAATGTAACTTGAGTGATTCCCTGTTATGCTTTGATGTGAGCATGTTGCATTATTCATTATAAGTAATCCAACTAATATAAAAAGCCAAAAACGATTGTGCATAATGTCTCCAAACGAAGTTTTTTTTGTGGTCTAAATATTTATACTCATAAGTTTATCATAAAATGAGGATATAGTGTAATAATCTTATTTTTATTAAGAATAAAAATTTTGTTGTTTAGTCGTTGGAAAAACCCATTCTCTTTCGCAAAACTGGAATGAATCGATCCATTATTCGATCCTCTATGTCGTTGCCATCATTTAAATGACTTAGCCATTGTTCATCACTATAATTGCGGTTATCCATTGCTTCCTTTTGTTGCTTCTTTTGCTTAAGAAAGAAGTTAATCGTTCGATTAACATAATGATTAATTCGAATATCTGTCACTTTTGATACATAAGTAATCGCATTATTCTTTAACTTGCATCGATGGCCCGCCCAATCAAATTCTAATAATTCTTCAGGTTTAAAAATTAATTTTCCTTGTTTATTTCGATCGTGATTATCAGGAAATCTTTTATAGAGAAGCTCAATCATCAAGTAACCCGGAGGAATATCAAGTACGCCGGATGTTCCATAAACTCTCCACCAAACGAAAATGGCAGCTTCATCATCATGCTGTTGTAAAAAATCGGGAATATTTTCAATGTCTTCGCAAAATAGAAACTCATCGGTATCAATGGCCGCCACCCATTTTGTCTTTCCTGATGCTAACCTTCCACAATGATTATAAGCTGCCTCTTGAGTTGAGTGCACCCAGTAACCCCCTTTATTCGGCCAATCGATTACTGTGACAATACCTTGTTGAATATAAGGGTCGAGTATTTCAAGTGAATTATCTGTGCTGGAATTGTCATAAAGATAAAAGTGCTCTACACCAACCAACATGTGAAATTCAATCCATTCTTTAAAATACTCGGCATTATCTTTAAAGATTGTGCACACAGCTAATTGATTGTCATAACCTTTTAGAAAGCCTGGTAACGAACAAAAAAATAATAGGAAAAGGTAGAAAAAAAGGGATTGAAATTTTTTTTCTCGCATAACTTTCTCCTAGGCTATTTTTTAGAAGCAACAATATTGCCTATTTATTTTTTGGAAGAGTTAACAAAACAGACTCTATCAAACCAAGAAATTTAAGAAAACCTAAATTTTAGATTTTATTTTTGAGGGCGAGCAAGATCAAAATCAGTTGCGTTATTTTTATGAATATATTTTATTGGTTATTGGAACAACTTTTAATGAGCAATATCTGACAAACATTTGAAGAGTCTGCGATGCTATTCTCGACAGGTACTGGCAATTTTTTAAAAATTTAAGATGTTATGATGAAATTTGACAGTGATATGAATTACCTATTTTTATTCCATTTTTCGCGGGTTATTTTTCAAAATTACTATATTGGTAAAATTACAATAATTTTGATTTACTGCTTTAGCGTTTTTAACACCGCCTTTGCACTGAATTCTTTCGTGGTAGGGGAGTTAACTGGACAACTAGGAAATCAAATGTTCGTCATTGCGGCAACCGTAAGTTTAGCTCTTGATCACGACTCTGATCCTATTTTTCCAGATCTAGTTAATAAAACTGTGGATAATATACCTTTAAATTATCAGAAAGTATTTTATCATTTAAACCCTTTTATGCCGCAGAATAAGCATATATCCGTTCGTTACAAAGAACCTCATTACCACTATGCGCCGATACCTTATAGTCCAAATATGTGCATAGCTGGTTATTTTCAGTCTGAAAAATACTTTCAACATCACAAAAAGGAAATAATAGAACTTTTTAAGCCACATCCCGAAATTACTGAGTACCTTCAAAAAAAATATGGTGACTTGTTGAATTGTCCCAACACAGTATCAGTCCATATGAGATCTTACCTTGACTTTGATCCAGCGCAGCGCATATATCCTTTTTATGGGAAATGCTATTTTGAAAAGGCAATGTCATTATTTCCTGCAGACACTCTATTTATAGTTTTTTCTAATGATATGAATTTATGTAAAAAGGAACTTGCTGATATTCCTCGCAATATGTACTTTGTCGAAGGCGAGGAACACTATCATGACCTGTACTTAATGAGCATGTGCAAACATAATATCATTTGTCATTCGAGTTTTTCATGGTGGGCGGCATACCTGAATCCCAATCCCCATAAAATCATTATAACACCTCCTGTTTGGTTTAACGATAGTGCAGGGTTAAATTCAAAAGATGTTGTCCCCGCGGACTGGATAATTTTAAAATACTAAAGAATAGGCTTCATTTTTAAATGCGAAAAAGCTGAGCCACCTCTTTGATCCTCTGTCAAAGAATTCCAATTAGCTTTATTTTTTTTCCCAATTTGTTGGGATTGCCACAAATTTTGCCCGGGAATCGATCCTTTTGGGAATAAGATAATGGATCGTATATCCCGAAAAAATTTCATCAAGTCTAGGTTTGATATACTCATAGGAACATTCTTGAGATCCATATCTATCATAAGGAATTTCTGGCCGTCCAGGGACTTTAAAGTCATCAATCACAATGACACAGTTATCTTGATGTGTTTTGCAAATCTCTTCGAGTTCAGCTAATAAAGGCCAATGATCAAACCAGTGTGCATCTAAATAAAACAGGACTGGTTTGTGTTGCACTAAGGGCAATATGTCCTTTAAAACTTTGTCTGAGCTTCCTAGATAGAATTGGATATTTGAAAATTGATCCAGATATTCTTTTGTTTTGCGGTAAGTCGAGTCGACGATTTCAATGGTATAGACATGGTCGAATAAAAGAGAAAAGCAGACTGCTGTCGAGCCCATAAATGTGCCTGTTTCAATCACAGTATCGATGTGATACTTATTCTTGAGCATGGAAAAATAAGCAGTAAATTCAGGGGCGTAGTTGAAACCATAATGTCCTAGGTACCATGTGGGATCGTCATACATGGATTGATAGCCATGCGTCCATGTCGAATTGAAATCAATGATTTCTGGGGGTTCATCTGAGGAAATTGTTAACGGTGTCAAAAGCATCGCAAAATATAAAAAGCATTTTTTGATCATGGTTTATCTCCAAGTAAGTTATCTTCAATGGTTATTTAAATAAAAGGCATTTGGATGTGAAGTGGGATACGCATAGGAGTCTGTTTGCATCCAATATTGTGGAGCAATCTCTTTCTTGTCTGATTTTGTCCACCCGGAAAAGGAATATTTTGTCATTGAAATCAAAATGAAGTGGCTCCTTTACTTTTTTTTTAACACTAATTAATAGCAATAGAGTACTTTTTGTCCAGTACTTTCATTGCAAAGAGATGAACCATTTAACAATGCTGTTGCAGAAAAATAAGACATTTTGATAAGTAAGAAGATTAGAAACTGAGAAGGAGTTGTTTTGCGCACCTTATCTTTCATTTTTATTTTGGTGATTCAGCTCTTCTTTAGGCTTAATGCAGAACCATTAAAACCCTATTATATTGTTCTGGGATCTGAAGGGGAGGGGATGTTTAATATTTTAAAAACCATGCTGGGAAATATTAGGACATATGATGAACACCAAGATTCGATAGCCGGATTAAGGTTTGAATTTGGAGAGCATGGTGTTTATTACGACGAAGCTTATGGACCGAATTGGTGGAATTATTATTTTGAACCTCTTGATGTTGGTTCACCTGAAAATGCCCGCATTGAAGAAATCTATCAAATCCCAAATGTTCTCCCATGGTTTATCGAGCATCATACATCTAAGGAAAGATGTCATGAACTAATTTGTAAATATGTGAAGGTTAAGCATCACATTTTGGAAAAGGTTCAAGCTATTACCGATGAGCAATTTAGCAATTTTATGATTGGCATCCATTATAGAGGCACAGATAAAAATTCTGAAGTACCACGAGTGAGTTATGATAAAATTGCCTCGGTTGTCCGCTCAGTTATTGCAGAATTAGAATTATGGGAAGGCGGATATATGCTATTCATAGCAACTGATGAACAGCCTTTTCTAGCATACATGGAAGCACAATTTCCCAACTGCACAACATTCTATCAAGGAGCATACCGCTCTATGGATAGCCAAGCGGTGCATTTGAATAAAAAATTGAATCCATACAAAAAAGGTGAAGATGCCCTTGTCGACTGCTTATTGTTGACCAAATGCGATTACCTTGTTCGGACCAGTTCTAACATGGGCTTGTGTGCTACCTATTTCAATCCAGCACTGCCTGTCATTTTAGTAAAATAAGTCAGGTAAACGAATGTCTTTTTTTATAAAAATTTCAAGAAAAATTTTATTGATATGTTTATGCTTTTCTCTTTACAAGGCAGATTGTGCTGAATTTATCATTGTGAAAAGCAGACCCGATGGGATGTTTAGTATTTTTCAAGATGTGCTTGCGGTTCTTCAATCTTATGATAACCATTTAATTCAGGGAATGGCAGTTGATTTTGATTGTGAGGGAGCCTATTTTGATCCATTACATGGAAAAAACTGGTGGGAATATTATTTTGAGCCTATTTTTTTAGGAACCCATGATTCAGCCAATATTATTACTACTTACTATCATGATAGTTGGAAAATAGAATATTGTAATTCTCGAAGTTACAATTACAATCTAATAAATAAATATATACATGTGAAATCTCATATCAATGATAAAGTAGCATCGTTTGTTAGAGATAATTTTCAAGACAATTTCATTATTGGTGTACATTATCGAGGAACCGATAAAATGATAGAAGCCCCTCGAGTTGCATATGAAGAGATTTTAACTGCTATCAATTTTCAAATCAGCAAGTTACAAGATAAAGAATACAGAATATTTCTGGCTACAGATGAAGTTTCTTTTGTAGATTGGTTATCATTTCAGTTTCCAGGGCTGGTATGTTATCATGATGCCGCTCGTTCCACTAACCATTTATCCGTGCATCATAATCCTCAACGTAATCATTATCAATGCGGTGAGGAAGCGCTTATTGATTGTATTTTACTTTCAAAAACCGATTTATTAATAAGGACAGATTCCAATCTTAGTTTGTGTGCTTCTTTTTTTAATCCAGATATCCCAATTATTAAGTTGAATAAATCATTTTGGTCTACTCGGTAATTGCCTCATAAATCACTTGTTCAAAGTAGGCTGGAGAGAACAATTTTGCATTTTCGCTTTCAAGAAAAGCAAGTATGTTCTGAATATATTGCGCATGCGTCTCTTTGTCCATCCCTTTAAGATACTGATAGAGGTCTTCCAGAGTTGAAAAGTCGCGATAATCGATGTAGCAGGATTTTGGAATGTATTTTTCGACATTTGTAGCTCCCCAATAGATTGGAACACAGCCTGCTGCAAAACAGGCAAAAATCTTTTCTGTGATATAACCCTGCAAGTATGTAGTATTTTCAAAGCAAATACAAAAGCGATATTTTTTAAGGGTGGAAATTTTTTCAATGCTTGCAGGATCTCCTGGAATGGAGCCACGGTACATTTTGCTGTGATAGGGCTTAACTCCATAGAACACAAATTCTCCCGCCGGTTTGGTTTCAAAAAAGTTAATGATCTGAATACGCTCTTTGGTCATATTGGATGCAACCATTGTGCAAAATTCTTTGTCTTCAAATAAGGGAAGATCTGAGATCATAGGCATTAAGAATGGGTAATAAAATTTGAAATATTTTTTATTATCCACTAAGCTATCGTCCCATGTAAAAATTTTGGAATATAACGCATAATAACCGGATGATAAACCCCAGGGCTCCCATAGAAAAAATATCAGTTTTTCTTTAGGCAACTTGAAAATGGGGGAACCACCTCCTAAGACATGATTCCAGACAATGACTTTGTACGGAGTCGGAGGGTAAGGCGACACTAATAAATTTTCATATTTTTTGATGTCAGCATGTCCTTGTATATCAAAACCGGCAGCGTTGATTGCGGAATAATTGACAGGCAGGTCAAAGGTAAATGTCGATATGATATCAATGACCTCTCCATACAAAGAGGCGCAATAAAAAGTTAAGAGTAACAGAGATTTTCTCATAGAAATTCCTTATTTTTTCATATTCTGATCAATATACATCAACAGACTTGATTTTAAAAGAAGAATTTGAATAATTGTCTTTAAATACAGGTTGGTCATATGCAAATCTTTTTATTCATTCTCTGCTCCTTATTTATCACAGTTAACGCTGCGGAGGACTCTCTACCCCCCATCTTTGTTGTTGGTGACAGTCATGCGGGAGAGTTTGCTCGGATTCCAAATTGCAGGGTGCATCAAATAGGCTCTTGTACCATGCATCGCATTGGACGTGATGGGTTATCATTTCTTAATTTGCAAAACTTAGGTGTCAAGGAAGGGCAGGCGGTGGTTTTTGCATTTGGAGAAATTGATGTGCGGTGTCATATTGGAAAGCAGAGAGATCGCTTCAATCGTACCGTCTATGAAATTATCGATACTTTGGTCCACCATTATATCAAGACCATTTTATTAAATCGCGAGCTATACCACAATTTGTCTTGCATTGTATATTCAGTTACCCCGCCAACTGATTATGTTTATAACCCAAATGTTCCTCGTTATGGGCCGTTAGAGGAGCGGATATCTATTGCTAAGCAGTTGAATGCCAAATTAGCAGATGTTTGCAGCCAAAAGGGGATTGCTTTTCTTGATGTATATGATGATTATGCCAATGAGGATGGCAGCTTAATCGTTGATTTGAGTGATCATAATGTCCACATCAATCCTGAATGCAATGAATTTATTCATCAAAAGCTTCGACAGATTCTTATGAATTAACAAATGGGAATGAGATATGCTTTTACGATATTTTTTTATATGTTTACTTTTTTGGGGAAATCTTAACGCGAACCCGGCTGCTGTCACTTACGATTTTACCGGCGGGCGCTTTGGAGATAATCTGATTGCCTATCTTCATGCTAAATGGCTTTCTTATCATTATCAGATTCCATTACTTTATAAGCCATTTCCCTACTCTACAGAACTAGTCATGGATGAAAAAGAAATTCATTATGATGCCGCTCGGCATCCTTACCTGCGACATATGCAATATTCTGGACAAAATCTTTTCCATGAATTACATCATGATTGCGTTTTCATCGCTAAGTATTTTCCTGAAGTTGAAAGTGAAAAGAAATATCCTTACTATTATGTATTTCCTGTTGACTGGAAAAATCAAAATTTTCGGAAAATTGCCAAGGAAATGATTTCAACTAAAAAGGAATTGGCTCTAACTTATCCTCCTCAAGATATGCTTGGCGTGGCCCTCCATATTCGCCAAGGTGGAGGATATGATTCTCATGACGCCGGATTTCGCGACCCCCTAAAATTCCCTCCTATTACTTTTTATATCGAGAGCCTGAAAATTATCTTAGATCTTTTCAAAGATAAATCTATCTATTGTCATGTCTTCACGGATGCATTGCAACCCGGGGAGCTGGTCAATCAAATTCAGCAAGCTCTCCCTTATGCGCCCATTATTTTTAATTATCGGGAAAAAGACAATAGACATTGGGCTAATGTTTTAGAGGATTTTCATTCTCTCTTTAATTTTGACATTCTTATCCGTGGAGAATCGAATTACAGTATCGTTCCTTCTTTACTCCACGATTATGCAGTTTTCTGTTATCCTAAAAACTTTTCAAAACACGATGGGAGAGTCACAATTGATCAGATCCAAGTAGAAATCAATGATGAACTCTATAATTTGAAAAAGTAATCTAGGATGCTCCGAAAAGAAAATTACTATCAATTCGAACTCTTCTGCGATCTGCCGGTGAAACAGGCGGTCTTTACGCGCCATGGAGGCTGCAGCGAGGGGGTGTTTGCCAGCCTGAATCTGGGTTTTGAGATCGGAGACGGGAAAGAAGTGGTGCTGGTCAATCTCAAGCGGGCGCAAGAGGCTCTTGGGGTGGACCGTTTCTACTCCGCCAAGCAGTGCCATGGGAAGGGGATTTGGGAGGTGGGAGCGCCACTGAGAGAAGCGGACATTCTCGTTACAAATAAGCCGGGGTGCCCTATTTTGATCAAGCATGCCGATTGCCAGGCGGCGATTATCTACGATCCGAAAGAGCATGCGGCGGCGGGCGTCCATTGCGGCTGGAGGGGCAGCGTTTTGAATGTGTATGCCGAAGCAATCAGTTATATGCAGGGGCATTTTGGCTCAAGAGCGGAAAATCTGCTCGTCGGCATCTCCCCGAGTTTGGGTCCCCAAAGCGCTGAATTCATCCATTATCGCAACGAGCTGCCCGAGGAATTTTGGGATTTTCAGGTCAGCCCAAATTACTTCGATTTTTGGCAGATCAGCCGCTTTCAATTGGAGCGGTGCGGGGTTTTGCCCCACCATATTGAAATGGCCGGGATAGATACCTATTCGTCCGATGACTTTTTTTCCTATAGAAGAAGCCGGGTGACTGGGCGGAATGGCACAGCGGTTTGCCTATCCTGAAAGCAGATTAGACTTTAGGTAATCGAGGATGAAGGGGTTGTTGAGCTGCTTGAGGAAGTTTTCCAGGGCGGGGAGGTGGTAGTGGATTTTTGCCATCGGCCTTGTGCTGCGGAGGACTTTGTCTTTGTCGAGCATGTAGAAGGTGATGTCCAGATCGTGCGGCATGAACTGCTCCTGTTTTAGCCAGCGGAGCCAGTTGAGGAGCGGCTGGGCCTGTTTGAGGTCGCGTTGGGTGATGTGCGGGGAATTGCTGGTCCAGGTGAGAGAAGTGAGGGGGGTGGTGAGCCGCTCGACGAGGGCGCAGGCGCCTTCGCTGTCCACTTCGAGGACTGAGGCGGGTTGAATGCCCCAGGCATCATGGTGTGTCGCTTCTTTCCGGATCCCGGGAAGCGCCCGGTTGACGCCGAGGTAGACGAGTTTGTCCGCTTCCCCTTGGATCTCGAAATAAACCTGGCGGTCCGGACTTTTTTTCTTTCCTAATTTTTTGCCCAGTTGGATGGCCCTTTGGTTGCAAAGGATGGTGTCTCCCTCTTTAAGGGCGTCTCTAAAGGCGAGATGGGAGGGGTCTGTTTCCGTGAAGAGGGCGGGATGCTGGAGGGCCAGAATCTTTTCGATTCTGGCATGATCCTGAATCAGGCTGAAAGCCTCATGCAGCAATCTTACGGGAACTTTTGAGATTTTGAGCTGCTTGACAAAGAGTTCCATCTCGTTAGATTTGACAGGGAATGGCATTCTGGTGAGAGACTCGACTTTTATCATGGGCAAATAGGTCTGAGGATACTTTCCTTCGGTCGCCTGATAAAATTCGTAAAGGGCTACTCTTGCTTTTGCGAGCTCCAAGGGGTTAACGGACTTTTTTTTGATAAATCGCCGGTAGAGCAATAAATGCGGGGTCGCTTCCTGCAGGCGGGTCTGAAAGAGCTGATCGGCGTGAAGAAGAGCTTTTTTTAAGTTTTTCTCCTCCAATTTCTCAAAAAAATAGTCATGTATCCGGTAAAACCAGGTCCAAAGGCGCCCTATCCAGCTCTTTTTGGGATAAAGGCAGGTGCCGGTGTAATTTGATACAAGTTCCGATTGGCTATTGAGACATCCAATCGGTGGGAGCCTCGATTCCGCGGCCAAAGTAGGGTTTTTCATCAAGGGGTTTTGGATGAGTCTTTTCGTATTCCTTCTCAGAATCGCGCATGACGGAGACGAATAATCGACTCTTATAATATTCCTCCGAGCGTGCGCGCCAGCTGTCCAGGCGTTCTAAAAAGACTTCGCCGGAATAAAATGATGAAATGCCGTTGCAGAGGGTAATCCAGGAGATGTACATAGGATCGATAAAAGAGATGAAGTAGCTTTCGTAGTGAATATAAATTTCCAGATCGTAATAGTCAAAATGGCGTTTGAGGGTCTGTTCGGTTGCATTGCCGTTAGAGTTTAATCTCTCTAATAAATTTTCCACGATATCTACCAGAGTCATCCTCGCTTCGCAAAGCTCCATTATTTTTTGGGAGACAAAATCCAAACGGATACGTCTTAAGGTGTCGTCATAGATGATGCGGGAATCAGTTAATTCCAGTTCTTTTTCATGCTTCAGCTCAGTGGCATAGCGCAAAACCACCTCGGAGACAGGTTCGATGGAAACACGGGGGATGCGTGGAGTTTCCTGAGTGCTGGTCGGAAAAAAGCGGATGCAGCCAGCAAGACAAAAAAGAGAGAATAGATAAGCAAAAAATTTATACATGCAATATAAACCGGTATTCGATTCTTATGTTATTTATTTACGAGATATTTTGGAAGTGATAAGCGCGGTACCAGTCAATAAATTTCGCCACCCCTTCTTTGATGGATGTCTTGGGCTCGTAGCCGAGTTTTTCCCTCGCCTCATCAATATCGGCATAAGTCATTGTCACATCCCCTTTTTGCATGGGTAAATAATTCTTTAAGGCTTTTTTATTTAAGGCTTCTTCAATATGTTCAATAAAGTGTAATAAAGCTACCGGCTGGTTGTTTCCTAAGTTAAATATTTCACATTTTCCCGGAAAGTCAATGGCGCGTTTTGTGCCGGCGATAATATCATCTATATAGGTGAAGTCGCGCTTCATCTCCCCCTGATTGAAAATCTCTATCGGCTTTCCGCTCAAAATCGCATTTGTAAAAGAGTAGTAGGCCATATCGGGTCTTCCCCAAGGGCCGTAGACGGTGAAAAAGCGAAGGCCCGTTACGGGGAAGCCATAGAGGTGGTGATAGGCGTGCGCCATCAGTTCATTGGCTTTTTTGGTGGCTCCATAGAGGCTGGCCGGCCGGTCGGTCAGATCGGAGGTGCGGAAAGGGGTGGCCTCGTTCAAACCATAAACGGATGAGGAGGAGGCATAAATAAGCGGCAGGGAAAGGGCGCGGCAAGTTTCCAGGATGTTGAGGAATCCCCCCAGATTGGTCTCTAAATAGGCGTCCGGGTGGGTGACGGAGTAGCGCACTCCGGCTTGGGCGGCCAGGTGAACCACATGGGTGGTTTTGTGCTTTTCCACCGACTCCAGCAATTGTTGTCTGTTATTCACGTCGCCAAACAGAATGGGCACGCCGATTTTTTTGAGTTCGGCTTCCCGGGCTCTTTTTAGCCGGGGATCGTAATACTCGTTAAAATTGTCAAAGCCAATGACATTATCCCCTCTCATTTGCAGGCTTTTTGCCAGATGGTAGCCGATAAATCCTGCGCATCCGGTAATGAAGATATTTTTTTTCATCTTTATCCCTGTTTTTGCTATGCTTCGCCGCATGCAGAAACCTATTATAGCCGCTTTTGATTTTGATGGTACACTAACCTATCGGGACACGCTATTTTCTTTCCTGATTTTTGTGAAAGGCCCTTTTAAAACTATGTTTTATCTCTTTTTGAAACTCCCCATCCTGATCGGCTACATTTTCGGCAGCTCCTCCCGGCAGTCGACTAAAGAGAATATTTTAAATGCGTTTTTTAATAACATGCCGGCCGGGGAATTTAACCGGCTGGGCGAGGCTTTCGCTTCAGGCCCTCTCGACCGCCACTTAAAGCCGGAAGCGATGGAGCGGTTGAAATGGCATCAGGACCAGGGCCACCGCTGCATCCTGATCAGCGCCTCGCTTGATACTTATTTGACGCCGTGGGCTAAAAGGCACGGCTTCAGCGACGTGATCGCCTCCGAAGCGGCCGTCGAGAAAGGGGTCGTCACGGGCCGGTTAAAGGGGTTGAATTGCTGGGGTCCGGAAAAAACGCGCCGTTTGAAAGAACTGCTCGGTCAGGCCCCGTATGAATTGTACGCCTACGGAAACAGCCGGGGCGATAAAGAATTGCTCGAGATGGCTGACCGCCCTTTCTTTAAATGCTTCAAATGATTCTACTTGTCCTTAGGGATAAGTTCTGCTAAGATCTTTACAACAAAGTCGGGTCTTGAGGTGTCATGGAATTCATCGACGTAAAAAAACAATACCAACTGTACAAAAAAGAAATTGATGAAGCGATTCACAAGGTTTTGGATCAGGGGCATTTCATTCTCGGACGCGAAGTGCAGCAGATCGAACAAATCCTTGCCGAGTATGTCGGCGTCAAGCATTGCCTGACGGTATCCAGCGGAACAGACAGCCTGATGATTGCGCTGATGGCTCTGGAAATAGGGCCCGGCGACGAAGTGATCACTACCCCTTTTACCTGGATCTCTTCAACGGAAGTGATAAAATTAGTGGGCGCGACGCCTGTCTTTATCGATATCGATCCTGAAAACTACAATATCGATGTTTTACAAATCGAAGCGGCTATCACGCCGAAAACGCGCGCTATTATGCCTGTGAGCCTGTTTGGCCAAATGCCCGATTACACGGCCATCAACAAAATCGCCGCCAAATATGGCATTCCGGTGATTGAAGATGGGGCCCAAAGTTTTGGGGCGACGCAAAACGGCCGCAAGAGCTGCGGCGTCACAACAATCGGTTCGACCAGCTTTTTCCCTGCGAAACCTTTAGGTTGCTATGGCGACGGCGGGGCCCTCTTCACGAACGATTCCGATCTCGCGAGAAAAATGCAGGCGATCAGAACGCATGGGGCGATCAATCGCTATGACCATTTTCTTTTAGGCATCAACGGGCGCTTCGATACGATCCAGGCGGCGGTTCTCCTCGCCAAATTCCCTCATTTCCCCTCTGAGGTGGAAGCGCGGGAGCGGATCGGCGCAAGGTACACTTCCCTTTTGCAGGAGACCTGCATCACCCCCAAAATTATGCCGGGTAATACCCATGTGTATGCCCAGTATACGATCTCCGTGCCGAACCGGGATCAGCTGTCTGAAATTTTGAAAAGCAAAGGGATCCCAAACGGCGTCTATTATCCCAAAGGAATTCATGAATATTCCGTCTTCGCCGACGAAAAATTCCCCATTGGATCGCTGCCGGTCGTGGAAAAAGTATCCCGCGAAGTGCTCAGCTTGCCGATGCACCCCTGGCTGACTGTGGAAGAGCAGGATTATATCGTCGAAGAGATCCAGGCGGCCATGGAAAGCGCAATGTTTGCGGCTTTGTCATGACGGCGGCTCTGGTTGGTTTTGGCAGGTGGGGGAAAAACATCGCCAGGAATTTGAATGAACTTGGCGTACTGCGCACGATTTGCGATGCCGAGCTGCCGCAGCTCCCGTATAGCGGTGTTAATGGAACTACCGATTTTAACTCCGTTCTTACCAACCCTGCTATAAGCAAAATATTTATCGCCACTCCGCCCCACACCCATTACGCCTTAGCGAAGCAGGCTCTCCTGGCCGGCAAAGACGTGTTTGTCGAAAAACCGCTCTGCCTGGATATCCGGGAAGGGGAGGAACTCGTTAAAACAGCCGATCAGCTGGGCCGGATTCTCATGGTGGGCCATCTGTTGCACTATCACCCTTGCGTGGTGAAGATTAAAGAGTTGCTTAGCGGGGGCGTTTTAGGCGAGATTCGCTATATCTCTTCCCACCGCCTGTTTCCCGGCCTCATCCGGGATGAGAATGTGCTTTGGGATTTATTGCCGCACGATATCTCGGTCATCTTAGCGCTTTGTCAAAGCTATCCCTCATCGGTTTATGTCAGCGGTACAAGTCTTGATCAAACGATGGATACTGTTTCGGTGACTTTGAAATTCGCCGCTATGCAAGCCGATATTAAAGCGAGCTGGGTCTATCCCTACAAAGAGCATAAGCTGGTGGTGATAGGCACAAAAGGGTCTTTAGTCTTTGACGATACTAAAGAGTGGGAGGAAAAACTGCGCGTGCAGCTCCTAAAACCCCTGTTTCCCAAAATCGAGTATGAAAACGTCCCCTGCCCCATAGAAAAGCAGGAGCCTTTAAAAAGCGAATGCCTCCATTTCCTCGAGTGCTGCGAGAGGCGGACCGCCCCCTTGACAGATGGGGTGGAAGCCTTAAAGTGCCTTGCCTTATTAAGCGAGCTACACGAGTTTGCTTTGCTTCAAAACAACGAGGCCCTCTTTTCGAGATAGGCTGAATTGGATTGCAGAAATCATCACCAGCTGAAACACAACGGGCAGATAGAGCAAAAGATTGGAAAAAAGTGAGAGCGCGGTGATCATATACAGAATTGAGTATTGCATCACGTCGATGGGGAGTCTGCTCACAAAAACTTTGCGGTACGAGGCCGACAATACCCCCTGCATAAGAATCATAAAAAGAAAAGCGTAAAGTTTTCCAAGGTCCTGGATGAGAGGCAAATAGAAGGTGGAAACATTCATTTGCTCATGCACCAGTTCAAATCCGGCGCTGTTGACCTCGAATCCCAGCAATGTTTGAAGAAATGTAGGCATAAGCATAGTCGCCTCGTTATAGGGAATTCCCAGGGGCTGGATATAGTCTATCGCGGCATTCACATTGTTAAACGGGGTCACGACATAAGCGTAGATCCACAATAAGGAATACATAAACTCAGGGATAAAGGGGGCGGGCTGCAAAATATTCACTAAGGAATCAAGTCCGGTGCGAAAATTTCCCAATATCACAAAGGATGTCAGAACAAGAAATAAACTGCAGACTACCTTCTTAAGAGATTTTGGTTTATAGATCAATAAGCAACAGGTAATTTGCAAAAACAAACAAATAATCAACTGCCTTGAGACCAGAATGACCGGCAGGAGCAAAAGGATGAAAAATAGGCCCCAATACCCCTTTTTTCTCTCTTTCAGGCAGATCAGAAAAAACGCGGTGGCCGAGGCCAAATAGATCGCGTTCAATAATCCGTTTAAAGAGGTGATGCCGAAGTCGATATATGTTTTTCCATTTCCCGTGATCAGCCAAAGAAGGGGAAAGCCGCGGGAAACAGCGACTTGGAGCATCTCGAAAGCGAAGAGGCCAAGAAGAGCGGCAAATGTCGCTAATTTGAATCTCTTCGAATAAGTGATTTCATTTAGGGAATACTCAGGCGCCTTTTTTTGAAACAAATGCATGGCGCTGAAAATGAGGATCGACGTAGCCATATTTCCGAGAATGATGGCGTAAAACGGGGAGACTTTAGAGACGATAATTCCGCATAGGGCAAAGTATTGGCCGATTAAAACCGCCATCCAAGGCGCTACGAAAGCAAATGCGGGGCTGGCCGGCCAAAAGAACTGCTTTATGGAAGTGGAATGCAAATAGCGCAATTAGCCCCAATTTTCATCAGTTTCATACATTAACTTTTCTAATTGATTCTGATATAGAAATTTATACATTTCAATATGAAAAGGTGTCATTACTTTTTTCCATTGGCCAATTTTTCCGATGTGAAATGTGGGAGAGCTTCCCCAGAGAGAGTCGGCTACTTCTTCGATTTTTGCCTCGCTGATCGCACGGTTTAAAAATTTACTTAATGAGCGCAATTCTTTGATCTGTTTTTCTCTGGATCCTCCTCCCTTTGGACCAACCAGGTTTTCAAATTTTGCTGTATAAAAGCTTTGCTTCGGGAGGTTCTTCAGCAGGTTCAATCTGAGTTTGATGAAATTAAAACAGCACCATCCTCCCCTGGATCCGCAAATAAGTTCCGTCAAACGCTCATCGCGATCGGCGATATTTAAGATATGCAACGGCCCTCCCCAATTGGGGCAATAGCTCCAGTTAAGGACGGAAATGGCGTGATCTCTGGGATCCCGTAACATAAAGATGACTTTATATCCCTTCTGAATCAGATCTTTAAGAGATTTCTGATCCCAGTTATGCGATACGGCATACCCCCCATCCCGGGTGATTTGCTCAGTGAGTTCGACCGCATTAATCGGCAAATCCCCCAGCCAGGTCGTTTCCTGCTTATCCAACAAGTTGGAAAGGGCTTTGACAAGCAGATGGGTGCCGCATTTTGGCGGGGATAGAACGACGAATTTGCTTTCCGCGTCTAATTTAGTTAAGATCAAAAGAAGGACAATTAATATTATTTTCATGTTCTTATCAATTTATGGTTGTACCACAGAATAGTTTTCTCCAACCCTTCGGAAAAGGAGTGTTCGGGTTGCCAGCCGATCTCGTTAGTGATTTTTTGATGGTCAATGGCGTATCTCGCATCGTGGCCGGGCCGGTCTGCGACAAAGGTGATCAGATGCTCCAGCGAGGGCAGGGATAAAACATTCGCAGTCATTTTTAAGATCTCTTTGACCAGGTCGATGTTTTTCCACTCTTGATCCCCGCCGATAGCGTAGGTTTCTCCGCTTCTTCCATAAAGCAGCAGCTGATGCAAAGCTTTCACATGATCATCGACAAAGAGCCAGTCGCGAATATTCAGGCCGTTTCCATAGACGGGGACCGGTTTGTTCTCCAGGCAGCGCCCAATCGTCAAAGGGATCAGCTTTTCGGCGTTTTGGCAGGGGCCGTAATTATTGCTGCAGTGGGAAATACAGGTGGAGATGGCGTAGGTAGTGCTGTAGGCTCTTACCAGATGGTCTGAAGCCGCTTTGGAGGCGGAGTAGGGGGAGTTGGGGCGGTAGGGGGAGTCTTCATTGAATTTGCCAAAGGGTCCTAAAGAGCCGTACACTTCATCGGTTGAGACGTGGTGAAAGTGGATATGGGGATTTCTTCTGACTACCTCCAACAGGTGATATGTGCCTTTGACATTGGTTTCGATGAAGGCGTAAGGGCCCTCAATGCTGCGGTCGACATGGCTTTCGGCGGCGAAGTGGATGATCGTGTCGATTTCATGCTCTTTGCAAAGGTGTTCTGTCAGAGCTTCATTTCTGATATCCCCCTTTTCAAAAAAGTAGCGGGGATCTTCTTCAATCTCTCTCAGATTCTCCAGATTGCCGGCATAGGTGAGGGCGTCTAAATTAACGATGACCCCCTCAAAATTATTTTTAATGAGGTAGCGGATGAAGGCCGAGCCGATGAAGCCGGCTCCTCCGGTGACTAAAATGTTTTTAACGTGACGCATGCAGGTACTCATTTAAGGCATTTTGCCATGTTCGCGGGTTAAATTGGAATTCCTTTTCGATTTTTCCGGTGCTCAAAACCGAGTAGGCGGGTCTTTTAGCCGGAGCCGGGTATTCTGAGGCGGGTATTGGCATTATTTGTTTGACGGTAAAGGGAAATCCTAAAGCGAGGCCGGCGCGGTGAATCTCTTTGGCAAAGGCCCACCAGCTCGTTTCATTGCTGTTCGCAAAATGGTAAATTCCTGTTTGATTTAACATTTTGATGGCAAAAAAGGCTAAGTCTTTCGCGAAGGTGGGGCGGCCAACCTGATCGGAGACAATGGATAGTGTCTCTTTGACGCACATCAGCCGCAGCATGGTTTGCACAAAGTTTTTACCCTGCAAGCCAAAAAGCCAGGAGGTGCGGATGAGGCAGGCATGGGGCGTTTCTTCCAAAAGGCAGATTTCCCCAGCCCTTTTTGTGAGGCCGTAAACGTTCAACGGGTTGGTCTTTTCCCCCTCCTCATAAGGAGCTGCGGCCTGGCCGTCGAAGACGTAATCGGTGGAAAAATGGATGATCGGCAGATGATATTTTTTTGAGAGGCGCCCCAGATTCTGTACGCCGGCGGCATTGATCCGATAGGCGGCATCCCGGTCGGTTTCGGCCTGATCGACTTTTGTGTAGGCAGCGCAATTGATTATGTGGGTGATTTTTTCCCTTAGCAGAAATATTTCCACTTCGCCTGTGATATCCGCCGTGGCTTTGTCAGTGCCTAAATAGTCGATATTTTGGAGGGAGAGCTGGCCGGCCACCTCTTTTCCAAGCATCCCTGAGGCCCCCGGCACCCACACTCTCATACGTATTCCAAAACTTCTTTAAATAAGGGGCTGTTTTTATCTCGCTCGGATAAAAGGGGGTTTTCTATCGGCCACGCGATGCCGATATCGGGATCGTCGAAGCGAAATCCCTTTTCCGTGGCGGGGTCGTAATTTGCGCTCACTTTGTACATCACATGCGCCCCTTCCGTCAGTACGCAGAAGCCGTGGGCAAAGCCGACCGGTATCAATAACTGGCAGTGCTGTTCGCTATCTAAAATAACTCCTTCCCACTCCCCAAAGGTCGGGGAATCGGGGCGCATATCGACAGCGACATCAAAGATCGCTCCCTGGGCGCAGCGGACCAGCTTGGCTTGGCCTGGGGTGGACTGGAAGTGCATGCCCCGGAGGGTGTTTTTCACCGAAAAGGAGTGGTTATCCTGCACAAAAGATTCTGAGATCCCCTCTAAAAAGTAGAGGCTGGCCCGGTAAGATTCGAGGCAATAGCCTCTGATATCTTTAAATACTTTCGGCTGAATTAATTTTAAGCCTTCCAGCTTCAAACCCGTTATTTGCATAGATCTCCCAGATATTGGCCGTAGGGGCTGTTGCCCATGGCGCGGCTGCATTTCAATAATTCTTCCTTGGAAATAAAACCCACGTTGTAGGCGATCTCTTCAATAGCGGCGATATATTGCCCTTGCCGCTCCTCAATCACCTGCACGAAGTGATTGGCCTGCATCAAACTGGCGTAGGTGCCGGCGTCCAGCCACGTAAAGCCGCGCCCCATCACCTGGATATACGCTTCTTTCCTTGCCAAATAGGCATTATTGACATCGGTGATTTCGAGCTCTCCGCGAGCGGAGGGCTTGAGGTTTTGCGCGATATTCACCACATCGTTATCGTAGAAGTAGAGGCCGGTGACGGCGATTGAGGATTCGGGGTTTTTCGGCTTTTCCTCGATAGATATAATTTTACCCGCCCCGTCCACTTTCGCGACGCCATAGCGCTGCGGGTCCTTGACGTGATAGCCGAACAGGGTCGCCCCTTTTTCCCGCTTCCTTGCGCTCTCCAGGAGAGGGATCAGGTGGTTGCCGTAGAAAATATTGTCGCCTAAAATCAGGCAGACGGAGGAAGATCCGATAAATTTTTTGCCGATCAGAAAGGCCTCGGCGATCCCATTCGGCTCAGCTTGCTCGGCATAGCTGAACTTGACGCCGATTTGGGAGCCGTCTCCGAGGAGCCTTTGAAAAAGAGGCAGATCCTGCGGGGTGGAAATGATCAATATCTCTTTAATTTTGGCGAGCAGGAGGATGGAGAGGGGGTAGTAGATCATCGGTTTGTTATAAACCGGGAGCAGCTGCTTGGACATGCTTAAGGTGAGGGGATGCAGCCTCGTTCCGCTGCCGCCCGCCAGGATAATGCCTTTCATATCCTTAATATCTTAAGCTCAGTCAGATCTTTTTGTCAATCTTGCCGAAACGCGACTTTGCCCGAACTCATCTTCAAAGAGAGGCTTCCTCCAGCTAGATCGGACGAAAGAAATTACCAAAAATCGTCCCATGCGTTTTAGCCTCGTGTATGGGTTGGGGTGGTTGGAAATTAATTGATCAATGCTGTTCTGAAATTGCCATTAAATAGGTATTTCAGCTATTGTCTGTCCGCTTAAAACCATAACTTGGCTAGTGTATATGAAAATATTTTATTGGTTTTGCATTGTAATATTTATTATTAATATCCCAGCATACAGGGAAGGTTGATTTGAAAATATATTTAATTTGTCTAAGCCTGTTTATATTTATGGGATGCAATAATGAAAAAAATCAAATTAATTTAGAAATACCCAAGAGCGAACAATCAGTTAATAGACTTTTACATCAAATTTCAGTTTTATTTGATAAAAAATACAAGTTAAAAACAAGAGCTACTAACGTTTCAATGCCCGATGGTGAAGTAAAGTTATTAGGATTGGATTTTCAAATCAGAGGCCCTCTTTCAAGAGGGGACCTTCGCAAAATTCTTTTACAACTAGAGCAAGAATTTTTGGAGATAGTTAATTCTGATGAAACGATAAGACCTTATTTACAAATTTATCCATTCAAAACCGAGAATATAGATATTACATTGTTTGTTGTCGACTCAAGGGGCATCGTAATTGAGGATCCTAATATCGGCATTGCAGCAATTGCCAGAGGGAAGCTGGTATATAAAACAGTAATCTCAGGGGATACACCTCATATAGAGAGTGAATTTGAAGAAACATACGAAGAGGCATTAAAAGCGAGCATGAGTTCATAATTCATTTGATGAGTACTTCGAAATGCCTTGATCGCGTCAGGTACCCTATTTTGATAAAAATGGTGCTGAAAGGAATATGGAAACGATCATTCAACTACAGTCTCATCTTAATGCTAAATATCACGATCATCCCTTCAATAGTCCAACATATCAAAAGGTACTTATCGAAAGAATTTACAATTATTTTGAATCACAGGGAAGGTTGACTTGAAAATATATATAATTTGTCTAAGCCTGTTTATGTTTATGGGATGCAATAATGAAAAAAATCAAAATAATTTAGAAATACCCAAGAGCGAACAATCAGTTAATAGACTTTTACATCAAATTTCAGTTTTATTTGATAAAAAATACAAGTTACAAACTTGTGCAACTATCGTTTCAATGCCAGGAGGCGAAGTGAGATTATTAGGATTTCATTCTCACATCAAAGGTCCACTTTCGAGAGAGCATATTCGAAAAATCCTAATCAACTCTGCCCAAGATTTTCTTGATTTTGTTAATTCAAATGATTCAATCAAGCCATATCTGAAAAATTATCCCTTTGAAATCAAGAATATCGAGATTATCATAATTATTACTAATTCAAAAGGAATTGGTCTGGATGATCCTTATATTGGAATTGCTGAAATTTTTCGAGAAAAGATAGTTTATCAGAATTTGATAACCACCGATATTCCCTCAATTAAAAGTGAATTTGAAGAATCATACGAAGAGGCTTTAAAGATCTGTAAAGGCCCTGATAAAACATTGTAAACTTGAAGTCCCATCTTAGTGCGCATCCGGGCCTTTCGAAACTAGGTGAAAATATTGTCGCCCAAAATCAGGCAGACGGGAAGATCCGATAAATTTTGACAATGCCTCTGAGATCCCATTCGCCTCAGCTTGCCCGGCATAGCTGAACTTGACGCCGATTGGGGAGCCGTCTCCGAGGAGCCTTTGAAAAAGGGGCAGATCCTGCGGGGTCAGGAGGATGCTTAAGAATTTTGCAACGAGTAAAATTTACCTCAATGTAGTAATTTAAACATTGGCGTACTATTATGTTCACACTTAAAAAATTACATTTCCTCCCCGTGCTCTCGGGCCTGTGGTAGTTTAAATATCCACTTAGGACTGATAAATACCTCCCTTGTGAACATTTACTCCTATCTTGCCGAATAAAGGGGATTTTGTTAAAAGTATAGCTGTGAAATCCTATTTAAAAGAATTATTCAATCAGTGGGAACTTTTGTTTTTCTTTTGCTGGCGCGATATTCTCGTCCGGTATAAACAAACTTTTCTAGGTGTGGCGTGGGCGGTGATCAGGCCTTTGCTCAACATGGCTTTGTTCGCCTATCTCTTTGGAAAAATCGCCCATCTGCCCTCCGATGGCATCAACTATTCCCTCTTTGTGCTGGCGGGCATGCTCCCCTGGCAATTGTTTGCCAATTCGATTCAGGAAACATCGACCTGTTTTATCAATAATCCCACGCTCATCACTAAAGTGTTTTTTTTCCGGATGATACTGCCCATCAGTCAGATCCTGGTGCAAATGGTCGATTTCGGCATCAACCTGCTCCTCTTTTTCCTCCTCGCCTGCACCTCCTTAAATTTTTTCAGCCTGGTGACTTTGCCCCTCTTTTTCCTTTTGCTCCTCCTCCTTTGCCTCGGCGTGAGTTTCTGGCTGTCCGCTCTCACGGTGCGCTTTCGCGATATTCGCTTTATCGTCCCTTTTCTGCTCCAGTTCGGCATGTTCGCCTCGCCGGTCGGGTATGGGAGCTTTATCATCAACCATCCCCTCTACTATTGCAATCCGATGGTGGGGATCATCGATGGTTTCCGCTTTGCTTTTTTTGGCGTGGCGCATGAAAACTTTTGCCTCTCCCTGTCTCTTTCTGCAGCGGTCACCCTTTTCCTCTTTGCGAGCGGCCTCGCCTATTTTCGCGCTTTTGAAACCTCTTTCGCGGACAGAATATGAGTTTGCAAATTCGGCAGCTTTCCAAAAAGTACAAAATTTATCACGATGATAACCGGACGCTGGCCGAAACGCTCGGCAACCTGAGATCCTTCTTTAAACGGCGCGTTTACGAGGAGTTCTGGGCCCTTCGCGATATCGATATCGATATCAATCCGGGGGATCAGGTAGGGATTATCGGACGAAACGGGGCCGGCAAATCGACTCTTTTAAAGATCATTTCCAAAATCACTCCCCCCACCGCCGGCGAAGTGAAAATCCGCGGCAGGGTAGCCAGTTTACTGGAAGTGGGGACCGGATTTCATCTCGAGCTGACCGGGCGGGAAAATATTTTCCTCAATGGGGCGATTCTCGGTTTAAAGCGAAGAGAAATTCAGCAAAAATTTGATGAGATCGTCGATTTTGCCGAAGTGGCCCCCTTTTTGGATACTCCTGTGAAGCGCTACTCCAGCGGGATGCTCGCGCGCCTCGGATTTGCCGTCGCCGCCCATCTCGATCCCGATATTTTGATTGTCGATGAAGTTTTAGCGGTGGGCGATAAGCCTTTTCAGGAAAAGTGTTTGAAGAAATTGAACGAGCAGGGGAAAAACGGGCGCACCGTTTTGTTTGTCAGCCACAACGCCGGCGCGATCCTCTCCCTTTGTCAAAAAGGGATCTATCTGGAACAGGGGCGTCTTAAGATGTTTGGGCCCATCGGGGAGTGCATCCAGCACTACCACAGCAGCTACACTCAGATGGGGCGCACCTGGAGCGGCGACTGCGGCGATGAACATATCCGCTTCCATAGGGTCTCGCTCTCCGGGGAGAGGGATTTCTTTTATCAAAAGGAACCCATCACTGTCACCATCCAGCTGGAAATAAAAAAGGCGCGGAGCGGCTTATTTTTTGGATTGACTCTTTGGAATAAAGAGCATCAATTTCTGGCCGGTTCCTATTATGATAAAGAGCTCAAGAAAGGGCGGTTTACCGTTTCCTTCGTCCTTCCCCCCGCCCTCTTGCACGAAGGGGAATATTACTTGAAAATCGAAAGCGGCATCCACAAGGTGAAGAGGATCACAACCGATGAGATCGCTTTGGCTGTGCCGGTCTATGGCGCCTTTTTCAAAACCCAGGCGGGTGTTTTTTTAGGCGATCAGTGGGAGTTTCATGAGCAAAGTTGATATTCTTTTGGCGACTTACAATGGGGAAGCTTTTCTTTCGGAGCAGCTGGACTCCCTGCTCAGCCAAACCCAGCGGGATATCCACATTATCATCCGCGACGACGGCTCCACCGATGGGACCAGAGCCATCATCAAAGAATATCAGCAGCGCTATCCCCAGATTGAATTTGTAGAGGGAGAAAACGCGGGGCCGCAAGGGAACTTTTCAAAATTGATGGCCTTATCGCAAAGCGATTATGCGCTGTTTTGCGATCAGGACGATGTCTGGAAAAGAGATAAAGTGGCCAAGAGCCTCGCCCTCATGCACCGCCTGGAAAGCCAATTTGGCAAAACCACCCCTTTGCTCGTGCACACCGATTTGTGCGTCGCGGATAAAAATCTAAAAGAGCTCTCCCCCTCCTTTTTGGCCTATGCCAACTTAAATCCTAAAAGAGAGAGCTTGAACCGGCTCCTCGTGCAAAACGTCGTCACCGGCTGCACCATGCTCATGAACCGTTCCCTTCTCGATCTGTCGCAGCCGATCCCCAAAGAGGCCCTGATGCACGACTGGTGGGTGGCATTAGTCGCCTCCGCCTTTGGCAAAATCGGGTTTTTGCCCGAATCGACCCTATACTACCGCCAGCATGGGAAGAATCAGCTCGGGGCGATCAAGTATTCCCCTCTCACCCTAATCAAAAAAGGATTGGCCCGCTTGTTTTCCAAAAAGGCGGAAAACTCAAACTATAGGCAGGCCGAAGCCTTCCTTCTTCGCTACAAGGAGCGCTTAACCGCGAGGCAAAGAGAGATGCTTACCGCCTATTTGCACTTGCCCGCCACTCCTTTCTTCACCGGCCGCTACCGGGTCATCAAATATGGATTCTTCAGAAACGGCTTCTTAAGGAATATCGGCCTCCTTTTCAGGTAGGTTGAGAATTTTGTTTGGGAATTTTATCGCTTTGTGGTAGGCTTCAGTCTTTTGTAATTCAAGAACTGACCGGTTTGGGGTTATTGGAGTTTATAATGGTTTACTGCATTTCTTTTAAGCGTATTGTATGTTCAACTTTGACTGCTGCATTGTTTTGTACTTCTACAAGCTTTTCGCAACAGCACCTCTCCATCACAGAACAGCCCCTATTGTCATATGGGACTGTGAAGCATAGTATGAAATTTTTGTCGTTTCTGTTTCATTATGTAGCCCCTCTATATGAATTTACCGCGCTGGAATTTCAGAAAGATGTTTATCCGATAGTTCTTTTTACTCAGGCTCTTGTTTATCAAGCAGATGCCGAAATTGAACAAGGACAAAAAGATCTTGCTTCATATGAAGGGGTTCAACCTTGGATTGTCCAAAAAGAAAATCTGATGGAACTGCTTAAGGAGATTCGCTTATACTCTTTTCCAGTTGAAGTGGAAGCGAATCATTTAACAGAATATTGGATTCTTGAAAATGATCTCATGTATGGAAACGCCATCACACCCGAAAAGCTCTCAAAGGCCATTGAATTGCGTGCGAGCGATGTGATGATGATACATCATATTTTTCAAAATATTAAAGGGATATCTTTAGGGGAAAGAGAATGGGAAGCTATTCAAGTCATCGAAGTAATTCGGGACATTGAAGATGATGTGAGATGTTATGAGAAAGATATCGCAAGCGATGATTTCAATATTTATCGCATGTTTGTCAGGTTTTATGGGATGGAAGGTCAACAGCGTCTACAAGGCGAATTGGATCAGCGATGGGAAAACTATTATAATATAGTGGATAGTTTGCCTGTGCAAGTTCGAGAGAAATTTATAGAATTAACAAATCGTTATCATGAACAAAGGCCACGAGTTACAGTTCCGCCAGCAAAAATTGAGATTTTCTGATGAATTGAATGTCCAATTAAATCAGTTATCAAAATGTGATAACTATCATGGAATATTAGCGCTATTAATGGATTGGGGCTTTGTCATTTTAGCTGTTTTACTTTCTAATAATATAAGCTTTTATTTTTACCCTCTCACTCTATTACTCATCGGTTCAAGACAACGGGCTTTGGCTACACTTCTCCATGAAGCAGCCCATAACAGCATCGCGAAAAATCGGGATTTAAACTATGTAATAGGCACGTTTTTTTCAGGGTATTGGATTTTTCAAAGTTTCAATGCTTACAAGCAATCGCATGTAGGGGCGCATCATGGCGCATTAGGAGATAAAAACAAAGATCCTGACTTCCAATATTATCTGTCACAAGGATTGTACAGAGGAGTCAGCCAAAAGAAATTTTTTCGATCTTTTGTGTTATCTCCTTTGCTTTGTCTAAAAACAGTGCCCTATGTTCATTATCTCATTAAGCAACGCTTAACTTCTTTTTGTAAGTTCCAAAAAGAAGCCGTGCAATTTTTGTTATTTTGGGGTGTTATATTTTCTTTGATGTTTGCCTTTCATTTCTTTCATTTATTTTTATTATATTGGATCATTCCCTATCTGACAGTTTTTGTAATCATAGGTCATTTTATTGAGATTGCTGAGCATTTTCCTCTAGTCGGGAGTTCGGATCATCCTGTCGAGATGAGTCGAAATCGCTTTAGTCATTGGATTGAAGCTTTTTTCTTAAGCATCCATAATGAAAATTACCATTTGACTCATCATCTAAGACCCAAAATCCCCTTTTGGAATATAAGAAAAGCGCATGAGATCATGATGCAGGATCCTTTATATAACAAAGCTAATCGCCATTCCGGAGGGATTTTCCTTTCATCCAGAAGAGATCAAATTGCCTTGATACCTGGATTAATTTCCGGTAAGATTGCTTTGCCAAATTCACTGTTGTAGGAGGAAAAATGGATAGCTTTTCTCGAATGCTAAAGACCCCTAATATCGGCGCGGAAAATGAGCCGCTGTGTCAGCCTATTTATCAGACAAGCCTTTTTCAAATGCCCTCTTATACCGAGGCGATTCGTTGTGAGAAAGCTGTGCATCCCTCTGCCTACTACACACGTTGGGGTAATCCAACGGTGAGCTTTTTGGAACAGCAACTTTTGGCGATTTGCGGCTATGAAAAATCTCTTATTTTTCCTTCAGGAATGTCTGCTATTACAACAACGCTTATCTCTCTGCTAAAATCAGGGGATACGCTTTTTGCCTCGAACCGCCTATATGGGGATACCTTGAAATTTATTGTCGAAGAGCTGCCCAGGTTTGGAGTTAATGTGATCTTCTTTGACATTCTTGATGCGGATGCTCTAATGGATCATCCACCTGCGCAAAAGGGAAAATTCATCTATTTCGAGACCCTCAGCAATCCTGATCTTGTGCTTGCCGATCTTGGAAAAATCAAAGAAATTTCAAAATCTATCCATGCGACGACAATTTGCGATGCCACTTTTACCCCTCCTGGCAATCTTGAGATACATTCCCCGGATTTTATTGATATCACAATTCACAGCCTTACGAAATATATCAGCGGACACTTTTCTTCTTTTGGAGGAGCGGTTTTATGTGATGAAGCAACTGCTGAGAAGATTTGGCATACACAAGCGCTCTATGGAGCTTGTATGGATCCTCACGCCTCTTGGCTGATTTCCCAAGGGCTAAAAACGTTGCACTTGAGATTGCAGCAACAAAACGCCTCAGCTTTATCTGTTGCTGAATATCTTGAATCCCATCCCAAAGTGCAGTTTGTCCGATATCCTCTTTTAAAATCCTATCCTCAGTATTCCCTTGCGAATCAGCTATTAAAAAATGGGGGAGGAGTGATTTCGTTCGCTTTAAAAGGGTCAAAATCTTCAGCGATACAATTGATTGAAAACACCAGGTTAATAGGTCTTTTTGTGAGTTTAGGGGGGATTCATAGTTGTATTGAGCATGCCCAATCCATGTCTCATTCTATGGTAGATCATGAGCATAAAAAAGCCTCACAGATGGATAACTCTCCAGAAGATTTGATCCGATTATCTATTGGGATTGAAAAGAGGGAAGATATTATTGACGATTTGGATCAAGCGTTGAAGAAAGTCTGCTCCATTGAATCAGGAACTATGGCGGCCCGCTCCTAATCTAAGCCTTTTACACTCGCCAGAACGGCATAGAAAGCCGCGGGGAAATGGGCGATGATGTCGGAGGCGATCATGCCATAGGCCGTCTTCTCCCTCTCGGCGTCCTCGCCGGCTAAACCGTGCAGATACACCCCTGTGGCGGCAGCTTCGTATGGGTCAGCGCCTTGAGCGAGGAGCGCGGCGATCAGGCCCGTGAGCACGTCGCCGCTGCCGGCCTTGGCCATGCCGGGGCAGCCGGTGGGGTTGACGAGTGCGGGTTTTTCAGGATGGAAAATAAACGTGGGCCCCCCTTTGAGAACGAGGGTGATCCGTTTTTCTTTTGCATAGGCCTGGCAGCGGTTGAGCAGATCGGCGTTTAAGGGGTTTTTTTGCGGGTGGGCCGGATTGAGCAGGCGGGCCATCTCCCCATGATGCGGGGTTAAAATGGCTCGGGGAGGCAACGGGAGTTGATCTTCGGCAATGAGCGTCAGCGCGTCGGCGTCGATGACGGAGGGGACCGTCAGGTTGGCCAGCACGGTTTTCAACAGGGCGCGCGTTTCAGCCGTGCGTCCAAGGCCGGGTCCGATGAAGGCGGCTTTGGCCTGGTTGATTTTTTCCATTACGAGCTCAGGGCTGGTGTAGGGGATCTTGATCACTTCGTAGAGGCTGTTTGCGAGCTCGGCCTGCATCCCGTCGGGATGGAGAAGGTGCAGAATGCCGGCTCCCCCTTTTAGGGCCGCTGAGGAGGCGAGGAGGGCGGCGCCGGGCATGCCGGGAGAGCCCGCCAGGCCGACGACGTGGCCGGTTTCATATTTGTGCCGGTTGCGCTTGACGGGGGGCAGAAGGCAGCCGGTGATTAAAAGAAAGGGCGCCTTGGCTTGATCGATGTAGGCGGGTTCTAATCCGAAATCCACGCCTTGCAGCTCGCCGACATGGTTCCAGCCGTCGTTTAAAAAAAAGCCGGTTTTGGGGAGGCCTAAGTAAATTGTCAGATGCGCTTGGATGGCCGGCCCGGCCGCCTCGCCCGTTTCCCCGTTCAGACCGGAGGGAATGTCGATCGCGATGAGGGGCAATTGGGATTGATTCGCCCGGATAACCAGGGAGGCAAACGGTTCTTCCAGCGCGCCGTGAAAGCCGGTGCCGAATAGCCCGTCGAGGAGAAGACCCTGCAAGCTAGTTGTCATTTGCCCTTTGGACTCTAAAAAGCGCGCGTGGTTTTTTTGGCAAAGAGGGCTGCTTTTTTCAATGGGAGTGACTTGGAGGGCAAAGACCTGGTAATTCTGCTGCAGGAGGTATCTGCCGGCCACATACGCGTCGCCGGAATTGTTCCCTTTTCCGCAAAGGAGGGTGACCCTTTTCTCGAGGGCGCATTTTTGGATGAATTCCTGGACGCAAATGGCAATGCCCCTGCCCGCCTGCTCCATAAAGGCCTCTTCCGAAAAGTTGTCGGCATAGGCCCTCGCTTCGCACGAGGCCATTTCTTTGGGGGTGACCACTTTTATCATAGATGCTCTTCCTTGATATCCCGTTTCATCAGAATGCGCACCGCTTCGAGCGGCTTCATATTTTGATACACAATTTGATGCACCGCTTCGGTGATCGGCATTGGAATGTTGAGCTGCTCGCTCAATTGCAGGGCCGAGATGCAGGTGTAGGCCCCTTCGACCACCATGCCGATCCTCTCCTTCGCCTGTTCGCTGTTTAATCCTTGCGCGATGAGGTAGCCGAAGCGGAAGTTGCGGCTCATCGTCGAACTGCAGGTCAGGCAGAGGTCTCCCATGCCTGAGAGGCCGTTGAGCGTGTCGGCGCGGCAGCCCCTCGCGACAGCTAATTTCCTGATCTCGTGCAGGCCTCTTGTGATGAGGGCGGCTTTCGAGCTGTTGCCCAAATTCAAACCATCCGAGATGCCGCAGGCGATGGCGATGATGTTCTTGAGAGCGCCTCCATAGGCCACCCCTTGAATATCCTGATTGGGATAGACGCGGAAGCTTTGGGTGGTGAAGGTTTGGCAGATCGTCATCATGATGTCGTAGTCGTAGGCGGAGCCGACGACCGAAGTGGGAAGATGGTGGATGACCTCTTGGGCATAGCTTGGGCCGCTGAGCACGCCGATCCACCGGCGGGTGTTTTCGCCGAGCGCTTCGATCACCACTTCAGGCAGTATCAGACCGGAGTTCTGCTCGATCCCTTTGGAGGTGATCACAATGGGGCATTTCTTATAAAAAGCTTTCACCTGACTGAATACCGGCCGCATCCCGGCTGAGGTCACCGATTCCACAATCAGATCCGCCCGGTTCAGCGCCTCCTGCATGTTGGTCGTAAACAGCATCTCCCCTTCGGGTCTGTGGCCCGGAAATTGAGGATGTTCGCGATGTTCATTCAATTGGTTGGCAAGGGCGGGATTCGTGGTCCAGGAGACGACCTGATACCCTTTAGAGGCCAATAGAGAAGCTAAACAAAATCCCCAGGAGCCTGTGCCGAGAAATCCGATTTTCATGTAGAACCTTCAGTTATGTAGCTTTTATCCGGAAAGGGCCGGTCCTGCCAAACGCTGAGAAGGAAGGGCGTCGGGTAGTAAAAATCTTGCGACAGTTCGAAGGGCTGTTTGGGAGGGGGGAAACCGGAAACTTTTTTTACCACCTCGATATCGGAGGCCTGCAGGGCTTGTTGCACCCTTTTAACCCCTTCAGCATCCTTCAAGGGGGAAAAACACTCTTCCCGCGGGTAAAGAAGAGCATTTACCTTGTTGGATAAGTTGTCGAAAATAAACGTCTCCATTTTCCAGGCGTTGGGTTCCGCAGGAGTCCCATCAAGGGTTTTAGCCGCCTTGAAACTGGCGTGGAAAGGGAGCGGGCCGGCGGTTTTGATAAAATCCATGGAGAAGCAAAAGAGGCTGATGTTGGCTAAGGGATATTGTGAAACTTCTTTGAACGGAAGCTCAGAGTATTCCACCACGGCAATTCTATCTCCCTTTTTAACCAGCACGCCCACCTTCTCATTAGCATCAAGGCGTTGGACGCATTTGATCGTGGCGTCGGCTTTGGTGCGATGGTGAAAGCCGAGCAGCTCTGCGTCAAAGGGGTCTGCCAAGGGATTATCGATTTGGAGATAATTGACTTGTTCGATGCCGAGATTTTGCCACTGCTGCCAAATGCCGCTTTCATGGAAGTAGCGCAAAGAATAGCCGTTTCCATCAGGCCCTTTTGAGATGGAGCAGGGAGAGTCGAGGAACATATTCCCTTCGGAATCTAAAAAGGGGAGCAGCTTTTGAGTGAAGAAAAAAAGCTGGCTTGCAAGTAGGCCGAAATAGTTGTTTTTGGTGAAAAACTCTTTTATCACTGCGTCATTGAGCGGAGAGGTCATGATAGCGAGCGGCAGAGGATGATTTGACTGTTTGCTCGCGGAGAGGGTTTTCTCGGCGAACAGCTGGAACAGGCTTTTCCGCATGACGGGCGTGATGGGAAACATCCCCTTCGGTCCGTCGAAGCGCAAACGGGTGCCTTGTCCGCCGGCGACGATCAGGCAGCCGGCTTTTCCCTTTGCGATCAGCTGTTTGCCTAAGAGATAATCCTCTTTATTTCCGCTGTGGGCATATTCTCGGCAGGGTTCTATTTTATCGGTATCGATCGGGACCGGGCGGCTTATGACGGCTTGCTGGGCCAGAAAGGTTTCGATGTTGAGCTGATCGATGTCTGCTAGGAGAAGCTTTTGCTCTGCGGGAGAGAGAGAATCCCAAAATTTGAGAAGGTGTTCCTGGTGGACCGGTTGGAGTTTTGCGAGGGCGCTTTGGTAGTTCATTTCATCAATTTTTGCAATTCCTGGTACACTTCCTGAACTTCGATCCGCTTCATGCACTTAAAGTCGATCGGGCAAACCCGTTGATAGCAGGGGGAGCATTCCACATGCTTATGGATCACAGTGCCTTTAGAATAGGGGCCGGTTTTGACATCGCTCGTCGAACCAAAAAGGGCCACTAAGGGGATGCCGAGAGCGTCAGCGATATGCATGGGGCCGCTGTCGTTGGTCAAAAAGATGGAGCAGCATTTGATTAAAGCGACCAATTCCCTTAAACTGGTTTTTCCGGCTAAATTGATCACCCGGTCCGGTTTATTGAGGCAGATCTGATCCACCAGGGGCGCGCCGGCCGGGTCGCCGAAATAAACGATTCTGATTTTGGGGTTTTCGAGCAGTTTCACAGTCAATTCCTCGAACCGCTCCGGCAGCCAGCATTTTGCCGAGCCGTAGGCCGCGCCAGGATTGATGCCGATCAAAATATCTTTCTCGAGATCGACATGCAGCCGGCTGAGCATATTCTTGGCATGGGCCAGCTCTTCAGAGGAGACGTAAAGCTTAGGCGGTGTGTCTGAAAGAGGTATCCCGAGAGGGGCTAAAAGCATTTTATAGGTGAGGACTAAGTGCTGGGTCTCTTTGGTTTCCGGGAACGGAACGGCCTTATTGAGGAGAAAGCCGCGCATATTCGTCCGGTAGCCGAGGCGGTTGCCGACGCCACCTAAGAAAAACCACCAGGCTGAGGAGAAAGAGTTTGTCAGCAAAATGCCCAAGTCGAATTCTCTTTGTTTCAAAGACTGAATGATCGCATAGGGGTGGGTATGGTGGATCCATCCATTGGGCCGGCGGAAGCTCAAGACTTCGTTGATATGGGGGTCATGCTCCAGCAAGGCTCCGGCGCCCCCCTGGCACATGGCGGTGATCTCGGCGTCGGGAAAGCGGACCCGCAGATCTTTCAGCACAGGGGTTCCCATGACCAGATCGCCCAGCCAGTTCGGCATGCGGACAACAATTTTTTTAGGAGTCGATTTTGGCCAATTCATAATGCTTTTCAGTATAGCAGAACGGATGGATTTCTTCTATACTGGAAAATTCCCGATTGCGCTATGATGCGGTCAAATGGACATGGCTAATTTTTTTACCCAAGATAAATCCTTGCTAAATGAAGCGAAAATAGAAAATGCGGCGCTTCAAAATCAAATTATTGAATTAAAAAAAATCGTAAAAGGCGCCCAGAAGCAAGCGGAAGATCTCAGCCGCCAAAATCTTGAGAAAGAGAAGCAAATTCAGGAATTGACCCACCTAAACAAAACCAATGAACGGGTGGTGAAGCACTTGCGCGAAAGAGCGGAAGAGTCTGCCCGCGAGATCAAGAATCTTCAGCAGGAAGGCTCCCGCCCCGAAGAGGAAAAAAGGAAAGCCCTTCTCTTGCAAACGCAACTGAAAGAAAAGCAAAATGAGTTGGCGAAGTTTTTGGAAATCGCCCAGGCTAAAGAGGTTGAACTGCAAAAAACGAAGGAGCTTTTGCGGCTGCAAAACAGGGGAAATCCGGAAAATGAGTTCGAGTTGAAAGCGGCGCAGAAACATTTAGCCAAAAAAATGAAAGAAGCGAATGATCTGGCAGAGCTCAATGAGAAATATCTGCAAAAGATCTCCGAGCTGGAAGAAAGCGACCGGCGCAATCAGAAAGAAAAAAATGAGTTAAAAGAGCGGGCCGCAAAATGGCAAAAACTAAGCGAGGAAGCGGAAAGCAAAATCACCTACTTTAAAGCGATTGAGGCGAAATATCACAAGCTGCAAGGATTGATCCACAATTTAGACCGGGATCAGGAAACTCCCAAAAGTTCTTTCCAGGAAGATCTCTTTGCCCTGAACAAACCCGCCCCTCTTTTTAAAGAGAGCCTTTTCGAATGAGCGTCATTTTAGGCATCGATCCCGGCACCGTCAAAACGGGCTATGGGTTAATCCGCATCTCTGACGGCAGGTTGCAAACGCTCGATTACGGCGTGATACGGCCGCCGGCAAAGCTGAAATTAACCGACCGCTACCTGATCATTTATGAAGGGGTGGCCAGTCTGATCGAACAGCATCAACCCCAAATATTTGTGGTGGAAACCCAATTTGTGCATAAAAATCCCTCGTCCGCCATCAAACTCGGCATGGCGCGGGGCATTGCGATCATTGCCGCCAAGCAGAAGAGCCTGCAAGTCTTCGAATATGCGCCGACACGAGCCAAGCTCGCCGTGGTCGGAAACGGGCGGGCCAGCAAACATCAGGTGCAGGGGATGATGCAGCGATTGCTCAATTTGATGAGCCCGCCTCCGGAAGACGCCGCGGACGCCCTGGCGCTGGCCGTTTGCCACGCGCAATCCAGCAAATACCAGTATAATTATGGAGAGGAAATCTAATATGTATGCGTTTATCAAAGGAAAACTGATCACGGCATCTCCCGGCAGCGTCGTCATTGAAGCGGGTCATATCGGCTTTCATATTCATATTCCCGCCCATGTCTTTGCAAAGCTTCCTCAGACAGGCAAAGAGATTTTGCTCCACACCTCCTTTATTGTCAGGGAGCTGTCTCAATCATTATACGGCTTTCTCACCTCGCAGGAGAAAGAGCTCTTTGAAGCCCTTCTCGGCATCACCGGGGTCGGACCGAAAGTATCCCTGAATTTGATCGGGCATTTGTCTTTAGAGCAGATGCAGCGGGCGGTGGCGAATGGCGACATTGCCGCCATCTGCAAAGTGCCCGGCATCGGAAAAAAAACGGCCGAGCGTCTGATTGTGGAGATGCGCGATAAGCTCGCGAACTTCTTTCCAAGCGGCTTTGCGGACTACGCGGTCATTTTGGATACTCCCGCGCAAAATGTCAAAGACGCTATGCAGGCTTTGATCAATTTGGGCTATCATCAAAATAACGCCCAAAAGGCCTTGAAAAAGTCCATGGAATCACTTCCGGAAAACAGCGATGTCGGCGCTCTGATTACAGAGGCTCTCAGGAATCTTTGATCACATTAATACTTTTTTTGGTGTGAAAGCCCCGTCGAAGATCGCAAATGGGAGTCAATACTAGCCCCAATGTAACTTTGCGAAGCTGGCAAATCGGTCATCCAAAATGTACCTTTTATTGTTAAGATCCTTTAAATTCGATCCCATCCAAAAAAAACTCGGGCTGCCATAAATAGCATCAAAATAGCAATCGCAACACCTTTCTTGCCAAACAAACCAGCAATAAACTTAAATTAATATTTGTTAAAGTTTGAAGAAAACAAACTACATACAATTTTTTTATAAAATTGTATAATAATAGTTAATAAGACAATTAGTAAAGGTGATTATTATGGAAGGAGCAAATGGAGCAAATTTAAGAGTTTCTACGACAACTAACTTAACCACAACAAACACTTCAAGTTTGAATGGGATAATGAAAAGCGAGGGCGGGGGCGGTGATTATATTGTGACCTCACCACCTAGCCCTTTAGTAAGCTCAGTAAGCGTTCCGAGCAGTTTGAGTTCGAGTACAACAACAACTTCTACAAGCGTTTCAGCAAATGTCACATCTCAAAATACAGATTCCTCAAAAGCTCAGCTTGAGTTTTCCAGATGTGCCGCAAAAATACCTCAAAAAAAAGCAGAACCCACCTTTTTTTCCACTCTTAACAAGGTTGTGCAATATATCGGGTCTTTATTTTCGTTATTTTCCTATATCGGTTCTGTCCTTTCCCGTAACAAGGCCTTGGAAAAATTTGAAACTGGAAAAGTGTTAGGTCAAACACAAATGATGAAACCTTGGATTAAAATACAGATTAAAGAAAGAATACCGCAATATGTTGAAACTTATATTAAATGTCAACAAGAGAGCAATAAAAAGACTGTGTTGCAAAACTCAAAATTCTCTTTTCTAAGTCAATTTTTAACTTGCATGTAAATCTCTGAAAATAAAAAACTCCTTTCCCATAACTACCAAATCACAAGAAAGGAGTGACACGATGTGTCAAAGAAATTGGCCTAAGTATAACGCAAATCTAGTTCAAAGGGGAAGTCTATCATTTTTTTGTCATCCTAGCATCATAAAATTAATCAAAAAATCCCGTAAAAGTCACTGTCAGACTGGAAGACCTCCATATTCAAATCAGATGATAATCCTATTGATTTTGCTCAAAATTTCTTATGGACTAACTTATAGGCGCTGTCAAGGAATGGCCTTAGGATTGTTTTCTCATCATGGCATTCCTGTCCCTTCATACTCAACCATTTGTAGGGGTATTCAACGCTTAAATAATATACTTCCTAGACTCTCACGAAGACGCCCTAAAAAATTTATAGTCGATTCATCAGGGTTCAAAGTTGCTGGAGAAGGTGAATGGAAAACAAAGATTCATGGACAATCTTATCACCGAAGTTGGGTGAAGGTTCATCTGTTGATCGACTCTAAAACAAATGAAATTGTAGATCTCGTATTGACACCACCAACGGAGCCAGACGTTAATATAGGGCTGAAATTCTTAGAGCAAATTCCTTCCTCAGGGCAAGTGCTGGCTGATGGTGCTTATGATGGTCAACGCTTTAGACAAAAAGCTTACAGTAAGGGAATTATAGCAATTGTCCCCCCTCCTATTAATGCACAAATAAGAAGACAGGATTGTTTTAATGAACGCAATGATGCCTTACGAATGATCGAGCTATTCGGCAATGATAAAGTCGCTAGAAGTTTATGGGGTAAGCTGACTGGATACTGTCACAGAGTCAAAGTTGAAAGCGCTTTCTCTCGGATGAAGCGTCTTTTTGGCTCAAGCGTGTTTTCTAGAGTGTTGAGGGCACAAAAAGTTGAGTTATGGCTAAAAGCTCTTTTAAGTAACATGTGGTTAAATGAGAATTAATTTTTTAGTTTTGCAACACAGTCCAATAAAAACATAAGATTGACTACCACTCTTCTTGATGATTATAAAGAGTTGATAAATGATATTAAAAAAGACTTAATTGATAAATTTAAAGTGGACATGGACAATTGTCCAGAATTAGATAAATTGATTGAAGACCTCGATGAATTGATCAACGATGAAGTTTCTAAATATCTGGATAAAGTTCCTTCGGAAACAAATCTTTTGAGTCCTAAAAATCATTTAAGGAAGGGTCGAGATGCTTTTGCTTGCCAAGCTCTCGTGCAATCTTTAAAGAATTTTCCTGATGAGTCTGTTGCTATAAATAATTTCACTGATGTTTATCGAAAAGCAGATACAAAAACACAAAAGGAACTGCGCACCCAGCTGCAGAATGAGGTGAGTTATAGTAAAGGTACAACTCTCTATAAACAGTTAGACTTAAAAATTGATTGTGTTGATAAAGTAGATGCATTTTTACCTACGATAATTAAGGGTTCAAGTGATTGGGATAAATCAGTCGTTGATAGGCTAAAATCAAATTATGACGAAAATCTCCCTCCAGAAATGATTTCCTACTCTCTACAATATGTTCTAAATAGTAATATCTTAAACGATATGATCTATTCCGCAATTCAAAAATCTATGGGAAATCCCACATTTGAAAATACCCATAAAGCCGTGATGTCTCACTTAGAAAAAATGTTCCCGCAAGAAAATCTTTCAGAGGCAGATAAAAATGATCTTTCTAGACATGTCTCAGAAAGAATTAAACAATATGCCTTAGAAAACCGGGAATCAGAAAAAACATTTGGGGAAAAAGTATTAAAACCAGCCTCTGCTGCTTTGGAATTAGGCGAAAAAATTAACAACAATCCAGATACAGTAGTTGAGGAAACTGTGAAAGCTTTGAAAAAAGCTGACACTGAAGAGAAAAAGGCCATTATAAAGTCTTTAGTTCAAGGAGCTTTATGTGCTTCTCCTGAAAACGCCTTAAAATTAATAACGCAGATCCATCACCATTCTGATAATGATTCTCAACACCTTATTGAAAAGGAAGTTGCTAATGCACAGTTTTTGTTAATTCAGGACAAGATCGAAGTATTCATTTCGGTTAAAGATCAACTGGAAGATATTTTCAAAAAACCAAAGCAAGATGAGACCATCGTTGCCCGCAAAAATGCTGCTTTTAAAGAATTTAATGAAAAAAGAACCAAGGAAGGCAAGAAGCCAATTACAGAATTGGAATATCGAAATGTTCTATTCATGGCCAATGAATCAATCAAAAGTAGCTGCCCTGATTCGATAAGGATTAGTGAATTATATGAGATGTCGAATGAAGCTGATAAATTTCAAGCTATAACCGATAACAACAAATGGGCTTCAAAGATTCCCCTAGTTAAAAATGAAGAGTATTTTAGAAGAACAGCGCTATTTTGTGCCTTTTATGTTGAAAATGGTCGACCTGAAACAAAGGATGCTAGACTAAAAGAGGTCGAAAGTTTTCTTACATATTTGCTTCAAGAGTTGAAAGAAGGTGATGTAAAGAAATTTGCGAGCTCTATGCCTTTGATCAAAGATCTATCCCCAGATCTTTACACTCATTTGGATGAATCAGAACTCTTAAATACTGATTATTACATCAGTCAGTTAAAGGCAGCAACAGGTGAAAAAGTTGACCAAATTCAGACTAGAATAATCAATAAAATTTTGCATGCTCCGGGAAGCAACGAAAGTAAATACAAGAAATTAACCGATGTGAGTCAGCAATTAGATAAAGATAAAGCCGTTGCTTTTAACGCAAAAATCGCATATTCAGATAAACCTAAAAAGAAAAACGAAAAGAATCTTTATAAGTTTTTTTGCGAAATTGAAAGGAGGATGCTTCGTGTAAGCGAGTCTGAGTTTGCCAAAAGAATTAGAGCTACTACGTTTCGCCATAGAGCACCTGTTCCAATCAAACCAGTGACTGCAAAAGCTGGAATATCGCCCAACGAACAACTATTGAAGTCCGCAACTGGTTGTACTGCGACTTTAGCAAAACAACTTGTCTCAAACCCTGTTATCAAACAATATATTGATAAAATAAATAAATTAAAGGGGGATCCAACAGCAGCTACTGAATTGCAAAAAGTTCAAGAGGAATTGAGGGCTTATGTCGCAGATATTCAAGAAAATCAGGGTAAATATAATCCTGATCTCCCGAATGCTACCAGATTCACCGATATGAAAAAAGGAATTAATGACAACTTAGTTCCTAAATTAAATTCCAATGATTGGAAGAAGGATGTTCAGGGTAAAAGTGAAGATGGAAGCGGTCTTCAAGGATACTTTGATAACATAACTCAAATCCAAGAAAACGGGGTAATACACCAATTAGAAATCGACCTCAAACGAAACTTCAAACTACAAATTAATAAAAATGAACCTATTCCAAATGCTGATACGGCTAGCGGAAAAATTGAGCAAGGAAAAGAGGCAATTGAAAACGCTACTACCAAAAGAAACCCACTAAATGCCTCTTGGGTGCCTGCCATCCAAATGGCTGGGACTCAGTTTAGTCTAGGACCAGTATTCGGACTGCAATTGACTTTGTTAAATCAAGAAGGCGTAGATGTGGATCTAGGTAATAACGAATGTCTTGCGGCTAGATTTTCAGATTCACAACCGCCGCCTCAAATAATCATATCTTACAATGCAGATGACACTATTAAGGATGCCATCGTTACTGTAAAGGGTAGTTTAGATTTGGCAAAGAGAGATAGCAGTGGTGCGGCTGTATACCGAGATTTCATGAACGAGTCCATGGAGTGTTCTTTAACTTACAAAATTGAGATGGTAAATAATAAACCCGTTATTACTGTTTTAGATACCAAATATGAACTGAATGAAAAGCTAGTCCTCTTTTCCCCTCCACCATTAACCGCAGAAAGAAGAGTCGAAATACTGCAAACCACACTCGGCGACAAATATGAAGAGGAAATTAACAATCTTAAAGATGACAATATATCCGCTTATATCGATCGCATACATAGATTAACAACATTAATTCCAAAGTCAGAAGAATTGTTTGTGAACAAGGAAAAGCTAGAAGCTGAGTTGGCAAAGGTTAAAGGGGAATTGAAAGCTTATGTGGCAGATATTCAAAATAATAAGAATAGTCTTAAATTTGATGCTCAAAATGCAGCCAATCTGACTAAATTAAATAAATTTATTCTTGATGATGCACATACCAAAAAGAATAATGAAGAAGTTGAAGGTAGCATTAAAAGTATGTTCGGCAGGGCTTTGGCAAAGTACGACATGGCCGGTGAAGAGACTGAATTTGAAACGGACTTTAAACGGCAAAGTACTTTTAAAATTACAGATAAAGTTCGAGACGTTACTGATAAAGGTCCTATTCCCGATACAACGGTTATAACAACAACTCAAGATGGTAAAGAATTCAATGAGCAAAGAGCAGCAATAGCAAAAAAAGAGTTGGCTGATGTTACCGACTTAGGAAACAATCAGAAATGGACGCGTGTTTTAGAAACAGCCCCAACGCAAACATCGTTAAGAGCCGCTTTTAGTAACCAGATAGGAACAATAAACGCTGACTTGGGATTGAATGTGAAGTTTTCGCAAAATGAGTGCCTAAAAGCAGAAATATCCGGTAATCAGCCAACTGTAGAGCTTGAAATTATCCGCGGAGAGGATAAAGCCATTCAAGAAGTGAAAGTCAGAGTAAAAGGCAGCTTGGATATAGTGAAATTCGATCAAACAAAAGAAGGAAGCACGGTCTTCAAAAAAGATGCTATTACAGCTGAATTAAGCTATTCCATCAAATTGGATAAAGATGGGGAACCCATAATTAGCGGTTTAAAATTGGAAGAAACAACAACCCTTCCTGAACTAGGCGAAGCAGCTGTTGAGGAAAAAGATGCTAGCGAAACCGGAAGTATAGGCGAATCTTCCCACTCCACCTCTTCCACCTCTTCCACCTCCAATCTATAAAGCCAGGGAGCGAAGCGTGTCATAGCCGGCTGATTTCAAATTTTCCCCCTTCTAATGGGGGAGTCGAAATTCGGGAAGCACATGAAATCGATAGAGCCGTTTAAGCCCACCAGGGCGACGGTGATTAACTTGCCTGTAACTCCATAATTCTCAATGGATTGCTTTCCCCTCTTCCTTTTCACAGGGAAGGGGGCTTTAGCTTTGAGCAAATCGGACACTCTGAGATGTGGTGGCCGCGGGCAGGGCAATATTTCCGCGCAAAATAGATGATCTGCAAATGGAGCTTTTTCCAGTCTTTCTTTGGGAAAAGCTTTTTTAAATCCCTCTCTGTCTGCTCCACCGATGTGCCGTCGCTCAGGCCCCACCGATGGGCCAGGCGATGGATATGCGTGTCGACCGGAAATGCCGGTTTATCAAAGGCCTGGATCATCACGACCGAGGCGGTTTTATGGCCGACGCCCGGCAGTGCCTCTAAATCCTCGAAATTTTGCGGCACTTTTCCGCCGTGCTGTCTGAGGATGATTTCGGAGAGCTTCCAAATATGCTTCGCTTTGCTGGGAGCGAGGCCGCATGGGCGGATGATCGCTTCAATCTCTTCTATGGACAGCCGCACCATTTTTTCGGGCGTGTCGGCTTTCTGAAATAAATGGGGGGTTATGGTGTTGACTCTGGCGTCGGTGCACTGCGCGGATAGCAGCACGGCGATCAGGAGAGTGTAGGGATCTTTATGCTGCAGGGGAATGGCGGGATCGGGAAATAAGTCGTTCAGTATCGCTCGGATGAGTTTGGCTTTTTTATTCATTTTCCAATGCAGAATTTTGAGAAAATCGATGAGAGGATATCTTCGGAAATATTCGTTCCGATGATCTTGCCAAGTTCTTTCAAACACTGTCTGATATCTAAGGATAAAAACTCCGGAGAGACGCCGGTTTGCAACCCGTCAATCACTTTGCCAAGAGCCTCGATCGCCTGCACCAGGGCCTCTTTGTGGCGTAAATTGGTGAGGGTGATCTCCTCTTTTTCCGGCGGCCCGTTTTGCCAGATCACCTGGTTGATTTTTTCCTGCAGCTCTTCAATGCCCACCCTTTCTTTGGCGGAAATGGCGATGCTGTGGGGGAAATCAAGGGTTTGCACTGGGTGGGAGGCGATATCTTTCTTATTCCAGGTGAGAATGGTTTTGTGCCTGGGCAGCTCGGCGAGTATGGCCTCATCTTCCTTTTGCAGCCCTTCGGCCAAATCGAGCAGGCAAAGAATGAGGTCGGCCTGGCTTAAGGCTTTTTTGGTGCGGCGCACCCCTTCCTGCTCTATCGCCTCTTCCGTATGCCTGATGCCGGCTGTGTCGATCAAACGCAAATTGAGGCCGTTGAGGCGCATGTCGTCTTCCAGGATGTCGCGCGTGGTGCCGGCTATGGGGGAGACAATGGCGCGTTCCTTATCGAGGAGGGCGTTCATCAGCGAAGATTTGCCGACGTTCGGCCGCCCGGCAAAACAGACGGAAATCCCTTCCCGAATCACTTTTCCGTTGTGGAAGGTCGCTACCAGTTTCTTCATTTTCTCAGAAATGGCAAAGAGATCGGCAATCAGCTCCTCCATGGTGGCAAATTCGAGTCCCTCGTCGGGAAAATCGACCCAGGCTTCCAGTATGGCGGCAATTTCCGTGATTTTCGTTTGAAACTCGGCGACTTTTTTTGACAAGCTGCCCTGCAGCTGTTCCTCGGCGGCGTTTAAGGCGTGCTCGTTTTTGGCCAAAATTAACTCTTGCACGGCTTCCGCCTGGGCCAAATCGATTTTGCCGTTGATAAAGGCCCTGAAGGAAAATTCGCCGGGTTTGGCAGCTCTCGCACCCGCTTTCAAGATCGTTTCCAAAACTTTTTTAGTGATCAGCCGTCCGCCATGGCAGTGCACTTCGACGGTGTCTTCGCCGGTAAAAGAATTTTTTCCAAGCATGACGAGAAGCAGGACGTCATCTACCCGGTTTTTTTCGGCGTCGAGGATTTGCCCGTAGTGAACCGTATGGGTTTTATAGGAGGGGACAGGCCCTGAAAAAACGCGGTCTGCGACTTCAATGGCCCGGTTGCCCGAGATGCGGATGATCGCAACCCCTCCATCGCCTGCCGGCGTGGCAATGGCGGCAATCGTGTCGCCTGGCTGGTAGGGTTCGTGAATAAATTCCATAAAAACTAAAAATTTTTAAATTATAATACTCGTTTTCCCCTTTAATTGCACGTTTAATAAAAATCCTTGCTGGTATCGTGCTCATTGGCTCTGACGATAATTTGCCTTAGATTGATGTCGAACCGGCTGGCGGTTACGCTAAGGCAAGAGCGGGGGGGCCGTACGAGAATCTGGCATCTCGACAAAAGAAGGCAGTCCAGCAAGGCTTCCTTCCCTTTTTGATAATTTCCGGAATATAAATGATCGCTGACATGGAGGGGTTTTTTAGTAGTGGAGCGGGAGAAATCGCAGGAAATGACCTGATCGGGAAATGAGGTCTGCATGAACTCCAAGAATTTTGCTTCATCTGTAGCCACAAAGATACGCACCGGGTATCTTGATTTGTTTTCGTTTATAATGTTCTCAACTGCATTTCTTGTGACCTCGTAGGGTACCGGAGGGCATTCTTTCCATTTATCGGTGCCTCTATGGTGTACGCCGATGACGTAATACCCTTTAAAATTTAAGTTGATAAATTCATCGCAGGCGTCTTCGATTTCCGGCTTGACTTTGATGTAGCGCTTGATCAGTTCATGGGCTCTTTCCCTTCCAAGCAGAAGGCCGCGATGAATCACTGTCGATGTTTCTTTAAAGGAAAAGGAATAGACCGGCTGATAGGGTTGCCTGTGCCCCACCTGGATAGGCTCAAAATAATAATCCCACCAATTCGGCCCTATTGCCGGATCCAGATACCAGCCGTCCAACTTCACTCTCATCCCGGAAAATGCTCCATGTTCCACCATATCCAAGGCGCCCAAAACCGAGGAAAAAACGGCAAACATGCCCGAATTATGGGGGTTTTTCACCAGTAGAAAGGGTCCTCCCGGATGAAGAGCCGGCAAACGGCCTGTCATCAGGCATAAAATAAAAATAATTCTAATTGCGCGCATTGCTGAATTTTGTCATTTCCTGTGATTTGTAAAAGAATTTCATAAAATTTATGGAACAGATCAGGTCAATTTCTTCTTTAGAAAAACGATACTCTTTTTTGAACTCCTTATAGAATGGATGACCCATGGTATTCAATCTGGGTATGGTGATATTGCGGAGATTTAAGGTTTGTTCGAATATCTGAGGCCACTGCTCAATATCTTCAAAGCGGATGATTAAAAGAGTCACTTTCTCACTTTTTAAGAGAATAAATTTCCTTTTATGATCGAAAGGGCGTTTGAAAAGATCGATCTGAAAGAGTTCGGCAAATTTGTCATACCAAGTCGCTAATCCTTTGGATAGCCTGAGATTATAGGCTTTGAATTCCTCGAAAAGCGCGTCAAAGTCAATCAAACTCGAGGATAACCTGTCAGTGGCTCTTAATCTGTGAAAAAAATTGGATAGATTTCGATCGAATAAATTTCTGACTATATTGATGACGAGGATGTTATCTCCCTCTTCCATCAGTATTTTTATCACTTCATCGCTATGGGAGTGGATCGCTTTTCCTTTAATGGGGAGATTGAGGACCGGTTCTATCGGAGTCTCTTTGGTTATCTGGCCGAACAGTTCGAGGAGAGATTGAGATCCGACTTTGGCAAATTGATAAATAACGATCTTGTCAAAATGAGAAAGCGCCTGCTGGTTGTGAATTTGGTTTCCTTGAAGAGATTGAAAGAGGAAAAGCAAGAGAAAAATAAGAGTTTTCATTGATTTTACCAATTGAGATCTTTTTCATAACCCAACTCAATGAGAATATTTCCAAAAACTTTTTTGAAAATCTCTTTGTGACGGGGTTTCAGAAATCGCTTCCAGCTGCCTATTTTGGCGTGGTGGAACACTTTTCCATCGATGATTACCGTACCGGATGAGTGATAAATTTTTGCGGCGATCTCTCTGGCTTTCTTGGGTTTTATAGGAAAATTTATATGCTCTGCGATATTGACAATCTCTTCCAATTGCAGCAAATCATTTCCTCCCCCTTTGGAACCTACCAGATTTTCATATTTTACCCCATAAGCAAAGGGTAGGCGGTGCCAATGAATTCGCGACTGATATAAAGAAAAAAAATTTCCGAATTTTTTTTCGGAGGTCATGACAGAATCGAGCTGCTGGTCGAAAGTCAAGGAATCGAACTCAGGCTCGACGCAAAAAAAATCTCTTTTAACACCCTGACCTTCGTAAGTGCGCAAGTAGACGATGAGCGAAACCAGGGCGTCTCTTGGATCTCTGATAATGCAGATAAGCTTATATCTTTTATGCGACAGCTCATGAGCTTTATCCGGGTCAAAGGGCAAGTTGAAGCGCAGGATCTGATCAAACTTTTCTGAAGCCTCAAGTTTATCTGAAAACGGTTCTTCCGAGGTGAAGGTGGGTTTTCCCGTCAGCTCCGTGACAACGTTTTGCAGAAAATGAGTCCCGCATTTCGGGATGGAATGGATCAGAAATTTGTCATGGGCAAAACAGGTGCTAAAACAGACAAGGAGAGTGAAATAAATAATCGATTTCATAGCAGAAAATTTAGGCCTTGCGCTCATTTCTGTCTAGATTTTTTGGAGAAAGTGATTTTTTTTGTAAAAAACTTAAAAGGAAAATTGCTAATAATATATACTCCAAAAACGTCCTTTTTAACCCATGATGAGGTGTATATGGAAGAACATGCCGATTGTGAAGTAAGCTACGAAGAGTGGCAAAAAATGTCCGACGTGCAATTGATCGACATAAGGGAAAAAGATGAGCGGATGATGTACAATATCGGCGGAGAGTGGATACCGATGGCTTCTCTGACCTATCACTGCGACTCCTTTTCTACGGAAAAACCTGTTGTCCTCTATTGTCAAAGCGGCCGCCGAAGTTTTCACGCCACCCAGGCGCTCCGGCAAATATTGAAAAGAAATAATATTTTTTCCCTTAAAGGGGGAGTGAAAAACATATTGGAACTTCGAAAATAAGTATTGAAATCCGATCTTTACTCATGTAGATTCCGACTATGACGACACTCATTCCGATCAGTTTTCTCTTCAGGCGCCTGCACTCCTTAACGGGAGTGTTTCTGGCGCTTTATTTATTTGAGCACCTTCTCATCAATTCGCAAGCGGCGCTCTACCTGGGAGAAAATGGCAGGGGATTCATCGAAGCGGTGAACGGGATCCACGCCCTCCCTTATTTGAAAGCTATTGAAATTTTTCTGCTGGGATTTCCCATTGCCATTCATCTTATCTTCGGTCTCCTCTATTTGCGCACCGGTTCCCCAAACTCTTTTCCCACAAACGGCACCAAACCCGCTTTACAGAACTACTCCCGCAACCAGGCCTATACCTGGCAGCGGATCACCTCCTGGATATTGCTGTTTTTGCTGCTTGGCCATGTGATTCAGATGCGCTTTGTCGACTACCCTGCCCTGTCCGAGGAGAATAAAACCTACAGCGTGCAGCTGGAAAAAGATGCCGGCCTGCCTGACTTGGCGAGGCGCCTTAGTTTCAAATTAGTGGATCAGCCAAACGGCAAAGTGATCGCTGTGGCCAAAGATTTTGGCACGGCTGACCTTCTGGTGGTGCGCGAGACGTTTAAAATGCCCCTGATGGTAGCGCTCTATACCCTCTTTGTCCTTTCGGCCTGCTTCCATGGCTATAACGGCCTTTGGACGGCGATGATCACTTGGGGAGTAACTTTGACCGCTCGCTCGCAGATGTGGATGCGCCGGGCGACTGTATTATTGATGCTGATCGTGGCATTTTTTGGGCTAACCGCAATTTTTGGATCGTGAGAACCCAGGCCTGAAGGCCTGGGAATGATTTGGAAGAGGTTTCAATCCCTCCCAAATCGGATTTGAATGACCCGGCCCTAAAGGGCCGGGTTTCAAGGAGATTTGATGAAAAAACAAGTTATAGTAGTTGGCGGGGGTCTCGCCGGTTTATCGGCCGCGATGAAGCTGGCGGAAAACGGCTGCCATGTGAAGATCGTGTGTGTGACCAAGGTCAAGCGCTCCCACTCGGTGTGCGCTCAAGGGGGCATCAACGCCGCCATCAACACGATGGGAGAAAACGACTCCCCCATCATTCACGCTTACGACACCATCAAAGGAGGGGATTTTCTCGCCAATCAGCCCCCCGTTTTAGAGATGTGCCTTTGCGCGCCGAAAATCATCTATCTGATGGACCGCCTGGGCTGCCCTTTTAACCGCACGCCTGAGGGCAATCTCGACTTCCGCCGTTTTGGCGGCACGCTTTACAACCGCACCGCTTTTTGCGGCGCCTCCACCGGCCAGCAGCTGCTTTACGCTCTCGATGAGCAGGTGCGCCGCTTCGAAGCTAAAGGGCAGGTGGAAAAATTTGAGCATCACGAATTTATGCGGCTCGTCCTGGATGAGCAGGGGGTTGCCCGCGGCATTGTGATGATGGATCACTACAATTTGCAGCTGGAAGTGTTAAGGGCCGATGCCGTGGTGATTGCCACGGGAGGGCCCGGCCTGATTTTTAAAAAGTCGACCAACTCCACCTTTTGCACGGGCGCTGCGAACGGCAGGCTGTGGCGGCAAGGGATGAAGTACGCGAACGGCGAGTTCATCCAAATCCATCCGACAGCCATTCCGGGCGAAGATAAGATGCGGCTCATGTCGGAGTCGGCAAGGGGCGAAGGGGGGCGCATATGGGTGTATGGAGATTCCAGCAAGCGTATCGTTGCGCCGAACGGGGAGAGCATCCCTTGCGGGAAAACGGGCGAGCCCTGGTATTTCCTCGAAGAGATGTATCCCGCTTTTGGCAATCTCGTGCCGCGCGATATCGGAGCGAGAGAACTCCTGCGCGTTTGCGAGCTCGGGCTCGGCATCGATGGACAGATGTGCGTTTATTTGGATATCAGCCACTTAAGCGAAGCCAAGAAACGGAAACTCGAATCGATTATTGATATTTATAAAAAATTCACCGGTGAAGATCCGCGCAAAATTCCGATGCGCATTTTCCCCGCCGTGCACTACTCCATGGGCGGAGCCTAGGTCGATTGGCCCTCTGCGGATGATCCTGACCGGCATTCCCGCTTCCGCCAGATGACCAACTTGCCCGGCTGTTTCAATGTCGGAGAGTCGGACTATCAATACCACGGAGCGAACCGGTTGGGGGCCAATGCCCTTTTGGCCTGCATTTTCGGCGGCCTGGTCACCGGCGTCGAAGTGCCGAAATACCTCAAAACCCTCAATTCCAGCTGTGAAGAAACTTCTTCCACCGTTTTCGAAAATGCCTTGAGAAGCGAAAGAGAATTTAAAGAAGACCTGTTTTCCCGGAATGGGGGAGAAAATGTCCATGTTTTACACGATCAGCTTGCGAAATATTTAGTTGACAATGTAACCGTAAAGCGCAATAACGAAGATTTACGAAAAACTTTGGAAGGGATTAAGGAGATCAGGGAGCGGTACAAAAAAATCACTTTGGATGATCATGGCCATCATTTGAATCAGACCTATATTTTCGCCAACCAATTCCGCGCGATGCTCGATTTAGCGATGATCATAACCAAAGGAGCTTTGTTGCGCGATGAGTTCCGCGGGGCGCATTTCAAACCCGAATTTCCCTTTAGAGACGATAAGAACTGGCTAAAAACGACCATTGCCGAATATGGCGAAGAGGAACCGAAAATCAGCTATGAAAAGGTTGATATCAGGCACTTGGATCCCATTCCGCGCGATTACACCACGGCCAAAAAGGTCAAGCCTGAATTAAAAAATATACCCCAAAATATCGAACTGCCGATATGAAGAAATTTATTCTAAAAATCTATCGAGGCGATGCTGAGAAGCAATACTTTGAAGAGTTTGAACTCGCTTTAAAACCCGCCTTGAATGTGATTTCCGCCCTGATGGAGATCCAGAAAAACCCGGTCAACCGCAAAGGGGAGAAAGTGACTCCCGTGGTCTGGGAGGCGGGCTGCCTGGAAGAGGTGTGCGGCTCCTGCTCCATGCTGGTCAACGGCTTTCCCCGCCAGGCCTGCACCACATTGATTGAAGAGGTGCTCGAGCAGACCAAAAGCGACACCATTGTTTTGGCCCCATTCAGCAAATTTCCTCTGGTCCGCGATCTGGTCGTCAACCGCGACAGCATGTTTGAAAATTTGAAGAAAGTGCACGCCTGGATCGAAGTGGACAACACCTATGACCATGGGCCAGGCCCGAAAATCAGCCAGGCGAAGCAAGAGGTGATGTATTCCCTGGCCACTTGCATGACCTGCGGCTGCTGCGTCGAGGCTTGTCCGCAAGTCAATAACAGATCGAAGTTCCTGGGGCCGCAAATCATGTCGCAGGTGCGGCTGTTTAACGCCAATCCGACCGGAGAAATGCAAAAAGCAAGGCGCCTTCGCCCTCTCATGGAGGAGGGGGGGATCAGCGACTGCGGCAACGCGCAAAATTGCGTGCGCGTCTGCCCCAAAAAAATTCCTCTGACCGATTCTATCGCAGCCATCAGCCGCGACGTGACTTTGCAGGCCTTTAAAAATCTGTTCAGCTTTCCGGATAGAGAAACGTGAACCGTCTCAACCTCCTCATCGCCATTCTTTTGCTAAAAGCAGCCCTGATGGTTTGCGTCATCCTCTTTGCCGGCATAGATTTAGGTCCGGAGGAAGCGCAGTATTGGGTTTGGAGCCGCAACATCGACTGGGGATATTACAGCAAACCGCCCGGGATCTCTTGGGAGATTTGGGCCGGCTGTAAACTCTTTGGCAATACCGAACTTGGGATACGCATCGGGGCGGTGGTGTTCACCTTTTTTACTTCTCTTGCCCTCTATTTTTTGGCGAAAGGATGCCGGCTGAAAGAGGATACAGCGTTTTGGGCCGCACTCATTTTGGCTTTCTCGCCCCTCGGTGTGATGGGATCGTTCATGACGGTGACAGACGGGGGGCTGATGCTCTTTTGGACCATTGCCTGCGCCCTTTTAGTCTGGGAGGCTAATTCGATATTACTTGGCCTCGCCGTCTGCTTCGGGGCGCTTTTTAAATGGCCCATGTATCTTTTCTGGATATTTGCCTTTTCTTTCTATCCCAGGCGGCTCTTGAGTTTCGCTATCTCCCTCCTCGCCCTCGTGCCGAGTCTGATTTGGAATATCAACCACAACTATGTTACCTTCCGCCACGTTTTATCCACCATCTTCGGCCAGCATCAGAAGGAGCTTGGAGCCACTTATCTCAAGCAGGGCAACCTCCCCGATTTTATCGGCGCGCAAGCAGCGCTGCTCTCCCCCGTCTTTTTTCTGATCTTGCTGATCGCCTTTTTCTCGCTGGTTAAAAAGCGGAGCCTGACTCGCCCTCTTGCCTTTTGCGCCTTCACCACCGGTGCCATCCTGCTTGTTTATACCGCCCTTTCCTATTATCAAAAGATGCAGGGGAACTGGTGCGTTTTTGCCTATCCCACCGGCATTGTCTTTTTGACCTGGTATTTGCTGGAGGCCGTCTCTTGGGGCAGAGTATGGCTCTATATTGGACTGGCAGCCGCAATCCTGCAAAACCTGATCCTCTACACCGTGCCGGCGATTCAAGCCCGCAATTGGTTTTATGTTCCCTATAAACTCAACATTTTCCGCCACTATATGGGGTGGAACCGCTTAGGAAGCCTCGTGACGGAAACAGGCTACAATCCCAAAGAAGATTTTCTTTTCAGCGACCGGTATCAGATGAGCAGCCTTTTGAGTTTTTACGCGGAGGGGCAAAAGCGCGCCTATTTCTTCAACCTGCAGAATTACCGGCAAAACCAGTTCTGTTTTTGGCCGGGCATGGCCGATGAGCAGATCGGCAAGACCGGCTATTTCGTCCTCGCCGAGAACGCCCCCCACATGAAAAAATGGGACGCTGCGTTTATCGAAGCGACGCAAAAAGAGCTCCTCCCCTATTTCTCCAACGTAAAATTCCTGGGAATCAAGCCTATCTTCGAGGCGAACAAAGAAGTGCAGAAGCAGGCCCTCTTTTTCAAATGCGAGGGCTACAACGGCAAAGAGCCAAAAGGGCCCTGCTCTTATTAATTTCCAAACTCTCTTGTTTCTATGGGAGCGCGGCATCTCATCTCATCGCGGCGCTGGTTCATGATATTGAGAAGCTGTTCCTGCTGGACGGGATTGAGAATCCTGCTGCAATCTACCACGACGTAGCGCACCCACCCGTCATGGAAAGCCGGGTTGTAATTCATTAAGACATAATTCATCGTCTGTTGCTGCATGTGTATGAAGGATTGCCGGCTTTGACAGTAGCGATAGTGGGCTTTGTGGTGGGCGTCGGAAGCAATCGCAGCCCCTAAAATCATCCCGATTCCTGCAGCGGCAAAGGCAACCGCCCCTTCACCTCGCGCTTCGACTTTGTTGATCGGCATAGCGCAAGTGATTATTAACATAAGAGAACAAACGGAGTAAAAAAGTTTATTATACATTTTAAAACCAATTTATTATTAATAAAGAAAGCATTATATTTCATGTTGCTTAAATACGCAAATAAAAAAAGGGCATACTACCATCTATATCCCGCCGGCCCCGCATTTTAGAAAAATTATGATCTGTAGATAATAGCCTCGATCCGATTATACAGTTCCGTATTTGGCAAAGCCTCTTTTAAGTCCTTTAATCCTCTATTTGGAGGCATATCAAAGTTCTGTTGCGGAAAAATTTTGCCAACAAAAAGAGAATAGAGATTCATCCCAAGAGTGGTATAGAAAAGCGACCGGGCTAAGGTGCGCGCCTGGCTATAATTTTCTATCAGCTCTCTAACCCTCTCCTTGATATCAATAATTTCTTTCTCTTGCGTGAGCAACATTATCGTTTGTTCCAGTTTTTCAATATGGGTGATCCGGCTATAACTGGGCAGATATCCGAGGCAAAAACTATAATTCCCGTCATTTTCCCAGGAATGTTCATGCAGGAAGGTTAAAATTTCATCCCATGATGCCTTCAAGTCCTCCGGATCTGAGATGGGAGGCATATAAAGAGAGGAGCCAAAGTCGCCGATCTGAATCTTAACCCGGGAGGCGTCATGGGGCTCGTCGCAAAAAATATTGTCCGGTTTCAGGTCTAGCTGGAGCACATCCCGGCTCAATTGCTCTTCTACCGCCAGGATGAGCTGTGAAGCGACCGCCAGTTTTACCTCCAGGGTCAGTCCAACTAAACGGTCGGACAATGTTCCGCTATGAAGAGGTCGGATCAGGCGGAACATTTGCCCGTCAGAATACAGATTTCCTTCATGCTCAACGTGGGGAAGGCCTGCCATGAGCTTCATCATATTGGCCTCATGAATGAGGTCTCGCGCAGGCATATTGCCAAAATGAGGCTCTTTAAGAGCAAATAGTCTTGACTCTCCAAGAAACGAACACTTGTAGACAGTTCCCGAGCGCCCGGCGCCTAAAAGAGCCCCTTTGACGATTTTAATAAATTTTGGCTCGCTCCCCACCTCTACAAGCTCTATTGATCCCTTATCCCTCACTCTGTCCTTAAAGAGGATCTGATATTCCGAAGAGGAGAGCAGCGATTGCGTGTCGAAGGCCAATTGAGGCCTGGCGGGAGGCCAAAGCATAGAAGTGAGCGCCGCCCAAAGATCTGAAAAAGTAGGAAATTCGGGAAGATTGGCCATGGAAATCTCTTTTTATGCGGGACGATTATACACAAATGGCAGATTTTTTTGTGACTCTTTATCAAGATTGTAGAATCTAATGACAAAAGTATAGGAATTTCAATGGTGGGGACCGGTCTGAAAGGCGAGCGGGAGTTTGCCGCCTATCTTGCGCAAATAGCATTGTGTCAATGATTTATCCGCGCTAAAAAGAGAGATAAAATGCGATTAAATTCCTCCGGTTTTTCCCAGAATACCGCATGCCCTGAATTTTCAATAATATACACCTGATTAAACAGATTTTTATACTGTAATTTCAAAATATAATCATTATTAATGCCTTCATCGTTCCCCCCCTGGATGACGCAAAGAAGAGTCTTGTCCTTTTCTACAGTTTCCTTTTGATTGCCGCCCACCCCTTTTCCCATCGATTCCGCTAAGTAATGGCGCGCATAGCCGTCGGTCTTTAAGGCGGCAGCGACAATAAAGGGGTGCTTTTCTGTGTCGAAGCCTCCGCCGGACATAAATTCTTTTGCTTCCGCCTCCGAAAAGACAATCTGGGTAAATAGCGTTTTAAAGAGAGGCAGAGGACGAAAACCCTCTGCGAACCCCTCCGGAGAAATGTTGATAGGGGGCGTGCCGGTGATTAGTAAACCGGCGAGTTTTTGCCCTTTTTGGAGCATATTCAGACCAATATGGCCGCCTAATGACCAGCCGACCACTATGGGGTCGGTCAATTGCATTTTTTTCATCACTTCTATCGCCACATCGGTATAACCTGAAATGGTGTACGTCTTTTCAGGATCGACCGCCTTATCGCTATTTCCATGGCCGGGAAGGTCGATGGCGATGAAGCGATATTTTTGCGCCAAAGAACTTTCGAATTGGAGCGCAAAAACTTCTTTACAAGCGGAATTTCCATGCAGGAACAGCACCGGTTTTCCGGTTCCTTGGGAATCCCATACAGCGATATTACCTTGAGAAGTTGAAATCATCATGCCCCAATGATAACATTACGCATGATTCAGAACATTCTTTTTCTACTAAATCTGCGAGGTCCCTCTAGAGTAAATTTACGGTGAGCCAGATCTCCCGCTTCGGTGGTAGCTGTTTAAAATAGTTATTTTTGAAAATCGTTTATTTTGAAGTTTAATAAAAAAAGGGATGATTTTCAGTCCAAGACACGGAGAGCTAGCCTTCTACAGGAAAGAACCCTTTGTTTCTCATGACAACTATTTGAATATAAATGGCATACGTGTTATAATTGTTTTTTGCTGCTGTTAGGGATCGCTGATTTGATGCCAATCGACGATATTAATCAATAAGGAGCCTGACGCTAAAGGGATCAATGCTAGGCATTGCTGAAGCATGAGAACTTTGGGAAGGGCTCCCACGTTAACATAAAGTGTTGATCGTGCGTTGTCAGCCCCCTTCCGGCAGTTTTTAATAATCTGGAAGTAAAACTCGAAATTTTGCTAAAACATCTTTAAAAAGTGAGATTGAAAGATGCGTAATAAATTTGGCTTTGCGAGCTTTCCAGTCCAAAGAACGAATCTGATCACAAAGAATAGCTCCCTGAATTTTGTCAGTATCAACAATAACTTCAAAGGGATAGCCTTTAATTTTGCTCGTAATCGGCATAAATAATCCAAGGCCGGTTTTTAAGTTGTAAGGATGCGGTGAGATAGTGAGAGCTGGTCGTTTTTTCTGAATTTCTTTTCCTTTTTGGGGATCAAATTCCATCCAGACAATATCGCCTTCTTTTGGGGCGTATTTTACCATTCTTCATTTCCAAGCTGGGTGTCATCGAGAATCTGGTGATGTAGATTTTTAGCTGTGATATCTTTAAGCATGGTATCCAAATCATATTTAGGGGGTTGGATAATTATCCGGCCATTTTCTATTTCAAGGGTAACAGAACTTCCAGGCTGTAATTGTAATTGCTTGGCAATTTGCATAGGTATGCGCAGGCCAAGACTATTCCCCCATTTTTGGATGTGTGATTGCATAGCACCTCGTTATGTATATACTATATATATACATTATTTTTGTTTATTTGTCAAGAGGCTTAAGCTTCATTGGACGCGACAATCACTCTCTTCCCTCATCAATCGCTTCTTTGATAAATTTACTGGAAATTTTTTGTTTCCAATCAAAAGGAGTGGGTTTTTTAATCTGACGATTAGTGCTGCGATGATGTTCTTTAGCGGACTTGTCTAGATCTCGGGTCTGCTTCTCTTTCATACTGCTTCCTTTTTCTTTATGATATCATCTTTGTCAAGATAGGCGGTCGCCATTCTGTGTGGCCGGTCCAGAATCGGTGTGATTTCTTCTAAACTAATGCTTTTAAGGGTGAATTGCGCGGAGAGGCGTGAGATGAGTCGCTCGCCGATCTCCTGTTTGCTGAAGTGGGGCTGCAGCGTGCAGAGGAAATCCTTGTGGGAGCGGTCTTGCCGGTAGGCGGGCCGCTTGCCCGGCAGGAGTAAAAGGTCCATCTTAGTGGGATTGTAGTTCCAGAGGAGGGAGCTGTGGTGCAGCCAGCGGTCTTTGCAAAGATACTGGGCGTTGCCGCCGAATTTGAGATCATTGTGGGTGTAGTCGTTTTCTTTGAGCTGAAAGTTGAGGGGGGAAAAGACCGGTTTCAGAAGCTCTTCCGTCCACTTTAAGATCTCCTGGGGATACTTGGGCAGGATCCGGTTGTTGAAGATAAAGGTGATAAAGTAAGTGTCCGGGTCGATGTAGACGGTGCCGCCGCCGCTGAAGCGCTTGATGAGGGGGACGGGATTTTGCCGGTAGAGGCGGGGGTCGATCAGCTGCCCGGGCTTGCCGGAGATGCCCATCACGATGGCGTCGGTAGAGCCTGTGTTGATAAGGCAGTAATTATTTGTGTCGGCGCGGAGCAGTGCCTCTTCGATCTGAAGCTGCCGCCCTATGGGCGTGTTTTCAAGTTTAAGGAGATGTACTATCACGTTTTTTTTGCTTAATCGCGATCATCAATACGGAGATGTCCGATGGGGAAACGCCGGAGATGCGGGACGCCTGTCCCAAGTTCGCCGGTTTTTTCTTCATCAGCTTTTCCTTCGCTTCTGTGCGAAGCCCCTTAATAGCGGTATAATCGAAATCTTCGGGAATAGCAATGTTTTCCAGATTGGAGTGGCGGGAAATTTCGGTGTTTTGCCGGTCGATATAGCCTGCGTATTTCAAGTTGAGCTCGATCTGGAAATTGATGTCGGGACCGTGGTCATTGAGGGCGTCGGGGAAGATTTCGAGCAGCTTGCCGTAGGTGAGTTCGGGGCGGCGCAGGAGCTGGGCGATGGAGGCGTTTTTCCCTTCAAACGGTTTAAAGACCTTGTCCAGGCGGTCCATCTCGTTATTGAGGGTGGTTTCTTTGTGCAGTAATTTTTGAAAGCGCCCTTCGTCAATCAGGCCGGCCGCATAGCCGTAGGCGCGCAGGCGCAAGTCCGCGTTATCCTGGCGCAGAAGCAGGCGGTGTTCGGCGCGGCTGGTGAACATGCGGTAGGGCTCATCGGAGCCTTTGGTGACCAGATCGTCTATCATCACGCCGATGTAGGCTTCCGAACGTTTTAAAATGAGCGGCGGCTTGCCCAAAACTTTGTTGGCGGCGTTGATGCCGGCCATCAATCCCTGGGCGGCGGCTTCTTCGTAACCGGACGTTCCGTTGATTTGTCCGGCGAGGAAAAGGCCTTGAATCAGCCGCGTTTCCAGGCTGCTGTCCATCTGTCCGCTTTTGACATAGTCGTATTCGACGGCGTAGCCGGGACGGGTGATCTCGGCGTTTCTTAGGGCGGGCACGCTTCTGACAAAGGCAAACTGCACGTCGATCGGCAACGAAGAGGAGACGCCGTTGACATAGAATTCTTCAGTATTCACCCCTTCCGGTTCGAGGAAGATCTGATGCCGCTCTTTGTCTTTGAAACGCATCACCTTGTCTTCTATGGAGGGGCAATAGCGGGGGCCGATCCCTTCGATTTTACCCGAGTAGAGGGGGGAACGGTGGATATTTTTTTGAATAATCTCTTTGGTCTCTTCGGTGGTATAAGTGATGTAGCAGCTGACTTGCGGCAGGACCGGGCCGCCTGTTTCATCGTAGGAGAAGCGCACGCCAGCTTCTCCCGGCTGCTCTTCGGCCAGGCTGAAATCGATGGAGCGCCTGTGGATCCGGACCGGGGTGCCGGTTTTTTGACGGCCGAGGTCGAATCCCAGCGCTTTCAGGCTGCCGGACAGGCCCACAGAAGGCTCGTCGCCCGCTCTTCCCCCGGAGTAGTTGGTTTCGCCGATGTGCAGCAGGCCGCGCATAAACGTTCCGGAAGAGAGTACCAGAGTTTTAGTCGTGTATTGAATCCCCTCTTTGGTTAAGACGCCGGTAATGCGCCCCTGTTCAACGACGAGATTTTCGATAGTCCCTTGCTTGATTTGCAAATTCGGCTGTTTTTCCAGGCGATGGCGCATTTCAAACTGGTAGGCGACTTTATCGGCTTGAGCGCGCGGAGCCCAGACGGCCGGTCCATTGGAAGCATTCAGCATGCGGAACTGAATGCCGGTCCGGTCGGTTACTTTGCCCATCTCCCCGCCGAGGGCATCGATTTCACGCACCATGTGGCCTTTGGCAATCCCGCCGACAGCAGGATTGCAGCTCATCTTAGCGATCGTATCGAGATTCATTGTGAGGAGCAGCGTGCGGGCGCCCATGCGGGCAGCTGCTAACGCAGCTTCACAGCCGGCATGGCCTCCCCCCATCACGATGACATCAAATGCTTCTGGATACTTCCACATGGAGGAAAATTTAATTTATAAGTTTATCTGTTTTTATGACGGTCACGACGACTGCGCTTTTTTCTTTTATGAAGGGCAATCTTCGCTTTTCGTTTTTTTTTGACGGAAGACATCTTTTCTCCGGTGCGATTTCAGGTTGAAAAGGAGAATCCTAACCAATTTGAGATAAAAAGTAAAGAAGAACGATCAGACTTTCTTTCGCAGGATGAACATCGGGCTGTTATTTTCAAAACCGTCGTGGGTGTAATCGATTTGGTAACCTAATTTTTTAGACATTCATACTTTCTTTCGCAGGATGAACATCGGGCTGTTATTTTCAAAACCGTCGTGGGTGTAATCGATTTGGTAACCTAATTTTAGGTGTTCAGACTTTCTTTCGCAGGATGTACATCAGGCTGTTATTTTCAAAACCGTCGTGGGTGTAATCGATTTGGTAACCTAATTTTAGGTGTTCAGACTTTCTTTCGCAGGATGTACATCAGGCTGTTATTTTCAAAACCGTCATGGGTATAATCGATTTGGTAACCTAATTTTAGGTATTCAGACTTTCTTTCGCAGGATGAACATCAGGCTGTTATTTTCAATCGTGGGTGTAATCGATTTGGTAACCTAATTTTAGGTGTTCAGACTTTCTTTCGCAGGATGAACATCAGGCTGTTATTTTCAATCGTGGGTGTAATCGATTTGGTAACCTAATTTTAGGTGTTCAGACTTTCTTTCGCAGGATGTACATCAGGCTGTTATTTTCAAAACCGTCATGGGTATAATCGATTTGGTAACCTAATTTTTTATAAAAGGGCATCGCCTCCCAATCCATGGTAGTGACGCAGATATAGGCGCAATTCCTCTCTTTTGCGAGTTTTTCCGCCGCCTCCATCAGTTTGCAGCCCCACTGCTGCTTCCGGTATTTCGGATCGACCCACAAGAGCTCGACATACATATAGCCGTAATAAGTGGTGCCGGTAACCCCTCCCTGCACGGCTTCGCTTTCGTCTTTCATCATAAAAGAAAATGACCGGATAGGCTGCATGCCGCGGGCTTTAAAGGCTTCCTGAAAAATCCCTTCCAAAAGAATCTCCTCTTCTTCCGGAGGGGCGAATTCCTGGTAGATCAGCTGCATAAAGGGCACCTAATAGGGGGAAAATTGGCTGAATTCCTCTTCAGCTTCCTGGTTTTTGGAGAAATTCATGGGGGTATAATTGGCAAACTGCGCAATCTCTTTGCGGTAAGTGAGGTTGACGCTGCCAACTCCGCCATGCCGGTTTTTTGCGACGATGAGCTCCGCCATTCCCGGCTTGTCCATCGGATCGTAATACTCTCTTCTCAGCAGGAACATGATGACGTCGGCATCCTGCTCGATGCTGCCGCTTTCGCGCAAATCGCTCATCATGGGGCGGTGTCCTTGCCGCTCTTCCACCTTTCGGGAAAGCTGGGAGAGGCAAAGCACAGGGATATTCAATTCCCGCGCGAGGTTTTTCAGCATGCGGGAGATCTCAGCGATTTCATTCTGCCGGTTTTCCGTGTTGCGGGAGGTGCCCGAACCGGATAGGAGCTGCAGATAGTCGATCACAAGCAGCCCGATGTTGTAGCTTTCCTTCATGCGGCGCGCCCTGGCGCGAAGGTCGGTGATTTTTAACCCCGGCTGGTCGTCGATGACCATGGTGTGCGACTGCATATCATTAACCGTGGAGACAATCCGCTGGTATTCTATTCCGCTCAGCGCGCCGGTTTTGATTTTGTCCGATTCCACTTCAGACTGGGAGCAAATCATGCGGTGCACCAGCTGTTCTGCGCTCATTTCAAGCGAGAAGATGCCGACCGGAATGCGGTTTTTGAGGCAGACATTTTCCGCGATATTGACCGCAAGGGCGGTTTTACCCATGGCTGGGCGGGCGGCTAATATGAGCAGATTGGAGTTTCCGAAGCCCCCCAGCATTTTATCGAGGTCGGTCAAGAGGGTGGGAACGCCATTAATGCTATGGTCATCCGGGCCGAGTTGTTCATACCGCTCTTGCCGTTCCTGCAGCTCTTTCAGGTAGGGTTTTTTCGATTCGGCCTTGACGCCGGACAATATGTCTTTGAGGAGAAAACCGCCTTCGGAAGCGGCTGATTGGCTGATTTCATAAAAGAGCTGCTGGGCGTTATCGAGGACGACAGCGACATCCTGCGGCTCATCCAGGGCGTTTTTTTCGACGATTTCGCAAGCGCTGATCATGCGGCGCAGGATAGATTTGTCTTTGATCAGGCCGGAGTATTCCTCGATATGGGCGGAGGTGCCGGCATATTGAGCCAGGGTTGTGAGGTAAGCCGCTCCGCCGACAGCGGTGAGTCTGTCCTGCCGCTTTAATTCCTCGCAGACCAGATGCAGGTCGGCCGGCTTATCATTTTTGTAAGCCTCTTTCAGGACTTGAAAGATGAGTTTGTGTTCGGTGTAGTAGAAGTCGGTGTCCTCTAGCGCGTCCGCTGCGACATTGAGGGCGTTTATGCTCGTGAGCATGCACCCCAAGACCATCATCTCGGATTCTTTGGAGTTCGGGGCTATTTTTACTTTTGTCTCGGCCATATACGGAAGAGATTAAGAGAAATTTTCGCAAAAGTCCACAGGAAAATATTGTGTTAAAAATGGGATCACTCTAATCTTTTGAAATTCCCATTCTTGAACCGGTATATTTTATGAGAGTTTGTATTTTTGTATTTTTGACGATCACTTTTTCCCTCTTTTCTAAAGATTATCATAATAAAAAAGCCTTAGAGCGCTACGACTGCATTGTTGTGTATCAATATTCCAAGGTCGGTTCCACTTCCCTTTGCGCCCTGTTCCGCCCCCTTTGCCAAACCTTCCATACTCACGGGCCTGAAAAAATAAACAAATTGTTAGCGGAAAATAAGAAGTTTTTAGTGGTTAATGCGATGAGAAACGGCTTTGACAGACATATCTCCTGTTTTTTTCAACACCTCAAACGAAAAATAGAAATGCCGGAAAATTGCCAGGTGTCTGACTTGATCGCTATCTATTCAGAATTTAACGCCGTACACACATCACTTACCAGCCAATGGTATACCCAATTTAATCAACTTCTGGACCTTCACACCTTTGACCACCCTTTTGATTTCAATAAAAAGTATTATTTTGAAAGGAAGGCAAATTATGATGTGTTAATCCTGCGGTTCGAAGATATCGCCGAGTGGCCCAAGATACTCGAAAAGGCGCTGCATTTAAAGAATTTGTCATTGCCCAAGCAGAACGCGAACAAACATCCCCTCTATGATGAGTTCAGAAAGACATATAGATATTCAGCCGAAGAGGCCGAGCAGATCCTTGAGATGGACTACATGCAGCATTTTTATACGGAAAGCGAATTGCAGGAAATGGTGAAAAAACATTTATGAAGGTGATATTTTTTATTTTTTTGGCGCTGATTTCTTCCCTTTCCGCCTTTACCGATGAAGAATATAATAAAAAGGCTCTGGAAGGCTACGACGCTGTTGTCGTCTATACCTTTGGCAAAGTCGGCCACTCATCGCTGCGCGATTTTTTTCGTCAGTACCGCCCCACCAAACCCACGCATGAACCTGAGCCTATAACAGATTACCTGCAAGAGAATAAAAAAATTTTAATTGTCAATGCGATGAGAAACGCCTTCGACCGAAATGTTTCCTGTTTATTTCAGCATATCAACGCCGGAATTGTGCCGTTGCCCGATAATTATAAGCTGGCCGATTTGCTGAGGGTTTTTCCTGAGTTCAATAGGAGCGAAATGGATAAACTGAAATTTTGGTACGCTGATTTTAACCGGTTGCTTGGCCTTCATATTTTTGATCAGCCCTTCGATTTTGAAAAAAAATATTACTTTGAAAGAGGGGAGAATTTCGATCTGCTGGTATTGAGGTTTGAGGATATCGCTGAATGGGCCTTGATCCTTGAGAAGGCTTTAAGTTTGAGGAGTGTGCAAATACCGAAGAAAAATGTCCGGTCCCATCCGCTCTACGAACCGTTCAAAAAAAAGCATAAGTACTCTGCTGAAGAGGCGAATCTGATCCTTTCGCTGGATTATATGAATCATTTTTACAACGAAAAGGAACTGGCCAAGTTTGTAAAAAAGCACACTTAGCGAGGAAAAGGATTGTTTTGTATTTGATTTTCGAGTAGACTCTCCCTTCATGGAAAGATGGCTGAGTGGCCGAAAGCACGTCCCTGCTAAGGACGCATACCCCTAAAGGGTATCGAGGGTTCAAATCCCTCTCTTTCCGAAAGCCGAGCCCCAAGTCATTGGGGCTTTTTTATTCCTTTCTCAGCTTCATACGGGTAAGCAGCACGGCGACATAGATCAAACCGGCAAGCAGCGCAATGGTGGCGCCTCCCGGCCAATCCAAATAAAATGAAATAACCGTTCCAAAGAAATAAAACAGGCAGCTTAACAAAATCGCGGCCATCATCATCCTGGAAAGGCTCGATGTGAAGAGATTGGCTATGGCAGCGGGAATGGTGAGCATGGTCATGACGAGGATGACCCCGACCACCTGAATCAGCAGCACAACCGATACCGCGGTTAATATCAGCAACAGAAAGTAGAGCTGATTCACGGGCAAGCCCTGCAGCTGAGCCTGCTTCTCATCAAAGCAGATGGCTAAAAAGCGCTTGTGCAGGCAAAGAACCGTGAGAATGATGAAAAGATCCAGGGCGAAGAGGACGTATAAGTCCGCTGGAGAAACCCACAGGATGTTTCCGATCAGATAATTCGTCAGCTCGACATTGAATCCGGGTGTTTGAGAGATGAACAAAACGCCAAGCGACATGCCCACCGACCACAAGGCGGCTATGACGGTGTCTTCTCTTTGCCGGTAATGGAGGCGGATCCATCCGATGACGAGGGCTGAGAGGATGGCTGCGACGAGCGCTCCCATGAGGGGAGAGGCCCATTCGACCCCTTTGGCGCGCTCCAGCCACAGGCAAAACCCTATCCCCCCCAGTACGGAGTGGGAGATGCTGCCGCTGATGAAGACGATCCGCTTCACAACGACATAAGAGCCGATGATGCCGCTGACTATCGAGGAGGCCAAGCCGGCAATCAGGGCTGAAAGGAGCAGGGGGTTTGAGATCAGGGCGTCGTAGAAAGTCATGGTTTTTGCTCTTTAGTAAGCGGAGGATGATAGAGGCCCATGGCAAAATGGCCGCAAACCTGTTCGGGCCGCAGCGATACAACGCTGTTTTGCACGCACAGGATCCGGTCGACCTGGTTGACGACTGTTTGCAAATCGTGAGTGACCATCATGATGGTCATCTCCTCGCTAAGTTCTTTAATAATGCGATAGATATCGGCTTCGGCTTTGGCGTCGACATTGGCCGTGGGTTCATCGAGCAGGAGAAGTTCCGGGTTTGTCACGATGGCCCTGGCAATTAGAGCGCGCTGGATTTGCCCTCCTGAGAGATTGCCGAAGGCAGAATGGCGAAAGTCGAGGAGATTCACTTTTTTTAAAGCTTCCAAAGCGGCTTCCCTATCTGCCTGAGGATATTGGCCATACCAGGTCAAATTGTTGAGCCGGCCCGAGAGCACAACTTCCAGGACCGAGATGGGAAACTCCCGGTCAAAGCGCATCACTTGAGGGACATAGGCGATTTTTTGGCGGGACTGGACCGGCGGGGCGCCGAACAGGCGAATAGTGCCCGAATCGGGAGTAAGGAAGCCCATGAGCAGCTGTAAAAGAGTGGTTTTGCCGCCCCCGTTAGGGCCGATTATTCCTATATACTCTTTTTTCGCGATGGTAAATGAGACCCGCGACAGGACAGGAGTCTCCTCGTAGGTGAATGAGACGTTTTCAAATTCAACGGCTTGGCTCATGAGTCCTTTTGTGGCTGTTGGCAAAGGCCAGGGCGATCTCTCTTAGGCTATTGATGTAGTCTTCCGAATAGGGATTTAAGCTGACGACATCCGCTTTGAGTTCTTTGGCGATCAGTTTGGCTCCCTTGCTGCTGTACTGCGGTTGAATAAAGACGGTCTCAATCCCGGCGGCGCGCGCCTCGTTCAGCACTTTTGTGAGCTGCTGGGGCGAGGGGTCTTTTCCTTCGAATTCGATCGAAAGCTGCTTCAAGCCGTAATCCCTGGCTAAATAGCCGTAGGCGGGATGGGAGATCATGACGATGCGCGGCTGCATGGGGGCCAGGGTCTTTTCAATTTCCCGGTCGAGCTCGTCCAGTTTTTGCAGAAATACGCTAAGAGATTTTTGATAAAACTCTTTATTTTCAGGGTAGAGGTCTGTCAGGGCGGCGGCGATGGTTTTGGCTTGTTGCCTGGCTGTTTTTGGGCTGAGCCAAATATGGGGGTCCGCCCCATGGTGGCAGCAGCAGGTGTGTTCCGGGTCGTAGATCAGGTCGAGTCCTTCCCGAAGGTCGATAAAGCGCATGTTCGGGTTTTGCCTCTTAACCACCGGGACCGCGCGGCTCTCAAACGACTCTCCCAAACCGAACCACGCGTCGGCTTTTCCGGCGGCGATCATTTGCCTTGGGGAGGGTTCGAAGGTGTGCGCGCTCGCGCCGGCCGGAACGATGAGGCCGACCGTGGCGGTATTTCCGGCGATCTGCTCCACAAAAAACTTGTGTGGGGCGACGCTGACCAGCACATAATGGGAGGGCTCCGCTAAAAGGGCGCTAAATGAAAAAAGGAATAAAAGTATTAATGTTTTCATAAAATTAAATGTAGAGTGAATAATGTAACAAGTATGCGGTTAAATTTATATTTTTGCAAGGGGAAAAATTGGGATTGAAGTTAATCTTGCAATCGCATAGAATTTTTAAATCATTGGAGGAATGTCTGAGCGGCTGAAGGAGCACGATTGGAAATCGTGTGTACGTTAATAGCGTACCGAGGGTTCGAATCCCTCTTCCTCCGATTTTTTCAAATTATGAAGTTTAAGCGCACAGCCATTTTACTTCTGCTGATCTCGATCGGCTACTTCGCCACGGATATTTATCTCCCTTCCCTTCCATCGCTAGCTGCTGATTTTCAAGTGAGTAGAGAGTCCACTCAATTGACTCTTTTTGCCTATATGCTGAGTTTTGCCCTCACCCCGCTGCTATTTGGCCCCCTTTCGGATCATCTGGGCCGGAAAAAAGTGGTCTATTACGGCCTTTTCATTTCTTTGCTTGCGACGATCGGCTGTATTTTATCCCCATCGATTTATTTCTTTATCGCCTGCCGTTTTTTGCAAGGGATGGGCAACGGAGCGATCATGATTGCCGGGCGATCCATGGTTTCCGACCTTTTCAAAGGGCGGGAACTCGCGACTCAGATCTCCTACATCACCATGTCCTTGCCTCTTGTGCTGGCTGTGGCCCCCACGATCGGAGGGTGTTTGCAGGAAGCCTACAATTGGCAGGCTCCTTTTTGCTTTCTTTTGTTCTACATATTCCTCGTCGGATTCGCCTCTTTAAAGATTGATGAATCGTTGGATCCCGCGGGGAAAAGACATATTTCCACGATGTTTACCGGTTATAAAGAAATTTTGTCCAAGCCCTTGTTTATTCTGTTTGGATTGGGAGTGGCACTGCCTGCCGTCGGGACGTTAGCCTATCTGACTTTCAGCCCGTTTCTTTTTCAGGAGATTCTGGGCTTAAGCCCGGCGCAATACGGTTCCCTTGCCATCCCCATAGGGGCGGCCATTATCATGGCGAGTTATTTGAATATCCGCTTGCTGCACCTTGTTCCGATTAACACCATTTTATGGATCGGCAGCGGATTTGTGATCGCAGCCGGTGCGATGCTGCTCCTCTGCCATTTGGCGGGGATATTAAACACTTGGGTGGTTATGATAGCGACGATGATGTACTTTTTCTCCTTTCCCTTAATCGGGACAAATTCCGTATCGAAGGCGTTGAGTCAAATAAAACAATATATGGGCGGGGCTAACGCTCTTTTGTCTTCCGTTCAATTTATTGCCGGATCGATAGGGAGCCTGCTTTTTTCCTTTATCCCGGTAAAAAACGCCTTGCCGCTCGCTCTTTGTTATTTAGGCGTGGGCCTGGCGACGGTGTGTCTCTTATTTTTTGCTAACAGGCATGAGAAACGATGAATATTTATCTCACCATCGATGACGCCCCCTCCATTCATATGAAAGAAAAAGTTGATTTTTTGCTTGAGCATAAGATTCCCGCCCTGTTCTTTTGTCCCGGAAAAAATATAGAAAAGCATCGAAATTTAGTCGTCGACGCCATCAAATCGGGCTTTACCATCGGCAATCACTCCTACAGCCACCCCTATTTCTCAGAAATTTCGGAGGCGGAATGTTACGATGAGATTCTAAGAACCGAGGTTCTCATCGATGAGTGCTACGCCCTGGCCAAGAGCGCGCGCCCGGCGAAACTGTTCCGTTTGCCCTACGGCGACCGGGGAACGGGGGCAAAAGCCGAGGCGATCCAGCGCTTTTTGGGGACCTTAGGATTTACGCCGCTAAAGGCGGACGGCTTTCTCGACACCGGCTGGGATTGGGATACGCGCGACTACAAGCAGAAAATGATCCTGGATCCCAAGGCTTATTTGCAGGGCCTGGAGGAGCATTGGCGGCAATCGTCGCTGGCTGAGGAGGTTATTTTGCTGCACGATTTTGATCACAACCCCCATCTGTTTGGCCTGACGATGGATTTCTTAATGAAGAAGCAGGTGAAGTTTAAGGCTTGAGCTTATTCACAAAGTTAAGTAAAAAGGATCTTATGAATTTCAGACTGTTCGCTCTGCTTTTTTGGATCGCCGTTATTTTGACCCTTCTCTATATCTATTTCTATGAGTCCTGGATCTTCTACCGCATGTTTTTCAGCTATTCCGGCGGCGGGGGACCTTTTGTTAATACGCCAAGAGGTTAACGCGGCTCCATCGTTTCCTCGTCATCATCGGTGCTGCGCGGATCCAGTTCGTAGGCCACCGAGGTCAAATTCGGCAGCGCGACATATTCTGACTGGTCTTTGAACAGGATGGCCGGTTTTTTCCATAAAGAGTATAAGCCGAAAAGAGCTAAAACCCCTGAGCATAAAGCGATATAGAGGTAGAGCCCATCCGTAGACAGGAAAAGCATAAAAGGGGGCGCGATGAGGGGCCCCAAAACCGCTCCGACGGCATAAGCCAGCATCAAAACGCTGGTTGTGGTGATGATGTGTTCCGGCCGCACCCGGTCGCAGACATGCGCGATGCTGACAGGATAGATGGTGAAGCAAAATCCCCCGAGTATAAATGATAGCACGGAGACCGGCAGCGCTTCTTTTGGAAGCATTATCAGGGCGATAGCGGGCAGGATATTGCACAGGCTTAGAATGATCAGCAGCTTATGCCGGTCGAACAGATCGGAAAGATGGCCGATCGGCCACTGCAGGATAAATCCTCCGGCGATTGTCACGCTGGTGATCAAGGCCACCGATAAATGGTGGGTTTGGGCAAAGTTTGGCACAAAGCTGTAAATGGCGCTTAGGATCATGCCGCTCAAAAAACAGCCGATGACGCCAAAGGGAGAAATGCGGAAGAGCGAGAAGAGTCCTTTCATGGAGTGCTCCTCAGTTTCAGGCGATTCGGTATAGGTGAGGGAGAGGGGAACGGCTGAAAGGGCGCATAAAATGCCCGCCACTAAAAAAGAGGCGAGGGTGTAGATATCGACGAAATCGATGATAAATTGACCCGTCATCTGCGAGGCGTACAGGGCGATCATGTAAATGGATAAGATCCGCCCTCTTGTATCGAATGTGCTTTTAGCGAGGAGCCAGCTTTCGATGACGATAAAGACCGACGCGATGCACATCCCGTTGAAAAAGCGCATCAGAATCCAAAATTTGGGGTCGATGATAATGCCTTGCAGAAGTATGGTGGCGGTGGCGATGGCTGCCGCGGCGGCGAAGGAGCGGATATGGCCTATGCGGTAAAGAAGGGTTTCAAAGCGCCAGGAGCATAAGAGGAGTCCCGCGTAGTAGGCGGAATGGACATAGCCGATGGTTGTTTCGGGGAAGCCGTCGGTTTTCAAACGGACGCTCAAAAAAGTAAAAAAAAAGCCGCTGCTCAGCATAGCCAAAATGATGCTGAGCAAAGGAGCCAATAAAGATTTGATAAGCGCGGTCATACCCCTATCTCTTGCAGAAAGAGGCCTTTCTGATCAATGTTTAAATTTGCTCAATTCCTCAATCAGGGCCGCGTGAAGCAAGCCGTTCGAGGCCAGAGTATATTTGCCATAGAGATCGTAGGCGCCGCCCTGATAGTTGGCGATTTTTCCCCCAGCCTCTTCGACCAGCACGATCCCGGCCGCCACATCCCAGGGCTTTAAGCCGCACTCCCAAAAGCCGTCCAAACGGCCGCAAGCGACATTGGCCAGGTCAAGGGCCGCCGAGCCTTGCCGTCTTACCCCTTGCGTCAAAGAGGTGAGGTGGTTGAATTCCACATAGTTATTGTCATCGGTCTCATTGCGGTTATAGGGGAAGCCTGTGGCCAGCAGGCTGCGGTTTAAGGAATCGGTTTTTGAGACGCTTATCCGCTGGCCGTTCAGGGTGGCGCCCTCTCCTTTGACTCCCACAAACAGTTCATTATAAAGGGGATGATACACGACGCCGACGATGGGCGCCTGGCGGTGGAGGAGGCCGATGGAGACACTGAAATAGGGATATTGGTGGGCGTAGTTCGTCGTGCCGTCCAAGGGATCGATGACCCACAAAAACTCCCCTTCCGCACCGCTAGCCCCCGACTCTTCGGCCAGGATGGCATGGTGGGGGAATTGTCTGTGAATTTCGGTTATGATCACCTTTTCCGATTCTTTATCCGCCTCAGTGACAAGGTCTCCGGCCGATTTCTCTTCGATATGGGCGATTTTTCCCCAATGTTTGATAAGCACTTTCCCGCTCTCTTGAGCCAGATGAACGGCGAAGTTGGCAAAATCTTTTCTTTCCATTATGATTATCGTTTAACCCCTAAACTTGAGGAAAAGTATGACTGAGATCAAATTAAAAGGCAAAGCGATTAACACGAGCGGCACCATACCGAAAAAGGGCGCTAAGGCTTCCGACTTTGCCTTAGTGAAGCAAGACCTTTCCGAGGTAAACCTCTCCACCTTCGGCAACAAAAAGAAAGTGCTCAACATTTTCCCGAGCCTTGACACCGGCACGTGCGCCATGTCCGTGCGGCAGTTTTATAAAAAGATCCCAAATTCCAAAGAACTGGTCGTGCTCAACATTTCCAAAGATTTGCCTTTCGCGCAAAAGCGGTTTTGCGATGCCGAAGGTTTGGCTAATGTGGAATCCCTTTCCGCCTTTCGCAGCTCCTTTGCCAAAGACTATGGCCTCGAGATCGCTGAAGGGCCTTTAAAGGGGCTTTGCTCGCGCGTGGTGATCGTTCTGGATGAAAATAACAAAGTCATTTATTCTGAACAGGTTCCGGAAATTACCCAAGAGCCCGACTACGATGCTGTGCTTGCTTCTCTTTAAACGTCAATGAGTTATGTTTTTGTTGTTCTTTTATTAGGCAACTATTATATAATTTATTGAATATGTTGAGGGGGATTTATGGGCAGTAATAAAAAGGGGATCCTTTTAGTTACCGGCGTAAGCGGACGCATTGGCCGGGCGGTGGTGCACCGCTTCGGCGATGATTACCGCATTATCGGTTTTGATACGCACAAAGTTGAGCATATCAAAGATATGGAACATCTCTATATGGATGTTTCAAATCCGGAGAGTGTCCATACCGCCTTGCAAGAGGCTAAAGAACTTGGCGGCGATGACATTATCTGCGTGATCCATCTTGCCGCCTATTACAGTTTTTCCGGAGAGCCCTCCGATCTTTATGAAAAAATCACCGTTCAAGGGACCAGGTCCCTGTTAGAGGAATTGCAAACCTTTAACTGCAATCAATTTCTATTCGCCAGCACGATATTGGTGTTTCAACCTTGCGAATTGGGACAAAAAATTAATGAAGATTCCCCCCTTGGCCCCCGCTGGGCCTATCCAAAATCCAAAGTGCGCACCGAGGAAATCATCCACAACCACAGCGGCGATATTCAGACTACCATCTTGCGGGTTGCGGGCTGTTATAATGATATGTGCCATTCCATCCCATTGGCCCATACGATCCAGCGCATTTACGAAAGCGAAATAGACAGCCATCTGTTTCCCGGAAATCCCGACCATGGGAATCCGTTCTTGCATCTGGACGATTTGATGGACGCTTTTGAGCTGGCCATTGAGAAACAAAAGCAGCTTTCCCCCGAGACGACTTTGATTATTTCCGAAGATAAAACGATAGGCTATGGCGATCTGCAAAATGAAATATCGGAACTTATCAGAGATAAGTCCTTCCAGACCCATCATATTCCCAAGCTTGTGGCCAAGGTAGGCGCCTGGTTTCAAGACCACACCCCTATTTTTAAAGACACTTTTATTCGGCCCTGGATGATCGATGTGGCAGACGATCATTACGATGTTGATATCTCGCTCGCAAAAAAGGTTTTGGGCTGGACACCCAGGCACTTTATCGGCACTTCCCTGCCTGTGATGATTGAAAATCTCAAAAAAGACCCAGCCAGGTGGTATGAGGAAAACGGTCTTGAAGTTGCTAAAAAAATTTATGAAATTAGATACTAGATACGTCATCATATTCCTGGGCCTTTGGATGATTGCCCAGCCGCTGACCTTCGGTACCAGCCTTGCCGTCAGCGATACGGTCTCAGGGGTCTTGCTGCTCCTGTTAGGCGGCTATGCCATTCTTAACTCCAGCCAGTGGATCCTTTGGGCGATTTGCCTGGTGGGGGTCTGGCTGCAATTCGCCCCGCTTGTGTTTTGGGCCCCCGACTCCGCATCCTATATCAACGACGTATTGATCGGGGTCATGGCGATTGCCTGCTCCATCCTATTTCCTGTAAATTCTGAAAGCAGCGGATCCATACCCGGAGGCTGGTCCTATAACCCTTCGGCGCCGCTGCAGCGCCTGCCGATTGTTTTCTTTGGCTTTCTGGCCTGGATGTTTGCCCGTTATATGACGGCCTACCAGTTGGGGTATTTGGATCATATCGCCGATCCGCTCTTTGGCGACGGGACCGAAAAAGTCATCACCTCGTCGATATCGAAGAAATTCCCCGTTCCCGACGCCGGCTTAGGGGCGATGGCCTATACCCTTGAGGTGTTGATGGCCTGCCATGGGGGAGCCCGCCGCTGGCACACCACCCCCTGGTTCGTCGTTTTATTCGCTATTCTAGTGATTCCGGTGGGTTTTGCGAGCATCGTGCTTATCATTTTGCAGCCCATTATCGTCCACGCCTGGTGCACCTGGTGTTTGCTGACTGCCGTCTGCATGTTGATCATGATCGCGTTTGCTGTGGACGAGGTCGCGGCGGTTTGGCAATTCCTGCGAGACTCCAAAAAGGCCGGCAAGCCGCTATGGGAGATTTTTTGGAAGGGGGGCAGCGCTCCCGGCGCTTCAGAAGAGGTTCCTCCTCTTTCGTTTAGCGCCATGAGACGCGGCATTTCGGTCCCCTGGAATCTGGTTTTGACCGCTCTTATCGGCCTTTGGCTGATGTTTTCCCCGCACATTTTAGGCATTTTTGGCTCAGCTGCCGATAGCGCTCATATTGTGGGGGCTCTGGTCGCAGCGCTTTCGGTCATCTCGATGGCAGAGGTGGCGCGCTCGGGACGCTTTATCATTTTGCTATTAGGCCTTTTCGTTCTGCTTTCAGCCTGGATTTTTTCCGGCGCGATGGCCAACTCTCTCATTTCGGGGCTGCTCCTCGTATTATTGAGCATTCCCAAGGGGAGGATCCTCGAGAAATATGGCGATTTTGAGCGATATATACGATAAAATTCATAACTTCTTTACTTATTAAATATTTCATAATTAATGTAGTAATTGTAAAATGAAATTAGGATATTAGAAGAACGTAGCTTTCTTCTGATAATCCTGGAGGAAATATGTTAAAAGCAACAAACTTCGGGATTGCTGGGGGAATAATGTGCGGATTGTTCTTATTCTTCTTCACATTGCTCGCCCTCTTTACCGGTTATGGCCATGAACTCTTTGAGCACATGGGAAATACGATGCCAGGCTTTGGAGTTTCACTCCTGGGCAGCCTGTTTGGATTCGTTTATGGATTCATTAAAGGTTTTATCCTCTTTTTTGGTGTAGCCTGGATCTACAATAGGCTTGGCTGAAGCCAAGTCGGGGCAGCGGGATGACAACCCGCTGCCGAGATCTAGTGTCCCTTATTTTGGCGCTTTTTTCCACATCATGCGTCATTTTAAAGATACTAGTCAGTCAGCAATTCGCCGGCTAAATCTTTGGCGAGCTTCCCATCGACTGTGCTATTGATTTTCATGATGCTTTTCATGACCAGACCAAAATCCTTCTTTGTCTTGGCGCCGGACTCATTTATAGCCTGTATGACGATTTTTTTGGTCTCTTCAACAGACAGCGCTTTTGGTAAAAATTCCTGGACGACAGCTAATTCCCCCTTTAATTTTTCCACAAGCTCGCCGCGGTTCACTGTTTGAGCCTGTTCCAGGGCCTCTTGAAGGTTTCCGTAGTACGTTTTAAAGAGTTTGACAACTTCACTGTCGGGCAGATTGCCGCGCGCATCCACTGCCAAAATTTTTGATTTCAGCATGCGCAAGGTGTCGAGTCTAAGCTGATCGCGGCTTCGCATCGCTTCTTTAATGCCATCGTTTATTTTTTCAATCAGTGTCATTTCGAACTCCTTTTTGATACATATTAGACCAGTTTTTGATTTTCCCCAATAAAAATCTGTCGACTATTAATTGCTCTTTTTCTCCGGATGTTTTGCGGTGAAGAAATGAATAATTTGTTCAAAATTTCGGCTGCGCTTCTCATTTTCATGGGATGCTCGAGTGAAACGCCCCAAACGCACAAAGTGGGGGTCATGTATAATATTACCGGGGATCAGGCGCCTATTGAAAATCCAGTTAAAAATATTGTAAAACTAAAGGCGATAATGTAATATATCACCCTATTTTTTGACACAATTTTTAATTGGTATGACTATGATATCGTTATTTTCTTTCCCCAGTGAATCCATTTTAAATCAGCAAGAAGCGGTTATTCTGAAATTTAGCTGGAAAGGCTCTCATGAGAGTGGTGAGAGGACATTGAAGGTGATCGAGCTTATTTGGAAAAATTGTCCGGAACAAATCAGTGTCCCCCTTCCAGGCAGCAGCGCTCAAGAGCAGATCCTCCCCTTTACCCTTACCTCAGGAGGTGAGGAAAAAACATTTAGCGCCATGAAGGTCAACGCCTCTGCATTAAGCCAGCTGCAGTTGCTGGGAGGCGTATTCGACAAAACCTCCAACCGCACAGAACAAAGGATTGACTTCCAACCCCCTACGTTAATTCCCGGAAAGACGTACTATTTAACGGTCTCCTCAGATGAGCAGTTGAATATTAAAGCGTTTCTTATGGTGGAAAAGCCCTTTTACGGCACACCTATCTATGCGACCAAAAAATCGCAAGAGGCTGCGCTGAAGGATATCAAACTCTCAAGCGACTACAAAACTCTTATCTTCGTACAGCCGCCTTATGTGAGCCTGTCAACCCTGCAATTGGAGCCGACCGCAAGCTATGAAGGCAGCAGTGCAGCAATAGATGAGGAGAGGATCGCTTTGTTAAATTCTCAGAAATTGGGCAGATGCGATCTTTTTGTGCTCTCCCGGCAAAATGGGTCCCTGCTTGCAAAAATGGAAACGAAGGCCGAACAAGTTTTGTCGCTGCAGGGAGATTATATTGCCTGCAGGCTGGTTGAATGGGCTAGCTCTGGCGTTGCCCTTTGGTCGATTTCACAGCAAAAGAAACTTTTTGCTGTGAAGAAAAACGGGTATTTGAAAGGCGCGCACATATGCCGGGACAAGCTTGTTTGCCTTTTTTCCCCTTTTAACACCGATTCTGAAGCGAACCTCTTCTCTTTGAAGAATGGGGTTCAAACAGCCTCAATCCGCGGACAAGATGCGGCAGTCTACCAAAACACACTCTTATCCCTCAACAACCAAGCCGCTACCCTTTATTCCCTTGATTCTTTGGAAATAATACAGGTGTTTGCCGCGCCGATGGTGAGCGCCCTTACGAACTACACCTTGAGGGAAAACCTTTTAGCGATTTTAAATAACAAAAAAATATTCCTCTTTTCCCTGGATAAGGGAGCATGCGTGCAAACCATTGACCTTGCTCCAAAAAATTTATATGTCTCCATGTGCACAAGCGTGGGCTTTAAGGAGATTGAATTTGATCAAGGAGGGGATCTCTTTGCCTTCGGGTATTCCCAGGATGGGATGAAGGTGAGCTGCCGGATCCCAGTGACCGCCAATTGATGGGCTATTTCACCAATGGGAACTGTAAGTTTTTACGGCCATTTGCATGGAAGATGTAAGCCGGGTCGTCTAAATCGCCGTAGACACAAGCCCCGTAAGGAGGCCAACCATCTGAAAAGCCACGCTCTTTGACAGCCTTCTTTAATGCGGGTTGCAGAACGTTTTCCATGAACGTGTGATCACATTGAGGAAGGACAAAATTAGTATAATAGTCGACGGTAGTGACGTGGCATTGGTCGGACCAGCCTGAAACTTTGCATAAGGGGACAAATGAGACCCCTTCCACCCCTTCTTCAACGGGGGCATACCAATCGTTGTTGTTCGCATTAGTGACGGCGACATATTTGACCGAGGGATTTGCTGCTATTGTGGCGACAATACCGTTTAAGTCAAAATCTCTGATGAGGAGAAGGTCGTGTTGATGGATGAAAACGAAAGGTGTATCGACATGCTGGATGGCTTCTTTAATTGTGCCGCAGAGATGAACCCATTTAGGGCAGAAAATGAGTTTCGTGTTGGAGAAATAAGGGTCATGATTAACCAAAAATTGCACGTTCTTTTTATATTGAGGGTAGAAAAAAGTTAAATTTCGAGGAGCGTCAAAGACGATTATTTTTTTGCATTTAGCTAAAGCGGGGATACGGAATAAGCTTTTTTGCGCTTCATAAAGGAATTTAGTGGAGGGAATAGAAGGGATTGGGCTTGTAGTGGTGATTACGGTGATCATTTCGGCCACGCTGTCATCGTCATAAACAACGCCATTCCATTCAACGCCATTCAGAGCAAAGAAGTATAAAAACAGAATAATATATCTCATTCCTTTATCCTAGCATTCAGATTAATTAATGTCATGTTTCACTTTCGACGCCTTTACTTGTCTTCCTCAGGAAGTTCCTTAACATGGGTTTTAAGGCTTGCAGGATTTTCTGCTGATTGTTATCATTGAAGGCCTTATGAAAATATTCGATTGCTTAAAGATAACTTCCGTTCAAGAAAATCCCACTCTTCCAAAGAGACCCCTGTCATGTCTGCCAAGGCCTGATAATGCCGTTTATCCTGAGGGCGCTCTCCCTGCAGCTACTCCGAATTTTTTTAGCGTAGTCGCTGAAAAAATTTCCTTTTTAATGGCGAGAAAAAGAGTGATGAGAGAGCGTTCGCTTGACCATGTGAATATGGATACCCTTACTGAACCCCACCAATTTGAGTTAATCCGTCTTTGTATCAATGCCAGTAATATGGGGACTTATTTTCCCCGTCTTGCAAAATTAACCCCCGTTCATCGCATTGAACTACTTGCGCCGCTTCTTGATGCGGCCACCCCTTTGGATTTGGAGGGGATCTTATCGCTATGTAATCGGCTCGACGAGATTGGGAAAGAAAATACTCTTTCATTTTTGAAGAGGTGTATTGCGAAATGCACAGATCTTGAAGTGTTTTTGGGTTTCCTCACTCATTTTACGAGACTGGAACCCTCCGGTTCTGAAAAAATTAAAATCTTGCAGCCTAGGATCCGGGCGTGGTCCGGCTATGATTGGATTCCGCTCTTGATCGCCAAGTTTAAATTGCAAGTCGATGACGCGAATATGGGCATGCAGGAGCTCATAGAGCTGAACACCAAGCGCAACCAAAGTTTCAAATGCTGCGCTGCAAATCTTGGGATTCTTAAGTGCATTAGTTACGAAGAGGTTGGAAAGGGGCCGTTCTTATGTTTTATGGATCTTTTCAGCCGAAGACTTGGAAAGCTTTACTCCTCCAGGGAAACAATGTGGAAGGAAGATTCCAGCAAGGTTTGCGGCTATGTTACAGCCTTGGTAACCTTTGCTTATCCGGAGGAAATTCATTTTGAGGTAGCAAAACTTTTTGCTGACCACTTACCAGAAGCCCTTGTGACCAATTTTAGCCTCTTTAAGCTTTCAGAAGAGCAGCGCTTGGAAGTGGCCAAAATGGTCCCAAAGTTGAGTTAACAGGTATGGCAGCAGAGGCTGCCAATTCCCTAATTAAAGTAGTTTTGCCGCAGGTGATTCTTCATCTCTTGTGTGATTGCGGACATGGGAGTTTGTTGACCGATAAGAGGCTGGACCTGCTTAAAGGTGGTTTCAACTTTTGCTCTTGTAGCCGCGCTATCTTCTGTCAATAACATCTTGCCCTTGCTGTAGGCCAGAACAAAGAGATCTTCCCCTTGTTGATACTCCCCTTTTTGCGCGATCACTCGTCCTCTATTCGTCTGAACAAGCGTGGCTTGACCCGGAATCGACTCTTTGCCGGCGTCATCGGAGAACTTCATTTTTGGGTTGCCATCCACTTCTGACAGCTTATAGCCGGTGGAAGCTGCGCTTCTCTCTTTCATTTTAGTGACGAGAAGGCCTCCGGCGCCGTAAAGGAGATGTTTTTTGGCATCAAAGCCTGCATCCTCTGCAGCTTTATCGATCTTTACCATTTCATCGACGTAGGAAATGTCCTCAACGACAACCTTGTCGAGGTCAGGATCGGTGAAGCCCAGTTCCTTGTATCTTTTCAGGGTATATAGCGTCAATTGCTCGATATTGCCGCTGTCGAGCCGTATCCAGATTTTCTTCCCTGTTTCCCGATATTTGAGTTTAAGCGCTAAAGCTTTCTCGATCCCTTTTTGCGAGTCGACCAGGTCGATCAGCAGCGAGGTAGCATCGGTTGAGGTCACAGCTCTCTCAAAGGCCTCTTCTTCCGTGTCGTAAAATTGGATGAAGCGATGCCCTAAAGTCCCCACATCTTTAAGAAAAGGGTAGCAGGCAACGGCGGCATCGTTGCTGGTCAAATTGATTCCCCCGCCATCATACATGGCGACAGCAGCTGCGAGATGCATCTCTTCGTTGGGAGTGCCCCGTTTTCCCACTTCAATAAAGCGCTTTGCGCCAATTTTCTGATCGATTTCATGGGCTGCGGTCGCTACCAGAGATTGATAAAAGACGCGATGGAGCTCAGGCTCGAAATGGGCTGCCAGTTCACCGGGTCCGCGCACCCTTATGACCGGATCGCCGGGCAATATCGCCGTGCCCTCCGGCAGGCAGTAGATTTCCAGGGGCAAATATCCTTTGTGGTCGTCGATGACCATCTGCCACATCTCACGGTTAAAGAAAGGGACTCTGGCATTGGCATAAAACTCTACGGCGAAGTTGAGCTCGTGCTGCGTAACTGGCATTTGGACGAATTTTCTGATTTGGTCCCGAACGCCATCGACGATGAGGTAGCCATGCGGCGCTTTGCGCATCTGTAAGACATACGTTTCAGGCTTCTTCCAATCGTCCCCTTTTATATAGCCCATCGTCCTGTTGTAGGTGTCCGTTTGCAGGATCCGGTTTTTCTCGATAATTTCCTTGCGCAGGCCTTCCGGAAGTGTTTTAAACTCCGCGTAGGTGATTTTAGGGAATTCCATGTATCTCTTCATTAAAGAATCAGCGGAGGTTGCAGTCGGCACAACTGTTGGAAAATCGACTATAATGTCTTGCTTTTCCTCGAATTTGGTGAAAAAATCGTAAGATTTTCCTGTAGTTGAAACAGCGTTTAATGATGTCATGAAAGACTCCTTTTTTACTCTGGTTTGTATAATTCTGCAATGGCGAGAATGGTGGCCTGCAATTTCCATGTTCTTAAGAAGAATGTGTTTTCCGGATAAGGCGGGGTAATGTCCCTGATAGTGGTATCATTATTCAGTGCGAAATTATTATCATTGCTTAAGAACTGAAACAGCTGGTCGTTCTCTCCAGCAACCCATTTACCCTCTTTGACATATTGCTTCATAGCCTCAGTGTTGCCTAGCGTCCTCAGCATCACTGTCAGTACTTTTTGCAACACTTCTTGATGTGTCGCATTCAAATTGTCTTTTATACGATTGCGAATCAGGGTGGAGGAGATATCAGATTTAGGGATACCTTCAATGATTTCAAAGAATCCAACAGCTCTAACTTTTGCTTTTAGTTCCTCTAAGTTATCGATGGCGCAATTTTTATTTAATTCCTCTAATTTATTGAAAATGGAGGCGGTTACTTGGGAAATAATTTCCTCTTTAGTGAATTCCTGACCTCTTGGCATGACCTGAATGCCGTCTAAACGCTCCAATAGAACCGGCAGATTTCTCCAGTCTTTAAAACCCCTGGCGCTATCCTCTCCCATCCGCATCTTGAGGATTCCCTTATAGCCGCAAGCGTGGATTTTTTCTAATAGCTGGTAGGTGGGGGTGGACTCCGCTCCTGAGATTGCCGCAATAAATTCATCGAGGAAGACTTTTTTGTCGGGATCGGGGGAGGCGAGCACCATTCCAATGGCGTTTATTCCCTGTAAATACTGCTGTATTTTATTGGCTTCTGTCAGAAGGGGATCCTGGACGCCCGCTGGAATTTTGAAAGGGCTTTTTGAAGGGGTCAGGTAGCGGCACAACATATTAAAATGCATGTTAGTGGCCGGCCTGCCGGAAAAACCGAAAAATATAAATTCCTGTGGATTTTCAAGACTGATGTATTTGCTGATATCGGTAATAATTTTTACATTATTATCATTCAATAGGCCTAAACACCCATAAGTATCTATGTCTAGAATTCTATCAGGAATGCCATAATAATCTGGAAGAACAGCTGTATTCATATAAACCTCTTGTTAATTTGCAGAAGAAGATCATCAGATAATATTATTAAGCTAATATTAAGATTAGTTAAATATTTCGTAAAAATTATAGCATATAGAAATCAAATTTTTTAAAATATCACTCTCGACTCATGACGCCGAAGCTCTGACGCAGCGAAACACCGCCACTTCATCCGACAGGATCGTTTGCTCGAGCACAAAAGTCGATCTGGCAGAAATTTGTATCTGCCATTGTTCGCAAGCGTTGCCGGCGTTCCCGTTGAACTGCTCCTCCGGAACATCCTCCAAATTATTATACTTATAGAGATTATAAACGACGTTAGGCTGCAAATCGGAAACTGTGATGGTCAATTTCAAGGGCATAGGCGCAGGGCGGATGCTTGTATTATTTTTGATGGCCGGTTTTTCATAGTTGACATTTGTATCCACGCGCACAGGAATGGTATCGCGATTTTTATCCTTCACACCGAGAATGGCAATGCCGTAGTTTTCCCCTCCATCATAGAGAGAGTAGATGGGTCCATTTTTCTCATTCGCCTGTTGCCGGTTGGCCAAAAAACCCTGGAAGCTATAGCTGAAGATATAGGGTGTGTTTTTTTTATCTCCCCACAATCCATTGTCGCTGAATGTGATAATATCATCACAGTAGTAGCCGGTATCGCTAAAGGGGTGGTTTGACTGAATGCCGATCACTGGAACGATATGATCGTACACAGGGTCGCCGGCGTTGGGATGGGAATTATTGTAGAAGAGGTATTCGTTGGTGAAAACGCCGATTGCCACAGGATAGCCTTTGAGGACATTCTGCTTTACCCAGGCCAGAAATTGCTCTGTCGTCTGTTCCTTGCCGGTATTCCATGCCACAGCCTCAAGATGCATTTTTTTTGCGGCATAGACGTCGTTTACCCCCAGCAAAAGCTCGCTTGTATTCTGAGGGCTATTCTGTGTGGCGACGGCCCGCGCTTCGTATTGAGACATATATTGCCCATAATAAAGCCCGGCGCTGATCAGGGAGACTTCCCCGCAGTAGCCCTTGTTGCCATTCCACTCTTTGCGAGGGGGGATATTATTTTTTAGGGTGTATTCCGCTTGAACAGGTAGCCAAAGCAGGCACAAGGCGATTATCAGAAAAAAATCAGGGTTGTAATTGAGCGGAAATGTCCTCATAGCTTTGCCTTCCTGCTGTTGGCGTTTTCACCACATGCCGGGATCCCTTATCGAAAAAATTCAAATCAACCATGCGGATCGTTTCATCCTCATAGGTCCTAAAATAAAATTTCAAATTATTCGGATCGCGCACTGTTGTCGCCTGGGTATAGTCGGAATAAATCTTTCCATTTTCCACGGTTCTTGCCACCCCTATGGGGATGTCGAACTGATTTAATATGTGGAATGCCTGAAAAACCGCTTCATTCTCGCTTTTCACCGGCAGCGCGGTGATGGTATAAATCGCCGCGCGCACAAAGCGGGAAGGGGGCGTGAAATCGCCAGGCATTCCTACCAGCCCGGATCCTTGTCCAAAGGGGGTCAGAACAAGGTCGTCCACTTTTAGCGGGGCCGCATTATCGGGAGTCAAATTGATGAAGTTGCGGAGGTTGGTCATATGCCACTCAAAGGTGGGGGAATTGGTAAACACGCCAATTGGGTTATCGTGGACGGCGAGCTTTCCATCAATAGGCTCAATCACAAGGCTCATACCGCTTTTGTCATAAACGATATAGTGAAATGGGGGCGCCGCATTTCCCCATTCTTTGATGATCGTCGGCGCTATCGCCACATGGGCAAGGTTGCTTTTGACCTCCTCGAGCGAGCTGAACTGGGTGAGGATCCAATTGGAGAAATCGGTGGGGGATAAGGAGCGCGCCTGGTTTTCAGGAGTTGTCGGCGTATATCCGGCAAACGAGGGAAAATAAAAGACTCCGACAGAAAGCCCCTTCTCATTCATGCCATCCATCACCTGCAGCTGATCAAAGCAGATCGCTCCCACGGCGGCGTATTTTGTTTTGTAAGATAACCCCTTGCCTAGGGGGGTCGTCGCCGTAAACGGGTAATCCCTTGGAATGACAACAATGGAGGTGTCGACAGGGATGCCAAATTCTAAAGTACGCCCATGAACCGATTTTCCCTCTTTTGAAGTGAGTTTAATTCCTGTACACATTTTTCCTCGATTTCCCCCACCTTCGGGAAAAAAGAAATTGTTGTCAATGAAACTTGTCAAATATAGCTCAAGCTGGTAAAACAAAATTTACCCTTTTTTGGGTCATAGCTTTTGTACTTTCAATTTTAAGGAATGGATTATGAGTAATTCTCTTAAGTCAAGCATTTGGATGATGATGCTTGCCCTGCTTTTTTTGGCGGGATCGTTAAACGCTGTCTATATCCAGGTTTTCACGACGACGACTAACGGCAGCATTGCCTGTACCGGGAACACCTTGGGGTTAAATAAGGCGAGCAATCAGAATCTTCCCGGAAACTTGGGCTCTATTGGCGCGTTTATTTCGACCGATAACAGTCAAACAGTGCCTGGTTGGATTGTGAATGGTGTCCTTTTAAACGGGCTAACCTTAGATTGGCAGAAGAATGGATCGACCGCCTTTTTGGATATTCCTCAAAATAGCGAGATTTTGCACGCCGAGCTGATTTGGGCCGGCAGCTATGGTTTTGACCCTAGTGTGACGCAAAGCACCACCAGTCAGCCTGTAACTTTTGTCACACCCGTAACAACCTATAGCATAACCCCCAAAGACCTCTATTCAAAAGGTGGCACAGGCCAATTCCGCACTCAAAGCTCTTCAACCGGCTTCTATGTGCGTAGCGCAGATGTGACAGATCAACTGATTGCCTTAGGACCAAATGTCAATGGAGCCTATTCTGTGGGGCACGTTCCAGCCACAGTGGCAAAAAATGAAAACAATCTTAACTGTGCGGGGTGGACCTTGCTGGTGGCCTATTCCAATCCCTTGATGTTAACCAGCAATCTCTACATTTATGTGGCTTGCGAAGCGTCAGGCGCAGCTCCTAGCGAAATTACGGGATTCCAGGCTCCTTCCGGTTCCGGCTCCATATCGAGCCGAGTTTTCGTGAGCGCTCTTGAAGGGGATCCTCAGCTGGCTTGCGATCAATTTTTGATCGGTCCGACGAAGAGTTTAGATTGCATCGCAAATTCCATCTCCGGGGATAACAATCCGCAATACAACTTTTTTGCCTCGCAGATCAACACTATATTAACGCTGGGAATAGACAGCACAACAGGCAAGCTGATCCCCATGGGCAACGGAACGCTGGATCAAAGAGGGAGTTTTGGCTATCTCAATTCGACTCCTTGCGTTGTGACTAACAGCGATTGCAATTGTAAAAATTCATCAGGGGCGAATCCCAATGCATGCAGCAAGATACCTGCGGCTAACTTTAGCGCAAGGCAAGGGTACGATATTACCTCGATTGATATTGGCCAAAGAATTACCCCCGGCCAAACAACGCTATATGCCCAAGGGGTGACCAACCAGGATGTATACACTATCGATGCCTTGGCGATACAAATACAAGTCACAGCGCCGATCATTGAATCCAGCAAGTCTGCGAACGTGACCAGTATCTCTGCCGTAGGAAATCAAATAACGTATACTTGCGAGTTCAAAAATACAGGCACGGCCGATGCTTCGCTGCAGTATTTTAGTGATACCTTGCCTCCAGGGCTTACATATGTACCGGACACTTTTACGGTAAATTCAACCCCTGAAACCCCTACTGTCACAGGCAGTACGATTCAATATAATTTGGCGAGCGGCGGTTATGGGACCCTGCCTGTTGGCCAAACAATCACAATTGAGTTTACCGTGGAAACTACCTCCCCTCTATATGAGAACTATGACAATTTTGGCACCCTGCAGTATACCTATACTAATGGTCCTGTCTTGACCAGCAATACCAACGTGGTCAAAGTCACAGGGCCAGGACCCGTTCAACCTCCTGTCCTTGTAGCCAATCCTGACGAGGGATCGGTGGGGAATGGCAAGGTGGGAGGAGTAGCGATTGATAATGTGCTGATCAACGATACCGTTGATGGCATTCCGGCCAACCTGGCAACTGTTTGCCTTTATCAGACATCATCCGCCTCCCCATCTCCTTCGCCTGGCAATGTCTCCCTCGATACCTCAACGGGTCAGGTGATCGTCAGCCCAGGCACACCGGAAGGGGTTTATACCTTCAATTACAAGATTTGCCAGCTGTCGGATGGCAATGTCTGCAGCGCGGATGAAGTCAATTGCAGCTCAACGACGGTCACCGTTTATGTCGGTCCGCCAGATCCGGAGATTGTGGCGAATATCGATTCGGGCACAACCGTGACTAGCCCAGACACTACCTTGGGTGTTGCGAATGTGCTGGCTAATGATACCGTGAATGGCGATCCTGCCACATTAGACAATGTCAATTTGACCTATATCCCAGAAGGATCTAGTCCCTATTTGACTCTCGATACTTCAACCGGAGCTGTGTATGTCAAACCCAACACGCCTCCCGGTTTGTATACTTTGAACTATATGATTTGCGACGTGAACAATTCTGAAAATTGTTCAAATACTATAGTTTATATTCTCGTCACTAACCCAATAGACCCTTACCCGCCAATAGTGTTTCAAGGGTATTTGAAAAAGTGCGCGTTCTTAAATAGAACGGAATACCGCATCAACACTTTCTGGACCCCATCCGGAGCGCAAGATGTGGTGGCTTATAAAATTTATCTGGGATCCAAAGTTGTGGCCACCATTCCCGCGAGCGATCCTTTGGCTTATAACTTCTGCCTGAAGGATAAAGAGGAAGCCTCTGATTTTTCCATTGTTGCAGTCACTCAAAAGGGTGTGGAAAGTCGTCCTAGAACAAAAATAAAGGTTATATATGAAAAAAAATGTATTTAAGTTGGTGTGCGTGTGTTTCTGCGCCTTTTTCTGTGCTTCACAGGTAGAGGCGGCTACAGCGGAGTTTCGGGTGGCTGCCTTTTATCCCGTTTCAAAAAAGTTTCGGGATATCTATGGCTATGTGGGTCCAAGCTATCAACTGGAAGCTGCCTTTCCTGTTTGGCGCTGCTTTGAGGCTTGGGGCAATTTGGATGGGTTTTACAAAGGAAACCGCCGCTTCAGCCGATGCTGCCATTCCAGGGTAGGCATTTTTAACGGCAGCTTTGGGTTAAAATACGCCCGTTGCTACCGCGATAGGTTTCATCTTTATTTGGGGCTTGGCGCTTCTTTAGGTGAGATGTGGATACAGAACCGCTCTTGCTGCGGTTGTGAAAAAGTCTCCAAATTTATTGCGGGAGGCGTTGTGAAATCGGGTCTGCAAGTGGATGTATACCGAAGTTTCTTTGTAGACCTCTTTGCAGATTACCTCTTCCAACCGGTCAAATTTGAAAAAACGGTTGATGTGGGAGGCCTCAAGGCGGGGGCCGGCATAGGCGTCCGCTTCTAGCATCTTTCTTTTCCGGCCAGGGCTCCTGGCCGGGGATCATTCAGAAAAAGTGGGACAAAATCCTGATGTGTCTGGTATTCTTGTCTTATGCTTGTTTATTCCAAAAAAATTATTCAGTTTGTCAACGAAATTAAAAGTATTGTCAAAGAGGTTTTGTCCGGAGAAATCGGCGTAAAAGTCCATGGGAACCGTTTTTATGACCGGCAGATGACCTCCTATCCTATTAAGGTAGTGATTTTCAACGCGAACAGCATGCTCGGCTATTTCGAGGCCGATTTTTATGAATTGGGATTTCATGAAACTCTGATGCATTCCAGTAAAGAGCTGCTTCGGAATGTGATCCGGCATGAGCTGGCCCATTATATGACTTTTATCCATCATGGAGCAACGGCTAAACCCCATTCGGAGGAATTCCGGGCCTTTTGCCAAAAGATGGGATGGGGGGAAGAGGTTTATCGGGCGGCATTTCGACTCGACGAGGTGCAAAGGAGCGAGGAAAGCGGTATTTTTAGAAAGGTGCAAAAACTCATGGCCCTCTCCGCGAGCAGCAATAAGAATGAAGCGGAGCTCGCGATGATCAAGTCGCAGCAGCTGCTTATGAAGCACAATTTGGATTCCAAATACATAGGCGAGGAAGAAAAAATTGTTCTCAAGCGGATCATGAAGCAGAAAAAAACAGATGCCAAGATGGAAGCGATCTCCCGTATTTTGCAAACCTTCTTTGTCAACGTCGTTTACAATCGGGGGAGCGGATTCACTTACCTGGAAATTTTGGGGAGCGAGGTTAATGTCGAAATCGCGGAGTATGTGGCTTCCGTTTTACAAGCGGAGCTGGATAAGCTCTGGAGCCAGGCTCAGAGGGAGTCATTCTTGCGGGGCGCAGTGGCTAAAAACTCTTTCTTTCGCGGCCTGGCTAAAGGCTATTGTAATAAAATCCAGGCGCTCAAAAGAGAGTACACAAGCGACGTGACCCGCTCGCTGATGGTCATTGAAAAGCAACTGACAGAGGCAAAAGAGATGGTCTATCCCCGTTTGATTACGAGCAAAAGCTCCAGAAGCCATTGCCGCGAGGCCTCCCAAATTGGAGAGCAGATGGGACGGCAGCTCAATATCAATCCCGCTTTAAACCGCTCCCCGGCTGATCTTATTGGCTATTTAAGCTGACTCGCGATAAAAAGTAACGACTATTTATTGTGTAAATAGCCCCCGTTGATTATAGTGGCGGCTTTGCAAAAAAAGGGAGGTGCAAAGTGTTTTCTATAAACGCCTACGAAAAAGCGGCAAAAAGACAAAATTCTAACTGGGATGATTATTGTCAGGAAAAGTCCCAAAAGATCCAGTTTTCCAATGGGAATGTCTCTTTCAAGGATTACACAGCCGAGTATCGCAGCGAAGGGTGGCTGGGAAGAAAACTAACCGCCCTGCCTAAAGCTGCGCTTGCTCTTGTCGCAACCATCGTGGAAATCGCAAACGACTTTTTCGATGCGGTCCAAAACGCCTTTAGCAAGGAGCGCAAACCTTTGAATTTCTACACTTTTTCAATTGTTCGCGGCTTTGAGGAGGCAGTGGGTCGCCTAGTCATGTTATTCTCGGATAAATATGGCTCTTACCTTGTGGATGATGCCGCCTTTCAAAGGGATTCTTATCAATTACTTGGCCAAAAATTTCCCGCTAAACCCATCGTTTCGCAAAAGCGGGATTATGCTAAATTCGACTCTCCATTGGTCACGCGCTATGCTTCTAAGGAAATGTCTTCCATTTTTTCCGAGCAGACCAAGTTTTCCACCTGGCGCAAGTTATGGATCGCCTTAGCCGAATCGCAGCAGGAGCTTGGCCTGGCTATCACCGATGAACAGCTTGACGAAATGAGACATCATGTAGAGGATGTCAACTTTGAAAGAGCGGAAGAGTTTGAAAAAGATCTGCAACACGACGTCATGTCGCACATCAAAGCGTGGGGAGAGCAATGCCCTAAAGCAAAGGGGATTATCCATCTAGGGGCTACTTCTTGTTATGTCACCGACAACACCGACCTTATCCAAATGCGCCAGGCCATTGATCTTCTTCTTCCGAAACTTCTGACGGTGATCAGTCAATTAGCCGATCTTGCCGAGAAATATAAAGATACGCCATGTCTGGCCCAAACGCATCTGCAAGCCGCTCAACCCACAACCGTTGGGAAGCGGATTTGTCTTTGGCTGGAAAACTTTGTGATGGATTATGAGGAGCTCAAGCAGAGGAAAGAGTCCATTTGTTTCTTGGGTTCGAAGGGAACGACGGGGACGCAGGCTTCATTTTTAGAACTCTTTAATGGCGATCATGGCAAAGTGCAACAATTGGAAAACTCCATTGCTGCGAAATTGGGCTTTACCCGCCTGTTTCCGGTCACGGGCCAGACCTATCCTCGCAAACAAGATCTTTCGATCATGCAAACCCTCACTCAAATCTCTGTAAGCGCGCATAAATTAGCCGCTGATATGCGCGTTTTAGCGCACGATAAGGAGATGGAAGAGCCGTTCGGCAAGTCGCAAATAGGCTCCTCTGCTATGGCTTATAAACGAAACCCAATGCTTTCTGAACGGGTTTGCGCTATTTCGCGCTTTGTGCAAAATCTGGATCGCAATGCGAGCGAAACGGCCTCATGGCAATTTTTAGAGCGCACCTTGGATGATTCGGCCAATCGAAGACTGGTGGTCCCTGACGGTTTCTTAGGAGTGGACAGCCTTCTTGGAATTCTTGCCAAAATCACAAAAGAGCCCGTTGTTTATGCGAAAACCTGCGAAAAACATCTTCAAGAAGAGCTTCCTTTTATGGCGACGGAGAATATATTGATGCATCTTGTCAAAGAAGGAAAGAATCGGCAAGAGATGCATGAAAAAATCCGCGTCCACTCTCAGCAAGCAGGAGAAAGGGTTAAGATGGAGGCAAAGGATAACAACTTATTGGAGCTACTGGAGAACGATAAAGAAATTGGCCTGACAAAAGCAGAGCTCGGTTCTTTAGTCGATGTTAAACACTTCATCGGACGCGCTCCTCAGCAAGTCGAGGAATACCTAAGAGACGTCGTCCGTCCCCTCCTTCAAACAGGTAAAAAATGACAGGCTCCATCCCATCTTTACACTCCTATTATCATGCCAACTCAGAAGGCTTCTCCTTTGTGATTTTGGGCGGTTCGATAAGCAAGGCTAAGTCAAATTTTGACTCCGGCAGAATCAAGGCCTGGCAACAGGGGATGCAAATCGCTTCCAAGGTGGCTTTGAAGGCTCTGCAAGCAAACAAATCAGCCGTGGATGTCGTCGTAGAAGTTCTTAAAACTATGGAAGATGATCCCGTATTCAATGCCGGGCGCGGCTCGGTGCTCAACCGGTTGGGAAATGTCCAAATGGACGCCTCCATTATGGAAGGGCATACGCTCCAGTCGGGCGGGGTCACTAATTTAACCTGTGTGAAAAACCCCATTGAAGTGGCTCGCGCCATTATGGAATATAACAAAGGGGGAGCCAAACCTCCTCTTGTTTTCCTTTCAAGTAAAGGGGGCGAGGAATTCGCAGCAAGGCAGGGGTGTCAAATGGCCGGCCCGGATTATCTGGTGACGGATTTCCGCCGCAACCAGTGGAGAGATCTGGCAAAAGAGAGCGAAGAAAAGGATACGATAGGTGTCGTGGTCTTAGACAAACAAGGTCATATCGCCGCAGGTACTTCTACCGGAGGAAATAGCATGACAGAGCCCGGACGAGGCAGCGATTCCAGCATGATTGGCGCATCGACTTACGCCAATAGTCAAGTAGGGGTCAGCGTTTCCGGAGTCGGAGAATATTTTATCCGTGCACAAACCGCCAGCAGAGTCGTCTTAAAAATGGAATTCCTGAGTACAGGCGTGCTCGCTGCCTGCCAAAGCGGTATGGAAAAACTGGGTGAAATAGGGGGAACGGGGGGAGTTATTGCCTTGGACAAAGAGGGAAACATCGCCATTGTGCATAATACGCCCGGATTTATTCATAGCTACGGAGCTAGCGATGGCGTAGGGGGCGTTAAGATTTTTGCCGAAGACCCCTATCTGCCATTGGAGTGAGGGTCAAACAGCCCTGTCCCCCCACCAGTCTTTTCCGTAATGGTAGGTGAGCTCTGCGCCTTTTTCCACTCTGCGGATCGTGCGTATGCAGACGTGCAGGAGGGAATCGAAGTAACAGACAAACACTTCGCAATTGGGCTTGTTGTTGTGGTTCATAAAGCGCGTTTCATTTCCTTTATACTTGGCGTCGATGGTATGGACATGCACAAAGAGATTATCGGTCGGGTAGTGGAAGCAGAACTCATTGATATTCTGGGCAAAAAAGCGGGTTCTTTTCACCACTCCGGTGTATTCGCCGATGAATTCGCCGGGGGAGAAGTTCCGATTGGCAAAGACGCCATACCCGATTGTGTTGTCGATCCATTGGATAACGATATCGTTCACAAAGCCTTGGGCGAGCTCTTTCGCAAAAAAAGTTCCGAGCCACTTGACGGAAGGGGATAAATATTTGTTTCCGAGCAGGAATTGCGATTGCCTTTTGACTTGCCTTAGCGAGGAGAGAGAGTCGAACTGGAGGTGGGACAGATAGGTGATTCCGGTGATTTTTTTGAATTCTTCCGGCGTATAGCCGATGGCAAAAGTTTCGCTCTGTTTGGCGAAGTAGATGGGGCGATAAGGGGCGGGCGGATGGATTTTATAGGGAATGGCTTGCTTGGGGTAGTCTTCCAGACGAAAAGCTTTGTAGAGTTTTTGAAAGAACGCTATCATAACTCCAGGATAGAAAATTATGTTTAGAATCTCAAATGAATTTGGATTTCAGGAACCTTATTGGGGTAAAATCGATCCCGTTGAGGCGATTCACCGCATCGAGGAGCGGCAGATCTGGAAATTGAAGCCCGAAGAGGCTAACGAGGAAGAAAAAATCAGGCGGGTGCACAATTACCGCTTTGTCAGGGAGGAACGGGAGGAAAAAGAGAAGCAGCCGCCGCCCCAAATTTTGGCCATGCAGATCATGAGTTTTCCCGTGGTGACCCTGACTCCCGACGATACCTTGGAAGCCGCCTGGGATCTCCTTAACAAAACCAGGTTCCGCCATATTCCTATTCTCAATAAAGAGGGGCTGCTGGTCGGCATTCTCTCCGACCGCACCCTTTTGCACGCCCTCCATTTGAGGGGCGGGGATGTCAAAATAAAGGAGGTCATGACCACTAAAGTGATCTCGGCCACCCCCGATACCCCGATCCATCGCATCGTTCAGCTGCTCTTTATTGAGCGGATAGGCGCGATGCCCATTACGGATGAAGCGGGGCGCCTCGTCGGCCTCATCACTAGAAGCGACATCCTTCGCACATTATTACACTATATTTAAAAAATATTTATATATCCTTAATTTTTTTGTATTATTATATGATTAAAACAATAAATTTTAGGGTGCTATATGAATGTTACATTATTAAGAGGCAAATTCGATCCAACAGGCAATGTCACTAAGAGAAAAGAGCAATTTCAGCCCAAGGTGGGGTTGCCCGATCCCTCTAAAATAAAGGATGCCGCACCAACGGCAAAGGCGAAGATGAATGCGGCTACAATGGAAAATGAAATGCCGAAGCCCGGCATGGTCGCCGCGTTAGTGTCTAATGCGAAGAAGGAGGAAAAACCTAAATCTTCCCCGGTTGTGCCTAGAAAGGAACCTTTGGTAAAAGACCGAATTTCCGCTACCCGATCTTCCCCGGTTGTGCCCACAATGGAACAACCTTTGGTAAAAGAAGAGCCAAAGCCCGGAATTATCGCTACTATTATGGCCAAATTCAAGAGGGATGAAGCTCCAAAAGAGCCAAAGCCCGGGTTTATCGCCTCGAGGATCGCAATAGTGAAGCAATCGTTTCAAAACACGAAAGTGTTCGCGGCTAGCGTCTTTAAAGAAGTCCCAACCCCCCCAAACCCCTGGATTTTCACCTCTATCGCATCGACCGCCAAGCATTACTATCAGGTCATATGCGATAAGTTTCAAAAAGACAGGAACGAGTTTGTTAATAAAAATATCACTCAGTTCTCTCAATACACGCCCTATCAGCGGGAAAGAATGATGGAACGGGAAGAAGCCGCTTTGATTGAAGGGCTGCTGAAAAAAGAAAATTACTCCTCCAAAGATGTCAAGGATTTGAAAGCTTTGATGGAAGTTTATGAGGATGAAGAGCTGCTGCCAACCCGCAGCAAAGCTTTGGAGCAATTGGATCTAATGTGGCCAAAAGATGCGACCTATAACTATTTGTTAAAATCGGAGGAAGGATTTGCAGAGATAGACGCGAATGGCCCGGTTTTTCGAAGAGAGGGCGCCTGGCAGAATTTAGAAACTCTCTACGATCATTATCAACAAAACAGCCTCAATTACACTGTCGAGAAGCATATTTTTGGCAATAAATTCCTGCCGGCAGACGGCCAGAGCAAAAGTATTTTGAACCTTTTGGCTGATAAGGGACTCGTTGATGTCGAGCTGCTGGCGAAGTTTAAGGAGAAAAAACCCTTGACGAAAGATGAGATCGGACGGTTGAAGAAAATGAGGGAGACTGTTTTGACCCCTCTTTCCCATGCTTCCCATCCGGCGACCCATCAGACGATTGCTAAAGCTCTGACGCCTAAGGAAAATGCGCTTTGCGATGAACTCGCGAACAAGCCATGCGAGATCACCTCCTCTAAATTAGGAAGTATGAAAACCATAGCCGGGAAATACCAGGCAGACTTTCTGTCCAGAAAAACGGAGGTTTTGAACCGCTTTACGGCCCTGTTTGGCCGCAGCCCGGATGAAAAGGAGCATAGCGTGTTAGAAACCGAAAAAGGGCAAAAGGAGCTCATAGAAAAGGAGAAAGTCTATAACCGCGAGGGTACTTGGGGAGATCTGGAAAAGGAATTAGCAGTCCTCAAAGATTTGAAAGGGGGTTTTTACACCTTTTTGTCTAAAAAAGGGATTTTGAAGGAGAAACAGGCCCTCCTCTTTAATCAGTTTTTAGATAAAGAGGCCTCCAAGAATTTGGATGAAAGCCAAAGGAAGGAGTTGGTCAAATTGACAGAGAAGGTGATCAGGCCGATCTCTTTGGTTGCACAGGATAAGTCAGAAGATGAAGAAACTGTCGCTAAAGTAGAGAAAATGGGGCTGAAGTCGCATGATTTGATAACGCTGCAAAAAGCCTTTCGTAAGCAATCAGGCGAGCATACACCGCCAGCATCGCCGGTAGAGACACGAACCAAAGTTGAGACACCACCGCCACCTCCGCCTCAAGCCCTATCCGATGCCCCTCCGCCTCCGCCTCCTCCGCCAGCATCTAATATACCTCCTCCACAGCCCCCAGTGCATCATGTTGCCCCTGCGGCAGACACAGGACAAGCTGAGCTGCTGGCTAGCATTCAGAAGGGGAAAAAACTGCATCATGTCGAGGGCGATGAAGTTGAAAAACCTGTAGTAAAGCAAGATGGAAATTTGATGGGCCACTTGATGGAAAAGCTTGCAACTCGCCGGAACAATTTGAAAGAGGATGACGACGGCGGCATGTCAAACTTCTTCTAAAAAAACATTACCTCCAGGATTGTTTTAGGGGCTCTTTTTGAGCCCCTTTTTATTTCAAATTAATTATATATTTAATTGAAATTAACAATGATTGACTATAATTAAAAGTATAAAAACCAATTTGGAGTATTCTATGTCAGTTCATTCACTATCTCAAGAATCGATTCAAACAATAACAACAGCCACCGGCGTATCGCCCCAGGCAAAGAGTGCCTCCAGGAGCTCATTCAAGGCCTCCGGGATGACAGATCTCATTTTTCATCCGATCAATGCCATAAATCAAGTGATCGAGCAGATACAGCAGCAAAGGCAAGAAGAGTTGCATCAGCTGCTTAACCGGTTTACCGAAAACGGCAAATACACTTTGGAGGAGAATGGCAGGCACATTCTGACAAGCGAAATGGATACGCTTCAAAAAGCCCAGGCGAAGACCGAATTGACTTATATGGATATGCGGGGCATCAGACAGATTGAAAAGAAGTTTTTCGGGGAGGATAAGCTCTTTGAAAAGAGATTGGCCGCAAGAAAAATCCTGGAAGGTCTCTGGCCGAAGGATACAAAATTCGGCGCTGAAAAAATGAAGCTGATTAGCGACCTTAACAAAGTGCACATATTAAAAGGCATTTATGACCGCACAGGGCCTTGGGGGGAATTGCAGAACATTATCGAGTTTGCCGAAAAGCGGAAAGTGAAATATGCAGTGGAAGATCATCTCACGGGGCGCTCGGTCAATGTAGGCAGCAAGGGGGAGGAGAAGGGTTACTTTGATTTGCTCGTCGCCGAGGGAATCATCACTCCATCGGATAAAGCCCTCCTGGAGCGGTTTAGAGACAAGGAATTCTCCCTGGATGATAGAGCTATCTATCGCTTACAGCAACTGCAGGCGCAGGTACTCAAACCCCGCTATAATGAGCTGCAGGGGATCTACGAGCGCAAAGGAAACTGGGCCAGATTTGCCAATCTCGTCGAATCGTTCAAGGCGCCTAAATTAAATTACGAAATTACGGATTATTACTTTCTGAAAAGTTTCAAAGTAACCTCAGGAGGCAACAAAAGCTATATCGATCTATTTTTGGATAAAGGGTTCCTAAGCGCAAAAGATATTGACCTGCTCAACCGTTTTTTGGCCAATAAAACTCACTTAGATGAAGAGGATATCGCTCGCTTACAGGATATAAACAATGAGTTAATATCTCCTCTTAGCCTGGTTTTTCATGAAGGAAGCAATCATGCCGCAGCGAAAATTTTTCTCCCTTCCGATTTAAAGCGGATCAAAGAGATCAATGCCAAAAAAGACTTCTCTTCCAGTGATCTGCGCTTTTTGCAAGGTCTTCTCAATAAGTATTACGAAGAGGGCAGCGACTTTACCAACAGAAAAATTCGAGCTTTAAGAATTTTCCAAAAAATTTACCCCAATACCCCTTTAAATGATTCTCATCACCAGTTATTGGAAACAGAGAATGGACAAAGAGAGCTCCGCAGCAAAGAGCAAGTCTATGACCGGGAAGGGGAATGGAAGAATGTCGAGACGACGCTTAACACCTTAAAGTCCATTCGGGATGAGGGAATGGATTTTCTGGAATTTTTAACGGTGAAGGGTGTGATTACGAAGGAAGATCGTGAAATGTTCCTCGCATTTTTAAGTCCTGAGAAATCGACAATACTCGGGGAGGGGCAAAGGGCGCGTATCATGAAGCTTTATAAAGAGAAGCTCTCCATTATGGCAGAAGCCCTCACCAACCCGGCCGTTGGAACGGCTTATAAACAGGTTGTCAGTCAAAATTGGCTGTCGAAGTGGGAGTTGGACCATGGCCGGGGACTTAATATTTCCGTTCACTCGGTTCCCCATTCGCCTCAGGTAGCGGCCACGCCGCTGCAGCCGCGCACGAACATGAAACTAAGTAAAGATAAGACTTCATCTCCATCGCCGCAGCGGCACCAGCACATGACAGATATGCCTTTACCTCCACCGCCGCCGCAGCGGCACCAGGACATGACAGATATGCCTTTACCTCCACCGCCGCCGCAGCGGCACCAGGACATGACAGATATGCCTTTACCTCCTCCACCGCCGCCGCCATACCCGAATATGACTCAAGATCAGCCTTTACCTCCCCCTCCTCCGCCGCCATTAACGGTCGCACCTCCGCCGCCGCCCTCTGCCGCTAAAGATGAAGGTAGAGCGGAGCTTTTGGATAGTATACAGAAGGGGAAAAAACTCAAACATGTGAGCACCCATCAGAAAAGCGCACATACGGAACCCGCCACTACTCTCCCTCTGGCTAACAACGAAATGCTAGCCATGGCGATAAGGAATAGACGGCCAGCGATTAGCGGCAGTAATGATAATGACAGCTGGGACTAATCACCATCGGGAATAGTACCCTTTTTGCAAACTGCGGATCGCCATCAGGTTTAAAAGGGCGAAAGAGACAAAGCTGACAATCAGGGCGGTTTCGATGTTCACATCGGACACCCCGAGGACGCTGTAGCGCAATCCATTCACCATATACAAGAGGGGATTGAGCTTCGAGAGGGTCTGCCAAAATGGGTGCAGCTGGTTCAAGGAAAAGAATACCCCGCCCAGATAGATCAGCGGAAGCAGAATAAAGGTGTTGATCGCGTTGATGTTTTCAAAATTGGACGCATACATCGATATGGCAAGGCCAAGATGGGCAAAACTCAAACCCCCGAGAACGAGAAAGAGCAGGCAGAGGAACGGGTGCTGGATAGTCAACACCTCCCCATGGGTAAACCAGTAGAAAACCATGCCGAGCAAAAGGGTCAAATAGCTGACGATCAAGCCGCGCAAAAGTCCGCCTAAGCCATTTCCCCAGGCGATTTGCACCGGGCTGATCGGCATCATGCGGAGCTCCTCAAGTTCTCCGCAAAAGCGCATCACTACGATGGAGCCCATTGAATTCTCAAACGCGTTTCGTAAATTACTCATCATCATCAATCCCGGAATCAGAAACGCGAGATAGGAAAAGTGGTGGATCTCCTTAATCTCTTTCCCGATGCTGACGCCGAAGATCAAAAGATAGAGCCCTGTGCTGATGAGCGGTGTGGCGATGGTTTGATAAAAGATTTTAAAGGAGCGGCGCACCTCGCGGTAAAGGAGGGCCAAAAAAGGGTCCCAGGCCAGGTTGACGGGGGGAACTTTATTCATTCTCCTCTCCTATGATTCTTTGGAAAGCGTCTTCCAGTTTTCCCTCTCTGATCTTTACATCCTGTACGTAAGTCAAATCGATCGGCAGCGTGGTCATTAATTCCCCGATGCTGTTCCTGCTTGGCAATTTGAAGTGTAACTGATGCGCCTCCTGCCGGATGAGGTATTCATGCTCAAGTGGGGCGATCTCCTCTTTCAGGGTCAAAGTGACCTCCCGGACCGTATATCTTTTGATGATCTCTTCAGTATTTCCCGCCAATTTCAGTTTTCCCCGGTGGATCACTCCGATGCGCTCGCAGAGCTGCTCCGCTTCTTCAAGATAGTGGGTGGTGAGCAAAATGGAGGTTCCCTGATCGCTGAGCTCGTTGATAAAATCCCATAGGGAGAGGCGAAGTTCAATATCGACGCCGGCGGTGGGCTCATCGAGCAAAAGAAGCTTTGGCTTGTGGACGAGGGCTTTGGCAATCAAGAGCCTCCGTTTTAATCCGCCGCTTAATTCCTTCACTTTTTTATTGCGGTGTTCCCATAATCCCAATTTATCGAGCAGAAACTGGATCTGCGTCCGGTTTCGCCACAGCCCGAAATAAGCCGATTGGATCCCGAGGAGCTCCTCAACGGTAAAAAAGCCGTAATTGACCAGCTCCTGGGGGACGCAGCCCGTGAGGTATTTGGCCGCTTTAGGGGATTGCACGACATCGTAGCCAAAAACCCTAACCGAACCGGAGGTGGGGGCGTTTAAAGTGGTTATGGTGGAAATGATGGAAGTTTTTCCCGCGCCATTGGGACCGAGCAAACCGAAAATTTCCCCTTCCTTAATTTCAAAATTCACGCAGTCGACGGCACAAAGAGAACCGTACCATTTGCTCAAGTTATCGATTTCTAAGGGATTCGGCATACATCAGGACTTAAAACTTGGCCCCGTTCTGATGCATTTTGTCCACAGTTGTCGAGAACAGATTCTTGACAAAATCGTAAACGTTTCCAGCCCAGGTAACTAGAGTTTCAAAGGCCTCCGGAAAAAAGCGCCAGATCAAATAAAACAATATGCCGAACAAGAAAAAGTTAGCAATAAATCTTATCATAACGGCTCCCCAGCAAGTGCATCTAGTCATGTTAGCTCTAACCTCTGTATAACACAAATATGATTAATGTTTCCCCTTTTTTTCTCAATAGCGCAGTTTGAATCTAAAGTGAAAAGAGTGTGGATTATGTGTTTTACGGTAGAAGCAAGTTCCTTAGGCTCAGTTATTTTTGCAGCTGTTGGAGCTGTAACTCTTTATATGGTAACCCATTAATGACCGGTTTGGGTGCCCCTAACAGGAATTTTCGGCCTGATAGGGGTGTCCTTTTGTTCCTTTATGCAATCGTAATCTCTTTAGAGAGAAAGACATCCTGAATGGCATGGAAGAGTTCCACCCCTTCCCGCATCGGGCGCTGGAAGGCTTTACGGCCGCTTATCAGACCGAGGCCGCCAGCCCGTTTATTGATGATGGCTGTTTTGACCGCGTCCGCCATATCGTTCGAGCCGGAAGCTCCCCCTGAATTGATTAAGCCTATCCTGCCGCTGTATCCGTTTAAAACCTGGTAGCGGCACAGGTCGATCGGGTGATCGGTGCAGAGCTCGTCATACATTTTAGGGCTGAACTTGCCAAATTTGCCCCCTTTATTCAAAGCGGCATAGCCCCCATTCCGTATCGGAAGCTTTTGCTTGAGGATATCGGCTCCGATCGTGGCTCCCAAATAATTGGCCTGCCCCGTCAAGTCGGCGCTTTCGTGATAATCGACCCCATCCACCTTAAAGGCGGAGTTGCGCAGATAGCACCAGAGGATCGTCGCCATGCCAAGCTCATGAGCGTGTTCGAAGGCGTCTTTGATCTCCTGAATCTGGTGGTGGCAATTCTCCGAGCCGAAATAGATGGTGGCTCCGACCGCAACCGCTCCCATGTCGTAGGCTTGCTGCACGTTGGCAAACAGAATCTGATCATATTTATTAGGATAGGAGAGCAGCTCGTTGTGGTTTAATTTGAGGATGAAAGGGATTTTGTGGGCGTATTTTCGCGCGGCAATCCCCAAAATGCCCAAAGTGGAGGCAACGCCATTGCATCCCGCTTCCATAGCCAGCCGGACGATGTTGACCGGATCGAAATAGGCCGGGTTCGGTGCAAAGGAGGCGCCGGCAGAGTGTTCCACCCCTTGATCGACGGGGAGGATTGACAGATAGCCGGTCCCGCTCAGCCTGCCGTGGTTAAAGAGGGCTTCCAGGCTGCGCAAGACGCGGGTGGGGCGGTCGCTATTCGCAAAAATGCGGTCCACCCAATCGGGTCCGGGGAGATTGAGCATCTCTTTTGGCACAGCCTTGCATTTGTAGGTGAGGAGATCGTCCCCTTCATTTTTTAGCAATGTGTGAATATCGTCTGCAGTCAACATCTTAGCCTCCCTATTAAAAAATTGGATTGTATTAAGGTCTCGAGTTTATTTCTAGAAAAAAGTCCTGTTGAACTATTATCGAACCATTAGATAAGATCCGGGTTGATTGCAGCCGAGGTAAATTTCATGAAAAAAGCTTTTCTTATCAGTTCCCTTCTATGCCTCATCCCTCTCTTCGCTGAGACGCCAAAACTCAATGTGCGGGGCGAGGCGTATCTTAAGAAGCCGGCCGACCAGGCCGTGATCTCCATCGGGGTGGTCACCGAGGCGCTGAATGCGCATGACGCCGTGGAAGCAAACAACAAGAAAATGAACAGCCTCATCGGCACGCTCAAAGGGTTTGGCCTCGAAAAACCCGATTATGAGACAGGTCAATTTCAGGTAACTCCTCAGTATACCCAGCGCCCAAAACAGGCTCCCGAGGAGTGGAAGCCGAAAATCATCGGCTATCAAGTGGTGAATAGCCTGAAAGTCAAAACCACTATGCTGGAGCAGCTGGGGGATATTCTCGACGCGGCTATAGCGGCCGGCGCCAATTCCATTGGGGATATCCAATTCACCCTAAAAGATCCGCGCGAACATCGGAAAGAAGCCATCATAAGAGCCACCCAAAATGCGATGCAGGACGCTAAGACCCTGGCTGAGGCGGCCGGCGTCAAACTGAATCGCATTTTCCTGATTTCCCTGGATCAAACGGAGATCAGACCCTTTTTTAAGGCGGCGGCGCTGATGGGAGAGGCCGTGCCGATTGAAGGGGGAGATGTCGACGTCAACGCCACCATCAACCTGACCTACGAATTGGGCGTTTGAGCGAGCAGCTTGCGGTAGGCCAAGGCGTTTGCGATCATAATGATGGGAGATGTGACAAGCATCCCAAAGCCAAAGCAGAGCGCGCCTCCAAAACTTAAGAGAATAGTCGTCAGAAAAAACCCCAGGAAGTCCCATTTGGCTCCGTAAGTCGCTTTTGCGCTCGATTGAAGCGCCTCTATGGGCCCCTGATTTTTATCGATGATGAAATAGGGGGCGAGGGCGTAGCGCGCACCCCAGATGAAGCCCGGAAAAATCAGCAGAAGCAACCCGGCCATAACGATCAGCGAAAAGAGAATTTGGGCGCATAAAAACGGAATCGTGCGGCGGTAGCAGGAGAAAAGATCCTCAACGGCAGGGATCTCATTATTGGTAAATTTTAAGGAGATTTTGATCAAACCCATACCCACCAGGATGCAGAGGAAATAATAGATAAGGAACATGATGCCGCTCAGGATGGGGTAGTTTGGCTGTAATCGGTTGGCGATGAATGAAGGAATAGCCCAAATTAGTATAGCCAGCAGAAAGACGCCTAGCAGAAATTTCCAATGAGTCTTAAAGACCGCATATCCAAATTTGAGCAATTCTCCGATGCAAAGTGTTTTGTTTTCCATAAATACCTCCGGCTGACATTATTCTGATAAATCCGGGAAAAAAATGCACGAATTTTCTTAATCAAATATTAATATATCGTTTATACTATATTCATGAAACAAATTTACAATTGGCATTTCAATTAAAATCGGAGGATTTAAAATGAACGTGAAGTTGAATGGATTTGATAGATTTGAAAATTCCATTTTGCGCCGAGTTGAGAGGGCGGGAAATTTGTTCGGAGTTTTTTTTCCCCTGCATACCGGCAAAATTCGGATCGCCTTCGGCACGGTTCAAGCGGTAGCGGGATTAGCCAGCGCCATTTTCTTTAGATTGGGACAATTTATGGCTGACCGTTCGGAAAAGCGGGGTTATAAAGAGCTCGTTGATAGATCCCGGTCCCATTTCAAAAACGGCATCGGAAACATCGTCCGGGGCTCCATCGAACTGATCCCTCTTGGCGGGGCGCTTACTGTGATATTTTACGATAAAGTAGCCGGCAAGCGCATGCGCTATATCGGAGAAGAGAAAGCTAAGAAACTGAAAGAGCAGGAACATCCGGCTATTTTGACGACTAATCCTCCTCCAACCAACACCCAGCAGTCCCCTCCTCCTTATCAGGCTAGCCAGCAGCAGCCAACTACCCGGCCTTATCAGGCTAGCCAGCAGCAGCCAACTGCCCGGCCTTATCAGGCTAGCCAGCAGCAGCCAACTACCCGGCCTTATCAGGCTAGCCAGCAGCAGCCAACTGCCCGGCCTTATCAGGCTAGCCAGCAGCAGCCAACTGCCCCGCCTCCTTATCAGGCTAGCCAGCAGCAGCCAACTGCCCCGCCTCCTTATCAGGCTAGCCAGCAGCAGTTTCAAACGATTGCCCAAGCGCCTCCGCCACTGCCGCTTCCACCCCCTTACCAGCCGCAATATCCTCAGCTGCCAGGGGACCCGGTTTACCAGCCCGGTAACCAAGAACATTTATGGCAGCAGAATGCGAAAAGTCAAGATTGGCAAAATCATTATCTGCCTCAATATAAACAACCCTATGTTCAAAATTAAGAATGCCCCATCCCCCGCGGGGGATGGGGTTACTTTACCCAGTCCGATAAAGTATAATTCAAGAAATAGTTAGTTAATAATTATTTTATTTGTATAATTAAAACAGATAATTTCTTGTATAATAAGTAATAATTGGAGGGGTTATGAAGCTAAATCCTTGGGGATTAGGTCTCGCAGGCGGTATATTGGGAGCCGCTTCTTTGTTTATCATCACTTGGATCTCCTTATTTACCGGCTATGGTTCTTTATGGCTGGCTTTGATGATGGATGTTTACCCAGGTTTTGATATAAGTGTACCGGGAAGTTTTATCGGACTTATATATGGCTTTATCGATGGCTTTGTCGGCCTATTTTTGCTGGCCTGGCTCTATAACCATTTTACCAAAGTTTAGTTAGTCGGGCTTGAAGAGTATCAAGGTTTGGAAAAACCTTGCAATTCCCGAATTCGCGTAAGAAAAAAATAAATGCACTTTGTTCGAGCTCAACCCGGTAGGGTTGGACGACGAGCAAAGTGCATTTTTTATACTTTTTCAGGGACTAGTTAAGAATTTTCAGATGTTGAACGCCGATGGTGACGCCTGCCAATTTGCGCGGTACCACTTTCAGCGCGTTGATTTTATTCTTGCGGGGGGGCGGAGTTGAGATCTGCCACCCTTCTCCATCTTTTTCAAGCCAGAGGGACAAGGTTTTGTAGGAATTGGTCAATCCGTTATGTAAGTATTTGATATTAAAAGGTCCGCCGACAGAAGGGTTGTAATTGGGGCAGGAGAGCAGGATCACCTTTTTATCGCGATGCATCGACACAACCACTTCTTTAGTCTGCAGCTCTTTGATAGAGTAGATGGTATTGGGATTGTTCGCGCTTAGTTTGGTCAGGGAAAAGACATTATCACATTCATCCAGGGATAAAATAAAATTGTACACGGTTTCTTGAGGTTCGTCGTAGTGAACTTTCAGCACTTCGATCTCTTTGGCGTTGCCAAAGGCAAAAAGTAACAGAAAAACTAAAGTGAATTTATTTATCATTTCTCCCCCTAAAATTTGTTTCAGTCGCAAAGACGTAATTTATTTTGTTAGCTTTGTGGGCCAAAAAGGTTCCGAGCAGTTCCAGTTCTCTAGTTCCTTTTTCTTGCACATCCACTGGAACAGTACCTTGTAAACACTTTGCTTGTCTAAAATATTCTAAAATTTCTTCATACCCTTCTTTGGTCCAAATCGCAATTATTTTTTTTATGAGAGGCGGTATGTTACTCTCTTCCAATTCATTAATCTTTAAACTATTGACAGTAATGCTTTCCTCCCCTGTTTCTTCAAAGGCTGAGATGCCGGGCACATTGGTTTTTAACAGGGTGATGAAATTAGCGAGATTGCCGGGGACATTGGCCACTTTTTCTTTGGTATAAGTATTTTGCAACTGGACTAAGCCTTTGGAGGCGTAGTAGAAAATTTCCTGAATTAGCTTGTCTTGACTAGGACGGTAGTAAGAAATAGCATTTTCGATGATCTCTTTCAGTCTGTCCAGTTGATGATGGGAATCAGGGTTGAACAATCCGGTTCTGGCTACAGATTGTGAAAAAAAGCCTGCTCTTTGGATCTCCAGGCAATTTTCCCGGAAGGCGATTTTTGTGCCGGAAGGCATCAGACCGACCATGCCCAGCTGGACCATACAGGCCATGGAGTCAAGATGATTAATTGTAGTATGAGTTTGCATGTTTCCTACCATTTTGCCAAGGGCGGCATTGAGCACAGGATCGCTTCGGGATTGCCTCCTGACTGAAAGCCAAATCTGGTTCCGCGATCATAAATCAGATTGAATTCGGCGTAATGAGCGCGCAAATGGTTCTGCGTCTCCTGCTCTTTTTCGGTGTAAGGGGTTGATGTGCGTTTGAGATAGATGGGAATAATAGCATCGAGAAAGGTGTTTCCGATATGGGACCAGAGGGCAAAATCTCTTTCAAAATCCCCGGTATTGTAGTGATCGAAGAAAATTCCCCCCACTCCCCGCTCTTTCTTGCGGTGGGGAATATAAAAATAATCGCGCGCATTTTGGGAAAATTCGGGGTAGAGATGGGCGCCGAAAGGATCAAGGGCGTCCTTGGCCGCCTTGTGAAAATGGAGGGTGTCCTCTTCGAAGGGAAAGCCCATTGGGGTCAGGTCGTAGCCCCCCGCGAACCAGAAGCTTTTCTCTGTCCGGATATAACGGACATTCATGTGGACAGTGGGGGCGTAGGGATTTTTCATATGGGTGATCAGGCTGACGCCGGTGGCAAAAAAGGGGCCGGCGCCATCGCTCATGGGAAAGGAGGGGCCGGAAACGCCCGACCAGTTGACGGCGGCTTTTTCGAAAACATCTCCTCTGATGAGGCTGATTTCCCCGCCGCCGCCCGAAGCGTGCTCCCATGGCATTTTCTGGAAGCGGACGCTAGGTTCGAAACATTCAAACCGGGCTACGATTTTATCCCTTAAAGCTTTAAGAAAATCGACAATTCTTTTTTCCACAATTTCCTCATTTTTGGTCAATTTTCGGTCAAAGGGGTATAAAATTACAACTTTTAAAATAATCCGGTTACAGTTTCGGGATTTTTTTTTGCTTTTTTGAAAGAATAGATATAAATTTTGGTGCGGTAGAGATCTTGTACTTCGATCACTTTTGAGGGCTGCCAGTCGGGCAGGGCAAAGGTGTGGCTGATCACAATAGCGCCTTCTTTCAGCTCCCTTTCGAACTTGCTCTGCAATTTTTTCATGGCTTTAGGATAGAGATAGCAGACGACCAGGGCGGCGTTTTCAAGAGGAGCCGAAAAGAGATCCTCCCTTTTTATTAAGAGATTGGAGCGGGGTTGGAGCATTTGCCTGAGAAGGGATAGGGCAAAAGGGATCGGCGAGGTTTCGTAGCCGGTGATTTGGCATTCCGGAAAAGCTTTTGCCAGGGGGAAAACCAGAGTGCCCCAGCCGGATCCTAGGTCCACAATCTCCCCCTCGACTTTGGGAAGGGCCTGAAAAAGCGCGGCTTTCACTTTGCCGGAAGTGGGCATCGGGGAAATCCCGTTTTTAAGCGACCATCCGACGATCGACAAGATGATGACAAAAATCAGGCAGAGTAAGATCATATGTTGATATTGTATTTGAAAAAGATATTTTCTGCTACCTTGGAGGAAAAAGAGGTTTTTAGTATGTACGCCACTCTGTTTTCTTTGTTGATCTGCCTATTTATCCTTTTCAATCCTTTTGAAAAAAATGTGATTCCCGACGCCCATCTGATGGGGATAACTTTGATTGTCATTGCCAGCTTGTTCGTGCTGATTCAGAACTTCGCGCTGGCCATGGCCTGGTCGCCGCTGCAAAAGGCGGAGAGAGACTTGACGCCGCGCATCCTGGAGATCTTCAAGCGCGACCGCCTCTTGCGCTTTGTCAACTTCTGGCTGCTGTTTTTTCCTCTGATCTCTTATGCCATTGCCGTCGACCTGCTCTATCTCAATCTGTTTAACAAAACGGTTCTCCTCGCTGTCTGGATTGTTTTTTTAGGGGTGGCGATCGATCTATTATCCCTTTTTTTTAAGCGGGTCCTCGACTATTTAAACCCTTTTGCGGTGATCCATCATTTTCGCCAGGTAGCTCAGCAGAGCATCAGCCGGGAGGATGAGAAGGAGCTTTGCGAGTGGATTGACGCCCTATCGGAAATAGCCATCAAGTCGGAACATCGCTCGAGTACTTCGCTCGCCAATCAGGCTATCGGGGAATTTCCCCCCATCATGGAGAATTATTTTCAGTCGGCCAAAAGCATCGGACATGAAAAATTGGATAAAGTGAATTATACCCTGTACTATCTCCTGCAGCGGCTGGAGCTGATTTTCCAGAAGGCCTTAAGTTTAAGATTAGAACCTATTTGCCGCTATGTGATCAATACGACAGGCAAAATCATCGTGCTGGCAGCCAAATACGATATCACCCTCACGAATCCCCCCATCCACTTCTTGGGACAGTTTTCGCTGGCGGCGCAAAAGGAGAAGATGGGCGATATAGGCGATTACGCCTCCTGCGTCCTCATTGAAGTGGCCAAGAAGATCCTGACTGAAGTGGATGTCACCTACCTCGAAATCCGCGACACTTTTTTTGCCCTGATCAGCCAGTTGGAGGAGATTTCCAAAGAGACCTTCCGGCAGAACAGGAATGTCAGTATGCCGGTCCTCAATCAACCCTTTGGGGAATTGCGGGCTCTGTTTCAGACGGCGGCTATGGAAAAGCATCAGGATACGCCGATCATCCTGCAGGATATCGGCCGGGTCACAGGGGAGTTCGATGCTCTTGGGATGGTTTTGCGCACCGTCCCTCCCATTCCAAAAACCGAAGAGGAAAGCGGCTAGCCATCAATGCTGTCCTTGACCAGTTTATCGATCTGATCGTTTAGCAGGATCGGTTTCTTTAAGATATTCAGCAACCGACAGATGTTTGTAGACCCAATCCGCCTTTTTTTCCACCCTCGCTATTGCAGCGTAATTTTCATGCCGTTTCATTTAAAAAATTGCTGAAATCGATGATGCGGGAAAAAAAACCGCTCTCTTCTATTTCCGGTGAAATCCCGTTTACATGGATGAGGACGGGTAATTTCGCATGCCCCCGCGGTATTTGTAATGCCTGAAGCTTGTTCTTCATTTCCTCGATCACATTTGAAGAAAGAGGATGGCGGGAAAATTTAATTTCGCATGTGAATAGATTGCCGTAACGTGTTTGCACGAGATAATCGATCTGGCACCCCTCATTAGTTGTTGTTTTCTTTTGGAAATAAGGATTATCATAAACAACCTCTTCTGGGCGGATACCAAGTTCCCGCAGCAAGAGATCCCGGTTATTTAGAACTAAATTTTCGAATTGGAGTCCCATCATAGATTCCCAGGAGGGGATAGAGTAAAGTGAGATATTTCGAAACGCGTCACGGGTAATTTTACTGAGATTGGGAGCCATATATTTAAAGTAGAAACGTAAAAAATTATCCCGTATGCGATAACGGCTGTTTCTAGACTCTTTTCCCGTCTTAATGACCCAAGTGTGTTCACGGGATAAATAACCTGCTAAAACTAATTCCTCCAAATATTCACTCAGTTTTCCGCTATTTGCATAACGCATCCTATCTGCAATGGTGTTATTATCTGCCGGTCCATTAGCTAAAAATTCGACAATTTTACCATACCTTTCAGATCGCTTCCCAAAAAGATCGTGGAAGATATTTTTAAACTCATCAACCAGAAGCCCATCGGGAGTGAAACAAAGGCGGCGTATATTTTCGAGGGCGCTCAAATAGGGGTTTATCTGTTCGAGGTACCAAGGTATTCCGCCAGTCATTGCAAGAATGAGGAATTTTTCCTGCGAGGAGCCCTTAAATCCCATTTTTTCTAATAGCTGGTTGCTTTCATTTAGACTCAATTCCCCTAAATGGATTTTATGTGAAATCCGCCCAAAAAAACCGGTGCTGCTGATGATATTTTTCTCAATCCAAGAGGAAACGGAGCCACAGAGAATCAAAATCAAGTTTGGCATTTTAGAAAAATAGAGGTCCCAGACAATTTTGAGCTTGCCAAGGAAGGTGGGGTCTTTTGAACCCATCCAGGTGATTTCGTCAAGCAACACAATAACACGCTCCTGGGGAAGTGACTTTGCCAGCTGAGTAAACAAGTCTCCCCAGTCATCAGTATCTGTACCGATCAAACCGAAATTTTCTTTAAGTTGCCTCGCAAACTCTTCTCGTTGGGATTGAGCGGTGGTCTTCTTGTCAGGGGGCAATCCTGTAAAAGCGTAATAGGTTAGTCCTTTGGCAAATTGATCGACCAGCCGGCTTTTTCCGATGCGGCGGCGTCCCCGAATAACGACAAGGCTAGCGCTTTTTTTTGCTAGAAGAGCCCTTAAACCCTGCAATTCATTTATACGACCAATAAAGGGATCATTCATTTTTACTCCTTACGTGAAATCGCCATTATATCAATTTCACGTAAGATTTACCATATATTCTTACGTGAAATTCATATTTTACTCATTTCACGTAAGGCCAGTAGGCCGGCAAGGGGGCTTTGATCTGCATCAATGCCCCCGTCGTAGGATGGAAAAAGGAGAGCTGATCGTGGTGGAGGGCGATTGCATTTTCATGAAAAGGGGCGCGGCTGCCATATTTGGCGTCGCCGATGATGGGACAGCCGATGGCGGAAAACTGGGCGCGGATCTGGTGGTAGCGGCCTGTTTCCAGGGTGATTTCGACGAGGCTTTTTCCGGGCATCTTTTCGAGAATGCGGTAGGAGAGCCTGGCCGGTTTTCCCAAGGGGTGTACTGTGGCGCGGTAGTTGTCGTGCAGCAGTTTGTGCTCAAGCGCGCCGACATTGCTTTTGGGTGCCCCTTCAATGAGGGCGAGATAGTGCTTGACGGTCTGCTTCTCCCGGACGGCGTCATTCAGCCTCTCCAGGGCTTTTTGGGATTTGGCAAAGACAACGATGCCGCTGACGGGCCTGTCCAGGCGGTGGATGGCGTGCAGAAAGACATTCCCCGGCTTGTTGGCGGCTTCCTTAATCCACTGCTTGGCGCGCGTTTCCAGGCTGTCTGGCTCCTGCTTGGTGGGCTGTGTTAATATTCCGGCCGGTTTGTTCACGACAAAAAGGTGGTTGTCCTGGTAGAGAATCTCCATTTCAGCTCCGTTGCCGGAGGGCTTCATAGAGCAAGAGGGTAGTGGCGGTGGCTACGTTGAGGGAGTCGGCCACGCCGAGCATTGGAATGCGCACTTGCAGGTCGGCTTCCTTCATCCAAAGCTCGGAGAGGCCGAGCTGTTCGGTGCCGACGGCGATGGCGAGGGGGCCGCTCATATCCACCTCGGTGAAGAGTTTCTTGGCGTGGGGCGTCGCCGCCGCAATGGAGATCCCTTTCTCTTTCAGCCAGCGGAATGTCTCCTCGCCGGAGGCTTCAACGACCGGAATCGTGAAGAGGGTGCCGACGCTGGCGCGCACGACGTTCGGATTGTGGATATCGGTGCAGCGGTCGCAGACGATCAGCGCATCGACGCCGGCGGCGTCGGAAGAGCGGAGGATAGTTCCGAGGTTGCCCGGTTTTTCAATGGCCTCGGCGATCACGAGCAGGGGATTTGCCTTGAGGGGAATCTTTTCCAGCGTCCAATCCATTTGCGCCGCCATGGCCAGGAGTCCGTCCGGGCGGTCGCGGTAGGAGAGTTTGTGAAACACGGGGGCGGTGCAGAGATAGAGCTTGGCTCCCCGCTCTTTGATGCGCTGGATGAGCGCTTTTTCATTGCTGCCCAAAAAAAGGGATTCGCAGAAGAAGAGAGCCTCGATGCGGACGCCCGCGTCCACAGCGCGAAGCAGCTCCCGGTATCCCTCGACCAAAAACTTGCCCTTCTCATCGCGCACGCTTTTTTTGTCGCGAAGGAACACGGCCTCTTTCACCAAAGGATTTTGCAGGCTGCTGATCTCAATCATGGGCTTGCCACCTCGCAAACGTGCCGCTCGGCAAGGAAAAAACGCCCGGTTTTCCCTTTAATAACATTTCCCCCGAATCGATGGTGCCCTTGGGCGCCACTTGGGTGAGAAGATTGTGCATGACGGTCGGAGTGTAGCCGGGGGTGTGGCAGGAGAAAAGGAGGTATTTGGCGCTCTTTGAGAGCAGATCGCGGCACAGCGTCAAAAGGGGGTAGATGTGCTCGTCGATTTTGAACACTTCGCCTTGAGAACCTCGGCCAAAAGAGGGGGGGTCCAAAATGATTGCGTCATAAAAACTGTTCCGCCTCGCCTCGCGCTTGAGGAATTTGATTGCGTCATCGACGATCCAGCGGATCGGATTTTTTTCGAGGCGGTTTCGGGCCGCATTTTCCCTGGCCCATTCGCACATTCCTTTAGAGGCGTCGAGATGCACCACCTCCGCGCCGGCTAAGCTGGCGGCGAGCGTGCTTCCTCCGGAATAGGCAAAAAGGTTGAGGACCCGCATGCCCGGCTTTGTGTGCTGTTGAATCCACTCCCAAAATATTTCTTGCTCGGGGAAAATACCCAGGTGGCCAAAATCGGTGGCATCAAGGCGGAATTTGATGCCCGCCACTGAGAGGGTCCACTCCTTTTTGATCGCTTTCACCCACTGATTGCTCCCCTCCCTTGTGAAGATGGCATCCGATTTATCCCATTCTTTTTGGGGGAGCTGAGGCAGCCATACCGCCTGGGAGGCGGGGCGGATGAGGGTATAGGGGCCGAACCGTTCAAATTTGCAGCCGTTTCCACTATCTAAGAGTTCATAATCCGACATAAAAATCCATTAAAGGAGATTATTATAACCTTAAAGGGTATTCTTTGAAAAGGCGATTTAACTCGACAAAGCCACATTAACCAAGACTTTTTTTTGATGGTCAAAGCTCCCGGGGTTTGAACATCGCAAATGGGGCTAGTATTGACTAATACAACCTCATTTGCGATATTCAAACCGCGGGGCTTCACGCCAAAAAAAGTTTTTGGGTAATGTGGCTTTTGCAATAGACCCGGGGTAAGCGATGATTGTAAGTAACAACACAAAATTTGAAGGTTGCATTTGTATAGAAGATTTCAAACACTTTTCTGAAACAGATTTGGAAAGCTTAGCCAAATCTATTTTGAATGCCGCCCAAACTAATTTATCGACCCGGAAATTGCAAATGACGTTTGTCTCCGTTGACTTGGAAAGCCGTTTTGGTATTTCGCAAAGCGTTTCGATAAATCCTCTGAAAACTGCCTTTTCCAGTATCAATCCCAATTTTAATGTAGTTAAAAAGATTAAAGATCTCTTGCAAAATCGACAAAAAGATCTCTAGGAGCCAGGTTTATGTTCTTCAAGTTCATTGCGTTGCTTTGCTTTATCACGGCATTATCTAAAGCGGATCCATTTGAGCGGTACCCTCCTGAATGGATGCTCGAACAAATCGACGAGGATTTAAAAGGGATTAATCCCTCAGATTTGACAGATGAAGCTTTCCATGAAGCAATGCGGCAGCAGTACTTTTCCGACCCCGGCCTGGTTTACTACAAAATTCAGGGTGGAGAGTTGTTCCTGGCTGACGCCTCTTCGGATGCATTGGCAAGGGGGGAGAAATTCGTTGCGAATCCCTCATTGCTTGAGTTGTTGAAAGGCGGACGGTTTACAAAATTTACCTTCTGCTTAAAGCAGTTAGTGGCATTGTGTAAAACAAAACCCTGCTTCTTGCCCGATTGTTCATTTCTCCTTTGCTTGCGCGATGGTCCTCCCGACGATGTCAGTGTCCCGGTATTTTGTTTTTCCAAAAAAAGGAGCGATTCAAACGCCATCCTCGTTCCCGATACCGATTGTCTGATTCAGGGAAAAATTCTCATCATGCAAGCCGCGCTCGGCGGAAAAATATATCCCTGGGAAGAGAAAGTCAATAGGGCTTATTGGAGAGGTCAAACCACGGGATTTCTCTACATTACTTTAGATAATTATTATCATCTTCCCCGGTTTCAACTAGTGGATCTCTCTTTGAAACATCCGGAATGGGTGGATGCGAGATTTACCCGTCTTGTGCAGGGTGCTGAAGACTTGAGCGATCTTTTTTCCTCTTATATGGACAACCCTAAAAAAATACCGGAACATTTGAAATATAAGTATCAAATTTCAACGGACGGTTCCTGGTCAAGGGCTTATGGGCAGCTGTTTTCAAACTCGGTCATCTTCAAACAGGAGCCGGAATATGTTCAATGGTACTCCAGGGCGCTTAAACCCTATGAGCATTATATCCCTGTTGCCTCTGATTTTCATGACCTGATCGATCGGATCAAATGGGCGGAAAGCCATGACCAGTTTGCTTATCTGATCTCTCAGAACGCCAATCGTTTTGCCAGGGAAAATCTCAGCCATCTGGACATGCTTTTTTACATTTATTTAATGCTTTGTCAATATAGCGAAGTACAAAAGGGTTGATTTTTGAATCCTCATTCGCTATGGATTAATTTTAATCTTGAATGAGGTCTGTTATGCTCAAAAAAATCATTGGCGCATTTCTTTTGTGCCTCCAAACATTAAGCGCTATTCCCTATTGCGATTGGTGCAACACTTGCTGGTTTGACGCAGAATACCTGTACTGGAAGATCGGCGACAGTCCACGCAGGGAGCCTGGGGAAGGCATGGCGTTCCATGGCAGGCATTATCGTCAAAAGTGGCGGTCAGGGGCAAGATTCGCTTCCGGATTTTGGTTTGATGACCAGAAATGTTTTGGGGTGGAAGCCAATTATTTTATTCTTCCGGAATTGAAAAAGAGACACAAATCGTTTTGCGACCGATTGGGTGACGACCCTTTTTTTAGAGACAGAAGAGATCACCTGAGGCTTTGCAATGATTTGCAGGGTATTGAAATCAGCGCTCTGAGCACAAAATCCTTCTTTCGGAATAACCTCATTTTGCTTGGAGGATTCCGCTGGTGGAATTTTACCGATAGTTTCCCCTTTGGCATCCGCAGCGAGGATTTAAGCAGATCCATCCATGTGCATGATGTGAAGAACAATTTTTATGGCGCCCAGATCGGAGCGAAATTTGCCTACCTGTACAACTGCTTCTTTGTCAATGTTGTTGGAAAAGTGGCTTTGGGACCCATGTTTCAAAGTTCTAAATTTCAAGAATTTTTCTACTCTGAACGGTTTCCTGAGGAAAATTGCAGCCATCACACCCACTCCCATTTTTCTGTCCTGCCGGAAGCCAATGTCAATATCGGCTATCAAATTTCCGATTGTTTCCGCATCCAGGTGGGATATACGGCTATGTATGCTACCAACGTGCTTTTTGCCGCAGGTCAAATTCCCCGTACAAGGTTATGGGAGAACCGCACTTTCAGATCGGACAATCTTTTGGTTCAGGGAGGCAGCATCGGGCTGGAGCTTAGTTTCTAAGCAGGAGTTTTGCTATCAGCTCTTCGACCGAGGCATCTATGATTTGGCGGCGCGTTCCGCTCGTCTGAAAGAGCCAGGCCTCGGGACTCGCCCCTTTACTGCCGATGGCGCACCAAACCGTGCCGACGGGTTTTTCTTTTGTGCCGCCGTCAGGACCCGCGATGCCGGTAACGGCCAGGGCATAGTCGCTGCCGGTCAGTTGAATAATTCCGGCGGCCATCTCTTGAACGGTTTCTTTGCTGACAGCCCCATGGAGGGCCAAGGTTTGCTCAGAAACTGAAAGCAGTTTGACTTTGAGGGGATTGGAATAGGCGATCACAGAGCCGAGGTAGTAATTCGAGGCGCCGGGAAGCGAGGTGATCTTAGCCGCTAAGGCGCCGCCGGTGCACGATTCGGCCGTGCTTAAGGTGAGTTTCCTGCCTATAAAGAGTTTTTGCAGCGCTTCAATGGACATGGATGTTCTTTTTGCAAAGGCCCGGATGGGTATTGATCCAGCTTAAACACTGTTTGCCAATCCGCATCGGGGCATTGATTTTTTGCCCCTCCACCACAAAGGGGGTGGGAATGGTGTTTGCCCGCATCCATTTTTGCAAGGTGTGGAACAGTTCGATATTGGGATAGTCGTTGCCGCGCCTTATATCATGAGTTTCAATGTCTTGCACTAATTGCGGATAGGAAAACTGCAGTCCCCAGGATAAACATTCCTGGCCAAAAACCAGCGGGCGGAACTTCTTCTCCTCCTCGGAGTAACCGATCTGGTGGTATTGCAGCTGCACAACCGGATTAATAACCCGAAGCAGCTCTTTATCAGGGGCGATGGGCAGGATGAAGAGGTCGCTTTGGGAAAGGGTGAAAGCTGAGGAGAAAACCTTCCTTTGCATCTCGCTGATGGTTTCTTGCCCCTGTTTCAGATTTTCGATGTAGCTTTCATAACTTTTCAGGAATGTTTCGTGGGAAAGGAAGGAAGTTCCCTTCGGATTGACAGTGCCGGTGATGGCGATGTAAAAATTTCCAAGGGCAGCTAGAAGAGAGCGCATCTCTTCGCTTTCCAGCAGCATTTGGCAGGAGATCCATTTGGAAGCTTGCAGGGCGGGTATGCTCATGAGGCTCGTTTTTTCTGCAGGGAGGTGGTGAAAAAAAGCCAAAAAATGCCGATGAAGATGGCGGAATCGGCGATGTTAAACACGGGATAAGAGTATCCCCAAAAAACAAAGTGGAACATATCGATCACATGGCCGTATAGAAAATAGTCTATAACATTCCCTGTCGCTCCTCCGATGATGAGAGCGCAGGGCAAATTCAAGGTTTTATTTTGATTGAAAAAGAGCATGTAGATGAAGATGCCCAAAATACAGATAATCCTTAAAATGAGCAGGGTTTCCTGAAAATCGGCCAATATTCCCCAAGCCGCCCCTTTGTTTGTGGCGTGGTTGATGGAGAATTCAACACCGAAAAAATTGCGGAAAACGCCCACTCCTCCATAAGGGTACCAGTAACTGTCGCCGATTGAGGGCAAAAAATATTGGATGAGAAATTTAGACAGCATGTCAAAAAAGAGGACGGCAATTCCGAGATATAGGGGCAATAAAGACCGCTTTATCATCAGATCAGACCTTTTTCGACCATTTCCTGCGCTTTCACTGTCATGGTGGCATAAGGTATTGCCTCTAAGCGCTTTAACGGAATTTCCTCTTCTGTGACATCGCATATGCCATAGGTGTTTTCTTCTATTTTTTCCAGGGCGCGGTCGATCTGTTTCAGCTGGCCGAGTTCCTGGCTGGTCAGTTCCAGTGTGACGGTGCGGTCGAAGTCATCGGTTCCCTGGTCGGCCTGATGTTGGGAATAGCGGGAACCTTTGTCTGTGCTCTGCTTCACTTCTTGAGATGATTCTCTTAAGGAGCCGGTCAATTTAGCCCGCAAATCCAGCAGTCTTTTTTTAAAATTCTCGATTTCACTTTTTTTTAGTGGCATGGTATGTCTCCTCAAGTTGTTCTAATGCCTGTTTTTCTGTGGGATGGGTAGAATGTATGGCTTCCATAAGTTCGCGGATATCTTTAAAACGCCGGTATACGCAGGCAAATCGTATATAGGCGATGCTATCGAGCTCTTTAAGATGATCCATGACAATTTCTCCAAGTTCAGTCGTGCAGATTACGCGCGCCTGCCTTCTTAATAAATCACAAGTAATTTTTGACGCCAGTGCAATCACCTGATCGTGGCTGATAGTGGTGTGGCGGCAGGCAGCTTCCAATCCATTAATAAGTTTTTGCTTTTGAAAGTCTTCGTAGCGTCCATCCCGTTTGAGGACTTGCATGGTCAGTTCAATCGATTCAAAAGTCGTAAAGCGCTGCAGGCATTGTAAACATTCCCGTCTTCGCCTGATTGCGTTCATTTCGGGTGCGTCGCGCGAATCATTCACCTTCAACTCTGATGCTCCGCAAAACGGGCACTTCATAAAACTTTCCTTTACTAGAGCCAGATCATTTTTATAGTAGCAAGAAGACTTTTTGGCTAGTGCAATGTGAAAAAAAACTAGGATTGCCGAAAGAATAATCAAATTCTTAGAAAAAGTCAATCAAAAGGCGGAGTCTATCACAAGTCAAATTTTTAATCGCGATTTTTCTTGTATCCAAAACGCCCTTTTTAATATGTTGGAGGTCTTGTGTATAAATCAAAACCAATTTAGGAGGCATTTATGGCTGTTGTTCTCAACCGTGTGCATGACGCACAAGTTCCCTCAGTTGCCCTGGGAATTGATCAAGATAATCGCTGCCATTTTTTAGTGACTATTGACGACGCGGCTCAAGCGCGCTTTACCGAGTACCGGCAGCTTATGACTACCGCCCTGAATCAAGATATTGTTGAAAGACGAGAAGCGGAAGTTATTTTGGTCAATGCCGGCCGGGTCGTAGGCCCATGCGTGGGAATCGGCGTGGCTGAAGCCTTCAATTATTACAACGCGACTTTTTTGACCCCCCTTTATGGAGCCGACTTCATCAAATTGTGTCGGGTGTTGAATATTATCGGCGGTATTGCCGTCGGCTATATGGAAGGGGAGCGCATGGCGACTGATTATGCGAGAGACCCCGATAATTTTACAAATGCCCACCAAAAAGCGGCTCTGCGGAGAATTTGGGAAAGGGAAGTGAATGCGATCGGTACGCAAGTGGTCGAAGGGGTAGCCTTATTGGCGGTTAAAGACCGGGCGCTTACGAATGCGCGGGGTCATCGCGCCAGGAGTGCTATTCGAAATGAAGTCAGGCAAATCAATCAGACCTTGGCCTATTGCGCCGGGAGATTGCAGAATATCAATGCCCTTGCCGCAAATCTGTTCCGATAAGGGAGGTTGATTATGGTGCCCGCTTTAAATGGTTTACCCTTAACCCTCCCCTCCCAATCCTTAAGAATAGATAAAAAGGAACGCTGCCCCCTTTTGGTCAGGTGCGATTCAGAAGCGAGGGTAAAGTTAAAAGAGTACTCCCGTCTTTTTCAAGAAGCGCTGGCAAATGACGAGGCTTTAGCCAGGGAAGAGGGGGGAAACCAGGGTCAAGAACTCGGAGAGAACGTAGGCGGTATTGGAGGGGGTGCTGCAGGGGTTTGGGGCGTCTCAGCCTTAGCTAATGGAGCCTATATGGCAGCGAATCCTGTGGCCGCAATGGCCATCTATGGCGCCGCAGGATTCATGGGGAATGTCGTCGGTTCCAAAGTGGGCGGAGAAGTGGGGCGAAATATCGGCAGCTCCATCGCTCACCGGACCCATTACGTCAACTTATGGAAGCATAGGGTATGGACCACTGAAACAGGCCGGGCAGCCCTTCTATTAGTCGAGGTGGCTGCGCGTCTGGGAGCTCGCCACGTTTCCGGTGATGAAAAGAGGCAGCTAAGACAGTTGCAAAACTATCTGACCCTGCGCATCCAACAAATTAATCGGGCTTATGCTCAATAAATGAGGCTTTATGATTGTACATCCACCCTATCCACAGACCGAAATCCCTTGGAGTTGGCTCGGCTCCTCAATCATCAGAGGCGCTGCCGCCGCTTCTCTCGCAGGCCTCATTGAGAATTTTAGCTCCCCGCACCTTGCGGCCGGCTGCTTACTATTAAATGGCGCCATCGTCTATTTCAATAACGAGGAAATGGGAGGAATGGTTAGAGATTTTCGCTCAAGCTCCGGGATCACCAAAGTCTTGATGGTGGGTATTCCGATTCTTTTAGGATCGCTTGCCCGCGTAATCCTGCCGCATGGGAACCTATTGAATGTCTCTCTCACCTTATTTGCGGCCCTCTCCCCCTTGTTTAAAAAGGAAGACGATGAGATTGATCTGTTTTTTTTACAAAGGTCCAGGAGATATAGACTTCTTTATGTGGAAAATGAATCCCAAAAAATACTCCTGCAAGCGGCCTATGCCAAAATTGCCGAACAAGCCGGGGCACCTATTATACAAGAGCTTAACTAGCTGGCTGGCTTGTTCTCATCATTCCATTTGATTTGGGCGGGGCCTTCCCGGTCCATTATTTGCTGGACCCGCTTTTTCCCAAAGTAATCCCAGGCCCAGTCGACCACCGTCTCCACTTTTTGACGGAATGTCACCAGAAGGGCGGCGTGCACGCCAAGCCAGGCGGCGAAAGCGAGAGCACCTTCCATCTGATGCCTTTTTGCGCCGATTTCAGCGATGGCGGCGTCTTTTCCAATCATGGCCATGATCCCTTTATCGTGGTAGAGAAAGGGGGTGCGGGGCTTCCCTTCAAGATCGGCGGCGATATTTTTGGCTGTCCATCTGCCGCCCTGCTGCGCTACCGAGGCCAGCTGCGGCAGATCTTTATTATCGGCTGAAGGGATATTCGCCATGTCGCCCAGGACGAATATATTAGTATATCCCTTGGCTGTTAAGTCGGGATTGACGTCGATTCTGCCGGCATGCCCCTGCTCAAGACCGCTTAAGCTGGCGAGCGGGCAGGCTTTCAAACCGCCGGCCCAAACGGGGGTGCGCGTCATGATTTTATTTCCATCGGAAAGAAGCACATGGTCTTGTCCGACTTCTTTCACCAATAAACCAAGATGGAGTTTGACTCCTCTTTTTTGAAGGATGGAAGCCGCGTAATCCTGGGAATTTTTAGAAAAAGCCCGCAAAACGGTGCTGCTGTGGTCGACGAGGTGGATGGCGGCTTTATTGAGCCTCAAATCGGAAAATTCTCCCGGCAGAATGTGATCGATCATGTCGGCCAGGGCTCCGGCGACTTCTGTCCCGGTGGCCCCGGCGCCGACAATCACAAAATTGAGAGCGCCCTGATCGATTAATTTGGGATCGCGGTCGGCGTCTTCAAAAACGGCCAGGATGCGCGAGCGGAGTCTTTCGGCGTCATGGAGCGTGTAGAGGGGAAAGGCGTTTGTCTCGGCCCCCGGCGTTTGGAAAAAATTGACCACCGCACCGGTAGCTAGGACGAGATAATCCCCCTGATAGGTATTTCCGCTCTTCGTTTTGACGGTATGGGTTGCCGGATCGACCGAAATGACCTCTTCCATTTTTATGTCTACATTGGGATTATCCCGAAAAAAGGTCCGAAATCCGCAAGCGACGCTGTCTGTGGAAATCGCCGAGGTAGCCACTTGATAGAGAAGGGGTTTGAACTGATTGTAATCATTTTTGTCGATTAAGGTGATGCTGACATCGGGGCTGCTCTTCGTTAATTGGTAGGCGCAGGCCATTCCCGCAAATCCTCCTCCGACTATCACGACATGTGTGTTCATATATTCCTTTTTTGAGAGTATTCGGCATATTGATGGATCAGCTTGGCCACGAGTCCTGTCCATCCGGTTTGATTGCTGGCCCCAAGGCCCGCCCCGTTATCCCCGTGGAAGTATTCGTGAAATAAAAGATAATCCTTCCAATGGGGGTCGTTTTGGAATTTCTCCATCCCTCCGTAAACGGGCCTTTTGCCATCTTTATCTTTAAGAAAGATGCCGATCAGCCTTCGGGTAATCTCGGTGGAAACATCCCACAGGTTCGACATATTCCCGGAACCGGCAGGGCATTCTACCTTGAGATCGTCCCGGTAGTAGTAATGGAATTTTTGCAAAGACTCAATCAGGAGATAATTGAGCGGAAACCAGATAGGCCCTCTCCAATTGGAATTTCCTCCAAAGATCGGCGTTGTCCCCTCTGCAGGCTCATAATCAAGCCGGAAAGTCTGCCCCCCTAAAGTGACCGTGAAGGGGTTGGCGGCCAGTTTTTTGGAAACGGATCTGATGCCATGGGGGCTGAAAAACTGTTCCTCATCCAGGACTTTTTTCAAAATTTTAGTCAATTTGACTTCGCCGGCGAAGGCGAGCAGAATTTGCTTTTCGGTATTGAGCTTGTGTATGTTAGCGATATGCTCAACCATGTGGGGTTTGTTTTTGACAAACCAGTCGAACCGTTTTCGATAAAAAGGGTATTGACCGTCCTCTTTCCTGGAATTCGTGGATACGGCAAATAAAGGCACAACACCTGTCAGATTATCCTGCTTTAATCGCATCAGATTTCCATCAGGCTGGATGAGGAGGCCATAATAAAAGCCCTCCTCGCTGTCCCAAAGACCTTCTTTGACGAAGGCGATATTATTGATGGCATCCGCTATGGCGATGAAATGCTCGAAGAATTTAGTCGCCATATCTTCATAAGTGGAATTCTCTTTGGAAAGCTCCAGGGCGATTTCGAGGAGGTTCAGGCAATACATCCCCATCCATCCGGTTCCGTCCGGCTGTTCATAAGTTCCGTGCAAGGGAGGGCCTAATGACCTGTCGAAGGCTCCGATATTATCTAACCCGAGGAATCCCCCTTCAAAAATGTTTTTCCCTGTCGAGTCTTTCCGGTTTACCCACCAGGTGAAGTTGATGACGAGCTTTTGAAACATCCTCTCTAAAAATACTCTGTCCTTCCGCCCATACGCCGTATTTTCAATTTCATAAATCCGCAGGGCTGCCCAGGCGTGCACAGGGGGATTGACATCGCCGAAGCTCCACTCGTAGGCGGGAATCTGCCCGTCCGGCGCCATGTACCATTCCCGCGTCAGCAATATTAGCTGCTTTTTGGCAAATTCAGGATCGATCATGGCAAGGGAAATGGTGTGGAAGGCCAAATCCCAGGCGGCAAACCAGGGGTATTCCCACTTATCGGGCATCGAGAAAATATCAGAGGCATCCAGGTTTTGCCAATGGTGGTTCCTTCCCTCCATGCGCCTTTCCGAGGGTTTTGGTTCGGCGGGGTCGCCATAGAGCCACTTCACCACAGGGTAGTGGTAGTGTTGCTTGTTCCATAAAAGACCCGCAAAAGCCTGGCGCTGCACATTGCGCATATCTTCGGATAAAGGGTAGGGGGTAACGCGCTTATAGAATGCGTCGGCTTCATTTTTTCGTGTTGTGAAAAGCTCATCGAAGCTTTTGCCAAAGAGATCCGGACCTTCCCTTTTGGTGAGGCACAATTTGATGACAGCTGTTTTGCCCCCTTCAACGTTTAAAGCATACTGCGCTGCCGCCTTCGTGCCAATCGATTTGGGATTCACGGCATCTTTCTTGGAGTGAATGAGAAACTCGTGGAAGGCGTCCTTGACGAAAGGGGTGTCGTTTGCAGAGTTAAAAAGCCTTTGATTATTGGTTTCATTTTCCGTGAATAAAAGAGCGTCGGCTCCCTGGCAATAAAGCCGGTAGTTGCCAAGAGAGGGGTGGGAAGCCTTGATGACTTGCTTTGATTCCGCCGTCAAGGAGGGTTTCGCGCTGTCTTCGCTCCAGGACCAGGTGTTGCGGAACCAAAGGGTTGGCAGGAGATACAGCTTCGCGCTCTCCTGCCCCCTGTTGGCGGCGGTAATGCGGATGAAGATCTCGTCTGCCGACGATTTGGCATATTCCACGAAGATATCAAAATAGCGGTTCTCGTTAAAAATCCCGGTATCCAGGAGTTCGTATTCAAATTCCTTGCGGTTTCTTTTCCGGTTTGTTTCGACCAGATCCTCATAGGGATAGGCCCCTTGCGGGTATTTGTAGAGATATTTCATGTAGGCGTGGCTTGGGAGATTGTCGAGATAAAAATAATACTCCTTCACATCTTCGCCGTGATTGCCCTCTTTTCCGGTTAAACCGAAGAGGCGCTCTTTAAGAATGGGGTCTTTGCCGTTCCAAAGGGCCAAGGCAAAGCAAAGCTGCTGCGAGTCGTCTGAAATCCCGGCAATCCCATCCTCGCCCCAGCGATAAGCGCGGGAGCGGGCGTGATCATGGGGAAAATATTCCCACGCATCCCCGTTTGCACTGTAATCTTCTCTAACGGTTCCCCATTGCCTTTCGCTGAGATAGGGCCCCCAATGCCGCCAGGGGGTTTTCCCTAACCGAACCTCTTCCATCCGCGCATCTTCAGGCGTAGTTGTCATAGTGTCATCCTATAAATTTGTGACAATATAGAAACACACTAGAAATTTCAAATAATTTTATACATTCATGCAGGTCAGGTTGAACATGCTGTCCAAAGGCGACAAGTTAACTAAAAATGACGTCAATGAGACTTATTTTCTAAGAAAGAATTAAAATATCACTTAGCCCATCATAAGAAGGTGGTATGGGATGCGACCAATCTCCGAAAAGATTTTCGAAGTATGTTAATTGGACTTGGAATGGATTATCATGCACTTGTCACTATAGTCGTCTTTCATCAAAAAATAACCGAAGTTATATCAGGAAATAAACAAAGATCCGAATCTATTCCGATAGGGGTAATTCATGATCAAATAAATAGATTGGAATGGGTTGAACTTAATGAAGCACACCGAATTCTTTTTGTGAATCGAAAGGACAACTGACCTTGCCCCCAAAAACAGGTCCACTCTGAAGTAGAAAATATGCTATCCTTTAACAAAAAGGAAAACAGCATGAAGAAAAGATTTACAGAAGAACAAATAATAAACATCCTCAAAGAAGTTGATTCGGGAATTCCCCTTAAAGAGGTATGCCGCAAACATGGAATTAGCTCAGCTTCTTACTACAACTGGAAAGCTAAATTTGGAGGGATGGAGGTCTCTGAGGCACAAAGACTAAGAAGCCTTGAAGCTGAAAACAGTAAGCTTAAACGCCTTGTAGCTGACCAAGCACTAGACATTGTGGCCCTAAAGGATGTCCTCGCAAAAAAGTGGTAAGCCCTAAGATAAAGCGCGCTTTGGTTGAGGTCTTAATAAAGGAACACGGCTTAAGCCAAAGGCGCGCTTTCAAGTTGATGGATTTGCATAGGTCTGTAGGGCGATACATCACCAGAAAAGCAGAAGACAATGAAGAGCGAGAAAGGATTAAATCTATCGCGTTAGAAAGACCTAGATTTGGGTACAGACGCATACATGTTGTCCTAAAGAAATCTGGTCTGAAAATTAACCATAAGAAGCTTTTCAGGCTCTATAGAGAGATGGGGCTCAAAGTAAGAAAAAGAGGCTCAAGAAAGAGAGCTGTAGGGCCGAGATTAGCGAAAATACAAGCTACAGAGGTCAATCAGATTTGGAGTCTTGATTTTATGTCGGATAGGCTTGCAGATGGAAGAAAAATCAGGTTGCTGAACATAATTGATGTATTTTCAAGGGAGAGCCTAAAGATGATTGTAGACACATCTCTTACAGGGATAAGGGTAGTTAGAGAATTGGACGATCTGATTAGGAAAAGAGGCAAACCAAAGCAAATAATCAGTGATAATGGAACGGAATTTACAAGTTTAGCAGTTCTTAAATGGACAGAGAATGCATCGATTGGATGGCATTATATTGATCCAGGAAAACCTATGCAGAATGGGGCTGTTGAGAGCTTTAATGGGAAGGTGAGAGATGAATTTCTAAATCAACATTGGTTTATGAGCTTAAGAGAAGTTAAAAAATTAGCTGAAAGTTGGAGAGAAGATTATAATGAACAGCGACCTCATAGTGCTTTAGACGGCCTTTCGCCAAACGAATATAAAAGGGCTTATGAAAAGAAAATTATAAAGACACGGGTGGCATGAGTTTCTAATTTAAGATGGACCTAAGAATGGGGCAAGGTCACAACTTACATTTTGTTGGTGGATGTTCTCCTCGTTTGTCGCCTTTTGGAGCTTTTCCAATTTCATAGCACAGAAGCTCCATTCAAAAGGACAATGACGGGGTCCGGGTCTGCAAACCGAGGGAATGCAGACCGGCCCCCCCATTAAATTTCCTATCGTTACTCCTAATTTAACAAGGTCAATGGTCTTACAATCGCCGTGTAGAACTTAGAAAGAGGTCGATTGTTGAGATTGAGGAGAGGGTACGAGCATATATTATGATACCGAAAAAAAAAGACTGGAAAAACTCCTGCAATATTCTGCCATCATCAGCATGCGGGGAATTTTGAACTTGGAAAAAGTGAAGTGGTAGGATTGTCAGGAGATGCGGATCAAGCTTATGCCGCAGAGTGTTGTCAGGGGTGGAAAATCGTTTGGGAAGGACATACGATCTCTTTAAGAATGACAACCATTTCCAAAAGAATTGAGATTTTATAAGGAGCGGTGTAATGGTCCCCTAAATTAGGACCATTACAGATCGCCTTTAAATGACGTATATATAGCAAATAAAAATACGCTGTAAAAGCATTGATTTGTTGGTCGATGATTGAATCCAAAGACGTGCTTATTTTGGTACTTATAAGCTTGACTTTAGAGCATAGGCTGGCATGTCTTTAAGTTGAGCCTTAACGGGATTCTGAAATGTTTCTTTAGCTCTCTAAAAGCATCTTGTAATCAATATTTAAAACACGAGCCAGTCTTTTAGCTAATTTTTCTCCAACAGTGCGCTTGCCATTCTCGATTTTGGAAATATCGGCCTGACTGGTTTTACTTCTTTTTGCGAGCTCTTTTTGTGAAATATGTTCCCTATAACGGGCACCTCGTAGTACAATTCCAGCTTTCTTATATTTTTCAATACGGTCTTTGGCTAGGGTTTTCCAATCATCGGTTTCAATACTTTCTTCCGAAGTAGAGTGCTTTTGCAAAAATGTTTCAACTTTCTCGAAATTATCAGCGGGAATATAAACAACCCGTTTATTTCGCACCGAAATCTCAATAGTTACTTTAACAACATTACTAGTATGGGGCGCCTTCATGTGTGCCGACATAAAAAACCTCAATTTTTTTTGTTTTCTCATCTATTACTCGCCAGCATGCAACGAAAGTTGGTTTCCCTTTTCTTAAGTGACAATGATGATATCCTTTCGTGCCGACAATACCACTGTAATTTGGCCATGTTGTTAATTTAGGACCAGTTTCTTCAAGATCAAAGAGAAGAAAGTCTATTGCATCTACAATTGGGGGTCTTGTTCCATTACGCCTCAATTTCTCACGTTGTTTTTTTGCTTCTCTAGAAAGGCTTACGAACCACCCCATACACACTCACTAACAACTCTCTAAGAGAAAGAATACCATATGGCAATACCATATGGCAAGTTAAAAAATAATTCGCCAGTAATCCCTGATATATCGAAGGGAGGTTCATAATTGAATTCAATGGTAATGGTATCGTTTTCAGATCATTTGAGACATAGCCTATATTATCGGATGTTGTATAAGTGGTTGGTGCTATGATTTCTACTCCCGTGTTGCTCATATTTCATATCGTAGTTTAGCTTCTTTAATGGTCAAGCTTTCTAGGAAGGTTGCAGGCAATCTTCTGCACCAACCTCCCGGCACCAGACTAAATATCATTTTCGGCTTTATCTTTCCCTCCACCATCTCCTTCTCTACTGGAAGTAAGAAAAGTGCCAACTACCGGCAAAGATAATTGTCGTTCACCGGCAATCCTAATTGTCGCTGAACAGATTTTGGAGTGAATGATTTCCCCTAATATAGGTCAATTCCAAAATAGGCATGTGCGATAATGTCTCGAAAACCAGATATTTTTATTCTATTTGATCATTTTATGATTTTTTTGCATGAAAAAATCATATGTAGAGTTGAAAGTCACGCGGCATGAATAAGGTCCTTTTCAATATAACTTTTTATCCTCCGACGCCCAGGATCAAATCCACATTTTTTAGGAAATGACCTTCTAAATAGAACTTCAAATCCATGTATTGGTCAAAGCTGGCTGAACCTTCAAAGGCAACGAGAATATCGATATCGCTATCAGGCCTATCTTCCCCTCTAGCCACTGACCCGAAAAGGTAGATAGCTTGAACGTTGAATTTCTTTAGTTCTTCTCAGTCTTAAAAGTTTTAAAACTAAGTTATATTGAGCAATTTTAAGCATAGAAGTTATAGTTTGATAGCTCGGCTATCTAACAGGGCAAATCATCCCGCCATGTAGTTCGGGGTGATCCTCTGGCCGTTAAGAGCGTTCCAGTAGCTGGTGAAAATGGAGCCGTCGGGATTGAGCACCTCGATGCGGTAAACAGGGAGGAATACCTCCTTGATTTCCCGAATCGTGAAGTCGTGGCCAAAGGCGGCTTTCGCGATCTTCTCTATCTGGTGCTGCCCATACTTGGCGCGCATGCGCTGCATGTTGGAAAAGGGCTTGGAAACAATCGATTGCGCAATTTTGGTTTCGGGCGGAACGAGGATTTTGGGATTTTGAAAATGGAGCTGCAGCTCATTGCCCTTTTGAATGATGAGATGCTTTTGCCGGGCGCTGTCGATCCAGGGCTCTAAGGTGTCTCCCTCCAGATGCAGCTCCTGCTGCAATTTTTCTCTCGAGAGGGAACCCTGGTATTTGGCCAGGGCATTCAGGATCATGAATTCAGAGCGGGTAGCTCCGGCCTTGATGGCGTCTTCAAAGCCGTGGGTTTTCTCCCAGTTATCGGTATTAAGCACCATCTCCCCATCAAACTGACTCCACAGAACGACACCTTCGCGGGTGGTTTTATCCGCTTTTGTGTACTTGATTTCCAGCAGAAGATAGGGATAGAACTTAAGCACAGGATCCTGAAAGCTGTGCTTGGGGCCTGTCAGGAGCTCCTTGCGATGGGTGGTCATGATCTGTTCGGCCGTGTACTTGGCCTCCAGAGTGAGAAATTCCCCATTTTCGACATATTGCCGGAACGTGTTGTGGATCTGGGGATTATTGTCCCAGATCAGCCACGCTCCAGCTAAAAATAGGGATGCCAAAATAAGGAATTTCAACCGCTTCATGATCATATCGCAAGTATCGTCAAATGCTTATCTAAAATCAAGAAATTAATCTTTCATCGAAAGCAAAAACTCGACATTGCTGTTGGTTTTCCTCAGGCGCCCAAGAAGCAGGTTCATCGCGTCGAGGGGAGCCAGGTCGGAAACGGCTTGGCGCAGCAGGAAGATTTTCTCCAATTCGTTTGGATGGTAGAGAAGTTCTTCTTTTCGCGTACCGCTCTTCACGATGTCAATGGCCGGGAAGAGGCGTCGATCCGATAAGCGGCGGTCGAGCACAAGCTCCATATTACCCGTTCCCTTAAACTCTTCGAAGATAACCTCGTCCATACGGGATCCGGTCTCAATCAGGGCGGTGGCGATAATGGTCAGCGATCCACCCTGCTCCACATTTCGGGCGGCGCCGAAGAACCGCTTCGGTTTATGCAAGGCGTTAGCGTCGATACCGCCGGTCAGAATCTTGCCCGAATGGGGTTGAACGGTGTTATAGGCTCTCGCAAGACGGGTGATCGAGTCGAGCAGAATCACCACATCCTTGCCATGCTCGACTAAGCGGCGCGCTTTTTCGATGGCCATTTCGGCCACCTGAACGTGCCTTTCCGGCGGTTCGTCAAATGTGGAAGAGATAACTTCCCCTTTGACCATGCGCTGCATGTCGGTGACCTCTTCCGGACGCTCGCCGACCAGCAATACGACCAGGTGTACTTCAGGATTGTTATGCGCGATCGCATTGGCAATGTTTTGCAGAAGTATGGTTTTTCCCGTACGGGGAGGAGCGACGATCAAACCGCGCTGCCCTTTGCCGATCGGGGCCGCCAGGTCGAGCACGCGCGTCGACAAGTTCTCTTTATTCGTTTCCATCACCAGGCGTTTGTTGGGATAAAGCGGCGTTAAGTTTTCAAAGTGGATCCGCTCTCTTGCTCTTTCCGGTGTGGTCTCATTGATGGTATCGACTCTGAGCAGGGCAAAGTATTTTTCTTTCTCTTTGGGCGGACGGATCGTTCCGGTGACGGTATCCCCTTTTTTCAAATCGAAACGGCGGATCTGGGCGGGAGATACGTAGATATCTTCGGCTGAAGGAAGGTAATTGTAGAGCGTCGACCGCAGAAAACCGAAGCCGTCGGGCAGAACTTCTAAAACGCCCTCGCCGATCAATATTTCATTGGGATTTTCCGAGATATATTTGACGACTTCAAAGACCATTTGCGATTTGGTCAGCGAGCCCAAATGCTTTAATCCGATATTTTTGGCGTACGTGTTCAATTCATCGATGTTCATGCGCTGGATGTCGGCGATTTTGATGACCGCTTTATTGGACGGGATTTCCGGTGGGGCTAAATCCGCTTCCGGTTCGACGGGCGCTTTTGGGGCGGGTTGGTGCTGCTGCTGCCTTGGGCGGCGATGTTCGGGATTTTGCCGTTTCCTCTCTGTATAGGAGGTGTTTTCATCGGTTTGAGTAAAGGGTTGGTTTTCTGAGTCCATGGAGTTAAGGCTCCTTTTATGTCGTGATATTTATAAGATTTTTGTAGATTTTTTTTACGGCCCGATTAAGCTCTTCGGGCGATCCGTTGTTTTCGATGATAAAATCGGCTCTTGCCGCTTTTTCCTGAGGAGTCATTTGCCTGCTCATTCTCTGCATATATTCTTCCGGTCGTTGAAACCGCTGCTTGCATTTTTCTTCGTCGGCGATAACGGCCACTGTGAAATCGAAATCGGAATCGAAGCCGGCCTCAAAAAGCAGGGGGATCTCCACAACAAAGAGGGTGTGCTTTGGGTTTTTGCTTTCATTACTGAAGTGGTGGCTAATAACATTTCGAACTGCCGGATGTATAATCTTTTCTAGAGATTCCAATAACTCGGGTTGCTGGAACACTATTGCTGCAACTTTCCTTCGGTTGATCTTTCCTTCAATAAGAACTTCAGGGCCGAGTAAGTCGATAACTTGGTGGATAAGGTTATTATCGGAGGAAAGCAACTGGTGGACTATCTCATCCGCGCTTAGCACATAAGCGCCGAGTTCTCTTAAGAAAAGGCAAACAGTGGTTTTGCCGCTAGAAAGACCGCCTGTTACAGCAACTTTCCTTAATTTTAACATTCTTTCCAATTTTTGCCAACAGCGATATCAACTATTAATGGAACTTTAAGCGTCATCACACTCATCATCGCGTCGCGGATTAAAGGTTTTAGCGCTTCTATTTCGGTATCAGGCGTTTCAAATATTAATTCGTCGTGAATTTGCAGAATCATTTGGGCATGCAAATGGTGTTTTTTGATCGATTCGTCGATTTTCAGCATGGCCAGCTTGATCAGATCTGCCTGGGATCCTTGAATTGGGGTATTGATGGCCAGCCGTTCGGCTGCCGAGCGGATTTGGAAGTTGCGGCTGGTGATTTCGGGTACTGGGCGTTCCCGCCCAAGCCAGGTCACCGTTTTTCCGCTTTGGCGGGCCTTGGCGATGCACGATTCAATAAAATGCTTAACTTCCGGGTATTGTTTGAAATACATCTTGATAAAGGCGTTCGCTTCGCGGGTGTCTATCCCGAGCTGCTGGGCCAGCCCGAAGGATTGCTGCCCGTACATCAGGCCGAAGTTGACGGCTTTTGCCTGGCTCCGCATCTCTTTAGTGACCTCTTCGATCGGGATGCCGTAAATTTTAGAGGCGGTGTGGGCGTGCACGTCGCGGCCCTGTGTGAAGGCTTCAAGCAGGTTGGGGTCTTCGCTGAAGTGGGCTAAAAGGCGCAGTTCAATCTGGGAGTAGTCGGCAGCGACGTAGCTCCATCCCTCTTTTTGCGGGCGGAAAGCCTCTCTGATTTTGCGGCCGATTTCGGTCCGGATCGGGATATTTTGCAAATTGGGATCTTGGCAGGACAATCTGCCCGTGGCTGTCCCTGTTTGATTGAAAGTGCAGTGGATCCGCTCGGTTTTGGGGTTTACCTGGGTGGGAAGGATTTCCAGATAAGTTGAACGGAGCTTTTCTAAAGTTCTGTATTCGAGAATCTTATTGGCAATCGGGTATTGGTCGGTCAAACCAGCCAGGACATCGGCGCTCGTGGATCTTGATTTTTTAGGCGGGTGGATGCCGAGTTTGTGAAAAAGGATATCTCCCATCTGCTTTGGGGAATTCAAGTTAAATTCCTCGCCGGCCATTTGATAAATTTCCAGCTCCACTTCTTTGATGTTTTTTAAAATCGGCAGGGTGATGGCCTTGAGATGTTCCTTGTCCAGGTAGATGCCGTCCCTTTCCATTTGGGCCAGGATTTTCAGGAGGGGCAGTTCGACATTCTTAAAAATGGAAACCAGCTTTCGCTCTTCCAGTTCTTTTTCGAAGAGGTTTTTCAGCCGGCAAGTGTAATCGACATCTTCGCAGCAGTATTCGGCTACCTTTTCAATGGGTACTTCCCTCATCGTGATTTGCGCTTTTCCTTTTCCGATGAGATCCGTGGTGGCGATTTTCACTTTGCCGAAATACTCCAAAGAGAGCAGGTCGAGCGAGTGCTGCCGCCGGTGGGCATTCAGTAGATAGGAGGCGATCATGGTGTCGAAACAGATATTGGCGATATCGATGCCGACATTCCGCATGATATGGTAGTCGTATTTGATGTTTTGTCCGTAAAAGCCGATGGCGCTGTTCTCTAAAAGGGGTTTTAGCTCCTTTAAAAGGTATTTTGGCTCTAACCGCCCATTAAAAGGGAGATACCACGCCTCTTTCGGTGTTATGGCAAAGCCGATGCCCACCAGTTCGGCAGTTAGCGGGGCTAAGCCGGTTGTTTCCGTGTCAAAGCAGATCTCTTTTTGCGTTTTGAGAAAAGCGAGGAGCTTTTGGAAATCCGCTTCATTGTCGACTAAATGGTAGCTCGTTTTTTCCTCGACGGCTTTTGGCAGCGATTGCTCGGTTTCTTTCAGCAAAGAGTGAAAGCTCATATCGTGATAAAACTGTTTCAGATCATAAACTTTCGGGGGTTTGAGGCGGTAGAAATCTTCTTCCTGGGGTACTTCAACATCAGAATTCAAAGCCACTAATTTGCGGCTGATGAGGGCGAGTTCCTTTTCGGCAACAATCGTCTCCTGCTTCTTCTTTCCGGGCACTTTTTCCGGATGGGCTAAAATGTATTCAAGTGAGCCAAACTCCTGCAAAAGGGCCGCCGCCGTTTTTGGGCCAAAGCCGGATAATCCGGGGACATTATCGGAGGAGTCGCCCATTATGGCGAGCATATCCCCCATTTTTTCTGGAGGCACCCCGTAAATTTCTTCCACTTTGGCAGGGTCGATGATCAAATTCTCTTTATGGGTGTTCAGGACTTTGACCTGCCTGGTCACTAGCTGGCAGAGGTCTTTATCGCTGGTGCAGATAAAGATTTCATCCATCACGGGCTCAGCCCATTTGACAATGGAGGCGATGGTGTCGTCGGCTTCAACATGAGGGATATTGAGATAGGGCAGGCCGATGAGATCGCAAAAGTCTCTCGCCCAATCGATCTGGTGGTAAAAATCATCCGGTCCCTTGACGCGGTGCGCTTTATAATCGGCGTAGAGCGCTTCCCGCGCCTGCCCCCCTTTGGGGCCGTCGAAGACCGCTGCGCAGAACTTCGGATTAAAATCTTTAATGAGTTTTAAGTAGGAGCGGATAAACCCGAAGAGGGCGTTAGTCGATTCGCCCTTTTCATTCGTCATATGGGGGATGGCAAAGTAGGACCGGTAAAGGTATCCTGAAGCATCCAGAAGATAGAGTTTTTCCATTTACTGTCTTGTTGGCGAGTACAAATAGAGAAATTGATCGTTCAGCTTGGGATCCATCTCTCCATTGATACCAATCTGGTGTTTTACAACCCCTGTAAAGAGGGAGTTTTTGGAGGTCAATATCTCAGCATACCATTTTTTGCTTTGCAGCTGCACGACTTGATAGAACTCATCTTCAATACCGATGTGCTTTAATAAGGCTTTTAAGGCGCAGGAATAATTATAGCCAGTTCCGTCGATGTAGCCCAGTTTGACCGCTTCTACGGCGGGGAAGACATGGGCGCCTAAATCTTTTACCAGCTTTTCTTTGGAAATACCCGGCCTTTCGGTGGTGACGATATTGACGAAGAAGTCGTAGTAGTAATTGACGATATCCTGAATGTTCTTTTGTTCGCCCGGTTCCCATTTGCGGAATGGGCTCAAATCGGTTTTTCCTTTTCCGGCCGAGATCATCAGAGGATCGACCCCGACTTTTTCGAGAAGGTTTACGGCGTTAAAGAAAGGGCCGGTGACAACGCCGACGCTGCCGATGACGCTCACATCGCTTGCATAAAGTTTATCGGCGCTCATGGAGGCGTATAAGCTTCCCGAGGCGCAAAGGCCGTCGATGAAAGCGTAAACAGGCACTTTATATTGCTCCTTGTATTCTTTGATGAGGCGATAGATGGTATCAGAGTCGGTGACGGTGCCTCCAGGGGAGTTGACGTGCAGCAAGATCGCTTTGACGCGGTTGTTTTTCAGGTCTCCCTCGCGTGATTCGATCAGCTGCTGCCTGATAGTCTGGGCGTTAAAGATATCGGTGCCGATCACTCCCTGAATGTTGAGCATCAGGATGACAGGGGCGGTATTGGAGAGGATTTTGCGCACGCCTTGAGCGTTAGGCAGGATTTCCGTTTTATAAGTGCGCTCCGGTTCTTTGATCGATTCGCTGGCTGTCGAGAAGAACAGGATGATTAGCAGCAGGGCGATAAAGATGCCGAGTACGGCAAAGAAGGTGATGAAAAAAGAGCGTATTGCTGATTTAAAAACAGAGTCGTGCATATAAATCTCTCAAGTTTGAAAAATGTTATTGTAGTGGAACGGGGTTTTTCCTGAAAGAGCTTTTAACCAGTCAGGGTAATGCGGTTGGATAGGATGGCTTAACGAGCGTTTCTTTGATCTTTATCAGCGTGAGCAGCGAAATGATCAAATAAAGGGGAATGATTAAAAAAGCGGCTTTATAGGCCTCTACGGAGAACACTCTGGCTCCATCGACGAGCCGTCCATCCCATCCCCAATCGAGAAATTTGCCGGTTAAAGGGTCTGAAAAGGCTCCGATAAGAGCGTCGAAAGCGTTCATAAAGCCGATAGCTGTGGCGGCGAGGATGGGCAGATTGATCTCGCGGATCATGGTAAAGCAGAGCAGAAAGCTGCTGATCGAAAAACCGAAACCAAAGAGCAGAATGGCGAGCAGATAGCCGGACACCCCCGGAGCGTAAATGACGGCGGATATGTTGACAAGCGCAAAAAAGGTCCCCCAAATCATAACGATGCGGCGACGGCCGATCCGGTCGGAGAACCACCCAAATACCGGAGCGCCGATCGCAAAGCCGATAAATATCAGCGACACCATTTGCGCCGACATATTATGGGAGAGCTGAAAGGCCTCAATTATAAACGAGACGCCCCACATGCCGCCAAAAACCATGACGGGGGCGAAGGCGAAGCCGCTGTAGATCGAGAGCCACCAGGATTGGGGATTTTCCAGGACTTTTTTGAGGCTGTCATAGAGGGAAATTTTGGCGGACGCGATGTTTTTCTCTTTGGCGTGATCAGGTGATTTATCCCGCACAACGATCCAAAAAATCACAGCTAAGGCAAAGCCGATAATTCCGAGCAGGGTAGTGGCCGTGCGCCAGTCCATTTTTTGGATGAATAGCGCTAATGGGGCCTGTCCTCCGACGGCTCCTAGCATGGCCATGGTCATCATCAATCCCGCCATAAAGGCGAACTGTTTGGCGGGGAACCAGTTTGCGGTGAGCTTCAGGCAGTTGATGGCGGCAAAGGCCGCGCCAACGCCCGTGACGAAGCGCCCGATGCCGGCGGCCAGCAGTGTGTCGGCCTGGGCAAAAATCAGACTGCCCAGGGCGCAAAGGGCGATGGCGAACGTGGTCGTTTTGCGCGGTCCGAATTTATCGAGGAGAAGGCCTCCCGGAATTTGCAGGAGGAGATAAGCGTAAAAATAGCAGGCGGCCAGATTGCCGAGTTCCACCCCGCCGATGTCAAAGGCTTTCATCAGCGTCCCGGTCATCACGCTCGGAGAGACTTCGATCACGTATTTATAGAACATGAAGAAGGCGCTGAGAACCCAGATGCCCCAGGCGCGCAAGGGATAAGCTAAACGATCGTTAATCATGAAGAAAAGATTAACTTATGTGCTTATCTTTGTCAAATATTTAAAAAAAATTTATATAATATTTACAAATCTGTATTAACATTAACTTTAAATTAAATTTATATAAGAGGATTTTATGGTTGGTCATATTCAAAATTACTTTAATTTTAACTTGCTTTCAAAGACTTCCGATAATAAGGAAGTGAAATTAACTCAGCTGGCAAAGCAATGCCTTAAAGATCCCTCTGCGAAACAGCATTATGAATCGCTGAGAGCGGATATTATTGTCGAGGCTTTTGACATGAAAAAAAATGACAGCAATTACAAAATGTCTGCCCTTGTGCAAAAAGTGTATGATACCGCCCTGAAAATCACCGATCCGAAAGGCAAAGAGCAGATTCTGGACCATGGCCGGGAGTACGCTTTTTTGACAAGCGAGCGGCATTATTTGCATAAGCACATCGAAACATTGGAAAAGTGGAATCCGGGCACCGCAAAAGTGCAGGTTAAAGATGACAAACTGGTATTGAGAACCTACCAGGACAGGCGCCTTGACCATAAAGTCACCGGTCTGATGCGTTATGCCGAAGATAATCCCTCAGCTGTCCTCGACTACAATTATTACTCAATCGATGAAAGGGTCGATCATCCAAAAGAATTGAAGCCGGCTTTCAAAACAAAAGGGGATGGGCAATTCCACGTCTCTATCGTCGCCGACTGCCCTGAGAAAAAAATGCAGATGCAGGGGCAGCATGCCTGGCTTAGGCTGATCGATGCCGAAGGGAAGGTCTATAGCGTGGGCAAATTCCCCAAAGATCTTCATTTGCCCTATGTCTACGCTAAGGAAGAGGTGATGTATTCCTCTTCGGATTCCCATGAATGGCTCTGCCGCAAGGACTCCATCCACGAAAATCGCTTCACGATCAAGGAAGAGGATTTTGAGAAGATAAAAAAGAGCATCACGCATGATTTGAATGAGAAGCGGACCAAACAGGATTTTAATACTTTTCATGAGAACTGCTCCGACTGGGCGATCAGCAAACTCAATCTCGTCGGGCTGCACATTGACAAGGAAGCGTTCCAGGTAGATCAATTCGCCGTTCTCTTTCCCACTTTGAGCGAAATCTATGACGATCATATGCCAAAGGCGCTGAAAAAAGTGTTCGATCCCGTGTTAAACGCTATCTCCTATGTCGCTTTGCAGGTGGTGAGAGTGGCGATGATTGTTTTTCTCGGCGGCTTTAGAAAAAATAGCGAGAATAAAAAGTCCGAGTGTTTTCTGCAGAGTCCGAAAAAGATATTTGATTATGAGCTGACGACCTTGACCCACCCCTGGAGAATGACCAAATTTTTGGAGAAGAACCGGGATAACATCCAGGCTATTTACGACAAAAATCTAGCTGCTTAAATTAGGCAGGGCCGCCGCAAGCCGGGCTACGGGAATGCGGTAGGGGGAGCAGGAGACGTAATTCAGCTTTAAGGTGTGGCAGAATTGCACCGAAGAGGATTCTCCCCCATGCTCTCCGCAGATGCCGCACTTCAATTTGGGATTGACCTCCCTTCCCCGGTTCACCGCCATGCGCATCAACTCTCCAACCCCTTGCTGGTCGAGCACCTGGAAGGGATCGTCGGCCAGAATATGGATCAGTTCCCCCTTTTGCAGGGGATTTGGCAGCCCTTTCACATAGGTCGGAACAAATTTACCGCTGTCGTCGCGGCTGATGCCGAAGACGGTCTGGGTCAAATCGTTGGTGCCGAAGCTAAAGAACGAGACGTGTTTGGCAATTTCTCCGGCGATGATGGCCGCTCTTGGGAGCTCGATCATGGTGCCGATCGTGAAAGGAACCGTGGTTTTTTGCTCTTCGAACACCTTTTTGGCGGTTTGTTCGATCACCGCTTTTTGATGCAGGAGCTCGTTTGTGATTCCCACCAGCGGGATCATGATTTCCGGCTCCACTTTAATGCCTTGCCGCGCCACTTCGATGGCGGCTTCCAATATCGCCCGGGTCTGCATTTCGGTCAGCTCGGGAAAGGTGACGCCGAGGCGGCAACCGCGGTGGCCGAGCATGGGGTTCCGCTCCTCTAAGGAGAGGCGGATGGCCGTCAGGCGCTCCGGTTTGATGCCCATCAGGCGGGCGAGCGTTTCGATTTCGTCATAGCCTTGCGGCATAAACTCATGCAGCGGCGGATCGAGCAGGCGGATGGTGACGGGCAGGCCGTCCATCGCCTGGAAGATGCCGATAAAGTCTTGCTTCTGGTGGGGCAGCAGTTTTTGTATCGCCTCATTCCGCTCATCGAGGCTGGTGCTGAAAAACATCCGCCGCACATCGTTTAAGCGGTTTGCTTCCATAAACATATGTTCCGTACGGCACAGGCCGATCCCTTCGGCGCCGAAGGCTCGCGCCACGACGCTGTCATGGGGCGTGTCGGCGTTGGTGCGCACCCGCAGCGTGCGGTATTTATCGGCCAAATCCATGATGATTTTGTATTGCTGATAGATGACGCTATCTTCCGCCTTTTTCGTCTTCGTGAGCACGACCTGTACAATTTCCGAAGGGCTGGTTTCCATGCCGCAGAAAAAGACCTCGCCGGTGCTGCCGTCAATCGAGATCGCATCCCCCTCTTTTAGAGTCAGGGTTCCGGCAGAAAGCGTTTTGGCCGATTCATTGAGCTGCAGGACTCCGCAGCCGACGACGCAGGGCTTTCCCATGCCGCGCGCGACAACCGCCGCGTGGCTTGTGCTGCCGCCTCTCACCGTCAAAATTCCCTCGGAAGCGACGATGCCGGGATAGTCGTCGGGACTCGCATCTTTTCTCACCAGAATGCACGTCATGCCCAGCTTTTTGAATTCGACCGCCTTATCCGCGGTGAACGCGACTTTGCCCGAAGCCGCTCCAGGGCCGGCGTTTAAGCCTTTGCCGACGAGCTTTGCTTTAGCGCCTTTTTTTACTTTTTCATCAAAAATCGGGGCGAGCAGCTGGCTGAGCTGTTCGGGATGGATCCTTTTCAGAGCAGTTTTTTCATCGATCAATCCCTCTTGCAGCATCTCGACTGCCATCCGCACGGCGGCAAAGCCGGTGCGCTTGCCCGTGCGCGTCTGCAGCATGTAGAGCTTGCCGTCATCGATGGTAAATTCGATATCCTGCATGTCTTTAAAATGCTTTTCCAGCTGCTCTATCGTCCGCTGCAGCTCGCTGTAGACTCCCGGCATGATCTCTTCGAGGCTGTCGAGGTTTGATTTGCTCACCTCTTTCTGGTACCGGTTGATCGGATGGGGAGTGCGGATGCCTGCCACAACCTCTTCACCTTGGGCATTTTGCAGAAATTCCCCGTAAAAGTGATTATGACCGGAAGAGGGATCGCGGGTAAAGCCGACGCCTGTGGCCGACTTGGAGTTTTTATTGCCGAAGACCATTGTCTGGACTGTAACGGCCGTACCCCACTCATCAGGAATGTGGTTTAGCTGCCTGTAAAGGGTGGCGCGCTCTCCGTCCCAGCTTTCAAAAACCGCGGCGACCGCTTCGTAGAGCTGTTCGTAAGTATCTTGAGGAAAGAGCTTTCCGGTGTGATCCTTGTAAAGTCTGCTGAATATTTTGCAGGCCTCTTTTAAACCCGCCACGCTCAAATCGATGTCTAAATTGACCCCTTCCTGGATTTTCAGGACGTTGAAGGCCTCTTCAAAGAAGCGTTTATCGATTCCTTTCACGATGTTGGCATACATCATGATCAGGCGGCGGTAGCTGTCGTAGGCCAGATGTTCATTATGTTTGGCAAAGCCGATGACCGAGCGATCGTTTAAGCCGATATTGAGCACCGTGTCCATCATGCCCGGCATGGAAGCCCTGGCGCCCGAGCGGACGGAGACGAGCAGGGGGTTTGTTTCGCTGCCAAACTCTTTGCCCACGCTCTTTTCCAGCTGCTTCATGGCGTTTAAAATGCTCTCCTGCAATCCTTTGGGAAATTTATGCTCGTTTTGGCGATAGGCGTTGCACGCCTCGGTGGTGATGATAAATCCTGGGGGAATGGGCAGTCCCATGGAGGCCATTTCGGCGAGTCCCTTCCCTTTCCCGCCGAGCAGGGCGGTGTCGAACGGGGGCACCGGAAAATGGGGTCCGAAGAGATAAACGGTTTCTGTAGTAGTCTTGGTTCCCAAGGGATGCTCCTTTTTTCCCCCTTTTATCCGGCTGCGGGAATTTTGTAAAGGTCGTGTTGTCTGCACAAAATATAAAAAAATAGATTTTGTGCAGAATTTTACCTTGAAATTATTACGCACAAAAGTTAATATTTCATGTATTGTGCAGAGGAGGTTTCGATGACAACTGATGTGTTTGTTGATAGAAAAAGAGAGCTTGAGAGTCTCTCCGCTCTTCTCAAAAAAAAATCTGCCAGCTTGGTTGTTGTAAAGGGCAGACGGAGGATTGGGAAAAGCCGTCTTATTGAAGAATTTGCTAAAGGCAGGCGTTTTTTTCCATTCGCCGGCATTCCTCCAACCTCTGATATTACCGAGCAAACGCAGCGGGATATTTTTGCAGAACAGCTTGGCAAACAGATTGGTTTAAGCGGCATTGCAGCACAAGACTGGTCTACTCTTTTTTCCTTGCTTGCAAGACATACAGCTAATGAGCCTGTGATCATTTTATTTGACGAAATTTCATGGATGGGCTCAAAAGATCCTACATTTTTAGGCAAACTTAAAAATGCCTGGGATCTTGAGTTTAAAAGAAATTCAAATCTTATATTAATTCTCTGCGGATCCGTTTCTACATGGATTGAACAAAATATCATAAGCAGCACAGCATTTTTCGGAAGAATTTCTTGTTTATTGAGCTTAGAGGAGATGCCTTTAAATTCGTGCCATGAAATGTTGCTGACAAGAGGCTTTTGCGGTTCGGCTTATGAGACATTCAAAATCCTTGGAGTAACAGGAGGAATACCTTGGTATCTGGAACAAATTCAATCTGGATTAAATGCCGATGACAATATAAGAGACCTCTGTTTTCGTAAGAACGGAGTGCTGTTTATTGAATTTGACAGCATCTTTCATGATCTTTTCGAGAAGCGGAGCGAAATTTATAGACCTATTGTTGAGGCTCTATCAAATGGTCCTTTAGATTTTAATGGGATTTGCAGGGCGCTTAAATTTCCAAAAAGCGGTACTATGAATGAGTATCTCGACGACTTAATTGAATCTGGATTTATCACTCGTGACTACACTTGGCTGGTTAAATCCGGGCAATCTTCCAAGTTAAGTCAATACCGGTTAAGCGATAATTATTTGCGGTTTTATCTTAAGAATGTCATACCAAATCGGAATCGAATCCTTCGTGACGATTTTGAAAGTCAGACTATATCTGCCTTACCTGGCTGGAGTTCAGTAATGGGACTCCAATTCGAAAACTTAGTGCTTAAAAATCGAAAGAAAATTTGGGCGAGGCTTGGGATTAAGTCAGGGGATATTGTCGCTGATAATCCCTTTTTTCAAAGACAGACAACGACAAGAAAAGGATGTCAAATAGACTATTTGATTCAAACGCGATTTAATACTCTCTTTGCTTGTGAGATCAAGTTTTCCGTTAACCCGATCAAATCTGATGTGATAAGCGAAGTCAAAGAGAAATTGGAGAATATTACTCTTCCAAAGCGATTTTCCTGCTGGCCAGTTCTAATTCATGTTAATGGTGTCAGCGATAGTGTGCAGGATAGTGCCTATTTTACTGAGATCATCGATTTCAGCTCGTTGCTTGTAGGAGACCTATGAATGTTACCCTTGTTCCCTACGATTCCACTTGGAAAGAGGTATACCTTCAAGAGGCCGGGCTGATTCGGCACGCCCTTGGCATTGATGAAATTCACCATATTGGCAGTACGGCGATTCCCGGCCTCATGGCCAAGCCGGTCATCGATATTTTAGCGGTGGTGGATGACATTAAGGCCTTAGACCGCCGGGAAGCTGGAAAGCTGCGGTTTTGCCGAGAGGATGAAAGAGGATCTGCCCGGCCGCCGGTTTTTCAAAAAGGAAGGGTTTAATTTGCATGTGTGGCAGCAAGGGGATCCGCAGATTTTGCGGCAGCTTTGGTTCAAAGAGTACTTGATGGCCCATCCGGAGGCAAAAGAGGCCTATTCGGCGCTAAAAGCAGCCCTGTCAGACCGGCCAAGAAAGCAGTACACTTTTGCCAAAAGCGCTTTTGTGCAGGAGATCGATCACAAAGCGCTGCTCTGGAAAGCCGCTCAAGGGGCCCGCTTTACCCCGATGCAATCGGTCAACAGGGCTTTTTCTGAGCAGGAAATCATCGCCTGTCTCGTTGAGAACCTGACTTTGCAGATGACCTTCTTTTCCCAATATATGCCCGCTTGCGAACTAATGCTGTTCCCCGACCTGATCGTCAACCGCTGTGATGTGAGGGATGATACCTACAACACGGTTCTGGGGGCGCGCTTTTCTCAAGAAACAGCTCCGCAGCGCATTCAGGAGACGATCGATCTGTTCGGGGACCTGCCCTTTTCCTGGTGGGTAGGGCCTAAGGACTGCCCTGAGAATTTGGCGGAACTGCTCATGGCTCAAGGCCTGAAACCAAAAGAAGAGGACCTCGGCATGTATCTGCTTCTTGAGGATGTGGAAACGCCCCCGTTGCCGATAGTGGTGGAAAGGGTGAGGGCGATCGATGATTTTTGCCGTGTGTTTGAAGCGGCAGACGGGGATTCGGCCTATTTGAGAAGCCTCCCTCCCATCCTCTATCAGGAGGGCTCTCCGGTGGAGCTCTACACAGGATATAGGGAAGGAAAGCCGGTTGCGACCGGCATGCTGGTTTTTTATGGCAACGCGGCTGGGATCTATTACGTGATAACGGCAAAAACGGAGAGGCAAAAAGGGTTTGGCACGGCCATGATGCAGGCATTATTGCAGAGGACGCGCCAAAGAGGTTATGTTCTCGCCACTTTGACGGCCTCCGAGATGGGCAAGGGGATTTACCAAAAACTCGGCTTTAAAAAGTGTTGTTTGTTTAAAGAGTTTCATAGATAAATATCTTCATGAACCCAGATTCAGATAAACCGCCTTCGTCGATCTTTCCCCGCTTTACCATGATGGGTAAAGGATGGTATCAGCACGGTCCCTCCTGGAGGGATCTGGTGGCGGCTATTGTGGTCTTTACCGTGCTTCTGCTTCTCGGTTCAGGCGCCCATCAGATGGTCAAGCCGTTTGTCCTGACGGAGCAGCCGGAAATCTCGCTTTCACCGGCAGTCTTGCCCATGTATACTCTGCGGACGGTGCTGCGGATGCTTTTGGCGCTTCTAGCCTCGCTGATCTTTACCTTCACATACGCTACGCTTGCCGCCAAAAGCCGGCGCGCCGAGATGGTGCTGATTCCTCTGCTCGACGTGCTCCAATCGGTGCCGATATTAGGCTACCTCTCCTTTACTGTTGTTTTCTTCATTTCCTTATTTCCCGGAAAGTGGCTGGGACCGGAACTGGCCGCGATTTTTGCCATCTTCACCAGCCAGGCGTGGAATATGGCTTTCAGCTTTTATCAGTCGCTCCGCACGGTGCCCGTCGATCTCGATGAATCGAGCCGCTCTTTTCGCCTGTCGGCCTGGCAGCGCTTTTGGCGGCTGGAAGTGCCCTTCGCAGTCCCCGGACTGGTCTGGAACATGATGATGTCAATGTCGGGCGGCTGGTTTTTCGTGGTGGCCTCCGAAGCCATTACGGTCGGCACGTTGCAGATCGCTCTGCCGGGCGTTGGCTCCTATGTCGCCAAGGCGATTCAGGAGCGCGATTTGACCGCTGTCGGCTGGGCCATCCTGGCCATGACGCTGGCGATCCTGCTCTATGATCAGCTGCTCTTTCGCCCCCTCGTGGCCTGGGCGGACAAGTTTCGCGCCGAGCAAACGGCATCGGCGGTGGTTCCGAAGAGCTGGCTGCTAGACCTTTTTCAGCAGACGCGCTGGCTGAAACGGCTGGCTGAGCCTTTTGGGACCTTAGCAGACCGCATGGTGCGGGCCAGGGTTTCCTTTTTCTCAACGGTGCCGAAAATGAAAGGCGTCCCCTCGCGACTTCTCGACATCCTCTGGTTTTTCCTTGTTTTTGTCCTTGTCGCCTACATTTTGTACGCCCTTACCCGGTACGCCGCGCCGACTATCAGCTTAAGTGATGTGATACTTGTGGTTAAGAACGGCTTCCTGACACTCTTCCGCGTGGTGATTTTGATTCTATTGGCGACCCTCATCTGGGTGCCCATCGGCGTGGCTGTCGGGCTGCGGCCGAAACTCGCCGAGAAGGTTCAGCCGGTGGCGCAATTTTTAGCGGCTTTTCCGGCCAATCTGTTTTTCCCTGTTGCGGTCTATCTCATCGTGCATTTTAAATTAAATCCGATCATTTGGCTAACCCCGCTGATGATCTTGGGAACGCAATGGTACATTTTATTCAACGTGATCGCGGGCGCCACCGCTTATCCCAATGATTTTCGGGAAGCTGCGGCGAGTTTTCGCGTCAAGGGCTGGAAATGGTGGTGGAAAGTCATGCTCCCCGGGATCTTTCCCTATTATGTCACCGGGGCCATTACCGCCTCCGGGGGCGCGTGGAACGCGAGCATCGTTTCAGAGGCGGTCAGCTGGGGATCTACCCGTTTGAGCGGTTTGGGGCTTGGCGCTTATATCGCAAAGATGACTGAAGCCGGCGACTATCCCCGCATCGCGCTTGGCGTGGCCGTCATGTCTGTATTTGTTATTTTGATGAACCGGCTGTTTTGGCGGCCGCTTTACGTGTTTGCCGAACGGCGGACGCGTTTATAAAAGGAAGAGAAGAGTATGCCGACGAATAATTCCATTCTTGAGATGCATAAAATTTGCAAGGGCTTTGCCAAGCCCTCCGGCGAATCCTTGCCGGTGCTTTCTGACATCGACTTGACCTTAAAAGAGGGGGAGATCCTCGGTTTGCTGGGCCGCTCCGGCGCGGGAAAGTCGACATTGCTGCGCATCGCAGGAGGGCTGATTGAACCCTCTTCGGGAGAAGTTCAATACCTCGGAAAGCCCCTGGATGGTCCTGCAGAGGGGATTGCGGTCGTCTTTCAGACCTTTGCCCTCTACCCATGGCTGACTGTTCTTGAGAATGTCGAATTGGGCCTGGATGCGCTCGGCCTCGATTCTAATGTGGTCCGGACCCGGGCTCTTGAAGCAATCGACCGGATCGGCCTCGACGGGTTTCAGTCGGCCTATCCGCGCGAACTTTCGGGCGGCATGCGGCAGCGGGTCGGCTTTGCGAGGGCAATAGTCATTGATCCCATTTTGCTTCTGATGGATGAGCCATTTTCCTCCCTAGACGTATTGACTGCCGAGACCTTGCGTACCGATTTCCTCGATCTGTGGCAGGCGGGCGGCCTGACGATCAAATCGGTTTTGATGGTGACTCATAATATCGAAGAGGCCGTCTTGATGTGCGACCGGATTATCCTCCTTTCTTCGAATCCGGGACGTGTGGCCACAGAGATGCCTATAACGCTGCCCCATCCCCGCAACCGGCTGGATGAGGCTTTCCGCAATATTGTGGATGAAATCTATACCAGCTTAACCTCCCGGGTGATGGAAACGATTGCCGCCCAAAGCAAGGTCAAAGGGGGCCTGGTACAAATATTGCCCTATGTATCGTTTAACAGAATCAGCGGGTTGATGGAGGCCCTGGCCTCTCCTCCCTTTAACGGGGAAGCGGAACTCGCCGAATTATCCGGGGAACTTTTCCTCTCATTTGAAGAGTTCTTCCCGGCTGCCGAGGCGCTGCACATTCTGGAATTCGCCGAGCTTGGCGACGGTTCGATTAAGTTGACGGCGCCGGGGAAAGTCTATGTGGAGAGCGGGGTAGAAGAGCGGAAGAAGCTTTTTAGGGAGCATTTGCTTAGCTTTGTGCCCCTTGCCGCCCATATCCGCAAGGTGCTCGATGAGAGAAAGGACCACAGCGCGCCGCTGATGAGGTTTACGCAGGAACTTGAAGATTACTTAAGCCACCAGGATGCGCAAAGCACCCTAAAAACGGTCATCAGCTGGGGGCGGTACGCCGAGCTGTTTTCTTACGACAGTAAGACGCGCACCTTTAGAGGAGATCCCGGGTTAGAATAAGGAGAAAATTATGGCAAAAGATCGCAGAGCTTTGGCCGGCAAAATACTTGAAACCATTCCCGTGGCAAAAGGCATCACCATGCTGCGCTTCGATCAGGGCAATGTTACGCTCTTTATCGGAAAGAGCGGCATTCTGATGGTGGATAGTCAATTCAAAGAATCGAGCCTGCCGATCCAGCGGAAAATCGAAGAGCTTGGCGGCAAAGAGGTCAAATACCTGATCACCACCCATTGGCATGATGATCATGTGGAAGGCAACGAGTTTTTCGGCAAAACCGCTACGATCATCTCTCATCGCGATGTACGGAGGCACCTTTCCACCTATCAGGAGCTGATCGGTTTGAAGGGGGAAGTCCAAAAATTTCCGCCGAAAGAGGAATACGCGCTTCCCCAAATCATTTTTGACACCTCGCTTTCCATCATTTTTAATGATGACGAGGTGCGGGTGATCCATTTCCCCTATGGAGCCGATACGAGCGGCGATACCCTTGTCTGGTTTGTCAACTCGAAGGTCGTCGTCACCGGAGATGTTTTCTATACCGAGACTTTCCCCTGGGTCGATTTTGACCGTGGCGGCGACGCCCTAGGGAGGGCCAATACCCTTTACGATCTGATTGAAATGATTCCCGAGGAGACGAAAATCATCTCTGGGCACGGCACGCTCGCCGGCGTCAAAGAGCTCAAAGCATTTCACAAAATGATTCTCGAAACGCTGCTCTTTGTCAAAAAGAAGATGGACGAGGGGAAAACATTGAAGGAGATTCAGCAGGAAGGGCTGCCGGAGGAGTATAGGCGGTGGGATAACGGCGTTTATGTCTCTGTCAGTCTTTGGATAGAGTTTTTATACAAGAGCTGGCAAATGGGAAAAACCAGGCTGAAAATATAACAGGAGTATACCGATGCAAATCAGTAGAGCCATTCCAGGCTTACATGTCTTTCACAGCTTCCTTAAGAATGACAAAGTGGTGCAGGAAAAAGCCATAAATCTGCAAAAGGCGATTCTGCAGAGTTCTTCGATGGGATCCCTGCAGAGCGACAGAACCTATCTCTCCCGGTATCATAACTTGAAAAGCAGTGAGCAGTACAGCCTGGTTACGGTTGCGGATGAGTCGGGCCATAAGATCACAGCCCTGTACTTTAAAAAGTATGGAGAGGAGGGGCATCATTTGACCTATTTCATAGGCAATAATAATATCCCCGGGTTTATCCGGAATGACTTGATCACAAGGGTGTCAAGGATCCCACAAGTGAGTGCATTGGGTGATAGGCTCAATTGGAACTTTACGCTCAATACTTATGCCGTTGCCGGGGAAAGGATGGCGGGGTTTGATTACCACAAAGATGTGGCCTCAAACGGCGAAATCTCCCTTATTTACAGTCTGGGAGCGCCATCGGTATTTCAAATCAGACACCCCGAGCAAAAGCATTTGTTCAAGTCAATGACTCTGCACCCTAATATGTTGATTGTGCTTAGTCAAGAGGCCAGGTGGGATTATGAGCATCGCGTCGTCCCTGTCAAGGTTGAGCATCATTCGCCTCTTGCCAATGCAATCGGAAGAATATCCCTTGTGCTAGGCTGCTCAAAAGATCCAAAAGGAGTGTCCGAGGAATTTATCGAAGATTTGTATGTGCCTGCAAAAGAGGATGTGCCGCGGGCGGTGAGGCTTGATGAGGAAACCCCATCACTGAATGAACTTGAAACTTGGTGAAACTATCTTCATGCGTTTAATGCCTGGCTCAGCGAATTGCTTTGGAAAATCTAATTTTTCTGATTGTTGAAATGCCGATCAATAAATTTCAAGGATTGAATCAATACCATAGGTTTAAGTGGAAGAGGAATAAAGCCATGGTTTTCATAAAAAGAGGCCACCTTTTCATTTTTCGCGTCAATGATTACTACACTACCCCCTATTTGATTGGCTTGATCCAAGCATTTTTTCAAGGAATGTATAAAAATCACTCTTCCAAATCCCTTCCCTTGGTATAGTTTATCTACAGCTAAACGACATAGGCGATATCCGGGTATGGGATTTGGTTTTGGGCCAGAAATAAACTTCCCAGGCAGCTCAGCTATTTGAACAGATGTTGGGCAAACGGTATAAAAGCCCACGACTTTTTTATGGGGGTCTAGTCTATCAAAAAAAGTGACTGTAATTCCAAAGCGGCGCTGTTGGTATAGCAATGAGGAATGAGTTAAAAAATTATTCAAATCTTGTTGACCACAGTCAAACCCTTCGAGATTAGACCCTTCTTTGATAACAGAAAAATCAAGTTCTATTTCTAAACATTCTTTCAAAATCTTCGACTGCCTTCTTCAGGTTCTTGTTAGATTTTATCGGTGCGTCCATAATTGCCACCAGCTTATTCCAATTTTCCGGATCTAACACCAAAGAATTCAGATGATTTGTTTCGGCAATATCCTGTTTTGCTGCTTCAAGAAGTTTTTGTCGGGCGTAGGTGTTTGGCTTAAGCCCTTTATAATTAGCAGCCATTTCAATGAGCTTCTTATCATTGTAAGATATTCTGAAATTAAGGTTGTTATTCTTGGGATTTTGGGTTGTCATACCATTCCTTGCTTGTTCCTTATTATTCTATTTGAGATGTATTACAATGTCAATACAAGATAGGGGAACGGCAAGGGTGGTGCATCCGCTTTGTGGCCGAGATGATCCGCTCCAGCCGGTAGACGTGGGCCGGCCGGTTGCGCAGGACGATCGGATGGATCAGCACGAGGGAGGTGAAGCGCTCGGCTTCCTTCCTTGTTATCATTGGTCCTTTTTGGAAAACATGGTCGAGGTAGAGCTCTGAGAGCAGCGAGATGCCCCTGTCGACGGTGTTCACGCAAGAGATATTCATAGTGTCCACATCGAACAGCTTCACCAGCTTTTTGATGATTTCGATGTAGGCGATATGGATAAAATCCTGCCTTTCATCCACGGAAAGGGTCTCTTTGCCTTTAAAATATGCGGCATGGATCTCTCTCAGGAGTTCCAGGCAGGTGCTTTGCCACTCGGCAAAGTCAAGCGAGCTTGGCCAGGTATACATCGAGTCTTTGGAAAAGAGCTTCGAAGCGAAGGTGTCGATGAATTCTTCTGCATTATCCCTGCCTGCATATTCGTCGCTTTGGAAATAGAAGGGGGAGTTTTTGTCCAGTGTCACGGCAAAAAAGGTTTTAGACTCGAGCGCTTCAATTTTTTTGCGGCATTCAGGATCTTTGGTCGGGGAGGGTTTTCCATATTTTTGAGTGATTAAGTTGACATAGAGGTGTTTTTTATTTCTTTGGCGAAGGACGTCCAAATACCTTGAAAACTCTTCGGCGATCTCCACGCGCCCCTCAACCTCTTTGGTGACGGAGGGGATGCGTATGACGAGCGTTTTATCCAGCTTATAAAGAGTATAGGGAAAATTGCCGAAGCGCATCTGGTCATTGGTCTCTTTTGAGACTTTTTGGCAGCCGTTATATAATTCACTATCTAAGGTTTGCGCGTAGATCTCCTCGGTATAGGCAAATAATTCGGCGCAGCTCATCGGCTCTTTGTAGTCCAGCTCAGCCGGAAACAAGCGGTTTTGCATCTCAACCAGGGAATCCCACATATTCACCGACTCAAACAGCCAAACGCAGAAATTATCGATAAAGCGGCTGTTCGGATTCTCTTTGATCAGACTGCGCAGTTCATCCATCAGCGAGAGGTAAAAGGCGCGGTTTTGCTCTGCGGTTCCGGGTTTGTAGGTTAAAATATGGCGGATAAATGGCTCCTCTGAGGGAGCGGCTGCTTCTTGAGTTTGCACAAAGTTCTTTAATTGAGAATGGTATTCGGTAAAGAGAAAAGAATTAAAAAAAAGCTCCGATTCCTGAGGCAACGGTTCGCTGGCTTTTAGAGGGCACGAAAGAAAAAGCAGACACGTTAGTAGAGCGATTAGTATCTTCACTTATAACCTAAATTACGTCGTATTGAGAACATAATAGGTATTTTAGGTTAAAGATGGATAAATTCAAGGTAAAGATTTAGTAAAGATGTTTTTTATGCTTCTTTTCCAGCTGAATAAATTCGGTGTTTAATTTTGCTTCACTCGTTAAATCGAGGTTGGGGATAGAAACTCTCTTTTTTTCCTTTGCCGCAGGGAGCTGTACTTGCGCCATGAGGAAGCCATAGCCTCTCGCGCAGGTGTAATTTTTGCTGTTTGTAGAAGCAAATCTGTGGCCGCTAGCCGGGTCGTTCCAATAAAGGACCGGGTTGCCTTCCGGGTAAGCGGCTTGCATCCTGGCGGCCATTTTGCGCATGTGCATGCAGTGGACCCGGTAGTCGTTTTTGCCGGCGATGAAGAGGGTCGCAGGGTGTACCGATTTCTTCAAGGGATAATGATAGGGGGAGTAGCTCATTAATGTGGCGAAGTCATGCGCGTCTTGAGGATGCCCATATTCCCCGATCCATAGGGCGCCGAGAGGAAACTGGTCAAAGCGCAGCATATCCAGCAGAGCCACGCCCGAATAAGCGGCCTTGAAGAGATCGGGTCTTTGCGTGATCACGGCGCCGACGAGCAAGCCCCCATTGCTTTGACCGGCGAGAGCCAGGCGGGAGGGATTAGTAATCTTTTGTTTAATAAGCCACTCTGCCGTCGCGATGCAGTCATCAAAGGTGTTTTGCTTGAGGTTACGCATCCCGGCCAGATGCCATTTCAGTCCATATTCTCCCCCTCCTCTCAGACAAGCCATAGCGACCACGCCCCCTGCTTCGATCCAGGGAATAAAATGGGAGTTAAATTTGGGTTCCATGGACATATTGAACCCCCCATATCCATAGATGAGGGTGGGGGTATTGCCATTTTTCACCAGATTTTTTTTAGAGGCAAGGAAGACCGGGATTTTAGTGCCGTCTTTGCTTTTGACGAGATGCAGGGTGACTTCGAGGCCTGAGCTGTCAAATGGATCTTTGGTCAGGCAATGTTTAAAGCTCAAATAATTATTTAAAGAGTCGTATGTATATACCGTGAGGGGCTGTATCATCGATTCAAAAACCACTTCAGTCAAGGGTTCGTTGTTAGGGAAAATGGTAGCGCAGCCAATCCCCGGCAAAGGCACCTCTTTGAGGAATTTACCCGACGGGTCGAATAATTTGATAATGATGCGCCCATCTGAGCGGTAAGTGGCGGCTAAATTATTCCCAACTTGGCAAAAATCTAGAAGAAGATCCCTCGATTCCGGGATAAATTCAAAATAATCCTTTTTTTGCTGTTTAATGATGCGGAAATTTGGGGCTTCGAAATCGGTCAGATAGTAGGTGGTGCCGTTGATTTCATAGGGGATATATACTGGCTTGCCCGGTTCCGAGCGCCAGGTCAATTTTGGCTCCGCGTCAAGGTCCTCAATAGGGATTTGATAGCATTCGCTAATATCTAAGCCTTTGTCTGTCCAGGCATGCCGGACGATCTGCAGACTTTCCTGTCCCGGGAATAAAACGATAAGCCAGGCGATTTTCTCCGGATCGCAAAAAAGAAGCCTGTCTTGGGATGAGCCTATTTGATGATAATAAACAGCCTGGTGATAGTAGAATTCTCCGGGCGGATAGGCGGTGTAAAAAAAGCCCTTGCTATTTGGGTGCCAGGTTAAATTGCTCTGAAAGGGCCCTTCTAAGGTTTCTTTCAGGTGAGTCAAAGTGTTCAGGTCGATCAGATAGATCTTTGGCTGTTCATTTCCTCCCTGAGTTATGGCATAGGCTAAATAATTTCCGTCAGGAGAAATTTCAAAGGCTTCGACCGCGATATTTTTTCCCAATTTATTGGGGTTCAATAATTCCGTTTTTGCGCTCTCCTCATCCTCCTGAATAAAGAAGACGGGCTGCTCCTCTTCGAGAGAGTTTTGGATTGTTATGATGCGCGTTCCGGCTTCAATGCAGTAGGAGCTCGCTTCGCGGAAGGCGTTGAGCCGTTTTTCTATGGCGGGTATCACTTTGAATTCTGAGAGGGCTTTTTCCGTATAGTCGTTTTGCGAAAGGTCCCATCGCTGAACGGCGGGGTCGTTGTCATTTTCAAGCCATTGGTAGGGATCGACGATCTGGCAGCCGGGAAATTGAAAGGCGACAGGGCGCTCCGGGGAAGCCGGATACTCGGAAAATAGTACCGAGCAATAAAAAAGGGTGAAAATAATGTTAAAATGCTTCATAACTTAATAAAGTTTATATAGGTGAGTTTAAAATGTCAACCCTAGAGTTTTACCGTCAATTTGCCCATGAATTTGAGGCTATACCCTTTGAAGAGTCCCTTTTACCCCTTTTAAAAAAACATTTACCCAATATGAAGGGCAAGCATGTTTTAGATGTGGGCGCCGGAACCGGGGCCTTGGCCCTGTGGCTGCAGCAGCAGGGGTGCGAGGTGCTTTGCCTCGACCCCTCCGAGGAGATGATTTCCCGCTGCCTGCATAAGGGTCTCTGCAGTCAGCTCATCGGCCTGGAGGAGTTTTCCGCCGAAGAGCAGTTTGACGCCATCCTCGCGATCTCCTCCCTGATCCACATCCCAAGGGAGCGGTGGAAAAAGGAGCTCTCGCACCTTTCCTCTTTGCTGAAGCCGGATGGCGTTTTATTTTTGAGCGCCATCCTAGGCGACTTTGAAGGGTTTTTGGATCCGACCGAAAAAGGGGTGGAGCGCTTTTTTTCCTTCATTCCCGAAAACACTGTCAAAAACCTGCTGGAAGGGGAATTTCAGGTTTTGGAGAGTCAAAAAATCAGGTCGGAAAAGATGAATGTCGAGTTTCTTTTATTGGTGGCCCGGAAATAAGGGCTTTTGCTAAAATCGGCGGCATGCTTATTCTTTTCTTCCTGGCGTTTACCTTGCCTCAACAGGAGCAAATCGGCGATCGGATCTGGCAAAGCGAATGCAACCGGAGCGAGCGCGGATTGACTTCGTGGAACGTTGGCGAGGCGTTTGCTTCCATGGGCATCGGCCATTTTATCTGGTATCCCCAAGGAGCTAAAGGCCCTTTTCAGGAAACCTTTCCCTCTCTCGTCCGGTTTTTGCAAAATAAGGGCGCGGCTATCCCTGATTGGGCCCTGAAAGAGTGCCCCTGGAGCGGGCGGGAGGCCTTTTATCGCGATTTTGATGGAGAAAAGCTGACCGCCTTGCGCGCTCTGCTCGCCTCTACAGTGCCCTTACAAACAGAATTTATCCTGCAGCGCTTTGAAGCTTCCATGGAAAAAATTTTGGTGGAACCAACCGTTAAAAAGCAGTATAACCGTTTATTAAAGCAGCCGGAAGGGGTATTCGCCATGATCGATTACCTCAACTTTAAAGGGGACGGCACCTCGGAAAAGGAGCGCTATCAGGGAGAGGGGTGGGGTTTATTGCAGGTTTTATCCGGCATGCAGGAAGAGCGTGACAATCCGCTGGAGGATTTTATGATATCGGCCAAACGCACCCTGCAAAGGCGCGTAGAGCTTTCTTTGCCGGAAAGGAATGAAAAAAAATGGCTGCCCGGCTGGGTGAAGCGGATCGAATCTTATGGAGGTCATGAATAGCAATCGGTTGTTTCTTTGAAAAATATTGGGGATTATGCTAAAACGAAAAAGACATTTTAAAAGTGTTTTTCATGGGATCTCTACACATAGTAGTCATAACCGCATTTATTTTAGCGATCGGATTTGCGCTGTTTCGACTCGCAATGCTCTTTGCCAAAAGAACGATGAGAAAAAAAGTCTCAGTACGCTCTCTCTTTAAAGATTTTCATCAAAAGATGTACATGACGGCGGGTTTAGGGGGGTTCTTCTTTAGTTTATATTTTTTTTTAGTATGGATAGCTGCGCTTTGGATTGATCCAAAAACGCGTTTGGAATACTTCTCTTTAGTTCTGCAGCATCCTGTTGAGTTCATTTATTTGGGATTGACCACCTTCGCGACTCTATCGATCACCATTTATATGATTCGGATGGTAATCAAATACCGCTATAACAGTAAAAACTGGCGTTAGGGTTGGCATCTTCGGTCTTTTGAGCCGGCTGCGAGGCCGTTTTGCCAGGAGAAGTGAACAAGGCTATAATTTTATTGCCCTTTTTGATAATCTTGTTAGTATGGCAGATATCGAAGATAAAATTGTAAATAAGATCAAAGAAAGGGTTCCTAATGTACTTGCCATCTATATATTTGGCAGTTTCGGGACAGCGCACCAAACAGCCGAGAGCGATGTGGACATTGCCGTGCTTATGCCAAAAAAAATGGATCCATTAACTCTTTGGGATACGGCCCAGCAGATTGCTATAGAACTTAACAAGGATGTGGATTTGATCGACCTCAAAGGGGCTTCAACCGTATTCCAAAATCAAATTATTTCTACAGGAAAACGCATCTATTGTTCAGATAAGATATCTTGCGATCTCTTTGAGCACACTTGTCTTTCCATGTATTTGCGCTTCAATGAGGAGAGGAAAGATTTCATAAGAGGGGTCATGAATGGATGATATCGTTTTAAACAAGATTGAAGTCATACAAAGATGTTGCAAACGAATTCAAGAAGAATATCAAGGGCATGAGGATGAATTTGAAGAGAATTATACCAAACAAGACTCCATCATTCTAAATCTTCAGCGCGCTTGTGAAGCTGCAATCGATTTAGGCATGCGAATAATAAGGTTAAAAAATTTAGGCCTCCCGCAAAGCAGCAGAGATGCTTTTACCCTTCTGGAAAATGCTAAATTGATCCCAAAAGAAGTGAGTCATAAGATGCAAGCCATGGTCGGTTTTCGCAATATTGCTGTGCATAATTACGAAAAAATCAATCTGGAAATAGTCAGAGCGATTATTGAGCAGAGGCTAGGAGATTTTAATGAATTCATCTCTCTTACAAAAAAAGCATCTATTTAAAAAGGCGTTCCATGAGGAACAGGGATGAGGAAATGAGATCCTCGAGAATTATCCTAGCTTCAGAACACTGGATTGCATCCAAAACAGAAATGTAGTGTGAAGGCCGAGTTTCTTTTAGTGGTGGTCAAATTTGGCTTTTGCTAAAATCGGTTGCATGCTCAAACATCTGATTTTCCTACTCCTTATAGTTTCTCAAATCGAAGCCAAAGTTGTTTTAATCACCGGGGCTTCCCAAGGGATCGGCCGCGCCGCCGCCGAAGCGTTTCAAGAGAGGGGTTGGGAAGTTTGGGCGGCCTCAAGGAGCGCCAACCAGCATCCCAAAATCCATTTTCTGGAGCTCGACGTGACCGATGCGGATTCGGTCCGGAACGGGGTGAAAAAAATAGTGGAGACCTCCGGCCGCATTGATCTCCTGTTGAACAACGCCGGCTATGGCGTGATCGGCACCGAAGAGAGTATCGATATCGAGCAGGCGAAAGAGCTCTTCGACGTCAATTTTTTCGGAGCGGTGCGGATGATTCAAGAGGTTTTACCGGTCATGCGGGCTCAAAAGAGCGGCCATATCATCAATATCAGCAGCACTTCTGGCATCCGCGCCATCCCGGCGCTCGGCCTCTATGCCGCTTCAAAATTTGCCCTGGAAGGGATGACCGAGTCTTTAGCGGCGAATGTCTCCCCCTGGAATATCAGAGTCACCCTTGTCGTTCCCGGCACTGTGAACAACGACTGGGCCAAACATTGCGAAGTCGGGACGCGCCCAACCGACACCCAATTTTATGGGGATCTGACGAAGAGAGTTCAGGAAAAGTTGCAGAAGCTTGCGCCGAATGGCCAGCCTTGCTCTGAGATTGCCGCGCTGATTGTGTCCTTGGCTGAAGCGGAAAAATGCGATTTGCGTGTTCCCACGAGCGAAAAAGTGGAAAATGTGATGCGAAAAAAGTTGATCGACCCTTCGGGAAACGCCCTGCTTCAAGAGCAAATCACCTTTTTAGAAACCGTGATGAAAGAGTAGGAGACTATTCTTTATCTTGTCGATGGAAATCAAAAATTTAAAGCAGATTCTCCATGATTGACAATCCGCTGATGATTTCGGCGAAAGGAATGAAAAAATGGCTGAAACGGAATCTTATGGAGGCCGATGAGCGATAACTTTGGAAAATGGTTTATTTTTGCCGGGCTTGGTCTGATCCTGCTCGGTGTGATTATCTGGGCTGCCAGCAAAATCGGTTTGCCTTTTGGAAAACTGCCCGGGGACTTTAGTTATAAAAGCGATAAGACGTCGGTTTATTTTCCACTCGCATCCTCGCTCATCATCAGCGTTATTTTGACGATTCTGATTAATTTTATTTTGTGGTTAATGAAAAAATGATAATCCTTAAGCGTCCTTTTAGCGCGCTGTTTTTAGCCGCGGCAGCGCTTATCCTCGGTATTATCTTCTTCTTTTTTTATCCCGCCATTGCCATTACACTGCTCCTCGTTGCCGGCCTGCTCATTTTTTCTCTGGTGCGGGAGTATAAACGGTTTTTTACGCTGCAAATGTGCGACAAGCAAAAGCATACTTTTACGGAGCAGCAGACATCCCAAAGCCGCCTTTGGTATGAAGGGGATTTGCCGATTTTGATGATAGGCACCGCCGATCCTAAGGAAAAGGGGCGGCTGCTCGGCCAGCACACCGGGGTCAATTTTCTCAGCCTCTGGGATCGCTACTTCCTGTTTATCACTTATGCCATGCGGTATATCAGGAGAGACTATTTTTCCAATCCGCTTGCCTTTATCCGCAAGGAAATGGAGAGGCTGCAGCTTCAAATGCCCCCCTTTCTTTTGGCCGAGATGGAGGGATTTTTAGAAGCATTGAAGAAACCCTTCCCATTAGATGATTTAAAAGCGATGTTTGTCTTTGGCGATATCTACAAAGGCTTAAGCGGATGCAGTGCAGCGGTGAGGCCTTTTGAGCTGATGCGCAATTTTGACTGGTATTCGATGGGGCTGCTAGGCGAGAGCACTCTGTTAATCCTTTGTCCGGTAAGGCAGCCAAGGCAGGGCGGGCCGAAAAAAGTTCTATCCATCACCTTTCCTCCCTGCTTATTCAGCCCATCCCTGGCAAATGATAGTGGCTTTGTGGTCATTATCAATGAGGCGACCAAAATGGCGACGAAGAGGAATATTTCCGGGGGCTATCCTCAATTGCTTTTGCTGCGCGAGCTGGCGGAGCATTGCACAACGGTGGAAGAGGCTCTCGACTTCATTTCCCGCCACCCTCCGGCAGCCTCCCATCTGGTGGCGATGATGGATAAAACCGGCGACGGCGCGGTGGTCCAAATGCTGCCTACCGGATCAGAGGAGTTGTTTACAGTCAGGCGCTTAACAGATTCCTTTATTCTTATGACAAACCACTATCTGGATGATAACGGAAACATGATCAGGGGATCAGAGGCCATTGCCAGTTCCGAGCCCCGATTTCTCGCGATGGAAAAGGCGCTCATGGAGCATAAGCCCCCAAGAGAGGTTCTAGCGGCTGCCAATTGTCTGGTGACCATGCATTCGATGATTTTCCGCCATCAGGAGGGACAATTCCTTTTAGATTTTAATTACGATAATTTCTATGCAGGCAGCATCAATAATAAATTTACTTCATTGAATTTGACTAAATTGTTTTCAACTGCTAATATAAATGACTTATGAAGAACTATCTATTTCTCCTAATTTATGTTTCTTCCCTTTTTGGTGCTGTGGAAGAATCGGTTATTCCGCAGATGGCCTCCATTTACGAGCAGGCCGACGCCAGGAAATACTCCACCCGCCAATACCTTGAAATTCGGGAAAAACTCGCCAAAAAAGGGGAGGCCATCCGGGTCGTCACTTTTAATACTTTATTTGATTTCTACGATAATGATTTGCCCGAAGCTTACCGCTGGCCTCAAAGAAAAGCGCGCGTGGCGGAAATGATTGAACACCTTCAGCCCGACATCTTGGGCGTGCAGGAGCTTTGCACGAACCAGCTCAAGGATCTTTTGCCCTGTTTGGAAGGCAAATACGCCTATTTCGGCGTGCCTCAAAAAAACGGGGAGATTAACGCCATTTTTTATAATAAGCACCGCTTTGAACTGATAGAGACCCGCTATATGGATCCTATGAATTTTGTGAAACTGCAAGACCGCGCCACGGGTAAAGCAGTGGCTTTTTGCAATACCCATCTGGCCTTTTCGAATATCGATAAGCGGGAAGCGCAGGCGGAAAAGATCCATCGGTTCATTTCCGAATTTTTGAGAGAAGAGACCACCGAAGTGCCCCCGCTCATTTTAACCGGTGATATGAACACCTTTCCCAATCTCCCTTCGTTAAAAAAACTCCCCTTCCTCGACGGGACCCGCATCGAATCCCTCTTAAAAGGGGACCTTTTAGTCGATGCGCGCGAGTGCGCTCTGCTCGGGCATGTGGGCCCCTTGTCGACCTTTTCCAATAATGGAGAAGATACGACCCCTTTTCAAGGGAGCGGGACCCCCGGCGTTTTCCTCGACCACATTTTCGTCACCAAGGACATTACTGTGTTGATGCACGCCGTCGAACCAGGCCGCGTCGACGGCTTATACCCTTCCGATCATTTGCCTGTCATCGCCGATATTCAGGTCGCCCAATAGTATACCCTAACATCCTCAAAACTTTGCCAAAAACCAAATTATGAGGTTGTAAGGGTATAAATAATTGTCAGGGCCAAAGTGAGCGCTACCGGCACTTTCACGCTATTGAACCCGCGCGTTTGATAGCCGATATTGCACAGGGTCAGCACAATGATGGCCGGATAGCAAATCGCTACCATGGGGTGCATGATCATCATAATCTTTTCAAAGCCGAGGTTCGACAAGAGAGCCGTGATCGCCAATACGAGAAACAGCACCAAACCCTCCCCGCCCTTAATAAACTCCCTTGTCAAGACGTCTCCAATCGTCGTGGCCAGCGCGATGACCGTCGTCAGGCAAGCGAGAGCGATGGCCAGGTTAGCGGTCAACCCCAAATAGGGGCCCAAAGTCAATGCCGCCAGGTTAATGATCAACTCTTCCGGAGCGGCATTGGAGAGATGCCCTTGGTGCAGGGCGGAGACTTGGCAAAGGCCGATATAAACGGCGGCCAGCAGAAATCCCCCTACTAGGCCTGAGAGCATAGCGGTTTTAAATAGCGACTGATTTCCCTTCCCTTGCAGCATATTCCAAATGGCCGCGGAAAAAAACAGGGAGGCAATCAGATCCATCGTATCGTAGCCGCAGGAAAGCCCGGCAAAAATGGCTTCTTTCGCTGATAAATCTACCACAGGGTAGGCATTGCCGGTTAATTTGCCTTTGATAATGATGAGGACAAGGCAGCCTAAGAGCATGGGGCTCAAGATGAGTCCCAGCAACGGGATCACCCTGTTTTTATTGATGCAGCAAAAAAAACAAAGCAGGCTGAATAAGATGCTGAACATCATCAGCGATAACTCGGGGACTATCGGCTTGATGCCCGCATAGGCCACGGTAACGCAGCGGGGCATAACTGCGAAAGGGCCTAAAAACCCCAAAGTGATCAGCATCAAAAAAGTTCCCGGGAACTTGCCGATGCGGGAAAAGTAGAGTCTGGTCTTCCCTTGGAAGAGCACTGTGCCGAGCATCCCGAGCAGCGGGCCGCCCACAGCCGTGATGAGCAGGCCAAAGAGGGCGAAGGGGACTTTATCTCCGGCCATTTTGCCGAGCAGCAGAGGAAAGACTGCGTTGCCGGCGCCGAAGAACATCGAAAAAATTGCAACTCCTGTAGACAAAACGGTTCTTTTCATGGTTAAACCTTTTTTTATTGATTAGAGAAAAATTAAAAGTGAGAGGTGCAATAAGAATTAGGCCCTAGCAGGGCACGACGACGACTGAGACGACAATGAAAAAATGATTGTGGTTCATAGACTTCATCATAATCAAAATCGCGCTTAATTACAACAACTTTGAGCCGTTCTTGATCCGCTTGTCGGGAACGGCCAGGACCACCCCCTCCTGCTGGATAAAACCGGTGGTCAAGATTTCGGAGATAAAGGGGCCGATCTGCTTTTTCGCAAAATTGACAACGCAAATGACCTGCTTGCCGATCAGCTCCTCCTTGTTATAGAGCTGAGTGATCTGGGCGCTGGAGCGCTTCAGGCCGATTTCGCTGCCGAGGTCGACGGTTAATTTATAGGCGGGCTTCTTGGCTTCGGGAAAATCTTCGGCTTCCACGATGGTGCCCACCCTGAGCTCTACTTTGGTAAAATCGTCCCACTTAATCTCTTCCATTTGCAAATATTACTTCCACAAGTTAATATTTATGAACCATGTTAGCATTTTTTATTATTTTGTTGATAGGATTTGTCGATTACCTTGGGATCGGCCTGGTCTATCCTATTTTTGCCGTTCTGCTGTTTGATACCGCTCAGCCCATTCTCCCTTTCGATGCCTCGCCCGAGTATCGGGGAGCTTTGCTTGGCTTATTGATTGCGCTGACGCCTATTTCCCAATTTTTTTGCGCGCCGCTATTGGGCGTTTTCTCAGATAAGATGGGGCGGCGGGCCGCCCTGATCATCGGCATTGGCGCCGGTTGTCTCGGCTATCTTCTGGCGGTGGCCGGGATCTATTTGAATTCGCTTCCCCTGCTCGTCTTGTATCGCATTCTGGTGGGCGTCTCAGCGGCGACGGCTGCCGTGGCTCAGGCGGCTCTTGCAGACATAAGCAGCGCGGAAAATAAAGCCATGCGATTCGCCTGTTTAAGCGCCGCGATTGGTCTGGGGTTTACGCTCGGCCCCTTTTTAGGGGGATTGATCGCCGATCCCGCTGTGGTGAGCTGGTTTAACTATTCGACCCCGTTTGCTGCGGCGCTGCTGTTCTCCTCGATCAATCTCGCCTTAGTGGTACGGCTGCTGCCAGCAACGGAGAAACAGCCCGGAGGGGCCGCCTTCGAGTGGATTGAGAGCATTCGTAAGATTGGCAAGGTGTTTTTTTTCGATCACCTGAAGTGGCTGTTCGCGGCCGGCTTTGTCATGGCTTTCGGGTGGGCGACTTTTAATGAATTTATTCCGCTGCTCCTGAAAAAGCGCTTTGGATTTAGTTTGAGCGAGCTTGGGGAATATTATGCTTTCGTCGGGGCCTTCTATGCTCTCGGCTCATTGGCGGCTATCCGTTTTGTGCACCGCTTTTCCCAGGAAAAGCTCTTGCTTGCCTCATTGATTTTAACGGCTGCCTGTGTGGTCAGCTTTACCTTCATCGACTCCCGGTTCATCTGGTGGGTGATTCCCTTTATGATGAGCGGCCTCTCCATCGCCATTCCTACCGCGAACGCAATCGTTTCGAATCGCGCGGGCATCCATGAGCAGGGGGAGGTTTTAGGGGTTTATCAGTCGGTTGGAGCGGCGGCGATGGGGCTAAGCCCATTGCTGGCGGGCCCTCTGATCGGAGCTTTTCCCGCTCTGGCGGCCTGGGGCGGGGCCGCTTGCTTTGCCCTGGCCGGCATCGGTTTCAGGATGCAATTACCTGCAGGATCAAAAATCGAAAGACTATAGAGCCGTCCGCTGCAGGTTGAGCCAATTTGAGGATTTCATCGATAAATTCATTCACAAACTTTTCCTGGAGATCCCCGGAAAGGTGTCCGATGAAATTAATCAAAGGTTTGGCGTATCGAAAGGCAGCTTCCCGGTCAGGCAAAGGGTATTCGTACCAGTAGCTGGTCAGCTCCACCCGGTCAAAACCCGCGCCATTCAAAAGCGCTTGATACTCCTCCGGCGTAAAGTAAACTCTTTGCGGCCGATACTCAGGAAATAAGCCTCTCCACTCATCGGAATGCATGAGCTTTTCGCAAACGGCCACGAAATTCATAGGCGCCTTGCCATAGGTTTTGATGTACGCCTTACCTCCCGGCGCAAGGGCTCGCGCAATCCCTTTCAGGGCGCTTTCCTGGTCCAGCACCCAGTGCAGTGTCGAAAAGGAGACAACCACATCAAAGTTTTGTTCAAAAGAGAGATGGGCGGCATCGCCTACCGCAAAACTTAAAACGGGGCTTTGGAATTGCGAGGCGGCAAACTGCACCATGGAAGGGGAAACATCGAGTCCGACCACCTGGCCGGAAGGGACTTTAGAGGCGATCAGGGCGGTAATTTTGCCGTCGCCGCACCCCACATCGAGAACGCGCTCATTCCCTTCCCAGGAGATCGATTCGATCCAATTCTCGACCAGGTTCCACTGCTGGCTTGAGTTGTTGTGGTAGGTGCCGGCATCCTGGACCCCTTGGCCAAAGATCATCCCCGTCGATAAAGCTAAGTAAAAGAAAAGTTTCATTCCTAAGATTCTATGAAATATCTGCCTCAAAATCAATTGAAAATTTTTCCCTGCATAGCAATAATATCAGGAATGCCACCCTCAATTAGTGAAAACAATCTATTTACCGTTTTAACAGATCAAGATTTGCGCATTTACAGCGTCGGCATATCCACCGGAGGCGTTGCCGAAGAGCGGATGGCGGCAGGGAATCCCAGGAGGCGCATCATCGCCACTACGATCGACCCTGAGGGGGCCGAATTTGCCAAAAAAAGACTATCAGATTTCTCAGAGCAAATCGCCATCAAAATCGAGAACGTCGCAGAGCCCCTTCCCTATGACAGTCATTCTTTTGATTTCATATACGCGAGGCTTGTACTGCACTATTTGAATAAAGCAGAGCTAAAGCTTGCCCTAAATGAGCTGTACCGCGTCTTAAAAAAAGGGGGCAGGCTTTTTGCCGTTGTGCGCTCGACGGAATGCCAAGAGGCACAGGGCTCTATCTATGATCCCGCGACGGGACTATCGACTTACACTTCTAGCAGCGGCACCTATCAAAGGTATTTTCACACCGACCAGTCGATCCGGGAGCATCTCTCCTCCTCCCGTTTTTCCATCAGCTATACCAAATCGTACGAAGAGCTCCTCTTTGTGGATTTTCAGAGGACAAGGCCCGCCTATATCGACACTCTGATCGAAGCAGTGGGATATAAACAATGACATCCATTCTTAAGTAATTAATAATTAATCGCCAACCATCAAAATGTTGACTTTTTGATTGACAAAATGGTATCATATGATGCTATAATAATATACGAAGGGATGAGAAATGCATGACAAGCGCCCCTCTGACCGAGAGTTGATTAAACGAATCAAAGAAGCGAAAGAATCTCTAAACAATCGACCTGGTGTTTTTGCTAATCCATCAAAAGCTGTGGGCGAATTAACCTATTTGGAAATAGGCGATGCCGATGATGTTTGGCAATTGATAAGGGAGTTGCTGGAAGAGATCGCGCCAAAAGATTACATAGGCTCAAGACCTCCGCAAAAATCCTATGAAAAATCAATTGCCGGACTTGAGTTGTTGGCTTTTAGTTGGTGGAGTTCCAAACTGTCAAAATGGATGTATATTAAGTTTGTTTTGAAAAACGAGCGATATTATTATGTATCATTGCATCAAAGCAAGGAGAAAATTAAGTGAGATGCCTAAGTTGCGATTGTGATAAGTTTGAAACGAAGAACATTCGCTTTAATCCTGAAATAAAGGGAGAGGAAGTCGAGGTGGTCGTGCCTTCTTTTGTTTGTACGAAATGCCAAACTCCCTTGATGGATGGGGATCAAATGAATGTTCTTCGAAGAAACGCTGCAGATAAATATCGAAAGCATCACAATCTATTAACCTCTGAAGAGATTATCAAATACCGGGCATTACTTGGAATGTCTCAAACTGCCTTTGCCAACTATTTAAAAGTGGGAGAAGCGAGCGTTAAGCGCTGGGAGACTTATTACGTTCAAGATGTGGTCCAAGATGATCATATACGTTTGAAATGCGACGAAGCTTATGCGGAGCTTAATGCCCTCGAAGTTCATTGGAAAAGTCATTCATCTGATATTTATAGCGGTAACAGACCTTTTTGTTTAGAGCTGTTTAAGCAAGCCGTGCGTTATTTGATTGGTTTTACAAAAAGTCCTTTGTATTTGAATAAAGCCTTGTTTTATGCGGATTTTAAGCATTTTCAGCGGTATGGAATGAGTATTACTGGGGCCAGATACGTGCATTTAGAATATGGCCCATGCCCAGACCAGTTCCAGAACATCTATCAGCTATTTCAGACAAAAGGGATATTGATTTCAGGAGGCCATCATATTTTAAAAAGCACTGAAAAAACCGACTTAAGTGTTTTTTCGGATTCCGAAAAAGAAATATTAGAGTTTGTGGCACAAATAGCACATGCTGATGGAGGAAAAAAGCTTTTAAAAGTTTCTCATGAAGAAGATGCCTATAAAAAAACTGAACCCTTACAACTTATCAGCTACGAGTTTTCTAAAGAGCTTAAAATTTAAGTGCCTATAGAGAAATTTAAGCATCTTTATAGAAAACCCTAAATATCTGTTTTTTTAGCAACTATTTTTCAGAAAAAAAACCGAATAGCTCGTGAGAGCTATTCGGTGAATTTGCCGATGACCGGACTCGAACCAGCACCTAGTTGCCTAGAGTAGATTTTGAGTCTACCGCGTCTACCAATTTCGCCACATCGGCAAGCAAAACTGAGAGCAATATAATCGAATGGCGTTTTTAAAGGAAGCGCTTTTTCAAGGTTTATTTCTGGTAGAAGCCGCGGTTCGCCCTGGCCCAGGTGTAGGTCACCGGCTCGTTCGAGTCCCGGTCATAGCGCACCTGAATGCTCAGGTAGGGATAGGGATGGGTGTTGTCGCAGTTCCGCCCCTCTTCACTGGTGAATAACTTTATAAAAATTTCTTTGTTCATCCAGGGAGGGGTAGAGACATTGGTTTTCCCGTCGAAACGCTTGAAAGGGTCGCTGTAATAGTCCTGGATAATCTGGACGAGGGAGAGGGGGGCGTTCTCCATCCCTTCGACATAAAAGGAGACCTCCGCGCCGATCATATGCTTGGAATACTGGTTCGCAAAGGTGGGGTCGAGGTAGGTGTTGTGCGCCGGGCAGCGGTGGCCGCTGGTAATGATGACCTTATGCCGGGTGACTGATTGTATATGGTTGAGCAGGCTGATCAGGATGGGGTAGATAAACTCCTTGCCATCTTTGACGGGCAAGCTGTGCTTGCGCCAGCCGCCGCAGTCTTTAAGGGTCTGATCATTATGGGGATATGGTGGATTTGTGCTGCACCCCTTGCAGCGGAAATAGTGCTTGGTGATGGGGGGGAGGGTAGTGTCAGACCAAGGGTAGACCGGGGGCGCGGCTTTGACGGGGGCTTCGAGGGCGTACCCGGCGTTGAAGAGGAGGAGCAGGCAAAAAAACAGTCTCATAGGAATTGGATTATATGCTATCATTTTCTGTTATGCAATGGATTCATCGCTATCAATTATTCTTATTCGATCTCGACGGTCTTTTAGTGAATACCGAGCATCTCCACTTCTACGCCTACCGGAATATGCTGGCGGAGCAGGGGTGCGATTTGCGGTGGCAGTTCGAGGAGTATTGCCTGGCTGCCCATTACGGTCCGGAAAAGCTGAAAGAGGAGATCTATCGCGCTTTTCCCAATCTGAATAAAGATTGGAATGCGCTCTACGCTGTCAAGCAGGCTCAGGTGGAGGAGTTATTGGCCGAGGGGGAGGCAAATCTGATGCCGGGGGTGGATAAGCTGCTGGCAGCTTTGCAAAATGAGGGGATCCCCTCTTGCGTGGTGACCAACTCCAAAGAGGAGTTTGTGTCGCTCATCAGGCAAAAAAATCCCGTTCTGGATAAGATCACCCATTGGATCATGCGCAAAGACTATACCCATCCGAAGCCTCATCCAGAGAGCTACTTGACGGCCATCCAGCGCTTTGCCAAGGAGGGGGACAGGGTGATCGGGTTTGAAGATACGCCAAGGGGCATAAACGCCCTTTTGCAGACCAGGGCTAAAGCCGTGATGGTCAGCAACACTCCCTATCCCGATCTGCCCGCCCTTCTTAAAGGTGGAGTTGTGTTGTTTCCTTCCCTGGAAGCGATCCAGTCCCTTTAAACTATTCCGCATGCTTTTCCGTCACATCTATAATAATGAATTTGATGACGGCTATCTTTGTGGGTTCGTATGTTGTGGAGGCATAAACACAGTAGACCAGCTCTTTATCTTTGGAACAGGCCGCCGCGATTAAGTAGGGGGCTTCAAAGCGGTCTTTTATCACGGCGCTGTTTTCCAAAGTGATGAAGCTCGAAAAAGTTTCCCCGTAATCGTACGAAAGGGAAGAGACGAGAACGTTGCGTTGCCCGGCTACATCCAAAGGATTGTTCACCAGTAGCAGTCTGCCATTACTGATATTTTGTGTGTCGATCGGGCTGCCGGAATTCGGAATATTGGTAACCTGGGGAGTTGTCCAGGTTAATCCCTGGTCATAGGAAGTTGCTGTACAAAGCATTAAGAGCCCCCCTGTCGGGCGGCATAACATTTTAAAGGTATTGTGGCGCCCCCGGAAAAGGGAGGGCTGAATGATGCCGTATGCGGTGTCGGGCAGGACGATAGGCCCCCGTTTTGACCAGGTCGCCCCTCCATCTTTGGTCACGTCGATCCAGCAGTCATTGGCTTGAAAGGTCTCTAGCGAGGAGCCGCATAGCAAAGTGCCGTCTTTGAGAAGAAAGGGCTTTGTGCGGTTGCAGCCGATCACACCGCCCGGCAGGATTTCCGGCTCCGACCAGGTGTCCCCATTGTTGAACGAGCGGATGAGATAACCCGTGGCCTCTCGAGGAGAAGTGCCGGCTTTGTAGAACATGATCAGCTCATTTCTGGTGAGCTTGAAAAGGACCGGATCGAACAGGATCACAGTTGGAGGGGCGCCATTTATTTTGGCAACTTCTACCGGAGTGGACCATTTCCCATTTTTATTTCTCTTGGCCTGCCAGATCGTAAAATTTGGCGCACCGGGCGGCTGAGCTCTAAAAGCGCAGAGCAAAACATTGGGCTCAACTTCCACAAGCGTTGGGGTGCCCGCATTTATAAAGAAGTCAGGGGGAGTGACTAACTGTTCATAGATCACTTCCTGGCCATAGGCCATGGCATAGCAAAGAAAAAGCAAAAGGAAATACGGCATGATTTGTCCTATAGTTGAGTAAAACCGTGTTATGTAGGAAATTTATTTTTTTGACAAGCTAAGGCGATTCCAGGTATGTAAAGGAAAAACAAGGATGCCTTATGAAGAAAATTGTGTTATTATGTCTTCTCTCTTTTTTGACCACCTGTCAGGTAGGGGTGGCTCAAAATTTCTCCTTTAACTTCAACAACTGCTTTAAAGGGAAATATCGGCCCGGGTTTTATATCGGATCGCAAGTGGGTTATGCCTGGCTGCAAACACCGACCCGCGGGTTTGTCACAACGCCCAACAATTTCGGTTCCGGTAAAAGGGGCCATTTTGCTTATGGGGGCTATGCCGGCTATAACTTTTGCGCCTTAAAAAATTTCTACGTCGGTATTGAAGGGGGATACTACGATAACGGCCATGCCGACATTCTGTTTCATTCCTCCCAAAACGTTTATCGGATCAGCAATCACGACGGGAATATTTCAGCGACTTTAACGTATGCCTGGCAAGGTTTTGACGCCTTCTTCAAAGTGGGGGGAGCCCGCGTGCATGAAACCTTTAAACCCCATCGGATAAGCTATGCCTCCCGTGCGATTCTCTACACCCTTTCCCAAAGCGAATGGGCGCCTGTCATCAATACGGGAATCGGGTATTCCCTTTTGGATTGGCTGAACTTTTCGCTGGCCTACAGAGGCGTCTTCAGCCATTCGCAAAATGATATCGGCAGCCGCTTGGTCTTCACGAGAGACAAAGAGCAAAACCTCCATTATAGATGGCGCGGAGTTTCGACCGTCCACAGCGTATATGGCGGCATAAACATCATATTCTAAAAGGATGGGGAACGACGACCGTCGCCGGCGGTCCCTCGTTCCCTTCGCTGTCTGCCGAACGGATCACATAAGTTTGAGCCACTCCTTTTGGCTGATTGTGGTCGTCAAAAACGAGCGGGCCTTTGGCCAAAACCTTCCCGATGCTTACCCCATTTCGATAGATGATATAGGCTGCGACCCCTGCCGTTGGGCTTTTCTGCCACGTGAGCCGGTTGACATATTCTGTTTGTGTCGGGAAGATATTTTTGATCTGTTCTCCCTTAAGATGCGTTGGGGGATGCAGTATCACAGTGAAGTAGACAACCAGGCTATTTCCTTCGTTGATGAGAGCGGCCTCGACATCGGAGGGCTCGTTTTGAGTGGTAAAAGTATAAGTTCCCGTGATCGTTTGATTGGATTGGAGGATGACAATCTGATCTCCGTCAAAAAAGTCCTCTCCTGGTAAAAAATTCAAGATGATGTTGCCATTGACCTGGGCCTTGCCGTTGACGACGAGTTTGCCAAAGTGATCGGCATTCAGGGCATTGATGAGCAAGGCGCCGCTTTGCGTGTAGGGCCCATTCACCGTGAGAACGCCGGTGGGATTGCCCGGACTCACTTTGCCGCCGTTTTGCAGAGTTCCATGCACCCGTCCTGTGCCGGACAAGATGCCGGAGTTTGTGGTGATGACGAGATCCTCTAAAACGCCGGTGAGGAGCAGCGTTCCCTGCTCGATGAGGGTCGTGCCGCTGAAAGGGCGGTTATCCGCCGACAACTCAAGAAGCCCCTGACCTGTTTTGGTAATCGTGCCTTGCCCCGCAATGCTATCGGCTATCACAACCTGATGGGACCCGGGGAAGGTCAGATTGCTGGACATCAAATAGAAGCCGTCGCCTTCAACAGAGACTCCCGAGACGGCCTTGTTATTGACCGCTCCTCCCTGGAACATGTTCAACGTGCCGTTTTCGGCAATAAACACCGCGCCCCCAAAAGCTGAGCCGCCGCTGCCGTCCTGCCCTTTCGCCCCGCCATTGCCTGCGCCAAAGCCGCCCGCTCCCCATGTGGAGCTTCGGCTGGACGCGCCGCCGCCGCCGCCGCCCAAGCCCCCCTGGCCGCCGGTGCTGAGAGAAACCGCGGCTGATGCCCCAACACCCGCGCCGCCGCCCCCGCCGCATAGATAACTTGAACCGCCCGATCCGCCAATTTGGGAATTATCTTTATATGAGGAATTGAAAAAGACTCCGCCGCCGCCCCCTCCTCCAAAAGAAGCATTACCCCCATTGCCTCCATTGCCAAAACGGCAAAAACCGCCGCCGCCTCCCCCGCCTTGCATAGAGCTGTTTCCGCCGGCGCCTGAGAATGGGTAAGGGGGTTTAGTCGCCAAAGTATTGCCCGATCCTCCCCCGCCGCCGCCGCCGCCGACAGTGGCATTCCCCCCGGCTCCCCCATTGCCCGTAATCGAATAGCCGCCGCCGCCGCCGCCGCCTGCAGAACCTCCAGCAGCACCGGTTGCCCCAGGAGTGGGATTTAAGACAGTTAAGTTTCCAGCTCCTCCATTACCGCCTCCCTCTGCACCTCCGGCTCCGCCTACATAACTATCTATCGGCGGAATACCCCCATTTCCATCTTGTCCCCCGCCGCCGCAGCCGCCCAGGTAGACTGTTGTAGTGGGTGTTTTCACACTGCCTCCCGGGGAGAAATTAAACCCGCCTCCTCCGCCAGCGCTGCCCGCATTGGTGTCTCCTCCCGGACATTGGAATACTCCCCCCCTCCTCCTCCACCAGATGCCAATTGTGATCCGTATGGTGGTAGGTTAAAACTAACATAGCCAACTCCACTCCCTCCACCGCTTAAGTGCGTGCCGCCGCCGCCGCCGCCGCTGTAATCCCCCTCTCCACCCGGGCAGTTGAAAATTCCGCCCCCTCCGGCTCCGCTGCCGCCGATACTTAGGGAGGAATTACCCCCGTCGCTATTATAGCATCCGCCGCCGCCGCCGCCGCCAATATAGGTGCCGGGAATGGCCTTGCCTCCCTCTCCCCCCATGACCTCGTTCTCTTCAAAAACGACGTTGTGGAGGTTCACGGTCAAACCGGGGCTGATGAAAAGAGCCCCGCCCGCACCGAGCGCGCCGCCGCCGCCGCCGGATCCATCTCCCCCATTGCCCCCCTGCCCCTTACCGCTGATGAGGGTGAGGTCGTGGAGGGTGTTTTCACCGCTGAAGGCAAAAAAGATGGGATAGGCCCCTTCTCCGGAAATCGCCGTCCCGTGGCCATGGATCGTCACCCCGTTTAACACGGGAAGAGCTGTCTTTGCATCAGCGGAAGAGCCGATCTGAATGAGACCTAAATTCCTATCAAACTGGATGACATCCGAGGGCTCGGCCTCCAGCAGGGCTTGCCTCAATGATCCGGGCCCGGAGTTCAGATTGTTATCGACGGTAATCTCCTTGGCCGTGAGAAATTGGCAAAAGAGAAAAAGGGGTAAAAAGCGGGCGCGCATGAACAAGCTCCAGTAAAAATTTTTCTTCCATTTTCCCTGAAGTAAGAATTAGAGTGAAGACATTTTTTAAGTTTCATCGAGCAAAGTTCTAAGATCGATGACCCGATATAATAATGGGCTTTCTTCAACTTTAGGTGAGACCCCTCCAATATGAAAAAGGGCGATTGCTTTGCCAAATCCTCTGGGTATCGAAAGACTCTCCGATTTTTCTTTAAGTTCTTTAAGAATTGAAGAATTCAATTCATTTTTACTAAATTTGAATTCACAAATAATCAGGCTATTCATTTTCGTTTGAATCAGATAATCGATTTGACATCCTTTTCTTTTTGATGTCGCCGTTTGTATAAAAGGATTGTCACAGACAATTAAAGAGGGGTCCAAACTTAGGGCATGGAAGAGAAATTCCCTATTCGTAAGCAGTAGGCTTTCAAGTTGAAAACCCATAATCGAGTCCCAACCGGGAAGTTTGCCTGTAGCTGCCTTCTTATAGGCTCCTCTCTCAATGAGGTCCCGATATGGCTCCACATATTTTAATTGGAAACGGAGGAAACAATCACTCAGCCGATAAAGCTTTTGTTTTCCAACTAATCCCTTTTTAAAGGACCATTGGTAATGTTCAGATACATAACCGGCATTTGCTAAATTATTGAGATATTCACTTAGAGTTCCCCCTTCGGGGAGCTTTAATTGTTCCCGAATTTCTTGTTGCGTCTTCATCCCATCCACTAAAATTTGCAAAATTTTGCGATACATTTCCCCTTTACGTTCAAAAAGATCGTGAAAAATGGTCTGAAATTCGTTGATTAACTGACTGGCGGGTTCAAAGCAGAGTTCGTAAATGTTTTTATCGGCGCTCTCTTTAGGATCGATTAAGTCAAGATACCAGGGGATCCCTCCTGTGACAGATAAAATCTTCAACAACTCATAAGCAGAACCGGTAAATCCCTTTTTCCTCAAGAATGAAACGGATTCCGGAATGGATAATGGTTTTAAGTGAATGACTAAAGAAATTCTGCCTACAAATCCCGTGCTATGTAAGATATTTTTTTCAATCCAGGTCGATATGGAACCGCATAGGATAAGAATTAAGTTTGGTTTCTTGCTGCCTTCCTGGTCCCACCATGTTTTTAAAGAGCCTAAAAAACTCGGATCAAGGCCGCCCATCCAGGAAATTTCATCGAAAAGGACCGTGATTTCTTCAGTCCCTATCAGAGATCCGAGAAATCTGAATGCGTCTGACCAGGTGGAAAAGACAACTTTGGGTAAATGGAGTTGAGAGCATAGCTGATCTGCGAACTCGTCTCTTTGTTTCTGTTGCGTTATCCCGGGAGCGGGCGGAATTCCCGAAAGGGAAATAAATCGCTTATTTTTGGCAAATTCTTCTACGAGAGTGCTTTTTCCTACCCGTCGCCTCCCTTTAATCACGGCAAGAGACGCTTTTTTCAACCGCTTGAGGCGCCTTAATCGGTCAAGCTCCTCCTTCCTTCCAAAAAATAAGGTCATTTCGCTAATCTCCTAAAATAGACATATATATCATTTAGGAGATTTAAAAAGCAAAAGCTAATCTCCTGAAATAGGCATTTTTCCACTTTTAGGAGAATAGTCGACGTGGGCGAGGAAGAGGCCGTGAGGGGGCGCGGCGATGCCGGCGCGGCGGCGGTCTTTAGCGGCGAAAATTTCGGGGATCTCTTCGATGCGGCGCTTGTGCAAGACCACCTCCAGCAGGGCGCCCATGATGTTGCGCACCATCTTGTAGAGAAAGCCGTTCGATTCGAATTCGAGCCTAAGCCCTCCCGGCTCCGGCACGATGTCGAGCCGCTTCAGGGTGCGCACGGGGTTCTTGGCCACAGCCCCGGCCCCCGGCTCATTGGCGAAGGAGGTGAAGTCGCGGGTGCCGACGAAATGGGCTGCCGCTGCCTGCAGGAGTTCGATATCGATGGGCTGGCTCAGTCTTAGGTGGAAGGGACGGGTAAAGGGGTCGTCCACTTTGTTCAAAAAGAGATGGTAGTGGTACGTTTTGCTGGAGGCGCTGTATTGGGCGTGGAAATCGGAAGGGGCTTCTTCGGCGCTATTGATGCGGATATCGTGGGGCAAAAGGCCGTTGAGGGCGGCGCGCAGGCGGCCGGGGTCGAACTCCCTCTCCGTTTGAAAGTGGGCGACTTGCCCTAAAGCGTGCACGCCGGCATCAGTGCGGCCCGATCCGATGAGCGAGGTATCGTGCTTCACCACGACTTTAACGGCGTCTTGAATGAGCGCCTGGATGGTGGGCGCGTTGGGCTGAATCTGCCAGCCGCTGTAACGGGTTCCATCATAGGCGATAGTTAATTTGTATTTCATTTTAACATGAGTTGTAAAAGTTGATAATCTTCAGGGGTGGTTATTTTAATATTTCCGGTGCTCCCCTCCACCAGTTTGACCGGATGGCCGAGCAGTTCGGCGATCGAAACATCATCCGTGACCGTAAGCCCTTTTTCATGCACCAGGGTAAACCCCTTCTCAAGCAGGCGGTACTCCAGCACTTGAGGGGTCTGGATCTCCCAGACTTTTTCCCGGTCGGGGGTGCGGACCACCATCTGCTGTTCATCGCACTCCTTGACCGTGAAACGGATGGGCATGCCGACGGTGGCGGCTCCATGCTCTTTTGCAGCGGCAAAAACTCTTTTCACAAGTTCGGCGCTGATCTGGGGCCGCGCGGAATCGTGCACGCAAACGAGGTCTGGAGCTGAGGTGAGAGCCTGAAAACCGCTGTAAACCGAGTCCTGGCGCCTTTTTCCCGGAGGGGCGAATGTGATGGGCTTTAAGGTTGTGTGAAAGAGGTGGCGGTAGGCCGGCTCGCAGACGACGGCGATTTCACAAACTTCTTCGATAGAGAGAAAGAGGTCGAAACTATGCCGGGCGACCGGTTTCTCATTTAAGGGGAGATACTGTTTCGGCAGCGGCGCATTCATGCGGGTGCCCTGTCCGCCCGCGAGCAGCACAACGGCAATTTTCATTTAGACTCCAGGTTAAAAAGAGCGATTTCGGGAGGGGAAAATATTCTCATGGGAAAAGTGCCCCCTAAACCCCGGTTCGTGTAGATCCATTTCGAATCCTCGCACAAAAGTCCCCTTTTGTATTGCGGATATTCCATCGGCGTCAGGCGCGACTTGAAGAGGGGCAGGTTAATCTGCGCTCCATGGGTATGGCCGCATAAGATCAGGTCGCCGGGATAGCTTTTCAGCAGGGGAACGGCGTCGGGGTTGTGGAGGAGGATCACACCGGGCAGCTCTTTAGCGTAGCTCCCAAAGGCTTTTTGAGGTTGGCAATGCCCTGCCGTGTATTCTCCAAGGCCGCAGATATTCAAAGCGCCGTTGATTTGCACCGTTTCGTTATGCAGAAGCTGGAAGGGGGTTTCTCGCAAAAGTGCGAGCAGTTCTGCGTGGAGAGGAGGGCTGAGGGCGCGTTCTGTCGTTTTGCCCTGGAGCCTGATTTGCCGGCATAGCATCTGCACCGATTTTTGCAGCAGGCTTCTATGATCCACGCTGTCATACTCCCCGTTTTCGTTTATGCCGACGTAGTGGGCGTAATCGTGGTTGCCAAGCACGGCAAAACAGCCGAGCGGAGCGGACAGGGCGTTTAAAAAGGGTTTGAGCCGCTGATCGCCGAGGAGGCTTCGGCATAAGAAATCGCCCGTGTAGACGATAATATCGGGTTTAAGGGTCTTTATATGTGATATAATTTTATTTAATAATCGGTCGGAGTGGGCGGGGTTCAGGTGCAGATCGCTGAGTTGCAGTAAAGTGAGATTTTGCGGCAAACGGGGGATTTGCAGCGTGCGGCGGGTGATTTTCACTCGCCCGGGGGCTGCATATCTCGGCCAGACGCCAATCAGGCTGAGCAGACAGATTATATCAAATGAGTTAAACATGGTGAAGATTTTATCAGATCTTCAATAGAAATGCGAGGATCTAATGCAAAAGACCCTCGCTACAGTCAAAAGAATTAGCTGAGGTGTTTGGAAAGTTTGCTTGTCATTTTGAACATGTCGATAGAAGCCGTTCCCAAAACTTTAGCAAGTTTTTGATCGGGGTTGATGTTTCTTTTGTTGTCTTTATCTTGCAGCTTATTTTTTTTGATATAATCCCAAAGTTTTTTTGTCACTTCTGTGCGTGGCATAGGTCCTTTGCCGACGACAGCAGCCAAGGCTTCACTGATTTCCACCGGTTTCATGAACGCTGATGGTTTTTTTGGTTCTTTTTTTGGTTCTTTTTTTGTTGATGTTGCCATTTTGTCACTCCTTCTGTTTAGTGAACTTGTTTCTCTCGTGGATTCCTTTTATCGTTCTTTCTTTTTTTATAGTCAAAAGAAATTCACATTTTAGTGAGATTTTTTTTATTGCCTTTCTCCTGGAAAATGGCTAAGGTGGTGGCATGAAACGGTCTATAGAGATTCTTACACCTATTGCCGAGCGCTTAAAAGGGGCAAAAAGCGCTTATGAAAAAATCGATATTTTAGAGGGAAAAGAATATCCTTCAAAGATTTTGCAAACCTATTGCCAAGGCCTTCAGCCGGAATGCCTCGTGATTATCAAATCGCTGGTCGCCATTGATCAGGGCGATGTGGTTTTTAGGGGGCTGGAGCAGTTGAGCGAACCCTTTGAGGCGCTGCGCCAACTGGTGAAAAGTTTAATCCCTGTGGAAAAATTTTATGAGCCGATCGGCGGCCTTGTGGGCTACCATCTTGCTGTTTTGAAGCTTATCAGGCAAAAGCAGATCGAACATGAAGTGCGCTACCACAAGCCGAACGAAATGGATATTTCTGAGGAATCAGCGCAAGTTTCAGCCTTTGTCCGCGAAGGTATTGCCTGCTTGCCTAAGATGGCGGAGATTTATCCGGTTGGAGGAGCGGGGGACCGCCTCGATTTGCGGGATGAGCAAAGCGGCGAGGCGCTGCCGGCCGCCGAACTTCTGTTTGCCGGGCGCACGCTTTTAGAAGGGTTGATCCGGGATTTGCAGGCGCGGGAGTGGCTGCATGAAAAATTGTATGATCAGCCCCTGATCACGCCGGTTCTCCTCATGACCTCGCATGAAAAAAACAATCATCAGAAGATTCTGCATATTTTCGAGCAGAATAGATGGTTTGGCAGGCCGAAGGAGAGCTTCTTTTTTATCACCCAGCCGCTGGTGCCTGTGATTTCGGCTGAAGGAGAATGGGTGATGCAGGGACCTTTGCAGCCGATGACCAAGCCGGGAGGCCATGGGGCTATCTGGAAACTGGCCCTTGACAGCGGGGCGATTGAGTGGCTGCGCGGCCAAAAGAGGCATCATGTGTTGCTGCGCCAGATCAACAACCCCATTGCCGGCACGGACTCGGGACTGCTCGCATTTGCCGGAGTTGGAATGGCCGAGAAAAAGGCCTTCGGATTCGCCTCCTGTTCCCGGCTGCTGAATACGGCCGAAGGGATGGTGGTTTTAGTGGAAGAGGGGCATCAGTACCATTTGGGCAATATCGAATACACCGATTTTGCGAAGCACGGCATCGAAGATGTTCCGGAACATCCCGGAAGCCCCTATTCGGCTTTCCCGGCTAACACCAATATTTTGTTTGCCGACCTGGAGGTGGTCGGAAAAGCCGCCAAAAAGAATCCCATTCCCGGCATGCTGATCAACATGAAGACCAAAGCTGGCGATGTGCCGGCCGGCCGGCTGGAATCGATGATGCAGGCGGTAGCCGATGAAATCGTCGACAGAGATCCGAACCGCTTAAGGACCTATCTCACCTACAATAAGCGGGAAAAGACCATTTCGGCGACCAAACAATCCTATACCCCCGGAAAAACAGCTGTGGGGACTCCGGAAGGGGCTCTGTACGACTTGCTGCAAAACGCCCACGAGTTGTTGAAAATGTGCCAAATGAGCCTGCCCGATCTTCCTCCGCTGGAGGAATTTTTAAAAAACGGCCCTTCATTTTTTTTCCTGTATCACCCCGCTTTGGGGCCCCTCTATTCCATTATATCTCAAAAAATTGACGGAGGGGTTTTGACGCCCGGTTCCGAACTTCAGCTGGAGATTGCGGAGCTTTTGCTCCATTCCTGCCGCATTGAGGGAAGTCTGCTCATTTCTGCCGATTCGATTAAGGGGGGGCGATGTTTTCTGAAGGGGGTGACGGTGAGGAACGGGGGGATCGACCGGCATGGGGAGAATATTTATTGGAAAAACCGCATTCAAAGGAAGGAAGCGCTGGAAATCCGCCTTCTCGGCGAATCGGAGTTTTTTGCCGAAGACCTGGTCATTGAGGGCCCTTGCCGCGTTGAGGTGCCGCCCGGCCACAGGACAGTGGGCTACAGCAAGAATGGCAAGGTGCACTTTCGCACGGAAAAAATGGCCCTGCCTAGCTGGCAATGGGCTTATGCTTTCGATCCCGATAACCGCATCAAACTGCGCCTGGAAGCGGCTAGCCCCTCAATTTGCTAAAGAGCCATATAATGCCGTATAGCGCGGAGCCCCTCAATTTGCTAAAGAGCCATATAATGCCGTATAGCGCGGAGCCCCTCAATTTGCTAAAGAGCCATATAATGCCGTATAGCGCGGAGCCCCTCAATTTGCTAAAGAGCCATATAATGCCGTATAGCGCGGAGCCCCTCAATTTGCTAAAGAGCCATATAATGCCGTATAGCGCGGAGTCCCTCAATTTGCTAAAGAGCCATATAATGCCGTATAGCGCGGAGCCCCTCAATTTGCTAAAGAGCCATATAATGCCGTATAGTGCGGAGCCCCTCAATTTGCTAAAGAGCTATGTACTTGTGCGGTAAAGAGCCTGGAAACGGCGGCTAGCCCCTCAATTTGCTAAAGAGCTATGTACTCTCTGTAAGTGCGGTAAAGCGCCAGGAGCATCAGGGGAAGGCCGGCAAATTTGACGGGTCCGCTCTGTCTGGATGCCCCGAAGCCCAACAGGAAAATGCACCCATTGACCCTGATGCCCGGCGTTTGCAGTACCTTGTTGAAAACTGCGGCAATCTTCCCGCTTAAGTCATCGCAAAAAAAGGCCCTGATTTCCCGGCTAAGCCAAACGACCGCTTCATACACTTTATCGGCATAGTCATGGAAAAAAGCCGTATCAAACGTATGGATGGTTGATAGAGACATGTAAACTCCTCCTTTATAAAAGGGGGGCTAAAGAAGCCCCATTCACAAAATTACAGGCCTGTACGCTCTTTGTACTCTTTGTAAAGACCCACAGCTGAAAAAACAATCATGCTGATAGAAACTGTCTTGGCGGCAGCGCCTTTGATGCCTTTAGCATCGCTGGTCAGAGCATAGAGGCCGATCCCGGCTGCACCCAATGAGGCATTTAAGCCATAGGGGGTTTCCTGCAGCTTTGTATAGGCGTTAGTAGCGATTTTAGAGCTCTCTCCGTAGCAGTAACTTAATCCCGGAGCTAAGGTGTTATTCCAGATAGTCGAAATTTTACTGCCTAACGTGTCGCAGAAAAAAGTTTTAATTTCCCGTCCGGCCCAGAGTATATTCTCTAAAACCCGAACGCCGAAATCTTTAATGCCCGATATGTCGAAATGATTAATTGTATCAATAGCCATTTTTACTCCCATTTTTTAAAACTAAAAGAAAAAAACATAAAACCTCCTAATATTAGGGAGGTACAGTATTTCTGTCAATAGCTTGATACAGTCACATTAACCAAAAACATTTTTTGGGGTGAAAGCCCCGCGGTTTGAAGATCGCAAATGGGGTTTGCTTTAGTCAAAACTAGCCCCATTTGGCTTTTGATGTGACTTTGTCATGATGCGGTTTTCAGTCTTTTTTTCTTTAATTTATTGTCATTTAAGTGTATAATAGTCTTTGAATAACTCTAGGAGTATGATGAATAAGAACGAAATGGAACAAAAGCTTATCGATATCGAAGCCAGACTCTCTCACATGCTGAGGTATCTTTGACTTGGCTAACAAGGAAGCCAAAGTCAAAGAGTTGGAAAAATTTATCGAAGAACCCGGATTTTGGGACAATAACGAGAAAGCTCAGGCGACTATAGCCGAATGCAACCGTCTCCGCGCCTGGACCGTCCCTTATCACGACCTGATGCGCCGCTTTAACGATGTCAAAGCGCTTCTCCCGGAAGCCGTCGATATGGGGGAGGAGGAGCTGATCAAGGAGCTCTCTGAAGAATTGCAAAAGATCGAGCAGAGCATCGGCGATATGGAAGTGAAGAAAATGCTTTCAGGCGAGCTGGATGATAAAAGCTGCTACCTGAGCATCAATGCCGGGGCCGGAGGGACGGAAGCCTGCGATTGGGTCTTGATGCTGTCGCGTATGTATCAGCGCTGGGCCTCCCGCCGCCGCTGGAAATGTGAAGTGATCGATACCGTCGAGGGTGATGTGGCCGGAATAAAGAGCATTACCCTGAAAATTACCGGCGATTTTGCCTTCGGCTTTGCCAAGGCGGAGAGAGGGGTGCACCGCCTGGTACGCATTTCCCCTTTCGACAGCGGCGCAAGGCGCCACACAAGTTTTGCCTCGGTCGACGTCACACCCGAGATTACGGATGATATTACCGTTGAAATAGAGCCGGATGATATCAGGGTAGACACTTTCCGCGCCTCAGGTGCCGGCGGCCAGCACGTGAACCGGACCGATTCGGCCGTCCGCATTACCCATATGCCGACCGGCCTGGTAGTATCGTGCCAAAGCCAGCGCAGCCAGCTCCAAAATAAGGAGGCCTGCTTTAAGATGCTGCGTTCAAAACTGTATGAGATGCAGGTACTGGCCAGGGAAAAAAAGATCGAACAAATGGGCGGAGAGAAAAAAGAGATTGCATGGGGAAGCCAAATTCGCAATTATGTTTTTCAGCCCTATACTTTAGTCAAAGACACGCGCACTAAAGTCGAGAACGGGAATGTTGAAGCGGTCATGGATGGAGATATTGACGAATTCGTCAATGCTTATTTAAAAGAATTCGGGTGATAGAATGAGCGAAGAAGTAGAAATACGATATACTGAGCAAGGGGACGCCAAATACCTTAAGGAATGGCTGATGGACCCCAACGTTTATTATTGCTTTCCCATGAGCGACGAGATGGAGGTTGACGATGCCGTGCACCGCTGGATCAGCTTCTACCGCTATAAGTGCAGCTTGACCGCGCTTTACCAGGGAGAGCCATGCGGACTTGCCACCCTTTATCTCAACCCTTATAAAAGAATTGCCCATCAGTGCGAATTTGGTATCGTTGTCGGAAGCAAGCACCGCAATAAAGGGATCGGTTCCGATTTGCTCAAGAATTTGGAAAATTTGGCGAAAAAATACTTTAATATCGAATTACTGCATTTGCAGGTTTATGGGGGCAACCCGGCTATAAAATTATATGAAAGATTCGGTTTTAAAGAGTTTGGTAAACAAAATCGTTGGATTAAAGAAAAAGATGGCAGCTATACAGCGCGGATTTTTATGGAAAAAGAGCTATCGAAGTGAAGGAGAGTCGAGCGGTTTCCAGAAAAATCTGGAGACTAAGGTTGGTAAGAAATTACAACTGAAAATCAACGACAACCGAACTTCAATGCTCAGCGTCAAGTGGGAGAGAAGCCACACGCGGGTTTCCCTGCACCGCATATTTCTGGACGCGCCCAACGATGTCCTTGAGGATCTCGCCTATTATCTGAGAAAAAAGCAAAGGGGTTTAAGCCCGGCCATAAAAGCCTTTATCGAAGAGAGCTGGCATAAGCTGGACTACTCCCATCTGCTTGATCAAGAGAATCTGTGCACGAGAGGGGAGGTTCACGATTTAGCGGAAATCTATGAAAAAGTGAACAGAACCTACTTCGACGACAAGGTGGATCTTTTGATTACCTGGTATGGGATCAGGGAAAAGCGCAACCGCTCCCAAGTCACGTTTGGTTTGTATTACGATTCGATGAAGTTAATAAAAATCAACCGCCTGCTCGATTGCCCCGATGTGCCCTCTTTTGTCGTGGAATTTGTGGTTTACCACGAAATTCTGCACCATGTGAGCCCATCCTACGTCGAGCAATCTGGTAAAAGGAATATTCATAGTAAAGAATTTAAAAAATTGGAAAAGCAGTTCCACGCTTACGACGAAGCCATGCAATGGATCGAAGAGCACCAGGCGGATATGTTCGCTAAGCTGGACTAGGGAGGAGAGATGGCAGGTCACAGCAAATGGGCAAATATCAAATTTCGTAAAGAACGAGCCGATGCGAAGAAGGGGAAAATATTTTCCCGCATCGCCAAAGAGATCATCAGCGCCGTAAAGCTCGGCGGTCCCGATCCTGCTGGAAATCCCCGTTTGCGCCTCGTTCTCCAGAAAGCGAAGGTCGCCAACGTCTCAAACGATGTGATCGAGAGGAACATCAAAAAGGCCTCCAGCAGTGACCAGGGGGACTTTACCGAGTTGACCTATGAGCTTTATGGGCATGGCGGCGTCGGCATTGTGGTCGAAGTGATGACCGATAATAAAAACCGGACAGCATCCGATATGCGCATTGCCACGAACAAGAAAGGGGGCAATATTGCGAGTCCTGGGGCCGTGCTTTACAATTTCGATCAGAAAGGGATTATCCTGGTCCCCAAAAATAATATCCCTGAGGATGAATTGTTCCTGGCGGCGACTGAAGCGGGCGCTGAAGATTTTGAGGTTTCCGGCGACAAATACCTGATCACCACCGGTCCTCAAGACCTCTATAATGTCAAGGAGATCCTCTCAAACAAGGGGTATGTGGTTGAAGAGGCTAACCTGGAGATGATCCCTAAAACGAACGTCGATGTGGATGAGGAAACGGCGAAGGCGAACATGGAGCTGGTGCAGTGGCTCGAGGATTTGGACGATGTCGATGCGGTTTACCACAACATGAATCTGCCGGACGAGGAATAACGCTATTCCAGACGGACCACCCTTGACACCCCGATGACCCTGCCCTTCCCATTGAGGGCTTTTACCATAAAATAAGGCCCGGGACAGGGCTCCCCAATCGCCGTCTCAAAGCCCGTTTTGGGGGCGCTTTTGACGGAGCATAAGTTGTTCGGGCAGCGGCCGGCATAGACCCGCCAGGCGCGCGTTTCGGTAGAGCCGTTCCATGAGGCGTACACGGTGATCTTCCCATTTTTCGATTTTACGGCGATACTCGGCCGGTAGCGGGGGGTAGCCACCCAATCGTCGCGATAGGCGCGATAGGTGTAATTGCTGCCGGGCATTTCAGCGTCATAGACGGTGTTTAAAGCGGGATCGTTAACGTTGTTGCCGGGTCTTCTGTATTCTGAAAAATATTGCGATTCCCCCCAGCCGATAAACTTGTTGCCGTTTTTTAGACTTTGTACACTACCCTGCGATCCCACCTGCAGGTTGGGATCGTGATAATAGGAGCGCTTCAAACTGGCCGTCATTTTGTCCAGGTTTAATTGCAGCACCAATCCATGCGCATAGGGGGTTCCAGGAGGGATTATGGAGCTTTCGCAACAGTTGTCGTCAAATAAACTGATGCGGTTATGGGGCAAAAAGCGCGCATCGTGCTGCCAGGAAAATTCCGCCCCGCTCTCAATCGTGAAATCACTGTGCTTGCCGCCGAGCTGCCAAACAATTTTGCCCTTTCGCTTATTTATCTTATAGAGGGTCCACGTATTGCGACCCGACAGTAAAATTTCCCGTTTGTTGTCTGTCAGACCTAAAGAATTTAAATGGTAAGCATCCCAGATTGTTGAGGCTTTCTCATACGAATCTGAAAGGGGAATATGCTCTAAGGCGTCCCAGAAAAATAGCAATTCGCCTGTTTCCAGATCGATTTCCTGGATCGCAAAATCCTGGACATAACCATCTTGAGGGCCACCATAAGGGGTCAAATCCATCGGCACCAGTTTCGTTGAAAGGAAAAGGGCTGTATTATCCGGTGTGAGGAGGAATTCATGAATATCGGAAATGAAACCCTTTTTTGCCGAGACTGTTTTTATTACCTGGTAACGGTTATCCAGGATATAGTAGCAGGAACCGGGCTCAGAGGAGCCTGCGGGCACATTAGTGTAGGCGGGCGGGGTGGCCAGCGTGCCTTGCCAGAAAGTCAGCACCGGTTTCCCATGTAATTTTTGCATCCGGAAATCGGTATTCATCAAATTGGGGCTGTTTAAAGGGCGGAACCAAATTGGGTTTCCCTCGCTATCGAGTATCAGGGATCCCGGCTGACCATAAATGGCATCGGCTGAAAAGGCATAAGGGGCGACAAAGATCAGGCCGGGAGAGGTGCCAGGCTTTAGGGTATTCACGGTCACTTTCATGGGATGCAGATCGGGCTCGCTGACAAAGCTCCATACTTCTGAAGATTTCAGAATGGGATCGGGAGTGACATAGCCCGTATTTGAGGGATAAGGCACCGTTCCACAGGGTTTTTTGGCCTGGGCAAGTGCTGTGAGCAGCAGGCACAAAATGACGATTAAATGTCTCATATGATATATTCACTATCATGAACAGAGTTTTTTTGCCTACAGTTTCTTACTATGAGGGGGCCATTTCTCTTGCTGTCGAGAAGTATCATCTAGAGATTGATGTCAGAATCAGTTCCTTGCGCCGGATTATTCAAAGCGAGGATCTCACTAAGGAGATCAGGAATGTCATACAAGCTTCCAATGCTTATATTGATGCCTTGATCAGAGGCTTAAACCTGGTTGCCGATACGCCGCCTCCCGCTGATAATTCAGCCACGAAAAGAGCTTTTGGCCAATTGGATCTGGAGATTGAAAAAGTCAACGCATTGCTGCAAAGGTGCAGCGAAGAGAAGGAGGGGTGGATTGAAACAGGCAGAACCCCCTTTCCTCAAAAAAGGCTTCGGGAAGCATTGATATGCCCGCTCAGCAAAGAGCTTTTGCTGGAGGCTGCCCGGCTGCCCTCTGGCATTACGGTCAATGCTTATGCGCTCGGTTACTTTTATCGCGAGGGACGGTTCCAGGTTTTGGAAAGCGTTTCGAAGACTGTCGCGCTCTTGAGGAAAAATCCCCATTCGGGTGGTTTTTTTTCAGAAATACAGAATGAAGCCCTCTTTGAAAAGGCCTGCCGCAACTCTTTGCGAAGAGATTTTAAGACGATAGAATTAGCCAATTACTGGAATACAGACAACCTCAAACCCCTGCCCTATGAACTGCTCTTTGACAAAGTTTCGGGTGGCCTCTACAAGGACCCGCAGCTTTTACCTTGCGGGCACACCGAGTCTGCTTCCGAGAGGTTTTCGTGCCATACGAGCTGCCGCAAAAACTATACCAGGTATGAAGTCTCTCCGCACACCCTGCTCAAGTCCTTTGTCGAAGCCTATCAAACGGCTTGCCGGGTCGATCTCCTCGCTGAAAACATCTTGCACCTCAAATCCCTTGTGCGGCTTGGCTTAAAAAAAGGAAGCGCGGTAAAACAGGAGCTCAAACAACTGGGAAAGGAGAGGGAAGCGATCCTCAAAGAAAACCAGGCCGCGCAAGGGGCTTTGGAAAGGCTCGATCTAAAAATCAGGGGGCTGGAAGGGGAAAAAAAACACTTTTTGGTGCAGCGCCAGATCCTTCATAGTCAGCTCGCTCTGCACAAAGAACAAGAGAGGCTATGGGAAAAAAAACAAAAGTTAATTTCTCAATTGAATTTGGCGAAGGAGCAAAAAAAACCTTATGAGATCCGTCTTGAAGGATTAAATAGTACATTAAATCGTTTAAACAGGCAGATCGGTTTGCTGACAGCCGAGCGAAGTCAATATAATACTCTTTTATTTGCCCAAGTTTATCACCGGGTGGTTCATCAGCCGGAATTAGTCTATAAAAGATGTTTGGAAATTGCAAAAATTCGGTTATTGAATTCTTATTGACTTTGCGATAATCTCTTTAGGAGAGGTGAAATATGATGACGAAAGAAGAGAAGTGCGCAATCTCCCCGAGAAGAGAGGAAGATTATCCCGAATGGTACCAGCAGGTGATCAAGGCGGCGGATCTCGCCGAAAACGCCCCTGTGCGCGGCTGTATGATTATCAAGCAGTGGGGGTACGCCATATGGGAAAATATTCAAAAAGATCTGGATGCCCGGATCAAGGCGACCGGCCATGAGAACGTCTATTTCCCCCTCTTTATCCCTTTGAGTTTCTTCGAAAAGGAAGCCAAGCACGTGGAAGGTTTTGCCAAAGAATGCGCCGTGGTGACCCACCATCGCCTGGAAGAGCAGAACGGCCGCCTGGTTCCCACCGGGAAGCTGGAAGAGCCTCTAGTGGTCCGCCCGACTTCCGAAACGATCATCGGGGAAGCCTTTTCCCGCTGGGTGGCCTCCTATCGCGACTTGCCCCTTCTCATCAACCAGTGGGCCAATGTGGTCAGATGGGAGATGCGCCCCCGTATTTTCCTCCGCACGACCGAATTTCTCTGGCAAGAGGGGCATACCGCCCATGCCACTGAGAAAGACGCTGTCGAAGAGACGTTAAAAATGCTCGAAGTCTATCGCTCCTTCATGGAAGAGATGCTGGCCATGCCCGTGATTGTGGGAGAGAAATCAGCCGGCGAGCGTTTTCCCGGCGCCGTGAACACCTATTGCCTGGAAGCGATGATGCAGGACCGAAAAAGCCTGCAGGCGGGCACTTCCCATTTCCTGGGACAAAACTTCGCCAAAGCCGCCGAAATCAAGTTCAGCGATCAGAACGGGGAGTTGTCCTATGCCTATACTACCTCTTGGGGAGTCACTACCCGGATGATCGGCGGCATGATCATGTGCCATTCCGATGATGACGGCCTGCGCCTCCCTCCCCGCATCGCGCCCAAGCAAGTGGTTATTTTGCCTGTGGTGCCCAAGCCGGAACTCGAGGAAGCAGTCTATGCCTGCGCCGATAAGATCGCGCACAGCCTGCAGCAGGCGAGCTACAGCGGCCTTCCCATTACCGTCTTTGTGGATAAGCGCGATAAGCGGGGCGGGGAGAAGAATTGGGAATGGATCAAAAAGGGAGTGCCGCTCCGCATTGAGGTGGGTCCGCGCGACGTCGAATCGAATACCGTGATGGTGATGCGCCGGGATAAAGACCACAAAGAGAAGCAGAAAATATCGATCGATGATCTCCCGAGGGAAATCCCCGCGCTGCTGGATGCGATGCAAAACAACCTGTTCACGAAGGCCGTTGAGTATCGCGATAAGCATCTTTACCGCAATATTGAAAATTTTGAGCAGCTGAAGGCCTTTTTCACCCCTAAAAACCCTGATAAGCCCGAAATCCATGGCGGCTTTGTGATAGGCAAGTGGTGCGGCGATCCCGAATCGGAGAAAATGCTGGATGAGCTGAAAGTGACTATCCGCTGCCTGCCCTTAAACCAGAGCGGCACGCAAGGGAAATGCCTGCTGACCGGCAAACCGGCGACGATTGACGCCATTTTCGCCAAGTCTTATTAGATTAGACACTACTACCGAACAGGGATCCAGTTCTCCCTGATGCGGCGCGACCTGTAGGCTTTTTTTGTCTTTTCGGGATTTGGGATGTTGGCCAGGCTGCGCTCGAGCCGTATATCCAACTCCTTGCGCGCTTCCTCCATCTCCTGCCATTCTTCGGAGGTGAAGTGGTCCGGATTGCTTAAGAATTTTTCGAGCTCCTCGGGAGTCAGCCCAAGTTCGGTAAATTTCAACTCGATCTCGGCCCTCATTTCCCGGTCTCTTTTAAGCAGCTGATCGACTTTCTGAAAGAGCTGCTCGTGGGTCTCTTCATCAAAGAACATAAAATAACCCTGGAAAATAAATATATACTTATTGTAAAGATATTAATATATTTTGTCAAGGAGAGATTTGGTGTGCTCTAATTATTATTTACCTTTATTTGGCCTTTTGGTTGGTGCTTGTACTGTTTTAATTACGCTTTTTTCATTAAAATTAATGATTGCTGATCAATTGGAATTAGATAGCTTATTCAAAGAGCAGATGGACGTCATGGTTGAGGGGTTTAAGGATGAGATTCCGATGGGGAAATCCTTTATTTCCGACACTCTGACCGATAAGCTCAAGGATTTCGGCCTGGGAGAAGTGGCGAAACTGACCCCCTTGATCAAGCAAAAGCTCATACACAAGGTAATCAGGGCGAGCGCGATTTTGGTGGGGATCGGCGCGCTGTTCGGCTTCTTCATGGGGCTATTGGTATGGTGGCTATGCGCGCGTTAAAACTCCTTATTCTCACTCTTTGTTTCTGCGGCGCTGCGGTTGCAGATCCCCTTCCTTCTTGGAACGATGGGCCGGCTAAGCAGGCTATTATCAATTTTGTGCGCAAGACGACCGATAAGGAGAGCCCCTCTTTTGTTCCTCCCGAAGATCGGATCGCCGCCTTCGACCAGGATGGCACTCTGATGGTCGAGCAGCCAGTCTTCGCCTATATTATTTTTATTTTGGATCGCTTCAAGGCCGTTGCAGCCGATAAACCGGAATTAAAAGAGGCCGAACCCTACAAAACAGCTCTTTCGGGGAATCAAAGCGCTATCGCAAAATTGTCTGGAAAACAGTTAGGGAAAATAGCCAGTTTAACGCTCCCCGGCATCACGGTTGAGGAGTTTCAGGGTCTGGTGAAGCCTTGGATAGCAACAGCCAAAGACGCGCGCTGGAACCGCCCATACACCGAACTGGTCTATCAGCCGATGATGGAAGTGTTGAAGTATTTGCAGAGCAATGGCTACAAGACTTACATCACCAACGGCGGCGGTCAGGACTTTGTGCGTGTGTATGCCGAACAAATTTACGGCATTCCTCCCGAACAGGTGATCGGCACCGGGGGAATCAGGTATTCCTATGACAAAGAAAAAAAGCCCGTCTTAATAAAAGATCCAAAACATTTACTGAACGACAACTCAGCCTTTAAGGTAGAAGGGGTCCAGCTGATGGTTGGCCGGCGCCCGTACGCGGCCTTCGGCAACTCGATCGGGGACAAGCAGCTTCTGGAATACACGAAAGGGGGCAGCGGCGAGAGGCTTTCCATGCTTATCCTGCATGATGATGCAGAGAGGGAGTACGCTTACGGACCGGCTTTGGGATTGCCCGACTCCAAAGTAGGCGCTTTAACTCAGCAGCTCTTTGACGACGCAAAGAAAAGCGGCTGGACTGTCGTCAGCATGAAAAGCGATTGGAAGCGGATCTTTTCTTTCTAAAGGAATTATCCTTTTGCAAAAATTGACTGATTGAGGATAATCTTCGTATCCTTTTTTATATGTGCAGTATGCAAGTTTCTTCAGATAATATTTTCAGATTCTCCGATGCCCTGGAGGGGGATGCGCCGGCAGAGGTTACCTTTAAAGAGAGAATTTATTACCTCTTGTTTGGAAAGTCGGGCTATTACCGGAATTTGACCACCCTTTTTCTCGCTCAAATGGACCTCTTTGAAAGAAGGCCACTCGATTTTAAAGGGAACCTCGATGGGCAGAAAATAAAGATTGCCGCCTTCATCAGGGCTGCAGAGCTGTTACAATCAAAACTGGCAAAGTACCCGGCGACTGAAAAGGAGCTCTCGACGCTTCTTCAGAGAGTTATCGCTTTAAAATACCGCGCCGAAGGAGTTAACGGAGGATCGGATAAAAAATTAGAGGCAACTGCCTGTGAACCGATGATCCTGCTTTTGAGCGATTGGAAGAAAACAAGGCCTTATTACGTTGAGGAGCAAAAACACCTCTCTGCAGGGGATAAAGAAGTAGTGAATGAGATTTGCCGCTACCCTGACTTCGCCTCATTGGTTATGCAAAATAGTTCGTTGAGAGAGGAACTGTTCGATTGGTCGATTAAAGAGAATAATCAGGTGGAAATTTTTGTGGAATTCCCCTCTGTTACTGAGAGAATTCGCTCTGTTTTGCTCTCTAACAGGGTAGGGCGTTTTGCCGGCAAAATAATGAATTTAGAAAAAACCGATCAAAAAACGGTCACCATGCGCTTTCAAGTCGAGTGCCTGAGCCGAAGAGTCAGCATTTTGGATGAGTCTCAGGTGCTTGAATTCCGGGGCGGGGGCAAGTGGAGCATCAGGCAGGTTTTTGAGGAGCATTTTGCCAAAAAGAATGATAAAATCGGCGATTTTGAAGTATTTGGAGGTGACAGGACGAAGGAAGAGGATACTGGCATTTTGTGCTGGAATGCTCATGAACTTGGCTACTATAGCCCTTCGATTAAGGATTATGTGCGTATCGATTTGGATGCCCCGCAATGGTGGAATCAGTTGCCCGTCTTTGAAATTGTGGAAATCGAAGAGCTGCAAAAGAGAACCGGGCTTAAAATTGAGAACAAGCCTTGGGGGGTTGCAATGGCTAGTGCCAGCCGTGAAAATCCCAACCTTGACATTGACAAGTGCCACGGATATTTGGGGGTGGCTATCAGGCAGGAGGATGGGCGTTATCGAGTCTTGGACTTTGGCAAATATCCGGTGCAATTTCCAGTTACCCTAGTGGAGAAAATCTTTTTCCTTACAGACACTATCATTTCAAAGTTGGAACACCCCGAAACCAATAATTTCTACTCTGAGCGTCAAAAAGCGGTTCACGCCAAAGAACTGGACGAGAAAAAAGGAGAGAAACTAATGGGCCTGATAGCTGAAGATTTAAAAAAGGCCCGCAAAGGGGATATTATTTTTCAATTCGGATGGGATAATTGCGCCTACTGGCCCCAGGATCTGTTTTCCAAAATTTTTGAGAATACCGGTAATCTATATCGTATGTCTCTCTATAAAACCGAAATAAGCCAGAAGGTTTTAAAATCGGTTGTGTGGTTCGGAGGCTGTTTACCGAAAAGGTTGCAGTCGGTTTGGATGACTTTCTTGTTGTATGTGCTCGGTTATAACAGGGGGAAACTGGTTGGAGGGGTAAAAAAGTCTTTCAGCGACACCCCTTTTGTGCATGGAGAGGAGCCGCATCAACTCTTTTGCCCCTCCTATCTGCATAAACAAATCGAAGAGAAAAGGGTCTCAGGGATTCTCTATGGAGGGCATTTTATACGATGAGATCATATCCAGCCAATAATCCGCGTATATCCTGTTGAGCTGATATTCTGCAGCGCTCATCTCTTCCCATTTCGCCTCCAGAAATTCTTGAGTCACCTCATTCCACCCCTTGATGATAATGACAGGCAGGCCGTCATAAAGAGGATCTATAGGGGATGTAACGACAATGGGAATAGCGCCCATATAAAGGGCTTCCCAGGTGCGATGGCAGTCCAGGCCGTTGCCCCGGGGGCTTAAGACAAATTTCGATTGGGCTAAATCGAATAAGTAAGAACCAAAGCCTTTATGACCGCCTACTGTGCAGAAGGGCTTGTCTTTGAAAAAGTGGTATACATGCGGCCGCTCGCCATAAGTGCTTTGTGAGAAATTCATGTACAACAATATGCTTTTCACACAGCCGGGGATCAATTGCTGAACTTCCGCAACCGTATCAATATTCCCATGCCCCCAGTATCTGTTGGCAATGCCGATTGGGATTGGGTGTAGCTTCGGGTGGGCGTATTGAATATTTTGCCCAAACCAGGCAATGATTTTCGGGTCATCGAGCATAAATCCAAATTCCCGGGGGACAGGCAAATCACCATTGTGTGTGACAAGAATATAGGGATTCGCGATTTGGGGATGCAATGAAGTGAAAAATTGTCTTAAGTAATCGGTTTTTAAAAAGATAGTGTCGCCATAGTTTACATTTTCGGGAACCACTGTGTTTCCTGTTTCATCATAAATATAGTCGCAGTAGTCTCGAAAAGTATCCCCTGCAACATAAGGATAGCTGGAGGGCCTTGCCAGTAACAAAATAGGAAGACATAGTAAGGTGATAAAAATGTTTTTCATTTAACCTCGAAAGACTTTGATGCAAATTTCCATAAGTTTTTTGAATGGATATGCAGATTGTTTATTCTAAATTTTCTGTTGCCATAGGTAGCATAGGGCACTTTTCTCCCTTCATCATCGACAATCCATTCATACGAGAGGAGGGAGGAATTGAAGACACAACTTTCATTAACAAAACCCGGCGGTTGCTTCCAGAAAGTGCCTCCCAGATATTGCCCAAGGGCTGCTGCATCAAAGAGAGATTGGAATAATTCTATATTTTTGCAATATTGATAGGGATAGCGCGGGACGTGGTTAGCAGCGCTTCTCATGGATTGTTGACGAACATATTCTTCGGTAATAATAGGCAAATTGTCAGCTGCTTCATCGCCAAACTCGTTTTTGAAGCGCGGAATGATCTGCATATCCCATTGGTTTTCACTGGCCTTATCGGAAAAAAAACGAGCCAATCGCGTCATTATCTGGGGATTGGAAATATAGATAAATCCAGGAATACATCTCTGATCGTTATCCATCGTTATACCAAGACCTTTGTAATTCTCAATGAAAATCGGTAAAAGTTCCTCGAGATTGACATAGAGCATAACATCATGCTCCAGATGAAATACGTTTTTTAAGTCATACTGAAGCATCAATTCCTGCAGATAGAAAAATCGTTCGCTCGAAAAGAGCCATAAACCCCCAAACGAATTGGGGTCTAATCTTGAATGCTGGCTAAAGTGCTCATGCTCCTTGGTTTTTGTCAGCGATTCGCAGGGTATTTGCGTGATGTTCGCATGAGTGTTAAAATTGGCGAGAGCTTCCTGGTTGGCAATCAATATGATCGGGCAGTCGGGATTAAAGGCTCTGGCTTGTAAAAGGGCTACCGGCACATGCGAGGGGATGGATTTGCCAATATGGACGAAGACGATGGAAAACGGCTCTGAAGCCTGAATAGAAGATATGAGGATGAAAGTGATAATAAAAAGCAGATTTTTTTTCATAGGGGCACCTATAGGTTTCAGAACAAAAATATTGAATCAACGTTATTCCAAGGATAGGCTGATCCAACTTTTGGGCACAACATCTTTTGTGTCTAATCCGCAGTTTTTAGACATCCAATAAGGCGGGGTTATGACTTTCTTATCCGGATTGGGATTGAGGTAAGCCGCCCACCAGGAATAGCTCGAATGACTGATGATATTATGCTTGCACAGGCTCATTAGATAAAGGTCATGGTAGTGCGCCTCGCCTTCGATGAAACGCATATTTCGCGGAATACCCGCAAGCTCCCGTTTGCACAACTCCATGTCATTGGAAAAGACCACAAATAGAGAGTCATCAGGAAATGACAAAATGGCTTTTTCAAAGTAGTTTCTCCCAAAATAAGGATACATGTTTTGAGAGGGATCCTCTTTAAGATAGGAGCGAAAATGTACGGAAACCGTATTCGGATGACTTATCAAATCCCCATATTTAGCCAGAAGGTATTCTTGAATTTCTGGGTGAGGTTTAAAAAGTTCTAAAATCTCTTTTTTGTGATGCTCAAAATACTTCTCGGATTGAAAATATCCCGAAAGACTCATGTTCGGAGTATAAGGAATAGGCGCATAGTGATAGTGAGGTTCCCTGTAACAAAGGGAAATATTTTCAGAGGGCGTGGTCGTATTCAGATGATAGAAAACCTTCTGATAATTTAGAGGGATGTTAGCATCTCTTCTCGTCAGAAGTTCGGGGAAAACAGGTTCAGCATTATGATCAAGAGCCAGACTGACTGTCGCTGCAATGATAAACATCTGATTCCCCAGTTCCCCTTTAAAAGTTCCCATGACAAAATCGGCATAAGCGAAATTGCAAAGGATGAAAAAATAAGCGAAGAATATTTTGGGATATAATTTCAAATTTCCTCCTGCTGAAAACGTAAATATTATGTGAAGAAAAGAAATTTTTGCCAGAAAAAAGTTGAAAATAATCTAACAGATAAAAGAACATATTAAGAAAAATTGAAGGTGCTCATGTATATACCCAAACAACCTCAAAATTTGGTTTTCGGCAAAGCCAAAGCTCCAGCGATTCAATCGATCGTAAACAGGTCAATATTAACAATATGGACCTGTTTACGATCGTTGAATCCCGGGGCTTTGGCAAAGCCGAAATCCCAAACTGTGAGGTTGTTTGGGTATAAATTACCCTTGATCCTTTTCTCGCTGACCTGCTTCTCATTTCTTTCAGCCGATTTCGACAGCAGTCCCAAAAGTTACCCTTTTGTCGATGATCCCATCGACGTCATCATCCCTACAGCTTCAAAGGATGAAATATTGCTTGAGAAATGTGTCGAGGGAATAAAAAAGAACGTTCAAAATATCAGGCGCATCATCGTTGTATCAGATCATAAAATCACGGATAAAGCGGAATGGTATGATGAAAAGGCCTACCCTTTTTCCAAATATGATGTGTCGCTTTATCTGAATCAATTGGATAAAGATCGCGCCCTGTCATACCTCAATGAAGCATCGAGGGTTGGATGGTACTTTCAACAACTTTTAAAATTGTATGCCGCATATGTCATTCCCGGCATTTCATCAAATATATTAATTGTAGATTCCGATGTTATTTTTTTCCGGCCTGTTTCATTCCTAAGCCCTGAGGGGGGCGGATATTTTTCTATCGGAAGTGAATACCATTTGCCTTATTTTGAACACGCCAACCGGCTTCTTCCAGGAATAAAAAGACTGAATCCCTCTCAATCGGGCATTGCCCACCAGATGTTATTTCAAAAAGCTGTACTTGATGATCTTTTCCAGCAGGTGGAGTCGTTTCATAAAAAGGAGTTTTGGAAGGCTTTTTGCTTATGCGTAGATCCCTCTGAGCTTCTTTATTCAGGCGCTTCAGAATACGAAATCTATTTCAATTTCGTGTTTGCCCGGACAAAACAAGTAAAAGTCCGCAACTTGCACGTGATAAATTCAGGTGATATTAATGCCATGAAAATTCACAGGAATGCGGGTTACGATTATGCCGCTTATCATTCCTGGATGAGACGATAATGAACAGTGAGAAACCGATGAAAAAGTTATGTGTGGCCATTTTATTGTATTCATTTTTTTTTCCACTAAATGCGGAGCATGTCGACATCGTATCCTTTTTTACCATGCATGACACTTTTGGAATCGATTATGGACTCACCCGAAAGGCCGGATATGAAGTTGAAACGTATAATATCAACCAATATGAAACATTGCCTCAACATCATAAAGATACGGCACATAAAATAATCGTGGCCAATTATAATTTAAAAGACAACTCATTCATTTTCAAGCTGCCTAAGGAGAAACTGGTCTTTTTTGTTTTGGAGCCATGGACATATCAAAATTCGTATTTTGATAATTTTTCTCGTGTTTATACCTGGGATGACAGCCTAGTCGACAATAAAAAGATATTTAAACTTTATTATGCCCATTTGCGTCCGATGCGCCTTGACTTGATCCCTTTTGAAGAAAAAAAATTCTGCACCTTAATTGCTTCTAACTATACACCTCAAAGAATTAAAATAATCAAATTCTTTGAAAAAAAACCTGATAGTGATTTGGACGTTTACGGATATCAACATTGCGATAGCAGATTATATCGGGGTAGTATTCCCGGCTCCCATTCCGGGGATGAAAAAAGCAATATGCTGAAAAATTACAAGTTTTGCATTTGCTTCGAAAATTCCACTCACTTTCAAGGATATATCACCGAGAAAATCTTTGCTTGCTTCCAGGCAGGATGCATCCCTGTATACTGGGGGGCGACCAATGTTACAGATTATATACCAAAAGATTGCTTCATTGATTATTGCGACTTTGAATGCGATGAAGACCTTTATCAGTATCTTAAAAGTATGCCTGAGGAAATATATACCAACTATCTAAATCATATTCGTACATTTTTGAGCAGCGAGCAAGCTAAGAACTTTTCTCAGCAAAAATTTGAAGAAATTTTCTTAGATGCCGTAAAATCGTGAATTTTGATTCATTTTTCTCTTGCCAATTTAGAATTGTTTCAACACAATATTTAACTGGTCAACCTATTAATTTAAGGTGTTTCATGAACTTTATTCCATTTCTTTTGGCTATCGTTTTCTCAATCGGTTCAGCGCATGGTGAATCCTCGCAAAAAACGGATGCGGCAATTCTGTTGGACAGCCCGGTGATTGTCAGTCTAAGCCGCCTTATGGACAGATACCACACCACTCGTGAATTTATGGAAAAAAGGGGTTTTACCAATATTCGCCGTTTTGATGCGATTGACGGCCTCAATACACCTAAAGAGTTCTTTGATGATTTGCATATATTCCATGGAACGCCCGGTCAAAAAGGGTGTGCGGCGTCGCACCTGATTTTGTGGAAAACATTTTTGGAGGAGCCATCAGGCAGAGAATTTCTTTTTGTGTGCGAAGATGACAATGTCCCGCACGTAGATTTTGCTACCCTATTTCCCCTATATTGGCAAGAGACTAAAGAAGATTTCGATCTTTTGCTGGTGGGCAATTTGCTTGCCGAGCCTGCAAATGAGGATTTGATTGTTCAAATTCCCGCCTGGTGCACTCATGCGTATATCATTAGTAAAAAAGGGGCAAAGAAGCTCGTTGAGCTCTTTCCGCAGCATGGCGGCATCATTGATGAATTTTTGAAGGATTTAATGACCAGAAATCAGATTATCTGTTACAGCTACAATGGAAAAAAATATCCGGATCCTGTTCATAATAGAAGTGTCGATACCGGAATTTGTTACCAAAACAGATACTTTCGCACGACGATTCCGAGATAGGGTTCTGTCGATACCGGCTCTTTTATCACGAGGAAAAAGGGTCGTGTCGATGCCGGAATTTGTTAGGTGCTTTCAGCGATTCCGAGATAGGAACTTCTGATCTCTTTAAACCTGATTAAGTCGATATTCCTTTTGATAAAGGATTTCTTTTTCCCCTTCTTTTCCAAGTATAGCATAGATTATCCTAACACTATCCACACAGCGGTCGATCTCTTTTACATGGCTGGTTCTTAGAGATTCAGCCGTTCGTTGGGCATTTTGGTATGCTATGTTAAATCTTCTAAAACTTTTCTTTTCCTTCATAAAAGTAGCATTATAATACGAGTAGCTTATGTATGATTGAGTTAGAGAGTGCTCGACATCGGTTGGGAATATTGTTTTAAGCGAAATCTCATAAACTTTGAAAATAGTATTTTCAGTGAGTTTTTCTTTAATAAAAGATTCAAATTCAGCACGCTCTGTGAACTTAGTGATATTATTCAGGGGCGTCAATTTGTTCTCTTTTTTTTTAGAGGGAAAAGGGCAGATATTGGCTGATCTGCTTCAATTCCGTGATACTGCGCAGCCGATTAAACTTAAACTGGTTCTCTTTGGGGATTGCGCCTTTGACGAGAATGGCGAGGCGCTTCTTATTCTGTCTTCCCAGGAATTGTTTGCTGAGTTGCAGGAATTCGGGATAGGATAGCTCTTCCATCCCCTGAATGCGCTTGGGTATCCAGTCGAAATCCCCTTCGAATTTGAAGGCGAGGGAGGCGAGGAGCTCGCCCATCTCTTTCAGGCTTTTGGGAGGCTGCTTCAGCTCATTCAAGAGGGCGCTCTTAATCGTTTCGAATTCCTGTTCGCAGCACTCATGCTCCAGTTCCTGCATGTAGCTTTCGATAAACTGCTCTGCCCGAGCCAACAAATCGTTTCCGTCATGGGTGTTGGACTGGATGATGAAGAGATTGAACAGCTGCTTCTCAATTTCCTTATCGACGCTTTGGACGATATAGCCTGTCTGCTGCTTTGTGCGCAGGGTGGCGAAAAAGGGTTGTGAGAGGACTTTCATGCCGATCTGCTGCGCGGCGCGCTCTTTGAAAGAGAAAGGGTTGCCCTCCAGGGTAAGTATCAGTGCGTTACCGCCTGACTGGCTCTCTTTTTCGATCATAAAAGGGCCTTTGTTTGGCGGCAGTTTGAGCGCTTGGGGCTTGAATCGGCGCGCAAGGGGATAGACGGGTGCGTTGATTGTGCTTAAGATTTTTTGTGAGAGGGTTTTGGCCTGGCTTTCCGTCATATTGCCATAAAGCATTCCTTCAATAAACGCCTCATCGTAGAGGCTGGCGAGGAAAGTGTGGAATTTGTGCAGCGTAATTCGCTTTAAGGCGTTGGCCTTTTCTTTTTCCGTCGTGAAATTTTTGTTCAGGGCGTTTTTTAAGACTTCAAGGCCCTGCTGCAGGCTGCTTTCCCTGGAAAAATTCTGATACTGCTTTGACAGGGATTCTTTATAGATTTTAAACTTCTCATCCGGAATCGATTTGAGCTTCAAATGCTGCAATATTTCATCGAAGAGGACGCCGGCTTTGTCATTATAGCCTGTGATGGTAAGGCTGATGCCGTTCGATGTGCGCTGAAGGGCGAATTTGAGGTCGGCGAGAAGCGCCTGGTAGCTGATCTGGTTCAAGCTGTCATTCAGCATTTTGAGGTAAAGATCCCCAAGGACCAGGGAGCTCGCGTCCCCCATGGTGATTTTGGGGGTTTTGATCTCAAAATGCCAGTACACTTGTGGTACGAGGTATTGATGGTCTCCGGCAAAGTAAATGGAGGCTTTATCAGAGCCGACCACTTTTTGGGGATGGGGCGCGGTTGTCTGGGTCTGTGGGTCAAACAGGGTTAACGACTGTGGGATGAAGCGGTTTGGCTCGGGCAGGTCGATTTGCGGATGGGGAAGGGCCGTGGCCAAGGCGGTCATTTTATCTTTGGGCAAAGGCTGAACCCCATATTTTGTTTCGGTCCATTTCTCTTTGCGGTCCAATTGGAGGGGCAGATTTTTGCTTTGAGCAATCAGTTCTATGTGAGCGTTTTGCGGATCGAGTGTGTAGATCAGATCTTTAAAGGCTTTGGGGTCGAATTCCTGGGTAATGGCTGTTTGAATGGGAAAGGTTTCCAGCTTTTCCCCCTGAATGGTGTGTATTTGCTTCATCAGGTAGGAAAACACCTCTTCGCGCGGCTGATACTGGTAGCGCAGTTTTTCCACATCCTGCATATTTTGAAAAACATAGGGCGGTATTTCCGCGGTTTTCAGTTTGGCGATCGCCTGAAAGGCTCTTTCGATCACGGTGTCTTTCTGCTTCAGCCCTTTTTCTGTGAGCTCGATTTCAATGTAAAAAAGACCCTGATTGTGGCTTAAAGGCAAAGTGCCGGAGGAGAGAGATTCAGCCAGGTCTTCTCTTTTTAATTGGGCCAGCAGGCTTTTTTCCCCTTCATGTCCTAAGATGTGGCTGAGGAGGCGGTCTGGTTTAGAACTTTTCAAGGTCATGAAAGATTGGGGAAGCTCCCAGATGATATCCAGGGTGCGAAGCTCTCTGATCGACTCCACAAAGACGATTTGCTGATCAATGGCCGGTGAGGTTGCGCGCTCTGAAGGAATCAGCGGCTTTAAGTTTTTATTCTCAATCTCTTCAAAATCTTTCATTACCATCGCTTTAAGTTCTTCTAAGGGCAGAGGGGAAATGGCGATCAGACGCATGAGATTCGCGCTGTAATGAGCTTGATAAAATTGTTGCAGAACCGCTTGAGTGACGGAGGAGAGGGTCGCGCTATTTCCCATCGAGAAGCGTTTGAAGGGATGCGCGGGGTTCGCCAAATCCTTTTGCACGGAGTATTGCCTTAAAAAATCGCTTTGCAGGTTTTTGGCATATTCCTGGTCGACGGCCTGCAGCTCTCGAGCCACACCGGAAGGGAGGAAAAGCGGCTCTTTAAAAAAGTCGGAGAAGCGGTCCAGCGCGTCGGCAAAATAGCGGTTGTCGACCGAGAAAAGGTAATTAGTCGTGTCATTAGTTGTAAAGGCGTTGGTCTGGCCGCCGTGTTTGCTGATAAAGCTTTGATACTCCGCTTCTTTTGGGTATTTTTTTGTGCCGAGAAAGAGCATGTGCTCGGTAAAATGGGCAAGGCCCGGGAAATCGTCGGGATCGCTGAAGCTGCCGACATTGACAGAGAGGGCAGCTCCCGACTTATCCACGGCAGGATCGGAGATCAGATAGGCCTCCAGACCATTATCGAGGCGTAATTTGAGAAACTGTCTCTCCTGAAGACTTGGCGTTAGGATAGGAACCGGAATCTCATCTTTGACTTCGGTGACGGCAAAGAGGCAATTCGTCATGAGAATGAGTGATAAAAGAGTCTTCATGTTTATTCCTTTGTCAATTGGCCATAGCTTTCGCAGACCAGCTTCCAGATAAATTCTGCCCGAAGCGATTTCAATAACTTTTTGTCAGTTTGCTCGTTTCCGGGAAAAGTGTCCATATCGATTTCAGCCCCGAAGGCCATGTGGATAGGCGTACATTTGGGATGCCTGAGCTCGCCAAGCTCCATCTCAATGCTGTCGGGAGGAGGCAGCAGATCGTACGTCGCCAGGGCCAAGGGGAAAAAATGGCAGGGGCGTTCGGCTTTCCGTCCTATGAGATGGAAGAACTCGACGCTTTGCGGATCGAAAGGGGATACCTCCACCACTCCCTGGCTGTTTGGCCGGTCCCGTCCTCCGCTCGGAGCGACATATATGCATTTACCCCCTTCGTTCAAAAGCGCTCCCAGTTTTTTCAACGTTTTTTGGTTATGCATCACCTTTTCACTTTTGAGCTCAGGGGGCGTTTCTACATATTTTTTAGAAAAGATGCAGAGCAGATTGAAGCCCTTGCTGAAGGGGACGGCCAAGGGGTCGGTGGTGACGCGATGGCCGGCGATGAAAATGATCTCTTGCGCTAACTTGGGATGGCTTTTTTCAAGAAGAAGATTGATGGCTTGAGGGTCTGGTTCAATCTGATGGTTGGCGAGGAGTATCACATTCTCCTGTCTGGCCAGCAGCTCTTCGATTCTGTCTACATGCTCTAACCCAAGAACTTTCGACTTTTCAAACACCACCAGAGGGCGGATAAGATCCAACCCGAACCTGAAGTAATCAAAGGGTTCCGTGATCCGATGGTGATAAATGGGGAAATGATAGGGTTTTTTCAGCTGTTTCAACACCAAATCGAGAAATTCCACGAGAAGAGGCTCCACTTTGGAGAAATCGCGATGGGATTCCAGGAAGGCCGAGCAGTAATTAAAGTAAAATTTTCTTAAGACCGTACCCAGCTTCGGGGGAATTTGTTCTGTTTCAACAAATTTTTCCAGCTTAGCCAGGTATTGCATTTAGCACTCAATTTTTTGATTGGTGATAGTGGAGTAAAAGTAATACTCATTGATATGCAAATTGTCGTCTTTTTCAAATTCCAGTTGAGCGTTTAAGGATTCGGCCAATTTTTGCAAATAAGCCCTGTCAATCGTCTGGAGGTATTTATAAAGCTCCGGATGAACGACAACTTTTAATCCAAACTGCTGTTGAATGTTAATGATTTTCTTTAAAGAGCGTTCGACTTCAATGGAAATGCTCTCATGAGTTTTGACTATGCCTGTGCCATGGCAGTAGGGGCACTCGGTAAAGAGCGTATGGAAGAGGGAGCCGCGGTTTCTTTGACGGGTCATTTCTACCAGGCCGAACTCGCTGATGCCGAGCACGGTGCATTTGGCTGAGTCTTCCTTCATGCAGTCTTTCAGCTTTTCGATCACGCGGCGCTGGTTTTTGCGGGAGCGCATATCGATAAAGTCGCAGATGATCAATCCGCCTACGTTTCTCAGGCGGAGCTGCCTGGCAATCTCTTCGGCGGCTTCGAGATTGATGCGCACGAGAGATTCTTCCACGTCGGACTCGGTGGTGGAGCTGCGGCCGGAGTTGACGTCGACTGTGTACATCGCTTCCGTGCGGTCGAAATAGAGGTAGCCGCCGCTGTTAAGCCATATTTTTCTGCGGAGGGTCTTTTCAATTTCCCTTTCCACATTAAATCTTTCGAACATGGGCGTTTTATCGCGGTAGTATTCCACCCTTAGGTTATGCTCGGTTTCATACCGTTTCATCAGCCGCTTGCAGGCCTGGAAGGTGGGGTAATCGTCTATGAGCATGCGATCAAATTTTTTATCGATAGCTGTAATCAGGGCGCGTTTGATGATATCCGATTCTTCGTAGAGAATGGTGGGTTTTGGAGATTTTTGGAACCCTTCCATAATATTTTCCCAGGAAGCGAGCAGGTCGGTAGCTTCATCGATCAGCTGGTCTGTGGTCGCGTTGCAGCTCGCTGTACGGCAGATGAGGCCCATGTTTTTGGGCATTTCAAAGGAGCGTATGAGTTTTTTGAGCCGCTCTCTCGCCCCCCTGTCTTCGATTTTCCTTGAGACCCCGCGGTGGACGGAGTTGGGCAGCATCACGAGATAGCGGCCGGCGATTGAGATGTTGGAGGTCAGCCTGGCTCCCTTGGATCCGATCGGCTCTTTCACCACTTGGACGAGCACGGGTTGATCGGGTTTCAGGATCTCTTCGATATTGCGGTTGATTTGGCTTCCCCCTTTAACTTCCGACGTGTCGTAATCGAGGTCGAAATCCATGTCGTACAACTGTTCGAATTTCCTTGTGTTTTCGAGGATATCCGAAATATGGATGAAGCCGTTTTCTTTCTCGTCGATATTAATAAAGGCGGATTGGATGTTATGCAGGATATTTGTTACTTGGCCCCGGTAAATATTGCCCGTTAGCTGCCGCTCTTTTTTTCGTTCGATGATGAGGTCGTGGAGCTGTCCGTTTTTCAAATGAGCGTAACGGATCTCCTTCGATTCGATATTTAATAAAATTTCTTCCAATTTCGCCACCTTTTCTTCTAGTCGAGATAATCTTAATGAAACCACCGGATCTTTTCCAGAGAAAATTGATGCTGGAAAGAAATGGGACGATAGCGTATGATGGAAACCTGAAGTTTTACCCGAAAATTATGCTGCAAAAACCTGACTGTTTTCACATTTACGTAGATAGGCTGTATGATGGACATACAGAAGAGCTGGACGAGAAAATCGATCCTGATTTCCTCCAGGTAAAAGACAATGACCTGGCATTTAACGACCCTCTTTATCTTAAAGGGGAGGCCTATATTGCCGATGATGACCTGGTTTTGCACTTGTCGGTTTCCACTTACGCGTCAATACCGTGCTCCATATGCAACGAACCCGTCAAAGTGGAGATTAATGAGCTGGATTTTTATCATGTGGAGCCTGTGAAGGAAATTAAATCGGGTGTTTTTAATTTCAAGGAATTGCTGCGCGAAGTTATTTTACTGGATGTTCCCGCTTTTGCCGAATGTGATGAGGGAAATTGTCCGCGCAGAAAAGATATAGAAAAATATTTAAAAGCTGAAGGTGAAGGGGATGATCAATATCACCCATTTGCCAACTTAGAATAAAGGAGTGAATTTCACATGGCAGTACCAAGAAACCGCACGTCGAATGCAAGAAAAAATTCCAGACGCGCTCATCATGCAAAAAAACCTAAAAGCTTTGCGGAATGCCGTAATTGCGCCCAACCGAAGCTTCCCCATGTTCTTTGCCCAAGCTGCGGCTTTTATCAAGATCGCGTTATGGTGGAAATGAAGGAAGAAAGTTAAAGGAAAGGCTCATTGCGTATTGGCGTCGATTTAATGGGGAGCGAAAAAAAGCCCCAAGAGTTTTTTTCTGCCCTTGAGCAGATGGCAGAACAACTCCCCATTTCCGATGAGCTTCTGGTAATTGCCACAGCCGAGGCAATCGCATCATTTCCCCATTCTCCCAAGATCAAACGGCATATCGTTGAAGAAGAGATCGCTACCGATGACGACCCATTGCTGGCTGTCCGCCGCAAGCGGCAGTCGAGTTTGGTCGAGGGAGTACATCTCATCCATTCCAAAAAAATTAACGCCCTTGTTTCCCCGGGCAATACGGGTGCGCTGGTCGCTGCCTGCACGATGACGTTGCCGATGCATCCGGGGATCAAGCGCCCTCCGCTGCTCGCTTCCCTCCCCAAAAAAGGGGGCTCGCTTGCCGTGGTCGATGTGGGAGGCCTTGTCTCCTGCAAAGCGGAACAAATGGCTCAATTTGCCTGGATGGGGGCGGCTTTTCAAAGGGTGATGCATAGCACAGAAGTACCCCGCATAGGCCTGCTGAATATAGGGACGGAGAGGCAAAAAGGGACGCTTGAGATTCGGAAAGCCCACCAGCTTTTGCTGGGGCAATGCCCTGAGCACGGCTGCCGCTTTGCCGGCAATGTGGAAGCGAAAGAGGTTTTTCAAAGCGACATAGACGTGCTGGTTACCGATGGTTTCACAGGCAATGTTTTTTTGAAAACAACTGAAGGGATGTCCTCTTTTATTTTTGACGATATCTACACCCGGCTTGAAAAGGAGAGTACCGACTCGATGCGGAGTCAAATAGAAAGATGGCGGCAGCAATTCAATCACGCGCATTATCCCGGAGCCCTGCTTTGCGGGGTGGATGGGCTGATCATAAAGTGCCATGGCTCCTCTTCTTCGCAAGGGATGCTGAGCAGTTTAAAGGCGGCACAGCATTTGATGCATTTTGATATTGTGGAAAAGATGAAACAGGAGCTCCTCCGATGAGTATAGACTTTAGTTTAGAGCTGCCTCAACCGGAACGGAACATCTTTGGCAAATTCGCCCTCTCCATCACAAAGAACGACCCTTTAGCCGCCAAAGTGATGTACTACGCTACCTTTGCGATCGCTTTTACAGCTGCCGGTTTTGCTCTCAGCGCTTCCTCGACTTTCGTCGTACTGCCCTGCTATGCTCTGTCGATCGGAATGATCCCCTTGGCCCTATCCGTGGAGCGTCTTTATCAAGAGGTTTTATGCCGGGAGCTTAATGAAGGCCTGGAGAAAATAACCCCCTCTATGCCAACTATCGCCCCGAAGGGCCTGGAGGATATCCGCTTAAGCCACTTGACCCAAAAAATGGCTAAAGGGATGTTGAAAGGGCGCCCCTTTTTTGCCGTTAAGATGGAAAAAGAGGGGGTTGAGTATATCGATTGCTATTATCGGGAAGATCTTGCCTGGAGAAACTTCAATAAAGTGCATGCCAGGAGCTTGGCAGGCCCTAAAGATTTGCTCCAATGGCAGGCCTGGCGGCAAGAGTCCAGTATTTTTCCTGACAATCAGTCCTCTCTTCCTTACGAGAAGCTGATTGAGGTTTTTCAACCATGAAACATCAGAGACGTTCGCCCCGTGCATAAGATTCCTTAATCATTTGGATTGATTATAATTAGCATTTATAATATCCTAGTTTAGTATTTTTCGAAAAAAAAATCTAAAGGATTATTATCATGTCAGTTAAAAATTATTATACCACGCCTCCGCGCAATCAATCAACATCTCAATCCAGGTGGGAGTCAACTCCCTCTCCAAAGGCTCCGCAACGGATGAATCAGGCTTATCAAAGCACTCCAATCCCAACAAGAGTCGAACCCCAAATGCAATACACATCAAATTTCCCAATACAGCAGAATACTCCACCTCCTCCACCCCCGCGAAATTACGCCAAATACAATGAGCAGAATAAAGTTGACGATTTAGTTCAGCAATTTAACAGAGCGCACTTCCAACCCTCTACTCCTGGTTCTTCGGCCTCTAGCCATGTCTCGCTGAGTAACGATCAGCTGCAGCGCCGGCTTGCACACCAAACAATGGTTGATTCGCCAAGACAGCCTTTGCAGCAAGTTCAGCAACAGCCAAGCAGAATCCCGCCGGTTCAGCCAGCTTTGCCAAGAACTCCGGCAAAAGCAAACACTCAATCGCAGTTTGCCGACACGCCTGTGCTTCATAGACTGCCCCCTTCGACACCTGTTCAGTTGCATGAGTACAAAAATTCCTTTAGCCCGTCGAGTCCTTGCATCCCTGTTTCAGGAACCCGTCTTCCTGTAGCGTACACATTGCATCGCCAAAACATGGAAAAACTTAAAAAAGATCATTCACAGCTGAAATCCTTAGTCCATCAGTTTGGGTGTAGCGATCTCCGTGAAGGGTTTTCGAGGTTATTCCATGAGAGATTTCCCGGGTATTCTTTCCCCAAGGAGGATACTAAAAAGATGATGGCCATGAGTGATAAGCTTAGAAGCTTTCTCAATGCCATGAAGGCCGCGGACAAAAAACAGTTTAGAGATTTATTATGCGCATATCAGCTCTATGAAAAGTTGACAAAAATGGCCTACAGGGATGGCAGGACAGATGTTTTAAAGCAGCTCAGCGAGGTTGAAGAGTCCCTTTTGCAGCTGAAATTTAAGGCGCAAACTGAAATTTCTAATTTGTCCTATTCATTCAAGAGCTTTATTTTTGATCTGACTTCCTATCTTTCCAGATCTGTTGTCTATGATGAACAGAAAGCTTTTCAAGTTTATTGCGAGATGAATCAAAAATATACTTATGAAGTAAAAACGAGAAACGAATCTCAAGCTTTTGCCGGATTGGATATCGAGTATAGGCAGCTGATTAAAAATGTCCGGGAAATAAGAGGAACGAACTGGTTGAATGTCGTCATGGAGGCTTACCTTAATGAGAACTACAGAAAGCTCAATCCCGGCGAGAAAGTGTCGATATCGATCGATGCGCTGTCAACATGGATTAACAAATCAGACGAAAACTTCGTTTTTGTTTCAGAAGAGGTTCGAAATGCCGTTTTAGAGGTAAAAGAAAAGATCGGTTGCTGGGATGACCCTTTGCAAGGCAAGTCTCTTGCCGCTTTTCTTAACTTCCATGGGCAAACGGGTTCCATTCCATACCCTTATAAGGAGTTGATGCCTCTTGGGGAAAAATTGTATAAGCAATGGCTCTCGATAAATGATCCGAATGTATTAAAATTATGGATCGGCGATGTGAAAAACTATTTCCATCCGCAAACTGGTTGGAAAGTAAACGCGCCCATTGATATAAAAGAAAAGGCTATCCTGATCTATTGTTTAGATCCTAAAGTGGATAATGCGTTATTGGAAAAAGCTAAATTGTATGCTCGTGACATTGTACACTTCATGTACACGCAAGAATTGACGAACAACAACCAGGAATAAAATAAGGGGGCTATTTATACCCAAACAACTTGAAGAGTTGGTTTTGGGCTTCGTCGGTTTTACCTTCAAATTTTCGTCCTCACTCGTGCCTTGCCTATCGGCAATGGTCACTCGTTCCGGACAAAAATTTGAAGGAACCTTCTTGCCCAATTCCCAACTCTTCAAGTTGTTTGGGTATAATCGCCCCCGAAAATGCACTTTGTACGTTCCAACCCTACCGGTTGAACTCCCAAAGTGCATTTTTCATTTCAAAAACTTTCGCGAGTGAAGCTATCAACAGAGGTGCAATTTTTCCTCGGAGCCCTTACTTTTTCAGGCCCGACTATTTCCCCTTTTTTTACAAATTTCTGTAATTAAAATTTGCTTTACATTACCATCTTTCTTAAGCTTTATTTGAATGGTGATCTATGCAAATCGTACGACTTTTCCTATTGTTTTTTGTTCCTTTAAACCTGTTTGCCGGGCGGTCAGCAGTACTTCTGCCCTCTACAGAATCCGATCCGAACAGTTTTGTTGCGGATTGCGTCAATGTCATCACGGGTGATTATTGCGAAAGATCTGTCGATCTTGCACTGTCCGATGACTTTTCCATACAGAGGTTTTTCAATGTAAAGAATTACATGACCGGCCAGCAAAAAGGCGGCTGGAGGATCTTGCCGACAACCTATATGGTTGTTGGGAAAGAGGGTTCTTCATTTTTCCAACGATTTTTACGCCAGTCAACCGATAAAATTTACGCCTTTGCGGGCGAGCGCTCAGGCGCCATATTGACCTATAGCGGCAAAGGGAAATACGACGGCGTCGAACCCCTTTCTTTAAAAGTGGATTTGTTGAATGACGGAGTCGGCATTGTCAATACTTCGTTAAAAGAGATCAGCGGCCGGAATAATCATCAGAACAATGAACTCTTTTATATGGGAAAGACCTGTAAAGCAGTTTTAGGGGATGGAACGAAAAAGATCTATCAGAAAGTGGAGAAATTGCCCCGACTGATCGGCTGTGAAGAGTTGATACCCCAGTTAAGTGCAGAAATTGCCAATCCGGAATATTACTGTTTGAGCGAAGAGACGCTGCCGAATGGGAATCACCTTTTGTATTCCTATGACGCTGAGGGGTATTTGAGCTCGGTCGAGCTAAAGAACGGGGATAAAACACTCGACAATATTGACTTTGCCTACAATTTTGACAAGGATTACCGCATCACTTTAAAGTCGGATGATTGCTCGGTCGAGTACCAATTTACAGCGATGAATGGAACACAGGCATTGACGAGAGTGAGCGGTTCCAAATTGCCCTCTTGTACCTATGAATATGAGGTGAGGGATAATCTTTGTCTGCTGGTGAAAAAAAATGACGAACTCCACATCAATTATGATCCGCAAGGAAAAGTTGGAAGCCTGAAGCTCTCCGACAGGGAATATTTCTTCAAATATAATGAAGGGTCCACCGATGTTACTACCGACTTGGGATCAGAGACACATTATGCCTTTGATGATCGCCATCAGCTGACCGAAATCGTCAGAAACGAACCTTCTTTTCAGCAGATTGAGCGCTTCTATTGGGGGAATAATCCCCATGATGTAGGACTGTTGCAGGCCAAAGCGATTGCCGATGGAAAGGGCGATATCCAGCTCTATCAAACTTTCAAGTATGACTCCTTTGGCAATGTGATAGAAGAGAAACTTTATGAAGTGCCTGCGGGTGCAGAAGACAGCGTCATCCAAATTGATGAAGACGGCGAGTTGCTGTTTGCTCACAATGAACTTTGCACAGTGAAAACTTCGGTCTATTCCGAGGATGGGTTAAATCTGCTCGTCAGCACGCAAGATTCTAATGGCTTGCAGGTTTACAACTATTATCAGCCCGGCACGAGCAATCTTCTCAAGCAAGAGATCTATGATAAAGGACATCTGAAGAAAAAAGTCAACTTTAGCGACGATCTCATTGTCAGCGAGTTTGAAGAAGCCTTAAAAGGCGATGAGTTCAGCTGCAATCCGATTAACCGCGGGCCTCCGGGAGCCAACGGCGCTACGGGAGCGAAAGGGGACAAAGGGGATCCTGGAGCTAAGGGGGATCCGGGAGCTACAGGTGCTACGGGTGCTAACGGCTTGAACGGAGCCACAGGTGCTGTAGGAGCTACGGGTGCTGTAGGAGCTACGGGTGCTGTAGGAGCTACGGGTGCTGTAGGAGCTACGGGTGCTGTAGGAGCTACGGGTGCTGTAGGAGCTACAGGATCTAATGGTGCAACGGGTTCTAACGGAGCCACAGGATCTGATGGTGCAACTGGTTCTAACGGAGCCACAGGATCTGATGGTGCTACGGGTGCTGTAGGAGCTACGGGTGCTGTAGGAGCTACAGGATCTAATGGTGCAACGGGTTCTAATGGAGCTACAGGATCTGATGGTGCAACTGGTTCTAACGGAGCCACAGGATCTAATGGTGCAACTGGTTCTAACGGAGCTACAGGATCTAATGGTGCAACTGGTTCTAACGGAGCCACAGGATCTAATGGTGCAACTGGTTCTAACGGAGCTACAGGATCTAATGGTGCAACGGGTTCTAATGGAGCTACAGGATCTGATGGTGCAACTGGTTCTAACGGAGCTACAGGATCTGATGGTGCAACGGGTGCTGTAGGAGCTACGGGTGCTGTAGGAGCTACGGGTGCTGTAGGAGCTACGGGTGCTGTAGGAGCTACGGGTGCTGTAGGAGCTACAGGATCTAATGGTGCAACTGGTTCTAACGGAGCTACAGGATCTAATGGTGCAACTGGTTCTAACGGAGCTACAGGATCTAATGGTGCAACTGGTTCTAATGGAGCTACAGGATCTGATGGTGCAACTGGTTCTAACGGAGCTACAGGATCTAATGGTGCAACGGGTTCTAATGGAGCTACAGGATCTAATGGTGCAACGGGTTCTAACGGAGCCACAGGATCTGATGGTGCAACTGGTTCTAACGGAGCTACAGGATCTAATGGAGCTACAGGATCTAATGGTGCAACGGGTTCTAATGGAGCTACAGGATCTAATGGTGCAACGGGTTCTAATGGAGCTACAGGATCTGATGGTGCAACTGGTTCTAACGGAGCCACAGGATCTGATGGTGCAACTGGTTCTAATGGAGCTACAGGATCTGATGGTGCAACGGGTGCTGTAGGAGCTACAGGATCTAATGGTGCAACTGGTTCTAACGGAGCCACAGGATCTAATGGTGCAACGGGTTCTAATGGAGCTACAGGATCTAATGGTGCAACGGGTTCTAATGGAGCTACAGGATCTAATGGTGCAACGGGTTCTAATGGAGCTACAGGATCTGATGGTGCAACGGGTGCTGTAGGAGCTACGGGTGCTGTAGGAGCTACAGGATCTAATGGTGCAACGGGTTCTAATGGAGCTACAGGATCTGATGGTGCAACTGGTTCTAACGGAGCCACAGGATCTAATGGTGCAACTGGTTCTAACGGAGCTACAGGATCTAATGGTGCAACTGGTTCTAACGGAGCCACAGGATCTAATGGTGCAACTGGTTCTAACGGAGCTACAGGATCTAATGGTGCAACTGGTTCTAACGGAGCTACAGGATCTGATGGTGCAACGGGTGCTGTAGGAGCTACGGGTGCTGTAGGAGCTACAGGATCTAATGGTGCAACGGGTTCTAATGGAGCTACAGGATCTGATGGTGCAACTGGTTCTAACGGAGCTACAGGATCTAATGGTGCAACTGGTTCTAACGGAGCTACAGGATCTGATGGTGCAACTGGTTCTAACGGAGCTACAGGATCTAATGGTGCAACTGGTTCTAACGGAGCTTCAGGATCTAATGGTGCAACTGGTTCTAACGGAGCTACAGGATCTGATGGTGCAACGGGTGCTGTAGGAGCTACGGGTGCTGTAGGAGCTACAGGATCTAATGGTGCAACGGGTTCTAATGGAGCTACAGGATCTGATGGTGCAACTGGTTCTAACGGAGCTACAGGATCTAATGGTGCAACGGGTTCTAATGGAGCTACAGGATCTAATGGTGCAACGGGTTCTAACGGAGCCACAGGATCTGATGGTGCAACTGGTTCTAACGGAGCTACAGGATCTAATGGTGCAACGGGTTCTAATGGAGCTACAGGATCTAATGGTGCAACGGGTTCTAATGGAGCTACAGGATCTGATGGTGCAACTGGTTCTAACGGAGCCACAGGATCTGATGGTGCAACGGGTTCTAATGGAGCTACAGGATCTGATGGTGCAACGGGTGCTGTAGGAGCTACGGGTGCTGTAGGAGCTACAGGTAATGACGGAGCTACAGGTTCCGCAGGTGCTACCGGGGCTGGTGGAGCCACAGGTTCCGCAGGTGCTACAGGTTCCGCAGGTGCTACTGGAGCTGGTGGAGCTACAGGCTCTGCGGGCGCTACAGGTAATGACGGAGCAACTGGTGCCGCAGGTGCTACTGGAGCTGGTGGAGCCACGGGTGCTGCGGGTGCTACCGGAGCTGGTGGAGCCACAGGCTCTGCGGGCGCTACAGGTAATGATGGAGCCACGGGTGCTGCGGGTGCTACCGGAGCTGGTGGAGCGACAGGTTCTGATGGTGCAACTGGTTCTAACGGAGCTACAGGTTCTGATGGTGCAACTGGTTCTAACGGAGCTACAGGCGTTGACGGAGCCACAGGTTCTCCGGGAACTGGTGGTTTACTTTCTAGTGGGTTTGTAAACCTGGTATCCAGTAACCAATTGGTAAATCCAGGGGCAGCAATTCCATTTGATTCATCACCGATCGTGACAGGCTCGATGGGTTTTACTAATTACTCTTTCACATTACCAACTGCGGGCATTTATGAGATCGATTTTGGAGTATTGATAAATGATAATGATCAATCATATGGATATGCTGTCTATATAAATGGTGCTTTGCAAAATAATAGCATAATAGGTCTACCATCTAAGCCCTTTGCTTATTCTCAAACCTATTGTTTTATGGGTGCTACTGGTGCAACGGTGAGCATTAATAATTTGGGCTCCGGCGGTACAGGAGCATTGGGAGCAACAGGTCCCACTCCCGTTGCTGCATATTTCAATATTCTACAACTGCAATAATATTAGATTAAGGTTTTGTAGAATTGTTCGGTTAATTTATAAAAATGGTATGGTCAGGGGGTAATAGAACCCCCTGAATTTTTGAATTATCAAAGTTCTTATTGGGTTAATTTTTCCGATCATCAATTGCTCAGTCGGGCTAATCTTAATGTGTGATGTGAAGACATAGTCTGTATCATTCTCAGCATAATGCTTGCTTATGTTGGATGACCCTTTCACTCTATTCTCTTTTCGGCTATTCACGCGTTACAAAAAAGGATACTTTGTTCATTCCGATGGAAAATGAAATATCATTTCAATCGGGACTTCAAGCAGCGTCAGGAAATGAATGGAAAAATTATACTAGAGAGTGAGTATTGTTGGGATGACAGGTGTAATTTTTTTCAATTTCAGGGCGCGGGTCCTTTAGTTTTTCTATCTCAATCAGAATTTCAACATCCAATCTGTCAGATAGAGCTTTGCCTAATTGCTCCATAAGGGGTGAGCGAGAAGAAACTATTTGCCCATTAAATGTAATTTTAATACTCTGTCAAACGCCTACCCTGATGGGCTATGTAATTTACTATAAGGACTGGTTTATGTTTATCTCTTTGAAATCAAAGTGTTTAAGTGCTTTATTAACCCTTTTATTGAGCGGGCAGGTTTTTGCTGAACCAGAGATTTCCTTCGAACAAAATATTGTGGAAGAGGAGCGCTGCATAATTTCGGTTCTAAATCCTGAGGTATCAGGCGTTTGTGAGGAAAGTATAGTAGTGTCTCTGGCTCCTGAGGATGCATGCGTTTGTGTGGAAAATAGCCTAATAGCTTCTCTGGTTCCTGAGGAATCAAGCATTTGTGAGGAAAGCATAATAGTGTCTCTGGCTCCTGGGATCTGCGAAGAAAGCCGCATAAGCGCCCCTTCTAAGGCTCCTGAGATCTGTGAGGAGAGCCCCATAAACGCCCCTTCTAAGGCGGAGGGTTCATGCCTGGGAGAGGAAAGCTGCATATACACTCCTCCTGTCGCTCCTGAGGGACAGAACATTTGTGCGGACCGCATAATGGCGCTTCCATTGCTGGTCAATTCCGGAGATTGTAAACCCAGAAGACAATACAGGCTGAAATTTTTAGGAGAGTTTCTTTATTGGAGGGCTCTTGAGGAAGGCGGTCAGAGCGATTGCGATTGCAGTTCAGAATGGAAAAATCATCATTGGAGCGCGGGTTGCCGCCTGGGCGTGGGCTGCCAATCGATTTGTTCAGACTGTCAGGGAGATTTGGTTTGGACACATTATCAGCAATACCCTCATCATGGATGTAAAGAGGAGTGCGGCGACCATTGGAAACTTCGCTACGATACCATCGATGCCCTTTTTACCGGAGCGCTGCATTTAAATTCATGCCTGAATATCAGTCCTTTCTGGGGAATAAGAGGTGCGTATATCCGGCAAAATATATTTTCGGTCTGTAATATAGAGTCGAAATGCGTATCGGATAACTTCTCATTTACCAAGGAACGCAAAGATAAGGCGAATTTCAAAGCTGTGGGCCCTTTAGTTGGAGTTGGCGCAGATTATAAGTTAAGCCGCTGTTTTAGCTTTTTTGGCAATTTTGATTTGGGATTGCTGTATGGCAATCACCAATTGAAATCCTATGGCGCCGATACCTTTACAGAACTTGATCAAAAATGCATATGCTGCGAAAAAAGAAGGGAACAGGCCAGCCAATTATTTATCGATATTATCTTGGGTGTCAGATGGGAGCAAACCCTATGCCGAGATATCACCCTCATCCATCAGTTGGGCGTAGAGCATCACCGCTATGTCGGATTTAATCACATCGGCAGCGTCGGTGATTTGTGCTTCGATGGCGTGAATCTTTCTTTGGGCATCGGCTTCTAATTATCCCAGGACCTTTTTGAGGTGGTCGCCGACGCGAATAGCGTTGGCCATGGCCGTGAGCGAGGGATTCACAGCGCTGATGCTCGGGAAAAAGCTCGTGTCGACGACGTAGAGGTTGTCGAGTTCATGCGCCTTGCAGTTGGTGTCAAGGACGGATGATTTGGGGTCTTTGCCGAAACGGCAAGTGCCAGCCTGGTGCGCTACGCCTGCGATCGGTATGTCGGTCTTGAGGTAGGCGTTGCGGGGAAGCAGGTAGCCCGGATGCATGCCGAGGTGGTTGAGGAGCGATTTGAGCTTTTCATAGAGCTTTTGCTTCGGGACCTGGTTGTTAAAGGTGTAGTTGAGGGTCAGCTTGCCCTCCTTGTCGACGGTGACCCGGTTGTTCGGATCGGGCAAATCTTCCGTGGAGAGCCAAAAGTCGACGGCGTGATCGGCGATCTTGTCGAGGAGGCCTAACGGGACGAGGGCGGTTTCCAGCGGCTTTTCCCCTTTAAACATTTCCCCTTGCGATTTGCCGATCATCTGAATGTTGCCCATAGGGTAGGGAAAGCCTTCCATGCCGAAGTAAAAGTCGTTTAAGGCAAGGGTCTTTTGGAAAAAGGTGGGGTTCGGCTCTTTGGAGATGGCGAGCAGGGCCTGGCTGTTGTGAAACATGTAGTTGCGCCCGACCTGGTCGGAGCCGTTGGCAAGCCCATTTGGATGTTTGCTGTTCGCGGACATGAGCAATAGCTTGGCGGTATTGGCCGCGCCGCAAGAGACGACGACGACGTTCCCTTTAAAGGTTTCCTGTTTTCCATCTACGAGGGCCTGGACTTCGGTGACAGAGGTGCCTGCACTGTTGGTGTTTAATTTTAGAACTTGGGCGTTTCTGAGCAGGGTGACGTTGGGGTGTGTGAGGGCGGGCCTGACCGCGATCTCTTCGGCGTCCGATTTCGCCCGGACGAGGCAGGGAAAGCCGTCGCAGGTGCGGCAGCGGACGCAGGGGCTGTAGGCCATGTCTTTTTCATTGATCATGACGCCGCAGGGGGCGGGAAAGGGATGGTAGCCGGCCGCTTTCAAATCGTCATAGAGTTTTTGTATGCGCGGTTCATTGGAAACAGGGGGACGAGGGTAGGGAGCGCTCGCTTTGGGCTCGGTCGGATCGGCTCCCCGCAACCCATGCACCTGATAGAGCTGCTCGGCTTTGGTGTAATAGGGCTCAAACTCTTCGTAGGGTATAGGCCAGGCAGGAGAGATTCCGTCATAGTGTTTCAACTCGCCAAAGTCCTCTTTTCTCATTCGGTAAAGCGCTGCTCCATACATCTTTGTCGCACCGCCGACATAATAGTGGACTTGAGGCTGGAACGCTTTCCCATCTTTATCGTACCAGGTTTCTTGGGAGATATAGCGGTTATCGACGAAAACGGCTTTGACGTCCCAGTTCTTGGCTTCCCGCTTCAGCCAATCGCCTCTCTCAAGGAGAAGGATTTTTTTTCCTGTAGGCGCGAGGTGATGGGCTAAAGTTCCTCCTCCGGCTCCGCTTCCAATTATAATGAGATCGTAATTCATGTTTAAAGTCCTGGGCTTTGGATCATCATGCCTCCGTCGACAAAGTAGGTGGCCCCAGTGATATAGGAGGCACCGTCGCTGGACAGGAAGGCGACTACGCTTGCGATCTCTTCCGGCTTCGCCATTCTTCCTAACGGGATGGCGGCGTCGAGTTTTTTCATGAGGGCGGGATCTTTCATGGTCTTAATATTGATTGGGGTGGCTACAGCGCCGGGGCCCACGCCCACGACGAGCACATTGTGAGGCCCGAGCTCCACGCCGGCGGTGCGGGTGAGCATCCGGATTCCCCCTTTGGAGATGCAGTAGGGGATATTGCCTGGCATCGGCCAATCTTCATGCACGGAGGAGATGTTGATGATCCTGCCCCCTTTGCCCTGTTTGATCATTTGCTTGGCAGCGATTTGCGTGCCAAAAAAAGCGCTTTTCAAATTGATGGCGAGCACTTTCTCATATTGGGCTTCGGTCGTATCGAGAATGGAGGTTCTGGTTTCAACGCCGGCATTGTTGATCATCACATCCAATTTGCCGAACTTTTTCACAGCGCTGTCGACCAGCTTTTGCAAATCAGCTATTTTGCTGACATCGGCATCAACGCCGATGGCCTGGTCGCCGAGCTTGGCCACCTGTTTTTCCAAAGCGTCTGTCGCCTCGGGGTGGGAGATGTAGTCGATGACGATGTTCGCTCCTTGACGCGCAAGTTCCAGCACGATGGCAGCGCCGATGCCGCTGTTGCCTCCGGTCACAATCGCTGTTTTTCCTTTCAAATTCATAAGTACACCTATGCGTGAGTAAAAAAATTCTTTTACTCGATAGGAATTTTATTTGGCAAGCAGAGTTTTGATGGCCAGGGCGGCTTCTTCGCTGGTGTTATGGTTTTGCAGCAGATGGTCGATCTCATGGCAGGCTGAAATGCACGGCTCGCGGTTTTTGTTGAGTTTTGTAAGGCTTTGGTAGAGCTTTTGCGGCGAGCTGCCCCCTTTGATCAGTTCGGGGAAAACCTCCTTGCCATAGAGGATGTTCGCCATGCAAAAATGGGGCAGTTTGAGGCGCAAGAGATACTTGACTATGAAGTAGTTAAGTGAGGAGACCTCATACATCACCACGGTTGGGCATTTGTGGAGGGCGAGCTCCAGCGTGACCGTGCCCGACTTGGCTATCGCGCTTTGGCAGTCCCTCATTAGCTCATAGGCAAAGCGCTTGGGCACGAAATAGAGGTCTTCATTGAGATGCAGCGGATTGGTTTCGAGGATTTCTTGCATCATGGGCATGATTTCGGGATGGGCGCAAGAGATGGCGAAACAGGCGTCCGGATTTTCTTTCTTGTAGAGCGCGGCCGCCTGCAGCTGCAGGGGCAAGTTGCGCCGCACTTCGGAGCGGCGGCTGCCAGGAAACAGGGCGATCAGATTTTTTGTATCGCGGATGCCTAAAATTTCCGCCCACTGCTCATGGTAGCGGTGGTGGCGGATGCTCTCCTGCACGGGATTGCCGACGTATTTGACGTTCAATGGGGTGTTTTCAAAGGTTTTGTTCTCGAAGGGGTAGATGGTCAGCAGGAGATCGAGAGTCTGTATCATATGGCGGACGCGGGAGCGCCCCCAGGCCCAAAAGGTTGGGGCTATGTATTGGATCAGCTTCCCTTTGTAGCCCCTTTTTCGCAAATGTTTGGCCATGCGCAGATTGAATCCGGGATAATCGATGAAGATCACGGCGTCCGGATTGGAAGCGAGAATGGTGTCGCGGATTTGACGAAACTGTCTGATGATTTTGCGAAATGAGCAAATGACGTCGGAAAAGCCCATCACTTCAAACTCTTCCATGGGCATGGCGACAGCGGTGTTCAGGCTGCGCATCTCAGGTCCGGCGACGCTTGTGATCGCACACCCCGGCATGTGCCGGTTCAGCGATTGGATGAGGTGGTAGCCGTGCAGGTCGCCGCTTTTTTCACCGGCAAAGATAAAGAGCTTGGTCATGTTTCCGCCGGTTTCTGATGTCGGTAAATTAACATGAGGTTTCGTATGGTGGGAATAAAGTTAAAAGCGGGTCCGATGAAATTGGCCGGATCGCCGATCCTGTAAAAATAGATGAGGCAGGCGACGTTGCCGGCAAAGGTGAGCCACCAGAAGGGGAGGCTCAATTGACTCGTTTTATGCTTTTCATTCAACCACCACTGCACCCAGAAACGGCTCGAGAATAGGATGACGGCGAGAAATCCGATCAGGTGCCAGATGGAGGGCAGCTCGGCGGTGTGCTTCCAGGCGTTAGCGGGAACGCGAAACCAGTCAAAATCGTTTGTGAGGATGCTTTGGAGGAAAAATAAGGCTGTAATGGAGAAAGAGGCGCCCAAAAGATAAAGGTAGACCGTGCGCCGTTTTACCTGCCTTTCGCTGCTTTTAAATAGATCGAGATTTCGCCAGGAGATGATCGCGTTGCCGGCCTGAATGAGGCAGACGTGGTATTGCGTCTGGATCAGGGCGTGGAGGCATAACAGAAAATTGCCAATCATCGAAAGGCGCCAGAACGGCTGGCCGGCAAGGCTTTTTTTCTCTATTTCGCTGGAAATCCATTGCCAGAAAAAGCGCACGCCAAAAGTCAGGTTGGCTATGTAGCCCAAAGGGTAGAGAATTTCGCGCCAGTGTTCAATCATCCTTTTACCTTATATTGCAGCCGTCGCTTGCGCATCCAGCGGACGGCGAACATGTCGGCGATTGTGTTTAAAGAGCGGTTGAAAAAGTTGTACTTGGTGTGCCCTTTCTCCCGTTTGCGATGGTTCACAGGGACCTCTTTCACGCTGTAGCCTTCGATCAGAAAGAGGGCGGGCAAAAAGCGGTGCATGCCGTGAAAGAGCTTCACTTGCCTCAAACATTCCGCCCGGTAGATTTTGAGCGAACACCCCGTGTCCATAATCCCGTCGCCGCACAAACGGCTGCGCACGTGGTTGGCGATAAAGGAGAGAAACTTTTTTAAGAGAGAATCCTGCCGCTTGAGCCTTCTTCCGCAGACCAGGTCGTAAGTCCCTTTGGCCGCAATCAGCTTAGGGATGTCGGAGGGGTCGTTTTGCCTATCCCCGTCGAGGGTGATGATATACTCGCCGCGCGAGGTTTTGAAGCCGATATCGAAGGCGCTCGATTGACCGTAATTGCGGTCGAAGGCGACGATTTTGAGGTGGGGCCTGGTCAATTGCATTTTTTGCAGGAGGGGCAGGGTCTTGTCTTGCGAACCGTCATCGACGCAAATCAGCTCCCATGAGGTTGTCACTTTCTGCATGGCGCTTTCCAGCTCTTCAATCAGAGGTTCAATGTTTTCTTCTTCATCTTTTAACGGAATGACAACCGAATATTCCATGCGGGTTTTTCCTTCGTTTCAATATATTATCTCGACTGTATGTTTTGAACTCATCTCGAAATCTTTGTTCAAAAATTGCACAAAGTCGAGATTATAGACGAAAGTCAAAGAGAGATCAAATATTCAATTTATTTGTTAACCAGTTTATGCCGTCCTGGAAAATTTGCGGCGCCGTCCCATGCCCTTTGTGGCCGATTGAAGGGGAGATGATAAGTTCGACGGGCGGCGAGCGGTAGCCGGCGTGATAGGAGAGGTCGGCGAGGTGGTGAATGAAGGAAAAGCACTGGTCGGTGCCGACGCGCTGATCGCGATTACCGATGTAGAAGCGGACGTTTTTTCCAATAAGTGTTGCGGCGATATTTTCCAGCGAAAGAGCGTGCTCTTTATCAAGAGATATTAAGGGGGCGAAGCCGAGCAGGGTATCGATGCGCGGCTCTTTGGCCGCGAGGTGGGCGGCGGCAAAAGCGCCTCTCGAAAGACCCATAGCGGCCATGCGGCCGGGGTCGATAACGCCCTTTATTATCAGTTCCAGGATTTCTTTATGCGTTTCATTAATAAAAGGGATAAGAGAATTGGGATTCTCTGCCCAATGTTTCATCGCCTCTTTATTGTCCCATTCGGGGCCGTGGAAAGGGAGGGTGGCGGAAAAAATTCTGACCCGTTTCTCTTCGAGCATTTTGACCGGCTGGTTGTATGGGTCGAGCGACAGGCTCTCTTCAGCGGAAAGGGCGAAGTAAAAGACGGCCGGCATGATGCCTTCTGAAAACGGGGGGCCTTTAAAAATGAGTGGATTCATCAGGCGTTGGCGTTTTGTCTTTTTCTGCGGTGATGGTGGTGTTGATGATGCGCGGTTTTGCGGTGATTCAGGTAATGCTCATTCCAATGCAGGTAGGTGTCCCGCATGGCAGGGTCCACAGCGGCGCGGATTTTAAAAAATTGCATAGCCAGCGGAAATTCCTTGTATTGGAACATGTTGGGCTTTAAAGAATGTTTTTTAGAGAGGGGCGAAAACCGGAACTGAGTGTGCAAAATAAAGTTTGTGGTGAGCACTAAGCGCCTTGGAAAATGGGAGAAAGAGGTCGTGACGATGCTCCTCATGATATCATTGGTGTGTAAAATAATATCTCCCATGTTAGGCGTCAGCCCCTTGGCTGTAAAATCTTTGGCGATATAAGTGTCCAGCAGGGGATAGAGGAGGCAGGCGGTCAGAATGGCGCGATGCAAAGGCTCGGGATGCTTTTGATTGAATTGATCGGCGACAGATAAATAATGGTAGATGATCGGCCCTTTTTCGCTTTTGATAAAGCGGGTCAATTCGGGCAAAAGCAGCTCAAGCATCCAGGACTCGGTCATTAACTGGAAGAAGGGAGCGGCTGCGCCCGATTCCAGCATGCGGTAAATTTCTTCCAGGATGCGGGCCGGGGAGCTTTTGGTGATCTCCTCGCGGCATTGGATGAGCGCTTTTTTGGTGGCCGGATCTATTTTAAACCCGAAGCGCGCCCGGAATTTGAGCAGGCGGATCATCCGGACAGGGTCTTGTTTGAAACGAACGGCAGGATCGCCGATGGTAGTGATTACCCCTTTATGGATATCTTCCAGCCCGCCGATGTAATCGATAACAGTCTGATCGGTGGGATTGTAAAAAAGTCCGTTGATAGTGAAATCTCTTCGCAGGACATCTTCCTCTTCGGTTCCCCAGATATTATCGTGCAGGATCAGCTCCCCTTCATTGAAGCCGGAGCGGAAAGTGGAGACCTCGATCACCTTTTTGCCGAAGCGTATGTGCGCGAGCCGGAAGCGGCGCCCGATGAGGAGGCACTTCCTTTTAAAAATATGTTTGATTTCCTCAGGTTTAGCCGAGGTGGAGATGTCGAAGTCCTTGGGGGTTTTATTGCAGAGCAGGTCGCGGACGCTGCCGCCTACCAGATAAGCGATAAAGCCTGCCGCTTGAAGCTTTTCGATCACATAGAGAGCATTTGGATCGACTTGTCCAATGTCAATTTCATGTTTGTCGGATGTGTAAATTTTTGGCTGCACAAATCTCAATCGTTAAATACTGGAAAGAAGTCATGCACATGATAGCGGATTATCTCGAAAAAAACAAGAGTCTCGTGAATTTTGCTTGAAAAGCACGATTTGATTGAGGTAACCTCGACTTCGATATTAGCTTGAGCACGCATAATGAAAAAAAAAATGACAATTGAAACGGAAGAAATACCAAGACTTTTTGGAACAGATGGAGTGCGCGGGCTTGCCAACATCCCGCCAATGGAAGTGGAAACCGCTCTCGCTCTCGGGCGCGCAGCCGGGAAAATGCTGCGTCTGCACGACGGCAAACACCGTGTGGTGATCGGAAAGGACACGCGCCTTTCCTGCTACATGTTTGAAAACGCCCTGATCGCCGGTCTCTGCTCGATGGGGGTGGACACCTTGATGGTGGGGCCCTTGCCGACTCCCGGTGTAGCCTTTATCACCAGAGCTTACAGGGCCGATGCCGGCATCGTCATTTCCGCCTCTCATAATCCTTTTTATGACAATGGCATCAAATTTTTTGATTATAACGGCTTTAAATTTCCCGACAGCTGGGAAAGGAAGATGGAGGAGCTCGTCGCCCATCGCGATTTCCAGGATAGTTTGCCCTCCTACAGAGAGATCGGCAGAAATGCCCGGGTTCACGACGCAGACGGCAGGTATATCGAGTTTGTCAAGGCGACTTTTCCCCGGCAGCTCTCTTTGAAAAACTTAAAAATTGTTTTAGATTGCGCAAACGGCGCCGGCTATAAAGTGGCTCCTTTAGTCTTTAACGAGTTGGACGCCGAGGTGGTCGTTTTCGGCAATGCGCCGAATGGATGGAATATCAATGACGATTGCGGCGCGCTGCATCTGGAGACGGTGCAAAAAGGGGTGATCGACCACCACGCCGATGTCGGGATTGCCCTCGACGGGGATGCCGACAGAGTGATCATGATCGATGAAAATGCCCAGATCGTCGACGGGGATACCCTTCTTGCGATTTGCGCCAAAGATATGAAAGAGCGGGGGATGCTGCGCAACAACATCGTCGTCGGCACGGTAATGAGCAATTTCGGCTTCCTCAAGGCCATGGAAAAACTGGGCATACAGGTGATCAGCTCGCAAGTGGGCGACCGCTATGTCATTCAGGAAATGATTAATAATGAAGCTAATTTGGGCGGTGAACAGAGCGGTCATCTGATTTTTCTGGATAAGAACACCACCGGCGACGGCCTCGTCTCCGCTTTGCAGGTGCTGCGCATCATGATCGAGACCGACAGCAAACTTTCCGACCTCACCAAATTGGTAGAGCGCTTTCCTCAAGTGTTAGTCAACGTCAAAGTGAGCGAAAAACCCCCTCTGCATACGATGAGTTTCGTTCAAAAAGAGATCCGCGAAGTGGAACAGGAACTGGGATCTTCGGGCAGAGTGTTGGTGCGCTATTCCGGCACAGAGATGATTTGCCGGGTCATGGTAGAGGGTCCTGTTCTAAAACACATTCAGGATTTGGCGAATAAAATTGCAAAAGCGATACAGGGCAATATAGGAGAACAGTGATTTATGTGTGGGATTTTTGGTTATATCGGGCCGCAAAACGCTGTCCAGGTCGTTTTATCCGGGCTGAAAAAATTGGAGTACCGCGGCTATGATTCCTCCGGGATAGCCGGTATCCGGGGCGGGGAAATTTTTTACAGAAAAGAAGTGGGGAAAATCGAAAAGCTGGAAGAAGAGATCAAAGCCGCCCATTTAGAGCTCGATTTGGCCATCGGACACACAAGGTGGGCGACGCATGGCAGGCCGAGCTCTGTAAATGCCCATCCTCATTTTGATGAAGCTTTGAGCGTGGCGGTTGTGCATAACGGAATCATTGAGAACGACCAGGAGCTCCGCCGGATGTTGAAGCAGCACGGCGTTACCTTTAAATCGGAAACGGATACCGAGGTGATACCCCATCTCATTGCGCACTATTACAAGGGAAATTTATTAGAAGCGGTAAGAACCGTGGTTTCCATGCTTAAAGGCGCTTTTGCGCTGGCCATTATCCACCGCGATTTTCCCGATTGCCTCATAGCTGTGGCCAAAGAATCACCCTTAGCCATCGGCGTCGGATCTAATGAAAGCTTTATCTCCTCCGATTCCCATGCCTTTGCCGCCTACACGCGCGATGTCCTCTTCCTCTCCGCCGCTGAAATCGCCGTGGTACGGGCCGGATCATACGAAGTGTATGACCAAAATCAGTCGCAGATAAAGAAAGGGCTGCACCGGATTGAAATCAGAGCTGATGATAGCGTTAAGGGGACTTTTGAGCACTTCACTTTAAAAGAGATTTTTGACCAGCCGGCTGTATTGGATAACGCGCTCGCCGGGCGCATCAACGAAGAGTTCGGAACCGTAAAATTCGATGAATTAAGTATGGACATCAACGATTTTTCCTCGATTGAGCGGATCTTAATTCTCGGCTGCGGAACCTCATGGCATGCCGGTTATCTCGGTGAATATATGCTGGAAGATATCGCCCGCATACCTGTTCAAGTGGAGATCTCATCGGAATACCGGTATAAAAACCCCATTGTCCCGCACGGCACTTTCGTGATAGCTATCAGTCAGTCGGGAGAGACCGCGGATACGCTGGCGGCCACCAGAGAACTGCAGGCCAAGGGAGCCAAGGTGCTCGCCCTCTGCAATGTCCATGGCTCCACGCTTGACCGGGAGGCCGATTCCTGCATCTATTTGAGGGCCGGAACAGAAATAGGCGTCTGTTCGACCAAAGCTTTCACGAACCAGGTGGTCGTGCTTTATCTCTTGACCGTCATGCTGGCCAGGATGAGGCATCTCAACCGCAATGAAGGACAGGAATACTTATATCCCGTGAAACAGCTCTCCCTGCAGATTCAGGAAGTGCTGGACCGTGCGGATCAAATTCATGAAATCGCCAAGCGCTTCGCTCACTATAATAATTTTTTCTACGTAGGGCGAAGATATATGTATCCCACCTCTTTGGAAGGCGCTTTAAAACTGAAAGAGATCTCTTATATCAATGCCAACGGCTATCCCGCGGGAGAATTAAAGCACGGCCCCATAGCGCTCATTACCGAACAATGCCCCTCAGTGGCCATGTGCGCCAACAAGCAGACGTATGGCAAGATGCTGAGTAATTTGAGGGAAATCAAAGCGCGGGGCGGCCCCATCATCGCCATTGCGGAAGAGGGCACCGACGGAGAATTGGCGGAAATCGCGGATGCCATTATTTGGGTGCCCGAGACTTCCGACGAGCTGGCCTGCATCCCCACTTCCATAGCGGCGCAATTATTTGCCTATTACGTGGCTTTGGAGAGAGGAACCGATATTGACAAACCCCGCAACCTGGCTAAATCTGTAACTGTGGAATAACTTATGAATAAACATGGAGGCGTGTTCGGCGGAGCGATGCTCATTGCCGGAACTTCGATCGGCGGAGGGATGCTCGCTTTGCCCGTATTGACCAGCCTGGGAGGATTTGTCCCCTCAATGGTTCTTTATCTCGCGACTTGGGTTTTTATGGCTTGCACAGGCCTGCTCTTTTTAGAAGCCTGCATGTGGATGAAAGAGGAAACCAATATCATCTCGATGGCCAATCACTCTTTGGGATTTTACGGCAAGAGCTTTGCCTGGCTTCTCTATCTTTTCTTCTTCTATTGCGTGACGTTAGCCTATTTTGTCGGAGGAGGCAACTTGTTCGCCGAGCTTTTCCCGGGCGTCATCCAAAATTGGTCGGGGATGATCCTTTTCGGCGCCCTGTTTGCTCCTTTTGTCTTTGCAGGAGCCTGGCTTGTGGAAAAAGTGAATCTCTTTCTGATGTTCGGACTCGTCCTTTCATTCGCCCTGTTTGTTTTTATGGGATATAGCCATGTCAATTACGATCATTTCATCCCGATGAACTGGTCCCTTTCCATACTCGCTTTGCCGGTGGCCTTTGCCGCTTTTGGCTATCAGGGGATTATCCCGACGCTGGTCCATTATATGAATTACGATGTGAAGAAGCTCCGGAAAGCCATTCTGATCGGCAGCGCCATACCCTTTATAACTTACGTGATCTGGCAGTGGCTGATCTTGGGGATCGTTCCGACCTATGGAGCAGGCGGATTAGCGGAAGCGCTTAAAAACGGCAGCGACGCCGTTTATCCGCTGAAGAACTTTCTTCAGGATCAAAGGGTTTATATCATCGGCCAGTTTTTTGCCTTCTTTGCCCTCGCCACCTCCTTTTTCGGGGTGACGCTCGGTATGCTCGATTTTTTAGCGGACGGCCTGGGAGTCAAAAAGAGCACGCAGGGACGCTTATTTTTATGTGCCCTGGTTTATTTGCCCCCGCTCATTTTCGGCATCGCCAATCCCCATGTATTTTTAACTGCCCTCGATTATGCCGGGGGATTTGGTTCATCGCTGCTTTTGGGGCTCTTGCCTATTTTGATGGTTTGGTCGGGGCGCTATATCATGCAGCAAAAACATCCCATCATGCTGCCGGGAGGCAAAATCCTCCTCATCATTCTCGCCCTTTTTGTCTTGTTTGAGTTATTTTGCGAGCTGAGCATTATTTTCGGCAAATTTGCATAAAAAAAAGGCTTTAGATTATAAAATCTAAAGCCCGAATTGCTTCACCACTTGTGGTGTTATAGCCGCTCTATTGATAGTAGTAGTAGTTGTTGTAAGGATTTGTGTAATAGCCGTTGTAATAAGGGTTGACGTAAGGAGTTCCATAGTTGTAGTAGGGTGCATAGTATGGAGTGTTATAATAGCCGCGGTAATAGGGCTTGTAAGGGTATGTGTAATTATAATAGCTAGGACTATTATAATAACCGCCGTAATATCCCCCATTACCATAATAGCCATACCCCCTGCCATAACCTCTGTTATATCCATACCTGCCGTATCCATATCCATATCCGTAATTTTGCGCAATTTGTTGATTTTCAGATATCCGGGTTTCGCTGGATTGAGCCGCCGCGATGCTGCCTACCGAAGTAGACAGCATCATTAGCGATAAGGCAATGCCTGCAATAAGATAACGCATAATTCCTCAAAAGTTATTTTGCTTGATCTACCCCTGCAGCTGCAGCAGCTGGGCAGCCACTGTCATCTTTCTTTTCGGTAGTTGCTTTTACAGCTCCAGTATCATCTTTGGCTTCATCAGATTTTGGTGTTGTGACCACAGGCGCTGTCTCATCGGCTTTTGGTGTGACCACAGGTGGTGTCTCATCTTTAACTGTCGCTGGAACTACAGCAGGAGCTGGTTTATTCTCAACTTTTGAAGTATCTACGGGTGGTTTTTCAGCTGATGTGTCAGCTGCAGAACTACCCCACATTTGAGCCGAAATCGGGCTCATCGTAAAAGCTAATGCTAATAATCCGGCTGTTAGGATCTTATTCATAATAACCCCCTTTTATTATTTTCTTAGTGATTAGTGGGAAATCAACTCTCTTCTATCTCACTCAAAACTAATTATAAGGTTAAATAATTAAATAGAGCAATAAAATAATTTATGTATAAATTATCAGACGTTATTATTCGAAGAGGGCTTCTACAAAACTTTCAGAATCAAAGGGTTCAAAGTCTTCTACTTTTTCCCCGAGGCCTATGAATTTAACCGGGATTTTGAGCTGCTGCTGAATGCTGACCACAATGCCCCCTTTGGCCGTTCCATCCAGTTTGGTCAGGATCAAGCCGCTGACAGGGGTGAATTCATGGAAGATCTTCGCCTGGTCTACGGCATTCTGGCCGGTCGTGGCATCCAAAACGAGCAGGGTTTCATGAGGGCTGGATGGATGCACTTTTTGGCAGGAGCGCTTAATTTTTTCCAATTCCTGCATCAGATGCGTTTTTGTGTGCAGGCGCCCCGCCGTGTCGATGATCAGCACATCGGCTCCCCTCGCCTTCGCCGCCGTGATGGCGTCGAAAGTAACGGCTGCCGGATCGCTGCCATGCACCCCTTTGACTAAATCTATTTCCAGGCGTTTGGCCCAAGTCTCAAGCTGTTCTGTTGCAGCGGCTCTGAAGGTGTCGGCGGCGGCGATCAGCACTTTTTTGCCCTGATCTTTAAAGCATTTCGCAAGTTTGGCAACCGAGGTCGTTTTCCCATTTCCATTGACGCCAACGATTAAAATTACCATAGGTAATTGACTGTCAGGTATTTGAACTAATGTAGAAGGCAATTTTGCCAGCCGGCTGACAATCTCCTTGCGCAACTCGCCGATAATTCCTTCCGCGTCGATTTTTGGATTTTTATAATGAATATCTCTAACCAATTCGGTGAGTTCCATCGAGGTTTGCACGCCGAGATCCGATTCGTAAAAAAGCTGTTCCAGCTTTTCAAGCGTCGCTTCATCAATCTCTTCGGCAAAAAGGGAACGCATTTTTTTGCCGAGCATGGCTCCCGTTTTGGCAAAAGCGTTTTTTATTTTTTGATAACCGGTTTTAAGAAATTTCAGTATCATAGATCTAATTTTGGTTGATTTGAATAAACAATCTAGCACATAAGGTGTTTTGTAGGGTAGAGGTAATCCAGCAGGTGCCATGAACACACACGAATATCAAGCGAAAATTATTTTGAGGAAATACAATATTCCTATTCCGGACTTTGCCGTAGTCTCTGATTTAGAGGAAGTGCGGCAGGCAATAGAGGAGATGGCCCTGGACAGCGCCGTTGTAAAAATCCAGGTGCACGCCGGCGGACGGGGCAAAGCCGGGGGGGTAAAGTTAGCCAGGACGCGTGAAGAAATTCTTTCATTGGCCAAGCAGATGATGCACATGCGGATGGTTAACCAGCAGACCGGGCCGGAAGGTGTTGTCGCTCATCAATTGCTGATTACCCCGATCACAAATTTTGTCAAAGAGTTCTATCTTGGCGCCATAATCGACCGGCACATTGGGAAAGCCATACTGATCGCCTCGCCTGAAGGCGGCGTGGAAATTGAAGAGGTCGCCGCCAAAACGCCCGAAAAAATCCTTAAAGTGCCGATTCCGTTGAATGGCGTGTTGCGAGGCTATCATCTCTGGCAGATCGCCAATTTTATGGGATGGAAAAATCGGGAGCAGGGGATGAATATTGCCAAAGCCCTGGCCCAGGCGTTCATCGATAACGATGCTTCTCTTTTGGAGATCAATCCTTTAGTGGAGACTGCGGAAGGGGATCTCGTCGCTTTGGATGCGAAATTAAGCGTTGATGAAAACGCCCTGTTCCGTCAGCCTAGAATTGCGGAGTTTTACGATCTGACGCAAATCCCTCACTTTGAATCGGAGGCCAAAAAGTATGACCTGGCCTACGTTGCCCTGGATGGGGAAATCGGCTGCATGGTCAATGGCGCCGGTCTTGCGATGGCCACCATGGATTTGATTTACCATCATGGGGGATCGCCGGCCAACTTTTTGGATGTCGGCGGCGGGGCTTCACAAGACAAAGTCGCTGAAGGATTTAAGATTTTGCTCTCCGACACGAAAGTTAAAGCCATTCTGGTCAATATCTTTGGCGGCATTATGAACTGCGTTACCCTGGCCGCGGGTATTGTTTCAGCGGCGAGTGAGTTGGAAGTCTCAGTGCCTCTGGTCGTCCGCATGGAAGGGACGAATGTGGAAAAGGGGAGGAAGATATTGGTGGACTCCGGCTTGAATATCGTCAACGTAGAGGATTTGTCAGAAGCGGCCGAAACAGTTGTGAAATTAGCCAAACAAGGCGGGAAGTAGCATGGCAATTTTAGTGAATAAACAGACCAAGGTCATCACCCAGGGTATTACTGGTAAAGCGGGCCGCTTTCACACTGAACAGTGCCTGGCCTATGGCAGCCGCTTTGTGGGAGGCGTGACGCCCGGCAAAGGAGGACAGACTCTGCTTGATTTGCCCGTTTTCGACACCGTCAAAGAAGCCAAAGAGGCGACAGCCTGCGACGCAACCATGATTTTTGTACCCGCTCCTTACGCAGCTGAGGCGATTTTGGAGGCGGAAGAGGCGGGTGTCCCGCTGATTATCTGCATTACCGAAGGGATACCCGTGCGCGACATGCTTGAGGTGAGCCAAGTGATGCGCCACAGCAAAACCAGCCGCCTGATCGGACCGAACTGCCCCGGAGTGATAACACCTGACGCCTGTAAAATCGGCATTATGCCCGGCTACATCCATCGCCGCGGCAGCATTGGCATCGTCTCCCGCTCCGGCACGCTCACGTATGAAGCTGTCTGGCAGACTACTCAGATGGGCCTCGGGCAATCCACTTGCGTCGGTATCGGAGGGGACCCCTTGAACGGCACCAACTTTATCGATGTTTTGCAACTCTTTGAAAAAGATCCCGAGACCAAAGGAATATTGATGATCGGGGAGATCGGAGGGGATGCGGAAGAGATGGCTGCGGAGTGGATTCAGAACAATTGCTCCAAGCCGGTAGCCGCCTTCGTCGCCGGCCTGACAGCCCCTCCCGGAAGGAGAATGGGGCACGCAGGCGCTATTGTCTCCGGGGGCAGCGGAACGGCTCAAAGCAAGATATTGGCCTTGAAGAAGGCAGGAGTTCGGGTAGCGGAAACGCCGGCCGACATGGGACGCTCAATCAAAGAGGCTTTATGCTGACCATCCCCGGAAAGATATTGATTCGGATCCACCCTCTTTTTTGGGTGATCGCAGGGCTGATCGGATGGCTCGCTTCCCAGAGTGCGCTCGGCACGTTTTTGTGGGGTATAGTGATCTTTTTTTCCGTCCTTGTGCATGAGTTTGGCCACGCGCTGACCGCCACTCTTTTCGGGCAGAAAGCCGAGATTAACCTCGTCGCGCTAGGGGGCGAGACCCAGAGAAGAGGCCCGCAGCTGAAATTCTGGCAGGAGTTTTTTGTCGTTTTCAACGGACCCTTAGCCGGATTTATCCTTTTTGGGCTCACCTTTCTCTTTTTAAGAATGGCGAGTCAGGAAACTTCGGTGATTTGGCGCTATATTTTGACCTGCTCGCTCTATGTGAATTTTTACTGGACGATCATAAACCTTCTTCCGATCCAGCCGCTTGACGGCGGCCGCCTGCTCAGCATCATCTTAGAGGGAATGTTTGGCTTGACCGGCCTGAAAATCGCCCTTTTCTTAAGTGTGCTCCTGTCGATTCTCATCAGCATCTGGTTCTTTATCAACGGCAATCTCTTGATGGGCTCTCTGTTCCTGCTCTTCACTTATGAGAGCTTTCAGACCTGGCACAGCACCTTGCCTCTCATGCCTTCCGACCGGGACGAATCACTCCAGCAGCTCCTGAAGGATGCCGAGGAGGATTTGCGGCAAGGGCACCATGAGGAGGCCTGGAATAGATTGACCGAAATCCGCCGCCTGACCAAAGAAGGGATGATTCATATCAAGGCGACGCAATACATGGCCATCCTCATGGCCGCCGAGCAGCGCTTTGCCGAGGCCTACGAGCTTCTGTCCCCACTGCAAAAGCAGCTCGACCCCGAGCACCTGCATCTCCTGCATCAGCTGGCCTACCGCAACAACGACTGGAAAAACGCCATTGCTCTTGGCAACCGCATCTACCGCTCTTCGCCAGGCTACGACACCGCCCTGCTGAATGCCTACAGCTACTCGATGTTAGGGGAGGCTGATCCGGCCATCGAATGGCTGAAATGCTCCATCCGCGACGGCCTGCCGAACATCCACGTCGTGCTCCACCGTCCCGAATTCAACAACATCCGTCAGGACTCCCGCTTTCAGTCGCTTTATAATTCATAAAGCAAATCTTATTTGGAATTGCTGGAACTGCCGCTGCTGACGGGCGAGGGGGATTTTCCCTTGAGAACCGGACTTTGGCTAATATAATTTATGTTCCAGTTGATCTTTGTCAGATCCATGATTTTATTCATTTCAGAAAACTCCCTTGATTCAACGCCATACAGACACAAGGACTGACCCTCTTCATTTTTATAGAAGCGCATGAGTGAGAATCCCATTGACGTTAACCAGCTGTTAGCTTTTTCATCGCTTTCCAAAACAGATGCCGTAAATCTCTTGACAGGCGCTCTATTCCCGAAGCTCCCGATTTCTGCGTTTTGCGAGCATAAGGCGAGCCCTAAACCGGCAGCCAAGGCCATGGCTTCTTTGCCATACCCCTTTTTGCGGTGGGCCTCACCAATAACCAGGGTGCATACCGATTCGCCAGGTTCCGAGCCGGCTTCAAAGGAAAGGCGTCCAATAATTGTTTGCGTCTTCTTTTCAATGAGGGCATAACCCGAAAATAAGATCCCAAGACAGGTTTTTGTGGTGTCCTTTCTCAGCTGCTCTGCCGCAAAATTTGCGTCAAAAATAGCTGTCAGGTCCTCTATTTCTCGCCGCTCGACGACTACGGTTCGTCCAAACAGACTTTGTAACTTTTCGTTATGCGTTCCCTGAAAGCTTTCCAGAAGAAGATTCTCTGCCACGCCTTGGACAAAGGCGGTTGTTGTCTGTTTGTGTTTCAATATTTTGATGTCTACGTTCCCTTGATAAATGTAAAATGATTCACTTTTGGAAGCGATAACGGGTGATATTGTTTTAAATGTCGTTGTCATTGATAACCTCAAAAAAATTATTTTTTTAGAACCGGAGAGGGATAATATAGAAAATTGTGTAATAAAAATCTATGACTATTTCTCAGTCGACAGGTAATTATCTAAAGGGGAATAAAATGAAATTTTTTGATGAACTCAGAACAGTTTTATGGGACCAGTCAGAGGCTGGAGTAAACTCTAGAGGGAAAATGATGGAAGCCTGGTCGTTTCAGAGAAATATCCGAGATCGCCTAGGACCGCTCTTTATACGTCTAGCAGGTTGTGTGGATCATGGCTGCGACCGAGATCCCTTTTGCCACTAGATCGTTATACTTTGGCACGGCTTTTTGCGTTTTCAAAACAAGAACCTTCACGCCGAAACTTTCTTCAATCTGATCTGGCAAACTGCTTTGTATTTTTAAAACTCCAGGATCGTTTTCCAGATCCTGATAGCCTCTCCCCATAGTGAGGATAATGACGGAAGGGATGTTTCCTTGACAGGGCTCCACGATATAATGGCGTATGTCATCAAGATTCAACAAACGCCCCCCTTCGGAGCCGTCGTGATTCATGACAGGTGTTTGCCAGGCCCAATTCCAGGGAACCGCTTCCCTGTCCGGCAGCAAAACCACATCTCCCCGCTGCCCCTTCCCACCGGTGACTGTTTGCTTTCCAAGATAGGTGGAGATAGTTTTTCCCCAGGAACACGTATCGATATGAGGCTGCTCAAGTGCGGCATCCGCTGGAATCATAGCGGCTAACTCACTGACAGTCATATCAATGCCGTTGACAGGGTCTACAAAATGGCTTCTCATCTTTGTTTAAAGCGTTTTTCATTCTATAAAGAAGCAATTATATTTGTTTTGCAATTGATTTTTTCTAAAAACTCAGTCAAGTTTTGGGTAAATTGTCCGGTCTTTGACTTGTGAATGTTATGTGTAGCGCCGTCGACGCGTCTGATTTCCATGTCAGGCTTCAATCTTTGCAATTCTGCAATACCTGTTTCAGTGGCACCGGCTCCCTTCTCTGCCTTCATCAACATAACGGGTATATTTTTTAGATTCCCAAACAGGGTTTTTGCTTTTTCATTCCCGTAGCAGGCTTTTGAGGCGAGGTACCAGGTATAGGGACGGACGCTGATAAACCACTTATTCTCATCTATCTGCTTGATCTCATCCTTTTTCCAATTTTTGATCTCTTCTGTTGAAAAAGCGGTGAGTTTGCTGAGTTCAGCCTCAGCTCTTTCACGGCTGTTGTGCAGGGGGTGTAAATCTTTCGCTTGCGATAACTGGTTCGGATCGGGGATATAGACTTTACCTTTTTCGAGATCCTGGTCTTCCATCACCAGGCCGCGCACATTCTCAGGATGTAGAGCGGCATAGGCGACGCCAACCCTAGCTCCCATGGAGTGTCCGACTATAACCAGCGGTCCCAGATGATGATCCTTTACGAATTTGTCAACATCATCCGCCAGAAGTTCTAAGGTATAGTCTTCATTTCCGAGCGGCGACTCCCCCCACCCGCGCAAATCGATGGCATAAACCCGGTAATTGTCTTTCAGCTGGTTGATAACCCCCTCCCAGCCTTTTTTCGAGCCCTGCGCCCCGTGAATGAAGAGGAGGGTCTGAGGCTCGCTCGTCTTGGGGCTTTCTGGTGGGGTGTAAAAAGATAGATTATAATTAGCATGCATACTAATAATTATAGATTTTAAATATTGTCTTTACGTAAAGTTCTGAATAATTTTCTTGCTAGATAGGCCCCATTTGAGCCAAAATTCGTCTATGGACGAGGATCGTTTGAATAAAATCGAGGCAAGGCTTGCAGCCATAGAGCAAAGGCTCGGCCTGGAACGTCCTTTACCTCGGCCTTTACCTCCCATCCCCAAGGTACCCTCCTCTCTTCAACTGTGGCTGAAAGAAAACTGGCTTTCAGCCATTGGCATACTTCTCGTGATTCTGGCGGGAACCTGGTTCATCGGTTATGCCAACCAGTGGATGGGGGAAGCCGCAAGGGTTTATTCCTGTCTCGCGGCCGGGTCGGCAGTCTATCTCTACGGTTTTGTCCTGCTAAAAAAAGAGGCTGTGAAGGGGCAGATATTGCTCCTTTTAGGAGAGGCTGTCATCTTCATGTCCCTCTACGCCGGCTATGAATGGTATGCCCTGCTCCCGGAAAACGGGGTATTTCTGCTCTTGTTTGCCACAGCGGCCATCACGGCGGGGATCGGGGTCTTTTATAACTTTGCGGGTTTGAGTTTCGCTTCGGTAATCGCAGCCTCTGTCATCCCCTTTTTAATCGGAAAACACACGCCTCTTTTTGTCATCAATTACGTTCTGTTGATCGATCTGGCGGCGCTTTTTATGTACCTCACCCGCAGCTGGGAAACGGTATTTCTCGCGGCATGGGTTGCGACACTCTATTACTCGTTTTCCTTTTTTGAGATCGATAGGGGCCTTGTTTCTTTATATGCCGCCCTATTTTATCTGCTTTTTTTTCTCCCTTCCGCTTTCTTTGCCATTAAAAAGCAATCGGGAGCATTTATATTGCTTACTTCAACCTTTGCCTTGATTGCCTGGATGACCCTTTTTGTTCCCTTTCAGTGGGATTACCTCGCTTATTCCGCGGCGGCGCTCCTCTCCTTATATATCTGCTGCAAATGGGAAAATAATTACACGATTGGATCTATTCTCGTTTTTAATGCGATGACCTTTATTTTAATGACGGTTAATTCCACCAATTGGCCCGATATCATCAGCTATATGATTCCAATCGCGCTGGCGATTGGGGTGGCGCGCTTTGCTTTTCAGGCGCCGGTAGCCGCTTCCGGACTGGCCTTTTTCTTTCTCATCCCGCTGGCTCTCCTGTACGACAAATGGCCGGGTATTTTGTACGCGCCCTTTAACAGCGTGGATTTTGCCACCCTGGTTACGGCCGCCGGCTCATTGGCCGCCTCTGCCTGGATCGTGTATCCTATGCAGCCCGGCCGGCTGCAGAGAGCCGTTTCAGCCGGCTTGGGGGTCCTTACAGGTTTATCCCTGATGGCCCTGATCTGGAATATCTGCCATCAGACCCTGGCGAACAGCTACGCCGCCCGCGGCACAGCCCTCGTCCTCTATATCATCGCCGCCGAAGGGTTGATATTAAAAAAGCTGCGCTTAGCTGGAATGGCCCTGATTGTTTTTGTTTTAGGCCGCCTTTTTCTTGTGGAATTATGGGAAATGCCGATAGTGATCCGCATTCTGACATTCGTCGCTACCGGACTTTTGCTGATCGGAACGGCCTGGATTGATAAAAAATCGAGGTAAATGCCCACATTTGAGTGGGCATTTAACTAGTTGACCTTGAGGGAGACAAACCGGGTGGCTTCCCCTTGCTTCACCAGAAGAAGCACGGGCTTGCCGCTCTCCGCTTTGCTTAAAGCGTCGTTCACATCGTCGATCGATTGCACCTGTTTCTGGTTGATCGCAATGAGCAACGCCCCTTTTTTGATGCCTGCCCAGGCGGCCGGACTGCCCGGTTCCACTTTGCTGATCACAACTCCCTGCTCGCCCAGAAGCCCTAAGTTGCGGGTGATATCGGGGGTGAGGTTTTCCACCTCGAAGCCCAGTTTATTCTCCCTGTTGGCCACAAAGGTTTGCGAGGTTGGGAAAGAGCCGATCTCAATCGGAATCGTCAGGTTTTTGCCGTGGCGCAAGACGGTCAAATTCACTTTTGTGCCCGGTTTCATCAAAGAGATGGCATTGCGAAGCGCTGTGATGTTGACCGCTTTTTGGCTGTTGTATTGGGTGATGATGTCCCCTTGCCTCAATCCCGCTTTTTCGGCAGGCGAGCCCTTGGCGACGTCAGCCACTAAAGCGCCCTCGGCTCTGTCGAGGCCAAAAGCGATCGCTAGATCCTGGTCGACTTGCTGCAGCGTCACGCCCATAAAGCCGCGGGTCACGCCGCCGGTGGAGATTAGCTGCTCCATGATGTGCTGTGCGACGTTGCTGGGGATGGCGAGGCCGACCCCGACGCACCCGCCGGCAGCGCCGCTGGTGATGATGGCGCTGTTAATGCCCACGACTTCCCCCTCCTCGTTGATAAGAGGGCCGCCTGAGTTGCCGCGGTTGATAGCCGCGTCGGTCTGAATAAAGTCCAGGTTGGAGTTGTCTATATTATTCCGCCCTTTCGCGCTCACCACGCCGACGCTGACAGACGCCTGCAGGCCAAAGGGGTTGCCAACGGCCATCACCGGCTCCGCCGGCTCGAGCTTATCGGAATCCCCCAGCTTTAAGAAAGGGAGATTGTGCGCGTCGATCTTAACCACAGCCAAGTCAGTATGCGGGTCCTGTCCTACGATTTTTCCTTTAAATTCTCTATTGTCATTGAGGGTGACGAAGATCTCATCGGCCCCTCGCACGACGTGGTCATTGGTCAGGATATAGCCGTCAGGCGAGACGATAAAGCCGGTGGCCTGGCCGATTTCCGGCATGGGCGGTTGCTGTGGGGAGGGTTGCCTTGGAATTCCAAAAAAATATTGCCATAGATCCTGATTCAGCTGATCGTATTGATCCCCGTCTCCCTTTTTGCCTTTCACTTTAATAGATACCACGGCGGGTATTGATTTTTTTGCGATTTCGGTAAAGCTTTTCGGTTTGGTTTCTATTTGTGCGGAACAATTGGAAGCGATGAAAATCAAAGAAAGCGATAATAAAAGTTTTTTCATTATATTCTCCGTGATTCTGGTTTTAGGGAAGACCTATTTTAGGGGATTTGATAATAAGTGACAAGGGGATTGCAACGAACTTTTTACAATATTTCATCAATTTGATAAAAAGAAGTACATGTCACCTAAAATTATAGAGACTCAAAAACTTGAAAGTCTTTTTTTGGAGGCTGTGAAGCAAGCCAAAGTTGGGAAAAAGGTCCGGGCAGTTTTTGATATTGATAGTACTTTGGTCACTGCCACATCTATTTTTCCGAATGACCGCTTTCTATCGTTAATGCATGAAAAGTCTTCACAATCAAACTTTTTTAAAGCAGCAATATCTAAACTCATTAAAATTTATGTGAAGTCGAAAGTTATGAGGGCGATGTCTGAAGCGCCCATGCGTTTGACAGAAGAGGAAATTCCTGAAAGACTAAATTCTCTTTTAGACATGGGAGTCGAGGTCGATATATTAACAGCACGCCCCGCGTATGCAAAAGAGGCGACAACTAAGCTTCTGCGATCTGTGAATATCAATTATTCCCATTTGATCTTGACCGATGAAAAAAATAAGGGGGAAGCATACATTAAACATCTGCATCAGATGAGGTTAGAACCAGATGTGATTTTGTTTGCAGACGACAATCGTAATAATGTCGAAAATTTTACTGCTGTTTTTAAAGAACATAAAGAAGTCAAAACTTTTCACTATACTGGCTGCGAAGCGGCTTTCACCCCTCAATCCTATGAACTTGGTGTTTTTGAGTTCAGATACTATATGCTTAACAACAGACTTTTATCAGATGAGGAGGCCAAAATGTTACAACGCGTGCAGACTCCCTAATAGCCTTTTTTTCTTGACAACATGGTAGATTAGGCAGAATATTCTGTGAAATTTTAATTTTGGGGTCTATTTATGAAGCGCCTGATCTCTCTCCTGATTTTGTTCTCCTCATTGTGGGGAGAAGATTTCGAAAACAGTCTCCCATTTTCCGATGTGGAAAGAGGACTCCCCACGCTTGCAGGGAATTGCGTTAATGTTATCACAGGCGACTATGTCGAAAGCGGACTGGATCTGTACATTCAAAGTCCCAATCCTATATCTTTTGAAAGGTTTTATTCAAGCTCTGACTATGACACACACTCCCTATTTTGGGGGTGGCGCCACAATCATGACAGTTCCATCATTAGGAAAAAGGAAATGGCCTGCTATATCGAACGATCCGGCAGAACAGCAATATATAAAAATGGATCTTTCTGTAAAGAGAAGTCAGGTCAAGGCTTTACCAACTGTGGATTTGGCGAGATCAGCGCGAGAAACAACTTGAAAAACATCGCCTTGATCCAAAGAAAAAGCGGATTGCAGGCTATTTCAGGCTCGGGCACCATCAGGGATTTTTCTTCTGTGGAACAACAAAATCTTCTCACAAAAGAAGTGCTCCCCAACGGCAATCAAACCCTTTATTATCGCGATGATGAAGGATCTCTTACCCGCATCGTATCCACTGACCGCGACTCGAAAACCCACTGCGAAATTGAGTTGAAAAAGCTTGACGATCAACTGATTCTTAACAGCAGCGATGGCAGAAAGATTACCTACCATCTGAAGAAATTTAGGAAAAGCGCCCATCGTGAAAAACCGTTCGTACACATCACTGAGGTTGTCCCTTCCGATGCTCCAACGATCAAGTATGAATACGCCATGTTAAGCCATCACGTTAATAACGAACATATCTGCAAGCGGAGTTTACCGGATCAGCGAACGCGGTTAATTGCCTATTATGAAGAAGGTGAGCCTGTAAACAAAGTTAAGTCGATTGCAAGTCCGGTCGGTTCCGATGCAACTCCGATAGTCACCCATACCTTCAGTTATTCTCACGGAAAAACTATAGTTTTTGATGCTTATCATCATCCTACAAAATACACCTACGACGATAATAAGCGTTTAACCGGCATCACCCGTTATCTCAATTCTACTCGTTACTCTAAAGAGAAGTTCACCTGGAATGATTTTGGGGAATTGCTTACCCATACCTTTACTGGTAAAGAGATCCAAAAAACCCGTTCCTTTCAATACGATGCTTTCGGCAATATTTCATCCGAGACCCTGACAGGAGATCAAAGCTACACAAAGCGATATACCTACTCCAGCGATCATTTGCTCACCCATGAGAAAGAGGATAATGGTCTGGAACTACGCTATTCCTACGACCGAAAGCAAAGACTGCTCACCAAAGAGATTTATTGTCATTCGAAATTGATCAAAAAACACACTTATTCCTACGATTCAACTTCGGTATTAATTGGGGAGGTCATTGAGGGGGATGGCATTAAAAGAATCACCTCAATCACCCCAACAAAATCAATGCCGATAGGGCTGCCTGAAATCATCGAAGAGAAATACCTCACTCCTGAAAATACCTTGCAGCTCATCAGCAAAGTAATTAAACGCTACTCTCCCGTTGGAAAACTTCTCCAGGAAGAGCATTACGACAGCAATGACAGCTATCGTTATGCTCTTAATTGGGAATACGATTCCCATGGCAATATCACTTGTGAAACAAATGCCTTAGGCGAGCAGATTCGCCGGGTCTATGATGCTAATGACAATCTTATCTCTGAAGAGTGGCCGACGCATCAAAAAAAATACACCTACGATTATTCTAACCGCTGTATTACAGAAACTCTTCTTTTTGAAAATAATGTACTGACAACGAGTTATCGATATAATCACCTCAATCAAAAAATTGCCTCCATAGATCATTGCGGCAATGAAACGACCTACAAATATGATACACTTGGCAGATTGATACAAACTATCTATCCCCCAACTCAAACTCCAAGGGGAACTCTCAAAAAAACTTCGGTAAATCAGGAGTATGACATCTTTAACAATGTCACCCTCTACACAGATCAAAGAGGGGATTCCACAAAAAAAGTTTATAACATACACGGCAAGCCTCTTCAAATCGAGTATCCTGACGGGACTAAAGAGTCTTTCGTTTATAACCCTGATGGAACTCTAAAAGAAGCCACAGCTAAAAACGCAAAAATCACCACCTACACAACCGACCCCCTCAAGAGGGTTTTAAAAGAAGAAGACGAATTTTCTGTCAAAACATATACTTATAACGCCTTTCACTTAACATCTGAAACGGATCCGGAAGGAATTACGACCTATTATAAGTATGATGGCGCAGGGCGTCTGATTTCCCGCTCCAAAGCAAACAGCCTCATCACCTACGAGTATGATTCCCTCGGCAGAGTACATAAAACTAAAGAGGCAGATGCGATTACCGTCAAAGAGTACGATCTTCTCGATCGACTCATTGAAGAGAGAATAGAAGACCATGATGGAATTATTTACAGAAAAGTCAATTATGTTTATGACTCAAACGGCAATAGAACCCATGAAATTCGCTCCGACGGGCAAACCGTTACAGAGTATAACCCGCTTGGAAAACCCTTAAAAATCACTGATGCTTTAGGGAATATCACCCGTTTTTCCTATGAATACAGCTCGGTCACAAAAATTATCAAAACAGATCCTTCCGGCATCCAAACCAGCACCACGTTGAATGCCCTTAATCAGGAAAGCCTTATTGAAAAACGGGATCCATTTGGAAAACTCATCTCGAAAAAGGAGCTATTCTACGATCCCCTTGGCAATATTCAACTGCAAAGAGATTGGATCAAAAATACCTCCGTTGAAACAAAGTGGGAATATAATGCCTTAAATCAACTCCTAAGAGTGATTGAGGCCCGCAACACTGCCGATCAAAAAACCACCTGTTATCGTTACAACCGCTTTGGTGAAAAAGAAGCCCTCGTTAAACCCGATGGCACCACCATTACCTACGAGTATGATGGAAAGGGGCGTCTTAGTTCTATGACCTCTTCCGATCACACCATTGCTTACTGCTATAGTTATAATCGCAATGACCATCTCGTAAAAGTTGATGATTTGATTCATAAAACCACAACGGAAAAATCCTATGATCAGCTGGGGAAAGTCATTAAAGAAAAATTGGGAAATGGCCTTGTTATTCGCCGCACTTATGATGCCAGGGGAAGAGTGATCGCTACAGAGCTGCCGGATGGTTCTTTGGTTTGCTACGTCTACGACCCTGTAAACCTGACAAAAGTCACGCGCATCTCTGCTGGAGAAGAGAAATACACTCAAGAAATTCAATCCGATCTTAAGGGAAATCCTTTAAGCAAAAAGCTTCCGGGGAAAGCAGGCACCCTCACATACGCCTTCGATCCCATGAATCGGATCACCGCACAATCTCACCCCGCTTTGACACAAACAATCGAATACGACATCAGCGGAAATGTTAAAAGACTAATATCCAATGGCATGTGTAAAGAATACGCCTATGATTACTTAGATCAGCTTATAAAAGAACCCCATCATACCTATCAAAACGATTCCCTTTACAACCGCACCGCTAAAGATAACAACTCTTACGAGATAAACAACCTCAATCAAGTTTTAGATGATGGAAACAGCTCATATCGCTATGACCTTTGCGGGCGTCTAAGCGGACTCAACGGATCATCTTTCTCATACGATGCTCTTGACCGTCTTATAAAAGTGACCAAAGAAAATGAAGTTTACAAATACATGTATGATTTTTCCGGCCGGCGCCTTTCAAAGAATAATGAGCTTTACCTATATGACGGCCGTTATGAAATTGGCACAGTCACCTCAAACAAAATGATTGAATGCCGTATTTTAGAGCCTCATAAAGAGCTTAACCACATCGTTGCCATCGAGAAAGAAGATCAGGTGTACACCCCCCTTTGCGATATGGCAGGCAGCGTTCTCTCACTGATAGACATTTCTTCAGGAAAACTTACAGAAGAGTATGCCTACACAGCATTTGGCGAGGAGCTTTCAGAAGGCAAAATAAGTCCCTGGCGCTATGCCGGCAGGCGGGTTGAACCAGAGACTGGTTTTGTACACATTGGAAAGCGGTTTTACAATCCCCAAGTTGGCAGGTGGCTTACGAAGGATCCGGCCGGCTTCATCGACAGCACTAACCTTTATCAGTATGTCTTTAATAATCCTCTGCGTTATAGTGATCCTACAGGTGAAGCAGTAGTATTTGCCATTCCTCTTTTAGTTTGGGGAGCGGAAGTGGCCCTTGCAGCAATTTCTACGGAGGCTGTGCTGGCAACTGCTTATACTATTGCAACGGCTTTAGTCATTAATGAAGGAGTGAAGGCCTACAATTGCTGGGAGCATTCGCAGTATCATAATACATATTTGTTGAAAAATACTGATATGTATGCTCCAGATAGGCCATTGCCACAAGATCAGCATGGTGTAAAAACTCCTGACACAGATGCTCCACATACCCAATTAGGAAAAGAGAGTGGTAGCAAAGGCAAGTACACACAGGCCAGAGAGTTTGATGAAAATGGTCAACCTGTCAGAGATATTGATTTCACTGACCATGGAAGACCTCATAATCATACCAATCCTCATCAACATAGGTATAAAGAAAATCCGACCGGAGGAACAAAGCAAAGAGCCGAAGCTGAACCGGTAGATGGATGGAGCTATGAATGAAAACTAAAGGAATAAGAATAAAAGATAAAAGAAACGGCATTATATATGTCCAACTTCCAGATATTCTCAATGAAATTTACAATGGAATGTTAATGAATTGGTCTATTTTATTTTTAGATGCAGTTGGGGACTTGGGAGAAGGAAAATCACTCCCTGAATTCGAGCAACAAATTTACAATTCCGAAAAAGGATTTTTTATAAAATGGGATATCCTCAACATCCTTTCAACACAATTCACACAGATAATAAATATTATTCTCATAGGCTGTTTTGATGAAAAACTATTAGTCCGTTATAAAGATGATAAGGAAATGTACGAAACATGCGATATTGTGATTGAAATGTTTGATAGTTCTTTTTGGGAGGTGTTTTCAAAAGATGAGAGTATGATTAATAGACTTGCAGCAAAGTTCAAGGAGGTCGAATTTTTAGAATCCGACTTTCTAAAATAAAATTCATGGGTTGAATATGAATGTAATAATTAAAAAATACGGTCCTTCCAGTTTTTGCTGGCCAAATTTAATAAGAAAGAAAAATGAATTATCCGTATTGCAAATATTAGATACGTATCAAGGGTTTGAGGGGGAATTGATTGATATTTTACCGATCAAAGAAGAAATAAAAAACTCGAACAATATTTTGCATGTTTTTTCCGGCGAATTCTTACCCTCATTTTTAAATAATCCAGCAATTAAAGTAGGTTATGATGTTGGAGTTTGTGAAGAAGAAACCACATATTCTTCCATATTTAATGAAATTTTATTCGGTAAGCTTAAAGAGTTGACTGATTTTAAAGACTTATTAAACGAGAATTTGCTGTTCCCAGATAAATCTATAGCTGAAAAATATATATGCCTCCACAATACCTTGTCAGCACTCGGAATAGATGTAGAGGATTATCAGAAACTGAATATCTATGAGATTTGGAAGATATGAGAATTTATAACGCGTGCAGGGCTTCAACCATGATCAGAAATCCCTTCTCTAAACGGTCGAGGCTGAAGTGCTCGTTCGGGGCGTGAATCCGGTCGCCGGGAAGTCCGAGGCCAAGCAAAACCGGTTCTCCCTGACAGGCGTCGGCCAGCTCGGTCACGACCGGGATCGACCCCCCCTGCAAGATAAATTCGCACGGTTTTTGGTAAACGGCTTCATAGCCTTTGGCAAAGGCTTTGACCGCTTTTGAGTTCGGATTGGAGCGCAAGGCTTTGCCGGTGCCTTTATGGATGTGTACCGAGACTTTCATCCCTTTAGGGGCCTGCTCTTTCAAAAAGCGGGAGACCAGATCGCCGATCTTATTCGGGTCCTGATCGGGAACCAGGCGGCAGGAGATCTTGGTGCGCGCTTTGGCCGGAATGACCGTCTTAAAACCGCTCCCCGCATATCCTCCGGCAATGCCGTTGATTTCGATGGTGGGGCGGAGCCATGAGCGCTCAAAGGGGGTATACCCTTTCTCGCCGCCAAGAGGATGGGTGCCGAAAGTTCGTTCATATTCTTTCTCGTCAAAATCGAAATTCAGCTGCTTTTTTTCCTCAGGGCTTATTGTTTTGACATCGTCGTAAAAGTGGGGTACGGCAATTTTTCCATTCTCATCCCGCAATTTGGCCAGAAGCCCTACGAGGGCGTGGATCGGGTTGTAGGCGATGCCTCCATGACTGCCTGAGTGCAGGTCGGTTGAGGAATCCTCGATTTCGAGATCCATCGACAAAATCCCCCTCACTCCAAGGGTAATGGCGGGGTGGTTTTCATCTTTTATGCCCAAATCGACGATAGCCAGATAGTCGGCCTTCAGCTCTTTTTGTTTGGAGGGGAGAATCTCCGATAATCCGGTGCTGGAGCACTCCTCTTCCCCTTCGATGCACAACTTGATGTTGACGGGGAATTTTTTTTCCAGCGTGAATATGGCTTTGAGAGCTTGAATCACATAGAAGCACTGCCCTTTATTGTCCTGGGCGCCTCGCGCGTAGACGACGCCCTCTTTTATGGTGGGCTGAAAGGGAGGCGTTTCCCACTCCTCGAGCGGGTCGACCGGCTGCACGTCGTAGTGGTTATAGATCAGTAAAGTAGGCTTATCAGGGCCGGCCTCAAGGTTGGAGGCGAAGATGACGGGATGGCCAGAGGTTTCCCAAAGCTCTGTCTGAAAGCCGATGCCTTTGATATAATGAGCGAGCCATTCGGCGCAGGCTCTGACATCTTTGGCGTGTTCTTTTTCCGTACTCACGCTTGGGAAGCTGAGAAAAGTCAAAAACTCTTTTTCGATCTGAGCTTTGTTTTTTTTGTAGTACTCTTTGTAGTTCATGGAATCCATTTTCTCTTCCAAGAGATTTTTATGTCAACATCAGATAGCCGAAAGTGGCTGCTAAAATAACCAAGTAGAGGGTGAAATAGATTTTTACCCTCCGGTGGTGCCGGGATATAAGCGTTTGGTCTTTAGAAGCTCTATCGAGGAAGTCGACCCGTTCCTGTATGCTGTAGTGGTGCCAGCTCGGAGTGGAAGGGGAAGTGCCAGCCCCTCTTGCGACCGACAATAACGCCTCTTTCATCGCCTCAGCCGGCACGCCCAATTGGAAGACATGCAGATCGGCCTGCCTTTCGAACTGACGGGAGAAAAACCCAAAGACCAGGCGAAAATAAAGAGCGATAATCAGGGCGTAGGCGGCAAATATTAAAAAGGGCGAGAAAGCAGGAGCAAAATAGGCCCTTAAGGCATCCTCGCAAAAGTAGGAAAAAAGACTTACGCAAGCCAGCATGCCGAAAATAATGAACGGGTAGAGGATCAGATGGCGGTGGTAGCTGTGGCCGATTTCATGGGCGAGCACGGCTTCGACCGATTCGGGTGTCAGTTCCTTCAATAACCGGTCTGTGAACATCACATAGCGAAAGCGCGGCACGAAGCCGATGATGGCGGCTGTTGAGGCGTATGCCATGACCGTCCAGGTGCGCATTCCGGCGTGTCTGAATTTCGCTTTCTCGCAAAGCGCTTCCAGACGGCTGCTCAATTCGCTCTTTGGCAAGGGACGGCACTGCCAGATCCACTGCAAAACGGGAGGGAAAAAGATCATCATGGCGGCCAGGCTCAAAAGGCTGACCAGGAAAATAATCGCCGAGGCCAGCCATTCATTTTCTATTTCTATGCCGGGAATGAGGCTGAAAAGATCGATGAGTATAGTAAAAATTAGGAAGGGGAGCATAAAAGGGATTACCATGCGCATTTCAAGGGTTGCTTCGGCGCAAGGGGACTCGATCCATTTTTTGCCGCGCGCGCTCGTGTAGTGAAAAAACCAGAGGCCGAACAGGTAGAAACTGAGAGCCAGAAGGCTGAGGAGCGCTTGCGAGGGCCATTCTAATACCCGTTGCCCGCCAAAGATAAAAATAAAGCAACACAGGAAAATAATTAGTTCTAAGTTTGTTAGAATAAGCATTTTGCGGTTGAATATTTTATTTTGCAGATAGATCAGGGCGAGGATAAGTGCGTAGAGTGCGAGGCCTGCCGCAAAGCCCTCCCAAGGTGCGGCGATCCAGGGCTGGATGGGAATTTCCAGCGTGAAGTTGATCAAAATGAGGACGAGGATGACAAATAAAATATTGGTGAACATTCCCCTGTTATATGCCAGGGAAGCGGGGGCTGTAAAGTGGAACTTCCGTTTTAATGGGATTAGAGGTATAATATTTAAATCAAACATAAGGAATTTCGTGCTGGCACTCTCTCAAACTTCCGTTTCAAGCTGGAAAAAGATTCTGCGGGAAAATTTCACCCATTGGGAAGCGCTGGCTAATTTTTTGCATTGGAATGAAGAGCAAAAAAGCTCTGTTTTGGAATCGATGCGCTTTCCCCTCAATCTCCCCTACCGGCTGGCTGAAAAGATCGAAAAGGGGACATTGGACGATCCTATCCTGTGTCAATTTTTGCCCCTCGCAAAAGAGCGGGAAATCCATGAGGGTTTCAGCTCCGATCCCGTAGCGCATATCGGCTGCCGCAGGGAGGCAAAGCTCGTGCATAAGTATCATGGACGGGCCCTTTTGCGTTGCACCAGCGCCTGCGCCATGCATTGCCGCTACTGTTACATGCAACATTTTCCCTATGATTGCCAGGACAAGACTTTTGACAAAGAAATCGAGCTGCTTACGCAGGACTCTTCGATCAAAGAGGTGATTTTGAGCGGAGGGGATCCCCTCTCTTTGGATGACCGGATTTTAAAAATGCTGGTGAGCCGGCTGCAGGAAATCCCCCATGTGAAGCATATCCGCATCCATTCCAGATTTCCGATAGGCATTCCTGAGCGGATAGACGAGTCCTTCCTCGCGATTTTCGAAGGGGTGACTAAGTCCCTTTGGTTTGTGATCCATTGCAATCACGCCAAAGAGCTCGACGAGGAGGTGCTGCATCATCTCTCCTTGCTCCGGAGTAAAGGTATCAATCTCTTGAATCAGTCGGTTCTCTTGCGGGGCGTCAACGACGATGTGGAGACCCTGCAGACTCTCTGCGAGCGATTGATCGAAAACAATATTTTGCCCTACTACCTGCATCAGCTCGACCGCGTGCAGGGGGCCGCCCATTTCGAGGTTCCGGAAGAGAAAGGGCGGCAGCTGATGCAAAGCTTGCGCATTTTGCTGCCCGGCTATGCCGTCCCCAAGTATGTCCGGGAAATTCCTGGCAAGCCCTATAAAGCTTCCCTTTGCTAAAGGATAAATTCAAGAGTGGTCTGGTCTGCGAGCCAAATCTCTACCGTTTTTGATTCTTAGCCGTTTGGAGGTGTTATTTTTGGAAAGGCAATTATTTTTGAAATAGAGAGTTCTATTCCACATAGTGATCATTTTCTCTTAAAGTTTAATCAATCCAGATTTGAACATGCTGAGGTGGGTTGAGAGCCATGATAATGTCGTCGGTTGGATAGGGTGTGATGAGTTTTAAAGGCTCAATCTGAATAAATCTTTTACCCTCACGAGTCGGCTTGGGAAGACGATAGTTAATCCATGGTCCATTCCAGCGTAAATTTTCGCCTGGCACATTATCTTACAATCGCTAGATCCCATGATGGAATGCGTACATTGGCGTTAGATAGCATCCTTTCAATCGTTTCTTTGTTATTTCTCTTGTCAAAATATTTAAGAACTCCTTTCTGTATGCCGTCTTGAGTATCTGCTATGTCATCCGGACTCCATCGGGGCAAGCTTCCAGTAGAGCGTCCTCAGTCTTGGACGAGGGTGTAAATCTCTTAAGCCCAGTCTATTTTGGCGCCCAAGGCAAACCCTCCTCCAATTTATTGAGAAAATTTTTAATATTTATAATTATTTAATTATTTTAATTGTTATAATTAGCATTATGAACATTGAACCAATTAGCACAAATATATGGGAAGCCGGCAGACCGGATAAGGGAGAGGGGTATTTAGCCATTGGCAGGCGGATGGTGAAAGTGCAGCTCGGAAAAGAAATTGCGGCAAAATCAAATATTGTCTATCCAAAAATAAATGACACCGTTTTTTTGGATCTCGCAGAACGGACGATCACGCAAGATACCGCCTGGCAAAAAGAGTATGAAACGCGCATCGCCGCTTATTGCGCCTTGTTTGAGGACGCGGGCATTATGAATCTGCCTCAAGAGAAAGTAGAGCAAATCCGCGCGCAAGCGCGCCAATATCCTTTGATTCAAGCGGCATTAGAAAATCTCACAAAAGAATCATTGCCAGATCTTGTTAAATTATCAAATCTTATAGCGGATACGATCCAGGATAGCGATGATGAGACCGCTCTGATGCAACTCACGACGATGCCGCAGGATTTGCGCGCAGAACTGAACAAAATAAAGACAGAGTCAAAGAGAGACCTCAGGGAGTTAGAACGAAAAGGGCAGGCGGTGACGGCCAAAGCCCTGCAGTATCAGGCTGCTTTGTTTGAGGCCATGATAGAGGGAAAAAAATGGGCTAATCTGCAACCCCAACTTCAAAGTGAAATGTTTGGCTCCTTCAATCAAGTGCATAAACTCTTCAAAAGCTTGGAACCTGAGATTGTTGCCGCATATTTTAAAGTAGGTTTGGGAGGAGAGCCGTCAGGTGCCAGAATGGAAAAATTGATTTGGGATATCGCGGTAATTTTGGGCTTAGAAGAGTCGTTTGTGGCCACTGGGAAAATGGTCTTGAAGCAACAGCTCGGCGGGATTCAGCCGGTTCAAGAGGGAATAGTTCTAGAAGATGCTGATGATGATCTCAATATACCCAAAGAGGAAATAGCAAAGGCGATTTTGATCAGCATCATTTTTGGCATGTTTGATGCACATCATAGAAATATCTTCATCACACCGGACAATAAAATCAAATATTTCGATAACACGCGCAGTATGCCCAACTCTAACAGCTGCATCAATACCTTTGACCATATTATACCCGCTTACCGCTGTGCGCTGCTCGATCTGCCAGATGCGCATCTATCATTATCTCCCGCTGAGTTGGATGCACTAAAATCCCAGGTAGCCTCAGTGAAAGAGAAAATGCATCAGGTTCAGAGTTTTTTAAAATCACCGCAAATAACAGAGATTGTGAAAAAGCTTCCTCCCTACTGGCTGGATGTCGACGCCTCATTGAAGGCTATGCAGGAGAGGATCGAGAGGGTGGAAAATGGGCTGTTAGAGGGAAAGATCCAGACAGCGGCAGATCTTGTGATTGCTTTCAATCCCGACTACAAATTTATCTTTGCCTCGGTTGTCGTTTACCAGTCCCTTGAACATGGCTCAGGAGACAAACCTCATAATAATATCGGGAAGAATGACATGAGGTCCATTTGGAGTACTATAGGCAAGAAAATCAATTTGAATAAGCTCAAGGAGCGGTGCGATGATCCTTCCCTTTCTTTAGATGATTTGCTTAAGAAAGCAAAAAAAGCCAGTTTTGTTAAAACTATCCGTTTGGAGAAGGACGAGCCTCAGGAGAGCAATAACAAAATCATCGAAGAGATGGCCGCTCGAGCTGCATATGATTTTAAGGATGTTCCAAGATCATATTGTGAAACATTTATAGCAGAAAAAGAGAAGGTTAAAAAAGTTCCGTAATCAAAAGCAAAGCGCCCTAAGGATAGGACAAAGCCGGTAATTTTAATCTTCCTGCCACAGCCGCAAATTAGCGGAATACGAGCAATCAGTTATTGAATGATACTTTTTCTACCTTCTCCACAATTTCTCGAACATGCTGAGGTGGGTTGATTTGCGGCTTTTTTATCACAATCTTTTTTGGGAGGACATACCCATAATTTTTGTACTCAGCCTACAATCGCCTTAAATGTCTCTGCGATAGCCCAAAAATTTCAGCGGCTTTAGCTTGAGTGATTTTCTTTCGACTTATCTCTGAAAAGATATTTGCTCCCTAATCATACTAACCTCCTCTTAGGGGTTAGCCGCTTGATAAATAAAATATCTATTTGTCAATAGGACATTTCTATTTAGCGCCTACACTCGCTGCTAAATAACTTGCTTGATTTTTTTAATTCATATATAATGCCTAAAAAATTTTAGGTGCGTTCATGTCTTACAATATAGCAGGCAATTACTCTGTATTTAATTGTTACAATTATGAAAATAAGTCCTCCATTTTATCAAGCCTAGACTGGTTCTCAACTCCCTGCCGCAGGATCCTCGGAGGAAGGGATATCGATGTTTTAGCCCAAACCTACGGCGATCCCATGTCTACGCCCATGAAAGTGATGACGCTCTTCTTCTCAATTTTAATATCCCCGGTGGCGATTGTCTCTTCAGCCGCCCTTTTACTCAAAATGGCCTCATTACCCTGGAAGTGGGAAGCAAAAATTGTAAACGAGCAATCGCAACAGACTTGGGATGTCATTAGAGAATTCCAAAGCGCCGTGAAAAAGAGTCAATTTGATCAAGCTATTGAAAAGATCAATGCCAGACCCGATATAGTCAATAGAACAGATTGCTACACCGACTATTTTAAGGCAATCAATCAAAAAATTAATGCGGGCGCCCCTTGGGAAGAGGTGCAGCCTCTGCTGCGCCGTCTCAGTACTCCTGATGCGGTTGAGTTGATCAATCACGCCATAAAGTTAAAGTTAAAGAGTAAAATTCTGTCCGGGGAGGAGATTTCCCAATTTGTTGAAGGATCTTTAAAGTATGAGAATGTAGAGAGTTATAATGAGTGTTATAAAAAAATCCTTTCCGACGCTTTGTTGATCGATATTAGCGATATAGTTCAAACAGGGATTAAGATGGACCTCGCCTATAAAGTGATTGAGACCCTAAAGCAGATCAATATCAGATATGCTCAAGATCCTCTTAAGAAAGCCCTTGTCGAAGCTGAATCAACATCATGGCGATTCCTGATTTTTAATAAGGAGCAAAACTATGGCTCTCTTGCGGTCTATCTCAATCATTCAGAATCTATACAACAGATCTGTAACGAAGTTGACAAAATGCGCCGCTTAGAGCAGCTGGGGTTGGAGACTTTAAACCAAATAAATTCTCACCGCTCCACACAAAATATGACGCAAGAACAGTGGAATCTGATCCGCCCGGAGTATGTGAAATTTCAAAATAATCTAAACACACTCATCGATGAGGGGGAAAAGAAGTATATTCAAGCGGTTCATGAGCTTTTGACTGCCTTCATTCAGGCTGTCGACAGCATGTGGAATCCGAACCCGCCTGAAATCGCAACCTTGATCCAAAACATAGAGGCTGGTTATAAAAAACAAACCGATACTTTAAAAGAAGTATACAAAACTGAAAAATTAACAACCCAGTTGGATCATCTTCTCGGTGTGCTCCGCGTTAAAAGAAAAGGGGACCTGATTATCTTGATTGAAAAAATGAAGCAAGTCCTCATTGAATCCTTAACGGCTTCGTTAACTCATAAGTGACATTCACGCTGGCGTTGACATCGACATCGCCGGCTTGAATGGGTACCCCCTCCCCCATCATCGCCGCTTTATAAAACGGACGGATCTCGGCCTGATCTAGAGATATTGAGGAGATGCGGCCGCGTTTGACGCCGGCGGCCTCGGCGAGACTCTTGGCATCTTGCATCGCGTTTTGAGCGGCTTTTGTAATCGCTTCCTTGCGAAATTCGCGCGGATCTTTGAGGGTGAAGTGGATATCTCCGATCGAATTGGCGCCAGCGCCGCTCGCCGCATCGAGGATATCCTCGAAAGGATAGGAAATTCAAGAGTGATCTGGTCTGCATTCCCTCGGTTCGCAGACCAGACCACTCTTGAATTTCCTCCCTTTGCGCCCTTTTTTGTTACAAATACATTATAAATTCGCCAAATCTCTACCGTTTTTGATGCAAATTAGCCGTTTGGAGGTGTTATTTTTGGAAAAGCAATTATTTTTGAAATAGAGAGTTCTATTCCACTGCTGATAGTGGTCATTTTCTCTTAAAGTTTAATCAATCCAGAGTGGTGGTTCGCAGCTATCCTCAGAGTGGGGAGGATCGTATATTTCTAAGAAGGGAGCCTCGCTCTTCCAGAAAATAGAAGGCCTCTTCGGGGAATCCATCCGCAGTTCCCGGTATTAACTGGCAGATCTCTTTATCAGAAAAGTTGTAAGGTGGATCAAACTCCGGGATTTGAGTCGGCCGCCGCTTAAAATACGCCGGATATCAAGAGAGTTTGTGACAAAGCCGGTAATTTTAATCTCCCTGCCAGCCGCAAATTAGCGGATTAGTTTCATAAATACAGGGCAATCAGTTTACTCCAATTGAATGATACTTTTTCTACCTTCTCCACTATTTCTCGAACATGCTGAGGTGGGTTGATTCGCGGCTTTTTTATCACAATCTTTTTTCTTACTGGGGAGTTGGGAGCGAAAATGCCATGATAATGTCGTCGGTGACGCCGTGGATAGGGAATGAATTAAAAGGATATAGAATATGGCAGTATCGACGTCGATCACATATCTATGCCCATCTTGAGGAGAAATTTTTTGAATATACCCCAAGAGAATTGAAAGCGATTAAAGCAAATATCAATTATCCCCTTAATTCTGAGAAAATTGATTATGTTGTTTTAAAGCTGAAAAAGAGATTTAACATTTCCCCTGAACGTCGAGAGACCAGATGCGTACTCCTCAGGCAGTCTGACGCAAGCCCAAGTTTTGGAGACGATTCAGCAGCTCATCAGCGAAAAATTGCAGGTCGACAAGCGAAAGTCACTGCTTTAACCTTTCCTCTATAAGCGATTTTAACTCTGGAAAATCCGCGATCTCCGGGTGTTTTCCCAATTTGGCACTCTTTCTTTCTTGATCTCATTTTTTCCTGCTTCCAGAAAGAGAAATTCGGCCGACTTCAGCAAGAGAGCACCTTAGCTTCGCGTGAGGAGAGATCGGGATTTTCGAGATCATCCAGTGCTAGTATCGCCCTGAATTTGCCCTAAATTATCAGTGGCGTCCGGGGTGTAAGATCAATCTGCATTTAGGGCGCACTTTTGGAGGGCAGATCCGCATCTCCAACCAATACCATCATCATATCAGGCATCTTGATATCGACGGCGCCTGTTATTTTGCGGGAACATCGACTTCAGTTTTTAGTTGCATACCATTAACGATGATTAACTTTCCTGCAAAGCTTGTTGTGCTTCAATGCGTTTTATAAAAATCTCTCATTCCCATCGCTCCTTCTTTAAGGACTATCTCTTTTATCCCGTCAACCCCTAACTTGTTTATCGCTTCCACAATGTTGTCATATCCCTTTTCTTTAAGCACCGTATAAACTTTTTCTGCCCCTGCCTCCTGAGCTTTATCAGATCTGGCTTGATTCATACCACCATCATGTTGGGCTTCGTAAGCATAAGAAAGTTCCTGGAGGGGTGCTCGAAGCGCAGAGTCCTCTTTTTCCAATAATGAACTCACTTTACTCCTGTCCATTCTTAAGGCAACTCCTACCGAAAGGGTATCCCAGTGATTGAATGAAGATGAAGGGCCAAGTCCTTTTGCTTCCATAAAATACCTCCTGGTAATAGGATTATAAATCATTACTCATATTATAAAACATTATTTTAAATATATGGAAGATAATTATTTTGTAAAAATCTTAAAAAAATATTAATATTGGGGCTTGCCTTCATCGAGACCAACGTAAACGGTACCTTTCACCTTTTGGAAGTGGTGAGAAGAAATCCCCATATCCACTTCCACCACGTTTCAACGGATGAAGTGTATGGTTCAATTCTCTTTGGCAAGTTTAACGAATCCTCCCCCTACCGCCCCAATTCCCCCTACTCCGCTTCCAAAGCCGCTTCCGATCATCTCGTGCGCGCCCACGGCCACACCTATAACCTCTCCACCTGCATTTCCCACTGCAGCAACAATTACGGCCCCTGCCAACACAGGGAAAAACTCATTCCGCTGACCATCAGCTGCTGCCTCGAAGAAAAGCCAATTCCCATCTACGGCAATGGCCAAAATGTGCGCGACTGGCTCTTTGTCGAGGATCACGGAAAGCCCTCTACCTCCTCCTCCTCTGCGGCAAATAAACCTACGCCATCGGGGGCGATCAAGAGTGGAAAAATATCGACTTAGTCAAAGAAATCCTACGCCTAGCCTTCCCCTCACTCGAGCATCTCATCACATTTGTGCGAGACCGCCCCGGGCACGATCACGATGCGCGCTATGCGATCGACCATGCCAAAATCACTAAAGAGATCGGCTGGCGACCCGACCACTCCATCACTGAAGGCCTGGAAAAGACCATCGAGTGGTATGTTTCTTTTATAAAAAATGGTAGACAAGGCCCTTTCTCCCCTTATCAATCGTTCAAATCCTTCTCGATCCCATGATGGAATGCGTACATTGGCATTTAGAGAAAAACCGCTGTTTTCATAAGATAGCATCCTTTCAATCGTTTCTTTGTCAAAAAAATTTCTTTTGCCAAAATATTTAAGAACTCGTTTCTGTATGCCGTCTTGAGTATCTGCTATGTCATCCGGAGTTAGACAGGCTTCGTGAAACAATAATTGCCCCCCTTCAGTGCTGAAAACTCCATGAGTTGAAAGAGCGCAGGGGATTTCACAAAGTTAAGATTTAACTTTTTCGAAGGCGACAAGGGTGGTCGCCACCCAACTAGGGGAGATCTCATTTTCGAAAAGAGGCGAAACGTCAACGAGTTTCAAGTCTATGATCTTCGGTGAAACAGCGCCGAGAAGGTACTTTAAAACAATCGCCGTGTCTGTCGGGTCGCCGATGGCGAGCGGATTCATCCAGTGATAGAAATAGCCGTAAAAATCGTTTTTTTGCAGCAGCGCATAGCCCTCTTCGATCATCTTTCGCGCAAAAAGGAGCCCCTCTGCATTCATGGGAAGCGCTTTCTCCTCAGGAACGCCATAGCCAACGCCATGGTGGCACATGTCATCAGTGGCAACGATTACAGAATCCTTGGCGATCACCTGCAGCTCTTTGATCCCCGGCAGCGTACTCGGGTCTTTATTTACCAGACTCGGGTAGCGTTCGATCAGCCTGGGCGGCTTTATCCCCCTCCGCTTCACTTCAAAGTCAAAGAGGATATGGAAAAGGGCCAGCGAAAATTCCTTATTGAGACATTCATGGCCCGGCTCAAATACCCCTCTGGAAATTTCGGACGAGATGTCCTCATTATTCAGCTCTTTGGTGCGCGCGGCCATTAAGGATTCAGACATCGGGTGTAAAACGCCCAGCAGCAGAGCTTGATCCGCTCCACTATCCAAAATGGCGTGTACCGCAGCCGCGATCTGATACCCGCACTTGCTTAAGAAAGTATGGGGAAACAGGACCGCGCCCCCATTTTGCAACGTGCGCTGCAGCTGCTTGTTCCACGCTTTCCCTTGGTCGAGGATAGCGCTCAGGCCCGCCTCTCCGAGAGATTTCGGCTCGGCAAAGTAGCCGTCGTGAGCGTTGGGCTTCACTTTTCTTGCCCGTAAAAAGGGATAAATTTGCATGTGTGTATTATAATTCTATAAGGATTATGACGCTACACTTTCGAGTGCAGATCATCAGAATTACTTCCCGCGACAGCAAAACTTAATATTTAATTATCTAAAAGCTTTGAGCTGGCCCGCACAACCCTCGCCTGCATACTAACGTTTCCGTATGGATTTTGAAGATCGACACAGGCGGTTAAAACACACATTCCCCCTAAACCAGCGTAAATCGCATGCAGCATCAAATGACCCCGATCACTCCCGCTTGCGGCCGAGACTAACACAGATTAACAACCCTCAAGGTGTGCAAGCTCTTCCACGGCCTTCCTAATTTCCTCATCGTCCCCTTTCCAAACGAGTCTTTTTCTGAAGCTTTCAAGTTGCTTTTCCGTATCGCTTTTAAGCGGGTGACTGCGCCTATCGAGGTAGCGGAATAGCAACGCGCGAATATCTGCCGCCACATCTACAATTTTAGAGTTTTCGACAACTCTAACTAAAGAACCAGCATCAATAAGCTTCAGCGAACCGTTGCACCTCATCACATTATTGTCATGAAATTCCGAATAATACAGACCCATCCCCTGCAGATCGGAAAAAACCCCGGCCGCCTGCGCCGCATAGCGAAGCATCTCCCTCGGCTCTATATGTTCCAGGATTTCTCCAAAAGTTTCACCGTGAACATATTCCATAAAGAGGAAATCGTTTTTTTCCTTCTCCACCATCGTCAAAACCTCAACAATACGCTGATGGACAAGTCCTTCTCCTCGCCAATAATCGTCCTTCACTTCACCCACTTTTAATGCCAAAGTCCGACCGCCCACCTGCGCCCGATAAACTACACCCCGTGCCCCTCCCCCAAGTTCATGGAGAGGTCCGGCAATGGCGGTTATGGGCTTAGACGGATTGCAGAGTGCTTCTTTCTGTTCCTGAGTTAGAGAATCCAGAAAGGAGTTTGGCTTGCGTAGCTGGGCTTTGTGAAGACGCAGCCAGTTTTTAATTTCTGTTTTATCGGAATAATCGGGATGATTGGAATGATTGGGATGATTGGGATGATTGGGATGATTCTGGAAAAGGAGGGATCCAAGGGCGCGTATGTAAGGTTCGAGTTTACCAATGGGAGCATTCCCCTTCACCTTCTCTCTCAAAAAATCGATGTTGTTCTCAGTTTCACTATCAAAGATAAGAGCGGTCTGTTTTTTACTAATGGAAGGAAGGGAGAGGATTTTACTGCAGAGGTTTTGGATAGGTTCAGAGGTAGGTCTTATTATCTTTGGCAAGGGAGCACTTGATAAAGAGGTTGGCGAGGTTCCAAAGTGGCAAATGGTGATTGATGAAGCGACTGATGAAGATAACAGAGACAGAGATCTAACTGAATTCATAAAATTTGCTCAAAAGAGATGTTATTTGTTCTTCCGTAGATCTTTTCTTCATGCTGTTTTCCTTTTTGTTAATCGGATTTTGCTCAATCTCCCTACGCCAGAGCTCTCTCGCTTCTGCCGGTAGGTACATCCATCCGCCTGAATAGGAATGGTTTATCCACTCTATTGACCTTCTAGTGAAGATGTCAAAAATGTCAAAGCTTAACAGAGTGGGGTAGAATCCTAATTTGAGGTAGAACCGGTGCGCCACTCCGAAGGAAAATAGCTGCAATCGCCCCTCATGTTTATTCCATGTATCCTGCAGAATGGTTTTGATGAGCACAGAACCTACATTTTTATGCGTTTCAGGGGCAAGGTTTTCAATGTGGTCGATATGGATTACGCGTGAGGGTATGATACGACCCTCGTAGAGCGAAAGTGTAGAGTTGGTTATAGCCTCTCCCACTTCTTTACAGGTTGTAAGGTCGAAGGCGCGATACACTGTACAGCCCTCAAATAGGCGTTTTGTCAAATAAATAACTTTTTTATGGGGAAGGAACGCAATCCCCAGGACATCAGATCGGCCTCTGAGCTGATCTACTTTTTCAGCGTAAGGAGCGAGGTTCCCTCTTGTTAGCAGGGAATAGATTTTGGTTACGGAAACAGGGCGTGAGAGCCATTTGTAGCCGACATAGAGTGCGGATAAAGCGATAGCGTGGGTGCTTGAAAGAACGCAGGAAGCCGCGATAAGGGCGAGCGCAGGCGCCTCTTCTTTGATTATCTGATTTATGGCAGGATAGTTACATAATCTTATGTTCATTTGAAATATTATTGGTATATGTATATTAATGATCAAGCTAAAATATTTTTGATTAAGCAACACTTTTCAATAACATCACAAAATCCGTGTTTTGGCCCTTCCACAAGCATGGGATAGTCTAAAAAAACCACATGAGAGAGAAGAATTTCCCTCTTCACTTTTGGTTTCGCAACGTTGAATCTCGATTCCTGGGTATGACTCTTCAAGGATATTTAATCCATAGTTCTAATTTCTAAAAGATGTTATTTTTCAATCATCATGACATCTTCTGCCGAACTCGATCAAGAAATGGAAAACGCCCCTCTTTCTCTCACAGGGGAAATTCCTGAATGGCTTTCTGGAACCTTGGTGCGCAACGGCCCAATCACCGTAAAAGTCGATGGCGTGAGCAATGCCCAAAGGATAGGAAATTCAAGAGTGGTCTGGTCTGCATTCCCTCGGTTCGCAGAACAGACCACTCTTGAATTTCCTATCCTTCCTTTTTCGATGGTCAGGGAGATATCGCAAATAGCTCGAACGAGCTTGCCCGCCTGCTTATAAACTTTAGAGGCTTTAATGATTTCGATCATACAAGAAATAGTACCCTATTCCCCGCTAATTTTAAAGAGAATTCCCAGACAATAGTCTGGACCTTAAAATAAGAGGAAATTCAAAGGTGCCCTACGTCGGCGGCAATGAAATTATTGGGCATTAAGCATGTAGAGATTAGTATGGAGTTTGCTTAGGGCGAGAGTTCGATTCTCTCCACCTCCAACCAAAATTAAGGCTTCAGTTTAACGACTGAAGCCTTTTGTTTTTAGTGACATACAACACAAAATTCACACCGAAAATTTTCACTGAGTAAAGCTCAATTACGCAAATTTTACGCACTAGACTGGATGAAACTGCAGTAAAAACTATTTAATTTTTCGCTCTTTCCTGCTACACTCTCCGACTTACACTAAGAGAGCAAAATGTCATCTAATACACTCGAGAAAGTTCAGACCAAAGACCTCAAAGAATACAAAGCATTCTTCAAAGAGATTAAAGAAAAAATCTTAACTTCTCAGGTAAAAGCTGCTTTAGCCATTAACCACGAACTCATTAATCTTTATTGGGAAATAGGCTCTAAAATCCATCTCAAACAGAAGGATGAAGGCTGGGGCGCTAAAACTATCGAAAATCTGGCCAAAGACCTAAAATCCACCTTTCCTGAGATGAAGGGCTTCTCTCTAACAAATATCAAGTACATGGTTCAATTCGCAAAGGAATATCCGGAATTTGCAATTAGCCAACAGGTTGTTGGCCAAATTCCATGGGGTCATAACATCCTTCTCCTTCAAAAGCTTGAAACTCTTCAAGATAGAATCTGGTATGCCCATAAAACGATCGAACATGGATGGAGTCGAAATGTCTTATTGCACTGGCTAGATAGTGGCCTTCATAAACGAGAAGGAAAGGCCATCACTAATTTTCAAATAACTCTCCCCTCTCCTCAATCTGACTTGGCTCATCAAGCATTAAAAGACCCCTATTGCTTTGATTTTTTAACTCTAAGAGATAAGCACGATGAGCAAGAACTAGAATCAGGGTTATTGGATCACGTCCAAAGATTTTTACTCGAGCTTGGAACAGGTTTTTCTTTGGTAGGACGTCAGGTTCACCTGGAAGTGGGAGGACAAGATTTTTATATCGATTTGCTCTTCTATCATTACAAGCTTAGATGCTTTATCGTGGTTGAGCTAAAGGCAACAGATTTCAAGCCAGAATTTGTAGGGAAGATGAACTTCTATCTTTCTGCTGTAGATGACAAAATGAGAAATCCAGACGATAAATCCACCATAGGGCTTTTGCTTTGCAAAGGAAAAAACAAAGTCGTTGCCGAGTATGCCCTGCGAGATGTCAATAAACCCATCGGCATATCTCAGTATGAAGCAAAGATCATAGAATCTCTTCCTGATGAGTTAAAAGGGTCTTTACCAAGCATTGAGCAAATAGAACAAGAGCTTGAGACTAGAGAATGATTCACGTGGACAAGCTGTTATGAAAAATACTCACCCTAAAAAGTTTGCACTGATTGGTCTCCCTGGAAGTGGAAAGTCTACATTTGCCTCTAAGCTTGGTACAATCTTGGACATCCCAGTTCACCACCTGGACAGGCACATGTTTGAGCCTGGAGGAAAGAAAAGAGATAAGCAGGAATTCATAGAAATTCAAAAGGCTATGCTTGATGAAACAGCCTGGGTGGTTGAAGGATGTTCGTTTTCGACTTTTGAAATGAGATTCGCTAGGGCTGATGTTCTAATATATTTCCACTTTTCCCGCCTCGTCTGTTTCTGGAGGCTTTTCAAAAGGTTGTTTAACTACAAAAGAGATTTTGGAGGCTTACGAGCTATCACCTGGGAACTCTTAAAATACACCTGGAACTTTGATAAAGAAAAAAGAGCCCGAATCGAAGAACTCAGAGAAAATATCCTCAGACTGATTTTCTTATCTTCAGAAACCAAAAAGATGCTGATCTTTTCATAGAGGATATATGTTAGAACTGATTAACGAATCGAATTCTTATATTTTCGATGAATTAGCTCAGAATTATGAAGATGAATTTTCCCCTACCTCGGGAAAAAAGAAAAATCAAGATAGGAAATACTCTATAGATGTCGATTGGCGCACTCCCAATGTTGGTTACTATTGGAAAGAAGGCTCCAAGATAGTTGGCTTTTCTATTATTGAGCCTATTGATGGGTATTCTGAGATCGTAGACTTTTATGTTGTTCCTGCTTACAGAAAGAAAATGGTTGGTAAAAACATGGCTTTTGCTGTTTTTAATAAACATCCTGGGCCATGGCGAGTAAGGCAAATTCCAGGCTCTGAAGCGGCAACAAAATTTTGGAGAAGAGTAATTGGCGAATACACCAACGGAAATTATACTGAAACGCACATAGAAAATCCTCCATGGGGGTTGTCAGTTTGTCAGCAATTTAATAATCAAATATCTCAACTCCGTAAAACCATGAAAAAAGAAATCTCTATAAGAGACTACCGCCCAGAAGATGTACAAGCCCTTGCCAATATCTACTACAATACGATTCACAGAATCAATATTCAACACTACACAGAAGAACAGGTTGATGTTTGGGCTCCAACTACAAGCTTAGAAACAGAAGGATGGGCAAAAAAATTTCCTAGAACCAAGCCAATTGTTGCCACTGTCGGGGATGAGATCGTTGGATTTGCTGAATTCGAGCCAAATGGCCATATCGATTGTTTATTGTCACCACGAATGGATTGGGAAAGGTGTTGGATCAGCCCTTATGAAAGAAATCCTTCAAAGAGCAAAGAACCATCATATTCACCTCATTTATGCTGAAGTAAGCATCACAGCAAAGCCATTTTTTGAAAAATGGGGGTTTAGAGTAGTAACTCAACAAACGATCGTCAGAAAGGGTGTTGAACTAACAAATTTCAAAATGGAACGGACAGTCTAGCCTTCTCTTTTTCTTATGTGACGTCTGTAACAGCTGTGACATAAAGGAAAATTCTCGTTACATTATTGTCCTCATTGGTAAATCCTTTAATATGAATATTTTACCAATTAGGATAACAGAAACTAAATATTTGTTATCAGGTGACATTTCAACATTGTCATATAGGTGACATTATCATGTTGGGCTTACATCTCTCCAGAACTTCCGTGACTTTTAGTCATTAAAAAGGTAAAATTTATTAACTAAAAAGGATCAAGTCATGGATGAAATTGCGGAATTGCAGCAGAAAATTGCCAGCCTGAATCAGAAATTGCAAGAATACTCTTCTGCTAAGCAGAGTTTGTATAGAATGAGCACCAGGCTGCGAAAATTATGCAAACGCTTAGCTCCAACTGATGAAATAGTTTTGGAAATGCAAAGGATTTCAGCGGAAATTCGGGATTTTGCGCGGATCGCCGCTAAAAATGACTAAAAATAAGTTGCATCCAAGAAATCCCCATAGAGATCTTTATGACTTCAAAAAATTAATAATTGGTTGTCCCGAATTAGCCAAATTTGTCGCCCCCAATATTTATGGCAATGAATCGATTGACTTTGCGAATCCGGCGGCTGTCAAAGCTCTCAATAAGGCGATTCTTAAATCCTTTTACGATATTATTTGGGATATTCCGGACAACTTTTTGTGTCCTCCCATTCCCGGCCGCGCCGATTACATTCATTACGTGGCCGACTTGCTGCCTCTTGAGGGAGGGAAAAATGTTTTAGATATAGGCGTTGGGGCCAATTGCATCTATCCCCTGATTGGTCACCGGGAGTATGGATGGCGTTTCGTGGGGACTGAAATCGATCCGGCGGCCATTTCAAATGCCGACAAAATAATCAAACAAAATGGACTTACGGAAGTCATCGAAATTCGCTTACAAAAATTCCCTCAACATATCTTCAAAGGGGTGATCAAGGAATCTTTCGATATTTCCCTATGTAATCCTCCTTTTCACTCTTCCCCGCGCGAAGCAGAGGCCGGTACGAGGCGAAAATGGAAAAATTTAAAAGTAAAAACAAGCTCTTTAAATTTTGGAGGGCAAAGCCACGAGCTTTGGTGCCCGGGCGGTGAAGCAGCCTTTATCACGCGGATGATTGAAGAGAGCCCTGAAGTTGACTGCAAATGGTTCACCACTCTAGTCTCAAAGGCGAGCACCCTGCCAATTATTTATAAGGCATTAGACAGGGTAAAGCCTTCAGAGGTTAGAACAATCGAGATGGGTCAAGGGCAAAAAACAAGCCGCATCGTAGCCTGGACATTAGATTAGATATTGGATGGTAATGGGGTAAATTTTTCCATTTGAGTCCCTCTCGCCAATTCTTAAGATCAGTTTAAGGAAATCCTTTATAGCAACTGAAATCAGTTGCTACATCCTCTCGACGGTCTCGACGCCGAGTATGTGGAGCCCCTGCTTCATTGTATGGGCCACCGCCTCGCAAAGAAGCAGGCGGGAGTTTTGCTCCGGTACCCCTTCCACTTTGCAGTCGCGGTAAAAGGCGTTGAATTTCTCGGCGAGGTTGTAGAGATATTCGGTCAGGCGGTTCGGTGCGAGATCCCGCACGACCTGCTGCAGGGCCTCCTCGAAACGGATCAGATGGAGCCCTAAGGCGATCTCTGAGGGATGCTGAAGCTTTATCGGCTCTTGAATCTTCTGAATATCGGCGTTGATTTTGCGCTTGATCCCTGCCACGCGCACGTAGGCGTACATCAAAAAGGCGGCGGTATTCCCCTCAAATTTAAGCATACGCTCATAACTGAAAGAGTAGTCGCTCAGGCGGTGGCATGAGAGGTCGGAATATTTGATCGCGCTTATCCCTAAGGCATGCGCGAGCTTCTTTCTTTCGGCGGCGTCCATCTCGGGGGAGCGCTCTTGCAGCAGGGCGTCGGCGTGCTCGACGGCGGCGTTGAGGAGATCGATCAGCTTTTCCGTGTCGCCCGAACGGGTGCGGAATTTCTTGCCGTCAGGACCGAGGACCAGGCCGAAGGGCACGTGCGATGCTTTGACTTTTTTCGGGTCGAGCCAGCCGGCCATTTCAGCAGCTTTGAAAACCATCTGGAAATGGGTGCTCTGACCCACATCGACCACATAAATGATCCGATCGGCCTTTTCCACCTCAATACGTTGTTTTATGGCGGCCATGTCGGTCGTGTCGTAGGTGTAGCCGCCGTCCGATTTTTGCAGCATGAGGGGCAGGTTTGTCCCTTCCCGGCTTTGAAACCCTTCCACGAAGAGGCACGTGGCGCCGTCGGATATTTGGACAAGCCCTTTTTGCTTCAGCTCTTCGACAACGGGGCCGAGCATGGGGTTGTAGTACGACTCGCCTCTTTCCTGCAGGTGGACGTCCAGCAGGTCGTAGATCTCCTGATAGGCTTTGCGGGAAATTTCGCAGATCACATGCCAAGCCTTCAGCGATTCGGGATTGCCCCCTTGCAGGGCCACGACTTCTAACTGGGAGGCTTTTTTAAAGGCGGGATCTTCGTCGAACTGCTTCTTGGACTGCTTATACCAGGCGACGAGGTGGGAGAGGTCGGTGGATTGTTCCCCTTTCAAAACTTCGGGAGCGCATTTTTTCATATAGGCGATCAGCATGCCGAAGGAGGTGCCCCAGTCGCCCACGTGATTGAGCCGCAAGACATCATGGCCTAAAAATTCAAACAGGCGCGCCAGGCTGTCGCCGATGATGGTGGAGCGCAGGTGCCCTACGTGCAGCTCTTTGGCGGTGTTGGGGGAGGATAATTCGACGATCACTTTTTCTTTTTTGACCGGAAAGTCGATGGCCAGGTGGGGATCGGAGGCGATGGAAGTGACAAAACGGCTGATATAGTCCGGATGGAAGGCGATATTAATAAACCCGGGGCCCGCCACCTCCAGCAGGGAGATCACATTCTCTTTATCAAAGCGGGCGACAATTTCTTCGGCGATTTTTCGGGGATTTTGTCCGAGCTCTTTGGTCAGCTTCATCGCTGAATTGCATTGGTAATGGCCAAACTTTTCTTGCGTGCTCTCCGTGATTTCCATCGGCACGTCAGTCAGTTGCGGATAGGCGGCTTTGGCTGCTTTTTGGAACTTTTCTTGTAAAAGGGCAAGCGGCGTTTTCATGAATACTGCTTAACGAGGTTTGGAACTTTTTGAGAGAGGAAGCTGTGCGCCAGGGCGATGCCTGAGGCAAAAGTGAACCGCTCGAGGCAGACGATCGGTATCAGGGCGAGCCACGCTGTGGAACTCATCGGAACGGTGTAAAGCCAGATAACGGAACCGACCGCATGGGCGATCAGCGTGCTGCTAAGCGCATGAAAAAATAGCGGCTTGTCCTTTTTGAAATAGAGGGCGATCGGGATCAGCCAAAAAGCGGCGTAGGGAGCGGCTGCAAGTCCCGTCGGATGCGCGAGAAACAGAGCGAAGCAGAGCAGCGGCGCCAGCAAACGGATGGCGGGACCCTGCACATTCCAGTAGAGGGCGGCGAACAGGCCGGGAACTATGAAAGCCAAAAAGTGGAGGTCGATCGTTCCGCAAAAGAGGAATCTGCTCAGGAACAGCGCGCAGAAAATCAGCATGGTTTGCTTGCGTGTGTTGAAAGCCCCGATCAAAGGATTTGCGATATTGACTGCGGAAAAGAAAGCCGTGTGAGACCCCACGATAAAACTCATTTTTAAAAAACTGGCGAGTTTGCTGCTTAGAAACCAAGTGAAATGGGATTTATTCATGGGTCTGCTCCTAGTTGAATGAAGATAAGTGTAGCAAAGGAGCGGCTATTTTGTAAAGCAGATGGGAGTGCGGCGGCGCCCGATGCCGTGGCTTAACTTGTATTCCGCCAGTTCGTCAGCGACCTGGCTGGTCGGCTTGTTCTGCTCTTTGGATAATTTGAAGATCAGCACAAGGGTGTCATAAATGTGTTTGACCCGCTCCCTGCTGGTTTTAGGATGGTAGCCGCCGGGTTCGAATTCCGCGGCGGCATTGATCAGTCCGCCCGAATTGATCACATAATCTGGGGCGTAGAGGATATTTTTTTCCTGGAGCAGGATGCCGTCTTCATCCCGCAGCAGCTGGTTGTTAGCCGATCCGGCTACAGCCCGGCATTTCATCCTGGAGATAGTTCCGGGGTTGATGACCCCTCCGATGGCGCAAGGGGCGAAGATGTCGGCTTCCGCCGCGTAAATATCATCCGGCTCCATGGCTATCGCTCCGTAGAGGGCGGCCAAATCTTTGGTTCTTTGCTGATCGGAATCGGTGAGGATGAGGTTTGCCTCCTCCCAAAAGAGCAGGTCGGCGAGTTTGCTTCCGACATGGCCAAGCCCTTGGATGGCAACGGTTTTCCCTCTGATAGAGCCGGTTTTCCATAGAGTTTCGGCTACAGCCGAGAGGCCGTGGAAAATGCCCCAGGCGGTAAAACGGCTGGGGTCGCCGCTGCTGCTCCGCGAGGGGAGAGCGGCGACATAGGGGGTTTTTGTTTTGAGGATGAGCATGTCTTCGACGCTGGTGCCGATGTCTTCCGCCGCGATATAGCTTCCGTCCAAGAAGTTGATCCCTTCGGCGAAGGCGAGAAGCAGCTCTTTGACGGATGCTTTCGGGTCGGCGATGATGACGCTTTTGCCGCCTCCGAGCCCCGTTTCGCAAAGAGCGGATTTGTACGTCATGGCTTTTGCGAGGCGTAAGGCGTCTGTAAGGGCATCATCCTCAGATTTATACGGGTAAATCCTCAGGCCTCCAAGAGCCGGGCCGAGCGAGCAGTTGTGCAGGGCGATGAATCCGGTTAAGGGGATTTGAGGATCCGTGACGCTGATCACTTTTTCATAGCCTGGCACAGGAATCGATTTTATAGAGAGCATAAGTAAAAAAACTCTTGATTATTAATGCCTAACAAGTTAGGCTTACACCCAGTTATATTCAAAACGAGGATCTTATGGCAACAATTGTTATTTCTGAAGGAGTTAAGAAAGCGATCCAACAATTTCTTAGCGAAAATCCCGATGCCGAACTTGTTAATACCTATCTTTTCTTTATCCAAAAAAAGTTTAATCTTCAACCAGTCTTATATCCAAAAGAAAAATTGATTTATCAAAGCGCAGAGGATGCCGTCCGCGCCGTTGAGAAAGAGGGTAAGCTCTGGAGCGAGACTGAGATCAAAATCGGTTTTGGCAAGCAAAGCGTCAACGAACAGACAAAAAAGATTTATATATGCCCCTTTACCGGCAAGGTTTTCGGAGATAATACCCATCCCAATCCTCAAGACGCGATTTACGACTGGGTCTCCAAGTGCCCCGAAAATACCGAGCGCGTAGGGGGTTTGCGCGTGAAGCGGTTTTTCGTGTCCGAAGATCCCGCCGTGATAGAAAACTATATCCAAAAGGCGGTTCCAGCAAAAAAACCGATCACAAAAGTGGTTTATTCCTCGGCGCTGAGCGGCAAGCTTTTTAATAGCAAAGACGCTGTGGTTAATGATTTTAGGAAAAATTATTTGCGATCCCTCACCTTAGTGGAAGTGCAGAATCAAAACCGCTTCCAAATTGAGGAGAAATTTTTAACTTTTATCCAAAGTCAGCTTGTCGAGGACAAAGTGAGCTCTTTTGTGGAAGCCTTAGCGGAAAGTCCCGAATTTTCCTCCCAAATAGAGCGGTGGCTTTCTTAATTTATGGAATACCTTTCCTCTTCTCGGGACGAGACAATCGCCTTAGGTGTTAAGATAGGAAAGGGGTTAAAGCCCGGGGCGATCCTATGCCTGAAGGGGGATTTGGCAGCAGGTAAAACGACTTTTGTGAAAGGGGTCGCTAAGGGATTTGGGGATTACCGGGAAGATGAAGTTAACAGCCCGACTTTTATCTTCCTCAACATTTACGATGGGCTAAGACCGGTCTACCATTTCGATCTCTACCGCTTAAACGATCCGGATGACTTTCTCCACATGGGATTTGATGAATACCTGTTTTCCAATGGGATTTGCTGTATCGAGTGGTCGGAGCGCATTGAAAAATATTTGCCGAAGCATTGTATGCACATTGAATTTGTGCCGCTTGATGTGTCGTCAAGAAAGATAAAAATTTATGAAACTCAAAAATGCCAAGTTTGTTAAATCTGCCGTAAAGGATTTTCCCGAGATCAAGTCGGTTCAAGGGCATTTGCTGCCTGAAATTGCCGTAGCCGGGCGGTCTAATGTCGGAAAGTCTAGCCTGCTCAATCACCTGTTTGGCGTCAAGGATTTGGTTAAGACCTCATCGACTCCCGGAAAAACGCAGATGATTAATTTCTTTTCTGTGAACGATGAAGTGGTGTTTGTCGATCTGCCGGGGTATGGGTATGCCAAAGTTCCCCAGGAAGTGCGGAAGCAATGGGGTCCGATGATGGAGTCGTACCTTCAAAATCGGGCGCAGTTGAAGCTCATGCTCCTTTTATTAGACATTCGCCGGATTCCCAACGAAGATGACATGCAGATGATTAATTGGGCCATTCACAATCGGATCCCTTTAATCTTGGTGGTGACGAAGGTCGACAAGGTTAAGGAAGGGGAAAAAAAGAGCAATACCCAGAAGATTCTTAAAGCATTTAATGTTGATAACTTACATTATGTGTACTATTCTATTAAAACTAACATTGGCAAAGACCAATTACTGAAGAAGATTTTCGATTATGCCTAGTCTGGAAAAAGAAGTATTTATTTGCATTGACTGTGAATCGACCGGATTAGACCCCAAGGCGGACCGGATCATAGAGGTCGCTGTCGTTAAGTTTGATTTTCAGAAAACCTATGAGAAGTGTGAATTTCTCATCAATCCGGGTATTCTCATTCCTGCCGAATCGATGGCGATTCATAACATTACAGATGAAATGGTCAAGAATATGCCGACGATCGATACGGTTCTGAGTGAAATATTGAAGATGGTGGGGAATCATATCATTGTCGGGCATGGAGTGCTCTTTGACATGGAACTGATCGCCTCGGCGGCAGACAGAGCCGGCATTCCCAGCAAAATTCGCAGCAACCGCTATTTCGATACCCTGCGCCTGGCGCGATTATACGGAGAAAGCCCTCAAAACTCTCTTGAGCAGCTCTGTAAACATTTCAATATCCCTTTTGACGGGGCGCACCGGGCTATGACCGATGTGATCATGAACATTGAAGTTTTTAAGTTTTTGTCCCAGAAATTTACCACTACCGAACAGATCTTCAAAGTTCTTTCCAAACCCATTATGTTAAAAGAAATTCCCTTTGGCAAACACAAAGGCAGACCGATCCGTGAAGTGCCAATAGATTATTTGCATTGGGCGGCAAACAAAGACTTTGACCAAGATTTGTTGTTTACGATAAGAACAGAAATAAACAGACGAAAAAAAGGGAATCAATTTTCGCAAGTCGCTAATCCCTTTCAAAATCTGTAAGCTAGGGAGAGTTATGGCGAAGGAGTTACATACCGATAAAGCATCCTACGATGTTAAAGTAGGCTTGGCAGAGATGCTAAAAGGGGGGGTTATCATGGATGTGACCAATCCCGAACAGGCTAAGATTGCCGAAGAGGCTGGAGCTGTAGCTGTGATGGCGCTGGAGCGGATTCCTTCTGAAATTCGCGCTGAAGGGGGCGTCGCCAGGATGTCTTCTCCCGAACTCATACAAAAAATTCAGGAAGCCGTTTCCATTCCCGTTATGGCGAAATGCCGCATCGGCCACTTTGTCGAGGCGCAAATTTTAGAAGCGCTCTTTGTCGACTTTATCGATGAAAGCGAAGTCCTGACGCCGGCTGACGAGGAGAATCATATCGACAAACACGCGTTCAAAATTCCTTTTGTGTGCGGCTGCCGCGATTTGGGCGAGGCTTTAAGGCGTATTGGTGAAGGGGCCGCCCTGATCCGGACTAAAGGGGAAGCGGGGACGGGAAATATCGTAGAGGCCGTGCGTCATATGCGTACGATCATGCGCGAGATCAGGCGCCTGGTCAATATGGAAGCTTCCGAACTGATGGCCGAAGCCAAGAGAATGGAAGCCCCCTTTCATTTGGTGCAAATGGTCGCCAAAGAAGGGAAGCTCCCCGTGCCTAACTTCGCTGCCGGCGGCATAGCCACTCCGGCCGACGCTGCTCTGATGATGCAGCTTGGCGCCGAGAGCGTCTTTGTCGGATCGGGCATTTTCACTGCTAAAGACGCCCCTAAAAGAGCGAAGGCGATCGTGGGCGCCGTGACCTATTTTGAGGATCCTGAAGTTCTCTCGAAACTTTCCATGGGCCTTCTGGACGCCATGAAAGGGATTGACACCCTACAGATGAAAGATGAAGAACAAATGGCTCAGCGGGGATGGTAAGTAAAACTTTACACATCGGCGTTTTGGCTTTGCAAGGCGCATTTGCTAAGCATCTTGAGATGATTTCATCCTTGGGAGCCAGAGGGACTGCCGTCCGCTTTCCCGCTCAGCTTGGACAATTGGACGCCCTGATCCTTCCAGGCGGAGAATCGACGACAATGCAGCGGCAGATGGAGACCTTTCACTTTCGGGAAGCCCTGCTCGAATTTGCCGCAAAGAAGCCCGTGTTTGGCACCTGCGCCGGCATGATTTTGATGGCGCGCGAAGAGGCGGGCCGCACGATCACCCCTTTAGGCCTCGTGGATATTGCCGTTGAGCGGAACGCCTATGGGCGGCAGTACGACTCCTTTTTGACCAAGCTGAAGATCCAGCTCAAAAAATCCTCCAAACTCTATCCCTGCAGTTTTATCCGCGCTCCCAGGATCAACCAGTGCGGCGCAGGTGTCTCAGTATTAGCTACCTATAACGACGCACCCGTCTTAGTGCAGCAGGGGAGGCATCTTTGCTCCGCCTTTCATCCCGAGCTGACGAACGACCCCGCTATCCACCAGTATTTCTTCAGTTTGATCTAGCCGGAGTTTACAAACTCATTGCCGGCATCTGACGCAATCTTTTAACGTCCAACCGCTTAATATTGGCAAGCACCGTCAGCTAACAAATTTGTTAATTATTGGCGGGCATCTAGCCGGAGTTTACAAACTGCTTGTCAGCAGATGATGCAAGATTTTGACGTCCAACCGTTTAATGTTTTGATCGTATTACCCCATGCGGCTAAGCGCGAAACAGGCCGAATTTGGAAAATTTCGTTTCCCAATTTCTTACTAATAGAATTCATGTGGTTTTAATTGGACCTCGCCGTTTTGGGAAAACCTCATTTTTGATAAATTTGCTCAATCAACCGAGCAAAGAATCCCATTCTTACATCTTTGTGGATATATTCAATATTACTTCTCATAAAGACTTTCTCCACCAATTACTAAGAGGCCCAATGTTCGCAACTATACTTAAAATTCGACCAAAGATTTCTACTCAAATAGACGCACATACTGGCCAGCCATCGTTTGATTTTACATTGGATAGCTCCTCAGAAACCGATATTAAGGAGATGATTCAAGATGTGCTTTCAGGATTGGGAAAATTGGGGGATGGTTTAATACTTGCCATTGATGAATTTCAAAAAGTCTCTGAAATTGACGATGGGGGATGGTTAGAGGCAACCTTAAGAACCCAAATGCAACAATTGAGAAATACCTCTTTTATTCCCGTACGGCCTTTATATAGATTTTGTCAATCCATGGAATTTCCTGCATTTGGATCAGAATTTACAGACTGGGTTGTTAAAAGATTTAAGAATGTGGGAGTAAAATGCAGCCACGAAGCTATAGAACATTTGAGAAAGAAAGTTCAGGATACCCCAAATTATGTACAAATGGTTTGTTTTCATCTTGTAGCTCTTGGTAAAGAGAATATCACTGTCGAAGAGGTCGATGAAGCCTTGAAAATTGTCGTCCAACAAAACGCATATGCCTACCAGGCACTGCTCAGCACCCTAACTCCAATCCAACAAAGAACTTTAAGACTGGCCGCAAAAGAAGGGAAACAAATTTTTGCTAAGGAGCATCTGAGCAATTATGAGATTTCGAGTGGAGCCGCTTTGTCATCGGCCATCAATGCGCTCAAAGAGAAGCAGATATTGGATGAGGAGCAGACAGGCAGAGGGACGGTTATTTTTGACGATCCCCTTTTTGCCATTTGGTTGAAAACGGCCTTCGACGATTGAAATAAATCCTTCGAGGCATATTTATCAGAAGGATGGCCACGGAGGTTTAAATAGCTTGCTGAAACAACCAGCGTAAGGCCTTGTCATAGCGGCAGCTCAGGCTCAGGATCGTTTTCGACACTTGCACCGATTTTCGCGATATTTTCACTTGGGAGCTATCCGTAAAACCGGGGTTTTTAGAGATTTTTTTTAGCGTCAGCAAGGCAAAGCCGATCGACCACAAACAGAAACGGCGCATGCCCGCTTCTTCCTTAGGAATCAATAAAACATATTCCAGGGCTTGATGCAAATGATGGTGCGCTATCGAAATCAAACGATGCAAGCCTTCCTGAAATGCCTTGGGATGATTATTTTTGGAAAGCTCTCCCAAGGGAAATTGGAATTGATCCTGCGGCAGCCAGCACACGCCGCGCTCGAGATCCTCCCAAAGATCTTTGAGGATATTCGTCATCTGCAACCCTTGCCCGAAGGATTTGCTTTTTTCCATCAGCTGGGTATAATTTTCCCGCATCTTAGGGGAGTAGTCGCAAAAGAGTTCGGTTAACGCTTCCCCTACCACACCAGCGACAAAATAACAATAATCACCCATTTCCCGGGTGGTTTTTAATCCGGAACGAGGCGCGTTGAGCCGCGGCATATTCTCTGTCATCAAAGTGATGCACCTCTTTATCGCAGCGGTTTGCTTCAGATTCAAGCTTCGCGTGCAGGCAAGGATTAATTCGCTATTTTTTATTAATTCCCGCTCGCTTGGCAAAGTGGCGGGCGAAAGCCTTGGGTATAAGTCATCTGATAGGCTTTTTGAGGACTTCCCTTCACAGACTACTGCTTTGAACGCCTCCAGATAGGCTGTTTTTTGCGCCAAAGTGAGATTGATGTCATCTTCAATCGTATCGGCCATGCGGCATAATAAATAGAAATTGGTCACGACCAAACGTAACGGCGGGGGGAGCTGCGGGATGGTCAGCGCGAAAGTTCTGGAAACCCCTTGTAAAGCTTCTGTTTGATAGTCTTTCATATTGTGTATGCTTTCAGATGTGAAGAAAACTCTCGGTTTAAACGTTCCCACTCCAATTTGAACCAGGGAGTGAATTGTTCCGGAAATTGGTTCATTTGTTGGGTCAGGCTGTCAGGTTTTTCAAAACGCCATTCTGCGATCTCATTCACATTGCTCTGCACGGGATCGGTCGTTTTTCCTAAATAGACCGAGCAGAATTCATTTTCGGCGCCAAGATTCTGGTAGCGGACCTGGTATTGGAATTTATAAATAAAATTTACTTTTGAGGTTACCCCGACTTCCTGGAATAGCCGCCGGTTTACGGCATCCTCAATCCCTTCACCGCGCAAGGGGTGTCCGCAGCAGCTGTTGGACCAATAAAGAGGCCATAACCGTTTCTGCCGGCTCCGTTTTTGCACGAGAAGGTCGCCTGCTTCGTCAAAAATGAACAAGGAAAAAGCTCTATGCAGCCTGCCGTCATTGTCGTGGCAATTTGCTTTTGTATCGTATCCGATTTCATTGTCAAGCGCGTCGACGAGGATAAGATCTTCATTTTCAAAAGAAACGATTCTGTTCATTTATTTTACCTGGAATAAAGGAAGATGTAATTTAATCTATTGCCTCATTTTTTGTACATAAATTTTCCAATTAACATTCTGATTAATTAGATAATATTCTAGGTGAGGATGGGTCGTCGAAGCTCTGTTAACTTAAAAGTTGACTTTTGTTTTCGGAATCGTTCATACTTTGACAGAAAAACAACACAGGAGAGTGTTATGTTCGGTGTCCTCGGCCCAGTTGGGAAATTCGTAGTAGCAAAAAGAATATTAGATAGAAGAGCTGAAGAAAGAAATCGGCCTCCTCAAAACAATAATATCAACGTTGTTCAAAACAATTATGTAAATACTACAGCTGCTACTACCTTACAAGGGAATCCAAAGCAGAGCCCTTCGGGAGGCTTGACCGAGAAGTTGAAAGGAAAAGTCTCGCAAGGAATCAGTGCAAGCCCCGGGATGCAAGAAACAAAAGAAACAGTTGAGCGGCTGCAATCCGCAGCTAAAGTGGGGCAAGTGGCAGGTTCGGTAACCGTGATTGTAGGCGCAGTTTCCTACTGTTTTGGATCGGATTGGGCAACTACCGAGCTCGGCGCGGGAGCTATACTCTGTTATGCGGGTTTTGAAGGATACACAATCCTTGAAAACATGAAACATATTTTGGATAATGTCATGGAGTATAAAGAGGGAGGAAAGTGGAAAATCGAAGAAGTTGCAAGACAACTCAAAAAAAATATCTATTTCTCCGACTGGGTCGTTGACAAAATCGTTATTCCAATGAAATTCAGTAACTAAATCAAAAAAGGCCGAATATATTCGGCCCTTTCGTTGAAGGATTCTATTCAGAGTTGGAAAGTGCTATATTAGACTATGCCAAAAAAACCAAAAATGACGTAGTGTAGTATAGCAGAAGGTGAACAATGAATGAAGAAATCTTAAAGTCCCTGTATGATTGGAACCCGTGGCTCGAGGGGGAATTTCCCAGAGAACTTGCAGGCTTTCCAAGGAGCTACACATTGGATCAATATCTTCAAATTAAATCTGTCGAGACAACCTTTTTAAGCAATACATGGAGATGGGCGCCTTTCCAGCAGTCATTCTGCGTCCTGTTTTGCAAAGAGAATTGCTCTTAAGTTATTTTAAAGACTTTATCTATAAAGACATAGCCTCCCGTCACGATGTGAAGTTATTAAAGATTAAAGAGTTATGTAATTATTTAGCTACTAATAGCGCAAAATCTTTTAGCTATAGAGGCTGTGCAGGCGCCTTGGGAATGCATCCAAATACTATCGTGGATTATTGCTCCTACTTTTATGAAATATTTCTTTTTAAAGAGCTTTATAAATTTGATTATGCTCTTAAGAATCAGATCGGCAGCGAAAAAAAAATCTATATAATCGACACCGGTCTCGCCAGTGCCGTTTCATTTTGTTCTCTGAAGATTTAGGCAGGATGTTAGAAAATATCGTGTTTAATGAACTCGCACGCCGTGAAGAGGAAATTTATTTTCATAAGCAAAAATATGAATGCGACTTTCTCATTAAAAGAGAATTAAAAATCTGCTCTGTCATACAAGCGACAAAAACCTTAGCTGAGTCTCCTGAAGTGAAACAAAGGGAAATGCGTGGATTGGTAGAAGCTATGCAAATTTATCAATTGAACGAGGGGATCATCTTGACAATGGATGAGGAGGGATTTGAGGAAATTGTGGAAAATCGCAAGATGAAAATCAAAATTATCCCGGTCTGGAAGTGGCTTTTAAGCACACCCCGTTTTCCTTAAAAGTGTTAAGAAAATATTTTTCAAAGCTTTTTTAGAGTCGTTTTGGAATAATAGGCGGCAAATCAGGAGAGATTATGTATCATAAAATATTTTTGTTTTTGTGGTTGCTTTTCATCCCTTTTGCGGGAGAGGGAAAATTTATTGTCATCACCCCTGAGAAATGCGGCACCTTTTTATTGACCAAAGCCTTGGTGCTGATGACCGCAAAAGGGTACATTCATTATTTCCCAAGAAAAGTGGTTGATTTGGGTGAATTCCTCGATTTCATTGAGGCGGCCGAGAAAAAAAATCAGTTCGTCTATTGCCATGTCAGCCCTGACCGCGAAGTGATCGAAAGCTTGAAAAAATTAAGGTATAAAGTGTTCTTTATTTTACGCGACCCCCGCGATCAGCTTGTCTCCGGCATGTATATGATCCGCGATGGCCACCCTTTGGCTGAAATTCCGCCGGACAGGTTTAATTTGTTGGATCAAAAGGCGCAAATTGAAGAATTAATAACCGGCGAGATTTTTGGGCGCCCCCTGTTTGAGATCTGTTATGAGAGGCAGCTTCCCTGGATGAGGGAGAAATTTGTGCATGTATCCCGTTTTGAAGAGCTGGTCGGTTCGTTGGGGGATGGCGATGACAAATTACAACTGCAGGCAGTGAAAAATTTGGCTTCCCACATCGGCATCAAAATCTCAAAAAAAGAGGCGCAAAATATAGCCGACGATCTTTTTGGAGAAACATGGTCGTTTCGCCAGGGGCAAATCGGAAGTTATAAAAAGCATTTCACAAAACGTCACAAAGAGCTTTTCAAAAAGAAGTATGGCCAGGTCTTAATCGATTTGAATTATGAAAAGGGCCTTGATTGGTAGGATTTTAAATAAAAGGATAGGAAATTCAAGAGTGGTCTGGACTCTTGAATTTCCTCCCTTATTTACAAATACATTATAAATTCGCCAAATCTCTACCGTTTTTGATGCAAATTAGCCGTTTGGAGGTGTTATTTTTGGAAAAGCAATTATTTTTGAAATAGAGAGTTCTATTCCACTGCTGACAGTGGTCATTTTCTGGATCTCCATTTCCATCCGCAACGCCTCGCTATTCATGTTATTTTTTTCCGCCTCATCGATCATGGCTGCGATATTGTGCGGGAAAATGCGCGCGAGGTCGGTCAGTTTGGCGGGGATAAGGTCGAGCTGCTCCGTATCGATCAGTCCGACCCTTGCTTTAATTAATTAAAAATGCAATTGAATAAAATGTTAAATTAGTGTAGGATAATAGTTTTATTATCAGTAATAAAGGTGTAATATGAATTCTCCAAGTTTAGGCAATAATTTCATTTTTTTCGACCCATTCTTCAATCCTTATTGGAGACAGGATGATGAGGTTCAGCAAGGCATAGATGATCATTTTGTTGGCATATCCCCCAACAACAATGAAATCCAGGACAGATCCTTGCTCAATGATGGGATATTGAGCCCTATTTCAGATTGGATAAACCCATCACTAAAAGAAACATTGACGAATGCAACTGAAGCCCCGCAGTTAGAAGTATCAAATAATAACAATCAGGAGGGGCCGATCCCGCCGATTGATCACCAGGCCCAAGAGCAACACCCGCAAAAAATTGAAATGCCAATTGAGGTGCCCCCTCCTGTCCTTTTACCTCAGCCAATAGTAGACAAAACGCCTAGACCAGATATGATGGTGATGAAACCCTCTATGGGCACAAATTCTAGTCAAGATAAGAAGGCTATGGAACACTATATGGGCACTTTCAACTTTAAGCCCAGCAAGACCAGAAAAAAATCAAGGTTAACTGAAACATTGAAGCATGAAATTAATAATATAACGGCAAAAAATAGCTTATTAAAGCAAGATGTCGAAACACTGCAAGAAAAAATGAAAGGGGAATATTCTGATAAAACATTAACCATGAAGTACTGTGAAAACATTATTACCTTACAGAATCTTCTGAATACACAGTTGACCAGTCTTGCAAAAGAAATACAAAAGTAAAATCCTTTGAATTTCCTCTTATTTTAAGGTCCAGACTATTGTCTGGGAATTCTCTTTAAAATTAGCGGGGAATAGGGCACTATTTCTTGTATGATCTAAATCATTAAAGCCTCTAAAGTTTATAAGCAGGCGGGCAAGCTCGTTCGAGCTATTTGCGATATCTCCCTGACCATCGAAAAAGGAAGGATAGGAAATTCAAGAGTGGTCTGGACTCTTGAATTTCCTATCTCTACCGTTTTTGAAGCAAATTAGCCGTTTGGAGGTGTTATTTTGGAAAAGCAATTATTTTTGAAATAGAGAGTTCTATTCCACTGCTGACAGTGGTCATTTTCTCTTAAAGTTTAACTATCCTCAGAGTGGGGAGGATCGTATATTTCTAAGAAGGGAGGGTCCGGCCCTTGCTCTTCCAGAAAATAGAAGGCCTCTTTGGGGAATCCATCCGCAGTTCCCGTACCCCTTTACAGGTGGGGAACAAAAGAGGAAGTGGAAATGTTGGCAAACATGGGGATTGAGATGGAGTGTATCGAAGAAGAGAGGATAGGCGCTTTGGCCGCATCTATCGACAGTAAAAAAGCAGGAGCCAGGTTTTTACAAGAAGCAGAGACATTAGCTGAACAGTATTTGATAAAAAGCTAAAATCCCTTCGGCATAGTCTCAAGATCGGAAATGCTGTACGCAAAAACTTTTATGGCATAATATCTCGTTAAAGCCATTAATTTCTCTTAACATTTTAACCTCTAATTAAATTAAACCTAATAATGCTAAAAAATTGTTTATTTATTAGTTAGAAAATATTAATATTCTCTTAATAGGCATCCCGTATAATAGTTTTAAAGGAGATTAAGATGATTCCCGCGTTTAGAAACGAAAGAGATCAGCAGTTCCAACAGATCCAGTTTATTCACGGGACGAATAGCTCGGTCTTAGCCTCGTTAAGTCAAACCGATTACCGACTGCTTGCCACCGGGGATTTGCTGAACCGCGGGATCGCCCCAATGGGAGGAGAGCTCAATATGGGCGGGATGGCGGAATTAGGCGTCAACCAGCATTCGATCTCGGGCGGGACGATGGCGGATGTCGAGCTGTGCTGGAACCGATACGCTCTGGACCGCGCCAATTCCTTCAAACCCGATCAGCTGACCCCTGCCAAATTTGAAGAGACTTTGAGCGAGCTCGAAAAGACGCCCCAAAGCTCCGAACACTGGGACCCCCTGGTGATTAACTTGATGCGCTACAAACAATGGAATCCGGAAGAGTTTGCCAAACTCTGCGGTCAAAATCAGGCGAGGATCGACGCCTTGATCAAACAAACCCAACCGAGGCTCTCCTACCCAGACTACCTTCTCAAAGCGCTGGAATACGATCCGGAAGAGATGAAAAAGGGGATCTCCGATCTTAGCGCAAGAGAAAAAATCTTAGAGGAGCTCGGTTACGCATGGAAAAAAGACGACTTCTTCATGAATCAGATTTGGACGGATAAGTGGCACTGGCAAACCGGACTGGATACTCATCCGGCCAGCGAAAATTACCAGTATGACAAATTCGACAAAGCTCAATACTCCCGAATGCTATTCGATATTATCAACATCAAATTGACCGGCAATTTGCACAATGAGGTGCGATATTTGCGAGGAGATCCTTGGATCCCCTATGATACGATCCAACCGCAGCTTCTAAAGCGAAAAACACCGGAAGATCAGAAATATAAGCGGCTGCACCTGCTATTCGATCTCTCCCATCGCCCGGTCACCTTCCAAACCCGGGAGCAAAGAGAGTCTCTCGTAAAGCCTTTTCCCATTCTTTTGGGATCGACGCGCATGTATGGCGAACAGATTCGGAATGAAAGAGTCATCCCCTCGGGAGCCGCCCTTGGCACCGATATCGATGTGATGATTGTGCGGCCGCAAGACAGTGCCGCAGCGGCCAATTGGCTTAAAGCCAACTCATTGGCGCATAAAATTGCCCTATACTCTTCGGAAGTGCTTAATGCGAGGCCCGCTAGAGAAATATCGTTTTTTTCGCGGATGAAGCATTCCCTTCAGGGCATGACGAACGGGTGCTGGCCCAGTCGAATCACTCCAACTGCCCCAACTAATAGTTTCATTTCGGATGAGGCTTTAGCAAAAGCGGTGAGCCTAGTCAATGCACAGGTTCTGCCGGTTTACCGGACGGATTACCCCAATGGGGGAGCGCGGCACTGGCATGGCGTAATCCACGCATCCAGAGCCTTCTTATTCGGCCATGCGATCGGCGCGCTCTTCGCAAAGAAGGGGAAGGCGCAGCCGGAAAACCTCCTGATCGCCGCCGCCGCCCACGATATCGAAAGGAAGTCTGATTTCGGCGAAGACCTTTGGGACAAGGAGAGCGGGGCTAGATGCAAAAAGATCTTGTTAAACAACGGCGTTATAGAGGAGGAGGTCGCCTTGCTCGAAAAAGCGGTCGCGGAAAAAGAGGAGGCTGTGACCTTAGAGCAAAAAATCGTGCACGACGCGGACTGCATCGAAATCAACCGCTTCCTAAAAGATACCGATGATTTTGAACCAAGCAGGCTATGGATGAAACAAGAGCTTGATGTAGACCGCTTTATCGCCGAAAGCAAAAAGTTCATCAAATTGACCGAAGATCCGAAGATAAAAGCTTACGTCGAAGGCTCCAGCGACCCGATCGCCTGCCTCTATCAGATCCTCTTCTACTGCCATGACCGGCATGGGGAGCTCGGCTTGTTGGCGAGGACGGTAAACAATCGCGTCACTGACCATTTTAGCCTGGAGCAACAAATCAAAGAGCTGATAACTCAGAAACTATGAGATTTGCAATCTCCCTCTTCATGGCGAGACGCTTGATCAAAGCCCGGCCCCCCGGTACAGCGAGAGCGCAGGTGGCGATATCCATCAGATGAGGCGAATAGAGGCTATGGGGGAATTTGGTTGAAAATCTCATCTTTCTTGAACTTGCCAAATATCGCTACAATCAAGATATAAGGGTATTTTCTACCTAATTCGCAGCGCGCATCGCTTCGATTTGCTTGCCGACCTCGTCACCTTTTTCATCTTCCTTTAAGATAGCGCCTTTGGAGAACATCAACCGGATGATTTCGTGAAAGCCAAGATCATGCGGATGCTCGCCTGGAAACATCTTACCCATCAAATAGAGAGGAGAATGGAGAGTGCCCTTAAACTCCAGGCTCGCACCATTATTTATAAGAAATTTGACGACGTCAAATTTTCCACCCAAGATCGCTTGCGCCAGAGGAGGGACGTCTCCCTGTCCCCGATCGGGATTGGCTCCCTTGGAAAGAAGCCATTGGACACCCTCTAAATTCCCTTCAAAAGCGGCATAGTATAAAGGCGTCCCAGTAAGCATGTTTTCCACATCGAGGTTAGCGCCTTGCTGCTTTAAGAAGTCAGCAACTGTAAAGTACTTCTTTTTCACCGCATCAGATAAAAGACCTTTGCCATCGACAAAGGGGATCAGGTTGGCATTGCCCTGCATTAATCTCTGCACCGCTTCCAGGTTGCCTACGCGTACGGCGTCCTCTAGCCCTTTTTCAGCGGCGAATTTTCGCTTTTGCCAGCTATAATAGGCGTACGCGGTACCAAAAACAGCCAACGCCGCCAACGCTACGCGTGTGATCGCCTGAGGGATGTATTTGTCTATGGTGGAAAATATGTTAGACAGGTTAAAAAATTCAATTCTCATGATACCTCTACTTTAATTTTTTCTATTTCTTGAGCAATGTTTTGCTCATTTTCCCGTAAAGCGGCTCCTTTTGCGAGCATCAGCTTGATAATTTTTTGGTTTCTGCGGGATGCGTATAGCGGTGAACAGGACCCATCCTTGGAGTTTGGATCGGCTCCATGGTCGAGGAGGAGCGTAATAGTCTCGAAACGATTTTGACTGACGTCACTTTCGATCGCTTTAATGAGCGGTATGCGATAATTTGGATTAACTCTTTTCTCAAGCAGCCATTTGACAGTCCCGTCTTCACCAAAATAGGCGGCACATTCTAAGGCAGTCATGTTTCGCGCCACATTAAAATGATTTACCATCGCTTTTAAGTCCCTCGATTAAGGGTAAAATCCTCGCCTTGAGGGAAGCCCCTCCTACTTGAGCTTCTCGCTTCGCCACATATATACGCTAACAACTTTAATTTAATGTTTTTTGTAGCCCTGATAAAATATTTTCAAAATGTGTAATTTGGGATCTCATAGCTAAATTCCGCTCTTCGATTTGAGAGATTTTCACCTCTTGCTTAAATTTTTCGAGACATCGCCGCTCTTCCTGTAGATTTTGATACTGGGATATATAAGCATTTAACCATTTAGGTATCACCTCCAGCAATAAGGAGTCTAAGGGATTGGTAGATTCGCTTCGAGCACGAATGTTTTCTTGTTCCTCCTTTGAGAGGTCTTGTGACAGGCGCAAAATTATTGCTTTTTTAGTGTTGGGGGGTAAAGATTGTAAATAGTGCGCCATACTTTCTGGGTCATTAGTCTTCATCGATTCAGGAATCAAATTATTCAATTCATTAAACCGCTGATCTAATTTTCTTGTGTAAGCCTCGATAAGAGGAGTGGTTGTACTCGATTCGATCAAAGGTAAAAGTTCTCCGTCATCTCCCACAATTCCATACTTTTGGCGAAGCACTATTCTTTCTCTAAGGGCGCTACTTGGCAATAAGAATTTTTCCATTGCCAAAGCATGGCCAAGGGCCATAATGGCTTCTAACACTAGTACTCGGGCGTACGAATTAAGAAAAGCCACTCTCGGCGCACCTGATAAGTAACCGATAACCGACACCAACAAATATCCAAATCCCATAAAACCAGCAATTCCATCTATAGCAATTGAAGGATTCAGCGCTTTGAATTGATGAGCGATCTCAGTTTGTTTAGTCGTATTCTTTTCATAGCTCGCTTTGAGGTGTTGCAGTTGGAAATAGGCTGCCTTACTAAGAGTAAAAGCAAACCCAAGTGGTGCGATGAACGGCTGCAAAAGAAGGATCGAAAAAGCAAATCTGGCTACAGCAAAAGCAATCTCACGCGGCTCCCGCCATGCCGTTCGTTTCGTTCCTTCCATCAAATATTTGGGCCCCTTCTTTGCAAGAGCCTCAACCCACGTTTCGGTTGAATGATTCCAAGTAAGGGGCCGCCTCTCACATTCGAAAAAACAAAGGTATTCGGAATAATACTTACTGGCGAAAATTTTGTGTGTAAAGGTGTTTTCTGTAGAATACCATGTTTTTTTGCCTTCAGTAATCATAAATTATCCATTTTTTAAATAAAGCTAACAAATATAATAATTATTGTCAATTTATATAGGCGCAAAATAGAAATGTCCTATTGACAGTGAGCCATAAAAATTAATGTTTACAAGGAGAGTCCGATGTGAATCCGTAGAACTTGAAAATATATCATTCTCTAAGATATATTTTTTCCCTATGAGTAATATAAATCACAATTATCACTCCTCTCCCAATACCGTCGCTGAATTAATATTGAACGTAAAACATTGTGTTTACGCTTGCATCACACTCAGTAATGATGGCAGCGTGAGCCGCCATTATGGAATTCATGACAAAACAGCCTCTGCTAAAGATCTCACCGAGGTGTTTCATCGGGTCATTAAGCGCCCTTTTGATTTCGATGATTGTTTGAAGCTAAAGGCGGCTATTAAGTTGTATGACCGCGTAGTATCCTTTCTCGATCGGGATATCTGTTTCCAAAGGATGCCATTCGTTTCCATTTTAACTGAAATAGATCAATTGGCGCGGCAAATTCTCTTAAAAGAGCCGCAGTTTTACCATAAGGGGTTACAGGAAGCGCTCACTTCGGTTTCCTCCAACAAAGCAGAAGCACAGAAATTGCTTTCCTACCTTAATGTAAATCAAGAATTTATGAGAACCATGCAAGAGTATGTAGATCATGCCATTTTAGATGCCTGTTATGGCGTGGAGAGGGGGCAACTATGTTTTTCTAACATTCCGATTGTGGCCGAAAAAAATAAACACTCTGAAGAATCTAGCGAATTTGAATTAAATGAAGTGGTTAATTTGATGAGCGAACTAGATCTTGGTTTAAGCCTTCAAATGTTAGGATCTATCACTATAAAAGATGGGGTTTTTTATGTTGATCTCGAGAAAGATGAGGAAAAAATATTTAAACTGATTAGTCTTATCAAAGAATATAAACAAAAACCTGAATTTAAAAGTATTTTATTCAATTTTATTAGCAAGATCTATTGGGGGCATATCCACAATAAAAATAAGAACTTCTTTAATAGACTGAGATCAAGGCAGGCTGAGGCTCAAAATCGATGCAATCAAATACTTGCCGATTTTAGGCTTAAGGGATTGCTCGAGTCTGAGGCGCACATGAAAATTAATCATGAACGCTATGGCACAAGAGAAGAAATCGATGCTGTAGCAGAGCCGGCAAAAGCATTTGAGGATTATATCCTTCAGCTTATCATGCTTCAACAAAGCATTGAGATTCATCTTTGTTTTCAAAAAGAGATCTCGGCTCTTTACAATGCCGCATATCCTGTCGTTTTTGACAAAAATCAAAAAAAAACGATTGAGAGTTTGAAGTATCAAAAACTCCTCTACGACAAGCAAGCCTTGATTCCCGCCCCGGAAAAATTTTTAGATCCTGAGCTGGCAGACCCTCCTTCCTCCTCCTCAACATCCCCAGCTGCATCTCCTCACAAAAAAGGGAAACAAAAAGTTTGCCAAGAACCCGGCACAGTAACAGCGGAAACTCCGCAGAAAATAGCGCCGAAATATCAACTCCACGAGAGAGTTTCGATTTGGTACGCCGATCCACAGATGGCGCTGCTGGAAGAGCGGTTTAAAGATTTGTCGCACCAAATCAAAGAGAGAACCAAGATAGCTAAAAGCCCCCCTCTTGCTGCGCTTGATTTATTATGCAAAGAGGGAGTCTCTTCAACGTGGCAGGACAAAACGAATAAACACTACTCTTTAGCCTGCGAGATTCGCCAAAAAGGGGAGCGGTATGCCCAAGGGATATTGGCGGCCTGTTTTAACAAAAATAAGGAGTTGTACCACTTTTGTTTTTCGCAAAAACCGGCAAATGAGATTGTGCAGGAATATGCGAAGAAGCGATTTTGGGACATCGAATTTCCCCCTCTTGAGGCTGCTAGAGCTACTGTCCTTTTGCCAAAGGAGCTGAGCGGCGATCAGAGTTTCGTCTCTAGCCAAGTCAACAGCTTCACGTATCAAGTGGAGGACCCCAAAAACAGCTGTATCTATTTTCTGTATATCCCTCCGCGAAGTGAGTATTCCACATGAAGTTTTCCCTTGTATGAGATCCTCCCTTATTTACAAATACATTATAAATTCGCCAAAACTCTACCGTTTTTGATGCAAATTAGCCGTTTGGAGGTGTTATTTTTTGAAAAGCAATTATTTTTGAAATAGAGAGTTCTATTCCACTGACAGTGGTCATTTTCTCTTAAAGTTTAGCTATCCTCAGAGTTGGGAGGATCGTATATTTCTAAGAAGGGAGGGTCCGGCCCTTGCTCTTCCAGAAAATAGAAGGCCTCTTCGGGGAATCCATCTGCAGTTCCCGGGATGACAAATTACAACTGCAGGCAGTGAAAAATTTGGCTTCCCACCTCGGCATCAAAATCTCGAAAAAAGAGGCGCAAATCGGAAGTTATAAAAAGCATTTCACAAAACGTCACAAAGAGCTTTTCAAAAAGAAGTATGGCCAGGCCTTAATCGATTTGAATTATGAAAAGGGCCTTGATTGGTAGGATTTTAAATAATGCAGGATCTTGATGCTGTTTTCTTTGATTTTGACAATGGCGTGACTCATAGCCTCCTCGGAACTTTCCAGGGACAATTTGAGAAAAATATCGGCAAGGCACGCATTGACTTGCTGCAGGAGTCCTTTTTCGGCTTGTTCGATAACATCTTTCGTTAAGTTTGAGGATCCGCCGGTGACTAAACCGACAAAAATGGTTTCTGCCATATGCGCAGGGGTTAATTTTTCCAGAACTTTAACATCCCTTTTGATGGCGGCTTCGGCTGTAGCGCTTGCGACACTTCCCGTCATATTCGACAAAGCAGCAATCGCCAAGTTGGCGGCAGGAGGTGTAAAAGGGGCGGCTGCCCTTCCCATGCCTCCGCTCACAGCCCCTCCAATAAAGCTGATGACCGACCGCTTCATAAAATCGGTTGGGTTGACCCTTTCTTCGGGTGTCTTGATGGCGTAATAGAGGCTTTCTATACCGGAGGCCAAAATACCAGCCCCGGCACAGGTCAGAAATAAAGGGGTAACCGTGGCCGCTGCCAAAGCATAAATGCCGAGGCCCACCTCGGCGCTGCCTGCTAAAAAGACGGAGTTTCTTTTCCAGGCATGCGGGCTGATAACCACGACCGACTCCCCGCTCTTGTGTGTGACCTGGAGGGAGAAACGATCGCGTTTGTGCTGGCAAGTAAAGGTGTAGTCTTCATGGTCCATAAAATAACCGTTTGCGACATAAACAGTATTTTATAGCAAACTAATGATTATTAATAGATAAATACAAGCCCTACGCCACTCCTGTTTGGCTTTATTTTTGCTCTTCGGGCTTTTTTACCTCGGGAGGTTTCTTTAAAAGGACTTCGGCGATGTCTCCGGCAATTAGTCCGGCCATGGCCCCAGCTACTGACAAGGCAGCCTTTTCATGAAGGGGCCTATTGTTGAAGTGTTCTATACTAAAGCCTAAATAAGAGGAAAACACTCTTTGCTGCGCTCCTCTTTGAAACCCTGCCTTCATACCATTCATAATGCCAGATACTAACATAATATTCCTCCGTTTTTATTTAAATTATAGCTGGAGTAAATTAAGATAATATTAATATCTTATAAAGATACTAAACCTGTAACTGGACGCCATAGTTATTTTCCTCAATGCGATAGATATGGCCCTGTTTTTTCAGGGCGTTGAGGATTTGCCACATCCATCGATCTTCCTTTTTATCCGCTATGCCAACAAAAGGGGAATGGACGAAGTCAAACATGGGGTAGTAGTTTGTATTTAATGTGATCCTCCTTTTGCCGATGAGCGAATTTCTCTCGTTCATATTCTCCAGGTTTTGATTGATCTGTTTGATGATGGCTTCGGCCACCTGTCTCATCGTCGTTTCCTTGACAGAGCATGTGAGACCGAACATGTACCTTTTGCCCTTTTGCTCTAAATCTAAACCTAAAGCGTCTAAATCGGCAACGATCGGTTCTTTGCCGGTGGTCAACCCCTTTTCCTGGTAATAGCTGGCCAGAGTTTGATACTCAAGAATGTGCAACAGGCGCTTCTCTTTTGCCGGCATAAAAGTGTCATTTTCAAAGATCTGATGCTGGTTGGCAATCTCAATGACTTGATCAATTTGATCATCAGAAAACAAGCAGCCGACCAAACCGTCGCAGCCCAGTTCCCCGCCAAAGAAACCGGCCGCTTTTTTGCTTGGATCCATATGTTCCAGATCGAGCAGCACCACGCGGCGATTCCCTTCTTCGTTTAAAATAGGGACATTTCTCGGGGCGACATCGTAAAAACCCGTCTTTGCGATAAATAGGGCCAGTTGGCGGGCTGTTTCCCCAAACGTGGCGGAATATCTGTAATGTTCTTCCACAATACCGCTGTCTGTGGGGTTGATATCCATAAACTCTTCAGCGAGCAGGGTCGAATTATCGAGCTGAAATTTCTTGACATGCGGAATATAGAGCAGATTCAAATCGCAAATATGGCGAATGCGCTCGGCCTGGACGATATGCCGGTACCTTATTTCCATGCCGGAGTGTTGTTGGCTCATTTTGAATATAAGCCGGGGATAATCCTGATGCTTGAAGATCTTATGGTTTTCAATTTTATTAAAGCCGTTCTCTTCTTTGACTTCTAATTCCCCCGACAAAATTTGCCGCATGAAATCCTCTGAAACCTCTATCCCTCTTTGGAGATCCCTCTCAATTTCCGCATCATCGGAAAGGGAGGGCGTATCGCCGTTTTTTCTGAAAAATAGGACTTCAGCGCCAAAGCTGGTTTGCCAAATCTTATGGGTGTAAATTTTCTCCCCTCCTCCCAATTTGGAAATCACCAGCCCTTCCCGGTTTAAAATCCCAAAATGCATTTTTTCAGAGCGGTAGACGACGAGGTCGCCCGGCTGAGGGTTTTCCACGGGGCTAAATCCATTGGCTTGCAAAAAAGAAAGGGTGATTTCCCCTTTTTCCCCTTCATATAAAGCCTTAATTTTTGGGGCTAGGGCCGCAATGCGGTAGGCGATGAGCGCCCAGGCATCAAAAGAACTATTTTTTTCATAAGTGACCTGGTCTGTTTTCAACCCTAAATAGTAAATCTCTTCCGGCGTCAGCGTCTCCCGGTCGAGAATGGAGACTCCTTCAAAGTCGCATAGCGCAGGACCAATCGCTATGTCCTGGCAGCTTCCTTTTTGGGCGTAAAGAGCATGAATCAAATTCGCTTGTTCCAGAAATTTTTTCTCGGCCTTCTCAAAAGCGGGTGACGAAACGGGCTGGATGCTCGCACGCCAGCACTGCTGCATGCGGGAGAGGGCGGCGTTTGGCTGTGTCAGCTGCTTGGCGACCCGCTGGATATAATCGCTCCCTTTCTCATTCTCTTTTGAGAACTCTTCAAAAACTTTTTTCCAGGCCCGCGTCAAAAGGTCGGCATAGAGTTGAAACTCCTCCTTCTGCTCCGTTTTGTTGGCATTGTTAAAAACCGCATTAAAATTTGGAATAGTAGTTGAAACAAGATTGTTATACATGACATAAGCCTATTTTTTAAAAAGGATAATATTTTAGGCTGTTCTGTAATTTTAATCGATAAAAAAATGAACTATATTTCCGACTTTTTATGAAAGTGGTCCACAAAATTGGCGCATACGATATCGCCCCAGACGTTCGTAAGGGTGCGGAACCGGTCGAGAATCCTGTCAAAGGGCAACAATAGGCCGATGGCGGAGGTGGGCACGTTTACGGTTTTTAAGACCATGACCATGGTGATCAGGCCCCCTTCCGGAATGCCGGTGGCGCCCATGCCGGCGATAATCGCGGCAAAAAAGACGCCGATCTGAGAAATTATAGATAAATCATAGCCTAGCACCTGGCAGAAAAATAGGGCCGAAACGGCCTCATACATGGCGGTGCCGGCCAGGTTGATCGTCGTGGCCAGGGGGAGCACAAAGCGCGCTACATCGTCGCTGACTCCCTGTTTTTTAGCGACCAGCATCGTCACCGGGAGTGTGGCCATCGAGCTGGAAGTGGCAAAGGCCGTTATCAGGGCATGGCTTGAGGAGCGAAAGAATTCGCTTGGGTTTTTCCTGAGCAGGGCAGACACGAGCAGCAGCTGCCAAAAAATTTGGAACAGCAGCCCGCAGATAAAGATGAAAACAAAGGCCAGCATCCCGCGCAAACTTTGCATCAGTAAATGCTGTAAAGAGGCTTCGGCCACGGCAGACCCTAAAAGGGAAAACAACCCAAGCGGTGTTAAATACATGAGCCAAATGATCATTTTCACTAAAACTTCCCTAAATCCTGCGAAAAATTCAATCACTGGTTTGGCAGGCGCGCCAACCGAGATGCACGCAATCGCAAAAACGATGCTGAAAAACACAATCGGCATGATCTCATATTTAGCGGCAGAAGCGAATATATTGGGCGGAAATAAAGACAGAATAAAGGAGGAAAATTCCACCGGCTTCAAATCGGAAGGGCTCGCGTTGGAGAGAATGAGCTGAGGGGATACACCGACGCCCGGCTTAAAAAAGTTGAGCAGAGTAAGACCTATGATAACGGCGATACCAACGCTTAGGAGAACATAGGACAAGGTCAAAACCCCGACCGACCCCAGTTTTTTCATCCCTCCAATCGAGGCGATGGCGCTGATGAGCGCGCAGAAAATCAGAGGGAGAACAATTAGCTTCAGCATGTTGATAAAGACCTGCCCAATCCAGCGCAGCTCAATCATCGCCTCCGGTGAAGTAATCCCAAAAAATATACCTAAAACAATGCTGAGTAAAATGAGCAGAAACATGTAATTTTTCAAAGAATACTCCTTGTCGCCCTAAATTAAACATAAAGAAAAGCTCGCTAGAGAGCAAACAAATTTTTGTAGACATTTTGGGAATTAATAAGGTATTTGTGATCTATGCTTATCATTACCGAAGCTAAACTGGAAGAAATGGACTTCCTCCTCTCTTTGGCCAAAGAGGAGGGGTGGAATCCGGGCTTATACGACGCGGATCCTTTTTATCACACCGATCCCAATGGCTTTTTTATCGGCAGGATAGGCGAAGAAAAAGTAGGTTGCATCTCTTCTGTTAAGTATAACGAAAAATTTGGCTTCTTAGGATTGTATATCGTCCTTCCGAAATATAGGGGCCGGGGATTCGGTTTGCAGTTATGGAATCATGCGCTTGAGTATTTGGGAGAGAGAACGGTCGGCCTCGACGGCGTGGTCGCCCAGCAAAGTAACTACCACAAATCAAACTTCGACTTGTACTATCGAAATATCCGCTTTGCAGGCAAGCGTTTTGGCGGCGCCGCAACCTCGCTCATAGATTGGCGCCAAATTCCGTTTGATGCCTTGTCAACTTACGACCAGAAAGTGTTTGGCCTGCCCAGGAAAATCTTTTTAGAACATTGGATCCGCATGCCCAATGCCTTAGGCCTCGCCAAAATGGAAAAAGATCGCCTGAGAGGGTACGGAGCGATCAGAAAGTGCGGCAAAGGCTACAAGATCGGCCCCCTCTTTGCCGACGATCAGGAAATAGCGCAAGAAATCTATCAGGGGCTTACATTAAAAACCGGCGATGAGCCCGTGTATATCGATGTCCCGGAAGTGAATCACAAAGCCATGGAGCTGGTCGCACAGTTTCATGAAGTTTTCGAGACAGCCAGGATGTACAACCATCCTCCTCCAGAACAAGAATTGGATAAAGTCTTTGGGGTAACTACTTTCGAACTGGGTTGATTTCATTTGATTCCCGTTTTGGTTGGGAGTATAATCCCCAAACTTTTATAAAAGGAAGTCTATGGGCTGTCTAGTTATTTTCCGCGATCTTATAGACATCAGGCAAAGGCTCTCCCTCAATGAAGGCGAGTTGTCTGCAAACTATGTGGATAAAAAACCTTTTACAGAGCGGCTGGGGAGCTGGTGGGGATCTTCTGCTAATGATAATTTAAGAAACATCGTCAACGAGGTGGCGAAATTCTGCCTGTCGCTTAGTATCGCAAGCGATGCGAAAAGCCTGGCTTACTATGGGCTGACCAACCTGAAAATGCTGCAGGAAAAGGTGGTGAAGCATAACAAACGGTGGGATGTGCGCCTCTTATCCCTTTTTTTCAAGTGTGTGAAATGCCCCGATCTGAAAGAGAGCATTGCGGCTGTTGAGGATCTCCTTCAGCAAAAAAGGCAGATAGCAAATGTCTTGGGCCTCATCGATTATCTCGATAAGAAGCCTCTCCTTTTGGCTCAGGCCGGCATTTTCCGGGCCTGCGGAGACGATCTTAAAATTAAAGCGTTCCAAAAAATTATTAAAGGACCCTATTGGAGCGGCATTCCGGTAAATACCGATCCCGCCGTCATTACCGGCCTGTTGAAGGAAGGCCTTCGCGACATTCCCTCCGTGAACAAAGATATGAAAGCCCTGCTAAAGCTCTCCTCTAATTTTTATTCCATGGACGCGGCGAAAATCCCGGGATATCTGAAGGAGGCGCTTGAAGGGCGGGATCAGCGGGAATTTTTAGGGGCCCTTTTTTCTCTGCTGCATAAAGTCTCCGGCATCGGAGCCAGGGACCTGGCGACAGAAATCGCTCCATATTTATGCGGGGAAGAGGCAAACCAGGGCGTGGAACTCATCGTTTACCTGATTGAGCATTACGATGAAATATTTTAAGGGGAGAGACGTTCAATAATCCAGCCGCAACCCTCTTGCCTGTACTGAAAGCGGTCGTGCAGCCGGTTTTGCCGCCCCTGCCAAAATTCGAAGCGCTCCGGTGTCAGCCGGTAACCGCCCCAATAGGAGGGGAGAGGCAGCGGCTTGTCCTTAAAAGCCTCATCCAGCTTCGCATAGGAGGTATCCAGGTAATCGCGGGAAGGGATGACGCTGTCTTGTCTGGAGACGGAAGCGCCGATTTGCGCTCCTCTTGGGCGGTTTGCAAAGTAGGCTTCCGATTCCTCCCGGGAGATTTTTTCCACCGGGCCTTCGATACAGACCTGCCTTTCCAGCTCCTTCCACAAAAAGAGGGCAAAAGCTCTTTTGTTTTGCTCGAGCTCCCGCCCTTTGCGGCTCTCATAGTTGGTAAAAAAGACCAATCCCGCGGCGTCACACTGTTTTAAGAGCACGGTCCGGCAGGAGGGTTTGCCCTCAAGGGTCGCCGTGGCGAGCTGCATGGCGTTCGCTTCCTGGGTTGTTGCTTGCGCCTCCTCAAACCAAAGCTTGAATTGGTGGAAAGGGTCTTCCTGAAGATCTTTTCTCTTTAAGGTATGCTTGTGGTAATCTTTGCGCATGAATACTTCTTGACACCGTCTAAAAAATGATTTATGTATTCACTTTGAAGCTTTTCAATTTAATTGACAAGAGGCAGCTGATGGCGCAAAAGCTTTCCATAAAAGACCTAAAAGTCGATGGAAAAAGAGTATTGATGCGCGTCGATTTTAATGTCCCTCTTGATGCAAAAGGCGAGATCACCGACGACAGCCGCATCCGCGCTTCCCTTCCCTCTATCAGATATATCCTGGACCACGGCGGTTCGCTCGTATTGATGAGCCATCTGGGCCGCCCCAAAGATAAACCCTCGCCCGAATTTTCCTTAAAGCCCTGTGCGAAAAGGCTTTCCGAACTGCTTGGCCTTGAGGTCAAGATGGGGGATCTCGGAGCGGATGCCGAGGGGAAGGCGGCCGGGTTAAAACCAGGAGAAGTGCTATTGCTGGAAAATTTGCGCTTCCATAAGGGGGAAGAGCACCCCGATGAGGAGCCTGAATTCGCCAGGAAACTGGCGCGCCTGGGAGATCTCTATGTGAATGACGCTTTCGGGACAGCCCATCGCAAACACGCCTCCACCTACACGATCGCCGCCAGCTTTCCCGGGAAGGCGGCGGCCGGATTTTTGATGGAAAAAGAGATCAAATTCTTAGGCGACGCCTTATCAGACCCAAAGAGGCCTTTTGTTGCCCTGATCGGAGGCGCCAAAGTCTCCTCGAAATTGGGCGTACTCCGGTCGTTAAAAAACAAAGTTGATAAATTGCTGATCGGCGGCGGGATGGCCTTTACATTTTTGAAAGCCAAAGGGGTGGAAATCGGCAATTCCCTAAGCGAAGAGAATCTGGTGCCGGAGGCTAAAGAGATATTGGGAGAATACCATAATAAACTGTTGCTGCCGGTCGATTTTTTGATCGCCGACCGGCTGGATGCCCAGGCTAAAACGCTGGAGGTTCCAGCCAGTTCCGGAATTCCAAAGGGGTATCAGGGCGTAGATATCGGGAAACAAACCGTCAAACTGTTCTCAGATGAGCTAAAAAAAGCGAAGACGGTGCTGTGGAACGGGCCGGTCGGGATTTTTGAAATTAAAAAATTTGCCGCAGGCACCGAGCGGATGGCGGAAGCGATCGCCGCGCTGCATGCCACGACGATTGTAGGGGGCGGAGATTCTGTCGCCGCCGTGAATGCCGCCCGTCTCGCAGATAAAATGAGCCACATTTCGACCGGGGGCGGGGCATCGTTGGAGTATGTGGAATTTGGCACTTTGCCGGGAATCGAAGCTTTAAGCGACAGGGGAGTTTTTTAACTTGATTATTATGTTTGATTCCTTTATATTAATTTTGAAATTTTTCGAGTCTTTCGGACAAGTTTTGAATTATTTCAATAAACTGCAAACTAATTTGTTATTATGTTTAACAAACTTTCGAAAAATAAAGTGTTAAGAATCCAAGTACATCAATGTATTTGGAGCATTGTTTCCATGTATGTTCAGGGATTTTACCTGACATATAGGCTAATCAAAGGCTGCCTTTCCAGAGGCGGCCTTTTTTTTTATCTTAAAATTATCACAAAGGGTTTAAGATGTCGGCAACTCGCTTAGAAGCCCAAGAATTTGGCGCAATAAGGTCGTTTTTATGGCCTGTTTATCGGCATGAGCTGAAAAAATTTATCCCCATGATTTTAATTTTTTTTATGCTCTTTTTTAATTACAACATTTTGCGGACGATGAAAGACGCTTTAGTCGTCACGGCCAAATCATCCGGAGCGGAAGTCATCCCTTTTATCAAAGTGTGGGTGATGTTTCCGAGCGCCGTGCTGATGACCTTTCTATTTACAAGGTTGTCCAACCGGTACTCTCTCGAGAAAGTGTTTTATGTCATGGTTACCATCTTCTTAGCCTATTTTTTCGTTTTTGCCTTCGTTTTGTATCCCATCCGAGATCAATTGCACCTGCACGCCTTTGCCGACTCGATGCAGCTCATTTTACCCGCGGGATGCAAGGGATTTATCGCGATGTTCCGGAACTGGACATTTACCACTTTTTACGTCATGTCCGAGCTTTGGGGGAGCGTAATCATTTTCCTGCTGTTTTGGGGATTCGCCAATCAGGTGACCAAATTAAATGAGGCGAAGCGCTTTTACGGATTATTTGGGATCGGCCTGAATATATCGGGAATTATCGCCGGACAAGCTTCGGTTTATCTCTGCCGCCAGACCTATAACCCTTCGCTTCCCTTCGGTACCGACGCCTGGGAACAATCGATGATGATCTTGGTTGGGATCGTTTTAGTCTGCGGCGTGGCAGCCCTTTTTATCTTCCGCTGGCTCTACCATAATGTGTTAGTGAATGAAAAGGATGACTCCCCGTTTGCCCTGTCATGCAAAAAAGAGGAAAAGCAGAAGCTTTCGATCCGCGACTCATTCGCCTATCTGATGCGTTCTCCCTACTTGCTCTGCCTGGCTTTGATCGTGTTGTCTTACAATCTCGTGATCAACCTGGTCGAGGTCGTATGGAAGCATCAAGTGCGGGAGCTCTATCCTAACCCTTCCGAGTTTAACATGTACATGAACGAGGTAACCTCGCTGATCGGAGTTATCGCCACATTAATCGCCGTTTTTGTCTCAGGCCAGTCGGTCCGCAAGTACGGATGGACCTTCACTGCTATGCTGACTCCGGTGGTTTTACTGCTTTCCAGCCTTGGATTTTTTGGCTTCTTTTTCCTGAAAGAGGGCAGCGGCCAGCTGGTGACGTCGATCCTGGGCTTTGCGCCTCTGACAATCGTGGTTTTCATGGGGTCATTACAAAATATTTTAAGCCGTGCGGCGAAGTATACCCTGTTTGATTCGACGAAAGAGATGGCATTTATTCCTTTAAGCCAGGAGTGCAAGGTTAAGGGGAAGGCGGCTATTGACGGAGTCTGTTCGCGCCTTGGAAAATCGGGCGGGGCATTGATTCATCAGACGCTCCTTCTGATGTTTTCCACCATACCCGCATGCGCTCCTTTTGTCGCCATCATTCTCTTCGGCGCCATCATTCTCTGGATTGCGGTCACATATGTTCTCGGCAAAAAATTTAATGCCGTCACTTCCAAAATCCATCAGATTGATCCCCGCGCTAAAGTGGAGCTGTCAGAAGGGGATGAATTATTGGCCGGTGTGGCTTCGTAACAAACGTAAAATTTTAATATTAAAGGCCCTCTCTTAATACGAGAGGGCCTTTTTTTTTGATTTTGTTTCTTGAATCTAATTCCCGGGAATGATAAAATAGCTTTTTTACCAAGGCGTTTCGATGTCTTCCACTACTGAACCAACGTTTGGTAAGGTTCGCTCTTTTCTTTGGCCAATCCAGAGCCACGAGTTGCGTAAACTCGTTCCGATGTGGCTGATGATGTTTTTCATCAGCTTTAACTACAGCATACTCCGCTGCATGAAGGAAACCCTAGTGGTGACTCCCTCGGGTGCTGAAGTCCTGCCCTTTATCAAGGTGTGGGCGATCCTGCCGATGGCGCTCCTGATGACGTTTATATTCGCGCGCCTCACAAATAGATACAGCCAGGAAAAGGTCTACTATTTGATCATTTCCGGCTTTGTCGTCGCTTTCGCCCTCTTTGCTTTTGTCATTTACCCTTTAAGCGACTATCTCCATCCTCACGCCTTCGCAGATGCGATGGAGAAAAAGCTGCCCTTGGGATTCAAGGGGCTGATCAGCATGTTCCGCTACTGGACCTTCACCGGATTCTACGTTTTATCCGAGTTGTGGGGAATCATTGTCCTTTCCGTGCTTTTCTGGGGTTTTGCCAACGAAGTGACAAGAATCAACGAGGCGAAGCGATTTTACGGCGTCCTGGGCGTCGCAGCCAATTTGGCTACGATGGTTGCGGGGCAGGCGGCCAATTATATCTCCCAGCCTGTTTTTAACCCCAATCTCCCTTTTGGGAAGGATGGGTGGGAGCAAACGGTTATGCTGCTGGTGATGGCGGTAATGACGGCCGGCATCATGGCCATGGTGACGTTCCGCTGGTTGAACAACCATGTGCTCAACGATCCCAACTACGAGGGACTGCACAGGATCAATCCGATACAGATGAAGAAAAAACTTTCTTTAAAGGAGAGTTTCAGCTTCTTGTCCCGATCGAAATATCTGATCTGCATCGCCCTTTTGGTCGTCTCCTACAATCTCGTTATCAACATGGTAGAAATTGTTTGGAAAGATCAGCTGCACCAGCTCTATCCATCCCATAACGATTTTAATAATTATTTGAACAATTTGACCTCGATGGTGGGCTTGATCTCCACGATTACGGCTATCTGCATGAGCCGGATCATCAACCGCCTGGGCTGGACCTTTACGGCTCTGATCACGCCGGTTGTGATGCTGATTACCTGTTCCTGTTTCTTTATCTTCGTTGTCTTCCAGGGATATCTCGGCCCTATCGCCTTTGTGTTGACGGGTACGACGCCGCTCGCTTTGGCGGTGTTCTTTGGCGGAGCGCAGAACTGTTTGAGCAAGGCTGCCAAGTACTCGGTATTTGACGGGACTAAGGAGATGACGTTTATTCCGCTCGATCACGAGTACAAGCTCAAAGGCAAAGCGGCGATCGACGGCGTCGGTTCCCGCATAGGCAAATCTGGCGGATCGACGATCCACACGATTCTTTTGATGATATTTGCGTCAGTCGGTGCGAGCGCGCCTTTTGTCGCCGTGATTATCATCGGCGTGATTGTCGCCTGGATTTACGCGGTTCTCTCTTTGGGCCGTCAGTTTAACGCAATCGCCAACGTCGAGGAACCGGCTCCGGAAAAGGCTGCCGAGGTATGGCCTCTAGAGGGAGCAGGGGAATTAAAGGCCGCGAGTTAGGGATGGTTTTTAAAAACATCCCTTTTCCTTGCGGATAGCAGTGTTTTCATCATTTATTTAACCAATTGATCGTATCTTGCAATGTTTGCTGGAGGGTATATTTTGGTGTCCAATTTATTGCGTCAGTTGCTTTCTGGTGGTTGAAATACCGGTACTTAAAGGCTTGCATGATACCTTCCTTAGAAAAAGGTGAAGTTCTAGGTAAAATCCATTCCAATAATGTAAAAAGAAATAGAATGAATGGTCCGAAAATTCTTGGAATTTGACCACATCTGATAGGGTGATTACCTTGTGCTGCAATTTGTTGCAGTAATTCTCGATGTTCAAGGTTATTTGAAACTATTAAATATTTTCCCGGGGCTGCAGTGCTTTGAGAAAAAGCGACTAATGCTGCGGCAACATCCCGAACATCGATATAATTAGAACCGCCTTGAGGAACCAGCGTCCACTTTTTATGCAGCGCAATCTGGAAGGGTAAACTGCTCGCATGATGGCAAGGCCCCGGACCGATTAAAATGCCCGGTAAAACGATTATAGGCTTAAGATTGACCGCATTAAGAACGGCCTCTTCTCCCTCGTATTTGCTGCGCCCGTAATAACAAAAATCGTTGGACCAATCTTTCGGCGCTTCTTCAGAGGCTAATTTGTTTTTATCTTTTTCATCTAGACAGCCTACCGTTGCAAATGAAGAGACATAGATTATCTGTTTGACGCTGTTGGCTTGAGATGATTGGATAATCTTTTTTGTTCCCTCGGTGTTAACTTCGTTTAATAAATCTTTATTCTTTCTGCCATAAGCTATGAGAGCCGCAAGGTGAAATACCACATCAACTCCGGCTAATATCTCCGTAAGTAGGTTACTATTAGTAATATCTATGTTTAGATGAAGTTTAACGTTTTCCTGTTGAAAATCCTCCGGGTACATTAACGTCAGCTTTTCAAAAGGGGTTTTATCAATGATGATGATTGAAGAATCCGTACTTAAAAGTGCATGCAGGAGGTGTTGCCCGAGAAAACCGGCACCACCTATGATCGCGCAAGTTTGAGTCATGGGAATTGCCCTATAAAATTTGAGATCTACTCCTTTTGTCCTTTTTTTTGTTAATTTTTTTCTTTCAGGATTTCGTCGATCAGTTTTCGATTAAGGCTTACCGGCAAACCAAGCTCCTCTTTATACTTCTGGATCGCTTGCTGCATCAGCTGGACGAGCGCCTGGTTTTCCAGCCATTCCCGCTGCTTGCTGCTATCCTTTTCCGCCTGTTCGGCCAGCTTGAAGCCTTTTTGCCAGACGCCGCGGTAGACCTTTTCGAGTTTTTTTAAGCGGTTCAGCTGTTGTTTTTTTCCGGCGAGCTCATTTTCCAATTTTTTCAGTTTAGCACAATTGTCGGTGTATTCTTCGGAACAGACCGTGGCAGTCTGGTGCATTAATTTGTTTGACTGAAGCTCATTTTTTAGGCTTAATTCATTGATCTCTTTTTCTAAAGTATCAAATGTCAGGTGGGTCGCTTTAAACATGGCTCTGAAAAGCAATGAGCGGGCGGCATCGATATGTGAGGTGTCGGGCAGATATTTTTGGGCCTGATCGCAAATATAGGCGATGTCTTCTTGTTCGGCTCTAAGTTCGGGATGCCTCCAGTGGAGAGTTTTAAAAAGGGTAATCTGAATTTCTTCGGGGCTGAAAGGCATGACTTCGATGACTTCGAAGCGGCGCATAAAGGCTATCTCTTTTTTGACATATTTCTCGTATTCTTCGGTTGTGGTCGCGGCGATAATATGGGGAAACGAATCGAAAAACTTTTTGAGATCGTCGACAACATCCACACTCAAGCTGCCTTTGTCATTTTTAAAGGCGGAGTGAATTTCATCGAGAAAAGGAATAATATCCTTTTCATGCCGGTCAAAGGTATCTCTTATTGTTGAAAAACTCACACTATCCTCGTTAAACTTGCCAAACGAACCGGCGGTGGCCTCGAAAATTTGCGTCCCTTTGATTAAGTCGCTGCACTTATTTTGCACGATCCTTTCGGCAAGAGCCCGTACTATAGCCGTTTTTCCCGTTCCCGTTTTGCCATGGAGCAACACCCCTTTTCCTTGAGCAAAGGCGTTCTCTATTTTGTTAAGGATATCCGGGCGGTGATAGATCGGGTCATCCGTCCCCCTTTTTACTTTCAGGTTCAGGTTGATGAGGCCGCTGCATTGTTTTGGGCAGGGCTTTATAAAACGGTCGTAGCAAATGAGAAATAGCACCGAGCCCATCGAGATGAGGACAGTCAATAAAAACGCGGAGGGCATATGTTCTAGTTTGCTGACCAGATAGCCGAAGATCACAGTGGGGTAGAGCAAAATGGCCAAATAGGCTTCGAGACGGGACTTGGCTTCCGATCCGGACCCTCCACGCCCGCCATAGCGATTACTCGGCGAGGCGCCGATTTGGCGCAATCCGAGTGCTTCAATAAATAAGTTTAATGTGTGATCGACGAAGTAGAACATCTCGGTCGATAGTTCGCTGAGGATGGCTAAGCTCCTGGTCTCAAGCACGCTCCTTAGGGCGTCCTCTTTGAGTTCTTTTTGTGTGCCTTTGGCTATTTTCAGTTCATGGCCTATCTTGCAAATTTCGGTCAGCTTTTCCTCTGACAGTCTGTGAAGGGCGGCCGTTACCCAAGGGTCGAGCGTCGTGGAGTCTTTCAGACCATCTACAATCAGGCTTTGAATATTTTCGGCGGGTATTTTGCCAACTAAATCCTTTAAATACGAGGAAAACCGGCTTATATCAAAAGCTTTTTTCAGGTCCTCTATTTCTTTCTTGTCCAGTTTATAAGCGCTATTTTTGGCGATTCTCCCTTGAAGATTTTCAATGCGGTGGTCAAGAGCATAGTGAAAAAGGGTGGGACAGAGGGTGTCCGCCAGCGGCTTTTTACCTATAAATAAACTGTCATAATTATTATTACTAATTTGACTAATCATAGATACCTATTAATATAAAAGTCAAATATTAGCAAAAATATTAATATAAATCAATATTAAATATATAAAGCCGTATAGAGATCAATATAGGAAGAAAGCAGCTGAAGCCGGCCCTCGACATAGGCATTTTCGGCAGCCAGCATGGAGCGCTGTATGACCAGCACTTCAAGATAGCTTTTTAATCCTCTTTCATAGAGCTGATAGATTTGCTGATACGCTTCACGGCTCTTTTGATAAGCCGCTTCCAGCTCCCGTTGGTTCTGTATAAAGAAATAGAGGGCGGTGAGGCTGTTTTCCACCTGTTCCAGCGCTTCGATGGCGGATTTTTCAAGGAGATAATACCCTATAGTCGGGGTGATTTTGCAGGGTGTTTTCCGCCCTGCTTTGCATCCTTGCAATCTCCGCTTTAAGTAATCAGCGGGGCATCCGATGGGCATCTGGCAGGGCAGGGCAGGCAGCGCGCAGGAGGTGATGAGCTCTCGGCATAAGCCCCCCGGACATTGTCCCAAAAGGACCGAAAGATGGTAAATTGTTTTATAAATTGAGGCTTGGATGAGCGGCTTTTGCGCTTTGAGCTGGCTTGAAAATTCTTCGGCCTCATTCAAATCGATCGTTCCGACAAATCCGCTGGTCATTAAACTCTGCGTCAGCCGCAATGTCTCCTGTTGACTGACTATATGCTTATCAATCAGCTCCAGCCGAATCTGCAGGCTGCGCAGTTCGCAATAACTCTTAGCCACATCGGCGGAAAGAGTCATCCAGGTGGAGCAGCTGTCTTCCCCTTTCGATTTTCTGGCTAAAAGCAGATCGAAATTCTTCCTAGATGCGCGTCGCATAAGGCTGCACAACTCAGGATCATTCAGCCCTTTCCACCAGCTGTAGCAGCGGGGGGAACAGGCGCTCATTCCTTCAGATACAGGACTTTGCCAATTTGAAGGCAGGTGAGCCGGAGGCCGGTACTTCGAGCACCCGGAACTGACTCCTAAAAGGAGGGCTATGAGAATGAAATACCGTTTTCTCATACCTTACCTGTCCCTGGTTTCAATATAGACATCCATGGGCTGTCCGATAAAAAGTTTTGGGCTATCTTTTTTGAGGAGATAGACAATCTGCAGCACGCGGGTGTCAACCGTTTCTGAAATTTCATGTGTGATATTTTTCTTATTGACCAGCAGAGGTTCTAAACAGACATATTCCAGAGGAAAGCTCTCTTGGGTATGGCCTCGAAGAAATGCTTCGGCCGGCGCATCGGTATGAAACAAGGGGATATCGAGCTGATTGATGCTCACCCGAAGAAACTTTTCATCGATATTGCCCAAAAGCATTAGCGGGTTTTGGCTGTCAAGGGATGGCATTTCCCCCTCATGGATCTTCACTTGCAAAACGGTTCCGTCGATAGGCGCCCGGACGAAAGTCTGCAGGTATTTGGCTTTAATTGTGTCATAATTCATTCTCGCTTCGACAACTTCATGGCGCGCTATGTCAAGATCGGGCTTCCAGGTTCCGCTTTTGACTTTTTCCAGTTCCGCTTCGGCGCGCACTAGGTTGGCCTCGGCTTTTTTATAGTTGTAGTAGCGCAAATCCTTCTCCTGCTGGCTGATCGCTTTGGGATCGGGCAGGTTGAGCACCATTTCGTTCTGCTTTTTTGCCGACTCCATTTCATCTCTTGCGCTTTTTTCTGCAGCCATTGCCGCGACAAGGTCTTCAGGCCGCGGATAGGATTCAAGTTTCTTCAATCTGGCGACAGCGCTTAAATAGGCCGCCTCCTGGGCTCTGAGGTCTGCTTTAAGATCGCGGTTTTCCAGGAAAAAGAGCAGGTCCCCCTTTTGCACTTTTTGTCCGCTCGTCACGAAGACTTTTCTCACAATCCGTTGCATTGGAGCGCCAATGGCGATGCTTTCACTGCTGGGCTCCACGATGCCTACACCTGAGATGGAGCTTTTGAAAGGGGCTTCCGTCGGGGTGATTAAATTTTCCTGCGCTACAGGAGTTTTTATTTCCCACCAAAAGGCGAAGAAAATCAAAAAGAGGCAAAACAGCGCGGCTGCGACAATAATGAGAAAATAATTCCTATGCATTCTATTCACCTGGCGTAATTTGACCATCGCTCATATAAATGATGCGATCCGCAAATGAAAAGATGCGATGGTCATGTGTTACAACTAATACGGTTTTTTTGTTTTTTAAAGCTAACTCTTTTAATAACAGCATAATGTCGTTCCCGGCCACATGGTCAAGAGCGCTGGTCGGTTCATCGCAGACGATGATCTTTGAGTCGTTAATCATGGCTCTTGCAATGGCTACTCTTTGCTGTTGCCCTTTCGATAAAAGATCCGGAGAAACGAGTGCCTTGTTCGCAATATTCATTTGCCGGAGGAGGTTTATCGCTTTGATGTTCGCCGATTGCTCGGAATGACCCGCGACGAGCAGGGGCAGGCTGATATTTTCGGCTACGGTCAAAGTGGGCACTAAAACCAGGGATTGAAAGACCATGCCCAGATTGTGCAGGCAAAACTGAGCCTTTTCATCCTCAGACATTTTGCTGACTTCGCGGCCTAAAAGGAAAAGCTCCCCTTCATCCGGAGTCAAAATGGTCGTAATGATGGACAGCAGGGTGGTTTTTCCGGATCCGGAGGGGCCTACCAGCAACGTCAGCTCCCCCTCTGCAATCTCCAAATCGACCCCTCTTAGGGCTTCGACGCGGGCTTCCCCAATGCCGTAGCACTTTTTGATGTTTTTGCATTTGATGGCAATATGATTTTCCATATCAGTTCCCTATCAAAAGCTTAGGATCGATGGTGACTACTTTACGAATGCTCAGGCCCGCAGTGAATAAGCAGATAATCATGGTGATAAAGGCGGTGAAGAGCAGCAGCTGCCAGGGGAACAAGAAAGCCAAAGAGGTGCCTTTAATGGCCCATCCCCACAGCAAAGTCGCTCCGGTTCCCAATAGAAACCCGATAATCCCGACCAAGCCTATTTGAAAGAGAATCATGCGGGTAATCTGTTGTTCGTTGCCGCCGATCGATTTGATGAGGGCGTAATATTTCATATTATTCAAAGTGATAATATAGAAAATTTGCCCCGCGATCGAAAAGCCGACAATTATTCCAAGAATTACCGAAAGGCCGAAATTGATCAATATACCCGTTTGCAAAAAGGATTTGGCTATCCTCCATTTCAGGCCGTCGCGGGTAAATCCTCTAAACATGGTGTGGGCATTGATATCATCTAAAACTTTATCGATATCGGCTCCGGATTTTGTTTTAGCAGCTATGAAATCGACCGTCTCATTTTGACCGGAAAAACGATTGAAATTGGCCAAGGCTGTAAATATAATTGGTTGAGGATAAAATCCTTGAGTTATTCTGCAGATAGCCACAACCACAGCCCGTATGTGATTGATCTCGAAGGTGTCGCCAACTTTCAGGGGCACTTTTGTCCCGTCGGGCATGATTTTTGCCATCAAGTCGTTTGCTGAGTCAGTGTCGATAATAACGCCCCCTTCCTGGTGCAAGTCGCTGGCATTCCCCTCTACGATATCGGTGGGCGCGCCGATTAAAGTGGCGTCGTCGATACCATAAAGCTGGCTGATATGAAAGATCCCTGAAGTAGTGGATACGGGAGTATGGGAGATATTAATAGGGACGGCCCATTCAACATTGGTGATGCCCCGGATGATGTCGAGATATCCTTTTGGCATTCCTCTGACTTTTTCATCGCTTTCCGTGGAGGGGTCGATAATCCATATGTTGGGTTGCGGGATATCGCTGACCAGGCGGTACGACCTTGAGACTAAGCCAAGGAAAATAGCCGACTGCTGGCACACGAGTAAGGTGGCCATGAAGATACCAAAGATCACTCCGAGGCAGGAGGCTTTGTTCCCAATAAGCATTTTATAAGCTAAACCCATCATGGCCTCACCCTAGCAAATCCTTTTCAATTTGCCAACATTATATTTTAAAAATGGTAAATCACTGTTCCTCAGCCGTCTTGCAAAAATGATTTTTGTGATGTTCTTTGAATGTCTAAAAAAGTTGTGATGTATTGCACTTCAATATTAATAAAATAATGAATTGATATAATTTATCATCATTGAAAACAATTAAGCATCTCTATAAAATGTCCTCTTTTTTAGGAGTCAAAATGGCTTATCCTGTCTGTCAATATATCAATTGGACTTCAGACCATACTCCCGTCTCATTCAGCGTGAGTCAAAAACCGGCTGATCAGAGAATTCAGTATATAAATCCCATCCGGATCATGACTTGGAATAAATTAAACCAGTGTCATTCAAAACTAAGATGCAAGACTCTGCCGGCCTATTCCAACAACCCTTGGGATATTGACGAAGTCAGGCTCCAATACCAAAACCGGATGGCTATCCAACGGGATTTCCTCATAAAGAGTATTGAGGATTCCAGGAAAAATAAAAAGCTCCATGTGATTTGTCTGCAAGAGGCGAATGACCTTATTTTTTGCCAAGATAATGGCTTTCAACAATTTTATGATAAATTAAGCGCCTTGAACTGGAGCGCTGCCCTGTCGACGAAAGAAAACAACACCAAACTTTTAGTTGTTTTGTTTGATCATAACCGTCTAAAATATGTGGGGCAAAGAGGTGTTTTGCTCTCAGACAAAGGGAAAAACTCCGGTCTGGAAGTCTTGTTTGATGATCTGATTGCCGGACAGTCTTTTGCCGTGACCAATATTCATCTCGAGTGGAACGAGGATTATCGAAGGAAAATATCGGCCTATCAAACCGGTCAAATCGCACGCCGTATTTTCACGGTCATTTGCGGCGATACCAATCATCCTCCCAATTTTGGGCAGCTCAGTTTTGTCGGAAATAGTCGTTTTCCTACCAATATCGATGTCAATCATTTAGGCGATATTACGGCAAACGACGGGCGCAATAACGATCTGAGGCATTATGATTCGCTGGCGGCCAGTCCCGCAGAGGGAAATTCAGTGCGGATTGAAGAAGAAATCGGAAAATACTTTGCCCTTACCGCGTCAGGCTTTGAAGTTAAAGATTTCAATCCGTTGACGGATTATGGCGATACTCCCTATATTCATGAATCTGAAGTGAACCGGCCCTGGATAAGGAGAGAATACCTCGCTACTTCATTTGCGGATCTTGCCAACTGCAGAAAACTGGCCAGCGCCATTAAAGATCGCATCATAGGAAATCAGACTCAAGGGGTCATTCATGGGCTGATTTATATATCCGAACAAAACGACTCTCTCTTTTTTGATTTGCCGAATCCCGTCGATCATGAGCCCTTTAAGGCTTTGTTAGTTAAAATGAGGATTCCTTATGGGGAAACTCAAAGTATGAATAAAATGGCGCAACAGACGAAAATGTTTACGATTTCGCTATTAGACGCCATTCCTCTTATGAGTGAAGCTGAGATGGTTTAAATTTCTTCCGACCGGTCTGTCGCCGAGGGGGGCGCCGGACTTAAACGGGAGATCTCGTCTCTCAAATCCGGGGTCATTGCAATTTCAGTGGCTTTCAGACACTCGGCCAATTGCGCCGCGTTTCTTGCGCCGAGGATCGGCGAGGTGACTGCGGGGTGGCTCGCCGCCCAGGCGATGGCCAGGCTGACCGGGGAAAAGCCCCGGCTTTTGGCGAAGGCGGCGAACCGGTTGGCCGTCTCGTGATAATCCTGGTAGCGCACCTGATACATCCCTCTTTCGCTAAAGCGGACCCCTTCCGAGGGGGAAGTGGCGTATTTGCCGCTCAAAAGCCCTCCTGCCAGGGGATTGTAGCTCATGACGGCTAAGTGTTCGGACGCGGCCATCGGCAGGATTTCCACCTCGGCCTGCCGTTTGACGAGGTTGTACATCGGCTGGATGACTGAAAAAGGGGACCAGTTGTGTTTCGCTGATAGGCCGATGGCTTTCATCATCTGCCAGGCGGCGAAATTGCTCAAACCGAGGTAGAGCACTTTGCCCTGGAGGACGAGGTCGTGCATGGCGCGGATCGATTCTTCGAGGGGTGTGTGGTCGTCAAAGCGGTGCATAAAATAAATGTCGATATAATCGGTTTTAAGCCTTTTCAAACTCCCTTCAATGGACTGGTGGATATGCTTTCTGGAAAGTCCGCGCGCATTTACCTCAGCGCCAAAGGGAAAATAGACTTTGCTGGTCAACAGGAGGTCTTGCCGCTCTTTTTGGGCAAAGCGGCCGAGCATCTCTTCCGCCGCTCCGTTTTGGTAGACGTCGGCGGCATCGAAAAGGTTGACGCCGCTTTCCCGGCATTTTTGGTAGAGGGCTAAAGCGGTTTCCTCATCGGCTTCTTTGCCGAATGTCATGACGCCAAAAGATAGTTCGGAGACTTGCAGGCCGGTATTGCCAAAGTATTTGTATTTCATTGTGTTCCTTTTTGACAGTTGGGGCAAAAGTGGGTGCCGCGCTGGGCGACGCGGATTTTTTGGATGATTGCGCGGCAGCGGGGGCAGGCTTTCCCTTCGCGCCTGAAAACATTGAGCTGATCCTGGTGCCGCCCTTTGTGTCCGCTGACGCTGTAGTAATTTGCCTGGCTGTTGCCAAGGGTCGTGCCGCTGTTTTCGATCCCTTTTTGCAAAACTTTTTGAATGGCGCGGTGCAGGGCGGCAATTTCTTTGAGCGTCAGTTCGCCCACCGGAGTGAGCGGGTGAATCTTGGCCTCCCACAGCGCCTCGTCGACATAGATATTGCCAAGGCCGGCGATGTGGCGCTGATCGAGCAGAAAAGCTTTGGCAGAGGCAGCGCGGGAGTCAATCAGCCGCTTCAGATCCTCAATAGTAAAAGAGAGGGGCTCAACGCCTATCTTATCCAGCTTCTCTTCCGGATGGGCGAGGAGATAAAAGCGGCCGAATTTGCGCTGGTCCTCAAAACAAAGCGCCCGTCCATCCTCCAACTCCAGCCGGATCCGCTCATGGGGGGTCGGCATTTCGCTTTTTTTGATAAAAAACTTGCCCGTCATGCGCAGATGGACGAGCAGAGTGTCCCGGCTAAGTGTAAACACCAGGTATTTTCCTCTCCGCTCTATCCGCTGGATCGTCTGTCCTTTGATATTTTGGGGAAAATGGGGCGTGCCGGCGGAACGGGCCCAATAGATATGAGCCTGGATGATTTTTTTGCCGGTCAAATCGGAGAGGTTCAGCTCTTTGACGATGGTTTCAACTTCGGGCAGCTCTGGCATAATTCCATAGTGAGGCTAGTATAAAAAATAAGGTCAGCACGCACACGGTCAAGCCGGCGGTCGAAAGGGCCATGCCATGCACGGTCAGGAGATGGCGCGAAAGGGCGATGCCGGTAAAGGAGGCCAGGCAGGCGAGGCCGGCCGAGAGGAAAAGCAGCGGCAGCATGCGGTCGGTTAAGAGGCGGGCCGTGATGGGAGGAACGGTTAAGAGGGCGAGCACCATCAACACCCCGACCGACCGGAAGGCGCCGATGGCCGTCAGCGAAACCTGTGACATCAGAAGATAGTTGAAGAGGGTAGCCGAAATGCCTAGCACCTTGGCGAGAGCCGGGTCGAAACTTGTGATTTTATACTCTTTGAAGAAGAGCAGAAAAAAGAGCAGATTGATGCCTAAAATGACATAGACCAAAGGGATGTCTTCTGACGTGAGCGCGTCGACATTGCCCATCACCGCTTCGATGCCGACGTGGGAGTTGCGGGTGAGGAGAGTCACAAAAATGACTCCTAGGGCAAACAGAGAGGAGAAGACAATGCCGATGCTGGCGTCGGCTTGCAGCTTGGCCGAGCGGGTGAGAAATTCGGTGAAAAAGGCGGTGAACAAACCCATCGCCACGGCGGAAAATAGAAGGGTGGAGAGGCGGATTTCATGCGCGTCATGCACTCCGGAAAGCACGAAGGCCAAAACAATGCCGAGCAGGATGGTGTGGGAGAGGGAATTGGCCAGCATCGCCATTTTGCGCCAGATCAAAAAGTTGCCGACGAGGGCGGTGGATACGGCTACGCCCAAGAGGACCAGCAATTGTATTTCGTCCGAAGCGAGCTTTCCTGGAAAAAGGTGGAAGAGACGCTTGAAAAAGAGGGCGGTAAACCCCCAAAAGGTTTGATCGAAATAGGGATTCATAACGCCTCCCTCGGCGGTATGGGCTGCCGGTGCGGGTCGAGGGTGGGATTGTGCAGGATTTTGGTGAGCTCTTTTTCCACTTCGGGCGTGATGATGTGCTCCATCTCCTCGGCATTGTGGTGCACCCTCTCGGCGCCGACGCCTAAGTAATTGACCAGATAGACTTCCCAGAGGCGGTGCAGCCGCACGATTTTGGCGGCGCGCAATGTTCCCTCTTTGGTGAGGCAGTAGGTGTCATGGTTTTTTTCCAGCCAGCCGGAATAGGTCAAACGGAAAAGGAGGAAACTTAAATAGAGGGAAGAGATATTGTGAAACGAGGCTATTTTCTCTTTTGTCATTCCTTTCCCCTCGCGCCAGAGGCTTTTTAAAATATTTTCCTCCAGGCAGCCGTCGCGAAAACGGCAGATGCGGATAAAGCGGATCAGCAGCCCTCTTTTGGGCGCGAAAAGCAGAGCAAAAAAGCAGATCGCCGACGCCACCAGCACAATCATCGGGCCGGTGGGCAGAACGAGCCTGAAACCGGGATTAAAACGGCTCATTTCCACAGACAGATAATTGCCGAAATAGCCGCTGAGGAGAGCAAAGAGGCCCGATAAAAGAAAAAGGAGGCTCAGGCGGTTCGTGAACTGGCGGGCCGCAATGGCCGGGGCTATCAGCATCGCGGACATGAGCACAACGCCGACAGAGCGGATGCCGATGATGATGGCGATCACAATCAGTGTAAAAAACAGCGCTTCAATCCCTTTCACCGGCAGGCCCAGACTGCTCGCGTATTCCCGGTCGAAGCAAATGATCTTTAATTCTTTATAAAAAAGAATAATCAGCAAAAAGATCAGGATCGAGAGGGCGCCGTAGAGGTAGATATGCCGGTCGGTCATGGTGGCGGCCTGTCCGTAGAGATAAACCAGGCTTTGCTGGTACAAATTTGTGTGGGAAAATTGCAGCCGGCTCGCCAGCGTCACCCCGACTCCAAAAAAAACCGAGAGGACGAAACAGAGCGCGGCGTCCGAAGGCAGCCGGTAGCGCGTTTCAAGGTAGTGAATCGCAAAAACGCCGATCAGGGCGGTTAAAATCGCTCCGATGATCACAATGTAGGCGACCTCCTGCAAAGCCAGGAAACCGGCGCCGATCACTCCCAGCATCACTCCCGGAAAAGCGGCATGCGAAAGCGCTTCCCCAAGCAGCGACTGTTTCTTCAAAAAGGCAAAAACGCCCACCAGCCCCGCGGACAGGCACATCAGCATACAGCCGATGGTCGGAGCGCGTAAAACGGGGTCGGTAAAATAAATAAAAAAATGGCTCATGTCGGCAGACCGGATGATTTTTTGCGCGAAAGTTCTAAAACCTGGTCAAAAAGGCCCTCATGCACCCCATAGGCCGCTTCTAAATTGGCCAGGTTGAGGGTTTCTTTGATGGGACCGCAAGCGATAAGCCGCAAATTGAGCAGGATAATCCAGTCGAAATAAGCTTCAAGCGAGCTCAGTTCGTGATGCACGACGCACACCGTTTTCCCGGCGTCGCGGAGCGACTTGAAGAGATGGATGAGCATCTTCTCCGTGGCGGCGTCGATGCCCGTAAAGGGCTCATCGAGAAAATAGATATCCGCCTCTTGAGCGAGCGCCCGGGCGAGAAACGCCCTCTGCTGCTGGCCGCCTGATAATTGGCTGATTTGGCGGTTCCCATATTCGCTCATGCCCACCATTTCCAGATAATGATCGACCGCCGCGTGATCCGCTTTGCGCGGTCTTCGAAAAATGCCGAGGCGCCCATACCGCCCCATCATCACCAGCTCCTTCACGCTGACGGGAAAGTCCCAGTCGACGCTTTCTTTTTGCGGAACGTAGCCGACCTTAAGGCGCATTTTTTCCAGCCGTTTTCCGAAGAATGAGACGTGGCCGGAGAGGGGCTTGATCAGGCCTAAAATGGTTTTGACAAGGGTGCTTTTACCGGCGCCGTTCGGCCCTACGATGCCAACCAGCACTCCCGTGGGTATTTCCAGGGAAATATCCCAAAGCGCGGGCTGATGTTCATAATTGACAGTGAGTTGATTGACTGTGACAGCTGTCGATGGCGATTTTTTCTTCATTTTCCATTAAGTAATTTGAAATTGTACGGACATTGTGTTCGATCATCTTGATATAGGTGTCTCCCTCCGATCCCGGAGGTCCCATCGCGTCGCCGTAGAGCGAGGTTTCGGCGATAATCAGTTCCAAACCGCTTTCCAGGCCGGCATCCACAATCTTTTTTATCGAATCCCGGCTCACATTTGACTCGGGGAAGAGTACGTGAATGCGATATTGTTTTAAATGGGAAACGATGTCCTGAATATCGGTTGCGCTCAATTGGCTATCCGGCGCAAGTCCTTCAGGCGCCGCAAAACGCTTTTGCCAGATCTGCAATTTCCGCTCTTTCTCCGTAGACAGATAAGCCCTGGAAAAATAGTAGAAGGCATCGTGGCTGGTGACTAAATAGCGGGATTGTTCAGGAATCTTTTGCATGGCGGCATACGCCCTTTCATGCGACTCCAATAATTGTTTGTAAAGAGCCTCTCCATTTTCCCTGTATGCCTTCTGGTGGGCGGGATCGCGCTTGCTCAAGGCTTCGACGATATAAGGAACGGATTTGGCCCAAAGGGAGATATCGGTCCAGATATGGGGGTCGCGCTGACCGTTGTCATCATAAAGGATCAAGGCGGGATAATCCGACTGGATGCGGTTTCCAAGCCCGGTCGCTTTGTCCGATTTGGTCAAATACTGCTGCCAGCTCGGGCCGTGCTCCAGTCCCAAACCGTTGTAGAAAATCAGATCGGCCAGGGCAAACTTTTCGTCATCCCCTTTCACAGGCTGATAAGCGTGGGGATCCAGATCGCCTTTGATTAACGTGATGCAGTCGACATGCTCGCCTCCGATCTGGCGCACCAGGTCGTTAATCATCGCCGTAGTGGATAACACCTTGATTTTCTCCTGAGAGTGCATCCAGCGCTTGATTTCGGCGTTGTGGTCCGAACCTGTGCAGCCGGCCAGCAGAAGGGCAAAACAGATAATGAGCTTATACATAGACTTCCCCCAATTTTCTTAAATAGTCGAAATCGTAAATCCCGGTAGAGCAGCCGGAAGTAAAAGTGATCTTAAGAGCATACCTGCCGACGCTGCGCAGCCTGACAGCTTTAACCTTCTCATCGATGTTTTTAGGGTCGATCAGCCTTTCTCCGGTAGCTTCGTCCACACAAGCGGCGCAAGGGCAATGCTTCTGCAGTGTGCTTAAGAGGAAATCTTGACAAACTCCATCGCTCCAGCAAATCGAAAAAGTGTGATTATCTTTTTGTTCAATGCTTTTTACTAACACTTTCATCTGTCATCTCCTTCCATTCCAATTCAAATCGATCTAAACATCCGCTTTGCTCTTTATGCAGCGCTTCAAGATGGGCGATCACTTCGTTGCCGATCCGGTGATAGGCTTCCGAGCTGGGCGACTCCTTGACAAAAAGCGATTCTCCTTTGTCGCCGCACTCGCAAATGAGAGGGTCGATCGGAATCTGACCCAAAAAAGGCACCCCTTTCTCATTTGATAAACGGGTCCCGCCCCCTTTTCCGAAAATATAAATCTTCTCCTGGGCGTGCAAAAAGAAGCTCATATTTTCGACGATGCCGATGATAGGGACTTTAACCTGTTCAAATAAATTTATTGCTTTCCGGACATCGATCAGGCTCAGATCTTGCGGCGTAGTCACTATGATGGCTCCGGTCAGATTGACCTTTTGACAGATCGTCAGCTGCACGTCGCCCGTTCCGGGAGGAAAATCGATAAGCAGGTAGTCCAAATCGCCCCAGGCGATCCGTTCGATAAACTGAGTGACGATCCCATTGGCAATCGGAGCGCGCACGGCATTAGCCTCCTCTTCTTTGCGAAAATAAGCAAATGAGATCACCTTAATGCCGCGGCTTATGGCAGGCAGAATTATTTCCCCTTTTTGCACGGGCAGCGAGTCTTCAGGCAGCATCTTTCTGATGGAAGGACCGTAGATATCCATATCCATGACCCCTACGGAAAACCCCTTTTGCTGTAAAGCCAAAGCCAAATTCACGGTGACGGAGGACTTGCCTACACCACCCTTGCCGGCGGCGATAGCAATGTAATTTTTTACTTTATGGGGCTTTTCAGAGAATATAGGTAACGGCATCAGAAATCTCAGCGTTTAATTCAAAAGATAGCTTATTTTATCCTATTATGTTTGAGCGTGCAACTTATTTTTGTTGAGCTGTAATTATGAACGTTTTTCTGTGTTCCATGAAAAAAAAATCGATTTCATTACATTTTCCTATTGCACTAAATTCAGATAATTCTATAATTTCTCTTAATTAATTAAGTACAGGGTAACCTATTCTTCAGAACAAGGTGCCTGTATCAAAAAGAAATCTAGTTCCCGTGGAATAAAGATTAAATTAATGCGGTGGCAAACACCAAAAGATAAACGATATAAATCAAATTTTAAGGTAGGTAAACAATGAGCGCAACTCAACAAAAAGATATAAACAAAGCTTTGGAAGATTTGATTTCTCAAGCAGTAAAGAAAATTAACGGACGCAAAGAAAATGATATTTGCCGTTATTTGCCCGTTTCTACAGGCGGCTATATCCACCATTTTACAATGCGTAAAATGAAGCATGAAGATCCTGAGAAATTGACAACTATGATCTCCAAATATATTATTAACACGACAAAGCCGTCTTCTGTTCCGCCAAAGCAAAGAGCTCCAAGAGGAACAAGAAAACGCCGCGATCAATTCATGTTCTCAAAGATGGACATCGAGCGCATGCTGCATATGGCCCGCATGGCAAATGACAAAGAGATGATCCGTAGACTCACTCCAAAAAGAGATTTGAAAACTTTAAAAAGAGAATTGATCTCTTCAATCCGTCGCGGCGAGCTCGAATTAGGGCTTTGGGAAGCGTATGTCGATACAATCAGAGTTCAAAACGAGCCAGAAGCTGCTCACGTATAACACAAAATTTACTTGAATTTTTTTGTAAATTCTCTGAGGCGGGCGTTCATGCCTGTCCTCAGAGGCTGAGTTTCCTCAATTTCATGTGGAGAAAAAAGTCAGCTTAATGATAAATTACACGATGTCTATCCCAAAAACATACTAACAAAGATCAAAACAATAGGAAAAGATCTATGAGTACAAAAGAATCATCAGCCCCAGAATTTTCAGGGTGGCGGGCTGCCTTATGGCCTATTCATGGCTATGAACTAAAAAAGTTCCTGCCCCTGTCCTTCATAATGTTCTGCTTATTATTCAACTACACCATTTTACGCGATACAAAGGACACTCTAGTTGTTAACTCCGCTGGAGCCGGCGCCATCACTTTCTTAAAATTATATTGTGTAACGCCAGCCGCGATCTTATTTGTGATCATCTATGCAAAAATGACAAACGTTTTAAAGCGCGAAACTGTATTCTATGCAGTCGTAACCCCATTTTTGGTCTTTTTTGCGCTGTTTGCCTTTTTCATTTATCCTAATCTGCATATGATGCACCCTTCGGCAGAGACCGTTAGCGCTCTCCATCATAGCTATCCCCGCTTGAGCGGATTTATCGATATCTATGCTTATTGGGCTTTCTCCCTCTTTTATGTGCTTTCCGAAATATGGGGAAGCGCGATGATCGCATTGATGTTCTGGCAGTTTGCCAACTACGTCGTGCGCATGAAAGAATCAAAGAGATTTTACGGTCTTTTTGCGGTTGTGGGCAACCTGGCTCTGATCCTTTCCGGTCAGGTAGTCGGTTTCTCCTCCCGTCATATTCAGCACTATTTCGCAACTAAAGAAGAAGCCTGGACGGTTTCGCTTTATCTGCTTATGGGCGCCGTTGTCTTTTTTGGCGTTTTAGCGATGGTGCTATATCGCTGGATGCATACTAACGTTTTAACAGATAAACGCTTCTTCGATCCTGCTGAACAAGTCGTTAAGAAGAAAAAAGAAAAACCATCGCTTATTGAAAGCGCCAAACTCATCCTGAGATCTCCTGAGCTCGGTTTGATCGCCATTTTGATTATGGCTTATGGTGTAACTATCAACTTGATTGAAGTTCAATGGAAGAATCAGCTCGGACTCTGGTACGCAGGCGACAAAGGGGGGTACAACTGGTTTATGGGGCAATTCTCAACCATTACCGGTATCACCACTATTTTATTCGGTTTGTTTGCCGGCTCCAATATTCTTAGACGAGTCAGCTGGTTTACCGCCGCAGTCATTACTCCGTTAGTGATCTCTGTCGGAGGCGTGCTGTTCTACTTCTTCATCTTCTCAGAGAAATTCGTCCAATTCGTGTTGGAAAATTTGGCTGCTGTGAGCGCTGTAACCGCCGCGACATTCCTCGGCGCCGTTATTGTGATCGCAAGCAAGGCAATCAAATACATTCTTTTTGACTCCACCAAAGAGATGGCCTATATTCCTCTTGATGATGAATTAAAAACAAAAGGTAAAGCCGCTGTCGACGTGATCGGCGGACGCGCGGGAAAAGCGGGCGGAGCGTTTACGCAAAGCTCCCTCCTCATGCTTTTTGCTACAAAAGATGTGGTGGCTATTGCTCCGCAGGCCTTCGTCATCTTCGTTATCGTTTGCGGTTTGTGGCTGGTTGCCGTTAAGGTGCTCGCCCGTAAAGTTGACGAAGCCGTCAAACGCCGTCAAGAAGGCGTCGCTGCTGCTGAAGGGGCAAAAGCCGCTTCCGGCACAGTGACCGCAGCTTAAAAAAAAAGACTGCAGCCTAAAGGGCATAAGGCGCAAAGATGTACAGACATCTTTGCGCCTTTTTTTATTTGTTCAGCAGAGGGTGAATTTGTACAATAACTCAAAAATAACATTTCCTCTCTGTGCTCACAAATATTTTATAGGGACGAATAAAAACTAGCGCCCTTTATCTTTGCGCCTATCGTGAACATTTACTTTTTTTGCGCTATTATTATTTTAATCGACCCCATAAGTCCCCTTCTTCTCAAAAGAGTAGACAGAATGGCTGGTGTTTGGTATTCTTTTTCTTTAATTAAACAATTTAAAGGAACCTCCACACCATGGAAAAACAAAAACCTTGGCAATTTTATTTGATTCTCGCTGTACTGCTTTTGACCCTGTACAACATACTCCCCACGATATTCTACTACACCAAACCATTGAAAAGCCCCATTAATGAAAAACGCTCGGAAAATATATCCGAGTCGATCTCAGCGCGCGTCAACACTTTGGAAGAAGAGTCGACGGCATGGCTAAAATCCTTCAGCAGCCTCCTGGGGATCAAACCCAAAGAGATTACCCTGCGGCCCGAAACCCCTCAATTAATAGATGTTGTCTTTAACAGCGCGAACGATGCGAATTTGTTCAGCCGTTTTCTCCCGCAGGCAGGCGCCCGTATCAATTTTGTTCCGGCTCAGCTTGAACTTTATGCCGAACCTCAAGGCGATAAAGTCACTGTCGCGAGGCAGGTGGGCATCCACTTCAATCCCGAAGAGAATAAAAAACTCTTTGATTTTGCTCCGAAATTCGACCAGGCCGGAGCCGTGACACCTCTTTATCGCGATATCGTTTACGATCGCGCTTCACAAATCGCTTTGGGTTTTTCCGGTCCCAGCAAAGAAGCGGTTCAGCTGGCGGCAATCGCTGAACATACTCAAGACAGCGCCTATGACGACCTTATTGTCTCCATCGCCAAGGAAATTGTGGAAGTGGAAAAATCCTTAGGGGCAAAAAGTCCGGTTGTTAAGAGATATTTTGCCAGCTTCTCCCAAATCGATACTCCGAATGCTGCGGAGCTGCCGCAGAAATTCCAGGCCCGCGTTGAGGCTCTGAGAAAAAAGATTAGCGAACAGATCGATAAACAACAAACAGCGGCTCAAGGCAACGCCGAGCAGGAACAAACGCTCTATCTTTTGAAAAACCAGGTGAGAGCGCTTGAAAGCGCAGGCCAAATCATCAAAAATAATCTTAATGATTTCAAGGCCGGTAAAAAGCCTTTAAATGAAACGGCTATTAATAATGAATTGATGGCAAGCGCACAAAAAATCGATCCGCGCGATCAGCAGCAGATTATCAGCTTGCAGGGAAGAAACCCGCTTGTGGAATCTATTGTTATTGATTGGGGCAATGACCGCATTGTGACCAAGCTTTATAATGATGTACAGGATATCCGCGAGCAAAGTATCAAGACGGAGACTGACGCTTATCGAAAAGAGAAAATGAATCAATTGGTCATTAATGATATCGCGCGCGTTTCCCGTCTATCAGATGAAACGATTCTGCCCGACGATGAGCTCTTTGCTGTGAAATTGAGCACTTTGACCAATAGCAAAAGCCTTTTGACTTTAAATCTGGGCAGTCTGGCCAATAAAATGGCGACCCAAGTCTCCCAGCAAATAAATTCCTCATGGAATCCCAAGCAAGGCGACTTGAAGAGAGAAAACTATCCGATCAGGGATTTTGCCGCGTTTAAAAAGCAGCCTTTGCAAGATCAAAAACTCGGCCTCGTGATTTACGCCCCTGCCATGTATGATGCGGCTCCTCCAGTTGGATTCCGCAAAAACTCCATTTATGTGATCGCAAGGGGGTTGGAGCCGATCAGACAGCGCTTCTTCGATAATCAAAATTCTGTTGAAGCGAAGCAATTTATCGAAGATTTTGGACAGCTGGATGCTTTGCTGCAAAAAAGCGGCTATATCGCCTATCGCGGCTCGATGTATGGCATGGATCCAGAATTCAAAAATGACATTATTTTCAAACTCGACAACTACTACGCTCCGACCATTGCAGCTACCCGTGAAAACTTCACAGTCAAAGGCACTAAGCGATTTGCTGTGCTCGATTTTGACGATGTGGAGCAGCGGATTCTTACTCTGAATAAAATCGATGATACCATTCAAGAGGATCTGGTGAAATGGAACGACGAGTATCAAGCCGCTCAGGTCAATATCGATCCTACAGCCCGCTTCCTTGTGCCGCCTCCCACCAAGAATTTATTCTGGGAAAACTTCAAACTGAGCTTCAAAAAATACTTCCGCGGCGATGAAAGAAAGATCTTGAAATGGGGCTTGGATCTTTCCGGCGGTAAAACAGTACGTATCGCTTTGCGCGATCAAAATAACCGTCCTGTGACGAATCCGGATGATTTGAAGCAGGCTGTAAACGAACTTTACAACCGTATTAACAAGTTAGGAGTTGCCGAAAGATCGATCCGGATCGATAATAACAATATCATACTCGATTTTCCGGGATCTCAAGGCTTCTCAGCGAGCGACCTTATCAAAGCTTCGGCGATGTATTTTCATATTGTGAACGAGAAGTTCTCTCCGGAAAATCATTCCCTGGCTCAGACTGTGAAGCAGTTTCTGCAGAACGTCTGGAATGAAGCGGTAGTCACAAACCGCAAAGATATCGACAGCATCAATGAAATCGCCTGGGCGCATCTGGGCGGTGAAGTGGGAGATGATATCCAAACGGCTCCCCGCAGCGATGCCGCGAAAATACTCTATGATAACGGCCTTCGCCTTGCGAATCCTAAAAAGTCGCAAAGCAGCTCCGCTTTCGATGATTCTCTTTCGAAAATAGCGATGTTCCAGGGCGGCGATGTCTCTGACTGGGAAAATCAGAACAATCCTCTCATGATCGTCTTTAACAACTATGCTCTGGAAGGTTCGAATCTGACTAATGTGCATGTCGGCTACGATCCATCGAAAGGGAACATTTTGAACTTCTCCGTGAAAAAAGCCTCTGAAGGGGCTAATAAAAGCAACGAGAGTCCAAGAGATATTTTCTACAATTGGACGTCCCAATTTGCCGAAACCAAAATTCAAGGGACTTCCAAGGATGCCTATACCCCAGGCCGAGGCTGGCGCATGGCTGTGATCCTGAATGATCGCGTCATCAGCGCACCTTCCTTAAATGACGCCCTAAAAGATGGCGGCAGCATCAGCGGACGCTTTTCTCAAAGGGAAATCAACCAGCTTGCGGCTGATTTGAAAGCGGGCTCTTTAAGCTTTACTCCAAAGATCCTCTCCGAGCACAACGTGAGCCCGGAGCTTGGTAAAGAGGAACGCACAAAAGGGATTACAGCCTCTATTGTTGCGCTCATCCTGGTCGTGGTGGCGATGGTCAGTTATTACCGCTTTGCCGGTTTAGTCGCCTCGTGCGCCGTAACGCTCAACCTGCTCATCATGTGGGGAGTTCTGCAAAATCTGGATGCCGCTTTGACGTTGCCCGGTATTGCCGCTATTGTTCTGACAATCGGTATGGCCGTTGACGCTAACGTGCTCGTTTTTGAGCGTATCAGGGAGGAGTTTGCCGTTACGGGCAGGATCGCATCAGCGATTCAGGCGGGCTACAGCAAAGCCTTCTCTGCGATCGTCGACTCTAACATCACAACAATTATTGCAGCGATTATTTTGATCCAGTTCGATTCCGGCCCTATCAAAGGCTTTGCCGTGATGTTGATCATCGGCATTGTCTCTTCCATGTTTACCGCTTTATTTATGACAAAGTATTACTTTGCCGGCTGGGTGCAAAATCCGAAGAATAAGTCTTTGACGATGTCGCAATTTATCAGTAATACGAAATTCGACTTTATCAAACAAGCCAAGACGGCTTTCATCATATCGGGTATCTTTATGATGATTGGGGGCTATTTCTTCTTCAATCAGAGAAATACCATGTTCGGTATGGATTTTACCGGCGGATATTCGTTGACTGTCGAAGTGGAAGAAAAACCGAGCAGTCCTCCTTACAGAGTCTTGGCTTACAACGCTCTGGTCAAAGCAGGGGCTAATTCTAAAGAAGTCTCCGTGAAGGAACTCAGCAAACCCGATCAGCTCCGCATTCAACTCGGAATGGGAATGGAAGAGAAGGGGCATCCTTTCTACCAGATGCCAGAGAGCAATGCATCGGGTAAATTTGCCTATGAATTTGAAAAGAATCCTCGCATTTCCTGGGTGGTAAACGCCCTGCAGGCACAAGGTCTGACCATCAAGAAATCTCAGATGGAAAATCTGGATAACCAATGGACCGCCATGGGCAGCCAGTTTTCCGACGCTATGCGCAACAACGCGATCATCGCTCTGAGCTTGGCCTTGCTGAGTATTTTGATATACATCACGATCCGCTTTGAATTTAAGTATGCGATCGCTGCTGTGATCGGTTTGGCTCATGATATCATTATCACTTTGGGGATATTCGCCATATTCCATGCGCTTGGGTTTGCCGTGCAAATCGATTTGCAGGTTATTGGCGCTATCATGACCATTATCGGCTACTCCTTAAATGATACGATTATTATTTTCGACCGCATAAGAGAAGACATACGTCTCATGCGCAAGCACTCCTTTAAAGATATTGTCAACCACTCATTGAATGTCACATTAGGACGTACCTTGATGACTTCCGGAACAACCCTGCTGGTGTTGTTCACCCTGGTCATTCTCGGAGGACCCTCGATATTTGACTTCTCCCTGGTGATGACGCTTGGGGTGCTTATTGGAACGTTATCTTCGTTGTTTATCGCTTCCCCTGTTATGCTCTATTTCCATAACAGAGAAGTTAACGGCCATAAAGAGGACACAACACTAAAGAGAGCGTAAACTAGAGTGCCAGGCACTTCCCATTTTATAAACTTAAAGGAGCCGTCTCATGCATTCTGGTCAAAGCAGCGAAGAACCACAATGGATCTATCCTAAGGAAGATCCGGAGTGGAGGGAAAAAATCGTTAAAGAATTTAAGATTCATCCTGCAACTGCGCAAATTTTAGTCACACGTGGATTTACTTCCTTCGAGCAAATCCACAACTACCTCTATGCCAAACTGCCCGACCTGTATGACCCATTTTTATTGAATAATATGGGTCAGGCCGTGCAGAGGATCTGCCAGGCGATACAAAATGAGGAGCAAATCCTTATTTACGGCGATAACGATGTAGATGGGATGACAGGCACATCGCTGCTGACCGAATTTTTCCAAAATATCGGCGCGAATGTCCATTTCTATATTTCCAACCGCGGAGCATTCCGGCAAAAGTTAATTGTCGAATCCATCGATTATGCCATAGAGCGTAAGTGCACCCTTTTGATCACCGTAGACTGCGGCATTACTGCCGCCAATGAGATTGCCAAAGTCACGGAGCAGGGGATTGATGTCATTGTCACCGACCATCATGAGCCGACCGAAAGGCTGCCGCACTGCTGTGCGATCTTAAACCCGAAGCTTGAGGGAAACACCTATCCCAACCGCGATTTAACCGGGGTTGGCGTCGCCTTTAAGCTGGCGCACGGCGTTACGAACCAGCTTGTCGATGAAGGGAAAATTACGGCTAAAAAAATCGATTTGAAGCGTTCTTTAGACCTGGTGGCCCTTGGCACGATTTCCGACATGGGAGCCTTAACAGGTGAAAATCGCATATTGGTCCGCTATGGAATCAAGCAGCTCAGGAAAGGGAAGCGGATCGGATTGGCCAAGCTTATCTCTGTCGCAGATGTAGAGCCCACGGAAATTTCCACCTTTACAGTGGCTTCAAAGATTGCGCCCCGTTTAAACAGTTTAGGCAGGATCGACGACCCGCAAAAAGGGGTGGAGATGCTTTTGGTCCGCCACGCCGCCAATGCCGAAAAAATGGCCATAGAGCTCGATTTGAATAATATCGAAAGGCAAAAGATCGAGCGCACCATGTTTGTGGATGTGGAGCATAATTTGCAAACCTGTCCCGATACATTGAAAGACAAAGCGGTAGTGATGTCTTCGCCCACCTGGCATCCAGGCGTAATCGCCATCATTTCGACGCGTATCTGCCGTCATTACAATCGCCCCACCGTCATGATTGCCGTCGACAACGGGATTGGCAAAGGGTCGGCGAGGTCTATTCCCGAGTTTCCACTCCTTCAAATCCTGAAACAGTGTTCCGATATTCTGATCAATTTTGGCGGGCACGATTTTGCCGCCGGCCTGACCATTAAAAAAGAGCATATTGAAGAATTCAAGGAGCGTTTTATTAAAGCTGCCAACGATAAGTTAAAAGAAGACGATATTGTTTCTAAACTTCATATCGACGCCAAGGTGAATTTCCGCGACATCACCTTTGATTTTATGGAATCGTTGAATCTTTTCGAACCCTTTGGCAACGAGAATCCCCAGCCGATATTCTATTGCGACGCGAAGCAGGCGTGGCCGCCGAAAGTGGTTGGGAAGTCTCATCTCAAGCTCTTTTTAGAGCAGGAGGACCGGTTGTTGGAGGGGATTGCCTTTGGCAAGGCGGCGTTGAGCCCGATGCTGCGCAAAAAGGATCTCACGATTCGCATTGCCTTTACGCCCCAGATCAACAATTTTCAAGGGCAAAGTATTCAGCTTATGATCCGCGAACTGCTGATCAATCCTGCGGTATAGACCCTCTCAAAAAAAGCAAAAATCTTCTGTACCCGGCCTTGCATCTCCCAGGCAACAATTACCCAACGCCGCTTAAATGAAAGTTTTTTGTCATAAAAATTAATTATCTCGACGGCAGGCCGATCGTCATCCCTCATAGCAAAGAACCCAAGGTCGGAACGGGACAGATTTGGCAATCCAAAAACAAATCACGAAATAAGGATTTACTTGATTTCGTGACAGATTTGGCAGTCCAAAAACAAATCACGGAATAAGGATTTACTTGATTTTGTGACAGATTTGGCAATCCAAAAACAAATCACGGAATAAGGATTTACTTGATTTCGTGACAGATTTTGCAATCCAAAAACAAATCACGAAATAAGGATTTACTTGATTTCGTGACAGATTTGACAATCCAAAAACATATCACGAAATAAGGACTTTCTTGATTTCCTGACAGATTTGGCAATCCAAAACAAATCACGAAATAAGGACTTAATTGATTTCGTGACAGATTTGGCAATCCAAAAACAAATTACGGAATAAGGATTTACTTGATTTCGTGACAGATTTGACAATCCAAAAACATATCACGGAATAAGGATTTACTTGATTTCGTGACAGATTTGACAATCCAAAAACAAATCACGGAATATGGATTTACTTGATTTCGTGACAGATTTGGCAATCCAAAACATATCACGAAATAAGGACTTAATTGATTTCGTGACAGATTTGGCAATCCAAAAACAAATCACGGAATAAGGATTTACTTGATTTCCTGACAGATTTGGCAATCCAAAAACATATCACGAAATAAGGATTTTCTTGATTTCGTGACAGATTTGGCAATCCAAAAACAAATCACGAAATAAGGACTTAATTGATTTCGTGACAGATTTGGCAATCCAAAACAAATCACGGAATAAGGATTTACTTGATTTCGTGACAGATTTGGCAATCCAAAACATATCACGAAATAAGGACTTAATTGATTTCGTGACAGATTTGGCAATCCAAAAACAAATCACGAAATAAGGATTTTCTTGATTTCGTGACAAAAAAAAAGCACAAGATCTTCTCAATCTTGTGCTTCACGCTCAAACTAAATCTCTTAACAAATTAGCTGGCAATACGCTTATTGTGCTTCTTGTTAAGATAGCTCTCACGATAGCTTTCTACATCGCCCTTTTCCACTACCCAAGCTGCGCCGCGGCGATGCGCTTTCAACATGCCTACACGCGTTGCGTAATAGATCTTCTGAGCTGGCACATTCAAAATCTTCGCGACTTGATTCACAGAGTAATAGCCTTTGTGGTTGTCAAAAAGCAGTTCACCGTTCCAGGTGGACTTTGTGCGGGAATATTTTGTTTTGCGATACGCTTCAAGATCGTCTAAATGAATGGTCCATCGCGTAGTCTCTTTGCGGGCTCTTAGCTTTTTTAGCTTAATAGCCACATAAATCGCCTGACGCGTTACGTTATTGATCTTTGCTGCTTCTGTAATAGAAACAACTTTTTCTTCTGTGTTTTGATTTTCCATCTTTTCCTCCTAAATTATGTTTTATAAAAAATATTTTACCATCTTTAAAAATTGAGCCTTTTATTATCTAAACCCATTGATCTCATAATCCTTGGATTAGACCTGATTTGTCTTATCAACAAAGTAATCATAAGATCGAAACATCTATTTTACATAAAAAGGATTTGAAATCAAGCTTTTTTTATATTTATTTTGATTTTTTTTCAAAATCCCAGAAATGAGGGATTTCATTGCCAGCAAAATGATTCTTCAGCTAGAATCCCTAGCCACTGAAGAAGAGAATATCTAGAAAAAGATTGGTTGTTTTGCTAAGATCCGGAATATATCCAAATTTTTTTGACTTAGGACAAAGCATGAAACGTTTTTTCTTCTCGATTGCCCTCTTTTTTTCCGCGCTCGAAGCCAAACTGCCCGATCTCACCCCCCAGGCGGTGACGACGAAACTGAATGAAATCATGAAGGCGCACGCCTCCTATAAATCCTTAAACCCCGTCCTGGTCAAGAGAACGCTGAATAATTACATTGAGGAGTTAGATCCTAATAAACTTTATTTTATCGAATCGGAGATCGAGCAATGGAAAGAGCCCTCCGACGCCCTTATTCAGAAGATACTGACCGATTTTAAACATCATAAATTCACTACTTTCATCGAAATTCACGAGGTCATGGCTGAAGCGATTAAAAAAAGGAATGAGCTGGAAAAGAAGATCGACATGCAAAATCTGCCACACCGGGTCACTCCTTCCGAATTTAAAGATATGGCCTGGGCAAAAGATCGCAATGAGCTGCTCGTAAGGCTTACCCGCATAAAGGCTCTTCAAGTCGACACCGTCGCCAAGCTGAGCGATGAAATGCGCGATAAATCTTTGCAGAGGATCGCCAAAAGACAAGTGAAATACGAGGAAGATATCCTCAACCAGGACACAAAGCAGCGCCTTCAGCTTGTTTTGTCCAATGTTTTGAAAGCCTCCGCCTCGGCATTGGATGCCCATACGGCCTATTTTACCCCGGACGAAGCGGCCCAGTTTATCATCAACGTTCAGCAGCGGCTGTTTGGCATCGGCGCGCAGCTGCGCGATGATCTGAACGGCTTTACTGTCATGAAAGTGATCGAAGGGGGGCCCGCCGCCAAAGGCAAGGAGCTTAAGGTGAAAGACCGCATAGTGGCGATCGATGGGGAGCCCGTGGTGGGGATGGATATCGTCAATGCCGTCGAACTCATCCGTGGCGAGGAGAATACCCCGGTTAAAATGACCGTAATCCGCGAAGTCCCCGATGCTAAAGACAACTTGAAAGAGGAGAAGCTGGACATCAACATCATGCGTGGGGAAGTGGTTCTCAAAGAGACGCGCTATGAAACGAACTATGAGCCTTTCGGGGATGGCGTAATCGGCTACCTGCGCCTTTATTCGTTCTATCAGGACCCCGACAGCTCCTCGGCCAGCGATCTCGCCCGGGAAATCAAGAAAATGAAAGAGGAACACAAAGTCAAAGGCATCGTCCTCGACCTGCGCTTCAACTCGGGGGGCATGCTGTCCCAGGCGGTTGAAGTGACCGGTCTTTTCATCACTAAAGGGATCATTGTTTCGATTAAAGACGACGCCGGCAACGTGCAGCATCTGCGCGAACTCGACGGTAAAACATCTTGGGACGGGCCTCTGTTAGTCCTTATAAATCGCGCCAGCGCTTCCGCCTCCGAAATTGTCGCCCAGACCCTGCAAGATTACGGCCGGGGGATTGTGGTTGGGGATGACCACAGCTATGGAAAGGGCTCTTTTCAAACATTTACTTTAAGCAGCGCCAAGAACGGATCGGTCAATCCCCAAGGGGAGTATAAAGTGACCCGAGGCCGCTACTACACCGTTTCCGGGAAATCGCCGCAGCTGCATGGCGTTATTTCCGATGTGGTAGTACCGGGTCCTCTTTCGGAAGTTGAAATCGGAGAGCAATATGCCAAATACCCTCTTGAAGGGGACCAGATAAAAGAAAACTTTAACGACGATCTTTCGGACATCCCCTTTTTCCAAAGAGACAAAGTGCGCATGCTCTACAAATTCGATCTGCAGCCGAAATTGGATATTTACACCAAGTTTGTCGCGCCTCTTAAGAAAAACTCCGAACAGCGCGTTTCAAACAACCGCAATTATCAAAACTTCATTAAAGAACTTAAGAAAAAGAATTTTGACGAAGAAGAGGATCCTGAACTCTATGGTCAAAACGACCTGCAGCTGAATGAATCCCTGAACGTCATGAAAGACCTCATACTTTTTATGCAATAATAAAGGAAATACCCCTATGACTGTCCGCGTTCGCATTGCTCCCTCACCAACCGGAGACCCTCATGTAGGCACCGCCTATATGGCGCTATTCAACCTCATTTTCGCAAGGCATCACAAAGGCAAATTCATTTTACGGATCGAAGATACCGACCAGAGCCGCAGCCGCCCGGAGTATGAACAAAATATCTATACCGCTCTCAAATGGTGCGGTATCCAGTGGGATGAAGGGCCTGACGTCGGCGGTCCCTACGCCCCCTACAAACAATCGGAAAGAACCGAGATCTACCGCCAGTACACCGATGAACTATTGCAAAAAGACAAGGCCTACAAATGCTTTTGCACGCCCCAGGATTTAGCGGAAATGCGCGAAGTGCAGAAGAATCAGGGCTTGAGGATCGGCTATGACAGGCGCTGCCGCAATTTGAGCAAAGAGGAGATAAAGCAGCGGGAAGAGGCGAAAATCCCCTTTGTCGTCAGGCTCAAAGTTCCCTTAAGGGGGGATTGCGTCTATGAAGATGCGATCAAAGGGCGCACAACGGTACCCTGGGCGGATGTGGATGATCAGGTTCTGCTCAAATCGGACGCTTTCCCGACATACCATTTGGCCAACGTGATCGATGACCGGCTGATGAAGATCACCCATGTCATCCGGGGCGATGAATGGATGAGCTCTACCCCAAAGCATATCCTCCTCTATGAGCACTTTGGCTGGGAGCCTCCTGTTTTCATGCATATGCCCCTGCTCCTTGGCACGGACGGCAAAAAGCTTTCCAAGCGAAAAAACCCCACCTCTATCTTCTTCTACCGCGACAGCGGCTATTTGAAAGAGGCCTTTATCAACTTTCTCTCCCTGATGGGTTATAGCATGACAGGGGATCAGGAAATCTACTCTTTAGAGGAAGTGATCAAAAGTTTTGACAGCAAGCGGATCGGCGTTTCCGGCGCCGTGTTCGATGTGCAAAAGCTGGACTGGATCAATCAGCAGTACATCATCAAGAATATCCCTCAAGAAGCTCTTTGGGATCGTTTAAAACAGTGGAATTTCAGCGACGCCTTTATGCAGAGGCTAATGCCCCTTTGCCATTCCCGCATCAAGACTTTCGGCGATTTCATGGCTCTCTGCGATTTTTTCTTCATCAACCATTTGAATTACACCCAAGAGCTATTTAATATCAAGAACGTCCCGAATCAGCTCGCCTGCCAGATACTCCAGACGATCATCTGGCATCTGGAAGAGCACGACAATTGGAGCGGCGAGAGCATCAATGAGGCCTCAAGGGCCGCCGCCGCCTTTTTGGACGTCCACCACAAAAAGGCCGTCATGCCGGTGCTTTTTGCTTCCCTGATGGGCAAATTGCAAGGGCCGCCCCTTTTTGATTCGGCTGAGATCCTGGGAAAGGACATCACCCGCGCCAGATTTCTGAATACCATGCAGTTTTTGGGGGGCTTATCGAATAAGGATAGCGCCGCCCTGAAGCAAAAATGGGTAGAAAGGACGATATAAACAATAAATTATTGAAAAATTAATTTGTTTAGTTTATAATAAGTTTCATGGAAGCTATCATCCTTTTTATTACCGAGAACGTCAATCTCGCTCATTACATGATTTTTTTCCTGCTGTTATTGGCGGGATTGAACATCCCATTGAGCGAGGACCTGCTGGTCCTGGCCGGCGGCTATTTAGCCGGCAGGTACGCGCCCGAATCCGCGCTTCTCTGGTACGGCTTTATCTTTGCGGGCTGCTGGATCTCGGCCTGGGAGTGTTATTGGCTGGGCAGGCTGCTCGGCCCCAAGCTGTATGAGATCCGCTGGTTTAAAAGGTGGCTGACCCCTGCTTTGATTGAAAGAATCCATGTGACGTATGAAAAATACGGCATTTTCACCTTCATTATCGGACGTTTTATCCCCGGCGGGGTGAGAAACGCCCTGTTTTTAAGCTCCGGCCTTGGAAAAATGCCTTTCGGCACTTTTGCCCTGCGGGACGGCGCGGGCTGTCTGCTCTCCAGCGGTTCCCTTTATCTGCTTGGCTTCTCTTTTGCCGAAAACTCCGATTTTCTCTTCCATTTCAGCGAAACCTATCGCATAATCACAGTTGGCTTTTTCATCCTTTTGGCCTTGGGCATTCTCTATTCCTATCTGTATTTGAGAAAAAAGGCTAGTCAGTAACCCTGAAATTGAGTATTCTTTATCTTTTATGCAATATTTAACCATACCGAACATCATTTCCCTTTTAAGAATTCCTTTGGCCCTTCTCTTTTTGAAAGGGTCGACGCTCTATCGCGCCGTGGCGATAATCCTGGCGATGGCGAGCGACGGATTGGATGGTTTTTACGCAAGGCGCTACTCCAAGTGCACAAAAATCGGCACCCTGCTGGACCCCTTAACGGATAAATTGTTTGTGATTGCGGTCTTATCCGAGCTTTTCATAGAGCAGCGGATCACCTGGATGGAGTCGGCGATCCTGATATCGCGCGATTTTTCCGTCCTCCTTTTCGGCGTCTATCTGATTTTCACCAAAAATTTGGCCAATTACCGTTTCCGCGCGATCTGGTGCGGCAAGGTGACCACGTTGCTGCAGTTCACCGTCCTGTTAGCTTTGACGCTGCATCTGCCGATCCCGAGCTATCTTTACAGTGTTTTTATTGTTCTCGGCATTCTCGCCCTCTTTGAGCTCTATTTTGTGGACCACACCGTCCGCTCAAAATCAAGCTACTCGTAGAATAAATCCTATTATAGTATAATAAATGTAGAGGGATAATAATAAGGAGGAAAAGATGGATCCAATTATCCAAAAAAATCTTTTAGAAGAACAAATTAGTAATAGTATTCTTAACAATCCTTTAAATCAAGCGAATAATCCTCTTGATCCAACAAATTCAATTATGGATGCTGATAACACGGGTAATGATGAACAACAAGGCAGTGATGAGATTCCAGCTACACCGGTTGTCGAATCATCATCAAGCCCTTCAACTTGCACATCTTTAAGAAATCTTAGAAATGTAAATAAAATGTAGAATTAGGTTTTGTTTGAACTTTGATCCAAAAAAGCCCGTCTAAGGGCTTTGTTGCATGTGGCCTTTATGAAATAAGACCATCTTTAATTACCTCTAACCAAAAACTTTCAGCTCCTTGATGGTCGACTCCAAGGAGCTTCCTCCAGATCATTCGTCAACTCGTCAGTTTTTTCAGAGCTTAAGAACTTTGCTCCGCGATAAATATGAGGAGAAAGCAGTAAGAGCAACCATTCCCTCAAGTGCCCTGGTAAACTGCATTTTGCAACAAGGCCATTTCCATGAACGTTTATAAACCCAAGCTCAACTATTATTCACATGCACTAGATCAGAAATATAGAAATTCAAATAATCTATAGTGAAATAATAATATTCAGAATCATATTTATGACCATTCTTAATAGCTCTCGTATAATCCTCTTTTATGACTGCTTCAGCGGCCTTTGCCTCTTCCAAAGCTTTTTGAGAATAATGATTACCACCGCCAATAATTACTTTTAACTTTGAGTCAATTAACTTTTCCATAAAACCCCCTTATTATTATTTTGAGAATGATTTTTCTAACGCGGTTAGATAACGGTTTGTGTTATCATAGTGAAACAGTACTGGTTCAGGAGAAGGAATATCTGAATTTAGCATTTCTGCATAAGAAAGGAATAGAAGACTCCGAGCGTCTTTTAGGTTTAATTCACCCGTTGGCTTTCCAAGAACCTCACGAGCAAAAAGTAACAATTCTTCATGGGTTTTATTACCCCCTCGAACCTCTCTTAATTCTGTGTCCAATAAAATTTCCATATAAACCCCCTTTTTTATAGCATGAGATTTCTCTCATTAAATTCATTATAACACAAAATTAAATTTATTATCAGAATATATTAAGTGAGTTATTTCTTAATGGAATCTAATTAGGCACAAAAAACCCGGCCATTTAAGGCCGGGCCCTCTTGGAGTTTAGGATTAACATGCAACCCTAAACCCAGAAACTCTTTTCTTACTAAACTTAGTATAGCATATAACTAATTATTTAATAAAACAAATAATTTATTGTCCATTATTAATAGAATCTTGTGAGAGTCCGAAATGAAGCAGGAACTTCCTGGTGACGCTGTAGAGCGAAGGGCGGCCGGGCACCTCGAGCCTGCCCGTGATCTCCACGAGCTCCCGTTCTAACAGAGTATGGATCATGCCGGAGCAGTCGACACCGCGGATAGACTCTATCTCGGCGCGGGTAATGGGCTTGCGAAAGGCGATGATGGCGAGGACTTCCAGGGCGGCTTGGGAAAGGCGCTCTTTGCCGCGGTTCGGAAACAGCTGCCTTAGGTAAGTGTGGTATTGGGGATAGGTGCGCAAAATAAAGCCGCCGGCAATCTCTTCGAGCTTGAAGGCGCGCCGCTCTTCCCGGTAGTCCTCTGCGAGTTCGTCGAGGAGGACAGCGAGGGTGCCGAGGCTGACTTCTGTGTAGCTTTTGACGATCTGGTGGATTTTCTTGAGGGGAAGGGGCTCTGATGAGGCAAATAGAAGCGCTTCGATGATCCGCTTCATCTCCTGCCGCTGAAGGCTTGTGAGCTCCTCGACTTCTAAGACGCTTTCCATACAAAAATCCCTGAGCTATCCTTGACTATACAAATTTCCGATAACTTCATCAACTCCAATACGGCTAAAAAGGTGACGATCAGCTCCTCTTTGCAGCCGGTGGAAAAGAGAAACTCCCTTAAGGAAAAGCGGGGTATTTCGACAAGGTGGTTCCGAATGAGAGCGATTTTGTCGGAGGTGTTCCATTTTTCCTTGGTGAGGTGCTTTTTCTCGGGCATTTTCCGGAGCACTTCCTGAAAGAGGGCGGCCAGCTCTTCTAGCGTGATATGTTCGATGCCAAGCGTCTTTTGCTTCTCCTCAAAGGGAGCGGTCCCTTTCAGGTAATGGTGCGATTGCTCAACCTCCCGCTCGCCCCACTCCGCAGCGGTTTGCTTGAAGCGGCAATAATCGATCAGCTGGTGGATAATCGAGAAGTTGGGATCCTCCTCAAGTTCGGTATCTCCCTCTTCTTCCTTCGGCAGCAGCATTTTGCTCTTCAGCCAGAGCAGCGTGGCCGTGATCCCGACAAATTCGGCGCCGGAATCCAAATTGAGAAGCTGTTCCTGCAGCTTTCGCAGGAACTGTTCGGTGATCTCCTTCAGCGAAATTTCATAGATGTCGATCTCCTTCTTCTGGATCAGATGCAAAAGGAAATCGAGAGGGCCTTCAAAACTGTCTAATGTGAGCGAAGCGGGATCGTTAATCTGCATAGCATGCATCTTAACGCCAGGGTTTTAAATAGTAAAGACACTACTTAATAATCTAAGCGTTAGAGATTTATAAATATTCAAATAATTGTTGTAATATTTAATCGGGAGGTATACTTAAAAGATGAGAGAGGGGGTGTTCATGAAATTCCATTGGATATTTGGGCTTTGCTTACTTTGCGCCGTTCTAGTCGCTTTCAATTTAAAATCGACGAATGAAAATATTAGTCCTCCGGAAGATATCCACAGGGTGATGCAGCAAATTCTTCAGCAGCATTTGAAATCCAATACGATGTCGGATTCCCTGATTCGCGATTCAGTCCGCCAGTATATCGATCAATTCGATCCTGCCCGCATCTATCTGCTGGAGCGGGAAGTCGCTCATTATCAAAATTTAAGCGATAGAGAAGTGGCGGAAATTTTGAAGCAGTATCAAGAGAGCAATTATGCCATCTTCACTGAAATCGATCAGGTGATTCAGCAAAGCATCATGCGCGCCAGGGAGCTTAGAGAAAAAATCGAGCAGGAAAAAGCTTCACTTTTTCAAAAACAGACGGTGGAAGCCCCAAAAAGCACCTTCCCGAAAACCTTAAGCGATCTGAAGGAGAGAATCAAAAATGATATGACCTCCTTTGTGATAGCGCAAAAAAACCGGTTTGGCGAATCGGTGGTGATGAAACACCCCGGACAGACTATTGAAAACTATGAGGCTAGAGCTCAAGAGCATGAAGATCAGTACCTCTTTGTCGATGAAGCGGGCCATCCCCTTTCGCAGGAAGAGCAGGCCAATCTATTTTCGCTGCATATCTTAAAAGCGCTGGCTAAAAGCTTAGACAAGAACACCGATTACCTTTCTCCTTCAGAAGCCAATGATTTGCTGATCCGCTTAGAGAAAGGGTATCCGGGCATTGGGATCCTGATGCAGCAGAGGCCAAACGGAGTTTATATCACGAGATTGACGGAGCACGGGCCGGCGGAACGAAGCGGAAAAATCAAAATAAACGACCGGCTGATCGCCGTTAATGGAGTGTCTGTTGACAAGAAATCGATCGAAGAGATTCTGCCCTTGCTGCATGGCCAAAAAGGGACCCCAGTGGAACTTTCCTTAGAGCGGAAGGTGAAAGAGGAGCATCGCTATATTGACAAGCCGTTCACTGTGACGCTGCAAAGGGAGTTCATCCCTGTGAATGAGGGGCGGGTTACGGCAAGTTATGACACTATGGGCAACGGCATTATCGGCAAAGTCAAATTGGATTCCTTTTATCGGGGAGAAAATGGCGTGACCAGTGAAAACGACATGCGGCGCGCTATTCAGAATTTGGATAAGCAGGGAAATATGCGCGGCCTGATTATCGATATGCGGGAAAATACCGGTGGCTTTTTAACTGAAGCCGTCAAAGTGGCCGGCCTTTTTATCACCAATGGCGTGATCGTCACCGCCAAGTATTCCGACGGCAGTGAAATCGTATTTCGCGATGTGGATAATCACGAACTCTTTGGCGGCCCCATCGTTATTTTGACTTCCAAAGCCACCGCTTCAGCTGCCGAGATTGTCGCGCAAGCCCTGCAAGACTACGGCGTCGCCCTGGTGGTCGGGGATGAAAAGACTTATGGGAAGGGGACCATTCAAAACCAGACCGTGACGCAAGACAAGGGATCCACCTATTTTAAAGTTACTATCGGCAAGTACTTCACCGTTTCCGGCAAAACGCCCGATCAGGTCGGGGTAAAAGCCGACATTGTGGTGCCCAGCCAATTTTCCTTCCTGAATTTCGGCAATGAATATATTACCAGACAAAATGAGACAATACCTCCTGCATATGCGGATAACTTGGAAGGGGTGCCCCCTGAAAACCGCGACTGGTACTTGCGCTACTATGTGCCTACGCTGCAGCATAAGATAGATACCTGGAGAACCCTGCTGCCCATATTGAAAAAAAATAGCCAATACCGGATCAGCAAAAATAAAGATTTTCAATTATTCTTGAAACATTCCGGAGTGAGCGTGCCGGTGACTGCGGAGCAGAGCGATGAAGAGGAGGAGTCCTCGCATGAGAAAAATTACGGAATGGAAGACCTGCAAATGGCAGAAGCTGTTAATATCGTAAGGGATATGATTATATTGCACCATCGGATCCCCGATATAAAAATAGCCCAGGCCGCCGAGAAAGATACGAAAATTGCAGAGTGTAAGAAATAGGGGTTGCATAAAAACCCTCTGATAGACTATCGTGGCTTACTTAATTGCTGGCCAGATAGCTCAGTCGGTAGAGCAGAGGACTGAAAATCCTTGTGTCGCTGGTTCGATTCCAGTTCTGGCCACCAATTTTTTCTAAATTTACTTAAAAAGTTCTGAATGTGATCCTATCCTTTCTAAAAAAAGATAGGTATTACTTGTTTTGTAAATTAAAAGAACATCTGGTTTTACGTGACATTCCCTATGTCCCTTCCATTTGCCTAATAGCGGGTGATCGCAATAGTGTTGCTCTAATGGTATTTCCTGTATAATTACTTCTCTTATAGCTTGCATTGTTGTTTTTGGTTCTCATATTTCTTGAGATCAGTCTTGAATTTTCTTGAGTGTTTTGGTTCAAGCATTACGATTAAATCCTAATTCTTCCCAAAAATCATTTAAAGAATCATATCCAATTAGATTTTCCCCTTTATCAGTATCCCTTAATACTTTTGCCGTTTCATCATTTGGCTCATGGCTGCGTTTGCAATGTGAACCGCCACATTTAGGCATCTCTTTTCGGGCAAAAGAGAGCAAATAATCGCTAATCGTCATATGATTTTTTGTTGCAAGCATCTTAATATACATTCGCTCTTGTTCAGTACAGTCGACACTAAGCCTAACTTTTTTATTTTTTTCTTGCATAATACCTCCTAGTCTATGTCTTCATTATACTTAAATATGACCTTTACGTAAATACGTAAAAAATTAAAAAATGTTAAAGATTAGGTTGTTATACAGCCGCCAAGATGGCACCGGCAATCAGCGCGGTTCTGTGCGCCGCTACAAACCCGGGAAAGAGGCGCCCTGCCCCATAGCCGATGCCGCCGGCGAGGGCGAGCTGGCAAGCCCCGGTTATGACGCTGCCAGGCTTGCTGAAAAGAGGCGGAAATCCTCCATTTTTAAGCGTTCCGAGGAGTCCCAAGTTGAAAATGGAGATGTTGTCCTGGGCGAGCAGGAGGATGTTAAAGCTGGTGGGATTTTCCAGTTTGTCGGTCTCTTTCAACCGGACCTTGATGGCGGGGGTCAAGCAGGAAAAAAAGGCGGCTCCAATAGCTATTGTCGCTTTTGCCGCGCTTTCGATGGGGCTGACTTTATGGATCAGATTCAAGGTGGCCACGAATTTTTGGCTGATGGGTATTCCGTGCATCATCGTTTTTTTAAAGAGGTAGAAAGCCGGGGTCCATTCGAGGATCGGGTAGGCTTTTTGGATCCCGTTCCAGACGAATTTCGTCATCCGATATTCTGCAAATGAGGTGTACCAGGAGGCAAAAAGGGCGGCGACGCGCTTTGGCAGAAAAGAGAGCGTTTCTTCGGAAATCGTGATTTTGGGGAGAGTGACTCCATATTCGCTGCTGGAAGGGGCGAGGGCGAATCCCCGCTCTTTCCCAAAAATTTTACAAAACGTGGAACCGTCCAGGTCCGGTTTGATGCCGCACAGATGCACTTGCAACCAAGTTAGCGGATCGGTTCCGCACCTTAAGGTTTTCAATCCGGCAAAATCAGCCAAACCCTGATCGGCCATCCGGGTTAATACATAACTTCCTGAAAATGCAATTAAAGCCATATTAGCACCATTTAAAAATAAACAATATATAATGTTAAATTATAAGTCAATTTAATTTGACAATCAATTTAAAGTTCGTTATATTTTGTACATTATAAAACATAAAAAGGGGATATTATGGACGTATCAGCAATTCAAAACTTTAATACATTACTTGGAAGTGTGGAAAAAAACATTCAATTTCCAACCTTTGGCGGACGCCGTTTCGCCGATGGGGATAAAACTTATTCTTACAACGACCTGCTCGGCATGTTTATGCAGGCAGTTGTTGAGAAGCCCAACTATTCGGAAAAGGTTGAGGGAAAAGCACTTTTAGGCAGGCTCGTCGCTCTGAATGACACGGCCAACAATCAGCTCAAAGAGCAAAACTGGTTCAAACGTTTGTTGACAGCTGTCCGCAGTTTTTTTACCAATTTTGACCGGAAAGGCACCCTTGAAAAATTAGAAGCAAAATTTCAACTAACGCCTGCTGAACTTAAAAATCAGGAGTGTGAGGCGTTGGGAACTAAAATTGGTCAAACTGTGTCCTTAGAGGATTTGGAAAAGTATAAAAAATTGGACGCGGAGTGCGACGCGCTGGCAGCCAAAATTGGTCAACCTGTGCCTTTAAAAGATTTGGAAAAGTATAAAAATTTGGATGCGGAGTGCGACGCGCTGGCAGCCAAAATTGGTCAACCTGTGCCTTTAAAAGATTTGGAAAAGTATAAAAATTTGGATGCGGAGTGCGACGCGCTGGCAGCCAAAATTGGTCAACCTGTGCCTTTAAAAGATTTGGAAAGGTATAAACAAATGTATGAAGAGATAAGTCATCTGTCTATTAATACAAACTTTCCAGAGTTTATCCAGGGGCTTGGCGGACTTGATGCATGCCACACAATCCATGGATGGCAAATTTAATTGCCTTTAAAATGACATTTTTCCCCGTTGGCATGAATCTTGCAACTCAATTAAGTGGCAATAAAAGGGGGGATTATGGGACTTTCACTATTTTTAGCTAAATTGCTCGGACTTTATCTGTTGATTGTCGCGGGCGTGTGGATTGCCCGCAAAGAGGAAGTCGATAAAGCGATCAAGGAGATCTTTAACTCTAGAGGTATGCTCGCGCTTACCGGATGGATGAGTCTGATTCCCGGTTTGGCGATCGCCATCGGTCATCCGGTTTGGCAGCTGAACTGGCGGGGATTGATCACCTTGCTGGGGTACCTCATGATTGTTAAAGGGATCATGCGGATTGCTTTTGTGGAACAAGTGGAGAAATATACCTTAAAGATCCTCAGTAAACACTACTGGGTGATCATTGCCGTTTTGGTGGTGTTGGGAGCCATTTTGACCTATAGCGGGTTCTCCTCGTAAACCGCCTGGGCGATCTGCAAATCCTGGATGGCGACGCCGGTCAAATCGGCTACGGTGATCTCTGACTCGGAAGTCCGGCCGAGCGCGCTATCCATGACCACTTCCCCAAGTTCCTTCAGTTTTTCTTTCTGAATCAGCCCCAGCTTATAGGCGTGGGAAACATCGCCGAACTGCAGGCACTGGCTGCGGCTGTCGACGATGACTTTTGCGGCTTTGGCAAAAATTTCCGGATCGAGCTCCTGTTTGCCGCAATCGTCGGCGCCGACGGCGGTGATGTGGGTGCCTGGCCGAATTTGCCGGGCAAAGAGCAGGGGTTCCGAAGAGGAGGTGGCAGTGACGATCAGGTTGCATTGGGCGGTCAGCTGATCGGTGTCGCTTGCGATCTCGATCTGCCATTCTTTGGGATCAAAGCGCTCTTTTAACTTTCGGGCTTTGGCGGCATCGCGTCCCCAAATGAGGACTTTTCGGCACGGGGTGGCAAAAGATAAAAGCTTGAGCTGGTAGTAGGCTTGCGCCCCGGTGCCGACGATCCCGATGCTAGAGACTTTTTTTGGAGCGAGGTGCTTAGCGGAGATGCAGCCGGCGGCGGCGGTGCGGATATCGGTCAAATACCCCTCGTCCAGCAGGATCGACTGGAGCGCGCCGGTCTGCTTGCAGAACAGCAGCATGAGGCCGTTTCCGGCGGGCAGCCCGAGCTTCGCGTTACCGGGGAAGCCGGAAGCGATTTTGATCACGTAGTATTTGCCGTTTTTGTCATAGCCGTATTTGATGTGGCACTCCCCGGGCACGGGGTCGAAATGGAGCGCGGCTACGGGCGGAATGACGGTGTCTCCCCGGCTGTAGGCGGCAAAGCCCTGCTCGATCCCCTGGAGGACTTTGGGAAGGGATAAAGACTGTTCGATCTGCTTTAGGTTAAGAATTTTCATGAATGAGTTCCTGAAGGGTTTTATAGCTGACGTTCCGGCCTGACAGGACGATGACGGTGGGGCTTTTCGGGCGCACATGGCCAAAAAGGCAGCAGGCGAGCGGCACCGCCGATGAGGGTTCAATGATGTATTGATGGTTCTCAAGCAGCCAAAGGAGGGCCGATTTGAGCTCCTCTTCTTTGACAAGAGGGGTTTCATCGACCAGGGGTTTTATAATTTCAAAGCATTTTTCCCCCAACCCCCCTTCGATGCCGCCGGCCAGGGTGTCGATCGGTGGCATATAGGTGATTGGCCTGCCCTGCTCTAAGGAGAGCTTGAGGGCGGGCGATGCGGCCAGCTGGCAGAGGGTCATCTTCGCCTCGGGGCGTACTGATTTGATATGCCAGGCAAACCCGGCGGCGAGCCCTCCGCCTCCCATCGGGACCACAAAATGGGCGGCGTCCGGCACCTGTTCCAGCACTTCGGCGGCGAGGGTGCCCCCATTGCCCGCCATAATTCGATGATCGTTAAACGCGGAGATCAGGGGGAGCTGTAACTTTTTTGCCTCTTCTGCCGCCCAGATCAAAGTGTCATCGTAGCCCGCAAATTCCGATTTTATCACCTTTACCCCTAGGGCGACCAATTTCTCATATTTGGCCTGGTCGACGCTTTTGGGCACAAACACGGTGCAGGGGATTTTTAATTCCCTGGCGGCGTAGGCCATCCCGAGGCCGTGATTGCCCGCGGAACAGGTGGCAACGCCTTTTTGCCGCTCTTCCGGGGTCAAGGTTGAGAGGCAAAAGAAGGCGCCGCGCAGTTTGAAGGAGCCGGTCGTCTGTAAATTTTCCAGCTTCAAGTAGGTCGGCTGGCCGAGGATTTTTGAAAGCGCCGGGGAATATTCGACCGGCGTCTGCCTGATTTTCCCTTTGAGAACTTTGACGGCTTGTTCAATCAGTTGTTTCATAGGTACCTTTTTAAGAATTGTTCGAAGCGGTTTAAGGCGGCTGCCATGTTCTTTTTCCCGAAGCCTACGCGGAAGAAATTGCCCGGAATATCAAAAATAGTGCCCGGCATGATCAGCACGCCCATCTCATCCACCAGATCCTGATGGAATTTTTCCACCGGGATAGGCAGCAGCAGCTCGATAATGGCGATCGTTCCGCTTTGGGGAGGGACCCAGGAGAGAATCTTCTCGTGCCGCTTCATAAAGTCGACGAGAAGCCGGTAATTGCCAAGGACAATGTCGCGGCTCCGCTTTAAAATCTGCTCTTTGGCGCGTAAACCGATCAGCGCGAGAATTTCGCTTGGGGCGCTATTGCAGATCGAGGTGTAGAGTTTATAAGAGCCCGCTTTTTGCAAGAAATCGTCATCCTGGGAGGCGAGCCAGCCGATGCGGAGGCCCGCGAGTCCGAACGATTTGGTCATGACATTTAAAGTGACGCCTTTCTCATAGGCTTCGGCAAAGGAGGGAAGGCGGTCCCTTTCATCAATTTCGAGATAACGATAGACTTCGTCGCAAAAAATGTACGCGCCGCACTTCCTCGCGAGTTCAATCACCCCTTCAAACACCTCTTTTGACAAGAGCGTTCCCGTGGGGTTGTGGGGGTAGTTGAAAAGGATGAGCTTTGTGTTCGGACGCATGGCTTTTTTAAGATCGGCGAGCTCTAATTGCCACCCTTTCCTGGGATCCAGGGTGATTTTGGTCACATCGGCCCCAAAAGATATGGGCAGCGAGGCGAGCGACTGGTAGCAGGGATCGACCACGATCACATGGTCGCCGGGCTTGACGATCCCTTGAATCGAGCAATAAATGCCCTCTTCGGCGCCGGCAAAAGTGAGAACGTGCTCCTCGTCAATATTGGCGTAGAGGCGGGCGATCTCTTTCCTGAGCAAAGGCAGCCCGGGAGATTCGGTATAGCCTAAGCTCAAGTGGTCCCAAAGCTCTTTAGTTTCGGGGTCGGCGAGTTTGATAAGGTCTTTGAGTTTCCAGCTCTCTGTTTCCGAGCAGCAGAGCATCAGGGGGGTGGAAAACTCATATTTTTTCATAAACTCTTCGAGTTTAAATGTGGGGAGTTGCATGGGCTTCCTTTAATTAGGCCTTGTTCACATCTTCGGTCAGTTTTCGAGCCGGCTGCGAGGCCGAAATTCTGCCCGGAGAAGTGAACAAGGCCTTTAAGTAGTTATAGACCGTAGCTCTTGAGATTTGCAGGACGTCTGCGATATAAGCGGCGGCATTTTTGGTTTCAAAAGCGCCCTCTTTCTGAAGGGCGAGCAAGAGCTTTCGCTTTTCTTCTCTTGCTAAAGACTCAAGGCGGAGCGAGTGCTTTTTCAGGTAGGCGGAGACATAGATGTTGATATTCTCCCGCCAGTCATTTTTGAAGAGGAAGTCGGGTGATTCGGGTGCCGGCTTGATCAGGTCGAGAATGAAATAGTGCAGCTCCTCCCACTTGGAAATGTCCAGATTGATGCAGAGCAGCCCGGCAGGCTTCCCCTTTTGATCCTTTAGAACCGCCGTGACGCACTTCATTTTTCTTCCGTCCCAATTCGTTTTAAAATAGGGGGGAATCACATCTCCTGTAATCGCAAAATCATCCAGCAGCGACTCATCGCCCACCTTTCTTTTGGAGACGTTATTGAAAATGGCTGCAATACATTTGGTTTTAAGATCGTGCAGCACCACTTCGGCGTGCGGGAAAAGAAGTGCGCTGATTGCTTCTGCTACAGGTTTATAGAGGTCCAGCATCTTAATTTTCCATTTAAAGATAGACAGTAAAGTCTAAAATGGATATTTCTGTCAAGAGTTTGTCCATCCTTGGTATAAATAGTCTCTTATGTTAGACTATTCATTTTTGTTAGGTTTATTATGACGATTATTGATGCCATTAGCCGAAATGTCGCAAATGATAAAAGCATTCGCGCATTTGGGTTTAAACATTTTATTTATTCGGTCATTCCGATTGTTTCCTATATCGTGGAAAAGGGCATGTTCGCCCGGGTTGACACTCAGGGTAGAGAGGAACTCATTCAAGCTATGCTGAAGGCTAAGAAGGTTATTAAGGTTGAGGATCGCTTTGAGGCCACGAATCTTCAAAACTATCAGGAATTTTACAACGCATTATCTCAAAAAAATGCCGATATCGCAAAATGGCATTTACTGGGGGCCTTTGTTACGCACATTGCTCTTTGCGTTATATTTGCGCCTTTAGTGACTCGTAATCCTTTGTTTTTAGGGGCTCTTTGCATCCATCCTCTTTTTTATCTTTCGGTCTACTTCGATACTTGCAGTGTAAGAATGGCAACAATCAAAAGTGATCCAAATCATCCTAATGGATGGAATTTTAATTTTACGCTGAGTTAAACTCTATACAAAATACTTTTTTTTCCAGTCTCCGTGTTTGTTAAGTTGCTCCAGCCATCCTTCATAGGAATAATCGCGAGAATTTTTCGGGGTTAATTCGACAGCCAATTCACCGTCAAAAAACGCGGCGACAGGCGCAGTAGTGGGGGCAAGCCCCTGTGACAGATGATCGCGAAGCGTTAAAATAACCGGCACCGCAATGACTGAGATGATCATAGCTTTGATACGCAAAGGGTTGTGGCTTGTAATATTAATCAGCATTACTGTAGGGATTACTTCAATGGAAGCGCGAATAATATTGCTCAAACCGGTATAAGCCTGATAACGACCATGTTCACGCAACGAAATCAGCTTGAATAGGCCGGAAACAAGATCCGCGATGCCTGTAGTCGCTCTATAAACAGCCACGAAGCCGCCAGACACAGGTAACATGCCCGCTCTATTTAAAGGCCGTTCTTTAGCTAGACATTTGGGATATTGGCCCTGAATCATGATGGAAATAGTATTGTAATTTGGAGAAAAAGTTTGCATTTTTGACCTCATAAAAGATCGCATTATCGATAAACTGTGGTTTTCAAGTCCAGATCTATTCCAAATCCCACATCGGATGGTTCTTGATCACGAGGCCGATCGTCTCTTCGGCGATATTGCGCATGTCGCCGAAATTGTCGGAGAGATACTGACGAAGATTGTAGCGGAAGAGCTGAAAGGATTGCTTCACGGCCGATTTTGGCCGGGGCGATACTTCCGGAGTGATAATAATATTTTCGATCTTCCAAAGGGGAGAGGTGGGGGGAATGGGGATTTGATAGAACGCATCGATGATCACCCCGCGCAATTTGCCCGTCTTTGAGATGGCGGCCAGGTCATCTTCATTGACCGTATCGGCTGAGCCCACTACCGAAAGGATCGAATCCTCCTTCATCAGTTCCATTTCCTTATTGGTGAACCAATTTTCATAGTCTTTGCTGATGGGCAGCGAGAGGGAAACGATATCGGCTTGCGGCAGCACTTCGTGCAGCTGATCCATCGAATAGGTGGTTTGGCAATGGGGGTGGAAGGAGCGCCTTTCCTCCACGCCGGCCACTTTCATCCCAAAACTTTTTGCCTGCCGCGCGATTTCCGCGCCCGCGGACCTTAAGCCTATTTGCAAAAACAGCTTGCCCTGCAGCGTCCACATCGACTCGCGCCATTTGCTGTCCCAGATAAATCTGGGATCCTGGTCGGCTTTTTGCCAATGAAATAAATTTTTGGCAAACGCGAGGACGCCTCCCATCACATATTCGCCGATTTGGCGCAGGTTTTCCTCATTAGTCGTAGTAATTAAAATATTTCCTCTATCATTGATTTCTTTGAGGCAGAGGCGCTTCATGTGGGGGTTGGGGGAGTGGATCCAGCGCAGCTGCGGGGCCATCTTGAGCTCCTCGGGAGTGAGTCTGTCCCCATAAATAATCTCCACCTGGCTCCATTGCTCCGGAGTTAGTTCTTTATAGGCAATGCCGGCAAAGGAGAGATAGAAATAATGGGGAAATTCATTGAAGAGATGGCGGGTCTCCTTTGGCGAGAGCTTGATTTGCAGCAGAATAGTGTTCATGCTTTTAGCAGTACCCTGAATTTGTGATTGATTTCAATCTCAATTTTCCGTATCATTGGCCTGAAATATTGACATTTGATATGGAGTGAACCATGTTTGCTGTGATAAAAACAGGTAGTAAACAGTATCGAGTTAAGAAGGGCGACATTATTGACGTCGAATTGCTGGAAGCTCAACCGGGTGAAAACGTTGTATTTAGCAATGTCTTGCTCCTGGCTGATGAAAAGAAAACAACACTGGGTCCTAAAGAACTGGGTGGATCTACTGTAGTTGGTGAATTAGTTGAAACAGTGGCCGGACCTAAAGAGATCGGAGTGAAATACACCCCGCGCAAACGGAATTATCGTAAATTTGGTCATCGCCAGAAATACTCTAGAGTTAAAATTTTGGATATTAAAAGGTAAGGTAATATGGCACATAAGAAAGGCCAGGGCTCAACCCGTAACGGAAGAGACTCTCACTCTCAAAGACTTGGACTTAAAGTGGGTTGTGGCGAAGTAGTTAAGACTGGAATGATATTGGTAAGACAACGCGGAACGAAGTGGCATCCCGGTAAAAATGTGGGTCGTGGTACCGACGATACATTGTTTTCTCTCGCTGAAGGAGTTGTCTCTTTCCGCAAAGGGAAAAGAACGGTCGTTTCCATCACAACGGGATCATAAAAATCCTCTATTCCGCCCTAACAAAGATAAGCTATGTTTATTGATCGTGCAAAAGTACATCTGGCAGCCGGTAAGGGCGGAAATGGCGTGGTTGCCTGGCGCCGTGAAAAATATATCCCTAAAGGGGGTCCTAGCGGCGGGAATGGCGGCAAAGGGGGGTCTGTCATCCTTGAAGTGGATGAAGAGATCTACTCTTTAGACTGGTATCGCCATCGCCGCACTCTCAAAGCCGAAAACGGCAAAGCGGGCGGTTCCAACAACAAGCAGGGCGGGCGAGGTCAAGATTTGATTTTAAAGCTCCCTGCCGGCACTTTAGTGAAAGATGCCGAGACCGGCGAAGTGCTTTACGACTTAACGGAACCGGGTCAGAAGATTATTCTTTGCAACGGCGGCCGCGGCGGCCGGGGCAACGACAGTTTCAAGACTCCGACCAACCAGGCTCCCAACTATGCCACTCCCGGCAAAGAGGGGGAGGCTTGCTATGTGGAGCTTGAGCTTAAGCTGATTGCCGATATTGGCTTGGTAGGTTTCCCCAATGCGGGCAAATCGACCCTTCTCTCATCGCTTGCGAACGTCAGAGTAAAGACTGGCGCCTATCCTTTCACGACTCTCTTCCCTAATTTGGGTTTCATCTCATTTGAAAACTTTCAACGCCTCTATATAGCCGATATTCCGGGCATTATCGAGGGCGCCCATCTCGACCGGGGCTTAGGTCTGGAGTTTCTGCGCCACATCGAGCGCACCAAGCTTTTGATTTTTGTTCTGGACGCCTCCGGCATCGACAACCGCACCCCTGCGGATGACTATCGCGTGTTATGCGACGAGCTTAACTCGTATAAAGTTGATTTGTCGGATAAACCCTACCGGATAGCATTGAACAAAATCGATACGGACGAATCAAAAGAGCTCATAAAAGAATTTTTGAAGCAGAACAAAAAGATTCCCAAATCGAAGATTTTCCAAATCTCTGCCTTAACCGGGGAGGGCTTGGAGAGTCTGATCGAGTCGTTCAGAGAGTTTCTTCCCGAGGAAAGCGTTGATGCGGTCGATCATAGCGCGTAATTCATCTAAAAAGCGTTGATGCGGTCGATCATGGCGCGTAATTCATCTAAAAAGCGTATCGATCATGGCGCGTAATTCATCTAAAAAGCGTTGATGCGGTCGATCATGGCGCGTAATTCATCTAAAAAGCGTTGATGTGATCGATCATGGCGCGTAACTGGCCGAAGTTGCGACGGTTGTAATGAAAGACCAGGCGTGGAAGCTCCAGGTGGTCGTCTTCCGTTTCCAGGGGGCCGCTCATTTGCATGAAGCCCGAAATGACCAGCTGCGAAAACATCTTATTCAATGATTCCACTTGCGATGGGCTAAGGGGTGTCAAAAGCCTGATCACCAAAAGATCTCCAACATAGCGGCTTGAGTGATAACGATGGTAAAATCGCAGGACATGCTTCACGGCATCTTCAGCTGAGTAGGTGATATGATAGAGATATTGATCCTCTGCGCTGATCAAGCCTTCCGCCAGCAGGTGTTCATTGATGTAATGCTCCCAGCTTCTCCAGTAGGAACCGCCCGGATGTTCCAGCAAAAGGACAGGGATGATGTCCCCTTTGCCCGTTTGCATCAGAGTCAATACTTCAAACAGCTCATCCAAAGTGCCGAATCCACCGGGAAGGGCGGCGACGCAGTCGGCCTGACTCAAAAACATGAGTTTGCGGGTGAAAAAATAGCGGAAAAGGATATGTTTGGGATCCTCTTCGATCACTTGGCTGATTGGGATTTCAAAAGGGAGCCTGATAGAGAGGCCGAAACCACCTTGGCGGGTTGATCCCTCCAGGCCGGCTTTCATGATGCCATGGGCGGCGCCGGTTATGCACATCCACCCCTCTGCTGCCATCAGGGCGCTAAACTGTTTGGCGATGAGGTAGTTGGGATGGGAGTCGGGTGTGCGCGCCGAGCCGAACATGCTGATTCTGCGAGTATTGGGATATTGATTGAAGACGTTAAAGGCGTGCCTTAATTCTTTTAGGGCGCGGGAAATCAGCTTGATTTGCCCGGTGTCGTGCTTTTCGGTCAAAAACCGGATGCTGGTCTGGATCATTTGAGTGGTGAGCTCCCCCTCATAAGTGGAGGGATCGCCGCCGCAGGAGGCAATAAGCTCATGAATGATATTCGTGGTTTCAGGGCTGTTCGGTTTGAAAGTATTCATTATTTCATCATATATCGCTTGCCAAATTCCAATCAATAGGCTTTGCAGGGGGCCTGATGTGTGAAGTATCGAGATGATTATCGCTTGTCAAAATTCATTCCGGAAATCGGACAGGATTTTTCGCAAGTGGGAATTTGGGTGGGGGAGATTCAAGTGAAGCGTGAATAATCGTTTGGCAAAGCAATCTTGTGAATGTATTTCTTAAATGGGAAAGATCTACATATTCGTTTGTATATTGGCTCCAGTCGGCATTTGCCTCTTGAATTAAAGAGGCGTGCATAGGTTTGAGGTGTAAAGCCGAGATTAGATACCGTTTGCCTAGTCCTCTATGGGATCTTTGCGGCTACGTAGCTGGCCGTGAAAAAGGGGATGATAAAAAGACTCCTCCGGCAAATAAAAAAGTTTAAGAACAGGTCGCTTAATCTTTATGTTAAATCGATTTATGTTTGACATTTATTCGTTTCAATAATATTATTATTGAATAATTTTTAAAATTGATGGAGTGTTATGGCAAATTATTTTCCAACAAATTATGGGTATTCTAGCGCCGCAAAATCACCGAAACAGCCTTTGTCTGATTTACCAAGGACAGATGGGTTTGGTCATTCTTATAACACAAGATTCAGGCAACTTCAACAGCAGCAGCAGCCGATTTTTGACTACAAAACTCCTCAAGTTTATACAACAACCGCCCAAAATTTTGTTCCCGTGCAAGACAATACATGGAATTCTAAACAATGCACGAGTGGCGCGTCTTCTGTTGTCGACTCTCTAACGAGGGACGTTGCAGGTTTGCATCTTGGCAGGGCCAATCCCTCCACGAGCAGTGGTCCTTCTACTCCAACGGCTCCTCATAGAAGTGCAGCAGCTTCTCGAAGAAATGAGTCTAGCTCTGCCACACAAGCTAGCTCGCCAAATGGGGCGTCTAGCTCTGCCACACAAGCTAGCTCGCCAAATGGGGCGTCTAGCTCTGCCACACAAGCTAGCTCGCCAAATGGGGCGTCTAGCTCTACCACACAAGCTAGCTCGCCAAGCGGGGCGCATCGCACTTCAATACAAGCTGTGACGCCAAATGAGTCTTACAGCTCTTCAACTTCAACAACGGCCGGTGCATCAGCAGCTCATCACACTTCGCCGCAAGTAAATCAAGCCTGGGCGCAGCAAGGATCCCCTTTTGCAACCAGAAGCAAACCTTTTCCCGATTCCCCTATGCCGATGTTCAATCGGGCCGTTACGCAGCCAGCGCCTCTAACCCCTGCTATTTTGGCAAATTTCCCCTATCGAGAAACGTTAAGCCCGATGAGTCCTTTTAATCCTGTTACGGGGACGGTTCTACCCGCTAGCTATGAGCGCCATCGTCAAGAAATGGGTCAAATGAAAAAATTGCACGCCGATTTCCAAAGTTCTTTGGTAAAATTTTCGCTAACGGAAGGTATGGCATTCAGCGAGTGGTTGTTCAATACGCTGCCCAATTTCCGTTTTCAAGAAGTAGAGAGAGTTCGCGTCATGGCAATGTCGGATAAGTTGAACGGGATCAATGAAGCGGTAGAGAAGTCACGCAAACCGATTCAAAATTTGATGCGCTGCTACCAGCTCTATGAAAAATTGGTAAAAACGGCTTACGGCTCTAGATCCACTCTAGCAAAACAAGAGGCGCAGCGGCGTCTGGTCGAGGTGGAAATGCTCCTTAACCAACTCGAGGCTGAGGTGAAAATTGAACTCTTGTATCTCAACTCCTCGTTCCGCACATTTATTTGCGATTTTACCTCCTTTTTAACCAAAAAAGCGATTGCGGATGAAACCGCGGCCCATCGCGCCTTTTACGATGCGTATCTAAGAGATAAGGCGCAAGGAGCGCCTAAGCTCCCAACGACGTTTGCCGGCATGGGTTATGAATATAAGCAGCTGCTCAACCAGACGAGAGAATTTAGGGGCTCCGCTTGGCTGAATGATCTCATGAGACCCTATGTAGAAGGCCTATTTTTGCAAGATTTGAAGAAGCCTTATCAAGGGGAATTAGTTGCATTAAATATTTCTGCCCTTTCTCGATGGATCATTGGTGTGGAGCAGAATTGGGAAAACTATCCCGAAGAGGTGCAAAACGCCGTTCTTGGCATGAAAGAGAGGGTGGGCTGTTGGGAGCAATACGATAGCGAAGCCGCGCAAAAGGGAAAATCTTTAGAGGTTTACCTCCGCTTCCACCATCACCTGGAGGGCAACATCACATATCCTTTCAAAGAGGTGGAGATGACTCCCGAGATGGAGGGTTATTTCAAGGAACTCAACACTTTTGGTGGATTAACAACGTGGTTGCAGAGTGTTTATATTTACTTTAATCAAGAGACAGGTTGGAGTCGCCGCGCCGATATCGCATTGAAGAAGAAAGCGTTGATAGTCTATTGTTTCGACATTAACAACCAAAATGAGGCTGTGCAGGCTATGGCTATAAAACACGCCAAACAGATCGTGAAGCATTTGTACTCCGTCGAGCTCACGGTCAATCAACAGCAGTGACTGCTCCCTCGCTTTTTTTGTGTCTCTAAATAATTAAAAACTATAAAGGGATCCGTATGTATATAGGACCTATAAAAAGCGGGTGGGTTGAACAGGTATTTAGCAAGACTCACAAAGAAAAGCGGCGCAATGAATTACTAACACATTTTATCAACGAACTGTCACAAGTTCATTTTTATGAACTTTCCCAACAAGAACTTCAACTGTTACAGTCAGAAGTCGAGTCAGCTCAAAAATATACCTGTAGAGACGATCAAAGAAGTTTCCTCGATGAAAAAATTGCTTTCATCGAAACGAGAATGCTTAATCCACATACGCCTTTGAGTGAGGGGGAATTTCAACAGCTTTATGCGGAATTTGATTTTAGAGACGAAGACAGGAAAAACCATATCCTAGAGATTTATGGTCAAGATATCCTGTCTCGGTTATTTGAGCAGCATTTACAAGATACGACTACCTACGCGGCACTTGAAGCAGACAAAAACAGATCACCACTTTCTGCGCGCGGGATTTTAAACAATTCATTGCGTGCCGACTACCTGAAGGAACAGGCAAAACAAAACCCCAAAGCTGTTTGTGAAAATATCAAGGAACTTGGAATCAAAGAGGAAAAAGACCGGATAGAGCTCGCAAAGATCGTGGCAGCCCAAGATGCAGAGGCAATTTCTCAACACATTCGAGATTTCAATATTAAAAACAGACAGGCAAAGATCGAGATCGTAAAGATTGCTCTAGCTCAAAATGCCTATGCTACGTCCTATTTTTTCGGCAACTACGACTTTCAAGAGGAAAATGATAGGATCCTGCTTGCAAAGTTCGGGGCAACGCAAAGTGCAGATGCAATCTCTCAGCACATAGGCACTTATCGAATTTATAACATACAAGACAGAGTCGAGATCGCAAAGATTGCTCTGGCGCATAATGCCTACGCTACGTCCATGAATATCGGCAACTACGACTTTCAAGAGGAAAATGATAGGATCCTGCTTGCAAAGTTCGGAGCGGCGCAAAGTGGAGAAGCAATCTCTCGGCACATACGCGCCTATCATATTCATAGCAGACGCGCCAGAGCCGAGATCGCAAAGATTGCTCTAGCTCAAAATGCCTACGCTACGTCCTATTTTATCGGCAACTATGATATTCGGGAGGAAAAAGGCAGGATCCTGCTTGCAAAGTTCGGTGCGACGCAAAGTGCAGATGCAATCTCTAAGTACATACGTCGTTATCGTATATTGATAACGAAAAGGCTAGGGTCAATATCGTAAAGATTGCGCTAGCGCATAATGCGCTTGCGACGTCGCAAAATATGGACAACTACGACATTCGAGATGAAAAAGCCAGGATCATGCTATTAAAGATGGCTATAGACAAAAACGCTATGGGTGTGTGCTCTTGGATTGATAAGTATCAGATTCAAGATAGAAAGGCTAGAGTAGAGATCTTGAAGTTATTGATAGAGAGAGAAAGTTATGGGTTTACTGGTACCGCCCTGTTTAGCACCCTGCCTAAAGAAGATAGGTTAGAGATCGCAAGGATGATGGCAGCGAAATCTGCGTTCTTGTTTATCCAGCAAATCCAAGACTTCAGGCTTGAAGATGAGAAAGACCGGATAGAGATAACAAAGATAGCGGCGGCGGAAGATGGAGATACAGTCACCCAGCATTTCGAAAAGTTTAACATCCACGATCCAAAGGCCAGGGTAGAAATTGCGAAAATTGCTGCGGCAAATAGTATCAAGATGTTTTCCCACTATTTCAACAACTACAAAATTGAAAAGGAAGAAGACCGGATTGCGATTGCAAAAATTGTGGCTTCGATCAATCCCTACAACTTTCTCACTCAATTTGAAAATTTCGAAATTAACAATCAAAAAGCAATCGTGGACATTCTAAAGATAGCAGCGGCAGCAAGCGCTTCTGGTGTTCCTGTCTTTGTGGAAACACTTGGCGTTAGATGACCTTGCCCCATTCTTAGGTCCATCTTAAATTAGAAACTCATGCCACCCGTGTCTTTATAATTTTCTTTTCATAAGCCCTTTTATATTCGTTTGGCGAAAGGCCGTCTAAAGCACTATGAGGTCGCTGTTCATTATAATCTTCTCTCCAACTTTCAGCTAATTTTTTAACTTCTCTTAAGCTCATAAACCAATGTTGATTTAGAAATTCATCTCTCACCTTCCCATTAAAGCTCTCAACAGCCCCATTCTGCATAGGTTTTCCTGGATCAATATAATGCCATCCAATCGATGCATTCTCTGTCCATTTAAGAACTGCTAAACTTGTAAATTCCGTTCCATTATCACTGATTATTTGCTTTGGTTTGCCTCTTTTCCTAATCAGATCGTCCAATTCTCTAACTACCCTTATCCCTGTAAGAGATGTGTCTACAATCATCTTTAGGCTCTCCCTTGAAAATACATCAATTATGTTCAGCAACCTGATTTTTCTTCCATCTGCAAGCCTATCCGACATAAAATCAAGACTCCAAATCTGATTGACCTCTGTAGCTTGTATTTTCGCTAATCTCGGCCCTACAGCTCTCTTTCTTGAGCCTCTTTTTCTTACTTTGAGCCCCATCTCTCTATAGAGCCTGAAAAGCTTCTTATGGTTAATTTTCAGACCAGATTTCTTTAGGACAACATGTATGCGTCTGTACCCAAATCTAGGTCTTTCTAACGCGATAGATTTAATCCTTTCTCGCTCTTCATTGTCTTCTGCTTTTCTGGTGATGTATCGCCCTACAGACCTATGCAAATCCATCAACTTGAAAGCGCGCCTTTGGCTTAAGCCGTGTTCCTTTATTAAGACCTCAACCAAAGCGCGCTTTATCTTAGGGCTTACCACTTTTTTGCGAGGACATCCTTTAGGGCCACAATGTCTAGTGCTTGGTCAGCTACAAGGCGTTTAAGCTTACTGTTTTCAGCTTCAAGGCTTCTTAGTCTTTGTGCCTCAGAGACCTCCATCCCTCCAAATTTAGCTTTCCAGTTGTAGTAAGAAGCTGAGCTAATTCCATGTTTGCGGCATACCTCTTTAAGGGGAATTCCCGAATCAACTTCTTTGAGGATGTTTATTATTTGTTCTTCTGTAAATCTTTTCTTCATGCTGTTTTCCTTTTTGTTAAAGGATAGCATATTTTCTACTTCAGAGTGGACCTGTTTTTGGGGGCAAGGTCATAGAGAGGAAAAGGATCGGATAGAGATCGCAAAAATTTGCGCAGCGCAAGACGGCAGAGATACTTTGAGAGCAATCGGATGGTTGAAAATCGAAAATGAAAAATCCTTATTTAATATAATCTTGATAAGCTACTTGCAATCGGATGTTAGTCTCGAATCTTACTCTAAGAACCTCTTTTTAGGTGATTATCTTGCAGAATTACATGTTAATCCCAATTTTGCTTCCTTCAGCGCTTTGCTACAGGCGATCAGTGAAAAGTTTGGAATCCCATTTCCAGAGTTCTTCAAAAATCTCTTTACAGAAGAAAACGCCAAAGTCCTTTCTCTGGGCGCGCAAAAAGCACTTGTTAAATGGGGAATGCTCTGCATAAGTTTTTACTTCCAAGTCGAGGATGATTCTGCGGGGTTGATGATGCAAGAGGATCTTTTGGAAAGACTCTACAGCTACCATGACCCTTTCTTGCGAGCCAAAATTACAGAATGTCTTTTTACCCATCGCTACGAGAATGAACAGTGGAAAAAGAGGAGTTGTAGCCTGAAGGCATCTCTTTCCTGGGTCCTCATGTGCGGGTATGCAAAAGAGAACGCTGAGAAAGAAATATATGCTCAGTTGATCGACCGGTTCTACACGAAAACCAAAGACAAATTGTACCACCGGACACTCGATCGTTTTCTTTACAACATACAAAAACATGGGAACTCAATCGACAGGCAATCCCTAGATCGTTTGGCCGCTGGGCTGTTTCAGGATAAAAACACCTTTAAAGATGACTTGAACGTCTTAGCAACGATATCAGACTTTTTAGAACAAGGCTTTTTTGATGCGATACGAGGTGTTACAACAGTAGGTGAGTTCATCATAGCGACCCTGAAATTAACAGAAAAAGAGCTTGGTGTTCCTGTAAGGCCTAAGGATTTTGAAAAGCTTGCGATTTTCCGGAAAAAAAGAGCTCCGTTTACCTACGTCAATGGCTTAAAACAGCTTCCTGAACCTCAAAGACAAGAAGCGCTCGCTAATTACGAAACGTTTTTGAAGAGTGTTTTTGATAGCCGTAAAAGCCGCTTTTTTGAGTTGAGATACGACAAAGAAAAGGTTCCTCATCTCAAAACAGTATTTGCTCATCGCGAGGAGCTAGAACGAGCATGGCGTAAGGGTGCTAGCCCTAAGAAAATAGATCAAATCGATATCACATCTTTCCAGACAGGGGCTCTAGGAAGAGCTCCCAAAAAGAGCATCCAGAACAGAATGAAGGAGCAAATCCTCGTCCATAGGCATCTGGGTCCAAATGGGGGAGAAAAATACCCGGCGCTTTTTGCGCGCTTAAAGGGGGACGAAAACGCAAAAGGGACAAGTGAATTTGAGAAGGCAGCCATCGCTCTGTTTAATTCCTCGCCATCAGATGAGGAAGACAAGTTGACAGAACTTGTCAACACCCCTTCAAGGACAGAGTTTGATCAAGATGTTAAGGGATGGATTAGGTTTAAAAAAGAAGATGTGCAAGCTGGGGTTGATGTTGTTGATACTGATGATCCTGCAGATATATTTGCAGCAGGGGACGAGGTCTTAGGAAGCTGTCAAAGGAGTGACGGGGATCCCAATTATAACCGGGGGCTTTTGGGCTACCTCTTAAATGGACACATTCGTCTAATAGCAATTAAAGACAAAGAGGGAAGGATAGTTACAAGGGCATTACTTCGCCTTTTATGGGATACAGACAGTAAAAAACCGGTGCTTTACCTGGACCATATTTACACAAGAAATAACAATCCCGATTATCCCGATATCATCAAGGCTTTTGCGATCGAAAGAGCGAAGGAGTTGGAGCTCACCCTATTACAGTCAATGTTTAACATTACTCCTTACTCGAACCGAATTATGTGCTGTGGCGGTCAAGCTGAGAAATACGTCGACGCGTTACGAGGAGTACAGCCAAAAGAATATGTATTAACTGAGAGTTATGTACTTAGCAAAAAAGAAGATGTAGCAATGCCAGCATGACCTGCGTACATCGGATAGGTATTTACTTGTATATTTAATATGTAAAAAAATAACCAATTTCCAGGGTGTTTGTTTTGCAACACAGTCGCGACCTTCCCCTTAAGGAAATGTAAACCCCAATAGATTATGGGGAGTGCAAGATGCCATGGGCGGCGCCGGTTAGGCACATCCACCCCTCCGCTTTGGCGATGAGGTAGTTGGGATGGGAGTCGGGTGTGCGCGCCGAGCCGAACATGCTGATTCTGCGCGTATTGGGATATTGATTTAAAGGCGTGCCTTAACTCTTTGAGGGCGCGTGGTTTCAGGGCTGTTCGCTTGCCTAATTCCAATCAATAGTCTCTGCAGGGGGCTTGATATGGGAAGTATCGAGAAAATTAGGGCTCGCCACCTCGCAAAATTCTATCCGGAAATCGGTCAGGATTTTTCGTAAGTGGGAATAAGGATGAGGGAGATTCAAGTGAAGCTGAATCCGCTCATACCGGCTAAAATGAATAATCGTTTGGCAAAGCAATCTTGTGAATGTATTTCTTAAATGGGAAAGATCTACATATTCGTTTGTATATTGGCTCCAGTCGGCCTTTGCCACTTGAATTAAAGTGGCATGCATGGGTTTGAGGTGTTGATATCTCTGCTTAATTTCCCTTGCCATTTCATGGAGCCGGGTTTCCTGGAAGGAGGCTTGGAGTTCATTCGCTTGAACCAGGAGAGTGGCCTGGGGGAGCGCATTGTAATAGATGTCGAAAAATTGGGCTGTTTCTTTGACAAAATTAGGCAGGTCATTGTTTCGCAGAGTGGCTGCTACGGCGCGCATTTGACTCTCGGTGAGAAGGTAAAAATAGGGGGAGAGCTGTTTTCGCAACTCCGCATGGTTGAAGGCCAGGGCAATTAAGATGAGGGGGACTTGCTGAAGAGCTTTTTCGTAAGATAAGGTTTCCCCTTCCGGCGCATTTTTCAAGTCGGAGATAATGGTTATCAGGGTGGGAGGGTTGCTAATATCCGAGTCATTTATCAGCAATGGGGCGTTATAGAACAGCAACTCTGCGACTTCAGCAGAGACAGTCTGGACCGGCTCTTTGACCGGTTTGACCGCATAAAAAATCTTGTTGCGCATCGCGTGATCTTGGCAATTGAAAAGAAAGTCCTCGTACCGCTGTCTGATCAAGGGGTAAAAAATAGCGGAAAGCACTTCCGAGGAATTGATTGCGTTTAACCATTGAAACAAGAGCGTGGGCTCCGGGTAGTGCAAGGTAATGAGGGTTGAGAGGACTTGGTTGCAGTCAGCGCCGAGCAGGGGAAAGAGAGAGGTCAGCTTGTTTGCGGCGCTTTCCGGAGTTTTATCAACCGTAATGACATGGGTTTTCAAGGAAGCAGAACCGCAGGAGAAAATAACCTTTTGTTCTTGCTGAGTATAATTTGCTAAATTATTCTTTACCCAATTCTGGTAATGGGCGATCCAGGCGATTAAGATCGGCGGCCTGGAAAGTTTATTAATATTTTGCTTGATAACCTCTTTAAACAAGGTTGCCGTCACATTGGGGGTGTACATTTTCGCGATATTTGCAGAGGTAATCAACAGCAATTCGCCGGCGACAATTTCGATCTCATTAGTGACATGGGATTGGATAAATCTTTGGCAATCCTCATCAGTTAAAGCGAGGTACAAAGCGTTGACATACTCTTGTTTCTCCTCAGGGTTTGCTTTTAATGTCATAACCAGTTCGCCAATTCGCACTTTACTCATCAAGTGATCGATGATTTTTTTCTGGATGTCAGGCTCGAAATGGGGAAACAATTTGGCAAACCGCGGTTTGTTGTAAACGAGAAAATCCTGCATCGTCGCCAGCACTTCCGGAGAATCGCTATAGGATGCCAACGCTACTTTTTTGTCTTCTATGCTATTGCTGATAGCAAATAGCTGGCTGCTTATGGTAGTGTGCGTTATGGGAGTAGACATAAAACTCTCAAGTTGTTTAAATGGCATAGAGTGTAGTGAAGTTTTGGCAATTTGTAAAGAGTTTGCCTAACTTGACAAAGTCACATTAACCAAGTCTTTTTTTTGATGGTCAAAGCTCCCGGGGTTTGAAGATCGGAAATGGGGCTAGTATTGACTAATACAACCCCATTTCCGATCTTCAAACGGCGGGGCTTTCGCGCCAAAAAAAGTTTTTGGTTAAAGTGACTTTGTCAAGCTAATACAATAATTATTTTGAGTATGAAAGAGCGAATAATAGAATCGATACAAACTAGCGTAAGCGCTGTGGAACAATTGCTTGACAACGTGCCCTTCATTGAGGCGATGGCTGAAAAGATTGCCGGCTGTTTCAGAACCGATCACAAAGTCATTATTGCCGGAAATGGGGGCAGCCTTTGCGATGCGGCTCACTTTGCCGAGGAATTGACCGGCTTTTTTCGCGGGAAGCGTCCGGCGCTGCCCGCCATCGCGCTGAGCGAACCGGGGCATATGAGCTGTGTCGGGAATGATATAGGCTTTGAGTGGGTTTTTGCAAGAGGTGTTGAAGCGTATGGCCGGCCGGGAGATATCTTTATCGGCTTGACCACGAGCGGAAATTCCCAAAATATTGTCAGAGCCATGGAGGCCGCCAGGCAGCAGGGGCTTTACACCATCGCTTTCCTGGGAAAAGGGGGCGGAAAATTAAAAGGCGTTGCCGACCTGGAATTGATCATTAACGGTTTCGAGACATCGGACAGGATCCAAGAGGCGCATATGGCCGCAATCCATATTGTCATTGAAATGGTCGAGGAACATCTTTTCTCTTTTTCTACCAAAGCAGGGCAATGTTTAGTAAAATAGAAGTCACTTACACAAGATGGATTCGAAAGCAGCCCAAAGGGATATTACCGGGCCTATTCAAGGGTTGCCTGCATGTGGCCAGCTGGGGCTACCATCTCGCTGCCACTACGCGCAATTGGATGTTCGATCAGGGGTGGCTGAGGCAGTATTCCCCTCCGGTACCGGTTGTCATCAGCGTGGGGAATATCGTCGCCGGCGGTACGGGCAAAACGCCTGCCGCGCAGATGATCGCGCAGGAATTCTACGGGGATCAGAAAATGGCGATCCTTTCCCGGGGCTACCGCTCCAAAGTCGAAAAACTGGCCAAACCGACAATTCTTTGCAAAGGGGAGGGGCCTCTATATTCCGCGACTGAGTGCGGGGATGAACCCTACCTTCTGGCGCGCCGGTTTCCCAAATCGTTTGTCTATGTCGGCAAAAACAGGCTGCAGGCGTCGAATATGGCCGCTCAGGATGGCGCCGATCTGATTTTGCTGGACGACGGGATGCAGCACCGCTTCTTGGCGCGCGACTTCGATGTCGTCATCCTCGATGCGCAAGACCCCTTTGGCCAGGGCTATTTTCTTCCGCGCGGTTTTTTGCGCGAAAATTTGAAATCCCTCGCACGGGCCGATCTGATCATCGTCAATCACGCCGGAAATAACGAGCGCTACACATCGATAGTCAAGCAGGTCGAGCTCTATTCCTGCGCGCCGGTGATCGGCACGGCGATGGAAGTGGAAGAGATCGTCGACTTTGAGGGAAATGCCATTGAGAGCATCGCCGGCAAAAAAGCGGCGGCCTTTTGCGGCATTGCCAATCCCGACCATTTTTTTGAGACCGTGAAGAAACTAAATGCTGAAGTTGTGTTAAAAACCTGTATTTCCGACCACCTCAGTTTCACGAAAGATCAGCTGGAAAAATTGTGCAAAAAAGCCCGCGACAAAGGGGCTGAAATGGTGATTTGCACGGAAAAAGACCGGGTTAAAATTCCCGATACGCTGACATTGCCGCTCCCGCTCGTCTGGCTGAAAATGGGCCTTCGCTTAGTTGAGGGAGAGGCTGTCTGGAACGAATTTATTCAAAAGGTCAGAAGAAAACTGAATCGAGGGTGAAATATGATGCAAGCCATGGTGCTGGATGCTCCCCACACGCCCCTCAAGCTCAAAACAATCCCCATTCCGACCCCAAAACCCGGGGAGCTGCTCCTGAAAGTGCTCGCCTGCGGCGTGTGCCGCACGGATCTGCATATTGTAGATGGAGAATTGACTCATCCCAAGCTGCCTCTGATTTTAGGTCACCAGATTGTCGGGACAGTTGTGAATCAGGGCGGAAAATTCCAGCCGGGTGAGCGCGTTGGCGTGCCGTGGCTCGGAAAAACCTGCGGCTGCTGCCGTTTTTGCCGCTCCGACCGGGAAAATTTATGTGAAAACGGGACATTCACCGGCTATCAGATCAACGGCGGTTTTGCGGAATACTGCACAGCGGACGAGGCGTATTGCTTTGCCTTGCCAAAGAATTATTCCGATATCCAGATCGCCCCGCTTTTGTGTGGCGGGCTGATCGGCTTTCGCGCTTTGAGGATGGCGGGCGACGCCAGGCGGATCGGTTTTTACGGATTCGGCTCCGCGGCGCACATCTTGCTGCAAATCGCAAAATATCAGGGAAAAGAGGTTTTTGCTTTCACGCGCAAAGGGGATGCCGAGGCGCAAAAGCTGGCCATTGACTTAGGCGCTGTATGGGCAGGGGCGTCGGAAGATACGCCGCCCGCTCTTTTAGATTCTGCGATTATTTTCGCTCCGGTGGGGGCGCTGGTTCCTCAGGCCCTTAAATGCCTCGACAAGGGGGGCTCGGCCATATGCGCCGGTATTCATATGAGCGACATCCCTGCCTTTCCCTATGAGCTCATTTATGATGAGCGCATTTTGCGGTCAGTGGCCAATTTGACAAGAGAAGACGGCCTGGAATTTTTCAAAGTAGCCGCCAAAGTCAAAATCGACACAAAGGTTACCGTCTATCCGCTGGCGCAAGCCAACCAGGCGCTCGACGATCTCCGTTCGGGCAAGTTCACCGGCTCGGCGGTTATCGCATTATAGGCGTTCGACGATCTCCGTTGTTTTACGGGCTCGGCGGTTATCGCTGCTTTTAAGTAGCATAATAGAATATAACGCTTTTTATCCGTATCTGATCAACAACGTCGATGATCACATGCGCAATCATGGTTTTTTGCCTGTTGAGAAAAATCTGTGGCGCCTCTCCCCTGCATTTGATATCAATCCCTTTCCCGATAAACAGAGATTTCTTAAGACATGGACCTCTGAAGAGGCTGGCGAAGCTGCCAGGGCCGTGCCCTATTTTGGCATCGGGACCCCGCGCGCCTGCAAGCTTTTGTCTGAAGGCTGTCGCCATATGGCTCCAGATCGGCAAAGAACACGGCATGACAGTAGCAGAACTAGATGCCTTAGAAACAGCCTTCGAGCATGAAGATGACAACGCCCGTCAAATTTTGAGTAGTACCCGTTAATTTGTCTTCTCATCCGTTGCTGCAGTGTTGTCACCTGTGCCTTCGGTTACTTCGCCTGCAGTGTTGTTCCCTGCGCCGCCGGTCGCTGCGCCTGCAGTGTTGTCACCTGTGCCTCCGGTTACTTCGCCTGCAGTGTTGTTCCCTGCGCCTCCGGTCACTTCGCCTGCAGTGTTGTCACCTGTGCCTCCGGTCACTTCGCCTGCAGTGTTGTCACCTGTGCCTCCGGTCGCTGCGCCTGCAGTGTTGTCACCTGTGCCTCCGGTCACTTCGCCTGCGTTGTTGTTCCCTGCGCCGCCGGTCAGGCCTGCAGTGTTGTTATCTAAGCCGCCTGGCGGTATCGGTATTATGCCTTCATACCCGTCATCGGAGTTATCATCCGCGTTTCTAAATATGGGGAATGTATTGTTAACAAGGTGTTGCTCAGTCACGAAATTTAGATAGTACTTTGCATTAGCTATGGATTGATCACAGTTCCCATTTAAGAGAAAAAACTTATATTGTTCTACAATGATACTTAGGGAGACTGAGTATAATGCTTGATTTTTGGCATTGACCAGTTTATTTTGCTTTTTCAATTCGGCGGTAATTTCACTCAGATATTTTCTGCAGATTTCTTTGTCCGTTTGGCCAGATTTATAAAGATCATAATAGAAGGGTTCCGCTACTTTGTCAAATAAAGGTTCTTGCACCTTAAATATCTCTTTAAGCTCATCGAGTGATTTTACGACACCGGCATTCGATTCGCAATTCCTCAGGGCGGCTTTTATTTTTATCTCATGAATGGACTGTTCGTAAGGTAAATAGAGAAAAGCTGCTGACAAGGCAACCCCTAAGGCCGCAAATCCGAGGATAGCATTGGCTACGGCACCTACGACGCAGGCTGTAGCGATAAAGGCGATCAGATATTGTTTTGTCCGGATATTCTTGATGTAAGTGTCGATAATTTGGGTCAGGTCAGTGAAACTTTGCTCTTTTAAGTCGGCATAGGATGTAAAGGAGGCGTTATAGAAAATGTTGATGCTGAATTTTTCCTTCTCGAATATTTTCTCGGAAAGGGAGTTTAATGTCGAAACGGCATCTTTTGTTCTCGATGTAATTAATGCGGATGTTATCGGATAATGTGTTGTGTAGCGGGCATCTAGCGAAACCATAAAAGGACCTCCTGATTAGAGTCTGATTATTTAGGAAAGGAACCTATCAAAATTTTATTCCGTTGTCAAGCATCGAATTCTGTTGACGATATACTACATCTGTAGTAATGTGATCGGCATGACTGTTTGGACTTTTGCTTTAAATCTGATTGTGAACAGCTTTCTCTCCTTCGTGACAGGGGTTATTCTTATTCAACTCCTGCTGATGCTGCGCATGAGGAGCGCGAGAATCGAGGCGTTTTTGCTCTGCATTCCTCTCTTAAAATTGGCTATCGATCCCTTTCTCTACGATTTCGGCAACTGGGCGCTTTTGCAGCAGGTCAATCCGCTGGAGCAGCCCCCAGGCACGAGGATGCTTTCGGTGCTGGTGTGGTTTCCGGGTTCTGCGATTACCTTCTCCATTGAGAGCGGCCAGACCTTTACCCTTGCCGATATCGCCGCCATGATGCTGCCTCAGGCTCTTCTTAAAGGGATTGTGCTTTTCACAGGGGGTATTTCCCTGCTGCTGGCATCGCTGTGGTGCTGCAGGATGGTCCGGGCTAAAAAGGAGCTCAGCCTGTGGCTGCAAAGGGCAAAGCCCTGTTTTAGGCCTGTGCAAAACCCCCGCCTCTTAGCGAAGATAAAGGGGGTTCCTTTACTTTTATCAGACGACATAGAGGGGCCTTGCGCTTATGCCGGAAGGATCTGCTTTCCCACGCAGCTGATCGGGCGGCTCACCCAAGAGGAATTCGAGGCGATTATGGCGCATGAACTGGAGCACCTTCGCTTTTTTGACGGGGCTGTCCGATTGCTTTCGGCCTTTCTTTCAAAGCTTTTCTGGTGGGTGCCGGCAGGCCTCTGGCTCAAAGCGCTGGAGCAAAGGCAAGAGAGAGCCTGCGATGAGAAGGTCAGCCGCTACCAAATCTCCCCCCTCGCGCTGGCCTCGGCCATCCTCAAGGCGGCAAGGGAGGCCCGCATGCCGCCCCTCTTGACCGGCTTTGCCGCAAAGGGGGCTTTGGTGAAGCGATTGATGCCTCTAATAGAAGAGACTCGAACAGCGCGCTTAAAATGGCTGAAGGTTGCCCTCGCGGCCATGGGCGCTGTTTCCATCACCCTCGGCAAATTTTGGATTTTCTGAGGTTTTTTTTAAACTTAAATACTACAAACGTAGTAAAGGAGAAAAAGATGAAAAAGCTGATTTTATATTTTTTGTGCACGGCACTGCTTACCGCCGAAGAGCAAGTGGTGCCTTTGCAGGAGGTTGCAGAGGAGCAGTTTGCCCTGGGAGCCATAGTGGATTGTCAGGAGGGGTACAAAAATGCCCTTCCGGTTCTCTTTGCAAGGGGAATGTTTCTCGCTTTCCGATGACTTGCTTGAAGTGAAAAAAAACTGTTTTGTGAAATGTGAGGGAGAGACTCTGCTCTTCAGCCGCGACTTGCAAAAGTGGAGTCCTTTTCAGGAATTTTTCACAGGCAGCATTAATCTAACGTTAACTCATGAAGAGGGGTTGCATTTTACTATAGAACTCAATCAAAGGGCTTAGAAATAACCGGGGTGGGGAGTTCCCCGCTCCGGTTTTGATGAAGAATATCCTACTTAGTGGGGGGAAAGTATTCGGAATCTATAATTTCTACTGTTCTTCCACCGGCTTGTAATGGTGCAACGCCATCTGCAACGAGTGAGTTGAATATTTTGTTTGATTCGGCTTGAACTGTTGCGCTTGTTTTAGGGTTAAGTGACAGAAATAAATATTGGAGGACTTGTAGGGGTGTGGGAGGTGTGTAAGCTGCTTGAATACCGCCTATCACATTCTTCATTTCTTTATCTGATAAAAGTCTCATAATGAATCCTTTACCATCCTAAAGATGATTTTTTTGCTTTTTAAAAAAAAAACAGGGAAAGGAATATCTGATCTTTGTAAAATCCCATCCTCGATTTATTATACCATAAATCGATATATATTAACAGGATAAGCTTGCAGTGCATTAATTTTTGTTTAAGATCGATTGAAATCAAGGGGAGGATTTTAGAGATCCCCCCTTTTAATGAATCAAACTCAATAAATACGCGGACGGCTGGTAATTTTCGATGATGGTGATAGGCTGGCCATGCCGGTGCAGCACCACTTTCTTTACTTTGATTTCCGGTGTCTTGGTCGAGGAGAATAAGATATCGTCATGGGTGGCGTTCTGGAGATGTTTGAAGCGCTCTTTGAGGACATCGCCCATCAGATGGTCGTTGCGTCCCGTAGCCAGGTGAAAAGTGCCGAAGATCTTCTCATCCTGAATGTCGCTGCCTGAATAGGGGAGCACCTGTGTGCCGAACCCAAGCTCGCCCAATATTCCCGTGGCAGGGTCTGATGTCAACAGATGCTGCTTTTTATCAATCAGCTTCTTGTCTCCGCTGATAAGTGTGACTTTTGTCACGCGCCCCTTTTCCACATGCATCAGGCCGATCGTGTGCTCATCTTCTTCAAATTTGACGGGAAAACTCCCCGAAGCATCCTTGGGAACAAAATAGACCTCTCCGGCCGGCAGATTGGCGATATCGGGAGCGACGTGGCAAAGGCCGTGGCTTTTCTGCGCCTCCTGCTGCCCTAAATCGATATGCAAATGATACGGAGTATATTCGACTTCAAAATCGATATCGGCGCTGTCGGCATGGGTCATACCCTGGCGCAAGTGTTCAGTCATTTTGCTCACTTCGTTATAATCGACAGAAAGGCCGGAATTTAAGATGATGTCGTTGACACCGTGCATGGTGGCGCCGCGGAAGCCAAATTGTTTAGCGGCAGCTGTGGATGGCGCCGTGGCTGAAAAATCGGTGATGAACAGGATAATGTCGTAATTGGGGTAAATGTCGCTCTCTAAATTCAGCTGTTTCCCGTCGCTGGAAATCACTTCCGAGGGCAATTCCAGGTTGCTTCCCCCGGTGGTTTTGTAGGCGAAAAATTCCCCTCCTGTCAAGCCGAGCTCATGCATCACCCCCTTATGCAGGCCTTCATAAAAGACCTCATAGGCTTTGCGCTGCACCTTTAATTTATCGTTTTTTAAAAATTCGAAATTCACGACCTCCTGGGGTTTTTTCAGGTCGGTCAGGATGCAGATGCGTTCCCCCTTTTTTGGTTTGAACGTCGTTTTGAGTAAACGACTTAAGCTAAAGGGTGGGTATTTAAACTCAGGCTTTATTGTTGTTGATTGCATAAACGCTCCAGTTTGAATCTATTGTTAACTAAAATCAATTATACTTTCAACAATATAATTGCATTTTGTATAAGCTGTTTATCGTAAATACCTTGGTTCGAAAATTTCTGACGGTTGGTTGTGTAGAAAATGGATTGCAATAAAAGTAATGAATTTTATATAGTCACCAACGGCCATTTTGTGAAATGGCAAAAAAAAGAATCGACTTCCGGCAAGAAGGCGATTCTAGAAAAAACGCTACACGTCTAATGAGGTTTTTATGAATTCTATATTATCGCGTATTATTCTGCAATCGGTTTTTTCTTTCAGCTTATTGAGCTACGCTCAGGCTGCCGAGCCGCTTCTTTCCGGAGGGGTGGTCATTGTGGGCGGCCAATTTGGCGACGAAGGGAAAGGCAAGGTGATCGACTGGCTGAGTTCTCAAGCCGATTACATCGTCCGTTCGCAGGGAGGCAATAATGCCGGCCACACCGTTGTCATTGGAGACAAAGAGTACAAGCTGCATCTCATTCCTTCAGGCATTTTGAGCGGGAATACTCAATGCTATATCGGCGGAGGGGTGGTCATCGACCCTAAAGTGCTGATCGCCGAAATCGACGGTCTGGAGAAATCGGGCATTCAGCTTAAAGACAGATTGTGGATTTCCCCTTATGCCAATGTGATCATGCCCTATCACTGCCAAATGGATAAATTGATCGAAAAAAGCAAAGGGAAGCATTCGATCGGCACCACAGGAAGAGGGATCGGCCCCTGCTATTCCGACCGAACGAACCGCTCTGCCATCCGGATGGTGGATTTGATGGATCCGGTCAAATTTAAACGGCTGCTCGAGTCCAATGTCGCAAAAGTTAACCAGACGCTGCGAAGCATTTATGAGGCGGACCCCATTTCTTCAGCTCCGATTTTCGAGGAGTATCAGGCGTATGCCAATAGACTCAAACCTTTTATGAAAGAAGATCTGGAGACGGCTCTTTCCGACTCCCTGCGCAGCGGAAAAACGGTTCTTTTCGAAGGGGCGCAAGGGACATTCCTCGACAATACTTTTGGAACCTTCCCGTACGTCACCTCCTCTAATACGATTGCGGCCGGGATCTGCTGCGGCGCCGGCGTCGGCCCCTCGCAAATTTCCAAGACGATTGCCGTTGTGAAGGCCTACACGACACGCGTCGGCAACGGGCCTATGCCGTCAGAGGTAAGCGAAAAAGATGCCTTTGCCGATGCCGCCAAAGCGCGGGAATACGGCACCACGACAGGGCGCAAGAGAAGAATGGGGTGGTTCGACGCTGTCCTGGTCAAACAGGCCGTTTGCCTGAATTCGGCTGACGGGATTGTGCTGACAAAACTGGATATTCTCGATCCTCTTGAGAAAATAAAGCTCTGCACGGGATATGAGTATAATGGCAAGGTCTATCGATTCATTCCTCCAGAGGCTAATCTCGATGAGGTGAAGCCGGTCTACGAAGAGATGGAAGGGTGGAAAACAACCACAACGGCTGTTCGAAATTACGCCGATCTGCCTGAGAACGCTAAGAAATATATTCACAGGATTTCTGAACTGGTGGGATCCCCCGTCATTATGGTCTCGGTGGGTCCGGAGCGCTCGCAAACGCTCGTTGTAGAACAATAATAAATTTATGATTTTTCAGGTTTTTATTTTTCTGATCTCAGCGGTCCCTCTTTTTGGATGGCAGGAAGCTTTCCAAGAGAGGGTCAGGCTGGGGGAGCGGCCGGCATGGATGATGGATCAGATCAAGAGCGATTTGAGGCCATTTGCTAAAAAGCCTTTTCCCAAAGAAAAGCTGGACGAGATAGCCGCAAAGGGGGGCATTGTCAGGTTTGGGATTTCAGGTAAAGAGGTCATCGTAAAAGGGGGGCGGGAAAATCACCCCCATGTAAAAATCATCTGGGGTGTTTTATCCGAAATAGCCGAGCTTGCGCCTCTTCCCCCTCTTGATCTGATTATCGCCTTGAATGATTCCTTCTACCATTACGCTCCGCTAGCCGGTTGTAGAGGACCGCTGTTTTCCTTTGCCAAAAGGGCGGGAGACCGAGGCATTATTTTATTTCCTGACGCTGAGGCCCTGAAAGGATATGATTTAAAAGAAGTGGAAATGGGCCAGGCGTTATATCCTTGGGAGCAAAAATCGGACAAAGCCTTTTGGCGCGGGGCCAATACCGGTTTTGTCAATGATCTCAGCTTTATGAATGTGTCGAATCTGTTCCAATACCCGCGCGTCAAATTGGTCGATCTCTCTTTGAAAAATCCCGGGTATCTCGACGCGCGCTTTAATATCATTCTCCATGTCTCCGGAAAAACGGCTGATAAATTGCGCGGTTTGGGCTTTGTGGGGGATACTGTCTCGGTGGCGGAGCACCTCAAATACAAATATCAGATTCTGGTGGATGGCTATACCTGCGCCTTTGCGAGGGCCTATTGGCAGCTTTTTTCCAATTCGGTCATCTTAAAGCAAACCTCGCCCGATGTTCAGTGGTACTATGGGCGGCTGCTACCCCTTTGTCCACTATATTCCCGTGGCGGCTGATTTCAGCGATTTGCTGGAAAAAATTGAGTGGGCGAGAGGGCATGAAGAGGAAGTTTTGCAGATCATTCAAAATGCGAATACCCTGGCAAATGAATCGCTGCGCTATGAAGATATCATGCTGTATGTGTACCTGCTTTTGACCGAGTACGCCAAAGTTCTTGCCTAATCCCCTTGGCGGCTGATTTCAGCGATTTGCTGGAAAAGGCAAGAGTGCATGATGAGGAAGTTTTGCAGGTCATTCAAAATGCGAATACCCTGGCAAACGAGTCGCTGCGCTATGAAGATATCATGCTGTATGTGTACCTGCTTTTGACCGAGTATACCAAAGTTTTTGCCTAATCCCCTTGGCAGCTGATTTCAGCGATTTGCTGGAAAAAGCAAGAGAGCATGAAGAGGAAGTTTTGCAGATCATTCAAAATGCGAATATGAATCGCTGCGCTATAAAGAGTATCTGCTGAATATGTTCTAGCCGGAACGCAATCTTTTGATGTCCAACAGGTTAATGTTTTTCGCGCTTAGCCGCATGGGTAATACGCTCAAAACATGCATCATCTGCCGACAAGCAGCTTGTACACTCCGGCTAGGCTAGCTCATCCCTTAATCTTGCAATTTTTGCCGTGTAGCTTTGATTTCGCAGCTCAGGATCGGCTAAAAGGGCGTTTTCATAGAGATGCAGACTTAGGATTTTCAGCCTGCGCGAGGCGGCAAGCGGCTGTGAGGCATCGCTGATCAGCGCTATCTCATAGATGAGGTCGGCGCAAATGAGGCAGCGGTCGGTGTCCAGCTTTTTTCCTTTCCTGAAGTAATTTAAGAGCTCGTCCGGGTTTTTAGTGATTAGGTTTGAAATATCAGTTTCCAGATATTTTTGGCTGTTAAGATAAATATACTCGAGCGCCTCCTCATATTTGCCGGCTTTTCGTGCAGCTATAATTGAGACGAGGGATTGGATAAACTGCTCGATCATCCTCATGATATAATCTTTCATACGTCGTCGCTTGTGATGGGACAGGGGTCGGTTAGTAGGGTATTGGAACTGCCCGGCTGACGCAAAAGCCCCATTTTTGTCCACTCTTTGACTTTTGGCCCTGTGTATAAAATGTAGGCCCGGTCGGGCTGGTAGTGGTATTGCTTCTGTAATTGCGGGTGGCAGTCCATACCCACTGTCAATGTGGTGATCAGCACCTGGTCGGCCACTTTATAGTGCCTGAAGTGCTCATGCTCATGCTCGTGTCCCCGGATGATCAGTTTGACTTTTGCCTGACTGCCTTCAGATAAACGCATATAGTGTTTTATATCCTGTGGGGCGAGTTTCCATTGTCTTTGGAGCGCATAGCCAAGGGTTGATCTGTTTTTAGCCACATCCCCCCAATTATAGGTGGATAAATCGCGTTCCGGTTCCCCGTTTGCTAATTCCTGAATCCGGCGGGCAGCCGCTCCCAATTTCCAGGCTCTTCTTTTTTCTTTTGTGCTATCGTCTTGTATTACGGAGAGATTTATCTGTTTTATCCGCTCGCTGAATTCCTGGTTTTTCAAAATAGGCATCGCCGCCACAGGTTTTGGATTGTCCAGAAGGGGGCTCGGATCCGTTTTGAGCTCAAATAAGCCGTGGGTAAAATGGACATAGTGCCTTTTGCCCATTTCCCGCTTTTCGCCCATGTAAACAGTCAGGGGGAGGGTGTCGTAAAATTCGGTGAGAAGATTGAAATGCCCGGATAAAAAAGCCCTGAAATCCTGGCTGCCGGCATAGATTTGATTCATCATCGCGTCTTCGTGATTTCCTTTAAGCAAAATGACTTGGGTAGGATTTTCTCTACGCAAGAGAGCCAGCAATTCCAGGAGCTGAAGATCATAATTACCGCGGTCGGCGTAATCACCGAGAAAGACAAGTTTGACGCCCGGCCGGCATTTGAAGTTTTCATCCAGAAGGCCTTCCTTTTGGATCGTGTTGAGATTTTCCAATAGGCTTTTCAAGTCGGCATGCAAATCGGCCCTCACAAAAAGGGTTGATTGGGGCTCGAGATCCATTTTCATAATGAAGCCGTAATGATCATTAGTATTCAGGGCAATCCCTAAGGCTTCTATTTGCTGCCGTTCACTTATAATGCTTTTTTTAAGAACAGCTGTCACGCGCTCTACATTAACTGCGATATCATAACATTTATTACTTTCATTCCATTTCGAATTATATTTAGCCACTAATGAGGCAACGGTAGGTGTATATTTTAATTGATGTTTTGGGAAGAGTTCGTTAAAGCGCTCAACGGCTTTTTGGTGAAGAGGAAATAATTCTTTGTCTGTCTTGATTTGATCTCTTATTTTGTGCAAAAAATCTTTCGACTTTTCCAGGTCGATATTATAAAAAAAGGAAAGAAGAAATTTGTAATGTTTGATTATCCAATGAAACAGACGGCCTATCCAGGTAGAAGAAGGGGTGGAGAGATCGGTGCAAACCCAGGCCGCTTTCCTGCCCTCTAAGTTCCCAATGGCATTAAGTTTATTCTTAATTTCATCACGAGACCAGGAGGAATTATTTATGGTTATACTCATTATAGGGCCTAATTTTTGAGTATAGTATATTGCTTGATTCTTTTTAGAGCATCTCTTTTATTGGCAAAGTGAGGGTAAACCTGGCTCCTCTGACGGGCAGGTTCTCCGCTTTGAGCGTGCCGTGATGAATTTCCGCGATGGTTTTGGCAATGGCCAGCCCCAAGCCGATACCGGGGGTGGTTTCATCGGGGGAGCGGTAAAATTTTTCAAAAATGGCATCCAATTCATTCTCCGGGATCCCCTTTCCTTCATCGGATACTGAAATCATGAGATATCCGTTCGATCTTCTGGCTTCCACCAGGATCAATGTGCCTGAAGAGGCGTGTTCGATCGCATTCATAAGTAAATTCTGCAGCAAAATCTGCATGAGATGGTAATCAATGGAGATTAAAGGGAGATTATCCTCGATCATTTTCTCAATTTTATGTTCTTTGGAGTAATCTTCTGCCTCATGGCAGCATTCTTCGATCACTTTATGGATGGGCTGCCGGCTCTTTCTCATCGGAACCATGGTTTCGCTCAGCTGCGTCATGGCGGAAATGTTGTTCATGATCTTGGTAAAGATGTCAAAGGCGTTATCTATATCCTCTATTTCCCTAAAACGCTCTTTATGATGCAGGGCGGTCAGCTTTTTCTTTAATTTCTTTATGGAGTTTCTCGTGGAGAGAATGGAGACTTCAAAGACGAGAGAAAAGCGGTTCAAAATGGTGTTATAAATCTGTTCCACTCTTGACAGGTATTCCTGCTGTTTCGTTTTTTCGATTGTGAAGGACCTTTCGAGATAATTGGAAAGCTGCTGGCAGACGGTGTATAGGAAATTCCGTTCTTCAACCGTGATCATTCTCTTTGTCAGGGGTTTATAGATCAGCAGCCCCATCACCTCATGCAGTCCTTTGAGAGGGAGATAGAGGTTTTGAACGGAAGGGAGCGTATCGGTGGACCAGCCCGCTTCTTTGCCGTTTTCAAAAGCCCAGATGGCAGCGCTTTTCTCTTTTTCACTCGTCACCAGTTTCAGGGAATCGTCAAGGAGGATTCCATTATCGATTTGTTTGATGGCGAATTCGCAGGAGCCGTCTAAAAGCTTGCTTAACCTCTCTTTTATGAAATTAAGGTTCTCTTCCATGGAGAGGTTACTGGAGAGATTGCGCGCGATTTCGTAGAGGATGGAGGTGGTTTTTTCACTTTCCAGCAACAACTCTTTTTGTTTCCGCTCTCTATCGGTTAAAATGCCTATGGTCAAACCTGTCAGAAGATACAACACCATGATGCCTATATCTTCTTTTGAGGACAGGTCATGTTTTTCATAGGGGGGTGTAAAAAAGAACTTCCAGACCAGCGCATAGAGCATGGAAGCAAATAAAATGGGCCCTTTGTTAAAGAACAGGCTTAAGCTGAGAATACCCAAGATAAAGATGAGTCCGGCTGCCTTGTACCCCATAAAAGGGAGAGAAAACCAGCAGCCTATCGAAATCAGGCAGACGCTTAAGATTATAGTGAGATAATCGAGGAGTCTTTTGTTGATGGAGAGGGGGCTGAATTTTTTGCGGTAGGAGATCGGGTATTTCTCTTGCCTGATGACGTGTATATCGATATCTTTACACTCTTTTACGAGCCTGTCTAAGAGGGATGTGGGCTGGAAAACGGAGAGAAAGTTGACGGGCTCTCTCCCTAATATGATTTGCGTCACTCCCCTTTGAGTGGCGATTCTTTTGAGCCCAAGGGCGATATCGGAGTCGTGCAGCGTCACCACTTCCGCGCCGAGGTCTCTGGCCAGCGCCAAATTTTTAGAAAGCTGCTGGTTGTCCTTTTCACTGAAAACGGCGCCGTTGTCAATATAGACGGCCAGCCAGGAAGCATCCATGGCGACAGCCAGACGGCGCGTAATTCTAACCAGTTTTTGCGCATGCGGGTTATGGTTGACGGCGACGAGAAGCTTTTCGCGGGGCTTCCATTCGATCACCCCCTCCTTGACCGGTATCATTTTGCGCAAATCAAAATCGATTTTATCGGCGGCGTATCTGAGGACCATTTCCCTTAAAGCGGTCAGTCTGTCCTTCTGGAAGAAGTGGTCGATCGCCATTTGCGATTGATCGCCAATATAGACTTTGCCCTCTTTCAGCCGCTGCAGCAGTCCGTCGGGAGTGAGATCGACGAGCTGTATCGAACTTGCTTTTTCAAGGATAAGGTCGGGGACGGTTTCCCTGACGGCGACTTCCGTGATCCCTTTGACGATGTCGTTCAAACTCTCAATGTGCTGAACATTCAAGGTGCTATAGACGTTGATTCCGTTATCCAGTATTTCTATAACATCCTGCCATCGCTTGGCATGCTTCGATCCGGGGATATTGTGGTGGGCCAGCTCATCGACCAGGACAATTTCGGGATGCCGATTGATAATGGCATCGGTGTCCAGTTCCTTAAATTCCTTATCCTTATAAATCAGGGCTTTTTCCGGTATGGCCGGCAATCCTTGTAAAAGTTTTTCCGTTTCCACCCGCCCATGAGTATTAATTATGCCGGCGACGACATCGACGCCCTGTGCTTTCAGCTTTTGAGCCTCTTCCAGCATGGCATAGGTTTTTCCAACTCCTGCGGCCATGCCGATGAATATTTTCAACTGCCCGGTTTTTGCCTGTTCTTCCAGTTTAACGGCTTCTAAAAATTTCTCAGGGGCCGGCCTTTCTTCAGGATTCATTTTTCCTCATTGTCTAAACTGAGGTTAAGCAGGAGAACGTTGATGCAAGGCTCCCCTAAAAAGGCAAATGTTGAGGAGATGATTTGGCTGTCGATGAGTTCCTTTAACGCCTCTTTTTTGATATTGCGGGCTTTACTGACCCGCTCCATCTGGAAATAGGCTGCCTCGGGGCTGATGTGGGGGTCGAGGCCGCTGCCGGAAGCGAAAAGAAGCTCGGCAGGGGTGCCGGGAGCCTTTTGCCGCTCCTTGACGGCTTTTATCAATGCGGCGCTGGTCGGACTCAAGTTGCTCCCTCCGGAGGGGAGGGGGTTGTAATCTATGGACGAGGGTCTTGGCCAAAAGTAGCGCTCGCTTTTAAAGGATTGCGCGATTAACGCCGATCCGACAGTTTTGCCTTTAAAGGAGATCATATCGCCGTCCGCTCTTTGTTTCATGGTGATTTGGGCGATAGCGGTAATCAGCAAGGGATAAAGGATTCCCGTCAGCGCTGTCAAGCCAATAAACATCCGCAAATTCATCCAAAACCGTTTCACAGAGCCATCCCGGTAAAAGAGAGAATAATATCGATGATTTTTATGCCGGCGAAGGGGGCTATAATGCCGCCAAGCCCGTAAATTAAAATATTTCTTCTGAGCAGTTCATCGGCTGACTGGGCTTTATATCTTACCCCTTTCAAGGCCAGCGGAATGAGCGCGATAATGATCAGGGCATTGAAAATCACGGCGCTTAAAATCGCGCTCCTGGGAGAGTTCAAATACATGATGTTTAAAATGGAGAGAGGGCCTTTGACTGCCGGATTACTGATGTAAAGCGAGGCGAAGACAGCCGGGATGATCGCAAAGTACTTGGCGACATCATTGGCGATGCTGAAAGTGGTGAGGGCGCCTCTTGTCATGAGAAGCTGCTTGCCGATCTCTACGATATCGAGCAGTTTGGTCGGGTTGCTGTCCAGATCCACCATATTCCCGGCTTCTCTTGAGGCTTGGGTGCCGGAGTTCATGGCTACCGCCACATCCGCTTGGGCGAGAGCCGGCGCGTCATTTGTCCCGTCGCCGGTCATCGCCACCAGGCGCCCCCCTTCCTGCTCTTTTTTGATGAGGTCTAATTTCATCTCAGGGGTCGCTTCGGCGATATAATCATCAACGCCGGCTTCGGCGGCGATCGCGGCGGCCGTCAGGGGATTATCTCCTGTGACCATCACAGTGCGGATGCCCATCTTGCGCATGGCGGCAAAGCGGTCTTTGATTCCCCCTTTGATAATATCTTTAAGTTTCACAATGCCCATGATATTTTGATCGTCGCTGACGAGCAGTGGAGTGCCTCCGTTTTTGGCTATGGATTGAATGGCGGCCTCGAGCTTCTCAGGGAAGACGCCCCCTAGGCTTTCAATGTACTTTCGGACCGCCTCCGCCGCCCCTTTCCGTATGCTGCGGATGACGTTGCCCTCTTTGTCGAGGAAATCGATGCCGCTCATGCGGCTTTTCGCCGTGAAAGGAATGATTTTGGTGTTGCTCGTATCTAAGGATTCGGCTTTGAGTCCGAAGAGGGTTTTAGCTAAGATCACAATGGAGCGCCCTTCCGGCGTTTCGTCGGCAAGGGAGGCCAGCTGGGCGACTGCGGCGAAATCCTTTTCTAAAACCGTAGCCGCAGGCAAAAAGGCAGTGGCCATCCGGTTGCCGATGGTAATGGTTCCTGTTTTGTCCAGAATCAGCAGGTCGATATCGCCCGCAGCTTCGACGGAGCGGCCGCTTTTGGCGATCACATTGCGGCGCACCAGTCTGTCGAGGCCTGCGATGCCGACAGCGCTTAAGAGGGCGCTGATGGTGGTCGGAATCAGGCAGACCAGCAGCGAAACTAAGATGGGAATAGTCACTATTTGGGACAAATCCTGGTTGGCGGCTTTGCCGCTATAATCGGCAAAGAGTTTCATGGAAGAGGTCGTGAGGAGGAAAATGATGGTGAGCGCGGATAGAACAATATGCAAGGCGATCTCATTGGGGGTTTTTTGCCTTTTGGCCCCTTCGATCAAATTGATGATCCGGTCCAAGAAGCTGTCGCCCACTTCCGAAGTGACTTTGATCGTCAGAAAATCGCTTAATATTTTGGTGCCGGCTGTTACGGCGCTGCGGTCGCCGCCGCTTTCGCGGATCACCGGAGCGGATTCGCCGGTGATGGCCGATTCATCCACAGTGGCGATGCCTTCAATGACTTCCCCGTCGGCAGGAATAATATCTCCCGCTTCGCAGAGAATGATATCGCCTTTCTTAAGATCCCGGGCGGGTGTTTTTATCTCGATGCCGTTTCTGATCTGCCTCGCGTATGATTCGGTTTTGGTTTTTTTTAAACTGTCTGCATGCGCCTTCCCCCGGCTTTCAGCCAAAGCCTGAGCAAAATTGGCAAAGAGAACGGTGAACCAGAGCCAGGCGGCAATCTGCAGATCGAATACCGGAAATGTGTGGTGGCGAATCTCTTTCAAGGCGTAGACTGTGGTGATGATCGCAGAGATATAGGTGACAAACATCACCGGATTTCGGAATTGAATCTGGGGCTTGAGCATCTGGAACGAAGTTTTCAAGGCTCCCCAAAACATTTTTTGATCGATAAACTTTGTGGGTTTAGCTTGCAAAACTCCTCCCTTCCAGCATAAGCAAGTGTTCAATAATGGGCCCTAATGAGAGAGCCGGGAAAAAAGTCAATCCGCCGATAATGAGAATGACGCCGATCAGCAATAAAGCAAATAAAAGAGATTGCGTGGAAAAGGTTCCGGTCGAGGGGGGCGTGATCTTTTTTTTCGCGAGCAGACCCGCAATGGCTAAACTGGGCAGCAGGATGGAGAGGCGGGCAATCAACATAACCACAGCTAAAAAGAGATTGTAGTATTTGGTGTTGGCGTTCAATCCGGCAAAAGCGCTGCCGTTATTGCCTGAGCATGAAGTAAAGGCGTATAAAATTTCAGAGAGGCCATGCGGACCGCTGGAGCTTAAGCTGCTGAGGGCTGCGGGCAGCACGCTCGACAGGCCTGCGCCGATCAGGATAAGGGCGCCCGGCATCAAAACAGCCAGCATGACCCACTGCATCTCCCGCTTTTCGATCTTTTTGCCCAAATACTCCGGTGTTCTGCCGACCATCAAACCGGACAAAAAAACGGTCAAAAGGACGAACATGAGCATGCTGCACAAACCGACGCCTACGCCGCCAAACAGGCATTCGCCGAGCATGATATTGAACATCGCGACTCCTCCGGCGAGCGGAGAGAGGCTGGAGAGCATCGCATTTACGGAGCCGTTGGCGGTAACGGTGGACGATACCGACCAGATCAGACTGTTTGCGATTCCAAGGCGAGTTTCCACGCCTTCCATTAAGGGATACGCGTCAATTTCAGGAGACTTTACATACTGGGCATAGAAAGCGACGGCAGTGCCTCCTGCCCACAGGGCAAACATCACAAAAAAAAGGAGCCAGCCGTGCCGCTTCGATCCGATCATGAGCCCATAGGCGTAGACCGTGGCTGCAGGAATCAAAACAAGGGCGAGCATTTCCAGAAAGTTGGTCAGACCCGTCGGGTTTTCGAAGGGGTGGGCGCTGTTGGCATTAAAAAAGCCCCCGCCGTTCGTGCCAAGCTGCTTAATGGCGATTTGGGAGGCCACCGGGCCAAGCGGGATCGTCTGCTTGCCCCCTTCCAGCGGCGCGGCCTCCACGTAGGGTGAAAGCGTTTGGATCACCCCTTCGCTCACCAGCACCAGGCTGAAGAGGATCGACAGGGGAAGCAGCAGATAAACGACGGTGCGGACGAGGTCGACCCAGAAATTGCCGATGGTATGGGAGGCGTACCGGGCGATTCCGCGCGTTAAGGCGAGCAGAGCGGCCAAGCCTGTAGCGGCGCTTAAAAAGTTATGAGAGGTCAGCCCGAGCATTTGAGTGAGATAGCTTAAGGTGGTTTCTCCGGCATAACCTTGCCAGTTTGTGTTGGTGGTGAAGCTCGCGGCGGTGTTAAAAGCCGAATCCCAGGAAACGGCGCCAAAATGCTGCGGATTTAGAGGCAGATAGCCTTGAACCAGCTGCAGGAGAAAGAGAAAACCTAAGCCGAACACGTTGAAAATCAAGAGATCTTTGCCATAGTCGATCCAGGACATCTCGCTATCGGGATTGATATTTCCCATCCGGTAGCACCACATCTCCAGCCGGCCTATAGTTTTTTTGTTATAAATGTGGAAAAGATAGGAGCCGAGCAGGGGAGTCAGCAAAAGGAGCATGGCGGCAAAAAATATGAGCTGAAGCCAATGAGACAGCATTTAAAATTTTTCCGGGTAAAGCAGGGTGTAGACCAGGTAGATTAACAACCCGATTGCCAAAATCCCTACCAATATAAATTGCGTTTCCATAAATTATGACAGTATAACAGAAGGAATTTTTTTAAAATGAATTTTTACCAGAGGGTTGTTCTGATATTTCTTCTGTCTTGCGCTTTGCTCGAATCTGACTACTAGGTTGCCGCTTCTTCGCCTGCTCTTTCTCGGGGGTCCGTAAAGAGCGGCTAACCCCCTAAAATAGCCATTGCACATTTGGGGGGTATGCTCGCGGGAAGATACTCAAGTCAGCAAAATGTCGCTGGCCCTGAGGTTTTTAAGATCTGTATATTGGGATTCCCTGCTGCGGTTGGAAATTAGTCGTTTTGGGGGCTCAACAGTTTTTTCGGAGGCTGAGGGATATAAAAACGCTCCTGATTCAATTTATAGATTTTATTATCTACCAGTTTATGAGCTTGTCCGGCGGGCTGAGTCCTCCTTCCAACATTGCTTACGAAGATATGACGTGAAAAATGACCAGGTGATTGTATTTTTACCATATTAGTTTCCATTTGAAGTGATTAGAGAGAAAACAGGGTAGGGGATTCTTTCCCGCCCTTTCAGATCTGAGAGCTCCACGAGGCAGGCCACTTCCACCACTTCAGCTTCTAACCGGTTGATCAGAGCGCAGGCGGCAAGGACCGATCCTCCCGTAGCTAAAACATCATCGATGACCAGCACTTTTTGCCCTTTGACGAGACTGTCTTTTTCCATCTCGAAAGAATTAGTTCCGTATTCCAGAGCGTAATTGATCTTTTCCACATTTCCGGGTAATTTTCCGGGTTTTCTGACCAGGACAAATGGCACTTTTAACTCATAGGCTAAAGCGGCGCCAAAGATAAACCCCCGGGAGTCAAGGCCGGCGATCGCTTCAATTTCTGAGCCGCGATAGCGATCCGCAAATTCGCCGATCGCCCTTCTAAACGCTTCCGGATCCCTCAGCAGCTGCGCATACCATTTGAATTGGATGCCCGGTTTGGGAAAGTCAGGGATTGTGGAAACGTAATCGCTAAGCCAGGAGGAATCCGCATTGGCAAAGGCCGCATAGGCGCAAAGTATACTGAGAACGAGCTTTTTAACCATTTGAAACCTCACTTTGTTAGATCGGCAACTATAGAGGAGTCTAAGCTTTTCCTGCAAGAAATTCTCTTTGTTTTTTGCGCATGATATTCATCCAATAGGCATGCGTGAGGCGCTCCCTGTAATCGGGATTGGTGAAGGCGTCGCCATTTGCCATTGGTAATTTCAGACCAGCCCGTAATGATCACGACGGCAGCCTTCGTAAAGGGGTCAGGGGAGAGGTTTTTACAATGACGATGCAGCCCAATATCAGGTCCTCCCAATCGAGGGAGACGACGCCGATTTTTGAAAAATCATGAAAATCTTGCAAAATATCATTTTTATATAGGAAAATGTGATTGTGGAGAATGATAATAAATTACAGAGGAAGTAAATTTGGCTAGCTCACCTTTACAGCGACAGCTTTCGGTCAGTAATGCAATTTCAAAATGCAAAGAAGCGGTGGCGCTTTGCGCCGATTAAGTGAGCAAAGCCGAAGATTTTCTTCTTATAAAGCCCGTGAATGTTATGAAGTATAATTTAATTAACGCTTTTTTATTCCTTTATATATTTTTTAGCTATGGGATATTAACTGCCGAATGGAGAAATTCGTGGATTAATGCCTTAAACGACTGCAATAATAAAAATTATTTATCTGCAGAACAAGGTTTTAACGAAGCCATTGCTGAGTTGGAGGGATCGGGGGATATGCATCATCCTTTTGTTTATGTTGATCGTGCACGGCTTTTTCTGTTATGTGGTAGATATAAAGAAGCTCTTCCAGATCTTGATAAAGCAATTTCTTCTGATAAATTAGCTAATAAAGACAGAGTTCGTGCTGTTGTTAGCAGGATTGCAGTATATACTCACTTAGAAATGAATCAGAGCGCACTGGATGATCTCAAATATTTTCGTGAAATTTATACGGATGCACCGCAAGCCGAATATTTAAATGATAAAATAATTATCAGGAATATACCATCTAACGATTTCTTTAAAAATATTATGTCTATTTTATATGTAAATTCAGGTATTTGCAACAGTAAATCTGATATTAATATGCTGGGATCTACATGGATTATAAATACATCCGATAAATGTAGGAATAAAGATCCCGAAGCGATTAAATAATTAGAACATTTCCTTGACTAATTTCCCTTTTATCTCTTACAAGGCCAAAATGTAAAATTAGCTTACTTCCTCAATTTACTCATCAAATAGTTCCCTCCCCATAAAGAGGACATAATTAATGTATAAACCATTAATCTAGAGCAGTCACCAATAATACATTCCCAAACGGGAATGGCAAAAACAGCTAAAAAAAACAACCAATAGAAAAAAGATTTCATGCGCATGCTTTTAATCCCAATATGGATCACAATGTTCATCTTGTAATTTATCCATCTGCTTCACAATATCTTCGAATGGTTTAATACACTTTTTATAAAAACTGCCTTCATTACAACACCAGTGACAACCATCTTTTAGTAAATCCACGGCTAATATACACAATGATTGGCATTTCCAACTTTTGAATGCTTTAGCACACCAAGCCAGGCCTGCAAGAGCCATCTTATCACACCAATATCTGCAATCTTCAACACCGTTGGAGACTTCTCCTTCTTTTTTAAGTTCAGAATTACAATGGCAAACCTTTCTTTTCGCAATACAAATTCCGGAATCTAGCATTTTTATGTCTGTAGGATTTTCACACATTCCGGAGCAAATAAGAAAAGAACTTACTAATTGCTTATAACATTTACAGGTGGGCATATTCCTAATTATAATATTTTCTTTTGTGAATTCGATTTTAGGGAAATAAGGCGAAATTATTTTATATTCATCGAAATCTGAGAGAGCTTGATCATACATATTAAGATTCATGCAGGTGATAATTCTGGAAACTAATCCTCTTATTCGATCGGTTTCTTTAAGGTTGATAGAATCTAGTGCTATATTCAAATCGGAAAGAGCCTCTACATATCTGTTTTCCAAAATATAAAGTCTTGCCCTATCAATATAAACATGATAATGAAATGTATCTTCCATATATTCAAGTGCGATAATTGAAAGATCAAACTCCTTTTCTGCTTCAGTATAGTTCTTTTGTTGGCAAAATTCTACTGCTTGAATCCAATGTGTTTCCCACGAACTAGAAAAACAAAAAGTTGAAAAAGTAATGCTGATCATCAACGCAAGTAATATTTTCATGATAAAAGTTACTCCATTATTTTTGCCAATCGTGAGTCAATTTTTACAAAGTCAAGGCAGTGTTTTTTTTCTTCAACAATCTATCTCTCTAAAAATTTAATTGCAATCCATTTCAATGGAATGTAAGTGCTATATGATAATGTCACCTTCTAAAAGAGTCGTCAAACAAAACGATTCAAGATGAATGGATTTGGAGCAAAAATCCTAGCGAAGAGGTGAACTTATTCAACTTAACAGCAGCTATGAGGCATAGAGAGCTTTTCCTGTAAGAAATTCTCTTTGTTTTTTGCGCATGATATTCATCCAATAGGCATGCGTGAGGCGCTCCCTGTAATCGGGATTGGTGAAGGCGTCGCCATATTGCTCCAGCCATTTGTCGAAATTCTCTGGGGTTATTTCAGACCAGTCCTTGATGATCACGACAGGCAGCCCTTCGTAAAGGGGGTCCAGGGGAGAGGTTTTCACGATGACGATGCAGCCCAATATCAGGTCCTCCCAGGTGCGGTGGCAGTCGAGGCCCAGGCCGTGGGGGCTGATGGAAAAAGCGTAGGCTCCCTTGGCGGCCCATAGCTCGTGCCGCGCCATTCTTTCCGAGGGTGCGTCTATCAGGCCGGTCGGGTATATTTTTTTGAAAATCGCGGCGCGCGTTTCTCCAAAGTTATTCCCGCGGCTGTTGAGCTGGAAATCGACAAAGGCCTTTTTTAGCCTGAGATGGGTAGGGGGGAGCGTGGTCAGCAGTTCCTCCAGTTTCCCCTCCTGCTCTTCGGGTGTTTGCTTCGTCTCCCCAAAGAGGGCGCATTTTTCCGAATTGGCGATAGTGTGGTAGTCTATGCCGATCGGGATGCCGCTGACTTTGCCGTCTTTTCCGGTGTAATCCACATTTTGCCCAAAAATATGGATCACGCGCGGATCGCGAATCAGGCTATTCACATCAAAAAACGTTTTATAGGAGGAGGGAAAGGTGCGGTCCCCGTCGCAGATATATAAGAAAAAGCGCTTTTGGAGCTTAGGCAGTACGCTGCGGCAAAATTCGGCCACCTGGAAAGTTTGCAGCCAGATGATATCCCCGTCCTTGACCTTTTTGATATAGTTTTGCGGTTTGATTTTGCTATGCGCCGGCGTTGTCCGATAATTCTCTATCAAACCCTCTTTGAAAGGGGTGATATCGCACGTCATGGCGAACCCCAGATTCCACACATATTTGGGCGGATTGGCAAAGAGAGGAGTGCACAGAATCAGAAAGATAAGGGTGTAAACACGCATATTTAAGCCTCGGATTTCAAGTATTCCATAAGATAAGGTTAAGCCTCGGGTTCCAAACCGGGAAGCTTCCTCATGAGAAATAAGCCCCAGGCCAGGGAAGACATCAGAACAATCGAAATTCCATAAGGCACCGTTGAATCGGCGGGAAAGAGCATCAGGCAGGTGCCGACAATGGCCGAAATGCCAAATTCAAACGAACCGAAGGCCGCCGATGCCGTTCCGGCGATAGGGGCAAAGGGCTCAAGGGCTGCCGAGGCCGATCCCCCCACGAGAAAGATCGCGCCGGTGCAGGCGATCGCCATGGGGATTAAAAATCCTTTTAAACTCGGGCCCGCCAAGTTGTGCCACCCGAGCATGGAGAGGCCTCCTATGAGCATCAGCAAAATGCCTAGCCCCAAGGTCGAGTGGATGCCGAATTTTTCCACCATTTTGCCGCTCAGGACTCCGCCGAGGCCGATCACCAGGCCGAACACGGCAAAATAGTAGCCGAATTCGTGCGTGGGTATCCCATGCAGGTCGATGATGATAAAAGGGGAAATCGAGAAGAAGCAGAAAAAGACTGCTTCAGCGCACCCTGCGATGATCGCGTGAATCAGGAATTGCCGGTTGCACAGAATATCAAAGTAGCGGCGGAAAACGGCATGATCGATTTTCACCCGTTTTTCCTTCGGATGACTCTCTGTAATAAAAAGTTTTGTCACAAGGAGGGAGACGACGCCGATAGCGCATAAAAAAATGAATACCGATTGCCAGCCGAAATAGAGGGACAAATGGCCGCCGAGGATGGGGGCGAAGGTTGGGGAGATGCCGATGGCGCCATTTAAGAAACTGTACATTTTTGCGCTATCCTCGCTCGAGTAGAGATCGCGCACCAGGGCGAAGGAAGTCACGAGCATCCCGCATGCGCCAATGGAGCTGACCAGTCGTCCGATGAGGAGCCAGGTGATATGGGGGGAGAGGGCGCAAATGAGGGAGCCGAGGGCAAAGCACAAAGAGGAGATGTAAAAGATTTTTTTTCGTCCAAATTGATCGGCGAGGGGGCCGATGAGCAGCTGACCCGCCCCCGTAGTAAAGAGGAACAGGCTCAATGTGAGCTGAATCATCGCAGGGGTAGTATTAAAGAGCGACGCCATTTGCGGGACGATGGGGATATAGATATCCAGGCCGAAGGCAAAGGCGAAGACAAAAGGGGTAAGGATCAGGACGAGGTGTAAGCTTTTATACTTGTTCATGTTAGCAGATATTTTTAATAACTATAACAGAAATCCCACTATTTAAAAAGGATATTCCATAGCGCTTTTTTTTCAAAAATATATTTTACTCAAATTATTGATTTATTGGAAATAAAAGTCGCTTTACTTATAATCCTATGCGCCATTGTTTTTATAACACGAGAAGATCATGAATACCATTGCGATCATAGGAGCCGGGCCATCGGGCCTTGTTACTGCTAAAGAAGCTCTTCAATGCGGGCTGACTCCAGTCATCTTCGAGCAAGGGAATTCGATTGGGGGAGTGTGGAATCAGGAAAGGGGCTCCACCTGGAAAAGCATGAGGACTAATAATTCCTGCAATTCGAGCAATTTTTCAGATTATGATTGGGATAAGGAGAGCGATGATTTTCCAAATCAGAAGGCTGTCTATGACTATCTCTGCTCCTATGCCAAAGATTTTAATATCATGAATACCGTGCTGTTGCAATCCAGAGTAACTAGAATTGAAAAAGAGGGGAACAAATGGTACGTTGAGTGGATCAGAAACACCTCACGAAATTCTGCTATTTTTAGCTATGTAGCTGTATGCAGCGGAATTTTTTCCAAAGCCTATATTCCCCCGGTTGTCGGTATAGCCTCATTTTCAGGGTATATTTTCCATTCTCAAAACTATAAAACTCCAAGCATTTTTAGGGGAAAACGCGTTGCCGTCATCGGAAATTCTTTCAGCGGATGTGATATTGCAGCTGAAATATCTAAAACAGCCAAAGTTTTCCACCTGTTTGAAAAAGCCAAATGGATCCATACGCGCTATCTCAGACAGGGCAATACCCATTTGCCCTTCGACTTGACTTACAGCCGCTCCGCTCAAACCCGGAATTATCGTATGGATCCTTCTCAGTACAATGAAACAGCCTACAAAAAATTAAACGCCCTTTGCGGCTTGCAAGCCAAAGTTGACCAGGACTTGGCTATTACAGGGCCCGCAACCGATCCCCAGAAAGTCGCCATCTCTGATGCCTATCTCAGACAAGTTGAAGAAGGAAAAATCATTCCCATAAAGTGCAGCATAGAACGGATATTTAGAAACGCTATTATCCTATCGTCCAAATCGTCCAAATTGATTATTTCTAATATTGAAAGCATAGTTTTTTGCACAGGGTATACTGCAAAACTTCCTTTTTTCAGCCCCGAAATTCAAAGTGAACTTGATTTTAAAGAGGATGATATTATCCAACCCCTTCCCTTGTATAAAACCGTTTTCCATCCAAATCTCCAAAATCTGGCCTTTGTCGGGTTGACTCGTGTAGGGATTTACTTTGGGCTCATCGAGCTTCAAGCCAGATTTGCTTGCATGGCGTTCAGTGGAAAGATTCCAATGCCATCAAAAAAGATAATGGAGGAGGGAGTGAGTGAAGAGAAAAACATTCGCGACGTATTTCCAAGGCCGCAATTCAGCCACAATTATTTCAGCTTATGCGATAAGTTGGCCATTGAGATAGGGGCGATGCCTGATTTTGAGAGATTGAAAATGCAAGATACCGACTTGTATGAAAAACTATGGAACGGCCCCTTTACGGTAGCGCAGTATAGGCTTGTCGGCTTTGGAAAGAACCCTGAACTGGCATTGCAAAAGATAGACTCTCTCGTGAGGCGCGTCCCAATCCCCATGTCGAACCTTACCTGTGTTTACGATGAAAATCAGAATATTTAACCTGCGATCAGCTTCTCATGAATTTTTGTTTGCCTTTCCTGTAAAAGATGATGCAATTCACGTCTGTGATCCAACATTTCTGCTAATGTTGTAATGCCTTTAAATTTCTCCCGGTGTTCATTGATTTTTTTATGATACTCATTTTCTAATTGTCGCATTTCAGGGTTTTTTACAATCTGCTTTTCGATAAGTCCGTTATGCGCGTCAATCAGCTCTTTCTCAACATGATCCAAACGTTTTTTTGCCGACTTGTTTAATTCGACCCTTTTCCGATCTCCCTCATTTCCGTTAATAATATTTTTATTCTCATGAACTTTGATCGCATGATATTCCTCTCTCACATGCTGTAACCAGGTGTTGGAATTGCCGTTTTTCTTTTCGACCTCCCTTTCTTTTTTCTTCAATTCTATCCAGGCTTCCGGCGTGAGATTTAGAGTTTTTTTCTTTCCTGTGCGCAAGGTTTCTATTTTTTGCTGCGTAACAGGGTCTCGGCTCTGTAGAAATCCTTTGGGAAGTGTTCCCTCGGGGGTAGTAGGTGCTTTTTCCGGGGAAACCGGAAGGGGGGCTTTTAAAGCCTCTTTTCTAACTTCTGAAGCCTGCATTAATTCCGGCCTGTTTTTTGCTACCTGATGTTCATACACCTTCATTTGATCTTGTACAAGCTGTACAAACACTTCAGGTTTTACTCCCATGACTTGCTCCACCATTCTGCAGAAAGGTTTCGCAATACGGGGACCCGAACTTTCCGCCTCGAGTTTCATCGCATCCAATTCGCTCAACACCTGAAAATAAAGGGCGGCCTGCAATCCGGGGCCGGTCCTTGTGAAATCGCCGTGCGCCTCCATTATTTTTTGATATTCTTTCCGGTCCATTTCCCTTATGACACTTTGTGCGGCATTGGCAAGGGTAAAAGCCGCCCCTGCGACAGTGAAGGCGAGAATCAATGTTCCATGGCTTGCCACAACTGCAGCGGGGATAGCAACAGCAACAGAAAGTGTTCCGGCTGTGCCTAAGGATAAGTTCGTGAACAACCCGATCAGATTGTCCAATGTTTTTCCTTCACTCTTTTGGTAAAGGTCAAAAAGCAGATCGAGAGCCAGTTTAGATTCCTCTTCATTTTTGGGGATTTGCGACCACTTGAGAAAAAACTCGATATGATTCTTAATCATTTTCTGTTCTTGAGGGATTTTAGACAGATTGCGTAAATTCAAGCAAACCCCAAGAAACGACGCAATTCCTGCTGCGCCCCCAGAACAGTAGCTTAGCATGGTTGTTGAAAGCCCTGTCTTATTCACAAACGTATCTGCTATGGCCACAACTCTGGAAATGTTCGTGCAGGCAGCGGAAGTAAGCCAAGTCATTCCTTGCGACGTAAGGGAAATGAGCGTTTTTTCAGCCTTGAACAAGTCGCCTTCCATTTTGGCGATTAGCGCAAGATTTGGATTGATAGCCGCTTTTAAGTGTTTGATTTGTTGGCTGAGCCCTGCAATTTCCTTTAATACTTTTCTTGCTTCTCTTAAATTCCCTATGCCTGTTTCTGATTGGATCATAAGGGATGTAGAAATTAGACCGGAAGAGAGTCCGTTTTTGATCAGGTTTTTCATTTTGTTTTGTTGTCGAACGGTGGGAAGGCTTTCCATGGTTGCTTGTTCCAAGTCTTTTTTAGCCATTAGTTTGACCTCTTCTGCTGTGCTTCCACTGTATTCCCCTTTTTTATTCAGCTTTTTCAATTTATTGATAACATTTTTATCCGTTGTTAATTCTTCATAATTTACCTTCAACACAAACTGCTTCCCAACTTGTTTTGGTTGTAAAGAATCAATTTTTTTCTCACCTTCTTTAACGGCTTCAAAAACATGATTTAAAACGGTTGTGTCATTCAACAGTTCTTCCATTTCCTGTCTTTTACTTTCCGATGCGATTCGTTGTATTTTGGCATGCGCAATGGCATTATTGACCAGTTCCTGGACTTCTTGCCGGCTGCCGGCTTCATAGGCTTTACCCTTTAATTCTTTGTGTAGCTCGGGATCCGTTGTTAACAAGTTGCATGCTTTGTCATCCAATATAATGACAAACTTTTTGTTTTTTTCTTGTACCGGCAAAGCCTTGACTTTTTCCTCAAGTTCTTTACCCTCTTTTTCGAGAACTTCTAACTGCTCTAATTCCTCTTCTGTCAGAGTGGACACAACTTGTTCAGCCTGAACTAATAATGCCTTGTGAGCTGTTGTAGACGGCTCTGGTTCATCCGGGCAGGCTTTTATTATTTCATTACTGGCTTCTGCTACTAATTTATCGGCGCGAGCCAACTCTGCGGGTGAAAATTCGACACTTTGGTAATTGAGATCAAAATCATCACTACTGACATCCTCAGAATCAATATCAAAATCTTCAAATTCCAGATCTAGCTCCTCATCTATCTTACTACTATCATGAACTTCCTCAGCATCGCCATTTACGACAACAATATTTGAAGAATCCGTATTAAGTGGAGATGAAATAGCACATACATTTTTTGCGAATAGGTTACTTACCTTTTCGCACAGTTCTTTGGTTTCTGATTGATCCTTCAAAACGCTAAATACAGAGTTGCTTAAGACCGGGGCTCTTTTCTGGAATAATTCAAAACTTTCTTTTATTTCAGCAGATTCTTCCGTTGAAAAAGCGCTGATATCTTTACCGAGAATTTGCCTGGCAAGATCTTTGATTTTTTGCTTTTGCTCATGAGTGAGTTCTCCACCCTTCTTTAGTTCAGCACTAAGTTCATGCACTTCGTGGATAAATTGGTGCTTACTAAAAGCGGGAGATACTGAAGATAAACTATTCATATAATTACCTTAATAATCAATTATATTATATCAATTAAAGTAATTAATATTTTATTAACAGTTAAAAATGTTATTAATAGTTTATTAAGGTAGGCTGGTTTTGATTGCTGCTGGGCGGAGTTTCATAAATGATTTGCGGAAATGATGCCTCGGTTTACGATTTGAGAAAAATTCCGGCTGGGAATTGTAAATTTTTTATAAGTGAACGATGGAGGCTTGCGCAGAACTAAAAATGCCTCTGCTAGAGAAGAGTTGAGAGGTCAAGAAGCATTCATAGCTCCTGAAAGTCCTCTTGCGAAAGCTTAATGTTGAGAGAACCGAGATTTTCGAGAAGGTGGAGTATTGTTTTCGTGCAGGGAATGGGTATGATGTTGTCTCATTAAGAGACGCGCTAAGGCAATTTGTGCGACGCTCGCCTTATGCTCCATTGCCATGCGATGGAATCTTCGGGCGGCGCCTAAAGGAAAATAGGGAATATACCGGCATCTTTTTTCATGCTATAACGCCGCTTTGAAGAGCTCCTCCATAATGGCCTGGCGTCCTTTGCCGGCCATTTTACCGTGCCAGTCGGCATTTGGAAATCCATAGGTTTCTTCTATGAAGGTGCCGGCGGTTTTGGTCCAGTTTGAGGCTTCCGCTTTCGCTACTTCGGCTTTCGGAGTGGTTACCCCTTCTGAAACGGCATCTAATTCCCAACTTTTCCTGTCCAGCCAGATTTGCACTTTTGCCACGCAGCGGTCGACCCATACTTGTCCATCGGATAAAAAAATCTCCGGATTTTTTAGGTTGGGGACCTCTTCTTGCATGATCCCATTTTCCAGGGAGACTAAGACTACGAGGCTCTCGGTTTCCATATTTAGTAGCTCGTATTTTAGATTATTCAAGCGATTTAGAGCCCCTTTTCTGGTATGCTCAAGCCCATGAGGCTGCTCATCGATATCTGAAGAGACCTTAAACCCTTGCACGCTGACTTCCATGGGTTCGCTGAATAAGTGTTTCGCCCAGGCTTCCACGGCCTCTTTGGCCGCCTGCATTTTTAACGCCTTGTCGGATGTGACGAAAACTTCAATATGCCTTCCCTGATAGAGTGTTTTGATTTCGGTAGCGGCTTGTGGGGTAAGGCCCTGATTTTTTGGCGCTGCCACTAATTGTCCTAAATAAGCTGCTTGCATGTGCGATCTCCTGATGCATGTAGTTAGGGAGGCAATCTTATAGAGGATTCTTAAATATTTGGCAATTGTTGCTTAAAATAAAATAATTTGTTACTTTCCGTTTTTATTCGGATGTAGAGGAAGATGTATAAGTATTTGCCCCCTGCCCTGGCCATCATTGGCGCTCTTTTGGGTTTAGCGATTGTCTTCTGGAGCCAAAAAGAGCATCCGGTTCCCTCTATCTTATTTCCTCCGCCCGTTTCCCCTTATGAACGTTCGATCGCCGCTTCAGGCATTATCGAAGCCTCCTCACAAAATATATCGGTTGGAACGCCTTTCAACGAAGTCATTGAAAAGATCTATGTGGTTGAAGGGGACTTTGTCAAAGCAGGCGATCTCCTCTTTCAGCTCGACCTGAGATTTTTTCAGGCACAGTATGACGCGGCAAAAGCGGCCTTAACGAACGCACAGGTTTTTCTTGAGGATAAAAGAACTCAATATGCCTTTTATCAATGTTTGAAAGATCCCCGCGCAGTCAGCCAGCAAGATTATCAGGCCGCCCGCTACGCCTTTCTCGAGGCGGAAGAGAATGTCAAAGTGGCCGAGGCCAATATGGCAGAGGCCGAGGCGAATATCGAAAGATCGATCATCCGCGCGCCGATCGACGGCCAGATTCTCCAGGTGAATATCCACGTCGGGGAAATTGCGCCTGTGGTGCCCTTTATTTCCTCCCAGTCGACTTGGCTGACAGCCGCCCAAGGCACCTTGATTCTGATGGGGGCGGTCAATCCGCTGCAGGTCAGAGTGAGTATCGATGAAGAGGATTCCTGGCGCTACCGGAAAGGGGCCAAGGCTACAGCGTTTGTGAGGGGCAACAGCCACATCAATTTTCCGATAAACTTTGTGCGAGTCGAGCCTTATATCATACCAAAAAGCTCCTTTACCGGCGACCCCGTCGAACGGGTGGACACCAGGGTGTTGCAAGCCCTCTATCAATTTGAGAAAGGGGATTTGCCCATTTATGCCGGGCAAGTCTTGGACATCTTTGTGGATGCTGGGAAAAAATGAAGATTTTACTCATCAGTTTTCTGCTGCTCCTTTCAGGCTGCAAAGTGGGGCCAAACTACAAGCGCCCTGCCACCCCTTTGCCTTCCCAGTACAGCGAAGACCGGTCCAACCAAACCTTTGTCCCTTTGGATTCGGACCTGGTGCGCTGGTGGGCCCTATTTAATGACCCCTGCCTCGACACCCTGCTCAATGAAACGCTTCTTGGCAATTTCGACTTAAAAATCGCCGTTCAGGCCATTTTTCAAACCCGGGCGCAATTCCGGGTTCAATTTACAGACCTCTTTCCCGAGATCTATTTCGACGCCCAAGGCACCCGCTATCGCAGAAGTTTGTCCTTCCCCGGCGCTACAAGCAGCACTGCGGTCGGCCCCCCCACCCAAAACTTCTTTCAGACGGGATTTGACGCGGTCTGGGAGATCGATCTTTTTGGGAAAATACAACGAGGGGCGACAGCGGCCTTAGATATTTATCAAGCGACAACGGAAGATGCGCGCGACCTCTCTATCACCCTTTTGAGCGAGGTGGCCAGCACCTACATGGCCATCCGGGCGTATCAGACTAAAGCGGCTATCGCCGCACAGATCGTTGATATGGACGAGGTGCTGCTGGAATTATCTCAAGCGAGATTTAAGTCGGGATTAGCCGATGAGCAAGAGGTGGAAACGGCTCTAGCCGCCCTTGAAGCCGACTGCGTATCACTCAAAGCGTTAGAAACTGCCTTGAAGCAAACGATCTATTCTCTCGCGGTCTTGACAGGCAGGCCTCCGGAGGGGCTCCTGGAGAGATTTAGCACCGTTGAAGCTGTTCCGGCGGCCTCAGGGAAGATTCCATTGGGGGTTCCGGCCGACCTCTTGCGCCGCCGCCACGATGTCCGCAGCAGCGAGCGGCACCTCGCAGCCGCGACGGAGCAGATCGGCGTGGCCGTCGCAGACCTCTTTCCCTCCATCAATTTGACCGGGTCGAGCAGCTCTTATGCGGCGAACCCTCTGCAAGGCGCTAACATCGGCTATTCGAGCGAACAGCTCAGGACCTTGTTTAATTCCGCCAGCCGCATTTGGGGGATCGGCTCTTTAGTGGTTTGGCCGGTTTTCGACTTTGGCAATAGAATCGCAGCGGTCGATGTGCAAATATTTTTACGGAACCAGGCCTACTTTGCCTATCAAAAAACGGTCATTTCCGCCCTCCAGGAGGTCGAGCAGGCTCTTGTGGCCTACTTTAACGAGGAATGCAAGCAGAAATCTTTGAGGAAAGAGGTCGAAGCGAATAAGCGGACGGCCGACCTCAATTTGGAACTTTACGAATGCGGCCTCGCAAACTTCACCGAGGTGCTGCAAAGCCGGGAAGTCTGGCTGAACTCTTTAAATGCTCTGACAGATAGCGATCAGGCCTTGAGCATCGATTTGATCGCCGTTTATAAAGCTTTGGGAGGGGATTGGGCATGTATTTAACCGCTCTCAAAATGTTAATCGGCGATCACGCCAAATATATCGGCATTGTGGTCGGATTGAGTTTCGCCTCTTTCATTATTTCGCAGCAATCGGCTATCCTCGTCGGCATCATCGACCGGACGTTCGGGTTTATTACAGACACTTCGCAACCCAATATCTGGGTGATGGACAAAACGGTGCAGTATATCGATGATATCAAGCCGCTGAAGGACACCGCTCTTTATCGTGTATGGAGTGTGGAGGGAGTGGAATGGGCCGAGCCGCTGTACAAAGGGACGATCCAGGCCCGGCTGGTCAATGGCACCATTCAAACATGCATTTTGATCGGCATTGATGATTCTACCTTGATTGGTGGGCCGCCGGTGATGCTGGAAGGGAAGCTCGAGGATTTGCGCATCGATGGCGGGGTGATTGTTGACAGGGTGGGCGCCCACACCAAGCTCGCTTCCAAAGGGGTTCCATTGCGAGTGGGAGATACCATGGAATTGAATGACAACCGCGCCGTGGTGGTGGGCATTTGCGATGTTTCCAGGACTTTTCAATCGCAGCCGGTACTCTATACCACCTATGGCAGAGCGACCTCATTTGTGCCTGCCCAGCGAAAATTACTCTCCTTTATTATCGCCCATTCCAAGCCGGGCGCCGACCCCAAAAAAGTCGCCCGGCTGATAGAATCGATCAATCCTGACTTGGCGGCATACACCTCGAGCGAATTGAAATATTTAACCCTGAAATATTATGCGAAATACACCGGCATATTCGTCAATTTCGGGGTGGCGATTATCCTGGGATTTATTATCGGAACGGCCATTGCCGGCCAGACGCTCTACAACTTTACCGTGGACAATCTCCCCTATTTCGGCATCTTTAAAGCCATGGGCGCGGAAAACAACCTGTTGATGAAAATGGTGCTTTTACAGGCTCTGTTTGTGAGCGCCGTGGGTTGGGGCATCGGCATGGGGGCGACAGCTATCTTTGGCTATCTCAGCGGGGGTACCGAATTGTCCTTCAGCATGCCGCTTTCCCTCTATTTGTTTAGTGGAGCCTCAATTTTATGCATTAGCCTCTTCGCCTCATTCATCTGTATGAAAAAAGTAGCCAAAATCGATCCTGCCATCGTGTTTAAGAGTTGATCCCATGCCGAAAGCCATCATTTGCAAAAACATTTATAAAACCTATGGGGAGGGTTCCACTCGCGTTGAGGCGCTGCGCGGCGTGAATCTTGAAGTGGAAGTGGGTGAGCTGAGGCTATTAATGGGGCCTTCTGGGTCAGGAAAAACCACCCTTATCTCTGTCATCGCAGGCATATTGACTCCTGATTCGGGGGAATGTCTGATTGGCGATGTCGATCTCAACCATCTCTTTGACAAAGAAAAAACCCGCTTTCGCGGGTCGCATATCGGTTTCGTCTTTCAAGCTTTCAACCTCATTCCCATGCTGACTGTGGAAGAAAACGTCTCTATCCCGCTGCTCCTGAATAATGTGCCAAGGGAAGAAGCGCTGGAAAGATCGAAAGCGATGCTTGTGGAGCTCGGTTTAGGGGATAAAATCGGCGTTCTTCCAACCGAGCTATCGGGAGGGCAGCAGCAGCGGGTGGCCATTGCGCGCGCGCTCGTTCATGAGCCCCAGTTTATCGTCTGCGATGAGCCCACCAGCTTTCTCGACCACCACACCGGCCTGAAAATCATGGAGCTTTTAAGAGAGACGGTGCACAAAAGAAATGTCACGTTAATTGTCGTGACGCACGACCCGCGCATCGTTCCCTTCGCCGACCGGATCGACAATCTGGAAGATGGAAGGATTGTCAGCGACTCCCGCTAGAAAATCCCTCTCGAGAAAAGGGATATTTTGGATCTTTTTTCATCGCACTCGTCGGTCAACCCGCTTCGGGGTTGAATCTCTCAAGCGGGAACCGCTGATTGTCTAGTTTTCAAGAATTTCTTTTAAAGATCTTTGATCGTTGGACAATTTATTTCGGATAAAAGGGGTGATGAGGGGCTCTAAAAGGCGGTAGAGGGTTCCGTGGAACTCCATCTGCGATTTCATCGAGAACCTTGTCCCTCCATCCTCCTCTTCTAATTGATATTCCCCAAGTTCTGAGTGGTGAACGCTTTCCACCTGGTATTTTACCAGACTGGGAGGAGCCAGATAGGTGATTTTCTCCTCCATCTCGATCCATTGTCCACTAAAATCTTCGGTGATTAAAAATTTTGTTCCCACCCGGGGCGTTCCCGGCGGATCCTGCCTGATTTCGGCAATCCCCGAAATCCACTTTTTTGTTATTTCGGGATTGAGGAGGGCGGCATAGACTTTTTCTCTCGGCTGATGGATCAAGATCGAAACCTCAAAGCTGCCCCGGGCGGGTCTCAAGCCGGCGAGCCAAAGCCCAAAAGCCGTCAGAAAGAGTAAAACGAATATCGCAAAAAGCCCTTGTATCAGCCACTTCATAGGTCCGCCTTTAAAAAATCAATTTATCTACTTAATTTTTTAAAGGCAAAGAGTGATTGCTATTTTTTATCCGGGCTCTCGTCATCGCCGAAATAGGCGATCAGTGCGCCGTAGAGCGCAAATAGGGGCAAAGCGAATTTCAATTGCGATTTGACTGTACTCTTATATACTTCCCAAGTAAAAAATTTCTTTGCAGGTGCTTCTATTTTAGTCATTGAATTGGGAACAGGGGGTTTGTTTTTATTAGCGTTAGAATGAATGAGTCTCAATCCCAGCATATTGGTGTCATTTTCATAAAATTTTTGAAATAAAGTGCTGTTATTGATTCTATTCAACGGCATGTAGAAGCTTTGGCGAGGAGAAGGCTTGGCTGCAGCTAACCCCGGCAGTGTAGTGGCAGTGGCAGTGGCAGCAGCAGTTGCCATGATTACCGGCTTGTCAGCCGTAATTGCTTGATGATAATCGCGATTTACAGTTAAATTTATCATGGTGACCCCTTTATTGTTTTAACTAAAAAGTCTATTCTGTCACTTTTATGAATTAATCGCAACAAATAAAGGGGTATAAAATTATTAATATCCTCCGAATCCCAGGTCTTCAGCGGTTACATCGCCTTTATCCGGGGCTTCCTCTTTGGAATCCGGGGCTTTCTCTTCGGTATCATCTTTTTTTCTTTCAAAACCAAAACCATCATCAGTTAAGACCAAATTCCCTGAATTTAATTCTAAAACAATGTTGTCATCAGTTCTTTCAGGGTGTGTGCTTGTATCAGAGTGTGTGCTTGTATCAGAGTGTGTGCTTGCATTAGAGTGTGTGCTTGTATCTCTTGAACATGTGCCTGTTTGCGCAGGCGCTTCTGACTCCTCATTCTTGCTTTCGATTTTTCCCCAGAGGATAGCGGCTGCCCCATAAACCAGGGTTGGTATCGTGAAGCGCTTCATATTAAAGACAAAAGCTTCGCCAATCCTTTCCGTTACAGCTTTCGACACTTGTGTAGCCAATTCTTTACCGGCTGCGCCTTTTGCTTTTTGGGCGGTCTCGTAGGCCTTCTCTCTGGAGTAGAGGGAAAAAGGGGTCGATACAAGTATCGCACCGGTTCCGGCAGCCGCTGCGGAACCCGTTCCGCAGATCAATTTTTGCTGCTGTTCGGAAAGCTTTCCTCCGACTGTAGAATTTTTCATGGTTCTCATCGAAAGGTCGTAAAAGTAGTTTGTTCCGCCCCAAAAGACAGCACCGAAGAGGGCGCTCCCGGCCACTTGAGAGGCTACACCTATGGAGCCAAAACATTGTTTGGCCGCGTTAACCGGATTTTTTCCGAAGATTTCCTTGGTCGATTGTGTGAGCGATACCCCTTGAGCCTGGCTGTTAACCGTAACGACAGTGTGGGGCCTCATCAAAGCGGTAGCTGCTGCAGAGGATAGCATCCCCCCGCCTGTGGCTACGGCAGTATGAGAGGCGTCTTTGCCTAAAACGGCGCGAGTCAAGTTTTCTGCCGGGTGCAAAAGAGTTCCGGCTAGGCCTCCCCACATAACGCCTGAGGCGATGTTAGAGATGACCATAGGAACTAATACTTTCAGAGGAATCGGCTTATCGGAACAAGTTCCCCCGCAGTTTTGGATTTGTTTCCGGATATTCTTGATTTCGAAAGTGCTGAATGCAAGCAAAGCCGCGATATCGATATACCATTTTAATTGGCCATTGTGCGGGAATTTGTGCTCTTCAGCTTTAACAATAGCTTTCTCTTCTTTTTTAATCAAATTATTACTTATAATCGAAGAATTACTACCAACATTATTCATATACTACCTCTTGTTTTATTATACAATCATTATAATAAATGTTATGTATTAAGTATACGTTTGTTAAGAAATTTAATAATAATTTATGATTGGAATACTATTAAGAATTAAATAACATCCAGCCGGTTCTTTAACCGTCTGACCGCGTCGAAGGCAAAAGCCAGGGTAAACAGGAGGAGCGCGGCGAAACAGAACCAAAAGGGGAGGTAGCCTGCCTGCCCCAGGGTCGCGGCCCTCATCCCTTCCATCACATAGACGAGGGGATTGATCAGGTGGAGGTAGGCGACAGGGGGAGAAAAGGCGTAAACCGAGAACCAGGAATACATATAGCCGCCGAACATATACATTGGGTTGATCACCCTGACGAACAAGTGGGCCAGGCTGCTCATTTTTTTAAACACGCTTGAGAGCCAGAGGGCAAAAAACCCAAAAAACAGGTTGCTCGCTATAAAGATAAGCAGAAGCTTAAAAAAGCTGATTTTTGAGAGGTCGAATTGGGAGTAAAGGACGAGTTTTCCCAAGGGGAAGAGAAGGAAGGAGATGAGGCTCGAGAGCAAAGACCAGGAGAGCCCGAAATAGACAAACACGAGCCATGAGGGGATCGGCAGCGTCAAGGTGTAGAGAATGGTGCGGTCCCCTTCCAGATCGGCAATCATCACGCTGACCTTGCCTATCACTTCGAAGAAGCCGAATCCGGCGATGACGCCGATGAGGATAAAAGGGCCATAACCCTCCTGCAAGCCATAAGAGGGGAGAAAGTAACTGAAAACCAGCACGGTGGTGAACAGGAGCAGGGCCGTATCGATAAACTTGCCCCAGAAGTCCTCTTTGAAGATGCGGAAATCGCGCAATATCAAATAGTAAAGCGTAGACAAGTTTTTACCGATCGACATAATCGCTTTCCTTCATTAATTTCAAGAAGACCTCTTCCAGCCGCTCCATCTGATGCAGTTCCAGCAGGTTTTTTGGGGTGTCGATGGTCTTTACCGTCCCTGCGTCGATGATGCAGACCCGGTCGGAGAGGTATTCGGCTTCATCCAAATAGTGGGTCGTCAGCAGGACGGATGAGCCGTTTTTCTTAAGGAGGTGAATCTGCTCCCACAATTGGTGCCTGATATGGGGGTCCAGGCCGACGGTCGGTTCATCCAGGATAACCAATTTGGGCTTGTGGACTAAAGTGCGGGCGATCAGGAAGCGCTGTTTATATCCCCCGGAAAGAACGGAAGCTTTCGAATCGGCATACTCTTTCAGCTGAAATTGATCCATCAGCCTCTCGACCTGAGTCCGGATCTCTTTGGGGTCCATCTGATGGTAATGGCCGGCGAAGGTTAAATTTTCTTCTAAAGTCAGATCTAGGTCGAGGTTGGGTTTTTGCGGGCAGAAGCCGATCACTCTCCGGTAGGAGACAATATCGCGATAGATCGACTCCCCCTTGTATTTCACCTGCCCTTCGGTGGGAGGGTGGAGTCCTGCCAAAATAGTGGAGAGAGTGGTTTTGCCGGCGCCGTTGACACCGAGCAAGCCGAAGATTTCCCCTTCGAAAATCTCAAATGAGACCCCTTTCAGGGCCTCTTTCCCCTCGCGATAGCGTTTTTTTAATGACTCGATTTGGATAAATGGATTTTTCATAGATTTAGTTTTATAGAGCGCAGAAATAAAAGCAATCTAGAATTTTTCGAGGGGAACCGCAGAGAAACTATACCCGATGCCCGACATGCCGTGAATAAAGCCGCTCTCTTTCGATAAACGCACAAACTCAGGCGTGTTGCTCACCCAGGTTTTCCTGGTACAGGTGCCCACTGAGAGCAGCTTCCACTCCCCCATAAAATAGGCGTTGAGGTTGTTGCACATATTGAGCAGATCGTTTTTATGGGCGACGGTAGAGTTAAAATTGCCCCCTTGGGTGGCGCGGATATACAGGATCATCGTCTCATTATCCTCTTTAAAGTCCCAGGCGGTGACATGCAGGTTGCTCAAATTGGCTTGCGGGACTAATTCTTCAAAAGATTTGAAGCGGGCAAAGAATTCCTTTTTGCCGACCGTGCATTGCCAAATAGTGCTCACGCCCGACACCGGCACCTCCTGCCATAGCCGGTCCCACACCTGCTTGACGGGGTTTAAGCGGAAAACCTCGTTGTGGCCGGGGGAACCGATGAGGGTAGCCACGCGGGTCATTTTTCCGTTGGCGGATACCGCGACCGGCTTTCCCTCTTTGGGATCGACCAGGATCATTTTCACGGTCTCGATCCGGTGATCGAAATTGGGGTAATTTCTTTTCAAATGCTGGATAATGCGCTGCGGCGTTTCGGGATGAAACCGGCCGTCGCCGATAATTTTTAACACGTGGAGCCCGGCGTCCGCTTTTAAAATGGTGCGCTCCTGAATTTCCCGCTCCGGCATAAACTCGCAGGGGATGGATAGTTTATCCCAGATCTTTTTTTTATGCAGCATCGCCTCTTTGTTCGGGGACCAATAGACGCGAAATCCGCGCCAAAAGGAGGGCTGCCCTGTTTCCGCTTCGATTCTTCGGCTTAATTTCTCGTGATAATCCAAAGAGTCCTTGACGCAGTCGCAAAGCCACTGGTCCCTTTTGGAAACGCCGCCATCGGCCGTGAGGGTATGTTTGATCCGCTGCTTGGTAAATTCCCAAAACATTCCGGGATGCCTGACCAGCTGGCTCAGGCTGTCTGGAAAGTGGAGGTAGGAATAGTGGGGCAGATCGGAAGGGTCTAAAGGTTTTTTCAAGTTGGCTCCTTCCAAAAAGCGCATAATCAAAGAGGGGGTGGAGCAATCTTCCGTCACCCATTCGCTCGGGTGTACGTGAGCCTGATGGCCAGATTGCAGGGTTTTCGGCACATCCCCATCGGTGGCGTAGAGGACTTTTTCCCGGCTGCCCGCGCCTAAGCTTTCCACCTTCCGCGCCGCCTGCATCAGGGCCGGCAGGCCGCCGAAGTAATAGTGGGTGACATCGTTTGGCAGATTGAGTTCTTCTTTCAAAGGCATTACCCGAATGGGGTTGGGAGCCGTCCATTTCGCTTCCTGGGGCAGCGCCAATTCGACCGAACCGGCGACGCGCGTGATTTTTTCACGGCTTAAATCAATATTCTTCAGGATTGAGGGGTCAGTCATGACGGCATATCCGCGACGAAAAGCAACAAACATAGATCACCTATAACATTTTGGTCGTTAGAATGTTATATAGGCAGCTTATTTTTGAGTCAAATAAAATGACTCAGTGAGTCAAAAAGGAGATTATTTGATGTACAATAAAAAAACTATTTGCTTTTTTGATGTCAAAGAAATCCATGTGTTATCGGGGTGGATCATTTTCCGCGGCTTTACGAAGTATACAATTGTCTTTGCCTTTTGTCTTGGAGCGCAGCAGCAGCCTCTCACCGAATTCATTTGCAGGCAGCCTGCGTTGCCCCGCTATGTCGAGGCGGGCTACTCCCCCCTGGGCAGATCTCCTGTGGTCGACCTCTGCCTCGCGAATCCCTTCTCGATGCCCGCCTATGTCAATGCGGTTTCCACCCTCATCAAGAGCAGGAACAAGAGCTTGCGCCAGATGGCCGAAGGGGTGTGGCGGGCGGGGGGAATTCCGCTCAATGACTCCATCCCTCAGATGTGCGCGATGGCTGCTCCCGAGTCCTTCATCACCGCTTTTGGCCGGGAGACCGGGGGGAGAATCTACGCTTATTGGCGCGCTTTTGTGCAAGTCAGCGAGGAGGCGAGGTCTCTTTTGTCTGTCATATCTGAAGAGGAAAAAGAGTGGCTTAAAAGCAATTGCGACCGCTTTTTCTTTGGAGAGGAGGGCAATTTCTTTCAGGAGGAGTCGATGTCGCTCAAGGTTTTTGAGTTGGCATCCCGGGTGGATCTGGCCCGCCTGGCGGACTGCGCCCTCAAGCTCACCCTCATCGTGGATGATATTTACCAGCACGCCTCTGAATTTGCCGCTCTCCTCCTCAAAGAGGATTTTCGTTGGCAGGAAGGGGGGCTGAAGCTCATCGTTTCGGGTAGAGAGCATGCCGCCCACACAGAGAGCGCCGATTTTTTTATCGATCTTGGCGGAAGCAACGTCTTTCGCACGAATGCCGGCGGAACGGAAGGGATCCGCCCCGCCGCCCTGCATATCGACCTTTTTGGAGAGAATGTCTATGAGGGGGATCGCTTCGTTCAAGGGAGCGGTTTTCTAGGCGTTGGTGTTTTAGCCAGCTTTTGCGGGAACAACACCTATCAGGCCAAAGCCTATGCGCAAGGCCTGGGCTTTTTTGGGGTCGGAGTGCTCATGAATCTCAAAGGGCAAAACCGTTTCAAAATTGATTTTGGAGGGGAATCGTGCGCCCTTTATGGCTGCTCCCTTCTTTGGAACAAAGGGGGGCGAAACAGCTACACGGCCGCCCGGGGAATGGCGCAAGCTGCTTCGAGCACTTTAGGAGTGGCTTTTTTAATCGATGAAGAGGGAGGCGACACCTATGAGTGCTCCAAGGGGTTTGCTCAAGGAGGCTCCACAGGGGCGCGCTTTTACCCCTGGATTGGACAACCCAGTTTTTATGGAGGGGTCTCTTTCTTATATAACGGGGGAGGCAACAATAAATTTCGCTTAAACCATTTTGGCCAAGGCTCAGCCAATTTGTTTGGAGGGGGCTTTCTCGTTCTGGAGGGTTCCCGCAACGAATTGAGCGCGGATTACAACGCGCAAGGGCAAGGGCTGCACCTCGCCGCCGGACTCTTGCTGGACAAAGGGGGCTTCAGTCATTTCAAAGGGGGATGGGGATCGCTCGGCGCCGGAGGCGACAGATCGGCCGGCATGTTTCTCAGCACCGGTGGAAACAACGTTTATGAGGCCACGGCATATAGCCTGGGTACGGGGAGAAAACCGAAAGCCCTCGGTGTGTTTATCGATACGCGGGGAAGTAACATCTTCCGTTTCCAAAAAGAGTGCTGCGCTTTTGTTCAGTGGCCTGCCACGCCCAACGCCTGGCCGCGGGCTCTCTTCCTCCAGTTGGGAAGCAGGTATAACCGGTGCTGGGGGATGCCTGGACGAAGCTTGGGGATAGAAGGGGAGTGGAAAGCCGGTCTCTTCGAGCTTCTGCCAAAATGTCTTTTCTTTCCGTACCATGGCCGGGCCTTCCGCCCTTTGATCAAAATTGCCAATGAAGAGGAGCTTAAAGCGCGCATTGGGGAAATCGCAGGAGCCGATTATGAGGGGAGGCGGCAATTGTATGAGAGCATTGACCTCTATCGTTTTACCCATCCCGGAGCGGCGATCGATCTTTCCCCCCTGCTGAGCGGCCTGGCTCCCGAGGATCAGCTGGCTTATGCCGCCCTTTGGGGGCAAAACGGGCCCCGGCTCAATGAAGTGGCAAGGGCATTGGAAGAGGGGACCATCGCATCGCCTTATGGCAGAAAAATGGCCATTACACTGGTGGCGCAGCTTGAAGACAGCGAGCAGCTCCTCGCCAAAATCATGTGCACCGATTGTTCCGAGGAGAACCGCTCCGCTGCTGCCAAGGAACTGGCGAAGCGAAAGCCCCTTCCCATTGACTTGCTGAAAATGGGTTTGCAAAGCGATTCGGAACTAGTTCGCTACGCCATTGCCAGGGTGCTGCGAGACAATTCCGATCCCTTCGTTTTGCCCCTGATCACCCCTCTTTTTCAAGATCCGAGCTTTTACGTGCGAAGGGCCGCCGCCATGAGTGCCATCTCGCTGCATGACAGGGCGGGGATTCCCGTTCTCTTAGAGACCCTCCGTTTCGACACCTTGGATACTACCGAGAATTACGGGGATAATATATTCAATGAATTAGCGAAATATGTGGGGGTTAATTTCGGCACGGATAAACAGGCCTGGATCCGCTGGTGGGAAAAGGAAAAATAATGTCACTCTCAGGCCCTATTTTTTGTTTAAAAGCCCCGTCAGCTTGTCAACGCATTTTTCCATTCTTCAAGGCGCGTTTTAGCGCTAGCAAGATAATTCCTGACGCTATTCGAACCTAACTCACTCTTAACACTCAAAATACTCTCCGTAAACAAGGTAAGGTCATCCATCCTCGATTCGATGAAAAAGAGACTCACATCTTGCGGAGCATACAAACGAAGCTTTACTTGCAGAGATTTTTGTATCGTTGCCGGCTCAAGATTAGGATTTTGAAAACGTAATAATGAAATAATGAGATAATAGAGTGAGTCATATTTTTTATACGATTCATGATTCTCTTTGAACTCTTTCATTTTTTTATATTTGAAATTTTCAGTGCGGAAAAATCCATTTTTTTTCCGCTCTGATAGGGCAATTACGGCATTCGCTTCATACCGTTCAGAAACAGTTGAGTTTGTGCCGATTATGGGGTTATTATTGTTCTTAGAAACATAATTGAAGGCGATGAGTCTTTGTGATTCTTTAAAAATTTGATAAAGACCTTTGAATTGTCTTTCAACGGGGACAATCAGCGAAATATTCTTTAGCTTATAACTCCCCCTACCCGGCAAGCCTAATTGGTACTGATCCCCATACATTGTCTGGATCAGAAATTCATTAAAATTTGGCCCCTGTACTACAATATCTTTTTGCTCTGTAGGCGCTGGTTTAAAATATTTAAAGGCTTCAAGCGTTTCTTTATCAAATCTGGCAATCACAAACTCATTATATAATCGATCTGGACTTACATAATATTGCAAGGTCATCTCATACGATTCTTTTTCTTCGCGAAGATCGTAAGATCCCAATTGGATACTTCCTTCATTATAGGTTTCCAAAACCTCATTATTAACGGCAACAAGCTTATTAAACCGATCAATAACTTCTTTAGGAAAGCGGAGGGGAATAAGGTCTTGCTTCATCGAGCACAAGACGACATCCCCATTTTGGGAACTTTGTGAAATGGCGTTCAGATGGCGCGTAAAAGCGGCGCTTACTTTTTCGAGATGATCACTTGCTACAGCAGGAATGTTCTTAAGATCCTCTTTATCCAGCTCGCTCCAATTCGAAGAAGGAGAAAGACTGTAGCTCACAATTCCTTTTTTTCCCCACCCAATGCTTATGGAAGTTTGAAGAAGAGTCTTAGGTAAATGGAATTTTTGGTATGACCTTGAACCTTCTGGCCCAAATGTTCGTAAAATTTCAGCCGCTCCTGCGTTGGATTGGTGAAAGCGATTAGATTTAATAAAAGATTGACCATTGAATCTGGAATTATAAAACTCAGACAAAGTCACGGTCTCATAACCATACAAACGATAATACTCTATCTCATCGATTCTTCCATTTGTTGGAGGTTTTACAGTTATTTTCCAAAGCCTGTTTGTGTGTCCAAACAAACTATCGCTAACCGTCTCTTCATCCTTTTTTCTTCCATGGGCCAGGTCTTTTAAGCTGAAACTTTCTTGTAGTGACTCGCCTATAAAGTGGTAATATCTTTTTTCATTGACTACTGAACCAAGGACACACCTGGCAAAAGCGCTCAAATTGGTGCATTCTTGCTTCCATTTATTTAATGCTGCAGAATTAGTATTTTCCAAAGCTAATGCTTTAACATCTAAGTTTTTTTTACTTTTTTTAATATCATCAATAACTATATTTTTTGCTACAATCGTTTCCGAGATTAAAGACCAAACATTATCCATAAGCTTGATAAAGTTATTCACCTCAGTCAGCGCATTATCGATTATAGCACCCAACTCTTCTTTTTCATCTTGAGTCATATCATTAGGTTGCTCCAAACGCATTTCAAGCAGACGGTCCAAAATCACTTTGAAAAGGACAAAACTAGACAGGTTTTCCTCTTTATCAATGAGTTGATACAAATAGCCCGTATAAAATCCGGGAGATTTGATAACAGATAAAGGGTAAGGATCTTCCTCCATCTGTTTTTTGCCGTTATTATAAGGGTTCTGAGCTTGCTGAATAATTATTTTTATTTTTTTTATTTTTGATCTAAAGCTGGCTTCCGTTAAATGTGTTTGAAAAGTATAACTCAAATTTGTTATTCGATGTTCATACTCAAGAAATGATTTTCGGTCGATTTTGGCAAGAATAATCTCATTACCGGCCTGAAAATTCACCAAAATTTCATCAATACTTTCTTTTAATTCTTGAGTTCTTTCTCCTATTTCTTTAATAATTAATTGATTTTGATTGGTTAATTGTTGAAAAATTGATGAGAGAAGTTTTTTCTGAACACTCACAACCTCATGCATCATTCCCTGAATCACTTCTAAGCTCCTATCTCTAGGGGGATTCACAATTTTGTAAATTCCAACTCCGATGTTCATGACCGCTCCCACTAACGTGATAGCGGGAACCACACAACCGGCGATAACCGTGCCAGCTCCAATCTTTTCAAAGAGCGAAATCACATTGCCTTGAAATTCGGGATAATTACTTAATGTATCTTCTGCAAGCTTACAAAATGAGGCTAAATTATCAGCATTCAATTTAACTAATTCAAAATCATTGACGAGATTCAAAACATCAGGGGCTCTTGATAAAATAGAACCAATGATCGTAGTGTTATTTGCATCCCCGATAAATTTTAAACAGTTGGCAATTGTGGACAACGCCTTATAAATGGGTTGGCGTAATAAATAGTCTGCAGAATTTATTTCATTTAAGAGAGTTAAATTTGCATTAAATAATCGTTGAAAGCTTTTGGTAAACTCATCCGGTATAGGTATTTGTTTCATTAACTTTTCTCTATACATGGAGAGGGGTTTGACATATTCCGTAATTTTCATTTCTAAGGCTAATTCTGTTAGGCTGCGTTGGTCCTCTTCTAAAACATCTTCAGTAGCATCAAGTTGATTTACTAAACTTTCTATTCTCGTCAACTTTTCAGTTATTTCCTGTTTTTTTTCATTCAAAGTGTTTGGGTTACTACTCTCTCTCAATAATTCTTTTGTTAATTCATTTAAGTCTTTTTTTATCTCTTTCCTTTCTCTTTTAGACACACCATTTCTTTTCAATATGTAATCAAAATTCTGAGTGGCCTTCTCAAATTGTTCCCTGAGAGAAGAGCTTAGATCTACTTCTCTTTGTAATCTGTTAACATCATCTTGTAAAACTTCAATTTCGGTTTTTTGTGTTGCTTTTGCTGTTTCTTTTTCTCTAATATCATTTGTATAAAAACTCTGAAGAGAATCAAGTTGTTTGTCATATTGACTTGGAAAAATATAATCGCGATTTGCTTTCAGGAAATTAAGTTCATTCCTTCGTTCTTTTTGAAGTGCTAAAAGCATATTCAAATTGTTCTCTGAAAGAAACCCAAGAAGCTGGGCTGATTTATTTTCCTTTTCAAGAAAAGAGCTCGCTTTATCCAACATAGCCAATCTCTTTGTCTCATATTCTGAGAGCTTCATTTGGCTTATTCCGACACCCAAGGCTGAAATGCCGCCGAGTATGGGTCCGACGACAGGGCCGGTAAAAGGGGCGATGGCGGCAAATAAGGAGGAAGCAAGGCACACACCCCCAAAAATTTTAGAGGCGTGTTTTAATTTATCCAATTTTTGCGAGTAGAAATCCTTAATTTGATGATTTAAGTTGATGAAATCTGCAGATAAGGTATTATAAACAAATTTTTTCTCGCGGCAGTATTCAATTTGTTTAGATAATTTTTCCGAACATGACTGCACTTCTGAAGTAATAGTTCCTATCAACCTTATCCTATCCGTGATGGTCGTAGCAACCTCTCCTCTTAATGAATGGAGGATCTCTTCATAGGTTTTAATAGAAAGTTGTTGGATATTAATGTTTAAGTCAAACGCTTTGCAAACGGCATCAAACGATTCTAAAACCTTTTTTTGGGTCAGTCCATTGCGCTTCTCATTGTTTCTTAATTGGCCATAAAGTTGGATGGTGTCTGCCAATTTTGTTGTAAAGGCATGCACGTAAGCTGCGCTATCTGCTAAATTTACCGTAGCCTGCGCATCTTGCTGAGCAGGCGAAGAAGGCTCTTTAAGTGCTTTGATTAGCTCATCCACTTGAATTTTGTGAACTTTAAGGTCATCGGCAATGCGCCATAGAAGATGATCTCTTGCAGAATCATCAAATTTCAAAACATCCCAAAACTCTTTTATTTTCTCGAGTGGGATACCCTCTGGATAAATTTTTTGGAGTTCTTCAATCGTTGTTAGTTTCGATTGATCTGCACCCGCAGCGAATTTTAAAAATATCCGTGACGTGTTTGAAATGGGGGATTCGCAAAAATTGATAACATTATTGCCTAATTCTTCCAGAGATTGGTTGACATTTCTTACTGTTTTTGCGCGGAGGTACCTCATATCGAGGGCAATTTTGGCATCTTCGGGAGAAATGATGTCAGAAATTTGATCAATTTTTAAGGCGATTTCAAACAACCGTTTAAACTCTGGGTTTTTTAAATCCGGAACTTGATTTTTATAAACCATATAGGACATAGCAATTGGAAAAGCTAGATATTCAGATGAGGAGTAGACGTTGTGGCCTTCAGATACAGGGCATTCTTCCCCTTTTTGCCAAGAGCTCCAAATGCTTTCGCACAGGGTGTAATTGGTTGGATTGTATCTTGGCTGCATAACATGATCTCCCAATTTTTTTCAGAACCGGAGAATTATATCTATTTTTAGCTAAATAGCAAAGGGATAAATCGGTTGGAGCTTATGCGCCGAAGGGTGGCACAATGGACGAGCGTTGAAGAGCAGCTTGACAAAGTAGATCATGATAACGAGTATACAATCAGACGCAATAGGGTGATGTGAAGGGAGAAATCAAAGACATTGAACAATTCCGCTTCCGAAATTGGGTCGAGAAGCTCATCTATACACAAACAACTTCAAAATTTGGGATTTCGGCTTTGCCAAAATCCAAATTTTGATTTGTGTATGGATCGATGCGACACCCAAAACCGGACCTACAAGAAAGATCGAGTAAGGCAGTCACGTTCTCTCGTTAAAAGCTGATTAATGTCGTCTTGCGTGGCAACGGTTGAAGTCATAGGCTGTTTTTGCTAAAAGACCAAGGGAATAAGCAGTTATTACTGACCCGGTAAAAAGAAGCACTTTACTAAAAAGAGCCGCTTTATCGACCGCTGCTGCATCAGCCCACAAACCTGGATTTGTAACAATTGCCCGTTTCACGTAAGCTCCCATCACCGCGTAAGAAGCTCCACTTGCCAACAATACTCTTGAAAGAAACATTGTTCGGATTTTGATCGTATCGTCAAAGGTTCCATTATTCAATTTCCCAGCATGCGAAGGTATAAAAGCCGTATCTAAAACTCCTAAAACACTATTCATTTATAAACTCCAATAAATACTTTATTTAATATTAATATATCATAAATTTAAATTATTATCAAATAATATTTCAATTTTTTACGGGAATCGTAAAAAAGGCTTCCAGTCGAGCCGGGCAGCCAGGCAATAGACACTTCCAACGCTTGGATTGATCGCTATTAGCGGCGCCATCGGATGGGCACGACAATACGGTGCTTGGTGAGCATTGTTAATGCCAAATTATGAGTTTATTTGGGGCAATCCTATTGGGCGACTTTAGCTTTAGCTTCACTTCTGTTGCGACTTCCGGTTTAGCCCTTTGGAAAAGCAGTTTGGTCGATATTTCATTGCTTTTTTTAAGCAGATCTGACATTTTCCTCATCCCAATCAACCCATCTAATGTTAGAACTATCTTTAACAGCGCCGAATCTTCTTTGGAGCAGCAATGAGATTGCTCAAGTAAAGAAGGCTTTTGAGAGGGGGAGCGTGATCGATGAGAAAATGAAAAAAATCACTGTTTATCTCCTCAATTCTCAGCTCTTGCATAATAATTTAGTTCTCCACCTGCACCAACGGGTGTAAGAGTAGTTACTATGGACACCTGTACTATTGGGGGCAATCAACTTAATGGTGAAAAAGATTTGATAAGAGGAAAATTCAATAGATCAATTCTATGTAGACAGAAGGAAGTTGATCAAAGTGGTACACCTCTTTTCCCTTCAGTTCCTCCATGACCTTTGCAAAGAGTTTGGTGAAAAGATCAAAAGTTACAGTTTCGCTCCTCAGATGTTCCCACAAAGCATAGCGATTGTGCATAATGTCATTGACGGTACCTGAAAAAAGGAGCGTTCTCTTCTCCATCAAAGCCTCAACAGAAGAGGCTTCCCCTTTGGAATAGCTGGCGAGTTTGTTTAAAATACTCAAAATGGCATCAAGAGCTTTTTCAGCCGTTTCTTTATCGCCATTCAGTTCTGATTCCAAAACTTTTTTCAATTCCGCTTGCCTCATCGGAGAAATTTCGATGGCGTTAGGCGAACTGGCAGTGATTCCTCTGTCCTTTAGCCAGGCGCAATATTTTGTATACCGCAGCTCTAAAAATTTCCCTCTCTTTTCTGCCGTTTTCGCGACACTGGGAGCCACCGATTTCACCCCTAATTTTCTTGCCTCATCGAGAATGACATCGAGATTCAGGGGAAAGATGTAAGCTAAAGTATCCAGTTCATACTCATCCAAACGCGCTTTTTCCCCTTGAAAATGCAGGTGTTCCAGATCAATCAGGCCAATATTCCCGTCGAAAAAAGGAAGATTGTCGTAGCGAAGCGTGCGATCACCAAAAATATCAGTAAGATAGGCCCTTGAGTAAAAACGGGTCATTTCCCGGGCAGCCTGGTCATACTTCTTAGGATCGGATAGATACTCCTTCATATTGTAGTATGGATTAATGTTAATGGGCAGACGCGTTTCGATAAGAAACTCTTGATACTTTCTCACTTGAGGTACGATCAGCTTTGTGCACCCTTCGCGGCGTAATATCCTTTGCGCGGCTAAGATCTTTTGAAAACGGCTTGTTAAGCCTTTTTTTCCTAGCCATTTTACCACAACGCCCGGCATGCTGTCAGGCAGATAAACAGGGTGACGCCCCCCTTTAGCCATAGGCGTTTCGTTATCTTTATTTTTTAGCTTTTCGCACAACCCTTTGTATTCCGGATAGAGATCTTTTGGCAAAAACGATTTTCGGGCTATATAACCGTGAAAGGTTTTTTGGATTTTGGCGGCTGATTCATCTTGGGGGGTCCATGGATGAGTGAGCTCATAAACCGCTTCGATGGGGGAGAACAAGACGCTCAAGGCGATTTCACCTATTCCGGCCAGAGCGGTCTCCCCATTTTTTATGGCGTCTTTAAAGGTAAGGGATGAGAGAAGCTCTTTGCCATAATAGCCGGTCTTTTCCACCTTGCTTAGGAGATGCATGCGAATGGAATCGATGCGCCCCCAAACGGTTTTTGGTCTCGTATACCCTTTAAAAGTAGCGCCTTTAAACGGCTTAGTATGATCAAAATTGACAATTGAGGAGGCGTTTTTATCGGTGGCAACGGCCACAATTTGATAGGCCAGTTTGAAAGGGGAAGCGGCCGCAGAGGCAGCGCATTTAACCAGTTCAGTGAGGAGGCTTTTAAACTCTTTCGTGACATTGGCTCTTATTTTCGGTTCAATATACCGGGGCGGGTCGTAAATGCTGGACCCTAGAAAGTAAGGGGCAATTATTTTACAGGGGTATTTGAACACATCCATAAAGACGTCATGAAGGGAAACCCCAACCACGGAAAGTCCAAACCAAAGCTTATTAGTCTTCTTTTCCCAATCAGGTTTAAGATCCTGAAAGATGTAATTCTGTAGTTTATTATCTAACATAAATATAAATTATAATAATTAATTAATTGATGTCAAGTTAATATATCTCAAAAAAAGTATTCACTTGTCAAAGGGGCTTTTGTCAGCTATTCTTAAAGGGTCAGGGGAGTTATATCATGTTAAGAATAGCCATTATATTTCTTATGTGTTCCAATTTTCTTTTTGCGGAGGACTCTATGCTGCGTGAATTTATTGAAGAAAGTGGCGCCGTTGGCGCAGCTGTGGCAGTGATTGATCATGGCAAGGTAGAATATTATACGTATGGAGAGTCGATTACGGAAGATACCGTCTTCGATCTCGGCTCCATAACCAAAGTATTTACGACCCTCTTGTTAAAAGACTTAGAAAAAAAAGGGATATTAAGCCTGCAAGATCTCGCTGAGCTGCCCGGTGTCAAAATGCCCGGCAAAATCACCCTTTTTCATTTGGCCACCCACAGTTCGGGCCTTCCCCGCCTTCCCGATAATTTCCACCCTAAAAATTACGCTAACCCCTATGCCGATTACAATTTCCAAGACCTCTGCTCGTTTTTGAATGGCTACACCCTTCCACGTGGGCCCGGAGAGCAGGTGGAATACTCAAATGTCGGCATGGGTCTGCTAGGGATTATTCTCTGCCAGAAAACCGGCAAGAGTTTTGAAACCCTGCTTAGCGAATCAATTTTTAAACCGATCGGCATGGAGCATAGTGCTATATTATTGACGCCTGAAATGAGCAAAAAATATGCGACTGGCTACCACATGAAAAAGGCAGTGCCAAACTGGGATTTTCCAGAACATTGGGCGGGTGCCGGGGCCATTCATTCAACAATTAAGGATATGGCCAAATTTTTGGCGGCCAACATGGGCAACTCACCTATGACTGACCTGTTACAAGAGTGTCATCAAAAACAACTTCCCATGGGCCCTGGCGTCGATATTGGGCTGGGGTGGATCCTTACTGATGATAACGATCTCATTTGGCATAATGGCGGTACCGGTGGCTTTCGGAGCTATTTGGGTTTTAATGCAAAGACCCAAAAAGGGGTGGTGATTTTATCAAACTCCTCTGAAGATTGGCCGGATGATTACGCCCTTTGCCTGCTCGATCCCAATCATAAGCGAGTGCAAATCAACAAACTCCTAGCAAACGATACTGCCTACATGAGTCGATTTGTCGGTAACTACGACGCAAGGATTTTAATTTCCGCTGATTCAGCAAATCAAAATCTCGAAATTACCCTCTATGGCACCCTTCTCGCCACCTCCCTGAGCGGTGGGGAGGTAGGGATGCTCTATCCGATCGAAGAAGGCGTCTTTGGCATCAAAGGTTTTTCAGGGGGGATCGTTCGCTTTGAATTTGACGAGGATGGGAAGGTTTCCAAAGTCACAGCTCTATTCGATGGAACAATCCTTTGGGAAGCCTTTCCAAAATAAGGAATCTGTATATTGACCCATTAAAATCTTAGGAATTCTCAATGACCGATATTAATATTATCAAAGCCGCCATCGATCAAAAACCCATTTTGGCAAATCTGCTTGAGCTGTACGCCTATGACTTTACCGACTACGTGAAATTTGATATAGGCGATGATGGGTTCTACGGCTACGAAGAGCTCCCTTCTTTTTGGACTGACCCGAATCGCCATCCTTATTTGATTTACGTAAACAACAAAATTGCCGGTCTGGTGATGGTGCAAAAAGGTTCCCCAATATCTGACGATAAAGAGGTGTGGGACGTAGCTGAATTTTTTATCATGAAAAAGTACAAACGGCAAGGCGTTGGAACTGCAGTCATGCAAAAAATATGGAGTCAGTTTAGAGGCCCCTGGCAGGTCAGGGTATTAGTGGAAAATCAAATCGCCTCCGTTTTTTGGTTGCAGGCAATCCAAAAATTCACCTCTAAAAAGCCTGAAATAAGCAGGCGACATATAAAGAGCGCTGATTGGTTAGTTTACCGTTTTGAAACGTAATCGCCTTTGCAAAACATTGGTGTTTTTAAAAAATAGGAACTTCAATTTGAGATTCTGTTGAGAGCACAAAAACTTATCACAAGCATGAATTAATTTTTTTTCTTAGGAACCCTTACTTTTTCAGGCCCGACTAGTTATGGATTATTGTTAAAACTGCATGGCGAGGTATTCGCGAAACAACTGCATGCTTTGTTGGGAATAGCTTGAATTAGGCATAAGATCGAATATTTTGTGGTGTTCCTTAAACCATATCACATGAAAAATTCTCATGCCCGTCAGGCTCTCCGAAAGCAGCACATCAAATGGCTTTAGTGTGATAATGTCTTTCCAATAGTTGCGCAATTGCGCTAACAACTGCTGAAACTCCTGCTTTTCCTGCGGACTCAACGGGGTATACAAGCAAGAAAAATACAGGATTCCATACAGATTATTTCGTATGGTCCAGATCAAGCGAACATTCGAAACTTGAAAATAGAAGCAGGTTAGATATATCTTTTTATGGATTTAAAAGGATGGAGATACGGCAGTTTGATTCATTCTGAGAAGGGTCTAGTCAGCATCCCTGTGTTTGAAAACAAGACACTTCATTGAAATCCTCTTCTTTTATGTATGATTACAACAACTCTCCAATTTATCTTGGAGGGACTTCAATTGTGCTATATAATTATTATACTTACTCCGAATTTCATTACCTCTCTCAAGATATCGATCTCCTGCTTTATGTTGATTTCCTTTTTCATTGTGGTTTTCAATTTCGAATCTTTTTAAATTAGCGTTCATTTCTTCAAAATAACCGCTGCTTTTAATAGAATTTAAAATTGTTGGAATAGAATTTATAATTGGTTGATATTTAGATGAAGAAATATTTTTACGTTTGATTTTTTCTATAGAACTAACTGCAGAATTTATTGTAAGTTTAAAGTCGATGTGTTCGGAGTTAAAATCTTTTAAAAGTTTAATTGCATCATCCAGTGTAAGGTCGGATTTAGTAGTTTCCCTCTTTACCTCACCCCTGATCTGCTGTGCTGATTGCGGGTAGGAACTAGATGCATAAGGATTAACATTTCCGCCTGTTTGGGTATTATTGGGATAAATATTTGATTGTTGAGCATAGCTGCTTGAATAATTATTGCTATTGTTTTGCGAAGAATAGTAATTGTTGACAAGGTTGTTTGCGTAATTTTGTGCCGCCGTGTCTGAATAATTATTGTATGCTGACGCGCTGTTATTGTATGGTGCCGAATAGTTGCTTGAATCTTGTGCCGCATTATTATTGTATGGTGACGAATAGTTACTTGAATCTTGTGCCGCATTATTATTGTATGGTGACGAATAGTTGCTTGAATCTTGTGCCGCATTATTATTGTATGGTGACGAATAGTTGCTTGAATCTGACGCACTATTATTGTATGGTGACGAATAGTTGTCATAATTATAAGTTTGGTTATTACCCGCTGCGTTGCTTGACGATGGATAGGAATTCATACTATTGGACGCGGCATCAAGCGAGTTATTGAGAGTACTTAAAGAGCCTAAGCCGAATAGGGCGGCCTGGCCGGCATTCTGGGCTGAGTTAGCGGCGAAAAAAGCGTTGCCGTAATTGGCATTTGTTCCATAAAACCCGTCCAGTCCGGTAGAAAAGCCTCCCATGAAGCCTGTTGCGATGGCGGATGAACTCATCAACTGGGAAGCCTTTTGAGCAGCCTCCAAATCTTTCCTGGCCATTTCTAAGCCCGTATAGGCGCCCGCAAGTTCAAAATTCGCCTGCTGTAATTGAGTGACATCTCTAGCGTTCCACACCTTGGTTTCTACTAACTTTACATAAGCTTGAGCTGATGCTAAACTGGCTTGAGCTTCGGCAACTGATTTCATATTACGCGTTTCCCTAAGTTAAGTTCTGGAAAAACATAACATGATAAGACAATCTTGATATTTTTGCAATATCTACTATAAATTAAAAAATATGTTTTTATCTTCAAGATAAATTAGTTCCTTGAAAGAAACACGTTTTCTTTATATAATTTCAAAAAAATAACTCAACGGGTGGATATAATGGCAGTAAATTTTAACAGAGGAGCTCCACAAGCTCAAACGCAGCAGGCTATCATTCAACAAGAGCAAAGGATAAAGATTATTGAGAACAGATTACAGGAGCTTTATCAATTTCGAGCCAATGTTACCAGTATAAAGACAACACTTAGAGAGTGCAATGAAATGTTGCGCTATTCGCAAGAAGAGAAAGAGCGACAATGGAAAGTCTGGATGAGCAATTGGAAAGATGAATCTGAATGCCCGTATGGACAGGAAATAATTCTTGCAGAAAGAGCTTTACGTATAGAACAAGCCAAATTACTCGCATTGAAAAAACAATAGGGTAAAAGAGCCATATGCCTGCTTACCTGTGCGATGAAATATTCCTGCAAGACCCTTTATGGTAGGTCTATGAGTCTTTTTCTGCCAGGATGCAGATCATGTGGTCATTAAATTGAAGACGTTCGGGCATCTTTTGAATTTCTTCAAGATCTTCTTTTCGCTGTTGATCTGTTAGGAGTGGGATGGCAGAGAAAAGCGGCTTTCGAGGATGGGTGGGAAGCGCGCGATCGAGGATATGTTGTTTTCCCCAAACAGTTTTTGACATAATGCATCATATTGGGAGCCAATCCCTTCGTAGTGGTCGGCAATTATATTGGTCGGTGGGGCGCTTTTACGTATGTTGATTTTTACAACCTCTCTGTATTCAAAACTTCACTTTAGGATTATAAGTCAAAGGGGCCGGAGAAGTTTTGACAAATCTGGAAGTAATCTCGCGCTATATTTATCAGGCGATATTAATCTTCCTCCATTTGATCAATGTACCTCTGCTGGAACTCAATAGAAGTTTCCATAAGCGTTCTAAAAACAGGAACGCTTATTTCAGTAGGCAGTTCTAATTCTATCGACCTTTCGATTATCATTTTCTCTTGAGCGGCAACCCTTTGCCTGTCATCGGCAATTTTATTTGTCCGGGATTTCAAATCGCCTGCGCATTTGACATACGCGGTCCGCTCAGCCAAAAGCTTCAAGATGGCGTCATTGATTCTATCCATCTCCTTGCGGATGCAGGCAAGATCGGCGCATTTCTCTTTTGCTATTTCATAATAGGAACTCAAACAATCCTCCTCGGCAAAAGTCAGGTTTGCCAGCACCAACATCAAAAGTAATAGGGATCTCACTCGATACCTCCTTAATCAAACGGACAATATTAACTGGCGCCGGATATTTATACAATATACTGGAAATCATTATGCCAACCATTTTATTAGGCGCCACCAGGTGGTGGGGACATGGACGGGGCGGTTAGTTCCGGAGAGCGGTCAGCATAAGGGGGCCGTTGTAGCGGTGAATATCAATAAAAGCATGGCTAGTATAATAATCGTTATTATCAGAGCTCATTTCTAAATTTGTGTGCCTTCGGTCGGTAGCAAAGTTTTCATCTTCGTTCGATACAGAAATCCTGTGCTGAATAGTCGGTATTTTTAACTACTTGATTTAATAGTGCGATAATTATATCACTATATATTTTGTTGTGAGAATTATTTATTAATTTCTTGATACTGTTAAATTAATAGGCGTGAAAGTATGGGAGTTTAAGTTAAAATGGGCTAGAAGGATATCGCTCATCCTAAAAATGTTAAGATGTTGATTGACTGGTAATTTTTTAAATGATATTAATGCATACAGAATAAAATAAGTGCAAACATTTCTATCATATGAAGTCAAAAAAAGTTGATCCTATAGAGGTTTTTCGACAGCATAACGGTATCCTACGTACTGCTGAAGCTATAAAATTGGGGATACACCCCACCTATTTGTATAAGCTTCGCGATGAAGGAATTCTTGAATCATTAGGACGAGGTGTTTTCCGATTAGCTTCTATGCCGGACTTTTCAGAACCTGATTTGGTTTTGGCTACAAAAAGAATTCCTAAAGGGGTTATCTGCCTAGTCTCAGCATTATCCTACTACGAACTAACAACACAAATTCCTCATTTTGTCTATATAGCCCTACCTAGAACTTCAAGACTTCCTCAAACCGGCTATCCTCCCTTGCGTTGTTTTTGGTATTCTAAGGGTGCTTATGAAGCGGGCGTTGAAACAATTTCAGTTAATGGATTTCCTGTTAAAATTTATAGCATCGAAAAAACTTTAGCCGACTGTCTAAAATTTCGTCAAAAAATCGGAATGGATGTCGTTCTAGAAGCATTGAAAGAATATTGGAGAAAAGGTCGAACAGACCTTGACAAGCTTTACGATTATGCAAAAATTTGTCGTGTTGAAAAAGTTCTTCAACCCATCATTGAAACGATTGTGAGTCAATAGCCATGAATATTGAAAAGAAAAATCTACCTGAGTCTGTTTACAGCAGATTAAAAAACATTGCTTTAGCAAAAAATCGCCCCACGCAGGAAGTTCTTAGATATTATGCGATGGAGAGATTTTTATATCGGCTGAGTGTTTCCCAGCATAAAAGGTCTTTCTTTCTGAAAGGAGGTCTAATGCTAATGGTTTGGGATCCTGCGACACACCGAGCAACTGTTGATATAGACCTGCTCGCAAAAGCTAACAACTCCATTGAAAACATTTCACGAATTCTAAAAGAAATCTGCTCTCATCCTGTTCTACAAGACGGTATCGAGTTCAATTCTACAGACATCATTCTTGCCGAATCCCAAGTTGAGACGGAATACACTGGCCTGTCAGCCCGTTTTTCAGTACTTCTGCATACAGCTAAGCTACCGTTGAGAATCGATATTGGGTTCAGCGACAAAATTTTTCCTAAGCCAGCCAATGTAGAGTATCCTGCATTATTAGATTTTCCTTCCCCTAAGCTTCAGGGATATACACCGGAGACAATGATTGCCGAAAAATTAGATGCAATGGTGAAACTTGGCCTTGCAAACAGCAGGATGAAGGATTTTTATGATATATGGACGATAGTCAATCAGTTTCAGATCAAACCAGAAAAGATAGCACCTGTTATTAGGGAAGTCTTTCAAAATAGAAAAACTATTGTCCGGGAAATTCCAAAGGCATTTTCTGAGGCTTTCTATAATACGCCAAAAACACTGGAACGATGGGAGTCCTTTCTTAAAGGTATTGGACATGATCCGATGCCCCTTGAAAAAGTGATATTCGAAATTAGGGATTTTTTCCTCCCTATTTTGACTGAAAATAATACCCAAGTCGCAGGCATCGGCTAATGATTGCTGGAGCTGGAAATGAATAGATGGTTCATATCCGATACTCACTTCTCTCATGCCAATATCATCGGCTATACTGGACGCCCTTTTCAGTCCGTCAGTGAAATGAATGAGAGGCTTATTGAGAATTGGAATGCTCTTGTTAAACCGCAAGATATGGTTTTCTTTCTAGGCGATTTTGGTTTGGGTTCAACAGACTTTCTTGCCGATCTTTGTGCACGCCTTCATGGAAATAAGATTTGCATTCGAGGCAACCATGATGGTACTCCAGCTAAAATGCATACGATTGGATTCATGCTTGTCCTGGAGTCAGCTTTCATCAAGATTGGCCAGTCGAACTTGTTCACATCCCCAGTCAGCCCGCTCCCCCACATTTTCAACTTCATGGCCATGTTCATGAAAAACGACCCAACAAGCTCGTTGATCGACAGCTCAATCTTTCCGTCGAAGTCTGGGATTACAGACCTGTTCTTGAAAAGACGATCGTTGCTCTGCTGGATCGTGCAGATCCTCTTCTACAGAATATCACGGCTCTCTGTAATTGATATAGTTCAATGAAGTAGAAATAAAAGTGTATAATAGTTATAATGTGGAAAATTAAAAGGCAAGAACATGATAAATGTTGTACAAGGATGGTCGACAGGGTATACACTTTCCCGGCAGGAACTGAAAAATCCGGTAAATCAAATTTTTAAAGCGATAGTTTTTAACAATTTTTCCGACCTGTTCCTTCCGCAAGACCGCAGGATACAAATGGCCTTTATTATAAGCTGCGTCGCCTTGGATTCCTTGGTCGATTTTGGCAAGGCCGGCAGTCTGGGGGGGAATATTAAGAAAGTCAGTTGCTTCCTCTCGGATCACTGGGACGAATTGAGCCAGGGAGCCGTCGCCGCAGGCTCTGTCGCCCTGATTGTCAGGGGGAATGCTTCTTACGGTTCAGCTGTCCTGGCCGGCTTAGCTTACAATCAGCTGGATCGGAAAGGCTATATCGACGCCAGAATCAGCAAATTTGTCAGCGCCTATATGCCCTGGGCGATTTCCTTGTGGACCCTGGCCGCCGGGCCAACCATTGCGCTTCGTTTCATCGCTTCTGTCGATTTGATCGGCCGGACCATGTCCCTTTCAATATATAAAACCGATTATGTCTTGAGGAAGCTGTTGGGCATTGCCCGTTTCCCTTTATTGCAAGAGTTTGAAGCCCCTTTGACGGTGAAAAAAGAGCTGACAGCTGAGGAAATCAAAGAGATAGCGGCATCCCCTGATGGTTTTGAGCCTAATCCGGCTTTTTGCACCAAGTCGCCTGCCGATGTTGTCAAACTGCCGGCGAGCCGCAGCTTCAGCCAGTTCCTGGCTCTTTTCAACCAGATCAAATGGGACAAATACGCTGATGTTATGAAGAGATTATGCCCTGAAGAACTAGAGGGTGAATCCCTCGTTCAATGGTACGGGCTGAGAGTGGCCATTGTCACTTCCGGATGCAAGGAGAGCGAAAGCTCCGCCAGGCTGCTTTATTTTCTGCCGAAGCTGAAAGAGGATTTGCAGGCAGAGGTACTAATGAATTTGGCTGTGGAAGGAGGAACCCCCGAAAAGAATGAAGCCGCGGCCAAGAAAATGCTGGACATGGTTTTGATGAAGTGCTCTGAAGCGATTGAGGATCCGTTTGAGAGGATACAAATGAAAATCTTCTTCGCGCTGCAAAAGAAGCGGCAAGAACTGATCAGTTCATATCCCTTGAGTGAAAGAAAAATGCTCTCTTTGGGTTTTTATGAAAAAGGAAATGATCTCGCTGCCGCGGATATCATTCAGTGGAATATGTCCAGCGGTCTTAATAGAATATACAATGTGTACTGCCGTAGTTTTTTTCTCACTGCCGCTTTAGCGGTTACCAGAAAGGACTATCAGAACTATAGAAAGCCGATCCACGACAAATTGAGCAACGATCAGCTTTTCCAGCTGATGCTTTTTCAACTTGGCGCCATCCGCAAGAAATCAGGGAGCCAGCTATGAATTTTAAAAGACCCCCGCCCCTGAATGCCGGGGATAAAGTGGCCATCCTTTCCCCCTCGGCGGGAATGCCCTCCGTTTTCCCTTGGGTTTATGAACTCGGTTTGCAACGGCTCAAAGAGATTTTTCAGCTCGAACCGGTCGAGTTTCCCACCGCCCGGCAAACGCCCGATTATCTGCAGCGGCATCCAAAGAGCCGCGCCGAGGATATCAACCGCGCTTTTAAAGACGAGTCGATCAAGGCCGTTATTGCGACGATCGGCGGCAATGATCAGGTGCGCCTCCTTCCCTATTTGGACAGGGAGGCGATCGCCGCCAGTCCCAAACCCTTTTTTGGCTATAGCGACAACACGAATCTGCATCTTTTTTTGTGGCAGCTGGGGCTGATATCCTATTATGGGGGCAATTTGATGAACCAGTTTGCCATGCAGGGCCATATGCACGATTTCACGGTCCATTACTTAAAACAAGCCCTCTTTGAAAAGGAAATTGGCGAAATTAGAGCCAGCCCCGTGTGGACCGATTTCGATTTGCCCTGGGACGACCGCAATAATTTGAGCAAGCACCGCCCCCTTTACCCAAGTGAGGGGTGGCATTGGCACGCTTTTGACAATAAAGTCGTTGAGGGCAGACTGTGGGGCGGGTGTCTGGAGGTGCTCTATTTTCATCTTTCCCTGAAGCGCTATCTTCCTACAGACTTCAGCGAGATCATCCTCTATCTCGAAACCTCCGAAGAGATGCCGACGGCAGGATTTGTCTACCGGTTTTTAGCGGCCCTTGGGGAGCTTGGATATCTCCAACAGCTGAAAGCCCTGCTCATCGCGATGCCGAAAGCCCAATTTTGCGGCAGGCTGCCGCCGGAGGGGCGGGAGGCTTTCATCGCCAATCAGGAGCTGGCTGTCAAGAGAGCTTTGAAAGATTACGCTGCCGATCTTCCGGTGGTTTTCCGGATGAATTTCGGGCATACCGATCCGCAAGTCATCATCCCCAACGGGGGCATGGCGGCCATTGATGGAATCAGGAAGAGGATTATACTCAAATAAATTTAGCTGATCTGGTTTAGCAGCTGCTGCATATCGAAATAGTTCCAGCATTCGCTGATTTTGCCATCGCCTATGCGATAAAGCGAGACGCCTGAATAGGAGATCATTTTGCCGGTGGGTTTGATCCCTCTAAATTCCCCTTGATGGGGCCCATTGGCTTCCCAGTGAATGGCGACAAGATCCCCTTCGCAGATAACGGCGTTATTCTCTATGACCAGATCGGGAAATCCGCTCAGCCAGATCGGCACGACTTTTTTCATGTATTCGGTGCCGTGAAAATCCCCGAACAAGTTGTGAATAACGCAATTGGGATGAAGAAAGTCGTCGATGGCCTTCAGTTGTTTTTCATTCCATAGCCGATGGGTAAAGGCGACTGCCACCCGTTTATTTTCTTCAGTCATGATTCACTTTTCATTAAAAAACGGATCTATTTTACACGAATTATTTTTCCCTGTCCACTGTCCCGTCGATAAAAAAAATATGTATACAATATTTCAGCTGTGGTACGGTGAGGGAATGAGAATAGAGCTGACCCTGCAAGCGAGTTTTATCGGCCTCGGACAAATGGGCTTTCCCATGGCTTCCAATTTGTGGAAGGGGGGCGTGGATCTGGCCGTCTACAACCGTTCCAGGGAAAAAGCGGAACCCCTTGTTAAAGCCGGGGCAAAGCGTCTTAATTCTTTGGGCGAAGCGTTTAAGCACGCGCCCATTGCCCTGTCCATGGTCGCCAACGATCAGGCTTTGATGGAGGTTTCCGAGGGGCTTTTAGCCGGCGCCGCCCCAGGCTGCCTGCATATCTCCTTAAGCACGGTCGACCCGGCGACGACGCAGAAATTAGCGAAGCTGCATCTCGAGAAAGGGGTGAGTTTTGTCGCAGCTCCGGTCTTTGGCCGGCCGGATGCCGCCGCCAGGCAGGAATTGTGGATTTGCACGGCAGGGGAGGAGATGGCCAAAAAAAGGGCCGAGCCTTATCTTAGCAAGTTAGGGAGAAACATTTATGATTTCGGGGACAAACCCGAATCGGCCAATACGGTGAAGCTCGCGGGCAACTTTATGATTTTATCCGTCATTGAAATGTGGTCGGAGGCTTTCTCGCTGGCCGAGAAAAGCGGCATTGACGCCGACCGGCTGCTCTTTTTCTTTTCCGACACCTTATTTCCCTCTCCCGTATTTGAAAATTACGGCAAGAGAATTATCGAGCAGTCCTTCACCCCGGCCGGATTCAAAATGCCGCTCGGTTTAAAGGATATCAGCCTCTTTTTGAAGGAAGCAAAAGAGCACGCCCTAACGACACCTCTGGCCGCTCTTTTGCAAAAGCAGCTTCAGCTCAGCCTCGAAAAGGGGAGGGAAGAGCTGGACTGGTCGGCTATCTCTTTGTTAGCCAAGGAGTAAACCTATGGCTGCCAATTCAGAAACCCGCCTTTCGACTATGATGTTAGGGGCTGTCGGGGTGGTCTTCGGCGACATCGGCACAAGCCCCCTCTATACCTTAAAAACGGTATTTAGCGGCGCCGCTCTTTCGGTGAATGAGGGAAATATCTTAGGGCTGGTGTCGATCATCTTCTGGTCTTTAGTGCTGGTCGTTTCCTTAAAATATTTAGTCTTTGTCATGCGCGCCGACAATCACGGGGAAGGGGGAGTGATCTCTTTGACAGCGCTCGCTTTGCGCCCCTTTCGCAAAGAACACTACAAGTTTTTGATGACGATGGCTTTGGGGATTTTGGGGGCGGGCCTCTTTTATGGCGATAGCGTAATCACCCCTGCGATCTCCGTTTTGACGGCGATTGAAGGGTTGAAGGTCGCTGAGCCGGCGTTGCATTCCCTGGTGATTCCATTGACTTTGCTGGTGCTCACTTTGCTCTTTCTTTTTCAGATAAAAGGGACGGGCACAGTGGGGAAATTTTTTGGGCCCGTTATGATCTTCTGGTTTTTTACCATTGCCGTTTTAGGTCTTATTTCAATTATGGCAAACCCCAGTGTGCTGCGCGCTTTCAATCCCTACTATGCCGTCCAGTTTTTCCTCACCAACAAATTCATCGGCTTTATAGCCTTAGGCGCGACATTCTTGGCTTTAACCGGCGCCGAAGCCCTTTATGCTGACATGGGGCATTTTGGCTTAAGGCCCATCCGGCTCAGCTGGTTTTGGTTTGTCTTTCCGGCATTGATTCTCAACTACTTTGGTCAGGGGGCGCTTTTACTGGAAAACCCGCAGGCGATCAGCCAGCCCTTTTATCTGCTCTCGCCTGGCTGGATGCTTTATCCCTTTATTTTGCTGGCCACCGCAGCCACGGTGATTGCTTCGCAGGCGGTGATTTCGGGTACCTTTACCATGACCCAGGAGGCGATCCGCCTGGGCTTTTTACCTGTATTGGATGTGCGCTACACTTCCGAGAGGAAAAAAGGGCAAATTTATATAGGCGTCATCAATTGGTTGTTATTTGTGGCCGTAATCGCCGTGGTTTTGGGGTTCAAATCCTCTGATAATCTGGCCGCGGCTTACGGTTTATCTGTCACCGGCACGATGGTGATCACGACGATTTTGGCTTTTGGCGTTCTCATCCGGTTATGGAAAATCAAGTGGTGGATCATCGCCCCCGTGTTCGCCGTCTTTTTCCTGATAGACATCTCCTTTCTAGGGTCTAACTCAATGAAAGTTCTCCAGGGAGGGTGGCTGCCCCTGAGTATCGCCGCCGTCGTATTCACCCTCATGGCTACCTGGCAAAAAGGGGCGCGCCTGCTTAAGCAGCAAGTGGCGGGAAAGGCCGTTTCCTTTGACACCTTCCAGAAAATCATTGCCGAATCGCCTCCGGCCAGGGTGCCCGGAACAGCAGTATTTCTGACGCCCAATGCGACAATCATCCCCCCTGCGCTGCTCAGCAATCTGATCCACAACCAGGTTTTGCATGAACAGGTCGTCTTGCTGGAGATTGATTTTGAGGACCGGCCCCACGTTCCCGAAGAGCAGCGGATAGAGATCACAGAATTGCAGAATAACATTTATGTCGCCAAGATCCGCTATGGCTTTAAAGATGAGATTGATGTGCCTTACGCCTTGCAGCTCTCAGCGGCAAAAGCGTTGAAGTTCCAGATGGAAAAGACCACCTTCTTCTTCGGCCGTTTGACCTTGAGCTGCGGCAATGAGATAAAAATGGCGCAGTGGCGGAAGCGTTTATTTATCGGGATGTTCAACAATTCGAAAGACTTTATCGACTATTGCAAAATCCCTACCAATCGGATCGTCGAACTGGGCACAAGCATTGAACTTTAATTTTTCGGCCAGCATTTTTCGTAAGGGAAGTCGAATTCATCAAAAGAGATTCTGTACCGGCTGCCGGCCTTGGCCTTATCGCTGATCCCTTTCATCTCCGCTTCGGCGAGATGGAAATCGAGGATGTTGAATTTTTCGGCCATATGCTGATGCGTGTGGCTGCTTGGCAAAGAGAGGCTCCCTTCTTGCAGAATCCAGCGCAAGGCGACCTGCGAAGGGGTTTTCCGGTACTTTTTTCCCAGAGCGACCAGATTGGCATCCTCTTCTGTACGCCCTCTTCCAAGAGGACTCCACGCCTGAACGGCAACGCCCTGCTTTTTACAGAAGCCGAGCAGCTCCTCGTCGTAAAAAAAGGGGCTGAATTCCACCTGCACCCAGGCTATTGATACGCCGCACTCCAGCGCGCGCTTGAGGTGATTGCACGTCACATTGCTTAAGCCGATGTGGCGGATCAGCTTTTTCTGTCTCATTTCATCCAATGTGGAGAGCGTTTCCTCGATCGGCACGGCGCTGTTTGGCCAGTGGAGGAAATAGGCGTCGAGATAGGTAGTTTGCAGCTTTTGCAGCGACATTTCCAGATCTTTTTGCAACAGGGGGCGGGTATGGGAATCGGGCCAGACTTTGGAAATCAGGTAAAAGTTTTTGCGGCCGAACTTCTTCAGCGCCCGGCTGATCGGCTCAAAGTTTTCATAATAGGTGGCCGTGTCGACAATCCGGTAGCCGAGCTCAAAAGCTTCGGCTACGGCCTCGTAGCAAACGTCCCCTTGCAGCTTATAGGTGCCGAATCCGACCGGCGGGTAATTGACACCCTCAATAAGGCACCCTTTAGGAGAGACTTCAATCATAAATTAACCCCAGCTTAACACGAGATATAACTTTTTTGTTTAAAATTAAGCAATAGAGGAATAATGAAATTTCGGCTATCATCGTTGAAAAGGGATACTTATGCAAGAAATTGAAGAGGCTTTAGCCAAGCGGCGCACGTTCGCCATCATCAGCCACCCCGACGCCGGTAAGACGACGTTGACCGAAAAGCTGCTGCTCTACTCCGGCATGATCCGGACCGCCGGCGCGGTAAGAGGACAGAAGGGGCGGAAAGCGGCTACTTCCGACTGGATGAGCATGGAGCAGGAAAGGGGGATTTCGATCACCTCGTCGGCCATGCAGTTTTCCTATAAGGACGCCATCATCAATGTCTTGGACACTCCCGGGCACGAAGACTTTTCGGAAGACACCTACCGCACGCTGACCGCCGCCGATTGCGCCATCATGGTGATCGATGCCGGCAAGGGCGTAGAGAAGCAGACGCGCAAGCTCTTCGAAGTTTGCCGCCTCAAGAGAATTCCCGTTTTGACCTTTATCAACAAGATGGATATGCCGGGGCGGGAGCCGCTCGACCTGATGAATGAGGTGGAAAATGTCTTGGGCATTCGCTCGACGGCGATGAATTGGCCGATCGGGTCCGCCAAAGAGTTTACCGGCGTCGTCGACCGCACCGATAACACCTGCCTCTTTTTTACCAAAGTGTCCGTCGGGGGCTCTCAAAAAGCGGATATTGCCCGCATTCCGCTCGCTGCCGCGGAAAATAGACTTGGCAAGGAGCTGCACGCCCAGCTTTTGCAGGAGCTTGAGCTTTTGGAAGCGGCGGGCAATCCCTTCGACCTGAATGCCTTTCTCGCCGGCGATCTGACGCCGGTCTTCTTTGCCTCGGCGCTCACCAACTTTGGCGTGGAGCCCTTCTTCGACGCCTTCATCCATCTGGCCCCCTGTCCGCACGGACGGATGGCCGACGGCCTGAAAGGGGAGATCGAAATCGACCCGCTGAAAGAGCCATTCAGCGCCTATGTCTTTAAGCTTCAGGCAAATATGGATAAACGCCACCGCGATAATATGGCCTTTTTAAGGATCTGCTCCGGCCGCTTTGAACGGGACATCGTCGTCAAACACCACCGCCTGGGCCGCGAACTCCGTCTTTCCCGCCCCCATGGCATGGTGGCCGGCGAGCGCACCACTTTGGACGTCGCCTATCCCGGCGATATCATCGGCGTGATCAACCCGGGCCTGTTCGCGATCGGCGATACCGTATCTTTAACCGGCGGGTTTAATTTTAAGCCTCTTCCCCAGTTTCAGCCCGAAATTTTCGCGCGCGTCCATCCCAAGGATGTCGGCAAACGGAAAGCCTTCGACAAAGGGGTGCTGCAGCTGACAGGCGAAGGCGCCATTCAGCTCTTGCGGCAAGGGGATCGCGGCGGCGATTGCATCTTTGCCGCCGTCGGCAAGCTGCAGTTCGAGGTGGTGCAGTACCGCCTGCTGGAGGAGTATGGCGTCGAGACCGTCCTGACCCCGCTCTCCTATGAATGCAGCGCCTGGCTCGTCGGCGATATGAAGAGCTTCAAAAAGGCCTCCAACTCGCTGATTGTGCATGACCGGCACGACCGGCCGATCGTCTTATTTGGCAGCGCCTGGGAAAAGCAGTACACCCAGCGGGAAAACCCCGACCATCAGCTCCTCGATATGATCGCTTGACTAAAAAATCGGAAAAAAGGATTTATGGCGATTTTAGGGGGTTGTCATGCGATCGCTTTGGAAAGGGGCTTTAAGTTTCGGCTTAGTGCATATCCCTGTGCGGATGTACAGCGCGAGCACGCAAAGAGAACTCAAATTCAAAATGCTCCATAAAAAAGATCTGTCCGAAATCCGCTATGCGCGCATCTGCAAGACCGACGGAAAAGAGATCCCCTGGGAAGATATCGTCAAAGGGTACGAGGTTAAAAAAGGGGATTTTGTCATCCTGACCGACGAGGATTTTGAAAAAGCCAATCCGAAAAAGAGCAAGACGATCGAGATTTTGGATTTTACCGATGAAAATCAGATCGACACCATCTATTACGACACGCCCTATTACCTCGAGCCGGAAAAAGGCGCCGAGAACGCCTATGGCCTTCTTTTCGAAGCCCTTAAAAGGGCCAAAAAAGTAGCCGTGGGGCGCTTTGTCTTCCATCACCATGAACACATCGGAGTGATCCGGCCGCATGAGAAAATCCTTGTGCTGCAGCAGCTTCGCTACGGCGGCGAGGTTTTAGACTATAAGGAGCTGAACATTCCTCAAGCTTCCCCCGCTAAGGCCGAACTGGACATGGCCCTCAAACTGATTGACGAACTCAGCAAACCGTTCAACCCGAAGAAATACGCCGATACCTATGAAGAGGAATTAAAGGCGATCATCAAGAAAAAGGCCAAAGGGGAAAAAGTCGCCCTACCCGTCGAGAAAAAGCCCAAAGCGCAAAATATTTTGTCCCTTTTGAAAGCGAGCCTTCCCAAAAAGAAAAAAGCCGCATGATGCTCGCCGTTGAAGTGAAAGAGCCGTTTGACGATCCCGACTGGATTTTTGAGATCAAATGGGACGGCTACCGCGCTTTGGCCAGCAAATCCAAAAACGTGGAGCTTCTCTCGCGCGGCCAAAAATCGTTCAACGCCCGTTTTCCTTTGATCGTCAAAGAGCTGGAAAAATTGCCCGGGAAGTTCCTCCTCGATGGAGAGATAGTGGCCCTGGATGAAAAGGGGCGGCCCCAATTTCAGCTTTTGCAAAACAACGAGGGGGCTTTCTGCTATTTCGTTTTCGATCTCCTCTCCTATAATGGAAAAGACATGCGGCATCTGCCTCTGATCGAGCGGAAAGAGAAGCTGCGCGAGCTGCTGGGGCAGGGGGTCTATGTGCATTTCAGCGAGCATGTCGAGACCTTTGGGAAACGCCTTTTCAAACTCGCGAAAAAAAAAGGGCTGGAAGGGATTGTGGCCAAAAGGAAGGAGAGCCCTTACCGCTCCAGGCGGAGCCGCGATTGGCTCAAAATCAAGGCGCGGTTGAGCGGAGATTTTGTGATTGGCGGGTTTACCGAACCCAAAGGGCGGAAACTTTTCGGAGCGCTTTTAATCGGGTATTACGAAAAGGGCAGGCTCATTTACGCCGGGCGGGTCGGCGGGGGATTTAGCGAGAAGCTCCTGAAAACGACCTATGACAAGATGATCGGACTAAAGAGCAAGAAATGCCCCTTTGAAACAGCGCCGCACCTGAAGGCGGCATGGATAGAGCCGAAGCTCCTTTGCGAGGTGGCCTTTGCCGAGTGGACCCGGGGTGGAATTCTGCGCCAGCCCGTCTTGAAAAAACTATTGGATTAAATTTCTGCAATTGTTAAAATCTTCAAACTTCTAAAAAACAATATTGGGAAAACATGAGTATTAACATTGAATATTCTCTTTGTTCATTCTTACCGGAATTTATAAAAAAAATCGATTTAAAGGCGGTTTATGGGGACGAGGAGAAATATAGCAAATTAAAGGAAGAGGCCATTGCGAATCTCTGCAACGAGCTCCAGAAAATGAGGAGTGCAGAGGCCAATCCTGATCAGTTTAAGAAATTTTTGGAAAGGGCCAGGATTTTGCGCTGCAGTGTGGCCGGCAAGGTCGATGCCAAAGGGGAATTTGGCGTTCCCAGAAAGTCTAAAGTCACAAATCTCTATGATAAACGCTATATTGAGGTCAATCGCAAGATCAAACATCTTATTTTAACCCATTTTCCCCATCTTACAGACAGAACGAGCGGAAAAAGGATCACTGAGGGGGATTCCAGATACACTTTTCGGCTGAATCCTCTAAATTGTTACGTCGAAAAGTGGAACCAACTTAATGAGACTGAAAGACTTCAGGATATTGATCAAAAAGCGCCTATAGATATGGCTTCCCGTTATAAAAGCGATTTGGTGCCCCCTTTGAACAAGTTGAACGAGATTTTTAAGAAAGAGAAGGTGTCCGGTGACGATGTCTATATCTATTCGGGAAAAGTGGAATTGAAGATCGACGGGGAGTGGAGGGTTTTGACGCGCCACTTATCTGTGGTTCCTCATGACGGGAAGGGAAAGATCGATGAGGAGGCCTATAAACTGCATGGATTTGTCTCCCTTATTCATACGGCTGGCGATGATTTTCAGCTGCATGCAGTGCCCATGGGGATGCTCTTTAATAAAATCCTCGACCCGAACACCCCCGTAAAGGAGCTGGAGGGGCTGATGGCGCTATTCGAGTACCGGTTGCATCACTTATGTTATTTCGAAGCGGGAAATGAGGCCATTAACGGATGGATGATTGAGGCGCTGAGGAGAGTCATTTGCCCCTCTTATTCTCCAAGGGGCCATCAAGACGCCCTGACACAGCCCTATTTCTCTAAGTATTGCACCACATTTTTGGATACCATCTACCAGGAAGAGGCCAAACAAAAAGCAGCAGCTCCGCTTTATGGAAATAGCGGCCTATACCCCGATTTGAAAAGGAGTGCTATTGCGACCCTTTCAGCCACAGTAAAACAAATGAGAAGGGTTTTTAGGGACAGTGAATTGGATGATATGACTTATTACGAGGCCGTTTTAGGTCAGGCAGGCCGTTTAAGGGGTGAGATTGCCTCCAAGACGGGGACGCCTAACCAGGAATTATTCGGCGTGTCGCGTGAGGGGATGGCTCCTGTTCAAAATCTGCTCACCTTTTTGACTAACGATACGTACAAAGAGACCAACAAAAAGGTGAAGGAGGTTATTTTAACCCATCTTCCGCAGGTCAAGGAGTGGAATAAGTGGTACAGTGTGGAAAATGGGGATTCCAGATACACATTCCAGGTGGCCGAAGACAATTTTGAATTAGAGGAATACAAAAAGCAAAAGACTGATCCGGCGGTTTTCAACCCCGCACCTAAAGCGGTTCTGGAGTCGGGGGCTTATGTGGATCCAAGAGAAAGGGTTTATATTAGTGATGCCCTTCATATCTATAAGTTTAAAACGAGAACAAATTTTGAAAACTTTAAAGGGCTCCCCAATACCCGCTACATATTACGCGATCCGAACGTGTCTGTTTTTGTAGGACGGGTTGAGCTGAAAATTAATGGCAAGTGGAGGATCTTAACGAGACACGTCGCTACCCTGCAGAGCGGAAAATTCGGGAAAGTGGATGTGGCCCATTTCAGGTTAAATGGCACGGCCACTTTGATCCATCTCCATCAGCAAGAGTTTTTTCTTCATGAACCCTCCAATGCCAGACTGTTTAATCGCATCCTCGACTTAAGAACTAAAGAAGAGGAGCTCAATCCTCTCATTAGGGCACTGGAGTACCGTTTGCACCATCTGTGCAAGTTTCAACGAGGAAGCGCCGCGGGTAATGAGATTATCTTAGAGGCCGTCAAGAATGAAATTTCTCCAACCTATACATTAAAAGGGAATTTGGAGGCGCTCGCAGAGCCCTACTTACCCAATTACTTGAATGGAGTCCTGTTGGATTAAATAGGCGAATTTTTCTGAAAAACCGAGCTTTGGATCTTCGATGTAGGGAATCAGGGATTCGATCGCCTCATCGTCGCTTAAGGGCTTTTCCTTAAAGGCTTTATAGTGCAATCCAATAAAACTTATCCCGAGTTCATTGACGTGGGTCGCCATATGGGAGAGGTTGTCTTTCAGGTCGTCAATCAGGATGATATGCGTATATTTTTCCACGGAACCGGTCTCTTTTAAGTATTTTTTCAAGACCTCCCCTTTGCTCAAGGAGCTTCCGGTGAACAGGATCCCGTTTTTATAAGCGGCATCCACCCTTTCACCAATGGTCACCAGAGGAATTTCAACGCTGTCTTGCGTGAAGGCGATCTCGGCGATTTCCAATTGTTTGAAGATGTTGGCGGACACCTCGGCTCTTCTGGCCGTGCAGCCCATAAAAGCCACTTTAGTTTGCAGGGAGCTGATGGTTTGTCTGGTCGCTTCTCCTTCCACAGGGGTGCTTTTGGCTTGCGAATCGAGCCATTTGTTCAGGGGTGACAAAAAGGTGATGGCTTCCCCTTTCGAGAGCTGTTTGACTTGCATCGTCTTTCGCAAAGTCCAGTCAAAAAGCAGCGGGCTGCCGGTGTGAGACAGAGGGCGGATTAAGGTTAAATCCAGGTCGGACAGGACTAAGACATGACCTTTAAATAACAGGTTTTTGACAATTATTTCTAGATCAGCGATGGATTCGGTAGGAATAATAATCGAATGAGCCTGGTCATTAACTTCGAAATATGCTTCCTCATAATGTATTGGATTCATTATAACGACCTAATTTTAATATAATTTTAACATCTTTATATTAAGATTTTATAAATCAAGTGTTTTACGAGGCGGAAGATAAAAAAAGTTGACTTTCATTTGAATGTAACCTATGTTACATTGTAACCTGTGTTACATTTAAAAAAAGGTCAAAAACATGCATCTCTCTTCTATCCCTCTTCAGCCAATTGGATCATCCCTTTACGCACTGCCTGCCCAAGAACAGCTGCAGCCTATAATCGAAAGAATTCAGCAGCTTTCTGAAGAGAGGCTCCAAATTGCGTATATTGCCATTCCAACGCTGAAACAGGCTTTAAAGCAACCCTATGGCCTCCTCAAAATTTTACCGGCGTCAATATACGCCACTCTGCTGGGTTTGGGAGCTCTTACTTCTTATTCCAGTTTTGTTCTATTGGCAAACAGCAATTTTTCATCGGCTTTTTCTTCCAATCTCGGTGAACGCGTTTATTTTGCCAATAATATTACCAATTCAGGAGCTCTGTTTGCCTGCATTACCGATTTTCCCGCTATCACCTATGTGTTTTTTCATTTTGTCCTGGATAAGCCCTATCGCGAGTCCATGCATGAGGTGCTGGATGAGATTTATCACACTTGCGTGAATGAAGAAATGACTCCGGAGATGCATGAGGAGCTCTATCAGCGGCATATCTCGCTTCTGCAATCTCTCCGTGTGGAAAAGTTTTATCGAAATCCCGACCCTCTTTCTCCGACAGGAGCGGCTTATCGGGAATTAGCCTCCGTATTAACAAATATTGACAGCGAGCTTGAGAAAGGAGTCTCTTTTCGCGAACTTGCGAAAAATGGCCTGGAGGCCTTAAAGCAAGATGCGGTAGGCTGGAAGCTGGCTAAAATGGCAGCCGTGTCGGTTTCTTTGTTCACCACTGCGTTTTCCTGCTTTATCATCATGGAAAATAGCATTCTCGTTCAGGATACCCCTGTGAGCGATTTATTTTCTGCAGATAAAGAGGAGCAAACTGAAGAGGCGTTTTATTTGACCCAGCTGGGGGGCTTATTTTCTTCCCTGACGGCCATTGGAGCGGTTACCTACATGTCATACCGCCTATTTGTGCAAAGCGCGTATAAAAAAGCGATGCAGGCGAAAATTGAAGCCTGTTTTGCCAAGTATAGCCCCGGCACTTTAAGTTCGGAAATGAGAATTGCGCTCTATCGCATCAAGGAAATAAAACTTAAGAGCCTTTGACCTCTTGCCAATTTTTCATATGCCTCTGCAGAGCTTCCAGGGTTGTTTCGCTGATATGATGCTCAATCCCTTCAACATCGATGGCGGCAATCTGATCAGGGATGCCCAGCATTTGGAAAAATTCAGATAAAACCAAATGCTTCCTTTTTGAAAAGAGGGCTGTTGTTTTTCCCTTATCCGTTAATTCGATAGTTTGTTGTGAATTTTTCACCAAGTAGCCGTCCCGTATGAGCCGGTTCACAGCCTTAAGAACGCTGACATGGGAGACCCCCATGATCTTTGAAAGGTCGCATACTCTGGCTTTGCCGGCTTCTTTAATCAGGTCGTCAACGAGTTCGGTATAATCTTCGGCAACTTCCAGCAGCCGGACCTTTCTGGCTTCTTTAAACTGCTCTACTCTCAAACTATTAGTTTGCATAATACTCCCAAATTTCCATCTATCCTATCAGATTATCCTTCAAAATACCAATTTTTTTACGAATTTGCTTTTACAAAATATTTTCGATACCCTATCTTACTTGATCCCTTTCAAACGAGGAGTAAAACATGTCTTTGCCCGTTTCCAGCTCTTCTTCCCTGACAGAAGTCATAGAACGCATACCAAGCACATTCTTATCCGCAGCGGATATTGTCGCTTACTATGAACAAGGCTATGTTATTGTTAAGGGAGCTTATAGCGCCCGGGAAGTGAGAGAGATGTCAGATACCGTCAATGTTATGATGGCGCGGATTTTTTGTCAGCTTTCCACGGCTACCTCGATGGAGAAAAAGCAGGCGGCTTATATCGAAGGCTCTCAGGTGGTTTTTACTAAAACCGAAGGGAAACCGGCTTCCATTTCCAGGATTGTCGGGTGCGGCTCAATGGATCCCTCCTTGTTGGAGCTCCTCCGCTCCGACAAAATGGTGTATACCTTCCTCGATTTGCTCAACTGCGAGGAAATGGAACATCTGATCTGCCAGTTTCACCCAAAATTGCCGGGCGACAACACCTCATTTCCAAAACACCGCGATAGCGACATTCGAAGAAAGTTTGATCCGGAATGGAAAGACGTTAAGGGCAATGGAAGCTATGCGATTGCGATCATTGCCGTCGATCCCATGACGCCGGAGAACGGGGGGCTCATTATCGATAAAAAGAGTTTCCCAAATCAGGGAACGGAGAGCGAGGAAGTGGCGGTAAAGTTGGCCCCGGGCGATATGATCTTTATGCATCCTGATATAGTGCACTGGAGCGGCCCCAATATATCGGCCATAAGCCGGCGCACCCTGCTGACAGGATTTTGCGTGGCGGGAGCAAACCATAAAAATTATCCCGGCAACTGCACCAACGATCTTATTTCGGTCGAAGCAGGAAGGGTACGCGCCCAGGCCGCTCCCTGGAAAAAAATGGACGATCAGAGTTTTACCGTATAGGAGACGAATATGTTTAGGTGGTTATTTTTTGTTTTATATCTAATGCCTTTAACTGCTTTTGAGGTCAAAGGGCTCTATTTTTCGGGCTCCTACCTCTACTGGAAAGCCTCCTTTTCCGATTTTTCCGTTGCCGCGCTGGAACATTCCGAAGCTCCCACAGGGGACAGGGAACTGCTGCAAATTAAGAATCTCAAATTCCCCTATAGCTCCGGTTTCAAACTCGGCGCGGGATACATCGCTCCCGGGACGGGCTGCGACCTCTTCCTGAATTGGACCTGGATCCGCAATTCCCCATCGCTCCATTTGCAGCAGGATAAAATAAATATCGTGAAAGCCATCACTGTGGAGGATAATTTCAATACCTCCGGCGCCATCGCCACCGGACGCACAAAACTGAATGTGGGGGATCTTGAAGTCGGGAAGATGTTTTGCGGCAACAACTTGTATATACGCCCTTTTGCGGGTCTTAAGACCGCCTGGTTGCAGTATTCCTATGCGACCCTGTTTTCAGACGCCACGAATGGGGAAACCCCCATTTTGGAACTTACCGACCGCTACAAAGACCATCTGTGGGGGATCGGCCCGCGCTTTGGATTCACCAGCCGGTGGAATTTAGGGGAAACCGGTTTATCCATCCTTTTCAATGCCGCCGGATCTTTACTTTGGGAAGATTTTCACCCCGAATTTAGCTCTACCTATGTAGAAGACAATGCCCCGCATGGGGGGATTGTGAAAGGTCATCTGTCGATGATCAATCCCGTTACGGAAATTTTCGCAGGTATCAGTTATACCACTTGCTTCAGCGGCATTATTGTTTCTGCCTCCGCCGGCTGGGAAATGCAGCATTGGTGCGATCAGATCCCGGGCTTATCCATTTTCAGCTCGAATCATTCCCTCGACATACAGGGACTTACCGCTGCCTTAAAGGTGAGGTTTTAAAGAAATGATATTCGAAAGCTTTTTTTAGAAGGCATAGCGGCCAGGGTTGGCCGCTTCAGGGATTTAAAGTTTGCTTAGCACTTTTTGTGTTAGACGGGCGATTTCATTGCATATAGATCTATAGCGGTTTTCTGAGATATTAGGGTGTTCGATGGAGAACTCAGCCGGCAGCATACGACGCAAATACTCCGCATCGTCTCTGATTTCCCCCCGCAGGTTCTTAAGGCTGGGGTTGGATATGGCGGCTTTTTCCGTTTGATCGATTTCTTTAGCGGAGATGAGATAAATGATCTGGTTAATGACCATGTTGCGGGTGCGCTTTTGCGCTTCATAGGTGACTCTTGCCATTTTCGCGGTTTCAGGATTGCGAAGCGTTTCTCCATCAGCCTTTGCCGATAGATATTTGCCGGCCAGTTCTTGTATATCAAGATTTTTGCTTAAAGCGTTACCCTTCCACTTATCAAAAAGAAAGTCGAGTTCCTCCAGTTCAACTTCCGAGGAAATCTCTTCATGCATTTGATTAATATATGCCATCATAATAAACCTCCTATATTAGGGGTTATAAAAAATACTATAGACTCAATTTAGAGTCTTTCTGTCTGACAGTAATAATTTACTATCAGAATATTAATTACATCAAACTATGATTATTAAAGCAACATAATTAATGTCTTGACTAGCGATCTTTGATTCCACTAAAAAAAAGGAATGATGAATCCTGAAAATAAAGGGTGGAATAACGCCCGAAAAACGCCCTCTCTGCCCGAAAGCTATCAGACCATTCCGGTGCCGGCCCATTGGCCTGCCTGGCGCAAAATGCTGGCCTTTGCCGGACCCGGCTATCTCATCGCTGTCGGCTATATGGATCCGGGCAACTGGGCGACCGACATTGCCGGCGGTTCGGCGTTCGGCTATACGCTGCTCTCCATTATTCTCCTGTCCAATCTCATCGCCATCCTGCTCCAGTCGCTGTCGGGAAAATTAGGGATAGCGACCGGGCGGGATCTCGCGCAAGCCTGCCGCGACCATTATTCCTTTCCCGTATCTTTTACCTTATGGATATTATGCGAAATTGCCATTTGCGCGACCGACCTCGCCGAGGTGATCGGCTCTGCCATCGCCTTCAATCTGCTTTTTAATATTCCTCTATTGATCGGCGTTTGCCTGACCGCTTTCGACATCCTCATCATCCTCTATTTTCAAAAAATAAATTTTCGCTATATCGAATTTTTCGTCATTGCCCTGATGACCGTTATCTCCGCCTGTTTCTGGTTTGAAATTGTGGTTTCCCGCCCGGACTTTAGCGCGATCCTCTACGGGCTGATCCCTCAGCCGAGCATTATTCAAAATCCTGAAATGCTCTATATAGCCATCGGGATTGTCGGGGCTACAGTCATGCCTCATAATCTTTACCTGCACTCCTCGATTGTTCAAACCAGAAAGTACGCCGACGATGACGCGGGCAAAAAGGAGGCCATCAAATTTGTCACTATCGACTCCACCTTTGCCTTGATGATCGCCTTTTTTATCAATGCGGCGATCCTGATCGTTGCCGCGGCGGTTTTTCATGTGAATGGAAGGACGGATGTGGCGGAAATCCAGGACGCGTATAAATTGTTAAGCCCGCTGGTCAATGTCCCGATCGCGAGCACCCTATTCGCCCTGGCCCTTTTGGCGTCGGGGCAAAACTCCACCCTGACAGGCACCCTGGCAGGGCAGATCGTCATGGAGGGTTTTTTGGATATCCGGTTGAAACCCTGGGTGCGGCGCCTGCTGACCCGGGGGCTTGCCCTCATTCCGGCCCTTTTCTGCGTGGTTTTATATGGGGAAAGGGGGATTGCTCAGCTATTGATTTTCAGCCAGGTGGTTTTGAGCCTGCAGTTAGGGTTTGCCGTCATCCCGCTGATCTGGTTTACCGGGGATAAAGAAAAGATGGGAAAATTTGTGAACCCTCTCTGGATCAAAATTCTGGCCTGGATTTGCGCGGGAATCATCCTGGTTCTCAATTTAAAATATGTTTATGATTTTATGGTAAGCTATGTATAAGAAAATTTTGGTCGCTCTCGATACGAGCCAGGTGGATGAAAGCCTGATTCCCCATGTTGCGGAACTCGCAAAAATTCACCATTCCCACATATTGCTCGTCCATGTCGCGGAAGGGTGGGCGGCCCGCCACTACAACGAACTTCTGCTGAAAGAATCGGAAGAGATGATAAAAGACCGGCAATATCTTGAGAAAACGGCTAAAGGATTGAGGGATCAAGGCCTGGAGGTAAGCACCGTTCTTGCGTTAGGAGAACCCGCGCAGGAGATTTTGAACCTCGCCGAAAGGGAAAAATGCGATCTGATCGCCATGACTTCCCATGGGCACCGCTTTTTAGCCGATCTCTTTTTGGGCAGCGCGATCGAGGAAGTGCGCCATCGCTCATCCATTCCCATTCTGGTTGTCAAAAGGAAATGAGTATAATGAAAAAAATCTATTTTCTGATTATCGTTTTTGGCGCCGCTTTTGCCGATCCCGTCACTGAGGAATTATTACAGAGAGCGAAGATCGTTAATTACGGATATAACAAATTTGCCCCAAGCCCCTACTCTAAAAAAATCGTGGCTGTTCCTTTCGACAGTCCTGAGGGCATAACCATTTTTGAGCGCTCGAAACACAAAAAAGCGTTTTTTAAGCTGGCCCCGCATTACTCCCCTCAGCAAACCATCACCACTTGCGGCATCTCCTCAGGCGTCATCATCTTAAATACCATTTATGCCAATGAAGGCAAAACTCCCCCCATTTCCCTTTCAGGCTCCTACTTCGATGAGGCAAATAATACCATTGAAGGGGAATTCATCTGGACGGAAGAGAATTTCTTAGCTGCTGTAGAGGGAAATTATGTGCTGGGCGTCGCGCTAAATCAATTAAGCGATATTTTAAAGCTGCAAGGTTTAAAGGTGACTGCCCACAGCGCCGCGAGCTCGAATAAAGAAGATATCGAACGGTTTCGAAGGCAGGTCAAAACCCTCATGGAAAACCCTGTTTCCTATATGATTGCCAACTACTCTCTCACTCTCTATCTTAAAGACGGGGGAGGGCATTTTTCACCCGTTGCCGCATATGAGGAAGCAAGCGATTCTGTTCTCATTTTAGACACCTGGGCCGGGACCAATAGCTGGGTATGGGTAAAGCTTGAAGATTTTTATAAAAGCATGAATACTATAGCTGACGACACCTTTCGAGGCTACTTGTTAATAACATGCAATCAGTAACAGAGAAAAGCACTATTGATGCCGGGCAAAATGAACCCCCTTTTAAAGAATGCCAGGCAGAGATAAAAACTAAAGATATCACTAAGAGCAAATTCTATCAAATGAGAGCGGAAGAGCCTTTTTTCCAGGCCATTGCTCCCTACATCAATTCCTTTGTCAAAGCGGATATCTTCGATACGGCATTGGTCTATTCCCCTAAAAACAGCGCTTTGGAAAATATCTGCGGGCACTATTTAACCAAATACGGCATTCAGATCGAAGTCATCGAATCGACCCTTTTCCCCTCCCTCTGGAGCAAACTCAAAAGGGATAAGCCCTTGTTTATGGGGATTATACTCAGGCACCCCGATAAACACTATGGCCACGTCTGCCCCATTTTATGCCATTTTTCCCAAGATCACGAGGAGTGTTATATCCTGGATGTGATCAAGGCCAAATTCAAATTCAGGCTGTTTGATGAACCAGTTGATGACTATCTCAAGTCTAAAGGGATATCTGTTTATAAAGCCAAGACCGAACGCCAGGCCGACATGAATTCTTGCCGCATTGGCGCTGTCACGCTCTTAAGAAATGCCCTTTTATGGATTAAGAAAAACCAGCCGGAAAACCTAAAAGCCATTCTGGAAGAGCTTAAAGTTGACCGGACGGAATTTCACCTTCCTCTCGAATGGAGTTATACCGAACAAATTTATCCCAAAGATGCCGGTCTTGCGCAAATGTATGTGATCCGCGATTTTTACAGCAAAAAGCAAAAAGAGCCGCGCACCATTCAACAATTCAGGGAAGAGCATACGAAAGAGGGGAAGTTTGATTGCTGCCTGTATCTCCCCTCAATCGCAAAAATCCCCTCATCCGTTCCCCCGGATATTACCGTTTCCAAAAGGGAAGTCTCCTATTTCGTCAGCATGCCGGTGAACAGATATCTGCAGGAGAAAGGAGTCTTTGAGATGAAAAGGGCGGAACAACTCAACGAGTAATGGAAACTTTGCTGGACAAGCACTCCTTTTGTGGCACTCTTGTGCCGCTTATGTCCAGTTGCGTCAGTTTTCTCAATTCTTTAAATGGCTCTAAACTGTTAAGAGAAACGGTATTATGCATATTGCATCTTTCCAGGTTGGCAAGCGTTGCTATCACAGAGAATTTGGATTGATGCACTTGAGAGCATCCGGTCAAAACCAGCTCTGTCAACTCGGGGCAGTGCTTGAGGCCGGCAACATCCTTAAGCTTGCCGCACCTGTTGGCTTTAAATACCTTGAGACTGGAGAATCCCTCTAAAAATTCCAGAGATTCCACGCCTGAGCCTGAGATATCCAGGGTTTCCAGATGATTGCAGACAGCGTTAATGCCTTTTGGTTCGGCAAAGAATGTCCAATTGGGGAGGATCAGGGTAGTTAACCGGTCAAATCCTTCCAGGATGGATCTGTTATCCAGCGCGAGACTTTCAAGCGCGATGCATGAGCTGAGATCTAACGTTTCCGCATTGCTTTTTTCTTCCGGAGCCATTTCAAGCAGCATATGGCCAATCTGGTCGTGCGTTAATGAGTTATCAGCAATACGGAGGGAGGTTTTATTTTCGTTCCACTTGCAGAGTCCTTTCGCGATTTGTGTGCGGTAGAACTGATTTTCAAAGAGTGTCTTCTGCGTTTCAAAGCAAACATAAGGAAATATGGGGATATCCGTTTTGTTGAGATTTTTCAGCACTTCTTTTTGTACGGAAATGTTCATCTTCTTGAAACGGTCGGGGGGTATTGCTGCCAGGTTTTCTCTTATGGCGCTGATTTTGTGGTTGTAATCAGGGGATTTTTGCAGCTCGGCGGCCCCGGCATAGCTTTGGGTGGTAAATTCTTCAACAGCTAGACTAACAGCGGTATTCATGTTACCCTCCTTTCCAGAGCGTCATGCTTTGCTGATTGCCAGATCTCATTATAGTTCATATTCTCATTCACCCATTCGGGTCCAGTCAGACTATCCAAGACTTTCATTTCAAAAGCCATATTTTGCCAATCTCTGGATAACTGTTCGACCTCTTGTTCAAATTCTTTTACCTTTTCTAACGTGGTTAAATCAAATGTTTCGAGTGTAATCTTTTCGGCATCATCAAACAGGGGAGCCAGACCCGTATGTTTTTCCTTAACTTGGGAATATCCCACCATCCCTTGAAGCACGTTCCTGACAGTTTCCTGTCTTGGTAACAACTTGTCTCCCAGGTGGGGCGCTTTAGTTGGTCTGATCGTATCAATCTCACCAATATGTTCCGTTAAATCTTTGACCAGTATGTTTAATTTTTCCCTTTTCAGCAAGGTTTCGTCTGAAAGTGTTTGTTGGTGTCGATCGACAATCTCTTCCAGTTTTTTGGGATCTGCTTCTGGTAAGGCCTTCTTAAGAAGCACAAGCGCCGATTCCTTATTCAGAACGTTTCTTCGTTTGCATTGTTCCAGGTGAAGTGCTTTATCTTCCATATTTTTCATTCTTGCCAGAAGATCGGAAAATCCCTCCGGCAACTTCTTATTCTCATGTTTGTATAATTTCTCTACTGACTCCATAGCGCGCCGCTTGTTTCTTATCGTTCTCAAACAATACTTCCCTGCGGCAATCGCTGTTTTGCCAGCCTGTGCCGCTGCTTTTTCAGGTTCCTGCATTTCTGCAGCCCTTTGTAAACCGTCTTGCATGACATGTTTAAATTGCTGCTGTTCTTCATAGGCCGCATGGGTTAATTCTCTAACGGTAGGGGGTTTTTTTTGGGGTATTTTTGCTCTTGCTTCTTCGCGTATAACATTTATATGGGCCACGCTTTCGGAACGCTTAATTAGTTTGGGCACTTGTGCTTTGGCGCTGGCATCTTGCTGGCCGCCTTCTGCAAAAAGTGTCACGTTGCCTTCGGCTTGTGAAAAGGTGCCTTCATCCTGGAGGCTGTTTAGCATTTTACTCAAGGTATCCATTTCAATTAATGTTTTCTCATACTGCTGTTGTTGATTACGCAATCCAGAAAGTTGATTATTCAGCCGATTGCATTGACTGCTCAATTGCAGCATAATGGGTGCGCGGTAGTTAAGAGCGGCTCTTTTGTAGGCTTCCTTATCATTTGCGGTGATCTTTTCCGCTCTTTCAAAGATCTCTTCTTTTCCCATCCCGTTGACGGCTTCCCGGCTCAAATGTTCATTTTCAATAATGATTTCTTTCAGCGTATCGAAATGCATGGCGTCATGCCAATTATCGATAGTGTTGATAGTCGCCCTTGTCGTTTCTCTTCTATCTCCGCTATTGTTAACTTCTTCTTGGCAAAATTTCCTCCAGACTTCAGGCTGATGCTGCAGCCCAACCTTCCCTTGCAGTAAAGCCATAGAGCATTCCGATGTCGCGAATTGCGACTTGCATAGGGTGGTTGTGAGTTGACTCGCTGTGTTGTCTTTCGCAGGGTGGGGAGTATAACATTCGGTATCAAGCTGTGTTCCGGAGAGCCCTCTAAATACAAAGGCGTGTGTTGTATCCCTAAGACACTTAATGGTATAAGCTTGGTCTAGGGTAAGCCTGCCCAGCATGCTGGTATCGACATCCGAGTTGTATCCCACTGTGCCGCAGGCAGTCCATGTTACTTGCGGCAAATCCATTTCTGTTAAGGCCTCAGCCAATAATTCATTGACTAACGCGTTTGCTTCTTTCCGGAAATTCTCCCAGGAATCGTCGCCTTGGGCCATCTGGTTTCCCAGTTCGCTTTTTAGCTCCTTCCACGATTTGTTCTGCATGGTTTGCATTTTATCTTTGTGTTTTTCATTAAAGGCATTAATTTTTTCCTTTAGCTCAGGTTTTCTTTCAATGATTTTGTTCCAGACGGCATCGCTCCGCGCCAAAAAAGTGATATGATTTGTGTCTTTGAGTTCACCAGTGACTTCTTCTCTGAATTCCGCTGCCGGCTTTTTTTCGGTTATGTGCGTAGAGGTAACTTCCGTTGATGCGGCTGTTTCAGTAATGACTTTGGGCTCGCCTACTTTTAAAGGGTCCATTCAATTACCCCATAATATTTATATATAATTATAAAAGAATATTTAATTAATTAATTATAAATATGTATGGAGTAATATAAATTTAATGCTAAGATCCTAAGAGTTTATTTACCCTCCTGCCGAGGCCTGCCAGGCGCTCTTTGGGTTCATTTGAAAAGACAAAACGCACATATTTCGCGGCTGTTTGGCCCCAGCCGATCATCGGTGTCGCGGCAATTTTGGCCTCTTTAAACAGCTTTTCGGCCAGCTCTTGAGAAGTCATGCCAAAGGGAGTGGCTTCCAGCAGTAATGACCATCCGCCATGGGGAGGGATGACCGGCAGGCCGCTCAGTTCCAGCAGCAAAGTGTTGCGCCTCTCTTCCCATATCGCCAGGGCCGCGGGCAATCCGTCGTCTTGAGCGTTCAAGCCCGCAGCGACTCCCGCCATGCTGATCCCCGTTTGACAAACGACGTTGGAGATGCTGACGAGCCCAATTTCATTCATGATGCTCTTTGGTCCCACCACCCAGCCGACCCGCCATCCGATCATCCTCAGCTCTTTGGAAGCCGCTCCGACAGTGACGGTGCGCTCCTTCATGCCGAGTAAGGAGGCGGGATGGATCACAGACCTTTGATCATAGAGTATCCGCTCCATGGCAGCGTCATATAATAGCCACGCATCTGTCTGAATGCAGATTCTGGCTACTGCTTCCCACTCTGCCATCGTCAATATGTGGCCTGAGGGCATTCCCGGGCTCATGACTATCATGCGCGTGCGGGGCGAGGCGGCTTTTTCCAGGGCGTTTGTGTCCAGACGCCACCCCTCTTTGGAGGGAATGAGCGGTGCGTAAACGGGCACGCCCCCTGCCAGGCGGATGCGGTTGATAATGCCGGCATAGACGGGATCGGTGACAATGACTTCATCGCCTGTCTCGAGCAGGGCGAGGAAGCAGTTCAAAATGCCCGACATTCCGCCGGCCGTGATAAGGCATTCCGTCTGCCACTCATAGTCGACGCCGCTCGCCCTAAAAACCCGGTCTTTCGCGGCTTTTCTTAAAGCTTCCTGGCCAAGAAAGGGGAGATAGCTGTTATTTTCATCGCGTCCGATGGCCTGCCGGGTGGCTTCAATAGCTGCGGGCGGCGGCGGGATATCGGTGTCGAGGTTCTCGAGCCGCAATATATCAGGGTCATGAGCGGCATCGGCCGCATTTCCCATCTTGTCCACTCCAATGCCCGGGACATCGGCTAACCGGGATACTCTTGATAATCTGGGCATGACAATCTCCTGATTTTTCTGAAAGTATGCCTATCCTGAGTAAATTTGTCAATATGTAAAAATTAGACAATATGTAAAATCAGCTTAGCAGACCCTGCGTTTGGATCTCCTCGTCGAAGAACTTCACAAAAAACGTCTTTGTCAGCTGGGGATTTTTTTTATTTTCTCTCACAAATTCGGGCTTAAAGCCGCATTTCTTATAAAACTGAGGTGCCTGAAAAGCGCTTGTCACCAGGTTGATATTGTTGAATCCCTGCCCTTTGAAATGCTCTTCGAGCGCCTCCACCAGTTTTTTTCCAAGTCCCCGGCCCCGGTAGGGAGCAGCGATCCAAATATCGTCGATATAGATCTCCGCGTAGGCCGTAAAGGCGTTCAGAGCGCCAATGAGGCCGTGCTCATCCTTAAGAGCGATGGTAAACCTGCGGTAATTGACATCGATGCCGTGGCTGCTTTCATAGGCGGCGAGGTCGCGGCGCATTTTTTCCTCTTCAGCTTCGGAGAGTTTATCGACAAATTCAATCTTCATCAGGAAGCTCCGTTGCCAAAGGTGAAGGCGTAAGCCCTGACTCCTTGGGGCACTTTTAAGGAGAGGTGGTGGCGTTTATAGGTGGTGTGAACGATATCGTACTTCTTGTCCCCGTTTATCCTGATTTGCCCGTAGGGCTTTCCATCCAGCTCCACCTCGACCGGTTCAGAGCTTGATCCCCCGAGGACAAGGTAGACGTGTTCGGCGAGGAAGTTATAATCCAGATAGCTATGACCGCTTTCCGACTCGATGTATTCTTTCTCTACCAGCCAGGGGCCCCTTAGGGCCGCCTGGTCTTCGCCTAAAGGTGGTTCGTAGCTGTACTCTTTGGTCTCGAAAGGAACTATGGGCATTTTATAGCTCCGCCCTCTCTCAAGCCCTAAGTAAGTCTCAGGGGACATGGGCAAGGTGTTCACTTCCGGTTCTTTCATATTCAACGCTTTCAATCCCAGAAGCTTTCGAATTTCATTTTCAGTCTCGACATAACTTCCCTCGCCAAAGTGGACCTGGCTGATTTTCCCTTGCTGATCGATCAGATAGTGGGCCGGCCAAAATTGATTGTGGTAAGCGTTCCAGGTGGCGTAGTTGCTGTCCAGGGCGACTGGATAGGCGACCCCCAAATTTTCTGCGGCTTTTTTGACATTGTCCGGATTCTTTTCAAACTCAAATTCGGGCGTGTGCACCCCAATGATGACCAGGCCCTCTTTTCTATATTTTTTATCCCAGCTTTCCAGATAGGGGAGTGTTCTGAGGCAGTTGATGCAGCTGTAGGTCCAAAAATCGATCAGGACCACTTTCCCTTTCAACTCAGAAAGAGTCAGCGGAGGCGTATTGACCCAAGTGACGATGCCGGTAAGCTCGGGCGCTTTTTCCCCGGCCGACAGGCTTTCACCGCCGATCACTTTTTGCAGCTGAGACTGGATGGGCAGATTCTTTTCCGACAGAATTTCCGGAAAAAGGCGCGCGAGCTGCTGGTTGAGCAGCATATCCCAGTTAAAGAGCAGCACCAGGGCGAAAAGCACCATCAGAGCGCCAAAAAATTGCCTGATTCTCTCGGTATGGCGGGAGAGGGAGCGGGACGATTTGACCAGCTTGCCTCCTCCATAGGCGAAGAGAAAGAGGGGAATCGCCGCCCCGAGGCTATAGGCCAGCGTCATCAGAACCGCCGTTCCGTTCAGGGCGTGGGAAGCGACGAGTGTGGTGATCGCAGCCAGGATGGGGCCGGCGCAGGGCGTCCAGATCAGGCCGAGGGCGATGCCAAAGAGAAATCCCCCAAGAAAGCCGGAGCGGGGTTTGGAGCCCTGGATCGACTGGCCGAGGCCAGCAATAGGCGCCGTCACACTCGAAAACCAGTTGGAGAGTTTCGGGAAGATCATCACGAGGCCGAAGAAAAAAATCAGCGCGATCGCCAAATATCTTAAGATGGCCGGGGAGAGGCCGGTTTCCTGAACGAGCCAGGTGAGACTCAAAGTAAAAAAGCTGAAGCTCAAGATCAGGCCGAGGATAGTCCCAAGGGGGCGCAGGCGCCCTTCGGAGACCCCGGATGCCAAAATGGCCGGCAGGACGGGCAGAATGCAGGGTGAGAGCGCCGTGAAAATGCCCGCCAAAAAAGAAAAAAGCAATAAAATTCCCATGACCTCATTAAATCAAAATCACCCATTTACTTCCCGAAATTATTTTTCCAACAGGGCGATTATTTTGTCGTTCACTCCCCATTCCTCCAGATAGAGAGGATCATTATGCTCCCGATTGGGGATGCCGAAGTAGTAGGTCGTTCGACCATTAGCCTCCAGGGCGGGAGCCAGGGCGGCTTTTGGCTTGATCAGCCCGTCGTCCTTCACTTTTTGCGTGAATTGATTTTCAATAGTGACTTTTTCCCCTTCTATGGATTGAATCACAACGCGGTTGATCATCACGCCGTTTAAAGCTTCCGCGGTTCTGAGATTCCAGTTAAAATACCGGATTAAGCGCCCGGCAAAACTGGAAAGCAGCTCGCTCGCCGCCTCTGAGTAATCGCTGAAGGCATCGGTGCTGACAGCCACATAGCGGCTCTCCGGTTTTAATTCCAGCCCGCGCAAAGATTCGGCCTGAATGCCCGCCCCAAGCGATCGCCCTATCAGGATAATTTCCCTTCCCAGCAGCTCTTCTTCGATGAAGCATAAACCCAGCCGATGGATTTTGAGGGCCAGGCCTTTGCTGATGCCCTTAGATAGCTTTTCCCCCTTCTCATCATAGAGGCGGTAATCCAGAATCACCCCTTTGGCTCCAAGTTGACCGGCTAATACTCCATGGTTCAGCAGGTCCTCCCAATCATCCAGTGTTTCAAAATTGCCCGGAGAGTAAAGGTAAACGCGGCACCCTTCATCGCAATTGCGGCTGCACACTAAAGTGAGTTTCATAAACGCCCCTTCTTCGACGGGGATTAAGATATATCGCGCGCCAAAGGAAATCAGTTTATTTTGCCGTTCGAAAGCCTGTGGTTTTTTTCCTAACGCCAGGATGACGAACCTCGAAAGCCACCGGTGCACTGCCTGGGATTCCTCCTTTTCGACAGGACCCTTCGGGAGCCATTTAGAAGTCCTTATATCATCGACCGGCCAGGGACCGTCGGGCTCCCCTAAGAGTTCAAATTCTTTTCTGGAAAATTCGGTCATATTAACATCTTGGCATCGTATATTCCGATTTGTCAACTTAAGTTTCATTTGCAAAATATTGCCCTGTTTGTTAGCCTTTCATTTTTATTAATTATTCAACATGAAATACTTGCATATCTTCCTTTTTCTATTGAGTTCTTTGTTGCATGGCAGCGTGGAACATAAGCACGATTATATTGATTTCTATTTATCAAATATCAGTAAAAATATGTCTGAGAAGACACAGCTCCTTGAATATATTCAGAAAAACACCAATGGAACATTTATCGATATTGGAACCGGAGGGGATGCTATTGCTGAAATGGTGCTGCAGCTTCCAAAAACCGTTCGTCCTACCTTGATAGCTGCAGATATTGATCCGCTAGTGATTAATTCTATTCCCATCAGAAGACCTATAGTCAAATCTTATATCAATAGCCTCGCAGGACCTAAGATAGAACTTGCCACTATGTCAGCTACCGATATGAAGCAGATCAGGGATAGTACCATTTCAGGTGTTGGAGCCTCCGCTTTGGCTCACGAAGTATTCTCCTATGTGATGAATAAGGGGCCCCTGGATCAATTCGTGACGGAGATTTGCCGCGTATTGGAGAAAGAGGGTGTATTTATTTATCGGGATCCGAAATGGGTCGATGATCCCTGGACCCAGTGCACGATGATCTTCAAAAAAGATATGGCAAAATATTACGCCACTCTTTTTTTAACCAAGTTTTTCGATCGCAAGTTCAGTCTTTTACGCGACTACCGCAATGAGTGCAGCAAACCCTTGATCTACGATTTTTCAAAGATTAAGTTTAATCTCTACCTTCAGGATAATAACACCCAGTGCAAACAAATGAGTTTGGATGAGTTTCTCCAAACTCCCTCGCCCCATATCGACTACTCGAAAAACTTTTCCATTGAAGCGCCTAAGGGGTTGATTGCTGAAATTCAAAGACATTATTTGATGTATTTATCTAATTACTTCTCCTCCGGTTTTGTCGAAGATTACCATTTTAAGGATGATTTAAATTTGAATAACCTCTCTAAAGAGGAGAGGGAAGTCCTTTCGGTTTTTATTGAAAAGAAATCGATTCCTTTAAACGATCATATTCTCGAAAAAAAATATTTTCCTATTCTTTTTAAAGAAGCGCATATTTTAAAAAGCGCATTTTTGCAAGGCTTTAGAATCCCTTTTTCCACGGAATTGCATCCTTATATTAAAAAATTGTACAGCGAAGGGATTGATCGCAATATGTTGTATCTGACTGACAACGAAGTAGTGATCGATCCGAAATACTTAGTCCTTTTATTTCATGGCCAAAATAAAGGAATCTTCGAATTTCTCACCAATGGCGATCAGCTGCCTTTCGACCTGCTTGAACATCTAAAGTTAGAAGGGGAGGAACATTATTTTTATAAAACTACCGATGAACTGATTACTTACATGGGTCAATTCTCCCATTTCATATTAAAAGATTCTCATAAAAAGCATTACCTCCTTGCGCCTATTGATCGGGAGCATATCAAAGAAGCACCCCGTAATTTTTATAAAAGTTTTTTAAAAAGAGAATTTCTCGTCTTGGATCTGCTGGGCAATTTGCAAGAACCTGTAGTGGAAAAAAATATCATCCACTTCCAATTGCAATCCGTAGAGCGATCCATGGAGGTTTATCACACACTTTTAAATTCCGATTCAGATAAATACCCTGAACTTAAGAAATGGATAACAAGGAATAGTTTATGAAAAAGTATCTTGTATTTTTGTTCGTTGCCGCCGCTTCGCTCCTTTCTGCTTTGGAGCCTGTGATTATCCTATTAGGGCCTCCGGGCGCCGGAAAAGGCACATTTTCGCAACATCTTTGTGACAATCATTATTATCACCATGTTAGCGCAGGAGATCTGGTTCGTCGGGAAATCGATCAGCAAACCCCGATTGGCATTGAGATAGCAGAAGTTGTCAGGAAGGGAAATTACATTCAAAAAAGCATCATGTACGATTTGATCGGCAAGGAGATCCATATCTTGGCAGAGCAAGGCGGTCCCTTTATCATCGACGGGTTTGCCCGTTCGGAAGAAGATTTGGCTTTTTTGTGTCAATTGCTGGACACCCTTAATCTGCGCGTCCGCGCCTTGGCAATCTTTCTCGAGGCCGATAACGCACAGTGTATGGAAAGGATAGCGCAGCGCATGGTATGTCCCGTCTGCAATCATGTATATAACAAAAAAAGCGCAATACCTTTAGTTTCAGGAATATGCAATGCATGCCAATCCCCCCTTAAATTTAGGATAAATGATACCCCTGAAGTGATTGAAAAAAGAATACGCGAGTATCGATCCGATGTGGAACCATTTTTATATACTCAAGTAACCCGTTGTTTCCCCCACATCTCTTTCTCCACGGCTGAACCCCTTCCTCTTTGCCTTGATAAATATTCCCTTTTTGCCGGACAGGTCAAGGACTTTTCAGGAACTGTGGAAGATTTTTCGGAGAGTTGCCAATGATCCGCATTTTAATCTTATTGCTTCTCTTCTGTAGGGAATTACCCGCATTTATGATCGGCATAGCCGGAGGTTCAGCGTCAGGTAAAACCACTTTGGCAAATAACTTGAAAACCCTTTTTGGCGATCGAGTTGTCATTGTTCATCAGGATGACTATTATAGAAGCAAACAGGAAATTCCCCTGAATGAATTTGGGAAGCCTAACTACGCATGCCCTGAGGCGATCGATGTTGCGCTTTTAAAAAAGGATCTCATCGCTTTGGCGGCCGGCCAGCCGGTTAATAGCCCGGTTTATAATTTCACCGTTTCTAAACGGGAACCCTTTACCCAGCTGAAAGAGCCTGCAGAGATTGTTATTGTGGAGGGATTTTTGATTTTGGCTCTATCCGAAATTAGAGAGCTGCTCAATTGCAAAATCTTTGTTGATACAGATGGGGATATCCGGTTGCTTCGCCGCATCGATCGGGATATGCAAGAAAGAGGGCGCTCTTTAGATCATGTCAAGTCGCAATATACGGAAGAGGTGAAGCCGATGCATGAAAAATATGTGGAACCAAGTAAACAATATGCTGATATGATTATCAGAAACTCTCAAGGTTGTATTGACTTTATCAAACAATTAGTCCCATAACCTTTCAGGCCTCTAACGGCGGATACTTATGAGGCCGTAATGAATAATCGTTAAGATGGGGAGAATCGTGCGGCACTTCAATATGATCAATATAGAGTCCCTCATCGAATCCCCCCATATTTTCCCTTTTTGCTTTTCGTATCTCTTCAATAAGAGCAGGGCTGATGTCGCAAAATTTAATAAATGACTCAATCACCTCTTGAAGATCGGCCAGCTCTTCGATCAATTCCACTCTATTTTTCGCTTCTGCCACCTCAGCAGCTTCTTCGACAATTTTAGCCCTAAAAGCCTCAACCAATGCTTCCCTTTCCAAAGAAACAGTTACGGCTTTGATATTTTTTCTCTCTAAAGTGCAATGGCAAAGATCTCTCACCAGCTTTTTGCATAAAAATTTCATTTTCATACATTCATCTCGAAATGTTTCATGGAACCCAAAAATCTAACATAAACACCCATAACAATCACTTGTTTTTTCAAGCGTGCTCAAATTACAAAATTTAGATCTAATACCCAATAATCATAGCGGGGTTGCCATTCACTGATTTTTATCTTCCTCATCTGGGGGAACTAAGGCGAACACTTTTTGGGAATAAAGGAGCAGGGCAAACCGCTCCCGCGATCTCCACTCTATGAAATATTTGCTCAAATTGCGGTTCAAGTCCTCCTGATCAGCTTTAGACAATCTGCGAAAGATGGGATAGCGGCTTTGTTTCATATCTTGAAAAAAACTTGTGGCAAAACCTGCAAGCTCGGTGGATTCATTATTCCAACAGGCTTCAAGGAGCGATACCGCATAACCGCTGATCAGGGAGATATGGTTGAGGAAGTCGCTCTTTTCCTGCGCCGTCATGCTCCTTTCCTCTTGCGGATGGGGAATCTCCCCTTTTATATCCGCCACATCTTTGGTTAAGATCGCTTGCAAAACAGAGGTGCAGCGGTAGATCAAATTCCCGATTTTGATCACGGAAGGGGAATCGATCTCCTCGCGGGGAATCACTTGAGAGGTGAGCGGATCGATAAAACACCCTGAGGCAGAGATTTGCTTTTTCGGCATATCGACTTTCTCTAGCTGGATGACCTTCCATTGACGATTGAAGAAACTATCTGCGAGGTTTTCATAATATTTAGGCAAATAGTCGGAGAGGTAATAAAGCAGACCCACACCGGCTACCCCTAACAACCCTCTTCCCGCATCTCTTTCAAAGCGCTCTCCCTCATTGACGGTTTCATTCACCCACGAACAGATCCCCAAGACAGTACTTGAAAGTGCGAAGCCCCCAAAAAATAAAGCATCCTCATGATTCAAGCGGAATTGGTTGATTTTCTCCCACAGCGTGGTTTCGTTATTGACGATCTGGTCATTGCCTGGCTTCATGAGGGGGCCTTTCGATGTCAGGTTGTAGTCGAAAGCAAGTCCTCGCGCCACTCGTCGCTCCATCGAAATGACCTCGTGCTGCGGGGGGCCGGAAAAGATAAAGCGATGTTTGTCATTGAGACCTTCGGTCGATCCGGTTAAGTATAGAGAGGAGTAGTTGCAAGATATCATGGTTTATCTCCAGTTTGAATTCAAAAAACAGTACAACTTTACTCTTTTAAAGTCAAAAATCCAGCAAGCCGCTTCGGACCAAGGCGGCAAATTATTTGTAATTATAATTAACAAACTGTTTACATTTATGTAATAACAAATGGTGGGTTATATGCAGATTGTTGTCCGAACGAGATTAGGATGATGGGCGAATCTATAGGGAAGCCTATGAGTGTGAAAAGACGTCAAATCAATTTGCCTTATTTCCAAAATGAAAAAACCTATGTAAAAGATCCAGCGGGGAATCCAACTCTCCTAAACCGAGTCAAAAAGAAAATTTGAAGTCCTTGGCTGAGGTTCTTTTGCTTTTAGGCTTATTTTTTCTGCTTTGCGGGAGTTTAGTATAGTGAAACTCCCACTGGACCTTTATTGACTGCGAGACAAAGCGGGTGGCTCAATCTCATTGCGAATGATTAATTTCCTCCTGAAAAATAGGTTTTCCAATTTAGACCACAAAGTTTGGCCACTTTTTGGTTTGAATAAATGTTAATCTCAGGTTCAGGGAAAAAAACACCAAACAATTGCTAAATTTCTTTACTTTGATAAGGAATTGAGCCTCTAAAAAATGCCCCTCGAAGGGAGGCTACCGCCACATTTAGTGATTCTTGCGCTAATATAGAAGCACGAGCCCCATTCGCACCTAAATGCCCAATGTCCCACTGAATATAAACATTCGTGGGTATTCCTGCTGATATTAATTTGTCTGCATATCTCTGACCATCCTTACGCAAATCATCTTTCTCAGCTAAAATAATGACGGCTGGAGGAAGATGAGTCAAATCTTTAGCCATGATCGGAGACACATATGGACTATTGACATCGTTTGGATCTGCTACATATTGAGTAGCATACCACCGTACAGTATCAAGTGCATCGTTCTGACGCTGAATTGTTCCATTTCCTGTGAGATCAGGAGCCGGATTGATTAATACCTGCAAGTCAATTCTCGGACCTTTCCGATCACGATCTAATAAACATAATGCCGCCGCCATATTGCCACCGGCACTGTCTCCGACTACAGCTAAACGCTTAATGTCCGCATGAAATTCTTGAGCATGATCGACAATCCAAAGTAGCGCATCGTAACATTGTTCCAGTGGTAGTGGAAACTTTCCCTCTGGTGAATTCAGGTAACCAACAGAAACAACCAATGCTTGTACTTCTTTGCAAAGGTAACGGGCCATGTTGTCATGAGTATCTAAGTTACCACCCACCCATGCTCCTCCATGAATGAAAAGAATGATAGGAAGGTCTTCTAATTCTTTTGGTGTGTAAATGCGCAAAGGGGTTTCTCGCTCGCCACGTTTTATCGTTATGTCATTTACATTGCGAACATCAGGCCTCTCGGCTTTAATAGCCATGATCTTCCCATTAATCAAATCTCGAACCTCATGCGGTTTCATATCCCAATACGACTGAGCTTGGGCATTTTCTGTAAACATTAGCACACTCACAAAAGTGATAAATAGGCATTTAATCATGATTTAGACCATTAGTTCAATGGGCGCCGACGTATTTCTGTCCCTGTTGGACATCTTTTTTGTTCCATTCGCTTCGAAAATAAGTACCTGTGGATATACGTCATGATGTAATCCAACTCTCATCTGGATCTGTATATTTTTATGCAAACGGTTCATGATATTGATGTACCAAAAAAGTGCATTATTATCACAATAAATCGATAAAATACATGCAAATTGTGATTTTAATATATGGCTTCGAAATCAAAAGGTTGGATTGCTTAAGTTGTTTAAAATAAGTAGACCTATGATGAAGCCTTTATGGAATTCTCTGGATAAATCGATAATACGGACGATGATGAAATTTTATTTAAATCAAAACTAACAGTTTGACCTTGCCCCTTTCTTAGGTCCATCTTGGATTGAAATGACTTCGGGCTGTTGTTTTTTGTTTCGATTTTTTGACATAATCCTAATCTATATCCATTATTTAATTATTTCAGATATAGATGTGTTAATATTATCTATAATTTCTAGCATATTTTCAGGAAGATCAAGATCTTCGGCTATATCGCCAAGACCTTGTAGATGGGCGGTCCAAAGTCGCTGAAGGGCCTTATAACCTGCTTCATCGAATTGAATAGGCTTCAATATTGTTCCCCGATTCTTAAATGTTTTTTGCACATTTTCATGCAGTTTTTTAGCGGTCTGCAAACTTTTATCTCTTAGGAGTAAAAGCAGATCATGAAAGTCTTTCATTCGGCTATTTCGTGAACCTTTGGAAAGCACTGTCTCCAGTTTTTCTGCGAAAATCGTTTCGATGGGATAAACTAAAAGAGAAATCGATTCTTCAAAGAATGGCTTTCCACGATATTCAAAAAGCTTAATTTCTCGATTCTGTGGTTCTACGATATCGCCAATTCCAATATCGACATGGATTTTGTCTTTCATCTTTGCAAAAGAAGCTTTAAAAGTTGTGCGATACCCAGGATATTCCATATGCGGCTGAGAAAGTAGCTCTATGCCTTCAAATGAAAAGGTAAATCCATCGTCTGATGATGTCGATACAATTTCTTCAAAGACCTCTTGAAGCCCTTTTACTTCGGCATTCATACGCGTCAAAAGAAAATCGAGGTCTACCGTTTCTCTTCCTATTTTCATCATGTAAGAAAGCAGAAACCCGCCCTTAAATATAAATTTGTTGACGTGTGAGGACCGTGCTAATCGTGCCAAAAACCTTTCTAGGAGAAGTTGCTTCCAACAAGCGTTGAAAGGGATCTCTTTTTCTTTGGCAATGATTTGAAGTCTATCTTTGAGGGCTTGTTCATTTATCAAATGGTTATACTCATTAAATAAGGTGAAATGTCGAATTGAAGCTTTTTAGCATATGCTTCGAGCTTTATTAGATCGAGGCGATTTTTTCCGCCCTGCGCTACAGCTGATTTTAAAGCCTTAATAGCGGTTTCTCGACTCAGCAGGCGAAACGCATCTACAATTGTGCGTTCCCGATCAAAAATTGGAATACGAGCACCTTCTAGTTCGATTTCGATTTTGCCTAAATCGAGGTCACGAAAGCGAACGATCTTAATTTGACGGCTACTTCGAACTGAAGTGCCATGTCGAATCCCAATCCAATGTTGACGAGGGATCTCTTCGGTTAAATCATAAACAGCCAGGGCGGAAATTAGGCATACCACCCCACCATTAATAGAATGAACAACTTCAATAAGATCTGTCCAACGGAAAGCCTCAGGATTTTGATAATCAATAGCTTGGTACACTCCGCGACGAATCCTTTTCAGTTTTTCAGTTTTAACGTAATAGCATAATACTGAGGCTGGAACTCCAAGAATCTTCGCTTCCTTCGATGTGAAGGATGGTTGGTTAAGTAATGGGGTAAGCAGCTGTAAGCAGGCTTGAGGTCTCATGGAGTATCTGCCTTTTTCTTTAACTTAACAAAAACACCCAATTTTATCAACTGGGTTTTATTATTAAGTTAAAAAGAGCCTGAAAGGCTTAATAGTATAGAGTCTTAGTGTGTCACCGAACCAAGTTGGAAAGGTTAAAACATTGAGGAATAATATGGAATCGGATTGTTAGTCCGTTGTTCCTAATGGTTCTCATCTTGTGTAGTGAGTGCTGATTGATACCTGGTTTGGTCGATTTTCCGCATTTGAGAAAAAATTTGGCGACTTTTTGAGCTTGTGAGTTGAGATTTGAATAAAACATTTTTTGATGCTGGTTTGTTCCAGTCATTTGCGGAAAATATGCGTAAATTTCGCGTTGATACATGATAGCCTCTGATTTAATTTTCACTAAGCCAGAGTTATTTAAGAAAGGAGGAAAAGAGTGGGGCAACCAGGATTTGAACCTGGGACCAACGGATTATGAGTCCGCTGCTCTAACCGCTGAGCTATTGCCCCGTCTGTTTGTAGGGTAGAGGATAGCAAGGCAGGGGCCAAAAGGCAAGCTTTTTTATGGGCTGTAGATCCAGCCGGGCTGCCATTGCCAGGGGGCCTGGATGGCGTCTTGCAGGGGTTGTTTGTTGATCAGGTGCTCCAGGGCGTATTGGGTGGCGCGATGGCCGATGAGCATGACCGTTTTACCTCGAGGGAGCTCGGCGAGAAAGCTCTCCATCCTCTTGACGGTATCGCGGTAGCTCTCCCCGTTCGGAAAAGGGCGGTCGATATGGTTTATTTTAATGATCTTTTCGAGGGGGCGGCCGTTCAAATCGCCATAATCGCATTCGCGCAATCGTTTATCTTTGATGAGGGGGAGATGGGGAAAGGCGATCTCTCCTGTCCGGTAGGAGCGCTGCAGATCGGAACAGTGATTACTCCCTCGCCTAAAGGCGAAGGCTTCTAGGGATTACTCCCAGGCCATCTAATCCGAGGGCCAAAATATTTTGCGCTGCGTTGAAATCCCTTGAGGTTTTATACCCACAATGACACAACAATGCGTTCTTTCGCTGAGTTTTTTTTCCTCCCGATGTCCACATCGATTGCAATCTTGTGTTGTATAGGCAGGATTCACCAATCCTAGCTTCCTACCAGCTTCTGCCGCTTTGTAGGTGAGGAATTGACGAAATTGATTCCAACTTGCGTCTGTAATGCTTTTTGCAAGAAACGACCCTTCTACCATTTTTTTGATATCCAGGTCCTCTACGCAAATATATTGATATCGATCGACGATTTTTTTAGATTCTTTGTGACAAAAATCTTTTCTTTTGTTGCTGATTCGTTCATGAATCTTTGCTACAACTTTCCCTTGTTTTCGCCTTTCTTTTGTCCCTTTATCCATTTTTTCTAGCTTACGCTGAGCTTTTGCAAGTGCTTGTTCTTCAAATTTAAAAAATCTCGGATTGGCAATTTGACCTCCGTCGGACAAAGTAGCAAAATGCTCAAGCCCAACATCGATGCCTATTGCTTCTTGTTTAGCAACTTGGGGTTCTATATTAACTTCGCATGACAAAGAAACATCCCAATCTCCCGAGGCGTTTCTTCTCAATGTGCAAGTCTTTACCTCTCCTTCAATTGGACGATGCATTTTTAAACGGATATTACCGATTTTCGATAGTTTAAGTTCTTTCCCAATAAGTGAAAATCCACTCTGTGGATAGCAAAAACTATTGTATCTATGCATACCGCGAAACCGGGGAAAACCAGGCTTTTCTCCCTGCCTGCATCTTCGAAAAAATGCTTGAAAACCTTTATCCAATCGATCTACAACATTTTGTAATACCTGGGAATGTACTTGGTCAAGAGAGGGCCTTTCATTTTTTAATAGAGGCAATAGCATGCTTTGTTGATATTTGGACAAAGTGATATCGAGTTCTTCGTAAGCCAATTTACGTTGACTAAGCAGCTCATTGTAAAGCCATCGACACTCGTCAAGCTGGGCTTGTAGCATCTTGGCTTGCTTCTTTGTCGGGTTCAATCTGTATTGAAATGATTTCCGAACTATCATAGGAGCATGATATGCTTTGGCCTATGAATACGTCAACAGATTTAAGAAGAGGTAGAACGTGTGTTTTTCTCATGCATGTTCATTTGGTCTTTGTCACAAAATTTCGAAGAAAAGTTTTTACCAGGCAGATACTCGAGGAATTAAGAACAATTTTCGTTAATGTATGTAATGACTTTGAAGCCCAATTGGTTGAATTTGAAGGAGAAGATGATCATGTTCATCTTCTTGTCAACTATCCACCCAAAGTAGCCGTCTCAAAATTAGTGAATTGTTTGAAAGGTGTTTCTTCAAGATTAATTCGCAAACAAGAGTATCCAAGCATTCGACATGCTTTGTGGGAAGGAAGTCTTTGGTCCCCCAGTTATTTTGCAGGGGCTTGCGGAGGAGCACCACTCGAGGTAATAAGGCAATATATTGAGCAACAACAATCTCCCCAAATTTAATTGGCGCGATTCATCTCGGACCTAAAGGACCGAGTTTTCTCGCGTCCAGGGATAAATGGCGTCAAGAGCGGTGTATCTATAGGTGTCGCCAAGGGCGGCGGCCTGTTTTTGGCCCAAAGGGGATAGGGGCGCGTCGGACCAGCCCGAGGCGATCTTTTGCTCATTGTCAAAGGTAGTGCTATGGGAGACAAATATAATTTTCACCGGTGGCCGGCTCTATAGCTGCCGCAGGCGATTGTCAGGCCTTCGATCAGGTCGAGGATGGGCGTTATTTGCCCCTCCAATGATTTCTCAAAGCCTTTCGTGTCCCTCGCAAATTGTTCGGATAGTTTTTCAATAGAAAGTTTGATGTTCTCTATCGCAGCCAGTGCGTTTGGGTCTTTCTGTTTGAGGATGGGAAGGTAACCGGCTTGTCCCGAATTCAAATCCGTTATGGTGCGGCCGTTCTTAGGACGATAGAATTGAAGTTCTTTATCCAACTTCTCCAGTTCGATTTTTGTGTGATCAATAACTGATGAGATCCGCTCGAGATCAAAAAAGTTAATGATAGTCGTTGTGGCGGGTCTTATAATCGAACTCATCTTCTACTCCTGTGAAGCGATAAAAATAAAATAATGAGTTTAATTTGTCAAGAAGACATCGCTCGATGCGCTTCCGAGTAGATAACGCAGGTGCGACGCAATAGGGCGATTGATTCGGCAACGGGCTTAATCAGTCTTTTGAATATTTCCTGTCTGACCGCATCGTTTAATTTGCTTTCCAGCAGTTCCACGGCAGATTTAATTTTGGCAATTTTTTGGAGAGTCCCTTCAAACTCTGTGATTGGGAGAAACTCGGAGATGGGGCTGCCCCCCTCTATTATCAAAATCATTTTTGGTTTACAGGACTCAAGCTCAGTGTTTAATCTTGCCAATTCCGTTTTTGTATGATTAATCAACCTTGAAATATTATTAAAAGCAGCTTCATCAGTGAAGTTATTAATACTCATATAAGCCTGTATTAAAATTCGCTCGAAATTATATAAAAAGCTGTGATTTTTTGTCAAACAGTGAATTTGGGCTTTACCGAAATGGGAGGTGAGTGCTACTTTGTTGACATGACTATCAGTTCAAATATTTATAATCAATCGTTGGCGCTTTTGACCGACTTCTATCAATTGACGATGTCCTATGCCTATTGGAAAGCGGGCCTGGATAAAAAGGAGGCGGTCTTCCACCTCTTTTTTCGCCGTCCGACTTTCAAGGGGGGCTTTACAATCGCAGCCGGTCTGGAAGGCATTGTCAATTTTCTGGCCAATTTTCGCTTCGATCAAAGCGATTTGAAATTTTTGGCCAAGCAGGAAACAGACAATGGAGAACGCCTTTTCAGCGATGACTTCCTCGCGTATTTGGGCGATTTGGTATTCACTTGCGATGTCGACGCGATGCCAGAAGGGACTGTGGTATTCCCTTATGAGCCCATGGTCAGAGTGCGGGGGCCTTTGATCCAATGCCAGATTTTAGAAAGCCCTCTGCTCAATCTGATCAACTTTCCCACACTGATCGCCACTAAGGCGGCCCGCATGCGCATCGCAGCTGAGGAAGATTACCTGATGGAGTTCGGCCTTAGGCGGGCGCAAGGGATCGACGGAGCGTTAACGGCGGCCAGGGCGGCCTATATCGGCGGCTGCAACAGCACTTCCAATGTGCTGGCGGCCAAATTATTTAATATTCCGGTCAAAGGGACCCATTCCCATAGCTGGGTGATGGTGTTCGACGACGAACTCGCTTCCTTTGAGACCTATGCCAAGATGATTCCGGACAATGTGGTCCTCCTGGTCGATACGTACAACACCCTTGAAGGGGTAGAGAAGGCGATCGAGGTGGGCAAGTGGCTTGCGGAAAGGGGGAAAAAACTCATCGGCGTCAGGCTTGATTCTGGGGATCTTTATTACTTAAGCAAAAAAAGCCGTGAACTGCTGGACCAGGCGGGCTTTACAGAGACCAGCATTTTTGCCACTAATGAACTGGATGAAACGCTGATCGCCGATCTGAAGCGGCAGGGGGCGCAAATTACCGTGTGGGGGATCGGCACGAAACTGGTCACAGGGGACCAGCAGCCGGCTCTCGATGGGGTTTACAAACTCTCTGCGATCCGCGATCCCGGAGGCCCCTGGAAGTACAAAATCAAGCTGTCGGAGCAGATGGCCAAGATTTCAAATCCCGGCATTTTGCAGGTAAAAAGGTTTAAGAAAAACAATGAGTTTATTGCCGACGTGATTTACGACGTGCATACCGATTTGAGCGAAGGGTGCCATTTGATCGATCCGTTCGACGCCACCCGGCAGAAAATATTGACGAGGAATGTCGAAGGGCAGGATTTGCTTGTCCCGGTATTCAGAGAGGGGGAGCTCGTGTACGCTTTGCCCAAACTGCAGGATATTCAGAAAAAAGCGAAAGAGGATCTCGACCAATTTTACGCCGGCGTCAAGCGCTTTTTGAATCCGCATCAATATGTCGTGGGAATGGAAAAATCACTCTATGATTTAAAAATCAAACTGGTTGAGAACGTGCGGTTTAAAAGGGCCCACTCCTATATCATCCCTTCAGGGAGTAAAACATCCACAGGGACAAAAGACCTGTGACGACAAAGGCAGCCGCGTTGACCCATAAAGGGACGGAATAGGTTCCGACCGTCAGGTTAAAGGGGTGGATCAGCCGATATAGATGAATCATGGCGACCAGAAAGAACACGAGGCCGGCCGTTATCAAAGCTAAATTCTTTTCCATCTCAGCTCCATTGCAAGTAATGCTTACTTTAATCTATAATCGTTTTTCTTTTATACCAAAAGATCTTACATGTTAGCCGTTACCGAATTTCAGCCCTATACTTTGAGTCCCCATAAAACCTTCATTATGAAGTTTTTAGAGCAGATCCCCAAAAAATCCTTGATTCTCGTCGTGGGATGCGGCGACGGGAAAATTAATTTCGATATCAGCCAGGAGGGTTTTAAAGTGATCGGGCTTGATAATGACCGGGTGAAAATTGAGACCGCTCGCCATACGCTCATAGATTTAGAATTTGTGGTGGGGAGTGCGCTGAGTGTCAAATATGAAGCGGACGCGTTCCAGGGGGTTTGGCTGACAGGTTTTTTTGCCAAGCTTTCCGAAGAGGACCAGGTAAAGGCCCTGGAAAATATCAAACGGATCCTGGGTAAGAACGGCACCTTATACCTTTCATTTCCGGCTGCTCAAAAAGAGGCTATTACCCGTTTGCTTGACGGTTTTGACGTGCAGCATCAGGATGTGGGATTGGAGATCAAGCTTATCTGCAAACGCCATGGATAACCTGTTGCATGTCAAAGTGATTCCAAAAGCGAGCCGGAGCGAAATTGTGGGGTGGGAAGGTGAAGTCCTGAAGGTGCGCCTCAAAGCTGTCCCGGAAAAAGGGGAAGCGAATGAGGAATTGATCCGTTTTTTGAGCCGCGAACTTAAGATTGCAAAATCATTAATCACCATCGTGCGGGGTCACACCTCTCGGGAAAAGACCCTCCTCATAAGAACCGATTATCAAATAAATATTTTATTCCATAAAAAGTGATTCAGGGGGTATTCTGGAGGCAGACATTTTCACCAAGGGAGGTAGAAAATGGAACCTAAAACAACTTGGGATTTGCAACAATTAACGTTGACAACTGATCAATGGATTAAAAAAGCCAAAGAAAAAAATGTGAATGTGGATGAAGAAATTCATCTGATAGCGCAAACGATTATGGATTCGCCTGGAAGAGATCCTTTGAGCGGCGAATTGCATGAGGTGACTGTTGTGCAGCAGCTGATACTGCGGGGAATGTATTGTTCCCGCATCATTCGCAAGATTGCCGAGGCGGAAATCAGAACCCTGGCGCAAAAGGGGCGGGAAGACCCTTCCCTCAGAACGCAGCGGGCATTGATCGATGACTGCGAGCGGTGGGCCCTGGCGCAGCTCCCCTCTGAGTGGCACCTTGGCGACCCGGGCGTCACCGAGCGGCTTTACTATGCCTTAAGCGCAAAAGTAAAGGAGATGGCGGCCAAAGTGCAGAGTAGGGTGCACAGTAAGTTATAGCGAGTCGGGCCTGAGAAACCCTTGCGAATGAAAAAAAATAGAGATTTGTGAAATGAAAAATGAGATTTGTGAGTCGTTCAACCCTGGAAGGGTTGGACGACGAACAAAGTTTATTTTTTTTTCATAGCAAGGGGGGGTTCAGGCCCGACTAACAAGGTTGTGAGCAGCATCGCCTGCTCCGCGGCCTCTGTGATCAGTTCGGCGGTATGCCGGGGGATCTTCGCATGAGGGGCGAAGGTGAGGGGCATCACCGCGTCTATTCCATCGGGCCTGGCAATGTCTGCGGACCCCACGATCGCGATCACGGGGATGTTCTTCGCTTTGGCCCTTTTGGCAATCCCAAAGGGGGCTTTATAGTTCGCCGTCTGATTGTCCAGCCGCCCTTCTCCGACGATTACCAGATTGGCGTTTTGCAGCAGCTGATCAAAATTTTGCTTCTCCAAAATAAGATCGATGCCCGGCATGAGCTGTCCATTGAGAAAAAGAGCCGCTCCGGCAGCCGTTCCGCCGGCAGACCCGCCCCACTTCAGGGTGCCACTATCCTTGCCAGCGATGGCGGCAAAGCGGGTTAAAGCTTTTTCCAGCTCCTCGACTTCCGCCGGTCCGGCCCCTTTTTGGGGAGCGTAAATACGGGAAGCCCCTTCTTGGCCAATCATTGGGTTGTTCACATCGCAGGCTATCAGAAAATGGGACTCCTTGATTCTTGGGTCGAGGCTGCTCAAATCGATGCGGGAGAGATTTTGCAAAGCGAGGCCCCCTTTTGCGAGAGGCTGATTATTCTGATCCAAAAACTTGGCGCCTAGCGCTTCAGCCATGCCAGCGCCGGCGTCGTTGGTCGCGCTGCCTCCTAGGCCGATGATAAACTCGCGGAAGCCTGCGTCTAAGGCTTTTTTTATCACCATCCCTAATCCAAAGGTGGTGGCGTGCAGAGGGTTCGGCTTTTTCATATTGGCGAGGCCGCACACTTTGGCCATCTCGATCACCGCTGTTGTTCCGTCGGGCAGCACGCCCCAGATGACGCGGCAAGGGTCTCCCGCGGCGTTGATGGCCTCGGCCATTTTGAGAGTGCCTCCCAGCGTGCGCATGAGAGCGTCTAGCGTCCCGTCGCCTCCGTCAGCAACGGGGTTAAGAATTGTTTCGGCAGCGGGGTAAACCCGCTGAATGCCCTTTTGGATGGCCTTAGCGGCATCAAAAGCGGAGATGTTTCCTTTAAACGCCTGCGGCGCGATAATGATCTTCAAGCAAAAGCTCCTATATAGGCGTGATAATCGGCATCCTCGTAGAGGACAAAGCGCATTTCCTCAAGAGGAAAGCTTTTTTGTACGATAAAATCCTTAATCGTCTGGAAAGTGATCTTGGCCGCCCGGTCGGCCGGATAGCCGTAGGGGCCGACGCTGATAGGCGGAAAGGCGATGGTTTGCACGCGGTGTTCCAGGGCGAGATTCATGCTGCTAAGGTATGTTTTCTCCAGCATTTCATCCTCCTGGAAATCACCGCCGCGCCAGACAGGACCTACGGCGTGGATGACAAATTTGGCGGGCAAATTTCCGGCGGTGGTGATTACCGCTTCGCCGGTGGGACAGCGCCCCTGCTGTTCCTTAATCCGTTTACACTCTTCAAAGAGGGCGAGCCCCCCTGCGCGGTGGATCGAGTTGTCGATGTTGAGTCCGCCGAGCAGGCCGCCATTCGCGGCGTTGACGATCGCCTCAACTTTTTCCTTTGTGATATCCCCTTTTTTTATAATGACTTTGGTTGAAAGAAATTGGTGAACGGATTCCATAAAATTAGTCTCCCCATGTTAAAATGGTATTTGGTATACTGAAGGCTATATTACCTTTCATATAGGATGCGCATGTTTCAAAAAACGATTTTTTTCTCTATTTTTGTCCTTTTTTGCTGTAAGTGTTTTGGAGATCTTTATTTAAAAGAAAATTTCGATCGCGCGAAACCGGGCGATTTTATCGTGACCTATCAAAATAAAACATACACGGTCATGCTGATCCATGATAAGGCGGGCGGGATGATTTCGATTGAAGAAATATCAGTGCCGGGGAATTACGTTTCCAAAGAGCGTTTTAACTGGAAAGGGTGGGTCTCTCAGGGAGCGCCCAATAACTGCTGCTGGGTGCGCTATGTCATTAACGGTGAGACGGGAACTTTGCAAAACTACTATTCCCGCACGTTGAACCAGAGGCTGGATACCTCGAAGGCCAATGTGTTTTTATCGACGCTGCTCAATCTGAGGCTGATCCATGTCCCCTATCACGACAGGAAAAAGATCGCGCGCGCGGGAGGGGATGAGATGCGCAACTTGTGGCAGCCAAAAATGGTCGTCGACGGGCAAACCGTTGTGAATGTGCCGTTTGAAGCCTGGAAAACCTATTGGCCGCGCGACGGCAGCGATTTGGGGGGCAAGGAGATTCTGGTTTACATCCCTGCGGAGAGCGACAAGTATCCTTCCTATTTTCCTTTCTGGCTGCAGGTCAGCGGCATGGTGGAAAGGGCCAAACTCAGGATTGTCGATTCGGGCCGGGATATGAAGTTATAGAATGATCATCAGAGCCGGAGAAGCCAAGGCGGAGAGGCCGTAAGCGTAGTGGCCTTTATAAATAGAGGCGGCTCCCAGTATGGCGTTTGCCATAAGGTTAACGAGCACAAATTTTTGTTTATCCTTAGCTATTTTTAAGGTGAGTGCTCCGGCGGCTGCGACACCTAGGCTGATGATCGCTTTATTGGCTAAAAGTGAGCGGTTACCGGTTAGAGCAATAGCTTGGTAGGCCATCACGCCCATAGATGCTCCGCAGTAAGGAAATAAATACTTCCGGTAAATAGCTGTAAATTTTTTATTTTTTTCATTTATAAACGACTTGTGTATGGGAAGAAACGGTAATAATTGCATCGATCCAGCAACGAGATTGCCGCAAACCTGAACTATTGAACTCATAACTCACCTTATTAATTGTAATAAAATATAGTATCAATATATTATTAATTAATCAACATTTAGTTTTTCTTGCAGAGCATTTCGGGCTCGCCGTCCATAGCTAGCGCTATAAACTCCTCGTGCATATTTCTATCGACAAATTTATACAGGCATAAAATGTTGATATATAAAGAGATATATATTGTTTGCAGGGCGTTTATCTACAGTTTCTCCACAGAAAAACAGGTTTATGATCAATCGTTTAGGGGGAAATGGCGTACAAAAGGCGGTGGTGTGTTTTTGATTGCTTTTTGCGGGTTTATTTCTTACGATTGAAGGTTGTGAATTTCTCAAGGTTTCAAATGTTTTTTAATCGCCCCTATACCCTGCATAAAAGCCGCCAAATCCTCAAGAAAAACTATAAATGTTTTTTGAAATATGGGGATACCCTTCCTAAAAACGCGAAAGGGGAGATCGAGCAGCTCATGAAGCAGGCCGACCAGGCCCTTCTGGATCAAAACCGGGTTGAGGCCAGCCGCCTGATCAAAGAAATTGAAGCCTTCGGCAAAGAGCATATGAAAAAATCCCCGCTGGTCTATTTGATCGAATTGGTAGGCGCACTCGCCTTCGCGCTCATCGTGGCCACCATCGTGCGGCAGATGTGGTTTGAACCCTATGAAATCCCCACCGGCTCGATGCGCCCCACATTTCGCGAAAAAGATCGCTTGACCGTGACCAAAACCGCCTTCGGCATCAATGTCCCTTTGCAGACCAAACATTTCTATTTTGATCCCTCGCTTGTCCAAAGGACTGGGGTGGTGATTTTTTCCGCCGACAATATCCCCTTGCCCGACACGGAAGGGTCCTACTTTTGGATTTTCCCGGCCAAAAAAAGATATATCAAACGCCTGATCGGAAAACCGGGCGATGCGATCTATTTCTACGGCGGGCTGCTCTATGGAGTCGATAAAGAGGGAAATCCTTTGAGGGAATTGAACGACGCCCCCTGGATGGCCCATTTGGACCATATACCATTCCTCGAATTTGAAGGGAGAGTCACCAATCCTAGCCCCACGCAATTTCTGTTCCACCAGATGAATGAGGGTGTCGGCCGCATCACTGTTTCCCCGTTTGGCGAGGAGAAGGGGGAGGTGTTCAACGGCAAGGAGTGGGTGACCGACCGGCCTACTAACGAGAAGCACGATCAGGTCCAAACCTACAGCGATGTCTTCGGCATTGGCAATTTTGCCATGGCCAGGCTGTTGACCAAGGATGAGCTCGCTAAAATGCAGCCGGTAGATACGAGCACAATTGGTGAGGGCGTTCTCTACCTGGAACTGAGCCACCACCCCAGCATGACCTATCCCAGGCCTCAATTTTATCAGACGAATCATGGGGTGGTTCCGGTGCTGAACCCCTTCAAGTCTATTATTCCGCTGCAGCAGAGCCACCTGGATGAGATCATGAATCATCTGTATACGGCGCGGTTTGATATTGAAAACGGCCGGGCCAAGCGCTATGACGTGGACCACACTCCCTATGGGTCTTACAGCCCGCAGTTTCCGGGCGTTCCCGATGGCAGATATGAATTTTATTTTGGTAAAGCCGAAAAGATCAACTGGCAAGGGGTACCTTCGATGGTAGCCAAGGACAATCCCATATACAAACACGACCCTGCCAATGTGCAAAAGCTCTTTAATTTAGGTATTGAGATGAATACCTATTTTCAACCCTCTTCTAACCATCCGAATATTTTTCCCCACCGCTACGCCTATTTTCGCGATGGCGACCTTTATTTGATGGGAGCGCCGATTTTAAAGAAGGATGATCTGGCTTTAAAAGGCTTTTTGGAGAAGGAAGAGGCGAGGAGCAACCGCTCTTCCCAAAGCCGCCCTTATACGCCTTTTAAAGACTACGGGCCGCCTGTTAAAGCGGATGGCAGCTACGACGCAGATTATATTCGCACCTTTGGCGTGAATGTTCCGGCGGGGCATTATCTTGTCTTAGGCGACAACCATGCCATGAGCGCAGACAGCAGGATTTTCGGCTTTGTGCCTGAGAATAATCTGGAAGGGGCGCCGAGTCTCATTCTGTGGCCTCCCGGCGAGCGGATCGGCCCGCCGGCGCAAAAGCCCTATCCTTTCATGAATATGGCCCGCGGGATTATTTGGGCGATAGCGCTGATCACTTTCCTGGTTTGGTATTGGTACTACAGGAAGAGCCTGAAAACGCCGATTGTGAAATAAGCTATTTTAGCAGGTAGTAGCGGCCTTCTTGGGTGCGATAAAGGAGAATCGCATAATGCAGGGTGGTAAATTCGCCGGCGGGATGAAGGCTGCCATTAGTGATGACAAATTGGGAATTCTTGTGGTAGACAAACACCGGAAAGGGGTCTAGTTTTTTTAGGCCTAAAAGGTAGCGCTCCTCTTGATCTAAATGGGGGGCGTCAGCGGCTTGCTCCAGCCTTTCGGAAAGCTCCTTTTTATCAATGCCCATTTCTTGAGCGAGTATGTCGAGCAGAGTCGCAGGGGTGGATTGAGGGGTGTAAACAATAGATAATAAATGAGCAATGAGGTAGTTATTGTTGGGGTTTCCATTGATAAACTGTATATCTCTCCCTGTGTATTCCGATTTGCCATACAAGACGTTCATGGTTTCCAGGTGAGGTTGAATCTCCTCTGTCCCTGGGAATAGAGGAAGGGGTCTTTTGTCTCCTTTTACATTTAAAAGGTGCTGCCGCGCAAGAATTGCCGCTAACGCATTCAGGCTATATAAGTGATAGCGGAACTCATGTTTGACCAGATCAATATAGGACTCTTTGCGTGCCATTAGCAGCAAATCGTAATAAACGATTATTTCCGCAGAGGATATACGCACATTCGGCATGGAAACGGTTAGCGGCTGAAGGTGATGGAGGAACAAGAGGGGCAGCGGGGTAGTGATGGGATTTTCGTCTAATTCCAGTTCTTTTAAATTTCCCGTTTTCCCATAGGTTTCGCAGAGGTTTTCAAATCCCTCATCAGTAATATTATTATCATTCAGGGATAGGTATTCGGGCTGCTTTAACTGGAGCAGCCGGATGGTTCCCTCGTCGCCGATCTTCCGGCCGGAGAGATCCAGGTACTTCAGGGGGGCCAGCTCTACGATTGGAAGCAGCGCCTCCAAAAATCCCCTTTCGGGTTCGCCGCTAAAGTCGGCATATTCCACCCGGGATAATAGCGATTTTCCATGGGCGGCTAAATCCTGCAGGCGCTTTGCCGAAATTTCGGGGAGGTTAAGGGCTTTTAGCGATTGCACGAGGGGTAAATGGGCCATCAGCGCTTCCCAGCAGGGATCCGAAATCTCAGGGCCTAAAATGAGTTCCTTAATGGGGCTGTCAGGATAGGATAGGAGCTCGATTAATCCCAAAACGGCGGGTACTGAAGTAAAAGGACCATCCAAATCCAATACGCCCTCTTCCTTTGTCGGCAATTTCCAAAAGCGTAAAGAAGCGTTGGAGGGGGTTAGCGCCTCATCGGTAATAATGGAGGCAAAGGAATCCTTAGCGGGGGGAGGGTCATAAGGGGGCATCAGCAGGGCGGTGTTCCCGTTTTTGGTGAAAATATGGCCTAAGGCTTTTTGCTCATCCCCTTCACTGACTCTTTTCCCCTGAAAATAGTGGAAGAGCAAAGAGCGGATCATTTCTGAACTTAAAGGCACGAGGTTATCACCGATATGGCAAAAAGTGTTTGTCACTTTAAACTGCTTTTTAAACAGGCGGGCATAGGAATCATTTGGTTCGGGAGCGGCCGGCTGATTGGGGGTGAGCCGATATTTCAGTCTCTGGGGTAAGCTGAAAGGCAGCTGAACTTTTTGCGGAAAGAGAGAGATATCCATTTCCAGATCCCGGTTTCTTTTTGGCAACGCGCTGAAAAAGGCCTCAACTTGCTCTTGTGAAAGCAAATTATTTCTCAGGTTCAGGATCAAACCCGGTTTTGCCGCGCTGATGAGGAACTCTTTTGGAATCGCCTGGATCTGATTATCGGAAAAATCTAAACTGAAGGCTTGTTGTAACAAGGCATTCTGTTCAGAGGCGAGATAGTGGAGCGTTTTTTCCGTTAATTTGTTTTTGCCAAGGGAAAGAAAGGCCAGATTCGGCGCGTTATTCTGAAAGACGCGCGCCAGTTCCTCATCGGTCAATGACCAGTTCGCAATTTCAAAAGCTTCCAGCAGGGGGGCATTTTGTAATAACCGATTCAAGGAATCGACCAGCGAATAGCGTTCATCCCCCTTTTCCAGGATCAGGCAAAGCTCTGTTATCTTGGAAAGGAAGATTTGATCGGCGAAATTTTGCAGAAACGGGGCGTCATCGATAGTTATTTTTAGGGATTTAACTGAAGTGGAGGTGATATGGAAAAAAAATATACCCAGTGTCTCAGGGGTAAACCGGATGCCTGTCACGTCTAAATTCTCTATTCTGTTGGCATTTAAGGCGGCAATCAAAGCCCGCATGGCATTACCGGAGGTGGCGGTTATCCGATTTTCCCTATTGCCAAGAGTGATGACGGTGGCATTTCTGAATGACGAATTCCAGATGTTGTAAGCGCCCGCTTGATCGATCTCCTGATTTTGCAGAAGGTTTTCAGAGGCCGGGAAAAAGGAGGATTGAGATAATTGGTGAGATACAGGTTGTATGGAAGAGCTCATCTATTACCTTTTATAGATTAAGCAGTATTACTCTATATCAATATAAAGGCAATATAAATTAATAACTTGTTTCCTCTAGCTTCACTTTGCCGTGAAAGAGGTAGTAAATGCCAAAAGTATAGGAGAGGACGAGCGGGATGCCGATAGCCGTGATGGTAAGCAGGATTTTTAACGTCTTGACCGAGGAGGCGGCATTGTAAATCGTCAAACTTAAGTGCTCAGGGTCGTTACTCGCCCGCACCAGGTTGGGAAAGGTGCCGATCGCAAAAAGCGCCATCAGGCAAACGATGGTGAGGCATGAAGAGCCAAACGCCAGGCCGTCATGCCCTTTATGAATCTCCCGTGGGATATTCGCAATCAGCAGCATGGTGGCCAGGGCCAGGATAAAAAGGGCAGGGTTATTTTTCACAATTTCAACCATATGGGGCTGATAGATCAGCGTGGCCATGGTGGCGGAGACATAGCAGATAATGAAGAAAATGATCGATGGGTTGATTCTTTCGCGCATTTTATCATGCAGTTCCCCTTCCGTTTTCATGACGATGTAGATCGCGCCGTGCATGCAAAAGAGAGCCACCGATGTCAAACCCATTAAGAGGGAATAGGGATTGAGGAAAGAGAGGAAGTGGCCTGTGAAGTCCCCTTGAGCGTTTATAGGAATGCCGCGGATCAGGTTGCCCAGCACCACGCCGAGCCCAAGCGCTATCGTGAAACTCGCAAAGCTGAAAAAAATGTCCCACATCCAGCGCCACCACGCCATGGGCTGCTTGCTGCGAAATTCAATGGCGACGGCGCGAAAGATGATGCCCGCCAAAAAGAGCATCACCGCTTCGTAAAAACCGGAGGCGATCGTAGCATAGGCATTGGGGAAGCCCGCAAAGAGAGCGCCGCCGGCCGAAACCAGCCACACTTCGTTCCCGTCCCACACGGGGCCGATCGAATTGAGCATCAGACGCCGCTCTTCATCCTTTTTGGAAAAGAGGTGGAGCATGCCGACACCCAGATCAAAACCATCTAAAATAGCATAGCCCGTCACGAGGATCACCAGCACGACATACCAGATAAACTCAAACATCGGCCATCCCCTTCACGTAAGCCTGGCCCAGGTGGTAGGGTGTGGCGGCCTCATGTTCATCGGGCCCATGTTTGATTTTTTCATTGAGCAGATAGATAAACAAAATAAACAAAAACGTGTAGACCACGCCGAACATGATGATCGAGAAGAGGACTTGGCTTGCCACCACGGATTTGGAAAGGCCCTCTGAGATGCGCAGGAGGTCCTGCACAATCCAAGGGTAGCGGCCCATTTCCGTGCAGATCCAGCCCACCTGGTTGGCAATTTGGGGAAAGAGGACCGACCACGCAAAACAGTGCAGCAGCCATCTTTTTTCAAAGAGCGTTCCTTTGCGCCAGAAGTAAACGCCGGCCAAAGCCAAAAGCAGCATCAATATCCAAAGGCCGATCATCACGCGATAGAGTTGGAATAGGGCGGCGGTTTTCGGCCAATCTTTCTTAGGCACGCTTTCCAGACCCTTTACGGTGGCGTCAAAGTCGCGAAAGGAGAGAAAACTGAGCAATTTCGGAATCTGGATGGCGTAGTCCACTTTTTCTTTTTCCGTGTTGACTATCCCCAAAATGGTAAAGGGGGCGCCTTTTGTCGTGCGGAACAGCCCTTCCAGGGCCGCGAGCTTCATCGGCTGGTATTTGGCAATGGTTCTGCCGGCGGCATCGCCTGCAATGGCCTGCAGGATCACCGAAACGAAAGCGACGCTGAGGCCTACTTTGAGCGAGGTTTTCGCAAAATCGAGATGGCGTCTTTTCAAAAGATAGTAGGCGGAGACGCTGATCACTAAAAACGCGCCGGCAAGCCACGTGCCGACGATGACATGGGCGAGGCGCTCTACCGATGAGGGGTTGAACACCATTCCCCAGAACGAGGTGATCTCCGCTCTCGCGTTCAGCCCCTCGCCTGCGATATGGTAGCCGGCGGGCGTTTGCATCCAGGAGTTTGCGACCACGATCCAAACCGCGCTGAAATGGGAGCCGAGGCACACCATCAGGGTGGAAAAAAAATGCATTTTTGCGCTCAGGCGGTTCCAGCCGAAGAGCAGCAGGGCCAAAAATCCCGATTCGAGAAAGAAAGCGAAGATCCCTTCGGCGGCCAAAGCGCTGCCGAACACATCCCCGACATAGCGGGAGTAGGCAGCCCAATTGGTGCCGAATTCAAATTCCATGACAATACCTGTGGCGACCCCGATAGCGAAGGTGAGGGCAAAGATCTTGGTCCAGAACTTGGCGATGGTCTTATAGCGCTCATCGCCGGTTTTGACATATATCCCTTCGATGATCACCATGCACAGCCCAAGGCCTATGCTGAGAGGGGGGTAGATGTAGTGGAAGATGATGGTGAGGGCGAATTGCAGCCTGGCTAATATTTCGACGTCCATAGCGGTCAGTTGATAGAAAGGGTGTCGTTGGGTTCGAGCTCTTTCAGCCCATCGATCAAACCGGGCGTAGAGAGCAGCTCCAGGGTGATCAGCAGATTATCGTACGTTTCCTCGGAGAGCAGAACGGCATTGCCGTTGTCAGAGGTGATGCGGCACAGATTTTGATCTAAAGAGACCTTTTCGATCAGTTTGGCCAGGTTAGCTTCTTCAATTTTATAAGTTTCCATCTCATTTCTCTAAATAGCTTGAAAACACCCAATCTATAACTTAACAATATTTTTGACAAGCCCATAACTTTTACTTCCAAAAAAATAGGCCGGTATATAGTATCTTCCCAGATTTGATGGAGGCACCCTTATGAAATTCTTTTTTCTATTGACTCTCTTCACTGCGGCAGCTTTTGCCCAGACACAGGCCTTAAGCCAGCTCGTTTACGAAATCCGCAATCCTCAAACCGATGCGGCCCATTTTAGGCAGGCGGTGGAAAAAATCGGCGAGTATTTAGCGCTGAATATCTTAGAAGAGCTGAGCGCTCAGGAAACCGCGATCAAAACCCTGACCGGGGCCGAGGCTAAACATCAGCTGATCGATGAAATGCCTGTGTTAGTGACTATCCTGCGCGCCGGGCTTCCGCTGACGGCAGGCGTGCACAAAGTTTTCCCAAATGCGGAAGTCGGCTTTATTTCAATGTCCCGCGACGATAAGACGTTGAAGGCGAAAGTGGAATATATCGCCCTGCCCGATCTTAAAGGCAGGACCGTGATCCTGGCCGACACAATGCTCGCGACCGGCGGATCGCTGCTTAATGCCATTCAAATTATCGAATCTTATGGACCGAAGAGGATCTTCGTGGTCACGGCCATTGCCGCGGAGCCGGGACTTGCCCGCGTGGCGCAATATAACCCGGACATTAAAGTTTTTTCGGCGGCCGTTGATCCTGTTTTGAATGAGAATGGCTATATCGTACCGGGTTTAGGTGATGCCGGCGACCGCGCTTATGGCAGGAAGTCTTAGACCTTTATCTGCCTGATTTTACGGTGAGAAAACCAGTTTCTGGCTGAGGCGTAAGAGAGGTGGATGGAAATCAAAAAGCCTTTCCACCTGTCGCCGAAGTCAATAATTAAACCGGGAATTGCCGCAGTGCTTCCGGCCATTGGATCGCAGAATAAACGCACGATCTTTTGATGTTCCCATTTCACCTGATTTATTCCGCGGGCGCTGTTGACAATGCTGGCGCCAAGACCAACCGCGAATTTTTGGAAATAGTCTGCAAATTCCATCTGCTTTGCATCGTCTGACGTCAAATTAGCATATTCCCCTTTTATGTCTGTCAGCGGGTTGAAAGGGGTTCCATTCTTTTTCTCATATTCCACCAGGGCCATCTTCATGGCCACCATTTGAAGGGTGCGATCGCAGCCGCTCTTGCATTGATAGGAATCGGCGATGTTTAATAACTCATTCAGTTGCATATCGAGAAGAACGATTTTACCCTGATCGAATTCCCCATCCATAGGGATGCCTGAGAGATTATAGCCGGTGGTGTTGATGTGCACGGCTTCGAGAGCCAGGTAATATTTCATCAGCTGGGCTTTTTCTTCACACTTCTCAATTCTTGCAAGCAAAGCTTGGACTTTTTCAGGATTTCCGGTATCTTTATTTTCCATTTCTTTCAGCTCTAACAGGATATTTTTAGCCTCTTCAGAGATGGTTGATTTGGTAAATACTTCATCGATTATCTTGGCTGAAAGCAACTCTTTTTGTTGCAGAGAGGCTTTCATATTATCTTGCCGGGTGCTATCTGTGTATGCCCTGTCTCCGGAATAAGCGCTAAAAACCTGAGTTTTAAATAAGGGTCTATTGACGCGTATTTCTTCGCCGGATTCCTGGTCTGTCATGAGGATAAATTCTTTATCTCCCCAAATTTCCTGGATTGATTTCTCAATGTTTTTCACAGACGTCAACTCATCTTCGCCGAAACCAATCTTTGACAATAAATATTTGAAAATATTTCTGTCCTGGCCGCTGGTGATGCTAAAGGTAAAGCGCGTTTTACCCTCGCCGTCTTTGCTAATCCCCACTCCTTTTCCTTTAGCCGAGAGATAATTGGTCATCATGAGCTCGTAAATCCTGCCGGGGGTGTCGCTGCGGGCTGAACGGGCGCAATAGTGCGTCCCATCGGATCCTCTGACTACGGCATTGTTGGCATTAAAATCTTTCATCTCCCGATCGTATTGTTTATTTTTAATGGCAACGCTGCTTAGCGTGGTTCCTCTGACTAATTTGTAAAAGACGCCGAAGAGGGAAACGCCGGCCTTTTCTTGAGTGGGTACCGCTTCAAAATGACGCGTTGTCTGTGTATATTTACGGCCATTAATTTCTACCTTATCTGTTTTTCGTCCGTTATATTGCATTAAAGCATTTGATATTTGTTTATCGACTTCCTTGGTATTAATCTGCTGCATGCATTCTGCAACCGTCATATCGGGATTTTTATAAAGGGCTTTTAACGTTCTATCATCCAGGTTAAGCACTTCATTTAATTTTTTATCTTTGATATCATTTAAGTTGTTTTTTTTATACGCTGCTTGACGATTTTTTTTGTTATAAAGAATGGCAAATCGTATGGTTTCTTCCCCTTCTTCAGAGACGTAAGCTCTTGTCAGGCAGTCGGCAATTTTTGTATTTGAATTGATGAAAAGGAAATTTAATGTTTTTTCATCCAAATTAAAAACATCTGTTAATTTTAAATCTTCTATTTCACAAAGATTTTTTCTTTTATATTCATTCTTACGAAATCGGTCGTCATAAAGTACTGCATGCCGCGCTTTATAGAGTTTCTCAGGGTTATCAAATGTCAGGTTAAACCTCGTATCATCAAATGTTTTTTTCTGAACAAGGGGTTTATCACTCGGAGTGGAAGAAAGGGGCATCATATCTACAATTCGGGGTCGCAAATTAGTATTTACTTCCAAAGCTTTGTCTCTTAGTTTTCCCCCGACGATTTCGGTATTTGCATCATTAAGTTTGTCAGGAAGATTTTTTGCATTAATTTCCATATTAACCTTTCATTTTATTACTAATTATAGCATTTATTTTAATTAAATCAAATAAGATTTATATGAAATTTATGTTTAATTAATTTACCGGATATGTTAAAATAGTGGCAAATTTCAAAAAAAAATGGGTTTTTATGTTAAATCGCCGCCTTATCCTTGTTTCCGGCCCAAGCACGCCGCCTTACTCCCCGTTGAATCATGACGAAGTGCCATCCCGTTCCGACACCCCGTCTGGCGTCCCGGCGCATCATCTGATAGTGATAGCCAATGCTTTGGAATGTCTGCAGCAAACCCAGGCTGATTTTGAGCAAAATATGGTCCTTAACGGTTCCCTGCTTAAGCGCCTTGCCTCCATTGAAGCAAAAAGGATCCAGGAAGCAGACCTTGATACCGCAGATTATGACGAGCTGGCGGATAAAATCAATAGATGCCGGACTCTTTGGAGGGATCATTTCACAACTCTGATTGGGGAGATAAAAGGTCAGGCAGAAGTCCTGAAAAATTATTTCACACCTGCATTAGTGAAGTTTAAGGAGGATGCCGAGGGATTGCAGTCTTCCAGAAACCAGCTGGAAAAAGAGTCAACCCTCCTTGAACTGGAAGTCATGAGTTATCAAACCGAAGTCGATTTCAACCTCTTGAACCAGCAGCTTGATAAAATCAACTATGAATTTGGTTTGGACCGGAAGTTGGTCGATAAGTTTGGATGGCAATACATCCGGTCTGTAAGTTCGTTTTTAAAGCAAATGAAAAAAATAAGAGCGGAAGAAAGAGAATCTCTCTCGGAAAAGCTGGAAATTCTGGAAGGGAACCTGATTCAATTAAAAGGGATGCTCGATAAGCTGATTGAATCGAACAACAATGAAATTTTGACTCCTTCTTCTAAGGAACTGGAAAAAGCCGCTGAAGTGATCAAGAACTATCCGATAGAGTGCAAACGAATTAACGATACAATTCGTCAGTTGACAACAGAAAGGGAGAAGCTCCCTTGGGCTCTCGTCTCTTCTCTGAAAACCCCGGAGCAAAAGAAACTCTATCTCGACGAATTCCAGCGCCGCTTAGCAGAAACTGCCAACGTAGACGTCTCTGGCTTTATGTCTTTAATGGGGGCAGAGTTAGAAAAGAAGGAGATGTTCTTTAGAAAGGATATTCTGGAGATATTTGCTCGCTTTACGCAAGAAGGGGGCTTAAAGTTTACCTCATCCGATGTTGAGCTGATTTATCTCGAAATGTTTGAAAGTCAATCAGATGTGCGCGATAAGAAAAAGCAGATTGAATCTCTGAAAGAATTCCTGAAAAAAATGGAATCGTCGTTCGAGACAGCTAATCTGATTGTTCAAAGAAGCCGGCAGTTTCATGCCCACTCGGAACGCGTTCGGTTGACGGATACGAACTATTCTCTTGGCAATAGCGTGGATCTCATCAATGCATTTTTGAAAGAACTCGATAATTTGAAGTTGTCTTAAAACTCCACATCTGCTAGAAGATGGGAAACAAGGAGTTTTCTATGAAAAAACTGATTGGATTGTTTCTTATTTTAGCAAGTTCTTTGAAAGCCATCGAAGGAAATTACGACCTTACGGGGTACGACCCGTACGATAAAAAGCCTTATACCGGCACTATCGCGATCACAAAAGATAAAAACGAGGTCTACCAGGCGAGCTGGAATATCACCGAAGAGGGTCAAAAATTTACCTACACCGGCACGGGCCTCAAAAGAGGCGGCGAAGTCAGCTTTGTCTTTAGAAATACCTCGGCCGGCCAAGATGAACTGGGTCTGCAAATCTACAAAATCAGTGATAAAACTCTGGAAGGCCCTTTTGTTCTTTTGAATAAGAATTTGGTCGGCAGCGAGAAGCTGATAAAAAAATAGGCTTCACTTGTACATAAGGGGGTAGCTGGGACGCGCCCCTTCACTTTTCCTGTTTTTTTTCCCAACTGCTGATGATGAATTGTACTCCATTTGAGGATTTATCGATAAGCTCTGCCACGGTTTTACCTTCTACCACGTGATCGCGGTTTAAGGCGGCTCCGTTTGCTAACAGCCCCTGAATTATGTCTTGGCCAGGAAAAGGGGATTTTAGAAGGCGGTATAAAGGAGTATATCCCTGCTCGTCTTGTACATTGATATTAAAGCCTCCCTTTTTAAGTAGAGCAAGAGTATTTCTGTCCTTTAATTCCATCCAGCATTCGAATTGCTGCTTCTCGGAGAAATCTTTTACTTTCTCCAGAAGATACTCGACAAATGGGGGCTTTTTGCTCCGGATCGCCTGGATGAAATAGGGGAATTTTTGTTCGGCGAAGATCTTATCCGCCAGTCGTTTAAAATTGGAAAGCTGATCTTCGTTAAGGTCCTTGGATTCGCAAAGGGTGCTCCAGAGGGTCATTCCCTCGTCGTCTAACTTGTTCAGGTCCGAAATTTGCTCAAATACCGTCTTGTTTCCTGAGATGTATTTTGTGGCGCCGTGAAAGGGGTAGTTGGTGGCAAATTCCTTAAGAGCGATCTCATTCAGTTTGTCAGCGGCTCTTTGCTTTTGGAATTGATAGCCACAAAGGGAACTGAAGCCGAGAGCGGCGAAATACATAATAGGGTGCTTTACAACAGTTAATGCTCCCAGTATAATAGCCGCCGATGTGGCTATATAGGTTTGGAAAACAATAGGAAAATGACTAACCTCAAAGGTATTGAACCTGTGGCTTATCGAAATAGGGGGTTTTAAGGAGAAGGTATGAGGGTCATTTTCAGCGCATACAAAAGGGGTTGAGGGGCGGCTTGCCTGATCCAGCGCGGCCAGAAGAAGGGGGCTGTCTTTAAGATACTCTCTTGTGGCGACCTCTTTCTCTTTAATTTTGATTGTTTCCGGGGTGGCTGCTCCATACTTCAAAAGAAGGCAAACGGCGTTGATATCTTTTTGCTCAATCGCAAAGGCAAGCGGAGTTATTCCCTTCTCATTGGTTGAATCGATGCCGATCCCCCTTTTTTTCAGCAGGGGAGCTAACGTTTTTTCTTGGCAAGCGCTTGTCCAAAGGAGAAATTGCTGCTTTGGGGTAAATTCGCTTAACTCAAATTTCCCTTTTGTCAAAGCGTAGAGAATATAATTGAAGGCATTACTTTTGTTAACCAATTTTTCAAAATGTTTTGCTTTGAAAACGGCATGATCCACCAGAAGTTGGAATGACTCAAGTTTTTCCTTCTCTTTGTAAGCTGATGGATATTTAAGGAGATGTTCCAAAATTCTGTCAAGGTCCTCTGCCCTGGTCTTAGGGTGATTCAAATAGGCTTTAAGAGCTGCCGGATTTTCTGCCATGGATTGAAGAAGTTTTAGCGCAGAAGCGGCATCGTAAGAAGGATCGGAGGCCGGTTTTACAAGAAATTCTACGGCAATGCGGTAAATTTCACGGCGGGCGCGCCAATCTTCAAAACTCATGACAAGCCATGAAAGCCCAAATACCCCATAAACACCCGGGTAAATCAGAAGCGCGGCTGCTGGGTTTGGCCTGGACAGCGCTCTGATCAAAGCGGAAAAGGCCACCGCGGCCACAAGACCGGTCCGCGCAAGAATAGATATTTGATCCACTTGACCTTGTTTTACGGCCGGCTTCCAAAAGGCGAGGGGAAGCGGAATGGAATTAGTAATTGACGACATAAAACCTCATAAAAAGAAAATAATAACATAAAGGTTTTATTAAGTCAATTAAAAGTGGATATGGCGAAAAGGGTCTTTCAACCTTTGAATAAAAGTTTTTATGGTATGAACAGTTTTGTAAAACTTTCTTTTCATGTTTTTATTATACCACAATTCTATTTTTTTAAAGCATTATATCATGACTATGGATCTGACTATAGACGTAATAGGAGGTTAAGGATGAGGCGCATTATCCAGGCGGGCAAATTTAAAGCGGAATGTTTAAAAATTATGGATGAAGTTCATGCAAAAAAAAACAGCGTGATTATCACTAAGCGCAATCAGCCTATTGCTAAACTTGTACCGATTGAAACAGAAAAGCAATCGCTATTCGGAATCATGAAAGGCACTATACACATTAAGGGAGACTTGATTCTACCTATTGGAGAAGATTGGGATGCCTGTTCTTAAAAGTGTAAAAAAACACAAATTGCTGCTCGATACTCATGTCTGGATTTGGCTTATAATGGGAGACGAGAGATTGAGTCGAAATTTTAGGCGAGCCATAGATGAGAGCCAAGAAAATAGTTTGATTTTCATCTCTGCTATCACAATTTGGGAAATAGGTATGTTGGTGGAGAGAAAAAGGATCGAATTGGAGATGGATTGTATTGATTGGATAGAGGAAAGTCTGGGTAAGCCTGGAGTTAATCTCCTTCCGCTTTCTCCTCGTATAGCTATACAAAGTTTCCGTTTGCCGGGCAATCCCCATGGAGATCCTGCCGACAGAATCCTCGTAGCAACTGCTTGTGAATCTAATGCCATTTTAGTTACCCATGATGAAAAGCTATTGCAGCTCGGTAAAAATAAGTGGCTTGGGGTCTATGATCCCTGTCGCTGAGAATTTCAGTTCTTTTTAAGTTCGATGATAGCCGGTTCGCCGTTCAGGTCCCATTCGGTCCCGGCGCAAGGGGCGAAGTCGAAGGAGAGGGCTAATATTTCTTTGGAAATGTAGTCGCGGTAGCTCTCGACACATTGTTTCACCCGCTCGGTTGTTTGCATCTTGACATGGATCCGTTCGGCGACGTCGAAGTTCCCCTCGCGGCGCATGGTGTTGATTTTGTTGACGATCTCGCGCGCAAGTCCCTCGCTTAAAAGCTCTTCGGAAAGCTCGGTGTCCAGGGCAATGGTGATGTTGCCGACGTTGGCGGCGATAATCCCGTCGTGCACTTTGCGCTCGATCTGCACATCGTCGGGGGTGATGGTAAAAGGCTCTCCTTCTAAATCGATCGCGATCTCTTTCCCCTGGAAGAGGGAGAGGATCTGTTTGCGGTCGATTTTAGCGATTTTTTCCTGCGCTTCCCGCATGTTTTTGCCCACCTTTTTTCCAAGGACGCGGAAGTTCGGTTTGACAATGAGGGAGACGAACTGACTCTCGTGCGAGCTGAAGTGCACTTGCTTCACATTCAATTCATCGGCGATCAGGCCCTGCTGCTCTTTCAGGAGCACGAGCAGGTTGGGGTCGTCGGAAGCGACATGCGCCTCTCTTAATGGCTGACGCACTTTGATTTTATTTTCTTTCCGCAGCGAATGGCCCAGGGAAACGGTTTGCATCACGGCGTCCATCGCCTGTTCGAGGTGGACATCGCGCACGTCATGCAGGTATTTCGGGTAGTCGCAAAGGTGCACCGATTCGGGCATTTCAGGGGTGCGCAGGTTGCGATAGATCGCGTCGCTGATGAAGGGAACAAAAGGCGCGGTGATCTTCGTCAGCTGGAGCAGCACCTGGTAGAGCGTTTCAAAAGCGAGGTCGCGGTCGGGCAGGTTGTCCTCTTCCCAGAAGCGGCGGCGGCTGCGGCGGATATACCAGTTGGTCAAGTTGTCGATGAAGGCGACAAAGGGCTCGACAGCCCGGCTCAAATCGTAGGCGTCCATCCCCTCTTCCACTTCGTGGATGAGCTGATGCAGGACGGAGAGCACCCAGCGGTCGATGACGGCTTTTGGTTTGGTGAAGGTGGAGGGCGGCTTCCAGTGATAGAGCCTGGCGTAGGTGATGAAGAAGCTGTAGGCGTTCCAGAGGGGGATCAAAATCTGCCGCAAAACGAGTTCGACGCCGCTCTCTTTGAAGCGGAGGTCGTCGGCTTTGACGGCGGGGCTGTGCATCATATAGAGGCGGACGGCGTCGGCGCCATACTTTTCGATGACGTGCAGGGGGTCCGGGTAGTTGCGCAGCCGTTTTGACATCTTGGCGCCGTCTTCGGCGAGCATGATGCCGTTGCAGATCACGTTGTTAAAAGCGGGTTTGTCGAAGAGGGCCGCCGCCAGCACAGTCAGGGTGTAGAACCAGCCGCGCGTCTGATCGAGCCCTTCGGCGATAAAGTCGGCCGGGAAATTTTTCTCAAAGAGCTCCTGATTTTCAAAGGGGTAGTGGTTTTGGGCATACGGCATCGAGCCCGACTCGAACCAGCAGTCGAACACTTCGGGAATGCGCCGGTAGATTTTGCCCCCTTTTTCGATCGGGATATCGTCGATGAAGTGGCGGTGCAGGTCGGTCACTTTAGTCTTGGCGAGCGTTTCAAGCTCGGCGATGCTGCCGACCACCAGGAGTTCTCCATCCTCCGCGCGCCAGATCGGGATGGGGGTTCCCCAGTAGCGGTTGCGGCTGATGTTCCAGTCTCGCGCTCCCTCCAGCCATTTGCCGAAACGGCCGTATTTGAGGTGTTCGGGGGTCCAGTGGATCTGCGTATTGGCCCGCAGCATGGCGCTTTTTAGCTGTTCTACGGCGACAAACCAGGTGCTGACGGCTTTATAGATCAGCGGGGTGTCGGAGCGCCAGCAGAAGGGGTAGCGGTGGCGGATGGTAGAGTGGTGGAAGACGCGCCCCTCGTGTTTGAGCCTCTTGATGATCTCTTTGTCGGCGTCTTTGACAAAGAGGCCCTTGTATTCGGCGATTTCGTCGCTGAAGCGGCCATTGTTGTCCACGGGGCAAACGAGCGGGATCCCTTCCCGCTGGCAGGCGTAAAAGTCCATCTCGCCGAAGGCCGGCGCAGAATGCACGAGGCCGGTGCCCTCGTCGGTGGCGACATTCTCCTCGAGGATGACTTTGAACGCCTCGGTCTGGTGGGCGAAATAGGGCAAAATGGGCAGATAGCGCACGTGCTGCAGTTTCTGCCCTTTGAATTCGGCTTCTATAGCGTAGTCGCTTTCATTTTTATAGAAGGAGGGGAGGCAATTTTTGGCCAAAATGTATTTTTTTCCCGAGGCGCGGTCGAGGATGCGGACGTAGTCGATATCGGGTCCGGCCATGACGGCCAGGTTGGAAACGAGGGTCCAGGGGGTGGTCGTCCAGGCGAGCAGGGCGGTTTCCGGATCGTCGAGGAGGGGGAAAGTGACGGTTAAAGCCGGATCGTCGACATCTTTGTAGTTTTCGCCGGCCTCGAAATTCGATAGGGGGGTGCCTAATTTGGCCGAGAAGGGCATAACTCTAAACCCTTCATAGACAAGCCCTTTCTCAAAGAGGCGCTTGAAGACCCACCAGACCGATTCCATAAAGGAGAGGTCCATGGTGCGGTAGGTTTGGCTGAAATCGACGCAGCGGCCCATGCGATGGACCGTGGATTTCCACTCTTCGGTGTAGCGGAGGACGATGCTGCGGCACTCTTCGTTGAATTTGGCGATGCCGAACTCCTCGATCGATTTGGCTCCGGACAGGCCGTGGGCTTTCTCGATTTCGTTTTCGATCGGCAGGCCGTGGCAATCCCAGCCGAAGCGGCGCGGCACGCAAAAGCCTTTCATGGTTTTGTAGCGGGGGACGACATCTTTGATGGTGCCTGCCAGCAGGTGGCCGTAGTGGGGCAGGCCGGTGGCGAAGGGGGGGCCGTCGTAGATGGTGAAGACGGGGTGGTCCTTCCGCCCCTCGACGGAGCGCTCGAAAACGCGCTTCTCCTGCCAGAATTTCAGGATCCGCTTTTCTCTTTCATCAAAACTTTCGTTGGCTATTTCGTGGAACATAAGGAGAAATTATACGGATTTGCCTCTAAAAGTCTACACTTTTCAAATAAAGGGGGATTGTGGTAAAATTCTAGTGGGGGTGTAAAGGTTTCGACTGGGGAACAAAGTATTAGTTGCATGCGGAGGATATCGGTTGGCCTCCTAAAAAAACCGGTGAACAATTAAGTGCCAGAAATAGCACAAAAGTCGTAGCTCTTAACTTCAATCATGTTGAAGAAATGAACTGCGAACTTGTTGCAGCTTAAGACTTAACTGACTTAAACTGCCCGATAGCCTAAGATTGGACCGAGGGTCTTAGGGTCTATCGTCATTTACTTGGTATGGCTTGCGGTTCCGTCGTTTCTAGGGGCGGCAAGTCGAGATCAAATGAAACAGGTTGCTTCTAGCGGGGTGCCCTACGTCGGGAGCAATGAAATTTTAGGGCATTAAGCATGTAGAGATTAGTATGGAGTTTGCTTAGGACGAGAGTTCGACTCTCTCCACCTCCATCAATGGCTCACGGAAAGTTCCGTGAGCTTTTTTATGTCGTTATATACGATTGTTTTATGTCTCTCCCGCTCAAGTTCCCATGCGTGTTGGATGCTTTCTCGTGAAGCTGCAGGGGAAGTTAGCAAAAACTTTTGTACGAAGTTAATGTAGGCCCATTCTTCTTTAGGGGCAGCCGGCGTTTTTTGGCGCTTTTCGAATTCTTCTTGCCACATCTTGGCAAATTCCCGGTAAGTCGGGGGATTGCCTTCCATCCACCGCTCATTTAACCAGTCGATGCCAAAGGCCGTAAAATGAAAATGATCGCCAATCATCTGTTTGAAAAACAACCTTGTTTTTAAGTCATTTTTATAAGCCCCTTTTAACATCAAGGCGTCTTCGTTCAAGGGATAAACCCCCCGCTTTGCGCAGGACTTTTCGGGGAACTTTGGGATGGCCAGCTTTTGCCCCGTTTTCAAAAAATGCACAATACGCATAATGAGGGCGATCTTATTTCCCTTATCTGCGAGGGAAAGTCTGCGGGCTATCTCCCTTAACTCCTCCACATGTAAAAACAACAAAGAATTTCTGAAAGCCATATGACTTACCTATTAATGCATGGATGATAGCATGCTAGCCATGGATTGGCAAGAATCCATGTGTGCAGGGCAATGGTTTTTGGCAGTCTGAAATCAATCACTTTCTGTTGTTATAATTGATGCACGAGCTGAATTGACTTGGTAGGCCTGTTGAGGATGTGCTGGATTATCGGGAAACACTAATTCTAGCTCTCCCAATTCAACCATAGGAGTTAAGTAATAATCGCGCATATGTCGTTGATTTCTTTTCAAAAGAAGGGCTATTTCACTTGGTTTAAAAGGGCGTGATGAACATAGACGTTTAATCGCTTCTCGAATCCTAGCATGAGGAGTTCTTATGCCAATTTTTTGAATTATTTCTTTTAAGTCCTGGCTAAGCCCCATCAACTCCTCTGGCAAAGACCTTATATGGGGAGTTAACCCCTCAGATATATGAGGGGTTAACCCCTCAGATAACGAGCTTGTATGAGGGGTTTCGGATGAAACAAGCAACTTTTTGGAGGGAACGTAAAAAGTAGTATTTCCCCTACCTTTTTGATCCAAAAGACCAAGATCGCGGAGCCTGCGTAAATGAGAGCTGGCAGCAAGAGTGTCAACACCATTAATGGTGCGATATTCGGCATTTGAAATAGACCCTTTTTCTCGAATAACGATTAAAGTACGGGCCTCCTCATCTGTCAGGTGATGCTGCTTGAAAGAATGAAGCCATTGAATGTCCTCTTTGTCAAAGAGATGGTGTGGCAGCAGGGTCAATACGAAAAGGTTGCTGAATCGGTCCGATTCAATCAGAGGGACAGAAAGATTTGCTTTTTTCATCTCATCGCGCATCGTCCCAATGCCTGTCCCTTTTCCTTCTGCATAATGAATATCGCGAAACACTTGGGCAAGAATGGGATTTCTCAGCATTGATCCTGGTAAACCCAATTGCTCCTGAGGTTTTAAAGAATAACCCACATTGCGAAATTCAGTTCGATTGGCGTATTTTATGATTTGTGTAGGACTGGTCACTCTGTAATCCTTATGCATTAATGCATTGACCACAGATTCTCGAATGACCATCCTAGGGATGACAGGGTTATCCTTCCTTCGTATTTTATCTTCTTCCAAGGCAAAAACTTGCCGGATATCAGTCATGATCTGGCTAATGAGGCGAGGGATACCAGTGATCAGAGCTTCGCACATTTCAAAAGCCGTATAACGCTTCTCTGAATCGGTTACCCAATCCCTTCCTTCAACAAGCATATAATCTACTTGATTCTTGAGAGGAAATAGTCGCCGCAGCGCCATTTTCTTACCAAAAAGAAGAAGACCTCCTATAGTCGGCAGTGTAACGCCTTTTTCCGTTTCAATCGCGCGAACGGCTTTCAACAAGTCTTCATCGCTGTAGCTCAACTCCTGAGCATCCAATTTGATTTTGGCTCTTTCATGTCGGTATTGTTTAATTGCTTCCGGCTCAAAGTCTTCAAAAGATGCGTTCTCTACAAGCGTTTCATCATATTTACGCTTGGAACGAAGCTGATATAATAAGTCCAAATCTTCACGCGTACAAATCTGATCAGAAGATCCTATACGACGATAGGCTCCCTCATCGATCCCTCTACTTTTGATGTAAACGGGCTTTTCGTGCGTATTAGACTCGGAAATGTAAACCAGAAGAATACATCCTTGAGGTTGGGAAATCACTTTGATAATGGGCCGAATAGGAAAATTAAAGCATTGCCTGCATTGAGAAGCGATTTCGTTTTGGAGTTTATCAGGATCCGCAATGCCTGTAATGCGGTATTTAGAGACATCGGTTTCTTCATTTTCCGTAATACCCAGCAAAATATAGCCACCACCTAATCCAGGCTCGTTACTATAAGCAGAAACTGTTTCAAGGAAACTTTTTCCAATACCATGCGCAGCTGATTTGGCTTCAATCCTATCCATTTCATCGCCGCTCTGGAGTAGATGGAATAGCTCGTTAAACTCCATGGAATTCATTTGACAGCTCCTTTTGACCCGCAAAATTCTATCACGTTTTACATTGCAAGGAAAAGCGGAATTTCAATAAATGGAAATATGATTTACACAATAGGCCACTCTACCCGCTCTATCGAAGAGTTCATCTCTCTCCTGAAAAGTTTCGGGATTAAAATAGTCGTCGATGTCAGAACGGTGCCGAAATCGCGGCACAATCCCCAATTTAATGACGAAGACTTGGAAGCCTCTTTAAAGGAAGCGGGCATTCAATACCGGCATCTTGAGAAATTGGGAGGACTTCGCCACGCGGCTAAAGACTCAGTCAATTTGGGATGGCGGAATCTCTCTTTTCGCGGCTTTGCCGACTACATGCAAACGGACGATTTTTGGGAAGGGATTGAAGAGCTGGAAAACATCGGAAAAAAAGAGAAGGCCGCCATCCTGTGCGCCGAAGCCGTTCCGTGGCGCTGCCATCGTTCCCTTATCGCCGATGCCCTGACTTTGCGAAAGTGGAAGGTCATGCATATCCTCAATGAAAAAAATGTCAAGACGCACCACCTCACCCCCTTCTTAAAAGTGAAAAAAGGGACGCTGCTATATCCTTAATTTCTAATAAGCATTTGGTTATTGCAAAAGTCTTTGCCGTTCAACATCTTGGAGATAGCCTCCAGCCATCCGGCATCCTGGTTCAGGGCTGGAACGCGGTAGGCCTCAAGCCCTTTTTCCCGGATCACTGTCATGTACTGCTCTTCAACTTCAAAGAGAGTCTCGATGTGGTCTGAGGTGAAGGCGATCGGAATAAAAAGCACCGCCTTACGCCCCTCATTCCATTGCAGAATCTCTTGGCAGACTTCGCTGGTGTAGGGCTTAATCCACGCCTCCTTGCCGAATTGGGACTGAAAGGACAAGCGGGGGAGGCATTTGGGAAAGGCGGCTTTCACGAGCTCATAAGAGTATTCGCATTCATCCAGGTAAATATCCCCTTCGGATACGAACGTTTGAGGGACGCCATGCGCAGAAAAGAGCAGGATGCTCTCTTCCTCTTTGAGATTGTGCCCTTCCATATACTCCCGGATCAGCTTCTGGTAAATAGAGACAAAGCCTGGATCGCTCGCATACGATTTGACCCACCTCATTTTCACCACCGTCTCTTTTGGCAAATTTTCTTGAAACCAGCGCGCGATGCTCCCTGTGGTCCCATAAGTAAACTGGGGAAACATCGGAAAACACCGTATTTCGTCGCAAGGAATGTTGGCCAGCCGTTTCTTAAATTCCGCATGAGTGGCGGGCAAATAGCGATGGAAGGGGATTACCGGTCCATCCAAAGGGAGCTTTTTGGCAATGGCTTCCGTATCGGCAAAGATGGGCGATTTTCCGCCGATTAACTGGTAATCTTTAGCAATCGATTTGGCTCTTTTTTTTGCAACGCGTTTGAAGATAATGGTTTGCAGCCACAGCGGCAAGCGTGTGCGGATGACGTCCCGGTCGGTGAGCAGTTCTGTTAGGAAGGGTTTGATCTCGTTGAGGTCTCTCGGACCGCCGAAATTGGCGATGATATAGGCGATTTTTTTTTTCATGACTGGATTTTTATGCTAATTTATGAATATGATAAATCTAAACGGAAACGAGTCTTTATGGCAAAGCAAAAAAAGAAAGAGAGAAAATTTTCCAGCAGAGCGATGAAAATTATCGGCCTCGCCGTGATTGTCCTGCTGCTATTAGGACTTCTGGTCCGTTCCTGCACGGGGAAAGGGCATCAGGAAAAGATCTATCGCATAGGGCGCGACCCCAGCTGGTATCCGCTAGATTTCATGGGCAAAGAGCGCAACATGGTCGCTTTCAGCAACGATCTTTTTGGGATGATCGCCAAGGAGGAACATTTAAAGATCCTTCTCTATTCCGCCAGCAGGGACGATCTTATGGATGGATTGAATCGCGGAATATATGATGCCATTGTGACTTCAATGGATCCAAACCCTATGCTCGAGGCCAGGTATGTCTTCTCCGATCCGATTTATTTGACCGGCCCATTGATAGTAGTCATGAAGAATTCCGACATCCGTTCCTTTGCTGATTTGGGCGGGGAAATGGTAGCTATTCAATCGGGTTCCCCCTTAGTTTTCCGCATACGCGACTATCCCACTATTCTCTTTAGAACTTATGAAAATATGCGTGAGGCCCTGGATGATTTGCAGGAGGACGAAATCGACGCGGTGATTATGGAGGCATTACCAGCCTATGCCAATATCGAAAGCGTTTATGCCGGAAAACTGAAGATTGTCGGCAGGCCGCTGACTGATGAAGGTTTGCGTTTGATGGCTAAAAAAGATCCTGATTCCTCTGCGTTCATTTTGAAGTTCAATGAAGGCTTACATAAAATCATCCAAGACGGAAGCTATGATTCCCTGATGACAAATTGGGGGATTTTTGATACGTTGAAGCTTTCCGATCCCACGAAAGTTCCCAAAGTCAAATCGGCTTCTCCTCAGTTCCCAGCTTGAAAAATGCGCTGTAGCGGTTAGTGATTTTCCTTTGCGGCTTACCATGCAAAAACCATTCTTGCTCTGTCACGCGCTGAAAGGCATCGTAGGCGTAACGGATGGTGAGGCCGCCGGGAAAGCCCTCCTCTGCCAAAAGGCCGTCAGTGGTATAGCTGCGCCATTCCACCGAGCCGTCCGGGCGGGTCGTTGAGCAGATCTCTCCGCGGATAGTTCTCTGATAACTCGTGCGCCGCCCCATTTTGTCCTTGATAGAGGTTATATAGTTCAGCACATCGTAAGTGAATTCTTCCGTATTCCCCTGAGGGTCCCGAATGGCGATCAAGCGGTTGAGATCATCGTACGCGTAGGCCGTTTTGTTATGGAATATATCGGTGTGACTCAAGACGTTGCCAAGAAGGTCGTATTCCCAGGATTCAACTAAATTGTTCCGGACCGTTTTGACTCTGCGATTGAGTTTGTCGTAGAAGTGCTCTGCCTGGTTTTCCTGCACGAGATTTCCCAGGCAATCATAGGAATAGGTTCCATTTGTTTCTTGAACGCAGCGGCCGGCAGCATCATAATGCCAATGCTGCTCAGATTCCAATACCCAGCTCTTATCGTAAGTATAAACTTTCTCACAAAGCGGTTTGCCGTCATAGTTATAAAGATACTCCTTTTTTTGGGCCACTTTCATAAATTCATCAGGGATTCGGCCGGCTGCGGCTTTGCCGGATCGATCCTCTTCGTCGTCCATAGCTAACGCTATGGACTCCTCATGCGGACCGCTTCGCTTCGATCCGGCTTTGCCTCGCTCGTCCAAATCCAGTGATGAATTTATGAAAGTCGCCCCATTTTCAGAGGGTTCGTTCCAGTACTTAATGATTATTGAAGCGGGCAAACCATTTTTCAGTTCCCGCTCTTCACTTTTGCGAAAAGTGACTCCGGTATAATCTTCTGCTTTCTGACCGCTGCCGTCATCCTGGATTGTCCTGATGAGCAGGTGGTTCTCATCGTAGAAGAAAAATTCCCTTTTTTGAAAAGGGGCGCCCTGAATATAAATCGCATCCACGAGATCGCTATCGGGTAGATAGTGCATCGTTGTTTTTAATCTCGCTGTGGTGATAGTCTGCAGCAGATTACCGGTGTAGGTGTAAGTTTTGGTGTCGCTTGACCACCCCCTGCCGGTCAAATTTCCCTCAAGTATTTCTTCGATCAGGTTGCCCTGCTCATCATAGAAATAAGATTGGGATAAAATCACTTCCCGTTGTTGGAAGTCAATGATTTCCTTTTTTGCGAGCTTATCGTTTACCCAAGTAAAATAGGTGGAATAATAAGCTTTTTGATCTAAAAACTTGTCTATATTGAGCAATTGATTTTTTTCATGCCAGTAAACGGTTATCCGGCCATAAGGGTCGGTGACAGTGGTTTTTCCCTCATCGTAGTCAAACCGGTGACATTCTCCGGAACGGCTTAATGATTTGACTTTGCCCTCTTCATATTCTATTTTTAAAATGCGCCCCAAAGGTTCGATCTTATATCGCAATTTTCCATTTGCTCCAAAAATATAGCGGCAAAGGTAAAAAGGGGCAGTTTCACCCGGGGCAAAAGTCTTTTTGCTAAATAACTTTAAGAGCCCCTCTTTTTGCGATTCCAGTTGATAAATCACCTCGCGGCCGTTGGAGGCCTTCACAATTATCTTTCGATGTCTATTCACGATTGTAAAGTTGCTGAACCATAACGACCCTGCTCCATAGAAATCAATGGTGGTGAGGACATTATACCGTTTTACAGAATCGTAATGCCCATTGGGATAGACTTTAGAGCGAGCATCGACAGGCGCCGCCTCCTCTCCGCTGCAATACCGCTGGCAAAGCACCATGGCTCTTGGACCCGGAAGGACGATATCTATATTGCTCTCGACATAATCGCCTGTTATGACATTGACAGGGCCGTGCATATAGGGCTCGGAGACTACAACATCCTCACCCACCGTTAGTTGTCCAAAATATTCTGAAGCCAGTCCGAAAAAAGGAAGTAGCAGAAAAAAAAATCTCATCATATCCCCAAAAAGAGACCTATTTCAGTTTTTTCAACAATATTTTGCAAGAGAAATTGGTTTGACACACAACGGAAAAAAATATACCGTTTACGTACATTTTTTAAATTTGCAATAAGTAGGAATATGATGATCACAGCTATTATTTTCATTTCTCTGCTAGGGCTTTATGGGTTCATTAGAAGAAAGCGAACGGAGTTTACTCAATCTTATGAAGAAAAAGTCCGAAAACAATGGTTGATTTCATTTGTCATTATGACCTTGATTTCTCAGCTTTCGTTTTTTTTAGATTGTGTTGAAAAAGGACTCTTAGGAGCCATTTCAATGGAGACGGGATTTGCCTTCGGCGTGTTTATTTGCATATTGTTTTCTGTTCTTATTAGCCTTCCTTGGTTCTTAATCACTTTTAGATGTTCTTACAGAAATAAAGGAACAGCTTGGTTAAAGTGGATAATGATATCTATTCCTGTAAGGGTGTTATTCGAGTTCTGGAAAGAGGGATTGAACGATCTGCCAGATTTGATTTTGAATTTATTTGCGTCAGGGATAGATATATATTTCTGGATGCTCTGCCTATCCTTGCATCAAGTCAACTCGGCCAGAAAGCGAATTCGGCTTTCACCTCAAGGAGGGAGCCCAACTGTTCAATAACCAGAAAAAATTGGAACAGTTTTTTTAGGGTAAAATTATAATTATTTTTACTCTTTTTTACAGAAGGTATGCTACGCCATTTAAAGGAATTGGTCCTTGTCCAGCATGAATTTTTGAATCCATTCAGGTTTATCATGCCTAATAACATAATATATTCCATACCGTGTTGCACCAGATAAAGTGTGATAAATTTGAATGTTAAATATGTTTCTATTTACCCAAATTTCACCTATTTATTCGCCACAGGAGTTTAACACAGTTTTATCTTCGTTTCTCTTCATTCCAAAAGAAATAAGACCATTCAAAGCCACTTCATCATCGAACTGTCCAAGTTGAATTGCTGCATCATCTTTTTCAGTTATTGAAGCATCAGGATCATTTAAAATTGCAATAAGTAATTTATTCCGTTCTTCTATCATAACCTTCTTCCTATTAAATCTTTATTCTAGAGGAATATGACCTCGTATTTTATCGTGCAGGTTTGATTGAAAAATGGGGTATGGGGACACTAAGCATAATTGATTGGTGCAAAGGAAATGGAAACCCCGACCCAACCTGGGAGGTGCGCGTTCAATCGGAAGAGCTGGTCTCTGCTAAGCAAAGGCAAGAGTCAAGGCAAGAGTCATTAGAAGATGGGGTAGTAAGATTGCTTCAAAAGGGGCACCTTTCAAAATCGGAAATAGCTAACAGTCTAGGACATAAGAAAATTTCCAGCGGTTTAAACAAAGTGATTCATTCTCTGCTCAAACGAGGAAAAATTGCTTATACCATACCTGAAAAACCCAATAGCCGATTGCAAAAATACAAATTGGAAACATAAATTCTGCTTGCGCAAAATTTGCCGGATCGGATATAGATTTGCGAAATTTTTTTTTCCGGCGGTTTTCATGAACAAAATAATCTTTTGTCTATGCCTGGCTCTTAGTCCCTTATGGGCCGATTCTCCGCTTGATTACGAGCTGCCGATTACAGACGTGGAAAGAGGGCTGCCTACCATCGCAGCCGGCTGCGTCAATGTCATTACCGGGGATTATATTGAGCAGCACGCCGATATCCAACTACCTGGGCCCGTGCCGCTTTCATACGAACGGTTTTATTCCAGCGCAGACTACCTCACAAGGTCTCTTTTTTGCGGATGGCGCCATAATCACGACAGCCATATCAAGGTGCTGGGCCGAGGTACGGAATCGTGCCATGCGTTTTGTACCGATTTATCCGGACGAAGCGCCCACTACAAAGGGGATACCAAGCTCCACTACCAGTTTAACAAGCACATCACCAATTGCGGTTCAGGCGTTATTTCGGCCAGAACGAACCTTATAAATTCCGATCTTTCCTTTATTGATAAACAGATCGAAGCTAAGCAGCCCGATGGCAGCCGGCACACGTTTGATTATTATAAAAAAGAGATTTTTGAGGATACCCCAGAGTATAAACCGGGCATAATAGATCAGATTATCGATGCTTTACTGGATCCCAGAACTGAGATGTTCCATTACAAGATCTCGTGGAACCAACTGCCAAATGGTCTGAAAGTTCACTATCTCTATGATGAGAATCATCAACCAAAGCTGGTTCGCTCGATAGACTCTTTGGGCAATACTATCTCTGCCTTGCGCTTTCATCAGAACGTTATCAATTCAGAGCGCGGGACGTATCATGTGAATGGCAACAACGGGAGCAGCGTCGTTTACGAATACGCCTCTTATAATCCGCGCTCTTGGAAAGAAAAACGCAAAGGCGTTGAGAAAAGGTTTCATATCACCAAAGCCATTCCCTCGAACGGCCCTCCCATTCTTTACCGCTATAGAGATACGGAAAAAGGGCGTGAAGAGCATATCATCTCACGCACTCTTCCCGATCAACGCTATCGTGTCATCGAATACTACGACACAGGGGATTACAATAAAAAAGACAAACGGATCGATCGTGTCAAATGTTTGAAGGCCCCTGTAGGCTCGACCTATCATGCTGAAACCACCCATAAATTTATTTACCATTTAGATAAGGGCTGTACGGATGTTTATGACGCCCTGGGATACCACACGCGCTATGAGTATGACAAGGCATACCGTTTGATCAATGTCTTAAAAAATCTTAAGGGCGACCGGTATGTTTGGGACGATGAGAGCCGGCTTATTTGCCACCATGTCAAAAACGATAAGCGTCCCCATGCTTCCCGTCAATTCATATACGACGATTGCGGAAACATTACAGTGGAAAATTTGTATGGGATAATTACGGGGAAAAAAGAGGGTAAAATAGAGCTTGATGAAAACCATTTGCCGTTTAGTAGCGAGGTCGATTGTTATAGTAAAAACTACACCTACTTTAAGGATTCTCATCTTCTTGAGAGCGAAAGCGATGTCACCGGCTTCAAAATTAAATACACCTATTATCCCGGAACGGATCTGATCAAATCAAAATTTATTTGCGATAATGACGACATCAAGATCCGTTATTTTTTTGAATACGATCCCCAATTTTGCACTTTGTGTAAAACAGTCAAGGATGATGGCATCACGAATGACATTGATGATTTGACCGGTGTGACCGAGCGCACCATCGAAACGGTCACCCCCCGCAGGAAGCTTCCCTTTGGCCTTCCTCACATTATCGAAGAGAAGTTTTTGAATCTCACCACAAAACAGGAAGAGCTTATCAAGAAGACCGTGATTCACTATTCCCCCCAAGGCTGGGTGCTGGAAAAAGAGATCTACGACAGCCGCAATGAAAAGCAATACAGCCTGTTTTGGGAGTACGATGCGCATGGCAATGTGATCCTTGAAAGGGACGCCCTTGGCAGAGCCGTTCACCGCGCCTACGATCAAAACAACAATCTCCTTGAAGAAAGATGGGAAAACTACCATAAGAAATATGAATACGATTTTTCCAATCGCTGCATCGCTGAAAAAGTCAACGGCACATTTGTCACCTCCTATACTTACGATTTGCGCGGAAACCGCACCGCCGTCCATGACTGGAACGGCAATGCCACAAAATATCAGTATGACGAGCTTGGGCGCGTGGTCCAAATTACCTATCCTGACGGCACATACGAAACGTTTGCCTACGACATTTTCAATGCGGTCATTCTGCATCAGGATCAGTGCGGATTGATCACCAAAAAGAAGAATAACATTTTAGGGCAGCCGTTGCAAATCCAGCATCCGGATGATTCTACCGAGACAAATTTCTACACAATTAAAGGAAAGCTCGCCAAAAATTGCCTGCGGAACGGCCATGTCGTCAAATATAAGTATGACCTATTTGGGCGTTTGATCAAGGATGAAAACAAGACCTACAATTACAATGCCTTCCACCTCTGTTCCGAGACGGATCGAGAGGGGAGTACCACCTATTATGAATACGATGGAGCCGGACGGCTGATCGCCGAAAAACGGGAGGGGAGGCGCACCACTTATATTTATGATACCCTCGGAAATCAGTCTGAGGTTAGGGAGTGGCTCGATGAAACGCGCTATATCGCCCACCTCAAAGAATACGACTTTTTAGGCCAGATCACAAAAGAGATCACGGACGGAAATACCACAACCTACGCCTATGATGCCGACGGCAACTGCTGCAGCGTCAAAATAGGCGAGTCGCTTACAAAAACAGAATTTGATTTTAAGCGCCCCGTCAGGATCGAAGACGCCATGGGACATGTGACCCATATTGAATACCGTTATGGGGTAATGGATGATTTTGGCAACTCAGTCGCGCAAGTCATCACGACAGAACCATCCGGATATCAGAATATTGTGACGAAGAACGTCTTGAATCACGATGCCAAAGTGGAAAGGCGGGATCCCTTGGGGCATCTGTTGAGCCAAAAGAAGATGTTTTACAATGGAAAGGGGGAGCTTTTGCAGACCAAAGAGGGGTTGGAGAGGGAGATCACAAACACCTGGGAGTATAGCCGGGGGCACCTTGTCAGGATGATCGAAGCTGCCGGGTCGAAAGAGCAAAGAATCACAACATTCAAGTATAACCAGGCCGGAGAAAAAATAACCACAATCCAGCCCAACGGCCTCCGCCTCCATTACAGCTACGACGAAAAAGGGCGCCTGTCCCGGCTAAAGTCCAAAGACATAGACTACACCTACAAATACAACGCACTCGATTTGCCCATCGAAGTCATTGATGCGCATGGCGGGAAAACCCAAAGGAAGTACGACCCTTTCGGCAAAATCACCGAAGAGACCCTGGCGAACAGCCATCGCCTCTTCTACGAATACGATCCTTTAGGGCGCCTCACCCGCTTCACCCTGCCCGACCGCTCCTCCGTTCGCTACAAATACGATTTCCTTTATTTGCGCACCATCGAGCGCTATTCCCCCGATGGCGCCCTCTTGTATACCCATGTCAATGAGGAGTATGACGCGCAAGGGCGCCTCACGAAAGCCCGGCTCCCGGGGGCTGCCGGCGCGATAACCTATAGCTATGACGCTCTTTCCCGTCCCGTGGAGATTGCCCATCCCCTATGGGAGCAGAAAGTGCATGGTTACTATCTTTCCGGCAATCTCATTGGCTATAACAACCAGACTTTTGCCTATGACGGGCTGAACCAGCTCATAGCGGAAGAGGGTCACACCTACGAGTACGACTCGCTCCACAACCGCCGCATGAAGGATGGGAAGGCCTATAAGCTGAACGACCTCAATCAGATAGCCGATTATCGCTACGACCTCAACGGGAACCTCATAGACGACGGCGAGGCCACCTACTCCTATGACGCCTTGAATCGCCTGACCAAAGTGACCAAGGGCGGCAAGCAGTATGAATACCTCTATGACCCCTTTAACCGCCGCATCACAAAGAAAGGCGATACAACCCTGCATTACCTATACATGGAGAAGTGCGAGATCGGCAGCCTTGACGAACACCTGCGCGATTTGCGCCTCCTGCGCACCCCAGCCACCGAGATCGGCACCACCATTGCCATTGAAATGGATGGGCGGCCCTATGTCCCCTTGCAGGATATTAACGGGCACATAGTAGCCCTCCTCGATTTCGACGGTAACAAAGTAGAAGAGCGCACCTATACGGCTTTTGGTGAAGGGAGCAGCCCCCAAAAAACCCCATGGGGCTACGCCGGCAAGCGCCGTGACCAAGAGAGCGGTCTTATATATTTTGGGAATCGCTTCTACGTGCCCCATCTCGGCCGCTTTCTGAATCCCGATCCAGCCGGCTACGAGGATGGTTCGAATCTCTATGCCTATGCCCGCAACAATCCGCTCATATATGTCGATCACTTTGGCCTATCCTCGAGCGGAATTGGGCGTCTTTGCGCCGTCTTTTGCTCCATCCTCTTCAGTGAAGGCGGCCTGGCCGTTTCAGTGAATCCGGAAAACGGCCAAACGCACGCCGCGCCCTTCACGGGCCCCTATAAACTGTTTGGCCCTCCCAGGGATTTATCAACCGTTTCGAAGTACTATATAAAGGAAAATGAGGATGGAACGGGTATCTGCATGTTTCAAAACGGCGTCAGGAACAATAAAAGGGAGTACCAAAAGAATCTCGAATATCTCGCTCAAATGAGTAAAGGAATCCCGATTGTTGGTATTCATCAGCATACCTGTGATGGCGAAGGTTTGCTCGACGATTTCCTCCGCTATTTCATTTACAACATAAGCGGCACTATGAGCAACGCCTCCACCGAGCTCCTTACCACCTGGGTTGATTACGTCGAAAACAACCCCGGCAAGCGCATACTCATGTTTTGCCACAGCGAAGGAGCCGTCCACGTCCGCAACGCCCTCCGCAACTGCGCTCCCGAAATCAGCTCGCAGATAGATGTAGTCGTTATTGCCGGCGGAGCGTATATTGATAAGGACTTAGCAGGTTCGGTTGCGCATTATTGTAGCTCCCGTGATATAGTACCCTACTTAGATTATTTTGGCAGGAGAAGGGCGATTGAGCAAGGGACCTTACACGTTTTAGAACCGGCATTCGGGGCTTCATATATGGATCACTCATTTAGGAGTCCTACATTTGAAGATTCAATTGAACTTGCATTCAAACGATTTAGAGGATATTAATGCGTAAGATAAATTTTATTTTTCTTGTTTTGATCTTAACTAGCTGTTGTACGTTTGGTCCTAGCAGACCAGTCCCTGAATATATCTCCAAAGCTGATGCGATAAGATCTTCAGTAAGTGAAAGACTAGCTAGGAAATACAATATGTGTATTGTCGGCACAATTGATGGAATGATGTATAATGTAAACAAATTAGGGGTTATGTTTCATATTTATCGACCACTTACTCTGGAAGAGGCTCGCGAAATATATGTAGATTGTGTACTTGAATTCTTAAATGAAATAAATAATAACGAAGAAATTAGGCCATATCTTGTTAACTATCCATTCACTTTGCAAAATGTTGACATCAGCATTGCCTCTAGAACTTCAATATACACTGATTATTACGATCCATTTATTTATTATGTTATGAATATTAAAGATAAAGTATATTATGTAACAAAGCCGCCAGAAAACAAATTTGATAGGAAAGAACATATTGAAACCTTTGACGAAGCATTAAGCATTGTTCAAGCTAATTTTCAACATATTTTACAGCCCGATTATTAAGTAGAACAATAAATATTTAGTTTAGGAATGTTCTAGAAATCCGTTGGTTCAAAGGTAGACCACATTTCTAAATATGAACAACGTTCGTGATTATAAATTTCTCGGTACCATTTAGGTAAGCAGACTTCAGGAGCTCCGATAATTCCACATTTGCTTCCGTCAATGGATGTACTGTGTTCTTTAATCCATTGGTCTACGCTATCAACATATTTTTTCTCTTTTTTCAATTTTTGAGCTTCATCCTCTTTATCTTCGCTTTCAAGTTTGTGGATTTCTTTATCAAGATGGGCATAGATTGCCTCAATGCCTAATTCATGGATTTTTTTAGTAATATCATAGATAGCTTTGTTTTTATCTTTATTACCTGCAATAGCCTTTAACTCTAGAAGTAGTATTTCTTTTTTTGGGAGAGGATTAGTCCCTGCCTGTTGCTCTAATTGAATGGCTCTATCAGCAATAATACCTAAAGTATCCCTAACAGGGTAATAAGTTTCTGAAGGTTTTAGAGGAACTCGGGCATGATATGCCGGAATCATATTGTAAGCATTGAGTAATTTTTCAAAGTATGCTTTCTTTACACAGGAATTAGTATTCATGTTACATATTAGTTGTATTAAAATAAGCATAATATCAGGAAGCTATATATAGTTCAATCATAAAATAAATTTTATGTAGTTACAGTGTGGCAAGCAACTTTGCGAAGAAATGTTATTAGCTCATAAGATAAACAATATATTTAAAAATTTAGAGAGCATTTTGAGTAACTAAACTTTGAGCTTTTAATTTATCTGTTGCATCTAATTTTAATGCAATTAGAGCATTCTGAGTCCCTGTCACATTTGGCAAAAGGAAAAGTAAACTCCTCTCACTCATCATCTGTGTTGTTAGATATGTAAAGCAATTCTTTAATAGTTTTTCTCCTTCTCCCCATTTATTCGCATTAGGACATAGAATTGCTGCAAGTGTTTTTGTGCTGTTGTCGAAGGTATCCTTAAAATTTGTCTTTACACCCTGCTCGTTGTAGAAAGTGTCTATATCTTCAAATTTATTCTTATATTTATCATTCAGATCTTTAACAGCTTTTTCTGTGAACTTGGCAGGGTTATCTCTGAGCGCTTCTAATTCACGGACGTATTGCTTTAAGACTTTTTGACTGGATTCATAGGCTAGTGAATCTTTGTTATTTTCAAACATTTGTTTTATAGGCTGCAGTGCTGTTTGCCAATCAGCATTAATTTTTTGTAATAACCCTTGGGCTGTTTGGAATTCAGCCGCTTGAAGATCCACATTTTTTACTAATTGTGGGTTAACTTTTCCAATTCTTAAACCTTCTTCTAATTCCCCTTTTCGTTTATTTCCTTGTGACAACCTCTCCAGAACCTCCGCAAACGGAGCGGCGGCCGGACCCGTGACGGCTTGGTGGCGGCGGACTTGCTCGAGGTGGCGGCCGGCGGCGCTGCCGAAGCGGTGTTCTTCCGGTTTTTCGAGTTGGGGGTGGGCGTGGACGTGGAAGTGGGCGTTAGCCTCGGTAACGTCGTGCTCGGATCCCTCGACGGCAGTGCGGATTCTGAGTTTGACTGCCCGATAATCGCTTTCAAAGGCCATATAATCGTTCGTGTTATCAGGCGTTATCACATACAAGTAGACGTCGTTTGGTGTTCTGTGGGAGGTCTGGTAGAGGCTTGGGTCGTCGATGACTATGACGTTTTTTTGTTCTACTTTAGCTAGCCAGTTAAACTCCTCAACCTCTTCAGGTTTTTTTATCTGTACTTGGGAGTTGGTTGGAAATACTTTTCGGCGGACAAAGTCTTCGAGGTGCAAATCTTCGGCCTCTTCGAGCTTGCAAAATGGATACTTCTTCTCAAAGTCCGCTTTCATTTCGTAGATGGCTCTCAATTTTTGAGAGGTTTCCTTGGTCGCTTGCTCAAGCTTATCGGGTCTGGCGGAAAATTCATCGAGGAGCTTTTTAAAGGCGGCAAAGGCCTCTTTTTCGCTAAATCCTACCTCCAAAATGGCATATAGCGAGGAGGGGCTGATATCAAACTCGGGCAAGTATTTAGGCCCGGCGCCTTCGTTGCGTCTGACGCCGACTCCTTCCAGGACGGCGCCAAATTGGCCGACTACCATATTCGCGGCAAAATAACTGAACTGCTCCTCAATGGCATGCATAAATCGCTCTTTCAAATCGGGGTGCAGGTTGGGATTATCGTGGATCAGGCCTTTCAAATCGTCAAGAACGCTATCATATATCTCAGCAGCAAGACGGTCCATGGGGTTTGTGGAATTCAATAATTGATCCCGATAATTTTCTTTATAGCTTTGAGGCGGCGGAGGACTGAACTTGTCCTGATACTCAGGATGGTTGGTGACAAACACCTTCAACCGGGCAGCGATTTTAATAGCCTCCAAATCCTCCCAAAATTCCTGCGTCTTGCGGTCGGCGGTCAGCGCGCAGGAGTCGGATGTCGAGGTGAGCGCACGAACAAGATTGGATTGAACATTGCTTGTAAACGTTCTTAGAAACCGGCCTTGGTCGGGTGTGAAATCGGGTCGTATGATGGCGTGGTTTTGAACCGAGCGCACTACCGCGTCATACGTATCCTCATCTAAAATATCGACAAAAAATTGTTTGTTGGCATTCAAAAAAGCCGCACTGACAATGGGGTGATCCTTACAGGCGTTAAAATTAATGCCCGCAAGTCCGGTGGAGTAGCCAAAGTCATGGAAAATATGCACCAGCTGGATCGCAAATACGTCTTTCTTCTTCACATCCGAGCTGCTTAGCGTTTTTATGCCATCGACAAATTGATTCGCCATCAAGATGTTGTGATGGATGTGCTTTGTGCCGTGATCGCTCCCGGTAAACGCAGCTTTATCGTAGTACTCCTGATAGGCCATCGTTCTTGCGGCCATCACGCAAAGATTATATATCTGCTTGAGATCCTTGCCCGGGAAAACTTTTTGATAGTTTTCAATGAGATGATCAACTTCCTCAAGTATCACCTCTTTTTGGTGCCGCTTTAGTTTTCCGGTTTCTACATAACGCGATAACATCACTTCAACATATAATGAAATATCCGATCTCTCATTGACTTGCAGGTTGTCTTCAGACATTAAAAGAAGGGGGTTCTTTGATATCGGCACCTCGCCCTCCAGCAAATAAATAATGTCTTTACCGAATTCGTTCGGATCATAGAAGCCGGCCGCAATCACCACGGGAAGGTTTTCCTTGACGGCTTTTGTGGTGGCCTCCTCTTTAATTATAGATATTAGGATCTGAAGTTTTGAGTGGGGATTCTCTTTTTCCAGCACGGCAATTTTCCTTCTTATCTGACTTGCCGCCTCTTTATAACCTGTCTTTGAGGCATCCATCTCATCGAGCTTTTGTTTGAGGTTGTCTAAAGTCGAAACCTCTTTTTCCAATTGCTCTATATTCGCTTTGTATTTTGTACCCTTTAGTTGCTTTGTATAGCTATCTACATAAAATTCAATCAGCGATTTGTTGGAGTAGGCATCCCCGGCAGCTCTCTGCTGCATCGCTTTTGGGGCGCTGTTGATATCAACTAATGGAGGGTCGTTTCTCTTCATCCTTCTTAAGAGCTGCAGAGCATAGAGATCCTGATAGGAGAGGGCAGATTTAATTTGATCTTTTTTGGTTTCTATTTCAGCTTTTGTCGCCCCTTGAAAGTCATGATACAAGTTAACATAGAACTGTTCGATATCGGACATCTCTTCTAATCGGTCTCCGGCATATTCCGCAAGGGAGGGAATGGGGCCAGGATGGTTTTCCATCCATGTTAAGATAGCTTGTTTTGCCTCTAAATCCTGGTTTTGTTCCGGGGTTTTGTTAGGGCGATTCTTCAGTCTTTCAACGTCAGCTTTGAGTTCACCTAGAGGAACAAAGTTGGCAAAGCGCAAACTTCCCAGCCCTTCAAGCGCCTTTTTTTCCGAGTCTTTGTCATTCTTACAATTATCAAAGGCAATTTTTGTAAGTGCTGGGAGGATCGCCTGGTCTTTTGGCAAGGAGATTGTGGGAGCGCGCTCTTCCAGGTTTATTTTCGGCAGCTCGCCGCCCTCTGCTACATCGCGGGCATGTTCTCTTGCTGTAATTGTGTCGATGAGTTTTGTTCTGTGATCAATGTGCGTGTCTTTAACGTTACTAAGTTGTTCTTTTTCCGCTAAATACATCAGAATATATTTCAGGGAGGACTCTTCTTCAGGGGTTAAATTTTGAGTTGTTAGAATAGTTTCCACTTTATCCAAAATGCCTCCCACGACATCACTTGGGGAGTCGGGCTTTTTGCTCGAGGTGATAATGCAGCCTTCATCAAAGTTCAGGTAAGGCCTGTCCAGTTTATGCTCAGTCGCTTTCAAGCGGTCATGCAGAGAGATTATCCAGTCGGAAGAATCTATACTTTGCTTACGCTTAATCTCTGGAGTAGTCGGATAGGATTTGCTAATTCTAAGTTGTTGGTTGACAAGTTCCTGCATTCTTCCTAAGGTTTGATGAATGCTGCTGGCGTAGGGGATATTTTCGATTTTTCGGATGTAGGCTGTCATTTCCCTTTCGTAGAGTTGCATGTCCTTAGGGCATTCCACAGTTGTGCCCAAGTGACCATTTTTGATGACAAAATATCTGCCCGCGGTATGCGGGTTGTCAACAGCTGCAACTGCAGCCTGGATTTGGTGCAGATAGATACTGGATGATTCTGTTGGTTGCATAAATCCCCCCCTTCTTTATAAATAAAGTTTGAAATAAATTATTTAAAAAGTCAACTAATATATATGTTATTTTGTTGGTTTATAATATCTTAATGAGTTATTTTTAGGTTGAACTGCTAGAGGTGTTATTAATAAATGATTATGATTTGTCGCCTTCGTGCCATTTTTGTGTTGAATTTAAAATAGTTATAGTTTATAAACTTAATCCGAATTAAATAAAGGTAGGTAATATGTCTGTTTCATTTAAAGCAATTGCTGATTCTTCCTGTGTTAAATATTTTACTGGCAAGGTGATACAGGCATCTGAAAGCGCGGCAGAATTTGCCTTTACGATTCTCGACGGAGCGACGACCAGCCTTTCGCGATTATTACCCGACCTGCGCCCCAAATCGATTTCCGAAGTTTTGCAGAAGACAACTGAGGAAGGAAGCGCTCTTCTGATTACCGATTCCGGTGATGTTTTGATCGAAATCTCAAAAGATGAGAAGGGGCGCAGGACATTTAGAGCAACCGATGATTTGTTGCAGTCCGTCGTGCTCATTGAGAGCAAAAAAAGGGGCGTGGGGGTCCTTTGGGAGGCAAAAGTTGCCGATTACCTAAAGAAGTCTGTTTCCGAAGCCTCGATGGTGGATTACGGTGTGAGCGCCAGACGCTGGACCGGGAATAAGTTTGCCGATTTGAAAAAGCACTTTATTTTGGAAGGGCTTTTGAGCAAAAAAGGGAATAGCGTTATTTTGCAGTTGCCTGATGAAACTTTATCTTTTCAGGGAACCTTGCCGGAAGTGAAAGCCGAGATGGCTTTGAAACACTACTATCAGAGGCAAAAGACTCCACCTGAGGAAATACAGGGCAGACCCTGGGATTTGCTGAATAAGCTTTTCCTTGGCTATCTCTATTTCTCAGGCTATGCGCTCGCCCCCTGGATTCACGATCATGTTCGCCTTCCGCATCAAGTGGCCCAAAATGAAAATGAGAGAGCCGATCAGATGGCAGCAGACGGGCGTCTGGACCCTGAGGAACTTGCCGAGATGGCAAAAAATCCCTCCCTTTGCCAAAAAGTGATCGACATCGCCGAGTCGAGGGCCGATCAAGGGCAGCCCGAGCTGCTTTCCCAGCTTGAAAGAGTGACGTTCACGCAAGACGGTTACACCCAGACTTTCAATTATGGCGGAACCACTTATGAGGAGATCCACCAGTTTTCAGCCGACAAAGAGACTCACATCCGCACCGAATGCACAAGCCCCGCCGATTGCATCGAATACAAGGCAGAACAGACTGCCGAAGAGCTCATACTGACCCAGACGAAGCCCTTGGATGGCAAAACACTGGTACAAAAAGCCACCTTTACCAAAGATGGCGATAACTGGAAGCTGGTGAAAGAAGAAAGTTACGAGGAGCGCCTCCGTTTGCCCGGCAGCGCGCCAGCCCCAGAAGTTCCCCAAAACACTCAGCATACTCTCCTCAGTGCCGCGACCGTTTTTGCCATCAACATGCTAACCGTCCATGATCGCAAAGTCGCGCTCATTGCCAGTCTGATCACCCTCCTGCCACGCTCCGAAGCGCTCTCCATACCGTCTTTCACTCCTGCAAAAGCCACTCCCACTGTGAAGAAGGTCGAGCAGGCAAGGACGCAGCTCGATCGCCGCACCGACCCGATCACCATTATCACGCCCCTCCCCGACCTGACCGCAACCCCCGGCGTGCAGCTGACTGAAAACATCGACATGTCCCAGTACTTTGAACTTTCCAATCCCAACGCCAACCTCGATCTCTCGATAAAGCAGCCCAGCGGTGCAGCGGCTCCAAGCTGGATCTCGATGAATATGGTTCAGCCTTCATTGATAAAGACCTTTTTTTTAGGTGGCGATGCAAGTGATATGTATATCAGGGGCAATTATGCTTTTGTTGCCCTGGATAATGGGCTAAAGATTGTCGATATTAGCAATCCGGGTAATCCCGTTGTGGTGGGTTTTTGGGAGGTTTCTGTCGAATCCAATGCACTAAGAAGGTTTATTTATATTAGGGATAATTATGCGTTTTATGGGAAAGTTGGTTCTGGAGCGGTTAATCCATTGGTAGTCTTAGATATTAGCAATCCTTCAAATATTTCTTTGGTAAAAACTGTAGATGGTTTTGGTTCAATTTGTTCTATGATTGCTTCGGGTAATTATTTATATATCACTGACGGAAATGGGGGGGGCGGAACTTTTCAGATATTAGATATAAGTAACCCAACGAATCCAATTCAAAAGAGTATTTTGAGTTGGGAGTATTGTCTAGTATGTATAGGTGTGATAGGAAAATATGCTTATTTTGCAACTTCTGATTCTGGTTTTCGAGTGGTTGATATTAGCAATCCGGTTAATCCTGTTATTGTGACTTCCGTTCTTGATTCGAGCTATTTTGTCTCTGCAGTAGGCAAAGATAATTATGTTTTTATAGCTTATACTAATAATGCAGTGAAAATCTATGATATTACTCAAATTGCTACCCCTGTTGTTGTCGGGACAGTTTATCTTGGGGTTAGTCCTAGCAAGCTAACTTTGGAGGGAAACTATATTTATGCTTCATGTACAGGTGGTGGCGTAAAAGTGATCAATATTGAAAATATTTTGAATTCACAATTAGTTATTTCAATCAATACCTTTGGAAAAGCAAGGGATACTTTCCTTAGTGGTAACATTGCATTTATAGCAGATGGAGCCGCCGGCTTGACTTATTACAGTGTGGATGAAAGATCCTTATCCGGAAAACCCGCTTTAACAGATCGAGGCTTGTTGCTGCTTGACGTGATAGGGAGCGATGGAACTAATGCGGTGGTAGAACCAACTGCCATTCACGTAGGTGAAATAAATACTTTGCCGATTGCCAATCAACAGGTTTATGTCGGTAACTCCACCCTGTTTACCTTATCAGCCGGAACATTTGAGTATCCGGGTGCTGTCTTTACTTATACTGCTACATTGGCCGGAGGATTGCCTTTACCTGCATTCATCAGCTTTGATCCGCCTACGCGCACTTTTATTTTTGCGCCCCGTTCCGGTGATCAAAACACCTATCGCATCGAAGTAAAAGGTAATGATGGTTATGGAGGCAGCAAAACCATCCCTTTTGATCTAAGCGTTCCAGACCGGTTTCCTGTTTTAGAACAGCCTTTTGCCAATCAAACTGCCTATACAGGCGAACCTTTTGTTTATATCTTTGATAGCAATACCTTTTCCGATTTAGATAAGGACATATTGAGTTACTCGGCAAAGCTGGCTGGCAGCAATGTATTGCCCGGTTGGTTGGGTTTTGATTCAGCGCTGAGAAAATTCTATGGAACACCTTTTGGAAAAGGCGTCTATCCCATTGAAGTGACAGCCAATGATGGCTTTGGAGGAACGGTTTCAGATACTTTTACGATCACCGTTCCCAATAGCGCGCCTATAGTGCTCAATCCGCCGGGAACACAGCTGGCAAGCGTGGGCATTTTCTTTAGCTACGCTTTTAATTCCAACACATTTTTCGATGTGGATAATGACGTATTAACTTATTCAACGAGTCAATTGCCCGCCTTTCTCTCATTTAATCCTGCGACTAGAACTTTTAGTGGAACACCACAGGTTCAGGATATAGGAACATATTCCATTACTTTGAGTGCGGAAGATCCTGATAAGGCTAAGGCATCGACCACTTTTAGTTTAACTGTTTTGAGCGCCTCAAATAACAATCCCCCTGTTCTGATTAAGGAAATTCCCGATGTTTCCAAAACTGCCGGGGTGCCTTTCAGTTTTACTTTCGATGCCGGAACATTTGAAGATCCCGAAAATCAACCCTTGAGATACGAGGCGAGTTTAGAGGGCGGGGGAGCATTGCCGGAAGGGCTCTACTTTGATTCTGACACGCGCACGCTCTCTGGTTTGCTTGACACTCCTCAATCGCTTAGAGTGACAATTCGCGCCCTGGATCCATCGGGTGCATTTGCCCTGGATACGTTTACATTAAACATTGTCGATGGAACGCAGTATCCTCCGATTGTTTTAAATCCATTACCCGATGCTATTGCGACAGTGGGAGAATCTTTTTCTAAGCCAGTTCCAGACGATACTTTTAAGGATAGAAATGGAGATGCTTTGGAAATTACGGTTACTCAATCCGGGGGCAGGCCTCTTCCTCCCTGGTTAAAATGGAATAATGAGACAAAATCGTTTTTTGGAAAACCGGGCCCTTTTGACACAGGTACCTATGTAGATTGGGAATATACCATTGAGGTATGGGCATCGGATAGTACCGGAAGCACCAAGTCGGCATTTAAATTGACCGTGCAGGGGGAATCCTTTTGGGAAACCTTCCTGAAGGTAGGAATTACTTTAGGTTCTATTGCCGTCTCTGGTATCGGCTATTGGAAAAGCCGGGCTTTGGTTTGGAATTACTTCCGAAAAGAGAAGTATCGCAAGGAAACTGAAAGGGCGCTAATTGGGCAGCCTTTTGAACTGGCCTTTGATTTTGATGAGTCGCAAGTCAAGGTGATGCGAGCTTATCAAAAGGGTCATACTCTCAGTCAGGAGAGGCTTTTACCCGATGGCTTGGTTTATGAAGATAACAAGCTCCAAGGAAAACCCTCCGGAAGAGACAAGGGTCGCTTTACTATTCAAGTTGAGGATCATGATGGTTTCATGCTTCGGGAATTTGATTTGATCATTAAAAAAGATCTAAATGAAGATGATCCACCTATAGAAGACGATTATTTGAAAAAAGCAAAAGCTATGTTTACAAGCCTTTCTCGGCACATACCCAGAATAAAACAGGCAGATGAAGTGGAAGGTGGTCGTTCCTCAACTATGATGAAAGGTCTTCTAAATGATGATGAAAAAAAATAGGCACTAAGTCGTCTTACAAGAATTATTCTAAATACCCAGATGGCTTCTTGCCATTTTGGGTCCCTTCCTTTTTTTGTTGAAAAAAAAATTAGCTACAGTTAAAAAAAGAAATTTACTATTAAGTAAGTATATAAGAAAAATTTTCCTTACATATCGATCAGGTGTAGCTTTGGGAAATTGTCTAAAAGAAGGGAAGGCATCATGAAAAAAATTCTCCTAAGTTTACTGATAGCTGTGGCATCGCTTTTTTGCAGCTATGCTCAGGCATCAGAAGAAGATACTATCGTCCAAAAAGACAGGTCTATATTCAAGCTGGATAATGTTTCCTTTGGCTGCAAAAGCTGTTGCGGTCCTCCAGGCCCGCAAGGTCCTCCAGGTCCTCAAGGCCCTCCGGGATGTCAAGGTCCAATGGGTCCTCCCGGCCGCGATGGGATGAATGGTATGCAGGGGCCTGGCGGCACACCTGGTACGGCTTGCGGAAATTGTAATGGTTGTTGCAATAATAATGATTGCTGCAACAACAATTGCTGTAACAATGGATGCGGCAGGAATAATAATGGATGCTGCAACAATGGTTACAATAATAACGGCTGCTGCAGAAACAACCGAAATAACTGTTGCAATGATTGTTGTAATAACAATTGTTGCGATGAGTTTACGGCCTGGGCCAAGTTCGGGAGTTTTGCTTCTATTACAGTAACACCACCCTTAACAATCATTGGTCCTCTTAACGTATACTCTAATTTTCCATATGGATGGTCTATCAATAATGGAACTGTGACGATTCCTTGCAGCGGAGTGTACCTTATTCAGTGGGTTGTCAATGCGAATTATTCTGGGGGAACCATTGTGGTTGGCTTGTCTATTAATGGCAGCGCCTCCATGTCAGATACTTCAGGAGTCATTACTCCTTCTGGTTCAACTACTCCGACAGCAAATATCGTAGGCTTTGCTATTGAGCCCTTGAATAAAGGACAAACAGTATCACTGGTTAATTTGTCCGGGATGACTACTCCTATTACTCTCACTCCTGCAAATGGGTCAGCTGTGTTACCCGGTGCATCCGTTACCCTGACCTTTGTCAAGATTGCGGAGAATCCGTGTGGATGCTGTTGGTAGGACGAGGGCGCGCACGCGACCGTGCGCGCGGTTTTTAACTTTGAGGATGATATGAAAAAGTGGTTGTTGGGATTTCTTTGGGTAGGCTGTGTGTCGGGTGTCACCTATTATAATACACCCGGCGGAGGAGACTGCTACAATCCTTGCAAGACCGAAAACTATAATGGCATGGCCTGCTGCCTCATGCCCTGCGAATTCTACTTCCCCCCCTGCGACAGGCCCAATGGGGGCGATCTGAACTTCAAGTTCACGGGCAATTTCGGCGAAACGATCGCGACTAATAAGGATTATGTCACCTTTGAACTGAACGCAAGGCAGTTCTACACTTGCTACGAAACCTATCTGGACGCCAAATGGCACTACTTCGCCAACTGGAAAAACGCTGTGAATGTCGGCATCGGCGTCCGCTCCTTCGACTGCTATTGCATCGTCGGGGGCGCTAACTTATATTATGACTACAGAAGGGGGCCCTGCCACCTGGACTTTCATCAAATCAGCGGCGGCTTCGAGTTCTTCCACCCTTGCTTCAACTTCTATATCAACGGCTACTACCCCTTCCAAAAGAAAAAACACTGCTGCTCCGAAACTTTCTGTTACGATGGGGGATTTTTTGCTTGCTGCAGAGAAAATATCTGCTCTTTCGGCGGCTTCGATCTCGAATTGGACAAAACGCTTTTCTTCTGGTGCAAATCCCGCATCAATGTCGGGCTTGGCGCCTACTTTTATGACAATACGGCGCAATCGCAATGGTTCGCCGGCGGCAGGGCCCGCTTGGTCGCTGACCTGAGCACAAACGTTCGCGTCGAAGTGGAAGGCACCTACGATCGTTACTTCCACACTAAAGTCATCGGTAGAATTTCTATCAATATCCCCTTCCCTACCTTCGGATGCGCCAGAAAGCGCAGCGGCTGCAAAGAATCATGGTGCCCGCCTCTGCCGCAACGGAGAAACAACCTCATTGTCTTGCGCAAACAAACCTGCTGGGACTGGAACTTTAATGATAAAAAGGGGTTACAACATTTTTGCCATGATGACTACATTATTGAAGATTCTATTGTTGAAAATGACGGCCTGTTTTAAATTAGGTAATTTATGAAGCATTTTCCACGCTACTTTCTCCTTTCGGCTCTCTGCCTGAATTTTTTTTCCGCTCACGCCAATGATTTTAAATGCGATCAGCGAATTTTACCGGGCCCTCAGGGTCCTCAAGGCCCCGCCGGTCCCAGAGGCCCTAAAGGGGATATCGGCGATATTGGACAGGCCGGCCAAAACGGCCGCCATGGTGTACAGGGCGTACAAGGGCCGCAAGGGGGGCCGGGATGCACGGGACCTATGGGACTGGCTGGCTGTCCCGGCGACAGGGGTCCAGATGGCCCGAGAGGTCCGAGCGGCCCCACAGGACCTACTGGCCCTACCGGATTGTCGGGACCCACAGGAACTGCGCCGACCACATTAACCCAATTTGCTGTTTATACCAATTTTTCAGACGGCTTGGCTTTGTCAGGGGGGCAAATTTCCCTTGGCAGCACCAATCCGGCCGGCAGCCCTGGCTGGCTGGCGGACGCTAATGGAATTATCAAAATTCCGGTCAGCGGCAACTACGAAATAACCTGGATACTCAACCTCAATGACACGGGCCCGGTCGTAGTTGAGCTAAGAAAAAATGGCGCCTCTTTGCCGAATACGCGCATGGGAATTTATCCTTATGGCGTCGGAACAGCGATTATATCGCTCAATCAAGGGGATATGATCGGGCTTTACAACGTCTCCGCAAATTCTTTAGCTGTCGATAGTCAAAACGGCAATATCAGCGCCTACACTCTTAAGCTCATAAAAATTTCCTAAGAGGGCGATTGGACGAAATTAGCCCCTAAGAGCTTGTGCCAATATTAACGACTTTCAGTGTATAGGAAGCTCCTGCTGATCCCGATGATGATGGCTGGGCTATAATCTGAATGGGATAATTGGAAAAGTTCACAAGCCCGACAGTCATTCCCGCAAACAGGTTTTGTAAGGATACTCCAATCACTTGGGCGGTTTGATTACTGCCATTCACAAATGTCCCGGTATTGGTCGTGGTCGTGTTTTCCAGGCCGATGATGGCGTCATAACCCCCTTCATTAGAGGTGTAGCTCAAATCAATGTTGACTATCCAGGTAACGAGGTAAACACCATCCTTGGGAACGGTCACACGGCCCCCTGATTGGACGGCCCATCCGCTGCTTCGGTCGACGGGGTTCGCGTTTCCTAAAGGAATAATGGCCCCGGAAGCGATTTGCTGAGTCGTAAAATTGGCAAATCGGACAAAGGGCATTGAAGCCGTCGGTACGAAAGGTCCCGTCGGCCCTTGGGGACCCATCGGCCCTTGCATGCCGGTGGGTCCTATAGAGCCTTGCGGCCCTGCGCTTCCTCTATTCCCTTTACTGCCGCGAGGGCCCGGGCATCCGGCACAACCGGACGGACCGGTGGGGCCTGTCGGACCGGTCTGTCCGTCCAGGCCATCCACTCCGGAGGGACCCTGCTTGCCTTTCAATCCTTTGGGTCCAGCAGGTCCTATGGGGCCGGTGGGTCCAGGAGGTCCTCTCAAGGGTCTGCAATCAGATTTATAATCTGCATAGCTTGTAGAAGCAAATAAAAAGAGGCTTATTACGATAAAAATACGAGACACAGCTTCACCCAAGTGAGATGTTTGTTCCATTTTTCATTCTTTAGATTTATAATATATTTTTCAACTGAAACTTGCTTGTCCGTATTTGGTTGCAAAAAAAAAAGTACTTTATACAAAGAATCTAGTCTGAACTTAAGGTATGATGATGCGCCGTTTACTGATTATTGTGTTGGCCGGTTTATTTACCTTCCATGCGAATGCCTCTTCCAGGTATGACGATTGCGAGCCGCTGTGCCAAGGGCCACCGGGTCCTCCCGGGCCCACCGGCCCGGAGGGGCCAAGAGGGGATCAGGGTCCGGCCGGTCCCGCCGGGCGTAACGGTCTGAACGGTTTGAACGGGCAGCCCGGCCCGCAAGGAGTTCAAGGCTGCCAGGGTCCTTATGGGTTTCCGGGGGTTCCCGGACCGCAGGGCTGCCAGGGTCCAAGGGGTTGTATGGGTCCCATGGGCCCGACAGGTCCGACTGGAATCACGGGACCTACCGGTTTTGGCAGTGGCCTGGCAGTAGCGGCGCGCTATTCCTACGCAGGTCAGATTAGCGCGGCTTCCGGGGTTCTTTCGCTTAATGGTCCTGTTGAATCATTCGGCGCTAATTGGAGCTCACCAAATGGCAATTTTGTGCAAGTTCCCATGGACGGCATTTATGAAATCACTTTCATCCTGAACGCGTCTAATCAGGTAGCGTCCAATTTAGCTATTGGCCTCACCCTCAATGGGGGCGCGGCGCAAGCCATGACGCAGACCGGAATTATTACCAGTGCAGAAGATACTTTCAGCTACGTCATGGGTACAGGGATCTTTTCCCTCCAGGCGGCCACTGCTTTGATAGGCGTGACCAGTGTTGGAGATCCGCTCACAGCAACTCCTCTTTTAAATGCGGGTCAAACAACGAGCTCCTACACTTTGCTGATTGTCAAAAGAGGGTAATTCCGGTAGAATAAGCGCTTTTGGGAGCTCATGATGCCCTATTATTTTCTGCTCTTTTGTCTGACGCCTTTTTTTCTTTTTGGAAAAATTTGTCTATCCATGAGTGTCAACAATGAGGCTCATGCGATTGAAAAATGCCTGGAGAGCGTCAAAGGGCTGGTCGATTATATCTCAATTATCGACACAGGCTCGACGGATAATACTGTGGCGATTATCGAAGCCTTTATCGAAAAGGAAAAGATCCCGGGAATAATCCATCACCAAAAATGCCGGAACAGGAATGAAAGCCGCACAGCCGCGGCAAACGCCGCCCGCAAATGGCTGAAAAAGAGGGGAGAGTCCCTGGAGGGCATCTATTTCCTTTTTTTAGATGCGGATATGGTTGTCAGGCAATCCCCCTCTTTTGACAAAGGCAGTTTGATGGCCGATGGTTACTTTCTAGCGCGCGATTGCTTTCCGAAAAAACTATTTCTTCTCAAAGCAGCTCTTCCTTGTGAAAATAGGGGGGCGCTCTTTGATTATTGGGCTTGCCCCAACCATTCCCGGCTCGATGACCTTTCCTATCTTTCAGTCGAAGACGGGGAAGGGGAAAAGGAGAAAAAACTGGGCGCTCTTTTAACCGCTCTTGAGAAAGAACCGCGCAATTTAGCCTGCATGGTGTGTCTTGCTGATACCTATAAATCCTTGGGTGTCTCCGATTTAGCCGCGAAATGGTACCAAAAAAGGTGTGAATGTGAAGAAAAAGGGGACGGTCTCTTTCATTCGCGCCTCATGCTGGGCCAATATTTTGAAGAGAAGCATGAGGGGGAAAAAGCGGTCAGGGAATACCTTAAAGCGATGGAACTAAACCCTGAGCGGGCCGAACCGTTTTACCGGCTTGCCCGCTACTACAGACTTAATGGCGATAATAATCTATGCACTCACTACGCCATGCAGGGGAAAGCGAACTATCTTCTCGATGAAGAACTTTCGATTGCGGCTTTCTATACGCCGCATAAAAACTTGGGGTTTGAAGCAATCAACCGCTTATTGGTGAATAAGGATATTCCAAAGGATATAAAAAATAACGCCTTGAATAATGCCCTTTTTTATGTCCGGCCCCTGAAAGCCACTTATATCCCTGTCGACATCATCCCTCCAAAGATCAACGCTACAGAAAATTACAACCCCCTAAACCCCTCGATTCAAAAAACGGAAACAGGCTACGACATCATCTGCCGCACCGTCAATTTTGGACAAGAAGAAGCCAAACATTATTGGTCGCGCGACCCCAATAATCCCAAAATTGACACGCGTAATTTCCTGATCAAAACCGACAAGGCCTTTAAAAGACTCTCCCAAGAGGAGCTGATTGAGGAGGCTTCCTATCCGCGCTTTCCTTGCGGGTATACTACAGGCATCGAAGATTGCCGTCTCTTTTCCTTTCGCGGGGCAAATTGGCTGACCTGCTGTTTATACGACGCCAACCCCTCAAACATCATTCAAATTGGGCTTGGAAAGATAGAGCCCGGAGGGGCTATTAAAGAGCTGATTCCCCTAGCAGGCCCTGTAAAGAACCGGTGCGAAAAAAATTGGCTCCCTTTTGTGCTGAACGATGCGATCCACATCATATACTCTCACGAACCCTTCACAATTTATAAACCTGATCTTCTTTCAGGGCATTGTGAAAAAATCGTGGAAACGACCTCTCCCTTTGACTGCTCTTCTTTTCGCGGCTCAGCCGGTCCTATTCCCTTCGATGAAGGGTATCTGACATTAGTCCATGAAGTGGCCTATCCCGGCAGACGCTATTACCTTCACCGTTTTGTCTATCTGGATAAAAACTTTCAAATCACAAAACTCTCCCGGCCCTTTTATTTCAAAGCCATCGGTATTGAATACGGCTCAGGGATGACTTTGGACCATGAAGAGAAAAATGTGATCATCACCGTCGGGATTGAAGATAAGGAAGCCTATCTGGCCATTACTCCTATTGAGGAGATAAAAGAAAGCCTTCTCTCCCATTTTTCTTGATTAAATATTTAATTAGATTCAGAATCTAAGGTTTAACGGCCATTAATTTCATCATTCGCGGGCTGAAGGAGAGGCGCGAGATGTGTTCAATCGCGCCTCGCGGCCAGCCCCCGTTGATGAAATTATGAAAATGGCCGGTTTAACTGAGCTGATTACTTAGGGTGTTAGCATGAGAATGTTTTTTTTCGCACTTTTGGTCCTTGGAGCGAATTTGGCCCACTCTCAAGGGGTGTCTGATTTTGACATTTCTGCCGCTAAACCCAAAGTCATACGCGGTCCGAGAGGGCCCAGAGGACCTACCGGGCCTATGGGAATCCAGGGGGATCAAGGGCCGGCCGGAGTTTCCGGACGCAATGGCCAAAGCGGATTTAACGGACAGCCAGGCCCAACCGGCCCAAAAGGGTGCCAAGGATGTCCTGGAATCACAGGCCCTCAGGGGCCGACAGGACCTTCTGGGGCAACCGGCCCTACCGGGCCAACCGCGCCGACCGGGCCGACGGGTCCGACAGGTCTTTCCGGCGTAACCGGGCCGACCGGGCCTTCGGGGTTATCCGGGGCAACGGGGCCAACGGGACTCTCGGGGACAACCGGGCCGACCGGGCCGACAGGACTTTCCGGGGCAACAGGCTCCACCGGACCTACCGGGCCTAGCGGAACAAACGGAACCTCGGGGTTTACGGGGCCAACCGGGCCAACCGGCCCAACAGGGCTCTCGGGGGCATATGCCGTGGCTTATGCTTCGGCATCCAGTAATAAAACGGGTTTCATTACTTCAAATACGAACATACCCTTGAGCGGATTTTACGGGGATATGGCAGGGTCATTTAGTGTGGCAGGTAACAAAGTAACGGTTGGCACGCCCGGATATTATCTGGTGATATTTTCAGTCAGCGCTCAGAACAATTCAGGAACTAACCTTGGAGTTATGGACATTACATTATTCGTTGGCGGTGCTGCTCAAATTGGTTCTACATCTTACGTCTCTGATACTGGGAGCGGCGCCACTGTGATAGTTGGTAATTATTTTATAGTTATTCCATCTGGTGGCCAAAATATATATTTGCAGAATAGCACTGGTAACGGCCTTTATTTAGCTGGAGACGGTACCAATTTTACTGTCAGTCTGTCATTTCTCTTATTAATACCTAGCTGAGAGGGACCCGCCAGTTCGAAGTATCAAAATTGCGGGACCCAATGTTCATTTTTTTCTTGATTAAATATTTAATGAGATTCAGAATCTATGGTTTAACTAGCCGTTTACTTTGGGTGTTATCATGAGATTGTTTTTTTTCGCTCTTCTTGTCATTGGAGCGAATTTGGCTCACTCTCAAGGGGTGCCTGATAGCGGAAATTGTGATATCAGATACTCCGACGCTCCCATTATTCTGCCCGGTCCGGCGGGGTTAAGAGGACATCGCGGGCCTCGCGGATTAAGGGGGGAACAAGGCCCCCCAGGACCTGCGGGACGCGATGGTCAAAACGGGTTGAATGGCCAGCAAGGCCCCCAGGGGCCGGCGGGTTGTCAAGGGATTACAGGACCCTCAGGCCCTAGTGGACCGACTGGTGTTTCAGGGACGACAGGACCGGCGGGGGCCACAGGGTCAACAGGGCCTACAGGCCCTTCCGGGCTATCAGGACCGACAGGCCCGACAGGACTTTCCGGGGCAACAGGGCCAACCGGACCGACAGGGTTTTCTTTTACCGGAGCCGGACCAACCGGGCCGACAGGATCTTCTGGACCAACAGGCCCAACCGGACCTACAGGCGCGAGCGGAACCAACGGAACCCCGGGAGCGACCGGGCCAACCGGGCCGGGCGGGTCAATGGGAGAAATGGGAGAGCCGACACCTGTTTACGGTCAGTTTTACGGTAATGCGACGGGACTGGTTACCACCGCAAACATCCCTTTGCTAAATATCTACGGTGCGGCTAGCGGCGGATTTTCTAGTGCCTCTCTCGCATCAAACTACGTTGTCACAGTTCCCGTAGCTGGAGAGTATCTTATAATGTTTACGGTCAATGCCCAGAACAATTCAGGCTCTAATACTGGAATTATGGATATTCAGTTAATTATTGGTGGTGCACCGTATACTCCTGGTTTTACATCTGTCGTTAATGCGACAACGAGTGGGGCCACTATAATAGCTGGTTATTATTTTCTTAGCCTTACCCCATCCAGTGCCGTAGGTTTGCAGAATGCGTCTACATACGGCCTTGTGTTAGCCGGAGACAATGCTAATATCACTGCCAGTTTGACATTTATCCTGATAAACCCTTGAGATCAATTTTGGCGCCTTTTTCCACAGCTCGCAGTAGCGTAAAATGATACGCTACTGCAATCTGTGACAACATTCACTCAAATTTAATAAACGGATTTATGGTGTTAGACACTAGTACTCCACGGTGTTGATTTTTTTCTTGATTAAATTTGGATTTAGATTCAAAATCTATGGTTTAACTTATTGGTTTACTTTGGGTGTTTTCATGAGATTGTTTTTTTTCGCCCTTTTGGTCGTTGGAGCGAATTTGGCATACTCTCAAGGGGTGCCTAATAGGACAAATCAGAAAGAGAATTGTAATTACAGCTGCCCAAATATCCTGCTTATGGGTCCGACAGGACCCACCGGACCTCGTGGTCTCAAGGGACTGACCGGTGAAACCGGCCCTATAGGACCAGCAGGGCGCGATGCGATGAACGGTGTGAATGGTCAACCGGGCCCGCAGGGCATCCAGGGTTGTCCAGGCAGTCCGGGGCCTACCGGCACTACCGGGGCAACGGGCATTGCAGGGGTGACGGGACCAACCGGATCAACTGGACCTGCAGGGCCAACGGGCGTATCAGGACTCACAGGACTTACCGGTCCAAGCGGACTCTCCGGGCCAACCGGTCCCACCGGGCCAAGCGGGCTCTCCGGGTCAACCGGGCCAACCGGGCCGTCATCACCTACAGCTGGGGCAACAGGTCCAACCGGCCCTACAGGCACTAATGGAATAAGCTACTCCAGCACAGGTCCGACCGGGCCGACGGGGTCAACCGGAAGTACGGGTGTAACTGGGGGGTTTAGTAATATCTTTGCAACGTATTATGCTACTACGACAGGTGATCTAAGTGGCTCTCTCCCTAAAACTATTCCATTGACAACTCGGGGCAGCAATTATTCTGGATCATCTTGGCCTGGTCCTGTTGTTTCTGATGCAGTCACTATACCTCAAACCGGAGTTTATCTTGTGATGTTTGCGGTCAGTTCTCAGCTTACGGGGTCTGGAGATGGTCTTTTGGAAATACAATTAAATGTAGGGGGAGGTTCTGGTTTAATTTCTCCAGGCGTGGCAACTGTCGTAAATGATGCTACTGGAGGTGGGACTGTAATGAAAGGTAACTATTTACTTTCGCTAGAGTCAGGTTGGACAGTCAGTTTGCAGGTTACCAATTATAGAAACCTTCACCTGCAAGGGGACAATACAGGTAAAACTGTTATACTGACATTCATCTTACTAAACCCTGCTTAAAGCATGCTGATGTCAACTTTTGAATTCGCATTCCCGCCTTCCCTCAATTTTGTATAGACCTTTGAAATACAGAAGGAATCAAGGCGGGCAAGCCCCTCTCAAAATTGTCAGCTAGATGCACCTATTCTTAGAAGCTGATGGCTTTGAGATACTCGGCATCGGGAGCGTAGGCTATCGCTTTCTTTAAGGCCTCACGGCCCATCTCTTTTTGATCCACATACCAGGCCACTAGCTTAAAATCAGAAGGAACCAAAGCGGGAGAGTCCCTCTCAAAATTGTGATCAGCTAGATGCACCTATTCGTAGAAGCTGATGGCTTTGAGATAATCGGCATCGGGAGCGTAGGCTATCGCTTTCTTTAAGGCCTCATGGCCCACCTCTTTTGATCCACATACCAGGCGCACTGGCTCAAAATCAGAAGGAACCAAGGCGGGAGAGTCCCGCCCAAAATTGTGATTAGCTAGATGCACCTATTCGTAGAAGCTAAGATTGGCTTTCAGATAATCGGGAGGGTAGGCTATCGCTTTCTTTAAGGCTTCATAGCCCACCTCTTTTTGATCCACATACCAGGCGCACTGGCTCAAAACCAGAAGGAACCAAGGCGGGAGAGTCCCGCCCAAAATTGTGATCAGCTAGATGCACCTATTCGTAGAAGCTGAGATTGGCTTTCAGATAATCGGAAGGGTAGGCTATCGCTTTCTTTAAGGCCTCATGGCCCACCTCTTTTTGATCCACATACCAGGCGCACTGGCTCAAAACCAGAAGGAACCAAGGCGGGAGAGTCCCGCCCAAAATTGTGATCAGCTAGATGCACCTATTCGTAGAAGCTGAGATTGGCTTTCAGATACTCGGCATCGGGAGCGTAGGCTATCGCTTTCTTTAAGGCCTCATAGCCCACCTCTTTTTGATCCACATACCAGGCGCACTGGCTCAAAATATCGTAGCGCGTAAAATCATACATGTACTTGTCGACAAACAGGGTGTCGCCGGATGGGTACTCAATCTTAGTGGCTTTCTCGGCGTAAAGGTAGCTCAAGGGGTATTTCCCATTTCTTAAATAGTGTTCGGCGATTTTGACCAGGGGCTCGGCGCGGGTAGGACGCATATTATAAGCCTCCATATAGTAATAGATCATTTCAGGCAGATAGGTCTGGTTCGTTTTAGCGAGCTCTTCAACCACTTCAGCCAACCGGTAGAGGGTCATATAGTCTTCTTCCGGCCATCCTTTCAATTTGGAGCGGATGAGATAATATTGGTAGGCGGACTGGTAATCTTCAAGGCAGCTGCAGGTCTGGGCGAGATAAAAGAGGGTTCTCGCATCGGTCGGATTTTCTAAAAAGGCCTCCTCTAAAATGGTGCGGTCCCTTTTCCATCTTTCTTTAGATTGGGCGAGCCCTTTCTCATAGCACCTTTGCTCCAGATAGACGGTGTCGGGAGCTTTAACGGCTGTGGCGGGGATGATCACTTCATGCACTTTGCCGACATAATGAGCGGGACCATTGGCCCGGACCAGGCGGGTGGAGTAGTAGTCCAGCGATCCTCCGAGCACCCTGATCATATAGGAGGGTAGATTGGAGTCCCTCTCTTTTTCGCAAAACGCGAGCAGGCCGGGAACATCATGCAAGATCCACTCGGCGTCGGGCATAAAAATAAATTCGGCTTTAGGAAATGACTCTTTGGCGAGGTCTAAAGCGCGGTTTCGCGAAGTGGAAAAATCGACAAAGGGTTCCTGTTTGACGACGGCTTTAACCTGTTTATGTTTTTTGAAAAACTTTTCCACGACCTCCAGCGTGCCGTCGGTAGAGCCGGTATCGAATATCAAATAGGCTGTAATCCCTCCGCTCACGAGCGGCTCAAGGGTGTCTTCGATCGAATGCACTTCATTCTTGATCATCAGGGAAACCACCAGCAGGGGGTCTTTTACGTTGGCAAACAGCGCCAGGGGGCACATCAGGCACAAAAAGGTAATCAGGCGTTTCATTTTGCTTCTCCAAATATTTCAGCGATTCTTTGTTTGAAAGACCGGTCGATTTCAAGGTATTTCTGGCGGTTTTGCCGGCCGATCTTTTGTAATTCTTCATCAGGTAAATTGAGCAAATTTGTCAAAGTAGCTCTCAAACTTTCAGGATCGAAATAGTAGTTTGTCGCTAAATTCTGCTGCCAGGTAGTATTGTAATTTACCAGGCATCTCGGATCGCTCACAAATTCATTCATCGGCGGCGCATTGGTCGTGACGACGACAGCTCCGGTACTCAAGGCCTCTACGATGTAATGGCCAAACCCTTCGGTTTCGCTCGGGCATAGGTGGAGGGCGTTTCGGTTTTGCAAATATCTTAACTCGGAAAGGGGGAGATATTCTGTGAATTGCTCTACGTTAGCGATGCCCGGGTAAAAGGGCTCCCGATGCTTAAGCAAGTGCAGGAGAGGCAGCTTCGGATTAGTTCTCCAAAGAGCGAGGAGACCGTCGGTCCCTTTTTGGATGCTGTGGCCGGCCAGGTGGAGGGGGGAGCGGTAATCTTTTTGGATATTTTCATAAAAGCAGTCCTTTGAAGTGAATCCGAGATAGACGACATGAGGATTTAAGGGTTGAAAGAGGCGCATCGCTTCTTTTGTTTTGCACAAAATCAGATCAAATTTAGGGATTAAAGGCTCTTTTGTGAACCACTCAGGATTTGGGATCAGGTAATTTTTGGAGGCCAACTCAAAGTGCAATTCTTCCACGAGCTCCACAAAGATATTGATGTCGGCTTTGGGCTTCGGATCAAAATCGTAAAAATGGATAAAATCGACCTGATGGCCCAGTTTGGTCAGTTCCTTGTAAAGGATGTCGATATCCTGTTCTAAGCCAACTCCATTTGTCCAGCTGATGATGTTGATTTTCAGGGCATAGAGGGGAGAGATCAGGAGCAGAAGGGAGATGAGCAGTTTCATGGCAGCAGTAAAAGGTTTTTGAGTTTGCGGATCTCTTCCTCCCTTGTGACTGAAGAGGTAAAATGAATTTGCACGCCGTAATTTTTTTCGTTCGTGAGGTACTGTTCGACCCCGTTCTTCCTGGCATTGCGCGCAAAAGCCACAAAATAGAGATCAGAGCTCTCTTCGCCGAAGCTCAGTTTATCCAGATATTCCCTCTTAATCAAATAGGCATTATAGACTAAAGGCACCTGGAAGACGCCCGGATCCCACCTGTAGAGGATTTTGGTGTAATTATCGTCGTGGGCATAGTAGCCGTCCTCAGTGGTTTTGTAGAAAAAGTTGGCGAAGTGATCATCGCATTCCGGTATGCTGACCAAGAGGGGGGCAATGATCGGTTTGTCTTTGGCGATGAGTTCTTTCAGGGTAAAGGGGGCAATCAGGGAAGTGGGGGCGAGGAAGAAATAGTAATCGCTCTCCTTGCCCTTTGACAGGCCTTTATTGATGAGCTCTTGCACCACGCTATTTTCCTCGTAGATCCACTCTTTTTTCTTGTAGTTGGGCAGCAGGGGAATGTCAGAATATTGCAGCGTCTCGACCGCAATATCTCTATAGCGGTTTTTGTTTTGCCCGGCCCAATCCTGCAAAAGCTGGGAGGTCCGGTCATCGTTGTTATACGTATAGAAATGGACGGTGATCAGCTTTTTGTCGTAATCGAGGTTTTCGATATTTTTTAAATATCTGGGGAGCACGTGGGCTTGATCGCGTATGATAGAAGTGAGAAATACGGTTTTTTCCTCAGAATGAAGGCAGGCGGTGCAGAGTAAGAATAGCAACCAGAACTTTTTCATATCTTTCAAATTGTAATACAGAACGACGAATAGTATCAATCAAATTGGCATTTCTCAATAATAGATGCGGCACTGGTCGTGCTCGCTGTAGTCATGGCGCACGCGGTTGAGGATTTCTTCGTCTAGCGGCAGCGGCTTGATTCCCCAGATCTTCTCGCAGTAGTTGCGGATGGAGTAATCAGTGGAAAACTTGCCCATGGCGGCGATATTGTGCAGGGCGTATTCGGCCCACTGGAAGGGCTTCTGGTAAAGCTGCTCCACTTTCAGCTGGGTGTCGTAATAGCTCTCCAGGTCTTTCAAAATGAAGTAGCGGTCGGCCGGACTGCCCGGGTAGCCGTCGAGTATCATATGGTAGAGGCTGGAAAAGATTTGATGCTCATAATCATTTTCGGCGAAGGTTCGGTTGACGAGAGTGTCGAGGGCTTTTTTGATTTTCGGGTTGTCATTGTAAATGTTTTGGGGGTGATACGTTTGCTCATCCCTCATTTTTTTTATTTCGGAAGCGGAACAGCCAAAGGCGAAGGGCCACCATTTGTCCGTCACCTCTTCCCGCATTTCGATATTGGCGCCGTCGTTTGTGCCGATGGTGAGCGCGCCGTTCATGGTGAGCTTCATGTTGCCTGTACCGGAGGCTTCAGTGCCGGCTGTCGAGATTTGCTCGGAAAGATCGGCGGACGGAATAATCAGCTCGGCTCTTGTGACGCAGTAGTTTTCGATGAAAATAACTTTAAGCAGCCCTTGTGTTTTTGGGTCGCGATTGATGCGGCGGCCGATGCAGTTGATGAGGAAAATGATATTTTTAGCCACGTCGTATCCGGGAGCGGCTTTCCCGCCGAAAATAGCAGCGCGTTTGACTCTTTTGGACTCGGGGTCTTCGATGATCTCCTGATAAAGCATTATCAGGTGCAGCGCATTCATCAGCTGCCTTTTGTATTCGTGAATTCTCTTGATCTGCACATCAAAGAGGGCGTCGATATCCACAAGGGGATACGACTCCTTGAACTCGCCGCTTGCATCCCGCATTTTTTCGATCTTGAAAATCTTATTGATTAAGCGATGTTTGTTTTTTCGCTTGATGGCGAGGAAGTCTCTTTGAGAATCGATATCGCTGGCAAACTCAGCCAGGCGCTCGATTTGCATAAAATCGGTGATCCAGCTGTCCCCGATTCTTTGTGAGATGAAAGCGGCCAAATCGGGATTGCAATGCAAAAGCCACCTGCGCTGGGTGACGCCGTTCGTGATATTGACGAACCTGTCGGAAAACATTTCGTAGAAGTCTTTAAAAACCTCATTTTTCAAAATTTCGGTATGTAAAGCTGCCACGCCGTTAATGCGATGGGAGCCGCAGATGGCCAGATTGGCCATGCGCACCATGCCGTCGTTTAAGATAGACATTCTTTGGACGCGCGGTTCGTCCTGCGGAAATTTTTTCCTTATCTCTTCGCAAAAACCGTAGTTGATCCGCTCGATGATGCGGAATTGCTGCGGCAAAAGATAGAACATCAAATTGTGATCCCACTGCTCGAGAGCTTCTTTTAAGATGGTGTGATTGGTGTAGCCGGTGCATTCCCGGGTGATCTCGAGGGCCATATTCCAGGGGAGGTCGTAGGTTTGGATCAGCTGGCGGATTAATTCGGGGATGACCAGGGTGGCATGGGTGTCGTTGATTTGGATGCGCACCTTATCGGCAAAATCGCGGAAATTAGGGTGCGATGCCAGATAATGGCGGATGATATCTTGCAGCGAAGCCGAAACTAACAGGAATTCCTGCTTCAGCCGCACTCTTTTGCCCGTTTCGTGGTGATCGCTTGGATAGAGCACGTCGGTCAGGGTGGAGTTTTCGGCGGCTTCATCGAGGCGGCCGGCGTTGTAGCGCTGCAAAAGGAAGTTACGCGGCGATTCTTTGGTGGACCAGAGGCGCAACGTGATGACCGTGTAGGTATTTTCCCGGTTGTAGCCGATGATCGGGATGTCAAAGGGGAGAGCCCATACCTGTTCATAACCATCCAATTGATAGATTTCGTCGCCATGGATATTGGTTTTCGGAGTGATATGCCCCCCGTATTTGACGAAAACTTTGCGCAGGTCCCGTCTGAATTCCCACGGGTATTCGTTGGCCAGCCAGGGATCGGGCGCTTCGATCTGCTGTCCGTTCCAGAGTTGCTGTTCAAAGATCCCGTATTGGTAGCGAAGGCCATAACCCCTTGAGGGGTAGTGCTGTGTGGCTAGCGAGTCGAGGAAGCAGGAGGCCAGGCGGCCAAGACCGCCGTTTCCGAGGCCCGGATCGCGCTCCCGCGTGACGATGTCATCGTAGGTGCGGTTGAGTTTTTGCAAGATGAGGCGGATGATATCGTTGGCCTGGAGGTTGGTGATGTTGTTGCTGAGGATCCGGCCGGGCAGGTACTCCATGGAGAGGTAGTAGAGGACGCGCACGCTATGTTTGGCGATGGTGCGTTCCGAAGCGAGCCAATTGATCATCACTTCTTCCCGGAGGGTGTAGGAGAGGGCCCGGTAAAGTTCGTCGAGGTTAGCCTCTTCCAAAACGCGTCCCATGGTGGTGATGAGATAGTGCTTTGTTTTAGCGACAATTCTATCTGCTTGAATTTCAATGAGTGAGGACATAAGTGCGCTTAAGTTTGGTTACTCTAGGCTCACATTAGTGATTAGGAGAATTTTGGGGAAGGGAATCTTTGTGGGCTTGCCTGCAAAAGCATTGAGGGGTTATATTAGATATTATGCTATTCCTGATGAAAAAAAAGGCGCGTTCCGGAGATTCTTCATCTTCTACACCGCCCTGTTCCTCGCATTATTAATCGGCGCAACAGCCTTCAGTTTCTATAACGCCGGCGCCAAATGCTACTACTCTAAGGAGAAATAATGACTCTCCTTATCGCCATGCTTCCCGTCTACCTCTTCGGAAACCTCCACTGCTTCGGCATGTGCGGGCCCCTCGCCATGATGCTCGGGCAACACCGGCACCGCTACTGGTACTTCCTCGGCCGCCTCTCCTCCTTCAGCCTGGCCGGCTTCGCCGCGGCTTCGGTGGGATCCATCCTGAATGTCGCCCTTCAACCCTACCACATAAGCGCCCTCGTCTCATTTCTTTTCGGAGGCATTTTGTTCGCGGCGGGAACCATGACGCTCCTGCAACGGGAAAGCGCCCTGCTGCCAAACTTTAGCAGTCTGAATCAATCCCTCTCCCTCCTCATCCTTAAAGACGAAATCTGGCCCACTTTCCTCTTCGGCTTTTTCACTCCCTTCCTCCCCTGCGGCCAAACCCTCATCGTCTTCTCCGCCTGCGCCCTCTCACAAGACCCCTTCACCGGCTGGCTAAACGGCTTCGCTTTCGCCCTCCTCACCTCCCCCTCCCTCTTTTTTGCGATGCGCGCCTACTCTTTCTTCCAAAAAGGAAAAAAATACGGACGGTTTGTTTTAGGAGGCTGCGCCCTTAGTGTAGCCCTGTGCTCTTTTTGCCGCGGTCTTGCTGATTTTGAAATAATTCCTCATTTGATCTTGAACCCCAATGCGGCCATGGAGTACCATATTATTATTTATTAATTGAGAGGAGTTGATGCGGAAAGAGCCGATCTCCCTTTATATTTTTCGCTTTCTCTTAGCCTTTGGCTTATTCGCCTTCATGTGCATGCTCTACTGGTCCTCGGTTTTAATCGAACAGGATATGAAAGAGGTGCAAAAAGAGCTCGCAGCCATCAGCGCCCAAATCCACGCCCTTAAGACAGAACCAAAAGCCTCCGAAGAAATCGCGGCTGAAAAAGAAGCGGCGCGCCAGCTCATCAATCCCAAATTGCCCAACCTCCTTAAAGAGGACCCGTTTTATCAGGAGACTTTACCTAAAATGCTCGGAGCCAATTTCCACCCTTACGGAAATCTGCTTAATGCCGTTGTCGGCAAGCCGACTAATCTCAACGTTTTCAATAATTGGCGCGATGTCTCCGTCTGGTACCGGATGTGCACAAATACCGTGGCCACCAACCTGTTCGGCAAATACGAAACACTCTCGCCCGCCATGGCCTATAGGATGGAAGAGCGGAAAAACGAAAAAACCGGCGTGGCGGAATTTTGGGTCTTTTTAAGAGACGATTCTTTCTGGGAACCTCTATCGCAAGAATTTTTTCCCAAGGGCATCAAACTGGCTCCTCAGTTTCTTCAGAAACAACCTGTTACGGCTAAAGATTTTAAGTTTTATTTTGACGTCGTGATGAACCCCCATATCCAGGAGCCGGGGGCTGTCGCCACGCGCACCTACATTGGGGATATCGACAGCATCGAAATTATTGATCCGCTGACTTTTGTCGTGCGCTGGAAAGCTGAGATGGCAGACGTGGACGGTAAAAAAGTGCCTAGAATCAAATACGCGGCGAAGTTTTTGACGGGAGGATTACAGCCTCTACCCTGTTTTGTCTACCAATACTATCCGGACGGCTCAAAAATTGTCGAGCAGGATCAAGATCCTGAAATCTATCGCAAAGACTCTGTCTTTGCGCAGCAATTCACCCAGCACTGGGCGAAAAATGTCATCGTCAGCTGCGGCCCCTGGATTTTCGATGGCTTCAGCGAAAGGGATATCAAATTCCGCCGCAACGATAACTTTTTCAGCCCCTATTACGCCTTGACCAAAGAGCGGGAATCGCTCTTTAAAGATACCCTTGAGGCGATTTGGCAAGATTTTAAAGCCAATCAGATCGGCAGCTACACTCTTCAGCCGAATCAGGAAATTGAGTTAGAGCAATTCTTAAAATCCCCCTACTATGAAAAGCAGAAGAATGAGGGCGCCGGAATAAGCCGGCTCGATTATCTGGGTCGCTCTTACGCCTATATTGGCTGGAACGAGGCCAAGCCGCTGTTTAGTTCCAAAAGGGTGCGCCGGGCGATGACGATGGCGATCGATCGGGGCAGGATTATCAGACAAAATCTAAATGGCAACGGCGTAGAGATCACCGCCGGCTTCTCTCCGAATTCTCCTTCCTATAATCAGAAAATTGAGCCTTGGCCCTTCGATCCGGCTGGCGCGCGTCTGCTTTTGGAGGAAGAGGGGTGGTATGACAGCGACGGCGATGGCATTATAGATAAGGAAATCAACGGTGAGAGAGTGCCCTTCCGTTTTTATCTGACTTATTTTGTAAAAAGTTCCACATCAAAATCGATCTGTGACTATATCTCATCCGCTTTAAGGGACATCGGCGTCGATTGTCAATTAAACGGCGTGGATATCACCGATCTTTCCCTCCTTTTTGACGACAAAAGTTTTGACGCCTATCTTCTGGCCTGGGTTCTCGGCAGTCCGCCTGAAAATCCCAGACAGTTGTGGTACTCCACCGGAGCCAAGCAAAAAGGATCATCCAACAGTGTCGGCTTTGCCAATGCCGAAGCGGACAAAATCATCGATCGCTTAGAGTATGAGGATAATTATACCAAACGGCTGGAACTATATCATCGCTTTCACGAAATCCTCCATGAGCAGCAGCCCTACACCTTTCTTTATGCCCCCAAGACTGTGCTGCTCTACCGCGATTATATCCAAAACCTCTTTTTGCCGATTGACCGGCAAGATTTAATACCCGGCGCCAATGTAGATGAGCCGGATTGGAGTACTGTTTGGATAAAACCAGTTTAAATCAATGATAAATTATATCATAAGGCGCTCACTGCTATTGCCGATCACGATGTTTTTCATTATTCTCGTGAACTTTGTGATCATCAACTTAGCCCCCGGAGACCCTACTACCGTTACCGAAGTTTCGGCAGAAGGGCTCGCCACGCGCAGCGAAGACCGTTCGGTGGCCTTTGGCGGAGATGACCGCTATCTGCAATTTCGGGAACATTATGGACTCACTTTGCCTATCCTGTTCAATCCCTGGCCTTACATAAACCTTGAGTACGTTCAAAAGATTCTTTGGCGCCTCATTCACCGAAAAGAGGATCCGGCCGCAAAAGAGGAGATGAGTGTCAGAGACTATGACAATATGAGAGTCAAATTCGGGGATCAGGCCCGTTTCATCATGCCCCTATTGTTGCAGATTGTTTCTGATAAAGGGGAAACGATGGAAACGCGGCGCATGGCTGCCCGCTTTTTTGTGCGGGGCGGCACCCGCCAGTCTATCACTCAACCTAATTTATCGCCGGCGCAAAAAGCCTATAACCGCAAAGTCTCCGAAGACAATCAGCTGCTCGAAAGCCTGGTGTTCAGCACGGAAGACAGCCCGCAGGAGATCCAGAAAAAAATCGATGAAATGGAAAAATGGTACCGGGCGAATAAACAGTTTTATAACTTCAAACCCTCCTTTTGGAGCAAGATCCGGATTTTCTTTCTGGAAACCAGATTTTGCCGCTATATGAGCCGCGTGCTGACTTTGGATTTCGGCACGATCAGAAATGACCAGAATAAGACGGTGATCAGCGAGGTGACAAGGCGGTTTAAGTACTCGTTAACCCTTTCCCTTTTGCCTATGATCATGACTTTTGGTTTGTGTCAGCTTTTTGGATTCACCATGGCATACTTTCAAAACAGGTTTCCCGATTATTCGCTCAATATCCTTTTTTTGATTTTGTATGCCATCCCGGTCTTTGTGGTGGCGCCTTTTCTGATTGAAAAAATCGCTTTGAACCATACCTTCCCTTTCACTAATATTCCGATTCCCTATAGCGGCTTCACCAGTCCGGAAAGCGTTTACAGTGAGCAGGTCTCCTATCAAAGGCTATTGGATACCCTGCAGCATATCTTTTTGCCCATCGTTGCGATAATGTACGGCAGCCTTGCCTTGCAGTCGCGCCTTTCAAGGACAGCCGTGCTTGAGACTATGCGCCAGGATTATGTGCGGACGGCCAAGGCAAAGGGGGTTGGAACTTTGAGGATTTTATTCAAGCATGTGGGGCGTAACGCCTCTATCACGATAGTTACCGCCATCGCGGGTTCCTTCGGCCTGATTTTAGGAGGATCTTTGATTGTGGAGACGCTGTTTGATATTAATGGTTTTGGGCGTTTTTTTTATGAAGCCATCATAAATAGAGATTATAATGTGATTATGTTTTCAGCCTTAGCCGGGGCCTTTTTATCCCTGCTCGGTTATCTTGTTGCGGATGTGGCTTATACTGTTTTAGATCCAAGAGTGACACTGGAGTGAGCATGCAAAAAACATATTGGGAGGCAGTCTGGAGCAGGTTTTGCACTCACAAGCTGGGATTGCTGGCTCTATTTGTGATTGCCCTATTTTGTTTGGCGGGCATTTATGCCCCATTATTAGCCTCGAGCAGGCCTTTGTTGGTAGAATGGGATGGGGTTTACTATTTTCCCCTTCTCCGCTATCTCTTCTATACAGGGTTTTTCACCAAGGGGTTGGATATTTTTTTCAATCTCCTCATGTTTACTCTGCCCTGTTTGCTCATAGCCTTTTTTATTTTCAAACAATCGAGAGGCTTGGTGTTTACCTTTTTTTGCCTTGCGCAATTTTTGGCTTTTTTCTATTTCTTTTCCGGCAACGTGAAGGATCCCGCCTCAGACCCCAAACTCAATGCCGAAAGGCAGCAGGCAATTCAGGAGAAGCTTAAGGAAAAGGGAAGAGTTTTGCCAAGCTGGGATTTTGACTTAAAGTACATGACGCCTTATGCCAAGCTCAACCTGATCACCCGCTACCTTATCTTGAAGAACCAGCAGGAGCGGTTGAAGGTTTCTTATCAGGCCTATATGAAGCCGGCTGAGGTGCGGTGGCGCAAAAAAAATAAGGGCACTGCTTTAACGGAATTGGAGAGCATGCAGGAGTTTGAGATGCCCACACTTTGGAATATCTCGGTGCAGAATGCGAGGAAGGAGAAAGCCCGGCTCAAGAAGATGATGAAGAATAATCCTGAAAATTCCACAGCCTTCCAGATGGCCAAGGCGAAGTTTGAGTACGTTGACAATAAGAGGGCATGGATGGTGCAGGAGAGCAAAAAAGTCAAGCATATGGTGTTGCCGCTCGTCCGCGACTTTCATTGGGAGGAGGATGCGGGGGGCTCGCAGAGTATGAATCGTTATGTCAGCTGGTTTGAGCTAACCCGCATAAACCGGAGGGATCTGGTTGCTGCGCTGATATTTGGCATACGCATTTCGCTGGTTGTAGGAATAACGGCTGTGAGTATTGCGCTTTTGATCGGCGTGCCGATTGGGGCTTTGGCGGGATATTATGGGGGGCGGTTTGATATCGTTGTCAGCCGGCTGCTTGAAGTATGGGAAGGGATGCCCACGTTTTTTATGCTTTTGTTAGTCGTGGCGATTTTGCAGAGCAAATCGATTTTTCTAGTTATTTCTGTGATTGGATTATTTGGCTGGACGACCTTTAGCAGATATATCAGGGGGGAGTTTTTTAAACAGCGCAATCTTTCTTATGTGGAGGCGTGCCGTGCGATTGGCTATAATGACAGCAAGATCATATTTAATTCTATTTTGCCTAATGCGATACCGCCGCTGCTGACGTTGCTGCCGTTTTCGATGATGGCGGCGATAACGAGCGAGGCGGCGCTATCGTTTTTGGGACTTGGGGAGGAGGGGTCGACCTCTTGGGGGGTGTTGATGGATGAGGGGCGGACGGCGTTCCCCGGGGAGAGTTATTTGTTATGGCCCCCGGCGATATTGCTGGTGATATTGCTGGTGGCGATTGCGATTGTGGGCGATGCGATGCGCGACACGCTCGATCCCAAGATGAAGGTCTAACTTGGCGAACCTCCTTCGTCGGTCCACCAACTTTCGGATTATCGCGAGGACTTTTTCAGCAGGGACGACTACTTACTCGCTAGTTCCTTATCAGTTGCGGCTATTGCTTTAGTCTCTGGCACTGCAGGAACAGTCGCTGCTTTGGCTGCTGGTACTGCTGCTGTGGTTGCTTTTGATGCTGCCGCAGGCGCTTTTGCCGCAGTTGGCACTGACGCAGTTTTTGCCGCTGTTGGCGCTCCAGCTACTGCAGACGTTGCCGCCGCCCGCTGCTTCGCAAACTGCTTCGATCCAGCCGGTCTCTGCGCATTGCGCGTCACAGCAGGCTTCAAACGCAGCTCCCGCTTCGGCTCAGGTTTAAACACCGGTACCGGCGTGCCAATTTCTTTATTCGGACCCTGATAATAATAAGCTGAGAATAATACGGAAAGCGTTCCTAGAATTTTATCAGTTCCATCAACGGGCATTATCGCCTGAAATTGACGCATACCCCAATCATGGCGGATAAATTCAAATAGCGATGGCCAATTCTGATCCGTCGGAAAGTTTACTACCACCTCTTGCCCAGGTGTGATACTCGGCACTGTCAACCATTCTGTCTGGAAAAGCATACTGTTCGGCTGGCTCGATAGCGGCTCTGGAAAAATATATCGGATCGATATCTTTCCGGGGGCGTTTGGCTCAGTTCCGGTATTCTGCACCGTCGCCACCAATTTAATTTGCGAGCCGGGTTGTATTTTACCCATATTTTCTACTGAACTGTCCGTGCGCTGGGAATTCGAAGCTACCGTTAGTGTGGCTTGAAGCACCGCTTCAGCACTGAGATTAAAACAAGACATTAACAAGGACGCCGTCAATAGGAAATATTTCATGGAAAACCTCTAAAATTGTTGAAAAACGATTTTAGCCGAAGATGAGTTTTATTGCATAGTAAAAGAGGATCGTAATGAAAGCGCCGGCCGGGATCGTAACTAGCCAAGAGATGAAAATATCCCGCGTGGTATTCAAATTGATCGCTTCAATACCGCGGGCCAGACCAATGCCGATAACCGCCCCCACTAAAGTGTGTGTGGTGGAAATAGGCAGCCCCAGACGGGAGGCAAAAAGAATGGTTAACGCAGCGCCGAATTCTGCGGCAAAACCCCTGGTGGGTGTCAATTCTGTGATTTTATGGCCGATTGTTTCTATCACGCGCCATCCCCAAGTAGCGAGGCCGAGGACTATGCCGGCTCCGCCAAGCGCCAAAATCCATGGGGCGGTTGTTTCGTTTTCGGTAAGAGCTCCCCCGTAAAGGAAGGAGATGGCTGCGGCAATCGGACCGATCGCATTGGCGACATCATTGGCTCCATGGGCAAAGGCCATCAGGCAGGCAGTCACGATTTGCAAATAGCTGAATATCTTTTCCACTGCGCCAAATTCCCCGTGGATGTATTCAAACTTATCGGGGGTTTGCAAATGGCTGGAAACAGCTTCTATCTCGCCTAACATTGAGGAAATCTCTTCCTGCAGCTTTCCGCTTGAGGCGGCCTGAGCCCGGTTCAAATGCTTGATCGCCTTGCTTAACCCCCGCACCACGTTGATGTCATAATCCATGTCCGCTTTTTGCAGCTTGGGATAAGTGATCCGCTTGATAAGAAAATGGCCGATAATCGCTGCGGCTAAGCCGATGCCTAAGCTGATCCAGACGCTCGTCAAAAAGGTAAAAGAGAGATTGACGTCGTGCAACCCTTTGTAAATGAGCATAAGTGAGAGAATGGAAAAGACCAGGAAGATCAAAAACGGGGAAAGTTGCTTTGCCGCTTGTACGGGATCGGGGCGGAAGAAAATCTTTTCTCTTAAAAAGGTAAAAATCAGGTAGGAGATGATTCCCCCCAGAAGGGGAGAAACCACCCAGATGCTTACAATAAAAGCTACGTTGCCCCAGTAGATGGCATGCACCCCGCCTATGATGGCGCCGAAGCCGACCAGGGCGCCGATGATTGAGTGGGTTGTAGAAACCGGCCACCCATTATAGGATGCCAGCTGCAGCCAGGCGCCGGTGGCAAGGAGCGCTGCCAGCATCCCATAGACAAAGTCCATGTAATTGTAAGCAAATATCTTAGAATCGATAATACCGTTTTGGACCGTTTCGGAAACATGCGATCCGAAAAAAAAAGCCCCGGCAAACTCCAAGATGGCGGCAATGATGACAGCCTGTCTTAAAGTGAGGGCTTTGGATCCGACAGATGTTCCCATGGCGTTTGCGACATCGTTGGCTCCGATGCTCCAAGCCATATAAAAACCTGCCAAAAGAACCAAACATAATATAATGGTCTCTGTGGGCACTCGTTTACTCCAGTATTATTTAACGTCCAGCGTCATGCGTACGCGATTGGCCAGCTTTTCCGATAGATTCGAAAGAGAGGCTATCCCTTCGAATATGCGCTGCCAAAGATGGAAAGTGGCGTAGCTCATCTGGTCTTCTGCCTGATATAAGTGTTTGACAAGCTTGCGCTGAATCAAATCCGCTTCATGTTCCTTAAAAGCAACCTCTTCTATCATAGACAGCACTTTTTGCGCCTCAACGCCTCCGAATGAAGACTCCAGCAGATCATGCATTTCTTTAATGATGAGCTGAGCCATATCGAAGGCTTCAATATTCTTCTTTAAGAAACTTTGAAAATCGGCCTTAATCGATTCGGGCATTTCCAGCTGCTTTAAAGTGGTCAAAACCGCCACATCTTCAGAAGCATCCGCCAAGGAATCCTGCAAAGATAAGATCTCGAGCAGCCGGCTGCGGTCGATCGGCAAAAATAGGCTTTTAGGCAAGTTGTTGCGGATATCGATCTTCGTCAAATCCGCATGGTGTTCCAATTGAGAGATTTTGGCGGCAATTTCTTCAACTTTGCCGAAATCCTTATTTTCCAGGACGGTAAAAAGCTCGGGCAAAGAGTGCACGCAATCAGCCACTTTTGCCATATGGGACTGAAGCGGGGCAAAGGGGGATCGGCCAAAAAGACTTAACAGAGCTCTCATCGGACCTCAATAGCTATTAAATCCAGGAGTATAGTCTATGGTTTAAAAATAACACAAGGGGAAGATGCTAAATGTTTGACGCTTAATATTTATCAGGTGATTCTAATTCTATCTCTTTGAATTTAAGCTGTGTAGAAATTATTTTAGTATCTGCAAAAAAAAAGAACCCTAAACAGGGTTATTTTCGATCTTATCTTCAAAATAAGGCATTCTTATACTTAACAAACTTATGATTAATGAGATGAGAATGAAAACTTTTTGTTTGAGAAAAATGGGGAAACCGATATGGAGTGAAGTAAGGGAAAAGAAGCGGCGGGCGGTAGCGCCCCACCTCCTCAGGTGATGTGGGTGAGACCGGAAACTTAAGCTTCTTGACCTGTATTAATAAATAAAACTTATGGAGTCTAAAATGAAAAAATTAGGCCTGTCTTTATTAGCTATTTGCTGCAGCTTTGTCTTGGCTAACCAAGTCAATGCTCAATGTTGTAATACTGGTTGCTACCATGACCAAAGTATTGATACATGCAAAGAATATCGCGCTTCAGGGAATTGCGTTTGCACATGCCCAATGAAAAAATATCGTCGTGTAGATTATTGCACAACGAAATATTACCAAGAGCCTTATACTGTAACTAAACAATGCTGTACACAAGTTCCACAATACTATGAAAAAACAAACGTGCGTTATGTTCCTGAGTACTACAAAACTACACACTGCCGTATGGTTCCACAACCTTATTGCGTAAACGAAACTAGATATCGTACTAAATCTTACTGCGAAAAACATTGCTACTACCAACCTTACATCGTTTACAGAACATTCACCCAACCAGTTTGCGGTGAAGAGCCAGCTCCTGCTTGCGGTAGTTCTGATTGCGGATGTGGTAGTGATTGCGGTTGCCCAGTAGACTGCGGTTGCGCTCCAGTATGCGCTCCTTGCGGTGCTGCTCCTAGCTGCAATATGAACAATGCTCCTGCTGCTCCTGCTGCAAAATAATCGGCTGTAACGCTGAAAATGATCGAGGGCCCTTTCAGGGCCCTTTTTTTTTGTTTGAGCAGGCACAGTTTTTTTTGCTAATATGGCAATATGAAAAAACTACTGTTTTGCCTGATTCTCTTCTCCTTCGAGGGGTATTCAATTCCGGCAGAGTTTCAGGGAAGGAATTTCATCAGGCTGATGATTTGGGTATATCCGCCCAATCCTGTCCCGCCTTTCACGGGTCATACTTGGATTGAGCTGATAGATGAAAATAAAGAGGTTTTATCCTATGAGATCAACAGAGGCGGAATGAAGAGAAATAAAGCGGTCCGCTACAGCTTTTGCGTCTCCCACAGCTGGTCCGTCGATGAGCAGCAGGCTGAAGCGATTATCAATGCGATGGAGGAAAGGATAGCCAATCATACCGTCTATAATCTAATGCACAGGAACTGTGTTCATCTGGTGAAAGACGCCATGAGAATGGCAAACGTTCCCCATCCCGATTTCATGTCTGAAGCGGGCATGCCTGCGCCAAGCCGGCTATACAAATATATTGCTTTGTTGAATGAAGGATTAAATCCACCTCAAATTGCGCAAAAATATCGAAATTATCCCAAGCGTATCACTCCCGTCGGAACCAAGGAGTCTTTGAAGGAGATAGGTTAAAATGATGCCATGGTTAGCCGTTTTCCTGTTTCTGTTTCAGCTCTCGTTTGCAAATCACCCCTTTCCCTATGATTTGCATCTTCACTTGACGCAGGGTAAAAGCTCCAAAGTAATGATACTGGCTCATGGGATGGGCGGTAATTATCAGATCAGCGAAACGGTTAAGATCGACAAGTCTCTTATCAGTTTTAATTTTCCCGATCACGATTTTCAGAAAAGGGCGATAAGCGCAAAAAACACGACTTTCGGCACCATCGACGAGCTGCTCCCCCTTCTGTATGTCATAAAAAAATGTGTGGTAACCGACGGGCATTCCGAAGTCGATCTCTATGGCTTTTCCGCCGGTGGAGGCGCGGTTATCAACGCCCTTACCGTGCTTAACACCTCCCGCTTTGACAAATCTTTGGCAAAGATAGGCATTCTTCACCAGGAGAAGCAAAAAATGCTGCAAGCGATCCAAAAGGGATTGATCATTCTCGACACCCCGCTAAAGTCGATCAGAGAAATTATCGATTTTCGTGGATCGAATAGTGACCTTGAAATTTTTGCCAGAAGGTACGAGGAAAATGGGATGGAGCCGATCAAATCATTGGCCTGTCTCAAGGGCCTGGTATTGCATTTTATTGTGCATTTTCAAAATCCCGATGAAGTGCTGTCGAATCGAGACGACGACCTTTTCATCAGCTGCTTAAAAGAGGTGAATTCCGGCGGGACAACGAGAGTGGTCGCCGGCCATGACCATGGCCATGTTCTCCCTCACCCTTCCCTTTGGGAGTTTTATGGGAATCAGAGCTTTGAAGCAAGAGCGTTTGTCAGCAGCATCGAACAGGTTAAAAGCAAATTGTCCCTCCTCAACGCAGAATTTATGGGGGAGTACGCCTTTCAGGATTTCCTCTACCAGCCAAAAGATAAAGAGTATGATTGGAATCGGGAATTTGTTAGACTCAGGGTCTATGAAAAAACGAATTGGAAGCAAAAGCCTGTGGTACTGATCTATAAATACATGAGAGTTGCTAAATTCAAAAAGGAATACGACCGCATGGAAGAAGCGAATTCAGATTTGAGCGGTTACAACTTGAGCTTTTCTTTTTCCCGCAAAGGGTTTGAGTATCTATTGGGCGATGTGAGGGTTTTTGTGGAAGAGATCCAGGGATTATCCCCTTCTGTTGAGCTGGTGTCTCCTTCCAGGGAAAAAATCGAAACGCTCTTTCAAAATTTAGAGGTCACGCAGATTATCACAGATTCAGTTCCAAAGCTAGTGTCTTGCCTATGACGCCCATTTTAAAAGTCGATAAACTCACGACCCGCCTGAAAATCGACGGGAAGCCGATTGCCGTGGTCGACCAGCTCTCTTTCGATTTGCACCTTGGCAAAACCTTGGCTCTGGTAGGGGAATCGGGATGCGGCAAAACGATGGCTGCTTTGTCGATTATGCGAATTTTGCCCGAACTCATCGCCTTGCCTTCTGAGGGAGAGGTGATTTACAAAGGGAAAAATTTGCTGGAGCTGCCTGAAAGAGAGATGCGGAGTATCCGCGGGGCGTCGATAGGCATGATATTTCAAGACCCCTCCAGCGCCTTAAATCCGGTATTTACCATCGGCAACCAACTGATAGAAGTTGCCGAACTTCACCTCGATTTGTATGGCGAAGAAGCTGAAGAGCGGGCGATAAGAGCCCTTCAGGAAGTGGGCATTAGAGATCCCCAGGACCGGATTAACGACTATCCCCATCAAATGTCGGGCGGGATGCGCCAAAGAGTGATGATAGCCATGGCGCTCATGTGCGAGCCAGATATTTTGATCGCGGATGAACCTACTACGGCCCTTGACGTGACCATCCAGGCTCAAGTCCTGGAATTGATGCGGGAACTGCAGCGCAAAAAAGGGATGGCTCTTTTGCTGATCACCCATGATATGGGAGTTGTAGCCGAGATGGCAGACGATGTGATCGTGATGTATGCCGCCCAAGACGTAGAGCGGGCCGGCGTGCGGAGGATGTTCCAGCAGATGTCGCATCCCTATACGATGGGGCTGTTTGAATCGCGGCCGCGCATTGACCGGCCGCAGAGCTACTTGCCCGTGATCAAGGGTTCGGTGCCCCCGCCCAGCCGGTTCCCTTCCGGCTGCCGTTTCCATCCGCGCTGTCCTTTTGTGATGGAAAAATGCAAAACGGGGAGCATACCGAATTTCACCCTATCCGAGAATCATGTCGCCAAGTGCCTGCTTTATGATGGAACCGAAGAGAGTTTAGAGAGAAGAAGCAATGCTCAAAGTTCGTAATTTAACGAAATATTTCCCCGTCTATTCCGGCGTTTTCCGGTATCAGGTCAATGTCATCAAAGCCGTGGACGACATCAGCTTTGAAATCAAAAAGGGTGAAGTGCTGGGGATGGTCGGGGAATCGGGATCGGGCAAAAGCACCGCGGGCAGAGCCGCGATCCGGCTGATCGAGCCGACTTCGGGACAAATTACCTTTTTGGGGCATGACTTGCTCAAATTATCTCAGGTGGAGATGAAAGGGTACCGCAAAAAAATTCAGATGGTCTTTCAGGATCCTTACTCATCTCTAAATCCGCGGAAGACTATTTGCGAAAGCATCGGGGAACCTCTTCTGTTTCATCAGATCGTCAAGACCAAAAGGGAGCAGCAGGAAAGGGTCGCTTATCTGCTGGAGCAGGTAGGCCTCTCGGCCGATGTGATGGACCGCTATCCGCATGAATTTTCAGGAGGGCAGCAGCAGAGGATCTGCATTGGCCGGGCTCTTGGCCTCGAGCCGGAATTGATTGTGTGCGACGAGGCGGTTTCCGCTCTGGACGTTTCCGTTCAAGCTCAAATTTTAAATTTACTTTCCGAGTTAAAAGAGAGGCTCCATCTCAGCTATTTATTTATCACTCACGATTTATCAGTCGTAAGACATCTTTGCGACCGGGTAGTAGTGATGCATGGGGGGAAAATCGTGGAATCAGCCAGCGTGGAACATCTTTTTGCCGATCCGCAAGACCCCTATACAAAAAAATTATTGGCAGCGATTCCAAGGGAATATCCGATAAAGTAATTATGGAGTAATTTTATCTTTTTTGTTATTATAATATCGACTTTGTACAATTTTTGAACGAAGCCTCCTCTCGGAAGATGAGTTTAAAAATTGTACAAACTCGAGATAAGATAATTATGAAGAAAGAGTTGCTGACTACTTCCGCTTATATGTGGACCCGTATTTTGGGCGCTCCCTTTTGGGCGATCTACAACCTGCTTCCTTTTATTCTCCATAAAAATCTCGGAGCCACCCCTTTTCAGCTCGTATTGATTCTCGCGCTCAAACCGATGGTTTCCATTTTATCCATTTACTGGAGCGCGGCCATCGCGAGCCGGCCCGATCTTTTGGTGCGCAATATCATCTTCGCGGGCATCCTCGGCCATTTGCCTTTCCTGTTTTGCCCGTTTTTTGACAGCCCCTGGTTCTTTATAGCCTCTTTTGCCCTCTATATGATGCTGGCAAGAGGCGTGGTGCCCGCCTGGATGGAGATTTTAAAGCGCAATCTGCCCTCTGTCGAGCGGGAACGGGTGTTTGCCAACGCTTCCCTTTGCGGTTACTTGGGCAATGGGATAGTGGCGCTTGGTTTGGGCCTGTTTTTAGACAGCTTTCACGAGGCCTGGCGGTGGGTGTTTGTGGTCACGGCCGCCCTTTCGTTTCTTTCGATCCTGTTTCAGCTGCGCATACCGATCCAAAATATCTCCATACAAAAAGAGAAAGAGGGGCATCAGCTGCTTCAGCCTTGGATTGACTCATGGAAGATTTTGCAGCGGCGGCGCGACTACCGCAGGTTCCAGGTGGGATTTATGCTGGGGGGCATGGGGCTTGTGCTGATGCAGCCCGCGCTGCCGATTTTTTTCGCCGATATTTTAGATTTGAACTACACCGAACTCACGACGGCTCTTGCGATCTTTAAAGGGATCGGCTTTGCCTTAAGCACGAAGACATGGACGAAGCTGATCAACCGGATCGATATTTATCGTTATAGCGGCTTTGTCACTCTCTTTGCCTGTCTTTTCCCTGTAATTCTTTTTTATGCCAAAGTCCACATTATTTGGCTCTATGCGGCTTATATCGCCTACGGCATCATGCAGGCGGGCAGCGAGCTTAGCTGGAATCTTTCGGGCATGATATTTGCGAAGCAGGAAGAGAGCATCCATTATTCGAATGTGAATATCCTGGCCGTCGGAGTGCGGGGCGCCATTGTCCCGGCTATCGGCAGTCTGATCTGCGTCTATTTCGATCCCATGCTGACTTTGGCGGTTGGGGGCTTGCTCAGCCTGGCGGCGACTGAGCGGATGTTCGCCTACAGCCGTTATGAGAAGCTCGAGTCGCTTAAAATTTGATAAACGAAGTGGAATTGTTTATCCCCATTTCCATAAAAACCTTCCTGTTTCCTGGAAAAAGGCAGCTGATGCCTCTTTGCGAACTTCTCATAAAATGGAGCCGCATTTTCGCGGCAGTTGATGTGAAGCCGAGAAAAGCCCGCTTTCTTCACTTTATCGATCGCCTCCTCCATCAGCTTTGTGCCTACTTGCTGCCGTTGAAAGGAGCGTTCCACGGCGAAAAGTGAAATGCGCGCATCAGAGGCATGAAAATAATCGGGTTTTGCGATGATATACCCAACGTATTGCTCATTTACTTTGGCAAGCAACACCATATTTTTGGGGTTATTCTTTAGAGCGGAGGAAGAACACATTTTCGACTCTGACTGGGATTGATCGATCCTCGCGACGGCCGCAAAGGCATCCCGGTAGGGTATTTCTGTGAGAGGGACTATCATCTGAAATGTCTGGAGTAAAAGTAGTTCTTGAGGTGTTCGCAAATACCGGCTGCCTCCTGAGTCAGCGCATCGCTGCCGGGCGTTGCGAACAGGGCGATTTCAGCTTCCATATGGGTTTTAAGCCATTCGAGTGTGATCTCTTTTTTTTCTTCGAGCTCATGGAAAAATGTCAGGAGTTGCCGATAGAGCAGCTGCTGAAGTTTTTTCTCAAAGGGCTTCAGTTCCGGCGGACAAATTTTCAGATTCTCTGAGAGGTGCTGCATCAAAAGCGTGTGGCATGGGGCGCTCAAAACTTCTCCCATTCCCATCAGAAATTCAGCTTTTGCCCTCTCAAAGGGATCCTGATGATTCTCTTTTTTTAGATTTTGCAGAGCGTCGGACAAAAAAATCGGGGAGGCGCTGTGGTTTTGGAGCCATTTTTCTTGCCAATGGTGGAAAGGGGCGTCGATGAAAAGATGCACAAATTGCCGGTAGACATCGGCCAGTTGTTCCAGGGCGTCTTCACGTTCGTACAGGTGCTGGAAAAAGAGTTTTTGCGGGTCGTTGACCAGGTGCTCTATGAGCCTTTGGTGCAGCGGCAGAAGCTCTTTTCGATGCCGGTTGAAGAGGGCTTTTTTCTGCTCGAGCTGCTCTTTGGCGGTCGGGTTGTATTCCCCGTGAGGAAGCAGCGCGTTTGCGATATTTAGCTTTTTTTCCAGGATGTGTGCGAGGAGGGGCGCCTCTTGCACCCGATGAGGGCAGGGAGGGATCAGGGCGTTGCCGAAACACCCTAAGTATTGCAGGGGATCGGGAAAGGCGGTCTGGATGGCATGGGTGGTGATCTCAAAACTTTTTCCAAGAGGCAAGCTCCGCTTTCCTCCCGGCAGGCATTTAAACGAGCCTTTAAAGAGGTAGCTTTCTCCGGGGAGAGGCGTGAGAATGGTCGAGAGAGACATCTTCTTTGACAAGGTATCGACATGGATAGTGATCGGGGCGTTCAATACCTCTTTTTGGGTTCTCGCAATAGTCAGATAGGGGTTTCCCGCTTCTTTTAGCAAAGTGATCCCTTTCATCCAGAAGGCGTTCTTCTCCTCCAAGGTCAGCAAAGAGGCGGAAAGGGCGTCGGAGGTTCCTGCGGTTTTCTGGACGAGTTCGTGCGATTGATGCAGGACAGTGACCGGCAGGGATAGTTCGATGGGGTGGCTGGTCGGAAAGACGGGGAATGGTATCTTTTTTTTAAGAAATTTGGGGAGATGCCGCTGCCAGAGCCTGCTCTTCTGGTTGAGGGTGGTCGCAATTTCATTATATTTGGAGATGGTGCTCATGACCGACTCAGCGAGTTTTTTTTGCTCCGCCGTGCCTAGCTGCAGCTGATGGATCAGCCAGCGATGGCTTTTGATCTCGTCGATGGCTTGTAATATGGGTTCTTCTTCCGTTTTGCGGCTGAAAATGAGTTTGGATAACAGAACGCGGGAGAATTTGGTGAGAGTTTTCTGTGATTTTTGAATATACTGGTTTAAAGAGGCGATAGCTTCCTGAAGCCGTCGACACGATTCCCGATATTCAACCACTTTGCTTCCTCATCAATGGGAGCTGTTTTTCTCTTTCCGACATTTCTCTAAAGTAGCCTACCGGCAAACGGTTTAAGAGGAGGCTGCCGATGCGCACGCGGGTCAGTTCCCGCACCTTAAGGCCGGCGGCGTTGACGAGTTCGCGCACTTCTCTTTTTTTTCCTTCCATCACCGTGATTTTAACGGTGCCTTTCCGCACTTTTTTGACTTGGACGGGCTTGACGAATTTTCCTTCCACCACTGTCCCTTTCGAAATCAATTTCAGGTGCTGATCGGTGATCTCGTAATCGGTTTTGGCGACGTATTCCTTTTCGATATTAGCGGAAGGGTGGATCACTTGCTGGGCGTAATCTCCGTCGTTGGTGACAATCAGAAGGCCTTGCGTGTCTTTATCGAGCCTGCCGATGGTGAAGAGGCGCTGATCGATGCCGGCAAAGAGATCGAGGACAATGCGCGATTTTTGCCCCGCCTTGGCGGTGCAGGTGTAGCCGGCCGGCTTGTTCAGGATGAAATAAACTTTTTTTTCCAAAGAGATGAGTTTGCCGTCGACTTTAATTTTGTCTTTATGGATATCGACCAGAGTTTGCGGTTCTACGACCACTTGTCCATTGATGGAGACCTTTCCGGCAAAAATCATTTCTTCGGAGGCCCGGCGCGAGGCGATTCCGGCTGCTGCGAGTGTTTTGTTGAGTCGTTGTTTTTCCATAAGAATCCTCCTGAAGGAAGTCTATAATAATCGTTTTGAAGATAAAAACAAACAGTTTTTTTCTTTATAAAATCTTAATGAAGGGTTATACTTCGCTCAAAATAGGATCTATATGAATAAATTGATTTTATTGCGCCACGGGCAGTCGGAATGGAACAAACAGAATCTTTTCACCGGCTGGGTAGACATACCTTTGTCGGAAAAAGGGGTGGAAGAGGCGTTCGAAGCCGGCAAACGGATCAAAAATATTCCTATAGATATTATCGTCGCCACGACACTCATTCGCGCGCAAATGACCGCGATGCTCGCCATGATCGGGCATAGCTCGGGCAAAGTGCCGGTCGTATTGCACGACGGGGAGGGCAAGCTGGAGGAGTGGGGCCGGATTTACAGCGCGTCAGCCAAGACTATTCCGGTGATCCGCTGCTGGGAGCTCAATGAGCGGATGTACGGGGAGTTGCAGGGGCTCAACAAAGCGGAAACCGCAGAGAAATTCGGAGCCGAACAGGTGAAATTGTGGCGCCGCAGCTACGACACCCCGCCGCCGCATGGAGAGAGCCTTAAGATGACCGCCGAACGGTCCATTCCCTACTTTGAAGAAAAGATTGTCCCAATGTTGCAAGAAGGGTATACTGTTTTAGTCTCGGCGCATGGTAACTCTTTGCGTTCGATTATTATGGACCTGGATCATTTAAGCGAAGAGGAAGTGCTGCATCTCGAAATCCCTACCGGGGTGCCGATTATTTACGATTATGTCGACGGAAAATTCATACGTGAAAAAGAAAAAGATTTATCTCGATAACGGCACGACCACGCGCCCCTCCGAGCGGGCGATAGCCAAGATGCTTCCCTACCTGACCGATTATTGGGGCGTTCCCACCGCTCCCCATCAGAAGGGGCAGGAGCTTTTCTCAATCATGGAGGAGAGCTATCGGGAGATCTACGCGCTTTTAGGAGCGAATGAGGAGGACCATTTTGTCTTCACCTCATCGGGTCCGGAAGCGGTCAACCACGTCCTCCTCTCCACTTACCTCGAAGTGGCGCGCACTACCGGGAAAAATCAGTTTGTCACTTCGACGATCGACGAGGCGCCGGCCATGATGTCGATCAGCCGGCTGGAGCAGCTAGGGTGCGTCGGCAAAATGGCCGAGGCCGGGCCGGGCGGCTTTCTCACAGAAAAGGCCCTGACCGGAGCGCTCACCCCAAAAACGGCCCTGGTTTCCCTCTCCTATGCCAACGGCTTGACCGGGGTGATCAATCCCGTCGCCGACATAGCCGAGGCCTGTCAGGAACGGGGGGTGCTTTTGCACCTCGATGCGACCCATACGCTCGGCAAATTATTTGATGAAGTGACTGCCGATTTCGTCACTTTCAATGGCGATCACCTGCATGCGCCGAAAGGCACGGGCGGTCTTCTGATCAGGAAAGGGGTGAAACACTCTCCCTTTATCGTCGGCGGCCTCGACCAGGCTTCGATGCGCGCCGGGCATCTCGATGTCGCCTCGCTCGCCGCCCTGGGCGTAGCGGCGCAGGAGCTTCTCGAGTGCCGCGACCTCATCTGCACGGAGACCGCCCGCCTCAGAGACCGGCTGGAGAAAAAGATCAAAGAGGGATTTCCCCAAGCGACTGTTTTCTTCAAGGAATCGAACCGCCTCCCCCATATCACAGCGATCGGTTTCCCGGGAGTGGTGAATGAAGCGCTGCTCTACATGCTCAATCAAAACGGCGTGTATGCGAGCATCGGCGGGGGAGTGAGCCAGAAGCTCTCCCTCATTTTACAGGCGTCGGGCGTTCCCGAGACTTTGGCGCAGACGGCGATCAGCTTTTGCCTCTCGCGCGAGACGAACGAAGACGAGATCGACAAAGCGGCCGAGATCACCATCGACGCCGCCCGGAAACTGGCTAAAACATCCGCACACCTGCTGGAGAGGCCCGCATGAGTTTTAAAGACCTTCTGACCCCATTTCCCTGGACGCGTTATAGCAAAAAGCTGAAAGAGAAAATCTTAAAGCCCAAAAACAGCGGCTTTTTCACTGAGGAGAACGCCAAAGAGCGCTCCGTGCGCTATGTGGAAGGGAAGAGCGGATCGGTTGAGGATGGCAACGCCGTCTGCTTCTATTGGTTTGTCGATCCCGAGGATGGGGTTATTGTGGATGCCAAGTTTCAGGTCTATGGGCAGTCGGCCCTGATCGGCGCGGCCGAAGCCGCCTGCGAATTTTGCGTCGGCAAGAACTACCTCCAGGCTAAGCGGATCAGCGCCGATCTGCTCGACAAGCAGCTGCGCGACCATCCCGCCGAGCCCGCCTTCCCCAAAGAGACTTACGGCCACCTGAACCTCGTGATCGAGGCTCTGGAGGAGGCGTGCAGCCAATGCGAAGACATCCCCATTCCCGAGACCTATCTCGCCCCACCCGTCCCTTACGACATGCGGCAGGCGGCGACCGGCGGCTATCCCGGCTGGGAAGGGCTCTCAACGCCTGAGCGCCGGGGCATATTAGAGGAGATCCTCGACCGGGATATCCGCCCCTATATCGCACTCGATGGCGGCGGCGTGGACATCAAGGAGATCAAAACGCCTTACGAGGTGATCATCACCTATCAGGGGAACTGCACCTCCTGCTTCTCCTCGGTCGGGACGACCCTTTCCTACATACAGCAGGTGCTGCGCTCCCAGGTGCATCCGAATCTGACCGTGACGCCCGATTTGTAAAAGGAATCAATTCAATAAATATCTTTAATTGACCATTTTGCTCTGAAAAGCTAGTATGAGTGAAAAAGGGGTCCATTATGTCATTAGTAAGCAAAAATATTCTGGATAGTTTTTTAAAGGGATATTCATCATTAAATTTAAGACCTGAAATTGACTTTATCCCAAAAATTGAATCATTTAATAATTCTATGGAAATTGATTATAATGCTTTGGGTAAAGATTGGCATAAAATAGGAAAGGATTTGGAAAAATCCATAAGGAAATATGACAACTACACAGACTAAATCACCCGAAAAAAACGGGATACCTATTCAAATTGCTACAGCATCATCCCTTTATTCGGGACCTCTTCCCCCTCCGGAGGCCTTCGAAAAATATGAAAGAACCCTCCCAGGGGCTTCAAATAGGATTTTTGAACTTGCTGAGGGTGAAGCTAATCACCGTCGTAAAATTGAAGAGGCTGAAGCAAATCATCGCCGTCAACTTGAGAAAAAAACTGTAGACCATAACATTATTATGAGCCATATGGGTCAGCTCTGTGCTTTTGTATTAGGAATTTCAGGTATCGCTGGAAGTGTTTATTGTGCTAGCATTCATGAACCCATCGTGGCGGGTGTAATCGTCGGGAGCAGTCTTGCAACCCTAATTGCCCCCTTTTTGAAAAAGCCAAGAGATTAATCACACCGAAAATTCGGCGGCGATGAAGCGCTTGATTTCACGCAGCTTGATGGATCGAATCAAAGCATTCTTCCCAAAGGGAGAAATGTTAATTTTGAATCTGACCGTGACGTCCGATTTGTAGCTAAAATTGGACGATCAGATCATCATCGTAATATAATCTTTGTCTGAGATCTGCATTAAAATTTAGAGCTTCATCTCTGTTGAGGATAGAATGAACAATTCCTAACTCCTTCAATTGCGGAAGAATTTTATCCTTTATCAGATAAAAGTTTCTACTAATCAAACAATCATCTTCATCAAAAGAACCATCTTCATTTTCTGAAAGGTAAGTTGTGAATTTCAATTCCCGCGCATGTGCCAGATTAGGATCGTCCTTTTGTTTGGCGATTTTATTGTTAACAGCTGTAATAAAATCTGGAATAAATGACTCTTTGAGATCGTTCCACTCATACGATTTCTTATCTAATTTTAAGGGTGTATTTGAGGGGATCGGCAGGGATTCACGGGTAATCCCATGATCTTTATGAAATTGCACAATCTCATTTTCCCGGGAGAACTCTTGATCATATCTGTTTTGTAATGTATCGCACCATTTTTTAAGGGTTGTCAGGTCTGCTTTAAGATGTTGTTCGGCGATTGAGTAGATGGTGGAGGCATATTTTGGAAAGCAGTAGATTAACCCAATAGACGTAGAATCCCTTCCCCAAAGACCGGTAAGAGCTTCAAAACTATCGAAGTCATCTTCCAAATCAATGAGTGCGACTTTCAGACCATTTTGGTTTGTCAAAGGAATATTGTTCCACTTGACATCCGAAAAATTTGTCTTACAAATAAAAAGGGTTAACTGTTTGACTATTTCCTCAGTCTGACACTCTTTCCTTTCGAATTGCCATCTTTGTTTTTCATTTTCGTGCTCTATGGGATATTTTTTTTCAGCAATGATGTCATGCCCTGGCAGTTGAATTAAAGAACTCTCAGGCACAATTAATAGATTTAAATTATTTTCTTCGCAGATCTTTTTAGCTTTTTGCTCGTTTTCAAACCGTGTTTTAGCGTTACTAAATTTGAAGATGATGTCAGGAAAGGTCTCCAATTCAAACACAGGAAAATTTGAGTTGTGATAGGTGATATTTATCTCTTTTCCATCAAGGGATATTGTTTTTGAAGAAGACCGTAATTTTGATATATTTTCTTCTGTAAATACTTTCTTTAATAGAGTGTTATCATTAAAAAGATTTCCTTTTACTTCAAAATCAATCGCTGGTTTTGGGGCGGCTGCTATTGGTTTCTTGTCGGTCTCTGCTTTGACTTTTGCCAAGGTTTCGTTGATTAAGACCAATGAATCTTTAAAACCAAATCCCCGATAAAGATTAAGAAGAGAAGATAAAAAAACAGTAAATATTGTGATTTGTCTTAATTTTGCTCAGCGAAAGAGTCATTTCATCAAGATCGCTTTTTTGACAATTTGAAGATAAAATAGTCGAAATATTACGGATTATCTCAGTGATGAGCCTTTAGGCGCTTTGCGCAGAAAAAATATGGAAATTTCACTTCCATTGGAGTAAAGATATTTCTTTTCAGCAGAGGTGTGCAATTCTTTAAAAGAAGGCAAAAAATTTATAGACTGCATATAAATCATACTTTAAAAAGTATAATTTTTCTATAAAGACGAATATATTTTCTCTTTTGCCAAAACCTTTTAGAGGGTGCTTAAATTATTTGGAGCATGCGTCAAGCGGGCAACTTGCAAAGCGGAGGTTGAATGATTACACCGAAAATTCGCCGGCGATGAAGCGCTTGATTTCGCCGTCCGGCAGTTTGATGTTGAGCGAGCCGTCCTCATTGATCGAATCAAAGTAGCCCTCCCAAAGGGTGAGATTGTCGTGAAAGTGGAGCAGTTTGTTTTTCGGCAAAACCATCTTCTCCCTGAAAAGGGGCAAAAAGGGCTCAAAACCCTTTTTGAAAAAGGTTTTTAGATCGCGCATAAAGGTCTCCTCCAGCCTCTTCAGCACCTCCAAGTGATTGAAAGGACGCCCTTGCTCGATCTGCATTGAGGTGGCGGGGCGGTCGATCTCCTCGAGATAGGTCAGGGTCATATTCACATTGACGCCGATTCCGGCGATAAAGCAGAGGCGGTCTTCAATCATGGTCGTTTCGCAGAGAATGCCGGCCACTTTTTTTCCTTCGAGCAGGAGATCGTTTGGCCAGCGTAATGTGGGATTGAAGTGGTAAAACTCGAGCATTTCGAGGCAGGAGAGCGCTAAGACTTGCGGGATGTTTCCCAAATCTTTTCGCTTGGCATCAACGAAGAAGCAGAAGGTGGCGTAGATGTTTTGCTGCGCCGGGGAGACCCAGGTGCGTTTGAAACGCCCTCTGCCGGCCGTTTGCTCATCGGCGGTGATCAAAACCAATTGATCAGGCTGGAACAGGTGGGCATTTTGCTTGGCCCAATTATTTGTAGAATCGATGCTGTCGAAGTGAAAGTAGGCGACATCCATTGCAAATTTCCTTTTAGCACAGTATATTGGATTATATGTGGAATTTTCAATATTTGAAAAGAATCGATTTTCGCGTCCTGCCGATATTGGCCGCCCTGATGCTGATCAGTCTGGCTGTCATCTCGGCAAATACCGTTGATACTGTCTCTGAAATGGTTGAGGAGCCTTTTTTGACGCCGGTGGTGCAGCAGCAGATCCAGTGGTTTTTGATCGGAACGGGCGTCTTTCTTTTCTTTGCCGCTTTTGACTATAACCAGCTGCGGGAGTGGACGTGGGTGATGTATGGGGGGATGCTGCTTCTTCTCATCGGTCTTTTTTTTACCGCCCCGATTCAAGGGGTGCACCGCTGGTACCGCCTCCCCTTTCTCCGCATCAGTTTTCAACCTTCGGAATACGCCAAACTGATTGTCGTGATTGCCCTGAGCTGGTTTTTGGAGAAGCACCACAGCATGGCCAAAGAGTGGAAGACCACTTTTTACGCCGGCCTGATCGCCGGCATCCCTTTCCTTTTGATCTTGAAGCAGCCCGATCTTGGCACGGCTCTCGTGCTCTTTCCCATTACATTAGTCATGCTCTATTTTGGACAGGTGCATCCGCTTGTGATCAAGATTTTGTCGGCCATCGGCACCTCCATGCTGATTGTGGTCGCGCTCATTTTTTTAGGGGTGGTGAACCACGAGGACCTCCGCCCTTACGCCTCGAAAGTGTTGAAGGAGTATCAGTTCGACCGCCTTGACCCCAACACCCCCCACCAGAAGGCCGCCTCGACCGCAATTGCTATCGGCGGCCTGACCGGCACCGGCTGGCGCAAAAGCGAATTTACGAGAAGGGGCTGGCTGCCCGCCGCTTACACCGATTCGGTCTTTCCCGCCTTTGCCGAAGAGTTTGGCTTTATCGGACTTTCCGTGCTTCTCGGGCTCTTTTACGCCCTGCTCTGCTTCAGCTTTCAGGTGACGGCCGTGGCTAAAGATCATTTTGGCAGGCTCCTGTCCGCCGGGGTGACGGTCTATCTCGCGATGCACATTTTAGTGAACGTCGGCATGATGAGCGGCATTTTGCCGATCACCGGTGTGCCCTTAGTCTTGATTAGTTATGGCGGCTCGTCTATTCTGTCCACCATGAGTGCGCTCGGCATTTTGCAAAGCATCTATAGCCGCCGCTTTATGTTTTAACAAGGAATCGCGACATGGAAAAACACCATTTCATCTTTCAACCAGGTTTTTGGATAGGCGAAGGGCGGGTGACGTTCAGCACCTCTCCCGAGGTTTTGCACTTTTATACTAAATGGCAGGCCAATGGGCTGAAAAACGGGACCATTGAATGCGTGCAGGTTGTAGAAATGCAAGGAGCGAATGAACAGGTTTTTAACCGCTTTATTTTGTCCGAGATCAAAGGGGAAAGTTTTGTCATTACTTTAGAAAATGATTTGATAGGCAAAGTGCAAGGGACAGGCGTCATCGATGAGAAGAGGATCGCCTGGGAGTTCCGCGGCGAAAGCGGCCTTGAGGGATTCGAATCGTTCAAGTTGCAGGATAACGGGGAGTATGGGGTGCATGCCGAGTATACCTCGCAAGACCAATTTCGCAGCATCATAGAAGGTAAAATTTGGAAAAAAGATTAAATTAATAATTATTATTGACAATTATTTATTAAATTGATATAAATGTTACTTTTAACCTAACTTTATAAGGGGAGATAATAGTATGCAATCTATAACAAAATATATGCCATCTTGGTCATATGAATTTGTGGCTATAAGTAAGGATAGTGAAAAATTAGAATATAAAAACTTGAATCTTATTGAATGTTTTCTTCGCAAAGTCTTTGGCTGCTACAAAGAAACTCATTCAAAAACTATAAATAATCATCTTGAAATGCGTGTCACTACTGTTGATAATTTTAGTAAAAATGGTCCTGTTGCTACCTTAATCAAAAAAATTCATACTTTTACAGGTGTCTACGTCTTATTAACTAACAGCAAAATTTTATCCGAGAAGCCGGCCAGCATTGATTTCCGCAAGTTACCGTGCAAAAAGGCAGATGCGCTTCCTGCTGCAGACACAGATCCGAATACAGTCTTTTCCGGAACAGCGCCGCTTTATCATGCCGCTCCAAATGCCGGCGTACACGGCAAATTGGGAATGTTTGGAGATAGCTATTTGGATGGTGAAGGTCCTGTAGAGCTCGATAGAAGCAAAGTTCAAGTAGAGAAAGAAAAAGTAAAAGAGGGTGATAAGACTGTTGAAAAAACCAAGTATTCCGTTGACGGCGGCAAAACTTGGGAATATTCCTCTGCCTCAGGTGCAGCCCAACCCCTGCCTCATCGCAAAATTGCATTTAATGCAGACGATAGAGCCAGCTACAGCGGCGACTACGAACTTTCAAAAAACGGTTTACCCGTTTATCCTTACCGCGATATTCAGCTTGATGACAAACAAAAACCTGACAACCCGCAGCTTCAGCTGGGCAAATTAGGGCCGAACCATGCCGGCGACGCCGAAGTGTTCCGCTTCAATCCAGAAACTGGCGCTTTGGAGCTCGCTGTCGTTTACCGCAAAAACGAAAATGAGTGGGCTTTAACCGGCGGTATGCGCGATCATGGCGAGAAAAACCTGGGCGCTGCAAAAAGAGAGTTTATTGAGGAAGCAGCCGAGGATGCCAAAGGGGATCGCTTAAAGTATCTCAATGATGATAATAATTGGAATTTCATCTGGCACGGTCCTAATGCCGCGGATTTTCGCAATACGCGCCATGGCTGGATGGAGACAAGCGTGAATGCCCTTGTCCTGGATAAGGAGCAAGCTCCTAAGTGGGAAAAATTAAAAGCCGGAGATGATGCTTCAAGAGCCAAATGGCTGACCATTGACGCCAAAACCCTTAACGATTGGTTCAATGGAACAGAGAAGCTCTTCGCTTTGCATACAGAGTATGTCGTTATGACTCTGCTCAATCCTGCTTTCCAAAAGAATGCCATCGCTAAGGCTAAAGATAATCCGGAACAGGTAAAACAACTGCTCGGAGTCTTTGTTGAAGCCGCAAGACAGGCCGACAAAATGGGCCTCTCAGGTTTCGCAAAAGCCTAATCCCTCTTCCAATAAACCTCTTGGGGAAACTCAAGAGGTTTCTCTCGGCTTTGCCCTCATCTTTTCAAAGAGACTGCCTCCAGCTAAATGAATTTCTCAGGATGGGTATAAACACCCTATCCTTCGAAATTCATTACGCTGGAGATTGCCTCTTTAAAAATCTTCCCTCAAAAATTGGGTAAAGTCGAGATTATTAATTTTTGGTAAATTATTCCTTCTCTATTTACCAATTCTGATATGATGCATAATAAACCAACTTGGGGTTTATATTATGCAGGCGATATTTCCGACGTATAATTATGTGGCAATAACAGCTGAGAATACTTTAACTGTTAAAAAGCTGAATATTTTTCAATGGATTGTCCGTCGGTTGTTCGGCTGCTATAAAGAAACCCACAGCGGCAAAATTAATGCCCTTTTGGAAAAAGAGGTCAAATTCCTCAATAAAGAGCTCACTAAAGATGAGGCCTTTCTATTGCTAGTCAAAAAAATCGACAAATTTCAAGGAATCTATACCTATTTAACAAAAAAGGGAATCCTATCTGATAAACCGGGCAAATTGGTCTATGAGAAAGTGCAGCGGGTAACATCTCAAAATATGACGAAAACGGATAGCGATTCATATGAGGTATTTCCCCTTTCCTTTCTGAATTATTTTCCGGAAAATGGGCGCTTTGGTCCCGATGGGATCTTTGGCGACGGCTACAAGGAGTCGCTTGGGTTCATGGAGCTGGATCCAAGCCATGTTCTGGTCAAAGGTAATGAATATTCAACAGATCAGGGAAAGACATGGCAAAACCCCGGGCAACACATTCCCCATGATTCGACTCTGGTCTTTCGTAAGATCGATTTCAAACAGGAAAGAAAAAGTTACGGAGATTATGAGCTAACCCCTTCCGGTCTCCCGCTTTACCCCTTGCGCCATCTTAAGCTCGGCAACCAGCATTTGGAGGAAAAATACCTCAAATTCCGGTTGCTCGGTCCAAACCCTTCCACGGATCAGGCCTTTTTTCGGATCGGTCCTTCGGGAAATTTGGAAGTGGCTGCTGAGAGGGGCGATATGATGCAGCTTAAATTCACGCCCGTAAATGAAAAGGGGCAGGAAGAGGTGATCTTTGAAGGGATAGACCTGGCCGATACGCGCAACGGTCTCCACGCCTGGCGTGAAACGCGGGTGACCGCTCATTTGATAGATTCCCAGGAAGGGGCCGATTGGAAGTCCATTACGGTGGACAAGGTCAGAGATTGGGCGAACGGGACGGGCAAATTCTTTGGTATTCAATCGGAATTTGTCATGCTGGCCCTGCTCAACCCAACCTTTCAAAAAAGAGTGGTGTCACGGATCAAGGAACAGCCGGCCGCCCTCAAACAAGTCTTTGCGGCCTTTGCCGAAGCCGCCCGGCAAGCCGATAAGTTAGGCATTCAGCGCTGACATATTTTCCCACGGTAATCTTTTTTTATCGCATTCCTCGGACAACACGCTCCGGGGTGCGTTAATAAAATTACTGCTATATATCAAAAATAAATTGACTTAAAAATTTTACTACGGCTAAAGTTGACAATTGTATTTTTTCCTTACCACCTACGGTAAGGGGACGTGTAGTAAATATTTTAAAAAGGAGACAAATATGTCAACCCCTTCAACGTCACTATCCCCACATATTGATAATATGTACATGTTAGCCTATATCGGCAAAGCGGAGCGCACCTCTCCTCATGCTTACAACACTTTGAGAGACATAGCCGTCGCTGTCACCTCCGTGGCCTTGGCCAGCATCCTCGCCTACCCGATCGCCGCTGCTTCAATAAGTGCGACCGGGCTGACTTTTACCGCCACCTATTTTGTCTCATTGCCGGTCTTAACATTCGCGCTGGATCTTATCCTGCACCGCCTCAATCAGTCCAAGCACTGGTTTGACATCAGAGCGGCAGCCCTGGTTTTGGAGCCAAAAGAGAAAGTGTTGAACCTGGCCTTTTTCTCGCAATTTTTCCCCTACCATTACCACCATCAAGAAGAAACAAAATTACCCACTTCTCCCGCCAAACCGGCTCCTACCCCAAGCGGCCATCCTACGTCTGTGGCTACAAGAGTGCCGGTGCAAAGAGCTGTGGTCATTGGATGCAACTACCCTGAAGTCAAGAACGGCCAATATAGATTATCCAACTGCGTCAACGATGCGAAACATATCAGAGAGTTGTTGCTCAATACAGGATCTGAGCCGGACGACATCACCCTGATGGTAGACTTAAGTGAATATAAAGCTAAAGAGGTTTACCCGACCAAACAAAACATCATCAACCAAATTAAAGCTGCGATTGCCGATGTTAATGCGGCTATCAAAAAGAATCCGAATTCCATCCTCTACGTCCACGATTCGGGACATGGAACAAGAACGCCGGAGAAAAAGAAAGGCAGTGAAAAAGATGGTCTGGATGATGACATGGTCGCGGCAGATTTTGAATTCATTGCCGATGATGAATTAAATGATTTAATAAAAACGCTCGATAAAGATGCAGCGGCCGTTTTCACGCTGGACTGCTGCCATAGCGGATCCATGCTCGATCTCCCTCATAACTATTATTTTGAGATCGCCAGTGGCAAGGAGACCATTAAAGCCGAGGAGACGACTGACGACTTAAGTTTTGGCAGTGTGATTATGATCAGCGGCTGCGAGGATAAAGAGACCAGCGCTGATGGAGGAACCGTCCATGGGGAAGGATCCGGTGCGATGACGGCGGCCTATTATTCCACGCTGGAAGAGCATGGCTACCATCTGACTGTCAGACAGCTTTTGATCGGCATGAATGAAAAAATTCAAAAGAGTGGATTAAAACAACATCCTCAAATCTCCTCTTCGCGCAAATTGGATCTGGACAGCTATTTTGTCACGAGCCAAATCAGATTCCACCCGCAAATCAAAGTAAAGGTTTGATGGGCAAATCGGTTGGGTGTGCCACGGGTGCACCCGCCTTTAGACAATGCCGTAATTCTCGCGTGCCTTTTTGGAAAATGCGCTGTAAAAGGAAGTTGTCGGGGCCCTCATGGGCATCGATGATCCAGGTGGCGGGAGCAATGAGGGGTTTGAGACTTTTGTAAAACAGGGTTAATTTTTTTTCTTTGGCAGCGTATTCCTGCACATTTGAGAGATAAATAATATCAACGGAAAGGCCTGATATATTAATCGCCGTAGTGATCCATTTTAAGGGTGTGGGATTGCATAAGTCTACCTGTTTGAATTCTATGCGATTTAAGTGGAAAAGGGTCTTGATGCGCCAATACTTTGACTGAGTCGATAACCAGCTGGTCCCGTTTAGCACCTCTCTTGCCAAATCCTGAATGATAATATTCTTGATGAATTCAGGGCTATATTGAGAATGACCGGAATAATAATATTCCTGATTTCGCTCAATCATGTTCATTAGGCTTTCGCAGGCTTGAGAATGGTCGTCTGTGTTTTCGATGATTCTTTTGGTTTCCTGCCAGAAGTGATGCACCTTCGTGCCGCGGTCTAAAAGCAGCAAATAATCTAGATTTTGTCGGACAGCGAAGATGTTGAGCGCAAAAAAGCCCGATACGGCCACCATCAAATTGCCTTGGGGGGCCTTTGTGCCCATCTCCCCGATGATGGATCCGGAATTAATTTCATTCGTCGTAACCATCGGCTTATGGTCAAAATCATCAAAGCCTGTGCAGGTAGGGGTATGTTCAAATAAATAAGAGAGAATCATAAAAAAAAAGCGCTCTCAAGTTGAGAGCGCTAAACTGGTTTTAAGCTTTGATTTTGATGTCAACGCCGGCAGGAAGGGTCAGTGTTTTGAGGGCGTCAATCGTTTTTCCGGTTGGATTGAGGATATCAATCAAACGCTTATGGGTGCGGATCTCAAACTGTTCACGAGACTTGCGGTCAACGTGAGGGGATCTTAGCACAGTGAAAATTTCCTTGCGCGTCGGCAAGGGAATCGGCCCGGCGACACCGGCTCCGGTGCGCTTGGCTGTCTCCACAATATCGGCTGTGGATCGGTCCAGCAGGCGCTGGTCGAAACCTTTGAGCCGGATGCGGATCTTTGGTTTGAGACTTTTCGTCTGTTTATCTTGTTTTGCCATGAATTATGATCCTTTTTTAACAATTTCATCTTGTAGTTTTTGCGGGATGCGCTCAAAGTGGCTTGGTTCCATCACATAGGTCGCCCGGCCAGAGGAGAGCGAGCGCAATTGTGTCGAGTAGCCAAACATCTCTGATAATGGGACCTCGGCATGCACAATGACAGCGCCTTTATGATTCTCTTGTCCCACAATCTGTCCGCGGCGGCGGTTCAAGTCGCCGATGACATCGCCCATCGCCGATTCCGGCGTTGTGGCGTCCACTTTCATGATCGGTTCTAGAATAATCGGCTTACATTTTTTGGCCGCTTCTTTGATCGCCATCGATCCGCAAATCTTAAAGGCCATCTCGCTGGAGTCTACCTCGTGGTAAGATCCAAAGACGATGAACACTTTAACGTCGACTAGATTGTAACCGGCTAAAACTCCGGTAGCCAGACCATCTTTAATCCCTTCAATGGTCGGGTTGATATATTCCCTGGGAATGACACCGCCCACGATCTTGCTGACGATCTCATTGCCTTTCCCTTTTTCGTTCGGCTCGATCTCCAGCTCGACGTGCGCGTATTGACCGCGTCCGCCGGACTGCTTGACAAACTTGGTTTGTGTTGAGCCGGGGATTGTGATCGTCTCTTTGTAGGAAACTTGCGGCTTGCCCACATTGGCTTCTACGCCAAATTCCCGTTTCATACGGTCATGCAGGATCTCAAGATGCAGCTCGCCCATACCGGAGATAATGGTCTGGCCAGTCTCTTCGTTAGAGGTGACTCTGAAAGTCGGATCCTCTTCAGACAGGGCGTTTAAGGCGTTCGCCAGTTTCTCCCGGTCCCCTTTTGATTTAGGCTCAATAGCCATGGAAATAACCGGTTCTGGGAATTCCATCTTCTCAAGCACAAAAGGCTTCTTGGTGGCATCGCAAAGGGTGTCGCCTGTGCTGGCGGTTTTCAGGCCGATACAGGCAGCGATATCTCCGGCATAGAACTCATCTTTCTCATTGCGGGTATTCGCGTGCATCTCAATCAGGCGGGAGATCCTTTCCTTGGTCCCTTTCGTGCTGTTGAGAAGGGTCATCCCCTTGACTAAGGTTCCGCTGTAGATGCGGACAAAGGTCAGACGGCCCACGTAAGGGTCGGTCATTACTTTAAAAGCAAGAGCGGCAAAAGGCGCGTCATCGGCAGGCTCGATCAGGACGGGCTCGCCCGTATCGACATCGTGAGCATGCACTTGTCCGCGGTCGAGCGGTGAAGGCATCCAGGCGATGACGGCGTCGAGAAGCTGTTGCACCCCTTTGTTTTTGAAGGCTGATCCGCAAAGAACAGGGTTGAATTTGTTCTCGCAAACGCCCTTGCGGATGATTGCGTTGATCTCCTCGGGAGGGATAGAATCGGGATCTTCGAGCACTTTCGTCATGAACGAGTCGTTTGCCTCATCGATGGTAGCCAATTCCTCGAGAAGCGCCATGCGCATTTCGTGGCATTTTTCTTTGAGGTCGGCAGGGATTTCCTGTTCTTCCCATTCGGCTCCAAGCGTCTCGTCGTGGAAAACCAGCGCTTTCATCTTGATCAAGTCGACCATGCCTTTGAACTCCCCTTCGGCGCCGATAGGGCACTGAACAGGGATGGCATTGGCGTGGAGTTTTTCTTTCATCGTGTTGACAGCGTCGAAGAAATCGGCGCCTGTGCGGTCCATTTTGTTGACGAAGGCGATGCGCGGTACGCCGTACTTGTCGGCTTGCCGCCATACCGTTTCCGACTGCGGCTCCACTCCGGATACGGAGCAGAATACGGCGACGGCGCCATCCAGAACGCGGAGCGAGCGCTCCACTTCGATGGTGAAGTCGACGTGGCCCGGGGTATCGATAATGTTGATCTTACCGCCCTTCCAGAATACCGTTGTCGCTGCGGATGTGATGGTGATGCCGCGCTCTTGTTCCTGCTCCATCCAGTCCATCGTGGCTGCGCCTTCATGAACCTCGCCCATGCGGTGCAGACGGCCGGTGTAATAGAGTATGCGTTCAGTCGTGGTCGTTTTACCGGCGTCGATGTGGGCCATGATACCGATATTGCGGACGTCTTTCAGCTGATTGTTTTTATCTCTTGCCATATTCCTCCTACCACTTGTAATGCGCGAAGGCTTTGTTTGCTTCGGCCATGCGGTGCGTGTCGTCTTTTTTCTTAATCGTTGATCCCTGATTGTTGAAGCAATCGACCAGTTCGCTGGCTAAACCGTCTTCCATGGAGCGGCCGGCTTTGGCTCTAGCGTAGTTGATGATCCACTTCATGGCCATAGAGATACGGCGGTTGGAAGGGATTTCGATAGGAACCTGATAAGTGGCGCCGCCGATACGGCGGGATTTCACTTCAAGCGAAGGTTTGGCGTTTTCGAGAGCCTGCTCGAATGCTTCGAGCGGATCTTCCACTTTTACGCGTTTGGCGAATTTTTCCAGCGCATTATAAATGATCCTTTGAGCTGTAGATCTTTTGCCGCTTAGCATCACCTTATTGACGAATTTGGCTAAAACCTCGCTTTTGTATACCGGATCGGGATCGATGGTACGCTTTTCAGCGCGACGTCTACGTGACATGTTTGTCTTCCTTATAAATAAATCTGTTTATAATTCGGGCTAATGGCCCGCAGGATAGATCGGCGTGCTTCACCTGGTGGTATTAAACACCTGTGCGTGATTTTTCATTCTGAAAGAGAATAAACAAATCACGAACCAGAAGGCACATTTTACGTGTATTCTAGTGTTACTTAGGACGTTTCGCCCCGTACTTCGATCTTCCTTGTTTGCGGTCTTTTACTGCCGCACAGTCTAACGCTCCGCGCACAACGTGGTAACGTACGCCGGGTAGGTCTTTTACACGACCGCCGCGGACGAGCACAATGCTGTGTTCCTGGAGGTTATGTCCTTCACCGCCGATATAGGCAATGACTTCTTGTCCAGTCGACAGTCTCACCCAAGCCACTTTACGCAATGCAGAGTTTGGTTTTTTAGGTGTTTTTGTTTTAACTTGGACGCAAACTCCACGGCGCTGAGGACATGCCTTCAGAGCAGGGGATTTGCTGCGTTTTTTCTTTGCTTCTCGCGGTGTTCGCACAAGCTGGTTAATCGTCGGCATCTTTTGCCTAACTCCTAAATAAAAATTTGAAATGAAGCATTCCCGAGAAAGGATTTTCCTTTCCGAGAACTTTGGTAGAAGTATAAGTAAATCGAGGATTTTGCACAAGGGCGCAATTTACGGAAAAATTTATCGTGGCAGGATTCTGCTTTATCTGTTATACTTAGTCTCAAACTTTTATTTGGGTTTTCAACAATGATCATTAGCCTCCTGTACCTCATTCTAGCTATTCTTTCTTTGACTTTTTTGATTTTCATACATGAGCTCGGCCACTATTGGATGGCAAGAAGAGTCGGCATGCGCGTGGAAACATTTTCCATCGGCTTTGGCCGTCCCATATATCAATGGGAGTGGGATGGCGTAAAATGGCAGATCGGCTGGCTGCTTTGCGGCGGTTTTGTCAGGATCGCCGGCATGGAAACCTCCGAACATTCCGACCCTTATGCCATGAAGGACGGCTTTTTCGGCAAGAGCGCCATCGATCGGATTAAAGTTTTATTTATGGGCCCGCTTGTCAATATCGCCTTTGCTCTGATCGCGTTTTCCCTTCTCTGGGGAATTGGCGGCCGGACAAAAAACTTTGCGGAATATACCCATAAGATCGGCTGGGTGGATCCTCAATCGGAACTTTACCAGGACGGAGTCAGACCCGGCGACGAAATCGCTTCCTTTGGAAATCACCCTTATCAAACGACAGGGGATCTCCTTTATTCTCCCATGACATCCGGCGATCATCTTGTGGTTAATGGCTTTAAGGAAAATTACTTTAACAAACAAAGAACCCCTTTTTCCTTTATAGTGAAGCCTTATAGCCATCCTGCCGTTCAGGATAAAGGAATTTTGACAAGCGGCATATTGTATCCTGCGAACTATATAATTTATAACCGGCTGCCAAGCGGCAAAGAGAATCCGATCATGGAAGGCTCCCCTCTCAAAGGGAGTGGAATCGAGTATGGGGACCAATTAGTCTGGATTGATGGAGAGATGATATTTTCCAACCAGCAGCTGAATCAGGTCATAAATAGCGACAAGGCCTTATTGACAATAAAAAGAGGGAATGAAACATTCTTGCGCCGGGCGCCCCGCATAAAGCTTCAGGAGTTAAAACTCTCTTCAGGTTATAAAGAAGAGATCGTTGACTGGCAGTTTGAAGCTCATTTGAACGCGATCCGCTTTCCTTCGCTGAACACTTTACCCTACGTGCTTAACGATTTCAACGTGGTGGAAGGCAAAGTTAAATTCATCGATCCTGAAATGGATCTCAAATTTTTTCCAAAAACTTCATTTAGCGATTTGGATCAGCCTTTGGAGCCGGGCGACCGTATTATAGCGGTAGACGGGACCGAGGTGAAACACCCCTATCAGCTGCTCGGCTTGCTGCAAGAGAAGCATTTGAACATCATCGTCGAGCGGAATCCCGATGCGATCAAGAAAGTTTCCTGGGAAACTAGCGATCAAAGTTTTGATCAAAACCTCAATGGGCGGGATATTCAGGCGATAGCCGCGACCATCGGTACTGATCACATCATTAAAAATGTCGGCAATTATTATTTGCTGAAGCCGGTTATGCCGAAGAAGCGTAGTTCTTTTGCCGTATCCCCGGAGGCTGAAGCGCAAATGACCGCAGATTATCTCGAGCAAAAAAAGCAGATCGAAGCTATTGAAGATCCCGAACGGCGTTCTAAAGCGATGCAGTTGCTGGAAAATCAGGAGAAGCAGCTTTTGATTGGTTTGCCGGGTATTCAAGACAGGCAGATTACCTATAACCCAAATCCATTTGCCCAATTTAATGATGTGTTTCAGCAGATTTGGCGTATGTTGACCGCCCTCGTTACCGGAAATCTCAGCCCTAAGTGGATGAGCGGGCCGGTCGGTATTGTTCAGGCTGTGCAGGAACAATCCAGAACAAGCTTGAAAGAGATGCTTTTTTGGCTGGGCGCCATCAGTTTGAATTTGGGCGTGATCAATTTGATCCCTATGCCCCCCTTTGATGGCGGCGGCATCCTGCTCGCTTGTACAGAATTGATCAGCGGACGCCGTTTGAAGCCCAAAACGATGGAAAAGCTGGTTTATCCTTTTGCCATCCTTTTGATTATCTTTTTCCTCTTTATCACTTATAATGACATAACGCGAATTTTAAGCCGTTATCTCAGATGAAAATTGAGTCCTATTCCCCTGAACGGCATGACTTAAGCCAGATAAAAGGTAGCTTTGATAAAGCCCGTTCCCTCTGTGTGGCTCTTCGCGATGACCGGGTTGTGGGTTGTATCAATTTCGATGCGACTACGGGTGAGATTTTTCATGTCACCGTAGATCCCGCCTATCGCGGCCGGCATATTGCCCGCCATTTAATCGAGCATATCACCGGCTGTGTGCTTTCGCCGATGCTCAAAGCTTACGTAACGAGCTCATGCGTTCCTTTTTTTGAGGCGTGCGGATTTATGTGTGAAAGCGATGGGACCGGCAAGTTTGCCTGTTACCGGGTAAACAAAGGTAAGCGCTGCTGCTAAATCATGATGATTGCTCGCCGAGACGGAATTTGGTTCAATCGTCAATGACCTGTCGGCCCTCAGCAAAATCCAGCAAATCGTGTTTCAGGTAAAAATAGCTATTGTCTGGAACTTAGTTTTTGCGCTCCGCAGTACAACTCTTGCACAATACGTAAAAGACGCGCCATCGATCCAGTCGCAAAAAGGCTTTTAATTAGATGAGGCGAGGAGAGAGCTCTCCTCGCCCGGATTTGTCTATTTGTCGTCGTCGATGATTTCGACTTCGGCTTCTTCAATGTTGTTGTTCTCGCCTGCAGAGGCCTTCTCATGATGGCCGTGCGGAGCGGCTTCCGGACTTGGCTTGGCGCTGGCTTGAGCGCCTTTGGCCATTGCCTCGCCGATATGCTGCATATGCTCCTCAAGCTCTTTCTTGGCCTGGCGGATGCGGGCCAGATCATTGCTGCTGAAGAGCCTTTTTGACATTCTCGACTTTGCCCAAAACGTCTTCGTACGACCTCTTTTGGCAGTTTGTCCTTATACTCGTTCAAGGACTTCTCAGCGCGGAAGGCAGAGAGTCGGCTTCGTTGCGCACTTCGACTTCCTCTTCTTTGCGCTTTTGTCCTCTTCGGCGTGCAATTCAGCATCCTGCACCATCCGTTTGATCTCCTCTTCGTTTAAGCCGGATTGGGCTTCGATGCGGATTTTCTGCTCTTTTCCGGTTGAGCATGTCTTTGGCGGAGACGTGCAGGATCCCGTCGGCATCGATGTCGAAGGCTACTTCGATCTGCGGCATGCCGCGCGGAGACGGAGGGATGTCTGCCAGGTCGAAACGGCCGATCTCTTTGTTGTCATTGGCCATTTTGCGCTCCCCTTGGAGGACGCGGATGGTCACGGCAGGCTGGTTGTCGGCAGCAGTAGAGAAGACTTGCTTCTTCTGGGTCGGGATCGTCGTGTTGCGCTCGACGAGCGGAGTCATCACGCCGCCCATGGTCTCGATACCCAAGGTTAACGGGATGACGTCGAGGAGAAGCACGTCTTTGACGGTTCCGCTGAGAACTCCGCCCTTGAATAGCAGCGCCGACGGCGACGACTTCATCGGGGTTGACCCCTTTATGCGGCTCTCTTTGCCGAAGATCTCTTTTACCATCTCCTGGACGGCAGGCATACGGGTCATACCGCCGACGAGGATCACTTCGCCGATGTCGTCTCTTGCTGAGGCCGGCATCTTTCAAGGCTTTTAGGCAAGGCTCCTGCGTTCTCTCGATCAGATCGTGCGTCAGGCTCTCCAGTTTGGCACGGGTCAGTGTCAGCGCCAAGTGTTTTGGGCCTGAGGCATCCATCGTGATGAACGGCTGGTTGATCTCGGTCGAATGGGTGCCGGAAAGCTCGATTTTGGCTTTTTCGGCCGCATCGCGCAGACGCTGCAGAGCCATTTTATCTTTGACTCAGATCGATGCCGTTGCTCTTTTTTGAATGTCGTCGAGCATCCATTTCAGGATCGCGTTGTCGAAGTCGTCGCCGCCAAGGTGGGTGTCGCCGTTTGTCGAGAGCACTTCGAAGACGCCGTCGCCGATTTCGAGGATGGAGATATCGAATGTACCGCCGCCGAAGTCGAAAACGGCGATTTTCTTGTCGGTTTGCTGTTTATCCAGGCCGTAGGCCAGGGCTGCCGCGGTGGGTTCGGGGATGATCCGTTTGACATCGAGACCGGCAATTCTTCCGGCATCTTTTGTCGACTGCCTTTGCGAGTCGTTGAAGTAAGCGGGAACGGTGATGACCGCTTCGGTGACTTTTTCTCCGAGATAGGCTTCGGCCGTCTCTTTCATTTTGATCAGGATTTGCGCGGCGATCTCTTCGGGTGTATACGATTTTGCCTTGACTTCAAAGACGGCATCGCCGTTGCTGTTTTTGGTCACCTTATAGGGGACCGTTTTGATTTCAGACTGCGACTTCCGAGTACTTGCGGCCGATGAAGCGCTTGGAAGATAGAGATGGTGTTTGTCCGGATTGGTGACCGCTTGCCGTTTGGCGGGGATGCCGACGAGCCGCTCATTGCCTTTGAAAGCGACGACAGAAGGGGTTGTGCGCGACCCTTCTGCGATGCGATGACTTTAGGCGAACCGCCTTCCATCACCGCAACGCAGGAGTTTGTCGTTCCGAGGTCAATGCCGATGATTTTTTTACTTTTTTTCTCCATAACATCACTCCTTTTCATTATTAACTTGTATTTCTTCTTTATTAGGGGCTTTCGCCACTTTAACCCGGGCCGGACGAATGGGTTTATCGCCGAGTTTATAACCTTTGACGTTCTCTTCAATGATGGTACCCGGCGGGTATTCCTCAGTGACGATCATTTCAATGGCTTCATGATAATGGGGGTCAAAATGGTGCCCCTTGGAATCGTATGCCCGGATTCCGTGATTGTTTAACGCGTCTTTAAATTGCGTCAGAATCATCTGAAAGCCTTGCACCCAGTTTTTCACTTCAGGGGGCATGCTTTCGGAAAAGGATAATGCCTTTTCCATGTGATCCAAAGGATTCAAAATGTCTACGACAATATTTTGAATGGCGTATTGGATCAGTTCCTGCCGCTCTTTTTGCAGGCGCTTCCGTAAGTTTTCCGATTCTGCCAAAGTGCGCAAATACTTGTCTTTATAGTCTTGCGATTCGCGTCTTAAGTTTTCCAGCTCGATTTCGCCGACGCTCATGGTCGGGGCAGCTTCGATCTCGTTCTCTTCTTGACCCTCTTCAGTCATTATTTTTCCTCCTTTTGTCTTCCAGCAACGTCATACGGGATTGGCCGAGCATTTTTCGCTCTTCCTGCTGCAGATAGAGGGTTCCCTCGTGAGGTTGACGGAAGGTTATTTTGAATTTGTACACGCTTTTGGTTAATGTTTGGCTGATATGCCCTGCCATGGCCTTCACCAGGGAAAAGACTTTTTTGTAAGGCAGGCGAGTCGGTCCCATGATGCCGATGGCTCCGGCCGGCTGATGATTGATCGCGTAGGGCAAGGCAATAATGGTGCAATCGGGGGTTTCCGAGGTAAATCTGTTGAGGTCGTCTGAGATCCAGAAGTTTAAAGTATTCTTTTTCATGGTCTCCCTGATCATCAGGCGTAAGGCATGGCTGTTTTCGAAGAGAGCGAGGGAGCTTGCCAATAGAGTCGTATCATGGTATTCGGGATAGTTCAGCAGCTTGGAAAAACCGGTGCGGTAGAGCTCCTCATCGATAAAATTGGAGTAACCCACGATATAGCGCACCATGACCTCATTATACAGGCGCTGTCCGGTTTGCTCCTCTTCAGTCGTCAGGTTTTCCGGCTTGTCATGTCCGGTCAGCCGGAAGTGAAAATACCCTTCCATTTTTTTTGTGAAAAAGGTAGTCAGCTTTTGGTCCAGATGGATGATTTCGGTTTTGATGACCCCAAAATCGGTGATGAGGACGCATAAGCAGCGGTTAATATTGATCGGCACCAGTTTCACATCGGCGACAAAGTCGTGGTCGAATCTGGGGGCGGAGAGAAAGACGGGGTAGCCGGTGAGATGGCACAATTTTTCGGCCGATTCCTGCAGAAAGGCCGCAATTTCGCGCGATTCTTCCGCTTCTCCGATTTCCGGCAAAAAGGTGTCAGTTTCTAAAATTTCATGGCCATAAAGGCGGAAAGCTCTGTCTGTGGGAATCCGGCCGCCCGAGGAGTGGGCTTGGGTTAGAAGCCCCTTTTTTTCGAGATTGGCGAAGTAATTGCGGATGGTAGCGGAGCTTAAGTCCTCAAAGCCGCACTCTTTTAAAGTGTTGGAACCCACCGGTTTGCCCGTCTCGATATAGTATTCGATCAGGCCGATCAGGACGCTATGTTCGCGGGCCTGTTTGCCTCCCCTCTTTCCCTCTGCAGTTGGGTTTTTTTGCATATTTTTTCCTTTGTCTACCAATAATATAGCAAAAAACCCATCAATCGGTCAAGAAATTTAGCAGTCTACCTCATTGAGTGCTGAATATCGGTTGTTTATCTTGCTCTCTAATTTTAATTGAATAGCCAGCAAGCCATTAAGAAATTGCATGGCCCATTGATGCACTTTTTTGTCTTCATAGGTCCGGCAGATGGTGTGTTCATCAATTATTTTCTGCAATTTTTCCGTGGAATTATTTCCCATAGTCTGGGCCAGACGGCAGATAGCCTCCGCTTTGCTCTTTCTAGGCAGAGTGGATGCTGCAAGAGAATTTAAAGTTTGGTATACCAGTTGATAATTAGGTTGAATCTGCATAATTTCTCCTTTAGTTTAGCAAAGATTATCGCTCAGGGTTTATAATCTGTAAAGGTGAAAAAAATGACCCCTTGAAAAGGTAATCCCACTTTGCTATCTTTTTTCCTGTTTCGAAAATCGCAAACTAAATAGGAGATCATTATGAATGCTCAAAGTATTACTAAAATTCACGACTGCTCAATTACTGCCGCTACAGGCGGCGTCCTTTATCGGGGAACAGAGACGCTTGTTGAAAGAGGGTTTAAAGTGGGCGATATCGTTTTCGTGGGCGGCGACTACAGCGAAAGAATGGGCAAAATTGTCACTTTGAATGACTTCTATCCCCATCAGGCAGAAATCGAGCTCACTCATAAGGATAGGATTTCCAAAAGCTGGATTAATTCCGAATTTTTATCAAAAGATACGGAATCTCCCGTATTCAGTGCCAGAGATTACTCTGCGGCTTATTCGCAACGAGAACTCGTCGATGATGGCGTGCTGTACAAGGGTGCTGAAACGATTGTCCAAAGAGGGTTTAAAGTGGGCGATATCGTTTTTGTAGGCGCTGCCTACACGGAAAATACGGGCAAAATTGTGGAGATGAACAGCGAACACTATCCGCATGAAGCAAAGGTCGAACTCACTCACAGGGACGGGAAAAAGACTTGTTGCTGGATCGAGTCCAAGTATTTGTCAAAAGACTTTCAATGATAATCCTCTGACATCCTATCCTGAAGCCGTTTTCGTTTGACAATAATGCCCGTTTAATTTTAAATTTAATCGAATTATTTCCTTAAACGGCTTTAGGAGGGCTTATGGCCACTGCTGTATCGTTAAAAAGAGATCTAGAGTCCAAAACATACCAACTGTCCGACGATGAGATCGGAAAAATATTCGAAGTTTCTCAAGAGGCTTTTAATAAATATGGAAATGTCAACAATCCCGATTTCAACCTCGACTACTTTAACTATTCCCTAAGACTTCCCTTTTCGCTTCGCTCCTTTCTATTTTCCTTCAAAATACGTCCCTATGACTGCTTCCTGATCAAGGGGATCGGAATCGATGATGAAAAGCTGGGACCCACTCCCGAACACTGGTGCAAACCCAAAAATGACTACACCAGGCTTTTGCAGTTTGTCAACTATTTGATCGCCTCTTGCGCCGGCCAGCCCTATGGGTGGCAAACGCAGCAAAACGGCTCACTCATCAGCGACGTGCTGCCGATAGCGGGTTTTGAAGAGAAACAGCAGGGGTTCGGCTCTATCGGTGGATTGCGCTTCCACACCGAAGATCCCTTCCACGTATGCCAGGCAGACTATTTCACCCTGATGTGCATGCGCAATTTCAGTAAAACGCCGACGAAAGTATTTCCGGTGGACTTGTCTTTAATCCCCGATGAATACAAGGTGGAATTGTTCAAACAGCAATTTCCCATCGTCCCGGATGAGTCGCATACCCAATTGACCTACACGCAAATCAAGATCGAAAATGAGCTGGATCAATCGTTTTCCGAATATAACCAGACGAAATATATTTCCATTCTTTACGGACGCTATGAATCTCCCTACTTGAGGATAGATCCTGAAATTATGGATGTGTCGGGGCTTTCTCCTGAGGCGAAAAGAGCCTTTGATTATATTATCGAGGTGATTGAAGAAGCGAACACCGGAGTTGTTCTGGAGCAAGGCCATATCATTTTGATTAACAACCATCGCCTGGCTCATGGCAGGGGCTCCTTTAAAGCCAATTACGACGGCAAAGACCGTTGGCTGGAAAGGGTGCTGACACTTGATGATTTGAGAAAATCCGTACATTTGAGGAAGAGTGAATACAGCAACATTGTTGTTAAATAGACTAACGGCGGCATCTAAGCGCCAAGAGATGGTAGGCTATTTCTACGCTCTTTTGGCTGCGATGTGTAATTCCAGCATCGGGATTATCAGCCGGTTGGGCCTGAGGCAATTGGATTTTTATCAGATTGCCTTTTTTAAGTGCCTCTTTGCCTTTATCATTCTCTCGGCGCTTTGCGTGTCAAAACCTCATCTAAGGGAGCAGGTAAAAGTCCTCAAGGATAAAAAACTAAAGCTCGCTTTCCTGGCTTTTTGGGGCATTTTTCTGCTTTATTTCTTTGAAACGAAAGCCTTCAGCATAGCTCCGATTCCCACCGTCTCATTTACGGTTTATTCTTCGGGTATTGTGACCATTTTTCTCAGCTATTTTTTGCTGAAAGAGAAAATTACGGCTAAAAAAATGATGGGAATGACAGTCGTCGCTTCCGGAGGCTTGCTGATCGCGGGGGAATTACCCTCTAAGGAGTACCTGCAGGGTATTATTTATGCGCTGATCGGAGGCATCGGGTATTCGGTATTTCTCGTTATGGCTAGAAAGTATAATCTGAAAACGAGCTTTGGGTTTTTGTGGTGGCTCATGGGATTTGGATGCCTGTTTCTTCTTTGCCCCTTGCCGTTTTGCGATATTACTCTGAAATTTCCCTGGACGGGATTCATCTATCTGATTCCGCTGGCTATATTGCCGACGATCGCGGGTTTTTATTTCACTTCAAAAGCCCTGAATATTGCCGAAGCCAGCAAAGTGCAAGTCCTTGAAATGAGCGATCCTCTTTTTACGGTCTTGCTGGCCTTTATTGTGTTTGGAGAGTTTCTCAGTCCTTTAGCCACTTGCGGCGGAGGATTAATTCTTTTGGGATTGATGTTAATCGCTTAAAATTAAGGAAATCGAGCATGGAACAGTTTTTTGAGCAGCAGTGGTTAAGTATTCTGCCTCCGCTTATTACGATCACAATCGCTATCATTAGCCGGAAAGCGGCCTTTTCGCTGGTTCTTGGGGTGGTGGTGGGTTCGATCATTACCGCAAAAGGGATCAATTTAGATACTTTCGGCGCGCTATTTTCCTATCTGGCCGGCGTCTTTGTCAAGGATGGTCAAATGCGCTGGGATAACCTGTCTATCTTCATGTTTTTGTGGCTGTTGGGTATTCTCACATCCCTTCTCACCTCTGCCGGCAGCCTTGAGGCCTTGGCAGATATTCTCACGAAGCGGATCAAAACAAAAAGGAACGCGCAGTTTTCTATTTGCCTCTTAGGATTTGTTATTTTTATCGATGACTTTTTCAACTGCCTCGCGGTGGGAAGCGTCACGCAATCCCTGGCGGACCGGACGGGTATTTCTAGAGCGAAACTGGCCTATTTTCTCGATTCGACAGCAGGTCCTGTCTGCGTTCTGATGCCTATTTCCAGCTGGGGGGCAACGATTGTGGTGTTAATGGATTCCACGATCAATAACCTCTCCATTCCAGGAGTGGATGGCTTCGCCCTTTTTGCCCAATCGGCGCCGTATAATTTCTATGCGATTTTCACCATCATTCTTATCTTAATCGTCGCGCTGACCAATTTTGATTTTCCCCTGATGAGAAAACACGAATTAGAGGCGATGAAAAACAAGGTCGAGAAGCAGGTGACAAAGGAATCCAGTGTCAACGCAAATAGCGTTATCCTGCCTATTGCCGTCCTCACATTCGGCTCCATCTTTTCGATGTTTTTTACTGGCTATCTCTCCTGCGAGGTCCCCACTTTTTCGGTTTTGGAAATCTTAAAAAACACAAGAATCGGCCCCTCCCTTGTGATGGGAGCCCTGGCGTCTGTCGCCACAGCGCTTTATTATAACCCTATGAAAATCAGCAGCTTCATTCCTCACTGTAGTGAAGGCTTCAAGATGATGCGGCCGGCGATTGTGATTTTGTATTTCTCCTGGGCGCTTGCCGGAGTGATCCATCATCTGGAAGCTGGCCTCTTTATTTGCAGCCTCATCCATAAGTGGGAAGTCTCCATCCAGTTGCTGCCTGCCATTGTCTTTATCGTGGCAGCCATCATGTCATTCTCAACCGGTACGAGCTGGGCGACCTTTTCTCTGCTCATTCCGATTGTCGCGGAGATCGCTGTCATCGAGGACGTAACCTATTTACCTTTGTTGTTCGGAGCGGTGCTCGGGGGCGCGGTTTTTGGCGATCACAGCTCGCCGATATCGGATACTTCCATCTTATCTTCCATCGGCGCCGGCTGCGTCCACATGGACCATGTGCTAACTCAGCTCCCCTACTGTATATTAGCGGCATCCTTATCTCTAGTCGGTTATGTCGTCATTGGATTGTATGGCGTGACGGCCTTGCTCTTAGTGGCGGGAATAGGGTATTTGGCGGTAGCGTTCGCGATCTATTTGAGGCGCCGCCTCGAAGTCATTGCGGCGAGCCAGCTGGAGAATTCTCAGTTAGGCTGATTTGACAGGAGGCTGGTCAGACCGGCCTCATAAGACATGCAACCGGTCAACGAAACTCCTTCAATCGCTGGAATGCTTACCGCAGAGGATTTCGAATTCCTCATATTTTGCAAATCAGTCATCGTTTAAAATCAGCAACTGATTTTTCATTAAATAGGCAATCGAATTGAAATTGTCCTAATGGCGTCTTTGTTAGTAACGCATTAATATTCGTCGGAGGCAAAGATGTAAAATTGTTTATTTGAAAAAGCGTCATTTTCTTGGTGTTGTTGGTACTATATGCGCGCCATCTTTTGAATAATGAATTTTCCCCCAAGTTGTCGGTATTTGGGCTCCGGTTTTTTCGCAAACATTTAAACCCACCTGTTCATTAAAATTAATTACTTCTTGATAGCCTGCTTCACCTGGAACACCTCTAACAGGTAGATCATTTCCCCCATATGTCCTAATTAGTCTTTCTGGTTCAGGATGTTGTAATATGCTTTTTCCTGGCTGATAATTGTGAGAACCTTCTATATGTTTGTTTTGTCTATCCCAATGAATTTTAGTATTTCGATTGGGATAAATTGTAAATAATTGCGAAGAGGTGCAATAACCTTGTGGTCATCCGCCTCAATCCATGTATGTAAAGTGGCCTTGTTATTATCAAAATGGGATTGACAAAGGTCTGTTGAGCCTATTCTATCAGCTTGAGCTCTTTGGCTCTCGCCACTAAACCATCGATATCTTGCTGGAGGTGCTGATGCTCTTTTACGAGCGACTGAAGCGTTTCGAAAAGAACATCATACATCAGCTTTGCCACCTTCTGATCCTTTTCGTTCTCATAAAAGACAAAGAGAAACTCGATGAGATTATTGGCGAGCGTACTGCTGCCGTATTGGCATTTGGGATCCAGGGTCAGCTTTTTTACCGCCAGCGAATATTGGAGAATAACATAATCGGCCGACTGGGGCAGCATCATCTGGATGTTGCTGCCTAAAACTTTTAACATAAAAAACGCCGATCGGGGAGAGGGGTGCTTGAAGAGGTGATCCAGTGCCGCTTGAATGGCTTGCATTTTCAAGCCGGGATCATCGAGAGTAGGATCTTTCAGTGAGAGGTAAACAGCGCATTCATAGAGCTCTATTACATTAAATAGCTGTTTCTCTTTGATCATGTGCTGGAGGAGTTCCCTTTTTTCTTTGTGCTGTCTCAAGTCCTCCCCTGAAGGGAGCTGGATCCTGGCATAGGTGTGGAATAGTTTGGTCAAGGTGATGTCTTTCGGCTTATAAATTTTGGCGAGGAGGTGCAAGTGGTGATGGACAAACTTCAGGAGCTGGGGGTGGGCTTCTAATGCGGCTGTTTGGCTGGAGATAATTTTGCTCAGCAGCTCTGTCATATGAAGGAAAAAGGGATCGCTATCGGGATTGGGTAATGATTTTTCGGTTCCGATGTCGGGATTCCAGAGTTTAAAATAGAGTTGAGAGCGAAAGGATCGCTGCGCACTCCTCTTCCACCATTCGGTAAAGAGGCGAAGCGTTTGCTGCTCAAATTCTTCTGGATTTTCGAGGAGCATTTCAGAGCCGGCGGAAAAATAGGGCTTCTCATAAGCCGATTGGGTGTATAAAAATTCTAAGTTTTCTTGAGAATAGGTGCTTAAGCTATAGATCATTCGGGAGTGATTTTGGGCAATTTCCGTCTCCTCGAAAGCCTTCTTGACAGCAGGGTGTTCCAGTTGGGCATTGGCTATTTTGAGTAGGGGGAGATGGCCTTGAGAAGTGATTGCTTTAAACCATTTCTTGAGCAGTTTTTGTTCGGGCTTTTCATCGAAATAGCGGTTGAAAAGAGGTGCCGCTTCTGTCAAGGCTTCCGGATAGTTTATCGAGCATACCTCATGGAGAATTGTTGAACTTACGGGAAGTTTTTTTACGATGGCCGCACACTCTTTGGAAAGGGAAAATTTCCTCTGCATCTCCGCGCATTTTCTTAAGGCGAACAGGGTGTCACCCTCATTGTATGGCTGGGAAAGAAAAAGGGCGCATCCCCGTTTGAAGAGCGCTTCTTCTTTTGAGGATAAACAGTGCATCATCAGCTTATTCGATTCGATTTTTTCGGAAAGCGCGTCGTACCAGGCGAGCAGGCGGCTTAGCTGCGGCGGGGTGGGATACTGGACAGTGATGCCGTTCAAATAGACAAATTTGGTGAGCGAATCACCCGGTAGAGCGGGAAGCTGGTAAATCCCCTCCAGAAATTTGCGGATTTCTTCTAAGCTAATGAAGTTCAAAGCGCTTTGCCAGCATTTCAATCTGCTTGCAGGCTGCTTTTCAAGCAGGTTTTCCTTTTCCAGCACGTTAATGAGGAGGTGCCACCCTTTTTTCTTCAAGGCGCTTTCCTTGGACTGGCCGATCCGCTCATATAGATCGGCCCAAAGCTGGTTGTCCGGCAGGCGATACGCCTCCATCAGTGCCAGAGCCGTCGAGTCAGCGATGAGAGGGACGCACTCTTGAACATAGTTCATGAGCTCGTTTTTTTCTTCGGGCATCCAGGGTTGAGTGGAAATCTGGAGAAGAAATTGGGGGCTTTTCGTCATGCGGTAAATCTGTTTGACAATCGCAAAGTCTTTCTCTTTAAGGAGGGGATAAACACTTATAAGAGCTTTGCCCTCAAGATGCGCTATTAAGATGTTTATCCAACGCCTTAAGGGTAATTCCTCCCGCAGATAGAGGATCCATTCGACGGCCAAAGCGAACTTCTTTTGGGCGAATAGCTGATCGATCAGGGTGATGTAGATCTCCGTCTCAACTTTTTGCAGCGATCCGTTTTTATGCAGGGCTAATAGAATTTCGGGCAAAAGTGGTTCGCTTTGGATGGCGGCGCGACTCATCTCCTTGTTTAGGGAAAGAGGGATAATTTGCACGTGCGCTGCCTGGAGAAACAGGGCGATCTCCTTTTTCCTTTTGAAATAGTGCAGGGCTGCAAATATTTTCGCATGATGGCTCCCCAGGGCCTTTTTTAGAGGAGCGGATGCCAGGGTATTGAGCCGCTGGAAGAGGATCTCCAAAAATTGGGAAAAGGGCTCGGAGCGGCACACTTTTTCCTCTAATCCCGCTTTGAGATAAAGGGGCAGAAGGGAGTCGACCGGTTGGGCGTTAAAGTGGGAAAACAAATCAGGGAGATTATCGGAAAAAATTTCGAAGAGCCCTTTGTGGGAGAATAGCTCATGGCGCGGGACCTTTTGATGGAGCTGTTTGAATTTTTCCTGCAATTGTTTCCGTTTTTCAATGGTATTAGCTTTAAACTGCAGAAACGATTTTACGGCCTTGTCAAATTGACAGGTGGCAATTTCCCGGTCGAGCAGGGCTAATTTAAAATCAAACAGATCACCATTGAGAAAGGGTTGGAGATGCGGGTTGCCGATCTCTCCTTTCTGATTCAATTCCCCTATTAACTGCGTGTTAATGAAGGGGGAAACCTTCTCCTTTAACTTTTCGTCGATATTCGGATCGACCGTTTTTAAAAGAGTCGCAGCGATCTCATTCGATTGCGCCGTTTTATGTGCGTAGAGAAGAGCTGCGAGTTCAATCAGAAAGACATCTTCCTGTTTTTTTAATTCGGGGGTATTCCAGAGATTCTCTTTTTTGCCGGCTCTCCATATTTCCAGGGCGGCGTCGGCGCTTGATTGCTTGGCGATATCCAGGTAGAGAGCGGCCCGTCCATCCACTGTTTTCCCTTCCGTCAAAGGAAGTAGTTTTCCGGCCTCTTCTACCCTCTTCTCAGTCACAAGCCGCCGGAGGCACCGGATGAGGTTTTCGGGGTCCAGGGAGGAGTCAGAGTCGAGGGCCAAATCTATAAGGTCGTCAAATAAGGCGTCATCTGCCTTTTTTGAAAGGATATTCCACCGGCTGGCTTTTTCTTCCGCGCTGAGCAGATGCTGCATGGCAATCAGCAGTTTAAGGGCTATCTGGGGTCTGCTTGTGAGAAAGCGGTCGACGATTTTGAGCGTTTCCCGGTTCAGGGAGGCTTTGAGTTTTGTCAGGCCGATGATTTGCAGATCGGGAACGGATGTTTCGATTAAGGAGATCTCCCACTGTGCGGTATCGAGCGATGAGAGCTCTACGCCATAATGCTTTTGCAGCAGAGCGTCGAGGTATTTTGTTTGGGGTTTGAGGAGGCCGGGAAAATGGGTGAGCAGGACTTTCAGGTGGTGTTTTGAGGCGAGCAGAGTCAAGCAATGAAAGCAGAGAGTCTTGAGGAGCGGCTCTTCCTGCTCCAGGCCGTTAAGGGCCATTTCAGCCAGGGCGTCGTTTGAAATTTGGGGGTTTTCCAGTTCTTCCTTGTAATCCTTGAAAAGGGCTTCCAGGGATTTTAAGGGTTTTTCTTCAAGCAGGAGCTTAAGCCCCTTTTCGATATCGGCAGGTGTTCTGAGTTTTTGTTTCAAATAAAGGAAAACCTGGCTTAATGCGACGCGCAGGGAAAAAGTGGGAATATCTTCTGAAAAAAGAGGTCTTATATCCGCAGCAAGAGAGAACTGATATTCGGAAATACCCTTGGAAAGCCTTTTCCAGGCATTTTCCGCTCTCTCATCCCCGGTCAGCCTTTTCAGGGAGAGGCAAGCGTTCCAGATAAAGAAAAGGGAGCCCGGCAGATTGTCTTTAAAGTGGTTTTGCAAAACTTTTAATAGCAGTTCCTCGGCCTGATCCTTGGATTTCTCAAAAAGTTTCCCCTCTATCTCAGGATCCGCACTATAGCCATTGGTATAAGCGGCGATCAGCAACGGCCAGCCATAGGCGTCGACGGTTTCGATATCGAAGACAGTGATGACCCGCGCGCTTAAGTCAAAACAGGCCTGCCACCCCTGATTGTAATCGCTATGGGGTCGCAGAGTCTGCCCGGTCGGTTCGTCTAAAAAAGCTTTGGGGATCGCAAGGCGCAAATCGCGGCCAAAAAGCTGGTTCCTTTGCAGTTTGATAATAAATAAAAGCTCGATGGAGAGCTCAGCCGTCGGGATGGTGAGGACGGCAAATTGGTTCTGTGCGTTAAAGACGGTTTTGAGCTTTTTGAACCCTTTTGCCTTTATATAGTTGTACATCTCATCGGATGCAAATTTCTTGCAGAAGAATTTGATGACTTCGCTGATGAATTTTTCCAGAGACTCCTGGCTCTTTTCAAGAAGATGGAGGCGGATGTCGATATCGTTCGGTTGGGAAAACAGGTCTTCCGCCAATTCTTTTTTGAGCCCTATCTTTTCAAATGCCGCGGCAAAATAGTCTGCTTTAAGCTGCCATCTGACAAAACTTCCGACCAGCTCGATGGAATCGATCTTGGGAGCCAGGGCAGATAAAATTTCGAGCAGAGTAAATTTGCAGGAATTTTGACCTATTGTGAAGGTCTGCTCTTTTTTCAGGGCTTGATAGAATTGGAGGGCCTTTTCAGGGGTAAGAGCGGGGAGAGGTTCGCTGATTTTATCCGGGATGACGTTGGTTGAATCTGCCCCCAAAGAAGGGTTGTACGTGGATGGAACATGCAGAATCTTAGAGGTTTGTAAGATAGCGAACATAGTGCAAGAAATCTTACGCCTCTTCCAGATTTATTTCCAGTAGAAATAAGCGTTTGTAAATTAAAGATGTATTATGATACGATTTTCGTCGCCACATCCCAAAGGATAATTATGACCGCGAATTACACCGAATTAAAATTTCAATTTAACAAAACAAGTAATGTTACCTATAACCTGGCTGTGCAATTTTTTCAGGATGAGCTCAATGTGGAAACGGTCAACCTTAGTTTCCGCCCCTCTCAAACCCCTTATGATCAATTAAGCCTGCCGTTCAGGTCCTACCTCCACGATATCCGGACAACGGGGCGGGTGGTGGACGTGTACCCCTTAAATACGACCTTCAAACAACCCAATCATCGTTTTTTGAAAGATTCCATGCGGAATGCCGATCTGGCTAACATCGCGTCGGTGGTAGGACATGTGAATGAACTTGGGGGGACGCGCCTGATTGTCATCGATGTCAAAGATAAAGCGCAAACCTACCACAATAAAGCTGAAATCAGCCATGGAGAGGAATATCTCAGAGAGGTGCTGGCCAATGACCATCCTTTGGAAGGGGTCAGAGCCGGTTTTAAGACCCATTTACGCCAGCTCAATACGAGATATCTCATCTGCGAAGGGAGTTTGAAAGCCGATCTTGTCACACACACATTCAGCCAGGAGCAAAACCACTACTTTCATACCACCCAAAGAGGGGGCGACTACCTTTGTCAAATCGCCGAACTGGTCAATAACGGGATCAAGGTGGGCCTGGATGTCGAGGCGGGAGATTTTGTTTTTGGCGCCAGCAATTATTTTAGAGCCATTTCCAATCATCATCCCGACATACACACCGATTTTCATCTGCGTGAAATTCACAATATTCAGATGACAACCCTTTACTCTCCTTATTATCACGAGAGTTATGGCCCGGGCGGGGTCTATGTTTCAGCCCTACAAGAACATTTTGGAGCACAGCATTCTTATGACCAAACAACAAGAATTACAAGAATCGATATACAGCATTAGCCTGCGCGAAGGGGATGCTACGGGCAACTCATTCATCGTTGTCTATGGCATTGAGCCCGACAGCCTCGACTATAAAAAGATTTTGCGGGAGCGCCATTTGGACTCCGCTCTTTTTGTCCAATTGGTTGAAGCGAAAGGAAATCATCTCATTTTCAAAATGAGGGTTTTGGAAAAAGATGGTTCCGAATCTGCCTTCTGCGGGAATGGCTCCCGGTTTTTGGCCCGTTTTTTTCATGAAAAATTTGGCGATAAGTGCACCTTTTCCCTATTAGCCAAGGGGGAGGAAATTTCCTTGTCGAAAAAAGAGAATGGCTATGCGTTCACCTGCGCGATGCCAAAAGCTAAGCTGGAACCTTTCAAAGCCTGCGGTCATGATTTCTATCAGATCAAGGTTTTAGGGGAGCCCCATCTGGTGACTTTCGATCCCCTGACCGTTGAGGAGTTGACGGACGTGGGCGGGAAGATAAACAAGAGCGGCCAATTTCCCGAGGGGACCAATGTCAACTGCGTCAAGATTGAAGATGAGCGCCACTTAAGCAATACGACCTATGAGCGCGGCGTGAATGCCATTACGAAGGCTTGCGGCTCAGGGTCGCTCGGGGTGTTTGCCATTTCGCGGGCCTTGTCGTACATCAAAGATGAGGTACAGGTCAAGACCAAAGGAGGCGTTCTGCATATTTGCCGGTCGGACGATTCCGTCACCTCATCGGGCGCCGCCAAGATCAATTATTGAAGCAGCACCGGCAAAATTTCGACGATGGAAGGGGACCAGGCAAGTCCCTTCTTATAGACGAGATTAGCCGCGATATGGCAGGCGATGACCGCTTTTTTGTGCTGATCGGGGATCTCTTCCAGAAGCTCTCTTTGAAAATGCTTCCTGAGAGTCGGCAAACAATAACTTAAGTAATTTTTAATCAGAGGGTCTTCGGGATCGTTTGAAAGAGTGACCGTTTCTAAATAGTCGTGCAGCTGGTCGGTAAACTGGTTGATGCGAAACGAGATCCGGTCGGAAATTTCCGTCAGATGCTTGCCCGTTTCTCGGTGGGTGCGCAGCAGTAGTTCCGCCTCATTGGCCGCGCAATCGGTAAGCCTCGCTAGAATCTCTTTGACGAGAGCGGTTTTGTGCTCCACGAAGCGGTCGTCGCCAAGCGATAAGCCTGCCAGCACCTCAAACGAGGAACAGATCACCCCTGTTTTATTGGCGGAGCTGTCCTTTATGATCAAAACGCCGAGCTTTTCCAGCGCTTGCCGCGCTTTGTTATTCAAATAGAGATTTGCCCCTTCAATGATCGCTTTTGCGGTTGGGTGCCCGAGATGATCGAGAAAATCCTCCACATTGTTTTCATTCAATGTGCGCGGCCTTCCTCCGGCCGGGATGAATACGTCTGCTTTTGTCTGGTGCACGTTATTGCGGATCAGGTGATTCATCTCGCTACCAGACAGCCAGTCCTGAATCACTTTCCCATTCAGTTTTCGCCAGCAAAGGGTGTGCTGCACAAAGGCCGTTTCCTCTTTTTTGATCTTTTTGTCCAGCAAAAATCCCCCTTCCGACAGCTTTTCAGGAGGATACGATTTGATCGCCAGATTTTTATGGAACATGTCGGCTAAGATATCCAAATCAAGGCCGGCTGGATCTGAAATGGTGCCTGTGCCGTCGGTGAGGGCGATCAGTTTAGCCGTTTTCGGATAAAACCTGTGCAGGTTGAGGATCTGGTTGCCCGCGACATCCCCGCTTGGTCCGCCCGACATTTTGACGGTGAATATCTCTTTTTTGGGGTCGATGTTGAGGTATTTCAATACCTCATCCATATAGACATTGACTCCCCTCGAAGTAACGCCGTACTCCTTGTGGTTGATCCCTTTTAGCGGCTTGCCGGAAATAAAGGCTCCCCCCGGTTTGTATCCATATTTTTTGCTGAATTCCGCGATCCATTGAATAATGCAGTCGTGCATATTTTCATCAGGGCCGAGGTAGATATACTCCGGTTTTTTCCAGTAATCGACTATGTACTTGGCGCGGATGGTGCCGTCGGCATCGGAATTGATGATCGTGATCAAACTTTCGATAAAGGAGCGTTGAGCCTGATAGAGGTATTCCGTGGTTTGGTCTTTGTGAAATTGATCCATTTTCTGATGGATCTCGGCCGCGGGCATTTTGGCTTCTTCCAATTCCTTTTGCAGGATCAGGGATTCCGATTGGAGGCGGTCGTAGGGCTTTAAAAAGATCACCCCTTTCGCCCCCCCTTCGGGAATGTCTTTGTTTTTCATGTGCTGTGTGTAGGCCAGATTGTAGCATTCGGTGAAGACATTGTTTCTCTCAAATTCAGCCTGCTCCGCTCTTTCGGGCAAAACCGTGCGAAGGCCCCCTCTGGCGAGGTCCTTGAAGCGGATGTGGAAGCCGAAAAAGTGCATCCCTTTGATATAAAAGATAGCGTAGGGCATCGCAGGAAATTTTTGGGAGCGGTCAAAGGGGATATCGTCCAGATATTTCGGATCGAGCCGGAAGCTCAAAGCGGTGTAGTTCATTCTGTAGATGTTGGTCTTCAAAGTGTGATGGACAAAACTCATGGCCAGCCGCAAAATATTTTTACGGCGCAAATCGTTCATCTCCTGTCCGGTGTCCAATTTCTCGACATCGGTTAAAAACTGCTGCCGCATTTGCAGATACTTTTCAAAATCGTGGGTGATGGGATCGAATTTGCATTGGAACGCCTGGCACAGTTTGGCGGTAAGCTCAGGATGGCGGCAAAGCCCCTCAGTGATATTATCAATGGTATAGAGGTTCACGTCGATATTGACGAGCGCCTGATGGATAAAATTCACCATGGCCCTTAAGAGGTTGCCCATGGTTCCTGAAACTATTCCCTTGCTTACCAGTGATTTGTCGATATCGTCAAAGCTTGCGAAAAACTTGACGGTCACCAGGTCGCGCAAGAAATCCTGCACATGGCAGGCATCCCAGACGGCTTCCCCCTGATTGCCGTGCAGATTCAGCGACATGAGCAGGATGCTTTGTGTGCTGTAAGGATTGATATAGCAGGAGTTTACCCGTTTCATGACCAGATGGTGGCGGTGGATGACTCGCGCCAGACGATAGAGGAAATTGTGCTTCGGGGTATTTCGCCAGGCGAGCACGATCTGCACTGAGGCGGAGTTTTTTTCTTTCCAGTCCTCGTTATAGCGCATTTCGTATTGGCAATTATCGCGCGTTTTTGCTCGAAAATACATGTCGATGGCCAAGATCAGGCGTTCGAGGCTTAAGGCGCGCAAAAAACGGCTGTCGATGCTTTCGAGCAACTCATCGAATTCGGAATCGGTGACATCGGGATTCCGTTTTTTGACCAGCGCGCGCAGCTCCTCCTTGGATTCCGGAGAGTAAGGGGCTTCCACCTTTTCCACCGCTTCAGTAAAGTAGATCACGGCGACTCTCAATTTGTCTTTCACGTCGGAGAATGGAGGCGGGGTGGAAGAGATGTAGCTCTGATAGGTTTTAATGCCGTACATGGCGTAATTTTTTAAAATGCGCAAATCGGCGTCGGGGCTGTTGAGGCACATCACGATGGCCGAGCGCTTCAGGTGGATTGAGGAGAAAAACTCCTGCTGCAGAAAACCGATTAAGTTGTGGACGATGAGCATGATATGCTCATGGCTGACCTCTTCGAAGAAAAGCTCGGGCATATTTTCTTCGAGCCAGGAGTAATAGTGTTCAAATTTTTTGCTCTCGTCCAGAATGGCGAGTTTGAGGTTTTCTTTGGAAATGGTTTTTTTAATGAGGTCGTTCATAGTCATGATTCCTTTTCACTACATATGACACCTTCTTATTAAAATCTCAAGATCTTAGGAGCCTGAGCGCATTTAATCCGACCAGCACCGTGCCCCCTTCGTGGAGAACCACAGCCAGCCAGAGGGGAACAAAGCCGGCCAACGCGGGCAGGCTGGCAAACAGAATGGCCAGGGTCGCCAGCAGGAGATTTTCCTTCACGATCGATAAGGTTTTTTTTGCCTTTAAAACCAGCCAGTCGAGAAGTTCTATGTTATCGTGAAGCAAAATAATATCAGACGCATCGATCGCCGTCGTGCTGCCCACCTTTCCCATGCAGATTCCCACCGTGGCTCTCGCCAGGGCCGGGGCGTCGTTGACCCCGTCGCCAACCATGGCCAGCTTTTTCTCTACGGAATATTTTGTGATATAGTCTAATTTGTCTTCAGGCCGAAGATCGGCGAAATAGTGATCGATTTCCATTTCTTTCGCAATCCGGCGGGCGCTCTCCTCATGGTCGCCGGTGAGCATCAGAAGCTGCATGCCGGCTTTTTTCTTGAGAGCGTCCAGGGTGTGCTTCACGTTTTCTCTCGGAGTGTCCCGGAATTCAAAAAAATAGATCTCTTTTCCAAAGAGCAGCACGGCGAGCAGGCCGCCGGCCTCGCGGATCGCCTCAGCCATCTGCCGCAGTTTCTCCGCCATTTCGCTGTCTACTTTTTTTTCGATATATTCGGGCCGACCGATAAAGGCCGGCTGGCCGTTTTCTGCAATTCCTTCAAGCCCATATCCCGGTTCCGACCGGAACGACTGAAGATAAGACGGTGTTATTTTCAATTTTTCGGCATAGGCCGTAATGGCTTTGGCAATGGGATGCACGGCATTTTTTTCCAGGGCAAAAGCCAGGGAAACGATCTTTTTAAGCTCCAAGTCCTCTAGCGGTTTTCTGTTGCGGCTCACCCCCACACAGGTCAAATCTCCCGTGGTCAGCGTGCCTGTCTTATCAAAGGCCATCATGGTGCAGCTCGCCAGAGCATCCAGCGTGACGCCCCCTTTGAGGATGATCCCTTTTTTGGCGCACACGCTGATGGCGGAGAGGTAGGCGATAGGAGTGGCGATTATGAGGGCGCAGGGGGATGCTGCGATCAGAAAGGCCAGGGCTCGGTACAAAGAGCCCTCGACGCCGAGAAAGGGGATGGAGAGGAGCCAGGGAAAAATGAGCGCAAAAAAGGCGGCCAGTAAAATAATGGTGATCGCGTAGGCGCGGCTAAGCTTGTCGAACCAGCGCTGCAGGGCGGGCTTGGCCTCTTGCGCTTCGGTGACAAGCTGAATGATGCGGGCGAGGGTTGAGTCGTTGCTCGTGCGGTTGACGATCAGGCTTAAGGAGCCTTCCAAATTGCGCGCCCCGGCGGCGACTTCATCGCCCGCCTGTTTGGGCACTGGGAAATTTTCCCCGGTGAGGTGTACGAGATTGACCGAGGAGATGCCATGGACAACCTGGCCGTCGAGGGGCACGATTTGTCCCGCTTTGACGAGCAGCCGGTCGCCGATGCGGACATCCTTGACCGAGACTTCCCTGGTAGTGCCGTCGCTTTCCTCCAAAGTGGCTTTCGAGGGGGAGAGTTGATGCAGGCTGTTGATGGCCCCTTTGGCTTTCGCGGTTACCGCGTCCTCCATCGCCCCCGATAAGGCAAACAAAACCAGCAGGAGCCCCCCTTCCATGCCGCTGCCTATTAAGACCGAGGAGAAAGCGGCTAAAGTCATCAGGATGTCGATATTGATTTCAAAGCTGATGAGATCTTCGATCGACTCGATCAGGGCGGGCAGGCCCACCAAAAAGTAGACGGTAAGAAGTAAAAAATGGGAAATCGGCGCGGTGAGCGGCGACCAGGAGAGTGCAAAGGAGACTATAAGGAGCAGCGCCGCCAAAATGGCTGATTTTAAAGTCAGGTTGGCGCCCCACTTGCGGGAGCCCGGTTGCAGGAAGGGGCTTTTGGTTTCATCGAAGCCCAAATCCAAATACTCATCCAGGGCAACGCTAGAGTGGTGATTGGCGCTCATAAGGAAACTCTAAACCAGGTAATTCATTAAAAAATAGACGCTTCCGAAGGCAAGCGCGGCTATGCCTATATTCCAGACAACGGCGTCGATCACGCGGTTTTTCTCATATTTGGCAGCGGTATAGGCCGCTGCTCCCACCGCAAAAAAGGCCGCCAGGATCAGTCCAAAATCCGGCTCGGCAAAGAGACCGCATAAGCAAATTAGAAAGGCTATCAATCCTCCGATCAGCGCTCCCATGCCTTGCATTAGCGGGTGTTCGTACGCTTCAAGAGTCAGTCCCAGCTCTTCTTTCAGCATGACATGCAGGGCGCGCTCATTGTCTGCCATGAGAACGTCCACGACATCGTCGAGGAGTTTGCCTTCGAATCCCTTGGCGGCATAAAGCACCTTCAGCTCCACTTTTTCCTGATTGCGATTATGTTCGATCTCCCATTTTTCCTCAGCGAGCAGGCGGTGCAGCCGTTCGAGGCGCGACCAGCCGAGCCAGGCGCTCCTCCCGGTTTTCCAAAGGAGCCAGCCGATGCCGAAGATGGCAAGCAGAAAAAAAGCATGACTGGCGGGGAGATTTAATTTATAGAGCAGTGTCCAGAGGAGCAAAATGACGACGGCGGTTTCCCGGGCGGCATCGGCGCCGGCGGAAAGGCGGCCCGGCATTTCGGTCCCATGCACTTCGGCAGAGGTCAGGATCCCTTCGGCCTGTTTTTCCGTCACGTGGCGCAAAGGTTCTTTATTGTCAAAATGGCTATAGCTCATAAGCGAATCATAGCTAATAAGGTATTAGATGGCAATAGACTTAATGATAACTTAATCTTAGTGAAAAATAACAATATGCTATAATTAATTTAGTTGAAATGAGGTGTTTATGTCTATTCCTGAAGATAAAGAAGATATTAACTACTATGGGCCTTATATGAATTTGTTTCCGATCGGCGATGTGTATATCGCTGTCCCCAATCAAGAAAAAGTATTGGGAATGTCCCCTTTGAGCGCAAGCGATAAAGTCGTACCGGTTGGCCTTAGCGCCGATTCTCCCCATCCGATCTTGCCAAGTTTTTATGTCACTAATTTACATTTATTTACAGACTTGGGTTTGACTAGCGGCGGTTTGGCGGGTGTTGCCAAAAAGGGGAAATACGTTCTCATCAACGTACAAGCTTTTACTTTTGCTTTGAATCAGCGCTTCCATGAGATCATGATGTCCGTGCTCGATAATTGGTCGGAATCAGTGAAGGAGCAGGCGAGGCTGACACGTGAAAAGCTGCTTTCCGATGAGTACTTGGATTATCTTAATGATCTTAAAATCAGCATAATAAAAAGTGATCAGGAGCCTATAAAGATGTCACCGACCGATTATAAGAGATATTTGATGGATACCACGGTATTTTCTGATTGGATAAAATCGCTCCCGCCTGAAGAGCAGATTGTGCAGCGCAATCTGGGGAGGAGGTACCAAATTTTGACGGGCATGGAAACCGCTCTTAATTCCTACCGGGAAAGTTTACAAAACCATGGCCCTTCGAAGGACTCGTCTACAATTTTATCAAACCTGGCAGTCGGATCCACCGCAGCCGGAGAATATGTGGGGTATTTGTCCGGCGGGGCGCAGGCGGCTAACGCCGTGGGCCTGAACTCCATCAATTCCGCGATTGCGCAAATGAGCAAGCCCTTAGTTGACAAGAATGCGGCGGCTCTGGGGTATTTCGGGGCTCTTTTTGGGACGGGCACTGTGTATCAGACCAGCAACGAACTCAGTTTGAACGTTGGTCGGCTTGAGGATAAGGAGATGAGTGAAAAATTTGCGCATCAGTATGCCAAAAACCTTTCTAAATTATTAAAAACAGACGATTTCAATCTCTTTTTGAACGCCTCTGTGATTAATCTTCAAGATAATGGCCGTTCGATTTCGGAAAAGGATCGTCAGCAATTGGTCGATGCCATGAAATTTGTGCTGCTAATAGCCGCTCTCGCCGTGGTTTACAAGAGCGAAACTAAAAAACTCACCGATATGGAAATAGGGGCGATGCTCATCCCCGAAACAGAAAAAGGAGCCATACCGGTTTCGGACGATCCTGTCAAACAGGCCCTCAAGGATCAGATATTGAACCTGTGGGGCGGTTTGGGCAACTTGCAAAAGCCCATGACACTCGCTGCCTTGGCCTATGTGGACACAGACCCCGACATGAAGGATCTGACAGATACCTACAAGGTCTTTGAAGGAATCCGCCAAACCGAAGAGCTCTCTGAAGCAGTGCACACCAGAGATTTATTAAGTTAGTCGTCCAATGATGCGAGTTTAGCCCGACTAAGTTAACTCTCTCTTCAATTTTTTCTCTAAGACTTTTAACGGAGCCGTCGAGGGATCCTTTAATCCGTGCACCGGCAAATTAAAAGTCTGTTCGAGCACATGCTGTCCCGACATCGCCGCGTGAGAGACCTGATCGGTAAACACGATCCAGCTGCTTCCTGGAGGAAAGCGGATCTCTTCTTGCTGGACCGTTTTCTGATACTGGGCGTCCCCCTTCATCCCGTCGTGCATTTTCAGCATATAGTGATCGTAGTCTGTGCGGCGGCCTTTCGTGATTTTTAATAGGTTGAGCAAATGGGAAACCCCGAAAATTGGAGCGGATATTCTCGGCAGCATTTTGTCGGCCACTTGATCAAAGGGCTCGCCAAGGCGCCAAACTCTCGGCTTTCCCTCCGGATTGACATTGGTGAAGAAGCGCAATATCCGCTCACCCCGATTGGGGGAGGAGGGGAAAGCGTCCACATGCAAAAGAGTGTCGTTTTTTCTAAAGGAGCTTTTGCGGCCGAAGATTTCGACGGGCCTGAAGCTGGTCTTGGCTTGGATGATAGACGAATTATATTGAGGAATTAATCGGCTGAGGAAATTTTTGGAAGAAATCGCATAGCGCTTGATCATCTCTTTAAGTTTTTCCGCCTCCCGCCCCTCATATAGGGATCCGCCCAGACGGTCATTGCTGATATTGTAGCTGATATTTTTTGAGTTGGGATCCACCTTCTCCGGGGAATAATAGATCTGCTCCTCTTTCGCGAGCGGGAAAGCGAGATGCGGAAAGTAAAGGACTTTGCCGGCTTCAAGAGCTTTAACGGCTTTGTTCTGAATATTTTCCGAAGGGATATTATCCCAGGATTGAATGTCAAATGTTTCCAAGAGTTGGCTCATAGCAGTTCTCCTTTTTTCAACGACAATACCAATTTTCAATGGATTTGGTCAAAGTATATGTGATAAGTTTATACCCATTATGACGATCATCAGACAAAAAGAGGGTAAAACTTATTACGCGGAGTACGATGGCAGCTATTTAAGCTCCCCCTTCGTTGTGGAGGTTTTGCAAAATCCGGCTTTTGCCCTGTCCGGAGCTAAAATTTTATTGGCGGGTCAAAGCGGTTCTGTGGGCGTTGCTGGCAAGGTAGCTATTAAAGAGCACAAAATGCGCACCTTCTGGAAAGGGGTGAAATACCAATATGTGCCCTCAAGAGCACGCCTCTGCTGGAACAATGCTCATTTGCTGGAAGAGTGCGATATCCCTACGCCCCGTCCGATCGGTTTTGTCGAGATGCGGGTCGGATTTTGTAAAAAAAATTCCTATTATCTCTATGAATATCTGGAAGGGGCTGATTTATATGCTATTTTGAAAAGAGGGGGCGATATTGACGATGGCATGGTGGACGCGTGTGTGCAGCTGATTTGCCGGCTAGAGAAGGCGGAGATCAAGTTCCACGACTTGAAAACGTCCAATATGGTCATCTCTGAGGGAGGTCCCGCCCTGATCGACATCCATTCTATCAAACAGAGCGCCTTTCGATTTTCAGCCGTTCACAGGCGCAACGTAGCCAGATTTCTCTATTCCCTGCGCAACTCTCAGAGGGTGCAGGAGCGGTTTCTTCACAGCTTTGAGCGGCATGGGGTGGCCATCAGCCAAAAGATGCTTAACTGGAAGTTTGCTCCAGAGTAGGTTCAATAAGCCTAAGCAGGCTCAATCTTGGAAATACCTCCGAGATAGGGCTGCAATACTTTTGGCACGTTGATCGACCCGTCGGCGTTTTGGTTGTTTTCCACCAAAGCGACCATCAGCCGGGAAGTGGCCAGGCCTGAGCCGTTGAGGGTGTGGACCAGTTCGTTTTTCTTCGTCTCCTTGCGCTTAAAGCGGATGCTGGAGCGGCGCGCCTGATAGTCGGTGCAGTTGGAGATCGAGGAAACCTCGTAATAGCGGTTTTGACCGGGCAGCCACGCCTCGACGTCGATGGTGCGGGCCGAGCAGTATGACATGTCGCCGGTGACTAGCAGCATGGTGCGGTAATGAAGCCCTAAGCCTTCCAGGATCGATTCGGCGGAAGCCACCATAGAATCGAACATCGCTTTGCTCTCTTCCGGCTTCGTGAAGCAGAACATCTCCACTTTGTTGAACTGGTGCATGCGGATAAGGCCCCGCTCCCTTTCTCCGGCAGCTCCCGCTTCCCGCCTGAAACAGGGGGTGTAGGCCATGTATTTGAGCGGCAGCTCCTCCTCCTGGAAAATTTCATCGCTGTGGAGGCCGTTCAAGGAGACTTCGGCGGTTGGGATGAGATATAGGTGGTAGTCCTGATCCTCGATTTTGAATTGCTGGTTTTCGAACTTGGGCAGCATCCCGGAGGCGTAGAGGATTTCCGGGCGCACGAGGGCCGGCGGCATCCATTGCATAAAACCGTTTTTGAGATGGGTTTCGATCATGTAGTTGATCAGAGCCCACTCCAGCCTCGCGCCCATGCCCCGGTAGACGGGCCAGCCGGCGCCGGCAATTTTAGCGCCCCGCACAAAATCAAAAAGCTGCAATTTTTCGTTGAGTTCCAGGTGGTTTTTGAAGGGAAAATCAAAGGCGCGCTTCGTTCCCCACTCTTTGACTTTGACGTTATCCGCGGGATTTTGCGAGACGAGGATATCTTCCATCGGGATGTTGGGAAAGGTGGACAGTTCGTGGTTAAACTCTTTTTCCAGGAGGGCGATCTCGTGGTCCAGGCCGTGGATTTCCGCGGCAAAACCGTCTGCTTCCTGCACCAGTTCGCTCACATCGAGGCCATCCCTTTTATGCTCGCCGATTTTTTTGGAAAGGAGGTTTCGGGCGGACTTCAATTGTTCCGCTTTGGTCTTGATTTCTCTCAGGCGCTGGTCGATTTCGAACACTTTGGTCAGATCGGCGTCCGGTTCCTTCCGTTTAATCAGGGCTTCGATGGCTTCTTTGTCTTTGCGAATCAGGTTGATATCTAACATTTTTCTTCTCAAGTTTAGGGTATTTAGTGAAGATGATAAGGATTTTTCCTTAAATGTTCAAGGGGCCTTTGTATAAGGATACAGATATCTTTTGAAAATTTCCATGCGATAAAATTTTAGAAGATAAAAACTGACTTATCCTGTATATAGTATTTTTCCAGTGGATTGAGGTTATGTGCGTTTAAGCAAACTAGAGCTTTTTGGCTTCAAATCTTTTGCCGATAAAACCGTTTTGATTTTTCAGCCGGGCATCACCGCGATCGTAGGTCCCAACGGATGCGGCAAGTCGAATATTTCCGATTCCTTCCGCTGGGTGCTCGGCGAGCAGTCGGCCAAATCGCTCAGGGGCTCCAAAATGATGGATGTCATTTTCGCGGGCACGGAAAAGCGAAAACCCCTCAACTATGCCGAAGTCACTCTGACCTTTACCGACATCGATAAGCCGATGAGTTTTTCGGAAGTCGCCGTCACCAGGAGGCTGCACCGCAGCGGGGAGTCGGAGTACTTCATCAATAAGAAAAGCGTCCGGCTAAAAGACATTTATGACTTTTTCCTCGATTCCGGAGTCGGAAAAGACGCTTTTGCGATCTTCGAGCAGGGCAAAATCGATCAGATAATCAACCACTCTCCCCTTGAGAGGCGCTATATCTTTGAAGATGCGGCGGGCATTTTGCGCTTCCTGATCCGCAAAAAAGAGGCTATACGCAAATTAGAGCAGGTCGACCTCAATTTGTCCCGCGTCAAAGATATCCACGCCGAAGTGGAAAAGCAGATCCTCGTTTTAGAGGGGCAGGCCGTGAAAGCCAGGGAATACAAAGAGAAAAAAGCCCAGTTTGAAGCCCTGGAAAAGGGGATTTTATCTGCGAAATGGCACGCGAACTTTCAAAAGCTTGGAGAAATTGAGAAGGCGAGAGGGGCGCTGGAATGCGATAAGCTCGTGAAGGAGCTCGAGCTAGAGGGGGATCTGCTTAAAAACGTGAAGGTTTCCCTCGAAGAGATGCGGCGCGCGCTGCAGGCCAAAAACCAGTCGGTGCATGATTTTAAACGGGAAATCGCTTTAATCGAACAGCAGCTTCAGTCGCACAAATCGAGACTGCAGGAGATGCTGCTCAACGAGAAAAAGTGGCTCCGCAATGTGGAAGAAATGGCCAAGTTGCGCGAAGGCAGGCAGCAGGAAATGGCGCAGCTGATTGGCGCTGAAAAGAATTTAAAGGATGAAGTGTACGATCTGGAGGCGAAGTCGCGGGAGCAGCGCGACTTGGTCAAAACTCTTAATGGGGAAGTCAGTTCGGTCAGGGTTTCGGTACAGGCATTGGAGAAGGAGCGCTATCAGCTGCTTCAGTCGGAAAAGGCCCTGGAAAGCGATGTCAAGCAACTCAGCGTCAGACTTGAGCATTCCCAAGAAAAGAGGAATCATTTCGATCTAAATAAAAAAGAGCTTGAAAAGGGCTTCGAAGAGACTTTGGAGAAGCTGCAAAACCAGCAGGCGCAGCATGCCAAGCTGGAAGAAGAGCTCTCTAAAGGCAAACAGCTTTGCCAGGAGATGGAGAAGGGGCTTACGTCTATCTCAGAGGCCATTTTGGAAAAGCAAAAATGGCTGCAGATAAAGCAAAGAGAGGTGACCGAGCATCAAACGCGCAAAAACGTCTTAAGCCGGATGCGCGAGGAAAAGCAGGGATTCTCTCCGGCGAGCAAGCTGCTTTTAAAAGAGGGGAAGGCTATCCCGCTTTACGAGAAGATCTCATGGAGCAATGACGCAGCGATGGCGACGGTGATGCGTCCTTATGCTCAAACTCTGGTAGTGGAGACGAAAGCGGCCCTGGAAGAGGTTCTGTCATACGCCAAAAATCGGGAGTTGAAAGACTTTTCGCTGATCTGCCTGGAGGAGATTGAGGACATTTCCCATCATTTCCTGGGGGATGCGCTTTGGACAGACGAGGGGATCTATATCGACGGCAAGGGGGTTCTCTTTTATCAGACTCAAGGGGAAAACCATGTCTTTTTGAGGGAAGCCGAGCTGAAGAAGCTGGAAAAACAGCTCGCCAAAGAAGAAGCGGAACTGGTTGATGCGGAGAAGCAGCTGGCTGAGTCAAAAGAGAAGCAAAAAAATCAGACGGCAGAGAAAAAGGGGCAGGAAGAGATTTTAAGAAAAATCGAGTTCGCCGCCGCTGAAATCAATTTCGGTCTGAAAAGATTAAAAGCAGATCAAGAGAGCAAACGGGCGCAGCTGGAAAAGAGCGAAAGCGAAGCGAAAAATTTAAGTTTGGCGGTGCAGGAGTTTGAAGTCAAAATAAAGGCGGCCAAAGAAAAATTGTTGGAAATTCAAGTGAAAGCGCTTTCCACTTCCGGCGAATATGAAAAAATTCAGGAGCTTTTAAGGGAAAAAGGGAAAAATCAGGAACTGCAGGAAAAGCGGCTCCAGGAGCTGGAGCGGAAATACAGAGAGGCGGACGAGAAGCTAAGAAAGCAGCAGCTTGCCCTCCAGGTTATTGAAATCAAAGAGCAGGACAGCGACAAGCAGACTAAGCTTTTAGAAGAAGAGATCAAAAACGGCGGCCAAAAACAGAAAATCATTGAGGAGCAGAACAGGGTCTTCACTGAGCAGCGGCTGCTGCTGCAGGAAGGGCTGGGAGCTTCGGAAGGGGGCTTTAAGGAGCTCCAGGAAAAGGTAAGAAGCGCCGAACAGGAAATTGTGCTGAAAGAAAGAATTATCGAAGAAAAGCGGATCCAATTAAAGAGTTTTGAGGAGCAAGGGTATCAGCTGGGCATTCAAAAGGCGCAAATCGAATCGCTCCTCGGCTCTTTAGCCACCGAGCTCTATGAGCGTTACCAATTGAAAGCCGAAGAAGTTAACTTTCCTCTGGATTCGCCCCTTGACAAGGCGGAACGGAAATGGCAGAGGCTCCGCTCTGAAGTCGCGAATGCCGACCAGATCAATATGACGGCCATCGAAGAGTGTGAAAGGCATAAAACCCGCTTCACTTTTCTGCAAGAGCAGCTGAGCGATCTCTCCCAAGCCAAGCAGGAGCTGGTTCACATCATCACCGACCTGGATGGGCAGAGCAGAAAAGTTTTCAAAGAAACCTTTGAAGCTGTCCGGGAAAACTTCAAGAAAAATTTCACAATTTTATTCCATGGCGGCGAAGCCGATTTGCAGTTTTGCGAAGCGGCCGACGTGCTGGAAGCCGGTATTGAAATTGTCGCCATGCCCCCCGGAAAAAAGATGCAGTCGATACAGCTATTGTCGGGCGGGGAGAAGTGTTTGACGGCGATGGCGCTGCTATTTGCCATTTTTGAAGTCAAGCCAGCCCCTTTTTGCCTCTTGGATGAGATCGACGCCCCCCTTGACGACGCGAATGTCGAGCGCTTTATGCGGCTGGTTAAGCAGTACGAGAGCCGCTGCCAGTTTCTTATCGTGACCCATAACAAAGAGACGATGGCGGCAGCCGATATGCTGTTCGGCGTTTCGATGGAGGAGAAAGGGGTATCGAAAGTTTTGGCCGTAGAGTTTGCTGAGGAGGGGTCGGTATCTTCACTTTCCGCTTCCCATTCCGCGTTAATTATGGGATAATGTCTTTTTGGCTATTGGTTTAATTTCGTCCAGTGGTCTTTCGCGCTGCGACCAGCGGACTCGCTCCGAAATACCAAGTGGACGGAAATAAACCAACAGCCGCCTTTTTTTCCCAATTTAAAATGAGGGTGAAATGCTAATTGGAATACCTAAAGAAATAAAAGACAATGAATTTCGCATGGGCGCCACTCCGGCGATGGTCAGGCTGCTCGTGGCGGCCGGACATCGCGTGATGGTTCAGCGGGACGCCGGCACAAATATCGGCTACACGGATGAGATGTTTCGGCAAGTCGGCGCCGAAATTATGAGCACGGCTAAGGAAATCTATTCGGCGGAAATGATTATTAAAGTAAAGGAGCCTCAAGCCTCCGAGTTTCCGCTGCTTCGCGAAGGGCAGATTCTCTTTTGCTATCTGCATTTAGCTCCCGATCCAGTGCAGACTAAGCATCTGGTAGCCAGCAAAGTGGTTGCCATCGCTTATGAAACAGTCACTGACGCACACAATCGTCTGCCGCTGCTCATCCCGATGAGCGAGATCGCCGGGCGCATTTCCATTCAAGTTGGAGCTGTCTGTCTGCAGTTGAATAATGGGGGAAAGGGTATGCTCTTGGGCGGCGTCCCCGGCGTGACTCCCGCTTCCGTTGTCATCATCGGCGGAGGGATCGTAGGGACTGAAGCGGCTAAAATGGCGATGGGGCTTGGAGCCAATGTCACCATATTGGATAGAGACATCCACCGTTTGAGAACATTAGACTCCCTTTTTGGTCCGAACCTAAAAACCCTTTATTCCTCTCCCTCTTCGATTGAGGATATGCTGGAAAAAGCCGATCTCGTCATCGGCGCCGTGCTCATTCCGGGCAAAACCGCTCCCAAGCTGATCACCAGGCAGATGCTGAAAAACATGGCTCCCGGCTCGGTGATTGTCGATGTGGCCATTGACCAGGGGGGATGCACAGAGACCTCGAAACCGACGACTCATACCGACCCCACCTATGTCGTCGACGGCGTCATCCATTATTGCGTGACGAATATGCCGGGGGCATGCGCCCGCACGGCCACACAGGCGCTTACCAATGCGACCATGTCCGACGCCTTGAAAATAGCGAACTTGGGCTATCGCAAAGCGCTGCTGGAAGATAGGGGCTTAAGAGATGGATTGAATGTTTGTCTCGGTCACGTCACTAACGAAAATGTGGCAAGCGATCTGGGTTATGCCTATGTCGAGCCGACAAAAATGCTGTAATGACACCACTACCCGATTTTTTAAAAGCTTATCAATCCCTTGCTGAAGAATACCTGCGGCAAAATAGAGTCAGGGATGTCGAATTTGCCGGCAGCACCTATCAGGTGCAGGTGATGGATCCTGCAGCCGATCAAGGGGTATGGGCTTTTATCCAACTCGATAAACGGGGGCAGATCCGCGACTGCTTTTGTTCTTGCGAGACGCCGGAGGCTAAGCCATCTTGCGTCCATTTAGCATGCGCTTTCCTGCGCATCTACAGCGGCCACCGCAAGCCCTTGCATGAGCGCTTCCATAATTCTCTCTGGAATAAAATTTTAAGGCTGTTTGCCGACCGGATCGGAGTGCATCCCGATAATCTCGCCTCGGACGGCAAGGGCAAATATACCTATATCGACGAACAGCGGCAGCTAATTTGCTTTATCCAGGGAAAGACGCCTAAGGCAGTGCAACAATTAAAAGAGATGATCGATTTCCGCCGGCGCGAAACAGAAGAAACTTCGCTGAAATTTTCCAATCTGACCCAAGAAGAGCTCGCCAGCTGGCGGGAAGGGCGTCCCGGGTCGCGCCTTCTCTATGAATTGTCTTACTGGAACGATATCGCAAAGTGGCTGATGCTTTTGCAGGATGAGAAAAAAAAATATGAGGTTCGGTTCGAATACGGCAGCGATCAGCTGCCCAATTGGATCAGCCTCTCCTTTGATGAAGTGGAGCTCGGGTTTCATCTTTTTAAAGAGGAACTCTCCAAAGTCATCCCTGCTCTCGCGACCGTGGATTCCCCATTGAAAGTCCATCAGGTGCAAGAGGAGCTGATCCAGTCGATCACCTATGACAGATCCAGCGCCTGTCTGGTCATCACTCCGGTGCAGGGGGTCGACGTGGAGGCCAAAAAGGGGGTTGCCTTCGATGAATGGCTGTTTGTTCCGGATGACGGCTTTTATCCTCTCAAACAGCACGCCATGATGGGCAAAATCAGATGGTACGGCAAGCAGATCAGCGAGCTTTTTGACAAGCATCTCGATGTGGTGCAAGGCTTGCTGCAAGGGGAGGCCATCCATCCTTCAACCCCTTTAAAATTCTCTTACACCGTTTCTTTCGATCAGGAATGGAACCTGCATATCGTCAGCTATCTGCATGCGAAGGGGGATTTGAGCAGAGGTGACGTACGCGATTTCGGTCATTGGGTTTATCTGGAGGAGAAGGGCTTTTTTCCCGTAGAAGAGCGCCGTTTTGATCAAATCGATTTTATGATCCCCAAGGAAGAAGTGGCCGACTTTGTGCGGCTGCATCGCGGTTTTTTAAATCATTGCGAAGGGTTTCATACCCATTTAACGAGCATTGAATCGTTCTTTACCTATCGCGTAACCAGCGACCGTTCCCTGATTTTCAAAAAGCATATGCAAGTCACCGATGCTGAAGAGAAAACGATCACGCGCGATTTCGGTTCTTTGCTCTACATATCCGGCCGGGGCTTTTACCCGAAATCCACTTCACAGCTCATCTCTCCGGTTAATGAGGATTTGATCATCAAACAAGATCAAATTGGAAATTTTTTAAGACAGAACCGGGAAGAATTGGAAACCATCGCCGGATTTTTCAACGATCGCTGCCCTGTGGGCCATGTCGGCGTGCGCGTGGAATTGAGCGATGAAGAGACCATTTTGATCAAGCCCGTGTACTCCCTCTACCCGGAATTTCGCGATTCCAATGTTTTGTTTTTCGATGATTTCGTCTATGTCGATGGAGAGGGTTTTTACGAACTGCCCGCTGAAATGCGCCTGCCTGAGCGGTTCCGGCATGAAATGGAGCTGGAACCGGATAACTTTGTTTCTTTTTTCTCCTATGAACTCAATTCCCTGAAGCGCTACGCAAGCTATATCGATCATCGCCTTCTGGCCCCCGAGGATCTCTCTTTAGTGGCCGAAGAGATTATAAGAGACACTGAGAAAGGGAAGGGCTGGTACCGGCTGCGCTTGCGCTATCAATCGGGCTGGGGAGCGGTTTTGGCCACCGATCTGGTGACGGCCAAGCTGGAGAAAAAACGTTTTGTTTTTTCGGAAGCCGGTTTGATTGACCTGGAAGAGAGCCGTTTTGATTGGCTGAAGGCCTTGAATGAGAGCCGCTACACTCCCCCGGAGCAGTTTCTGGAGCTAAATAGCCTCGAATTGATCAAGTTGAATATTTTCGACGAAATCCGCGTTTTGCAGCCCAAAAACCTCATCCAGGAGCTGACCGAATTTCAAACTCCCGAAGACCCCGATTTGACTGGACTGAAAAGTTCGCTGCGCCCCTATCAAATCATCGGAGTAAAATGGCTTTGGTTTCTCTATCAGCATAGCTTATCGGGGCTGCTCTGCGATGACATGGGGCTTGGAAAAACGCATCAATCGATGGCATTGATGGCTGCTATCAAGAATAGTCTCGGCGATCAAAATCCCCACTTCCTCATCGTCTGCCCGACTTCTGTCCTTTATCACTGGCAGGAAAAATTAGCCCAATTTTTGCCTCATCTTAAAGTGTGCACCTTTTATGGATCGCAGAGAAGTTTGACCGAATTTCAGGAAAATTACGATATTTTGCTGACTTCCTACGGGGTTTGGCGCATAGAAACAGAACTGCTCAAGCAGATCCCCTTTGATCTTGCCATATTCGATGAAGCGCAGATCGCCAAGAATCATAACAGCCGCATCCATCACTCTCTGGCGCAAGTGAAAGCGGATATGCGGCTTGGCTTGACCGGAACGCCGATTGAAAACTACTTGCGCGAACTCAAGTCGTTGTTCGATCTGGTTTTGCCGACCTATATGCCCAATCACGCCGACTACCGCAGAATTTTTATAAAGCCAATCGAGCGGGAAGAGAATCCTCAAAGAATGCAGCTGCTAAGGCGCTACATCAACCCGTTCATCCTCAGGCGCAGGAAAGAGGAAGTCCTGGTCGATTTGCCCGCCAAAACGGAAGAAACGTTTTTCTGCGATCTCTCCCCTGATCAAAAAATGCTTTATCTGGATGTGATTCAAAAGTCGCAGTCCCATATCGTCGAGGAGTTACAAAGCAACGCGACGCCGATCCCTTATATCCACATATTCGCCATCCTCTCCAATCTCAAGCAGATTTGCGACCATCCGGCCGTATTTTTAAAAGAAGGCGAAGACTACAGCCAGTATCAGTCGGGCAAATGGGATCTTTTTGTCGAGCTGCTGCATGAAGCTTTGGATTCCCAGCAGAAAGTCGTGGTTTATTCCCAATACCTCATCATGCTGGATATCATCGAAAGCTATCTGACGGAGCAGGGAATCGACTATGCCTCCATCCGGGGGGCCACGCGCAATAGAGGGGAGGAGATCCAGCGCTTCAATCAGGATAAGGACTGCCGTGTTTTTGTCGGCTCGCTGCAGGCTGCCGGCCTTGGCATCGATCTCACAGCGGCTTCCGTCGTCATCCATTACGACCGGTGGTGGAATGCCGCCCGGGAAAATCAGGCCACCGACCGGATCCACCGGATCGGCCAGACCCGCGGCGTGCAGGTCTTCAAACTGATCACGAAGGGCACCTTTGAGGAGCGGATCGATCTCATGATCCAGCGCAAAGGGAAGCTGATGGAGGATATCATCGGCCTGGACGATCATCAGATCATCAAGCAATTCAACAGGGAAGAGATCCTCGAGCTCCTGCAATACATCGAGGAGGAGAAATAGCTTATGAAACAAGTTTGGACTTTAGATACGATTTTTACCGGCGGCAGCAGTTCCGCTGAATTGGCGCGATTGCTCGATCAGATAGAAAAAGGGCTTTCCAAGATAGCGGAAATGGATTTGCCAAATGGGCTGATAGAATCGCAAAATCTGCAGCGCGATCTGACGGAGGCTAGCGCTTATGTCGGCTGCCTTGCCGCGCAAGATGTCAAGGATGTAAAAGCCAAAGAGCTTCAGGCGAGAATTTCCTCTATCTATGCCGAGTCTACCAAGGTTAAAAATTTGCTGGATGAGAAACTCAACAGGCTCTCCGATGCGGAATTTGAATCTCTGTTTGGTGCGAGTGATTTGCTCTATGTCCTGCGAGAGCGGAGGCAATTGGCTAAAAAGCGCCTCTCTTCCGATAAGGAGTCGCTGATTGAGGATCTCTCGGTAGATGGTTATCACGCCTGGTCTAACTTTCGCGATACGTTGGTCGATGCGATGACCTTTCCCTTTCAAAAGGAGAATTTGTCCCAGGGGCAGATTGAAAACGCCTTCTCCAAAAAGGAGCGTCATTTAAGAAAAGAGGCCGCCGCTGTCTATCTCTCCACATATAAGGAGAAGGAGAACCACTTTGCCTCCCTCTTGAACCACATCAGCGGCTTTCGCCTGAAAATGTATCAGGCCAGAGGCTGGAAAGTGCTCGAAGAGCCGTGCGACTATAACCGCATTTCGGAAAAGACATTAAGCGCCATGTGGGACGCGGTAGCTAAGAACCGGGGGCGGTTTATCGATTTTCTCAAAGCGAAAGCGAAGCTGCTCGGATTGGAAAAACTCTCCTGGTATGACCTTGAGGCGCCTCTTGGGCAGGAAAAAGGGGAAATCCCCTATGAGGAGGGCGCGGCCTTCATAGTAAAGCATTTTCACGAAGTCAGCCCGAAAATGGCGCAATTTGCCAAAAAAGCGCTCGATTCCGCCTGGGTAGAGGCGGAGGACAGAAAAGATAAACAGCCCGGAGGCTTCTGCACAAACTTCCCTAAAAGCAAGCAGGTGAGGGTGTTTATGACCTACTCCAACACCGTTTCCAATGTGGTGACTCTCGCGCATGAGCTGGGACATGGCTTTCATGCGAGCTGCTGCTTTCCTCTCTCTTACTTCAATCAAAAATACGCCATGAATGTCGCCGAAACGGCCTCCACCATGGCCGAAATGATTGTTGCGGAGGCGGCCTGCAAAGCCGCTAAAACGAGGGAGGAAAAAATCGCTTTATTGCATGATAAATTGAACAAAACCATCATCTATCTGATGAACCTGCATGCGCGCTTTCTCTTTGAAACAAGGTTTTATGAGGAGCGGGCTAAAGGATTTATTCTTCCTGAGCGTTTGAGCGAAATGATGACGGACGCATTAAAAGAGGCCTATTGCGACAGTCTGGAGGAATATAACCCTCTGTTTTGGGCCACCAAACTCCATTTTTATTTGACGAGCGTCCCCTTCTACAATTTCCCTTATACCTTCGGTTATCTCTTTTCGATCGGCATCTATAAGGAGCTGATGAAGGATCCCGCCTCTTTTGAGGAGAAATACATCGCTCTTCTGCAAGACACAGGGCGGATGAAGACGGAGGAGCTGGCAAAGAAGCATCTGGGAGTGGATTTGACGGAGAGCTCCTTTTGGCAAGGGGCGATCGACAGTGCGGCAGCGGATGTGGGAGAGTTTATTAGGCTTTTATAAAATTTAATTGTCTAAATCATTTTCTACGTACAAATATAGCGGGAAACTATTATAATTCGATATTATTGGAGGATTTATGGACCCCGCTATGAAAATCTTGCGCGAAAGGACAAAATCTAACGAGCTCAACCACGCTTTTGTGATGGATTGCCTACGAGAATGGAAGAATCCTGATGCAAAATTGACCCGTTTGCTCAAACAAGAAGCCCTTATCAGCCTGAAAAGGGATCTGTATGTTTTTGCCCCTTTCTTTCGTAAATCTCTTCTTTCTCTTCCGGTTATTGCCAATAAAATGATGGGGCCTTCCTACGTATCGCTCGAGTGGGCCTTAAGTTATTATGGATTGATACCCGAATTCACCTCCACCGTTACCAGCATCACGACCAAAGACAAATGCCGCTACGACACTCCTTTGGGACTTTTCACCTTTGATCACCTCAGTCGCGTTGCCTATCCAAAAGGTATCATCTGGCTGGAGCAGCCGGGAGGAGAACACGCTCTAATCGCCTCTAAGGAGAAAGCCCTTGCCGATTTTCTTCGACTTCGGCGAGGCAAAGTTCGCTCCCAAAAAGAGATTGAGGTTATCTTGCTTGAGGATTTACGCATAGAATCTGATGATTTACGAGGGCTAAATATTTCTCTTTTAGAAGAAATTTGCGCTGCTTCTCCCCATAGCGCTATTGAGCACCTGATTACTTTTATTAAAAGGCTAGAAAATGAATGAGGCTGCCCGGCAAATGCTTGCCCGTTACAACGCGCAAGATCCTCTAAGTTTGGATCGCGCGCTGAGAGAGATCATCCAGGAAATTGCCTTGGTGGGTTTATGGCGGGCAAAGTTTTTCACAAAAGCAGCATTTTATACGTCTGATTTGACTTTTGTGGCCATGAAAGACTGCATCTTTTCGGCTGACTCGTGGGCCGCGTAATAGCGGTTTCGCTCAATCATCTCAGATTCAAAAACGATGATGGGGCGGTCGCAAAAAGCGGCGATGTAATTGGCCAGCAGGCGGCCGCTACGTCCATTGCCGTCGGCAAAAGGATGGATCCATTCGTATTTGAAGAATGAGGTGCCGAGAAATTCGCAAAAGGCCGTGTCATCTTTAAATTGTTCCCGATTTTTTAGACTTTCGTTGATTTTTTCCACCAGGGCGTCTAAAAGGGTGGGCACATCCTCATAAGAGGGGGGAATATGTTTGCCGATCCGCACATTGACCGGATTTGCCATATGTCGAATGTGGCCTACGGCTTCGTTTTCCAGGTGATAGCCAAAGGGGAGCTGTTCTTCGGTGATTAGCCGTTGCCAGGTCCTGATCATTTTTACAGTGAGAGGTTCTTTCTTTGAAGCGCTTTCCTGGGAGAGGATAAAGGCCCCGAAATGCCCCTTTCCCGCTTGCTGGTATTGGGGATTGCGGTAATCAATTTCTTTAATATCTTCAATTCCATTGCTCTCTGTCAGAAAGCGAATATTGTGGCCGTTTATCATACCCTTCATCCTTTGAAAAAACCGGTTAAGTTTACCTTATTTTAGTTAATGTAATCAAGCATTTAACATGGAATAGCTTGTTTTAATCCCCATTACTAATTTGTGTATAAATACGTTGGATTTTTTTGAAGCGGGATCTAAAGGGTAAACGATAACAAACAGGTCATCCCCTAAGACCGGAGGGGGGAGCCCGTACCTTTCCAGAATATAATCCATTACGGAACGGCCTGTTCTTCCATTGCCGTTTTCAAAGGGGTGCAGCGAGACAAAGCGCTGATACGCCTGGCCGGCAAAGAGGATAGGGTCTTTTTTTCCCTGATCGCAGAGGTCGAATTGCTCTTTCATCCAATGATCAAAGCGTCTGATATGCCATGTTAATTTTTCCGGAGGGCAGGGGAGGTTTCTCCAGCTGCCAGAAAGTTTTACCACGCAATCCAGCTGGTCTCTTGTGATTCCGGGATGATCTACATCCTGCTCCCCTTCGGTCAGCAATTTGTGCAAAGTTATGATCGTATCCATACAAAGGGGACTTTTATTTTTTGCCAATTGAAGGATAAAAGCATTGGCCTTATCCCAGTTGGCAATGCATTTTTCCCTCTCTTTAGTGGGGGTGGTTAAAGTTCCTGAGCTTTTTCTTCTCTCAGATAACCATTGCGGATAGTTACTGGAATGGTCGATTTGAGAGATCCCTAATGATTCGAACTGGCTGCAAAGATCCTCTTCGACCTCATCATCCTTTAAAAAAAGCTCTTGATACCGTTTATCGGAGAAGGCAAAACAGAGCACTTGCCTTTTCCAATCTTGATGGGCGTTTAAGTCATCGTTATCGATGAGGGAGATGAACCGGTCAAATAATTTATTGCAATTTTCCTTTCTCATCAACGATTGGAAGGGAGTATTTTCGTAAAGGGGGTTGGAATTAAGTAAAAATTCCTTGATTTCTTGAAATTGAGCCTTTGAAATAGGTTCTTCATTCTCTAAAAGATTCGCGATCCATAAAATCAGGTTGTTCCTGGGGCAATTTGCAGTAAGGAGTGAGAATAGGGTTTTTCCGGAGTCGGATGTTGTAAATAGCATAGAGCTATTAGATTTGAGGAAGAGAACAAGGGCATTGATGTCCAGCTCTCCTAAAGGGGCCGGCTTTTGAGCGATTGCCAGCGCGAGCTTCCGGCTTACCTGTTTTAGCCCCGTCGCACTTTGCATAAAAACTGAGCTTTCGGAGTAATGTTGAGAGGTTGCTCCTTCTGCTGAAAAGTCTATTTGACTAATCGAGGTATGGCAGCTTGCGACATGCAGCGTTTCCCCGTTGGAGTGGCGGGAAATTCCCACCATGGCTTGGTTGGTTGTTAAATTATAAGAATAAAAGCTCATTTATTACGTCAATTTTTTAATAAATCAAAGACGTACTATAATAGATTATTGTTAATACAGAATAAATTTAATGTTAAGATTTATCTGACTCTGTCTGATTCTGCTTTTTCCCTTTTAAGTAAAGCTCGATCGGCGCCCCGGAAAATTGATAGGTTTCCCGGAATTGATTCAAGATGTACCTCTTATAGGATTCGATCATCAGGTCGGGATAATTCACGAAAAGGATGAATTTTGGCGGCTGAGTCGATACCTGCGTCATATAATAAATGCGGAGGCGCTTCCCTTGGATCATCGGAGGATGGTTTCTTTGCAGACACTTCTCAATAAACGTATTGAGTTGGGGCGTGGAGATCCTTCTGAAGAACTGGGCGTAAACCTCTTTGACCTCTGCAAAAATTTTATTTACATTCCGGCCCGTCTTGGCAGAGATGAAAATTTTTGGGCAGTGCTTGAGGAAGGGCACTTCCTCTTCGATTGCCCTTAGGCTGTGCTCCATTCTGAAGCCCGTCACAAGGTCCCACTTATTGAGCAGCAGGATGCATCCTTTGCCCGCCTGTTCGATGGTATTGGCAATGCGCTTCTCTTGGGCAGTCATCCCCTCCTGGGAGTCGATCATCAGCAGGCAGACGTCGGCCCGCTCAATGGCGCGCTGGGTGCGGATGGCGGCGAATTTGTCCACGACTTCGTGTTCGGCGTGCTTGCGCCGGATGCCGGCGGTATCGATAAAGGTGTACTCATCCCCTTCGTGAGTCAGGGCGACATCGACGCTGTCGCGCGTCGTGCCCGGAATTGGGCTGACGATGCACCGCTCTTCATCAAGCAAATAGTTTAAGAGTGAGGATTTTCCGACGTTAGGGCGTCCGACAATGGCTACCTGGATGCCCGGCAAAGCTTCATCATTGGCTTCTTCTTGAGGGACATCCGCAAACGCCTCTTCCAGCAATTCGGCAATCTGCAGGCTTTGCGCGGCGGAGACAGCGATCATCCTTTTGATGCCGAGCGATTGGAAGGTCCACTTTAAATTGTCGTGGTTAGGGTGGTCGATTTTATTGATAGCCAGGCATAAAGGTTTATTAGTTTTGCGCAAAAAGGAGGCCAGCTCCACATCCAGCTCGGTCAGGCCGATTTGCCCGTCAACCACCATCACTATGGTGTCGGCTTCGATAATGGCGATTTCGGCCTGCCTTCTGATTTCATCGTTGAAATCAGCGCTCGAGCGGGCGTCTATCCCTCCTGTATCGATCACTTCGAAGGGACGGCCGAAAACTTCGGCTTTGGCATAAAGGCGGTCGCGGGTGACTCCTTCCGCTTCGTCTACGATAGCGAGCTTTTTTCCGCAGATTCTATTGAAAAGAGCCGACTTCCCGACGTTCGGGCGGCCGACGATGGCGAGTTTGGATAGGTGCTTCATTTGATGGTCCGAAAAAAAATAATACCTAGCTTAGCAAAGGAATGATTAAAAATAAACAGGATTGTGGTTGATTTTTTATAATTTTCTAAATATTATGGATATATACAATATCCCCGAAATTTCTTGGGGATAAAGCTTTAATTTTTTACATTCCGATTATGGGCAATCAGTTCTACAATGACGATATTTCTCTCGCTCCCCTGCAGAAAGACCTGAAGTCTTACACCTGGGGATCGCTCCGCTCTGATTTGACTGCGGGTTTATCCGTAGCCTTTTTGGCGGTGCCTCAAGCCATGGCGTGCTCGCTGCTGGCCGGGGTTCCTCTCTATTGCGGTCTCTTTGCCGCCATTTTTGCCTCGATTATCGCTGCCCTTTTCGGCTCTTCCAGCCACATGGTGGTAGGTCCGAGCAATGCCATAGCCATCCTGATTCAGGCCGGCACTGCCGAGATATTATACACTTTTTACCGGGATGTCACCGGAGCGGAACGCGATTTTTTAGCCGTGCAAATCCTCACGCAGCTCTCAATGACGGTCGGCGCTTTGCAATTGCTCGCCGCTGGCTGCCGCTTGGGGCGGTTGACGCAATTCGTCAGCCATTCCGTGATTGTAGGCTACCTGGCCGGGGTAGCTATCTCATTGGTTGTCAATCAATTATTTACTTTCTTTGGCCTGCCCCGCAGTTACGATATCCATTCGGTCTATGAAAAAAGCATTTACCTGATGATGCATTTGCACAAGACACACTGGCCGACAGCCCTGGTCGGCATCGGCAGTTGCCTGGTCATGTTGGTTTGCAAGAGGATGAGTAAGCGCATACCCGCAGCGGTGATTACGCTGATTCTCTCAAGCGCTGCCGTTTACTTTCTCGATTATTTGAGCCATGGGCTCTGGCTGGACCTTCCCTCTTTTTCCGAAGGTCAGCTGCAAAAGATTATGATTGTGGGGGATACCGGCGATGTTTTCGGGATGGTGCCGAAATTGTCATTGCCTTTTTTCAATTTGACCATCATGAATAATGTGTTATCGATCGCTTTTGCTATCTCTTTGCTCAGCATTATGGAAACCACCTCCGTATCAAAGTCATTATCGGCCAGCACAGGACAGAGACTCTCAGTCAATCAGGAAATATTCAGTTTAGGCATCAGCAACCTGTTCTCTTCCCTTATGAACGCCATGCCGGTAGCAGGCAGCCCGTCGCGCAGCGCCATCAGCTATCAAAACGGAGCAAAGACCCGTTTTGCCGCGATTTTCAATTGCGTCTTTGTGGGGATCATTGTGTTTGCCCTCTCCTCTTTTGTGACTCGCATCCCGCTGGCCGCCCTGGCCTCCATTCTGCTGATTTCAGCGGCGAGCATTGTGAACAAGAAGCATTTGCTTATGTGCCTGAAAGCGACTAGTTCCGACGCGTTTGTCTTATGGATCACATTTTTATCCTGCATCTTCTTCAGCCTGGATGTGGCCTTCTATATCGGGGTTGTGATTTCCATTACCCTTTATCTTAAAAAAGCGGCCATTCCCCAGTTGATCGAGTATACGATCGACGAGTCCGGGGGATTGAAAAATAAAGAAGCTGCGCCCTCGCCCGAACGTCAGCAGATCCGGGTGATTAAGGTGAAAGGAGAGCTTTTCTTTGGCGCCGCGGATCTTTTTCAGACCACGTTAAAGTCGATTGCCGAAGACGACACAAATACGAAAGTCATTATTCTGCAGTTGAAGAATGCGCGCGATATCGACGCCACCTCATGCCTTGCCTTGAAGCAGCTGCACGATTACCTCAGGAGTTCGGGCCGTCATTTGATCTGCTGCGGTCTGACGATGCCGATCTGGGAGGTATTGAGCGATTCGGGCATGGTTGAAGTCTTGGGAAAAGAAAACCTGTTCATCTACGACGAGAGACACCCCCATCTATATCTGCAGAAAGCGCTGGCCAGCGCGAAGAAGCTGGTAGCCAAAAACGAGCCTATCAGCGAGAGCTCTGCACAAGAGGCTGAGGAGGCGGCGCCGGTTGTACTCAAGTCTGAGACCATCATCATGCAGCAGCAAGAGGGATAGATTCTAAGTCAGGCCGCACCAATATCTTTTGTGAGGATCTTAAGCCGGATCCCACTTCAAGAGCATGCCGTCTTCATTAAATGCTTTGCGATAGATCCAGGGATCCTTGTTTTCCCGCATCAGACGGTCGCAGCCCATGAAAAAGCCGGTGAAAAAACCATACTTTCTCATGGCATTTAAGGTGTAAACCGAACTGGTCGGGGTGAAATTGCTGCGCGGGCCATCGGCCGGCGATATGACGTTGCGGTGAAATTCGATCAAATAGTCGCCGATAGTGCGGTTGATGAGCGGCCGCGACTCCTCTTTTGGCAAATAGGCGAGGCTCGCGTCCTTTCCCCAAGGGTCTGCAAAAAGCAGAATTGGCAGAAGCAGGAATAGGGTAATTTTCATCAGAAAGCCGTTTGTAACATTAGGACCGGAAAGAGGCGGTGGTGAATCATCATCTCTTTCACCTGGTGTTCGTATAAACGCTCGTTATATTCCTTGGCCGCAAGGCCCGCGCCGTTAATGCCCCCTACGTACCAGCCGAGCTCAAAGCTGCCGGTAATGACAGCGGCGGGGATATACCCTTTTTCGGCAAATTGGATGGTGGCGGCAAGAAAAAGGGCGTTCAGCAGAAAGGAGGTGACGGCCGATTTCTTCTGCCCCACATAATAATAGCCGGCTCCGGGGAGGAGGGCGTTTAGCATTTGCGCTTTAGAGACTGATTTTTTGCACTTTTGGTAGTTCTGAATATAGGGAATGAGGGTCTCGCAGCAGGGATCGTTCCGGATGAGCGGTGCTGCAGCGGCGAGGTCTCCAGCTTTCAGGCTGGAATAGAGGGACAAACGGCAAGCGGCTTGAGGGTCGATAGTCTCGAGCATTTTTTGAATTCCGCAAGCCTTTTCCGGTTGACCGGTTTGATCATAGGCGTCGAAGAGCATCAGAGAAAAATCGCGGAAAGGAGCAAAGCTTTCAGGGACGTTGAAAAGAGGGCCGAACTCGACGGTCTCCAGGAATTCCGAATAGCGGCGGCCGAGGTAATAACAGCTGGCAAGGTCATATTCCACTTGCAGCCTTTGATCCAATTGGTGCCTGGGCATCAAAATAAGCGAGCGCTTGTAGCAGGTGATTGCTCTATAGAGATCAAAATCTTTTGCCAGGGCGTTGCCGATATAGGCCTCCTTGCTCCATTCGTTGTGAAAACCGTCTTGGGGAGGAAAGGCGGAGGGCAGATTTTGGATGCAGCGCTGATTGGGCAGAAAGGAAATGCAGGGTTCAAACAGCCGGCTTCTAGGATGGCAGCCGGTCAATAACAGCAGCAGAAACACTGCTGTTAAAAGTTTATTCTTCAGGGACATAATCTTGGATACAACAGGGTTTGCAAAGTTCGGGAATATTGAGGAAGTCCAAGGCTTCTTCCACCCCATATTTCCAGCTCGTTTTCATAAAGTCCTGGATTTTCATGACATCTTGCTGATGTTTAGTCAAATGTTGAATTTCATCAATGGTGTCGACAATTTTTGGGCGGATGAAAATCATCAAATTCACTTTGGCGTCAGTATGATCTCTGTCAGCGAACAAGCCCCCAAGGACTGGGACTCCCCCAAGGCAGGGCACTTGGGCGCGCGTCACGGTGTTTTCATCCTGCATCATGCCGCTGATCACTAGGAAGTAGCCATCGGGGATATGGACGCGGGTGATGGTTTTATTTAATCGGGTAGTGGGTCCAATATTTTCGGTCGCGGCGGTATTGCCGTTTCCACCTGATGCCAAAATGCTGCTAGATTCCTGGTAGATGTCGAGGGTGATGACGTCGTTATTGCCGATCAGAGGAGTAATGCGGAGCGTGGTGCCGACATCGCGAAACTCAAAGTTGTTGGTTAATAACTGGCCTTGATCGTTTGCAATGGACTGCGTTTTAAAGCTGGTGTTGATGCCGACAAAAATTTCCGCTTCCTGGTTATCTTCCACAAGAAGCTTAGGGTTCATGACAATACGCGCATCGGTTCTGGAATGAATCGCTGTGACTAGGGCGCCGATAGAAGCATAGAGTACCCCGTCTTTGGAAAGGGACTGCCCAATGACCCCTTGGCTGAAACCGGATTGTCTGGCCAAATTGTTAGCGGTGGGTATGGCATTGGAGCCGGTGGTGTCCATCGCCTTGGCCAGAGGGGAGCCCGCCGTTAAGAAAGCCTGGGAGCCGGTCGTCTCGCCGCCGCCAAAGCGAGTCGCCCAGTTAACGCCATAGGTCAAAGAGTCGTTGATGGTTGTCTCGAGAATCAGCATCTCGATGAATACCTGTCTCGACGGGGAGTCTATTTCATTGACTAACTCTTTGACTCTTTCCAGCGAAGTGGTTGTCCCTGTAAAAATAATCGAGTTGGAGGATTCGATCCATTGAGCGCTATTGATAGTGCAAATAAGATCGGGGTTGATGTTGCCGCAGCTTTGCAAGCTGTAGGCGACGCTCTCTAAAGCGTAAACGACCTCATCTCCCTGCCTGTTCTGGAGTTTGTGAATCAGGAAGCGCGTGGTTTCGACGGATCCGACGGGGATCTCCGTGTTTATTTCACTCTTAGGGCTTAAATCCATGGCGGTTATTTTCCCTCCATGGCCTAACTTGAAGCCCCATCTGCCATCAACGCCCTGCTCCCACATCCCTTCAGGGGCGCTTTCCTTGCCTAATGCCTTTGGACTGAGCATGCCGGTTATAGGCGTTCCTTCGGGTGCAAAATGCCATTTGCCCTTGTCGTCAATGTACCACTGTCCTTTTGGGGGGGAGAGCTTTTCCAAAGAGAGGTTTTTCTGTTTTTGTGAAAATAGTCCTGCAAAAAAGGCTTCTTCTTTAGTTAATATCCGATTGAGTTCTTTGAAGGAGTATTTTGCTTCCAGTTTTTTTAATAAAGCGGCTTCATCTGTAATTAATTCTCTGGACAACGAAACATTTTCATTTTCCTGCAAGTTCTTTACAAGCAGAGTTTCATCTTGAGACAAATCCTTGATCAATGAAACATCTTTTTGTTTTTTCTGTAATGACTTGAAAACTTCCTGTTCATCCTTGGTCAAAGAGCGCATTAATTCCTCATTGAGCTTCTCTTTTTGAGCATATTGCTCTTCCAGCTTTTTGAGCATCAAGGCTTCTTCCTTCGTCAATTCTCTAGGCAATTCTTCCTTATTCATTTCAGCGTAGAGTTTGTTTAAAAGATCCTTCTCATCATTGGTCAGATTGCGTTCTATTTTTCCGGTCTTCAGCTGCTGCTCCATTTTTTCCATCAGCAGGGCTTCATTGCTGGTCAACTCTCTAGTTAAAATGGCATGCTTTTTCTTCAGTTGGTCCAGGATATATTTTTCATTAGGGGCGACTTCCCGCTCTAATTCCCCCTGCAGGGCTAATCTCTCAAGCAAGCGGTCGATTCCCTCTTCGTTAATCAGAGTGGATTTATTCAAGTCGGTGCCGGCAGGATTGAATACCCAATTTCCGGTCTCATTTAATTTCCATTCCGCTTCGTTTGGCTGCTGGATTTCCAATTCCTCAAGATTATGGATTCTCGTGGTCGCTTCTTGCTGGTCGATATATTTCATCATGACCAGGGAGCGTTCAACGAGATAGGGAGGACCGATGACAAAAATACTTTTTGCTGAATTATGAGGGACTAAAATTAAGGTCTGCCCTTGCGCGATCGGAGTCATGATCTCCTGAGTGAGTTTTTGCAAGTTTGGGACAGTCATGTTCGTCACGGCATATTGCCCAATCACTAAACCGCTATTGGGGGAGTCTAAGCTTTTCAGCAATTGGCTGATTTGTTCGATATTCGTCACTAAATCGGTAACGATCAATGTGTTTGGATTGACAACGGGTTCAATGATCGATTGCTGCGAAGTCAAAGGGCGCACGATGGTCGCGGCTTTTTCCGGCTCGAGGGTGTTCAGGCGAAAGACTTTCGTGACTATTTCAGTATCTTTTTGTTTGACTGATCCCGGCAGGGTATCCGAGGAGACACGCGAGATGCTGTTCACCCTGGGATTTTTGTGGATAATCATATTGTTGCCCTGCTCGATCAGTTCCAGGCTGTGAATGCGCAATTCCTGGTAGAGAGCAGTTAAGACATTATCTATGGTCGTCGGTTCTTCAGAGACTATTGTCACGTTGAATTGGAGGTCTTTTTCATCGAATATAAAGTTTCGGTTTGAAACTTTGCTGATGAATCGCAAAAACTCAATGATGCTGACATCGTTAAAATTGATCAAAATAGTTTGCGGTTCCGGTTCAGGCGGGGCAGGAGGGTTTGCTTTAGCGGGTTCGTTTGATTTTGCCGGGGCCGGATCGCTTTTTTGATCAAAGGAAAAGAAGGAGGCGTCTTTTTTCACATCTTTTGGCGGCGTTGCGGTAGCCGCGCTGTTTGCGGTGTCATTTTTAGGAGGGGAAAAGGCGAAAAAGCTCGGATCGGCAAAAGAATTTGAAGCCAGGCAGCAAAGCAAGGCAATCAGGAGTTGAGTGTGTGCATTTTTTGACATAGCTTCTATTCCCTTCGCTTTGGAGAAAAGCGAACGCCAAATATACTTAAGCTACCGGAAAAATTGGGATTTTGCAGTCGCTTGAGTATACACTAGCAAACTGATGACTTATTTTCACACTAAATTTAAGCGCTCTAATCTTTTTTAGAAGAAATGGTAATGATCGTAAATGGACTATGATCCTTACTTTTATTTTTGAAGAGAGACTTTAATTGGGAGGCGCATTCGCTTGGGTCTCCGGAGGTTAAAACCAGCGCCTCTTCCGGGTTCAAGGGCTTTACAGCCACTTGGAAGACGGCATCCTGTTCTTTGCCAAGAGGGGGGTTATCCAAAGGAAATGGTTCGAACTCCCCTTCGCGAAAAAGCCACAAAGAGCCTTGATCGGAGCCGGCATAATGGAATTCGTTTTTCTCAAGGTCTATCAAAAGATAGCTCAAGAGAAAAGATTGTTTGATCCGGTCTTCTATCAGCATATTATTTAATAGAGAAAGCCATTCGGCGGGCGGGTGTTCCAATTTCGTCAAAGTTCTGGCCATGCCGCAGACGATGGCGGTGTAGAAGATGCTTTCCGTTATTTTTTCCCGGCAGCTGCCTAAAATAATTCCATAGCGGTTATCTCCAAAAGAATGAAAATCGTAAAAGGAGCCCCTATTGGGAATAATCTCTAAGGAAAGCTTTGGCCAGTCGGGCGTATTTTCCGGATGCAGCGAGGCTTCGGCCCGCTCAAATCCTTCGGATAACTCATTGATCTGATCGCTCGGTTTGGCTTCTTCGGTAAAAACTTCCGATTCCAGATAGACGGTCACATCGGCAATAAAATCGACCACATCCTGATAGCGGTCGTCGGGATATTGCTGCAGCGCTTTGTGCAGGATCGGCTTAAGCCCTTTGGGCACAAGCCCTAAATGGATTTGCCCGTAAGAGAGTTTTCCGAGTACCAGTTCGTAGGTTATAATTCCAAGCGCATAAATATCAGATGGATAGGATACTGAGTCGGGGTTTTCCCTCTGTTCGGGACTCATATAGATAGGCGTTCCGATAATGTGCTGCCTGGCAGGCGCCTTTGGGTCAGGCTGTTCTGTCAGCAGCTGGGCGATGCCGAAATCGATCACTTTGATCCGGCCGGTGTTGGTGATTAAGACATTTTCCGGTTTGAGATCGCGGTGAATGATGCCGTGGGTGTGCAGGTGGCATAAGGCGTAGGAGATGTCGATGACAATTTCTAAAGCTCTTCTTAGAGAAATATGGGATTTCAGCAAAAGCTGCCTTAAGGAGATCCCCTGGATGAATTCCATGGCGATGTAGAGCCCCCCTTCCCATTCCCCATGGCTGAAGAGTTTGACGATATTGGGGTGGTCAGGCAGTCCGATCATTTGAGTTTCATGGATGAAGCGCTGCACCACTTCCGGTCTGGATAAAAACTTGGGCTCTAATACTTTAATGACGATTGGGGCATGGGTTTCCGGGTGTGTGGAAAGGTAGAGGATGCTCATCCCGCCCCGATCCAGAAGGGAGTCGATCTTATAGGGCCCGATTTTCTCGGGGAGTTCCACAAGGGCGGGCGCTTCCTCGGAGGGAATATAGGGGATTGTCTTTTGTTTATCAAAATCGTCCATCAATTTTAAGTTAGCAGTTTAGGCGATACTTTTCCAGTTCTATGGAACGGCCTTGTTCACATCTTCGGTCAGCTTTCGAACTGGCTGCGAGGCCCTATCTACAACATCTGGCTCCTCGGCTAAGCTTGTATCAAAAGAGGTAGAAATTTGGCTAATTTATCATGCGTTTATGACAAAAAAGGGTGCAAAGGGAGGAAATTCATTCCCCCGGTTCGCAGACGAATTTCCTATCCTTACTAATTTTAACGCGTTTATCATATATCGACATTGGTAACCTCAGTAGTAATATGAATTTGAAAACTATCATTTTCTGCCCTATTTTTGTTATTTTGCTTTTGAGTGTTTTAAAAAGCAAAAATTTAGAAACCAAAGGCAGAAGAATTCAAGGGATATGTCAATGGGTTATGCCCATTATATTTGTAGTGGTTTCGATTATTCTAACGATACATTATAATCTCTTAAGTTATTTATTCTAAAGATGCATTGCGACTTTTTAAAATCACGGGGGAATTGAAAGTCGACTATCAAATTTATACCCAAACAACCTCTAAATTTGGTTTTCGGCAAAGCCAAAATCCCAAAACGAGAAGCTTATCAGGTCCAAAATGGCGCTCGCTCCCGGCAAGCAGCTTGTATACTCCGGCTATTCGCCAATTCGTGATCAGTTTCCCAAAAAGGATTAGACATTATCTTCAAACGAACTCTATTCTCCAAGCTGTTCTTAGGATGGTTATTGATGAAATCAGGAAAAGGCTCATTCTAAGCTCCAATCCTTGCTCAAAACATAGCTCAGCCAGGAACCGGCCAGAAAGGAGGTCACCAAGGAGAGCATGACTAAGATGGCGTAAAAGTTCTCATTGATAATTTTATTGTCAAAGGCCAAAGAAGCGAGCACGATGCCGGGTCCTCCCCTCGCATTCATCGCGACCGATAAATTTAGGGCGGTTAAGGGCTTTTCCCCGGAAATGCGGGCCGCAAAATAGACGCTGATGAGTTTTATCAGGCAGGCAAAAGCCAAAAAGACGATAAAAAAGAGCAGGTGGAAATTGTGTATCAGGTCGAGCCGCAAGCCGACTATGGCGAAATAGATGGGAATAAAGATGGCAAAAGAATAACCCACAAAGAGCTCCTCCCCGGTTTTTACTTTAGGACCGATATGCCTGACGACGATTCCCGCCACAAAAGCCCCGAACATGGGTGCCAAGTCCAGGATGATCGCGAGGGCGGACATGAGAAGCATAAAAACGATTAAAAAGGTAAGCAGTTTGATGGGTTGGAAATATTTTTGCTCAAAAGTGCCCAGATAGCGGAAAAAGCGGGGGCCGATAAAAAAGGAAAGGCCGATAAAAATAAAGGTGATCAGGATATGGTAGATCAATTTTACCATGGTCATATGGGAAAATCCCAAAAGGACCGGCAGGCCGTATTCTCCCCCGAAACTCGTTCCCACCATTCCCAAGGCGATGGTCAAAACGATGTATAAAATGACATCTTCAATGACCGCGCACGAGAGGACGATCCTGGCAAAGGCGGTCCCTATAATATTGAGATCGTGTAAAATTCTGGAAATCACGGGAATGCTCGTAATGGCGATGGAGATAGCGAAGATAAGAACGAACGCGCTGACGCTATGCGCGGGACCTATAAACTCATTGATGTCGATATATTTTAGCATGAGAAAGCTGAAGGCAAAGGGAATCAGGGTGCCAAAAGCCGTTATCAGCCCTACCTCTATACTCTCTTTCCTGGTTTTCTCAATCCTCGTTTTGATTTCCATGCCGGCGCAAAACATGAGGTGCAGCAAACCTAACTGATAGATAACTCCCAAAGTTGTCGCGGTCACTTTGTTGTCAGTAAAAATGTAATCGAACACACCCGGGAAAAAATGCTTCATGAGGGTCGGGCCCAAAATGATACCCGCCAGAATCTCGCCGATCACCTGGGGTTGTTTGTATTTTTTAAAGAGGGAATTGAAAAGCTGCGAGCTTGTCATTACGACAAACAGGGCGAGAATGAGGTGGATAAGATCCACATTGGATATTGACATATTACTCCTAAAGAATTAATTCTATGATAAAATAAATTTTACTGCAATGGTCGATTTTCTAGAACAGTTAAAAGCCTGTGAGCTATTCCGGACCTTAAACTGGGAGGAGTTGCAGGCGGTCTATGCCTCCATGAAGCCGGTGGAAATTCAGGCGGGAGAGATTTTAGTCCGGCAGGGAGACTCTTCCGATTCCCTCTATGTCTTATTGAGGGGGCGCTTGCTGGTGAAAATCAGCAGCGGGAAAACCGTGGGACAGGTGGGACCCGGCCAAACCGTCGGAGAGATGGGCCTGATCAGCCAAACGCCGCGCACGGCGACCGTACTGGCTATGCGCGATTCGTTACTATTGAAACTCGATCAGGAGCATTTTCAGCGGGTATGGAAGGAGCACCCGGACGTATTATTTGAAGTGTGCAAAATTATCACCCTGCGCCTGCAGCAGACATTGAAAGACAGGAACGTCATGCATCACATGAACCTCGTCTGCCTGCGGGCCAATGATGAGGTTGACGCGAGAGAATTCTTTGATAAGCTGCAGCAAGCCTTTGATTCCCGTTTTCGTTACAAAATTATCAGACGATCTGATTTCGACGCCTCAATTGGTCCGGATCAATTGACCGGAAAGCTGCAGGAAATGGAAAGCCGGTACGATTACCTCTTTTACGAGGTGGATTACCGCGATAAGTTGTGGTGCGATATTTGCCTGGATATGGCTGATCGCATCATGGTCATAGCCCCGGGCGACACCCCTGCCGATTTTGATGAAGAGCTGGTGCGTCTGCTGAATGACCCCCGCGCAGTCCACCCTGAAATCAGGAAAATGCTGGTTTTGATTTATCCGGGCTTAGTCCAATCGCACTTTGCAAAAACCTGGCTTGGAACTTTAAGTTTCTTTAAGCATTTCCATGTGGGACTTGCGGAGCCCTCAGACATCGCCCGTTTCCTGCGCCATATCAACGGCACAGCGGTCGGCCTCGTCTTGAGCGGCGGGGGCAGCCGCGGACTGGCCCAGGCGGGAGCTATTAAGTATCTTTTTGAAGAGAAGATTCCCATCGATGCTTTCGCTGGGACGAGCTCCGGGGCCATTAATGCTGCGCTTTTGTCGATTTCCCGCGATTATCAGGATTATCAGGCTTTGCAAGAAGAGGTGGTGCGGAAGACAAATTTTAAAGAATACACCATCCCTCTCTTATCCCTTTTAAGCTCCAGAAGCATTACCACCGTTCTTAAATCGCTTTTGGGGGATCGCCCGATAGAAGACTTGCCCCGTTATTTTTGCTGTGTGGCTGCCGATTTGACCAGTTCCAGCGAGGTGCATTTGGATGCGGGTCTTTTATGGAAAGCCGTGCGCGCCAGTATTTCCATTCCCGGAGTTTATCCGCCGGTTCATCATGGGGGAATGGTGCTGGTTGACGGCGGGGTGATGAATAATTTGCCCGCCGATCTGCTAAAGGATTATTTTGAAGGGCAGGGCAGAATTGTGGCCATCGATATCGGGAATCTCAGCCCCGGAGAATCCTCCTATAACTATCCCCTGGAATTGACCTGGCCGAAAATCATTTTGGCAAAAGTATTTCATAAGCTGGAAATGCCTTCGATTACCGATATTTTCTTACGGGGAATGCTGGTGGCTTCGAGCTTTAAAAATAAAGAAAACGTCAAGCTTTGCGATATATACATCAAGCCCGACCTTGAGGGTTTTGCCTTATTGGATTTGAGCCGCAGGGATGAGCTGTTTGAAAGAGGTTATGCCGCGGCAAAAGAGTCTTTGGCTGACTGGCAGAATAAAATAGGGGGTATTAATGTCTGATCAAGAGCAAAATGAAGAAGTATTGCGCCTCGCAGCTTTATATGAGCTGAACATATTAGATACCTCCCCCGAAGAGCGGTTTGACCGCATTACCCGCCTTGCCGCCCTTCTGCTCAGTGTTCCTTCTGCTTATATTGCCTTTATAGATGTGAACCGCCAATGGTTTAAATCCAGGATAAATGTAGAGGCGACGGAGACGGAGCGCAGCATCTCCTTTTGTACGCATACCATTCAGCAGGATGAACCTATGGTCATCCCCGACGCTTTGCTTGATCCCCGCTTCGCCGATAGCCCCCTGGTTGTGGATAATCCTCATACGCGGTTTTATGCCGGGCATCCCCTCAAGACGCTTGAGGGATACAAAGTCGGCACTCTATGCGTGGTCGATAAGATTCCGAGAGACATGACGCCGGAGCAGCTGAAAATATTCGAAGACCTGGCCGCCCTGGCCCAGGATCAATTAAATTTGGTCGACGTGGTCAAACTGGAACAGCAAATGAAAGATCTCAACCGGGAACTGACTCAGGCCAAGCAGACTCTTGAAGTGCGCAATGAGTTCATACGCAAAGTCTTCAGCAGCTATATGTCTGATGAAGTCGTGGAAAATCTGCTGCTGGCCGACGAACCTCTAAAACTGGGGGGAGAGATTCGCCACATTACCGCCTTATTTAGCGATTTAAGAGGTTTTACGCCCCTTTCCGAGACCTTGCCTGCCGAGAGCGTCGTCGCCATGCTGAATGCTTATTATAGCAGGATGATCGATATTATTTTAAAATACAAGGGCACGATAGATGCCATTATTGGCGATGCTTTGCTCGTCCTTTTTGGCGCCCCATGCACGAATGAGGACGATCCCTTGCGAGCCGTTGCCTGCGCTATAGAGATGCAGCTGGCCATGAAAGAAGTTAATGCAGAAAATCTCAAAAACGGCCTGCCCCAGCTTTCCATGGGGATCGGGATCAATACAGGTAACGCTGTGGTTGGAAATATAGGATCTTCAAAGAGGATGAATTATAGCGCCATCGGGGCCCCGGTGAACCTGGCTTCCCGCATCCAGGATTTTACCTTTGGGGGGCAGGTGCTGCTTTCCGAGTCTACCTATCAATGCGTCAAGGACTCTGTCCGGGTTAATGGGCATCTGCGCGTGAAAATGAAAGGAATTGTACTGCCGGTGAGCATTTATGATATAGGCGGTATCGAAAAGCCCTACGATCTTTATTTGACTTAACTTGACAAAGTTTTTAAAGCTCCCGGGGCTTTCACGCTAATATGACTTTGTCAAGTTAGATTTCGAGGATCCGGACGCCCAGAACCTCTCCAATGGCGAGAAGCTCCCCTCTTCCGATCTTTTTGCCGTTGACGACCAGATCGACGCCGCTTTGGGTGGTGAGGTCGAGCTCGAGAAGGGAGCCCGGCTGCAGTTCCAGCAGTTTTTGCAAGGTGAGCTGCAGGCGCCCCACTTCAATCACGATTGTCATGGGCAAGGTGTCCGGCGAGAGCTTCGCGAGTGTATCCGTCTTTTTTGCTGCCGGCGCTTCTTCAGCCTCAACAGGTTCTTCGGCCAGCTCCTCTATCTCGCTTTCCTCTTCGCCAAAATCGATTTCTTCATCGTAAGATATGTCTTCTTCTTCGCCTTCTTCCGACTTGTCGGAATAAGCTTCTTCTCTGTCCATCGTAGCTCCTGTTTCAAGCACCGGGGATTCCAAGAGTTTTAAAGTGCCCTCCTTGATTTTTCCCCGCATGAAGGGACGTTGATTGACAGTCAGCATGACCCGCCCTTTATTTTCGCCGGGTTGGAGGGTGCAACTGTCTAAAACAACAAAATCGCCTGGCTTAAGCTGCTTCAATTCGCCTTGGGTGAGATCCACTCTCCCCCCTTCCAGATGTACAGTGATAGGGATTTTTTTTGCAACGCTCGAGTTCAATAATAGATCGAACTGCTGCTCGCTGTAGCGGTCTTTCCAGGCTTTGCTAAGCTCTGGGGAGATGATCAGACGGCCGGGCAGGGTTTGCTTCGGCAAAACGATATCGATGTCCAGGCAAAGCGCGAGGGTCTCCGGGAGCGCAGTTTCTTCCAGCAGGCGGTAGGAGAGGCCGGCGTCGAAATCCAAATGGCTGATGGTATGCAGAGCTTCAATGGCTAAGAAGGAGGCAAAGCTTTCCTGAAAGGCTTCATCAAACTGATCGGGCGACTCGTCCTCTTGCTTCACCAGATAGCCGATCAATTGCAGGATGGCGCTCTTTGGCAGGATCAAACAGGCATATCCCTCAAGCGGATGTATAGCCACGTATTTTTTAAAAGGGGAATCCTTAAATCCTGAAAGAAACTCTTCAGCCGGTCGGCTTTGCAGTTCGTGTGGTTGGATTTTAAGGGGGCGATCGAATAGATTGCTGAGGCTTTCTGAAAGTTTCTGCCAGGGAAATGGGGGGGAATGCCCGATAGAGGGCATTTCATCGAATTGCAAAAGTGATGAGGGCAGTTCTTTAAGCCACGCATAAGAAGGCGATGTCGAATTGCTCACTTGAAAAACCTACTTGTTGTCCAAGTGTGATTATAGGACAACTTTATCATAAGAGCAATACGAATTACTCTTCTCCCTGTTCTTGCTGCTGATCCCGTTCTTTCTCACCGCCCCTTCTTTCCCCGCCGGCTTGCGCATCAGCGGTGTAGATGGGCGTATCGGCCACCGTTGAAGCTGTGGCGATATGAACTGTGAATCCCTTATTTTGCATGGCAATTTTAAAGCCATCCATATTCTCTTGTAAAAGTTTCTGCGCTTCCGGTTTCAAATTCTGAAAGGCGACGTTAAACTCTCCTCTTGCGCTGTCAAAAGAAGTGATTTTCAAGGTGGCGCCGTCAAACATCGCAGGGTTTTTGATGGTGATCGTGGTGTCGGTTTTGCCTTCATTGCTGAACGTGGTGATCTTTTCAACCATTTGGTCAATGAGTTTGATGATATCCGCGTGAATGGAAGGTCTTGCGACCGGAGCTTCCCTGGCCGCCGCGTTAGTCGAAACTTGCAGGCCCACATGCATCGGATTGACATAGGTCAGGTCTGGCTGTTCTTGAGAAAATTTCGCATTGACTGGGCGCTCTTTCGAGGGCGATGCGGGAAAGGCGTTGGGGGTGAAAATCGATTTGGGTTCCGGTGCCTGAGAGTTTCTGATACCGCTTATTGGTTTACCTACTTTTTTTTCTGCGTAAGGGGCATTCTGCAATTGAGGCTGCGCTTTAATCAGGTCGGGGTTGATGACGACCTTCTCCTCATCCTCTTTAGTGCTGCCATGGTCAAGGGTGCTGCCGATATCTTTCTTTTGCCGGTTAAAGGGGACAGCCTCCATAGTTTCGCGACCCCCCTCTTTCACGGGCGCTTTTTTGCTTTCGACAGGTGCCTTTTGCTCAGGCTGCTGCGGTTTGGTCTGGTCGACGTTAACGACCACCTTCTCTACATCTTTTTTCTCAGTCTTCTGAACGACGTTAAAGGGAGCAGCCGGCGCCGTTTTGGTGCTAGCCTTTGCCTCCGGCTTAATGAAATCAGCAAGCTCGGCATCCTGGTCAGCGCCCTGATCGGACAAGTTGGCCAAATCTTCCTTTTTATCGCTGATGGGAACAAAGGCCGCAGTCTCGCCCCCCTCTTTCATAGGGGCTTTTTTGGTTTTTGGGTGAACATCTGCCGGCATCGCCACTTTTTTCTCGGCAGGTTCCGCATACACGTTAGCCATGGCAACTCTAGGTTGTTCCGTATAGGCCTGTTCTTTCGCTTTTAACAGAGGATGGATAATTGTTTTGGGCTTATCAGGCATCTGTTCAGTTGCAAGTCCCTCAGTTTGCTCGGGATCCGTCGGCACAGCATCGCTTGGGCTCTCATCGGTTGCCGCTGCCGGCTTTTTGGATGCGGTTTGCGATAGCGCGAAGATGGAAGCTTTCTCACTTTTTGGCGCGTCAGGCTTAGCGGCTTTTGTCACGACTTTAACGCCACTTTCTTCCCCGGCGTTTGGATTTTTTACTCCTTCCCCCGCACCTTCATCCTCCTCTTCGCTTTCGGAGTCTTTTCGCATGAGAACTTTAAAATCCTTTTTTGTCTGAGGAACTCCCACCGGTCTTTCATTGGCTTTGGGCATATCCTTGGCTTGTTTTGTAGGATCATTTTGAACATTGGAATAATCAGGATTTATCATAACCATACTCCTTCTTCCCGCCCTTACCGGGATATTTTTCTTTGTTGCACGGAATAGATAATATTACCTATTTCATTTAAATCGCTCTCTTCTTTGATCTGCTGCTCGTTCCTCATCTCTTTCAGCCAGTCCTTTTTATGCATTTCCAGCTTATCCACTTCCACCCGTTTTTTGCGCAAATCCTCTTGAGCGAGTTCCAGGTTTTTCTTTGCTACCTCAACCTGTTTCTTCTGATCGGCTACTTTTTTCTCCTCTACCTTAACCCGTTCTTGAACCACCTTGAGGTAGGCTTTCATTTGCTGCACCTTGTCGCTGGTGGTTCCTCCATCCAGTTCGTCTCTTAGCTGCTTAAGCTTATCTTTGTGGTGCTGAATAACTTTGTCCCGTTCCTCTTCACACTTTTTCAATTTTTCCAATTCCCGGTCCAGCGCCTGCCGTTTTTCCGTCACCACTTTTTCCGCTTCTTCCACCCTCCTTTTCTTCACATCCAGCACTTGGGAGAGCGGGTAAATTATTTTTGCCATCTCTCACCTATTTAAAAATTGCCCTAAGCAATTGTATTGTTTCTGCAAAGCTGCACTTCTCTTCAATCGACTGCTTCAAAAAGCGGTTCACTTTATCTATATGGTCGATCGCAAAATCACCGGCTTTATCGGCTCCCCGCTTATATTCTCCAATCTTTATCAAAAGCTCGTTTTTTCTATAGTTGGCGAGCACCTCTTTTAACTTCCCGACCAGCTGCAAATGTTCCTGAGGGCAGATTTGCTGCATGACCCGGCTGGCAGATGGGAGGATATCAATCGCCGGATAATGGTATTGCCTGGCCAGTTCGCTTGACAATATAATGTGCCCATCCAGGATAGAACGCACTTCGTCCGCTACCGGTTCATTCATGTCATCGCCGGCTACCAGGATCGTATAGAAGGCGGTGATCGATCCTTTGTCAGAGTTCCCTGTACGCTCCAGCAGCTTCGGCAGCGTCGAGAAGACTGAGGGCGTATAACCGGCACGGGCGGGAGGCTCTCCGGCGGCGAGGCCCACTTCCCGTAAGGCCCTGGCAAAACGGGTGATCGAGTCTTGCATCAGGATAACCGATTTGCCCTGATCGCGGAAATACTCTGCGATGGCCGTGCCCACGTAAGCGGCGTTGATGCGCAATTGGGAGGCTTGGTCGGAGGTGGACACGACTAAAACGGATTTAGCCAGCCCTTCTGGCCCTAAGTCCTTCTCAATAAAGTCTCTAACTTCACGTCCCCGCTCTCCAATCAGGCTGATGACATTGACGTCGGCGACGGCGTAGCGGGCAATCATGCCGAGCAGGGTCGATTTTCCTCCGCCGGCTGCCGCAAAGATGCCGACCCGCTGTCCAAGTCCGGTTGTCAGGGCCGCGTCAATTGCGCGCACTCCGACAGAGATTGGTTCGCTGATCCTTTTTCGTTTCAGGGGATCTGGGGGCGCCTGCATGACCGGATAGGTTTCATCCACAATCAGGGGGCCTTTGGTATCGACGTCTAAAGGTTCGCCAAGACCATTGAGCACGCGTCCCAGCAGCTGCGGGCCTACTTTGATAGTCAGCGGCAATCTCGTAGGTATCACTTCGGAAGAGGGGCCCACCCCTGTCATTTCCCCTAAGGGGGATAGAAAAACCTCATCCCGGGTAAATCCGACTACTTCCGTCCGTAAGGGTTCCCCTTCCCGTTTAATGAGGCATACCTCCCCGATTTTCACCTGGGGGACAATAGCCTTTATCAACATGCCGACGATTTCGGTGATGCGGCCGTTCACTGTGGTTAGTTGCAGATCATCGAGACCATCGAGTATCGTATCGAAACGATCATCCATAGGACTCCTTCAGAAATTAGACTTGAACGTTCATTATCGTTTTTGTAGATTCCAACGCCTTATTAAGCAAGCTGGTGAAAAACTCCAATTCTTGCGAGATGTAGTTCACTTTTAACTGTATACAGAGCAAGGAGGCAGGGGATAAACTTTTTCCGTTGAGCGCCAGATCGTTGATGTCATCGGAAATGTGATCCAGGTGGTATTGGCTATGCGATAGGAAACCGATAAATCTTTCCAGCGGGTTGCCAAGTCCTGACAGCTGGGGCGCCTCGTACTCTGTCGTTCCCATTTTTTCCAGAGCGACCTTCAGGTTTTCGTCGACATGCTCCAGTTTGCTTTTCAGAAGAGTTTGTACGGAGCCTTTCAATTCCAGGTTTGGTGTGGCCAGACTCTGTTTGATTTCATCGATTTGGGAAATGACACTTTGCGTTTGAGCGATCAGCCCCTCCGGCGAAACTTGTCCGTAATAGGTGCTATGGTTGGAATTGCGCACTTCATCCATCAGCGTGTTTTGCTGAGCGGTCTCGGTAGCGTTGCCCTCTTCCACTTTGATTTTGCTGGCGTCGGTGCTTTGCTGCATTAAAGATTCAAAGTGATCGCGGTTGGGCACCGTGCGCTTTTGGATCGAGGTCTCTTCTTTTCCGTCCTCAATTTTACTAATTTTTTCAATTAATTCATCTGACATTTTATACCTACTTATAGATAGGTTGTTTCTGCAAGTTTTTAATGCTTAATCGGATGTAATGAAATCGAGAAGGTCTTAGGGAGATTCAGCTTTCTTTTCTTCTTGCTCTTCTACTTTTTGCTCTTCTTTGTCGCCGAGAAAGGGTGATTTGAGTTTTTTCAGGTCTTTTTCCGCCCATTCCAAGGAGATTTTGCATAGATTTATAATCGATTCATCTTCGGTTAGTTCCATGATCTCTTCGATGAGCTTTTCTCCTTTCTTCTTTCTGGTCTTTGTCAGTAGAAAGCACATACCTAAAAACGCTTGAGCCAGGTAATTTTCGGGTTCTTTTTCCACTACCGCTTCAAAAATCCTCGTTGCTTCCTTAACTTCCAGCTTATTCAATGCGATAAACCCAAGTCCAATTTGTGGAGCCGTATGACCCGGGCTGATGGCTTGAGCCGCATGAAAGATTCTCGTAGCGCTGATTTCATCAAGCTGCTTTACAGCGATAAAACCCGATTCGATCAGCAGAGCGAAGTCATCTTTAAAACCCTTCATCAAGCTTTCGTCCATAAGCACCTGGTTCCTTATTGCTTCTTTTCTATTTTATATCTCTTTTGAAGTTGCAGTTTGTCAATGGAATTTTCATCCAATTTCGCTAAATTAAGCATTTTCTACTTTTATGGCACAAGATTTTAAGTCTTATGCCATATAATTTTAAAAACCAACTCCAGGCATTAACTCTTAACGTTACGTGCCATGGATTGTATCGCGGTATTCGAAGCACTCACAACGTTAGATGACATCTCTGACAATTGAGATAAGTGGTTCATCAACATCTGCATTTCGAACATGTCGCCGATACTGATAGCACTCTTTTGCGATTGAATTTGAAGCAGCTTAGTCTGAGCACTGATCGTTGCATCGTTTACCAGTCCAAAAAGCGAGCTAACATTAAATCCGGTCTGAACGCCGCCACCAGAATAAAATGCGGAATTATTACCGCCGCTATTATTAGCCATTTTTTCCTCCTTTTAATGATAATTAATCAGGAGTACTAAGTGTGTCAGCGATTCATACTAGAAATTGCATTTCTTAAAGGACAAGGCCTTTATTCTGAATCTCTTCAACTTCTATAACTCACAATTACCTCGAGTTAATCCCGAGTTAGGCAAAAGCCCAATTTGGCCGCCATTGGATAATGGCCGGGCAAGTTGGGATCTTAACTATATCTTAAAACGCGACATCACCTTTAAAATAGAGGTGTAGCCGTGGAGCAATAAACCGTATTGATCAAAGTCTGCTTTCTCGGCGCCGCCGCGGAGCTGCTTCTTAATCGCTTGAATTTGGCTTTCGACGCGGCTTTTGATCTCCCGGTGTTTACGGGGTTCTTTCAGCTCTTTTTCAAGCTCGAATACGAACTCTTTAGCACCCTTTTTTCCTTTTTGATCTTCTAGTCCAAACATCCGAACCTCGCTATCATAGGATACACTCCTCTCCTACTTCTTTTATTATAGCATATGGCATTTATTAGGGCAAGTTGTCCGTTAAAGGATTCTTTGCGGTAAATTAATAAAATATTTATTAAGTCGGTAAGGCACTTCTCAGAGTAATGGAGCGACTATTTAGTAATCGATCCGGTATTTGACGTTATCCTTCTCCAGCCAGATGGTATTTTTCGAGATATCCGTTATGAGCATGCCGTCCAGAGTGTCTCCCTTGCTCAAAATGCGTCCATTTATCACGACACTCGTATTTTTGCCTATTTGGGAGACCCCGGAAACCTTATATTTATCGCTGACGTTGACGATCGATTTCTCGGGAGCCTGCAGCTGCACATAATTTTTCAGGTTTCTTATCTCAGGCATTCCTTTCAATTCCGTCAAAATGTTATTCAGGTCCTGAGTTTTATCCGTGGGGATGGCTCCGGTTAAAGTGATCGTACCGTTGCTCATTTGCGCGTTCACGCTGTTAATGCCGGCATTCTTAAGCATGACCATGATCGAGTTCACAACATCTTCTTCTACCACAATCTTTTTCTCCAGCAGGTCGAGATACTCGAAGTTGGAGTTGAGGTAGTCATAGAGATCTTCGGACTCTTTCCGCGTCGTCAAGTATCCCGATATGACGAAGTGGCCGGCGCGCGGCGAGTGGAGCGTAATCCCCTTCCACTTAGGATTTTTTCCCAGGATCTGGTTCATGTTGCGCCAGATATATTCATCGATAATGATCCCTGAGTCATTGATATTCTTGATAAATGTCAAGCCTTGAAGATTATAAAGCAGCTGGCTTTTATCAAGCGGGGTCAGGACGTGGCCGATGAGCAGAAGCTGGCCTGTGGAGTTATTGAAAGAGGGTTTTACATTGGGAAAGGATTTGAGGGCTTCTTTAATAAGCTGGTCGGTATTGACCGCGGCCTCTGCCTTTATCGGCTCCGATCTGAAGAGCATCATCGTGCCGATGCCCGCCACAACGAAAATGCCGGTGATGATTCCGATCAGCATAAAAGTCCCGAACGAGCTTTTTGGTTTCTCGCGGGTCGGTTTGATGACTTGTGACTCTAAAGCGGCCCTGGCGGCTTCATAGACTTCAGGCGAAGGTTTCTCGATTTCCTCCTCCTCCTTTTCAGGGCGCTGGGGCTCTTCTGTTTTGAGCGCTTTCATGATAGAGGGTAAAATCGGCGATACGATCGTTTGCATTTCCCCTTCCCGGTCGAAAATCAGGAAAGAGGTGGTCCCGGTGGTGATCAGGGTATTGCTCTCGATTTTTTGGGGGGAGACATTCTTTTTGCCGTCGACGATAGTGCCGTTGCGGCTGCCTAAGTCCTGAATGGTGACGTTGTCGCTTTCGTCGATAGTGATGCGGGCGTGCTGCCTGGAAACGCTGTTGTCGTGGAAGACGATGTCGGAGCTGGAGGGGTCTGTGCCGATGACGTAGCTCGTTCCCGTCTGCATGGTGTATTCGGCGCCGTTGTTGGGGCCGCTGATCACTTTCAGCAGCCAGCGCCCCTGCCCCATCAGATCGAAGTCGATTTCAGCGAGCTCATTTTTGGGCCGGAACCGTTTTTCTTCCTCATCTTCAAAGATAGTGTCGTGCAATTCCTCATCTTTTTCAGTGACCTGGGCTTCGGTTGTCGCATAAAAGCGAAAAAGGCCGCCCCCGATTTTTACGGTATCGCCCTGGTTTAAGAGAAGGGGTTTTTCCACGGGTTTGCCGTTGACTTGCGTGGGGTTGGTCTCGCTCAAGTTCTCGAGCAGGATTCCATCCGCGGTGCTCCGCAAGACGAGGTGTCTGCGAGAAGCAGAGGGGTCCTCAAGGGCAAACTCACATTCATCCGGATCGCGGCCGACCACCCACTCTTGCCCATCCTCCAGGGAAAGAATTAGCCCTTTTTGCGCGCCTTCTTCTAATATAAGTTTTGCAACCATTAAGATCCTTTGCTTAATTCAAGCGATTCTTCCCGCCAAAAATCAACGGTATTAATAAAATCTTCCAAAGCTCCCTTAAAATGCGGAAAATCAACAATATAAGGAATATCGTGCAGGAGGGTCAGCTGTTTTTTCCCTTCATTCAGCCCGATAACGGCGCCCGCCGTGCCTTGTCCGAAGAGGTTGGCGAGCAGAGCCTCTTTAAATAATTCTTCGTTCTTGCTGTCGGGGCATTTGGCGAAGTCGCAGCGAAAAGATACTCCCATTTGCCCAAGAGGGGAGATAGTCACGGTCAGGTCTTCTTCCAGGGGCAGGGCAAAAACGCCCGCCGTTTCTGTAGCCAGCGAACCTTCCAACTCCAGCTCTTTGGAAAGCTGGTCTATTAGGTTTTCGAGCATATCCTTATCCTATCTTTAAATGAATAACTCTTATTCCCCACACTTATTATATAGAATGGCTAGATTAATTAAAATGATAGAATTTTGTAGAAAAGATCGCGCCTTTCGACCGTCCAAACCGCTTTGAAGGAAGTGGATTCCTTACCGCGCTGCAGCGATACAAAAGACGCGAGAAAGTGTTAGTCGTCCCTGAAAAAGTCCTCGCGATAAAAAAAAGATCTTTTTATGAAAAATGCACTTTGTTCGTCATCCAACCCTGCCGGGTTGCACAATCGCATTTTTCATTTCAAAAATCTCTATTTTTTTCTTTCGCGAGTTCGGGCTTCGCCCTTACTTATAATATGCGCCTTTCGAACGTCGAAGCCATGCACCGGGCAGCATATCCCTAAAGTGCCTCCCCCAAGGGGGGCGATCCTTGAGCGTCGAAAGGCGCAAAAAAAGTATTCATAGGCGCCTTTCGAACGTCGAAGCCATGCACCGGGTCATTACTCCAGTGCCTCCCCCAAGGGGGGCGATCCTTGAGCGTCGAAAGGCGCGAAAATTTATCTGCCAGGAGCCAAAGTCCTCTGATTGGTTAGAGCTTGATGAATTAGTTCCTTCATATTGCGTATCATTTCCTGCATCTCGTTCATGGTCTCCTTTCCAGATTCCTTGGCGGTTCGTTCCGTTGTTTTTAGTTGTTCCATTTCAGATTCAATTTGAGTCTTAAGAATTTCAGCCGTGCCTTCTCTTTGTGTAAATACGGATTGTCCTCCTTGGCTGCCAGCTTGAAATACCGAACTAACCATTTGTCCTGCGGACGAGCCCATGTGGCCACCAACCGCTGCAGAAGTACCAAGACCAGCAGCGCCACCAACTGCGGTTAGAGAAGCTTGCATTACCAAGCTTTCTACTTTGGCGTCTAAGGCGTCATTTTGCGCCTCGACTTTTGCTTCAAGTTGATCGTTTGCTGCCTGCATAGTTTCGACCGATCTTTCCATCATTACCATTTTCTTTTCCTGCATCATTTTTGACATGTCCCCCGTCAGCACTAACATGGTAGTGGAAAGTCTTGATCCACTCAAACAGGGGTTGAGTTTCGTTTCTTGTTCAATAGTTTGCATTTCTTGTGGAGTTGTCGTTTCTGGTTGAGGAATATTAGGTGCGTTTTGCGTTGTTGCTAGTTCCACGCTTTTTTCCATGTCGCTTTTTGTTCTAAAATCATCAAATTCGGTAGCCATTTCTGACTGAACTAAGACATCTTGTTCCACATTTTTTGCTTCCTTCAGCAGGTCCATCTTGCCGCTGGACACTTGTGGCGGGAGTGCGAACGGTCCTTGTCCTTGTGGTACTATATTATTATTTTCTCCAATGGGTGCTGGCATAAATACCTCCTTTTAAATTTTTAAGCGGCTTGCATGGTCGTGACGCGATTTGTAGCGTCTTCGGGTCCGTTTATTACCGCTTCTTTGATTAATAATCCTAAATGGCCAATTTCTTTAAACTCATTTTGCAACGAGTTTGAAGAGATATTAAATGAGGCTAATAAGTTGTCATAAGTACTTTTAAATCCGCCGTAATCATTATTATCCAGGGCGATTTTCGCCTGCTGCAAATAAATCTTCAGCTGCGGGGCCGCATCAGGCTCCAGCTGAGCGCTCATCTGATCAAAAAGCGGCTGCAGCCCTGTCCTCAGGCTGTGAAAGAGCGTTTCGGACAACCCCTCTTTGCCTTCCAAAGACATGATGATCAGGACAAGATTAGCCAAAGTGGCGCCATTTTTGATCAACTCCTGTGCTTTTGGATCCTCGGTGATTTTAGCGGCAAGGGCATTATAGGCGTTTGGCAAAATGCCTGATGCGAGGAGGGTGTGGGCGGTGAGCACCAGGGTCATTGAGCGCAGGGCTTTATCGCTATCGGGATCCAATTTTGGCATATAGGCCAGCCCGTTTTCCGCGACGGGCAGAGCGGTAGCCAGGGTGAGCGTTAACAACGTTGTCATGGATTCTCCGAGCAATTTTTTTTGTCCGGCATTTGCCCCCGGGGTTAATGCTTCTGTCAATTGGCCAGAGAGCGATTGGAGCTGAGTATGGGGCATGCCTTGCGCGCAAAGCGACAGCGTCCACAAGGCTGAAGCTGGTCCAAATCCAATTTGCAAAGAGGAGGCCACGAGCGACAGGGCATCGATGGTGTGGCCGATGATTTGCAGGTCTTTGCCGGCAGAAGTGTTGTGATATTCACTTTTTAATTGCTCAATGCTGTCTCCTATTTGACGCAAACCCTGCTGGTCGGAGAGCTCCACCTCTTCCAGGGCATGCATAATGTTTTGGGTTTGATTTAAGTAATTCACGTTTTTATCGAAGTTGGGGTCATTTCTTCCGATCTCTTGCCACATTTGAAACGACTCAGAGACGATTTCCTTACCTTGTAAAACAGCGGCTTTCGCGGAAAGGTAGGGCATCAGCAAGTTGGCTTGAGCCCTTTCAGCCGCGGCGCTATCGGTTGGGATGGGTGCCACCGCGTAAGCCAACCAGACCTGGCCTTGTGCCAGGGTAGCAAGCAGAGCGTGAAAAGCGAAAAACTCCAAATCGCGCTGATAATAGGGGAGTTGGTATTCCTCATTCAGCCAAGTTTTTACCTCTTCTGGCAATTGAGCGACGAGCTCCTCATATTTTTGCTGCCAGGTTTCGGTCGATGGCCTTTGCGACTCAACCAGGACGCGCACTTGCTGCAGCGGGGGAGCGAGGGCGGGGCTGCTCTTCTGGTTATCATATCGGTAAGCGCGGTGTTCGACAAAGGAAACGTCTACTGTTTTCAGCGAATCGGCAATGAGCGCTAAGGCATTTTTGGCATTTTCCGCTTGGGCATTAGCGTAAAGATCAGTGTTTGAGGCGGGAACTATAGTCAGATTGACGCGGCTTCCAGTACCCGATGGCGATGGTATCATAAGAGAGCTCCTTCCCCTTTTAAGGCCTCAATGTTGAGTTTGGCCCCTTCTTTCAACTTGGCAAGGTCCGGGTTGTCGCCGCATAGATTGATAGATAAGGAGTAATATATCGACGAAGCGTACAGCCTGCCCAATTTTCGATATAAACTACCCAGGTAGAAGGGGTAAAAAGGATTTTTCGGATCCAGAATAAAGAGATATTGATAGGCAGAAATGGCCTCGAGATTTTCGTTTAACTGCATTTTGCATGCGGCATAGCCCATAATGTAGCGATGATCTTCCGGGTTCAATTCATTGAGAAACTTGAAATAGGCGGCTGCTTTTTGATAGTGGCCTCCGTTGTACAGGCGGTAGATTTCTCCATAGAAAAAGTCCATCATCTTATCGCTGAACCCCAAGCCTTTTTGGAGGGGTGTTCCATCGATGTACGTCCCTTTCAAAAAGTCCTCAACCTGTTTTCTCTCACTATCATTGAGACCTTTGACCTCCTCACTATCGAGAAGCTCATCAATTTTATTAATTATATCGTTATCTGCCATTTTAAAAGCCTCCTTTTATGCTTGGAACAATTTTTGGGTGCTTTGTGACATGTTGGTTAAAATATTGTCATAAGTCTCTTGTGTATCGCTTGCCATCTTCATGAAAGTTGTATCGTTTGATAGTTGATCGACCATCTTCTCCATTGCAGCAATTATCTCCGTAAGCATATCTATAAGGATCTGCAATTTTCCAACTGCCTTTTCATATTCTGCCTGTGCCATGAGTTTTGAAGCATCCACCATCGCATTTGAAAATTCAGAAACAGATTGAACCATTTGCAACTTGCTTGTGAACTTGTCGACATGAGCCACTACTTTGCTATTTGCCAAATCCGCTGCCCTTTGCGCATCATCTACGATATCAGCATTTTTGACTTGGACATTACCTGCAGGTTGCCTGGTTATTGCTTGGTATTCCTTCACAGCATCATCCAAAGCTGCTTGTTTCTTGCTTTGGAATATCCTGGCAGATTTTAATTCTTGTTGAGCTCTTGCGACCTTACTATCTGCCATTTTCAAGGCTTTATCTTTAGGCATTGCGCTTGTTCCATCTTTGGGTAAAGCCTTCGCATTTTTCAGTTGTTGGGCTGCATCATCGGCTTCCGTTGAAAGTTGTTTCAATTGCTGCTTGTAGTTTGTCACGGCTTCGTACTGTTTGCGTAAATAGGTTTTCATTTTAGCCGTTTGTCTGCTCACAAAAGAGCCGGTGTTGGCAGCTAATGAATCTGCTGCGTCCATTGTCAAATTTGCTGCGTTTTGTGCCTCTTTGGCAGCCGTTGTTAATTTTGTTGCTTCGCTTGGGATTTCTTTTGCTACTTTGAGTGTTTGGGTAGCAACTTCTTGTGTACACTTGGCAGTTTCTGCCGTTGCCTTGGCTACCTCTGGCGCCAGCGTGGCCGCGTCACCCGTTTTTGTTGCTAAATCTGCCGCTGTTTTTGCTGAAACTGAGGCTTTTTCTGCTGCGGTAGATGCTGCTTGGGCGGCGGTTGTAGCGGTGACGGTTGCAGTAGCTGCTCCAGCGGCAATAGCGGCTTGTGCAGCGGCTGCGGCCGCAAATCCTTGCGCTGCGGCGGCCGAAGCTTGCGCCGCTGCTGCGGCGGCGGTGGCTGCCTGAAGAGATATGCCGGTTGTGTTTGCTATGGCTGCCATACTTGCGGCTTGCGCTGCTGCTATTTGCGCTGCGTCTGCTGCTGCTTGGGCTGCGGTTGCTGCTGTTTGCGCTGTGGCTTTTGCAGTTCCAACTGCTGCCGCTGCACTTGACGCTGCTGCATTTGCGGATGCTTGGGCTGCTAGCATTGCTGCTCGCGCTGCATTCGCTGCATTCGCTGCGGCTGCTGCGGCGGCTGTTGTAGAGGCGGCGGTCGTTGTTGCCGCTACCGCTGTTGTTGTGGTTGCGGTCAGGGCAACTCCCGCAGTGGCTGCTGCTGCTCCTGCTCCTGCCGCTGCGCCTGCCGTAGAAGGCGCTGCAGCCCAGCTAAATCCAATGGTTAATACTAAAACCACTGCCATAGCTAACCAAAACGCGGCTTCCTTTGACATCCCACATTCTTCAAATAATGCCGCAAACCCTTCCATAATCAATTGCCCGGCAAATATACTGGTGGCTACGACAGCGACCATTGCCACTGCAGCGGGGGCGAAAAGAACCGCTGCTATGACACAGGCCCCGATCATAAGAGCAGCTCCAATAGCCTCCCCAAGCCAACGCAAGTCTTTAGGGAATAACTTACCCATTTCTGTTACCGGCGTCAGGATCCATTCCATGAGTTTTCCAAGTTCAGTAATGACAGGAATATATTTTTCTTTCGGTTTTTCATGCCGTTTCATTTTTTGAATTTCCAATTGGCCAAGCCTATCATCCATACTCGCCATTCTTTTTCTCTTTGTCATTTCCGACTTTTCGCATTGGAGCTCCTGCAAGGTTGCTTTCATTTCTCTTAGCACTTCCAAGACATTGGCAAGCCAGCTCGTATTCAGACCTTTTTGGGGATTGTCGGGCTCTTCTGCTTCTAAAGCTGCCATGGTGCTTATATCTTTTTCAGCTGCTGTGATAGAGGCAATTTGGAAGTTTGAGACGGGAGAAAAGGCGACAACAGGGTTTACACTTTCTAAAACTAAAGCCATGGGAAAGTTTGAAGGCAGTTCGAAATTTGCCCGAATTTTGGAATCGATTTCAGCAGACAATTCTTCGGCGATTTTTTGCATTTCGGGATTAGCAGCCTCTTCATTGCGCTGCACCATAGCGGTTAGAATTTCCCTGACCTCTCCTGCAGTAAATTTTTTACCCGTAACAGGGTTTACATGGTTTTCGGCATAGGTTTTAACTGCCTCGCGCGCTTCGAGAACAAATGCTCCGGCGACTTCCGCAACATATGAGCTTTTGTAAAGACTTGGGAATTCCCAATCATCCGGCAAATCAAACCGATTTTGGAAATTCTCTTTGATTTCCTGTCTGATTTGCTTGCTCTTTTCGATGGCGGCACCATATTTGCCCCTATCTTCGGGCTGGATGGGAAATTCCGGGAAGTTATTGACAAAGCGGATGCGATTCTTCTCCTCTTTTGGCAGGTCTTAACTTTGCAAGGGCGTCATTAAAGGCATTCTTAGCTTCAAAACTTAAAGTGTCATCTATGGCATAAGTGTCCACTTCCGGGGGCGATACTCCGGGCGGGATATAAAAATCATTTTTCAGGGCGACAAAGGCTTGCTCTTTCATCTCCTGGGCTCTTTTCGCCGTTTCCGGATTGCCCGACTTTCCTTTGGCAAAGGCGTAGGCCAGGGCTATTTGCTTATCTTCTGAGAGATTGGTTTCTTTTAATTGTTTGTTAAAATTGGCTTGTAAAGCAGCAGCGTCTTTTTCAGTAGTATCTTTCTTGCGATAGGCGGCTTTTGCTCTTTCGGTGGCGACGTTTGGGTAATCTTTCTTGAGGTTTTCGTTAGCTCTTTCATCGACGCTGGCGAGAAATTCCGCAACGGCTGGATCCTCAATGGCAGCTCTATGGTTATTCCAATACTGCATAAAGCCGATTTCTTCCTGACTCATGCCTTGCTCTTGTCCCATTTGTGCGATCACACCGGGCTGTTCCAAAAACATCAGGGCGGGAAAATTCTCTTCAGTATATTCCGGCAGGGTCACTTCAGGAAAAGGGAGCCCTCCTTGCAGTTTTGTAAACTGCGAGAATAGCAAAGTTTCCGGGATGGTAGAGGGGGTGGGCTTGGCCAGTATTGGGCCATAAGGCTGCAACGCTCTCATTTCTGTCTGGTTTAGCTCATAAGAAGGCTTATAGGCTTGGTTTGAGTCTGTTTTCCAAAACCTGGTCTTCTCTGCAGCCACTTCCTTTGGAGTAATTGGCGCGATTTCTTGATGGTTTGTTACAGTGATTACCTGGTCTGTTATTTTCATTTTAACCTCTTCTTTCCTCTTTGATTTCTTTTTTAAGCGACTCAATCGAGCGGGTAATTCGATCTTTGATGGTGGCGTATTCAGGCTTATCTCCCACTCTATTGAGAGCAAACTCCAAGGCAATAAGGGCGGAGCGCTTGTCCTCCATTTTGATGTAGCAATCGGAAACATGGTAATAGGGGATAGGATTGTCCGGGTCGATCGCGCCGCAAAGGGTATAGGCGCCTATCGCGTTTTCATACTCTTTTAACATATGAAAACAGGCTGCAATACCCATGCTGTATTTCGCTTCCGTGGGATTAAGCGTAATGAGCAGACGGAAGAGCTGGATCGCATCCTTATATTTTCCGGTGTTGTACAAGCGGTATGCCTGGCCATAGATTCCTTCGACCATGGCGTCGTTTAAGCCGATCACCTCTTGGGGCTGGACCCCAAAATCGACAACTTGCTGCATGAGCAAGCTTTGTCCCTCGGCATTCTCAACGCCGAGTCTTAAAGCTAACTCTGTGGTTTGTTTTACCAACTTTGGATCCGCCTTAGCCATATCTATTCTCCTTCCTTGATTGGTTTTTATTGGAAAATGGCGTATAGCAAATTGCTTAACGTATCGATGATAGAAGAGGCAAATTGCGATTGCTGCGTGACTGCATCGGTCGATGCATTAAGCGCAGATTGCTGGGTTTGGGCTTCACTGGAAATAACGTCATTTTGGGCAGTATTTTGCTCTATATAACTGTTGCTGAGGGTGTTGCAATCGGCGCGGAATTGAAGGCCCTGTTGTTGGGTATACGTTCTGGTACCTGGCCAGGAGCCGTCGCCAGCCGTAAAGGTAGGGATAGTGGAAATCTGCTTGGTGTAGGCGTTCTGCCATTGCGTATAGATCTGGAGGCGGTCTGCCTGATCGGAAGCTGTCTGCTGCAGTGTCTCTACAAAAATGGAGAGCAAGGCGTAAATATTATTGAGGATCAGCGTTTTGTCTGAGCCGATAGAGGCCAAACTGGTTTGATCGGCCGAGCTTGTGGGGTCTTGACTTGGGGGATCTTGAACAGTGACACTGCTGGCGGCGCTTGGATCAAAGAGAGAATTGATTAGTTGGTCGTTTTGACTTACTGTCGGATTGGTTGTGAAAGGATCCAATGGATTCACAACGATTTGATTATTTGTGGTCATATAAAATCTCCTTTTTTTTGCCACCTATCGGTTTATCGCTTGTTCGACCTGTATACAGATGTCTGAGTAATCAGTTAGCATTGAGGTGGCAGACTGAATAAATTGTTCATAAGTATACAAATCTTCCTGCACTTTTTGCGTTTGCGTATCGTTAAACGACTGAGTGGAGGTAACGGCGAAGTTGATACTCTGCGCAATAGCGCCGGAACCCTCCTGGGCACCGTTTACCCAGCCGTCTGTCCACCACGCACTTAAATAGAAATTCTTTGAAGAGTCATAAGGATTGGTGACTGAGTTGGTAGACCCGCTGGTAGCTGTAAGCAAATCCCGATAAACGACACTGACCTTTTGATAAATATCCGAGCTTGTACCGGCTACGGCGGCTAAAGTGACAAGATCGCTATGGAGTTTGTTTCCAAGCGTTACAAGTTTATTATAGGCAGCGATTGGAGCTTCCTCAGGGTTTGTGGCACCTGTTGGAAGTGGATTAGTAAAATAAATATAAAGTGGTTTAAAAGCTTGATCACCGCTACTTGAATAAGCTTCCAGCCAGTCGTTATAAGAGCCGTTATAAGTGATGCCTGGGTAAGTGACTGGAGGGTTTGTGGATATAAAGACTTGATTGTGATAGGCAAGCACAGAATTCAGGTCGCCAAGCGTTTGGTTTGCTACCACCAGAGCTTGCTCCAGATCGGCAAGATTGGTGCTGAGCTCCTCGTTTGCTTTTCTGACATATTGGAGCTCAATTGCGGCCTGGAAAGAGTGTTCGGCATAGTCTGAGGCATTCAGACATTGATTTACGATATTTCCGATAGAGCTGGAAGTCGTAGACAGATTCAGCCAGGTAGCTACATTGGCAGCTGAGATACTGACTGTCGGAGGATTGTTTCCATTGGTCGTTATAGTGGCGCCGGACATGGTGAGGGTTTGCAGCAAAGCGTTTAGGCTGTCGCCCTGGTACTGGCTCAAATAATAGGCGGTTGAAGGGCTGTTTGGATCGGTGGGGTCGATTTGTTGATTTATCCCAGTAGTGGCAAGATTGATCAGGCTGGTGACCGTGGCCGTTAAACCGCTGGCTGCTGCAGTCAGCTGGGCAGGGGTTGGATTTGTACCGGCCAAGGATAACACGGTGGAAAAGTTGTTGATGCCAGTATTATAATTAGAAATAACGGTACCAGAGGTCGTTGCTGCCTCAGAGTTATATCTTCCATTTAGAAGATTGTACGCGACAAAGGAAGATTCATTGAGGGAGTTATTGTCTGTAGAACTAATAGGTGTTGTAGTTGTTGTCATGATATTAACTTAATTTAATGTTACTACATCTCTTCATAATTTAATTATATAACAGGCTATTTAATATATCAAATTAATAACTAATTAAGAACGGTGGGGTTATCCCTGGTAAATTTGAGGGGCGTCAATGATTCTTCTTGGAATTCCCCAAGCGGGAATCGCGCTGATTCCATCGGCAATGAGAGTGGCGCTATTGATGGAATTTAAAACGGTTTCATGTTTATTATTGGCATCTTGAATATCCGCATAGATCGCTTGAGTAACGGGTGGAGCGAGCGATTCGGCATTGGGAAATCCAGCATTGAGCTCCCGTATATTTTCGCTAAGCTGAGAACTAATCGAGGAGCCGTTTTCATTGAATAGCAAATCGGCAATTTGGTTGGAGAGATTATCGTTTTGTCTGCCGCTCAGCTGTACAAGGCTTGCGGAAATTTCGTTCTTAATCTGTTCTTTAACCAGCCCCGGGTTTTGCGTTGCAGGGACTGCCTGGGTGGTGATGAAAGCGTTTGCCGCAGCGATGTTGGCCAAATTGAGGGGTATGCCTTGTTGCTGCAGGGCTTGACTTAAGGTATATTTTAAGGCTTCAGGAGTCGTAGGGGCTGGAGTTGTGTTCAAAGTGATATTTACCGCGGCGAAGGCGATTTGCTGCGCTGTAGGGGCTACAGGGGCTGCAGGAGGTGGGCTTGGGACAGCGGGGGCTACAATAGGGGCAGGGGTTGGAGTAACGGGAGCTGCTGTTGGCAGAGCTGCGGTAGCTGGAGTTACTGTTGGAGGAGCTACAGGAGTTGGGGTAACTGTTGGAGCAGCGACAGGAGCTGGGGTAACTGTTGGAGCAGCGACAGGAGCTGGGGTAACTGTTGGAGGAGCAACAGGAGCTGGGGTAACTGTTGGAGGAGCAACAGGAGTTGGGGTAACTGGGGCTACAGTTGGAGCTACAGGAGCTGCTGTTGGCAGAGCTGCAGGCGTAACGGGAGTTATTGTTGGAGCAGCTGCAGGAGCTGGGGTAACGGGAGATACTGTTGGCGCAGCTATAGGTGTTGGAGTAACGGGAGCAGCTGTTGTGAGGACTGGGACAGGCACACCTGTAGGCGACTGCGTGATTGGCGTTATTAAAAGAGCGGCGTTGGCTAAATTGTGGGCAACCGAGGCTTGCAGCACTTCTCCGTTCACGTTTTGCACATTGAAGGTGGCTGCCTGGGTTTGCGTATTAAGAATTGTCGCGGTAGTCTGGGCCAGATTTTGCGCTGCAGCGAAATTCAATCCGGTCGCCTGCAACGCTGTGATAAAATTGTTTTGGAAGGCGCCAAACGTTTGGGGAGCGGTTGCCAGAGTTGCCGTTAAGGCGGTATTGATCGCAGTTGCTTGGGCCGCATTGCTGGCCTGTAAAGCGGTCTGCAGGTTGTTTAAGGCGTTATTATTTGGGGTGAAGGGGCTATTTGCATTGGGAGCTGTGTTTGCCTGTTGGATAAATTGCGCTACATTGTTTGCCAAAAGCAGGGATGCCGGCTGTGAGAAATTTTGGCGAAAATTTTGATAGGCGCTATTTTTCACCTCGGCGAGGCCGTTGTAGGGGGCGTTGTTTATCACCGCTGACAGGGCGCTTGTAATAGCTGGGGCCGCTTGAGTTTGAGGAATGCCAAGAGAGGCGGCGCTGTTTTGCAGTATGGGCTGGAGCAAAGCGGGGGTAGCTGGATTGGCCAAAACAGCATTGGCATTCGTGTTATTTGGCGAAGTAATGACGGTATTGAGCGCTGGGGGCACATTTAAGCCGGCGAGCACTTGACTGTAGACGGCCGGTGTCAAATTATTCAAATTTAAGCCGGCGGCAACCAGGTTTAGCGCGGTTTTTATTAGGCCGTTTTTGGTTGTGGTTAATAAAGCGTCGGCTATTTTATTGAGCTGATCCTCAGAGAGGTTGCTGTTTGCGAAGTTATTATTGACGATGGCGGCAATGGGGGCCTTTAGCGTATTGTTGTTAAGATCGTTGATAATATTTTGAGCGGTGTAAATGGCTACCAGCGCCTGTCTATAGTTAGCGGCATTTACTCCTCCTTGAGGTGACGTTTGGTCTAAAGCGTTCAAGGCGGGAACGACAGCCGCTGAGCTTGCAAATCCGACTTGATTTCTGGCTAGCAGGACGGTTTGATTTGCAGCTTTTGAAGGAAATAAGTTGAAATCTGTGCCGACATCCAGATTGGCCAGCGCTTGAGTAATGTTTCCCGCAAGCGTTGGATCGGAAAGGGCGGTAGGGAAAACATAAGCGCTTATGGTATTGCCTAAAGAAGGTGTTTTGCTGAAACTGGCAGGCAAATTGATTGAGGGATTTTTTTGGAGGTAGGCAGGAGGCAGTCCCGGTATTTGATAGTTCGGATTATAAAGTTCTTGAATGAGTTTAGCAAAGTTGCCGCTATCGGTCTGATTAGTAAGTAAATTTTTCAAAGTAGTGAAAAAGTTATTTGTATAAGAAGAGAGGTAGCTGCCGCTGTCTGGGTAAGGGGGGAAGAGGGAGTCACCGAAAATAAGACTGGTAGTGTTTACCGCGCTAGGCTCGTCAATGCTGACCGGTTGGGGTAGATTGGAGGGGGGCGGAGGTGTGGTAGGTACTTGATTTGGAGCCTGCATTGATGCCAAATCTGGAATTGTATCAAAAGAGGATGTCGTCAAACCCAACTCCTCGCGTATCGTATTGATTTGAGGCACAAGTGTCGGGAGGCTGCTATTGTAAGCATCGGCATCAGTGTTATATTGGGTTAAACTTGGGTTTCTTGAATCCGCATAAGTTTGATAGGTATCAGCTGCGGAGTTATAAGCGGTGGCAGCCGCGGTATAATCGGTGGTAGCGGTTTGCAGGTTTGCATAGGCGGTATTCAAGGCGGCAAGGGCATTATCGGTGTCTGGCTGAGGGGAACCTTCAGAGACAAGATTATTATAGGTGGTTAGTGCCGAGGTGTAATTGCCATCGGCGGTAGTATAATTGGCGGCTGCAGTGTTATAATTGTTGATGGCGGTATTGAGCATGTCGATTTGATTTTGATCTTCAGCGGTTTGAGTTGGGTTAAAACTGTTTAGAACGTCAGTATTGACGTTAGTGGCCAGGTTCTCTAAGTCCCATGATGAATCATCCATGCTGACTATTTGTTCGACAACTTGATAAAAAGTACCCATATCACTGCCGGTGTAGGTATCCACTCGCTGCTTTGATTGTGATTGGCTTTGTTGGTCTGCGTACTGTTGCAGCTGGCTGGCAAGGGTTGGGCCGGTCACGCTCGCGATGTACTGTTTGAGGGAGATAGGAGGGGGAGTGCTTGTGCTTGTTTCGAGAACATCTTGGGTGTTAGAGCTGCTTGTGGAAGAGGAGCTGGAAGCAGGGTCGCCGCTTTGAGTGGTGGAGGATAAGGGATTGAGAGCATTATTAGCAGGATTTGCGGGATTAGCCATAAATCTCTAACTCTTTTTATTTTAATTATACCATATAAAAAGGAAAAATAAGGGAAAAATGTGGTTAATTTATCAATAAGAATATCGTTCTTTTAGTTCTTTTCATGAGGCTTTGATAAGAGGGGGGCGAGTGGACGTTAGTTTTTTGTTCTTTTTCTTTTTCATGGGGTTTGGGTAGGAGAGATGCGAGATGCGAGATGCGAGGGGGACGTTGGTTCTTTTGTTCTTTTTGCTCTTTTCATGGGGTTTAGGTAGTAGAAGGAGCGAGGGGGACGTTTCACTCCCCCTCGCGCTCCCCCTCCTCCCGCCTTCAGGCTTCGACCCGGGCCTCAGTGTTTTGTAGGTTTGTGTAGTTGGGTCAAAGCCTGAAGTTTGGGCTAAATTTATCGCACAAAGTTTTGCAGATGTTTAGTTTTGCAGATGTTTAGTGGGGTTTTGCAGATGTTTAGTTTTGCAGATGTTTAGTGGGGTTTTGCAGATGTTTAGTGGGGCTTTGCAGATGTTTAGTGGGGTTTTGCAGATATTAGTGGGGTTTTGCAGATATTTGGGGATTTGGTGGGGTTTTGCGTAGCGATGGGGCGTTGGGTCAGGGCTTCCAGTAAAGCACCTCTTCCATCGTGCGATACGCATACGGCGCAAGTCGCTTCTTAACAAAATCACGCCACTTCCCCGTTGCTAACATATGACTCACTTCAAACTCCGAATAATGTATATGCGCACTCTGCTGCGCTCGTATCGACTTCATCAATAACTTAATTATCTCCCCACTACTCCTATGCTCACGCTCCACATAAAGCACGCTATACCTCAACATATTCGGCTTTATCCGGTGCGTTATACTCCATCCCACTACCTCACCCTCATACCGCATGCCAAAACTAGTGCCCAAATCAATGTCCTCACCATACCTCCAAGGATTCATCTCAGTCAAAAATCTGCCCTGCTCTGTATAAAAATCAATCCGCTCCCTCTCCCCCTTCTTTAAAGACCCCCAGGGAAAAAATTGATATTTCTGGGAAACAGGATAACTCCTCTCAAACCAAGGCGGATGAAACGCCTCGGCATCGAGATAATACGTTGTCATATAAGGCACCGGCCCTTTCCAACCCAATCGGACGGCAGCCTCTCGTATGCTATGGGATCTCTCATCAGTCACAAGCCATATGTTCGGCTTGCTTTTCTCTATAAGCTCCCTCTCCATCTCCTGCAATAACTCATCCGCATGGCCGCTATTCACAACATGAATGACCGCTAGTTTGATATCAGGATTGCTGCTCGCCAGGATTACCCCTATGGGCTCCCCGTTTTCCAGCTCGCCAAAGCCATAGACTTGGGTGTTCGCTGGTATTTTTTTGGGGGGCTTCCCCTCAAGCATGCTGCGGAACTCTTCGGGAACAAGAGCCTTATAGGTTTGAGCCGAGGGAAAATTTAGTGGTACTATCGTTCTCACGCAATCTTCTGGTCGGTTTGCTTTATGGAAGGGGGTTTCAGCCCTAGCACCGCATCTTTGTCAACGACAATTTCGGTGACAGAGGGGTCGGAGGGCACTTCAAACATCATATCCCGCATCAGATTTTCCAATATCATGCGCAGGGCACGGGCTCCGGTGCCGGCAGCCATGGCCTTGACGGCAATCTCATGCAATGCCTCATCCGAAAAATTGAGCTTCACCCCTTCGTAATCAAACATCGCCATGTACTGCTTGATAATGGCGTTCTTGGGCTTGGTCAATATCTCAACCAGATCCTCCACCATCAGTTCATTGCAGTTGGCTATGCTGTTAAAACGGCCGACAAATTCGGGAATCATGCCGAACTGGATCAGATCCTCGGTTTCTAATCTGGAAAGGAGATAACTTTTCTTGGTAGGATCGATCTGCTCTTCTTTGTTCTTGCCCCCAAAGCCGATCGTCGTCTTCCCTAGGCGCTTGGCGATAATCTTTTCCAGATTGACAAACGCCCCGCCAACGATAAACAATATGTTTTCCGTGTTGACCTTGATGTACTCCTGGTTGGGATGCTTTCTCCCCCCTTTGGGCGGTACGTTGGCTATGGTTCCTTCCACAATTTTCAAAAGAGCCTGCTGCACTCCCTCGCCCGACACATCGCGGGTAATGGAAACATTGGCAGTCGTTCGGTTGATTTTATCAATCTCATCCACATAGATAATGCCGTGTTCCGCGCGGGAAACATCGTAATCGGCGGCCTGCAGCAATCGCAAAATGATATTTTCGACGTCTTCTCCGACATAACCGGCCTCCGTCAGAGTGGTCGCGTCGGCAATGGTAAAGGGCACGTCGAGTATGGTCGCCAGGGTCTTCGCAATCAGCGTTTTTCCCGAACCGGTTGGGCCGAGCAGCAGCACATTGGATTTACTGAAGTTGGCTTCCTCTTTTTTATTCAGAGCCTCTATCCGCTTGTAGTGGTTATAGACAGCTACCGAAATGGTCCTTTTGGCGTTTTCCTGCCCAATAATATACTCATCCAGACGAGCTTTGATCTCTTTGGGTTTGAGGAGATTGATTTCGTAGGGTGTGGAGACCTTCTTTTCCAGAATGCCCGAACAGAGCTTGACGCACTTATCGCAGATGTAGACATTTGGGCCCGAAATTAACTTTTCTACAGCGTCTTCGGTGCGTCCGCAAAAGGAGCAAGCCGCCAATTCCTTATTATTCGACTGGTTTGACATAATTATTTCTTCTCTTCAATTTTCTTGGGAATAATGACTTCATCGATCAAGCCGTAATCCTTGGCTTCCAAGGGGCTCATATAGAAGTCGCGCTCAGAGTCGATCCGGATTTTATCGACGCTCTGACCGGTGCATTCCGCTAATATCTCATTAAGGCGCTGTTTGAGATGGATAATTTCTTTGGCCTGGATCGCCACATCCGCTGTTGTTCCTCCAACGCCGCCATGGGGCTGATGGATCATGATCCGGCTGTTGGGCAGTGCGAAGCGGTGCCCCTTCGTTCCGGCGGCAAGCAGCAGGGCGCCCATGGATGAGGCCTGGCCGATGCAATAGGTGTTTACCGTGCAGCCCAGCCATTTCAGCGTATCGTAGATCGCCAAGCCGCAGGTGATGTAGCCGCCCAGGGAGTTGATGTAGATATGGACATCTTTTTTGGGGTCTTCCATTTTGAGGAAGAGGAGCTGAGCGACGACGACGTTTGCGACATGGTCGGTAATCTCGGTTCCAAGGAAAATAATGCGGTCTTTCAGTAACCGGGAATAGATATCCATTGAGCGTTCGCCCCTGCCCGTATCTTCGATGACGTAAGGGGTTAGCTGTAAAGTCGGCCTTTGTTCTTTCATGTCGGAGCTCCTTCCAAATAAGTTTCACTGCTTATTGTTTATAGACTGCAGGGGATTAGCTGGTCAAGCTCAAACTTAATCTAAAAGCTTTGCCTGATCGACTAGAAAATCATTGGTTTTTCGGTTGAGGAGATGCAGATAGATTTTTGAGCGGATCTGATCGGCGTCCATAGAGGGGTCTACAAAGCGCGAGTTGGGATTATACAGATGCCAAAGGGTTTCTTGCAGGATCTCATCTTGGGTAACTTCAACCTTGTTGTCCTCAGCCACTTTTCTCTTCAGGAAGAATAAGCATAAAGTGTGCAGTACGTCCGCATTGATTTTTTCATCTCTGTAATTCTTCGCCACTTTTTCATACTCTTCAGCGGGCAAGCGCTTTTTCAATTGAGCCAGGTGCTGGAGACGGCTCCTCTTTTCCCCTTCAAAAAGGGTAGATGGCACATCAAAGGGGTAGTTGGCAAAAAGGAAATCTTCGAGCTGTCTGCGGAGATTTTCACGCACTTGCTCATCAGAGCGTTTGTTCAAATCTTCTTCCACTTTAGTGCGGAGCTCTGCGACGGTTTGCAGGCCGAATTTAGTGGCGAACTCATCATTGAGATCGGGAAGCTTGGGTTGTACGATTTTGTTGACGATAATGCGGCAATGCGTTTGGACAAAGGAGTCGGAATCAGACAAATCATCATCCTTTTTGCTTGTGCCCTCTACGATATCGCCGGCGCGTTTTCCGATGAGCAGATCATACATCCACTTACCCATCGTCCCTTTTTTCACTTCCAGGTTTGTATTTTTGCAGATTGGGTTTTCAGGGTCATCGAGGTTGTCGATATCGACATTGACGTAGTCCCCTTCCTGAATGGGGCGGTCGGCAATCTCGTCCCAGGCGGCGCGATCTAAGCGAAGATCCATCACGGCGTTATCAACATCTTCACCGGTAATCTCTTTTCGCGCAGGGCGTGTCAAGGTAATGTTTTTCAGATCCACTTCAGGGATTTCAGGCATCACTTCCATAGTGAAAATAATGTGGCTGCCTTCCTCTCTGGAACTTTTTTTGAGCTGCGGGCGGTCTACGCTTCTTTCATTGAAAGGATAGATCTGAGCGAGCGCGAGAGCGTCATTAAAAGTCGTTTTGACTAAAATATCGTTCCATTCCTGATCGATATATTTTGCGTATTTTTGCAAAACAATATGCTCGGGCGCCTTCCCTTTGCGGAAGCCGGGCAGGGAAACTTCTTTATTCACAACTTTTATCGCTTTGCGGTAAGCGGCTTCGGAGGCCTCAGGCGAGACAAGGACGTCCAAAATTGCGCGGCAGCCTGGTTCACGAATGATTGTAACTGTCAAATTGTCGTTTTTGAATTCTTGGTTGGAAGTCAAGTGAACCTCTACTTGTTGTTGAAAGAATAGCGGGTGATGAGATTCGAACTCACGACCCTCACGTTGGCAACGTGATGCTCTACCACTGAGCTACACCCGCATTCGAAAACGAGAATTATAGAAAACGCAATTTTTTTAAGCAAGTTTTTTTACGAGGTCAGGAAAAATTTCTTCATTTAAATTTATTTGTTGCTTTCACGTGGCAAAATCGTTAAAAGAATAGCATATGAAGATCAGAACACTTTTTTATGGTGCGAAATTACCATATTTTGCATTCTGCTTTTCATGTGATAATAAGCGGCCTTTAGCTGCCAAATCCATCGAAGCCTTTTAACAAGCGTGATGACTATGCTTAATGCCCGTAAGTTAAAAAAAGACGTTTCACCGAATGTTTTGAGAGAGGGGAAAGAGCTGTATGACCAGGGAATGATCCTGGCAGCCAAAATTAGCCGCCTCGACCCCCAATCGGTATGTTTGACATGCCAGGTTATGGGAGGCTTTGAAAAAAAATATACCTGCGAGCTGGAGATCGACCGCACAGAATCGATGATTGTTGATTCCGATTGTGATTGTCCTTATCAGTTTGATTGCCAGCATCTTGCAGCCGTTATATTTTATCTTGAAGATCATTTTGACGAAATCGTTGTCAACTACTCTAAAGAAACCGACTTGAGCCAGGTCGAGCATATCGATGAAAAAGATAAAGAGCATTTGCGGGAGACTTTCAAAGAAGCCGAAAGCAAAGAGCAGGAGAGAAAAGGGAAAGAATCCCAAAAAGAGCTTTTAGAAGAGTATATTGGGGCCTCTCATATTTTAGGGAAGTCCCCCTACTTTCTGCCCGAGGAGAAAATGTCTTTGGACATGGCCGAACTGGCCTGTATTTTTTCCAAACAGGCTCTCAGCGCCTCGGAAATGGAAAAGCCGGTCGACATTCAGCTCGCTCTTCGCCTTCCCTATCGCTCCAAACCGCTCAATATTTTACATATCAAAGCTTTTCTGGAAGCGGTCCGGTATAAAGAACCCCTCTACATCGGCAACAGGCGCTATTTTTTCACGCTGGACTCATTCGATCCTTCAAGCAAAACTCTTTTGAAAATGATTATGGATTTTGCGAGAGTGGCCGAGCAGCAAAAAGATGAGCGCAATTTGCGCATTGCCCAGATTGACGCCGAAGCCTTCGGGACTATCCTGGCAGAAGCCTACGATATCGCCATTCAGCAAAAGCCTTCCAAAGGGCAGCGCATGGGGATTGACCAGGAAGGGGAATATTACTTGCTGCCCTGTTTTTATCTCGGCGGCCTGGAAGAGCCTCTGCGTTTCTCCCACGTGCACGCTACTTTAAGCGTCGAGCTCGAGTATCTGGAAACCCCGGCGCCCAAAATTTTGCTGAACCCATCTATTTACCTCGATCATGAAACAAAAATTATCATTGAACAGGCGAGGCTTTTCGAGTGCGCGAGGCCTGGCATTTTAGATCAGCAGACCTACTACCGCTTCCTGCCCCAGATCAGACGGACCCATTTGCGCCATCTGACCACGTTGCGCGAGATCACCATACCCGAACCTCTTTTTGGCACCTTCGTGGAGAATTCCATCGCTGAGCTGATGCGTTTTGCCAATGTGACCAATCGCAAGGTGCTGGACCGCTTCGTGACTCTGCCTTTCGTCGGCGAGCTGACAGCCGAATGCCTGATCAGTTATCTCAACGGAGAGCTTGAAGCCTCATTGCAATTTGTTTATGACAACGTCAAAGTCCCGGCAGCTGCCTCGCAGATCGGCGTGGATGATGTCGTTTCTTTTGTGACGCGAAATGGCATATTGGCCCGCAACTTGACCGAAGAGCAGCTGATTATCGAGGATCTTTTCCAGGATTTCTTCTACGACCCCTTCCTCGGAATTTATAAAGCCAAAAATGATAAAAAAATTGTCGAATTCATGACCGAAGTGGTGCCCCGCAACCAGCACCGGGTAAAGTTCCATTGTCCGGAAAACCTGCTTGAGCAGTTTATTTATGACGACACCCGTTTTACAATGAGCTTAAGGGAAACGGACCGGATCGACAAGTATCTGGTGGATCTGAAAGTGGAAGGGCATTTGAGCGGTGTGACCATAGAGACGCTGTGGGAGTGTTTGACGTCAAAACGGACCTTTATCGAGCTCGTGCGCAAGAAAACCACGCGCAATAAAAATGGCGGCGAGACGGTCACGACCAAGCTGCACAAAATATTGGTGCTTGACCTGGAAAAGCTCGCTCCGGTGGTGCAAATCTTTGATGAGATCGGCATCAACCGCCTTGACAATCACCAGGAAGAGCGGCCCCTTTGGAGCCTGGCGAGCATCGATGCCGCGCAATTTGAAAATCTGCCTATCAAATTTACCATGACAGAGAAATTAAAGCATATTCAGCAGCAGATGCTGGGGGGCAATTTCTTTACTCCGAGCGGCATTCCCCAGGGCATTAATGCGACTCTCCGATCTTATCAGACGGAAGGGGTGGGCTGGCTGGAGCGGCTCCGCACGATGCATCTGAACGGGGTTTTAGCCGATGACATGGGACTTGGTAAAACTTTGCAGGCGATTATCGCCTTAACCCAGCATAAGCAGACGAATCCGAAAGCGATTTCGATCATTGTCTGTCCCACTTCCCTGGTCTATAACTGGAAGGAAGAGTTCAATAAGTTTAATCCGAAATTAAAAGTTCTGCCGATCGACGGCACACCGGTGCAGCGGCAAAAATTGATAGCCAAGGCTAAAAAGCAGGATGTCCTGATCACTTCTTACAGCCTGCTGCAAAAGGATATCGAGCATTACCAGGAAATAAATTTTGATTATGCGGTGCTTGATGAAGCGCAGAATATCAAAAACCGCGGCACGCGGAACGCCAAATCGGTAAAAACCATAAGCGCCGCCCACCGGCTGATCCTGACAGGTACTCCGATTGAAAACTCTTTAGATGAGCTGTGGAGTTTGTTTGACTTCCTCATGCCCGGATTGCTGAGCACGTATGACCGCTTTGTGGAAAAATATATCCGCAACCCTACCGCGAATAATGGCAATCATCTGGAAACACTTAAGAAGAAAGTATCTCCTTTTATCCTGCGGCGCATGAAAAAGGATGTCCTGGAAGAGCTGCCGCCCGTCTCGGAAATTGTCTACCATTGCCACCTATCCGAAACACAGCGCGATCTCTATCGCTCATACGCCGAATCTGCTCGCGAAGAGCTTTCGCAGCTTGTTAAGAAGGAAGGCTTTAATAAAGTGCAGATCCATGTTTTGGCCACATTGACACGGTTGAAGCAGATTTGCTGCCATCCGGCCATTTTCGCGAAGGAGAAAGCCGAGTTTGGGGATTCTTCGAAGTATGATATGCTGATGGAGCTGATCCAGACTCTGATCGAAGGAAAGCACAAAACAGTGATCTTCAGCCAATACACGCGCATGCTGCAAATTATGCGCGAGGATTTGGAACAGCAGGGGATACCGTTCGAATATCTTGATGGTTCCAGCAAAAACCGCCTGGATATCGTCAACCGGTTTAACGACGATCCGAATATCCCCGTTTTCCTGGTCTCATTGAAGGCCGGCGGTTCGGGGCTTAACCTGGTCGGCGCTGACACGGTTATCCATTACGATATGTGGTGGAACCCGGCTGTTGAGAATCAGGCCACCGACCGCGTGCACCGAATTGGGCAGCTAAAAAATCGTCTCTTCCTATAAATTGGTCACACTGAATACTATTGAAGAGAAAATCATCGAATTGCAGAACAGAAAGAGAGGACTCGTGAAGAAGGTCGTCAGTTGCGACGAAGAAGCGATTTCAAAATTAACCTGGGAAGAGGTCCTCGCCCTGCTGCAGACCTAGAGGAAGGAATGAATAAGAAAAATTTTAAAGGATTTACCGATACTCTCTCCGAGATGTATCGCTCGGCTTCAGGCAAGTTAGACAATTTCCGGGGAATGTTTTCCCACGACATCGGCATTGATCTCGGAACGGCCAACACATTAGTCTATGTGAGGGGCAAAGGGATCGTCCTTGCCGAACCTTCCGTGGTGGCGGTCGATTCCGACACGAACGAAGTTCTCGCTGTCGGGCACAAGGCCAAGGCCATGCTTGGCAAGACACCGCGCAAAATCCATGCCGTCCGCCCTATGAAAGATGGCGTTATCGCCGACTTTGAAATTGCGGAAGGGATGTTGAAGGCTCTCATCAAGCGGGTGACTCCGGCCAGATCGCTCTTCAGGCCAAAAATTCTGATCGCCGTCCCTTCGGGGATCACCGGCGTGGAAAAGCGCGCTGTGGAAGACTCCGCTTTACATGCCGGCGCGCAAGAAGTGATGCTGATTGAAGAGCCGATGGCCGCTGCGATCGGCGTGGACCTGCCTGTGCATGAACCCTCGGCGAATATGATTATCGACATCGGCGGCGGAACGACCGAAATCGCGATTATCTCCCTTGGAGGTATCGTGGAATCGAGGTCCTTGCGCATCGCAGGGGATGAGTTTGACGAGTGCATCATCAATTACATGCGCCGCACCTACAATTTGATGATCGGTCCCAGGACGGCTGAAGAGATCAAAATGACCATCGGTTCGGCCTACCCTCTCGGTGGAAACGAACTGGAGATGGAGGTGCGGGGGCGCGATCAGGTCGCGGGGCTTCCGGTCACCAAGAGAATCAACTCTGTAGAAATTCGGGAATGCCTGGCTGAGCCGATTCAACAGATCGTGGAAAGCGTGAAGCTGACCCTGGAAAAGTGCCCTCCCGAGCTTGCAGCCGATCTGGTCGAAAGAGGCATGGTTATCGCAGGGGGCGGCGCGCTCATCAAGGGTTTGGACAAAGCTTTAATTAAAGAGACCGGCCTTCCGGTAATTGTGGCGCCAAATCCGCTGCTCGCTGTTTGCCTTGGCACCGGAAAAGCCCTGGAATATCTCGATAAATTCAAACGGAGAAAGTCAGTTTCCACAATCGCTTAATGCAAAGGGGGCTTAATGCTCAGCAAAGACTGGACAAAAAACGGGAAATTAAAGGACTGGGTCAATGAAATAGCGGCCCTTTGCGAACCGAAGGATGTTTGGCTTTGCGATGGTTCTGAGCAGGAATACCACGCTCTTTGCCAAAAGATGGTGGAGTCAGGCTCCTTCATCAAGCTGAAGCGCCCCGGCAGTTTCCTCGCAAGATCCAATCCCGATGATGTGGCGCGCGTGGAAGATTGCACATTTATCTGCTCGAAAAAGAAAGAAGATGCCGGACCCACCAACAACTGGAAAGACCCGGCTGAGATGGAAAAGACCTTGCGCGGTCTATTTCAAGGCTGTATGCGCGGCCGGACGATGTACATTATCCCTTTCAGCATGGGGCCGCTTGGCTCAAAGATCGCCCATATCGGCATCGAAATTTCCGACTCCCCTTATGTGGCGTGCAATATGCGTCTGATGACCCGTATGGGGAAAAAGGTGCTCGACGTCCTGGGAGATGGAGAGTTTGTCCCCTGTCTGCATTCGGTCGGCGCCCCGTTGGCTGCCGGGCAAAAAGACGTCCCATGGCCTTGCAACCCGAAACACCGCTACATCGTTCATTTCCCTGAAAAGCGCTCCATTTGGTCTTTTGGAAGCGGTTATGGTGGCAATGCCTTGCTTGGAAAGAAATGTTTTGCCCTCCGGATAGCGTCGGTGATGGCTCGCGAAGAAGGGTGGATGGCCGAGCACATGCTCATTTTAGGCATCACAAATCCTGAAGGGGAGAAGAAATACATCGCAGCGGCGTTCCCAAGCGCTTGCGGAAAAACCAACCTCGCCATGCTCAAGCCCACCATTCCCGGCTGGAAAGTGGAAACTCTTGGCGACGATATCGCCTGGATGAAGTTTGGCATTGATGGCCGTTTGTATGCGATCAATCCGGAAGCCGGTATGTTTGGCGTGGCCCCGGGAACTTCTGAGAACTCTAATCCCAATGCCATGGCTTCGATTACCCACAATACCATTTTCACGAACGTTGCGCTCACCGATGATAAAGATGTCTGGTGGGAGGGGATGACTAAAGAGCCTCCGAATCATTTGATCAGCTGGCTTGGAGAAGAGTGGACGCCCGCCTCCAAAAAAAAGGCCGCGCATCCGAATTCGCGCTTCACCGTGCCGATTTCCCAATGCCCTGTTGTCGATCCCTCTTATGAAAATCCCCATGGAGTCCCCATTTCGGCCATCCTGTTTGGGGGGCGCAGGTCTACCATTTTGCCTCTGGTATGCGAAGCGTTCAACTGGCAGCATGGAACCTTTCTCGGGGCGAGCGTCTCCTCGCAAATGACTGCGGCGGCTGAAGGGGAAGTGGGCAAACTTCGGCAGGACCCCTTTGCCATGCTTCCTTTTTGCGGCTACAACATGGGGGATTACTTTGCTCATTGGCTAAGTTTCAGGAATAAACCGCAGCTGCCTAAGATCTTTGCCGTTAATTGGTTCCGCCAGGATAAAAACGGAGCTTTTAAGTGGCCGGGATATGGGGAGAACAGCCGCGTATTAAAATGGATTTTCGAGCGGTGCGACAGCCAGGAGAATGGCGTTGAAACGCCTATCGGCTATCTGCCAAAAGAGCTTGACACCTCGGGATTGAACCTGTCCCAAGAGACATTAAATGAGCTCCTGAAGGTTGACAAAAAAGGGTGGCTGAAAGAGGTGGAAGGATTGAATAGCTACTTTACCCTTTTTGGCTCCCATCTGCCCGCGGGGATAAAAGAGGAGCTTGCTGCCCTGGAGAAGAGGCTTCTATCATCCCTAACATCCTCTGATACATAAGCTTTAAAGGCTCCCGGAGCTGCTCTTCCACAATCTCCAGCGTATCTTTCGCCACATCGCAATAATAGGTAGTGCCGAGCACATACGCTTTGCTTTTCTCATGCATCGTTCCCTCCTCTTCAAGCGATTTCTCCGGGATGATCCAATAGGCCCCCAAATAATGGAGATGCACTTGCTGCTTGTGGTAGGCGAGGACAAAAACAACCCGCATCGTTCCATTATAAGGTTTGTTTCCAAGGTGAGGGGCGTATACAGGATCCGATGGGACATACTCTTCAGCTAAAAAGGAGTCGGAGTGGTCGCTTTCCCAAAACTTATAGCCTCTATCCTCGCTTTTCATCGATTTTCTATCTAAAATCATTTTTTTTAAGGTGTCGTCCAGCTGCTCTTTGGGGAGGATAATCACTCCTTTTCCTTCCGCAGACCCTTTCGGTTTGATGACGATAAGATCGCTTCCCATATCCCTGATTATTTCCTCGGCCAATTGGGGATGGTACTTCTTATTGTAGAGCTTCCACTTGGGTTTGACCCGTTCCAGCCGTTCATCTCCTAAAAAAAGCGCGCTCATTTTGTATTTATCGAAAAGATAGGGCATATTGGCTGAATCCATAACCAGCACACCCGGGAAAGACTGTTTTAAATCCTCAGCATTATTTTCCGCTAATATTCTTGCATAAACAACAGCGTGGTAGTGGCTTATGTCATAGGGATCTTCGGCCGCTTTGTGGTGAAATTGTGAAAAAGTTTCATTGTTGAAAAGATCCATCAGACTTGCCGCGTGATTCCACTTATTGGCAATAAAGTGTTCCTTCATCGGTGCGAAGGTCAAGGCGTTTTCCAAAAACCAGAAATTGTCGTTATACTGTGAAAGGACTTGGCAGAGCCTCTCTCCCACCACTCCTTTTCTGTGATAGATAAAATCAAAGCCTTTAAAGAGGGAGAGGTTTCCCTGCTGCACTTCGCAAATCTTGGCTCCTTGCTGCTTATTGTATTTCACATCCGCCAAAAGAAAGCTGATGTCGGCGGGGATGGCAGAGGAGAGTTCCTTGCAGAGGAAGAGTAAAAAGCAAAACCTTCGCATGATGGCACCTATTTTGCCCGACCTAAGCGCGTTTGTCAATTGTCTCGTAATGAGGAATTCGGTAGGATGAGAAAAGCAAGGGCGCCCATGAATGTACAGAAAAAATTACAAGAGCTTGATAATGAGAGAAGAGAGCTGCACTCCCTCTCGCCTGGAAAAGATAATGACCAGATTGTTGCCGTTGGCTGCCGGTGTTTGAGTTTGGCTCTTAAGTTGTATTCCGAGCTTGAGGGGAACACCTCCTCGCAAGTGGCCTTGCTGAAATTCTTCGTCGAAACCTATTACTATGTCTTTAAAGTTATCGACATCTATTCTTTCCCTGAAGTGGAAAAACAACTTCCTTTCAAGGCTTTAAAGCTTTTTGCTGTGTTTTTAAAAGATGTTCATGCCACGCTAGCTTTTGAGGCGCGCGCGAAAAAAATGAACCGCGAAAGCGAATACCACTTGAAGAAAGCCGTGGCCTTCCACCCCTCAGAGGAGCTGACCCTGGCACTTGCGTTTTTCTACATGGAGAATAACGAATTTCGAAGCGCCTCCCACATTCTTCAGAAATATGAAGGGATATTCAGTTCCCATTTGTTTTACAACAAACTTATTTGCCTTACTAAGTTATGCGATTTTGAAAGGCTTACTAAAGAGTTGCCCATTCTCAAAGCTTTGCTTGATGAGGGAGATGAAAATTGCTCCTGTATGTGCATGTTAAAAATCATAGGCCTTGATAATCAAATAGTTTTCAAAGCCACTAAAAATTTTCAAAAAAAGTTTGAAGGAAAGCAGGATTTTACTTTCCTGGGGAGCATGGACCAGGAACGAAAAATTCGTTTAGCCTATATTGGAAGCAGTTTCATTCCTCACGCGCAGTCTTTTCAGTTTGGTAAATCCTTCTTTAAAGAGCATGACGAGAAATTTGACCTTTTTATTTATTCCCTAAAAGGGGATGGGACTTCGGAAACTGAAGAGGTGATCAAGAAGCAGGTTAACCATTATGTCAATGCCGCCCAATTAAATGCCGAGGCTCTCCTGGAAAGGATCCGGGAGGATCAAATCGATATTATCGTCAACTGCGACGGGTACGCAGTTGACGCACGCGTCTATGTGATTTTAAGCCGCCGCGCAGCCCCGATCCAAATCGAATATCTCGGCTACCCGGGAACGAGCGGCGCTTCGTATATGGATTACTTCATCGGAGATCCGGTCAGCACCCCTATCGATACCTTGGGCCCCTATTTTACGGAAAAGCTGATTCTTCTGCCTGACACCTATCAACTAACCGAGCATCGGGAAATTTTTTCCGGCCTTCCGATGGTAAAAATGACGCCGCAAGAGACTCGCGAGACCCTCAGCAGGCTGATCGGAGAACAAAAAGAATCGTTGCGGGGTATCATCATCGAATTCCTGATAAAGGATATCATTGAGGGAGTCCGCTATGTTTATCATCATTTAGAAAAGGGGGATCAGTATCTGTTTTCGCTGAACGACCAGATAGCTTTTTTGCAGGAGAAATTGAAACAAGGGTTAATAGAGGGACCCCTTTTGCTGAGTTTGCAGCGATCAATGCTGTTAAAAGAAAAATTGACTCTTATCGTTCAAGGCGATCGGAAAGCAGAAGAGGAGATCTATCCCCTATACATCGATAAACTGTATCCTTCTGAAAAATGGGTGGATGGGCGCTTTATTTTTTGTTCCTCAAACAATCATGCCAAATTATCACTAGAAGACATTCTTTGCTGGAATGAGATCTTGAAGCGGGTCAAAAATTCCGTCCTGATCCTTTTATTGTTCTTTTCCGATGAAGCCAAGGAAAACCTGATCCAATGGTTCGATCCTGAAATACGGGAACGGATTTATTTCGTCGGAAACTCCCCTAAATTAATTCATATGCATAGGCTTCGCGGCATGGATTTGCTGCTCGATTCCTTCCATTGGGGGGCTCATACCACAGCCGGCGATGCGATATGGGCTCAAGTTCCTGTGGCGACATGTCTTGGAGAGTGCATGGAGTCGAGAGTCTGCAGCAGCGTGCTCTCTGCGGCGGGATTAGGGGAGTTTGTAGCCAAGGACAGGCAGGGCTATATCGACTTTGCCGTGCGATGTGCGACCGATCCGGATTACTATAATGAAATCCTGGAGAAACTGCAAGGGGCGCGGAACTCCCCGCTGTTTGACAGGGAGCTCTATGTGAAGAATCTGACAGCGGGCTATCAGAGAGCCTGGGAACTATTTTGCGAAGGGAAAGCGCCGGAGAATATCAAAATACTATGAATATGCAGGAATTGGAAAAGGAGAAAAAAAAGTTCTTTTCTCTTACCGATAAAGCCCAGATTGTTGCAGCCGGTTGTGAGTGTTTGAATGGGTTGTTGAAGCTGTATTCCCAATCAAAGGGAAAGACCGCTGAAAAAACGGTTTTGATGAAAGACCTGATTGAGATCTATTACCGGGTCTTTAGTATTATGGATATCGATTATTTCCCCGAAATTGAAAAAGCGGTCCCTTTCGCTGATTTAAAACCCTTTGCTCTATTTTTAAAAGATGTTCATGCCAAGCTGGCTCACGAGGCGCAGCAAAAAAAAATGAGCCGCCTCGTCGAATACCATTTAAAGAAAGCCTTGAAATTCCACCCCATGGTAGGGGAGACCTTGGCTCTTGCCAATTTCTATATCGAAAATAGCGAATTTCGAAGCGCGCTTATCGCCTATCAGAACTATCAGGGGCCTTTCTACTCTCAATTGTTTTACAACATGCTGTATTGCCTCAATAGACTTTGTGATTTTGAAGGGATCAAAAAGGAGTTGCCCTTTCTCAAAGCCCTGATTGATGAGGGGGATGAATATGGCATGGGTCTCACGTTAAAATGGATAGGTCTTGATAATCAAACGGTTTTCAAAGCCGCTAAAAATTATCAGAAAAAGTATGAAGGGAGGCAAGATTTTACTTTCGAGGGAAGCCTGCTTAAGGAGCGAAAAATTCGCTTAGCCTATATTGGAAGCAATTTCATTCCCCACGCTCAGTCTTATCAGTTTGGAACCTCCTTTTTTAAGGATCATGGGGAAAAGTTTGAAATTTTTATTTATTCTCTAAAAGGGGATGGGACTTCGGGATCGGAAGTGGTGATTAAGAGTCAGGTCGACCATTATGCCAATGTCGGCGATTTAAATGCCGGCGCTCTGGTGCAGAAGATCCGGGAGGATCAAATCGATATCATCGTCAATTGCAACGGATTCGCCGATGACGTTCGCCCCTATGTCATTTTATGCCGCCGGGTGGCTCCGATCCAAATCGAATATCTCGGTTATCCGGGGACTAGCGGCTCCACTTATATGGATTACTACATAGGGGATCCGGTCAGCACGCCGATTGACGCCTTAGGCCCTTATTTTACGGAAAAGCTGATTCTTATGCCCCACACCTATCAGGTCACGGAACATCGCGAAATTTACCCTTGGCTGCCGGTGGAAAAGCTGACGCCGAAAGAGACTCGGGAGACAATCCTCAGGATAATAGAGGGAAAATGGCGCCCCAACTTCATCAAATTCCTGATACAGGAGATTACAGAGGGAGTTCGAAATGTCTATCACCATTTAGAAACGGGGGATCACCATCTGTTCTCCCTGCAGGACCAGATAGTTTTCTTACAAGAGAAATTGAAAAGCGGATCTATAGAGGGTCCTTATTTGCAGAATTTGCAGCGCTGTATGGAGCTGAAGGATATATTGTCCCGAATCGTGCAAGGGGATCCGGAAGCGGAAAAGGAGATCTACCCCATATATATCGATGACATGTTCCCTCCGGATCAGTGGGTGGATGGGCGGTTTATCTTTTGTTCCTTAAACAATCATGCCAAATTATCCCTTAAAGATATCCTCTGCTGGAATGAAATCTTACAAAAGGTTAAAAATTCCGTCCTGATTCTTCTTATGTTGTCTTCTTCCGAAGCAGAGGAAAATCTGATCAAATGGTTCGATCCTGAAATACGGGAGCGGATTTATTTTATCGGAAACGCCCCCAAATTGCTGCATATGCAGAGGCTGCGCGGCATTAATTTGATCCTCGATTCGTTCTATTATGGGGCTCATACCACAGCCGGCGATGCGATTTGGGCTCAAGTTCCGGTGGCGACCTGTCTTGGGGAGAGCATGGAGTCGAGAGTTTGCGGCAGCATGCTGACAGCGGCCGGACTTAAGGACTTGATAGCCGAGGACCGGCAGGGCTATATCGACTTTGCCGTGCGCTGTGCGACCGACCCGGTTTACTATAAAGAAATCTTGGAGAAAATGAAAGGAGCGCGGAATTCTCCCCTCTTTGACAGGGAGCTCTATGTGAAAAATCTGACGGCGGGTTATCGGAGAGCGTGGAAAATATTTTGCGAGGGGAAACGGCCGGAGAATATCAAAATTCTTTATCATTAATTAATTCGTCATCTGAATATCTTAAATGTTATAATGATGAAAAGTGGAGGGGATATGCCGCATAAAAAAAAGAATGAAATTCCTAAGCCTCTTAATTTTGATCATGATGAGCCTGATGATCATTTAGAAAAACCCATCTTGACTCCCGCAGAAGAAAGAGGGGACAATGAAGACAATCAATACTATGAAGAAGAAGAGGCTCTCAGTCCGGAAGAAGTAAAGATACGAAAAGAACAGGATGATCTCTAATCTTTACAAATATCGAGAGAAAAAACGGTTCAGATCGAGAGGATTTTTTCGAAGGGGTGCTATCCCCTAGAAAAAATATTCTTTTTTACCTCGAGAATTGTAAGAGTTGTTGTTTTACGGGTCCTTAGGCGGGACGGGATCCGATCCCCCGGGATGGCGGGGATGGCACTTGCACACGCGCCGCGCGCCCATCCAGACGCCCCGGAAAAATCCGTGCACTTTAATCGCTTCCATAGTGTATTCCGAACAGGAGGGGTAAAAACGGCAAACCTGACCGATAAAGGGGCGCAGGCAAAGCTGATAAAGGCGGATGAGGGCGATGGCGAGGTACTTCATAATAGCCGGAATACATCGCGGAAGAGGGTGAGCAGGACTTCAATCACAATCAGTAAAATAATAGCCCACTCAAGGCGGCAGGAGTGCTGGTGATTCAACTCGGTGCCGAGCATCTCGAAAAGCTCATGGACGACCGCCAGCCGCTGGTTCAGCACTTCCACCCGGTTTTCGATATCGAGCCAGTTGGCCACAGTCATGTAGAGCGGTTCATACTCCGGGGCGTCCCAGAAAAATTCGGGAACATCCAGGACGTTGACATGCAGGTTGATCGAGTTTCTCTCAAGGAACAGCTCACCCATTTTCCGCCGGATCTCTCTTCTGGAGAGGCTGATGCTCCCTTTTTTCGACAGGTTCTGCGGAATCTGCTTGGTGTCGTGAAAGATTTTTTGGATGGCGCTTTCAAAGGTGGAGAGCTTGGCGGATTGGGCGAGGCCATGGGAAATGGCGAGCTTGGTCAAGACGCTTTTATTGGGGAGGGTGATCACATCTTCTTCGATTTTCAGCGCGTCGCCATAGCAATATTCAAATTTATCGTTTTCAATCTCTTCGATCGGCTGCAGCTCGTAGTCTTTAACCAGCATGAGAAATTCGCTTTCCTGTTCTTTGGGGATATTCCACAAAACAACGCAGCCATGGGAAAAGTAAAAGACATCGCCATGTCCCGCCCCTATGTGGACCAAATCGCGATAGAAGGTGGATGGATAATGGCTTTTGAGGGAATGGAAAAATGGCTTTATATTATATGAGGACGCAGTACAAAAGACAGAACATTTCATGGTTATATGATGCAATGCGAAAGGGGGGACTTGAACCCCCACGAGGAAACCCTCACTACCACCTCAAAGTAGCGCGTATACCAATTCCGCCACTTCCGCACAGGCTTAATTTGATAAAAATAAAGTACGATCATAGCGGTTCATTCCACAAAAAGCAAGCGAAAATTAACGAATGTAGTTATTAAATAAATTTTTAATTTCTTTTTGCGTCTGTGGATCGGGCCTAAAGTCGCTTGCCGGCTGTAATTTCTCCGGCAGGAGCCCTTCCGATTCCAGTATATAGAGGCGGAACCAGCTGACCAGCGTCTGCGGATCATTCGCTTTGGGAAGCCCGGCGAAACATTTTAAAAGCTGCTGGAAGGTTTCTTTGTAATTTTGATCAGGGACGGAAAAGTCGCTCGCCGCTTTCGCCATCTCGCAGGCGGCCTCCAGGGTGGCCAAATCCTTTCGCAGGGAAAGATAGGGGTTTAGCACGGACAGGCTGCGGCAATTGAGAAGGTCGCTTCGGCCGGCGAAGCAGGTGAAATCGACGTGAGTGAGGGGAGAGATCCGGTTTTGCCACCCCTTTTTGATCATATTGACCTTTCCTTCCGGGGTGAAAAGGGTCAAAATCGCGTCGAAATCGCGAAACGGTATTGCGCGTAATAGGATCCCTTCACTACTTTGGTAAGACATGCATGGTATCATAGCTGAAGAGGGCATATGTGCGGAAGATTTTCATTGGCTCATGTAGAAACTAAGTGGATAAAGCAGCGGTTTCATGCCGATATGGATTTTGAGTGGCAGCCCCGCTATAATTTAGCTCCCAAGCAGCCGGCGCTGACCATTATTTCCTCCGAAGGGCGCCATCTTGTCAAGCCGATGATCTGGGGATTTGTTCCCCATTGGGCCAAACAGGGATTCGCCGGGGTGATCAATGCGAGGGCTGAAACGGCCGGCGAGAAGCCGATGTTCCGCGCCAGCTACAAAACCAGGCGCTGCCTGGTGCTGGCCGACGGGTTCTACGAGTGGAATAAAAAGGAGCCGTACCGGATTATTTTGAAAGGGGGCCCCGTTTTTTGCTTTGCCGGGCTTTATGATGTGTGTTCCGACCAGTACACCTTTGCCATCCTCACGACGGAAGCCAACTCTTTATTGGCCCCGCTGCATGACCGGATGCCCGTCATATTGGACGAGAAAGGGGAAAGGGAGTGGCTGGAGGGTAAAGGGGAAGTGTTTCACCCTTATCCCGGGGAAAAAATGGAGCTTTTCCGCGTGCCGGACAAGGTCAATTCCTGGCGCAATGATACTCCCGACTGTTTCGAAAGATGGAAAGGGCTTTGAAAAAATGGGCTTTTAAGTTAAGATACTTACTTTCCATTATTGCACCGATAGCTCAATGGATAGAGTACCTGGCTTCGAACCAGGTGGTTAGAGGTTCGAGTCCTCTTCGGTGCAGATTTTCCTTTTCCTTTTCTCTTTCCTGTGTGTATAATCCGATTTTTGATGAAGTGAGGTGTTTATGGTACAGAAAACGGAATTTGCTAAAGAAGGTTACGACGTTAAAGTGATTGGGCGCCACGTTTCGGTGACCGATGCCATTAAGAAGTATGCCGTCGAAAAAGTTTCTAAAATCGATCGTTTCCACAGTCGCATTATCGACGTAATTATCATATTGGACGTTCAAAAGCTGCAGCATGTCGTGGATATCATCGTGAAAGTCGATCACACAAAAATTAAAAGCCACTATGCCTGCGACAACATGTACGCCGCGATCGATCTGGCTACAGATAAGCTGCAAAGGCAGATCGCCCGCTATAAAAGCCGGATTCAGGATCATCACGCCACAGCCCGCCACGTGGTGGATATGCGCGTAAACGTTTTCAAAGCGCCGGAAGAAGTGAATCTGGCCGAAGTTAATGATCAGATTGAGGAAGAGACCCAGCGCAGATTAGCGGCGACCTTCAAACCTCATGAAGTGGTTTCCAAAGAAACCCTGCCGTTAAAGACCCTCAACCTGGATGAAGCGCTTTGGCAGTTTGAAATATCCGGTTATCCGTTCATGATTTTCAGGTCGGAAGAGTCCCAGAAATTAAAAGCGATCTATCGCAGGGAAGAGGATGGCAATTTAGCCGTGGTTGAACTGGAAGCGTAAGCAAAAGTTCTGGCGACATTGAACTTTAATCGTCGTCCATAACTTTCAAGGACCTACCATGACTCTAACCTGTTTGATCCGCAAAGAAGCCGTTGCGGCTACCCCGGAAGAGCTTGTGCGCCAGCGCTTGATAGCAAACATGGTGCAAAAGCTTGACTTTCCCGAAAGCTGCATTGCTGTGGAAAAGAGCCTGCAACAGCTTCCTCACGTCAAAAAAGCGCCGCTTCGCCGCATCGACCTCCTTTGCTTTGCCAAAGGGATCCATCCCGATTATTCGCTCTACCCATTGCTTTTGGTGGAGTGCAAAGCCGTCAAATTGACCCCCAAAGTGCTCACGCAAGTATGCGGCTACAACTATTACGTCAAAGCCTACTTTGTGGCCGCAGCCAATCAGGAGGAGGTTCGATGGGGCTGGCTGGATCCTAAAACCCGGGAATACCGCTTCTCTTCAGGCATGCCGAGCTACCCCGCTTTGAAAGAGATGATTCACTTTTTTTCTTGAATCCTTTTTCTGAAAAGCCCATATTTTTTTCTGGCTTACAAAACAAAAGGAGCTGGTCATGAATATTCGGTCTTTAAGAATAGCACTGCAGTCAAATATGGCCGGTTTAGGTCAGAACGCCCCCTTAAAATCTCTTACTGACCTCCCCGAGAGAGATGCTGAGGAGACATCGCTTAAAGTTTTTTTACAGACTATAGAAGAGTGTGCGGCAACTTTGAAAAAACGGAAAAGCACAGACGCGCAAATAGAGGACTTTTTCCGCAGAAGAAGGATCACAACCCAAGAGGATATGCTCCGCTACTTTCAGGATGATCCCGAGCAAGTAGCCGCCTATTTTATCTCGGGCAAAGAGGTGATTTTGATAGACCGCGTCAAAGTGTATGACTGGCTCGTTTCAAAGGGCGGTAAATTAAACTTCGATACGACAGAAATGGTGAACCAGTCAATCCTCAACAATAACGCTATCCAAAGGAATTTCATTGTCAAAGTGGAGGGGCGCGAGTTCACTTTAAACCGGTTGAAGGCGGCAGCCAAGTCCCTAAGCTTCCAAGGCGCTAATGGCATCGTTACCTTTTTGGGAATACGAGCCTCCCTATTTGCTTATGTGGCCAATTGGATCGAAAAAGAGGTGATTCCCGATTTGACAAACTTTTCCATGAGTGATTTCCATGCCTTTCAAGACATCCTTCAGCATTTGGCAATTGGCGATGAGCTGGGCGGTGCCGTTATTTCGGAAAATATCCGCCGCTTTGAGCTGAAATTTAAGGAAGGATCCATTCTTTTAACCCCGGCTGATGAGGATAAGATAGCAATGCTGCACCCCTATTTTCGAAATTCCGTCTGTTACATAGCTGTGTTGGATGGAGTGGGAAATTTGATGCCGCTGCTCAGCTCTTTCCCCAACTTAAAATTGCTGACGCTAAAAGCGTTAAGCGATTTTAACAGTGGGTGCCTGAAAGGAATTTCCTGCAAGGTGGCGTTTGCGGGAGAATCGTATCCAAAGGGCGCGGCAAAGGCGACCCAAAATCTCATTAACTTTACCGTACAAGATACAAGCGACTGGTCCGATCTGTTTTCCCTTGAGGGGTGGGTTTACAAGCTCAAACTGCCCCATCTTGAGCGGCTGGTTATCAAAGCCCCGATGGATAACACGCATCTAAAATCTCTAAAAAATCTGAAGGCCTTTACTGCCGAGTCTGTTCAAATGGGAGATAAGGAGGTCGCTCTCCTCTGCAAACGAAATCCAGAATTAGAGTCGGTCAGGCTTCCCTCCTCAGTAGTTGGACAAGAGGGTTTTACTGCCTTAGCCGGTCTAAAAAATCTAAAAGAGCTGCACATTGGCTTTAATGAGCCCATAAAGGTGACTTTTGAAATTGCGGAGAGTTACAACTCGAGGCATTCTTTTAAACGATATAAAAGCGAGGTTGGTTTTCAAAAGCTTGAGAATCTGACCCTCTATAAAGGAGATCTCACGCCCCATGATATCACCCAGATTGGGAAACTGTCCTGTTTAAAAGAATGGGATATTTCCTGTTGCCGGGTAATCGATTTGGGGTCGGTTTTATCAATTCTGAAGAGCGCAAACTTTGTCAAAGCGCGGATTCCCTGCCCCGAAGAGAAGTTGATGGATGTGGGCAATCATATAAACAAACATATTTCGGTCGAAGTTGAACTCATTTTATTAAGTTCTTGTTAATACTGATAATTCATTTTTTGTAATTTGTACTTATTAGTATAATTATAGAAAAGGAGGGGAGATGAGGGTCGGCCAGGATAAAGCTAATTTTCCAAGTGAAGAGCCTCATTTCCCCTTTAAGGGTGGTATCTGGAAATATTTTCAAGGCTTTTTCGGTTCAAACAGAATGAATGTCAATGAGTTGCGGCAGGAAGTGGACCGTATCTCAGCGCAATACCGGGAAACTGTGATTGAGTCGCATGCCGACTTTCTGGCTTTTGCCGACGAGGTAATCAAACAGATAAATCAGGTGAGTGATTTGAGCGAGAGGATCTGCAGGCTGGTAGCCGGCGTGGATATTCCCGAAGAAGAAAAACAGTCTTTTCTTATTAGAATTAAGGAGGTTAGAAAAGGGCTGATCGAAATTGAAAAGAAGATTGAGCAGAATCTGAAACGAGAGGCGTCTGAAGAAACCACTCTTCCGGAAAGCCTGGCTTTTTTAAATATCGCCAGGGCCGAGTCATTTGTCTACCGGTTCCTCTCTATCTCTCAAAAGTCATTTACCAGGGCCGAGATTGAGGAGCTTGACCGGCTGATTGCTCAATTGAAAGAATCTCCAAAGGACAGGCGGGTAGAACAGATTTTAAAAGAGCTGGAATCGGGCAGGAAAGCCATCGATGAGGCCCTTGAACGGCGCGCTCTTTTGCTGAAGAGGTTTGATCTGCCCGCCCTAGCCGGCAAGATCCAGCCTCTTTTGGCCAAGATTCAAAGAAAGCCAAGGAGCGATCTGAACGAATGGGATTTGTTGACCTTTAACAAGATTGCCGATCTTTACTGGGGTTTCAATTCCCCTTTTGGAATTCAGATTTCTTTAAAAGATTATCTGGAAATACGCCAAGAGAAGCCGCTTATGAGAAATCTGCAACCCGGTATGGCTGAGTTAATTTCCTTAAACACCTACACCAGGCTTTCCCCAAACGAACTGAAAGAAGTGCAGAGGGGCGCCTTCCAGCGGCTGAAGAGAATGAGGAAAGAGAGTTTGGGCGGTCCAAAGGTGGTGATTGTCGGCGGAGGGCCCGGAGGGCTTGCCAGGGGGCTTTTGGCTGCTTCTTCCGGCGCAGATTGGGTTCTCCTGGAAAAAAGGGACCGTTCAATTGAGAGAAAGAACGTGGTGAAAATCGAAGACGGGGAGGCGATTGAACTTCTGCTTTATTTCGGGGCTTTTGAGTCTTTGCTCATTTCTGAAAGCGCATTGGTGAAAGAGGAACAATTAGCGGACGATTCGATCTCTCTGCCCATCGGGTGTCTGGAAGAGGCCCTGGCGGCTTCTCTTGCCCAATTGACCGATGAAGGGGGAAGGATAGAGAGGGGAGAGGCGGTCGACCTTCGCACCGGAGAGGCGGAGCCGGGCAGGCTTGCCACAGAAGTCATAATAAAGGATAAGGAGCCAAAAAGAGCCGATATTATCGTTTTCGCCGACGGGGCGAGGAGCGCGATGGGAAAAATCACCTTGCATGAGCGGGAGCCGTTTTCCCCGCAGACGATGATGTTCGGCATTAATCTGAAGAACTGCGTGAAAATCTCCCGCTCCAGGACCCCTTATGTACCCCCGGATGGGGGGATCCAGTTCGACTTTCTTGTAATCAGCGGCAAGCTGGGCAAGAGCGGTTACGCCACTGTCGTCGTCAGAGAAGATTCGGCGAATGTCATTAGGAGCGGGCAAAAAGCTGTCAAGGCCATCGTCGATGCTGAAGAGCGGAAGATTGCTGAAAAGGCGTTGGAGCAATGGTTTCAGGATTGCGCGGTGCATTACATGAATTGGCTTGGATTTAAAGGCGGCGAGGCAGTTCTGGCCCGCCCCTTCAATGTGGTGATCAGTAAAGCAACTGAAGCTGCTGTGACACAAGGAAATGCACTTATTTTAAGCTCAGGGGACGCCTATGCGACGCCCGATCCTGCCGCCTCGCTTGGATGCGCCATGGCGATCAAAAGCACAAAGCAGTTTTTCGCTTGCCTGCACTCCTGGAGGGAAGGGAAGGCGCACGCCCTCATTCGCGACGAGCAAAACTTGGCGATGGAGACGATTTACGAGCCGTTTATTGCAGCCTCGCTTAGTGAGAGGGGGCGGTACGCCGGGAAAGATACGGGAACTGCCCTTGCCGTTTTGAGGAATGCGGAACATAAGGGATTGTTAAGCAAAGAGATGGTTTCAGGATTGGTTTTAGCCTTTGAGAAGCATAGCGTTGGAGCGGCCTACACTCGCGAGGATATCGCTTGGCTGCAAGAGGCGGCCCGGCTGACCAAAAGAGAGCCGTTTGTCATGCCGGCTAATCTGCCCGATAGCGAGCGGCGGCGCTTGAGGAGCGAGTATGAGGCCTATCAGAAGGATAGCTGGAAAGACTGGCTATACGAAAAGATTCAGTCCATTACTTTTTAAAATTGGCGCCGGCCAATACGCCTATTATCCCGGCTGCTAATCCCGCGGCTCCAAACAAAAGCCCTTGACTTAGCTTCTGACTCCAATATTCAAAGGGATTCAATTGATGGCGCACCTCCGGATCGATCGTTATGTGATGGACTCCCCTTGAGATCCGGTCAAAATGGTTAAGGCGTTTGCGGGCCATTTTCTGAAAGGCCTCGTGGTCGATAATTCTGCCGATAGACTCAATCAGTTCTTTCTCTCCGGCCAAATAGGATTCCTGCACTTCAATCCCAGGGTCTAAAAGGCATTGATCGAAGGTCTTTTGCAGGGAATGGGCGAACCACAAAAGAGGAATCTGATTTTTAGGTGGTTTCGTTTCTTTTAAAACAATCCGTATTACATTTTTTAAGGCTACTGTGATCAATTGCCTTTGCGATAAAGGAGGGGAGGGGCTGAGGGCTAATTGCCAAAATTCCGTCTTCAGCAGATGCTCCTCAGACTCGTTTTCGGTTTCTTTTCCAAAATCGATGAGCTGGAACCAATTCAGAAGAAGGGTGTCTGCTTTCTCCGTCGGCTGGGTGTTCATTCTTGAAAGGACGGCAACCCAGCCTGGGACTGTCTGCGGGAGATCCTTTGTTTTTCGCGTTAAGGTGATGAGCCATTCCAAAAGCTGCTCGATTTGTGGATGGGTCGGGGTGCTTATCCGGATGACTTCGATCAGGCGGGGCAGCGGGAGGGAAAAAAAGTCGTTTTGAGAAAAGAGGGAAAATAGTTCAAGGGGAACTTCAGGGCTTAGGGCCTCGACGAGCTCCCTGAAGCACTGCTGTTTCATCGGCTTTGGAAAGAAATGGCGTATCTTGGGATACAAAGCCAGGGCGGCTTTTCCGTTTTTCTCTTTAAGCAACTTTTCGAAAACCCCGTACCATCTCATTCCGGTCGCCTGATCTTTGAGGACCTCTTCTTTTATCAGCTTATCCCAGGCTGCAGGGGGGGCGGAAGCTACTTTTTTTTCCATCACCTGGTGAAAATAAACAGCCCATTCAGGGCCATTCCAAAAGGAAAGGTGAAACTCAGCCAGGCGGAAATTTCCATTTTCTATAAAAACTTTTGTCAGGTTCTGATGCTTTTTAAAAGCAGAGCCATGAGCCTCTCTTAAGGCAACGCTCGCCGCTTCGTAATTTTCTTTGGCATAGAAGCTTTCAACGATCATTTGCCACTCGGCATCGGTAACCCGTTCGATGTTAAGCAAAAACTTCTTCGCATACATCTCTTCATCCCTTTGGCATAGAGCCTGCAGAAGATCGCTGAGCGGGATGTAAGGGAATGCCTCATAAAGTTCCAGGGCTTTTGGCATCTCCTTTTTTATTAGCTTGAGAATTAATTGAGGCAGAAACGAAGCGGGCTCCTTAGTTTTGATAAGGAGGTCTGCTGCGAGAAGGGCCTCGTTGTTTTGAAAGAGGGCTTCAGCTAAAGGGAGGGTTGGCAGAGCATAGGCATTATAAAGGGCAAGGGCGAGTTGGACGTTATCAAGGACCCTAAAGAAAACCTGGGCAGCCAAATCGTTATTCTGTCCTGGCGATGAGAGCAAAAGAGCGGCTGCCTCCTCCCATTCCTTTTGCCCGATCCTCTCTTTCAACCGGAAATCAGTTTTGATTTGTTGCAGGCGCGGATGATTACAGGAGAGTTCTTCGAGGAAGGGCAAATCTACATTGCCAAGCCATTGGATCAGCGGTTCCGCCTGTTCCATAAAACCGCCGGCCAGCGCCGTTTTGACAGCTTCTTTCACACTTTTTTGCTCCTCCGCGCTAAAGGAAGAAAAGTAGGGGAGAAATTGCAATAATTGAGCGGTGGAAGCGGAGCACTCTTTAAAGAGAGCGAAGCGCCTTCTGGGACTTAGCAAAGGGAGGCATAGGCTTAGTGAAAAAATGAGATCGTCCGGATCTAAGATCTGTTTGATTTCAAAAAATAACTGAAGCCCTTTTCCTATAGCGCATCTTTCACCCGTTTCGATCAGCCCATGCAAAAAATAGCGGTAACAGGAGGATTTAGTTTGGGTTGGGAGTTCTGTCCACTCTTCAAGTTTCTGCAAACCGCCGGGAATTATCGAAGAAGCGAAAGCGACCATTTTCTTTTGCACTTTGCGCTCTTCCGTTTGCAGCAGGGCGGCGGGCAGAATTTGAGACACTTCGTTCAGGCGCTCTTTTTGAGGTTCAAGAAAGTTGAGGAGTTTGAGAAAAAAAAGAGAGAGCGGGGCTAATTCCTTCCGTTCATCAAAGGCAATACTTTTTACTCCCTCGAGTGAGAAGCCAAAATCTTTTGGATCTTTGGGAGTGGCGTCAGCTCCAGAGAAGGGCAGTTTGGCAAAAAGGGGTATTACTGAGGAAAAATCGGCGCAGGATTTGAGCAGTAAGAATTCATTTTGCAGATCCATCAGAAACAAAACGCGGGTCTGCGACTTAGGATCCAGGGTGTATTCCAGATAGAGCTCGTTCCCGATGAATGAAGCAGTCATTGTCCCATTTTGATGCGAGAGAAAATAGGTGGAGATGGCGATGATTTTAATGAGAGCAATCACAAGTTCCGATTTTTCCGGATCTTGTTGAACGGCCCTGATGATGACTCCCGGTATGCCGGGAACATTTTTTTCATGTTGCAAAAGCCTTGCGAGGAGGATCAGATGTTCTTTAGAAGCGCCGTTTTTCTTGCAGATCTGGTAGCAGTTTATCCAGAAGGCCAGGGTGGTGCCGGTGCCTGGTTGGAGGTGGGTGTAGCGCCCTTTTTGCAAGAGATGGAGCAGATCCATCAGTGTCGATACCCCTTCAAAATACTTCTCATAAAGAAGTTGCTGCAGACTTTGATCCGGACAGGAGGCGCCTTTGACAAGAGTGCAGATATATTTTGGGAAAAAGGTTCTGTCGATCACCTGCTGGCTTTGATAGAAGCTTGTGATATTTAAAAGATGGTGCAGCATCCAATTTGCATAGGAGTGGTTGTTCGTAATCGCATAGGCGTTGCCGCTGTTGCACAAATAGGGGAGGATTTCCACGACGGTAGAATCCGAAGTAAACATGAAGGAGTTGTTTTGGTTATCCCACAAGAACGTCAGGTCGAGTTTGGCGCCATTCGGCTGACCCAGGGAAAAGAGCATGCCTGAGTTATTCCCGATGCCGGCTTTATTGATTAATTTGAAGGAGCCGAGCAGGCTATTAAGGAATCTCCTGACTTGTTCTTGATTACAGGGGTGGAATTTGATGCGAATATCCAAGTCATTCCAACTGCGCGCCCTTTTTGCGATGATCCGCTCCAGCCGTTCTTTGACTGCTTTGTTTTTGAATGGAATTTTCTCTAAAAGGCGCAACAGGTAAGCGTTGCTTAAGGGAATTGAGCTGCCGATCACTTGTATGCTCGCGATGGGTAATTGCTCTTCGAGCATCGCGATCAACAGGGAACCGCACTCGAATGTTTCCGTATCATTTTTTTGAAAGGGGAAGGAGAGGCGCTGTTCCAATTCCTCAAAGTCTTCATTTTCCAAGGGGAGGGGGGATAATATAAAATTGGCCTGCAGTTCCTCGCTGATCAGCCCCTCTTGCATGAGCTCCAGGATCGCGGTTTTCGTTTCATCGAGCCGGTGATTTTTCCATTTTTCCAGGACTCCTGCGGCTTTACTTTTGGATGATGATGAGGAGGTAGCGGTTGAGGAATAAAATCCTTTTAAGCCATAGGTAGTAATGGAAGATGTCATAAATAGTTAGAAAAAAAAAGATCAGTGAGAAATATCTTACTGGAGGAAAAATTATAAATCAACGGATAAAATAATTTAATCCAGCTTTTCAATTACTTCTTTATAGAGGAGTCATTGACTTTGGCTTTGCCGAAATCCAATTTGGGCTTAAATGAGCCTGTAAACCTGCTGCGGCCATCACGTTTAGCTGTTGACAGTAATTACAATGATTGATAGGATCTTCCATTATAAATTTATTTTACTTTGAAAATCATGTTTATTACAGCAACTTTCTCTTTTAGCTATACCTTTGATTCCTTTTTTAGCTATCCCATTGAAAACAACCCTTTTGGTTTTCAAATAAGAGAGAATAATAGTTCCTTTTTCTCCCTTGAAACTTATTCTCCAGTTATCAGTCCCAGTACAAAAACACAAAGTATTGAATATTATTACTCACCTTTTTCCACAACCACGACCCTTCTATCCAGCCCCTTCAGCGCAACAAAAACGTTTGATGAGAAAGTTTCCTCACCTGTAGCTATAACTACGACTCTTTCCAGCCGTCTTGCTGAAGAAACAATTACCTCGCCAGTGCCCAAAACCGTGACCCTTTTAACACCGCAGACCAGTCCCAATTCAAAAACACAAAATATTGAAGATAAATTTTATACGCCTTTATCCAGTCCCAGTACGAAAGCACCAAATACGGAAGAGAATTTTTATACTCCTTCACCCATTACTGAAAACCCCCCTGCCGCGGTATCTCCTCTAACCACTCAAAATAAAGAGACGTTTGATCCTGAAATGAATAATGAACGTTCTCCCTCCACCTCCTCAACCGATTCTGCTTCATCCCTTACTAAGGAAGCCCTAGAGAAAGAGGTCAAAGCTTCAGCTAAAAGGAAATATACCTCGTTATGCTTTCTGTCCCTTGTCAATAGATGCCATGTTATATCGTGCGGAAAGGCACACGATCCCAGAGAGTTAATCGCTATTAGGGTTGATAGGCAGTATAAAACAGAATCTTGCAATCTGGAATCACCTTCCGAAAAATGCCCATTTCAAGACCGCTGTAAATACATCCATGCGGCTGATGTCTTTAAAAAAGATGGAAAAGTGATGACAATTGAGACTCCCCATCCGGATAAAAAGAAAGGCTATATCATTTACAAAAAGTTTATTGTAATTTAATTTCCTTCTAGAAGCCGTGATCGCCGCCGACGATGCCCGACGGGTGTTCCACAAAATAATAGGTGGTCGTATAGGGATTGGTCGAAACGGCTGTGATCCAGCCGATGCTGCCGTTCAGGAAAGCGGCAATTTCAGGGTCTTCCTCCGGACGGATCGCGAGGTAGCCATGGGGCGGAAGAGTGAGCTTCCTGGAAAGGGTGTGCTCATCCTGCTCACGGAAAAAGGTCAGCTCTATCTCGGCCGATTTTTTATAGTCAACTTCGGGCGAGGAGTTCATGATCCAGACCGAAGCTCCCGGGTAATCGGCGAGCAGCGGCAGCCAGCGGAAGGTTTTGGGTTTGGTTTCCATGGGCGGATTGAAGGGCTGCAAATTGGTGCAGATATTGCAGGGCAGCATCTGCTTTTTATTTCCCACGTCAAAAGCCACTTTGATGCGCGAAGGGATGGTGTCCGATGCAATCGGATCGGCGATTATTCTCGCTCCATTGGCTTTTGTTCGATCTATGCCCAGTTCTTCTGCGAGTTCTTTTAGTTTGAGGCACTTAAATTCTTGCGAGGCGGAGGAGACGGTTAATTTTTTGCCTTTGCCAAGACAATGGCCGGCGGCGTCGAAAAATTCGACGGTGACGGCAAATTGAGAAGGGGAGTAGATGGGATAGAAGTAGATATTGGTGAAGCTCTCTTTTTGCATCAGCACTGGCACCATCAGGCTGGCCGCGTGCCATCTTGCCTCGGCGGGGCGCCAGTAATCGCTCTCCTGGCCGGCATCGGTGCAATCGTAATAGGTATGGGTGATCACCAGGGCTTGCTTCGATTTCTGGATATTGCCCACCACTAATCTCGGAAATACCCAGTTGAGATGGAAATGGATTTTGGCGGAACCCGGTTGATTTTGCAAAAAGGTTTTCAAATAAGCATCTCTTGCGGGATAGAGAATTTTGGTTTCGTAAGGGGCCAGCCGCCCAAGCTCCCACTGGTGTGTGAGCGTTTTTCCATGAATATTGTAGAATTCTATATTGACGACAGCTTTTTCTACCGGTTCTATACCGTTTATCAGACTGATAAAGGGTTCGTGATCCTCGTCGGCATAGATGTTAAAGCCCGATTCGGGAACGTCGGTTTCAGAGTTTTTGCGTTTGTCTTCATAGTCGTTATAGACCCGCTCGGCGGTGTGGACGACCGAACTGAAATGGGGGCCATAGTAGTTGATGACGACTGCGGGAAAGGGAAACACGAGCGGCGAGGCGGCATAAAATTCCACTTCGAGGCTGCCTGTGAAGGGCTCGTGATATTCCAGCTGGTCAAGCAGGTCGCGAAGCTCGATGCGGCAGCTTTTAGGGCTTTTGATTTGCGATGTTGTGCGGTAGAGTTCCACCCCTTCTTGAGAGCGCAGGGTGACGACTTGTCCGATCTCCTGAATATTGCGCTTGAGGATCCAATAACCCATGAAAAGGAGGCGCGAGGAGATGCCGGGGAGCTCGAAGACGGGAAAAATAGCGGAAGCGCGAAATACCGGTTTGGGGATGACTTTCTTATCGCTTTGAGGGGTAAGGCTTTGTAGATGTGACCAATAGCTTCGCATATGGAGAGATATAACACAAAATTTTAATATTAGACAAGATTGAAGTTTTGTTGCTATTAGGGGAGTAGGAATACGAGAGGCGTGATGAGCAGTCCGTTAGATCCAATCATTGATCAGCTTGCCGATATTTTGAAAAGAACCCAGGAGGGGTTAAAAAACCCTCCGGCCAATAAAAAGGTTGCTCCTGAGTTGTGGGAACGGGTTAAGTATTTGGAAAAATTGGTGATGGCCTATGTTCAATTGAACGAAGCGATCAGAGCTCAATCAAGATTTGAGGAAAAGCCGGCTGAGAAGAAAATCCCTGCTAAGGATCAAGCCGCATTAGACAGACTTGCCAAGCTCAAAGAGGAGATAATAAAGCAGAAGGAAGCATTAGAGAAAGAAACGACTAAGATTAAGAAACTCACACCTGAGGGAACAAAGCAAAGAGAAGTGACCAAAAGGAAAAAGAAATTCCGCGGCGTCGGCGAACAGGATAAGTGGAAAAAATTGTGAATCTTTGCTAAGATAAACTCATGACCTTAATTCAAAAAAATGCCCAAAAATGGAGCGAAACCGATCCGAAATACGCCGTTTTACTCCCTTACTCCGAAGATGATAAGCTGAAATTTTGCGAGACGGAAAAAGGGGAGCTTAATTTATGCAAAGAGGGGAAATTTTACCACAGCGAAAAGGGGGCCTTGCAAGAGGCTGAGGAGTGGCTTTCCAGGCAGGACGTGGAAAATGTCTCCGTTTTATATGTCTACGGGGTTGGTCTCGGTTATCTTTTCGATGCGGCCAAAGGCTGGCTTAAGAAAAAGCGGAAGCGGCATATTGTCTTTGTGGAAGACGACCTGTCTGTCATCTACCGGCTATTCGAGACGGAAAAAGGAAGAGAGATCTTAAAACACCCTAAAGTTCATCTTTGTTATATCGATGCGGTGAAAAGCCTGCCAGAAAAACTCGAAGTGCTGATGAACCATTACCTTAAGTCAAAAATTGCGGTCGGCGCCCTCCCTTTTTATGAGAGGGAAAAGAAACAGCGCTTCTTAGAGGTGCATCACGAAATCGCCCATGAATCAGTGCTGCGGAATGCCCTTTTTGATGAATACCTGCGCTTTGGCGCCGCCTTTTACCGCAATTTTTACCAAAACATGCACCAGATTGCCGATTCTTACCTCGGCAACAGCTTCTTTGGCAAATTCAGGGGCGTGCCGGCGATCATCTGCGGGGCGGGCCCGTCGCTTGAAAAAAATGCCCATCTCCTCAATGAATTGGGGGACCGCGCTCTTATATTTGCCGGCGGGTCGGCTATGAACTCCTTGAATGCCAAAGGGATAATCCCCCATTTTGGCGCGGGGATAGACCCTAATTCCATGCAATATCAGCGCCTCGCCGCAAACACTGCGTATGAGGTGCCTTACTTCTACCGCAACCGGATGTTCTGGAAAGCGTTTAATCATATCCATGGCCCCAGGCTCTACATCAGCGGCTCGGGAGGGTATAGCGTGTCAAAGTTTTTCGACAAGGCGTTCGGCTGGAAGGAGGAGGAACTGGACGAAGGGCACAATGTGATCAATTTCTGTGTGGAGATCGCCGCCAGAATGGGCTGCAATCCGATCATTTTTGTGGGAGTAGACCTCGCCTTTACCGAGATGCAGGCCTATGCCGAAGGGGTTGTCGAGGAAGCCAAAGTGGAAGAAAAAGAGCTCATGGCTGCGAAGCATTTTGATGACAGGCCGGTTCAGCGCGCGGATATTTACGGCAGGCCGATCATAACCCTTTGGAAATGGACAGCCGAGTCGGAATGGATCAGCAAATACGCCAAAGAGCACCCCTCAATTGCTTTTGTCAATGCCACCGAAGGGGGGCTAGGCTTTGAGGGCATAAAAAATCTGAGCCTGGAAGAGGTGATGAGGAGGTGTTTGAGCCGGGATTTCGATCTGTCGGGAAGAGTGCATGGGGAAACCCAAAATGGCCGCTTTCCCCAAGTGACCCGGGAACGGGTGGAAGAGTTAATGGGCGAACTGGCCTCCAGCTTGCAGCGCTGTATAGAGCATCTCACTACTCTTTTTGAGGAAAATCGGGGCGTATTGGAAAAAATGAAATCCAAGGAGCCTCTGGCGTCTTTGCAAACCGGGCTTTCCATTCTTGCCGAGACCGAATTGGAGGAGGAGCCGGCCTACCGCTGCATCCTGGAAGATTTTAGCGCGATTTCCGCGCTGGTGTTAAATTTCGAATTTCGCGCTTTAAAACACCTGACGAAGAAAAAGCAGGAGGAAAAAAAGTTGCGCCTCAATGAAAAAAGAATCAGGTTTGTGGCTCAGGCGGCCCGGTTTAACTTGATGCTCCTGGAGGACGCCTTAAAAAATCAGGGTAAAACTTATGCCAGAGACTGAATATTCTTTTGATGGAAGCCGTTTGATCGTGAAAGACGCCTCTTTGGGTCTTTGCTTTGATGAACCCTTTTCTCCTTTGATGATTCCCGAACCGCCTGATCATGGCTTTCGATTTGACGATAATTCCCTTTTGCGCTGCGAAGGGAATGAGTACTCCATCGAAAAGCTGGGACTGCCGACAGGTCAGTCCAAGATACTCTACGACAGCGGGAAACTCAAAGCGGAATGCTACTATCTGGAGGGACTTTTGCACGGGCCTGCCTATTTTTTTAGCGAGGAGGGGAGGGAATTGTCTGTCAGCTGGTATATTCGAGGAAAAAAAATGGGGGTTGCTCTTTTAAGATATCCGACCGGCGCTCTTTACAGCCGCCAGCAATTTCTCGACGGGCGCTATGAAGGGACGCAGGAGTATTATTATAGCGACGGCGCCCTTAAGTCCCGCCTTTTTTTTAAAAACGGGCGTTTGCAGGGCGAGCAGCAGATTTTTTAAATTTCAATTTGCAAGGCATTGATCCGGCTGTTTAATTTGCGCAACGAGATCCCTAAGAGTTTAGCCACCAGATTGCGGTTAAACTGATTTTGCTGCAGAGCATCCAGAATGTGCTTTTTCTCTATGTCTTCCAAAGTCACACCCTGGCTTATTTGGCAATTGTCGAAATTGATCAGATCCGCTGTGATCAACAATTCCTGATTCAAAACAATCGTGCGCTCTACGGCGTTGGCAAGCTCCCGGATATTTCCCGGCCATGAGTAGGCCATTAACTTCCGTTTGGCATCATCGGATAACTTTTTTTCCTCTTTCATGTTGTGCCGGCACAATTTTTTCAGGAAGTATTCCGCGAGCGGCAGGATGTCGTCCTGCCTCTCTCTTAATGGGGGAATGTGCACGGGGATCACATTCAATCGGTAAAAGAGATCCTCTCTTAACAGCTTCTCTTCCAGCGCGCTTTTGATATTGCGGTTAGAAGTGGAGACTATTCTGACGTTGACCTTAATCGGTTTTATCCCCCCGACCCTCTCAAATTCCTGTTCCTGAACCACGCGCAGCAGTTTGGCCTGCAGGGAGAGGGGGATTTCCGTGACTTCATCGAGAAGCAGGGAGCCATTGTGCGCCAGTTCAAAACGTCCAAGCTTCAGGTTGTTAGCTCCGGTAAAGGCTCCTTTTTCATGGCCGAAAAACTCCGATTCAATCAATGTTTCAGGGATGGCGGCGCAGTTAACCCGGATGTAGGGTTGTTTGGACCTGAACGAATGTTGATGGATGGCATTGGCGATCACTTCCTTACCCGTACCCGATTCCCCTGTAATAAAGACATGAGCCTGGCTTTCGGCGATTTGATAGACCTTTTCTAAAAGAGCTTTCATGACTTGGCTCTCGGCGATGATCTCCTGCTGGGGCAGAGGCTCTTTTGCGGCCGCGAGCGGGACGTCATCTTTCTGGGTATTAAGCAGAGAGATTAACTTTTTGATATCCAGCGGTTTCGTAAAAAAGTAGGAAGCTCCCATATGCATCAGTTCGACGGCGTTGTCGATGCTGCCGTTTTCCGACATGATAAAAAATTTGAGATTGGGGGAGGTTTTTAATGCTCTGGCCAAAAACTCCAAAGCGGTCATGTCATCCATAAGCATTTCAACGAGAGCCGCTTCACATACTTTTTCTTTGAGATAGGCCAGGCCCTCCTTGCCGTTTTCGGCAATATAGACATCGAAGCCGCTGCTGATCAAGGCGCTGCCGATGTTATTGGCTGCATTTCTTTCGTTATCAATTACTAAGATCTTGCCAAACGCCATGACTTACCCCCCTTAATCCTTCAAGCCCGATATAACCGATCGGCAGGCAAGAGGCAAGATTTTCAAAAATAATTATTTGAATGGGGGATACCTATTGCAAAAAAACCGTACCTATGTGATAATCCGTCCTTGCGATAGCAAAATTCGCATCGCAGATAAAAAAGGTCTTAGGAGAAAGAATGGCTCGTTATACTGGAAGTAAAAACCGCATTGCCCGTCGATTTGGTATAAATATTTTTGGACGTGCACGCAACCCTTTAATTCATAAAGCCAATCCGCCTGGAATGCATGGCGCCCGCCGCCGTAAGAAGTCAGACTTCGGATTGCAGCTTGAAGAGAAACAAAAGCTTAAGGCGATTTATGGCATGTTAAGCGAGAAGCAGCTGGTCGGCTACTTCAAGAAAGCCTTAAAGCAAGCCGGTAACACATCTCACGTTTTGGCTGAGATGCTTGAGTGCCGTTTGGACAACATGGTTTATCGCCTGAAATTTGCCAGCACGATTTTTGGAGCGCAGCAATTGGTGTCCCACGGTCATATATTAGTGGATGGCAAGAAAGTGGATCGCCGCTCGTTTATCGTGGCTCCCGGTATGGTGATTTCCGTTAAAGAGAAATCCCATAAGGTTAAGTCGATTAACGAAGCGCTTGACAGTTCGATGCGATCGATTCCTGAGTATCTGTCTCAAGATAGAGCAAAATATTCGGGTCAGTTGTTGAACAAGCCCGCGCTTGATCAGCTTCCTTGGCCGATCGAGATCAACATCGCAGAGATCTGCGACTTCCTGGCTCACACAAACTAAAATATGTATTTGATGGGTAGGTCTTTGATTTGCCCTTCAAACACTGGTTCAATATGAATGCTTGAAGGGTAACCTTTGATTTGCCCTTCAAACACTGGTTCAATATGAATACTTGAAGGGTAACCTTTGGTTTGCCCTTCAAACACTGGTTCAATATGAATACTTGAAGGGTAACCTTTGGTTTGCCCTTCAGGTTGATTCTCTCATTTCATACATCGCCTTCTCCCTTGATTAATATCCCCTCTTAGGGGAAATCAGGGGTGGGTTGTGATCAAAAAAATCGGCGAAAGAGAAGAAATTGCAGCGACAGATTTGCCTGTTGCTGTACTTAAAATTTGCTTTAAGTTCAGCCTTTTATTTGCCATCTGTTTGGCGATTGATTTTGCCGACTTTTTTGATCTAATTACTCTGCCTTCCTGGCTTTCAATTGGGAATGTGGATGATGCGCGGGTGATACTCAGCGCGGTGATTGGCTCGGTGAGCACGGTTTTAGCCCTGGTTTTTTCCGTAGTCCTGCTGGTGGTAGCTATGGCTGCTGGTCAATTTGGGCCCCGCTTATTGCGCCGCTTTATTCTTGTTCAAAATGGACAAACGACCATTGGTCTTTTTAGTGCCACCTTTATTTTTAGTTTGATAACATTGATCCTATTACGCAATGTGAACGGAGTAGAATTTGTCCCGCAGGTTTCTATTCTATTTGTGGCAATAATGCTGATTGCTTCTTTTGCTTCTCTGATTGTTTATTGCCAGGAGGTTCGCGAAGGGATTCAAACGGGAAATTTGATAGCTAGTGTCGATGCTGATATGGATCATGCTATTATCGATTTTGTCGCTTTGCGCACTCAGCGGGCCGTTCAAGCTCGGACAGAGACAGAAAATATCGCTGCTTTGCGTCAGCACTGTCAGGAAAATGGTTTTGACATTTTGGCTAAGAAGGCCGGTTACTTGCAGAAAATTGATTACTCGGCTTTGACGGATGCCGCTGCAGCTGCTGATGTTGTGATCGCTTTTAATTTACGTCCCGGTCATTTTGTTTTTGAAAATGCAAAAGTTGCCATTGTTTTTCCGGCTGAAAAAGGACCTGCACTGCTCCCTGTAATTGATCGGAAAATAGTGATTGGGCCAAATCGCACTCTCACGCAAGATCCGGAGTTTGCCATTGCGCAGATTGTTGAAATCGGCATTCGGGCTTTGAGCGCCGCCATTAATGATACCTTCACGGGCATCGCCTGCATCGATTGGCTTTGCAATGCTATGCTTCATTTTGTCAAATTGCCTTTTGCCGAGGCTTGGTATGATGCGGCGGATAAAATTCGACTCATAGAAAATCCCTTAATATTTTCAGGGCTTGTGGCCAGCGCCTTTGATATGATCCGCCAGTCAGGCGCTAATAATCCGGCGATTTTAATTCGGTTACTGCAAAATTTCAGCCGCATGGGAGTTTATTTGAAGTCGGAGCTAGAGCGGGCTGCGCTGCTAAGACAAGTTGAAGCCATTTATGAACAGGCTCAATCCCAAACTTTTGCCAAGGCTGATCAGCTAGACATTTTAGAAAGCTATACCGAAGCCAAGAAAAATCTCTGCTAGTGTCTAATTGCATAAATTCGTTTACTATTTTTGCGCCTTTTTCCACATCTTGCCCCTCGCGCGCAAACAGCAAATATGTAAATGCAATTAGACACTCGACCGATACAAATAATAGGCCGGAGGCAGGGCAAACGCCAGGGATAGCATCAGGAAATTCGATTCAAAAAGAAGGGCGAACCGGAAGGCCGCCAAACCGGATAAAGTGTATAGAAGTATTTGAAGAATCGGGGGAAACCGGAACGGGACATGATTTTGTAGCCGCCTGTACAAATATAAACACTGCCACCAGGCGCTAAAAGTAGTCGCTAACGCCACGCTAAAGGCCCCATAGCCTAAAACAAACACCATCAACGCGTTCAGTAAAGCGTTCATTCCCATTGACATCACACTTCCCCGGCTCGCGCTCCGGTAATCGCCAAAGGCATAGAGCGCCGGGGCGAGGAGGAGGATCATGGCCATGGGAATCAGGCCAAAGGCATAGGCCCACAAACACTGGGTGGTTGCCAGTGTCGAAGCATGGGTAAAACTGCCCCGTTCAAAAATCAATTGCACACAATTTTCTCCCAATAAATAAAGATACACTGTCGTGGGGAGCATCAGCAGCAGGCTGCGCTGGATGGCAAATTGCAAAAAATGGCAGAACTGGTCCGGATTTTGTTTCGAACGGGTCAGGGGAGGCAGCAGGGCGCTTGAAAGAGCGATGCCAAAAAGCGCAAGAGGCAGCTGCTGCAGGCGGATGGCATACCACAAATACGCGGGGCCCTCGGCTTCGGCAAAGCGGGCGAACAGGGTGTCAAGCGCGCTGTTGACTTGGGTCGAAGCCACTCCGATAAAGGAGAGCGATAAGGGGGCTATCAGCATCTTCAGGTCATGGGTATTTGTTTTGGGCGGGGGGTATTGTTGTAATATTCTGCCCGTTTCCCTTTGTGTCGTCAGCCACTGGGCCAGGCAGGCGAGGATAATGCCAAAACTTAAGTACTCCATCGCCCTCTCGGGAGGAAAGGGCCAAAGGAAGGCGAGTGATGCGATCCAAATGAGATTAAACAGGCAAGGGGCTACGCTGGGAAGAAAGTAGCGGTTGTGGCACTGCAAAAATGAGGCGTTTATCCCAAATAAGCAGATGAATAGGAGGCTTGGGAGCATGAGGAGCGTCAGTCTGGCGATTTCATTTTGGGCAAAGAGAGGCCACAACACGACAGTGATAAAAGAAATTATAGCGAGGAGGGAGAGGGTTAAATATTTTTTCAGGTCCAAAAAAAGGCGGCCGGCGCGAGCGGGGTCTTCTGCCCGGAGGTGCTCAAACTGAGGGATGAAAGCGGTCTGCATCGCCCCCTCGCCAAGGAGGCGCCGAAAGAGGTGCGCGAGGCGGAAAGCGGTCAGAAAGGCGGCGACGGAGGGGTGGGTGCCGAAAGCAAATGCCATGGCCATATCGCGCGCCATACCGGATAAACGGCTCAAAAAAGTGCCCGAAAAAAAACGGAGCGCTGATTGCGAAATGGTGCGGGTTGTGTCTGCCATGCGGACCATCATAACGCATTGGGTTTTTTTGGCTATTGGTTTAATTTCGTGCAGTGGTATTTTCGGAGCGAGACCAAGTGCACAAAATTAAACCAATAACCGTTTTTTTGTGGCGATTTATGCTTTAAGGGAATAAAATTAGTGCATGAAAAACAATTCTGAATTGCTGATCGGCGCCCACACATCTGCTGCCGGAGGGGCATTTAACGCCCTCCTGGAAGGAAAACAAATCGGCGCTACGACGATACAACTTTTTACCGCCAACCAAAAAAGGTGGGAAGGAAAGCCGCTCGCCAAAACGGATATCGACTTGTGGAAAAAAACGCTGGCTGAGACGGGCCTGAAGAAAATCATGAGCCACGACAGCTACCTGATCAATTTGGGTTCGCCGAATAGCGAAAATCTGGAAAAAAGCCGCATCGCTTTCAGGGAAGAACTGTTGCGCTGCCAGGCTCTCGATATTGATTTTCTGAATTTTCATCCCGGGGCCGCTCTGCAAGAGGATCCGGAGAAATGCCTCGATCTGATCTGCGAGAGCCTGCTCGAATTGGAACCTTTGGCTGCGAAGGGAAAGACCAGGCTGCTTTTGGAGACGACTGCCGGGCAGGGTTCGGCCGTCGGCTGGCGCTTTGAAGAGATTGGATCGATCGTTGAAAGGGTAAAAGATCGCCTGCCCATCGGCGTCTGCATCGATACCTGCCATATCTTTGCCGCAGGCTACGATATCAGAACGGCAGAAGGATGGGAAGAGACCTTGCAGGAATTTGACCGCCACATCGGCCTCGAACACCTTTTTGCTTTTCATATCAACGATTCCCAAAAGGATCTCGGCTCCCGGGTCGACCGGCATGAAAATCTCGGAAAAGGCAAAATTGGCCTGGACTGCTTTAAATTTTTGATGCAGGACAAACGGACTAAAGAGCTGCCAAAGTATTTGGAAACCCCGGGCGGTATTGAAGCCTGGACGAATGAAATCCCCCTACTGCGTTCTTTTGCTTAAAGGAGTTATCGTGAACGTAAAAATAATCAAATTGAAGGAACAGGGCAAAAGCTTGCTGAACACCGAAGTGACCATCAATGGATGGGTGAGGACGGTTCGCAATCAAAAATCTTTTGCCTTCATCGAGGTAAACGATGGAACCACTTTATCCGGTTTACAAGTGGTGGCTGACGCCAAGCTGCCGAATTTCAACCAGATAGTTTCCGATCTTGCGACGGGTTCCTCCGTTTCGATTAAAGGCACTGTCGTGGAGAGCGAAGGAAAAAATCAGGACATTGAGGTGCATGCGAAAGAGGTAAAGGTCGTCGGCGTGTGCGACCCTTCCGTTTATCCTCTGCAAAAGAAGCGGCACTCCTTTGAATTTTTGCGCACAATCGCACACCTGCGATCCCGCACCAACACCTTCGGCGCAGTCGCGCGCGTGCGGAACGCGTTATCATTCGCCGTGCACCGCTTTTTCCAGGAGAGGAATTTTTTATACATCAATACGCCGATTATCACCGCCTCGGATTGTGAGGGCGCCGGAGAGATGTTCCGCGTGACGACTCTCAATCCTGAAGCGTTGCCCCGCAACGATAAGAATCAGGTGGATTACACAAAAGATTTTTTTGAAAGGCCGGCTTTCTTAACGGTGTCCGGACAGCTGAACGGGGAGATTTACGCCTGCTCCATGTCGAATATCTATACTTTCGGGCCCACTTTTCGCGCCGAGAATTCCAATACCTCCCGCCATTTGGCGGAATTTTGGATGATCGAACCGGAAATGGCCTTTGCCGATCTGAATGACAATATGAACAACGCTGAGGAGTTTTTAAAATATGTCCTTTCCGATGTATTGACTGTGTGTCACGAAGATATGGCTTTTTTTAATCAATACATTGCTCCCGGCCTGATCGACAGGCTCAAACATGTCATGGATACACCCTTTGAACGGGAAACCTACAGTTATGCTATCCGCATCCTGGAAAAGTCTAACAAAAAATTCGAGTATCCTATTCAATGGGGTAACGATTTGCAGACAGAACATGAGCGTTACTTAACTGAAGAACATTTCGGAAAACCGGTGATCATCTACGACTGGCCGAAAAAAATTAAGCCTTTCTATATGCGGGTCAACGACGATGGAAAAACCGTCGCCGCCATGGACGTGCTGGTGCCGAAAGTGGGTGAGATCGTCGGCGGCAGCCAGCGTGAAGAGCGCTATCCTGTATTAAAAGAGCGGATGCGTGAGCTTCACCTCTCCGAAGAGGACTACTGGTGGTATTTGGAGCTCAGAAAGTACGGGAGTGTGCCCCACTCAGGTTATGGCCTTGGTTTTGAACGCCTGATTCAGTTTGTTACGGGTTTGGAAAATATACGCGATGTGATCCCTTTTCCCCGCTATCCGGGCAAAGCCGAATTTTAATGTCTTTTTTTAGATTGACGCACGGCTTGGAGTTATGGTAGAAAAATACGATTTATAAGGGCTTTTTTCTTTGAGAGCAAATGATTAAATTAACCTTAAACCCTGATTTTCATCCTTCTACGTCGACATTCCATAAAAAGTCTGTGACGATAGGGTCTTCCAAGTCGCCGGAGGTTGATTTAGCCATTCCCGATGATCAGCTCCAAAATATCCATGTAAAAATTGTCGAGCAGGATGGGCGCTTTTTGGTGATTAATCAAGCCAACGATCCCTTTGTCTCCTTGAACGACCGCCCCTTCGGAAAGAAAGAAATAAAAACCGGCGATCAATTGTCTATCCGGGACGATATCATTTTATTTGAAGGGAAAGTCTCAGAAGTTTTTATGGAGCCGTCTGAAGACGCCGAAAGCTGGCAGGACGACATCTTGACGCATATAAACATGAACGAACTGGTCAAGGATATCGAGAAGCTCGAAAAGAAAGCCCCGCTTGAAGGGAAAAAGCCGTGGCGCCCTGAAAAACCGCCTGCGCCCAAAATTGAAAAGGGGCGGCGGCAAAAGATCATCACAGCGGCTTCCTTTCTTTTCGCCCTGCTTATCCTGATTGCCGGAGGTGTATACCTCACGATGAGCGAACAGATCGATGCCGAGGAGATCAAAGCGGCTGAAGGGGTGGCTGATGTCGCCATCGCGCTGACCTATGCCAAATTAAACAGGGAAACTCCTCAAAAAATGGATTGGTCCGATCCCAGTTTCCTGAACCGGATTTTGTCTTCCATTATTCCCAATCAGCACCCAAAAGCGCCGACCATCGGCAGCAACGGACAATTTAAGGACTGGCCCTTTATCGTGCGGATTTATTCCAGCGGCGATCTATCCCATTTTCTGGTGATTGCCCAGCCTGTGCCGAGCTTGCTGCACTGGTTTTTGCCTCAAAAAACCATCCTTCTAGATTCCTCCACCATGGAATTGAGAATGACAAAAAATGTCAAAGATCTGAATCGATTGCTGGCCAATATGGATACCTTTGAAGATGGCACAGCCGATGAGGTCTCGGCCCTTATCCGGAAGGAGAATTTAATTCCTCTCTCTAAACTGGTGAAAAAAGGGGGAAACAAGGGGTTTGCCGTTCCCAAGGAGTTAGCTAAGGAGCGTCCCGGCTCTGAAAACCTGATCTACAACGCTCCCAGATACTATTCCATGGGGGAGGCGATCGTCAATCAGGCAATGCATCTTCTGGAAACGCAGGGCAACAGTAAAGAGGTGACGCAGTTAAAGGGGCAAATCGACTTTATTTCACAGCTTGCCAATTATGTCTTTTATTCCTCCAATGGAAAAGAGGGTGCCCTGGAAGGATTGAGAGCGCTTTCAACCATCTCGCCGAATAAAAATTTCCTGGTTGGCTATGTTGACTTGAATGACAACGGGATAGTGGAAAAAACCCATCTCGTTGAAGATCAGGATAAATATCTGGCGATGGCCAACCTGCCCGCCGATCAGATCGCCATGCATACTTCCCAAATTATTCTAGAGTCCGAGAAAACACTTCCATTACTTGAAATTGTCAAAGAGAAGCAGGTGGTTCCCATCGAGATCGATCCCACGGTGGTGGATTACAATCACCCTCTATTTTTGAAATTAAAAGCCCTCATGAACGCCCGCCAGCAAAATTTGGAGCGGTTTACCGAAGGCCTCTTGGAAAAACTCAAGCTGCATAATCAATTCCCTCAAAAGGGTTTCTTGGCAAGCTTTCAGGAAAAGTTACTCAAATACGATCAGGAAAACAGCGAGCAGCAGCAAAAAATCATTCAAGAGATGGTTTTGCTCAATCAAAAATTTTCTTCCATCCCATTTGCCGAGTTTTTGAGCTACGTGAAGGCTGCGGGCATGGTTTCTTTGCTGGAAGAATATCAAAAACAGCTCGGGAGCCAGATTTTGAGCAAAGAGGAGTTTGAGGACTATCTGGTTGAGATCAAGGATGCGACGCAATTACAGGATCTCGATAAGATCGTGTCGGAACTCTCCACTATGCTCACTTTAAAAAATATTCCAGATTATCAAAGTCTGATCCTCTTTCAAAATGCCGTCAGCTATCATACGCTGCAAAAGCTGTCCCATTTTCTGTTAACCTCAGGAAACAGTCAGATGGATAAGCGCGATCTGATTTTACACATCCTCAAAACCGCCTGGATTTCCGATCCAGACGTGGTAGAATTTTTTTTGAATGAATATGATTTAGCGATGACTAAAAAATGAATTTTAAGGATTACAAACCAAAGCTTCTGTTCTGCTTAAAAGAGGGTTATACCAAAGAAACATTCTTTGCAGATCTGATCGCCGGAGTCAGCGTCGGCATTATCGCTTTGCCCCTTGCCCTGGCCTTTGCCATCGGATCGGGCGTTTCCCCTGAGCAAGGCCTATTTACAGCCATAGTGGCCGGTTTTTTGATTTCCTTCCTTGGCGGGAGTAGAGTGCAAATCGGCGGCCCCACCGGCGCCTTTGTCGTGATTGTCTACGCCATTGTCCAAAAATATGGGTATGAGGGATTAGCTGTCGCCACCCTTTTAGGCGGTGTGATGATGATCCTGATGGGACTGGCCCGCTTTGGCGTGCTGCTGAAATATATCCCTTTTACCGTGACCACCGGTTTTACGACGGGTATCGCCCTCGTTATTTTTTCCTCTCAGATAAAAGATTTTTTCGGTTTGCAGGTCGCAGAGGTCCCGCCGCAATTTATTCAGAAGTGCACGACGTTGTGCTGCGAGGCTCATACCTGTAATATATGGGCCGCAGTTGTGGCCCTTTGCACGCTGATCGCCATTTTTAGTTTGAAGCGCTTTTTTCCAAAAGCCCCTGTGGTTATCATCGCGATCATTGCCGCCACCCTGATCGCTTATCTCTTCCAGCTGCCTTTAGAAACGATCGAATCGAAATTCGGCCAATTGCCAAGAATGCTGCCTCAGCCCTCCTTTCCAAAAATATCCTACTCTATGATCAAAGCGGTTTTTCCCGATGCGATCACCATTGCCATGCTGGGGGCCATTGAATCGCTGCTTTCGGCGGTGGTGGCCGACGGCATGACCGGACACCGGCACCGTTCGAACGGCGAGCTGGTCGCGCAAGGGATCGCCAATGTGGGATCGGTGATTTTCGGCGGCATTCCCGCCACCGGCGCCATCGCCAGGACGGTCGCCAATATCAATATAGGCGCAAAAACGCCCGTGGCCGGCATGATCCACGCCGTCACATTACTGGTATTGATGCTCCTTTTTTCCCCCCTGGCTGTCAAAATCCCCTTGTGCACTCTTTCTGCGGTTCTGATTTATGTCGCCTGGAATATGAGCGAACTTGGCCATTTTATCGAGATCCTGAAGGGGGATTTCAGCGATGCCCTGGTGCTGGGTCTGACCTTTTTGTTAACCGTCCTGATCGATTTGACTGTGGCGGTGCAGGTAGGGGTTCTCTTGGCTGCTTTGATCTTTTTGAAGAAGATGACCGATACCACCTCGGTGAAAGTGTGCCAGATACTCGTGCAGGAAAATGAGAATGAAGCGCCGCCGAAGAGGGATGACGATATCCTGCTGCAAAGCGACATTCCCAAAGGGGTGGCAGTTTTTGAGATCAACGGCCCCTTTTTCTATAGCGTGGCCGATCAGCTGAGCGAAGCGCTGCTTCGTTTGGAGGAGAAGCCTTGCGTCTTTATTTTGCGCATGCACAAAGTGCCGATCATAGATGCTACCGGGATAAAGGCCCTGAAGGATTTCCAAAAGAAATGCCGTCAGAAGAACATCCTCTTTTTAGTCTCTGAAGCTGAAAAATTGAATACAGTGGAAAAAATTATCGAAAAAGAGCACCTCTTTACCGATGTCAAGTCAGCCCTTACTTATATTAACTTGACAAAGTCACATAGGCTTTCCTTCAGTTGACCCACCGCGATATCAATGGAGTTTGTGACAATGTGTTCAGCCGCAAATTAGAGGGTTTGTTTCAATCAGTTTAGCCCAATTCCATTTAGTCTAATCCTCTGAGGAGAGAAATAAATTGAGGATGGAGGAGAAGAACAGGCCGAAAATGCCGACAGTCTCGTGCCAGTTCGATTCGAAGAGGAATTTTCCCGTCAGAAGCAGACCGCTCGAAAAGAAGCAGAAGGCGAAGGGACCGTATTTTTTCATTTCCAAGGCATGAAGGAATAGCGAGAGATTCGCGAGCAATAAGGAGAATCCGGCAAAAATAAAGAGCAGCTGGTCGTTGTGCTCATAGCTGAATAAAATGGCGCAGGCAAAGGCCGCCAGGATGGGGAGCAGGGTCGAGCCGATCAGCGTAAAGAGTCTTTTTTTCTTCATTTTTTTTAGCCTACTGGTTGAAGTGGAAAATAGTCAATTGAGAATTTTCAGCGTATCCACTTCATCTTTACTGGTAAAATCGACGACTTTTAATTCCCACTGTGGCTGTTTGATCAGTTTGAGTTGAAAAAGCGGTACTCGCATAAAACTCCCAACGAGCCACAATTCGCTCAAATTGCCTGACTGATCGCGCACACTTTTTGCGACCGTCATCGGTATCTCGAGGGGCTTTCCTTTGTCGTCGAGTCTTTCTTGCGAACTGACTTTGATTGCGCCCCCCTCAATTTTAAGGGTGATAGGGGGCATCCCTTCAGCTCCCATAGTGCTTGCGTAGGTGCCTTGAGCTGCGGCAACTTCCGCTGCGGAAAAATCCTTTTCCCTCTTTAAGGCCTCGATCTCCTCAAACCGGGCTTTGTCGGCGGGAGATACGGCTTTAAAGGCGATTGGAATAATCACCTTTTCAATTTTCGGCCTCTCTTCGATAAAGAGATAGGGATTGCCCTTATAGCCCGTATTGAAAATCACGGCTTTGCCTTTATGCTCCGTACCCGTTATCACAAATCTATTTTTTCCGGTTTCTTTGACCGGAAGCACTTCTCCGTTCCAGTTGATCCAGCCGGGGGCGTCCGATTTTATCCCGACGATCCCGAAGCCTCCATAATAAAACCGATCGCACTTCTCCAGAGGCAGGCCTTGAGCGCTTTCGGCCGGTTCTGCCGCGGTGGGCGTTGTGCCGTGTATCCGGTCAATGGTTGGAATCACGTGGTCGATATACCCAGGGACCTGGTGTCCCTGCTCTATATAGCCTCTAAATTCAGGCGAATTATTGAAATTGCAGAAGGAGACGATATAGCTGTCTGTTTCTCTGTCGAAACAGAACTTAAAGTCGTACGTCAGGATCTCGCCCCCCTTTCCAAAAAACGAACCCACCCGGTCGATCCCTAATGAAGCCACGCCGCTTAAACCGCGGGGGCGCAAAAGATCCTCCAAGGCTTCCGGACTTAAGAGGACTTTTCCATCCGCCCCTTTCAGCCCTTCCCTGGTTTTAAAGGCGGTTCTGAAAGCTTCGGCCAGCTTTTCCATGTCGGCGGCTGTCGACCACAATCCGCCCACAGGGTGCATCACCGGATCTCTTAAGTCGCCGTCTTCCGATCGTGGATTGTTGTTATCATTTCTATAAACGCGGAGGGCTTTGCCATCGGGTTGTTTGTAGCCTGTGCGGGTCATGCTTAAAGGGGTCAAAAGCTCCTTATTCAGAATTTCGGCATAAGTGCAGCTTTGCCCGGTGGCTTTCTTGTAGGCTTTTTCGATAAAGATCCCCGCCAGGGAAATTTGGTTGCTGTAGGCATACACCCCATCCCCCGGGACATTGGTGAAGCCAATTGCTTTCTTGGGATTATTTTTCACTTCCTCGCCCATCTGTTCGAGAATCTGATCCCAGTTCATGCCCTCTCTTGCATTATTCCCGATTTCGGCGTGATATTGCAGGCCTGAGGTGTGCGACAGAAGCATTTCCAGAGTAATATCTCTTGCCGCTTCCGGATCTGTAAAGATGGAAAAGTCTTCCATCAATTCGGATAATTTGGTTTGCAAAGAGAGAATCCCTTTTTGCTCCAACACTTTGCTTAGGATGCCGGTGAACATTTTTGCCCCCGAACCGATGATGGCGGCGGTGTTCTTGTCCACAGGCTGCCCTCCCTCGACGCTCGTTTGCCCAAATCCCAGGTGCTGCGCCCTTTCCCCATTGGCTGCCACCAGCACGCTGGCTCCGGCGCCCGGCGGGACAGCCGGCTCCATTTTTGCCTTAAGATCGGCAGCGACGGCCTTTGTCTCAGGGCTATATAATCTCTTAGGATCAGAGGGTTGCGGAGTCGGAGATTTCTCTTCGAAGAGCTGCCGCATAGATTCTTCCTTTGGTTTAGGCAAAGGAGGCGGCGGGGGCGGAGGTGGTTTTGGTATGATGGGTTCCATAGTTTCCTGCTTCTCTAGACCTCATGGTGCGTTGTGATGCGCGTTTTTTCCGCAATGGCAAGATCTTTTCTAAATTCCTTTTCATGGCCTTTGATTTTAGCGGCATCTTCTGGGGTGACATCGAAAAATTTCTCGGGAGTTTGGGAAAACTCGGCCATCAGCTTTTCAAATAGCTGATAGGTGCGCCCGATATCTTTGTTTTCTTCATCCGAGCAGGTGAGGCCGCGGCCGGCTATGAACAATCCGCCCAGCACTTCGGCAGCTGTATGATAATTTCCCGCCTGCATAAAGAGACTGATGGAAGTAAACCATTGTTTGAATTTTTTTCCCTCTTCTGTGCCTGGAGTGCCTAAGGGATCTGGCTGCTTCCCCTCCAGGTGATCTAAAAGAGGCTGCATTAATTTCTGCACTTCAGTATTCCCCATCGTCGTGATTTTGGCGAGAATAATATCGACCGTGGTTCCCGAGATGCTGCAGATGGTCCGCAAATTATTTTTGCGCATAATAGAAGCGACCGATTTCATGTCGGCAAACTCTTGCAAAGGCATTTTCTGTCTTGTGGCGCCGTTGAAAGTCACGTCAATGTTTCCCACAATTTTCTTGTAGCCTTCCACAAAAAGGGGAGATGGCTCAGACCATTGTGGGACCACCTCTTTTGCTGCTTCTGCAAATAATTTCGCGGGATTCAACAGGTTCACAAATTGCGTGTCCAACCCCTTGCCCAAACGCAAAACGGTTTTTGGGGAAGCTCCGCGCTTAAACATATTCTCGTCTCCGTGCACAGCATGATCAAAGGCGGCGATTTCAGGTTGATCCCCTAATGCCTCCCGCGCATGCTTGTCCGATAAGTGATCGTTTGCTCTATGGGGGGCTATGGCGATCGATTTAGATGCCCCTGGATGACCAGCCAAAGTAGCACCCAGCTCCTCTGTCCACGCCGGCGCACCTCCCAAAGGAGCGCGCCCCCTTGAGCCGGTTTTGTCAGATAAAAACTTCATCTCATCGACTTTTTTCAGGAAGTTGTCATAGATTTTAAGCGCGAGCGTATCCAAATCCCCCGAGACATTTTGGCGCGTAAGCTCCTCTTTAATAAGAGCTACCATTTCAGTCTTGTTATTCTCTGCCTTAAGTCCATTAACGATATCAAGTTTTAATGACTTGTTCTTAACTTCGGCCAGCAAAGGATTTCCTCGCATCTTGTTTTTTATGGCATTCATATCTTTGAAAGTGATCGTATCATTAACTAGACCATGGATGCGCATCTGAGAAAATAAGGAATTTCTAATTTCAGGGGGAAATTCATCGTTATGAGTGAAGTCTTGCACCAATTGACCAATCGTCGCCGCCACTTGCGCTGCTGCAACTTCTCTGGATCCCAAATGGCGCGCCTCGCTAAAATGCGCTTCGGCGTTCTCTTTATAAAAGGCGAGCATCTTGAAAACCTGCTCTTTGACTTGTGCGTTTTCCGGTTTGTCCTTCTCAAACTTAACCACTTTCCCTAGATGGTTCCACTCATCCTTCCAATCGGCATTATGGTGCAAACTTCCCACGCCGCCGCTATGCACATTGAATCCTTTTTGCACAAGCTGCACAAGGCCGTTTACAAACTCGCACTGTTTGGGATCATTCAGATCGGCCGTTTTTATAACCTCTTCAATCGCATTCATGCAGCCGATAAACTCCCTTTCTCCATGGGTGCTTAAGGCAGAATCGCTCTGCTTTGCAGTCGCTACAGTGATACAGGCATTTACGTTATTTGCATGTACTTCAGCATCTGGCCCTTGCGCAGTTGTCAAAGCCGCCCCTTGAGAAGAGTCAACATTGCTACTAGGAGTTCGGGATTGTAGAGTGGTGGCGGATTGAGGTCTAGGATGTTGTGATGGCTGCAGCGGCGTTGATGGTGGTATCGAATTTCTGGCCACCCGCGTCACCTGCGTATTCTGCACTACCTTTTCTTCCTTTTTCACATGAGTAGAAAAAAGTCTGGAGACGGTATTGATCAAATTCCCCAGAAACCCCTCTCCCCCCTGCGGACCGGAAGGCGTTGGTTGAGAGGCGGGCCATCCGATGCGAAAAGGCATAAATTTCCCCCCTATTTCCTTCTTAATATTATTATATTTCATGTTCTAATATAATAATATTTAATTAAAAGTTATTTATTATTAATAAATAACTTTTATATTTTTTGGAATATCTCGCTTTTGCAAGTGGACGCACCAGCGCATGACCAGCGTCTTAAATCCTGCGGGGAATTGTTCGGGCAGTTTTTCTACGCCAGACCGGCTGATATCGAGTTCTTCAAGATGCTCAGGCAGGGGATCGGGAAGCTTTTTGATATTGTCGCAATCGTTCATGCTAAGCTTTTCCAAGGTAGAAGGTAGCGAGGGCAATTCCTGGCTTGAATTTCCGCTCAAATCGAGATATTTTAAACCTTCATTAAGTTTGGGGTATTTCTTAAGCAGCGGACAATCGCCGCAGTCATACGATTGAAGAGACTGAGGTAATTGATCAGGAACGCTTTCCAGTCTTTCACAGCTCATGTGGTTAAAGATGACCAGCCCTTCATTTAAGCGGGCCACTTTTTTGAGGTTTTGACACATACTGCAATTAAAGCTGACGAGGGACGCAGGAAGTTGCGGGGTGGATTCGATCTGATCCGTAGCTAAAACCAATTTTTTAAGTTGTTTACATTGAGGTATAAGCGCATGGATTTCAGCTTCTGACAGCTCTTCTGTGTCAATGTTCAGGTATTGAAGATGCGGGGCCAGGCTCGTGAGCTCCTCTTTTGAAAGTTTAAGCTTGGAAAGGGGGATCTGCGAATGGAGGATCCATGTCGCAAAAGCCTCTTTGGCCTTGGGGACGTTCTCTCTGATTAGGGCTCTGAATTCCTCAACGGATGCGGCTACTTCCCCCCGGCTTCTTGAAGGCAAGGTCTGCAAATCCTCAAGGCTGCCCAGCCAATTGCACTCCTCTTGCAGGAGCCCGCCGAGTTTTTTGGCCGTCTGCGTGACATTTTCGGTCTGGGTTAATGTGTGCAAGTTGTCGATGAGGTGGATGACCGATCTGGATAATTGTTCATTCTTAAACTGCGGCGCCGATTCATGCAGCATAGGGGCATGGCTGCGAAAGAGATGCAGCACTTTATCGGCCAGCGCGTCTTCTTTCCCTTTCCATTCTCCTTGATGAATCTGGCTGGAAAGGGCATCGACTTGCGAAATAAATTGAGAAAGATCCACTCCGTTCATATAAACCTCATAAATAAATGACATGCTGGAACTTGGTTTCCAGGCTATATAATCTTGCGGAGGTGGTTCCTTTTAAATCGACCAGCGTTCGTGGCGCCGCTCTAATTCCCCTTTTGCAAAGGTTGCTAACTGTTCGCTTGGCTGCGGTCTGAAGGTGTCGACTTCTAAAAAAGTAAACCCATGCGATTGTTCAAGAGCGCCAATAACGGTATTTGCCACTTCTCCTGTAGAGAGCCAATGCGGCTGTGATGTTCCCCACTGATTTCTCGCGCCGGGAGTATCAATCAACCCCGTATTAACCTGGACTACACAATGAACATTTGGATTTCTCATCCAACATTGCGCGCACTCATCTTTAATTCTGGCAAATTCCTTATTTCTGCTTCTTGCATCATCCTTTCTTTGAGCCGAACCAAGTATGACCGGTACCAATCTTATCGGTTGCGCACTTCCACCCTCTTTGCTGCGCTTTTCAAGGCCGAGACGCACTTTTTCGGTCAGTTTTTGCAGGTTTCTTTCATAGACAATATTAGTCGCTTTTAAATTCTTTTTATTAGCTTTGATTCTTTCATTCACTTGAGCTAAAGTAGGGGGACTTTCTTGACCCTTTTCGGGTTTAAAAGTGTCTAATTTTTTGTTGATCGGATCTTGTAGCAAAGAATTAAGTTGCTGTTCATTCTTCACCTCTGTCAGCTCCTGATCAAAATAATACATACCTACATTGTTCACAATTTGGATCTCTTCAATCGTGGCGTCTTGAGGTATTCCATCCAAAATTTGTTGTGCCATGGCATCCAGACTGGCTTCATGGGCCTCAATTGCAGCCTTATCTCTTTTAGCCGGATCCCCTGCAAGGCAATCGCCTCCTGCTAATATATCTGTATATCCAGCGGCTGGTTTTGGCTGTTTTGTTTTTGCATCTACCCTCGTGACTCCCACTGTACGCACACCCTCCTCATGTGAGGTATTTAATAAAGGACCTGCCACCCCGGCATTGGCACCGGTTACAATTCTTAATGTTTTTTCCGGTGGAGTTCTTGTAAATGGACTTTCACGGGTAGGCGGTATTCTTTCACTGGCATGTACTAAAGAGACGGCATGAGGATAATTTTTAATATCCTGGGTACGATGCTTAGGAGAATCTGAATCTGGAGTCAAATGTCTCGAATGCGTTCTTTCGGTTATTTTCCAATTGGGATATTCAGCTGGACCTGATTGCGGCAACACAAATGGCCTGGTTTCTCTAATCCTGGGGGAATCTTCTGCTTGTCGAGTTTGTGTAATAGCTTCCAAAGGAGTTTTCGACGCAGGTTCATGACTCCTTTTCGCCATATCGCCAATGGCGTTTCTAACTTGTTTCATTCTTTGTTGTTCAGGAGATGTTGATTCTGATAAAGCGGGTGAAACCGGCCTTGCTTCTTCTATAGTACCTTCTTCCAGAAATTTTCTCATTTGCGCATCCACTTTCGATAGCGTCTTGCTGCCGTATTGAATATTACTTTCTGTGATGACAACGGCCTTTCTTGTCACCATTTGTTCATAGATATCTTCAATTTGGAGAGATGAATTGCCACTCCCGCCTTTCCAGGCTTTTTGGAGGATATCGGCCAATTTCACTTTTTGGTCAGTGGTGAGTTTACCATGCAGAATAGCCTCATTGAATTTGGCTAATTCCGTGCAATTCAATGCGATGATATTGACATTAAATTGAGAATCAAAATTTCCAATGTTTGCTGCCATCATCCCCCCCGAAATGAATGACACATAATATAGTTCTAATTAAATTATAATTATAATAACTTACTTTAGTCAATAAATTATTATAATGTATTAATTATAACTATTATATTAATTGATTCTTAATGAAGAAGGGAGGATCTGAACAGAATAAAGGAGGGCCATGAAAGCCCCCCCGTTGGTTATTTCAGTTGTTCGTTGGCAAAGCCCATGTAAGTGATGGCGACGGCAACGACGCCCCATCGGGGTAGAAGGCCGGCAAAGGCCTCTTTGGTGAGGAGGACTTTGGCAAAGCCCTTCCCATTCAGGTCGGTCTGAAGCATTGTTTTCAAGGTGTCAAAGGGGTGGGACAAAACGGCGGCGACGCTGCCTACCGCAAGTCCGGCCCCAAGCTGCGCCTGCTCCTTATTATAACCCTGTGCCTCAAGCTGTTTTTTCACATAAGGCACCCCTTTCAAGTAGGCCCCAGTAAAGAAAAGCTCCCGCATCGCCGCCGGAGCCATTCCTCGTGTGAAGCCGGCAAGGCCATGCTGCTTGTAGACCTTACAGGCTGTCTGCCAGTAGGTCGCATTCTTTTGCTGCTGCACCATCATCAGCTCGACCGGCACCTGAAAAAGGGCCGAGGCCGCAGCCGCGGCAGGTGGGGCCAGTTCCGGATGGCCGCTGCGAGTCACTATACCGTCAGTGGCCGTCTGGATGGCCGTGGTGACGGCAAAACCGGCGGCAAAGCCGGGCAAGCCATGAAAAAATGACTTTTTTTTCAACACTTCCCCGCTTGGGGCTTCTTTTTCTTTAAGCAGCGCTGCCTGCATGGCATTTTTGACTTTAAGCAAAGGGAAGATCAGCAGGGCTGCCGACCCCCCGACTGTCAAGCCCCTTTGGGTGTCGTTTGAAACTTCATTGGATATTTTAAACATAGTTTTTCCTTGTTAGTTTTTTTAATAAAAGAATAGAAGTATAGGAAAAAATTTATGTTACTGTGCCTGTGGGCACAGAATGAAGACGACCGCAATGAGGCGATAAGAAAGAGTATTTTGCTTATTGGAATAAAACATGGCTCCCATTTAAGCATAAAGGGGGTGATTATTGCAACAGCAAACTCGCCACGCACTCCACATGCGCGGTTTGGGGGAACATGTCGAAGGGTTGAATCTTTTCCAGCGCATAGCCCATCCCATGCAGTTCAGAGAGATCCCGCGCCAGCGTTCCGGGGTCGCAGGAGATATAGACCAGCCTTTTTGGGCGAAGCCGCCTGATGCCGGCTAAAAAGGCGGGGTCGCACCCTTTTCTAGGGGGATTCAGGAGAGCCACGTCGATACCGGAAAAAGAGGCGATTTTCTCTTCGGCCGCACCGCAGAGAAAGGAGGCGTTGGAAATGCCGTTCAAAGAGGCGTTTTCTTGCGCGTCGCGGATCGCCTCGGGCACGCACTCGACGCCGATCACTTTTTTGGCTTTTTTAGCAAAGATCAGGGAGAGCGTCCCTACGCCGCAATAGGCGTCGAGAACGGTCTCTTGCCCGGTCAGGTTGGCGCAGGCGAGGGCGTACTGGTAGAGGTGCTCGGCTTGCGCCGGGTTCACCTGGAAAAAGGAGGCAGGGGAGACTTTAAAGGTCAGATCGCAGATTCTTTCAGTGATATGTCCTTGACCTTCAATGACATGGAATTCTTGGCCCAGGATGGCGTTCCCCTCTTTCGGCTGCCAATTGTGCACCACCCCTTTCACTTCCGGGCACAGGCGGCGGATCTCTTTTGCGATTGAGCGGAAGGGTTCGCAGCTTTTTTCCGCTGTAACGAAGATGAGGAGCACCTCTTCCCTATGAACCGCAGTCTTGATCAGGATGTGGCGAAGGGGGGGCAGTGAGAGTTTTCTGAGCTTCTGATAGACTTTTTCCCCAAGAGGGCAGTGGATGTGGCAGTTTTTGACTTCGACCAGATTATGGGAGGAGCGGCTGTAAAGGCCGATTCGGCCCTCTTTCATCGGCAGCTGGATCTTGTTGCGGTAGTTAAAGGGGTGTGGAGAGGGCTTGCAGGGGAGCACCTCGCACGATTTTAGCTTTCCGATGCGTGTGAGGGCGTCGACAACCCGCTGCCGTTTCATCTCCAGCTGTTTTTGGTAGGCGAGATGCATCACCTGGCAGCCGCCGCATGTGTGAAAGATTGGACAAAGCGGCTCAATTCTGTCCTTTGAGGGGGTGAGGATTTTGATGAGATCGGCCCGCCCAAAGCGCTTTTGGCAGGCGGTGACGCGCGCTTCCACGAGCTCATCGGGCAAAGCGCCGTCGATAAAGAGGGTGTAGCCCTGGTAGTAGCCCACCCCCTCGCCGCTGCTGCCAAGCGCGTGGATCCGCAGCTGAATGATCTGGTCAATTTCTACGGGAATCATTCTTCAATGGGGGAGAGGGCCAGCGCGCTCACCGGTTGTTTGTACACATGCAGAATGAGGGCGGCCATATGGGGCAGAACGATGGCGGCCAAAATCAGGTCGCTATAGGACCAGACGAGTTTCGCATCGGCGATTGAGCCTAAAAAGACCATCAGGGAAGTGGCTGCAAAGTAGTAATAGGTGTAGCGCCGTTTGGTGAGGTACTCGAAGCACTGGCTGCCGTTATAGCTGTTGCCCAGGATGGTGCCGAAGGCGAAGAGCATGGCGCTTAAAGCCACGACGATAATGCCGAACGAGGAGAAATATTGCTGGTAGGCCGCTGCTACCATGCTGATGCCAAGCGGCAGGTCGGGGTCTTGCCAAGTTTCTGTGACGAGGACGACGCTGCCCGAGATAAAGGCGACAAGGCCTGCGGTGAAGGTGGAGATCATGGCGATCGTCGCCTGGCCGACCGGATCTTTCGTCTCGGCCATGGAGTGGGGAATGGACTGGGTGCCTACGCCCGCTTCGCTCATCTGGATCCCTTTAAAAACGCCCCACCGGAAGGCGCCCATGATCCCGCCGACCAGCGTGCCGCTCGCCATGGCCATGGGTGATAAGGCCGCGTGGAAAATTTGGCCAAAAATATCGTAGAGCTTGTCGTAGTTCGCGCCGATGATCCACAAACTGGAGCCGACATAGAGCGCAAACATCACAGGGACCAATTTCGAGGAGAAGGAGCCGATCCGCTTGATGCCGCCCATCAGAGTAAAGAGCACGAGCAGAGCCACCACGCCCCCGGTAACGGCCGACGGGATGCGGTAGGTGTCCAGAAGAGGGGAGTCCAGGATGGCGGCGAGCTGGTTGGCCTGAGCGCAGGACCAGACGGTCATCAGGATGAAGCCGCATACGGCGTACCATTTGGCCGCAAAAGGGGAAATCACCACTTTCAGGTATTGCATCGGCCCTCCCATAATTTGCCCCGATTCGAGCTTAACCCGGTGCTGGATGGAGAGGTGCACTTCGGTAAAGGTGGCGGCGCAGCCGAGGAAGGAGGTCAAAATAAACCCGATCAGAGCGCCGGGCCCCCCTAAGTGAATGGCGATCACAGGGCCGACAATCGTTCCGATGCCGAGCGTCGTCGACATGGCGGTCAGCAGGGCGCGATGGGGTAAAATCGAGTATTTTCCCTCTTCGGCATTCTTTTTCATTTTGAGCATGTTCCAAAAGGCCGAAAATACCCGGAACTGGACAAATCGCAGCTTGATCGAAAGATAGACGCAGCCTATAAGAATAAAAAGGGAAGAGATAAATAAAATATGGTCAGTTAGTTCATCGATGCTAATTAAAGTCATGTAAAGTCCTTAAATATAAAATAACATTATATCAAGTTTAAAATTTATAGGCTATAGTTTATCATGAAATCTTTAAAAAAAGCTAGCCTTTTTTCATCTCCGTTCACTATAATTCGACCTACCGCGGAGGTCTATTTTTATGAGCATTCACACTCCCCCAGGCGTTTTTGATATTCTCCCCCAGGATGCGAAGGAGCTTTGGCGCTCCTCTTATTTATGGTCTTATGTCGAAAACATCATCCGGAAAACGGCTAAAGAATTTGGGTTTCAGGAGATCCGCACCCCGATTTTTGAACGCACCGAGCTATTTGCGAGAAGCGTAGGGGATACATCCGATATCGTTTCAAAAGAAATGTACACTTTCCTCGACAAAGGGGGCCGCTCCATGTCGCTTCGCCCGGAGGGCACCGCTGCCGTTATGCGCTCCTTTATTGAAAACGGCTTTGAGCAGCATAAACTCTTTTACATCGGTCCTATGTTCCGCTATGAGCGCGCCCAGCAGGGCCGCTACCGGCAGCACCATCAATTCGGCGCCGAAGTGATCGGAGTGAAAGGGCCGGAGCAGGACGCCGAGGTGATCGACCTCCTATATACGCTCTATCAGCGCCTGGGGCTTTCCGGTCTCCATGTCCAATTAAATTCGATCGGCGACGCCGAGAGCCGCCTGAACTACCGCACAGCGCTGCAGGATTTTTTGAGGAGCTCTTTTAACGAGTTATCGGAAGACAGCCAGATCCGCTTCGAAAAAAACCCTTTGCGCATCCTCGACTCGAAAGATCCCAAAGACAAAGAACTGATCCAAAACGCCCCTTCGATTTTAGATTACTTGAGCAGCGAAAGCAAAGATCACTTTGAAGAGGTGAAAGCTTATTTAAAGGCCCTCAATATCCCTTTCGAAATCAACGACCGTCTGGTCAGAGGTTTGGATTATTACAACAATACTGTGTTTGAAGTGGTCGCGAGCGAGCTCGGCGCGCAAAACAGCATAGGCGCAGGGGGAAGATATGACGGGCTGATCAAAACGCTTGGCGGTCCCGATCTCCATGCGATCGGTTTTGGGACGGGTTTGGAACGGGTGATTCAGACGATGATAAAGCAAAATGCCCCTCTGCCAAAGCCCGACCGCCCGCTGGTCTATTTTATACCGCTTGGCGATAAGGAGAAAAAAGTCTGTTTTTCCCTCGTCCACGATTTGCGAAGGCAAGGTCTTTCCGTGCAAATGGAGCTTGGCGGCCGCAAGTTATCCAAGGCCATGCAGCGCGCCGACCAGCTGCAGGCGCATTACATAGCCGTAGTCGGCGAAAACGAATTGAAAAGCGAAGAAGTGGAACTAAAGGAAATGAGTAGCGGGCACAAAGTCAAAGTTCCCCTTTTCCAGTTGGCGCGCATTTTACAAATCGAGACGCAAAAAGGTCAGTTTGTATCGCTTTGGCACGACATGATAACCCCGTTCGAGCAGGAAGGAGAGGCGGAGTTTTTTATCAGCCGCTTAAGGCAATCTATTGCCGCAACCAACCAAATAACCCAAAGTCTCAAGGAAGCGATTGTAGAGATGAACAGTATTTTAAAGGATTAAAGTTATGGTAGACTATCGACGTACACACACATGCGGCGCATTATGCAAAAAAAATCTGGAAAAGGAAGTCCGCTTATCCGGCTGGGTGCACCGCCGCCGCGATCATGGAGGGCTGATTTTTGTCGATATCAGAGACCGTTTTGGTTTGACTCAGCTCGTCTTCGATCCCGAAAAGAATCCTGAAGCCCACCTGTCAGCGGAAAAGCTCCGCTCGGAATGGGTCATCACTGTCAAAGGGAAAGTGATTCCAAGAGCCCCGGGTATGACCAATCCTAATATGGCTACCGGCGAAATTGAGGTGCTCGTTGAGGAATTGACGATTTTATCCCGGGCCAAAACGCCCCCGTTTTCTATCTGCGATGAAACCATTGATGTGAATGAGGAACTCCGCTTGCGCTTCCGCTATCTCGATATCCGCCGCGGCGATCTGCAGAAGAAACTGCTCATGCGCAATCAGGCGATGATCAGTTCCCGCCGTTATTTGGAGAAACAGGGTTTTATTGAGATCAATACGCCGATTTTGGGCAAATCCACCCCTGAAGGCGCGCGCGACTACCTTGTCCCCTCGCGCATTTATCCCGGCGAGTTCTACGCTTTGCCCCAATCCCCGCAGCTTTTTAAACAGCTGCTCATGGTAGCCGGCATGGACCGCTACTATCAGATTGCCCAGTGCTTTCGGGATGAAGACTTGCGAGCCGACAGGCAGCCTGAGTTTACGCAGATCGATATTGAGATGAGTTTTGGCACCCCTGAGGAACTGCTTCCTATGATGGAAGGTCTCACTAAAGCGGTGTTTTCCGAGTGTTTGGGCGTAGAACTGACTACGCCGTTTCGCCGTTTGTCCCATGCCTCCGCGATGGATCGCTTTGGATGCGACCGCCCCGATACCCGTTTCGGCATGGAGCTGAAGACGATTACAGATATCGCGGAACATTCCACCTTTACCGTTTTTAAAGAGCAGGTCTCTTCCGGCGGGGTGGTCAAGGGGCTTTGCGTCAAGGGGGGATCGGACATTTCGCGCAAAGATATCGACGGCTACACAGAATTTGTTTCCGCTTTCGGCATTAAAGGATTGGCCTGGATGAAGCTTTCGGAAGAGGGTTTGACCTCGAATATCGTCAAATTCTTTTCAGAGGAGCAGCAAAAGGCGCTCATCGAGCGTTTTGAAATGGAAAAGGGCGACCTGATTTTTATGATAGCCGATGAAAAGAGCCGGGCCAACCAGGCGCTGGACCATTTGCGCCGCAAACTGTCGCGCGACAGAGGATTGATTAAACCTAACCAGTATGAGTTTTTGTGGGTGGTTGATTTCCCTCTCTTCAGCTACAGCCATGAGGAGCGCCGCCTGCTCAGCGAGCATCATCCTTTCACCTCTCCCCATGCTGAAGATATTCCGCTGCTGGATAAAGAGCCATTGAAGGCCAGGTCCTCCGGATACGATCTCGTCTTAAACGGCTATGAGATTGCCGGCGGGTCACAGCGTATCCACGATTTTGAACTCCAGCAAAAGATTTTCCGATTGCTTGAGCTGACAGAGAAAGAGATAGAGGATAAGTTCGGGTTCTTTATTGAAGCCCTGAAATATGGGACTCCGCCCCATTTAGGGATGGCTTTTGGGTTTGACCGGCTTGTCATGATATTGACAAATACCGAAAGCATCCGGGACGTTATTGCTTTTCCAAAAACGCAAAAAGCCAGCGATTTGATGATGGGCAGCCCATCTACGGTCGCCGATCAGCAGCTCAACGATTTGAGTCTTGCTGTTAAAGATTTGAAATTTTCCTAGACAAGATTTTTCAAATCCCCTAATGTGGACATTTATCAAATCCAGAAGGAGAAAATATGCTAACAAAACTGCGCATGACTGCGATTGCAACGTTATTTACAGTGACTAGCGTTTATTCCGCTACCACAACCGCACAACCAAATACAAACCAGCAAAAAGCAAACACAAACCAGCAGACACAAGCTGCCCCGCAAAAACCTGCTAACGCAAACCAGCAGGCTCAAGCGGCTCCCCAAAAATCGACTATCGACATGGGAAAGCTGTCTGAAGCATTTGGAAATTTTATCGGACGAAACCTCAAAACACCCGGTGTGAACTTTGATTTGGACCGTATTGTCAAGGGTATGCGCGATGGTGCCGCAGGCAAGCCTTCTCCGCTGACTGATCAAGAGTATGAAGCGATGATGACTGCTTTGCAGGAACAGGTGTTTGAGCAGCTCGCTCAAGATAACCTGCAAGCCGCAAACGATTTTTTGACTAAAAATGCTAAAGCTAAGGGCGTATTTGAGATTGAGCCAGGCAAACTCCAGTATATCATTGTCCAGGAAGGAAAAGGAGCGGCTGTACAGTCCGATTCCAAACCGATGATCAATTATACCGGCCGTTATTTGGATGGATCGGTGTTTGATACCTCTGAAAATATGGGCGGCCCTGTGGCGATTCCGCTTGGTCAAACCATACCCGGTTTCACCCGCGGCTTAGTAGGGATGAAGGAAGGGGAAAAGCGTAAAATATTTATTCATCCTGATTTGGGATATGGTACGCAAAGCCCGTTGCCACCAAATGCGATGTTAATTTTCGATGTTGAAGTGGTAAAAGCCAATTCCACAGATAAAGATTCCGACAAATAAATATCTCTTATAAGAAGGGGAACTACGCCCCTTCTTTTTCTAAATGAAAGTTATTCTCTACCTGCCTCAGATTCCAGAAAACGGACTAATTCCTTTTCTATGAAAGTTATTCTCTACCAGCCTCAGATTCCCCAGAACACAGGTAATGTGGTTCGAACATGTGCTGTCACCGGTTGCGGCTTGATTTTGGTCGGTCCTTTGGGGTTTAAAATCTCGGACCGCTGGCTGAAGCGGGCGGGCCTTGATTATTGGGAGGGCGTACAGGTGGACGTGATCGAAAATCTCGAAGAGTATCTAGAAAAATACCCCCATCCCTTTTATTTTTTCTCCAGTAAAGCGAAGAAAATTTATACAGAAGTCTCCTACAGCCCCGAAGCGGCGCTCATTTTTGGTTCAGAGACTACAGGGTTGCCTGAGGAGTACTTTGCCAGATGGCCTGACAGGTTTGTGAAATTGCCGATGGTAGCGGGCAGCCGTTGTTTGAATTTGGCTACCAGCGTGGGCATCGGGGTGTATGAAGCCTTGCGTCAAACATCGCAAAAATCTGTACTTTAATTCTTTATGATGCTATAATGTTGTGGAATTCAATTAAGGTGGTTTATGGCGTTAGATCCTGTTAAGTATCCTCCCTACGTAGGCATTCAGAAAGAAGAATTGAGTTGTTTCGGGCATCTAAAAGGCATGTTAGTGCGGGTCTTCCTTCCTGGCCGCGCGCCCCTTCTATGCGAGATGAATATCGAGACGAATATGGGATTGGGGATGCTTGGCAGAGACGCTAAATTTGAATTCCACAAACATATCCAATCGCCCGACGGCAAAGCCATTTCAAGGGGCCAAAGCGATTTCTATGTTACTCCCCGCATGACGCAAATTGAAGCCTCTTGCCCTAGAGTCATCGCTATCATCGAATTTGTGTTAAAAAAGATTTTCTTTTTTTTGCAAGGGGCTGCTCCCTCTTTAAGCCTCCTTCCCGAAAAATTACCCTCTTATTTGTTTTATGGCGCCAAAGAGAATGACAGAATCAGCTTTCTCTACGATAATAGGCCCGTCGAATTGACGCTGAAGCAGCATGATAACCGGCGCGCAGAAGGGAAGTTGGATTTCGAAAAATTCTTTAATACTATTCCCGTTACTTTGGGGATTGGCATTGAGGAGGGGGTTGGCTCCTATTACCTGTATGATGTCGATGCCGGAGAGAATGACCTGATCCTAAAAGTCGGCGCTAGCTGGAGAAAATTGGGGCCAAATGCGGTCGTTAAAACCTTTCCGAATGAGGTGAAGCCAGTTACCAAGGAAGATGTTCACTCCTTCAACCAGTTTGTCGAAAAAGCCTGCCCATTCAGCACAGTTGTCTTAAAAGTTGAAAAAGAATTTACTGTTTGTCTTGAAGCTTTTAGAATGCAACCCGAAAACTTCAAAGCCATAATCGACGGGCGATTTGTCACGCTCATCGGATCGGTCAAAATGGATCACGGCATCAAAGGAGTAACACGGTGCATCAGCACCATTGCAGGCAAAGTGACCGATCATGGCACAGGTCCAGTGATGATCAATCAATTTGTCGACTTAAAAACAATAGAATGCGATTCCAAAAACTTGACCCTCAGTAAATCAAAAGGGTTTATCTTTGTGAGTGGTCTAACTTTTAAGGAATAAGGCCCGGCTTCCCGGGCGCAATAATCTAGAGATGGGAATCGATCATTTTCTTAAGGGATGATTTGTCGCGCACACCGATAATCCGCTCCATTTCCTTGCCGTTTTTGAAAAGAATGATGGTAGGAATGGAGGTCACTTGAAATTTTTGAGCCGTTTGTTGTGCGTTCTCGATATCGAGTTTAGCGATAGTGGCTTTGCCGGCCATTTCCTTGGACAGCTCTTCAACGATGGGCGCAATCATGCGGCAGGGCCCGCACCAGTCGGCATAGAAGTCAACCAGCGTAACTCCGTTCGATATCGTTTTTTCAAAATTTTCATCGTTTAAATATTTCAAATGTTCCGCCATTTTTGCTCTCCTTGCAACCGGTTAAAGGATCTATTTTGACACAACCGCCTTATTTTTGTAAATTCTCAATCTTCGTGCTTTGATGAGGGTGGTGTTTCCAGCCTGGGCTCCGCTTTCTCGATCAAGAAAATCCTGCCCGAAACAGACGAATTCAAGAGCACAATTCTATCGATATTTGTGCCTTGAATGGCGGCAGCATGATGTTTAGGAAATTGTTCTGTTATCTCATCGAGTTTCGTTTTGTAGGTAATATCATAGCTGTTATTGTCCAGACGCACTTTTTCCACATGTTTATTACCTTTTATGTCGTATTCAAGATCGACTTCATCTGTCAGGATTTTGGCCATTGATTTGAGGACTTCCGGGGTTAAGGGGTCATTTTCATCAGCCGGATTTTTCAGATTAATATCAACCACTTCTCCGTTAGACTTTTTTATCGAAACTTTAAACACTTTTTCATTTACACTGTTATCATTTTTTTTAATTTTAAAAGTTAAATCACCTTCATCATTGATGCCAATATTATAATCATGATGATGCAGGCTGTCAGGATTTCCTTGTACCGATGACATAGTAACCACCTTTTTTATTTTATTATACAATCTTTAGTTAAATAATTAATAGCATTTCAATTAAAAAGTTAATATTAACAATAACTTAAAGATGGGGCGAAAAAAATGGTGGAAAAGCGCTCCGGATTTCCATATAATGGCAGATCCTGTCTAACCAGAAAATACGACCATGAAGAAGTACGAAGTTTTAGCTTATTATATCTTTACAAATATCCCCGATCCTCAACGAGAAGTGGCTGAGCATAAGCAGTTTTTTGCCGGGCGCGATGTGATGTCCCGCATCTATATCTCCGAACAGGGGATCAATGGGCAGATGAGCGCGGAAGAGAGCGATTCTTTAGCCTACCGGGAATGGATGGCTTCCAGGGGTTATGATATTCACTTCAAAATCCATTACCACCATGAACATGTTTTTCCCAGAATGACAGTGAAGTACCGCAAACAGCTGGTCGCTTTTGATGCCGATGTGGATGTAAATAATGGGGGCGAGCATGTCAGCCCGGAAAAGTGGAGCGAGATGCTGGAAGCAAACGATGGGCATGTCCTGCTCGATATACGCAACAATTATGAATGGAAAATCGGCCACTTCGAAGGCGCCGAATGCCCTCCTTGTGAAACCACGCGCGATTTCCGCGGCTATACCGAAGAACTTCTGCAGAGGATAGACAAAGAGGAAACCCCGGTCATGATGTTTTGCACGGGCGGCATCCGCTGCGAGGTTTACTCGGCTATTTTGAAGGAAAAAGGGGTCAAAAAGGTTTTCCAGCTTCAGGGGGGCGTCATCAACTATGGCCTGCAAGAGGGCAATAAGCACTGGAAAGGGAAGCTTTTTGTCTTCGATGACCGGCTGGCTATCCCCATTTCCGGGGAAAAGGCCGAAGTGATCAGCACTTGCCGCCGTTGCGGGGAAACGAGCGATGATTATTACAACTGCGCGAATATGGACTGCAATGAGCTCTTCATCTCCTGCAGAGAGTGTTTAAAGGAGCTAGCCGGCTGCTGCCAGCCCTCCTGCAAGGAAGCCCCTCATGTCAGGCCCTACCATCACCAGACGCCTCACAAGCCTTTCCGGAGGAAGCATCACTACCTTCAATCTCCCTGCGGTAGCGGATAAGCTCCAGGAGGCGGTCTTCGGTGTGATTCATGACTAGCGTGAGCCCCGGTTTCACTCCGTTTTCAGAAAGCTCAAAGGCTTCCATGGTGTTGCAGATCCTTCCATCAAGGCGCACTCCTATCCCCTTAACCGATGTCATGTTCACAAATTCCCCAAATATCTCAAGGGTAAGCTCACACCCTGTGATCAAAAAAAGGATTTCTTTGTCGGGGTTTTTGGCCTTCAAATCTAAAATTTTTTCACTGATATAATTCAATGAGGGGATGTAAAAGGGCAATGTTCTTTTTGTGGGGAGGGCATTGGAGCACTTGCCGATAAAACATTGGCGGCAGACGGAGTTTTCGGGATCGTGGATGCATTGATCGGTAAAGCGGCCCGAAGGGCATTCAAACGGTTTGTGGCAAAAGGAAAAACCGACGATCAGCAGAGTGTCTTCATGGTGCAGCAAATGTTGAAAATGGCCTACGTTCTTAACGCCAAAAAGGAAAAAATCGTCATCCCTTTTATACAATTTTTTGCCTAATGAATTCAAAAATGAGAAGAGGTATTTAAAGGGGTGTTTGAGAATTTCGGCGCGCATGTTAGGCTCTTTGAGAAACATCCATTTTAAACTTTTCCACCTGAGATTTTTTTGCGTCTCTTCTGTCATACCTGGCATGGAAGGGAGCTTTTTTAGCGTCTTTAGAGGGGATTTAACACAGGCTTCCCTGGCTCCCTTTTCCCATTCCGTTTTGGCTGCTTCCCAGGTCTGATGCTGATTCCAAAGGCGCAGTTTATTCATTGTCATACCGGTACCTTTTCCGTTATACTTTAACATCATGTTATCATTACAGTGTCAAATTGAGCAAAAAAAATCCCTCGAAGCCCGCTGTCTTGTCGTCAAGGTCACCGGTTCTTTGGGGAAAGAATGGCAAAAGTTCGACAAGGGGGGCGGCTTTTACCATATCCCCTATCAAAAAACATTTGATTTCTTAAAGCTCATGCTTTCCACCGGCGCCTTATCTTTTCAGGGAAAAGAGATCGTGGTCGATTTGTACGGCCCAGTAAAACTTGTCTACCGGGTGGAAAGCCAGGAGAAGGTGGTAGCCTGGCTGCAGAGCAAAGACCAGGGATTCGACTTAAGGGAGTGCGAATTTCTCTCTGCCGGCCCGCCCCACTGGTTTATCAAGGGACGCTCTTTAAAGCTGATTCAGCCCGTTACCCAGTTTTCCCTCTTGAAAAAAGCGATGGGGGAGGAATTGCGGCTGGCCGATTTGGAAGATGAAGAGGTGCCTGTTGAGTACCTGGGCAATGCCAGGGAGGCGATCAAAATTCAAAATGAGCCCCAGCCGATGCTGAAATTGACCGACCGGACGGGGGCTTTTGCCAATTTGTGGCTCGATTATGGCCAAGACAGCATCGATTTTCACAATCCGGCCGTCAGCGTCGGGGGGCAGAAGAGGCAAAGAGAAGTCGAAAAAGGGTGGCAGAAAGATCTGCTTGAAACCGATTTTATCCTCAAGCAGGCGGGAACTTCCCATTACTACTGCCCGATGGATAAAGTGGCGAGCAGTCTCACCTTTTTGCTCGAATTGGGATGGAAGATCTTTGATTTGCAAGGACGGCGCATCGTCCGGCAGAGCGACGTCGATTTTCAATTCCATGAGGAAAAGGGGGAGGTGCGGATCTGCGGAAAAGTGCGCTATGCCGATCATGTGATGAATTTGCAGGAGGTGGTGGGATCATTCAACCGGCGCGAGCGGTTTATTCAGTTGAGTTCCAATGAGGTGGGTTTAATTTCCGATGAAACCGCCAAGCCGTTTGCCGAGGAGTGCGAGGCGGTGGAAGACGGGTTCAGGGCGCCATTAAGCCGCGCGCTTTCTTTCGGGGATCTCCTGGAGAGACATGGAGAGCCCTCATTAAAAGAGTTAGTGGGCAAGTTGGGCGATTTCCAGGGTCTCACACAGGCTGTTCCTGGAGAAAATTTTGGAGCGACGCTGCGCCCTTATCAGCAGACGGGGGTGAATTGGCTCTCCTTTCTCTATGAGAACGGATTTCACGGTCTTTTGGCTGATGAGATGGGGCTTGGAAAAACCGTGCAGGTGATCGGCTTCCTTTCTCGCTTAAAGTTATCAGACCCTGTTTTGATCGTCATGCCTACGACCCTTTTATTTAACTGGAAAAGGGAGTTTGAGCAGTTCCTGCCTGAGGCAAAGGTCGCGATTTATCACGGCAAAGAGCGGCAGATGGCATCTGCTCAAGTCATTTTGACTTCTTATGCCACATTGCGTTTGGACCTGGATATTTTCCGGAAGCAGAAATTTCACGCGGTCATCCTGGATGAAGCCCAGGTGATCAAAAACGCCCATACCCAAGTTTCAACGGCCGTATGCCAGCTGCAGGCGCAATTTCGCCTGTGCTTAAGCGGTACGCCTATTGAAAATAACGGGATGGAGCTTTGGTCCTATTTCCGGTTTCTGATGCCCGATCTGCTGGGGGATGAGGAGGCTTTTAGAGGTGATAATGCGGCGGCGGATTTTGATGCGCGCTATTTGCAAAAGATAAAGCGAAAAATCCGCCCTTTTCTTTTGCGCCGTTTAAAAGGGGAAGTGGCCAAGGACCTGCCGGAAAAAATCGAGCAGATCGTCTATGTCGAAATGACGCCGGAGCAGCGGGCTCTCTACGAGCAGTTTCTTCAGGGCAGCAAGGTTTTACAAAAGGTGAAAAGCGATGGGGCGGCCAAACACCGCATGGAGATCTTTGAAACGATCCTGCGCTTAAGGCAGATCTGCTGCACTCCTCTGCTCTGCTCCTCTCTTTTTCCCGAAGAGACGCTCTTTTCCTCAGCTAAGATGGAGATTGTCCTGCAGGATTTGGAAACCCTTGTGGCCGAAGGGCATAAAGTACTAGTATACAGCCAGTTCACCAGCCTCCTGCAACTCTTTGTCAAAGAGGCCAAAGCCAGGAGCTGGCTTTATGCCTATCTGGATGGATCGACAAAAAACCGGGAAGAGGAGGTCGTCAAGTTTCAGCAACAGGAAAATCTCTGCCTCTTTTTTATTAGTTTAAAAGCCGGGGGCGTGGGGTTGAATTTAACGGCCGCAGATTATGTCTATATCCTAGATCCCTGGTGGAATGAAGCGGTGGAAAATCAGGCGATCAACCGGGCGCACCGGATAGGCAGGAAGGATTCCGTGATAGCCAAGAGGTTTATCACGTTAGAGAGTGTTGAGGAAAAAATGTTAAAATTAAAAGAGCGTAAACGGCAAATCGCCGAAAATTTCCTCGACGAAGAGGGGTTAATGGAACAATTAAGCTTGCAGGATCTGACAGACCTCCTTAATTAATGGTGTCCTCCTCTTCCATTTTATCATCGCACATGCTTAAAGCGACGGCTTTGACGGTTGCCAGGCCATCCGAAAATCCAATACGGCGCATGATTTGATCCGTTTCATAGATCTCCTGCAGCAACTCCGCATTTATTTCTTCGAGCTCTAATAATTGCTTGAATAAATCTACTTTCTTCATAGATCACCTCATTAGTTAAGGTTTTCTTTATCTTTAAGCAATTCAATCGCAACCAATTTAGCTGATTTCAGCCCATTGGGAAAACCTATCTCTTTCAGCAGCTTGTCCACATATTCTAACTCAGCAGTTAGTTGATCATGCACAAACTCTAAATAGGCTATTTTTTTTTGTAGCTGCCCTTTAGTCATCATTACCTCCTCTATAGGAGAGTTTTCCCCTATGAATTGCAAAATAGGCCCACTAGAGCTTAAGCAAGGAGGATGCCATTCAACGTAAATCTGTTCTAATTGACTGAAAATAAATGGTTTTCAAAGGAAAGTAATTCCCTTTTTACCCCCAATCCAAAGGCGAACCCCCCAAGGCCGCCGCCGGCTAAAATCCGATGGCAGGGCAGGACTAATGGGTAAGGATTGCGCCCGCAGGCGCCGCCCGCCGCCCGGAAGGCCTTTGGCTGTCCGGCTAGTGATGCAAGCTGTTGATATGTAATTACTTGTCCAAATCGGACGGTTGGGAGAGCGGCGAGGATTTTTTTAGTAAAGGGGGGCATTTTGCCTAAATTGAGGGGGAGGGAGGGTAAGACGGCTTCTTTCTCGCAGTATCCGTTCATCCATTGATTAATGAGATCGGATAGGGCCCCACTTTCTAATTGCCAACAACAGCCGTCTTGATTATGCTCGGCCAGGGTGATCGACGAAATCTCCTTGCCGCTGGTTAAGAAAGTTGCCGTGATCCGAGGACCGCGTGGATGGTGGAATAGATTCATGAAGAAAGAATACCCGTATGACTAAATTTTACCAAGACTATTATTGGAAAGAGGGGCTGCCTTACGGGGTGAAAGCCGTAGAGCCCAAAGATAAGGAAAAGTCGTACAAAATTATCCAGGATCCTTACCGCAAATGGATTAGCATAGAGCAATACAGCGGGACAGATTTCAATAAACTGATATATGATTCGCGGCTGATCGATTTCCGCAAGCTTCACCCCTCGGAACAGGAGGGCTGGGAAAGGGAGCTTTGCAGCGAGACAGCCGATCAGACCAGCCATTTCATTCGAAATCAGGATGATAGGCTCATCTATCAAGAGATTACTTATTTTTTCAACAACCGCCCCGTCGAGTGCCGGATTTACTCCCCGCACGGCATGCTTTTGTCTGTCCATGAGATGAGGTATTGCGATAGAGGCGCCGATTTTAACGGAGTTATGTTATTCGATTCCAATGTCCATGAAGTCTTAGTGAAAAAATATTTACTAGATGATATGGGGGAGTTTGGGGAGCTGATCGAAGAAATTTGGGGGCCTGACAATAAAATGATTGGATTCAATTTGAAATGAGTATATAATCTTCTTATTGAAATAGTTGATATTTGTAAGCTAAGAATATTAAGTCCTGTCAAGGATGTTTAAGGAGAGTTAGATGAATTTCCTAATGAAGCTCTTAAGACCTGCGGCTCATATTGAGCAAATTGAGGATAAAAGCGAAGTCGACCAGAAGTATAAATATTGGCGCTACCGGATTCTTTATTCGATGTTTGTCGGTTATGCCCTTTTCTATCTAACCCGAAAAAGTTTCACCTTTGCCATGCCCGGCATGATCCAGGATCTCCATCTGGATAAAGCTCAGCTCGGTCTGTTAGGCAGTATTTTTTATATCACCTACGGTATCAGTAAGTTTGCGAGCGGGATCATCTCCGATAAATCGAATCCCCGCTATTTTATGGCGATAGGTTTGATGCTGACCGGGGTATGCAACCTGCTATTCGGCCTTTCCTCCTCATTAACGATTTTTGCTCTCTTTTGGGGAATGAATGGCTGGTTTCAGGGGTTTGGCTGGCCGCCGTGCGCCCGCCTTTTGACGCACTGGTATTCCCATTCGGAGCGGGGTTCCTGGTGGTCGACCTGGAATGTGTCGCACAACGTCGGCGCCTTTTTGATCCCCTGGATCGTCGGGGTGACCATGTATTATTTCGGCTGGCGGTATGCGATGTATGTGCCCGGCTGCATTTGTATTATCGGCGGGCTGTTTCTGATCAACCGTTTGCGCGACACCCCTCAGTCGCTCGGTCTGCCGCCTATTGAGCAGTATCGCGACGACTATGTCGGCTCCACGGTGAAGAAAGGGGAAGTCGAGGAGGAACTTTCGACCAAGGAAATTCTGGTCGATTACGTTTTAAAAAACAAATACATGTGGATGCTGGGCATCGCCTATTTCTTTGTCTATGTGGTTCGGACGGGGATCAACGACTGGACGGCTCTCTTCCTGCGGGAGGAGAAGGGGTATGACCTGATTACGGCCAACGGCTGTGTTTCCCTGTTTGAAGTGGGGGGCTTTTTCGGCAGCCTCTGCGCCGGCTGGTTTTCCGACCGCTTTTTCAGCGCGAAGAGGGGACCGGTCAACGTCTTATTTTCTATAGGCATGCTGCTCGCGATCTTTTTCTTTTACCTGACGCCTCCCGGCTATCCTTATCTCGATTCTTTAGGGTTATTTTTCATCGGTTTTGTGATTTTCGGCCCGCAGATGCTGATCGGGGTGGCGGCAGCGGAGCTTTCCCATAAAAAAGCCGCGGCCACATCGACCGGCTTTACCGGCTTTATCGCTTACATGGGGGCGGCGGCGGCCGGTTATCCTCTGGGGACGATTACCAACAGCGTGGGATGGGAAGGCTTTTTCATGGTGCTGATCGCCTGCTGTTTCTTATCCATCATCTTTTTGCTGCCGATGTGGGGAGTCACCGAGAATGCGAAGAGCAAGAAGGCTGCCGAAGCCAAAGGGGTGCCGCCTATCGACGAAGAGGTTGTTGGCGCTTAACACGTTTTCGTAATTATTCAGCAAGCTCATCGACATATTTTTGAAAGAGGTTCAAATCGCGGCTGAAGAGGACGAATTGCTCCCTCAGCCGATTTTGTATAAGCCTTAATTCCTGCTCATCCAGTTCACAGTCGTAGGCATGTCTGACAAAATGGGGAAATGAACGCACTTTGTCTAATAGAAGAAGCGTCTCGTTGGAAATGACTTTTGGGCGAATCTTTGGGATGTCCATATTGACTCTTATAAGCAGCTCTTTATGGTATGAAGATAATGCATCGATGTGATTTTCAAAAGCTTTGGCAATTTGCTTGAACATATCTTCGATTGCCGTATACATTTGCTGCACCTTTAAGGCAAACAGATATCTTTTTTCATAAACAGAAAGATCGACCGAGATGATTTCATTATGAATGCGATGGATGAATTCGCTTTGTTTATTAATAAGAGCTGATAAGAACCGATATTTTTCCATGTTATATGACTTTTAATCCCTCTTTTTCAATATGGTCTTGAAAAGAGCAGTTTTCATACAAAATCAGTTCGATTTTTCTTCCGATTAAGTTTTCAAGACGGGGCCAAATTTCGAAGCGATCTCCCTTAAAATGCCTCAAAACTATATCAACATCAGATTTTTTAGAAAACTGGAATTGTCTGGTAATGGACCCAACTAGATAAACTTCCACCTCGGTATTAGAAAATTCTTTTTTTAATATGCTGATGACATTTTCTAATATCGTTTGACGAGCTTGTTCCAGCTCTTCGTTTGCTCTTTGTTCTTTTTGCTTCAAATAAGCTTTTGCTTCTTTTCGATCAAATGACATGTTAATTCTCTTTTTCACTACCATATCCATTAAAGAATTATACGAGAATGGAATTTTTTTCCCATTGCAAACAGGCTCTTAATCGTGTTTAATGTTCTCCATGTGGATACCCCTGCACGTACACTCTCAATACTCTATTCTGGATGCCTCCGCCTCCATTGACGCCATCGCGGCGAAAGCCAAGGAGTTCGGTCTGCCGGCCGCGGCCCTGACCGATCATGGCAATCTCTTCGGCGCGGTGGAGTTTTTCAAGGAATGTCATTCGTCGGGTGTAAAGCCGATCATCGGCTGCGAATTTTATGTCGCCCCGGGCAGCAGGCTTGAGAAGAAGCGGGAGGCGGGCAAGCGGACGAGCTATCCTATCGTGCTTTTGGCCAAAAACAGCGAAGGGTATCACAATCTGTGCAAGCTCACCTCTATCGGCTATCTCGAAGGGTTCTATTACCACCCGCGCATCGATAAAGAGGTGCTGCAGAAGTACTCGAAAGGGCTGATTTGTTTGTCGGGCGGCCTCGACGGGGAAATCGCCGATACCATTTTGCATGGAAACAAAGAGGCGGTTAAGAGCTGCATCGACTGGTATAAAAACCTTTTTGGAGAAGACTTTTATCTGGAATTGCAGCGGCACCAGATGGCAGAAGAAGACATTCTGCAAGACGGCCTGAACCAGGAGTCGTGGCTGGTGCAGCAGTACCGCGACTATATCGCCAGGCAAAACAAAGTCAACAGCTGTCTGCTCGAGTTGAATATTCCGGTAGTGGCGACGAACGACAGCCATTACATCGACCGCTCCGACTGGCGGGCGCACGAAATTCTGCTCAATGTGCAGTCGGGAGAGCCGTGTGAGATTTGGGAAAAAGACTCGCTCGGCAATCCGAAATTCCGCATTCCCAACCCGAAACGGGTCACTTACCCCTCCCACGAGATCTATTTCAAGTCGCCTCAGCAAATGGCGGAGCTCTTCAGCGATCTGCCGGAAGCATTGTCAAATACGGTTGTGATTGCCGACAAGTGCAAGCTTCAGCTCGATTTCAAAACCAAGCACTACCCCGTTTTCATTCCGCCCCACCTGGAAGGAAAAAAAGTCGACAAGGCGGAACGCGACGCCGAGGTCACCGAATTTTTATGGAAGCTTTGCAACGAGGGCATTGTGAAGCGCTATACGCCCGAGAGGCTGGCCAAGGTGCAGGAGATTTACCCGGGCCGCGATCCGCTGGTAGTGGTGAAAGAGCGGCTGGAATATGAGATGAGCATCATCGTCCCGAAAGAGATGAGCGATTATCTGCTGATTGTGTGGGACTTTATCAATTGGGCCAAAATGCAGGGGATCCCGATGGGGCCGGGCCGGGGCTCGGGGGCGGGATCGATCGTCCTCTACCTGATCGGCATCACCGATATCGAACCGCTCCGTTTCCACCTGTTCTTCGAGCGCTTTATCAACCCGGAGAGGATCTCCTATCCCGATATCGATGTGGACATCTGCATGGACCGGCGCGGCGAGGTGATCAATTACACCCTGAAGAAATACGGCATCGAGAATGTGGCGCAGATCATCACTTTCGGCACGATGAAAGCCAAAATGACGATCAAGGATGTGGGGCGCGCTTTAAGCGTGCCTTTGGCCAAAGTGAATGAGATTGCGAAACTGGTTCCGGAAGATCCCAATATGACTTTGGAAAAGGCTTTGGAGATAGACCAGGACTTGAGGCGCTTTGTCGAGGAAGATGAAGAGGCTGCCCGCATTATCGAAAACGGTAAAAAACTGGAAGGCTCCATCCGCAACACCGGCATCCACGCCGCCGGGATGATCATCAGCGGCGAGCCGCTGACCAATTTTATCCCGATCTGCAACGCCAAAGACTCCGAAATGCCCGTCACCCAGTTTTCGATGAAACCGGTGGAAATGGTCGGGATGTTGAAGATCGACTTTTTGGGCCTGAAGACGCTGACCGCTATCCAGACTTGTGTGAACGCCATAAAAAACTCCAAAGGGATCTCCATCGACTGGGTCAACCTGCCCCTGGATGACAAGCCGACTTTCGATCTGCTCAATCAAGGCAAAACGCTTGGAGTGTTCCAGTTAGAATCCGCCGGCATGCAGGATCTCGCGCGGCAGCTGCACCTGGACCGGTTCGAGGAGATCATCGCGGTCGTCTCCCTCTACCGCCCAGGTCCAATGGATATGATCCCCTCCTTCATCCAGCGCAAGCACGGGCGGGAAGCGATCGAGAACGACCACCCCTGGATGAAAGACATTTTGGCGGAAACTTACGGCATCATGGTGTATCAGGAGCAGGTGATGCAGATCGCCAGCAAGCTCGCCAAATATTCTCTCGGCGAGGGCGATGTGCTGCGGCGCGCCATGGGTAAGAAAGATATGCAGCAAATGGCGCAGCAAAGAGAGAAATTCCGCCAGGGCGCCGCCGAGAACGGGATCGGCTCGGAAGTTTCGATGCAAATTTTTGATAAGATGGAAAAATTTGCCGCCTATGGTTTTAACAAATCGCATGCCGCCGCCTATGGCTTTCTTTCCTATATAACCGCCTTTTTAAAGGCGAACTACCCGAAAGAATGGATGGCTGCTTTAATGACCTGCGATCAGTCGGACCTCACCAAAGTGGCCAAAATCATTCGGGAATGCCACCAGATGGGCATCGAAATTTTGCCCCCTGATATCAATGAAGCGGGAAAAGAGTTTGTGGCCGCGAAACAGGGCGTGCGCTTTGCGATGAGCGGCATCAAAGGGGTCGGCGAGGGCGTTGTGGAAGCGATTTTAGAGGAGCGGACGCGCCGGGGTCCCTATTCTTCCTTTTACGATTTTTTCAAAAGGCTCGACACGAAGAAAGTGGGCAAAAAGGTGATCGAAAATTTGGTCGAGGCGGGCTGCTTCGATTTCACAAAGTGGACGCGCGACGCCCTGAAGATGAGCATTGATGCCATGTACGATACGGCCGCTAAAGAGCAGTCGGAGCGCTCCATGGGCATCCTCTCCCTTTTTGGCCTGATAGGGGAGACAAATGATGCGCACTTTGAAAAACCCCCGAAAGTGGCCAAGCCTTCTGCTGCGCATGAAGTTTTGCTGAGAGAGAAGGAATTGCTGGGATTCTTTTTGACCGGACACCCCATGGACGCCCACAAAAAGATCCTGCAAAGGCTCTCTTGCGTAGCGCTCCGCCATGTGGAGACGATGGATAATAGCACTGTCTTTCGCACGGCTTTTCTCGTCGAAGCGGTCAAGGTGCGTCTGAGCGCCAAAAGCCAGCGCAAGTTTGCGCTTTTGTCTGTCAGCGACGGCATAGCGCAATACGAACTGCCTATCTGGCCGGAGCTCTATGATGAGAAGAAAAACCTTATTTTAGAAAATCAGCTTCTTTATGCCGTTCTTGTGGTTGAGAAAAGCGAACAGGAAACGCGCCTCAGCTGCCGCTGGCTGGATGACCTGACGCGGGCGGATGAGAAGATGATCGAGGAATGCGACCAGGCATTTGATAAAGCAAAGCACATGATTGCCAAAGCGGCCAGCATGAAAGAAATGTCTCAAAAAAAATCACCTCCAAAGGAAGAGAAGCCCAAAATGAAAACGGTTTGCCTGAAGATCGACGCCGAGCAAATACGGATCAGCCATTTGCTGCAAATAAAAAAAGAGTTTGTAAACCATGCCGGCAAAACGCCTGTCAAGCTGGAGTTCCACGCTTTCGACCAGCCGGTGGGCAAGGTGCATATCGATGAGAAGTGGGGCATTGAGCTGACGGATGAGTTAAAGAAAAAATTAAGCAGCTTTTCCGCTATTCTTTCGCTCGAAGAGTTTTAAGTCGAGTTTAAGCTTGCATGATTGGTTCTCCTTGTTCTACAATTTGATAACAAAAAAAGGACGCTATGAAACACCATAAAATTATTATTTCTGCCCTTTTCCTTTCCTGTCATTTGGTCCAGGGAGAAAACATCAGCGAAGCGCCAAAGAAGCTGGTCAGCTCTGTGAAAAACGGCCATCTGGTCAAATTGCAGGATCTGCCCTCGATGACATGCGAATCACATTATCAGGCGGCGATGGCGGCTTATGAGAAACAGGGGTATAAAGAGGCGGTGAAACATTTTCAGGTGGTAAAAGTCAATTTTCCCACGGAATCATCCGGAGCCGACGCGGCTTATTATCTCGGGGTTTGCTACTATATGCTCGATGATTTGGCGATGGCCAACGAGTCTTTTTCCGATTACCTCAAAATGTTTATGACCCCCAAATATTTCCAGCAGGCTATCGAGTATAAATTCTCTATTGCGGAAAGGCTGAAAGACGGAGAAAGAAGGCGGGTCGTAAAAGGGCTGCCCAAAGTATTTACGGGAAAGGCGCTCGCCGTGGAAATTTACGATGAAGTGATAGCCGCTCTTCCTTCACACGAATATGCCGCCCAGGCTTTATATGCCAAAGGGATGCTTCTCAAAGAAATGAAAGAATTTCGGGAGAGCGTCGAGACTTTTCAAACCCTGATCAAACGTTTTCCCCGGCACGAACTGGCTCCTGAAAGCTATTTGGCGGTTACAAAAGTTTTTTTGGATCAGTGCCGCTATGAGTTCCAAAACCCCGACCTGATCACCTTTGCCGAGATCAATTTGCGCAAATTCACGAGTGATTTTCCAAGAGAGTCTCGCATTAGCGAGATGAAAGCGGATGTGGACCAGATTAAAGAGGTTTATGCCCAAGGCTTATACGAAACGGGACAGTATTATGAGCGGGTGGAAAAATGGAATGCCTCCCTATTTTGCTACCGGAACGCCAAAGAAAAATTTCCCGATACTGAAGTGGCAAAAAAGTGCGATGAGCGGATTTCGTTGCTGGACGCCAAATTGCGGCGATTTGCGGCTGATCCCCGCGATCCCAGATTCAGAAACATGCGTGTAAAGAATATTTCGGGCAGAAAAACGACTTGATGCGTATTTTTCTTTTGCTTCTCTTGTGCTCGGGTTGTCAATACCACGTAGGCCAAGGGGGGCTTGATGAGCGATATTCTACCATCTGCATCCCCTATGCTTGCGGAGATGAGGATGGCCAACTCACAGCCGCCCTGGTCAAAAAGGTGAGCGAGACGGGCATTCTGCAGTATAAACCTGGCAGCGGCGAATTAACGCTCTATGTCAAGTTGATCAAATGCAAAAACAAAAATATCGGCTTTAGATACGACCGCGTCAGAAAAAAGGATGAGCTGACCAATACGATCGTTCCTGCGGAGACCCGCCGCACCCTTTGGTGCGAGCTTGTGGTAGTCGAGACCTGTTCGGGGATGGAGCTGATCGGGCCGGTTGTGATCAGCGCGAGCGTAGAGTTTGATCACGATTACTATTCCAGCCGGGACAGGGTTAATATCTTTTCATTAGGACAGCTTGGCGATATTGACGCGGCCTACGACGCCTGTCTCACTCCGCTTTATCAGAAACTGGCGGAAAAGATCGTTGATTACATCAACAACAGCTGGTGAATAAATTTATTTAAACTGCGGTAAATCAACGCCTTCATAATTTTGGAGATGAGAATCTCATCAATAAATTTTCCCAAAACACCAAATTTCATATTATAATCCACAAACCAGCATAAAACGGTTCTATTATCCTCTTCCTTTAAAGAAATAGTCACTTTCCACCAGTTAGCAAAAAAAGGAGGATTTAAGACAATAAATGAAATGGATTTATTTACTTCCCAAGACACAATTTTTTCCAGATACGATTGACCCGTCAATGTTGTCAGTTGGCGTACCGTTCCTACTCCCACCGGAACGGAACTAAGAGTTATCCTCCTTAAGCCGTAAAACCATTGGGGCCAATTTTCAAAATCGGCAATTTTATTCCAAACGAGAGGCAGGGAATTGTCTATTTCTTTTTCAATGATAATTTGTGTCATAAATCAGGATTTGCATTCATTAAAGAAGAGAAATTGGAACAGGATTCGTTGAGGACATATATTGGTTCATAGCCCAATATTTGCCGCGCAGCTCCAATATTAAAAAATTGTTCTGCAGCCAGGGAGGATACAAGATATCGATAAAGCAGAGGCTCAGGATGACTTGGCAGGCATTTTGAAATCCATTCCATGCATGCAGCCATTCCCATGGCTATGGGCACGGGAAGGTGAATTTTTATTGGAGGAGTTTTATGAAATTCTAATACCTTATTTATGAAAGCCCACAGATGCACCGGACGGCCTTGTGTAATAAAATAGGCCTTCCCTCTGGCTGAAGGATTATGCGATAGGGCATCGCATGCTTTAAGATTCGCTTGCACACAGTCATCGATATAAATTAAGTCATGTCTATTTTGCCAGTTGCCGATCTGGAAGACGCACCCGGATTTTGTTTTTTTCAAAATTGACGGAATAGTATGTTTATCACCTGGCCCCCAAATTACAGGGAACCGCAAAGATAGGGTATATAAATCGGCGCTATTGGCGGCAAGCACCATTTGCTCGGCCAGGGCTTTTGTCTTTGCATAGAGGGAGCGATACTCCTTAGGATAGGGAGTGCTTTCATCGGCATTTAGCAAATTAGAGCCATCGAACACAACACTCGTGGAACAGTTGAAGATCAGTTTTTTTACCCCGGCAGGGCGGCAGGCGGCCAGCACATTTTGAGTGGGTAAGACATTGTGACGATAAAAATCTTCGTAATCCTCTCCCCAAAGGGAGACTTTGGCAGCCGTATGGAAAACGGCTTCGGCTCCCTGGAAAACCGCAATCAGCTTCTCAGGATGGTGACTCAAATCAACGTTCACCAGGAGGACGCCCATTTGGAGAAGATCCGGATAGTCCCCTCTCGCGATGGCAGTCACCTGATGACCTTGCTTTTTTAAGGCCTTACATAAGGCTTTACCGACAAATCCCCCTCCACCGGTCACAACAAATTTCTTCATATGCATCCCCTATGAAGCCTGCATATATATCTTCATAAATTTCCTTTGCCACTAAATTCCCCTTTTCTTAGTTTACAATTTACAAGAGATGAGTCCCGATGCCCGCATTTCTTTTTAAACATGTTCATATTCAGGCATATACCGCTATCATCCCTCCGGATAGGGTATCTACTTCAGAATTGGAAGATCAAATGGCTGAGACCTATCATCGTTTAGGTTTGCCAAAGGGTGTCATCGAAACGTTATCAGGTATTAAAACCCGCCACTTCTTTGATATCTCTGTCAATCCAAGTGATGTTGCCACTGAAGCGGGTCATTTAGCCTTGGAGCAGTTGCCCTTTCCCCGGGATAAAATTGGGGCTGTCCTTAATTGCTCGGTTACAAGGGATTATTTCGAACCGGCTACCGCTTGTTTAGTGCATAGTAATCTGGGCTTATCCAAAGAGGCGCTTGTCATGGATATCTCTAACGCCTGTATTGGTGTAATGGACGGAATGCTGTTGTTGGGAAATCTGATTGACAGCGGAGTGATTGAAGCTGGCCTGCTCATTAGCGGTGAAACAGTTTCCAGGGTAGTGATGAATACTCTTAAAGCAATCATTCAAAATCGCAAACTGACACGTCAAGAGCTGCTCAGCTTTATTCCCGCCTTTACTTTAGGAGACGGCGCTGTGGCTATCGTGCTTTGCCATGAGCGTCTCGCGACAACCTCCCATAAGCTGATTGGAGCTTTGACGCAGATCGACTCTAAGTCCCACGATTTTTGCAAGGGGAGCGAAGATGTTTGTATTCGTTCAGGAGTTCAAGGCGCGTTGATGCAAACAGAACCGGCTAAACTGATTAAAAAAGCTCTAGACATCTTCATAGCTAATTATCCTAAATTCATAAAACTGGTTGAGTGGGAAGATAGTCAAATCGATCATATTATAGCCCATCAAGTAGGCAAGAAAGGGAACCGATGTAAAGAGTTCTATAGCCAGAGGAATATTGATCCGCTAAAAGAGTATATCATTTATGAGAAGTTTGGCAATATGGTGTCATGCGCCCTTCCTACTTCACTTGTGTTAGCTGACCGGGAAAAAAAGCTTAAAAGTGGAGATAAAATCATGCTGGTTGCTTTTGGAAGCGGCATTAACTGCATTGAGGCCGGTATCATTTGGTGAGGCATCAAATGCTCTTTTTGGGCATGAGACGCTCTAAAGTCTCTTCGTTCTCTTTGATTTCATCGAGAAAATGCTCCAGGAAATTCAGTAGAAAATGGGAAGTATTGTAGACGCCTCTCGTTCTAAAGCCGACCTCCAGGTGCACTTTGTCTCCCTGCCTGATCGCTATAAGGGTATAGGTGGAGGGAAACTCCTCATTATTGTCGGGAACGATCCATATGATAAATTGCTCATTGAATAAGGTCAGCTTCTCTTCCGACTCGATCATATGAAAAAAATGGGAGATATTTTTCGCAGGAGCGCCTTCTTCATCAAAATCCAACAGGTTATACTTATGCAACAACGATAAATCGATTTCGGTAAAACCTTCAGGCAACCAGCGATTAATATTATTAGAAAATGTAAAATAATAAAGATCTAATAAATCTTCATCTATCATAATAAACCTTAGTTATACATCTATATTATACCATAATACGGATTTTTTTTGGTCGTACCAAATATTTATGCAATTTCCGGGCCAAAGAAGGGGATTTTTTAAATGACTGGGGGCTAAAGGCGTAAAAAAACTGGATCGATTTTTCATTGTTTCTTGAAGGGTTTTTCATGTAAATTAGACGCATGAAAGTGATCTTCCTTTTGGCTATCTTCTGTTCCCATTTCTTAAGGGCTTCTCCATTAGATGTTTCTGTCAACGCCGAGGCAGCCATCTTAATGAATGCCGATACGGGGGCTATCCTGTTTGAAAAAAACGCCTATCAAAGCTACCACCCGGCCAGCATAACCAAAATAGCCACAGCTGTTTATGCCTTGAGCAGGGCAGGCGATCTGGATGTCAAAGTGGCTGCGCCCGCCGATTGCGTCTCTTCCGTCACGGGAGCGGCTAAAAAGAAGGCGCAATATACGCTGCCGGCCCATTGGCTGGAACCGGGGGGGACACATATCGGGATCAAAAAGGGGGAGGAGCTGACTCTGAAAGACTTGCTGTATGGGATGATGCTCGCTTCCGGGAACGACGCAGCCAATGTGATTGCCCATCATGTGGGCGGTACGGTGCCGGCTTTTATGCAGGGATTGAATGCCTTTATAAAAACGCTCGGCTGCCGGAACTCGACTTTTTGCAATCCCCATGGTCTGCACCACCCGGATCAGCAAAGCTCTGCCTATGATATGGCCCTGATCACGAAGGAGGGTTTAAAAAATCCCATCTTTCGCGAGATTGTGAAATCGGTCAAATATGAGCGGCCAAAAACGAATATGCAGGAAGCGACGACTCTCTCGCAAAGCAACAAGCTGCTTAAGAAGGGGCCTTTTTTCAATCCCGATGCTATCGGCGTCAAAACGGGCTATATCTCAAATGCCGCCCATACTTTTGTGGCCGCTGCCGAGAGGGATGGACGCACTTTGATTGCCGTGCTTTTAAAATCCAAAGGGCGGCGCGAGGAAATTTTTAAAGATTCCAATAAACTTTTCGAGGCGGCGTTTCAGCAGCCAAAAGTTAAGAAAGTCTATATCCCCAAAGGCCCGCAAAAACAGCAATTGAACTTGACCGGAGCCGCCCGTGCGATCCGGTCCTTCACGGAAAAAGACATCAGTTTAGATTTTTACCCGGCCGAAGAGCCTCAAGTGAAATGTCTCTTGAGCTGGGAACCCAATCTGTCGGTTCCTGTGGCTAAGGATCAAGTAGTCGGTCATATCAAATTATGCCATCCTGACGGGCGGGAGATCAGCAGGGAACCTTTGCTCGCGATAGAGGAAGTGAAGCCGACGTTGAGTTTTAGGCTGAAGCAAACCCGCTTAAATCCGGCATTGTTTGCCGCACTCACTCTAGGCTTGATGTTTTTGCTTTACCTGCTTTTTCAAAGGCGGTAAAGTGTTCATTCTTGAGATTTTACTTTTTCAAAGAGGGCGATAAATTCATCAATGGAAAGCTCTTCCGGCCGCGCTTGCGGGTTTAACCTCAAGTCTTCCAAAGATTGGGTGATCAGCTCGGGCGGGTAGAGCTTTTTCAGGGAGGAGCGCAGCATTTTCCTCCTCTGCTCAAAGCCGGTATGCACTAAAGTGAAGAATCCCTCCTGATCTGAAATTGCAGGGGGTTTTCGCAGTTCAAATTTCACCACCGCCGACTGAACTTTCGGCTGGGGATAAAAACATTTATTACTCACAGTAAAGGCGTAGGAGGGTTTGGAGTAAAAGTTTAAGAAAATCGTGATCGATCCATATTCCTTAGAACCGGGAGCCGCGGTAAACCGGCGCGCCACTTCCTCTTGCACTAGCACCGTCATGCTGGAAAAAAGATCGTTCATTGGCAGAAGCATTGTGATGATGGGAGTGGTGATGTGGTAGGGCAAATTGGCGATGATTTTCCCTTTTGCGGTCCAAAGGGTTTTCAGGTTCTCGATCGAAAACTTAAGGATGTCTTCACAATAAATATGGAGCGTCCGCTCCCCGACGCGCAAACGGCTCAAGGCGTTGGCAAGGATGGGGTCTTTCTCTACGGCAAAAACCTGCGCCTCTTTTTCCAGTAAAGCTTCAGTGAGAGATCCAGGACCCGGACCTATTTCTAAAACGAAATCCTTTGGCGAGACTTGCGAAGCCGCTATGATTTTATCGATAATATTTCGGTCGAGCAGAAAATTTTGGGATAGCCTTTTTTGCGGGCCGATGCCAAGCATTTGCAAAAATTGCATCAATTCACTTGGCTTGTAAATGCTCATTTCATCACAAAAGGTTGAAAGTCACTTGGGATCATGTCTTTCAAATCATCTTCCTCAACGCGGAAATGGTGGCGGAGTTTCTTTAAATAGGTTTCCGTTTCTTTTCCTATGGCGACATCAGTCAGCTGGTTGATGAGTTTTTGTTCGATATCCTGGAAAGGGACAATACCGCCTACCACTCGATCGTTCAGATAGAAAATGCGATAAATGAGGGAGTTGTCGGCGCGGGTTTTTTGAGCTACCGGTTCCGTGAAGGTGTTTGGCTCAAGAGAGGCCAATATTTCTTTATGGGTGTCGGAAATCTCTTTTTCCGAAACCGAATAGTCGCTGGAGATCGTCACGCGCGTCGACTCCTCTACCAATCCTCTTTGCTGCAAAGTCTCAACGAGTTCGCTGAAGGGAATTTTCTCTTCTGTCAAAAGGGTGTAGATATGCTGCGCAGCCTTGGCGGATTTTTCGGAGTCTTTGTCCTGAGCGGAAATAACTTTGTAGTGCCATTCGCTTTGCCGCGGATTATTTTTGGCAAATTCTTCATACTTTTCATGTATGAATTGCGGCGTGACGCTTTTGACGGCACGGCTATTCACGCGAAAATAGAGCATCCGTTTGATGATCAGCTCATCTTTGATAATATCCCAGGCATCGTCAAAAGTGAGCCCCATGCTGTCCAGATTGCCTATAATATTGGGGCCGAACATCGTTTCCATTTCCTGGCGGATATCGCCGTTGCTGGTTTCGACTTTTGTTTCCAGAGCGTCGGCTACGATCAGTTCTTTATCGATCAGTTGCTGCAGAGTATTTTTCCAGGCCGTTTGATAAAATTGGGCCCGCGCCTGGGTCGAGTTTCGGTATTCGGGAAATTGCCGGTAGAAGAGCACATCCATCTTCTTCATCACATCTATGGCGGAAATCGGTTTGCCGTTGACGTTGGCTAGAATGCGGTTATTGATCAGCAGTTTTGGTTCTTCGCCAAACATGAAGCTTTGTTGAGCTTGAAGAGAGTTTAGCGAAAGGAAACAGACAATAATAAAAAATATCTTTTTCATGATGCACTTAATAGAGGCAATAAACTGCTTATCCTAAATCAAGCTTCGATAAATTGCAATTCAAATCGGCTATTGGTTTTATTTCGTCCAGTGGTCTATCGCCCTGCGACCGGCGGCCTCGCAAATCTTGTTCGTCGTCCATAGCTAAAGCTATGAACTCCTCAAGTTTTGCGATTCCTTGGTCTCGGTTCGAAATACCAAGTGGCCAAAATAAATCAATAGCCTTTAAATCCGTGAAAGAACCACTCCGTAGAAACCGTCCATCCCTTTGTCGGTCGGGAGACTGGTGAAAATGTCTCCCTCGATTTTCAGGTTGTAGGTGCGGCAAAAGTGCTCTGCCTGCGCTTGATTTTCCGCCTGGAGGAGGCTGCAGGTGGCATAGACGATTTTGCCTTGAGGGTGCAGAAAGCTTAGCGCCTGCTCAAAAATGGTGCGCTGCTGGCCAGTCAGGCGGTTGAGCATTTCGTCGCTGTATTTCCACTTCAGATCGGGATTGCGGCGCAAAGTTCCGCTTCCGGTGCAGGGCGCATCGACCAAAACCCAATTCATCTTCTTCTTTAATTTTTTAAGCCTTTCTTCTTTGGCTAGGACGATTTGAGCGTTTTGTATGCCGGCTCTTTTCAGCCGCTTTTTCGCTTCAAGCAGTATGTGGGGGCGGATGTCGTGGAGATAGATTTGCCCTTTGTTTTGCATCGCGGGGGCAAAAGCCAGGGTTTTTCCCCCGGAACCGGCGCAAAAATCTAAAACCAGATCGCCGGGTTTGGCTTGAATGAGCCCGGCAAGCAGCTGGCTGCCTTCATCCTGCATCTCGAAAAGACCCTGTCTGAACTCCTCTAACTGGAAGAGGTTGCAGCGGTTTTGAAATTGAATCCCATAAGGGGAGAATTGGCAAGGTGTCACCTCTTCCCATTTCTTAAGCAGCTCTTCTCTCGTGGTTTTCAGCGGATTGATGCGGATGGTGAGCGGCGCTTCATTATTGCTCGTCTTGCAGATCTCTATGGCTTTTTCCAGGCCATGGCTGGCAACGATTTGATCGAACAGCTCTTTAGGAAAGCTGACTTGGGTATGCATTGGCAGCAGATCGATTTGGCTTTTGTTCAGATGTTCAAATGTATCAATCCGTTTTTGCCAGGTTACGGGCTTTTCGCAAAGAGCGTCGATCAGTCCTTTCCAGCGCATGAGGGGAAATAAGATGCTGGCGATCTCGGCCCGGTCTTTTGCTCCCAGTGCTTTATGGGTTCTGAAATAATCATGAACGATAAGATCGAGCGGCAACTGCCTCGTATCGTAGTCGTTTAATAATTCGAGAAGGTGAAATTTTCTAAAAGGTAATTTTTCCATCCAGTAAGTATAACTGTTTCCAGCTTAAAATTCGAATGATTTCTATTGACAGTGTAAATTAAAATTGTAAGTATACGTTTTGCCCTTGGAGGAGATGTGAAATCGTTTTTTGCATTTATATTGTTGGTAGGCCGCATTTTTATCAGCGCCATTTTTTTGTGGGCCGGTATAGGAAAAATCGTTTTCTTTAACGATACGGCGCAGGAGATGGTCTCCAAAGGGATAACATTTGCCCCCTTTTTTCTGGTGTGCGCTTTGATCATTGAAATTCTGGGGGGATTGTCCATTTTGATCGGCTATTATGCCCGCGTTGGCGCCATGGTGCTCTTTTTCTACCTGATTCCCACCACCTTTATTTTTCATGATTTTTGGAAGGCTCTGCCGGCAGAAGTGCAATTGCAGACGATTCAATTTTTGAAAAATGTCAATATTCTAGGCGGTTTGCTTTATGTGATCACCTTTGGGGCTGGGAAATGGAGTATTGATTGGCTTGCTTTAAATAAATAAATTTAACTGGAGGGTTTTCGTGAAAGGTATTTGTTCCTTGATTATGCTTTTGGGGCGGCTATGCTTGAGTGCCGTTTTCTTATGGGCCGGATTTTATAAAATATTTGAGTTTCAAACCTCCATTCAAAGCTTTCAGGCGCTGACCGGAACGACTAATGATGCCGCCACCTGGGCCGTGATTGTGTCGCTCATCGTGGAAATAGTCTTTGGCATTTTACTCGTTTTGGGCTGGCTTACCCGTTTCGCCGCTGCTGTTTTGGCGATTTATACTCTGGCCATGATTTTGATTGTGCATCCTTTTTGGACGATGGAAGGAGTGGAAAGGGCGGGAGAGGTCATGAAGTTCCTCAACGGAATCGGCATTATCGGAGGCTTGCTCTATGTGCTCTCCTGCGGAGCCGGTTGCTGCAGCTGCGACGCCTCTTCTCAGACAAAAGCGTGATTTCCTTTTTTTTGAAGTTCGGGTATGCTTAATGATTATGATTTTTACGGCGCTAATTTCCTTTTTGATCGTCTCTTTCGGCCAGCCTGTCTGGTCGTCGTGGCTCGGCTCGGTCGCCGCTGTGATCGGATATGCGCTTTTTTTTGCTTCTCTTTTGAACTCTGCTCCGCGCCGCCGCTTCTGGCTGGGCGCGCTCTTTGGAACGGGTGTGCAAATGGTGCAGCTTTCCTGGCTTTTGTCCCATCCTTATTGGTATATTTATGCCGTGCATTTCGGCCTCTCCTTTATGGCTGGTATGCAGTTTGGGTTTTTGAGTCTTTTAATTAGCAGAAGAAACCTCGAACAGTTGGGGGGCCTGCTTGCGATTGCTTCCATTTGGACTATAATGGAGTGGTCCCGCCTGTTTTATTTAGCGGGCTTTTCTTTCAATCCGGCCGGCATGGCGCTCGCGGGAAATCTCTATTCCCTTCAGATGGCCTCACTTGGCGGCGCGTTCGGGCTGACCTTTTGGGTGCTCTTCGTCAATCTGTTCGCCCTGCATATTTATGTGACGGGATGGAACCTCTACAAGTTGTCTGCTCTCACAGCGTTGGCAGCCCTGCCCTACTGTTTCGGTTTTTATCAACTGCATTTCCTGAAGACTAAAGAACCCCCCGCTCCTTTTCATGTGGTGCTGGTGCAAACCGCTTTTCCGGCCGAGGAGGTCTTCAGCTTCGAGACTCATCAGGAGATGGTTGATTATGTCCTGGGTGAGTGGCGGCAAATTTTTACGAATCTGAAAGAGCATTACGGCAAGCCGGTCGATCTGGTGGTTTTACCCGAAGCGGTTGTGCCGTTTGGGACCTATAGCTTTGTTTTCGATTTTGAAAAGGTCAAAGCGATGCTCATGGAGATTTACGGAGACGTAACGTTTCCCTCCGGAATGCCCTATGTGGTGGACAATTCGTTGGTCAACAACGCTTTTTTTTCAGCGACCATCGCGAATCTATTCCAATCGGGCGTGGTGATCGGTTTGGAGGACGCTTCGGATGTTTACCATAACGGCGTGAAGACGCGCCGGTATTACAGTTCCGCCCAATACTTTCAGCCGGGGAAAAGCGCTGAGCGGTACGAAAAGCGCATTTTAGTGCCGATGGGGGAATATATCCCCTTCTCATTTTTATCAGACCTTTGCGCATCCTATGGCATTCAAGCCTCTCTGACGCCCGGCGCTTCTGCGAAAATTATGCAGCGGAAGGGGACTCGCTTTGGGCTCACGATCTGCTATGAAGAGATGTTTGGCGACATGATGCGGGAGAACAAGCAGCTTGGCGCCGATCTCCTCGTGAATATCACAAGCGATGTGTGGTATCCCGATTCCCTTTTGCCGCAACAGCACTTTGATCACGCCAAGCTGCGCACGGTGGAGATGGGCATACCTCTCGCGAGGGCCTGCAACACCGGCGTCACCGGAGTGATTGACTGCTTTGGCAGGAATATCGCGATTTTGGGCGAGGGGGACAAGCATCAGGAGTGGCTTTCTGAAGCGCTTTATGTCGATGTGCCCATGAAGAGCTATTGGACGCTCTATTCGAAAGCCGGCGATGCCCTTATCGTTGCCCTCAGCTTCGTTTTTTCCCTTTTTTTTCTGCAGCGCAGCTTCTTTAGAAGAAGCGTTCCTATGGTTAAGAATCCTGTGTAATTAATATTCTATAAAGTTATAGCAATTAATTGATAAAATAATTAACTGTTCATATAATTGTAAATATAGATTATTAATAAGGGGGGATTATGGGAACGGTTTCAGGCGATAGATTGCCACTTGAAGATCTTGTACAAATGGCTAGTACAAAAGGGGATTTATCCTTTGCAAAAGGGCGTGTAAAGCAAGCAGTTACCGGTAAATTTGTTAACGATGCCGTCATATCAGAAGAATTAGGTCGTGATGCGACAGTTCTGGCTAAACAGCTGGACAGGGTAAATCAAGAAAAAGAGATAACCCCCGCTACACTCAGGGCGGTTAAGCATATAGGTCAGATGCAAAGAATATTTTCAATTCTTAATGAAAAAAAATCCGATATTCTTGAAAATACGGAATTTTTAAACAGAACGCAGGATTATAATGATATCCAAGAATTGCCGCTACAGTATAAAGGGGCGCTAATAAAGATTAAAGATGATCTATCATCGCAAATCGATAAATTGGATTTCGAAAAAGCAAGCCCAAGCGAGATAAAACTGCTGGCTGACGTTTATAGCGCTTTGAATGTGGCTTGCGACGGCTTACCTGAGACAGGAGAAAAGGAGGAAATGAAAAAGCAGATGGATGGTTTAAAGCAAAAAATTGAAAAATTAAAACCTCTACTCGATAAACCAAGTTTCTCAAATCTGGAAACTGCGCAAAAACTGCTTGGTGTTTGCCTCGCATTTGAAGCGGCTGGAGTTGATCATCCTAACATACAAACGATAAAAAAGGCCGCTCCAGATAATATAAATGGATTTCTTGATGAAAAAGTGTCGGTATTAGAGAATGCCGATCACTCTGCTCCTGAAAAGGCTAAGGAGTTGCTCGGCCGTTGCCAAGAATTAAAAGCTTCTGTGATTGACAACCCAAAATTAGTTGCTCGCATCGAAGTTCTCGAAAATTCGGCTAATGAAACAATAAAAAATGACTTGGAACAAAAAACTTTAGATTTATTGAAGAATGCAAGAGAATATAGAAGTTTCGATAATTATTTATCTTTAGGGGATCAAAGGAAACTGAAAAATCTTGAGGAAGCTATTGAAAATGATCTAAAAGGTATTCAAAAAAAATCCTTTCTTAAGAAACTCTTAAATACGGAGAGCGAAAAACCAACTCTGGAAAAAGCCGGTGATAATTGCGGCATGATTCTATTGCTGGTGATTAAAGGGATGATAAAGGAAGATGCCATGATCATGAAAGATGCCCCTATTATCGAAGGGGTTTCTGAAGGTTTGAATATCGATAATGGGAATGTTTATGTGGTCAGCGGTGATAAAATGAAAATAGTAGAATTAGAGATTTCACAAAGGGAAAGGAGTGATGCGGAACGTGATAAGTTTAAGAATCGGAAAATAGAATTCGAAACGGCATTGAAAACTTTTATCAGCGCCTACGAAAGTTTTAGAACTTAAGAATTCATTAACTTTTTTTAGACTGATAAAATAATCCATTTTGTGCTATAATATCTTTATTGGGAGTAATATTGCTCCCAACCTTACAATCAAAATAATGTAGGGGGTATTATGAAAACATTAATAAATGAAGAATTAAAAGAAATTCGCGGAGGAGGTGCATTAAAGGATGCAACCGATTATGTGAATTCTGTTTTACCAGAATTAGGTCGTCATCTTGACGCTCTTAATGCAGCTTACGTGAAAGCATTAGAAGATGAAAAGACAAGATACGCTGATAAACTCATAGGAAAAATAAGGTTACTTGAACAGGGTATAGGTACTTTAGGCGATTTTGTTAAATAAATTTCAATTTTTGCCTCAATAATGATTTTTATTGAGGCTCTCACAAAAAAAAGATAGAGACACTTGACGAGTTTCTCGTGTTTGCATGAATCGAAACTTCTCTTGATTTGAATGAAGAGTTGGGGATAAAATAGAGAAATATTATCATTTTCAAGCGCGAAAAAAGAGTGAAAAGTACCCTGTCCCACCGCAAACAGCGAACATTGAAAAAGAGCGTTTCCTTCTCCGGCATCGGCATTCATACCGGTGTTGTGGTCGATATGCGCTTCGTTCCAGCATCTGATGGGACCGGCATTCTATTCAAACGGGTGGACCTTCCCGGAAAGCCTGTTATTCCCGCGCATCTCTCCCACGTTTGCGACACCTCCCGCAGCACAACCATCGGCTCGGGAAGAGTTTATATCCACACGATTGAACATGTGATGGCTGCGATCCGCGCGATGGGCGTCGACAACTTGTGCGTGGAACTGTCTAATGTGGAGCCTCCTGTGGCCAATGGCAGCTCGGATGTCTTTGTCGAGATGATCGAAGAAGGGGGTATTGAAGAGCAGGACGACCCTTATCTCATCTATAAAGTCGTGGAGCCTGTCTATTTTTCCGACGGGGGCATCAGCATCGTCGCCCTGCCTCACAACGGTTATAAAATCAGTTATACGCTCAATTATCCTGGCTCTCCTCTGCTCAAATGCCAGTTTTACTCCTCCGATATCACTGAAGCGATTTTCAAAAAGGAGATCGCTCCCTGCCGCACTTTTTCATTGTATGAAGAAGTCACGGCGCTCATGGAGGCCGGTTTGATCAAAGGGGGCAGCCTGGATAATGCCGTCATCATCAAGGATGAAGCCGTTTTCAGTAAGGAAGGCCTCTTCTTTTCAGACGAAATGGTCCGCCATAAAGTCCTCGATATGATCGGAGATATCGGTCTTGTGCCTTGCGATCTGCATGCCCATATCATCGCCATCCGCGCCGGGCATGCCTCAAACTTTGCCTTTGCAAAAAAACTTTGGAGCCGCATTCATGGAAAAGATATTTGATGTCAAAGACATCGTCAAAATTCTTCCGCATCGCTATCCCTTTCTTTTAGTGGATAAGATTATCGAAATGGATCTGGAGAAGGGGACTATTTTAGGTTTGAAAAATGTGACCATCAACGAATCTTTTTTCCAGGGGCATTTTCCTGGAGCTCCTATTATGCCTGGCGTCCTGATTTTAGAGGCCCTTGCCCAGACAGGAGGCGTGCTGGTCCATCTTAAGGAAGAGGGGAAAAAGACCGCTCTTCTTTTGAATGTCACAAACGCTAAATTTCGCAATCCCGTACGCCCCGGAGATGTTCTTTATTTGTACGCTGAAGGGATTCATTTCAGCCGAAAAGGGGGCCGGGTGAAAGCGCGGGCTCTGGTGAATAACAAAGCGGTCGCGGTTGAGGCGGAAGTGGGCTTTGCTCTCGTTGACAAAGAACTAATTTAACTATTAATTTGTGAGAATTTTCTATGAAACAGACAACTATTCATCCGACGGCTATCATTGAAGAGGGGGCCCAACTTGGAAATAATGTCACTGTCGAAGCTTACGCGATTATCAAGAAGCATGTGATCCTTGAAGACGATGTGGTGATCAAATCCCATGTCTATATCGACGGTCATACGACGATCGGGGCCGGGACAACTATCTTCCCTTTTGTCAGCATCGGAACAAAGCCCCAAAATCGGAAATACCGCGGCGAAACGACCTATGTCCTGATCGGAAAGAATTGTGAAATCAGAGAGTATGTGACTATCAATGCCTCTTCCGTGGCAGATTCGGTGGTTAAAGTCGGCGATAACTGCTTTATCATGGCTTATTGTCATATCGCTCATGACTGTGAAGTGGGCAACCATGTCATCATGAGCAACGGAGCCACTTTGGCAGGACATGTCCTGGTAGAGGATCACGTCAATATCGGCGGCATGACCGGCGTGCATCAGCACGTGCGCATCGGCTGCTATGCCATGGTCGGCGGGATGAGCGGCATTCCTTGCGATGTTCCTCCCTATACTATCGGCTCCGGAAGGCCTTTTGAGGTGGCTGGTTTGAATTTGATCGGCTTGAAGCGGCACGGCTTTACCCTGGATACGAGAAAGGAGCTCACAAAAGCTTTCAAACTGGTTTACCGTTCCGACTTTCATCTGCAGGAGGCCTTGGCGATCATCGAGAAGGAAGCCGTGATGCTTCCGGAAGTGAAACATTGGCTCCAATTTTGCCAAAATACCAAACGGGGCCTGGTCGCCTTGCAGAATGAAACTTCCATTCAAATGGAAGAAGAAGAATTGGTTCAGACAGTATGAAAGTGGTCTTTTTCGGCACGCCCGCTTTTGCCGCATCCGTTTTGGAGTATCTCCTTGAGCAGAAAGTCGATGTGGCTGGTGTGGTCAGCAAACCGGATAAGCCGAAGGGGCGCTCGGGAACCCCTGTGCCCACTCCTGTCAAAGAAGTCGCTCTCAAGCATCATCTCCCTTTGTTTCAGCCGGAACTCGCCTCTTCACCCGAATTTGCCGAGATTTTAAGAAGCTGTCAGGCTGACCTTTTTGTGGTGGTGGCTTATGGGGAGATCGTCAAACAGCATCTGCTTGACATGCCCCCTTTGGGCTGCATCAATCTGCATGCGAGCCTGCTGCCGGCTTACCGCGGGGCCGCCCCTATCCACCGCTGTTTGATCAATGGCGACAAAGAGACTGGCGTTACGGTGATGCATATGGTCAAAAAGATGGATGCGGGCGATATCATCGAGACTGCCTCTGTGCCTATTGGCGAGGATACCACCTTCGAAGAGCTGCAGGAAACACTTTGCCAGGTGGGAAAAAAGCTTCTTTACCGGGTGGTCAAAGAATTTGAGAAAGGGGTAATCCGGGGGACTCCTCAAGAGCATGAAAAGGCGACTTTCGCCCCCCGTATCGAGCTTGAGGATTGCGAAATACACTTTGAAAAGCCCGCGCGCGAGCTTCACAATCTCATCCGCGGCTCGAATCCAACGCCAGGCGCCTGGGCTCAGGTTGTGGCCAAGGGGCAAAAAAAGCGGTTGAAGATCTATTCCAGCAGAGTGGTCGATCTTAAAGGGCGGCCGAAAGAACTGCTGTCCACAAAGGAATTGATTGTGGGCTGCGGTGAGGGCGCGCTGCAGCTTTTAGATGTGCAGCTTGAAGGGAAGAAGCGGATGAAAGCGGATGAGCTGATGCGCGGCAATCCCGAGCTGGTTTTTTAAAAAGACGCCAGAAGCTTGAATAAACATAGGCTAACAATGAGAAGAAATATTGATTGGCCATTCTTTTTTTTATAAGCTAGAAAATTTGCCTTCATTTATAATGATATTTGTTTTTGGAGGTATATATGAAAACAACAATAATCGTAATAATTCTTTTTTCATTCTTTGTGACGAGTTGCTGCACTGTGCGTCATCAGGAAAAACAATTGATTCCAATTTCATCAGATCCCTCTGGTGCGACAATTATCATCGATGGAATGTCCGCCGGGTTAACCCCTCAGACGATTCCGTTACAGCCGGATGTTTCCCATAAAGTTGTTTTGATAAAAGAGGGCTTCCAAACTGAAAGTTATCAACTTAGTTCAAGGGCAAGCCTGAAGCGACTTAGCTCCAATGTCGCTATTCCAATTGGGTTAACGGCTGCGGGTATTGGCACTGGCTTATGCCTGGTGGGAGGGGATTGCTCAGATCTTGGACTCCTCCTTGTGTGCGGCTGCGGATTGTGTGCGCTGGCTGCGGGAGTTATAGCTGGAGGGATAGGTGTTGGTGTTGATCTCTGCAGCAAAAAATGCAATCACCTCTACCCTTCCGAAATCAACGCGAGTTTAAAGTGCAATTAGTCGTTTGGCATCTTCAGGAAGGCAAGATCCGCTAGGCGCAAATCAACAACGGCGTTTTTTAGGGTCCGGTTCTTTTGAAGGAGCTGAAAATTCGCCAGTTCCTCTGCGTAGTTTTCCGGGGTTAAGCGCAAATAGATCTCATTTTCGAGGAGCACCACAATTTCCCTCTTTCCTAAACTCCTCTCATTCACTTTGGTCAGGTCGATATGGCAAATGTGCCATTTGGAGAGGATTTTAAGCAGCTTTTTAGCGGTGTGGAAACTGGCGTTCTGAATGGGATTGTTCGTCACATCTCCCAAATAAATGACAGGCAACTCCTGAGGGTTAAAAAAGGGGCGGCAAGGAAACAGATACCCATCTTTATCCACAGCCATATTCTCATAATCGCCGAGCAGGGCAAGCGGGTTTCTCGCCTTATAGTGAATTCCCAGTTTGTTTGGCAGAATTTTTTTGACTCTGGCCTCCCGGATCAAAGGGCTTGCTAACAGCTTGCGCTCCAATTCCTGCCGTTTGAACTTATAGAGATTGAAGGGGAGTTCCAGCAGTTCGGAAAGGTAATCGGCGGGAAGCGTTGAGTTGGAGGGGAGGATTGTGCGAACAAGGTAGCGGCTGTCTTCAGAGCGGCTTTTGAGCAGGCTCTGGTAATACAATAAACCCAAAAAAGCAGGGCCGGAGATGACAATCACTGAGAGAAAAATAAATACTAGCGCCCGGCTCAAAGGGATTTTCATGAAAGCATTTTCAAATGGAGTTCCTGGCTTAATTTAGTGATATCGCCGGCTCCCAGTGTCACAATGACGTCGTGGGGCGCCGCTTTGGCAAAGAGGTGGGCGGCAAGTGCTGCGCGGGGAACATAACAGACAGGCAATGAGGTCACCTCTGATACAATGGGCTCATGGGAAATCCCCGGAATCGGGGTTTCTCCCGCCGAATAGAGATCGGTGATAATGAGTTCATCGGCCGCATCGAAAATCGAACTGAAGGACCCTAAACAATCTTTGATGCGGGTGTAGCGGTGGGGCTGGTAGACGGCGATCAATCTTCTTCCTTTAACAGCTTCCTTAATTCCCTGCAAAGTGGTCCGGATCTCAGTCGGGTGATGGGCATAGTCATCGAGAAAAAGAATATTCCTCTCTTCCCATTTCTTCTCCTGGCGCCTTTTGGTGCCGGCAAAACGGCGGAAGGCGGAACGGATCTGCTCTTCCGGTACTCCCAAAGTGAGGGCGAGTCCAAAAACGGCGAGAGCATTTAAAACATTGTGCTTGCCTATCAAAGACACTTCCACTTGCCGGTAGAGGCGCCCGTTAAAGGTGATATCAAAAACATTTTCCCAGCCTTCTTGACGCGCATTGGAAGCCCGCAAGAGGCAATGTTCTGAAAAACCGTAGCTGACCCCTTTTAAGGAGAGCTTTGAGAGCCTTTCATCATCGCCGCAATAGAACAGATTTTTCGTTTTTTCAGCAAAAGTCTTAAACGCCTTGATCAGCGCCGCTTCATCGCCATAGTGGCTTAAGTGGTCTTTTCCGATATTGGTGATAATGGCAAAGTCGGGGTCGTATTTGAGGAAAGTGCCGTCGCTTTCATCGGCTTCAGCCACAAAAAATGGGCCTTTGCCCAAGGCTGCGTTTGTCTCATATTGCTTGAGGATGCCGCCTACGGCAAAAGTGGGATCCAGGCCCGACTCTTTTAAAACAGAGGTCATTAAAGCGGTTGTGGTGGTTTTTCCATGTGTGCCGGCAATGGCAAGAACGGTATAGCCTTTCATGAGTTCTGCAAGCAGGTCGGAGCGGTGCAGGACGGGGCAGTTCCATTGAAGTGCCGCCTGATATTCGGGATTATGAGAAGGGACATCGGAGCTATAGACGATCGACATATCGCAGGAGACGTTTTCTTTGGCGTGGGTGGAGCAGATGGCAGCACCCATTTTTCCAAGCTCCTCAGTTATCAGGCTGGGGGAGCGGTCGCTGCCGCTGACGAGAGCCTTTTTTTCCAGAAGAATGCGGGCAAGTCCGCTCATGCCGATGCCGCCGATGCCGATGAAGTGAAATTTTTTAGTCATAGTGTTTCTATTACAAGCGAGGCTAAAGATTGAGTTTTGTTTTTCTCTTTATAGGTTGCAATATTTTCGCTTTTTTGTTTGAGCCAAGATTTATTATCTATGAAACGGGTGATGATTTCCATCAATTTTTTTGGATTCAGCTGATCCTGGGCGTATTTTTCCGCCCCTCCCATTTCGACCATAAAATCGGCGTTTATTTCCTGGTGCCGGTCGGTGGCATAAGGGTAGGGAATTAAGATGCCCGGCACTTCAAAAGCCATTTGCTCGGCAATTGTATTGGCGCCGGCCCGCGACAGGATAAGGTCGGCGATTTGCCAGGCAAGAGACATATTGTTTTCGAATGATTTTATCACGGCGTTTAAACCATATTTGGCGTAATCGAGTTTGACTTCACTTTTTCCCGTGAGGTGGATGAACTGCACGTCCCGCTTCGTGAAATAGGGCAACCCATCCGCAACTAAGTTGTTGATTGCCAAAGCGCCTTGCGATCCTCCAAAGACCAGGATGGTCATTTTTGAGGGATCTAAACCGAAATAGGCATAGGCTTTTTTCTTCTCTTTGTCAGATTTTTGAAAACCGTTGCGCAAGGGCAAATCGATATGTCTGGTTTCTCCCTTCAGGTATTGGGCGGCGATCGGGAATTGGATGCCGGTAATTTTGGCATAGGGAGCCATCAGGCGGTTGACTTTACCCGGTATGCTGTTGGCTTCATGCAGGATAAAAGGGGTCTTTGTCCATTTGGCTGCGATGAGCATCGGAAGAGTGTAGAAGCTGCCAAAGCCTAAAATAAGGTCCGGCTTAAATTGTTTGATAATTTGGCGGCTTTGCCAAATGCCGCAGCTGATCAGGCCTGCGTCGCGCAAGAGCAGCAGGGGATTTTTGCCTGAGAGAGGGGCGGAGGGGATGTCTTTATAGGTGAAGGCGGTTTGATCAAAGTAGTGATTTTTCGATAATTTCCCTCCAGCGAAGAGGATATCGACATTTTTAATGTTCTGCGCAACGGAAAGAGCCGGGAAGACATGTCCCCCTGTTCCGCCGACAGTAATTAATAATTTTTTCATAGCCGGGGATTATCGCAGAAAGCCTTTTTCCGATCCACTTTAATCCGTTCGAACGGTTTCGTCCCACATGGGCTGACGAAAAATCGGCAATGGCTTTTTCTCTGAAGAGGTTCCAGATTTTTAATCCGTTCGAACGGTTTCGTCCCTCATGGGCTGACGAAAAATCGGCAATGGCTTTTTCTCTGAAGAGGTTCCAGATTTTTAATCCGTTCGAACGGTTTCGTCCCTCATGGGCTGACGAAAAATCGGCAATGAGAGGGGCTTGCACTTTTCTCTGAAGAGGTGAATCTGTTTGTATGTTTCCAGAGCCACCCTTTTTTCTGCCAGAACGAGGGTGTCGTGAAGCTGTCCTTTACGTTTGGCGAGAAGCTGATGGATCTGGTCGATATCGTAAAGGGCGATATTCGGGTCCTGCCTCAAAATGGGGTCGGCATTGCGCGGAACTGAGAGATCCATGATGAGCTTTTTGCTTTTCAATCCCGGCAGCAAGGTGATCAAAGGCTCCTTTGCTTTTGTCCCTAAAACAATCCAGTCATACTCGGGCCATTTTTCGAGGTTTTCCCAGGGAAGAAAGGCGATATCGAGGTGGTCGGCCATTCTTTCCCCCTTATCCCGGGTCCGGTTGCAAAGGGTTAAATGTTCGCAGTGCCTGGCTTTAAGGTAGCGGATCACCTTGCCATTAATGGCGGAGGCGCCGACAAACAGGATTTGGCTTTTCAGCGGCTGCTGAATGTAGCGAAGGCTGATATCAAAAATGGCGTGTTCCATGTCTGGCATTCCGCGCTCGAAAATAAACTGTGTGCGAATCAACTTGCCTACTTTCAGCGCTTTTTGAAACAAAAAATGGATCTCTTTCGGCAGCCGTTTTCTGCGAGATGTCTTTTCATAAGCGTCTTTCACTTGCCCCTGGATTTCCGTTTCTGCGATGATGGCGCTATCAAGACCCGCTGCCACCCGGCACAAATGCAAAAAGCAATTATAGCTAAAGTAGGAGTAGAGTTTCTGGTCGAAATCGCAAGGGATCAACTGTTTCAGAAGATCTAGCAGAAAGGAGTGCGTGCCAGCCAGATCGTCAGAGGAGAAATATATTTCTGTCCGGTTGCAAGTGGAAAGGAGCAAAAAAGTATGGTCGTCGTGCCAATAAGATCCATGGGAAAACCGCTCTTGACAGGCTTTTGCGAGGGATTCCCTCAAAGAAAGGTCCGCGAGTTTATGATTCAGACCGATTACGCCTACTCGCATTTCCTTTCCTCCATATGTCAAAGATGCTCTTATAATAAAAAAAGAAATTCTTTACAACAGGGGAAAAAAAAAGCCTCCCGGAAGGGGAGGCTCATCACGTCTACTGTTCGACTGTTTTTATTGAGCAAATACAGGTTCGGAAGGAATTCCTTGAGCTGGCGCATAATTGAATTGAGCAGTGCATTGTGTGAAGGTCAGTCCGGCTAAACCTACGGAAATTGGAATTTCGATAGGAATAGCGGTTGTTGTTTGCGTTTTGGATGATTTGACTTGTCCTGTGATGATGCTGGCGCTGAGTGTTGGCAAGTTGTTATATTCAATTTGGAGACCAAAATGGTACGTTCCGTAGCAAGGATCGCATAGGGCGATCATATCTTGAAACAAGATAACTGTTTGGGAGAGAAAGGCATAATCAATTGGGAGTTCTACATCCAAAGTGAGATTTTCAAGCTCGAATGAAAGAGGAATTGTCGCGCGCTGAAGATTGACAGTGGATGTTTTTCCTGGAGTCATGCAACCTTGCGGATTCACAACAAATGAGGTAACGCTAAGCACGCCGTCTTGCGGAATCGTAGTTCCGGTTAAAGTTGTGAATTCATTGACGAAGGCGTTTATGTCTAAGATCATGCTAATATCAAATATCAATTGCTCGCCAATGTCTTGGCCGCAGCAACAGTTGCTGCTGCAATTGCAGTTGCTGTTGCTGTTGGATTCTGAATTGCAGACAGGCCCGCAATAATCGCCAGAATCATGATGATGGCGGCCGCTGTGTCCGGCTGCATAACCTGCGCCAGCTCCAGCTGCGGCTCCTAAGAGAATGGCACCGACGGCGGCAAATCCTACATTGGAGCGTTTTTTACAAGGGCGAGGACAAGGATCGCAGCAGGGTTGGCAATAGACTGGCTGGCAGCAGAAGTCTGGCTGGCAGCAGACGGGCTGGCAGCAGTTAACTGGCTGGCAGCAGTCTGGCTGGCAGCAGCTTGGTTGGCAGCAGCTTGGTTGGCAGCAGCTTGGTTGGCAACAGCTTGGTTGGCAACAGCTTGGTTGGCAGCAGCTTGGTTGGCTGCAGCTTGGTTGGCAACAATAGTTTGGTTGGGCAAAACTGCATGGTTGATTGCAGTTGCCTTGTTGGCAGACGACATCGTAATCGTAACAATCTCTACATCCAGCCACTATTTGGGCTGGTAGAGCTATGGATGTGATTAAGGCGGCGATCGCGCAGCCTTTTAGGAAGTCGTTAAATCGACTCATGATTTACCCCCTCAGGTTAATGATTTCTTTAATCTTCTATTTGATCGATCGTAAATTTTTGATCAAGAAAAAAAAATTAATAGCTTCGCAGTGCTGTGATGGGATGCATTTTCGAGGCCTTAATCGCCGGATAGAGACCGGAGAAAATTCCGACTCCGGTAGCGAGCAGCAATGAAAGAAGCACAGACCATAAGGTGATGATGGTGTTCCAGCCGGCAAAAAAACTGATGCAGGCAGAAAAGAGCATGCCCACAAAGATCCCCAAGATAGCCCCGCTTAAGGTAAGGATCAATGTTTCGATGAGAAATTGCAGGAGAATGTGACCTTTATTGGCACCGAGCGCCCGCCGGATGCCGATCTCGCGAGTTCGTTCCGATATGGTCGCGAGCATGATATTCATGATGCCAATGCCGCCCACAAGCAGTGAAATGAAAGCGATACTGCCCAAGATCAAATTGAAAGTGGATTGGGTTTTTTGCGCCTGACGGATAAGTTCCTGCGGGATAATGATTTGGTAATCATCCACACCACGGTGGTTGATTTGCAGGGTTCTCTCTATTAATTTTGAGACATGGATGGTATCTTTACTATTTGAAAGCCGGACCACAATTTCATTGAGGGTATCACATTTTCTAAGCACCTTCCAGGGCATGCCGTTTTCTGTTCCCATAGGAATAAAGATCATCTGATTGAAGTTATGCGCGCTCATGGGCATGGCCTTGCTGTCCTTCCAGTTGCGCGGTTTTAAGACGCCGACAATTTTAAACAGCTGATTTTCCATCCGGATAAGCTTGCCGACATGGCCGTCTTTTCCCAAAGAAGAGGCTACCTCATGTCCCAGTACACACACCAGCTGGCTGCGGCTGACGTCCAAATCCGAGATAAACCGGCCTTCTCTCAATGGCAAATCGTAGATGGAGCTGTAGGAGGAGGATGTCGCCATGATTTCAGGGGACATCTCTTTTAATCTGCCGTGAATCGTTGCCGCCACTATTTTAACCGGTGCGACCTGGCTGATTGATGGCAGGGTGGTTTCAATCAAATTGGCGTCTTGAAGGTTAAGGCCAAATGATTGCTTTTCATTACTGCTGATCTTTTGATCCTCGGTCAGATTGACTTGCCGGATTATAATGTTATCGACCCCAAGCAAATTGATTTGTTCCATGGATTCTTTTTTTGCCCCCTCACCGATTGAGAGCATGGCGATAACGGCGACGACTCCGAAAAGAACGCCCAGCAAACTGGATATGGCGCGCAAACGCTGAGTGAAAATATAACGCAAACTTTTGGCTGCAATGGGAAGAATCGTCATAAGCCTACTACCTTATCGCTTTGAATTTGACCATCATATAAAGAAATCCATCTCTTTGATGACTTGGCGACCTGTTCATTATGCGTCACGATCACAATAGTCGTCCCTTGTTGATTTAGCGTCTCAAAAAGCTGTATAATGTTTTGACCGGTTTTGGAGTCCAAATTACCCGTAGGTTCATCAGCCAGGATCAAAATAGGATCTATCGCAAGCGCTCTCGCGATGGCCACTCTTTGGATTTCTCCGCCTGATAGCTGGGAGGGTTTGTGATGCATCCGGTGGGAGAGCCCCACTTGTTCGATGCTGTAGCAAATCCGCTCCTTAACCGTCTGGTCCAAGTTCCCCTGATAGAAAAAAGGGACTTCAACATTTTCATAGACAGAGAGTTGAGGAATGACATTAAAGGCCTGGAAAACAAATCCGATCGAAGTGGATCGCAGGCGCGATAGTTGATTGTCATTCAAATGGGCGACATCGCTATTCCCAAGATAGTAGGATCCGCTGGTTGGCAGATCCATGCAGCCCAGGATATGGAGCAGCGTGGATTTACCCGCGCCGGAAGGACCGGTAATGGATAAAAACTCACCTGATTTGATGTCGAAGCTAATCCCTTTCAAAATCTCAATAGACTCATTACCAGAGGTATAAGTCTTTTTGAGATTCTTAATCCGGATTACAGCCTTATCTCTTGTTGAGGCAGTGTGAGACATACCTTTTCCCCTTCCTTTAAACCAGATTCCACTACGACCCATTGTTCACTCATGGTGCCTATTTCAATTTTCCGCTTTTGATACTGATTGTTAGAATGAACATAACAGTATTTTGTCTGATCTTCCTCTTCAAAGAGCGATTGATAGGGTATAGTTACGGCATTTTCAATATTTTGGGACTGGATGGCAACTCTAACAGTCATGCCGGGCCTTAAACAGGTGTTTTTTTCATTCAAGGCGACATGGACGTCAAAATACTTTTCCTCTCCGGTTCGCATGGGATCTTTCAATGCGAGCACACCGATATAGGTGATATTGCCATGGAAGGACAACTCAGGGAAGGCATCCACTTCGATAGTCGCTTCTTTGCCTATTTGAATCTTATGCAGATCCACTTCCCTCACCCGGGTGCGCACAGTCATGTAGCTTAAGTCGGGCAGATCGAGAATAGGCTGATTCTTATTCAATACATCGCCAATTTTTGTCTTGCGCCGCTGTCCTGCGCGGAAGTCCTCTTTTAAAACCACCATGCCATCGGATGGAGCTCGTAATTCGGTGGCCAAGAGATCTTGTTCGGCGCTAAGCAAGGTAAATTTGAGGTCCTGCAGGGTATTTTTTGCCTGGGCAAGCACATTCTCGGCTTTAAAAATTTTGCAGTGGCTGTTGTCTTCCACTTCGCTCGCTTTGATGCGCGCTTTTCTTAAAGCGGCTTCCGCTTTGTGCTTTTGCATCGGGAAAGTGGTCTCAGTAAAGCAAAGGAGCTGTTCTTTAGCTAATTCAAGCGCATCTTTTTCATCCTTAATTTTATTTAAGGTTTGTTTCATCTCATATTCATTGACATAGCCTTCACTGGCCAGCTCTTCAAGATCCTTATGATATCTTTCAAGCGAGGCTATCTTGCCTTTGCACTTATCGATGGCGCCTCTCAGTTTTTTCTCCTCCATCGGCCCCTCTTTATTGACTGCTTTATCATATTCGAGTTCGGCGAGAAAGAGCTCTGATTGCGCGATATTTTTATCGACTTCTTTTTGGTTAATTTCCCATTCTAGAGATTTAGTGAGGCTTTCGATCATCGATTTTTGGTCTTTAATTTTCGAATTGAGTTCTTCAATGCGATTTTCATAGTAGGTGGAATCGATTTTGACCAGCAGATCCCCTTTTTTGACCGAGGCGCCGTCATCGGTGATGTAAATCACTTTAGTATGATCGTTGCCCAGTTTGGAAGAGATCACTGTCGACTTGGCGGCCTCCAATTCTCCGATTGAGTGGACGCTTAACTTCAAATTTCTTTTTTGGGCCGTGCTGAAGAGATTCCATGGATTCTCCTTACTGTTGGGAGAAAAAAAGTAGCCGCAAGAAACTATACTAATTGTAGCTAACAAAGTGAGCAGTGGTATTTGTTTTTTATTCATTTTTGATTTACCTAAGCATTAAGAATCGGTTTTTCAATTAACAATCCCATTGAGGCTTTTAAGGCGAAGTCTCCGATGATTTGATCAATGGTTGTGGAGAACTGGGCGAGTTCTGCCGAGCATATGTTCTGCTCGGTTTTCATCACATCCCCTATCTTCATCTGCCCTTTTTCATATTTGCGCCGCTGGAATTTGAGTTCTCCCTTGAGGGAGGCTATTTTTGTAGTCTGGTGTTGGAGGTTTTCGGCGGCGCGGATTAGCTGCCTGTGCGCCCGTTTAACCTCTAAGATAATTTTCTCTTTCGTCTGATCCAAAGCGGTCATGGCGGTTTCGATGGCAATCAGACTTTGGTCATAAGCAATTTTTTCAGAAACTCTTGCGAAATCTGTCGTGGTGGTTAAATTAATCGTCCAAGTCGACTCGGGCCTTTCTTTGATGTCCCGGAAATAGCGGTCGTAACCGGTGTTGTTATAGCGGAGCACCACATCTAGGTCAGGTTTGAGATTGACTTTCGCGACTTTGGCGAGGCGGTTTTTTTCATTGTATTCATCAAGGCTTTGCGCTATTTCGGTGCGATGTGTCAAAGCGATATTGATGGCTTGCTCGCAGTCTATTTCGCAGTTGGTGTTGTTTAAGGGGACATCCACATCGAAACACTGTCCGATATCCAGAACAAGAAGCTCCCTGATCGCATCCTGATTTTCCTTGAATTTGGTTTCCGTGTTGCGTACCGTCTCTTCTGCCTGAAGCACATCGGCTTCAATCTTAAAAACATCGGAACTTTCTGACAAATCTCTGGCTTCTTTCTGTTTGATTATTTTGCAATGCTTTCTTAATGTCTGCAGTATTTCCTTTTGAACTTCTAACGTTTTTTTCAGTTTCACATATTCATAGAGAGTTGTGATTGTTTTAGTGACCATTGTCGTTTGCGCTATGTGCAGACTTCTGACGGCGGAGCGCGCCGAATATTGAGCGCCCCTCAAGGAAGAGAGGTTGTACTCGCGGTTGAAACCTTTTAATACGGGTTGAATCAACGAGGCGTCGACATCGATTTGCGTTGTCTTTTCCAGCCTTCTGGCATAAGGGGAAATGAGCATTTTAGTTCCGGTGGCCCATCTCTTTTCCCAGGTCAAACCCGCGCCCACGTCAAGACCGCTTCCCCCTCTGCCGCCGCCGCTGTATCCCCCTTTTCCGATCGGCCTCATTTTTAAATCGAAATCGCTATAGGCCAATTCCAGGCGAAGTTGAGAATTTTGCAGGGCGTTGACTGAGGTTAAGATCTGCCGGTTAGCGGTCAGAGCCCGGTTGATGGAATACTCTAAAGTCAACACCATCGCCGGTTGGCCAGGATTGCAGTCGCAACTGGAGGCGGGTTCGATGATTTCATCGCCCTCGTCTACCGCAACAGGAAGCTGAGTTTCTTCGAGGGCAGGCAATTGAGGATCAAAAGGGAGCTGAGGTTCTTGAACGACTGGCACAATAATTGATTGAGCCTCAACTGGAAGTTGAGATTCATCGATTTCCTGCGCTACCGCAAAAACATTGGCACAAAGCAAAACGGTGGAAAGAATCTTTTTCATAAAAAAATTAAGGCAATAGTTCACAAAGGAAGAGTTATTCTACAGATTGTAGAATTTAGAGACAACTTCAAATTGTACCAATTAGACGCAGCAGCTTTTCTTTTGAAAGCCAATCGGTATTGTTGTCCGAAGTGTACGCGAATCCTTCCGGCAGGGGCTTTCCCTCGCGCCCTTTCAAAAACCGCTCCCTTAAAATAGGATCAGAGGCAAACAGGTAGGGGAGGATCATGAAGCTGTCATGATATTCCACTCCATGCGAGGCGTCTTCGGCATTCAACATCATTTCGTGTATTTTTTCTCCCGCCCGCACTCCGCATATTTTGATTTTTATACCCGGAGCGATTGCTTCAGCCATGTCGATGATCTTCATACTGGGAATTTTTGGAATGTAGATCTCGCCCCCCTGCATGTGACCTGCGCAATTCGCGACAAACTGCACGGCGTGATCAAAGGTGAGCCAAAACCTGGTCATCCGTTCGTCCGTGACAGGCAGTTCGGTGGCTCCTTTTTTGATCATTTCCAGCCATCTTGGAATAAGGCTGCCCCGGCTTCCTAAGACATTGCCATATCTGACAACCGAAAAATTGGGATAGCCGCGCGCGCCGACATAGGCGTTGCCGGCCACAAATATTTTATCGGAGCATAGCTTGGTCGCGCCGTACAGATTGATAGGGTTCACAGCTTTATCAGACGATAAGGCGATCACTTTTTTTACGCCGGCATTAATGGCGGCATCAATCACATTGATCGCGCCATTGACGTTGGTCTTCACAAACTCAGTAGGGTTATACTCCGCGGCGGGCACCTGTTTCAGCGCCGCGGCGTGGATCACGATGTCGACGCCGTTGAAAGCTCTCTCCATTCGGGAGGTGTCTCTGACATCGCCTAAAAAATAGCGGATTTTCGGGTGATTGAAAAGGGGGGCCGATTGGCGCATTTCCCATTGCTTCCATTCATCCCGGCTGAATATAATGACTTTTTGACAGGCGTCTTGTTCGAGGAGGGTGTGCGCCATATGTCTTCCAAAACTCCCGGTGCCGCCTGTGATTAAAATGGATTTATTGAGAAACGGATCTTGTTTTGTCATGCGGAGCACCTGAATTGAGTTGGACATTTATCTTTATTTTATATATACCCGATTATGATGTTTTTTAGGTTTTTATGGCAAAACAATACGATGAAAGCACGGTTCAAACTCTAGACGCTCTCGCCCATATCCGTTTGCGTACGGGGATGTATATCGGACGTTTGGGAGATGGCACCAACCCCGATGACGGCATTTACATCCTTCTCAAAGAAATCATTGATAACAGCGTCGACGAATTTATTATGGAGCAGGGAAACCGGGTTATCATCAAATTGGATGAGAAGACCGGCCAGGTCAATGTCCGCGATTTTGGCCGCGGCATCCCGCTTGGCAAAGTGATCGAATGCGTCAGCCAGATTAATACCGGCGCCAAATATAATGATGATGTCTTTCAGTTTTCCGTGGGGCTGAACGGGGTAGGCACTAAGGCGGTGAACGCCCTGTCGAGCCATTTTCTCGTCCGCAGCCACCGGGACGGGGAATTTATGGAGGCTCAATTTTCCAAAGGGGAGATTCTCAATAAGAAAAAGGGCAAAACCAAAGAGCAGAACGGCACTTATGTTGAGTTTGTTCCAGATACTGAGGTGTTTAAGAAATACAAATACGATCACGAATATGTTTTGAAGCGCCTTTGGAATTACGCTTATCTCAATACGGGTTTGACGATCGAATACAATAGCCAGACCATCCGCTCAAAAAACGGCCTTTTGGATCTGTTGAACAGGGAAGTCGAGGTGGAAGACCGCCTTTACGAACCTCTCCATTACCGGGGAAAATCGGTCGAGTTTGCTTTTCTTCACACGCAAAATTATGGCGAGAGTTATTTTTCCTTTGTCAACGGACAATACACTTCCGACGGCGGCACCCATTTATCCGCTTACCGGGAGGGGATACTGAAAGGGGTCAACGAATTTGCGAAGAAAAACTTCCAGGGGGTGGATGTACGGGAAGGCATTGTCGGGACGATCCTGGTCAAAGTGAAAGACCCCATCTTTGAATCGCAGACGAAAAACAAACTCGGCAACACGGAGCTGCGCGCTCCCGTCGTCCAGGAGGTCAAAGATGCCGTCACAGATCTGCTTTATAAAAATCCTGATACGGCAAAGAAGCTGATCGAACGGATCGCCTTCAACGAAAAGCTGCGCTCTGAGCTCGCTGCGGTAAAGAAGGAAGCCAAGGAGAAGCAGAAAAAAATCTCATTCAAAATTCCGAAGCTTCGGGACTGCAAATTTCATGTCCAGGACGGGCATGATGAGGAAACGATGATTTTTTTAACTGAGGGCGATTCTGCGAGCGCCTCTATCGTCGCCTCACGCAATCCCTTGAATCAGGCGGTATTTTCTTTGCGCGGCAAACCCCTCAACGTCCATGGGATGAAGCTGGATCAGCTGTATAAAAACGAGGAGATGTTCAACGCGATGAGCGCGCTCAATATCGAAGACGATATTGAAAATTTGCGCTACCACAAAGTTGTCCTCGCCACTGATGCCGATGAAGATGGAATGCATATCCGCAATTTGCTCATCACCTTTTTTCTCACTTATTTTGAAGGGCTGGTTTTGAACGGGCACCTCTTTATTTTAGAGACCCCTCTTTTCAAGGTGAGAAATAAACAAAAGACCCTTTATTGCTATTCCATCGAGGAGCGCGATAAGGCGATCAAACTCTTAAGCAAAGGGGTGGAAGTGACCCGTTTCAAGGGGCTCGGCGAGATCTCGGCGCATGAGTTCAAACAGTTTATCGGCAAAGACATCCGTTTGATTCCTGTTACGATAGACACCATTTCGGATGTGAAGCACACGCTTGAGTTTTACATGGGCAAAAACACGCCTAAGCGAAAAGAGTTTGTCATGCAAAACCTGATCAATGAAGATGAAGCAGCCTCAAAAGAAATTGCGGCGCTATCTACCTCGGCCGAAATTCTGCCCGAAAAAGTGAAAGGTAAGTGATGGATGATCTTAAGCAGCTGATGAAGAATCACTTTTTGATTTACGCCTCCAAAGTGGTGCTCGACCGGGCCATTCCCAATGTCATTGACGGGTTGAAGCCGGTACAGCGGCGCATATTGCACACTCTTTGGATGATGAATGACGGCAAACTGCACAAGGTGGCCAACGTGGCGGGCCAGACGATGGCCTTTCACCCGCATGGCGACGCGCCTATTGTCGATGCTATCGTGAATCTCTCCAACAAGGGATTCCTTCTCGACCAGCAGGGAAATTTCGGCAACATCTACACCGGGGATTCGGCTGCGGCTGCGCGGTATATTGAAACCAGGCTTTCGGCTTTGGCCATTGAAACGATGTTCAACCCCGATTTGACCGAGATGCTCCCCTCTTACGACGCCAGACATTTGGAGCCGATCTGCCTGCCCGCTAAAGTGCCGCTGCTGCTGATGCAGGGCGCAGAGGGTATTGCGGTAGGCATGGCCACAAAAATTTTGCCCCACAATTTTATTGAGCTTTTGGAAGCGGAAATTGCGGTCTTGGAAGAGAGGGACTTCATTTTGTACCCCGATTTTCTGACCGGCGGCATTATGGATGCTTCCGAATATGATAAAGGGAAAGGGCGGGTCAAATTGCGCGTCAAGCTCGAAGTTCCTGATCCTAAAACTATTAAGATTACCGAAATTTGCCACGGAACGACGACAGAGTCTCTTATCCGCTCGATTGACGAAGCGGCGAAAAGAGGGAAAATTAAGATTGACAGCATCAATGATTATACCGCCGAAAAGGTGGAGATCGAGATCAAACTGCCGCGGGGGCAGTATGCCGAAGATCTGATCGATGCTCTCTACGCCTATACGGAATGCGAAGTGACTCTCCATTCGCAAATAGTCACGATCAAAGACAATCTCCCTTGGGAAACGGACATCAATGAGATTTTGCTGTTGCATGTGCAAAAGTTGAAAGAGTATTTGAAGCGGGAGCTTGAAATTGAGCGGGACACTCTTCTGGGTAAGATTTTTGAAAAGACCTTAGAGAGAATATTTATTGAAAACCGGTTGTATAAGAAAATTGAGGAGCTCAAAACTTATAATGAGATCCATGCGACTATCGAAAAGAGCTTAAAGCCCTTTCACGAGCAGCTGAGCCGGCTTCCCGAGTATGACGACCGGGAGAGGCTTTTGAATATTCCGATCCGGCGCATCACTTTATTCGACTTGAATAAAAATTTAGACGACATCAAGGCGTTAAATTCCCGCCTGGAACAGGTCTTAAAGGATTTGAAGAACATCAAAAAATTCTCCATCAACTATCTGAATGGGTTGCTGAAGAAATATGGCGCGGGTTTAGAGCGGAAAACGAAAATTCAAAATATTGAGCAGATCGATAGAAGGGCCATTGAAACGCGAACGCTTAAGGTAGGTTTTGATCAGGCATCGGGATTTGTGGGAACGAAAGTCGCTTCTGCAAATAGTTTTGAGTGCACAAATTACGATAAAATGCTGCTCATGTATCAGGACGGTAGTTATGTAGTGACGAACATTCCGGAGAAAAAGTATGTGCACCGCGATGACAATAAGGTTATTTTTGCCGCGGCGGCAGATAAATCTTCGGTGCTTAATGTCGTTTACAAAGACCCCAAAACCAATCTTTGCTACGGGAAGCGCTTTATTATTTCGAAATTTATTCTGGATAAAAAATACCGGTATTTTGAGGATGGAATGAAATTGGAGTTTTTCTCAAGCGCCCCGAATGTGAAGCTGGTGCTGCATTTTGTCCCTAAAGTGAAACAAAAGGTGAAGAAAGTGGAGTTTGCCTTGGACGATATTTTAGTTAAAGGGGTGACGGCAAGAGGGGTGCGCATGAGCCAATCACAAGTGAAAAAGATAACAGAAGTGGCATAGTGAATATCAGGATTGAAGCGGACGAGAATAAAAAAGACATTTTTACAATTTTCGTAGAAGAGGAGCCTTGGGCTCAGTTTCATAAGCGAATTTTTGGCAAAAAGCCAAATTTTTCCGCTAAAAATCTCCCCGAACTTTGCGAAGAGTTTGTCGAAAAGGAATGGACCCTGGCTAGAAATTTTGCCCTCAAGTCTTTGGCGAAAAAAAGTTACCACAGCCAGGAATTGAAGCGCCTGCTAGAGGAGAGCTTAGTCAATGAAGCGATTATTGACGAGGTCATCCTTGAGTGCCGCCAAATGGGGTACCTCGATGATGAAGATTTGATCAAAAGAGTGGTGCAGCGGAATAAATCCAGGCGCGACGGTCCCCGCAAAATTTTGTGGAAAATCCGGCGCAAAGGGATAGAAGATGATCAAATTGAGAAGAAAGTCGAGGATACTTATCCGGTAGAGGAGCAGATCAATCAAATAAAGAAATTACTTGAAACGCGCTACCGCTCGAGAGATCTGACCAGCCCGGTCGAGAAACAGAAGGTAGCGGCGGCTTTAGCCCGCAAAGGGTTTTCCTTCGAGATAATAGAGCAAGTCTTAGGGTAAGTTTGCCCTATATCCTTAATTATGTTATAATTAAATTAAAGAAAAGAGGTGTTCTATGTCACAACCTACAGAACCTGTCGTCGTAGAGCAGCAAAATACGACCCAAGCACCAGTTCAAACAACCCCTTCTGCCGGCGGGTCGTCAAGTTCCCCCGGGTACACCACCGCGACTACCGTGACATCGATGGCTGACTTGCAGCAAAAAGCTCCTCAAGTGTACAGGGCCATGCTGGAAGGTATCGCCATTGAGATGATCAACCAGATGCAGGCAGCGAATGAGCGGTTGAAAAAAATTGAGGAAGAAGCAAGGCAAGACGACGGCAGTTAATGGAAATTGATACGATTTTAATCACGGAAGAAGAAGAGGGAGAGCGGCTCGACCGCATCCTGGCTAATCGGTTCCGCTCTATCCAATCACGCACCTATTTTCAAAATTTGATTGAAAACGATAGGGTGTTTCTCAATGGGGAGCCTGTAAAAAAAAGAATTAAACCCTCAGCCGGCGATGAGATTGAAATTCATTTTATCTTTACGCAAGAAATCAATATTGTCCCCGAGGCCATTCCTTTAAACATTCTTTATGAAGATGACGCGATTCTGGTAGTCGATAAGCCCGCTGGAATGGTGGTTCATCCCGCTTTGGGAAATTGGAGCGGCACCTTTGTCAACGCCCTCCTGTACCATTGCCAAAATATCGAGGCGCCCTCTACGGCCTTTCCCCGGCCGGGTATAGTGCACCGGTTAGATAAAGACACCTCCGGTGTTATGGTGGCGGCCAAACAAGCCAAAGCGCAAACCCGCCTCATAGAGATGTTTTCCCAAAGAGAAGTCCATAAAGAATATTTGGCTGTTTGCCTTGGCAATCCGGGCTCTAAAACCATCAATCTGCCTATTGGGCGCCATCCTGTAAAGCGAAAGGAAATGGCGGTCCTCAAAGAAGGGGGCCGGCCTTCCGTCACCCACTGCACCACCTTGGCCTTTGATGGCCAGTGCGGCGTAGCCAGTCTCTTGCTGGAAACGGGGCGAACCCACCAGATCCGGGTGCATTTGAAGCATTTAGGCACTCCAATTCTGGGGGATTCTGTTTATGGAAAAGAGGCTGTGAACAAAAAGCTTGGCATTGAACGCCAGCTTTTGCATGCCAAGGTTTTGCGTTTTAGCCACCCGATTACGGGTCAACTGATGGAATTCAGCGCCTCTTTGCCGGATGATATGCTTCAAATTGTGGATAAAATTTCCAAAAAAAGATAAACTTTTCTCATGCGAATTGTCGTGCAACGTGTAGAAAAGGCTAGTGTCACTGTCGATGGGGCTCTCATAGGAGAGATCGGCAAAGGCTTGCTCGTTTTTGTGGGAATTCATAAAGACGATAAAGAGGGCACCACCAGCTGGCTTGTCAATAAACTCCTCAATTTGCGGATATTTTCCGATTCTGCCGGTAAAATGAACTTAAGCGTAAAAGAGATAGAGGGGGAGGTGTTGCTGGTGAGCCAATTTACTCTCTACGGAAATTGCGCGAATGGCAGGCGGCCTGACTTTTTCGAATCGGCCGGCGGTGATGTGGCTGAGAAAATTTATAATAAATTTGTCCTCGAAGTGAAGGAGGGGCTCTCTATGAGCCGGGTTCAAACGGGGCAGTTTGCCGCGCACATGAGCATTTCGTTAATAAATGACGGTCCAGTCACACTAATTCTCGAAAAAAATGAGGATCGGAACCCATGAAGCACATTTTTGTAGATTAATATAGCAATGATCCTCTATATTCCGTCTTAAGAAGCAATGCCGAAGTATTGCGTATACCCGACGAAATAAATAAATAGATTTTGATATCTCAAGAGGGCCGAGTTATGAAGGAATTCGTAGCATATATTGTAAAAAATTTGGTTGACCACCCTGATAAAGTAAAGATCAACGAAATCGGCGGTACTCAAACACTGATTATTGAATTGTCAGTAGAAAAGTCCGACATTGGAAAGATCATAGGGAAAAAAGGTAAGACCATCAACGCGATCCGTACACTTTTGATGTCTGTTGCCAGTCGCAATGGAATTCGCGTGAATCTGGAGATTTTAGAAGAAGGCGGCGGCAAGGTCGAAGAGTAAATAATCCTCTTCCCCCTGCTACAGTGATCGACACAAGGTACCAGTTGGTGGTATCTTTGTGTTTTTTTAGCCCGTCAATACCATTGATTTTCTAGAGTTGATCGTACCCGCATCAAAGTATAAAATCGCAATGGCTTATTGCCTTTCTGTTTCAAATTTTGACTGCCTGAAGTTCTGACTTTTATGTTTTTTTTAGCCCACCAATATTGGCAGATAGGGGGTTACCATTGATTTTCTAGAGTTGACCGCAATGGCTTATTGCCTCTCTGTTTCAAATTTTGGCTATCTGAAGTTCTGACTTTTATGTTTTTTTTAGCCCACCAATCTTGGCAGATAGGGGGTTACCATTGATTTTCTAGAGTTGATCGCAATGGCTTATTGCCTTTCTGTTTTAAATTTTGACTGCCTGAAGTTCTGACTTTTATGTTTTTTTTAGCCCACCAATCTTGGCAGATAGGGGGTTACCATTGATTTTCTAGAGTTGATCGTACCCGCATCAAAGTATAAAATCGCAATGGCTTTTTGCCCCTCTTTTGCTTCAGAAGAAACCAGTTTCAAATTTTGGCTAAAAATTTCCTGAAGTTCTGATGAATAGGGTCCCTGCACCTCTAAAGACATTTTATTGCGGGCTACTTCCTTGGCAAACTGAAAGGCGCTTAAAAATGTGGCTAAATGGGCGTAGGCCTGGCTGTTTTGCGGAATCCAAAACCACATCTCATCCCGGTGTCTATATGCTTTAGTTTGATCTTCAAAGACTTCCCTGGCATTTGCGATCGTGCTTATCATGTGGATATGCAAATCTATGGAAGTGTTTGCCGTGTGTTTCTCAACGGCTTGCCTGACCCAGTGCTCCCGCAATGAGTCCCTCTTTTCATAAAAGAGGGGAAAATTGGAGGAAAAAAGTTTTGTCTGACCAATCCGGCAGCATCCGTTTTGCTCTTTAGTGTCTTGAAAGATATCGCCGCTTTCCATCTGCTTTTCGACGTCTCTTTCCTTATATTCATATGTTTTGGCATAGAAGGCGTACATGTCAGGATTTTTCAAGATTTTTTTAGCTGCCGCCGTTGCAAAATTTTCATCTTTTGGGATATCGGTTAAACGGATCGATTCCACTTCACGCTCTTGAATTAAGGATTGCAGTCGGTTGAGTAGATTAGCCACGCATTCGACATCGCGGTTTGTCACTTTGCTTAAGAGGTCGGTATCGTCCAAAATGGCATGCAGGTAGCAGAGATATTCGGCATATTCCCTGTCGGGATGGACAAAGTAGCCCTCCTGCCGCTCTTGCGCCTCCTTTCTTTGCAGCAGCCTTTGCAAGACGTGGGTTTTGTTTAACGAGTAGGCTTCTTTAATGCCAAGCTCAATTTCTTCTTTCTCCAGCCCTCCTGAACTGTAGCGGTCGTTTATCAAAAAGGATTTTTCCGCAATCAGCACATTGCTGGACTGGGCATCTCCCACGATAGCCAGCGGAGTTGTGGTCGTTTGCAGGTTTGTTTTGTGATGATCGATGACGCTGATGACGGATAGGTAGGAGGACATATTGATTTCATCCAGGTTGCAGAAATCGCGAAAAGTCACTGTTCCCAGGATCGGTTTGTTCAGTAGGCTGGCCCAAATTACCCCGATGGGAAATAGCTTTTTGTTGGATTCGGAAAAAACCACGGGAATATAATCGAAGTGTTTTATTTTTAACCGGATATCATCTATATCGCTATGCAGGTTGACAAAAGTGGTCTGATGCCCCAGCACCTCTCGTTTTACCTTCATGGCAATGTCCAGCCGTTCAGTAACAAGGCGCAAATCATGCATTGCCTTCTCAAAATGTTGCATGTTTTTTTCCAGCCAAGGAAAAAGGATGGTGCGGTCTTCCCGTAATGCGCCCGTTTTATCAAAGATTGAGCCGTTGAGAATTTCATCTACAACTGCTTTGATTTGAGGCAGATCGGATAGGGTCGATTGAATTCCTCCGGGAAGCTTCAGGACGTTTTTTAGGAACGGATCGAGAAGTTTCTTTTGCTTATGCGTGAAAGGTCCGCAATCTTCAAAACGCAAACGAAAGAATGTGTTGAGCTCTTTTTGCCATTCGGTGAGGGTCAGGGAGGGTTTGGCCAGCAGGGAAATCAGGCGGCGGGAAAAGGCTTGGCCGAAAAAATCAAGGGCGGCTTTGTACAACACGGTCACTTGCATGACGACTTCAACATCGGAACTGCGCCAATTACCTTGATAATTCCCCTGTTTATCGACGAGCATCACGGCCTTCTCTCCCGTTCCGTGGTCGATTTCGTTGGTAGAGGCGTCCCCTTCCAGTTGAGCCAGGTTGTGCTGAGAGACTAAATCAATGGCTGTTAATGAGATAGAGATTGATTTGCGCGCGCAGTCATCGAAAATGTTCTCTCCGAATATTTCTTGAACCACACGAGTGGTTGGTGAGTCGGGGGGGCCTCCCGGCAGCGCCCAGATATGCAGGCGGTTGCCGACCCTTGCCGAAAAAGCATCCAGCCAGCCGAAGAGGGAGGCGATGGTGGTGTCGAGATCGGGCGATAGGTGAGCGGCGACAAAGTGAGTGCCTTCGTAAGTTTTGTTCATGCCTATTGGAAAAAATTGTTGATACTCTTCGCGCGGAATCCACTTGCCGTTAATTTTCCCTCGAATTAAATAGTTTTCTTTTTCTGTAATTCCGGAGAAATGGTTGAGCCAAAACTCAAAAAGGGATAAATTTAATTTTTCTGATAAAATATTTCTTTTGTTGATTTCGCTTATGTATTCCAATACGGCCGGCAGGAGAAATGATTCGAGCGGCTCCTTTCGGATCAGGTCGAGCAGCGTCCGATTGACAATTTTTAGGCGAATCTGCTGAGAATTTTCTTTAAATTCTTGATTATCAAATAATTCCAGTGTTGCGGCGAGCTGGGGGAACCCCTTTTGTTTCCATTTGTAGGGGCCTAGCAGCGAGTTGTCCATAGAAGCTCTCCTCGCAGCCACTCATAGCGGATTGGCAAAGAGAGGTAAAGGGAATTCGGACTGAGCAGGACTCGAACCTGCGACCATCCGCTTAGAAGGCGGATGCTCTATCCACTGAGCTATCAGTCCGTAAAGATTTATAATTATAATCCCCAAACTTGTTAAATTTCAAGGGGAAATTTAGGGACTATTGGTTTATACCCAAACAACTTGAAGAGTTGGTTTTGGGCTTCGTCGGTTTTACCTTCAATTTTTCGTCCTCACTCGTGCCTTGCCTATCGGCAATGGTCACTCGTTCCGGACAAAAATTTGAAGGAACCTCCTTGCATGAATTCCCAACTCTTCAAGTTGTTTGGGTATATTTTCGTCCACTTGGTAATTCCGAGCGAGTCCGCCGGCCGCAGCCCGAAATGCCACTGGACGAAATTAAACCAATAGCCAATTTAGGGTTGATCGATATTGATTTTGAAGAGTATGATGTATCCATGAAGAAAAATGTTCCGATAAAAGATTTTACGATCGGCGAAGGCTCTCCCCTTGCCCTAATTTCCGGACCCTGCGTCATTGAAAGTGAAGACCTCTGCCTCCGCATAGCTGAAAAATTGAAGCAAATCGTTGAGAAGCGGAATATCAATCTGATCTTTAAAGCGAGCTTCGATAAAGCCAACCGCTCTTCGTATCATGGCTTTAGAGGGCCGGGGTTAGAAGAGGGGCTGAAGATCTTGAGCAAGGTGAGACGGGAGTTTGATCTGCCGATCGTGACCGATGTCCACAACGAGAGCCAGGCCAAAGCGGCAGGCGAGGTGTGCGACATGATTCAAATCCCGGCCTTTTTGTGCCGGCAGACCGATCTTGTCGTGGCCGCCGCAGCAACCCAAACAGTCGTTTCGGTAAAGAAAGGGCAGTTCATGGCCCCATGGGATATGTCTAATGTGGTGGAGAAAATCGTCAACGAAGGCAATGACAAAATTATTCTGATCGAAAGGGGAGCTACCTTTGGCTACAATAACTTAGTCAGCGACATGCGCTCCATTCCGATTATGAAAAGCTTTGGGTACCCGGTCTGTTTCGACGCGACCCATTCGGCGCAATTGCCGGGCGGCCTGGGCGCCTCGACCGGCGGTCAGCGGGAATTTATTCCAATACTTGCGAGAGCGGCGATCGCCGCCGGAGCCAATTGCCTTTTTATGGAATGTCATCCTGAACCCTCCAAGTCAAAAAGCGATGCGGCGACCATCTACGACATCCATCAACTGCCTAAGCTGCTCGATCAGCTGGAGAAGCTTTACGCCCTCGTTTTGAATTGGGAATAATATGCTTCGCTTTTACTGGCAAACGATCCTCGGTTTCACAGGAATGACGGGGCTCCTCGTCGCCCTGTTCGCCTATTTATTTTGGGGTCGTTCAGAGATAATTTTGGAAAAAAGCGAGATAGGGGAAGATAAAAGAGCTTCTTTTCAGCAGGAAAGGCTTTTTATGACCAAAGACCTTCTTTACACAAGCGCCGAAGGGGAGCGCATGCAAACGAGGGTGCGGGGAAAAAGGGCCACTCTGGTCCTGGAGCAGGCCGCAGGGAAATACCTCTTGAGGGAGTATATGAGCGGGATCAAGGGGTTTTTACAGGAGAAGCTGTATTACGAAGAAACGCTGCAGCCCATTCAGGATCTCGTCTATTTTGAAGCGGAAACTGGGGAATACGAAAGAGGAACTGTGATTGCTGAAGGGGTAAAGGTGTTTAAGTTAATCTTGCCGGGACATCTCTATAGCGAGAATTTCAAGTCCAGCAAAAGGCTTATGGAAGCCTGTACCGATCAAATCCATTTTTCCCTGACAGAGGGTAAAGTCCGCTTTTCTGCCGAGGGATTCCATGCCCATTTTCAAGGAAGAAAAAAAATATGAAGAAATACCTGTTTTTGCTTTGCGCTATATCATCGCTTGCCGCGCATGAAATGGTCGTCAATTCCGATCTGGTGGATTATGATGGCAAAACACTGCATCTTAAGGCTAACGTCTCCATTCAGACCGAAATCGGCCATTTCACGGCTGACTCGGTTGACTGGGAGGAACAGAGCGATTTTTTAAGTTTGGAAGGGCAGGTGCATTGTTTACTGAAGGATGGCACGGCCTTGTCTTGCGAGCGGGCTAAATGCGACCTCACTTCAGGGCAAATCAAACTGGAGGGGGGCGATAAAGAGGTGGTCTTGAACGACTTGCTGCACGGCCGCTTTTGTTTGCAGGCCAAGGCGATGGATTTACAACTTGGGACAGATAAAAACTCCTTGAAAAAACATGTGCTCCATTTGGCGCTTGAGGGGTGTGTGAAATTTCAATACCAAAACGAGATGACCGTGGTTGCCGATAAAGCGGTTTATCAGCGGGACGCCGATGCTTCGCAAAATGAGCCTTTATATGGGATACTGAAACTGACCGGGCTTTGCCAATATTCCAATCCTCTTGGCGATACCATTTCAGCTGATGAAGTGGCCCTGGATTTTGTGAAGAAACAGACATCGATTGCCGCCCCGATTGGGGTGTTTTGCGTGCATCATTTGGGAAATGCCGAAAAATTGCATTTCAGCGCCGGCCGGTTATTTTGGGATCGCGCAGACAAAAAAATAGAGCTGCGAGAGAAGGTAAAGGCCGAATTGCCTGAGATCGGCCAATTCAGCGTAGAGGAGGAGATCTCCTTAGTTTACCGGATGGTCAATGGCAAGAGGGAGTTGAAGAGGCTGGAATGCCAGGGGGAGACCAGGCTGGCCGTAGAGGATGCCAAGAAGAAGTATTCCTGCACATTTGTCTGCCCAGGAAAAGTGACTGTGGACCGGGAAAAGCAAAAAATCTCAATGTGCCGCAGTGATCAGGGATCCCAAGTCTTTTTTCAGGATGGCTTAGCCAAGATTTCCGCCGATCTCGTGAACCTCCATTTCTCTCATGATGAGAAAACCGTTTTACAACAAGTTCTCTTAGAGGGGCGTGTGCAGCTGGTCAACCGGCTCACCCAATTTTTGGACGGGGAAAACCCGATGCAATACGCCCTTGCGGACAGCATTGAATACCTGCCTGTTTCTAAAGAGCTGAATTTGCTCTCATCCGGCAAACAGAGGGTGCTCTTTCAAGACAATGTGAACCATATCCAGATAAGCGCCCCTGCCCTCAGAATCAAACGCACCACTCCTGCTCAAAAAGGGTATATTCAGGGGGTTGGCGATGTCCGCTTCAGTTTCGCCAAAGCCGAGGCCGAGATGTTGAAGAACGCATTCTTTGAAGGGGCTTGAATGGACGGCGCAATTTTGGTCGTAGACCAATTGGTCAAATCGTACCAGGGGCGAATGGTGGTAAACCGCCTCTCCTTCCATGTCAAGCCGGGAGAGGTCGTCGGTTTGCTGGGGCCAAACGGAGCTGGAAAAACGACTGCCTTTTACATGACGATCGGCCTGATCCGCCCCGATGGGGGGCGAGTTTTGTTTAATGGCCAGGATATCACACATGCCCCTTTGCATCAGCGCTCCCGGATGGGGATGGGATTTCTTGCCCAGGAGCCCTCGGTTTTCCGGCAGCTGACGGTCGAGGAGAATATTTTATGCATTTTAGAGACTCTTCCCTTGACGTACTCTGAGCGAACAGCCCGGGCCAAAGAGCTCCTGGAAGAGCTCCACCTGACCAGACTGGCCAAGAAGAGGGCGATGACCCTGTCCGGCGGAGAGCGGCGGCGGCTCGAGATCACGCGCGCCCTGGTAACCAATCCCACCTTTTTGCTGCTAGACGAGCCCTTTGCCAACATCGATCCGATCTCGGTCAATGAATTGAAGCAGCTGATCAAGCATCTTTCCGAAAGGAACATCAGCGTTCTGATTACCGATCACAATGCCCGGGAAATCATATCCATCTCCCACCGCAGCTATCTCATCCGCGACGGGCAGGTAGTGATCTCTGGGCCGGTGGAGGAGCTGGTGAACAGCGACCTCGCCAAGCGGATCTATCTCGGGGATGATTTCAGGCTTTAGGGGGGAACATTTCGTTGAGTATTGATTTTACTTCTTCATCAAAATTAAAGGGTTTTTCGCCACTATTTTTCTTTAGAATTAATTCAATTTCCTCTTGCAACCCTGCGGATATTGTGCCTTTTTTCTTGGCTTTTTCCAATTTATCATTTAATTCGGGTATTAAAGTAGCAGTAGCGCTTTGATTGGGATATTTTTTTTCAAGATCGCTTAAAAAATCACTGGTATTTCTAGTCTTAAATTGAGTAACACTACCGATGGGACCTAAGCGAGCTTGTTCCTTGTAACACCATATGATGACACTTTCGGCCTCCGGTCTTGTGATAGATTCACCAGCTGGAAATTTTTTCCATCTCCTTTCTTCGGCATTTGGTAATTTTTTAATAACTTCTTCGGAAATTCCCCGTTTCTTTAAATGTTGGATAAGCTGAAAATTTTTAATGCACTGCTCAAATATTTTTTGCGACACTGGGTCTAAAGATGGTGATTCAAGGTTAAGCTGAACACCTGGAAATATACCTTTTTGTAAGTCTCTCAAACCGTCTGCATATTGGTCGGGGTAAGTCTTCTCAAGTTCCTCCATGAATTCTTTGGTTGGCCTAGTGATATTTCGGGCGACCTGAAACCCTTTAATCTTTTGCATTCCTTTTTCAATCTCTTGTTGAAGTTGTGGGGTGATATTTTGATTGCTCTCAAAATTATGTATTTTTAAATTATTTAAAATATTTGTATAGGGCTCATCTGGATAAGCCAAGGCAAGCTCGGCTAAAAAATCTTTTGTCGGTCTTGGGATATTTTGGGCGACCTGAAATCCATCAAGGTGGTTATCCGCTGGTTTAGGGCTTGCTGATGGGGATAAGTGATGCAGTTCTTCTATATTGTTCGCTAAACCGTATGATGTTGGATATAATTGTTTTTGTTTATTAATGAATTCATCGAAATTTTTTTGGGCATTATCCTTCTTTAATTCATCTTCAATTTCTTTTTGTTGTTTACTTGATATCATATCTATTTTGAATTCTGCTTGGAGTCGATTAATATTATCTGCTGATTTTGGATATATTACTTTAAGAAGATTAAAGAAGTTCTTTGCGCGTCTGGAGTCATACGCAGAGGCTACAAGATATCCTTTGAGAGGTTGGTTAGGATTTTGGTTAGGGATAATTCCGGCAGTTTGCGCCGCTTCTTTCGCACTTTCGTACCTTTCGCCGGTTACTTCGTCTTTTGGGGTTGATATTCTCGCAGCGATCATATCCAAAACAGCTTCATTCTTGATCTTTTGTTCTGGAGTCAAATCACTGTCTTTTATCTGTCTAAACTCTTTCGCAACACTTAAACTCCCTAAGAGCGCCATCCCTAATTCCATGGCTTTTTTAACACCTTCTACATTATTTTTAAAATCTTTAAGGTCAATTTTCTGAAATAATCTTTTACCATAGGCTTCAACTTGTTCAGCGCTGCCAAACTTATTTATCAGTTTATTATTGCTTCGTATTTCTGATATTATTTTATCTTCTATATTCATATGACTTTGAACCATATATTACATTTTAATTATATGTAAATATGATTTTATATTCAAATTATTAAGTATAAAGAGTGGGTAAAGAAACTAGACAAAGCAATGTAAAAATTGTAAGGTGTAGTTTAGTTTGGAAGATTTGCAGATAGAAGTTATTATGTCCAACCTGCCTCGTTCATTGGTAAACCAGGCAAAATGCCATTCACAATTCTCTGAAGAAGCAGCCATAGGAGGAGGCGTCAGGGAAACATTCTTTGTCAATCAGGCAGGGGCAAAACATAAAGTTTGTTTCTATCAAACCGGGGATTTTCTCGTAGACGAGAAGTGGAAAAAATAAAAATGATCATCAAATCCGTTCAGAGCAGGCTGGCAATAGGATTTGGGAGGAAGATTCCGCTCTATTTATTCGGATTTTTGTATTGAGGCTCCTGAAGGAGGAGCCTCTTGATATTAAGCGCTTTTTGAATTGACAATCTCTTCCGGCTTGAAGAAGAAGGGGATCTCTTTCTTAGCGTTCTCGACGCTATCGGATCCATGCACCGCATTCTTCTGAATGTCCGTGCCCCACTTCGAGCGGATCGTCCCTTTATCGGCGGTTTTCGGGTCGGTTGCGCCCATGATCTTGCGATTTTTGATCACGGCGTTTCTTCCCTCTAAGACCACCGCCACTAATGGGCCAGAACTGATATACGTGGTCAGCTCCTGATAAAATGGGCGGTCCTGATGCACTTTGTAAAATTCCTTCGCCTCGTTCAGGGTGGGTTTGACCATCTTGATGGCCGCGATGGTGAGCCCTTCCCTTTCATACTGGGAGATAATTTCACCGACGTGATTGCACATCACCGCTTCCGGTTTGATCAAAAGAAGCGTCTGTTCGGTATCTTTAACGTTCTTGTTTTTGGCGCTTCTGAACTGGAGCTCTTTGGCTGAGAGCAGGCAGGGCAGGAGTAATAGGCTAATTAAAAGTTTATACATGGACTACCTTATGCGCTTTAAAATATCTTTTTGGGAGAAGAAAAAGGGAATTTCAACCTTGGCGGTCTCTTTCGAGTCGGAGCCGTGGACAGCGTTTTCCCCGATGCTGCGGGCAAATTGGGCGCGGATGGTTCCTTTAGCGGCGTCTTTCGGGTTAGTGGCCCCCATGATTTCGCGGTTTTTAGCGATTGCGTTTTCCCCTTCCAAAACCATGACCAGCACAGGACCTGTCAACATAAAGGAAACCAATTCTCCGTAGAAGGGGCGTTCTTTGTGCACGGCGTAAAATTCTTTGGCCTGGGCTTCGTTCATCTGGATCATTTTTGCCGCCACGATGTTCAGTCCCGCTTTTTCAAATAGAGAAATAATTTCTCCGATATTGTTGTTTCCTACGGCGTCGGGTTTAATGATGGATAGTGTTTGTTCTTTTGTCATAGTTTAAATCTCCAAAAAAGTTTGTCTCAAGCGTAGAGTTTACCTGAAGAGTGAAATTTTGTGAATCGTTACTTGTCTCTTATGAAAAAATCGGTATAATTTGAGGATCAAGCTTTGAAAAGGTGTTATTATGAAAGTCCCCTTAAGTTGGTTAAAAGAATATATTGATATCGATCTCTCTCCTTCCCAAATTTCCAAACTCCTGACAATGGCGGGGTTAGAAGTGGATGGCTGCGACAAAATCGGAGGCAGCTTTTCGGGTGTGGTCGTCGGCCGCGTTACGGGCGTTGAGAAACATCCGCAGGCGGACAAGCTTCAAATTGCCAACGTGTTCGACGGGGAACAAAACTATCAGGTGGTCTGCGGCGCTCCCAATTGCCGGGCCGGGATCAAGACGGCTTTTGCCAAAATCGATGCGAGTCTGGAAAATGGGCAATTTATCGTGCAGAAAGCCAAGTTAAGAGGCGTCGAGTCTTTCGGGATGCTCTGTTCGGCCAAGGAGCTTGGCTTATCAGATAACCACGACGCCATCATCGAATTCGACGAACATATCAAAGAGGGCAGAGATGTGGCCGATATGTATTCCGATGTGGTTTTCGACATCTCTTTAACCCCCAACTTGAGTCATGCGAACAGCGTCGTCGGCGTCGCAAGAGAACTTTCCGCTGTGACCGGCCTTCCCTACAAAATGCCCGGAATCGATGTGGATGAGGGAAGCGAAATCATTGAGCAGATTGTGAATGTGATCGTGAAAGACAAAAAACGGTGCCCCCGCTACTCCTGCCGGTTTATCCGCGGCGTCACGGTGGCTCCATCCCCTCAATGGCTGCAGCAGCGCCTGACCGATTGCGGCTTCCGCCCGGTCAATAATATTGTCGATGCGACCAACTATGTTTTGCATGAAATGGGGCATCCGCTGCACGCCTTCGACTGCGATCTGATCAAAGGGCAAAAGGTGGTGGTGCGCGTGGCGGATCAGGATGAGCAAATCATCACACTGGACGATAAAGAAAGGGTTTTGAGCAATGAGGATCTTTTGATTTGCGACAGCTTAAGACCTATTGCGATTGCCGGAGTAATGGGGGGATTGAATACCGAAGTTAGCGATAATACGAAAAATATCCTGATCGAATCGGCCTATTTCGACCCTGCGTCCATCCGGAAGACCAGCCGGAAGCTCGGTCTGAAAAGCGAAGCTTCAAAGCGGTTTGAAAGAGGCGCCGATCCCAATCAGACGGTTATTTCCCTGGACCGCGCCGCGATGCTGATCCAGCAATTAGCCGGGGGAGAGATCGCTTTAGGCATTCTGGACGACCAGGCAGAAGTTTTTGAGGAAAAAAAGGTCAAATGCCGTTTGAGCCGTGTCAACGCCCTTCTCGGCACCCATTTGGGGGTCCATGAGATCGAAACGATGTTCAAGCAGTTGGATTTTCCCTATCACTGGGATGGGCGGGACCAATTCTCTGTCGTCATTCCCACTTACCGAGTCGATATCCATGAAGAGATCGATCTGGTGGAAGAGGTGGCGCGCCTCTATGGTTTTGACAAAATACCTACGAAAAAACCCGCTTACCGCCATTCCCAAATGGAAGATAACCCGATTTTTCATTTTGAAAGAGCAGCGAGGGAGCGCTTGATCGCTGAAGGGCTGCAGGAGTTTATCACTTGCGATTTGATCGGCCCCTCTCAAGTCGATCTCCTGAAAGATTCTATGATGCCCTCCGATGCGACTATCAGAGTGTTAAATCCCAATTCGATCGAACAGTCTATATTGCGCACTTCTCTGATTCCCGGGCTTTTGCACCTGGTAAAGGAGAACATGCTGCACCAAAACCAGGACATCGGCGGTTTTGAGATCGGCCGGATCCATTTCAAAGAGGGCAAACAGTATAAAGAACAGGTTATGGCGGGTATTATTTTGACGGGAAAGAGGGAGCCGCACCATTTTGAAAGCAAATCGCGCGAAGTAGACTTTTTCGACTTGAAAGGGATAATTGAAAACTTCTTTGCCGGTTTGAGCCTCCCTAACGGAAACTTCCGGGTTCAGCAATTGAATGCTTTCCATCCAGGGCGCCAAGCCTCGATTTATATCGACGATGTCGATGTCGGAACGATGGGGGAGGTCCATCCTTCGATATTGCGGGCGCTTGATGTGACGCAGCGCATTTATTTTGCCGAACTGAATTTGCACGATCTGTTCCAAAAAAGGAAAAAGGAAGTGAAAATGCGTGAGATTCCGCGCCTTCCCGGATCGGAGAGAGACTGGACTTTGACAGTGGAAAAGAGCCTTCCTGTGGGAGAGATCTTCGAGGCGATCAACGCTGCAGCCGGTCCCTTATTAATACAGACAAGCCTTGTCGATATCTACTGGAATGAAAAACTGGGAGACTTCCACAACATCACATTGCGCTTCTTTTATCGGGATAAAAACAAAACTCTCTCGCAAGAGGAAGTTGAAGCGGAGCATGCCCGGATAGTCGTGGAGACACAAAAGAGGTTGAAATTATAATGAAAACAAATAAAGGGAGGTTGCCTATGTCCAGCCGTCTAAAGTATTCCGTACCGTTTCTAATTGCTGTTTTAGCCGGTTGCGCTTCTCAGCAAAGAGCCGGTAATCAGGATATTATCGATCAGAAATATGTTCACAAATACGGTCTGGTCGTTCCTCCCGAAGACTGGGTAAACCGGGGCGAAAACGGAAAAATTATCGTGAGCATGAAAAACGGCGTCGTGATCAGTAAAAACTATTGCCGGGGCAAGCAGGAGGGAGAGACTACCTACACTTTTCCCTATTGCGACGCCATTGAATGCAAAGAGATCTATTCCAAGGGTAAATTAGAGCGTAAAATCACAAATTATTATTGCGGCAACCCAAAGGAGGAAGTGCACTACCTTCCGCGGGGAGAGCGTGTGACAGGCTGGTACGATAATGGGGCTCCCAAGAGCATTGAGGAGTATGAAGACGCTTCGATCATTTATGCCGAGTATTACAATCCCGCTAACGCGATCGAATCCCAAGTGAAAAATGGCTCAGGAACCCGCATCAACCGTGATGAGTATGGGGAATTGATCTCCTCTGAAACGATGGAAAATGGGAAAGTGGTGCAAAAAACGATGTATTATCCCAACGGATCGCCAAAAGAGATTACGCCTTATAACAATGGAGTTGTAGACGGGGAGCGCAAAACATTCCTCCCGGCCGGCGAGCCGAGCACTGTCGAAAGATGGGTTGGAGGGGTGCAGCAGGGGATGACTGTAGTCTTTCAAAACGGCGAAAAATATGCCGAAGTACCTTATGATAAAGGGTGCAAGAAAGGTATTGAGAAGCGTTTCCGCAATAGCAAAACAGTGGTCGAAGAGATTTCCTGGTGCGATAATATGCGCCATGGCCCCTCTTATACCTATATTGGAGATGCGGTTAAGACCGATTATTATTATCAGGGCCGTGAAGTCAGCAAATGCCAGTACGAGATCCTCATGAATCCCCACAGCTGACGCCTATGAGGGTCTCGCTCCGAAACACAATTCCTGTCATTGTTAAAAATTGAGAAATTTGTTATGACTGTTGTGGCAAAATGAAAACTTAGCCGAAAATATTGGTAGGAACTATGGACCAACTTATCGAAATACATTGGACTTGCGGAAGCATTGATGAAGCGCGTAAAATTTGCCGCTATCTAGTACAGGAGCGATTTGTCGCTTGTGCTCAGATCACTCCCTGGATCGAATCAATCTACATGTGGAATAATCAGCTGGAGACTTCTCAGGAAAGTAAAATAGTATTGAAAACCCGCCTTGGCAAGTATGATTCGATAAAGAGCATTATCCTCGATAACTGCACGTATGAGGTGCCTGAAATCACTTACGTGACTATTGATGGCGGCAACAAAGAGTATCTTGACTGGCTGATTGAATCTACACCAGAGATGACGAGTCATCAATAACTGAATTTAAAAAACTGAAAACGAGCGAAAAGAAATATGAAAGAATTTATTGAATATATAATCAAAAACCTAGTGGACCGACCAGAAGCTGTAGAAGTGAAATGTTATGACGAAGAAAAGATAATGCAGATTGAAGTGCGCGTGGATTCCAATGAGATCGGGAAGGTCGTGGGAAGGAAAGGGGCGACAATTAAGGCCATCAGAATGATAGCCATGACCGCCTGCGCCAGATTGGGTTATCGCGTACGGGTGGAGCTTGTAGAATAGTTGCCACAATATCTAAAATGTGGTATAAATGTGTATAAAAAATATGAGTATTTAATTTGTTTAATAGATCCGCTTTTCCTCCAAATCTTTTTGGAGGAATATGACCAGTAGTTTAACCTTCGAAAAGGAGGAGCTGGAAAAGATTATTATCGGATTTGCTGTGCAGGCGCAAAAGCAAATGAGCGATCAATTCCAGAGGAATAAAAAACGGGTTATCGTGATCGCCGGACCTACGGGTTGCGGCAAAACAGATTTTTCTTTGATGCTTGCCAAAGAGGTCGGCGGAGAAATCATCTCTGCCGATTCTATGCAGATTTACCGGGGAATGGATATTGGTACGGCAAAGCCCTCCAAAGAAATTTTGGCTCAAGTTCCCCATCATCTGATCGACACCCATCACATCAGCGAACCTTTCAACGTCGTCGATTTTTACTATGAAGCCAGGCATTGCATTCAAAAGATTTTGGCCCGCGACGCCGTTCCCATCGTCGTCGGCGGCTCCGGTTTTTATCTCCATTCTCTGATTTACGGCCCGCCGAGCGGCCCCCCCTCTGTGCCGGAACTGCGCAAAGCTTTAGAGGATCAGGTGGAAAAGGAGGGATCCGAGGCGATGTTTGAGAAATTAAAGCACCTTGACTTGGAATATGCCAAAACAATCACAAAAAACGATAAGCAGAAAATTGTCCGAGCTATGGAAATTATTAGCTTAACGGGCAAAAAAGTGAGCCAGCTGCATTGGAAATCCAGGCATAATCCCTTAAATTACAATTTCCGGGGCTGGTTTTTGTACCGTCCGAAAGAGAAGCTCTATCAAAGGATCGAAGAGAGATGCGACCAGATGCTTGCCTTGGGATTTTTGGATGAAGTGAAGCACTTGGTAGAGGAGGGGCTTTGCGAGAACCCTTCAGCGGCAAGGGCGATCGGCTACCGCCAGGCATTAGATTTCCTGCAGACAGCCCAGACGGAAGAGGATTACAAGCGATTCGTTTCGGAATTCAAGCAGGCTTCCCGCAATTATGCCAAAAGGCAGCTGACCTGGTTTCGCAAGCGCCCTTTATTTAATTGGCTTGATATCGATCTGCACGATCCGGAGATTGCCGTTGACATGGTTAGAAGGGACTACGAATCGGGAATTTGACGTCAGCCGAGTTGAAGTTCTTTACCTAAAAAGAGTTTTCCTATATCCTTTCTAACTTAAAACCATGCTCGAATCGCAAATGATGATTTGAGATTCAGGTTAAAAATATATTTGAAGAGTATAGAAAAAAAATGCTCGTTCTGTTAAGAATAAGCCTAGAATAACAAAATGACCCCCCCAAGTTTGAGTTAATATGAGTCAGGATTCCTTAGAAGTGTCGGAAAAGAGTACAGAAAATACAGCCTGCTGCGACAGCAAGCAGCCCTTGCCAAAAAGCTTTGAAGAGTTTGTCAGCCAGCTCAGCCAGCTCCCTCTTTCTGAAGAGAAGCTGCAGATGGCCATACAATACATGGAGATGTCCCTATCTCAAAACGGGTGTCCAAATTTTAAGAATTTTTGGGAGTCCCGCAAGCTTTGCGGAGAAATTTTCAAGGAAAACATCCCGGCTCAGGTAAGGTCGGCTCTTTGGCCCCGCTATCGCGATTTATCCAAGGAAGCGAGAAATTTAAAGGAAATGCTTGACGAGCAAAGCGCTTTTGCTGTTGAACAGATCGAAATCGCGATACAAGCGCTTGAAACTGAAGTCGGACAAATAGGTTCTGTAACCGATAATGCTCCGATTGTCTTTGATCAGCTGGTCACAATAGAAAAGAATTTTCCCTTTTATCAGCAAACTCAAAAAGAATTAAATTTTTTAAATACCTTAGCTTCCCGCATCAATGCCTTGAGAAAAGAGCTGATCAAAACGGAAATGAGGATAAAATTTAAAAATAAATTTTTCCAAAGATTATCTGCAGCTGGGGATAAGGTTTTTCCTCGCCGCAAAGATTTGATCAAAGAACTCAGCCAGACATTTATCGGCGACATTGAAAAATTCATTGAAACGTACTTTAGTTCAGAGGGCTCCCTGCAGGATGCCTTATTTCTCATCCGCGAGGAAATTAAAGGGCTTCAAGGTTTGGCCAAGCAGCTTACTTTAAATACACAGGCGTTTAACGAGACCCGGTTGAAACTCAGCGAGTGCTGGGATAAAATCAAACAGATGGAAAAAGAGCGGAAGAAAGAGCGGATGGAAATGCGCTCGATTTTCAGACAAAATGCCGAGGAAGTAAAACTAAAAATCACAGCCCTTGTAGCTTCTATCGAAACGGAAAATTACACGAGCGAACAAATTTTTTCTGCCGTTAACGAGATTAGCCAATTAATGCGCGATGTGGAACTCGGCAAAGATGAAATAAAAGAATTGCGTTTTGAACTTAATGAAATTAAAAAAATAGCTACTAAGAAAGTTCAGACTGAAGAAGAAGATAAAAAATATAGAGAAGGGGAGAAAGACCGCAAACGGTTAGAACTGATCGACGAAATGAAAGTAAAGATTGAGAAATTCCTCTCAAAAGTGCACGAATATGATGTCGAGTCTGTATTAAGCGAGCGTGATGACCTCTTCAAGCAAATTCAGGGAATGCTGATTTCCAAATTTGAACGGCAAAACTTTGAAAAAATGTTAAAACCGGTCAAAGATATAGTCGCTGAAAAAAGAGAACAGGTTCTTGAGAATCTGTCTGATGATGAGAAGCAGGTATTGCTTAATCTCAAAGAGATCTTAAAAGAGCGTAAAGAGCGCAGCAGAGAGATCAAAGAGCAGATTGAAATATATCGAAAAGTGAAAGGAACCTCTATCTCTGACTTTGAACAAGCCATGAGTTATAATGAACAGCTTCTTTCTGAAAGGGAAAGGCTGGAAAAAGTTAATATCGGCATTGCTGAAATCCAACAGAAAATAGATTTACTTGAAGAAAAACTGCGCTAAACTGCACGTTTTTGATCTGGACCATACCCTTTTGAAAGGGAACGGCAGCTTTTCCTTCGGCGTTTTTCTTTTTAAACAGGGGTGTATTCCCTGGCTGAAAATGTTACGCCTCTTGTGGGCTTACTGGAGTCACAGTTGGAAAAGAGTGACTACCGAAGAGATCCACGAAAAAGTTTTTTCTGAGCTTTTTTTAGGCAAATCAAAAGATGTATTTGTTAATCTGCTGCAACGCTTTTTGAAGTCAAAAGAAGCGGTTCTATTCTACCCGCCTGCAATTTCCAGGTTGCTGCAAGCCAAAGAGAATGGGGATCATATCGCCATCTGTTCGAGTTCCCCCGATTTTATCGTGGAATGTTTTGCCAGGCACTTAAATATCAGCCACTGGTGCGGATCAAAATATCATGTTGACAAACGGGGTGCTTTTGTCGTAATTTCAGCTCCCATACAAGGCAATGAAAAAGTGAATTATATGCTTTTGCTGCAAGAGTTATATTCTGTGCAGAAACAGCATACGATCGCCTATTCCGATAGTATTCGGGATTTGTATTTTTTAGAAGCTGCCGGACGTCCTATCGGGGTTCAGCCCGATAGAGAATTACGGCGGGTTTGCCAGAAGCGCAATTGGGAGATTCTATGATTAATCCTCGTTTTAAAGCCATACAAACAATTGGAAATAGAACTTACCGGGAAAAAAGCTGCAGGAATGAACGGCACGCTTCTGAGTTTTTCGGGGCTTATGTTTTCACTCAAAGCGTTATGCAAAAGATGCTGCCGCAAGAGGTGTTTGAGAATATCCTGCAGGCGAGAGAGCGAAAAGGGAGGTTAAATCCCCAATTTGCCGATGCCATCGCCGTGGCGATGAAAGATTGGGCTATGAGTCATGGAGCGACCCATTACTCCCATCTTTTTCAACCTTTGACGGGAGGCACCGCAGAGAAGCACGACGCGTTCATCGATTGGAGCGGCGAGGATTGTGTGATAGAAAAATTTTCCGGCAAACAGCTGATCCAGGGGGAGCCCGACGCCTCCTCTTTTCCTTCCGGTGGCTTAAGAAGCACCTATGAAGCCCGGGGCTACACCGGCTGGGATCCCACTTCGCCGGTTTTTATCTGGAAAGCTGGCGATGGGGCAACTCTTTGCATCCCCTCTGTTTTTTTCTCATGGACCGGCCATGTGTTAGACAATAAAATCCCCCTTTTGCGCTCCGATCAGAGGATTAGCGACGCCGTTTTGCGGCTTCTCCGCCATACCGGCATCAAAGCCGAGGCGGTCTACTCCTCAGTCGGGCTGGAACAGGAATACTTTGTGGTGGACAGGGCCCTTCGCGATTTGAGGCCCGATCTTCTCCTTCTCGGCAGGACCGTTTTCGGCGCAGAGCCCCCGAAAGGGCAGGAGCTGCAAGACCATTACTTTGGATCGGTCAAAGACCGTATTTTAGATTTTATGCGCGATTTTGAAACGGAGGCCTTAAAGCTCGCTATCCCGGTCAAGACGCGCCACAATGAAGTAGCTCCGGCTCAATACGAAGTGGCGCCGGTTTATGAAAAAGCGGTGGTGGCCACAGATCACAATATTATTTTGATGGAATTGATGCGCCGGATTGCTTTAAAGCACAATTTATGCTGCCTGCTGCATGAAAAGCCTTTTGGCGGATTGAACGGATCGGGCAAGCATTGCAACTGGTCGTTAATCACTGATGGGGGCATAAATTTACTGAATCCCACCGATTTTCCCGAAAATAACGCCCATTTTCTGATCCTGTTGACGGCTATCCTCTATTCTGTCCATAAGCATGCCGATTTGCTCCGGGCCTCAATAGGCTCTGCCAGCAACGATTTCAGGTTGGGCGGCCATGAAGCCCCTCCTGCCATTATGTCCGTTTATCTTGGCGAGGCTTTAGAAGCCTTTTTGGACAATATCGAAAAGAGCGGACAGCATGTGAGCCGGGGGGACAGGAAGATGTATGAATTCGGCGTTTCCGCCCTGCCCCATTTGAGCCGCGACAATACCGACCGCAACCGCACATCCCCGTTTGCCTTTACTGGCAACAAGTTTGAAATGCGCGCCCTTGGCTCCTCAGCGAGTCCTGCCTTTTTAATCACTGTGCTTAACGTGATGGTGGCGGACTGCCTGAATCATATGATCGATGAAATTGAGAAGGAGATGGCCTCGGCTAAAATCTCCTTTGCTGAAGCCGCTTTGCCTGTAGTGCAGAAATATATCAAGCTTTCAAAAAAAGTGAGGTATTCCGGGGACAATTATTCGCAGGAATGGGTTGATGAGGCCAGGCGCCGCAATTTGTCAAACTTCAAAAGATCGACCGAGGCAATGGAAGCGCTGCTAAAGAAAGAAACGATTCAAGCCTTTGAGGGGATCCTGACGGAACATGAAATGAAAAGCCGCCATGAAATTGCGCTGGATATTTATGCGACGACCATGAATATCGACGCAAATTTGATGAGGGAAATGTTTTACACCCAAATTCTCCCGGCCGCCCTGAAACAGCTGAAGGAATTCTCTGCCGTTTCATTGTTAGGGGAGAAATTAAACGGACTGATCGAAAAAGCCCTGACCGCAGCCCGGGAACTTGAGGAGTTGCGGGTGAGGGCGATGAGCCAGGAGCTTTCAAAACGCGCCTTTACCTTCGGCGATCAAGTCCTTTCAAAAGGAGAAGAGCTGCGGGATGCCGTCGACCAGCTGGAGGGGCTGATCGACGATCAACTTTGGCCTCTGCCCAAATACAGGGAGTTATTGTTTATTTTATGAAGGTGGGACTTTACGGCGGCTCTTTTGATCCTCTTCACTTTGGCCATCTCAATTTGGCTTTGGAATTAATGGAAAAACGGAAACTGGACGAAGTCTGGTTTTGCCCGGCCAAAATCAGCCCGTTCAAGAGCCATGCGGCGCCGAAGGTGGATGGGACGATCCGCCTCGAGATGTTAAGAAGCGTTTTGAATGAAATTCCCCGATTCCGCGTCCTGGAAATCGAAGTCAATCGGGAGGGGCCCTCCTATACCGTAGAGACTTTGCGCGATTTGCATAGGCAATATCCGGATCATGAGTTTTATGTGCTGATGGGAGAGGATGCGCTGGCCCACTTTTTTAGATGGCATAAAGCGGAAGAGATCGTTTCCCTTGCTAAATTATTAATTGGCAAGAGAACCCAGGGCTATAGTCTGGAAATTTTAGGAAACCCTGAAATTCAAAAAGCCTTGCAACAGGGATTGACTGAGACTCGCATTATGGAAATAAGCAGCACCGAGCTGCGGGAGCGGTTAAAAAAAAGAATTTATTGCGGCCATTTGATACCGGCAAAAATACTGGCAATTATTTATCAAAATGATTTATACTTGTAGTCTCGAGAATAATTTTTATATATTGCAAATGACTGAACAAGAAACCTCTATCGCAATGTTAAATGCCATTGCCCAAACAATTTACGATAAAAAAGGCTTTAACATTCTGGGCTTGGATGTCAGGGATGTTTCCAACTTAACAGACTTTTTCGTCATTGCTGAGGGCTCTGTCGATCGCCATGTCCGGGCTATCTGCTTGTCTCTTCAGGAAAAATTGACTGAAATGGGGCATTCCCCCTTGCATGTGGAAGGCGCTGAATCCGGCGATTGGATCGTGATGGATTTTGGCGAAGTGCTGGTACACTTATTTATACCGGAGCTTAGGGAAAAATACGCTCTTGAGAATTTGTGGAAAGAGGGAAAAATTGTGGATTTAACCATTAAAATCGCCGAGGGTGATAAAAATGAATAAGCGAAGAATCGTCGTCACGGGGCTTGGGGTAGTTTCCTGTTTTGGAAACGATGTCGAGCATTTTTATTCCGAGCTGCTGGCAGGCAAAAGCGGCGTCACCCCTATCACCCAGTTTCCCTGCGAAGATTTCACCACGCGCTTTGCCGCTTCGATCAAAGATTTTGATCCCGGCGAGTATGTCGATTACAAACTGGCCAGACGCGCCGATCCCTATATCTCCTACACCATAGTCGCCGGAAAAAAAGCGATGGAATATGCCCATCTGTCCGGTGCGGAAATGGAAAAACTGAATAAGGAAAGATGCGGGATCGTTATCGGCTCCGGCATGGGCGGGATGGGTATCTTTGCCGAGGGAGTGAATACCCTCGCAGAAAAAGGGCCGCGCCGGGTGTCTCCCTTTTTTGTCCCCTACATTTTATCCAATATGGGCGGCGCGTTATTAGCTAAAGATCTCGGCTTCATGGGGCCGAATTACTCCATTTCCACGGCTTGTGCGACGTCTAATAACTCTATCATCGCCGCGGCCAACCACATCCGCTTCGGGGATGCCGATCTCATGATCTGCGGAGGCGTCGAAGCGCCGATTATCCCGATGGGGGTAGCCGGTTTCTGCGCCTGTAAAGCGCTCTCGCAGCGCAACGACGATCCGATGAAAGCCTCCCGTCCCTGGGACCGCGACCGCGACGGTTTTGTCATGGGGGAAGGAGCCGGCGTAATTGTGCTGGAGAGTTTGAGCCATGCCAAAGCGAGGGGAGCGACTATTTTGGCCGAGTATTTAGGCGGCGGTGTCTCCTGCGATGCCTACCACATGACCGAGCCTCGTCCCGATGGCTACGGAATTGCCCTGTGCATCCGCCACGCTCTGGAGGATGCCGGAATAAAGCCCGAAGATATTAATTTTATCAATGCCCATGCCACCTCTACACCTGCTGGGGATATGGTCGAAGTGCAGGCGACAAAGCTTGTGATCAAAGATCCCAAAAAAGTGACCATGAACTCCACAAAATCGATGGTAGGGCATAGTTTAGGCGCTGCCGGTGGGATTGAAGCGGTGGCGACGGTCAAAGCCATTACAACAGGTATCGTGCACCCGACTGCCAATCTGGAAAACCCGGAACCTGGAATCGATTTTCATATTCCAACCCATGCTGAAGAGTTGAAAATTAAAGCGGCCCTCTCCAATTCTTTTGGATTTGGCGGCCACAATGCCTCTATTGTTTTTGCTCCTTACCAAGAATAAGCTATGCAGCATGAACATTCCTTTGGGATTATCCCCCTTCGACGCTTCCAGGGATGCTGGCAGGTTTTCCTCATTCAGCACCGAGCCGGGCACTGGAGTTTTCCCAAAGGGCACCAAGACGGCTCCGAAACCCCTCAAGAGACCGCTAAGCGGGAGCTTTTTGAAGAAACCGGTTTGTCGGTCGTGCAATTTCTCCCCTTCAAAGAGTTGGAGGAATACTATATTTTCCGTAAAAGCGATGAAACGGTCATAAAAAAACGGGTAACCTACTTTATGGCTGAGGCCGAGGGAGATGTGAAACTCCAAATGGAAGAACTCGCTGAAGGCAAATGGGCTTCCCTATCCGAGGCAATGGATCTGATCACATTCAAAGAGGCGCTCAAGATATGTTCCGAAGTTCAATCTCTCCTAACCTGAAAAGAACTTTAAAAACCCTCGTTCCCGGTTCGGAGCTTTCACTTCTCTGGCAGGGTAAGACAGTGATCAACTTCGCCGGCAATGATTATTTGGGATTGAAAAACCATCCCTGTCTCAAAGAACGGGCGATCCGCTATATCGAGCAATACGGGGTTGGCGCGGGCTCTTCCAGGCTGGTCTCAGGCAGCCATATCTATCACGATCAGCTGGAAAAGCGCTTGGCCGCCATGATGGGCTATGAGTGCGCCCTTTTGATGAATACCGGCTACCAGGCCAATATCAGCATACTTTCGGCCTTGGCAGACCGCGACACCTTAATCGTCATGGACCGCCATTGCCATCACAGTTTGGTGCAAGGGGCCAGGTTAAGCCAGGGGCGCCTTCTCCGCTTTGCCCATCAGGATTTTGATCAGCTAAAAAAATATTTAAAGGACTCCCCTTATAAAAAGAAAGTGATCGTGACCGAATCGCTCTTTAGCATGGATGGAGATATCACCCCTTTAACAGATTTAAAATCCCTCGCAGCGGAATATGGGGCTTTTCTTTATGTCGACGACGCCCATGCCGTCGGCGTCCTGGGTCCAAAAGGACTTGGTTTGACGGCCGGTGCCGGAATCGATCTTGTCCTAGGCACCTTTGGCAAAGCCTTCGGAAGCTTCGGCGCTTATATCCTCTGTTCCCGCCCTGTTTGCGATTTGCTCATTCAAAAGTGCGGCGGACTGATCTACAGCACCGCTTTGCCGCCGCCCATCGTCGGGGCTGTGGACGCGGCTTTAGACTTGATACCCGCCATGGATAAGGAGCGGAGCCATCTGGAGCAAACGGCTTCCCTCTTTCGTCAGAAACTGCAAACTCTTGGGATCGATATTGGCTGCAGCGCCTCGCATATTATCCCCCTCATTGTCGGTTCCGAGGAACAAGCGCTTGACCTGGAGAGCCGGTTGTTTGAGCGGGGATGCTTTGCCCCCGCCATTCGCCCGCCCACCGTAGCGAAGGGGCAATCGAGAGTCCGCCTCTCATTGACCGCGGAGCACACGGAAGAACACCTCGCGCTGATAGGTTGATCGATGCATTGGGTTTTTTTGCATGGATGGGGATTTGGCCCGGAGTGTTGGACCGGCTGGAAAGGGTCTATACCCAATTCTCATTTTTTCGACCGGGGCTATTTTAAAACTCCAATTCCTCTTTGCGATCTTGAAAATTGCCTCGTCATCACCCATTCCTATGGCCTGCACATGCTCGCACAAGCCGAACTTAGCCGGATAAAAAAGTTAGTCATTATCGGCGGGTTCGTCCATATTCACGGCAAACAAAATACAAAAGCCTACCTCGCCTGGCTGATGAAAGGCTTAAAAACCCATCCAGAGGGCACCTTAACACAGTTTTACCGGGATTGCGGCCTGGAAGAGAAAGCGGCAAAGGACATAAATCTGCCGGCCTTGTTCACATCTTCGGTCAGTTTTCAAGCTCTATCTACAACATCTGGCTCCTCGGCTAAATTCAAAGCTATTCCCTCTTCGCCAGCTGTTGTATTTCTGCCCGGAGAAGTGAACAAGGCTAATCTGCCTCTCCTGATCCAAGATTTAAACTCTTTGAATAACAGTATATTAGATATAGAGCGCCTCAAAATAATTCCGGAAATACTGTTATTGCATGGAACAGAAGATCAAATCGCGCCCCTTGAAAAAGCAATTGAGTTGCAAAGTTTACTACCCAATAGTAAACTCATTACTCTAGATGGCGGGACTCACGCCCTGCCGATAGTGAATGCGACTGAATGCTTTCAATGGGTTAAAAGATGGCTATAGCCGAGCAAATTATCCAGAGTTTTTCGAAGGGCTCTCAAAACTATGACAGGGAAGCTTATGTGCAAGGAGTTGCCGCTAAAACTCTTGGGAAATATTTTCACCAACTGGACAGGCTGCCTTCCGGACCCATTCTCGAGATCGGCTGCGGAACCGGATTTATCACTAAAGAGCTCTGCAGCTCGTTTCCTGACCGGCAGAAGATCATCACCGATATCTGCCCTACCATGCTTGAAAAGTGCCGCTCGAATGTAAACGGCGAAAAACTCAATTTTTCCTTATTGGACGGGGAGGATTTTTATGAGGAGAATAAGTTCGCCCTGATTGTTTCGGGACTAGTTTTTCAATGGTTTCGCGATTTTCAGGCTAGCGTTCAGAAGCTCTATGAAGGTTTGAAGCCCGGCGGCCTCCTGCTTTTTTCCTTCCTGGAAGACAAAAGCTTTCCAGAGTGGCAGCAGGCGTGCTGCGATCTCAATCTTCCTTATACCGGCAATGATTTTCCCCTCGTAACCGATCTTCGCCCCATTTCTACTTCCTATCACCTTTGGGAAAAGAGGATTACGCTGATTTATCCCAACGCGTTGCAGTGCTTAAAGGGTTTTAAGCGGATCGGTGCGAACACAGCTTTAAAAAAGAAGAGCCTTTCCCCCTCCCAAATGCGGCAGCTGCTAAACTACTGGGATGAGCAATCGCCCCTTGGCGTGGGGATCACCTATAACATAGCCTATGCGGCCATGCAAAAATGGTAAAAGGGTATTTCGTAACAGGCACCGACACCGGCGTTGGCAAAACGGTTATCTCGGCAGCCCTCACACTCAGTTTAAAAGGCACTTATTGGAAGCCGATCCAGGCCGGCCTCGAACCCTGTACAGATACTGAGTGGGTCAAAACGATGACCGGCTGCGCCTTTCTTCCGGAAGCTTACCGGCTGAAAGCGCCCCTTTCTCCCCACGCTGCCGCCAAGCTTGAGGGGATCTCGATCTCTTTGTCAAAAATCATACTCCCCCCGCTTGAGCCTATCATTGTAGAGGGGGCCGGCGGCATCCTCGTGCCCTTAAATGAAAAGGATTTGATGATCGATCTGATCGAGCAGTTAAATCTTCCCGTGCTGATTGTTGCCCGCAGTGCGCTTGGCACCCTCAATCACACCCTCCTGACCCTCTCAGGGCTGCGCTCCCGTCAAATACCGGTTGCGGGGGTGATCCTCAATGGTCCAAAGAATGAATCGAACAAACAGGCCATAGAGCATTTCGGCAATGTGAAAGTAAGGGAGATTGAGCCTCATTCTCCCTTAGATCAAGACGCCCTGAAGCAAATGTTATTTTCTGCTTTTTAAATTGGATTCCAAACCCTTCGCTTTGTCGATCACAGGAGCGATTGATGTCTGATCTTCCGGTGACGCATTTCGCTTGAGCTCTGTCAATTCAATGATGCAGTCTTCAAGCATCATAAGCATGCTGTTTTTCATTTTTGGCGCCTCACCCGGCTGTCTCTTAGCCAAATCGCGTTCTACACTGTCGAGGTAATCGTTTACTTCCTTGATTTTGGCATTAATTATAGCTACTTGTGTTGATGGCATAATTGTCTCCTATTTATTAAATAGTACATTTATTAGTATGAATAAAAATAAATTGATAGTCAAATAATTTTAATTCTTAATGATAAATTGACAATAATAGTGGCTTTTTTAACAGACTCTCCTACATCCAAACAGTGCGAAGGCCATAAGAACAACAAAAAAGCTGGATATTTGCAGCAGATGCCTTTTTGCCCGCTATTGCGATGTAGAATGTCGAAATAAATGTAAACCATTTAATTCCAAAATGGTACTTCCTTACAACATTTTTAAAGTAGACATGATTGAGTCAGGGAAAAGGGATACTCTATTTGTCTTTTAATGGGTTCGGTCCTTGCCCATATTTTGCCGGCAAGAAACCGAACAATTGAGTTAATCCGATTTGATTACCTGCTACATTTTTGTCATGATGTATTTGTCATTACCTCTTTTCATATAATCGTAAAAGAAGGTGTTTTCATTTCTCAAGGGAATCTGTTTCCATATTGGCACTATATTAGTAAAATATAGAGAAATAATACCTTGATCATTTGTTCTACTTATTGGATATGTTAAAGTTAAATTGTAAAGATCTTCAAATGTATTCTCTTCAATAATATTTGAATCGTATAGCATGCAAGTTGTTTGAAAATAATCAATATTTAAATTGAAATTGCTATTCAATTTATTATAAAAGTCTACTTTTGATTTATCGAATTGAACATGCAATTTCCATTGATAAGTTGGGTAGGCATCTGAATGGGCCAATAACAGATCAGGCTCTCTAGTATTAAGGATGGGACGTATATCAGAAAAAATCGTCACCCCGCAATCTATATAAAATATTGTATCCCATTTTTTAAAGTACGTGTTAAATAAATGCAGTTTATGATATTGAAATAGTTTTTCAAACCAAAAAAATGGGCGATCGAGATTCTTAGCCATTTCAATAAAATCTAGTGGAAATTGCAAATCGGGAAAATGTTTAATGATAACGTTGTTGTTTTTTAATAAGTCATCATTTAACAATTTATTATCTAGTAAGTCATCACCGATCACTAGACAAATATCTCCATGATATTTTCCATTAGTTGTAAGTAAATTAAGAGTATATAAAAATTTTGGAAAAAATGCTTTATTGCACAGGAGAACGACACATTCCCTATTCACGTTTGACTCGACATCTGCAGAGGCAATTGCAGTTGAAAAAAGTAATAGCATAGGTATGAAATATTTCATTTTCCTTCTCCTTTGATTTAAGAAAATTCTTTAATTAATGGGTTTTCTTGGCCGAGCATCAGGTCGGCGAGGGCCTCGCCCACAAAGCCGGCGTGCTTCGCTCCATTTCCGCAAAAGCCAACCGCGTAGACTAGGGAATGTCCGTCGACGCTTTCCCGCTTGATAAAGGGGTAGCCGCGCGTGGTGTTGTCGTAAAAACAGGTCAAATGCCCGACGAGTTCGAGGGATTTGAGATGTTTGCTAAAAATCTCTTGAATCACAGGAATTAAATTTGCCTGGACTTTTCGGCTAAATTCTTCATCGGTCAGGGTGTCGTCGCTAAGATGAGACAAATCGTGGATCCCGACTTTTAAGCAGCGAATGCTTTTATGCCTCTCAGGCATGGCAAACCAATCTAAACCCCCTGTTTTATTCAAGCCAAGATAGGATGCGTTTAGCTTAGACTCCTCTTTCAAGGGGAGAAAAAAGAGGGGAACGCGGGTAGGGTTGATCGGTTTTTTCAGCTGGCTTAATCCGGGATTTTCGATGCCGGTAGTCACGGCGAGCGAGGGGGTCGAAAATTTCAGGCCGTTATCCAGCTCTACGCACCATCGGCTCCCTTCCATGGGGGTGCACCGGGTGACGCGCTGCCCAAACAGGGTTTTGGCTCCCTGTTTTTTGGCTTCGATCAGGAAGGCGTTCCGCAAAGCGCTGGGATCCAATAACCCCAGGCGGTTATTTGCTGTGACCACTTCAACCACGACATCGTTATCCTGCACATCAACGCCCGTTAAAGCTTCATGGTTTTTAGCCTCGCCCCTTCGGAAGTGAATATGGGGTATGCGGTGATTTTGACACTGCTCAAGCACGGTCGCCATACCCGGATTTTCGGCTTTTGCTATGGTAACGCAGGGGGCTGCTGAATAGAAATAATGCCCCTTTTGTTCCAGACCGGCATAGATTTCGTTCGATCTTGGCACGGTTTGAAAATAGGCATTGCACTCGCTGCCTGTCAGCCGGCCGGTAATTCGCGCAAAACCCTGGCTTGCTCCGACGGGTTTGTCATAGCCTCCCCCATCCAGTAAAAGGATTTTTTGTGCCAGGCGGTTGGCCAATTGATAGAGAGCAGAGCTGCCCATCAACCCTCCGCCTATGATAATATGGTCGAAAGGGTGTACCTTTGCGCTCCCAAAGAGATCGTTCTTCAGAAAACTGTTTGCAATTCTATTCATTATTTGTTTACACTTGCGTTGTTTTTTGTTATAATTACTTGTTTTAACAATGGAGACATTTATGAAAAAACAAGAAAATCCTTTATTTTCTATTAAAGTATTGCCGAGCGATGGATCACGCAAAGCCCTAATCTCCGTCGAAACAGCAAGCACTCCTCCAAAGCAAAAACCGGTCAGTTGTTCATAGCATTTTTAATCATCTCATCAATGGAACTTTCAAACACATTTTCCCATCCCGGTTCTCCAATGGCCGGGCACCTGACAATTGAATGAAATCCTTCTGTTTCAGCAGGGGGAGTCGCTCCACTCTTTAATTTATCAAGGATTGCCTGGGTAATTGTTTTATTTGGCAAATTCTTGTTTCTCTCAAGCAAATTATTATTCCATGATGTCTCATTTAGAATTTGCATGGAAAGCAAATGCACCCTTTGAATCCCATTGGCTAATTGCAGGGCTTTGGCGCGCGCTTCGATGGTGGTGTAGGTGCGATCAAAAATAACCACATCAACGTTATTTCCGGCTTTTACCTGATCGATCTCTGATTGGTATTTGTCCTCTATTTCCTGGCGATGATGATTCCAAACGGTGGCATAATTAAGTTGTTCCCTGTTATGCTTATTGTATTCATCACAAATTTGATAGGAGATGGTGTCTGAAGAAATCACTCTTACAGATAAGCCGTTTAATTTTGATTTTGCGATAAATCTGTCGGACCAAGTTGATTTTCCAGTGCAAGGCAGGCCTGAAAGAACAATACACATCGCGGGTCTTTGAATGGCTAAACTCATAAATTCCTCCTTTAAAAACACAAACGGATTACACTACCAATAATCCATTTATGTATCAAGTGGAGTATGTTTGCGCAGCTTAAGAGCCACCTCTAACGCCTCTTCGGCCGGCGCCATCTGGTCTGGTATGATGCCGACCCCCTCCCAGTTTCCTCCCTGAATCGGATTGACCGCCCTGCCTGTGGGGATAAAGAGGACGAATTTGTCTCCCTCGCCAACCTGGCGCGTTGTGCCGGGATTGGCGCCGCCGCCCGAGGGCTCGCCGACCACTCTTCCTCTATTCAGCACTTTGATATTATTGGTGAACTCTTCGGCCGCGGAAAAAGTACGGGGGCCGATGAGCACAAACAGATTGGCGGCTGTGAGCCGCTGTTCTAAGGGGAGCTCTTGATGGGAAAGGGTGGCAAATTCTTGCAGCGGCTCTCCGCGGTATTGAATCGTATTGAGGGGAAGCCCTTCCTCGATAAAGAGGCTGCAGAGCAGCTGGACTGTGGCCGGATCGCCCCCTCCGTTGTTTCGCAAGTCTACTATCACCGTTTCAGCGCCTTGTATATTGTGCACCGCATCGATGATCGCGTGGCGGCGCGCTCTGGAGTCGGCGCTCTCTGTACGGGTGGTGCCAAAGAGGCGCAGATCGATATACCCGGTTTTTTCCTCGATAAAACCGGAGCGGATTTCGTAGGGAAATTCATCGGGAGAAGCGCCCATCAACCCTTCCTCGGAGCCCTTAAAGGTAAAGGGGTGTGTGAGTTCCGGGCTTTGATACCGCTCCACAGCCTGCTCCGGAGCCGCTTCCTCGCTACTGACATATAAAACGATATGCTTATCTTCCGCGATATGGCGCAAGTCGGCCGTAATCGCCTGTGTAAAGACATCGCCGTCGGTAATGCCCTCATAGGCGCCCTCTGCCAGTTGCTTTTTCAGGTAGGCGGCGCATTGTTTGCCGATGGTTTCATCCACATAGCTCGTTTCAAAAAGGGTGGCAATTTCCCCGATAATGGCCTGTTTGTCAATGGCTTCATTTTTTCCAAGCACTGTGAGGCCGATCGCATGGGTCGTGGTCACACTCACCTCTTTGGCCCCCTGCAGCCACATCCTGGCCTTTAGTTCTTTGCCGGCCTGCTCTAGTGAATCGGCCGGAACAAGGCACTCTTTGATGAAGCAAATGGCCTCAGCGCTTCCTAGAAGCGTGTAATGGCGGCCGCCGATTGCGACGCTATGCGAGCCGCTGCCCTCAATCAATTGGACTTGCTGTTGTTTATCAGCAATAGAAAAATGAATATCCATGATATAATTATAATTTATTATGTATTTATTGCGAATTAATAAAAACAAATTCTTTGTGGGCTTAAGGGGAAGGAGGAGCATGGCGCAGTGTGGACAATGTAAATACAATTAAACCCAAAGAATCAGTTGCTTAATTCTTATATAGCATATAGGATGCAGACGTTCTACCGGAGCATCACATGAGTTCATTATTAGATCACGCAAGACAGTATCAAAATTATTATAACACTTTAAATGGCAACGCGTTACTTAAAAAATTCGCTGTAGCCAAAGATAAGTTTAAAAGTTTGATCCACCAATACATCGACGCGGGAGGTTCGAAAGAGTCTCTTTCGAGGTTAAAAGCCAAATCGTTTGATCAGGAAGGGAGGGAGAGGATTGCCAAAAAGATCGAGAATTTTTACCAAAAACATGAAAGCAATGAAATCTCGGGAAACCTCGATCAGCTCGCCATAGATATCCAAAAATCTGCGGCTGTGTTAGTGAAATCGTACGAAAAAATCGATGGCGCCAGCTTCATGACGCCTGAGGGCATAACCATTAACCACAGAGATTACAGACAAGCCAAAGAGCGGTTTGTCAAGGATCTGAAAGCGGTTGGGCAGGCGGGTTTGGCGGAGGTGAAAAGGCAGCTGAAGGAGGCGGGCTTTGAAAAAAATATCCTCGCTAAAGTCAGCCACATGGAAAAGAAAAATGCAAAAGTGAAGCGAAAATAATAGAATAAAGCGCATTTTGCTCCCTTATCAGGAGTCATTATTTCCGTTTTGCTGTGTGGTGTCAATAATGTGGTTTTGCTGTGACCACGCCTCAAGGTCTGTTTGGAAGGCGGCGAGGAGAATCATTATTTTGGGATCGATCTTGTCCGGTCCGAACGCGGATTGATCGTGGATCGTCACGGCCCAGTCATCTTTTAGTCTAAAAAAGTCGCGGTGCATTATGGCGATAACGTGATCGTCTGCCTGATCGCGGAAGGTGTAGGTGGTGCCCCAGATATTCATCTCTGCGGTCGCCAAAATCTTCTCATCCTGGCTCAAGATGTCGAATTTAGGGAAAAAAGTGAAGACATACTCGTCGATGCGCCCCAAATAGGTCTCTTCGGCATCGGTCACATCAAAGATTGCTCCCAGGCTAAAAAATCTCGCTCGGGCGGTTGCGACGAGTTTTTCATCGGGATCGTTGAACTCGTATTGCAGATTGAGGGTCAGTAGTTTGCGGTAGACAGTGCCTAATGTTTCCTGTTCTGTTTTAATGGAGAAGGCGTTTGTTAGGGAAAACCAGTGCTGCTCGACAAAAAACTGGTCCGGTAATTGGGCATGCCCCATGCAGCAAGAAACGAGAAAAGGAAAAATAAATTTAAGCATATTAGTTCTCTGTTAAATGAACAAATTTACCTCTATCTAACATTTAGATCAAATATTATATCCTTTGCGATTTAATATTTGAAAAATGTCATGCTAACTAAATTTTGAGGTTGTTTGGGTATTGACCTTGCCTTTCGGGCGTCGATTAATTTAAGCATTCCGTGCACAAGAACCAGCCTCGGCGCGAGCATGCCATTCCCAGGCTAAAGCCTCGTTTCTGGAAGTGCCGATCCCATAGCCATAGCAATGGGCCAAATTAAATTGAGCCGCTATATCCCCTTCAGTCGCCGCTTCCAGATACCAGGCAAAAGCGAGGTTTTCATCTTTCACGACGCCGATTCCATGCTCATAGCAATGGGCCAAATTAAATTGGGCGGGCAAGTGACCCTGATTAGCCGCTTCCAAGTACCAGGTAAAAGCGAGGTCTTCATCTTTTTCGACGCCGATTCCATGCTCATAGCGGTAGGCTAAATTATTTTGAGCCTTGACATACCCTTGGCTGGCGGCATTTTGATAATACTCGATCGCTTTGGCCGGATCGCGTTCGACTCCAACGCCTTTCTCGTAGCAATCGGCCAATTCCCCTTGAGCAATGGGATTTCCCCGGTCAGCCGCTTTTTGAAATAATTGGACTGCTTTTTGCTCATCGACGGGAACTCCAATGCCCCGCAAATAACATAAGGCCAGATTGGATTGAGCCGGAGCGTTCCCCTGGTCTGCGGCCATCGCATAAAATTCAAAGGCTTTTTTATGATCTTGTTCCACCCCTTGGCCAACTTCGTAATAATACCCGAGATTATTTTGCGCCGTCTGATCTCCGCTGAGGGCTGCCCGATGAAAATACTGCAGGGCTTTTTGGTTATCTTTGATAACCCCTATTCCATCATTAAAACAGATAGCTAAATAGCGCTCCGCTACGGCGTATCCCTGCTCTGCCGCTTTCTGGAACCAGTTTACGGCCTGAGGCTCGTCTTTGTCTTGCAGGCAGATTTCTCCTAAGGCAAACTGCGCCTGGGGATCTCCCGACTCGGCTTGTTGCTCGAGTATCTGGCGGGTAACGCTTACCAATTTGTGATACCCTAACTCTCCTAAAAATTCGATAAATTCAGCCAAATCGGTTTCCTGCTCGAAATGGCAATGGAGCATACCCAGCATATCCACATCGATTTTGATTAGTTGCCCGGAATCAAAGGTGATTTGCACGTAGCTTAATAACTCATTCTCATCGAAACCAAGATTGACATCCATCTGTTTTACCTGTTTAAGGGGGACTCATTTATCCAATGAAAACCCCTGTTAATGAGCAGAAAATCGCTTTTCTTTTTCAGCGTGAGCAGCGCTGCCTTTCCTTCCAATTCCCCATCTAAGATCAGCCGGTCCCCTTCTTCGAGATAGGTGAATTTCAGGCTCTTTTCCTCCCTTTTAAGGAGGAGGGTGTTTGCCTCGAAGTCGGCGTGAAAAGATTCGCGCGTATCGTTCATCCAGCTCAATATGGTCCAGTGTTTATCAAAGATGACATAGCGCAGTTTTGATGGGTTCTCCACCACTTCATAAATGCCGTAAAGCGGAGGGAGCGCCGGCTCTTTTCGCCACAGGAAAAATAGAGTGAAGCCTATAGAGAAAAGGGCAAAGAGGGTTTTACCGGCCATCCGCGCTTTAAGAAAAAGGGGGTTTTTGATTTCTACTGCGAGATTGGCCGGACAGACGGGCCGGTTTAAGATAAAGAAATTCACGAGGCGACCTGTGTCCGGGATGAGCAAGGCCATAGCCATCAGGAGTAAGTGGGTCGATAAAAGTTTCACCGGAATATCGTAGCATAAATTTAACATCACTACATTGCTCATCACGGCGACTATAATCAAAGCGCCAAGAGACGTCGTTCTTCGGGAGAGGAGGAGTAAACCGCCCGCGACCTCAGCCAAACCGGCGAAGAAACTATAGGCGGCCGAAAATCCCATCATTCTCCAGACTAATCCCATGGGAGACATCTGACCCATTGGGATGATCAGGTCCTCCAAATCGGGGAAGGGGAATTGAACGGGAAGAAGTTTTGCGAAACCATACCCTATGAGAACGAAGGAGAGGTAGTAGCGGCAGCATACATATAAAAACCAGGCAAGTTTTTCATAATTTGTCCTCCTGTCGAAAAGGGACCAGAGCAGGCAGCCAAACGCCGCCAGCAAAAGATTCAAGAGAGTAAGGACATAATGGAACAGCTGATCTCCCGAACCGTTCGGGGCGGGGGGGATTTTTTGTAAGACTATAAAGGCGGATAAGGGAGTCACGCACAAAAAGAAATAGAGAAAGGCAAAACGAAGTAATACTTTTTTTAAAGGTGTCCAATTCATGTAGGCCTCCTTGAAAAATCAGACAATTCTAAGTCCCTCTTGTTTTTGCGTCAATGGAATATTGACTTTTTACTGTTAATAACTTATTATTAATTCTTTATTTTTTCTTAATATACGTTGAATAAGATGACTCACGTTTGAATTTTAACCAAGGTTTGATAGATGAAAAAAATATTAATTACCTTTTTTCTTTTGCTAGTTGTGACGTTTCAAGCCCACGCTGCCACAGTCCCCGATTTTTTGCTGCGCACTTTAGATGGCGTGGAAACTTTTGAAGGGGACCGCCATAATCAGTTTGCCGGCGATTTTGTGGCCGTCTTAAATGATGATTCCCGTTGGAAAGTGCATCCGGGGGACAAAGCGAAATTCCGCAAATGGAATTTTGGCGATGAAGTGCACGTCAGATTGCGCACTTCCCATTATTGGTTTAAGAGGGAGCATAAATTTGATTTGTACAATCACACGCTAAAAGATTCTGTGAGGGTTATGCTCGTTAACTATCCCGATCAGGCGCTGTTTGTCCAGGCCTTTCAAGATGTGGAAGTCGACAGGGAGTTAAAGACACGCCCGGCGAAAGATAAATACGGACAGCCGCTTAAGGATTCAAAGGGAGATCCCATTTTAGAGCAGTATTGGGAATGTATCTACCATAGGGATCTTCTTTTGAGCGATGGAACGGTTTGGAGAATCAAATCAGTTTACGATGCCTTTGCTGAAGGAAAATTCGTCTATGTCGGAATGAATAGTGAATCGGATGGTTTATTTTATTTTCTTATTGCCGGAAGCGAACGGGAAGCTGTTTGGACACGTGCGGCAAGGATATTTTAAGGAGAATTTATGAAAAAGTTATTATTGTGTTTGTTAGTTGCTTCTTTCCCTCTGTTTGCTGTTCAGGAGGTCAGTCCTGAAGTTAAGGCGGAGCTTCGTTTGCTGGGTAACACGCCCCGCTTTATGGTGCGCGTTTTGGATGGGACTGAAAGCTTTGCCGGCGACCGCCATGAGCAATTTGCCGGCGACGATGTGGCTGTCTTAAATGATGGCTCAAGATGGAAAGTGCATCCGGAAGACAAGGCGAAATTCCGCAAATGGAATTTGGGCGATTTGGTTTATACCGACCTTCGCACGGAACCCTACTTCTTCAAAAGGGAGCATAAATTTAAGTTATATAATCAGAACCTGAAACAATTTGTGAGGGTTATGCTTGTGGAATATCCCAAATATCCTTTGATTGTGCAAAGTTATCAGGATATTGAAGTCGATCGTCAGTTGATCACGCGAGAGAAGAAAGACCAGTATGGCCAAACGGTCAAGGATTCTCAAGGAAAGCCTGTTATGGAGCAATATTGGGCCATTATTTATCACAGAGATCTTCTTTTGAGCGATGGAACTCTCTGGAGGATTGCGAAGGATTTGGATTCCTTTTATGAGGGAAAATATGTCTATCTCGGTTTGAATTTAAATACGGATAGCTTTGCCTATTTTCTCATTTCAGGCACCCAAAGGGAAGCCGTCTGGACAAATGCCAAAAAAAGGTGGTAGTCAAGACTATTCGGATTTTGCTTCCCACGCTGGGGGAATTCAGCGTGCCGAGGCGGAGAAAATATCAAGACTTGAGCCATTCGAGGATTTTGCTTCGCACGCTGGGGGAATTCAGCGTGCCGAGGTGGAGAAAATATCAAGACTTAAGCCATTCGAGGATTTTGCTTCCCACGCTGGGGGAATTCAGCGTGCCGAGGCGGAGAAAATATCAAGACTTGAGCCATTCGAGGATTTTGCTTCGCACGCTGGGGGAATTCAGCGTGCCGAGGCGGAGAAAATATCAAGACTTAAGCCATTCGAGGATTTTGCTTCGCACGCTGGGGGAATTCAGCGTGCTGAGGTGACCCTCTTCGGTGATAACTACTCCTTCCTCAAACTGGGGCAGGAAGCAGGTGTCGAGGTCTCTGACCAGATGGTCGCTCTCTGTCGCCGTATGGAAAAACCGCACGCCCGCTTTTCCCGTTTCCAGGGACTGCTGCCGCAGCTGGTTCGTGAACGCGCAATCGTAGGTCAACACCTCGATCAGATGATCCGGGATAAAAAGACGGGTAAAGCGATTCATGACAGTCGTCCCGTTTAAGGGAGAATTTATCGTTATCAGACGAGTGATCTGTTTTTGATGGATGCCGAGCTGGTTGACCGCTTGAACGGAGGCCAGGCCGCCGAGGGAATGGCCGATAATATCGACGGAGGGGTGCACTTTTAGAATGGCAAGGACTTTATCCTGAATTTTTTGCACGCTTTGTGTAAATCCATCCGGCTTCCAGTAGGAGAGATAGATGGTATACACTTCATAGCCTTCGGCCTGCAGGTCTTTAAAGAGGTTATGCCAGTCTTTCGGGGAGGAGTTGAGGCCATGGACCAACAGCACGGCTTTTTTGTTGGGATCTTTTGCCGGGGCTTCCTTAACATGGGCAGACATCTTCTGCACGAAAGCGCTGAATTCTTTTCCTCCGGCAATAAAATGGGAAGATAGGCTGTTTTTCGGGGTGTAGCCGCCGGGGCGGTAGAGGGCGAGTTCGCCCGCAGCAATCGAAGTGAAAAGTAGTAGGACGGGGATAATATAATTCATAGCTTCATCATATATTTTAAGGTTTTTTAATTAAAGTCTGGTTTGCCCTTCGCCTCTAATAACCCATTTATAGCTGGTCAGCTCCTGCAGCCCCATGGGGCCGCGCGCATGGAGCTTCTGAGTGCTGATGCCTATCTCAGCTCCTAAACCAAACTCTCCCCCATCGGTGAAGGCGGTAGAGGTGTTGGCATAAACGGCAGCGGCGTCGACCGCTTGTAAAAACTGATCGATATGTTCCGGTATGCTTGAGATAATCGCTTCGCTATGCCTCGAGCTGTAGGTGTCGATATGGTCGAGAGCCTCCTGCAGATTAGCTACCGTCTTGATGCTCATCTTATAATCGAGGAACTCTGTACCGAAATTTTCTTCCTCGTGCAAAAGGGAAGAAGGATAATGGCCTCGCAGGGCGAGGAACGAGGGGGCATCGGCAAAAATTTCCACCTTTTTTTCGGCAAGCGGCAAAAGGACTTGAGGCAGTTTGGGAAGAGATTCCCGATGCACAATGAGGGTGTCAAGGGCATTGCAGACGCTGACCCGCCTGGTCTTGGCGTTAAAAATGATTTTCTTTGCCATGCCTAAATCGAAGCTTTGGTCGAGGTAGGTATGGACAATGCCGGCGCCAGTTTCTATGACAGGCACTTTGGAGTGCTCCCTCACAAAGTCGATCAGCTGCTGGCTGCCGCGCGGGATAATCACATCGACAAACCGGGTGGCCTCCAGAAGCTCTTTGACGGCGCTGCGGTCGGCAGGCATCAGATGGACGATCTCTTGCGGCAGGTTAAAGGCTGCCAGTGTCTGGTGAATTTCAGAGACGATCGCCCGGTTGGAGTGGATGGCGTCGCTGCCCCCTTTCAAAATCGAGGCGTTGCCCGATTTGAGGCAGAGGGAGAAAACGTCGAGGGTGACATTCGGACGCGCTTCGTAAACGACGCCTACCACGCCCAAAGGAACGGAGATCTTTTGCAGCTCAAGGCCGTTTGGCAAGGTGCGGGCCTCTAAAACCCTTCCCAGGGGAGAGGGGAGCTTGCTTACTTCAATGAGCCCTTTTAACATTCCCTCCATCCTCGCCGGATTCAAAAGGAGGCGGTCGTAAAGGGGGTTGCTTTTATCCATCCGGCTCAAATCGCGCATGTTAGCTTCAAGCACGGCTGAGATATTCATGTGGTTCGCCAGGTGGGCCAAAATGGCATTAATCGTTTCATTTGGCAGGCCGATCAGTTTGCGGCTTGCCTTTTTTATCGCCTCAAAGGGGGTCATACGGAGAGCTCCTCGGCTCTTTTTTTGGCGGCGTCGACCCCTTTTGAGAAATAGCGCTCGACTTCCCCTTCCTTAAAGGCGTTCAAGGCGGCCTGAGTTGTGCCTCCTTTTGAAGTGATGGCCGAAACGAGTTTCTCCGATTGCCCTTCGGCCCGCTCCAGGAGCGCGCTCGCCCCCTTCAGAGTCTCAAGCACGATCGCACGCGCCTCCTCTTCGGAAAAGCCATATTCTTCAGCCTTTTTTGCGAGCGTCGAGCAAAGGAATAAAAAATAGGCTGGCCCCGATCCGCTTACGGCTGTCAGAGCGTCGAGCTGCCCCTCCTGTTTTACTTCGAACTCTTTGCCGAAGGAGGCAAAAATCGAATGAGCAAATTTTTTCTCGGCAGCCCTGACGTGACCGCTCGCAATCCAGCCGGTCAGGGAGCACCCCAGCTGCAAGGCCAGATTCGGCATGGAACGCACCACTTTATTTGCGCCGGTTTTTTCAGACAGGGTGTGAAGGGTAATGCCGGTCATAATCGAGAGGATGAGGTGGTCGGGGACCTTCACATTCCAGAGAGCGAAGCTTTGCGGTTTGAGGGCAAACATCAGCGCATCGACTTTGGGAAGGATGGCGGCAAGATCCGTTGAGGCCTGCGTTGCGCTTTTGAGTTTCTCGGCATGGTGGTCGCAAAGCCATACGTTTTCAACCCCCAAAGAGTCGGATAAACGGCGGTACATGGCTTGCCCCATATTTCCCGCTCCAATGATTGCTAGCTTCATATTTCTCCAAAAAATAAAAAATCGTAGTGCATCAGCACCGGTTTGTTTTTTTGCCCCATATGCTTTTTGGCCGTCTCGGAGCTGTATTCGGCAATGCCGATGCCGATCGGTTTGCCGGCCTGGTTCTGGATTGTGACCACATCCCCTTTTTGGAAGGAGCCTTGAATATCTGTGACGCCTACGGGCAGAAGGCTGCGCGCTTCTTTCCCTTCGGTTAAGATCTCTTCAGCGCACGTATTGATGACGACCTTCCCCTTCTCCTGCCCTTTGCTGTGGGCAATCCATTTCTTCACGCTCGAAACGCGCTTTTTCGGGATAATTTTGGTTCCCGGAATTTCCCCCTGGACAATACGCGTGATGACATTTTCTTTGTGACCGTTCGCGATATGGGTGGTGATCCCCAGACCCGCCAGTTTGACGGCAATCCGCGCTTTGGTATGCATCCCACCTCTGCCGAGAGGGGACTTCTCATCGGAGATGTATTGCGTATATTCATCGCTGTCCGGATCGATCTCTGAAATTAATTTTGCCCCGGGCTCTTTGGGCGGCCTGTCGAATATGCCGTCGACCGTGGAGAGGATCAGAACCTGCTCGACATCCATCATCGCTCCGATTAATCCGGCCAGCTCGTCGTTATCGGTGAACATGAGTTCATCAATGGAGATCACATCGTTTTCATTGACGATCGGCACGATATTTTCGTGAAGGAGGGCCTGGAAGCAGTTTTTCATGTTGAGGTAGTGGTGGCGGTCGCGAAAATCCTCTTTGCAAGTCAATACCTGAGAGCAAAGATAGCCATGCTTCTGCAGGGCGTTGCTGTAGGCTTCCATGAGCTTCACCTGTCCAATGGAGGCTAAAACCTGCCTTTGGACAATCTTGTTCATCGCGAGCGGCAGCTGGATTAAGCCCCGGCCCGCTCCCACGGCCCCGGAAGAGACGAGGATCACCTCGACTTTTTGTTTTTTGAGTTGGATCACTTGTTCGGCAATCGATTGGATGAAGGGCAGGTTGAGCATCCCCTTCCCGTCGGTGATCAGCTGCGTGCCGATTTTTACCACAATCCTTTTCATCTCAATATCCTTTGGTACTTCTGAAATAAAGCGTCGGAGTTTGTGATCAGAACCTCTTCAGTCAAGAGATTTTGTCGCCCGAGCTGCACTTCTTTGGGGTGGATCAGGTTTTGATACCTGCCGATCAAGTGGGAATAGTCGTATTGAGCGGCGAACTCCCGGGCCGCTTCCGCTTTGCTGAGATACTCCCCGTAATTCTTTACCATTTCGGTCAAAGCGTTGGCCAGATCGTCGACCTCATGGTTAAAAAAATCTCCATAATAGCCATTTAAAAAATCGTAGTAGGCAGGCTCGGCATAACAGGGAATCGAGAGGGGAATGCCTGATTGGCAAAGGGTGCTCTGGGCGGTGTTGTCGGTCAAAATCACCGGAATGCCAAGGGCCATAGCCTCTCTTGGCTGGATGGAGTATCCCTCCCCAAGAGAGTTGTTCACCAGGCAATCGGCATTCATCATAAGCGAGATATATTCCTTTTCGGGCAGGCGCTGCAGTTTAAAATGGACATTGCTTAAACTTAAGCGTTTAATCTCTTGTTCCACTTTTAAATGAAACATTCTGATAGCGGTTCGGGAATTGATTATCAATTCCACATCGGGATTGTTTCCAAACGCTTTGGCAAAGGCCTGGATTAATTTTATCTGGTTTTTTCGAAAAATAGAGGAGCCGAGGTTGGCAAAAACAAAGGGTTTGTTCCTGTTATTTTTGAGCGGCTTATTGAGAAATTTTTTTAAGTTAAGCCCGAGCGGCAGTTCAAAGATGGGAATCTCCACACCGCTATTTTTATATACGTCGACTAAAAAGGGATCGGGGACAACGACCAGGTCGAAGCGTTCATTGAGGATTTCCACCCATTGCTTTGGGATCTGAGAGGATTCAAACATGGAGTAGGCCATGCGGATCTGGTCTTCCGGTTTGGGGAGAGTGAGTAGTTTGTAGTGGGGTTTTCCATGCGGAAACCATAGGCAAAAATCAAATATGACTATGGAGCCGAAGGGGAGGTGGTTCTCGGGAGTTTTTATGATCGGAATCAGACGTTTGGGAACGTTGGTGAGTTTGATGGTATCGAGACCGACGCATTGCATCGTCTCTTTGCCATAGAGGCTGTCGCAAAGCTCAATGGCTTGTCTGCCCAGGCCGTCCTCCATGTTGACAGGGCCTATAATGGTCAAATAGGGAGGAGCTTGATCGGAAAAGAGGAAACAAGTGAGCGTTAGCAGGATCAGCAATTTCTTCATCTGCGGTTCCTTGTTACCGTTAGATATTTTTCATACAGCTCTTTAGAAGTGGTGGTTAAGCCCCTTTCCGTCACTTCGTCCACATCCCCTAAAGCTATCTCTTTGGGGCATACCAGATTCAGATAGCGCTCCTTCATATGGGAATAATCGTATTGCTCCGCAAAGGCGCGCATCTCCTGCGACAGCGCCAGATAAGAGTCGTAATTTTCATAGACTTCTTTTAACGCGTCGGCGGCATCATCGATCTCGCAATTAAAATCCTCGCCAATCGTTCTGTTTAAAATGGTGCTGTAAGCTTTTTCCCGGATATCGGAAGGGACTGCTTTGACCAGGCCGCTATCGCAAAGAGTTGTCTGGGCGGTATTATTGGTCACAATGGCCGGGATGCCGAGCGCCATCGCTTCTCTCGGCTGGATAGAAAACCCTTCCCCCTTTGAAATATTGACCAGGCAGTCGGTATTCAGCAGGGCGTTTATGTAACTTTTGGTGTCGAGAGTTTTCTTCTGGAATGAAATATTTGGGCAATTTAGTTTTTTTATTTCACCGGTCAGCTCATAGTAACATTGCAGATCCGCGTAGCGGGAATTCATGAATAGAACCACATCTTTGTTATTTTGAAACGCTTTGGCAAACGCCCGCACCAGGGTGATTTGATTCTTTCTTTTGACGCAGCCCCCGAGGAAGGAGAAGACAAAAGGGGATTTTTTAGTGGTCTTTATCGGCTTTTCCAAAAGATTTCGAAGGTCTAGACCCAAGGGCAATTCGAATATGGGGACATTGACGCCTGAATTTTTGTACACACCGATGTGGAATTTATCTGGAACGGCGACCGCGTCAAAGTACTGGTTGATGATTTGGGTGAATTGTTCCGGTATCTCTGTGGCGTCGAACATCGAATAGGCGATGCGGATCTGGTCCTGTTTTTTTGGCAGGGCCACGAGTTTATAATGGTCCTTGCCGGCGGGAAACCACAGGAATTCTTCGAAAAGGACCACGCTTCCCAAAGGGGTAGTTTTTTTGTCGGCGTAATGTATGAGTTTTTTCAATTCTTTGGAAACATCGGTGAAGTCCGGGCTTCTTGTGGCAATGCAATTGACTGAAAAATGATCCTTGTAGAGCTCCAGCATCTCAAGGGTCTGCCTTCCGAGGCCGTCGGCCCTTTTGACTTTTCCTATGATAGTGAGGTAAGGGGCTCCCTCTACAAAGTGGAAAAGGATAAACAGGAGAAAAAGGGCAGCGCGCATGGAAATCATCCCTGGTTTTCAGAAAACTATATCCAAATGCGAAAAAAAATAACAGAAAATCTCATTTTCAGCTAAACTTTAGCCCTTATGAATCATATATGGTATCCCTTCACACAAATGAAAACAGCTCCCCTTCCGCTCAAAGTGAAAAGCGGCCAAGGGACTCTCTTGACTTTGGAGGATGGCCGCGAGGTGATCGATGCCATTTCAAGCTGGTGGGTTAACCTTCTCGGTCATTCCCATCCTGAAATCAGCCGCGCCATTTACGAGCAGTCGCAAAAATTGGAACATGTGATTTTTGCCGGCTTCACGCATGAACCTGCCGAGGTTTTAGCGGAGAAACTATTGCGCCGTTTGCCAAAATCCTTAAATAAAGTATTTTATTCGGACAATGGATCGACCGCTGTGGAAGCGGCCCTTAAAATCGCCTACCAGTATTTTGTCAACCTGGGCGAAACAAGGGAAAAATTTCTTTGCTTCGAGGGATCCTACCATGGCGATACGGTCGGCGCCATGTCGCTTGGCAACCAGCCGGTCTTTTTCCGGACATTTGAAAAGCTGCTCTTCAGCAAAACATCGCTGCCCTATCCCGCCACTTTTCCGGGCGATTTGACGGTTGAGGAGAGGGAGAACGCCGTCCTTCTCAGAGTGGAAGAGGAGCTGTCGCGGGAAAATCATGTGGCTGTTTTGATCGAGCCCCTGGTGCAAGGGGTATCCGGCATGCAGATGTGCCGGCCGGTTTTTTTACAAAAACTGGAAGCGCTTGTAAGAAAATATCGCACCCTGCTCATTTATGATGAGGTGATGACCGGCTTTGGGCGCACCGGAGACTGGTTTGCCTGCGTGAAATCGGGAACAAAACCCGATCTGATCTGTCTAGCGAAAGGGATTACGGGGGGGTTTTTGCCCCTGGCTGCGACTGTCTGCACCGATGAGATTTATGAGGCTTTTTGCAGTGATAACGCCGCCCGCACGTTTTATCATGGCCACTCCTACACGGCTAATCCTTTGGGATGCGCCGCCGCCATAGCGACGATGGATCTTTTAGAGAAAGATCCTGCCTGCTTTAAAGGAATGGAAAAAAGGCATCAGCCCTATCTGGAGGCCCTGACAGCTCAGTTTCAAAAGGTTCGCGTATGCGGAACCATTGTCGCCATGGAAGCCGCTGATAATTTTGATCTAAGGGGTTATTTTTTGGAGCGGGGCGTGTTGATCAGGCCCCTTGGCAATGTGCTCTATTTGATACCTCCCTATTGCATCACCGATGAGCAATTGGAGCGAATTTACGAGGCGATAATTCAGATACCCCAAAAAATTCCGGGGTATCCGACAAAAAAATTTACATGATCGCTTTGGCGCAGAGGCATTGAGCGTGATGCAGACGTCCTTCAACCTGGATAGGGTTTAATTTGAGCAAACGGCCGATGGTTTCCTGATAAAACAGATAGGTGAAATTAACCAGGCTATTGACAAAGGTGCTGGCAAAGAGGCGAATTTCATTTTGCGTGTCGAGCTGTTTCCATAAATCCTGAAGCGTACCCTGTGTCTTAGCAATTTTGTTTTTGATCAGGCTGAAAAAGGCTTGAAAGGCTTCCTTGAACCTTTTTGCGCATTTTTGAATAAGGGGTTGATGCGTGGCGGGATCTTCTTCGATTTGATCGGCGCTTTTGATCATCTTTTGCAAAAATGTTTGAATATCCTCATTTTTGGGATGATGTATGGCTACATGCATGCGCGGACCGCTTTGGAGCAGAGTGTCGATTATTTTTAACTGCTTTTCGCGGCAGGGAGCTTTTTGATGCTTGCTCATCAAATGGTCGATAAAGACAAAAAGCCCGCACAGGCGGCTTTGCGGCATAGATAATGACTCAAAAGGTCTTGTCATCAGATTTAGAATGATATCCTGTTCATTGGTATTTGGGATTGTCATGACTGCTTCCTCAATATATTATTTTATTTAAAATCATCTTCAAGCTGTGCCCAGAATGGCTTTGCAGAAATCAAAAGTAAAACATTTTTTGGTATTTTGTGTAAATTAAAATTTCATTTATGCGATAAATTTTCGTAAAACGCACAAAATAGGTGAGATGCAAAACAGGAAAATTAAAAATTTAAATTTTAGGTTCGGAATTTCTTGCGCATTTTCAAGGTCTGTTTTAAACTGGACCTGTTAACACGAAGAAAGGTCTCAATGAAAACAAGCTGCCAACTCAAGTTTTACAATACTGAAACCCGAGCTAAAGAAGTCTTTAAACCGATTGATCCTAAGCATGTTAAGATGTACACATGCGGACCCACGGTTTACAATTTCGCCCATATCGGCAATTTCCGCGCCTATGTTTTCGAAGATGTACTTCGCCGCACTTTAAAGTTTTTTGGGTATCAAGTGACGCAGGTGATGAATCTCACCGACGTCGATGACAAGACGATCAAAGGGGCGATTGCAAAAGAAATGAGCCTCAATGATTTTACAAAAATCTATAAGGACGCTTTTTTTGACGATATCAAGACGCTCAATATCGAGCCCGTGGAATTCTATCCGGCCGCTACAGATTACATTGACGAAATGATTGTCGTGATTCAGGATCTGGTCAAAAAGGGGCTCGCGTATGTGGGAAAGGACAATAGCGTCTACTATTCCATCCACAAATTTCCAAGGTACGGCTGCCTTTCCCACCTTCATTTGGGCGAGCTGCAGGCCGGGGCTTCGGAACGGGTAGCCTCTGATGAGTATGAGAAGGATCATGTCGCTGATTTTGTTTTATGGAAAGCGTATGACAAGGAGCGGGATGGGGGGATTTTTTGGGAAAGCCCATTTGGTCCCGGGCGCCCCGGATGGCATCTGGAGTGCTCTGTGATGGCCTTGAAGCTGCTCGGCCACTCGATCGATCTGCACGCGGGCGGCGTGGACAATATTTTTCCCCATCATGAAAATGAGATCGCTCAATCCGAGGCGTATACCGGAGAGCGTTTTGTCAGGTATTGGATGCACACCGAACACCTCATTGTGGACAATAAAAAGATGTCCAAGAGCCTTGGCAATTTTTTCACTTTGCGCGATTTGTTGAATAAAGGATGGACCGGCATTCAGATCCGCTACATGCTGATGCAAACCCATTACAAAACCCAGCTGAATTTCACTGTAGACGGTCTGGAAGCGGCCAAATCGACGTTGCACCGTTTGAATGAGTTTATACAAAGACTGCTGGAAATCAATCAGCAGCAGCCTGGCAATGCGGTGCAGCCGATATTAGATAAAGCCCTCACCCATTTCACCGAGGCCTTAGCGGACGATTTGAACGTTTCAGTGGCCCTGGCGGCCCTTTTCGACCTTCTTCGCGAAGTCAACGCCCTTTGCGATATGAAGAAATTGAGCTCCGGCGAGGCTGTGGAGGTGTTGAACTGCCTGAAGCGCTTTGACTCCGTGCTGGGCGTTATGTCGTTTGAACCGCGCAAAGACGAGATCCCGCAAGAGATTTATGAAGCCGTTGAGAGAAGGCTGCAGGCGCGAAAAGACAAGAACTGGTCCCTCGCTGATGAGCTTAGGGAATTTATCACAAGCAAAGGATTCGTGCTGGAGGATACTCCACAGGGCTCTAAAGTGAAAGCTATCCAATGAGCCGGGGTGAAAGGACTAAAGAGGAACGCTTTTTAATAAGATTGTTTGAGGCTGCGAGTCGAAAGGGCAGTTACGACACTCCCGTCGACCGCTATGAGATAGGGCATGCCTCCAATGTGCACACGCGCGTGGTCGATTCTATCTGCAATCAGCTGCTGAAAACCAATTTTATAAAAAAAGAGGGGGATGATATTTATCTCACCCCGAACGGTTTTAACCTTGTAAAAAGTTTACTGCATTGAACCGGCGCGATTTTTTTAAAGAGCTCTTCCATTTGGGTTTTGACTGGATGAAAACCCATCCCCTGCTGGACTCCTTGGAGAAATTAGCCGATAAGCGGGAGAGGCCTCCCGGGGCGCTGGCGGACGATGCCCGGTTTCAGCAAACCTGCACCGGCTGCGACGCCTGCATGATTGCCTGTCCGGTCAACGTCATTATGGTCGACGACCTGCAAAAAAGATATCCGGTTATTTACCCTGAAAAGGCCCCTTGCATCCGCTGCGAGGATTATCCCTGCATAGCCGCCTGCCCGACCGGGGCCCTCTCCAAAGTCTGAGTTTCTATTTTTGGGCAGGCTGCACCCAAGCTCTCACATAAGTTCTGGTGTGGACAATTCTAGTGCCTGCAAAGTCGACGTATGCCACCGCAGCGAAACTAAAACCCGCCTGAGCTTTACCGTAACAGTGAGGGATGTCGACCCTTTCAGTCTTTTGAATGGAAGCGTTGATGCAGCTCCTATATTCTTCTTTGGTTCTTGTACTTGGTGGGAGATGGCACAGTTTTTTGTGCTCAGCCCAATGGGCTTTTTGACATTCCGTGGAACAATACTGAGTGATTAAGCACCGGCCGCAGGCCATGAGTTTATTCACAGTGGCAAGAACTTTGTTGTTTTCGCCGGTTACCAGTAAAGAAGTATCCTTTACCAGACAAGCGTCGCACTGATGGCAGGTTTCCAAAAATTCCATTCGCGGGTAAGTTACAGTATTAGTCGTCATATTATCTCCTCAATTATATTTGAAAGCACATTTTATATTGCATATAGCATAAAAAAACAATATAAAAAGTATATTTGAGCCATTATACCCAAACCCTGCCCGGTCAACGTCATTATAGTGGACGACCTGCAAAAAAGATATCCGGTTATTTACCCTGAAAAGGGCGCTGCGAGGATTACCCCTGCATAGCCGCCTGCCCGACCGGGGACTCTAGAAGGTGTAGAACGACAGGCAAAAGGGTTGAAAATCCTCAAATAAGCAACCAAACGCCACGCTGCAAAAGTTATCCATAGAAAAATTACCGGAATAATAACTGGAGCGGATCTTTAAGGATAGGAAATTCAAGAGTGGTCTGGTCTGCATTCCCTTAAGTTCGCAGACCAGACCACTCTTGAATTTCCTATCCTTCAGCCCGGGAGAAGCAAGGCTCTTCAAAGATTTATCTTCGGATTTGCCCCTTTTGCATTATTATGCCAGCAGCTATCATTGTGAATAGGTTAAAAGCAAGCGTGTTATTGAATTTCTGAATGAAATTTTGCTGCGCATTTCCAGATTCCCCCGAAGAATTCTAAAACGCAAACAATGGCATCTCCCTGAAACAGCGCGGCGCCGGAAACGACAATGGCCCCGTCCGGATCCTGGAGAGGGGCGAAAACGGCCTAGAACAAAGGCGCGGCATAAGCTTGAGGAGCTATCATAAAAAACCTTTTTGGGCTTTGGGCTTTATCCAGCCGGGATCAAATGTGAAGAGATGCAAAATAATCATCCCGAAAGTCAGGTCGGCAAATCTCAGGATGAAAAGCAAGCCCGCGTGCATTCCAAAAAGCGTCAGCCAGATCCACGGCCTGGCGCGCGAAACTAGGGCTAAGGGCGCAAACAGCAGCTCTGCGGCAAGCGCGCCCCAGGTCAAACATTTGATAGCTGTTTCCGGCAAGTGCAAGAGATAGGTTGTCAGCAGATTGGATCTGGCAAGAGGATTTGTCAGGACATAATGAAATGCGCTGCCATCCACCCAAGAGGGGCTGGTCAGTTTGGCATATCCGCTGTAGGAATATCCCAGGGCCATTGCCAGCCAGGCGGCAAAAAATATGCCGGGAGGCATTCTCCACTCATCCCCTCGGTTCCGCGGTAAGCAGGCGTGAGCAATCAACAGCCATCCTATATAGGGGAGGCTAGGATTGGCAATGAGCGGGTTGCGATCGAAAAGCGAAGTGAGGATATACCAATTCAATAGGGCGGCATAACGATCCCATTTTCCCAACATCAGGCAAGCGCTGCCTGCGATCCCCATTACAATGAAAGCAGTCACGGCAAGGGGAGAGTCGTTGATGAGTAAAAGGCTTGGAAATAAATTATATAAGGGGCTTAAAGAGGCTTCCGGGAGCATTCCCTGGTTTGAGAACAACTCGCTTCCCCAAGGCAGTAAGTTGATAAAATGGATCATCAAATAGAGTCCGAAGATGATTCTGAACAGGGCATATTGATTGTAAGTCCACTTATTTTTCATAGCGTTACTTCTTTGAATAATTCCAAATGAGAATAGTCGTTGCCCATTCTAGGGGCCACTTCGATGATGATCCCTTTTGATAGCGCCTCGGCATTTATTCCCAATTCTTTTAAAAGGGGCCCATTTCGACAGATGGCATAATTCAAGATGGACTCATAGGCGTCCCGCAGCGCTTCATTTTTGGCCAGCAGGGGTCCGTACGATAAAATGGCCCCGTACACATTGCGGCGGTTATAAGGCCCTTTCATTCGTTTAGCGAGCTTCGGGGTCAATGGCGTGCGCTGTGTCACACCGTTTTGATCTTCCCAGATCAAGAAAAATTGAGAAGAAAATGTTTCCAGCCCTTCGGCGGATGAAAATACTTTCGGGGCGGGGGATGCTCCCCACGCAGCGCCTATGGCTTTCATCCAGTTTTGCTGGCACAGATCCCCCGTCATCTGAAGCAGGGCGAAGATAACCAGGAATGCGGAAATAAAAACTTGTGCGGGGTTTTGTTTCTTCCTTTTGGTGACATCGCGGCCCGCTAATATTTCTGCGAAGCGATGTTCATTTTCTCCCAAACCGCATTTTTCATTCCATTGCCTGGGGTTTCTGAAGGTGCCGAAAAGCATATCCCAAAGGGGGAGATCGGCATAATTATAGGCGTGCACTCCATCCTGGTGATGGACGCAGTGGCTTTCAGGCCTTTGGAAAATAAAGCCCAGCCAATAAGGGGTTTTGATGTTCCAGTGATAAAAAAGCTCTGCCAGTCCGGAGAGTAAAACGGCATTAGCGGCAGCAGCCGGGGACAATCCTAAGCCGATATAAAGGATAGCGCTGCAGAGAATGCTGTCGGCAACAAGTTCAAAAGGGTGCTTGTAAAAGGCGGTGATAATTTCCAGCCTCTGGGGGCTGTGGTGCATTTGGTGAAACCATCTCCAGAGAAAATCGCTGGAGTGCCTTAAGCGGTGCCACCAATAGAACACAAAGGTGATAACGAGGTAGCCGGCGATTCCGCCCCAGAAACTGCTTAGGCCGGCAAGGGCGCCGTGATGCCGCTCTATCATCCAGCGATCCCAGCTCAAACCCGCCAGGAAGACAGTTCCCGCTTGGAGGCCATTCAAAAAGCCGGCGCGCAGCCACCAGAGGCTCACTTGAGGCCAGCTTCTGCCCGGCCTGCTTTTTTCAAAGCAGATCATAATAAGCGCAATTAAAATAATAACTATAGGAAATAGCATTATATCAACCATTTTTTTAATGGAAATAATATAATAAATGCTGGGGTGTGTCAATCAAATATCATTATATTGGTTTAGATGTACTAAAATCATAAGCAGGAGAGTCTCTTTTTCATACTAGCTGGTTCATCGAGTCTTTGGCGACCCAAGTGCTTGTCATCTTCATAATCCGGACAAGCAAGAATCCTCTAAAAAGCCGCCCCAGTCCCTGGCTTGAGCTTGCAAGGACTAAAGTATTGCAAGCGGAGCGGCAGCTATTGCTGGAACTTTGGAAAAGGGGCGAAGTGAATGACAAGCTTCTCACAAGGCTTGAGGGCTTGACGCTGAGGAAGCGCGCAGGTTGAGAGCCTATTATTTTACAAGCTTCTGGCTCAAAATTTTCATCCAAGCGTATGTGTTTATTATTAATATTATATTAATATTTTGTTAAGATTAATTTTATTGATTTTTATTGTTAATTTATTTATGATTAAGTTGTAAAAATAACTTAGGTGAAATTATGACAGCAAATGTAAATAATGTAAATCCATCAACAAGCTCTATTATTACAGTGGAAACACACCATCATACAATGGGATCACAAATCCCTTTGATAGGAAATACTCTTGACGTAAGAGATATTTTTAAGAACATCCAAATAAACGCCACACCCATGTCGTCACGTATCGTGACTTTGGACGGCGTTACCTATTGTGTTCCTGAGTATAAAGTTCCCGGTGTTAAATTTACTACTTGAGAGCAATCAGAAATTCAACATTGAAGGTGAGCGGAAAAATAAAATTGCCTTTGGCCGCTCATGTCCTATATTTATTCTTCTTCCATATGGGATGGCTTCATCCAGGGGAAATAAAGAACGTCGCGGATCGAATGCGTTTCGGTGATTAGCATTATCAGACGATCGATGCCGATGCCAAGACCGCCCGTAGGGGGCATACCCTGGCAGATCGCCTCGATAAACTCTTCATCCAGCGGGCTCGCCTCTTCATCGCCGGCGTCGCGCCGCTTGGCTTGCTCTTCGAGCAATTCCCGCTGCAGGACCGGATCGTTTAACTCGGAATAGGCGTTGGAAAGTTCGCCGCACAAGACAAAACTCTCGAACCGCTCCACGAGGCGCTCTTGCCGCGCTTTCGGGTCGCGGTGCAGTTTGCAAAGGGGAGTCGTTTCGATCGGGTGATCGATGATGTGATGAGGCTGGATGAGGTGGGGTTCGGCAACGACTTCAAAGAGAGCGGCAATCATCAGACCCCGGTTCAGGTGGGCGAGCTTCTTCGGTTCCACGTCTCCGCTTTTTTCCAAAATCTCGCGCAATTTTTCGTCGGAGAGCTCATCGACATTGAGGTGGCCATAGGTATGGATGGCGTCTTTCATCGTCATTCTTTTCCAGGGGGCCTTCACGTCGACAGTGACCCTTTCACCCGTTTTTGGGGAGGTCCCTTTAATCAGCGTCGTGCCGTGCATTTCGATGGCCATCCTCTCGACCAGGTTTTCCACAAAGCGCATCATATCGTTGTAATCCCAATAGGAGGCGTAGGCTTCAAAGAGGGTAAATTCGGGGTTGTGGTTGCGGTCGATCCCTTCATTGCGGAAAACGCGGCCCAGTTCGAACACGCGGTTCATTCCGCCGACAATCAATTTTTTCAGGGGGATTTCGAGAGAAATGCGCAGGAACATCTCTTGATTTAAGGCGTTTAATTTGGTGATAAAGGGGCGGGCTTCAGCGCCTCCGTAGATGCTTTGCAAAACAGGTGTTTCCACTTCCAGAAAGTCTTGTTCATGGCAGAAATCGCGCAAAATTTTGATCAACCGGCTTCTGTTGCGGAACAGCTCTTTGGTCTCCTGGTTGGAGATCAGGTCGAGCCACCGTTTGCGGTAGCGGAGCTCTTTGTCGGTAAGGCCGGCGTGTTTGTCAGCGAGAGGTAAAAGCGTTTTGCAAAGAAGGGTGACCCTTTTGGCGAAAATGGTGAGTTCCCCTTTCTGCGTGCGGAAGAGATAGCCTTCAATACCTAAAATGTCTCCCAGATCGACTTTTTTCTCGAGGAATTTGAGCGCGTTTGTCTCGGGATCGTTCAGGCCGACCATTTCGGTCTCATCGCGGTTGAACATCACTTGAATGCGGTCGGTGTTATCCTGGATATGGGCGAAAGCGTTTTTTCCCATAGCTCGGAAGAGCACCAGGCGTCCGGCCACGCAGACGGGCTGGGTGTTGCCGGCGATGGCGTCGTCGCTGTGTCCGATCTCCACCTCGTGAAATTTCTGGTGCAGATCCTTGGCTGTTTCGCTCGGTTCAAAGCGGTGGGGGTAGGGGTCGATGCCGCTGGCTCGTACTTCAGCGAGTTTGCGCGAGCGGTTTTGAAACTCTTCGTGGCTGTGATAATCAGGCTTTTGAATCATATATTTTCTGGTTGTGAATGATTTCTACTCGGGTATAGCAATATAACATGGAACCGATAATCAGCAGACCAAACAAGATGGCGGTAAAAATAAAAAATTTTGTTTGAAACTTAGCTTCGGTAAATTGATCGACCCATTTAAACATATGCGACATGGTAGCAGAGGGGATTTTTTTTGTAAATGTTCTAGAACGTCGAGGTTGGGTTCACATCTATTAATATTTTTATTTTGCTTGGGATGTTGAGCTTTTCCCTGACCGATCCAAGCGCTTTATTGATCGGGATGACCGAAGGCCCCCTTATCAGGCACTGAAAGCGGAAGAAGTCTTTCAGCTTGGCATACCCCGAAGGAATGATGGGATGCACCGCAAAGTGGGCGGGGAGGGTCTGGCTTAAGTAAATCTGCACCTGGTTTGCGACTGTGCTGGTGAGGGCGCTCTCTTTGCCAGAAAAGGTGATCTTCACCATTTTAGTGAAAGGGGGGTAGTGAAAGAGTTTCCGGGTTTCGATCTCTTCCTTGTAAAAGGTATTGAAATCTTGGGCGGCGGCGAGCTGGATGATCCGGTTGTCCGGCATAAAGGTTTGGATGACCACCTCGCCCGGCAGCGCGCCTCTCCCTGCCCGGCCGGCCACCTGGGTAATCAGCTGAAAGACCGATTCCGAGGCGCGAAAATCGGGGAAATAGAGGCCGGCGTCGCTGTTGATGACGCCGACTAGCGTGACTTCGGAAAAGTGCAGTCCCTTTGCCACCATCTGCGTGCCGATCAGCACATCGGCTTTGCCGGTGCCAAACTGCCGGAGCAGCTTCTCGTGGCTTCCTTTGTGGCGGGTCGTGTCGGCGTCGAGGCGGATCGTGCGGACTTCGGGGAAGATGGCGTGCAGCGCCCTTTCGATCTGCTCGGTTCCCACGCCGCGGAATTTCATCGGCACGCCCGTTTTGCAATGGGGGCAGTGCAAGGGGGGCGGGGAGATGGCAAAGCCGCACATGTGGCAGGACAGAGTTTTGGCGTTGAGGTGGAAGGTAAGAGCGAGGTCGCAGTGGGGGCACTGGACCGCCTGGCTGCAGGAGGGGCAAAAGAGCGTCGTGTGGTAGCCGCGGCGGTTGAGGAAAAGGATGGTTTGCTCACCGGCTTCGAGCCGCTTTTTAATTCCTTCAATAAGGGGTTCGGAAAAATTGGTGTAGCCCTGCTGCCGCTCAAATTCCTGCTTCATGTCTACAATTTTCACTTTCGGGATTTTGGCGCTGTCAGCCCGGCAGGTGAGCGTGGAGAGGGTGTATTTTCCGATTTGGGCGTTGTAGTAGCTTTCGATGCTCGGCGTCGCACTGCCTAAAACCACAGCGGCCTTGGCGAAATGCGCGCGCATAACGGCGATATCCCGCGCATGATAGCAGGGCGTTTCCTCATTTTGTTTGTAGGAGGATTCATGCTCTTCGTCGACAATGATGAGCCCCAGGTCCTTGGCCGGGCTGAAGACGGCGGATCTCGCGCCGATCACAATCCTGGCTCTTCCCATCTTTACCCTTTTCCATTCGTCAAGGCGCTCTCCATGGCTCAAGCGGTGGTGGAGGATGGCGATGTGCCCTTCAAAGCGGGAGCGGAACCTCTCGATGGTTTGCCCGGTGAGGGAAATTTCGGGGACGAGCATGATCGCGCTTTTACCCTTTTGCAAAGCGTAATCGATCGCCTGCAGGTAGACTTCCGTTTTGCCGCTGCCGGTCACCCCATGCAGCAGATGGGTGCAAAACCGCGCCTCTTCGATGGTGGCGCATATTTTGGCGAAAGCGGACGATTGCTCCTCGCTTAAATTTTTTTTGCTTGTTTTGAAATACTCGGCATTAGCGAGGGGCGAGCGGTCGACATGGACTCTTTCGATTGCGAGGTATCCTTTTTTGCAGAGGGCCTCGATAGCTTTTTCGGCGCCGGGGACTTTTTCTATCAGCTCGGTAAAGAAGATCCCTTTCGTCACCTGCAGCATCACATCGAGCACTTCGGCCTGTTTTGTCGCTTTGTTTCTGAGGCCGATGGCCGCCTCTTTCAGCTCCTCTTTGGTTTTCAGCCGCAGCACCATCTTCTGCTCTTTAGGCCGCTCATTTTTTCTGACGCTTGGGGGCAGCATTATTTTGAGCACCTGGCTTAAAGGGCAGCAGTAGTAGCCGCTCATCCAGACAGCCAGTTCGAAAAGATCGGCCGGGATCAGAGGATTATCGGTCAGGACTTTGGCGATGGGAAGGACCGGCTGGAAATCGGGTTTTTCCTTCACCTCATAGATATAGCCTTTCCTTAAAAAACCCTTGATGGGGGCTTCTACGAGGACCCCCTTCTGAATGCCGTCGACGAGGTGGGCGGGGATGCCGTAATCGAGCGGCTTGTGAATCGCAAGATCGGTGATGACGGAGGCGTATAGGGGATATTCTTTCATTCTTACGATCGTTTCATCCCGGAGCTTAACATCTGACAAATCGCGCGCCAAAGGGTCGGTTTCAATTTGGGCTCTTTAAGATAGAGGGAGAGATCAGTGAGAAGCAGCAGCGGAACGTTGCCCAAAAATGATTTTGCCTGTTTGGGGATTTCCCGGAAGTAGGGCATCGCGCCGGGCAGGGAAAACAGCCCGTAGTCGGTAGAGAGAATCAGTTTCAGCTGCTCCTGCCGCAAGAGGTTTTCCCACTCTTTTTCACTCTCCAGGCGCGCCGCGGAAACGATGGTGCAGGGGGCGATCTCCTGTTGAATCGCGCAGGCGAGGTTTTTTATGAAAGGAGAGGTCTGCCGCTCAAAAGAGAGGATCACGATTTCGCCAAAAGCGGCTTTGCTTTCTTTTTTCGCTTCGCTGTCATCCGGCGGCGCGGGCAGCAGAGTCAAAGCGGGAAAACGCGCTTGCAATATCTTTTTGATGTCGCTAAAGTCGCTCGCGTCGGTTTGCCGCACCGGTTCCAGATTAATGACCGCCGCTTCTTCTTTTTTTGGGGCTTCCTTTGGAGGGGTGATGGCTTTTGGCGCTTCCTTTGGAGGGATTGCGATTTTTGGCGGTTCCTGAGCGGCTTCGATTTTTGGAGCCGGGGCCGGAGCTTTTTCCGGAAGGGGAAGTTTTTGCGCCCGCTCTTTAAAAAAGCGGTACGACGCTTCGTCGCAAAATTTCCATTCCTTGGGAGAATATTCTGAGAGGAGAAAGAGTTTCGTCAACGAAATCAACTCTTTCAGTTCATCTATGTGCGGCATAATTTTTCTATGATAGGGATTAAATGCACAAAGCCTCTTTCCGTATAACGGGCAATGAGGAATTGAGAAACTGAGCGTAACCCTTCGGGATAGATTTTTTCAAAACAATTTCGCACGAAGGGCTCTTGATAAAGCGAGTCGAGCGGTTCTTTGTGGCGCAAGAGGAAAAAAATGACATTTTCATCCTCTTTAAAATGAGCGATCATCTGTCTGAGTATTTCACCCAGCAAGAGGAGCGTATCATAGGATTGCTGTAATAGCTTCCCTTCGATAGCGCCTTGTTGCACGCCATGCAGACACTTCGCCGTTAAGAGCCACGCCTGGTCGGTGTAAACGTGCAGCAATGAGATGTCTATTCCCGGAATGGGGGAATTTTGGACAAAATGGATGCAGTTATTTTTCAATTTGGTCAAGATTCCGTCGTTGTGATTCCAGTTGAACAGGCGCATATAATCGTTGGCGGCGCCGGTTAACCGGATCAAAGCGGCGGAGACGACTTCGATAGAAGCTTTTTTCTTAGCGCGCTGGATGAGGTTGATGAGGGAGAGCAATTCGCGCTGGGTGGATAAATATTCCGTGTAAATGAACTGGAATAGCAAGGGAGTATCTTGATGAAAGGCTTTGAAATACCCCTTTGGTCTAAGCATCTTCTAAGTTCCACAATTGATTCACATCACACTCTCAAAAAACTCGAAGGAAACAAGAATGGCATAAATTCCAGTTTAAAGTCGAGTAAAGTTTAAAAGTAACAAAATGGATTAATTAGTGAAATAAAAATTTTAGTAGGAAGCGGAGGGCTTATTGCCCCCCTCCCACAGGCCCACCGACACTTATTGAGAAGCTGGTGTTGAAGCCTCCGTCCTGACGAGTGCTTTTCTACGGGTAGTCGCACTGCGCGTTTTTTTTTGTTGTTGTGTTTTTTTTGTTGACATATCCCCCTCCTCTGTCAAACTTATATTAAATATAAATGGCTCTGTTCCCCCAAACATATTAATGCCATTTAACAAACAGGTCATTTTCATTCCTCTATTTAAGATTAACTATATGAGTATTCAATTAGCAAACAAATCCTAAGGGTTAGGATTCGCAGCTGTTTTTATTGATACACTTTAAAGGGAAAAAAATAAAATAAAATTTTAATTTACATTGCATGTGACTGAATAGCAATGCAATTCGTTTAAAACAATGTCAATTGAATTTGTTGCGGAGGCTCGTACGGGGCTTGCTGTTTGACCCGTTTTTTTGGTTTTGAAGGCTCAAAGGCGTTGACCCGGCTGCCATTTTCTTCCAGATGGAGCAGGATCTCTTTGGCCCGCGAAATCACCGTTCCCGGCAGGCCGGCCAGGCGTCCCACGTGGACTCCGTAGCTTTTGTCGGTGTCTCCCTTGACGATTTTACGCAAAAATTGGATATGGTCATTCGCTTCATGCACGGCGACATGGTAATTGACAGCGCCGGGAGCGATCGTTTCTAATTTGGTGAGTTCGAAGTAGTGAGTGGCAAAGAGAGTCTTTGCCTGTTTCCCTTCGGTCAGCAGCAAATACTCTGCCACAGCCCAGGCGATCGAAATGCCGTCGTAAGTGCTCGTTCCTCTTCCAATTTCGTCGAGAATGACCAGAGAGCGGGAGGTGGCGTTGTGTAAAATATTAGCCGTTTCGGTCATTTCCACCATGAAGGTGGAATGGCCGCGCGCGAGGTCGTCGCTAGCGCCGATGCGGGTGAAGACTTTGTCGACCAGGCCGATCGTCGCTTCTTTTGCCGGAATATAGGAGCCGATTTGCGCCATGATGGCCAGCATGGCCACTTGCCGGATATAGGTCGACTTGCCCGCCATATTGGGCCCGGTGATCAGCATCATGCGCTGAGTTTCAGCGTCCAGGAAAGTGTCGTTGGGGACGAACGGTTCGGCGTTATTGACAACTTCCACCACCGGATGCCTGCCCTCTTTTATGGAAATGGTGTCACCGTCGTTGATAACTGGTTTGATATAATGATTTTCCTTGGCGGCTGTGGCGAGGGACTGGATCACATCAATGCAGGCGATTCCTTGCGCCATTTGCATCACTGCCTTGGCAAATCCGGCGACCTCTTTTCTCACCAGGGTAAACAGCTCGCTTTCGATGGCCGCAATTTTATCTTCGGCGGTAAGGACTTTATGTTCAAAGTCCTTTAATTCTTGAGAGATGAAACGCTCGGCGTTAACCAGCGTCTGCTTGCGGTGGAAGGAATTCGGCATCAAATGAGCCTGTCCGATGCTCACTTCGATGTAGTAGCCGAAAATCTTGTTATAGCCGACTTTTAAGGTTCTGATGCCGGTTTCATCCCGCACCTGTTGCTGGTAGCGCATCATCCACGCTTTGCTGTCGTGGCAAATAGTGCGGAGTTCATCGAGCTCTTTGTGATAACCGTCGCGGATCACCTGGCCGTCGCTGAGCCTGACAGGGGGATCGTCGGCGATGGCGGCGGCGATCAGCTGGGTGAGGCTTGGAATGGGGTTCAGCTGGCGCATCTGCTCATCGAGCAGCCCGGGCTTAGAGAGTATCGAAAGCAAAACCCCTTTGAGATGGGGGAGCGCTTCCAGGGATTGGCGAAGAGCGTATAAGTCGCGCGGCGAGGCGTATCCCGACGAGATTTTCATCATCAGCCGCTCCAGGTCGTTGATATGGCGGAGATGCAGCCTGAGCTCTTTGAAGGAGAAGGGGTTGGCAATCAGGGCCTCGATCGCGTTTTGCCTTTTTTGGATCTTTTCCACCGAAAGGAGCGGCTGTTTGATCCAGTTGCGGATTAACCTTCCGCCCATCGGCGTCAACGTCTGGTCCAGGATATAAAGCAGGGTGTTTTTGCGGGCGCCGTCATACAGGGCTTCGGTCAGTTCCAGATTGCGCATCGTCATCCGGTCCAAAGTCATGAACTCCGAAGTGGAGTAGGTGGAGATATCCTGGATATGTTCGATCGGCAGGCAAAGATCGCTTTGCAGAAAGTGGAGAAGGGCCCCGGCGGCGTTGACTCCGACCACCATCCCTTTGAGGCCGAAGCCGTCGAGATTGTGCACTTTGAAGTGCTGCACGAGAAATTCGTAAGTCGTCTGATGCTCGAAGGTCCAGTCGTCCCGCGTATTGATCAAAGTGTCAAAGCTTTGCCGCAGGTCTTCAAAAAGTTTGAGGTGCTGGTTGTAGAACCTTTGCGGCGTGAGAAACTCCGCGGGTTTCAGCCGGTGGATCTCATTGATCAACTCTTGCAGATCGAGAAACTCGATGACGCGAAATTCGGCGGTCGTCAGATCGAGATAGGCGAGGCCGAAAATCGAGCCCACGCGGGTAATGGAGGCAAAAAAGTTATTCCGCTTTTCGGATAATAAGCTGGAGTCGATCAGCGTTCCCGGGGTGACGACGCGCACAATGCCCCGCTTCACCAGGCCTTTCGCGAATTTCGGGTCTTCGGTCTGCTCGGCGACAGCGACGCGATACCCTTTGCCGACGAGTTTGTCGATATAGCTATCGCTGGTGTGCCAGGGCACACCGCACATAGGGATATCTTGTCTTTTGGTTAAGGTGAGATCGAGTTCCCGCGCAATGACGGAGGCGTCGTCGTGAAACGCCTCGTAGAAGTCTCCCATGCGAAAGAGCAGGAGAGAGTCTTTGGCGGCCTCTTTGCAGGCCTGCCACTGAGCCATCATCGGAGTGGTCTTTTTTTCTTCCTCGTTCATCGCGGACATCATATCAGGAACAAAGAAATTTCGTAAATATTAATGTACCGACATGCAGCTAAAGGTGTAAGTGTCCAGCAGCATATTTATGTAAAATGCTTGCAATAAGCGTTTGATAAGGTATTCCCTCGTAAGCGGCTTTTTGTTTGATGCTGAAGATGTCACTGCTTGATATGCGGATATTTATTCGAATATCTTTTTGGAGAGTTTTCTCTGCAACTTTGCGAGCGGCAGCTTTTTCCTTTTTAACTTTTTTTACAGTTTTCCATTCCTTTTTTTCAAAAGAAGCTAAAATCTCTTTTTCTTCATCGTCAAGATGATCTGATTCTTTACTTTTTTTCAATTTCTTTCTCCTCACTGTAGTTTTGTTTTGCCTTTCAACTAGGAATAATGGTTTTAAGAAATATATTACCATTAGAATCCGTTACAAAAGGAACCATATAAAAATAACCTTTTATATTAATTACATACAATTTTTGATCTTTATACGTATCTTGATTTGGATGTTCAAGAATATCTAAAATTTGATCATTTTCAATCGCAACAATAACTTCTTCGAAACTAATATTCCGCTCTAAAATTAGTTTGATGTTCTTTTCTGGGGAATAAGTATAAACGGGCATATCAATTCTCAAGTTTAATGAGATGACAATGTCTGCCTTTTGTCAACAGTTTCGGATTTTCTTGCAACATTTTGAATGTTGAGCTATGGTAGGCTGCTTTAAAAAAAAGAGGTTGCTGTATGTGGATCCTTGGTCTGCTTTTTTTATATAATGTGAATGCTGCCTATGATGACAATTGCGAAAGCGGGCCTGTTTTTTCCGGGGAGTTGCCGGCAAGGGAATTTCCCTCCAAAGAGGGTTTTGTCGATTTCCTGGGAGTGCCCGTCGCTTCCCGCCTCGGGATACCGGCCGGACCCCTGCTGAATTCCAAGTGGACGGAGGCAGCTTTTCAATTGGGCGCCGATATCTGCTGCTACAAAACGATCAGGGCGGAACCGAAACCTGTCAATGGCTTCCCCAATGTGCGCTATATCGATGTGTTGGAGATGTTCGATCCGAAAAATCCGCCAAAAGTTTTGTACGCGCTGGATGAACCCCCTGAAGACCCCTCCAAGATAGCTATCACGAATTCCTTTGGCATGCCCTCAAAAGGAGCGGACTATTTGCGGGAAGACATACCAAAGGCCATCGCGCAGGCGAAAGAGGGGCAGGTGCTGATAGTCTCTGTCGTCGGAACCGATACTGCCGGTTTTGTCGAGGCGGCGCTCCTCGCCAAAAATTGTGGAGCGAAAATTATCGAAGCTAACTTTTCCTGTCCCAATGTTTGTTCCAAAGAGGGGCAGCTCTATCTCGATCCTGAAGGGGTGGCGACAGTCAGTCATGCGATCGTCGAGGCGCTTGAGGGAATCCCTCTGATTATCAAAGTCGGCCGGTTTGAGAGCAAAGAGCAGCTCGCAAAGACCTTGATTGCCGCTGAAAATGCCGGTGTGAAGGCTGTGAGCGGGATCAACACCGTTCCGGTGGAAATCCGAAATCAGGACGGATCGCCTGCACTTGATGAGAAGCGGAAGGTGTCCGGTGTTTGCGGCTTTCCGATCCGGGAAACTGCTCTCGCCTTTGCGAGAGATGCCCGGGAAGTCATTACGGAGAAAGGCTTAAGTCTCATTCTCATCGCAGGCGGAGGGATTACAGAAAAGGGGCATTTCGATGAGTTTTTGCAGTACGCCGACTTTGTTATGTGCGCAACAGGCTGGTATGGAGATGCTTACATTTTCAACAAGTGGCATGAGCAGCGGCCCAAAGTTTAAAGGAAGTCCTCTAATGTCGTGGCGACTAATAAGCCATCAATTTCTCTGAAATGGGCATCATAGGAACAGAAGATACAGCCGTGCTCTAACGCTTGAGCTGCTATCCAAATATCATTTGTGGGTATTGGTTTCCCCTTTTTTTCTGATGTTTGAAGATTCAAAACGATAACGCTCATCCCTATCTCATCAGCATGTTGCAGAATAGTGAGGATCTGGTTATCCAAAGATCCTTGTCAATTTGTTCAAAGTATTTGGATTTTTCTTAAAAGCTTTCTCTTCCCGGGCTGACCAGGTTCCTGCCAGTTCATCTAAATCGTGGTAAATTTTCTTTTTTGGTCTGGAATAGCCTATTCTGCTGATATTTGCTTTTTGTTTTAGAGTTAGCATGACCTTATGCGGGATGCATCTCAAATTAAAGTTAGAAGTAGACATAATAATACCTCACGATGATACCATCATGATATTATTTTGTTCATGCTAAAATTTCTAGGAGAGTGCGGAATTTGGCGCCGAACTGCTGCGGGGTGGGGGTCAATATCACTTCCGCCCAAGGAATCTTTCCCTTTTTCCAGCGAAGATTGGTATAGCCCTGAAGGGCAAGGGAGGCCTTGGTAACGATCTCTGCAATGCTCGGGTCGGCGCGATGCCAAAACTTTCCTGTGCATATACACCAGAAAACTTCCCCATTGTGTGAGAAAATCGATCCTTCTTCCTTGGCCGCAAAGGCCTCCTTGAACGCGTTCTCCCCCCTCTTTTCCATGGCGGCTATTTGCGATGGCGCTGAGTGATAAAAAGTTCCGATGGAATCTGCCACGATCAGCTCCTGATAGCTCTCTTCATAGCGCATCTTGAGGATTTTCCAGGTTCGATTTCTCTTTGCCAGTTTTTGTGTTGTGGGAGGGGATAATTCGCTTTGAACGCAAGATAGCGGTTCAAATGGAGCCTTTAGCAGCTCATCTGCAAGGAATGCATACCGATTCACGCATGGGGTCACAATCGGAATATCATCAGGAGTCAGACGCAGTCCAAATTTCTCCGCGCCCTCATGCCCTAGAGTTTCTGCGATCTTAAACCGCTGGTAAGCTGCGAAGTCAAGTACGGCCGAAAAGGGGAGCTTCCGCTTGATCGCCTCTGCCGTGAGCATCACCGCCCGGTGCATGAGGTCGCCGTACGCTTGCTGCCGGTCGATCGCATTATAACCGTCGCCCCACCCCTCAATCCGAACGACATAGCTCTCCCATATCCCATACGGAATCGCGATGCTCTTATTGAGAAGGCTAAAATCGGGCTTCAAGGCAAAAAAGAGTCTTGCCCTCTGATCGCATTTTTCAGATCCTAAAAAGGCAATAAATTCAGGCAGGCAATCTTTTACCATTTCGTAAGGGATGCGGAAATCATGCATTTTTTTTAAAAGTTCATTCTTTCGCAGCTCAACAAGCGCATCCAATGGGTAGCCGTACGTATTCATGAGCGTGCAAAGCTCCCCATTCATGCACCCGAGGGTGAAGCTTGCAAGAAGACTCTCCATTTTCGAAGGTTCGATATCCTCCAACATCTCAAAAGCATTTTCGATTCTATCTCCCATAATTTCGTACGCGACGTACATGAGCTTGCTGTCGATATGAGGAGCGCATTTTGCATATCCCTCCATCTCCTGGAAAACAAGAGGAAAGGGAGGAAAATCCGGATCGCGCGTATGCAAGGCTTTAAGGAGCGAGGGGGTCCTTCCCTCCCTTTGCAAATTGACTAGGGTCATCGGGGAAACGCCCGGAAAAGCCTTTAAGAGGGCATAAAATTCAGAGAGGTCGGTAGGGCCTGCCCGCAAAGCTTCCTCAATCTTTTCTTTAAATCCACGCGGTAAATAATCAATACTTGAGGCATAAGCGCATTTCAGGGCCTCGAAAATCGGCTTTTTTGTATAACTTTCAAGGAAATCGGAGAAACTCCCACAATTTTCCATAAAAAGCTCCGACATTTTATAATCTTCAAAGGCTTCAAAAAGGGAGACTCCTTTTTTTTCATAAACCGTAAATTTCAAAAGCTTTGAGACAAGAAAAAGCCCTAGCCTCGCGCACTCGTTCTCACCAAGCGCCGCATGAAACCCGGCATACTCCGCGCAAAGATCCGCCACATCGATCTCAGCCAGGCAGCAGTAATTTTCCAGCCTGCACAGGGCATCGAAGGGAAGGGGAAATGTTTCGGCCAGGAGATCAACCTTCGTGCCGGGGGTCTTTAGCTGGTGAACGTTTTGATAATATTCGCCCGGGACATCATAGGCTCCGCTTGAACTTCCCGGGTCCTGGAGGGGTTGGGGTGGATTGATATAATTATATTTAATTATTGCTTGCATTGTTGCAAGATTGTAGCACATTGATTATAACAATGTAAATATCTGGATATTCTTATTTGTTTATTATTTCCCAGCAGCGGTGGATTTTTTGGTTGTGGAAATCGATCGGAATGGTTCTCCTAGTGATCTCTTTGGCCGAAAAGAGGGCGTCGTCAAAGGAGAATTGCCTGAAATTCGTGCTAAAATAGAGGGTGCCCTCCTCGTTTAGCAATTTTAAGGCTTGCTGGATGAGCGGGACATAATCTTGCTGGATGTCGAACATTTGATCCATCTTCTTGGAGCGGGAAAGGGTAGGGGGATCGATGATAATCAGGTCGTATTTGGCGGTCTCCTCGAATAAAAATTTTAAGCAGTCGGCCCGGACGATTTCGTTGTTTTTCAAAGAGAGGGAGTTTAAAAGAAAATTTTCCCTTCCCCATTCGGTGTAGGTGTTGGAGAGGTCGACGCTTTTGGTAAAGGAGGCGCCGGCTTTTGCCGCATGCACGCTGAAGGCGCAGGTGTAGGCAAATAAGTTCAGGACTCTTTTCCCCTTGGCCCGGGCCGCCACGATCTGCCTTGTTTCCCGGTGGTCGAGAAAGAGGCCGGTATCGAGATAATCGTGGAGATTGACATAGAAGAGGACCCCATATTCCTGCACGATGAAAAAGCTTTTCAAATCGTTCACTTTTTCATACTGCTCGATTTTTTTCCGCTTGACGCGCGCGCGCCAAAAAATAAGAGAGGTATTAGTTTCAAAAATGGAGCAGAGCGCTTCCTCAGTTTCTTTTTGCAGCTCCTCGGGGATTTCGTCGCCGGTTGTGAAGACCTGCACATAAAAGTGGCCGGCATAGAAGTCGATGGTGAGAGGGTATTCCTTGATATCCCGGTCGTAGATGCGGAAGCAGTTTGTCGCCGTTCTTTTGGCCCATTTGCGGACGTGGCGGTAGTTTTTTCTGATCCGGTTTTTGAAAGGGGAGCTCTTGTCTTCCCCATCGGCAATAATTGGTAATTCCATTAATTTAAATTATTTTTTCCTGATTTGCCTTGGGAGATTGAAAGGCGTGGAAGCGCCATTTGGTCTGGAAGCCCAGTTTCTTGCAAATGCCAAAGGCCATCCCGTCGCCCATCAAAAAGGAGATGCCGGTATGGCACCCTTTCGATGCGGCGTCTTTTAGCGCCAGGCAGCGGAGCGCCGTATTGATTCCGTGGCAGCGGTAATCGGGGTGGGTCGCCCCGTTCCAAAAACTGACAGCCTCGCCGCTCACCAAGGTAGTTAAGGCGGAGACCACCTTGCCGTCCTGGCGCGCAACCCAGTGAAATAAGAGGGGCTTATCTCCTTGAGCCGCCTGCCATAGAGCTTTCTTGTAGGCGGCGCCCGCCTTGTCGGAGATGGCGAGAGTGGAGCAGACGAGTTCACTGAAGGCGTCCATCGTTTTTTCATCCATGACCCGTTCCAGTTCGCAGCCGGGCGGTATCTTCGGGGTGGGGATATTGTCGGTCAGCTCGCCGATCACCCCTTGAAAAATGCCCGAATCGAGAAAGCCGTGCTCTTTCAATTTTTCTTTAAATTCCGGATTGGCCGTTTCATCGACATACCAGACAAAAGAGAGGTTGGCCTTGTTGAACTGCTCCAGCTCTCCTTCGATCCCTTCATCCCAGTTTTTATCGGGACAGCCGATAACGGCATTGTGATAGCTGTCCGGAATGCCGGAAAGACAGTGGTTGACGCCGCACGTGTTTGTTCCGGCGGTATAGGGCTGGTTTTCGGAGAGGATTTGGTAGAACAGGTTAAAGTGCTGGTGCAGGGATTTGCAGGATTCTTTCTGATTGATTTCACATACCAGTTCGGAAGGGAACATAAACTTTGTCTCCAAGCGGGAAATTTGTGAAGCATTGTCGCTCTATATGAGTTTTTTTTCAATAATTTTCGGAAGAAGCATGATTTAAAAATATTATGAGGGTTCCTGCAAGATTAAGATTGAAAATTGGACCGGTTAAAATTACACTCCTGAATTTATGACTAGTGAATTAAAAAGTTATCAATTAACCCGATATCCTCTCGGCTCTTTTTTGGAGATGTGGACTATTGCCTGGCCTCTCATCCTGGCTCTTTTGTCCACCAGCGTGATGATGTTCGTGGACCGGCTGCTGCTCGCTCAATATTCCGTCGAGGCTTTGACGGCGGCGGCCCACGGGGGAACGGCGGCCTACGCCATCTTCGTCGCGCCCATCACGGTAGCGGGTATCACCGAAGTGTTTGTCGGACAGTATCATGCCGACGAACAACGCTACCGCATGGGGCAATTCACCTGGCAGATGATTTGGCTTTCGATTCTCTTAACTCCCGCTTTTTTTCTCATCGCCAAATATTTGCCGGGCCTTATCTTTCACGGAACGGGCAATGAAGCCAATGAAACGATTTATTTCCAGACGCTTGTCTACTTCGGCTCGCTGGTGACAATGATTCCGGCGCTCATGGGCTATTTTGCCGGGCAGGGCAAAGTGAAAATCATCACCATCGCAGCGATTCTCGCCAATGTGGTGAACGGCCTATTGGATTGGGTCCTGATCTTTGGCTGGAAGAGCATCCCCGAGCTCGGCGTTCTTGGCGCTGCCATCGGCACGGTGATCGCCTCATTATGCCAGATCCTCTTCTTTCTGCTCTTTTTTTTCCGCAAAGAGGACCGTCAAAACAATGGAACGACCCATTTTGCTTTAAGGCTCGGCGATTTTTTTCGCTGCATCAAGATCGGTTTTCCGGCCGGCATCGCGCATGTGAGCGAAATGATCGGGCATATGGCCTTTTTCCGGCTGATGATTTTAGCGGATCCCTACTACATGATCATCGCCTCCATGATGCAAAGTTTCTATCTGCTGACACTCTTTCTGGTTGAAGGATTGTCAAAAGCCGTGACGGCCATTTCCTCCAACCTGATCGGGGCTTCCGTCTATAAACCGATCGGGAAGGTGCTTCTTTCCGCATGCCGGCTCCAATCGCTCTTTGCTGCCTTTGTGTTATCTGTGGCCTTGTTCTTTCCCGACCGTCTCCTCTCCCTGCTGCTTTCCGAAAATGATATGTACTTGCTCAAAGACCCCCTCTTTTTTCCCTTATTTAAAAGAACGGTGTTTTGGGTGGCCTGTTTCTTTCTGGTCGACGGCCTGGTTTGGGCATTTATCGGATTATTGACCGCGGCGGGCGACACCCGCTTTATCATGATCGTCGGGGTGATCATTCAGTGGCTCTGCTATTTCCTCCCTGTCTACATCGCTATCCGCTACTTGGGGCTCGGCGTAGATACCGCCTGGATGCTGATCGTGATCAGCGCGTTTTTGATCCTGGTCATCTATTTCATCAGGTACCGGAACCAAAAGTGGAAGTTCATCAAAATTTGAAGAGAGTTATGTTTGAAAGACTTCATCAGTTAGAGCTGCCGCTCATCCATTGGCTCCACACTTTTAGAACACCGTGGCTGGATGATTTTTTCATCTTTATGAACTTTTTCGACACTTACTATTTTTTTTCCCTGCTCATTCCGGCTGTTTGGCTGGGGAGTAACTGGCGCTCCGGAGCCCGGGTTTTTTACATACTTTCTCTTTCGGGCCTGATCAACTATACGCTTAAAGTCCTATTTGAGGAGCCGAGACCCTTTATTATCGAGCCCGGCTTAAACCTGATCTCTATGAAAAGCATCTACGGATTCCCGAGCGGCGCGGCGCAAACCGCTATGATTTTAGCCTGCCTGCTGATCGGCACCTTCCGCACCGCCTGGGCCTGGATTTTGGGCTTTTTGTTTTTTTTTCTGCTCAGCCTCTCCCGCGTCTATCTCGGCGTTCATTTCCCAAGCGATTTGGCCGGAGGATGGATGGTCGGGGCTCTTTTAGTCCTTGTGTATTACCGCCTTTTCCCAAAAATTGAGAAGGCTTTGGAAAAAATGCCCCTCGCCGGCCGCTTTTTGCTCAGCCAAATTCCGCTTATCGCTTTTGCCATCGCCTATGCCAAAGGGTTAAAGACGCCCATGATAATCTCTCTTTCATTTCTTTCGATCGGCTGGGGATTGTGCCTCTCGGCGCTGCAAAACTGTTTTTTAGCGCCGTCCGCTTCATTCAAACAGGGCTTTTGCCGGGCGGCTCTTGGAATCGCAGGCGTTTTTGGACTCAACTTTTTCTTTACCTCCTGCCTCCAGCCCCTATTTACCGGTTTTTGGCTAAGCTATTTGGCGGGCCGGGTGATTCAACTATGGCATAAGCGAAAAATCTAAATGTCGAACTCAATATTCAGGGACAGATATATGCGGATTCCAAAAAAAGTCGCTGGAGGGAGAGATAAAGATATCGGTAAACAAAATCTTGTCTCTCAAATCTTTCAATAGGTCTATTATTCTGGATGACCTTATCAGTCCTGGAGGCTTTTCCAGTTCAGGATGTTGATCAAAAAAGCGCACAATTTTTCTTTGCAGCATCCTGTTTCTTCTTAATGGTACGTTGTGGTGAATTACCGAGCGGTCAAGGGGGCAGGTAGGGTTTTCAGCCAACCACTCCAAAATGGCGTTGCTTTCAAAATTATGACCGCAAGGCAGCTTTCTCGGCCGCGTCATGACGGTTAAATTGATGGGACAATAAAATTCATCCGGTATGTTCATTTAATACCCCAGTGATAAAGGCAAAGCGACGCGGCGACAACGACATTCAGCGACTGAATTTTCCCCTTCATCGGAATGGAGATCAAGGTGTCCGCGCCCCGGATAAAGGGGTCTGAAACGCCATGGGTTTCATTGCCGACCACTAAAGCCGCGGGAAGGGCGTTGCCCACGGCCTCAAGGGTGAGTTCGGTGTCGGGAACCGTGCTGATGATGTTAATTTTATTCTTTTTCAGAAACTCTATAGCCTCATCGGCCGAACAGAGAGTTATGGGCAGGCGAAAAAACGATCCCATTGAGGCTTTGATCACGTTGCGGTCATAAAGGTCGGCCGTCGGATGGGGGATGACAATCACCCCTTCCACGCCGAACGCTTCGGCCGAGCGCAAAATCATGCCCATATTGTTGCAGTTTTGGATCTGATCCAGCACGAGCAGCAAAGGTTTTTTTGACAAAAAGGTTTCTTTTTTGAAGGCCAGGGCGGCCACGCCGGGAGTTTCATTGCTGAAGACTTTCGCCATCATCCCCTGAGAGATCTCATACAAATTCGGCGTTGCCAGTTTCCTGGATAGGGGTTGAGCGGCATAAACGGCTTTGAGCGCGAATCCGGCCTCAACGGCCTGAGCGATCATCTCCTCATTTTCTATCACGAACGTGTGGAATTCCCTCCGCCCGTTTACGGTGCGGTTTCTCCTTAATTCTTCAAAGGCGGGATCTTTAATGGAACTGATCAGTTTCAAAATAACACTCAACAAAAAGCAATTATTATACAAGATTAGACTTTTTCTGAAAATAAAAATCAGTTAAAATTGTCCTATGTCTATTTCTCTGATTGTGTTGCTCGCCGTTTTTTTGGGAATTGCCTTAAGGCAGCTCTTCCGCATCCCCCTTCAAATTTGGCAAATGATGACGATTGGCGCAGGCGTCGTTCTGCTGACCGGGCAAATATCTCTTCCCCAAGCCTGGGAGTCCATTGAGTGGAATGTCATCTTTTTTTTGTTCGGGATGTTTGTTGTCGGACAGGCGCTGGAAGAGTCGGGGGCTTTTGGGGTTGTAAAATGTTCCCTTCCCGTTTTGGGACTGCTCATTATCTTCGGCTCCGGCCTCCTTTCGGCCATTTTGATGAACGACACCGTGGCGATTATCGGCACCCCATTATTGGTGGCGGTGGCCCGTCAAAGGGGGCTTTCATTGGAGCGGCTTTTGCTGCTGCTCGCCTTTTCGGTCACTATCGGCAGCGTGATGTCGCCGATCGGAAACCCGCAAAATCTCTTTATAGCCGTCAATGCGGACCTCTCCTCCCCTTTTAAGGCCTTTTTTCGCTATCTAGCCCTGCCGACTTTGATCAACTTGCTACTTTTATTCTTCCTCTTTTTTTTTCTCATGCGCAAAGAAAAACCGGCCCATCTCGAAATCGAAGCGCCTCCTGTCAATCCCCCCCTTAAAAATTTAGCCTATATAGCCCTCGCGCTGATCTTTCTCTTGATCGCTTTCAATATCGCGGCCCCCTGGCGCCTGCCCCTTTCTTTGATTGCGCTGATACCCGCCGCCCTCATCCTTTTTTTCAGCCCGGAAAGAAAGCGGATTCTCTCTTTCATTGACTGGCATACGCTCGTTTTCTTTATGGCGATGTTTATTTTGATGGAGAGCGTCTGGCGCACATCCGCCTTAAAGCATTACCTGCCCCCTTTTGAAGGGGAACAGTATGAGATAATGCTGGTGAGCCTCCTTTTGAGCCAGCTGATTTCCAACGTGCCCATGGTGGCGCTCTATCTTCCGGTTTTGCAGGAGCAATCGCAGGAAGTCGCCTCGCTGATGTCCCTGGCCTGCGGCAGCACCATAGCCGGAAATTTTTTGATCTTTGGCGCCGCGAGCAATATTATCATCATTCAAAACGCCGAAAAAAGAGGGGAAAAGGCATTTTCCTTTTTTCAATTTGCCAAATATGGCATACCCTTCACTTTAGTGAACCTCTTCGTCTACTGGGTGTTTATCAAGTATGCACATCAATCAAGCTAGCTACTTTTACCGGCTGGAAGGGCGGGGAGAACCCATTGTCCTGATAGCCGGATATGCCTGCGACCACACTTTTTGGAACGCCGTGTTCGATGAGCTCATCAAAAAGCATCAGGTTTTGGCTTTTGACAATAGAGCGGTCGGGCGGACCGTGGATGATGGCGCTCCCCTTTCCCTGGAGCTCATGGCCGATGAAACCGTAAAGCTTTTTTCGGCCCTCAAAATCACCCGCCCCGTCATCGTCGGACAGTCGATGGGAGGAATGATCGCGCAAATCATAGGAAAAAAATATCCTCAGGCCATCAGCAAGCTCATCCTCCTCAATTCCGCGGGAAAAACAAACCGGCGCACCTTGATGGCTCTGGAAAGCTTTCTTAAGCTGCTTAAAGAAAATGCCCGCATAGAAACTGTGATAGAAACCAGCGCGCCCTGGTTTTTTTCTCCCCGCTACCTGGAGAATAAGGAAAATATCGCCGCTTTTAAAAAGAGCATTATGAACAATCCCTACCCCCAAAAAATTGAGGATCTGGAGCGGCAATTAGAGGCCATTAAAGGGTTTGACATCTCCCGTTTTTCCAAGCCCATCTCCGTGCCGTCCCTTCTTATTTCCTCGAAGGAGGATATTGTCTGTCTGCCTGAGGAGTGCGCCCAACTGGCGCCCCATTTTTTGCAGGCAGGGCAAAAAAGCCTGCAGGGGGGGCATTCCAGCCCGCTGGAGGTGCCCCAAGAGGTCGCCCGGGCGATTTTAGGGTTTTAATTTACGGAGTTCGGCCTGGTAGCTGTATTGAATATTCTGCGTATTCCCCTCAAACCAAGTTTTCCAAAAGGCTAATTGTTCATCGCATCGTTTATTTAAGTTGTCTCTAGCCTTCTGATTAATCTCAGCCGTAGCGGCTTTCATTTTCTTGATCTGTTTTTCTAAAAGCTCAGCCTGTTCCTCTTCCTCTTTTTGCTTTATAGGATTGTGAGAGAGGTTTTTTATGTTCGCTCTTGTCACCTCGAGGGCGTCTTCAAGACCTTGAGTATAAGGAAGGACGTCGAGGTGTTCCCCTCTTATTTTCTCAACTTTCGCTATATTTTTTTCATACGATTCCAGTTCTTTCTTGTGGCTTTCGCAAGCTTTCTCAATCACGGCTTTCATTTCCGGTGTGAGATAGGCGCAAACCGGGTCATTGGCATCGAGCAGATAAGATTTTGTCACGAGATCGCCGATGACGATTTTATGCATATGCGCTTTATGGGCATTGGCGAAAACGGCGAGGTATTGATCACTCCCCGGTGGTATTTGACTAAAGTTTGTGATTTTCAGCATGTCACTATTGAACCTTTCCTGCAGCAGCTCCTCGATGTTATCCACCCCGATCTTTTGAGCGTCGGCTTTGTATTGGTTCATTTGCTTAAAATCCAAAGCCAGAAAGCGCTTCACGAGCAAAGTTTTGTCAATGAAGGGGAGCCAATCCTCCTCCGGAGAAACGTAAACTTTTTCTAAATAGAAGTTTACCATCTGTTGCTTTGAGATATTCAGCTTGATTACGGCTTCTTGCTTCATGGCTTCAGCAATAGAGTATTTTGCATCAAAGCACTGTTCCAGAATGGCCTTTTGGAGAATTTTTACCACATCTTCGTCGTAGCCGCTTATGTCAGACCCTTTGTAGGCTTTTTGACGGACGAGCTCTAAGTCGGCCCCCATATTTTGGAGCTGGCTCTTGATTCCCAATCCGTGATCGGCAGCGAGTATTGGGAAATTTTCCAGGCGTATCTGTTTATTGATCTTTTCTACCAGCTTTTGTTTATTTGTATCGTCAAATTCAAATTCGAATTTATGATCAACCAGCAATCCGTCTCTTGTTTCCGTATATTTTCGACTATCGGCCATATACTTTCTGAACAGCTCATTGAGCACCACACTGCCGCTAAAAAGTTGTTTTACCTCTGGCAAATTCTTAAGCTTTTCCTTTAGTTCGACATAGCTGCGGGTGTACGTATAAATATCGATAGCGATGTCCATTCCTTTCTTAATAAGCTTCTTGTCCTCCTGCTTCCTGTCCTTAAAGAGAGAGCTTAAGGCCGCCAATGAGACGGTCAGGGCGCTTAATCCAAGAAAAGCAGGTGTTACGACTCGAGTAGCCAGCAAGTATCCCGCCGCGCCAATACCGCTGAGAAAAGCGACATCTTTAAACAAATTTTTGGCGAAAGCGGAAAGTTTATCAAGCCGTCCCATGGGAATGTCGTTTAATTGCTTTTCCCAATGGGTGCGATAAAAATCTATATTGAAGCTGGTTTTCATAGAAACTCCAAAAAAGCTAAAATTATAACAAAAAATAAATTAGTTTTCAAGTATGAATTTTTATTGAATGAACTAATTCGCTAAAACTTTTAATTTTCAATTTAAATCGATGTTGCATTGCCCATGTTTCTTTCAGTTTATCCGCCTCTTCTATATCTAGTAATTGTTCTTGAATCATAATTAATATGAGATCTTGAGTACGCACTAGACTGGATGGAGGGAGAAGATCTTTAGTTTTTTTGATTGCCTGAGTGTCATCAATCGCCAAGCAATACTCTCGACAACTGGCGACAGCAATTGCAGCACATTCACCTGCGCCCAGTTGCCCGCTTTGGCATAAGTCGGCAAAAACGGAAAATTCTTTTGGAGACTCTACATTGACTTTTTGAAGAGTATTTTGATTTAAACCTCTCATTAAGCAATCAAGTTGATCGGGGAAACAAGTAGAAATTTCATCCTGAACGTGGTCTGTAATAAAAAAGGAATAGGAACATTTTTCAAACAGATCGAGACGATTGATCCGAAGAAAATTGATAAGAACAGAAGAGTCGCGGGAGATGGGCTTATTCATTATTAGCGAGTTCTATCAGTTTTTGAGGGGGCAATTTCAGAAGTTTACTTATCTCAATAACTCGGCCGCGTGATATTTTTTCTTGCCTATAAGCTTCTATGACTAAACGTGAAACATAAGTTCTTAGCTCGCGCAAGTTAGATTGATTCTGACCCGTTTGTTCTAAATCCAGATCCAAAAGATGAAGATAATCCTTTCCTTTGCTTTCTTCTCCCATTAAGTCCTCCCGTTCCTTTTGAGATAAAAAGCGCAAACTGTGTAAACGATAGACTGCCGCTTGGTAACTGACTCCAAAACGGTTAGCGATAACCGCTATATCTTGGGGTAAAAGTTTTTGGTTTTTCACCAGCCGCCGCTCTTCATTCTCGATAATTCCTTGCGTAGACACATCATAGATGGAACTAAGATTTCTACTCTGTGATCCTTTATTCAAAAAAGCCATTATTTCCTGAATCCCCTCTTCAGGCATCAGAAAGGATGCGGCAAAGGCGTTGGCTCGTTTTTCTATAAATTCTGAAGAATTTTGGCTATTGGAAATCATAACCTGATGATCCGTATCGAAGAGTGCGTGTGCGTATTCATGAGCACATGAAAATTTTTGTCTTGCTTTATTATGGAAAAGGTTTACAAGGATTACCCTTCCGATCGAGGAGTGGTATATAAAAAGGCCGGACATTTCAGGAGGCAATTGAGTTGCTGCACACCAAACTCCTTGTGAAGTCAGCAGTTCAAAAATCTCCGAAAGGGGAATGCCGCCCAAACCTAGCCTTCTACGTTCTTCTTTTGCAGCTTGATCCCCTTGTCTGATCGCTTCGGAAAGATTAGAGGGTTTTGCAAATGAAGAAAAAGTCACGCAGGGTCTTGAAGGTTGCTCTAATAGTTTTTCCAAAAAAATTGCTTCTTTGCAAAGAAGAACACAGCGGTTTACTTCTTCTTGAATGACAGGGTCTTGCTCTAATCCAGGTGCTATCCGATGCAAAGCAATGAGAGGATCTTCATCAGATTCATCACCTTTGAAAAAATCTGCAATGGATAAATGAAATAACTCGCTCAATTTTGCTAGTTCGAGCGTTGAAGGATTTCTTTCCCCTGCTTCAATTCGAGACATAGCTTTTTGAGGAAGTCCCAAGTGTTTTTCGACATATTCTTGAGTTAAACCCCTTTTCTTTCTCTCGAGTTGAATTTTTTTTCCCAGGTGTTTTTTATCCATAATTTCTTCCATGTACTCTGGCTTAAGTGTACTATATTTGTCAATTTATGGCAAGAAGTGTGCGAAAATTGCACCATTTACAGATTCGCTGCGATGCTTATATAGCCGCATTCGAGATAAATGACGCCTGAACTCTCCATTCCCTCAGGCCGTAAGCGGAGATATTCGTCGATCAACTCCTGAAAAAATTGTCCTTCCAACTCCTCCGGTAGAACGGAGGGATAAATGCCTCGCAGCATGCCCGCTAATTCCTCCCGGTCGATAAAGGGGTCTTTGGTATGATTCTCTCGCGCATGCACAGTAAAGCCTTTTGATTCAAGAATTGAGGCGATTTCCTTGGCGCTCAGTCTGGCCCATTGCGCCCCTCCTTGCCAGTAGCGGGACCACTTGGGGGCAGCCTGGATATTTTTTGCGGCTTGATTCCAGGCGGGATTGAAAGAGGCGGGCATTGTAAGGAGCAATTTGCCGCCCGGTTTCACCAGATCAGCCAGCCGGCTCAAACCTCTCTCTTGTTCTGGGCATTGTTGGAAGGCGCAGCAACTGATGACGAGATCGAATTGGTCTTTTCCGGGATTTAAAAATCCCCCTTTTTTAAAGCTCAAGTTGGGGTATTCCAGGGAGTGGTATTGCTTTCCGGCCCAATCCAGCATCGCCTCTGAAGGGTCTATCCCGGTCGCAAAACCTCCGGGAACGAACCGGGAGAGGTCGGCCGTAATCCGGCCATCCCCGCAGCCGACATCCAGCACGCGTTCATCCCCTTTCAACCCCTTCAAATGATCAGCTAAGAAGGCGATAGCCCAGCGCCGCTGCATTTCGGAGTTGTGGACATAGGTTCTGACCAGTTTTTCGTCCCAATAGCTTTCATCGTTCTTCATAAGCTAATGTATATATCAAGTGCCGTAGATTTTGTAAAACCAAGACTTGCGTAAAGCTTTTCGGCTATGGGGGAGCTTAGCAAAACCACTTTTTCCAGGTGAAGTTTGGCGGCTCTGTGCATGAGAAACTGCATCATGGCCCGTCCCAAGCCCCTTCTTTGATATTCGGGAAGGACGGCGAGATTAAAAATGCCCCCGGTTTTCCCATTGGGGATGAGCGTGCCCGTCCCGACAGGTTTGCCTTCCGCATAAATGAGATAGTTCTCCGCTTCGACATTCGCGACCAATTTGGCAAACCCCTCTTTGACAGTTTGGTCAAATTGAAAAGTCTTCGCAACGATAGAATGAAATTCGGCGTCGGCGGGAGCGATGGTCTGATTTGGCGCCGGCAGGGAGGCAGTCTGCCAGGTCATGAGAGGGCAGCTCATCACCGCCTGGAATCCCCGCTTTTTTAGCGCCGCGCTCAAGGCGTTTTCCCCTTCCACCCAAAAAGAGATATGGGGAGCGATAAAATGATCAATCTTTTTTTCCTCTTTGAGATGCATGACGGCATTAAAAAGGGGGTGTGGCAGGCCGGTAAACCAGGCGAAAGCCTCCTCAGTGTTCTCTTGGGCGGGGTGCATCATGTGGTAAAAGTTTTCCAGTTCTTGCAAAGTTTTCATTTTTTCATCCGGGTTAAAAAGTTAAGGACCGCCTGGTTGTAGGCTTGAGGGTCTTCATAAAAGGGCAGATGGGAGCAGTGGCGGAGCAGGACGAGCTCTCCGTTCGGCAGCAGATCGCACGCTTTGGTTGCGATTTCCGGGAGGATATAATCGTGCTCCCCATGGATGATGAGGGTGTGGATCTGCATATCCGGCAATTGATCCATCCGGTTGTAATTTCTGATGTTGCCGGTGCAGTTAAAGAAGTGGGGGCCGAACATTTTTGACATCACGGGCTTGGCGATGTTGGCAAAGCAGTAATTGAGCACTTCCGGCCACTTTTCCGCCCGGCACATGTGGCGGTACATCAGCAGGGTTTGCGCAGCCAGATACTCGGGGTGCTGGATGGTCCCTTCAGCCTCCCGCCTGGCCATCATGGTGCACGTCTCTTCCCCAAGAGATAGTTTTTTTCGCTCAAAACCCCTTTGCATTTGAATCAGGTCAAAGGCGGTGTCGGCTGCGATAAAGGCTTTAACCTTATCTGGATAGGTTAAGCAATACTCCAGACCCAGCACGCCGCCCCACGATTGCCCCAGCAGATACACCGGGCCCAAATTTAAGGCTTCCCTGACCGTTTCCACCTCTTCCACAAAGCGGGGGAGGTTCCAAAGGGCGGGATCATTTGGTTTATCAGACTCTCCGCAACCGAGCTGGTCCCACGTGACTATCCGATATCCCGCTTCTACCAGAAACGAATGGGTATCGACCAGGTAGTTGCTGGGAAAGCCGGGACCGCCGTGCAGCAGCAGGACAGCTTCCCCCTCTCCTTCGGAAAAAGTGGCGACTTTATGGGAGTGAACCGGGATATTTTTTCGTACCATCTTGATCTCCTGTGAACATACCAGTATAGATCAAAGGAGGATTGGCGGATTACCGTAACGATTACGGTACTATATCAAAAGCTTAACTTTTGGCGGAAGCCAGGATCATTAACTCATCCAGATAAAAATGCACCGTCCCATCTGCTTCACATGGGGTTATTGCTGTGTAGGCATCGACGATATTTTGAAGAAACTCGCTGCGGCGGTTTTCAGGGATTGTGCCAAAAGGGATCCAGCCGGCCAGCCAGTTGCCAAAGGTTGTTTTGTTTTGATAATCCAATGAGCCGCTCACGAGCTGCAATTGTTCCGGAATCATGCCCGCCTCTTCAATGAGCCGGGCCCATTCTGCGAAGGTATAAAGAGTGAAGACGCTGGGCGCAGGCCCAAAATAGGCGCTCCAGGGGTCTTGCTTGGCTATGCTGTCAATGATATGATGGATAGGATATCTGGCTTGGGTGGGAGCGATTAAAATGCACGCAAGTCCGCCGGGCACTAAAGCGTCGTTAATTTTTGTAAGCGCCGTTTGAATATCGGCTACCCAGTGCAGGCAATTGAAAGAGACGATAAAATCAAATTGCGATTCAAAGGGAAGAGCGACGGCATCGGCTTGAATGAAGGAGAGCCGGTTATGCGCGTGGCGCTGAGCCTTCGTTATCATTGAAGCAGAACGATCAATGCCAATCACTTGACTCCCGGGAACCAGATCGGAGATATATTTTGTCACGCGTCCGTCGCCGCATCCAATATCGAGAATTTTTGCCTTTGCGGGGAAATTGAGGTATTTGAGAGTTTCAATGGCCATTCTATATTGCATATCGGAATGATCGGCATAATAGTTTCCATGCCAGTTGGTATGGGCATAGACGTTGAGATGGATAGCTAACAGGCATAAAATTCTTTTCATGGGTATTTCCTCGTAAAGCCGGAAAATATACGGGATCGGCGCTCCTAAGTATAGGAAATTCAAGAGTGGTCTGGTCTGCGAACCGAGGGAATGCAGACCAGACCACTCTTGAATTTCCTCTCTTTGCACCCTTTTTTGTCATAAATGCCAAGTTTCAATCGCTTTTGATGTAAAATAGTCATTAAAAGTTTTTTTTGGGGAAAAGCAATTATTTTGAAGTAGAGTGATCTATTCCCACTGCCGGCAGTGGTCGTTTTCTCTTAAAGTCTAATCAATCCAGTGGGGAGGATCGTATGTCTCTAAGAAGGGAGGGTCTGGCCCTCTCTCTTCTAGAAAATAGAATGCCTCTTCGGGGAATCCATGCAGTTCCGGGTATTAATTGGCAGATCTCTTTTTCAGAAAAGTTATAGGGTAGATCAAACTCAAAACGGGATACCCTTCTGTCTCCAGCACCTGTTTGGCCGCTTATATTCTACACATAATTTATTGTCTGAATATAAAGGCCGCAAGCGAATTCACCTTTCTCGCAGTTCTCGCGACTTGGGTATTCTCATTGAGGTTTAACACTCTGATTTCCCGAACGCGATCGCTCGTGAATGCTATAAGCTCCTCCCAGCTCATGTCATGGCTAGGGCGGTTTGTCAGCGGGGTATCATCATCCACGGCTGCCCGGCATAAAGGGCACGTGTGGCTTACTTTCATCCACTCCCCGATGCAAAGCTGATGAAACACGTGGGAGCAGTTTAGCTTCCGGCTTTTTTCACCTGCCTGGGTGGCGTTGGGCACGATATCTAATAAACAGATGGAACACTGTCCCACAGCCGCATGAGTACTTGCTGACATAAAAACCTCATTTTTTTCCTTTAATTATATCTTTTATTTATTAATTTCTTATTAAGATTTTATATCCCTCACCCCCCTTAAGGCTTTCCCTGATCTGCCTATAGAAATCGGGGTCGCTCGCGCACCGCCTGGCGAACTCGGCATACTCCTGCCGCCAAAGCCCTGAGGCCCGCTGCATGCTGCTGCACACTCTCGACTCCATTGCCTCGCCAAGGCCGGTCGCAATAGGGACTTGCGAAAGGGCGTCGCCGGCAGTGGTATGCGCTCCGTAATAAAAGAAATCGAGGATGAGATCCATGCCGCGAAGCCTGTGCAAATGGAGCCACTTGGGGGCGGCGCCGACGAAATAGATCCTGTTCCGCACCTCAGGGTCGAACCGTTTGATCAGGTTTTCCTTCGCCTTTTGCGAAAACATCAAAAAGAGGATGAGGACGGAGTTTTTCACTTCTTTCAGGAGTTCATTCCAGCAGACGATATCTTTGAGGCACAAGATAAAGCGCGCCCCCTTACCCACTCTGCTGGGGAAAAGCAATTATTTGTAGAGTGATCTATTCCCACTGCCGGCAGAGGTCGTTTTCTCTTAAAGTCTAATCAATCCAGTGGGGTGGATCACGAGTCAAGTGGAAATGGGGATGAAAATTAAGGGTATTGCCGAATTGCTGGATGACGCTCTCTAAGCATGCCTCAAGAGCCGTCTGCCTTCTTTTTTGCGGGCTTTTCCTTGGCGTTATGGAACCGGTCTCAGAGAATGATTATTATTCCTTAGAATTGAGCTGTATTACCGGAGCCGGGATCCTCTGATAGCTCTAAAACAGCCCCCCCGGGCCTTGCCGCCATTATTGAATGAATGTTAGGGATATCTTCTGGACCAGGCATTCGCCCCCTGGAGGGTTGTTCAAGCGACGATTTAAATCCTTAGCTGCAGTTTGTATAAACTCGCATAAGTGCCATTCAAGGCAATCAACTCCTCGTGGGTGCCTTGCTCCTCTATTCCATTGTCGGTTAATACCAGAATTTTCCTGGCGTTTCGGACGGTTGACAAACGATGGGCGATGACGATGGTGGTGCGGTTATGCGTCAATGTCTCCAGAGAATCCCGCACGGCTTTTTCGCTTTCATTGTCCAGAGAGCTCGTAGCTTCATCAAAAATGATAATGGGGGGGTCTTTCAGGAAAACGCGCGCGATGCTCAGTCTCTGCTTTTGCCCTCCCGATAATTTTACGCCCCGCTCCCCGATATCTGTGGCATATCCCTTCGGCAGCGCCATGATAAAATCATGGGCATTGGCCTTTTTGGCGGCCCTTATGATTTCCTCCTCGCCCGCATTGAGTTTGCCGTAGCGTATATTGTCGGAAACCGTTCCGGCAAAGAGATAGACATCTTGCTGGACGATGCCAATATTTCTTCTTAACGAGCGCATGGTAAGGCTGTTGATATTTTTGCCGTCAAGCAGGATTTCCCCTTTGCTGACTTCATAAAACCGGGGAATCAAGGAGCAAAGAGTTGTTTTCCCGGCGCCCGAGGGCCCGACCAAGGCCAGATAATCTCCGGCTTTTATTTGCAGATTAATATGCTTCAGGATATGGTCATAACCTTCTTTATACTTGAAGCTCACATTTTTAAATTCTATATTCCCTTTTACGTCTGTAAGCTCCATGGCATCAGGCGCGTCTTTGATATCGGGCGCTACCTCCAAGACTTCCATAAATCTTTCAAAACCGGTAAACCCTTCCTGGTATAGCCTCGTAAAATTGCCGAGCCTCTGTATGGGTTCAATGAGAATGCCGATATAAAGCAAGAATGTCAGTAAATCGGCTAAATCGATCGACTTTTTAACAATGCCGGCTCCTCCAAAAATGACAACGGCAATGGTCATGAGCTGCGTGAACAGGATCAATCCGTCATAAAAATAGGCCTCGCTTTTATATCCTTCTTTGCGGCTTTCGACAAAACGGCGGTTTTCTTCGGCGAACTTTTGCTTTTCAATTTCTTCGTTTGTAAATGACTTGACCACTCTAATGCCCGCAAGGGTATCTTCCACCTGAGCGTTGATATCGCCGATGCGGTCCTTGCTTTTTCTCAAAGCGATTCTCATTTTACGGCTGAAATAATAGCCATACGCACCCATGACGGGCACAAAGAGCAGGACGATAAGGGTCAGCTTGACATTGATGTAGAATAAGATGATGCACGCGCCGATAAAATTCAGCAGGGAAATGACGATATCCTCAGGGCCGTGATGGTATAATTCGGAAAGGTCGAACGAATCGTTTGAGATCCGGGTCATCAGCTGTCCCGTTCTTTGCTCATCATAAAAATTGAACGAGAGCTTTTGGTAATGTTCAAACAAATCATTGCGCATGTCCCCTTCCATCAGCGCGCCCATCACATGCCCTTTATAGTCGATGAAGGCGTGGCATGCCGTATGAATGGCCACCAGCAAAAGCATGAGGGCGCCCATCGCATAGATTTGACTGAGGGCATCGGGCGTGTCGGGTTCCAGCAAATTTTTGGTGATGTATCTGACGATTAGGGGAAGAGCCAAAGTAATTGCCGAAACGATAATGGCGCAGGCCATGTCAGCGCAAAACAATCCCAAATGGGGTTTATAATACGACAAAAATTTTTGAGTCCGAGAATTCACGCTTGCAATTTAGCAGAAAGATAAATTCATCGGAAAGAGTCTTATCAATTGAGTAACTTTTGGTCAAAAGCATCCGCGCTTTTGTTTTATTTTATTTCAACTAATGTAATATTATATTGACAATTAATTTATTATAATATAGAATTATAGTTAAATGAAGGAATTTTACATGAACCGTTTGTCTTTTACCGCCTTTTTTTTCTTTTTTACTAAACCCATGAGGCGGGAGGCTGACTGACGCTTGTAAAAAAAGACAAGCTAAAAACAGACCCCGCCAAAAGCGGGGTTTTTTTTTGCCCAAAAATAAACAGGAGAATTTATATGAATAAAATGGTCATAGCAGGACCGTGCGCCTTGGAGTCCCCGCAGCAGCTGAAGGAGTGTGTGCAGGTCTTGAGGCGGATGGGGGTCGCGATGGTGCGCGCTTCTTTGTGGAAGCCCCGCACACAGCCCGGGTGGGAGGGGTTCGGAAGGATGGGCCTTCCCCTTCTGCTTGAGGAAACGATCCCTTACGGGTTAGTGCCGGCCACGGAAATCATGACGGCGGAACACGCCCTGATGGTGGTGCACGCGATGGAGCACTATGGGCCTGAGGCGCGGATGGTCGTGTGGCTCGGATCCCGCAATCAAAATCACATGGAGCAGCAGAAGATCTCTAAAATACTTTCCACCGGGCCTGAGGGGATCACCTTGATGTTCAAGAACCAGATGTGGGAGGATGAAAAGCATTGGCTGGGGATCCACGAACATATTCTCTCCGAGGGGTTTCCCCGGGAACGGCTGATGATCTGCCATCGGGGATTTTCTCCGGGCAAGGCGCCAAATCTGAACGGTTACCGCAACCTGCCCGATTTTGAGATGGCCATGCGGGTCAAGGCAAAGACAGGTCTCCCAATGATTCTCGATCCCTCCCATATCGGAGGCACTCAAGAGAATGTCCTCGCGATTTGTCAAAGCGCCCTGGCGTATGATTTTGATGGGTATCTCATCGAAATGCACTCCGATCCCGGAAATGCGATAACCGATGCGAAGCAGCAGCTTTCTCCGCCTCAGTTGCAAGATTTGTTAAAAAAGCTAGAGGCGGCATGAAAACGATTGCTTATCAGGGAGTTGAGGGAGCCTTCAGCCATATGACGGCTTTAAAAGCGTTTGGCGAGGGGCACAATTACTTAGGGTTGCCCACCTTTAAAGCCGTTTTTGAGCATATTGAGACGGGGGCGGCTGATTATGCGGTGATCCCCATCGAAAACAGTCTGATCGGCTCCATCTGCGAGAACTACGATCTTCTGAACGCCTTTGACATGCAGATTATTGGAGAGCATTACACTAAAATCGAACAGTGCCTGCTTGGGGTGCAAAAGGATTTAAAGGGGATAAAAAAGGTGCTGTCCCACCCAAAAGCGCTGGATCAATGCCGGAACTTTTTTGAGCGGCATCCCTGGATGGAAGCGGTCGTCTTTATCGATACGGCCGCCGCAGCGCAAGAGATCGCCTCTTTAGGAGATCCCTCCCTCGCAGCCATTGCCAGCGCAAGCGCGCAAAGGCTGTATGGGTTGGAAATGATTGAAAAGGGGATTGAAGACGATCCGAGGAATTATACCCGCTTTGTGACGCTCGCAAAAAAAGCAGAGCCTGGGGAACTTGCCGATAAGTGCTCGCTGCTGTTGCAGCTGAACCATGTTCCGGGAGCTCTTGCTGAAATACTGAATCCTTTCGCCGAGGCTGGGATTAATTTAACCAGGCTGGAGTCCCGCCCTTTAAAGGGCTCCCCTTTTGAGTATCTGTTCTATCTCGACTTCGAATTTAGGGGAATAGAGATTGAAAAGGTTTTGGAGAAACTTAAAAAACACAAATTATTGGGTTTATATCAAAGAGGATTGGGATGGACAAATTAGAGAAATTGCGGGAAAGGATCGATTGGCTGGATGCTCAAATTGCCTCATTGCTCAATGAAAGGATGAGCGCGGCCGATCAGGCGGGAAAAATCAAGGCCGAGCGGCACCAGGATGTGACCGATTTTTCCCGGGAAGAGAAAGTTCTGGATCAGGTGGAGAGGGTCGTCCGGCATCCGGTTTTAAAAGAGAATATCGGACATATCTATAGGGAAATCATGCAGGAATCGAAGGTGGCGCAACATTTTTTTCAACACCTTTCTCAACCGTTCCGCCGCATCGGCATCGTGGGGGTGGGGCTGATGGGGGGGTCGCTCGCTAAAGCGCTCAAAACGAAAGATCCCTCTATTGAGATCGGGACGGTCAGCGGCGCTGTGGATGAGGAGGCGCTGGCAGGGGGATGGATTGACAAGGTGTATTCCGGGATGCAAGAGCTGGTTCAGAACGCGGAGCTGATTGTTTTAGCTTCCCCTCTCTCAACGATAATCCCTTTGGCAGAGGAGATTAAGCGGCACTGCCAGAAAAAATTGATCGTGATCGATATTGCCGGTGTGAAAACGGCCATCGCGGCAACTTTTGAAAAGCTGTCGGGGGAGGGCTTGGAATATATCAGCACCCACCCGATGGCCGGCAAGGAGAACGGGGGATTTGCCAATAGCCAGGCGACTTTGTTTGTTAACAGGCCATGGGTGGTTGTGCCTCACCAGGGAAATGGTATTGACAGCATCATCGAGTGGATCAAGTACTTGGGGGGCAAACCCGTCTTTTTAGAGGCTGCCGTCCATGACCATCAGGCGGCTTTGGTTTCCCACCTTCCCGCTGTATTATCGAAATCGTATTTCGATTTTGTGAGCGCCCACGACAAGGAGAGCTTGAGGATAGCCGGACCCGGGTTTCAATCCTTTACCCGCCTGGCTCGCGACAATGGGGAAATAGAAAACCAGCCTCTCATCCGCTATTACTTGGAGCGATGGCTGGATTATTTAAAGGCAGGGATGATATGATGTCAAAAATGAGATACAGAATAAAACAAGGGACAGTGAAGGGAGGGATTTCGGTCCCTGCCTCCAAATCCCATACGCTAAGAGCCCTCCTTTTCGGAGCGCTGGGAAGGGGAAAGAGCCGGATTAACCGCTATCTCCCCTCTTCGGATACGCACGCCATGATCGAGGCTTGCCGCCTTTTCGGGGCCGCTTTGGATGTTTCCCCTCATCACATCGATATTGAAGGGATCAGCGGCAAAGTCGATCATACGGAAGATGTGATCAACGCCGGCAACTCAGGCATTGTGCTGCGGTTTTGTACCGCCATCGGCGCGCTCGCCAAAAAACCGGTCGTCATCACAGGAGATTATTCTATTCGCCATCAGCGGCCGATGAAACCGCTGCTAGGCGGCCTCGCTCAGCTCGGCGTATCAACCGCCTCCATGCGGGGGGACGGCTATGCGCCGGTGATCATTCAAGGCCCAATCAAGCCGGGAAGAGCCTTGCTCAACGGGGAAGATTCACAGCCGGTGTCTGCGCTGCTGATCGCTTCCGCTTTCGCCGAAGGCCCCGTAGAGCTTGAGGTTCAAAATCCCGGGGAAAAACCGTGGATTTCGCTGACATTGGATTGGTTTGACAAGCTTAGCATCCCTTATGAAAATCGGGCATTTGAGCGGTACCGCCTTTTGGGAAATAGCAGGATCGAGGGTTTTGAATACACGGTTCCAGGCGATTTCAGTTCCGCTGCCTTTCCGATTGCGGCGGCCTTAATCACCCAATCGGAATTGACTGTGCACAATATCGATATGAACGATTCTCAAGGAGATAAAGAGCTTCTGAGGGTATTTCAGAAGATGGGGGGCGCGATCGAAATCGACGAGGAAAACAAAACGGTGCATGTCAAAAAAGGGGGCCCTCTAAGAGGCCTTGAGGTGGATATCAACGCCTTCATCGATGCCATCACTATTTTAGCCGTGGTGTCGTGCTATGCCGAAGGGGAGACGCGCATCGTCAATGCCGCCGTCGCGAAGCAAAAAGAGTGCAACCGGATCCGCTGCATTGCCGAAGAATTGAGGAAAATGGGGGCGGACATCACCGAAACAGAAGAGGGTTTATGCATCAGGAAATCCTCGCTCAAGGGAGCGCATGTGCACTCGCACCACGACCACCGGATGGCGATGTCGCTCGCTGTGGCCGCCTTGGGCGCCGAGGGGGAAACGATAGTGGATTCTGTGGAATGCGTTTCCAAAACGTTCCCGACCTTCAAGCGCGATTTCAATGCCCTGGGCGCTGACATTGAGGAGCTTTTATGAACATTATTTTGTGCGGACTGCCGATGAGCGGAAAAACGACGATCGGAAAAAGGGTGGCAGAGAAGCTTGGCTGGAATTTTATCGACACCGACCGGCTGATCGAGCAAGTCAGGGGAAGCCCTTGCCGCGCCATATTTCTCGCAGAGGGGGAAAAGGCGTTCCGGGAACTGGAAAAAGAGCAAATCGCCTCTTTGCAAGGGGTTTCAAAGAGTGTGATCGCAGTAGGGGGAGGAAGCCTGAATGATCCTGACAATGTGAGAAACCTCCAGGCAAACGGGAAATTGGTTTACCTTCAAGCTCCGCTAAACAGGCTCCTTGAAAGAATGCAGGAGATCCCGGCCTATCTGGATCGCCGGGATCCGGAAAAATCATTTGCCGAACTCGCAAAAAGGCGCTTACCGCTTTATGAGAAAGCCGCGCATGCGATTATTGACACAGGCTGCTTAAGCGAAAGTGAAGTTGTGGCCGCCATCCTAAAGGAATTGTCTTATGGGAAGTAATACATTTGGGAATATTTTTAAGATTACCACCTGGGGAGAATCCCATGGCAAGGCGATAGGCGTTGTGATCGACGGATGCCCGGCCGGCCTGGCCATTGAGGAGAGCGAAATCAATGCGGCTCTGGCATTGCGGGCCCCCGGAAAAAGCCCCTATACCACCCCGAGGACAGAAGGGGACAAAGCGGAAATTCTCTCGGGCGTCTTTGAAGGGAAAACGACCGGCGCGCCGATCTGCATCCTTATTCCTAATCAAGACGCCGATTCCAGCAAATATGAGCCGATCAAAGATTTGCTGCGGCCCGGGCATGCTAATTATACCTATCTGGAAAAATATGGGATTTTTGATTACAGGGGGGGAGGCCGCTCCTCCGCGAGAGAAACGGCCTGCCGCGTGGCCGCCGGGGCTGTGGCTAGGAAGCTGCTCGATCACTATGGCATAAAGCTCACGGCCTATATCAGGCAGATCGGCCCTGTCGAGGCTATCGTCGAAGGGGACAATATCGAGTTAATCCGCACCTTAACATACCAAAGCCCCCTATTTTGTCCCGATGCCAGGGCCGCGTCTGAGATGGCGGCTCTGATAGAGCGGGCAAAAGCGGAAGGGGATTCTCTGGGGGGCCTGATCGAGTTTATGGCTCTCTCGCTTCCGCCCGGTCTTGGCGATCCGGTTTATGAAAAATTGGAGGCTAATCTGGCGCACGCCATGATGAGCCTGCCTGCCACCAAGGGGTTTGAAATCGGCTCGGGATTCAGGTCGGTCGCCATGCCGGGATCGGAACACAACGATCCTTTCATACAGGTGGGGGGCGAAGTGAAGACCGCAACCAATTACGCGGGAGGGACTTTAGGGGGGATATCCACGGGGATGCCCCTCGTCGGCAGGGTAGCCTTCAAACCCACCTCGAGTATCATGAAACCGCAGCAGACTCTTTCCACGTCCAAAGAAGAGGCGTCGTTTCAACTCACAATAGGGTCGCGGCACGATCCTTGTGTGGCGATACGCGCTGTCCCGATTGTGGAAGCGATGGCCGCTTTAGTGATTGCGGATGCCCTCCTCTTAAACAGGTGCGCGAAACTATGAAATTGATTTGTAACATCCCACATGAATCCGAATCTTATGAAATTGAAATCCGCAGCGGAGCGCTGCAGCAGCTCCCTCAGAGCCTCGCTATATTGAAGGAGCGGGTAGCCATCATCTCCGATGACATTGTGGCGGCCTTGTATGGAGAAGCGCTCCGCGAGGCCTTTGCCTCTTTGGGTTTGGAAGCCTATCTCTTCCCCTTTCCTCATGGGGAGCAGAACAAAACGCGGGAGACCAAGGAGCAATTGGAAAATCGGCTGTTTGAAAAGGGGCTTGGCCGCGACACCTGTGTGATCGCCCTTGGGGGCGGCGTGGCAACCGATGTGGCCGGGTATCTCGCCGCCACCTTTTGCCGCGGCGTTCCCTATGTCCAGGTCCCCACCTCCCTCCTTGGGATGGTGGATGCCAGTATCGGGGGGAAAACAGGGGTCAATGTTCCCTATGGAAAAAATTTGCTGGGATGTATTTATCAGCCCAAGAAAGTGGTAATCGATCCCTCCACCCTTAAAAGCTTGCCTGCAAACGAGCTCTCCAACGGAGTAGTCGAGATGATAAAACACGGTTTGATCGCAGACCGCGCTTTTTTTGAGTATCTTGACACTCATGCCCATCAGATTTTGAGCTTAGATCCCCCGACTCTGGAAAAGGCGATTTTTGAGAGCTGCCGCATCAAAAAAGAGATCGTGGAGCAAGATGAAAAGGAGAAAGGGAGGCGGCATCTATTGAATTTTGGCCATACGATCGGACACGCCTTGGAGCGGCTGACCCATTACGCCCTCTCCCATGGGGAAGCCGTGGCGATCGGGCTTCTTGTCGAAAGCCGCCTTTCGCCTGGCGGCCTTTCCTTGAGCGACAAAATCAGACAGATTCTCAGTCAGTACGGGCTTCCTTTGCGCTTGCCTTGCCGGTTGCCTGTGGAATCTATTTTGGAGGCGATGGCGTTGGATAAGAAAGCCCGCCAGGGCAAGCCCCGTTTTGTGATGATCGACGGGATCGGCTCTTCTTTGAGCTGCGGGGAGCACTACTGTGCTGAAGTCGCGGAACCGGATTTAAGAAAAGCGTTACAATGGATGCAGGAAGATCTCTGCCGCCATTAACCACCCCTCATTAATTACTTTAATATCTTTATTATAAATTAATCTAGTATTGTTTTTTTGCTAATGATTAATTTGTATAATGTATGTAAGTAATTAATGAGATTATATGTTAAATATTATCAGAGGTCCGGCAGAAAGAATAATGGTCACCATGGGCTACGCCCTTAGAAACGGCCTAACAAAAGGGGTTCCCAGAACAATAACCAATACGGGCAAGGTTGCCAAAACCACTCTCTTCGAAAACAGCGCCCGAAATTTCCACGCTACACCTCTCAGTATACCACAAGCCCGCCCCTTCAATTTCAGAATAAAAGAGCTCGAGCTTATTAAACCGCAAGTCAAATTCCCTACAGGACTCCCCAACCCCAAACAATCGGGGAAGGGCGCCGGTACCGGGACCAAAGCGGCCGCTGGAGTGGGTCTTTTAGGCGCCGCAGCCCTTGCCCATGACTATGCCAATTCTAATGCCAGGCATAAAGGGATAGCTCAAATAATTGATATCTATGAAGAGGAGATTAAACCTGTAGAGCTCAAACCTGAAAAAGATGTTGCCGTTGTTTCCAAGCTTCCGGATGGATCGGCTTCCTCTGCTGTCATTCATCAAAACCACTATGTTAACCATCCAGAAGAAGTGGCTGTCCTCATTGCAGGGGGAACGGGAGACATTGCCTATTATAGTATCATTCAGGCCCTGAAAAGCGGTTTTGATGTGACTTTTACTTCAAGAAAGGAAAACCCTTATGACACGCCTGAAATGGCTGAGATAATCAAAAAATTGACACCCAAGCAGTTAGAACGCCTCCATTATGTCTTAACTCCAACCAGCCAAGATGAGTGGGTCAATTTAATAACAAAAGTTTCAACCGGGAAAAAAGAGGTTCAATTTAACAACCTGTTAGGCGTACCCGTACAGCAAAATTGCAAGGAAGCTTATGATAAAGCTCTTAACCGGAGTGAAATGATTGCCAAAGCGGCTGCCCAATTTGAAACTACCCAGGGAAATAAAATGGGCATAAGAATACAATTGAATGCGGCTTCTTCCCCCGTTGTCGATATGCTTCCCGATGATATTTATGCAAAGTTCAAAAAGGAAGAAGAAAAAAGAGTGCTGCAATATGGGCCGACCAATTGCACCCTCATCAGAGTGCCTTATATTGACGGCCCCGGAGCTCCTACTCGTAAATCAACAGCCTTCGGCCTTGCCTTCACAGCTTTTCTCCCCATTCAGCCTTTAGGGGGCGGGAATATCCCGCTGCCCGTCACCTCATCTAATGATATTGGAGAAGCTTTCTCAGCTTGTGTCGATGGAAAATTTGTTGTAACAGCTGTTGGGCACATGACCAATTCCGCCGAATTGACAGAAGCGATGACTAAAGCTTATGGAAATCAGCCACGCCCCTTTGTTCTTCCGCTGAAAATAACAGAAAAAATTTGCGATACTATCAATATTGGACATGCCACTAATTATGCTTACAGGGGAGTGGAGAGTCAAATGGCTCATCCTATGGATGTGTCCGATTCCAATTTAGAGTTGCTTTTGGGACATAAGCCGCAGAATGTGGTGGAGCTGTTCGAAGATGTTGCCGCTAAAGGAAAAGTCCTTCCTCCTCAACAACTTCGTTCTCTTATCGGATGGGCGGATGAGGAATATAGAAACGATCCCGCCAGAAGAAAAAAATGTATTCAAACCATTAAAGAATGCGGCCCTGAATTAGCATCCCTTGCCATATCGACGATGATTCATTATCCGGGATCGATTACCGATGTTTTTCAGTTTACCAAAGAATTGGTCCAGATAGCCATGGAAGAAGATTATAATGTAAAGAGTTATTAAGAGCAAACAGCATGGGATATCAACAGTATCTTGCTCAAACCATCCCTTTAAAAATTAAGGAAGAAAAAACATGGACGCCATTAGAGGTTTAGTAGATTCAGAACCGCCGACACATTTTTCAGGTCAATATTCTAAGGATGAGTACCAAAAGCAACTCGTAAATCAAAGAGCAGAACAAATAGGAAAAGCCATTCTTTTAGGAGACCAAAACATAGAAGCCACCAGGCAAATGAATAAACAAAAACAAAATATTGCAAATGCTTGCCACTGTAAGGTTAATTTACTTTTAAACTGATTCTTCTTGCATTAACTAGGGGGATGCTTTATCATATTTCCGAATCACAACTAGAGGGTTCGGATATGGAAGCCTTGAGAGGATTAATAGCCCGTGAGTCTGCTGTTCCTAAAATGGATACGGGTCAATATAGCAAAGCCGACTATGCAAACCGTGTTACCAATGTTTATCAATCCCAATTAGCCAAAGCAATCGAGCTGGGCGACCAGCACAGGGCAGCGGTAAAAACAAACAAAAGTTTGAAATCTGACCAAACGAGTTAGAGAAGCCCTAGTTCATTCCAATTTCGGGCAATTTTTAGTACTTCCTGCTTGCTCCAGCAGGTGAGTTTGTCTTTGATGTTTTCAAAATAAAATTCCACAGTCCTCGGCTTTAAACCAAGGGCAACGGCGGTCTCTTTGGCCGATTTCTCTTCGATGAGCAATTTCAGGCATTCCCGCTCTCTTGGGGAGAGCTTTTCCGCGCCGCTTATCATTCCTAAGTCTTTATAATAAGCCAGGCGGACGTCGGAGGAGATGTCGGGTGCGATGGGATCAGGATTATTGAAGTCCGTCCCCAGGTCGAGCAGCGAGGCGGCCTCCTGTTCCATCTGATTCAGCACGCTGCCAAGCTCATTTTTGAAATGCTGGGCGAACGATTTTAAGAGATGGGAATGGTTGAGGAAGAGGTTTTGCAGCGAGCTTCTCTCTTTATTGGCAGAGAATCCAAAAAACTCCACACATTGATTGTTTTTTTGAATAAGGATTGCTCCAAGATCGACATCGAGTACCTCTTTTCCCGCTTTTGTCACATTTTCTTTATATTCCTTCGAGCCATGGCTGTCGAAAAGACTCATGCCGGCTTGATAGACCGAGGGGTGCTTCAAGTAGGGGTCGATCCGAAAAATCTCGGCGCCCACATAGTATTCCGCCCAGTTGGGGCGGTCTACCAGGACGGTGTATTTCCCGGCGTTGTCGATGCGGTGATAGGTGAAATAGGCTATGCCGAAGTGATCGTGCAATGGGCGCGTGGTTTTACTTATCCGGTTGGAGTGTTTAATAATATAATTTTTAATTATCTCATTCCAGTTTAGCATATTAATAGTATATCAAATTTTCCAATTTTGGTAATATCATAAACATGAAAAAGTTTACTTTCCACCCCATAACCTATGAGGATATCCCCTTGATCCACCGCTGGTTCAATACGCCCCATGTGCAGGCCTTTTTTTCCTTGCGCGAATGGAGCGAAGAGGAGGTCCTGAAAAAGCTCCAGCCCGTCCTCGAGAAAGAAAGGAGCGTGTTCGCCTTTATCATTTATATGGGAAAAAAACCGGTCGGGTACATTCAATACTGCCCCATAGAGGAGCACCCCTGGCCGGATCAGGAGATCAGGGAGGAGGTCAGCAAAACGGCGGCGGGTCTGGATCTTTTTCTAGGCGAGGCGGAAATGATAGGGAAGGGGCTCGGCTCCCAAATCGTCTTAGCATTTCTTGAAAAAGAGATCTGGCCCAAATATTCCTGGTGTTTTGCCGACCCCGATGAGCGCAACAGCGCCTCGAAAAGGATGTTCCAAAAATGCGGTTTTGAATTCCATAAAAACATCGCCTCGGAGGACGCATTAAAACGCCCCGTTACGCTGTCCTTAATGAAGTTGAAAATACCGTTGAGTTTTTAATTGAACACTATTATTATGCCCTCCTCCGGGTTAATTTAATGGGGTTTTATGGTTCTCAAGGAGCTCCTCGTCCATCCTTACGGAACTGATTATTTTCCCCTATCGGCTAAAGATGTCGTTGGAGCGGAAGGGTCGCTCAGGCCCTTGCTTGAAAATTTCAGTAACAGAGAAATCAGCGAATTAATTACCGCTGGATGGAAAGAGCTGGGGAAGTGGAAAAACAACAAAATATACGAACTGACAAATGACCAATTTTTTCGGGACAGAGGTTTACCCTCTCCGAGCCGGAATTCCTCCCCTTATATAAGCGAGGATTTGATAGAAGGATATTGTTTTATATGCCGGACTCTGCAGTGGAGACTCGAAAATTTCTCGCAACAGGAAGTTGTCAGCCTGTTGAAAATGAAGGTGGACGATTTGACGGGTAAAACTTTAGTGCACGAAGTTTGGGGTTTATATGACGCCCTATTCCTCTTCGGCTGGATAGATGTCACTGAAGGGCTGGAAATTCTCTCTCAGCCGGACAATAACTTTGCAAGTCCTATGCGGAGCTTCCAAAATGACAATTATCTAAAGGCGCAGCAGATGAGAGCCTTTGTCTTAGAAAAGAGAAAAGAATTTTACCCCCATATTTCCCTGCTTTATGCCACGTTCAAACAGAGCGTGCTGGAAAGTTATTATGAGAGTTGCCGCTATTACTACTACGGCGGCGGGGGGTTGTCGTGATTTTTTCTGCCGAAAAAAATAAAGATGATTTTTTAAGAAAGATAACAGGGTTCGAAAACGCTCTTAACCAGCGCCAACTCATTAACGACCGTCTGGAGGTGGTCCAAAAAGGGGGCTTTAAGTGGAGGCTGCTTTGCCTGTTCCGCCCCTTTCTTGCTCTAATTGGCATTGATCTATACAGCCATGTGCGTGTCAATAATGTGGCCAAGAGCCTTTTTTCCTATTTCAAAGCTAATAAAGAATTTCTGGACGATGCCTCTCTTGAAGGCTTTAAGAAAAAATTTTACGAACCTTTACTGAAAAAAACTAATTACAAATATGAGGTCGGCTCGTGTGATTTTGATAGTCTGCTTCCCCCATTACCCATGAAATGGCCGGCTGATGCTGCCAAACTCGGTCTTACTGATAGTCAAAAAACTTTCCTTGAAAAAGCCCTTTCCGAGGTTGTTCCATTAGCTTTTGGAGAAGAAGGGGACAATCATACTCTTATATGCAGCAAAGTCAAATCAGAGGGGGGAACTAAGCGTAAATTACAACTGTTTCATAACACTACTCTTAAAAATGAGTTTGATGTTCCCATTACTGTCAAAGTGATTAGGGAATCTCCCAGGAGATTGAGCCGGATTATGTTATGGAGCAAAGAGATCATTGCCAAAGGGGGGGAAAGAAAGGTGAAAAGGTGTTACGACCTTATGACCGGGGAATTCTCAGTCCGAAAGAAATGTCTTTCCAACTCTATCGAAAAACTTGTTTTGCTCCATTTTAAAAAAAATCCGGTGCCCGGTATCGAACCGGTGCAGGATATTTTATCAAAAGATCCGGGATTTAAAAGCGATCATATCATTGAGCCGGTTTTTGAAGGAACCCTTCGAAATCTCTTGGGGCATATAAAAAAAAAGGAAGATGTGCTCTCCATCATGCAGCAGCTGCTGACGGGTCTTTCCGCGCTCCATGCCTTTACGCCAACTGAAGTCACAATTGATTTAGAAGGTATTACAACAAGAACCTTTCCTAAAGCCACCCATTTAGATATCAATCTTTCCAATATTCTATTGCGGAAGTCAGAGGGGAAATGGGAAGCTGTGCTTATCGATTTTGGGGTTTCGGGAAATTTTGCTCCTGGAAATGGGACGATCGGGTATCTTTCGCCTGCAGAGGTGAAATTGCGAGGCCAGGTTTATCCTAACGGCCCCGGTACTCCTCCTATTGCTGTGAGTGATGAATTTAAGAAAAAACTCCCTCCCATCGGTCAAAAAAGGGATGTATGGGCATTGGGACTTATTTTCACGTCTCTTCTCACTGGAAGAATAGATGTTGTTCAAATATCAAAAAAAGATCGAATTGTTGGAATAATTACTCCTCCATTACAGTCTATTAATGATCTTTTTTTAAAAGGTTCAAAAGGAGGCTTTTATGATGGTCATTTATCCGACCTTCAGCAAGATTCCATCGACGGGGATATCGCTGCCTGGAAAGTAAAAACCCCCGACTATGCTTCCCTTTGGGGGCTTATTTCTAAAATGCTGAGAGTCGATCCGGAAGAGCGTGTTTCTGCGAGCGAGGCCTTACTCGACTTTGTAAAATTTATGAACTCACCTTCCGATTGAGGCTTCCTGAACACTCAATCCTTCGAAATTTATTACGCTGAGAGCATGAAATAAAGATTGAATATTATGGAACCCTTTTCGTAAAATATCTCACAATCATGAAACCACCTGTCTTATCTATTCGAAACTTGAGGAAGGCGTATGCCGGCAAGACTCCCTGCATTGCCGTAGATGATATTTCCTTTGATTTGAAAGAGGGGGAGATCTTAGGGCTTCTTGGGCCCAATGGATCGGGAAAGACGACCACGATTCAAATGCTGCTGGGAACCTTGACGGCAACCTCCGGGAGCATTACCTACTTTGGCAAAGATTTTTTTCGGCATCGCTCCGAAGTTCTGCAGCATGTCTCTTTTGCGAGCACCTACACCAGCCTGCCCGGGTTGTTGTCGATTGCCGAGAATCTCGAAGTGTTCGGCTATCTTTACGGGATGAATAAGCATGAGAGCCGGAAAAGCTATGAACCCCTCCTTGAGCGCTTCGGCATTGGGGAGAAAAAACACCATCAGGTGACCTCCCTGTCAGCCGGGCAAGCGACCCGCCTGATGCTGGTTAAAGCCTTCTTCACGCTGCCGAAAATCATTCTTCTGGATGAGCCCACCGCCTCGCTTGATCCCGACATCGCCCGCGATATCTGCTCCTTTCTTTTGGAGCAAAGAGATAAAAGGGGAGTGTCGATCCTCTTCACTTCCCACAAAATGGAAGAGGTGATGGAAGTGTGCGATCGCGCCATCTTTTTAAAGAAGGGCAAAATCATAGCGGATGATATTCCCAAAAATCTGGCGAAAAGCGTCTCTACATATAGTATCCGATTGCTCATAACCGACGGATTGAAGAGGACCGTCGCCCTGGCTAAGGAGAGGAAACTCCCCTCTACCGTCGATCACAGGATGGTCGAAATTTTGATAGACGAAGAGGTGATTCCTGAATTTTTACACGCTCTCAGTCAAAATAACGTCAATTACGCTTCCATAAAAATCGAGGAACCCTCTTTAGAGAACTTTTTCCTCCAAATCGCCAAGAAGAACGCATGAAACTAAGCAGAATAAAAGGGGTATTTTTACGGTATTATTACAACCTGTTGAAAGGACCCATCCAGCTGGCAGACCTTTTTTATTGGCCCCTGATTGACATTCTGTTGTGGGGTTTAACTTCCATCTGGATAACAAATCAAAGTCACATTTCCAATCTTCCGCTGGTTTTGATGACAGCGCTTATTTTTTGGCAGATTGCGCTGCGCGGCTCGATGGATATCTCGATCAACATCCTCCAGGAATTTTGGCACCGCAATCTGGTCAACCTCTTCTCGACACCTGTGAAAATTTCCGAATGGATTGGGGGAGTGATCCTGCTTTGCTTAGGTAAATTAGCCGTGACGATCGCCTTTGGAACCTTGATGGTGTGGGTTCTTTACTCATTGAATATCTTTGCCATCGGATGGGTATTCCTCCCCTTTGCCGCCCTGTTGCTTATCTTCGGGTGGGCGCTTGGCTTTACCTCCTCCGGGTTCATCATCTATTTCGGGCACCAGGTGGAAATGCTGGCCTGGACGATGGGCTTTTTATTCGCCCCGTTTAGCGCCGTTTTCTATCCGGTGGAAATCCTTCCTCCTTGGGCGCAGAAGGTTTCCTGGTGTCTGCCCACGACTTATGTCTTTGAAGGGATGAGAAAGTTGTTAAGCGGCTCACCCCTTCCTGTATCCTATCTTTGCTATAGCCTTCTGTTGAATCTGATCTATCTCACCTTAGCCATTCTATTTTTCATTTGGATGTTTGAAAAAAGCCGCATAAAGGGGCTTGGCCGGACGGATTAGAAAAGACATGCACTTTATCCTTTTTGGTGTCAGTGATATAGATCAAATGGTCATTCACGGCTAAGCCATAAGGATTTCCAATGACCTCCTTATTTTCCAATTTTCCAGCCAGATTTCCCGAAAGATCCAGTATTTGCACCGTATCAGCATCTATCGCAAAAAGAGACTCCTGGTGCACAGCGAGACCCCAGGGGAAGAAATTATCATGCAGGAATTCATCCAGAAGATCCCCGCTCGTGTCATAGATCTTGATCAGGTGGCTTTCTACGTCTGTGAGATATACCCTGCCTGCGTGAACGGCGATGGATCTTATACCCTCGCAGATAACTTCCCATTCGCGCAAAAATTTGCCTGATTGATTGAAGACTTGAATGCGTTTATTTTCTACATCCGCCACATAGACTTCGCCTTGATCGACGGCAATGGATACCGGGAAGTCAAATTCCCCCTCGTCATCTCCTTCCTCGCCCCATTGAGTCACGAAATTGCCCATTTTATCGAATACTTGTATGCGGTTGTTGAACGTATCGGCGATGAACACCTTGCTTTTCTCTACGGCTATCCCAAAGGGAAAATCAAATTCCCCTTCCTCTTCTCCCTTAGCGCCCCACTTTCTCAAGAAATTGCCCAATTGATCGAAAACTTGCACGCGATGATTGCCTGTGTCGAGGACATAAACTTCTTCCCCCTCTACGGCTATGTTTGTTGGCCTGTTAAGTTCCCCCTCTTTTGTTTTAGAAGTTCCCCATTTCCGCAAGAAATGGCCCTCCAAATTATAGACAAAAACCTGATCCTCGCTTGTCACGAAAATTTCATCCTGCCGGATGGTGATCCCAATCGGATGCCCTTTGATTTCAAAAGTTTTTTTAAGTTTTCCATCCAAGTTGTAACATAGAATTCGGCTGTCGTACTCGTCACAGGCATAAATCCGTCCCTGATAAAAAGTGATGTGGTTTGGCGACCTGCGAAATAAATCGTCATCCTCATTATTCCACTCTCTTATAAGCCTTCCCTTGCGGTCAAAAATCATCATAAAACTATCTTTGGAAGAGACGCACACGTGATATTTATTAACCACAATAGAGGAGGGTTCTATGGCGGACCAATATCTTAAAAAAGTCCCTTTAGTGTCGAAGACGTGGATACCATCATTGAGAGTATCTGTAATATAAACTTCACCTTCGAACACCGCCATGCCGGCCGGTCTGAATTCGCCAAAAAAGTCTCTGGTCCATTGACGCAAGAAGTTTCCCGAGGTATCAAATACTTGGACCCGGTTATTGTTTTGGTCTACGACAAAGACTTCCCCTTCGTAGACAGCGATATCCCCCGGATTTGAAAATTGCCCTGCCTTATTCCCGTTTTCTCCCCATTTCCGCAAGAAATTACCGGCCTTATCGAAGACTTGCACACGGTCATTGCCCGAGTCGGCCACAAAAACTTCCTCCCCATAAACAGCGACTCCGTCAGGCTGAGAAAATTGGCCGTTTCCCTGATTAGAGGTTCCGAACGAAAATAAATAATCGCTTTCAGCAGCGTGCAAAGAGGTGATGAGAAGGGCGAAGAAGAAACAGATTTTATATAAAGTTTTCATGATGCTCCCGGGTAAGGATTTGCGCCATTTTATAAAATGAGTCTTTAGTTTAGCAAATAAAAAATCGTGATTGCGGCTACTGGTGTCCAGTGGCATTTCGGGCTGCGACCGGCGGCCTCGTCTTCCATAGCTAAAGCTATGAACTCCTCACAAGTATTGCGATTCCTTGATCTCGCTCCGAAATACCAAGTGGACGAAAATATACCAATAGCCGTGATTGCGGCTACTGGTATAATTTCGTCCAGTGGCATTTCGGCTGCGACCGGCGGCCTCGTCTTCCATAGCTAAAGCTATGAACTCCTCACAAGTATTGCGATTCCTTAGGTCTCGCTCCGAAATACCAAGTGGACGAAAATATACCAATAGCCGTGATTGCATTGGAAATGAGAAACTGATAGACTGTTCTCTCAAAATGATCCTTAAACGAGGCAGGAAATGAAATTTAATTTATTGATAGCATTACTTCTCTCTTTAACCGCAGAATGACATTGATTATGGCTAACGGTCGCATGGTCAATAAGCCTGAGTTAAAGCAATCCAAAAATGGAACAAACTATCTCTCTTTCAGCTTGGCATTTTCAGAGAAGAAAGGGCAGAAGGAAGAAACCACCTGGTATCGCTGCATGTTGATGAATGGAGATAACTCTGCCATAGCCACCACCTATTAAGATAAAGGCAGCTCCATTTGTGTTGTAGGTAGATAGACTGCAAAAGCCAAGAGTTTACGAGTAGGAATGGTTACCATGAAATCGACCTAACAATCTTTGTCTCTGACGTGAACTTCTTGCCATCCTCAAAGCCAGCTGAAAAAGGTGAATATGCCGCAAGCATGTCCATCCATTCAGGGGCTCAAGAGAAGATCGAGGAAGACGGCATTCCCTTCTAAGCCTCTCAAAAAATCATATCAATTTACAGTAAATACCAGCATTTCTGATAATACCTTCAATTATGATAATGGATCTGGGATTGAAGATGAATGCTACAGTTTTTTTTATAGTAAGTTGCTTATTTGTTAATGCTTGTTTTGCTGAGAGATACATAAAATCGACGAAATACGATTATCAGAATGAAATATTAGATAAAGGGGTTTCAATTATTTCCTCGCAAAAGAATAACTTAGTGATGATGTGCCAAATAAGTGAAACGATAGCTGATAGAAAAGCAGATTTTTCTTTTGGCATATCTAACTTCTCGGATAAACCCATCAATTTCTATGTTTCAAATTTACGAATCTCTGATCAATTAGGGCGTTCTATAAAATGTATTCGTAAAAAGGAATTAATAGCTGAGAACGAAAGCTCCAGGTCCTGGAGACAATTTGGGGCAGCATTATGCGTTGGCCTTCAGGCGGCTAATGCTCAATCCGCAGGTGATATCAATTACCAATCACAAACCTATGGGAATTATAATTCCAACATTAATGTTATTGGATCAAATGAATGGGCCAATGGTTCTGTATATGGTAGTGGCTCTTCTACCACTAGCGGCACGATACACGTTGAAGCTCTTCGTCAACAGGCTCAAAGACAAGTCGCCTATGATGCAGCAGTCATTGGTAATAATATTAACGCAAAACATGATGCGGTTTTATTTCAACTAAATAATAATTATTTTGATTCAACTACAATATTCCCTGGTACTTCTTACACTGCAGACTTTAGAATCGAAATACCCAAGAATATCGCAAAAGAGCTTCAATATGTCATGTTCACCTATGATCTCGGTGAGGAGAGACACACTTTTTGTTTTTATTGCGGAAGGGTAAAGAAAAAGTGGTATCATTGGGGATAGCGGCGACCCTACTTCAAAGGTCGTCCAGGTCTCAGCTTGGAAGCCCGCTTCTTAAATGTTCCCCCATTTTCATTCTCAGCCTTGGTGATTGCTTCTCTGAGGGCATTCTCCACAAATTGGGCGACTGTCAGCCGGTGCCAATAAACGATTTTAACCAGCTGCGCTACTATTAAGAATGGGAAATACCAGCAGGTAGCTTTCAACAGCGAGCCGCAAGGCGCTAATGTCTGGGTAAATCAGCAATTAATGGGAACGACCCCGATGTATGTTTGCTTAAAGCGCGCAGAGCCCTATATGGTGCAGATCGAACTCGAAGTGTTTAAACCGTATAATGCCCAAATTGTTCCTACAGTGAGCGGATGGGTGTTTGGAAACCTGGTGTTTGGTGGGGTCATCGGTATTGCTGTGGATGCGGTAACGGGAAGCAAGTATAAGCTTACCCCCGGTCAGCTCAATGCCTGTCTTCTCTCCGAAGACAATCAAGTGATTTCCCACCTGAAAACGGAAGAAAATTGTGAAGTTATGGTCCTTTCAAAAGCAGATCCTTCCTGGGAAGATCGGCACGATGGAGCGCGCTTGAGCAGCCGTTTTCGAAAGATTTCCTATCTTTAAAAAAGTGAGATTAGCTAAAATTTTGCTATTTCTTAAAGGACATCATATGAGTGCGGTAACATCCTTATCTCGTCCAGGCGCTGTATTGGATACGCAATCTTCAAATTCCATGCAGGAGCTGCGCAAGCTCGGCCTCAGTAATGTGGATTATCCCGACAATTTGAGGGGGATAGTAGAGAGGGCGGTGGCTTCCTGGAAGGATTTTTGCTCCCTTACCCGTGAGGAAAAAGGGCTTTTTGCTTTCCTCGAAGATACCCATGGGGATGGCTGCGGGTATGAATTGAAGGAGGAGAAGGGGGCCGGGAAAGATCTCAAGGAAAATTTCCACGTGACTCTGCATCAATCCGAACGCCTGGAAAAAATCGCGCTAGGGCGCTCCTTCCTTTTTTTACAGGATGCCAAAAATCTTCTGGACCGGATGGAGCCCATTATTTTGCAGTACGCGGCAAGCCTTGAAAAGGAGTTTGGCCTGAAAGGACTGGAGGAGGAAGTGAAGTTAAGCAAGCCCTACTGGACTTTGCGCTACCTTCACTACTTTGGGAATCAAAGTGAGGGCGCCGAAATCGCCGCTCCCCATGCCGATAAAGGGGGCTTTACCCTCCATCTGTATGAAAGCGATGAAGGCTTGCAATACTATTCCCTCGATAAGCCGGAATGGAACGATATGCCCGTGAATGAAAAGCAAACGGTCATCATCCCTTCGATGCAGCTGCAGCTTATTTCCAAGGGAGAGCTGAAAGCCCTTTACCACCGGGTGGTAGCCACCAATCAGACAGCCCATACAGGCCGATATTCGATGGTATGTTTCATCACTTTAGAAAACTTTCCGAAATACCGGAAAAAAGACTTTGGAAATATGCAGTCGCATCAAACGGCATTTAATTACGCCATGCCCGCGCAAGAATTTTCCCAATTATTTTCATGAAATGAACCGAATTTCCCTTTACCCTTCACCCCAAATTTTGACCCCACTCCCTCTTCCCGGCAAATTGGAAGAGATTGGGAATTTACTGAGCAGCTCCCCCTTGCAAGACGATCTTTCGCAAGCGCTTCGGGTGTGGCACCGGGAATTTACCCTAAGGGGAGAGGCCGCTGCCTCCCAGTTTCTCGATCTCCTGGAGCAGCTGTTAACCAATCCCATTACCCACGAACCGCTCGACGACAAATCCTGGCTCGGCAGCGACGGTTTTGCTTACGGAAACCAATTCTTAAGAGTTTATCACCATCACGCCCCTGAAGAATTTAAAACGCGCTCCCCCGTTTCTCCGCAAAATCCCGCACTCTTCACGAAAAAGCCTCACACGATCGTCAGATTCCTGGTCCCGTGGCTGAAGACATTAAGGCTCCATTTCCATCCCGAGCGAACCGAGCGTTTATTTCAGCAGCTCCCCCGGGAATCGGGTTTAAGCCGCATCGACCGGATAGTGTCGACAAGACCCTCGGCAACAGCTGCCAGCGCCGCCAGGGAAGTTTTTGAAGAAATGGAACTAGCCTCTCTAGACGTTTTCGATTGGAAGCAAAAAGCCGTGTGCGAAGACCTCGTCAAGAGCATTAAAGAGCTTCAAGAGAGCAAAGAAAATCTTATCCGGGAAAACCTCGAACTGCAAAACGCCGCTCCTGAGGAGAATAAACCGCGATTGAGCCTGAATGCCCTCCAAATCTCCATTTACGGCCTGAATCTCAAAAAGAAGGAGAGAACTTTGCAGGGCTTCCTGGCCGTCTCAGCTGTAGCCTACGTCTGCTTAGCGATCTAAAGAAAGAAACTCGGGAATTTCTCTGCAAACTCATTTGGATCGAAATGCTTCATCACCTCATCAGCCGGCGCAACGCCCGGTTTCCAGGGAGGGAGAACCCCCTTTGTCAAGGCGAGGGATCGAACAACCCCCTCGGCGATTCCGACTTCTCCGGAAAGCCACTGTTTCGATCGGATGATCCACCAAAAAATCAGTCCCAGACTTTTCATAAACGGCAGGCCCTGTTCGTTTTTTGCGCGTTCAAACAGGATTCCCACCCCTTTAAGAATCTCTTTCCTGATTTGGGGGTTCTTGCCGTGCTCCACTATCACATCCTCACCGCTTAAGACAATTGTGGAGTGTGTGAACTGTTGATTGCCAAGAGCGGCCTGAAGGTGATAAGCATCTCCTTCCTGATGGACAAATCCGTTCCAATTTTGAGGATTGGAGAGTAGCGCACGGAGATCAGCCCATAAAGGCCCATGACAAGGCGTTTTTAGCGATTTTCCTTCGACCGGTCCGGGTATGGCCGTCTCTTCCGGATCCTTTTCACCTAAATAATGCGCGATAAAGTTTCTCCGCAGCATAAAATAGGCCAGGATTTGATCCAGGTTCCAATTATTGTCTCGAAGGCATTCTGCAGCCATACAGACGCTTTGATGAAGAAGCGCTCTATACTGTGTTTGCTTTTCCTGGTTAAACTCCTTGGGCAATGGGAATGTCTGCTTCAAACGCTCATGGTCATAGGGGTGGCCTACCCTTAAATAGTAGTAAAAATCGAAGAAAGATGGATTTAGAGCGAGCAGATTGACCGAATTGTTGGGGAGGGTGGCATCTGTAAAAAAGAGCAGTTGTTGCAGGGTGCGATGAATCCACTCGGGGGGAATTTCATTTGAAGCAAGATCCCTTAGCTCTTTGAGAGAGGAATTAAACGGGATGCAGTAGAGCCTTCTCGGAACATTAAGCCAGTTTTTTAAAAGGTTCTCCTTCGAGTTTTTACCGGAGAGAATTTTTCTAAGGCAAGGCTCTGTGAGAGGATCGTTTTTTTCAAGCAGGCGGGCCAGGAAATAGCCATGCGATTCCGGGTCGCCGCAAGCAGAAAATACCTGCGGGTATGCCTTGCAAAGATCTTTGATAAGGGGCTTTAGGGTAGCCGGCACATTTTGATAAAAGCTTAGAAAGCCATCCATACTCCTGTAGAAATAGGCCTGGTCTTTGTATAAATAGGAATTACGTTGCCCCATAAACGCAACGAACCATAAAACAACGTTCCCTTGATCTGCGTGAGTACCCAAGTAAGAATTGCGCCACTTTTGTCTAATATAAGTGTTAATCTTTTGGACTGATGGGCTTAAATAACTTCCAGCTAAAGGATAGGTGAGTTTTAGCAGAGCTCCTTCCTCCTGTGCATCCAAATTGAGCGGTACGTTAGCCTGAATAGCCATGGCTATCGCCTTGATCGACTCAAAAATGTCGTTGGGCGGGTTTTCAGAAGGAACACGTGGGGTGGCAATGAGTCCTCTATTGTTATGCCAAATAAGAAAACACTGATTTCTAAGAAAGCTTTGTACTTGATTTGCCATTATTTCACATGCAAATATATTTGGAGTATAATGATATTATAATTCCATTTATTCTAAAAGGGATATTTTTTATGCTACATTTGGTAACATAAAATTTGATGTTAGAATTTCATTATTTTAGAGTGAGAACATGATAAGAAAATATCAGGAATTTCTGCTAAAAAATCAAGATGAGGCCGCTGTTTATCTAAATGACGCTTTGGAAGAAAGTCTTAAGGGAGGAATCAAAAAATCTTTTGCTGATCGCTCTTCGGAATGTGGAAGAAGCTCAGAGTTTGTAAACTCCGGCTAGAGGTTCTTGCTGTCTAGTTAAGAGGGCATCTGAAACAAAAAGGGCAGTTACAACTCTCGTCGCAACTGCCTTAATCTTAGACTTCTCCGGATGCTAGATTCGAACTAGCGACCAATGGATTAACAGTCCACTGCTCTACCGCTGAGCTAATCCGGAATAAAGAAACATCAGTTATAGCCGATTGGCTATTTTTTTGGCAAGGCCCGATTTGCACCGGGCCTCACTTTTTTTAGTAATCCATGCCGCCATGCATTGCTGGGGCCTGTTTGTTCTCTTCAGGAATGTCTGCGACAATCGCTTCTGTGGTCAAAAGCAGACCGGCGATCGATGCGGCATTTTCCAGCGCGCAACGGGCCACCTTTGTCGGGTCGAGGATTCCGGCCTTGATCATGTCCGTATACTCGCCTGTCAGGGCGTTGTAGCCATCGTCTCTTCGAGGTTTTCCACTTGCTGCAGGATGATCGCGCCTTCTTGGCCGGCGTTTTCTGCGATCTGACGCAGAGGAGGCTCAAGCTCTGTGCGATGATCCGGGCGCCTGTCTTCTCGTCGCCGTCAAGCTCCTGCGCAAGCTTCTTGACGGCAGGGATGCAGCGAACGAACGCGACGCCGCCGCCTGGAAGAACTCCCTCTTCGACCGCCGCAGCAGTCGCATGTTGAGCATCGTCGACGCGGTCCTTCTTCTCTTTCATCTCGACTTCCGTCGCAGCTCCGACGCGGATCACTCCAACGCCGCCGGCAAGCTTCGCTAAACGCTCTTGCAGCTTCTCGCGGTCGTAGTCGGATTCGGTCTCTTCGATCTGACGCTTAATCTGTCCAATGCGGTCTTGAATCAGCTTCTTGTCGCCTTTGCCTTCTACCAGCGTCGTGTCCTCTTTTTTGACCACGATCTTCTTCGCTTGTCCAAGCATTTCCAAGGTGACGTTCTCAAGCTTCAATCCAAGCTCTTCGCTCACCATTTCGCCGCCTGTCAAGATGGCGATATCTTGCAGCATCGCTTTGCGGCGGTCGCCAAAGCCGGGAGCTTTTACGGCGCAAACTTTTAAGCCGGCTCGCAGACTGTTGACGACGAGTGTCGCCAGCGCTTCCCCTTCCACATCTTCGGCGATGATCAGCAGGCCTGGCCGGTTTCGGCGACAGCTTGCAGAATCGGGATCATCTCTTTGATGCCGGAAATTTTCTTTTCGCAGATGAGGATGTAGGCGTCTTCGATGAGGCACTCTTGCGTCTCGGCGTTGGTCATGAAGTAGGCTGACAGGTAGCCGCGGTCGAAGTTCATCCCTTCCACGACATCCAGGGTGGTTTCGAAGCCCTTTGCTTCTTCAACCGTGATGGTGCCGTCTTTGCCTACGCGCTCCATCGCCTTGGCGATGATCTCGCCGATCTCATTGTCGTTGTTGGCGGAAATTGTGGCCACTTGCGCGATCTCGTTCTTATCTTTGATCGGCTTGCTAAGTCTTTTTAGCTCTTCGACGACGGCTTTGCACCGCTTTTTCCATACCTCTTTTCAGGTCGAGCGGATTGGCTCCGGCAGCGACGTTGCGAAGGCCTTCGGTGTAAATATCTTCGGCGAGCACTGTTGCGGTTGTGGTGCCATCGCCGGCTTTGTCGGCTGTTTTGCTGGCCACTTCTTTAACCATCTGGGCGCCCATGTTCTCATGCTTGTCCTCCAGCTCGATCTCTTTGGCTACAGTGACTCCGTCTTTCGTGATATGTGGGGCTCCATAGGACTTATCGATGATGACGTTGCGCCCTTTTGGACCCAAGGTGACTTTAACCGCGTCAGCCAGGGTTTTAACCCCTTTTAATATTTTTTGGCGCGCTTCTTCTTTGAACTTTATATCTTTTGCTGCCATCGTGACGACTCCTTTTTAAAATTAATTTTCAATAATAGCAATGAGATCATCGGCTCGAACGATTACATATTCTTGATCGTCCCACAGTCACTTCTTGTCCGGAATATTTTTCCATCAAGATGATATCTCCGACTTTCACGGAAAAGGGAATGAGATTGCCCTGTTTATCTTTTTTGCCTGTGCCAATGGCGATCACTTTCGCCTGCTCCTGTTTTTTCTTGGCGGTATCGGGCAGGATGATTCCCCCTTTCAGGGTTTCTTCCGCTTCTAAACGCTTTACGAGCACGCGGTTTCCTATAGGCTGCAAGTTAGGATTTCCATGTGCTTTCTGTTGTTGATTTGTATTTTTTAGTGCTGTCTGAGACATGGCTGGCATCTCCTTGGTTGTTGTTTGTCGTCTAGAAAAATAACCGATGTGGCTATTAAATAGCAACTTTAAAGTTAGCAGTATTCATCTTTGAGTGCTAAGGGGCATTTATTTTTTGGCTGTCCCTGAACATAAGTTTGTCGAGCTCATCCACCAGCGCCGAAAACTTGTCGATCGCCTTGATCACCGGCTCAGGGGAGCGCATGTCCACTCCCGCGAGCAGCATGGTATCAATGGGGTAGAGGCTGCTGCCCGACTTCAGGAAGTTCAGGTAGTCGTTCCTCTCCGCTTTACCTCCTCCCAGGACCCGGTCGGTCAGGGCAAGGGCGGCGCTGATGCCGGTAGCATACTGAAAGACATAGAAATTATAATAAAAATGGGGAATCCGCGCCCACTCGATATCGGAGCTTTCGGTTAAATGCAGCTCCTCGCCAAAGTATTTTTTATTTAAACCTCTGTAAGTGTCCCTAAGCAGCTGAGGGGTGATCGGCGTGTGGTTCTCGGCAAAAGTATGGATGGCCAGTTCAAATTCGGCGAACAGGGTCTGTCTAAACAGCGTGCCGCGGATGTCGTCGATCTTCTGGTTAATCAAATAAATCTTTTCCTCCTTGGATTTGACCCGTTCGAGAAGGAGCCGCATAAGCAGATCTTCGTTGAAGGTGGAGGCGACTTCGGCGATAAAAATCGGGTAGTCGGAATACCAGTAGGGCTGGCTGTTGCGCGAGTAGAGGCTGTGCATGCTGTGGCCGGCTTCATGGGCCAGGGTGAAGACATCCCTTAAAAGGTCTTTGTAGTTCATCAGAATATAGGGCATGCTGTCGAAGCAGCCGGATGAGTAGCCGCCGGAGCGCTTATTTTTGTTTTCATAGCGGTCCACCCAGCGGTCCTCTTTGAACCCTTTGCGGAGTAAGTTTTGATATTCAGCGCCAAGGGGAGCGACCGATTCGATCACGATCTCTTCGGCTTCCTTGTAAGGCATTTTGATTTCAACGTCTTTTATGAGAGGCACTTGCAAATCGTAATAGTTGAGCACGTCGACGCCTAAAGCTTTCTTTCTTAAAGCGACATACTTATGCAGGGAATCCATCCTGTCAGTGGCGGCCCGGATAAGGGAATGGTAGACATGGGTGTCGATGTTTTTTGGATAAAGGGCAGCTTCCAGGCAGCTCGAGTAGTTTCTCGCAGTGGCATTAAAGAGGTGAGTTTGCACCTGGCCGTTGATCAGTTCTGCCAGAGTGTTCTCATATTTCCTGTACTGGGAGTGATACCGTTCGAAGGCGTTTTTACGCAAAACACGGTCCTGGCTTCTGATAAAAAGGGCATAGGTCCCATGGGTGATTTCCTGTTCAAAATCCTGACTGTCTTTAGCCGTGCCGAAGTTAAAGTCGGCATCGTTTAATGCGCTAAAGGCCTTGCTGGGGCCCGTCAGGGCAGGGCCTGCCAGGGCGAGCAGTTTCTCTTCTTTGAGGGAAAGGGTGTGTTTGCGCCTTCTCAGGATTTTTTCCAGATAGAATCGGAACTCTTTGAGCTCAGGAGATATCAGAAAGCCGTCCATTAATTCCTGGTTGATCGCCAAAAGCTCCGGTTCAAACCAGGATGTTTCTTTGGAAAATTCGTGATAAAGGGAAATAATTTTGGCAAGCGCTGCTTTATAGCGCTCTTCGGCGATATCCTCGTCATGCTTCAGGTGGGCGTAGGTGTAGAGTTTTTCAAGCTGGCGGGAAACGTCGAAAATTTGTTTAAAGGCCTCGAAAACCTTTTCCGGACCTTCATGCAGATGTCCGTGAAAGGCTAAAATTTCGGGCCATTTGGGCTGTTGTTTCGAACGGTTTGCCACTTCAAATTCTTTATTCCACGCTTCAAAAGACGGGTAGAGCGCTTCTACATTCCAGCGATCTTGCTGAGGGACTTCATTTCTGGCGACAACCATGGCGCAATTCTCCTTATTTTTGATGTTTTATTCTAACCTGAATATTATTTATGGGAAAGTTTCAATTTGGTGCCATTGATTCTTAGGAAGATAGGAGAAAATCCGGCTTTTAGAAAAAAAAAGAATAAATTTTGTAGATATTTATTTTTTCAGTCACTAAAATAACGCAAATCCATAAAACGTGATTGGTTAACAAAATTTAGAATATGACTTTTATGCACACTAAAGAAATGGCTCCGAATAAGCAAAAAGCTAAAGGATATTTTGTTGTTAGCAACGATCGGGGATTGCACACTCGCCCTTCAACGGAAATTGTCAAATGCGCCGCGCTATTTAAATCTGAAATTTATTTGACTTGCCAAAAGCACAAAGCAAACGCGAAATCGCTACTTGGCATTTTGATGATGGCAGCATCAAAAGGCACGAAAATTAAAGTGGAAGCAGAAGGGATTGACGCCGAGAAAGCTGTGACCTGTTTGGTTACGCTTGCTAAAAACAATTTTAATATTAGCTATTGATTATTCTTCAAGGGGAAGAGTTCTTTCGAGCACATCCCGAGTGCAATAGACCGGCGCATTGTTCATCAGGGCAAGCGTGATGCAATCGCTTGGTCTTGCGTCGATTTCGATGATATGCCTCAAATTGCCCATGTTTTGCTCTAAAAAGAGCCTGGCAAAATAGACTGTGTCTTTGACGTCATTGATGACGACCTGCTTGATGCGGACATCCAATCCTCTTAAGATATGATCGATAAGATCATGAGTCAAAGGGCGGGCGCTTTCCGTGCCGGTCAGATACATTTGCAGGATATGCCCCACATTCGGGTCGGTGTAGATCGCAAAGCGTTTCTCTTTCGCTCCTAAAACCACAACCGTATAAGAGCGCGTCTGCATAATTTTATCGAAGGTGAGCTGTACAAGTTCTGAGAGCATAGGCGTTATCCCGATTAAAATATACCTATACCGGATCTATAATATTTTGTTAACAGAGAATTTCTGCCCGTTCGTCGGGGAAGCGGATGATGACCGTAGTCAAACCTGTTAGCAGAGAATTTCCGCCCGTTCGTCGGGGAAGCGGTTGATAACCGTAGTCAAACCTGTTAGCAGAGAATTTCTGCCCGTTCGTCGGGGAAGCGGTTGATGACCGTAGTCAAACCTGTTAACAGAGAATTTCTGCCCGTTCGTCGGGGAAGCGGTTGATGACCGTAGTCAAACCTGTTAGCAGAGAATTTCTGCCCGTTCGTCGGGATAGCCGATGATGACCTTTTTGGCGTAGCCAAAGAAAAAACCTGTCTCCAGTACGCCGGGAATCGCCAGTAAAGACTCGTTCAAAGCTTCCGGATGGGCCGGGTGCTTATGGAAATGGATGTCGAAAATATTATTGCCGTTATCTGTAATGTAAAAATCATCCCCAGTCTGCCGAAATTTTCCCTTAAGACCGAGCTTCTCAATTTTGGCCTGGGTGGCCAGGCGGCCGAAGGGGAGGATTTCCAGCGGGAGGGGAGCCTTGCCGAGCTCTTTCACCCTTTTGGAGGGATCGATCATCACCACCCACTCGCGGCTCATGCTTGCAATCACCTTCTCCCTGAGCAGCGCTCCGCCGCCCCCTTTAATCATTCTGTTTTGGGGATCGATTTCATCGGCTCCATCGGCGGAAAAATCAAGGCCGGCAATCCGGTCAATATCCACCATGGGGATTTTGCCTTTGCGGGCGAGCTCTGATGAGGCTTGAGAGGTGGCAACAGCCGTGATTTTTAGGCCTTGAGCTACTCTATCGCTTAGGTGGCGAATAAAGAAAGCCGACGTAGATCCCGTTCCAAGTCCTACAAGCATATCGTCTTGCACCAGTTCCGCAGCAGCTTTGCCGGCGGCGTTTTTGGCGTTTCTAATTTCCGCTTCAGTCAACATTTGCCTAACAAACCCCGATTCTTTAGAATAACCCGTATCAATTATGATTTTGGTGAGGCTATGATTACATTACAAGAACTTTGTACCTATCTCGATCAATTCCTAAACTGCGCGGCTTTCACAGACTTTTGCCCTAACGGCTTGCAAGTCGAAGGGAAAGCGCGGGTTTCGAAGATCGCCACCGCGGTGAGCGCTTCTTTGCTCACCATCGAGGCCGCTGTCGAGTGTGGCGCAGACGCTCTTGTCGTGCACCATGGCATTTTCTGGAATCGGGATAAATTTGAAGTCGTTGGTGTAAAGAAAGACAAGCTGAAGCGGCTGCTGGAAAAAGGGATCTCATTGCTCGCTTATCATCTCCCCTTGGACGCCCATGAACAGGTGGGCAATAACTGGCGGGCGGCCAAGGATTTAGGATTGACTGATTTGATGCCGTTTTGCAATTCTTTAGGCGTTCAGGGGCGTATCAAAGCCGTTGATTGCGAAATCTTGCGCAGCCGGCTGGAATCGTACTATCAGCATCCGGCCGCGTGCGCTCCGGGCGGCAAGGAAAAAGTAGAGAGCGTGGCCATCATTTCGGGTGGCGCGCACTGGAACATCAAGGACGCCGTAGCTGCGGGTGTGGACTGTTTTGTGACGGGGAGTTTTGACGAACCGGTCTGGCATATCGCCTTCGAAGAGAAAATTAATTTTTTTGCCCTGGGCCATTCGGCCACGGAGCGGATCGGTCCGCGCGCTTTAGGGGAGCATCTGCAGGAGAAATGGTCTCTGCCTGTTCAATTCATCGATATCGCAAACCCATTTTAATTCAGGATTTATATGAATGTTGTATCTTTGGCCCTCACCGGCATGGCAGCCGTTACAATTGAGGAGAAAAAGTGTTTATCCTTTGAGGAAATGGTTCAGAACATCAAAGCGGGGGGCGTTTATCCGGCCGGTTCCAAATCCAGACTGACTGTCGTGGAAAGATCCAAGCTCAATTATGTAATAGCCAATTATCGAATGGAAGAGGAAAAGCTTGGCAAGTTATGTTTATCAGACGTTTGTACCATTGAAAATATGCACAGTGAATCTTTAACCGTCAATGGCCGGGAGGTGGGACGGGCAACAACCAAGGGCAGAAGCCGGGTGATGGAGGATGTGGATATTGCCGAAACTTTTGAGTTTCAATGGAATGAAAAAAAGCATACTGCGGAAATTTTTGGAATTTTCGATGGTCATGGGGGCATAGCGGCTGCGAATTTTTTGAAAGAAAATATGGTTTCCTTTTTAAAGCAGGGGCTGGAAGCGTGCGTCAGGCTGGATGAGGAGTCAGTGTGGAATATGTTCAAGACCAGCTTCCCTTTGCTGAATGAGCAATGCCCCGGCGATGCCGGCTCAACGGCCACGGTTGCCCTTATTTTAAATGGCATACTGTGGGTGGCCAATGTGGGGGATTCTCGCGCTGTTTTATTTGGCGAAGGAAAGGCTTCGGCTCTTACGGAAGATGCGAATCCAGAATATGAGAGATACCGGAGAAAGGTGGAAAGAGACGGCAGCAGCGTGCATAGGGACTATGTTGACGGTAAATATGCCAATGCCCGGGCTTTTGGAGATAAGGACTCAAAAGGGATCAGCGCGGTTCCGAAAATTTTCTTCACACCGCTGCACACAATAAAGCCGGGCTCCCATCTGATTATTGCGAGCGACGGGCTGTATGAGGTTTCCTCGATCAAACAGATTGATTCGGCTTTTGAGCGCATCAGGCACCTAAGCGCTGAAGAGATATCCAAGCGATTGGTAGACAGCGCTGTTAAGTCAAAATCCCTTGATAACGTTTCGGTGCTGGCGGTCAAGCTCTAACTCGATTCTCCAGGAGAGGAAATCCTTCCGCGCAATTTTCCATATTCTTTTTTGGATTCTTCCTTGATCTGCTTGAGTTTTTCCAGCACGTATAGGCTTTTTTCCTGAGCAGGATGGGTGTTTTGGTCAAATACTTTGACAAGTCCGGGGATTTTCTCTCTTTCGGCTGAGTGGCGTCTGATCCATTTGTGTATGTTTTGCGTGACTTCTTTCAGAGCCTGAGAGGTGATTTTTGAGTCAATTTCTTTTAATCTTCTCTCAAGTTTATTGCGCGTTCTTTTAATAAAGGCGCTCTCTTTCGCTCTTTTATGTGTACTTGCCATAGTTCCCCTCAAGCTATTAATTATTAAAGTAATGGAGAATTGCTTCTCCCCTATTTCCCTTTAACTTTTCTAATAGCCATTGGCTCTTTTTTTGGCAATGGTTTTGACGGCTATTGGTTAATTTCGTCCAGTGGTCTTTCGCCCTGCGACCGGCGGCCTCGCAAATCTTGTTCGTCGTCCATAGCTAAAGCTATGGACTCCTCACAAGTTTTGACCGCATTGACAGAAAAATAGGCAAACCTAGAGAATGTGGAAAATTTTAAGACAAAAGGTTGATTTATGCCAAATGTAATCGATATTCTCAAAGAGCGCGGTTTTATCGACGCTATGACCAGCGAAGAGCTCGTTCAATCTGCCAACCAGCCGATGAAAGTCTACTGCGGATTTGATCCTACCGCCGAAAGCCTCCATCTTGGCAATATGGTGGCCATCATGGGCCTTGCCTGGTTTCAGCGCTTTGGCCATACCCCTGTGGCAGTGGTCGGCGGAGCAACCGGAATGATCGGCGACCCTTCAGGAAAAACCGCCGAAAGATCTTTGTTAAATCCGGAAACCATTGAGAAAAACCTGAAGGGGATCCGCAAAAACCTGGAAGCTATTTTAAATAAGCCTCTCATTCTCAACAATTACGACTGGTTTGAGAAGTTCTCTTTCATCGAATTCTTGCGGGATGTCGGCAAATACTTCAGGATCGGGCCGATGCTGAGCAAAGACAGCGTCAGAACGAGGATGACTTCCGAGGAGGGGATGAGTTTCACCGAGTTTAGCTATCAGCTGTTACAAGGCTACGACTTCCTCTATCTTTACGATCATTACCAGGTCAACCTCCAGCTCGGGGGCAGCGACCAGTGGGGCAACATTACCGCCGGCATCGACTTGGTCCGCAAGGTGCATGGTAAAAGCGTTTATGGCCTCACTTTTCCTTTGATGACCAGAAGCGACGGGCAAAAATTCGGCAAGTCGGAGAAGGGGGCCGTATGGCTTTCTCCCGATCTGCTCTCTCCCTTCGAGTTTTACCAGTATTTAGTCAGAGTGTCCGATGAAGATGTGATCAAATTGATGCGTCTTCTGACCTTTATGGATATGGGGGAAATCCGCCGCTTGGAGGAGCAGATGAAGCAGGCGGATTATGTGCCGAACACCGCTCAAAAGAAGCTTGCCGAAGAAGTCACCCGCATAGTGCACGGAGCAGAGGGTTTGGATACCGCCTTGAAGGTCACTGCAGGGGTATCGCCTGGATCCGACGCGGAATTGAATGCCCAAACTCTCGAGCAGATCGCAGTTAACATGCCGAGCTGCACTTTGAAATTGAATGAAGTAGTGGATCAAAAATTGATCGACCTCTTTGTAAAAGTGGGTTTGCAGAAGAGTAAAGGGGAAGCGCGCCGGTTGGTAAATAACGGAGGAGCTTACCTCAATAACAAAAAAATCGACGATGAGGAATACTCCTTGCAATCTGGGGACATGATTGAGGGGCGATTGCTGCTGATGGGCGCCGGCAAAAAAAATAAGCTTTTAGTGCGTATTTCCGGTTAAGGGATCGTAAGATAATAACTTTTACAACTCTCGAGGTAAAAACAGATTCATCTCGAGCATATTTTCCTTGGGTATACCCCTGCGGAAAAATCCTCTCGATCTGAACCGTTTTTCCCCTCGATAATTGTAAAAGTTATTGTCTTAAGATCCCTAAAAATCAGAAAATAACAAGTGGCTGTAAAAAAAGGACTTGCTAGAAATTGCTCTGCTGATCAAAATGTCGTTAAACCGTCAGTTAAGAAAAAATTTGTTTAATTAACCAGGAGTTAAAGCACTATGTCATCTATGGATAAAAAAAACACAATGACAAAGAAAAAGCTCATCCATTCGATTTCACAAGAGAAATCTATTCATCCGAATGATGTGCGCCACGTGATCCAAGCTTTCTTGGATAAAATGACCCACTGTCTTTCAGAGGGAGACCGTTTGGAGTTTCGCGATTTTGGAGTCTTTGAAGTTGTAGAGCGGAAACAAAAAATTGGTAGAAATCCTAAAAAAGCCGATGTGCCGATTGTGATACCAAGACGCAATGCGGTGAAGTTTACGCCGGGCAAGAAGATGCGCAAGTTGATCGAGCGCGACTAGATATCGTTTAACCTCTCAGATACCCCTTCTGTTTCGGGGATCTGAGAGGTAATTTCAATTTAAAAATATATGTAAAATATGTCCCTCAGCCGTTTCTTGCCTTGGCAAAATTGTTCCTCTTGGGTATAATATTATTATCAAGAAGGTTTAGAGATGTCATTTCCCAAATTTATTGCGCTTACGGCGTTTTGTTTGTTTGGCTTTATAGCTATTCTTGCCCTAATGAAAAGGGAAAAAGCAGAGGTGCACGCTCCTATCGCCTTCGAACCTGTCGAAATTGAACAACAGCCCGAAATCCACCCCGTTGCCCCTCCTCAAGTCAAAAAAAATGTACCGATGGTGCGGAATCTTTCCATGGACGATGTGCCCGTAGTTGACAGGGTGGATGAGCTGTTTAACCTTCACGACCCAAAATTTCCGATTGTCGAGACCATCCCTTACCGTAGCCGCGTGCCTTGGCAAAAAGGACGACCCGCCTGGATTTCCGACTACGCTGCGCACTACAAAACATCAAGGCACTTCATCGCCCGCAGCTTGAATAACTCCCCCGAATATTTCAAACAGAACATCGCCGAAGGGGACCGGTTTAATGTGTTTAAAGAGGATAAAAATTTTGAATTTTATCTTTTGATCGATGCTTCCCGCTGCAAGTTGTGGCTCTATTATCACGATCTTGACTCAAACGACAGAAAACTGGTCAAAACTTATCCCGTGGGGCTTGGCCGCGTCGATGATTCGAAAGCCTCCGGCTGTTTGACTCCGCTCGGCAAGTATTTGCTCGGGGATAAAATTGTGATCTATAAACCCAAAATGTACGGGTTTTACAACGGCCAAAAGACGGAAATGGTCAGAGTCTTCGGCTCCCGCTGGATTCCTTTCGATAAAGAGGTGGAGAATTGCACTGCTGCCGCGCGAGGGTTTGGCATCCATGGCGTCCCCTGGATAGAAAATGGGCAGAACGAGCTTATACCCGATGAGAGCAGTCTCGGCAAATTTGAAAGCGACGGATGCATACGTTTGGCCAATGCCGATATGGAGGAGCTCTTTGCAATTATCATCACCAAGCCGACCACCGTAGAGATCGTTAAGGATTTTCATTTGGCCAAGCTGCCCGGGGTAGAAAGATAATGGATGTTTTACCTCATGAAAAGCCGATTCAGGAATATGTCAAAACGATCGAACATCTAAAAAAACAGAGTCATGACCAGCCCATTTTCGCGAGCGAAATTCAAAAGCTGGAACAAAAACTGGAAGAGTTAAAAAGAAAGGTTTATTCGGAGCTCACGCCCTGGCAAAGAGTGATGATTTGCCGCCATCCCTCCAGACCCCACTCTATCGATTATATCAAAAATCTCTGCGATCCCTTCCAGGAGCTTGCGGGCGACCGCCTCTTTGGAGATGATGCGGCTTTAGTGGGGGGGCTTGCGAAAATTGACGGTATCGATTGCGTCATCATCGGGCAAGAGAAAGGGAATGACACTACCAGCCGTGTGCATAGGAATTTTGGGATGATGCATCCAGAAGGCTTTCGCAAAGCGCTTCGTCTTATGCGTTTGGCTGAAAAATTTAATCTGCCTGTCATCAGTCTTCTGGATACCCCCGGCGCCTATCCCGGCTTAGAAGCCGAAGAGCGGGGACAGGGATGGGCGATAGCGGAAAACCTGAAGGAAATGGCCAGGATCAAAACGCCTATCATTGTCGTTGTGATCGGAGAAGGGTGCTCAGGCGGTGCGCTTGGCATTGGCGTCGGGGATGTGATAGGCATGCTGGAACACGCCTATTATTCTGTGATTTCCCCAGAAGGCTGCGCTTCTATCTTGTGGAAGGATGCCTCGAAGAATGTCGATTCGGCTTCCATGCTGAAACTCAATTCCGAAAATCTGCTTGAGCTTGGCATTATCGATACGATTCTGCCGGAACCGCTCGGAGGCGCTCACCACGATCCTGCGGCTGTTTACCGCGAGGTGAAAAATTTTATTACAGAACAAATGAAAATTCTGGGACGCATCCCCTTGGATCTCCTTATAGAGCAGCGCTATCTGAAATTTCGAAAAATGGGAAAAATGCGCTCCTCATGAGAAGACTTCTTCTGATCGCTTTACAAAACCGCACTTATCGGCTGCTGATCTCCCTGACCGTTTTTTTTATGTGTCTTTTGACCGTTGCCTCCAACCTGGAAATCTTTGCCCTGGGAGTTATTACCCGCAAAGGGCCCGATGTCTTTGAGTTTTTTTCCCAGGAGAGAACGGGGAGGCAGGATGTCGTTTCAAAAGAGGCCATGGAGAAGCGCTTTGCCGAAATAGACGCGGCGGGAAAAGGGTATATCACCCGGGAAGAAACCCTTGAATATTTCTCGCATCAAAAATCGCCCGATATCGTCGAGCGGCTGATCCGCTTTGTGAACCGTTTCTTTCCGATTACGAGCAATTTAAAAAACCTTGCCATCATGCTCTTTTTCATTGCCCTCTTTAAGGCCGTGATGCTCTTTACCCACCGCTTTATGACCCGCATTGTCGTGATCCGGATCAGCCGGGATTTGCGCCAAAAATATTTTGAGCACATTCAGTCGCTGCAGATGAATTTTTTCCAGCAGTACGATATCGGCAGTTTATCTTCCCGCGTTGTGGGAGACTCCGTCCTGATCGCCGATGCGGTCAACTCCTGCCTCATGAACTACCTACAAACGCCTATTTCAGTTGTAACGAGCCTGACCCTTTGCTTTTTGACTTCCTGGCAGCTCTCTTTGATCATCTTTTTCGGATTTCCCCTGGTGATTGTTCCGATCGTGATACTCTCAAAACACGTAAAGCGGATCGCCTTGCAGATTCAGAAAAATCAGGAGCGGTTCGCATCTGTTTTGATCGACTTTCTGGCTGGCATACAGACCGTGAAAATTTTTGCGATGGAGGATTTTTCCTTAAAAAAATATAGGGAACACAACCAGCGGATGGCCAGGCTGGAGCGAAAAAGCGCCGGCTACGACCTCTCTTCCCGCCCCGTAGTGCATACGATAGGGATGTTTTTTCTCGCCACCGCCCTGGTTTACGGACTCTACATTCTTCAGCTCAACGTTTCCGTCGTTCTCTTCTATTGCGGCACTCTCTACGTTTTTTACGAGCCGATCAAAAAATTTGCCGAAGAGAACAACCGCATACAGCAGGGCATCGCCGCCGCCGACCGTCTATTTGAAGTGATGGATATCAAGCCTCAGATTGAAGACCTGAAGAGCGCGCAAGCCCTCACCACATTCTCAGACCGGATTGAATTTGATCATGTCTGGTTCCGTTATGAAGAGAAGTGGATTTTGAAGGATTTGAGCTTTACCGTCGAAAAAGGGCAAACCGTGGCCATTGTGGGTCCGACCGGCTCGGGCAAATCGACGATAGTCCAGCTTATCCCCAGGCTTTATGAAGTTGAGCGGGGGGAGATCCGGATCGACGGCCTGCCGCTTTCTGCCTATACCCAGAAGTCTATCCGGGAAAATATCGCTTTTGTGCCGCAAAGGCCGTTCCTCTTTTTAGACACCATAGCGGAAAACATCTCCTTTGGCCGCGCCTTTTCTCAAGAAGAGATCGAGGAGGCCGCCAAAAAAGCCTATGCTGACGAGTTTATCCGGGAGCTTCCCAAGGGCTACTTGACACAGCTCTCGGAAACCGGGAAAAACCTCTCAGGCGGCCAGCAGCAGCGCCTCGCCATCGCGCGCGCGCTCGTCAAAGATGCGCCCATATTGATCATGGATGAAGCTACCTCATCGCTCGACACCCTCAGTGAAAACGCCATCAAGTGCGCCATCAACCGCCTGCGGGGGAAGGTCACGCAGATCATCATTGCCCACCGCCTCAGCACGATCGAAGACGCCGATAAGATCATCTATCTTGACCGGGGCAAAAAAATCGCCGAGGGCACTAAAGAAGAATTGCTGCAACAGTGCACAGAGTTTCGCCTGATGTGGGAGATGCTGCACAGCTCAAACAGGCTTGAAGCGAATGCGTAAAAAGGCTCTCGTCGTCCATTCCGGCGGGATGGATTCCTCGATCTGCCTCCAGCTCGCGATTAAGGAATTTGGCGCTCCTAATGTCCTGAGTCTTTCCTTTTCCTACAGCCAAAGACACTCAAACGAGATCGAGCAGGCCAAAAAAATCTGCCGTCATTTCCATGTAGACCACACCATTTTATCGATCGACTGCCTTAAAGAGATCACCAGCAACGCCCTCACAAATCCAGCCGTAGAAATCAAGTCAGGCAAAGAGCCCTCTACCCTCGTCGTCGGCCGCAATGGACTTATGGCGCGCCTCGCCGCGATCCACGCGCATCACCTGGGCGCCCGCATCATCTACATGGGGATAATCGAAGTGGAGAGCGCCAATTCCGGCTACAGGGATTGTTCGAGAGCCTATATGGATTTGATGGAAGAGATCCTGCGCATCGATCTGAACGATCCCCATTTTGAGATCCGCACGCCGCTCGTGAAGATGACCAAGAGGGAGACTCTGGAGGTCGCGGCAAAGCTGGGCAGCCTCGACTATCTGCTTGAGGAGACCATCACCTGCTACCGGGGCATCCCCAGGATGGGCTGCGAGGAGTGCCCCGCCTGCCTTTTGCGTAACGAGGGCCTTCGGGAATATAACATGTTTTACATTCAGGATGATAGGAACCAAGTGTAGTTTTCATCTAGTTTTATTCATCATAATTCTCAAATTCCCAATGTCCTAAAGTCGCAATTTTTTCTGCAAGCTCATTCCAGCTATCTGCACTATAAGCCTCTATCAAATATTTAATTTTGTTGTAAATTCGTTCATAGTTATACTCTAAAACAATAATAAAGTATTTCCCTGGAATTACATCGTTTTGTTTTAATGTAGTTAGAAACCACATAGGTGTACAGACTTGTATATCAAATGATTCTTCTCCCAGCCCATCTTCAGGTCCAACCATTGCTCTAAAAAGTATGCAAAAATTATCAAAGATTTTTGGTTGATAATTAACCAAATCATCAATATTTGGATTGTATATATTTTTTAACTTAGCTCTCATTTCCTTATCTTAATCTACAATATTTAAATGTGCATTAGAAGGCCAGCTGTCCCATATTTGTCCTTCAAATTTTCTTTCAAAATTAGCCTGTGTTTTATCTAAATGTGGCTTGTAAGATGGGGGACGGTATTGCCTATTTCCATCTATGCTTGTCCATGCTTTTCCACTGCTGGAGATTTTATAATCTTTACCGACCCATGCTTTCCCCATCACATTTGATTGCTCCCTCGAAGCTGAGCCAATTGTAAAATTACCTTTTCCCTTTGTTGCTTGTTGCAACATCCCAGTTAATTTAGCCCAGTCTCCACTTACCGCTCGGGTATTGCGTGCCAAAACCAAAGCCATAAATTGAGTGCAAGAGATGTCTGCTGTCATAAGTTCTAGTGAAGCTTAAACGCTCGGGTCCGTCGACGATGAGGTCGGTCTCGACTTGAAAAAAGGTGCCTGTGATCACATTGACACAACCCATAACTGTTGCCAGGGACTCTTGATCGCCCGAAATAAAGTTTTCAGGGCTATTGATTTCAGAGGTAGGATCAGCATTTAGGGCGTTGAAAAAAAGGCAGAGGACTAATAAAAAAGAAACTTTATGCATGGCTTTTTCCTGTTTGGGCCAGCTTTATATCAGCTTGTTGATTTTTCTACAAAGAACATTTCAATGAATGGAAACGAGGGTCTTCGGGAATATCTGTCATGTTTGATAAAGTGATCGACACAACATTTTGTTGTCAGATAATATGACAGCCCCACCTTGATCTGGTGCATAAAGAGCACAACAGCTCCTAAAAGCGACAAGATGATCCCGGCCTTAGCGGCGCTATCTTATCCCAAAGAAGGGAGCCTAGAGGTAGTTTCGCTCTTGCGTCATCTCCTCCTCTAACAAACTTTATGGAACTTGCAAAAATGCGTCAATAAGATAACAATATATAGGCAGGATGAGCGAACAACTTAGACTGGATTTAAGCCTGCAAAATCTGAGCATCATTCCCGAAGATGTTTACACTCTTGATCGCTTGATCGAGATTTGGCTGGATGGCAATCGAATCAAAGATCTTTCTCCTGAAATAGCCCGCCTCGCTCAGCTGCAAAGATTAAGCCTCTACAGGAATGAGCTGACCTCTTTACCTGATGCTGTTTTTTCTTTGGAAAATCTGCGGCGGCTGAATGTGAGTGTCAATCATCTCTCATCCCTTCCAGAGCTCATCAGCCAGTTGAAAAACTTAGAGGTATTGGATGTGAATCACAATAAGCTGCACATTCTTCCTGCTGCGATCGGAAGGCTTAAAAAGTTAAAGTTTCTTTATTTGGCCGACAATGGTTTAGACGTACTCCCTCAATCCTTCGAAGATCTCAAAAGTCTTATTTATTTAAACATTTCCCATAACCATTTTCCCCTCTTGCCTGAATGTATCGCAGGTTTAACTTCTTTGATAGAATTGCGGATTTACAATAATAATATCGCTTCACTGCCCGGCTCAATTGAAAAGCTTGTTAATTTAAAAGAACTGCATGCCATGAATAATAAAATGACCCATCTCCCAGAAGCCATTGGAAAACTCTCGCAATTGCGCAAGGTAAAATTAGAAAACAATCTGCTGGAGGTTTTGCCCGGCAGCATAGGCCAGTTAGAAAATGTGACCGATCTTGATCTCAGAACCAACAGCTTAAGCTCGCTGCCGGACACCATTGGCAACATGCAGGCTTTGAGATTTCTCGATTTAAGAGACAATAAGCTAACTTCCTTGCCTTCAAGTATGCGCTTCCTTCCCAATCTCGAAAAACTCGATGTCAGGTTGAATAAGGAACTAGTCATCCCGGATTGGCTGCAGGAGTTAGAACAAAGAGGCTCCACAGTATTCTTTTAATATGAGGTGATATGAGTGTTGATGGAAGGGTTAGGGTTGCTGCCTGCCAGTTGAAACCGGCTTCAGAGGTAGAAGAACGGCAGGCTCAGATGCAGTTTCTGTTAGAAGAGGCTGAAGGAGTCGATTTTATTTGCTTTCCAGAAGGTTTTCTAACCGGCTACTATGCCCAAGAGGAGCCCGCTTTCAAAAGCTCATTAGAAGCAGGAATGCTTGAAAATTGGCTGGAAATAACAAAGAGACACTCTGCAACCATCATCGCGGGTTTTAATGAACGGTCTGGTGATAAAATATTCGATTCGGCGGCCATCATTGAAAATGGAAAATTGATTGGGGTCCAGAGAAAACACTATCTGTACCACTCTTACTTCTCTTCAGGGGCTTCTTTTACACCCTTTCAAAGCAAAGGAGTTGCTTTTGGTGTGGCGATTTGTCTCGATATGAACTATTTCGAACCTGCCCGCCTGCTTGCTCTGCAGGGCGCCACGATCATTTTTTCCCCTATGTGCAATCTTGTTCCTTCAGATCATCCTTATGCCAAACGCCCCTCCTATTATAGCCATTTTGTGGCGCGCTCTTTTGAAAATCGCTGCTGGGTTGTCACGGCCGATTGGGTAGGGCAGCGTGATGGAGGCTTGACTTGTCCGGGCCATAGCGTCATCTACGATCCGGACGGCGCGGAAGTCTCCCGCAGCAAAGAAGGGAAAGAAGAACTTCTAATCTTCGATATTCCCTTTAACAAACTGCACCTAAAAAAAGGGCGGCGCGTGCATGGAAGCCCGGCGCTTTGCAAAGAATTGTCGTCGATCGACGGGAGCGGGACGTTTTAAAACACCTGGCTCGATGATCGCTAAAGAAAAATTAAGCGGCGTAGACCGAAAGCGAGCCAGCATAAAGTAGCTTTTGCTTCAGAAGTACGTTCAAAAGGATAGACCCATTAACTCCAATTTAACTTATTTATCGATTTTATAATGTTACTGATGTCAAACTCATGTTTTTCATTTCCGGAGAGGTTGATGGTAAACTTGTTATTTTGCAAAACGATATTTTCAATGGCATATGTTTTTTCAGATTGAAAAGGCAGTTTGATTTTCATCTGTATGGGGGTTAGAAAGGTGACTGTGGCTTGTGTCCCGATCATTTCGTAACGCATATCGAGTTCCTGAGGAATACAAATTGATCCTTTTGCGAAAGAATCGCAGGTGAGTTGGGAGGGTTTGTTGTGTTTGAAGTGAAGAACGTTGTCTTTAAATTCGCTTGATACAATTGTGGGGTGTCCCTCTTTTTGCCCCAACGCTTCAAACAAGGAGATGTAATCCTTATTGAGTTGTTGGATCATTTCTGTCAGCGATTTCTCTTTTGGCTTTTCAGGTTTTACAGGATTGAGCACAGGCTGTTTTACTGGAGGAGCCTCTTCTGCTTTAACAGGGTTGAGCACAGGCGGTTTTACAGGAGTCTCTTCTGCTTTAACAGGGTTGAGCGCAGGCGGTTTTTCAGGTTCTGGCTTGATTTCTTTATTAAAATGTTCAAATAGCTCAAAGAGAGACGCAAAAAGAGCTTTAATGGCTTTAACGAGCTTTTGTAAATATTCTGTGATTGGCTTTTCTGGAACCGCTTCATTGACTTTTTCGGATTGAATCGCGGCTTTCTCTTTCTTGGCTGAAATATGATTGCGAAAGGCTCTCTGGATGGTAGTCGCGGCTTTCTCTTTCTTGGCTGTCATATACTTGCGAAAGGCCTTTTGGATCGTAGCCGCAGCTTTCTCTTTCCTGTGTTTGCGAAAGGCCTTTTGAAGGGTGGTCGCAGCTTCATTTTCCGCAGAAGCGTTCAGATTGTCGATGACCTGTTTTACCTGTTCTGTTTTATGTTGAACTTTCTCTTTTTTAAATGTCTTGGCAAACCAGGATGGGTTTTCCATGTCGCTTAGCTCGCTTAAATTGCGCGCGACACTTATTTTTTGCAGGGGGCGTAACAGGGTTCTCTTTTCTGCTTCTTGTAAAAGCGCATCAAATTCGATTTTTTGGGATAACTTGGGTTTTTTGTCAGAGACAACGACTGCTCCTCCCTTTTCGAGATAGAGGCAATTTTTGGGATTTTGCCTCTTTTTTAAGGCATATTCCTCTAGATAGGATGAAAATGAGGCATTGGATATAGAAGTTAACATAAAAACCACACTTTATTAACAAATTATAATTATAATATTAATATATTAAATTTTAATTTGGTTTATGTTAATTTTATGTTAATTTCCAATCCAATGGAAGAGAATCGCAGCCGCCAGGGTGAGGCCGATGGCAATAAGAGTCTTTTTACCTAGCGTGTCGTCGGCAAATCCCTCCGCGATAGCGCTCCATAGGTTGCCGCCACTGGTTCAAAGTGGCACAAACACCTACAAAATGAACTCCGCTATAACACGCAGGTCAGCGCCGTGGAGAGCAGCGCGGAAACGCCGAATGCCCGGTCGCCTCTGGCACAGGCTAAGGCGCCCATAGCCATGTACGTAATTTTAAAAGCCCACAACGCCGAAATATTATGAGGATACTTATCAGAAAATCTTGTAACTAAGGCGCATAGACCAGCGTTGGCTGCTAATGAGATCCGAGTGGTCGGGCGTGATTTTATAATATCTATTTGATATGACAATACTCCGCCTGACAAGGCGCCATAGTATTGCCCAATGAAAATTTTTACTTTATTGGTCGTGAGGATATTTTTTAGGCAAAAATGGGGCACTAAGATGGTAGCTCCTGCCAAGACGCTGCCGACTTGATTCATAGTAATACTGTTCATTTATTATTACTCCAGAAAATTATTAATAGGAATTGATTTTAGCTAAAATGGATTAATTAGGCAACATAAAGTGTTGGGCATTGAGAGCCAATGCCCAACTGAAATGCGATTATCTTCTGGCTGTAGCAACTTTGTTTAATTCGGTTTTAAAAGACGTTGTCTCGGCGAGCTTTATGAATTTTTTATCCGTAACCGTTTCTTCGTTGACTGTATCTTGGAGGAGGGCGATTATCTCATGATCCAAATCTAAATTCTTAGCAAAACTGAGGAGAGATTCATAAGAGGCAAGCTCGAAATGCTCTATTTTTTGAGCCAATGAAAGGATGGCTGCATCGAGAATTGGAGATGAGGCTTTATCTTTCACAAATTTTTCTGCTTGATTGAGAATTGCCTGAAGGGCTTTGTTCGGTTCTTTTGTAGCTGTTTCACCAAGGGTAGAGAAGATTTTTTCAACCCTTTTAATTTCGGTTTTTGATTCTTTCAATTCGTTATTCAAAGCTTCTTTTAATTCAGGTAAAGAAACCGCGTTAATTAATGTAGGGAGAGCATCAATTATTTGTTGTTCAGCGCTGTATGTTGTTTTTAATTCTTCTAAAAATAATTTATATAAGTCGTTGTTTTTCATATACACCTCTATAATTATAAAGTTAATAATGGTATAGTTTCTTTATTCAAGAAACTAGTATATATTATAATACAAAAAACTTTAACTGTTAATGAATTGTTTAAATGCCTGTAGATTAGTTTGTTGTGGAACTAGTAAATGATGCTTTTCGCAAGTTGTAAAATAGGTAATCTGTTATATTGTTGCCATGGAACCCCCACTTGCTGAAGCTAAAATCAAAATAGCTAATAACTTAGATCATAGCCGATACCCATTTTCGTTAAATTTAATCAAACAACTTAAAAATATTAATTTTCCCACGCGGGTCACTTTTTTTGTGGGTGAGAACGGCACGGGCAAGTCGACGCTTCTCGAAGCTATCGCCTGCAAAGCGGGATTTGGCTTAGAGGGGGGCAGCAAGAATTTTCAACTCGAGGGAAAAAATCATTTTGACATCCAAAAGCTGGCTGAAAATATCACCCTTTCCTGGAGAGTTAAGCCGCGAAACGGCTATTTTTTTAAAGCGGAGAGCTTTTTTAATATCGCCAATTATATCGACGAAATGGCCAAAGAAGACGCTAACGCCTACGCCCCGTATGGGGGAAAATCGCTGCATGAGCAATCCCACGGAGAAAGTTTTCTCTCATTTTTCAATAACCGGCTTGGGAATGGGGGCTTTTTTATCTTTGATGAACCGGAAGCCGCCCTCTCCCCCCAACGGCAGCTCACATTATTGGCCATCATTCATGAAATGTGCCAAAACACTAACTCTCAGTTTATCATCGCCACCCACTCGCCGCTGCTGCTGGCCTATCCCGATGCGACTATTTACTCTTGCGACTCAGGGGTGTTGCAGCAGATCGCATACAGAGACACAGAACACTATCAAATCACAAAAAATTTCTTAGATAACCCTGAACAATATTTACGCCACTTATTTTTCGCACAATAGTCAGATTTTAGTTGAACCCTAAGGCCTTTAATTTTTCACAGGAAACGCGCTTATTGCCGCCGTGCAGGCTCGGCCTGGAGGGATCCCAGCTGACTTTCGGCAGACCCGCTTGCTCGCAAAGGGCGTCGTAGAAGGCTTTGCGGGTGGGGTGGAGATCTTCGCAGAGGTTAAAGGTGCCGCTGAGGCTCCGCTCGACAGCAAAGTCGATGGCTGAGACGATGAGGTCGCGATGGACGATATTGATAAAATTGCCGCCGGTGCCGGGAAAGGGGGTGGTTGAGGTAAGGCGAAATTCCCGGCCGGGTCCGTAGATCTCCCCCAAGCGGAAAAGGCAGGCTGTTGGCATCTTGCGCACAATTGCCTCGGCTTCGCAAAGAATGGCGGCTTGGGGATTGGCAGGGGCGAGGGGCGTCTCCTCATCGACCAGGGCCCCCTGCTTTTCCCCGTACACGGAAGTGCTGCTGAGGTAAATGACCTGAGTGTTTTGTTCTATGGCTTTCGAGATTTCCCAGGCGGTCTCGACGTAGGTTTTCCGGTAGGCTTCCACGTCCCGCGTATCGGGGGCGACGGAGATGACGACAATTTGCTGCTGTTTGAGAAGGTCGGAAAAGTTGCGGTCGAGGAGGAAAACCGGGAATTCGGCAAGTTCCGGCAGGCGTTTCTTTGAGCGGGTCGTCACGGTGAGCTGGTGCTTGCCTTGCCAAAATTTGGCGAGCGCTGTACCGACATAGCCGCAGCCGATGATGCAGGCTCTCAAGCCAGCAGCCCCAATTGGAGAAAACATTCGCGCAAGGGCTGATTTTCTTCCTTGTCCAAAGCGCCGCTTTCGGCAAGCCACTTGACGTACGTTTTGGGGACTTGGCTCAAAGGCTGCCCCTGATGCTTGCCAAAGGGCATGTGCTGCAGCTTCCTCGGTTTATTGAGCAGAGCGTATGCCTCGTCGATGGGAAGATCGTCGGTCATCTGTTCAAATACCCGGTGGAGGACGATCACGTCGTCGAGGGCTCGGTGGGCGTTGTTGGCCGGAATGTTGTAAATTTCGCGCAAAAATTGCAGGGTGTGGCGCGGCAGATCGGGTCGGTAGCGGCGCGCCCATTTGAGGGAGTCGAGAAATTTCCACTCGGGAAAAGGGATTTGGCTGCGGGAAAATTCGGCTTTCAGAAAGTGCAGGTCGAACGCATCGTTGTTGTGGGCGATCAGGACGCTTTCACCGGCGCAAAATTCGATAAACATCGGAGCCACTTCCGCAAAACGGGGGGCGTCTTTGACCATTTCGTTCGTGATGTGGTGGATGGCGGTGGCGTCGGGCGGGATAGGGCAGCCGGGATTTATCAGCTGCTCGAAGCTTCTGTTGTTGACGGGATCAAAGGCCGCGAGCTCGATGATGAAGTCTTTTTCCGATTTGACGCCGGTAGTTTCCGTGTCGTAGTAGATGGGTCGCATGGTTATCTTCGCTTCTCGTCTGCTTGTTTGATAATCTCTTCTAACGAGGTGCCCGTGGCCGCGAGTTCTATGGCCGGATAGAGGGTGTGGCTCAGCTCTTTGATCGAAACTAAAAAGCCATCCAACAGGGTTTCATCGAATTTGTCGGTGAAAAAGGGGATGGTGAGGCGATAAAAAATCGCTCCGGCGTTTTCATCCATGCCAAACCCGGGGAGGTCGAGCTCTTTGTTCAAAAGATGCAGGAGACGCGCTGTGTCGTTTAAGCCGGCGGGGGTAAGGCCGCAGGGCATGAAAATCAGGATCTGCAGCATCTTCTGTTCGTCGAATATGCGGATAAAGACAGGAAATTCCTTGTTATGAATTTTGTTGATGAAATAGATCTGCCTTGTCTCATGTTGAATGTGGGCGTCGAATTTTTTTTGACGCAGGTATTCGTGAATTTTGTTCAGCTTAAGTTCTAACATGTTTAGTAGCCTACCTGGGGTGTGATATCGCTTTTTTCGCGGGTCAGATCAGGGTGATTGAATAGGGGGACCGCATTGTAATCATCGTCGGTGGGCATGCGATAGCAGGAGGTGAGAATTAAGGCTGCCAGGGAAATAAGTAGAATATTTTTCATCATAATCTTGAGTGGGTTAGATTGACATTTTCTATTTTAGGAGTCTTCCTCAATTTGAGCAATGGGAAAATGTTTGACAAGGAGGCTTCTTTCATGCGATGAGAAAATTTATTTGGGGGCATCATGTTTAAAAAGGTGATTCTTTTCTTATCGGCCGTTACTGCTCTGCAGGCGGAAATGACGCAGCAGTCGAAAATATTGAAAGAGTGGTCCTATTCCCTAGCCCTTCAGGCGGCGACCTATGGCGCTCCGCTGGTGACGATGTATGCCCTGCGCGATCATGACGCGGTCGGCCCGAACGCAAAAGCTAGCCCCAATACGATCTGGAGAATGGAAAATATCTCAACACCCGCCCTCTCCAAAGAGGCCGGCTATGTGACGCCCAATGTGAATGTCATTTACGGCTTTGGTTTTATGGACTTGAGCCAAGAGCCGATTATCCTGGAGGCGCCCGACTCCAACGGCCGCTATTACATGGTGGAGATCGTGGATATGTGGACCAACGCCTTCGCTTATGTGGGAGGGAAAGCCACCGGCTATAAAGGGGGTAAGTACGCCCTGGTCGGCCCCGGGTGGAGAGGGACGCTGCCGCCCCAAGTGACGCGGATCGATTCCCCGACCCCTTGGGTGTTGCTGCAGCCGAGAGTGAATATCTATGCGAACGGCAAAATCGATCTTCCTGGAGCAAAGCTTGTTCTCGACGGCATTAAAACAACCGGGCTGGCCCAATTTATGGGGAAAACGGCGGCAGCTCCTGTCAAATACCAATACCCATCCCCGAAAGTAACCAATCCCAATCTGCCTGTGAGCGCCCTCGATTACCAGGACCCGCTGCAGTTCTGGGAGCTTTTTGCGATCGCGATGAATGAAAATCCGCCGCCAGATGAGCAAATCGATGCTTTGCTGCCTATGTTCAAACCTTTAGGGATTGAGTTTGGGAAGCCCTGGGACAAAAGCCGGCTTGCACCCGTCGTGATCGATTCGATGAAAGAAGCGGCTCAAAAGATCGGGGGCTTATTAGCGCATCTTCCTTTTGGGACATACTATCAAGGCGCTTTTATTCCTCCCCCTGCCATCGGCAATGCCGACACCGATTACTTTACCCGCGCGATTGTTGCCAGGGTAGGTTTGACGGCCAACACGCCCTATGAAGCGATCTACTGGATGTATCCTCTCGATAAAGACGGCAGCCCATTGACCGGGGCCAAAAACTACACGATGACCTTCCAAAAAGAGATCCCCTACTATGCTCCCGGCTTCTGGTCGCTGACGCTTTACGACGCCATGAACAACTACACGGTCCCAAATCCGATCAACCGCTATATGCTCGGCAGCGATTCGAATCTCAAAAAGAACAGCGACGGCTCTTTCACGATCTATATCCAGAAGGAAAGCCCCGGGAAAGATAAGGAATCGAACTGGCTTCCAGCTCCCGCCGGGCCTTTTTATCTGATTCCCCGCTCCTACGCGCCTAAGCCGGAAATCATCAACATCCTAACCGATGTCAAGGCGTGGCCGATCCCCGCCGTTGTGCCTGCTTCTCCAAAGTGAAGGTTTAGTCACGTCCGATTTGAGCCCCCGCCTTATTACCTACTTCTCCAAAGTAAAGGGCGGGGCTTTAGTCAGGAGGGTGACACCCGCCGGGGATTCCGCGACGAGCAGCGTCTGGCCCCCCATTTCCAGCAAGTAGAGCGTGGATTTGGAGGAGAGGCTGCGCTGCTCCACGATCTTTATCCGGCTGAGCTCATTAATTTTATTCGATTGCGTCAGCAGCAGCCTCTTGAAAAAGAGGAGCACCAGAAAGAGGGCACCGAGGATGAGGGCCAAAAAGAAGAGCATATTGATAAATTGTTTGTAGAATTTGATCCCGTTGGCGGGCTCCTCCTTTTGCAGATCTTCGAAGTAGTGCTCCGGTCCTTGCTCAGCATAAAAGGGAAGGGGGGCGGTAATCAATAGAATCAGAAAGAGGATTTTTTTCATTTTTTTCCTGTCAAGTTTGTGGTATGATCTTTATCCATTATGACGCGCGGTTTAATTGCTTTAGATATCGACGGAACGCTGACCTCCGACTGGCACACGCTGCCGGACGAAGTGGCGGCTTACCTGCATAGCCTCTATCTCGAAGGGTATGTCATTGCCATCTTTACCGGGCGGCCCTACCGCTTTGCAGAATCCATACTCAAAAATTTTTCATTTCCATTGTATGTGGCTTTGCAAAATGGAGCAATCATTTTAGAAAACCTGACAAAAAAAATTGTCAAAAGACACTATTTGCCTAAAGGGAATATTGCCCGTCTGGACCGGATTTGCCAAGAGTTTGCCACGAGCTATGTGATCTACGCGGGCATGGAATACGGCGACCGGTGCTTTTACCGCCCGCAGCTGTTTTCAAAGGAGGAGCTCGCCTACATGAGCGCCCGGTCGGACGGGTTGAACGAGGTCTACGTGGAAATGGATTCTTTTAGCGAGCTTGAAACTTTAGAGTTCCCCTCTTACAAATGCTTCGGCCAATCGGATAAAATCGGGAGGCTGGCTAAAGAAATCCATGAGGGTTTTGGGTGGCATGTGCCGGTGATTGCCGATCGCTTTGATCCCGGAATCTCCGTCGCGCAAATGACCAGGCAGGGTGTCGACAAGGGAAGCGCCCTGCTTGATTGTCTGCAGCTCGCAAAAGTCAAGGGGCCGATCATCGCAGCGGGAGATGATTTTAATGATATAGATATGCTGGAAAAGGCGGATATCAAAATTGTGATGAGCACAGCGCCGGAAAAATTAAGGGCTATGGCGGATATTATAGCGCCGCCGGCTAAAGAATTAGGTATTATAGAAGGATTAAAAAGGGCATGCGCGAACAAATTTTAGCACTTGGGCGCCGGATGCAGAGCGGGCAGACCGGCTTTATTCACCTCAATTATCTCGATCCACTGGGGAAAAGGCAGGACACGATCCCTGTCGTGGAAAATTTTCTGTTTGCCCTGGCGCTGCTTAAAAGCCGCTCCAGCGAGCAGATGCTCGAAGCCAGGGAATTGCTGCATAAGCTCTTTCCCTTTCAAAGCACGGAGGGGAATTTTCCCATTTATCTGCATGAATACCCCAAATGCAAAGAGCTTTTTGCCGCGGCCAAAATTTTGCCGGCCCTTTATTGGATTTTGAAGGATTTTGGTTCTGTGCTGGGTACGGAAGTGAAAGAGTGCTCAAGGCGCCTCCTGGCCTATTGCCGGGAACATAGAGCGGAAGCCCCGGCACACCTCGCCATTCTCATGGCTGGGCCTGAGGAACTGGAAGAATACCGGCAGGAGAAGTACTGGTACTCTCCTACGCTGCTCGGATCCCTTATCATCGCCTTGCAGATGAATCCTACTGTGGAATGGCCCGAATTTTGGATCCATCTCAAGGAGACCTGGCAGCCAAAAACCCTGAGCTACGCGGGTCCCCATTTCTACGACGCCAGATATGAACACTCCCCCTTCTCTCATCTTTATCAGACGTTTATGAGGGGGTCGGTGACGGATCATCCCTATAGCCTCTATGCCGCCCTGCTTCAGCCAAAAGAGCTGCAAGAGGTCGCGCATCCCATCTTCAAAAGCGGGGTCATTGATTCCTCCCCCTTTGAATTTACCCATACCGAAGAGGCGGCCAGCTATTTCGCGCCCGGCTCCTCAAGCGCACCCTATCAGCTCATTTGGGTGGACGGGGCAAAAAGCCATACCCTGCGCTTATCCTCGGCCAGCCCTTTAGAAAAAAACGGGGGAAGCTACCGCCTCAAACTGCAGCCGGAGCAGGTGGATCAGTTCAGCCTGGAGCTCGATACCGGAGAAAGCACCTCTCTCTTCATCAACGGGGAGCGCCAGACGGTTTTTCAAATGGGGGCATCCCTGGAAATAGCTACCGGGACAAAGCATCTTCGCCTCTCCATTGCTAAGGAGGGGGGAGAAGGGAACGTCCTCGGGCATGTTTCCATGGCGCCCGCAACCGAGGGATATAGCCGAAAATGGGTTTTCTCTTTACGGTCGGTAGCCGTTGCTATGCCCCTGCAGATTTCCTTAACTATTTGTTGAAAAACTCGCTGATTTTTTCTTTAAAGTCATTGCTGTTTTTTTGGAGGGCCAGCTTTTCCTTCCAGCGCTCGCTGTTGGCGTCTGCGACCAGTTTCGCCAGTTTATCCAGATGTTTGCTGTGGGAGGCAATGATTTCTTCTTTGATTTTCTCTTTCAGGACTTCCATCCAGGCTTCATCTGCCATATCCAGCAGTTGTTTTGCAAAGTCTTCATGCTCATGATGATGGCAGCACTCATGATGAGAGCAGCAGCAGCAATGTTCTTGCTGATGATGAGAACAACAGCAGCTTTGGTTGTTATTGGTTTGGCATTCGCCATGATGACATTTATGGTGTGACATAACTCCCCTCCTTGGTTTTTTTTGCGTTCTTCACCTTCGTCTCATCTATTGCGTTTTTCGGCAATAGCTGACCCCCTCTTGACTGACAATTCTATGTGTTTCTAATCCGATCTATGGCTTATTTGCCATGAAAATGTCAATTTTTTATTGACAAGTCGGCTGCGGTCGACTATTTGTAGTAAACAAGGAGTAATTGCATGCTAAGTATCTTTCTTTTTATAATTGCCATACTGTTCACTTTTGTGCATCTCGCTTATAAAAAGAATCGCTCCAAATTAGAGGTTTTTCTTAGCTATCTTCTTTTTTTTAATATGGGCGTAATGGGTTTATTAGCCGCTTACGCTCATCTCTTTAGAGGTCCGGAAATCGCCCATTTGATCGGGTGGCCGGCCGGAAATCCCTTTCAGTTCGAGATCGGCATGGCGAATCTCTCCTATGGGGTTCTTGGGATTTTAGCCTATTGGATGAGGGGGCGCTTTTGGGAAGCGGCGATCATCGGCTGGAGCCTATTTTTGCTCGGCTGCTTCGTTGAGCATTTTATGGAGTTTACCCTTCACAACAACGCCGCCCCGCTGAATATTGGCATCTTTGTCTGGTTCAACGATCTTATATTGCCGGTATTGGCTCTGGCCGTTCTGTTTTGCTATCGCAAAGAAAAGGTATCAGCCTAAGCTCCATGCTCTATATCATGCTTATGTAAATCCGAAACGGCATACGGTTCTTACAGCCCGAAAAGATATACTGAATTATTTGAAAAAAACTGGGGCCTTTCCAATTGATCTCCTACAATGACTGACGTATTTCTGCAAACCGATGCTGAACCTGCCTCCAGGTCGGATTTTTCCAAAATACAATGTTTTGCACTGTTTTTCGAATTCAGAAGCGAGGGGAATCTTTGCGTTTGCAATGAGATGTAATAGCGAAAATGGTCATTGAACGCGCCAGCAGATAGGGACGGCTTGTTATACGATTCACTCGCGATTCAACGAAGGCTTCGGCAAAGCCAAAATCCCAAATTTTGAGGTGGGCATGTGCTGTTTTTTTACGTGAGCTCAATCTTTATCAATTATTTAACTAAATTACAGTACTATAAAATTTAACATTATTTATTTTATAATATAATTAAAGGATTTTTATGGCTGAATTTGGTAATTATGGACCCGCTCCTAGTTATGTTGATCACCCAGATGTAGCTGGTCGCCACAGCCCACTGGTTACGGGACAAGAGTCGGTATACGCAGGACATAAGGTGGCCTATCCCGTCACCACAGAATCCTTTCCTGTAATTACAGCGATAGAGAAAATTATAGTGGGTTCCTTATTAGGGGTAGTAGCGCTTATTATTGCGCTTCCTGCAGCCATGTATTACATTTATAATACTACTCAGATTAAAGAATCTGGGAAAGCTTTTAAAGCAGCCCGCAATCAGATGAAAACTGAACACCGCGATCATCGCTTAGCGGGCTTTCAAGCTGTAAAGAAAATTGATCGAAACAATAACCCCAACGATTGCCAAAAACATATCAATAACATTTTGACACTGCTTGAAAATGCAGAGGAAAAAGAAGCTAAGAAAGTAAACAGTAAAATTATCAAAGAGCTGAAACATGCCGTGAATACCCAATTCTATAAATTAAATCCCAAGAGTCCGGAAGCAATCTTTATTGATGCGATGTGCGCTGAGATTTATCGACCTACACAACAGCAGGGCAATCCCCTCACCAAATTTGCGAGACAAATTTCGGCCAATGCCGATAATGACAAATTTGAACTAGGAAAAAAAGGAAGCCCTACAAATTATGGGCATAATCTTAATGCCGTTGGTCAATTTACAGAGCGACTAGTTTCCTATTCTAATGTTAATCACTATAATCCCAATACTAAAGTCGGCAAGATATGGCATATTATCATGCACCTTGAACGTACATTAAGATCCGTGCAGTCGGAAAATCCTGCTTTAGGCATATTTCATGCCAAAGAAGGCTATTCTCCCGAGGTTATTGGGAATCCAACCAGTGTTTATGCCAATATCAATGTAAAATTTGCCAGTCGAGAGTGTAAGATGACCCATGTATTAGGGGGTAACCTAACCATTTCCGGAGAACGGGGAACGATAGTGAATCCGCTGTTTCAAGCAGCTTTAAAGCATTGGGATAGACAAGATAAGCCTCCTTTATATCTCAATGGAAACCTGCAAAAACCCAAAGGCCAGGAGGGTACCCGGGTTAAAGCAATTATGGATATCAAACAGGAGAACTTCCATCCCTTTGCCACCTGTGTGGATGGGTCTTATTTTGAAGGGGATGATCGTGAGAGTTATGAAGTCGGTAGTTTTCATGAAGAAATGAAAGGTCGTATGCTTACAAAAGAAACTTTTACAAGTACTTATATGCAAGGGGAAAAAAGCACGGGCACTAATTTTCCTCCTATGCATGAGGGAGATAAACCTGAAGAGAGAATGAAATCGGCTTTGGCTCAAACGAAATTTATTATGGAAAATGCGAATTTAGAAGGTCTAACTCCGGCTAAACAAGCGCGCTTGCACCAGTATACCCTGCAGTTAGTCATGCGCATAGGAGAGGTGATGACCGCGATGAAAAACAAGGAGAACGTCATTCTCCAAGATAACTGCAAAGAAGATATCGACAGGGGGGCTACAATGAATGCTCTAACTGCACTATCGCTTGCCATCTTGGCCGGTGAAGAAATAAATGAAGATAAACTTCTGGAAATTATCGCCCCTATTTTAGGAAGAGCGCAGGCCTCCAACGACCGCTCTATCATACATCACCGCCTAGAACCTTTCTTGGATTTATGTAAGTGCGTACCCGTGAACGTTTTAAAGGGAGCGTTAGAGAACCATTTGCAGGCAATTGGCTGTAAGCCAGACGGAATTCAAATTAATTTCGCAGCCGAGCCGCAAGCCGCGTAGCCTTGAGCCTTCAAGTGCTGACTACTTCCACTTTAACCCCTTCGCGGATTCTATCCGATGCTATAGTGACTATGCTCTCCCCCTCCTCAAGACCGGATGTGATCTCCATCTCCTTCCCATAGTCAAGCCCAATCTGCACCTGCTTCAGATGCACGGTGTGGCTTTCATCGACAACGGCCACATGGGGATAACCCGATTAACCGTGTCGGGATAAGATGTATTTGGCGATTCGATTGTAGCAACCGCATTGCCAACACACACTCGTGAACTACCCAATCGCCAACAATTCTCAGCCCTTTCAAATTATAGGCCCCCAAGAGGCAGATTTGTTTGCAATACGAAAAACTCGTACAGGTCATTGATATTGCTAATTTCTTCTCTTAAATGAGCAGATTTGGATAGATATTGAGGAGCGGTTGAATTTGTGAACGGCTAGAAAACTACCAGCATAGATATCATAGCAAAAATTGCTAATGTAAACAAAAAAATATAGAATTGGAATTTGTTTATTTTAATTTTCTTGTTTGCTATTCTAGATCTATTTTTAATTGGAGTTAATATGGAACCTAAGGTTATCAGAGTCGAGCCCTCTGCTGTGTACTTAAGCGAGATCAGACAACAGACCAACGCCCTGCTTGAGGATTTTCATCGGCCGAGGCCAAGCAGCAACCTGCCAAGCGCCCCGCTCCCCTTGCTGGTCCCTCCTATGGATCCAAGAGAAAAGCTCATCATCCTGATTCAAGGTCTGTTTCAGAATGAAAGCCCCGAGGAGGAGCTTATAAAAATAAGCGAAGAGGTACCGGCCGGCCTCATGGCTGAAACATTAATGGCTATTCATGCATCTTTAAAAGAGCTGATGGATTCTTATAAAAAAAAATGTGAAGTCGCTGCCTTGCAGCCTTATTCCGAAGAGACAAAAAAGCAGGTGAGCGCCCTTTTTCAAGAGTATAAGGTAAAACATAAGGAATTGATCGCAAGCGAGAAAATAAAATGCCAACCTGAAATTGATGAAATTAAGAAGCAATTGCTTCTTCGCTGTTTCACGCGGCTTCTCTTCACTCTCTCAAAGTCCCTTTTGAAGCCGGGCAATCTCGATCACCTTTTCTATTCGGCCTTTACCCCTGAACAGGCAGAGTTGGTTAATAAAAATGTTTTTCTAAATAATAAAGTTCAGAAATATTATAAATTTTCCGATGTACATTTTTATATCCACAATTCTGTCTTTATTACTAATATGGGCTATGGATTTCAAATGTCATCGTCAGAATCTCAACCTTTTGAGCACTCCTTCAATATTATCTCTTTTGAGTACTCTGCCTACAAACTTTTCGATGTGGGTAGAGAATCTAAGGAGATTTTGGAGTCCCTGTCCGAGCTTGAGAAACAAAAGGAAAATCCCGAGTTTGCGGCGATCATTAACCTCGCTCTCGCTTATTTCCATGCCTCCAAACTGCACAACGCCTCTAAGCCCCTTGAGTTTATTCCCCATATGAACAAATACTTGAGTTTTACCGACTCTCCCTTCAAAGAAGTGTTTACCGGTGTTTTGCTGCTCGCTCTTGAGCGAAATTGGATATTGTATTCGACGGCCGAGCAAGAGGCTTTGGATGCCTGGGCCGCTGCTTTTTTGGAGAAGGATGAGGAGGAACAACGGAATAGCCGCAGTTTTTTCGCTATTTCCTATTTTCAGCACCTCTATAAGCGGAAAAAAAATTGGCCGGAAGCCCTCAAATACGCCAAGCTTTGTTCCACATTTGATCAAGGGGCTGCCTTAGTTCTTTTAAGTCACGCCCTGATCCAAAGCAAAGAGTTTAAAAAGGCAAAAGAGGTCCTTTCCACTCCTGAAGCAAAAAAAGATCCTATGGGGCTAGTCACGATGGGATTGCTGACCGAAGGGGAAGATTTGAGCGCCGCGGCCAATTATTATAGGGAAGCGCTGGAAGCGGGGTATGCGCCGGCGCTAATGGCGCTAAACCGGATTTTGCCTTACATAAAGATCAACAAATCATTCAAACAACTGATCAGACAACGGGAATTCAAAGAGGATCCTGAAGTACAAAAAATAATCGATCTTTTTCCGGTTCTTTTAGCTAAGCCCGACAGGCGCTGGAGCCTAGAGGAGAAAATTACGATTGAGATGTTTGAGACCCTTTTTCGATCCTCCCCCCCTTCCTTAAAGGGCGCGGTGCTAGAGTCATTCAAGTTGGCAAAGGGGGATTTGCTAAATGATTATCTGAAGCAGTTAAATGAGTTAATCCAATCGGAAAAAGGGAACCGCGAACCTTCCGACTCCTGGAGCGATAAAAAGAACGATCTTTTCAAAAAAGCGCAAAAGGCCCAGGAATCTCTGATCGACGTTTTTGTAGAGCAGCAAACGGCCGAGGAACAAAAAAGAGCCTTTGAACAAAAAGTGGAGAAAGTCATCGGGCGGGAGTTGGAGAAAATGGAGCAAACCCTCTCCTTTTGGGATGGGGCTGTCGAGGAAGCAACAGCCTTAAGATTGGAAGCGAAACAGCTGAAAGAGACCTTTCAAACCAGGATGAGCGCTTTACAGCAAAATGGGGATCTGAAAAAGAAGGAAACAGAGCTCACTGATATACTGGCTGCGCATGAGAAAGCCTTTGCCCGGATCGCGCAAAGAGGTGCAAAACTGCAGGAGAAAGAGGATGAAATCGCTAAATTGAAAAAACAGGTCGCCGAACTTGGCGAGACCACCCGCAATCTGGGGCGCCAGCTTAAAGAAAGAGATGAGAAGCTGGAGCAGCAGGAAAGGGAAATAGAAGTCTTAGAAAACTGGAACGCCTCTTTAGAGGAGCTTTCAGCCGAAAAAGAGGAGGCTCAAAGCCTTGAAGAGCAAATAAAAGAGATTGAGGGGCTGGACCAAAAGTGCTACCACAAAATCTGCAATCTTTCCAAGGTGGTCAAAAAAGAGGAGATGATTTCACTGCTTGGCCAGTTTGGCTTCAAACACTCCACGACCCGGGGGAGCCACCAATACTTTGTCAAAGAAACAGGGGGTAAGAAAATTTTCTGCCTGATTTACAGCCACAGCAATGAATTGAAGCGGGCGGAGAGGAAATTGTGCCTCCAGCGCATTCTACTCAGTTTAAGGGATGGAAAGATTAATTAGAGAAATGGTTGCTAAAGTGTTAAGTCAACAAAACTGTGTCGTCTGGCACCCGCAAAAGAACCTCAATTCCTTTTTCTGGTGCTGGTTACTAAAGTATGTTCTTTTAAATTAAATTAATTTCTTGCATAAGAGGTGATTGAGCCGGATTGCGGGCTAACTTTTGTAATGCATTGAAATTAAAGATGTTAAATAAAATTCTGCTCTTTTTCCTTTTTTTTGCCGCCCTGGAGGCCAAAGGGCCGGTACATATCGCCTTTGTCATGGATGGCAAATCCCCGAGATACGAGCTGGTTAAAGAGGAGGTGGAAAAAGAGATACGCGATCTTTTGATGCCCGAATGGAATCTCACCTTCGTCAACTTCGTCGGCGACTGGAGCGTGGAAAGCGTCCGCAAGGAAATGGAAAAGGCTTTAAATGAGAAGCAGATCGATATCGTGATAATGTTAGGGGTGATCGCTTCGGGCGAGGTGGGGGAGCTGCGCGACTTGCCGAAGCCGATAATCGCCCCGTTCGTGATGGATCAGAAATTGCAGCGCCTGCCGATCACCGAAAATGACACTTCGGGGGTTAAGAATCTCAACTATCTCACCTTTCACAAAAACATTCTGGACGACTTATTGTACTTCAGGGAGATCGTGCCTTGGAAAAACTTAAGCGTCATAGGCGACAAAAATTCTCTGGAAGCCTTCCCGGAAGTGTTCCAGGATCTTAAGAGCCACTCTAAAGAGATGGGATTTCAGGTTTCCATCATTCCCATTGGAGATTCTGTCGAGGAAGCCTTGGGCAAACTGAGTTCTTGTACGGACGCCGTCTATCTGACCCCCCTGCCGCGGCTGACTTCGGAGCAGATCACCGAGCTTGCCAATGGCCTGATCGCTAAAAAGATTCCGAGCTTTACTTTATTTAACAGAGGTTATGTGGACCATGGCATCCTGGCGAGTATTGCCCCGGACACTGAGACCGACCGGATGGCGCGCCGCATCGCCTTAAATGTGCAAAGCATTTTGTCCGGAGAGGATCCTGCCGACCTCTCCACCATCCTGACAAGAGATAAGCAGCTCACCGTCAATGCCAAAACCGCGCAAGATATCGGGCTCAACCTTCCCTGGAAGGCGCTTTTGACGGCCAACCTGGTCGATGAGGACAAACTGAAAAGGGCGCCAAAACTCTCTTTAGTCGAGGCAGTGGAACAGGGGCTGCAGACAAATCCGAGCTTATCCGCCGTATGGAGAGAGGTGCTCGCAGGCCTGGAGGAGTTAAATCTGGCTAAAGCGCGCCTCAGACTGCAGGTGGATATCTCGAGCATAGCGCGCCTCATCGATGCCGATCGCGCCGTTACGAGCGGCGGGTTTAATCCCCAGGCAGCTGTCTTTGGTACGGCCAGGGCCTCTCAAATGCTTTACTCCAATCAGCTCATCGGCGATGTGCGCGTGCAGCGCTTCCTGCAGTATGCGCGGTGTGAAAATTACCGGACTTCTAGGCTGGATCTGGTTTTTGAGGTGGGCAGCGCCTATTTTGATCTGCTCCGCGCCCAATCGCTCGAGACCATTCAGAGGAATAACTTAAAACTGACGGAAGCCAACTTGCAAACGGCCCAAAAGCGGGTGCTTGTAGGGGTCGCGCGCTTGAGCGAGGTCTACCGCTGGGAGACGCAGGTTTCGGAAAACCGCACGAGTGTCGTGGACGCCTATTTTCAAACCCTTTCTTCCGAAGTGGTGTTGAGCCGCCTGCTGAATCTGCCTCAGGATAAGCCCTTTAACCTGGTCGATGTGACTCTGGAGGAACCCGATTGGCTGATGAAGAAGCAATGGATAGACAAAACCTTGAAAAATCCGGCTGCGCTAGAGGTATTTACGGAATTTGCCGTTGTCCAAGGCTTTTATTATTCCCCTGAGATTAAAGAATTGCAGGATCAGATTTGCGCTCAGGCCGAAGTGCTGGGAATTGCCACCAGAGCCTTCTGGCAGCCCGATTTCAATCTGATCGGAGAAATGCGCGACCGTTTCTGTTCCGGCGGCAAGGGAAGAAGCCTTCCATTAGGAGCGAATACGACCGAGTGGCTGTTTGGGATTGAAATGAACTTTCAGCTCTATACGGGCGGCCAAAAAGCAGCGACGCAGCGCAGAGCCTGCCAGGAGTTAGTGCGCCTGAAATATTTATTCCTCGATTTGCTGAACCGGATCGAAGGGCAGATCCGTGTGAGCATCAATCAGGCCTCAGCCTCTTTTGCCGCGATCGGCCTCGCCAAAAAGGCGGCTGAGTCGGCGCAAAAAAACCTCGATTTGATCCTGGAGGGGTATGCCAAAGGGACGGAAAATATTTTGGATTTGCTCGACGCCCAGAACCAGGCGTTAAATAATGATCAGCTGGTGGTAAACGCCATTTACGATTTTTTGAATGACTCTTTGGCTGTGCAGCGCGCAGTGGGGCGGTTTGATTTTCTGCTCTCCTTTGAAGAGCAGCAGAAATGGGTGGTTGATCTGGAAAAATTTATGCAAGGTGACAGAAATGTTTGTGCTCGTAAGTAGATTGCTCCTTTTGCTTTTGATCGTCTCTTGCGAGAAAAAAGAGGTGCACCCGCCGGAGCTTAGACCCGTGAAGTACGCCGTCGTGCAAAACCTCGGCAAGGGGGAGGAACGGATATTCAGCGGGGCGGCCCATGCGGAGCTGGAGACGAAATTGAGCTTTAAAGTAGCGGGGACGATAGAGCGGCTGCCGGTTGGATCGGGAGAATTTGTGACCGGCGGCGTGATGATCGCCCAGCTGGACCAGCTCGATTATCAGTTGAAGGAGCAGGAAACGGAAGCCGCTCTTTTAGACGCGGAAGCGAAATTGCGAAACGCGGGCAGCGACTATATGCGCATCCGCGAACTTTATGAGACGAAGAGCGTTTCGAGGCAGGAGCTGGACGCCGCGCGGGCCTCGGCTGAATCGGCCAAAGCCAACGTCAAGGCGGCTGCCAAGAAGGTAGAATTAGCTAAAGCGCAATTGGATTACACCACCCTTTTAGCCCCGCGCGACGGGTGGCTTTATTCGGTGCCGGTGGAGGAGCGGGAAAACGTTTCTGTTGGGCAAACGATCGCCATTTTGCATTCGGGAAATCTGATTGATGTGAAGGTCTCTATGCCGGAAAATTACATCGCGGATATCAAAAAAGGGGATGATGTTGTCGTCACCTTCGACGCTCAGCCGGGCAAGAGCTTTCTCGCGTCGGTCTCAAAGGTCGGGGTGGCCAGCAGCGTGAGCACCACCTTTCCGGTGACGGTGAAATTGAAAGGGGAAGCTGTTGGCATCCGGCCGGGGATGGCCGCCGAGGTGCGCTTCACTTTCTTACGGCCGAAAGGGGAAAGGGGGGTCGTGATCCCTTCCACTGCCGTTTTGGGGGAGGGGGCTGAGCGGTTTGTCTTTGTCCTGCACAAAGAGGAAAATGAGGAGGGAACCGTTGAGAAAAGAAAAGTCGTCATCGGCCTGATCACCAATGAGGGGATCCAGATATTGCAAGGATTGAATGAGGGGGAATTGATTGTGACGGCCGGCATTCCCTTTTTGCATGACGGGGAAAAAGTAAGAGTGATTCCGTGAATATTACCAAAGAAGCCATAGAAAAAACTCGCATCACCATAACGGTCCTGGTGCTCATCGCGATTCTGGGATTGATGTCTTACAAGGAGCTGCCCAAATCGGAGGATCCCGGTTACGTGGTGCGGGCGGCGCGCGTGGTCACCTTTTTTCCGGGAGCGAGCCCGGAGAGGGTGGAAAATCTGGTCACTGATAAACTGGAAGAGGTGATTGAAGAGATTCCCGAGCTAGACTGGCTCGATAGCGAATCGCGCACGGGCCTGTCCATCATCACGGTCAATATCTCGGAAAAGTATTCCGATATGCGCCCCATCTGGGACAACTTGCGCCGTAAAGTGGCTAAGGCGAGAAACAATTTGCCAAAAGGGATTCAGGGTCCCTTTGTCAATGACGAGTTCGGCGATGTGTTCGGAACGAATCTGACGATCACGGGAGCCGGCTTTTCTTACAGGGAGCTGCAGGATGCCGCCAAGGAGATCCGCAATCAGCTCCTTTTCTTTGATGATGTCGGCAAAGTGGATATTTACGGGGAGCAGGAGGAACGCATTTTCATCGAATATAACGATGCGAAACTGGAAGAGCTGGGTTTGTCGGCGACTGAGCTCAAAAAGATGCTGGAGAGTCAAAATATCATCAGCCCGGGCGGAGAGCTCGTTTTAAAAAATGAAAGAATAATCGTCGAGCCAACGGGAAATTACGAGTCTGTCGCGGATATTGAAGACACGCTGATCCACATCCCGGGTCATAAAGAAGTGCTTTACCTGAAAGATTTTACCACGGTGAGACGCGGGTATATCGAGCCGCCGCAAAACCTCGTACGCGCTTCCGGCACGCCGGCGCTCGATTTGGCCATATCGCTGAGGGAAGGGGGCAATATCACACGCCTCGGCAGACAGCTGGCGGCTTTTGTCGATGAGCTGAAACAAAAATATCCCATCGGCTTTCAATTCGAATTTGTCACCTTTCAATCTGATATCGTTCAGGAAAAAGTGCACAACTTTGTCATTAACTTATGCCAGAGCGTGGCGATTGTAATACTTGTTATGTTGTTCTCTTTGGGCCTTCGCACAGGGCTGGTCGTGGCGAGTCTGATTCCGATGACCATCTTTGCGACTTTCGCCCTGATGCCTTTATTTCATATCGGCATCGATCAGATCTCTTTAGCCGCCCTGATTATTGCGCTCGGCATGCTGGTGGATAATGCGATTGTGATGTCGGAACAGATTATGACAGAGGTGTCGAAGGGGAAGCAGCCGAAAGAGGCTGCGATCGCCGCTGCCAAAGAGTTGAGAATTCCCTTATTGACATCCTCTTTGACCACCATAGCGGCCTTTTTGCCGATCTATCTCGCCAAGTCGGCTGCCGGCGAGTATACCGGATCGATTTTCGTGGTCGTGGCCATCGCCCTTTTGAGCTCCTGGATTCTCTCCTTAACTATGATCCCGGTGCTTTGCGTCAACTTTCTCCATTTTGAACAGAGCCAGGTGGATTACGAACATAACCCGTTTTTTAAAAAGTATCGGGCTATTTTGGAAAAGCTGCTCAGATACCGCTGGTTATTCGTCGCCTCGCTGGCAGCCCTCTTTTGCCTCGCTTTGTGGGGCCTTCACTTTATTCCAAAGCTGTTTTTTCCTCCCTCGGAGCGGGCGCTCTTCACGATTGAGTTTGAAATGCCGACCGGGACTAAGATCGAACGAACCGAAACGGTGATTCAAAATGTTGAGGCTTATTTCAAAAAAGAACTCGTGCCCTCAGGCATCACCACCTGGGCGACGTTTATCGGCGGAGCGGCTCCCCGCTATGTGATCAACTACAACCCCAAACAGCCGAGCCCTGAAAAGGCCTTTATGATCGTGAACGCCGCCTCCTATCAGGTGATGCCGGACGTGATGAAAAAAATCGAAACCTTTATCCGGAACCATTTCCCCAGCATGCGGGCCACTATCCGAAAAACAGAATACGGCCCTCCCGTCGCGACGCCGATTGCGATCCGCATAGAGGGGAGCAATCAGGACAAACTCTTTGAGATCGTCGATCAGGTCAAGGCAGAGCTAAGAGAAATAGGGGGCGTAAAAAACATTCGCGATAATTGGGGGCAGGAGATCAAAAAGCTCGTGATCGATATCAATCAGCCAAGAGCGCTTCGGGCGGGCATCACGAATGAGGATATTGCCGTTTCTCTAAAGACGGTATTGAGCGGCTATGAGACCACCCAATACCGGGAAAAAGATGAATTGATTCCGGTGATTTTGCGTTCATTCGCGGCTCAGCACGAGGATTTGGATCATTTTGAGACGTTGAATGTCTACTCTCAAAACTCTCAGGCCGTGGTTCCCTTAAAACAGGTGGCTGACGCTTTTATCGTATGGGAGCCGAACAAAATCATGCGCAGAAATCGCATGAAGGCGGTCTCGATTGAAGCCGATTTGGAGACCGGCGCAAATGCCAATGAGATCATCACGGCGATATCTCCCTGGCTTTCCCAAAACCAAAAAAGGTGGCCGCCCGGCTACAACTATGAATTTGGCGGTGAAGCGGAAGCATCCACAAAGGCTTCCTCCTCCATTTATAAAGAACTTCCCCTCGCGGCATTGTTAATCATTTTGCTTTTAGTGATCCAGTTCAACTCCTTTAGAAAGCCCCTGATTATCTGCCTGACGATTCCGCTCGGTTTCATAGGGGTGATCATAGGCCTTTTTCTCACCGGCTCTTACATGGGCTTCATGACGATACTGGGCGTGGTTTCCCTCTCAGGCATCGTGATTAATAACGCGATTGTGCTGATCGACAAAATATGGCTCGAAATCGTTGAAGAGGGGAAAAAACCCTCCGAGGCCATAATCCACGCCTCGCAAAGCCGTTTGAGGCCTATTCTCCTGACGACGCTGACCACTGTGGGCGGATTGCTCCCGTTGTGGCTGTCCGGCGGCCAGATGTTTCAGCCGCTGGCTATCGCCATCATTTTCGGCCTGCTCTTCGCCACCGTTCTGACCTTGGGGTTTGTGCCCGTTTTATACTCTTTGCTCTACAGGGTCGATTATGAGTAGGCAGCACTATCGCGGCGCCTGGTTTTACCTCTTTCTTTCTCTGCTCGCCCTGATATTGCTCTATCCCATGTTTGAAAGAGAATCTAAATATCAGGTGCCCTGGCTGCTCTCTTTTTTCAATTCTCTGCTTCTTTTGGCGATTATTTATACCTCCGACGAGCGGAAGGGACACTTTTGGATAGTTTGCAGCGTAGGCGGGGCGATATTAGCCATGGATTGGCTGCCGCAAATGAAGTGGGAGATTCCGGTGCTTTTTTCGCTCCGCATTCTGATCTACCTCTTTGCGATTTATAGAGTGGGGCAACATTTCCTTTATCACAAATGCAACTCTGTCGAGCAGGTCTATGTCGCTCTTTCCCTTTACCTCCTTTTGGGGGTCTTTTGGGCGACCCTCTTTGCTCAGATGGAATATAGCCGGCCCGGCTCCTTTTATCTGACCATAGGCGACAAACTTGGGGAAACATTGCTCTGGTCCGATTTCATCTACTTTTCATTCATGACATTGACAACAACAGGGTATGGAGATATTATTCCTGTCACCGCCGTCAGCCGTTCGTTTGCCATCTTAACGGCCATATCGGGCCTTTTTTGCCTGGGCGTGCTCGTTTCGGGAGCTATCGGGCGCGTGGTGACGGCCAGAATTAATGAGGAAAAATAACTTCTCCCAATGCGCTGCCTTTTTCTGTTTCTTTCTCTTTTTGCTTCCCTGCAGGGTAAGAATGATTATTTTCTGATTGTCCTGGTCGATGCGCGCCGTCTCAACTATTCCGGCAATTCCGCTTTTTTAAGGTCGTTGGCCAAACACCCAAGCGACATGAGCAAAAACGGAGATGCCGGGCACGCCTGGATCTACCTGAAGGGGAAAGATTGGGTGTTAGAGGGGGGGCACACCGGTGAATTTGGGATTTTTCAGCCCAAATATTTCGAAGGGGTGCTCAATCGCTGCCTGAAGGGGGAGAAGAATCCCGCCGCCTACCTTTGGGAATCTCTCTACGACGGCCAATTTCAAAGGGGCTCCGGGGGGCATAAACCCACCTTTGCCGCCAAAATCGATCTGACCGAAGAGCAGTTTGAGGCGATCCGGGATTTTGTCAGCCGTTATGACTTTCAGGAATACAGCCTCACCAAAAAACAGTGCGTGAATTTTGTCTGCCGGGTGGCGGCGCTGGCCGGGCTCGAATTAACCGGCGAGATGACGCTGCATATCGAAAAAGAGCTTCGCATGGGAAGGAGGCGCTACTGCCTTTGGAGCGATCCCGCTTTTGCTGAATTGACATTGGCTTCTCCCGACCGTCTGGAGAAGAGTTTGATGCAGGCGGTCAGGGAAAAGAGGGCGGAGTATGCCTTAAGGTGGTATCTTCACCATCACGCCGAGCCCTTTTCAGCCGCAAAGTTTTGGGAAAACGTTATCCGGTTTCCGAAGAGGATCAGCCTGAAGCTCGCTCTTTAGCTATAGAATGCTAATGGTTTCCTATGAGGCCATGAGGCCTTTCCAGATTGATCGACGAAACAACCCCTGCCGCCGCAAGGGATATATAGCAAAATGTGTCGAGCATATCCAATCCGGATTCGGTATCAAGCGCCTTATCGAAAGCTTTGTAGGCATAGCCTGTCATGATGACTATATTGATGATGGCTGCAGCCAGCAGAACTTCGGGAGATCCCATGACAATGCCGGTCAGTAGCAGCAAATCAACCAGCAGGATAGTGGCGTGAAAGACGATTTTTTCCATGTCCTTATCTTTTATAGCCTGCATCATCTGGACGGTGTTTATAAAGATTTCAGCGACGAGTGAGGCGGTGTATAGAATAGGCTTGGAAGCAGCCACGCCAATAATAGCTAGGGCTAAAATGGCGATTCTGGCGATATCGATCAGGCGGGAGGTGGAATTTTCCGTATCCCCGCTATTGGCGGCAAGTGAGGAGGTCAAGCCAATGGCTTTTAACGCTGTAGCCGCGAATTCTTTAGAGACCGTGACCGTAGCCACCAGGGCAAAGGCGGCGCTAGCCACCAGCAGGCAGCGGCGGACGAGGTTTCTCTTTTCCGTTTGCGCCTCGGCTGCTGCCGGTGCGATGAAGTTTGCTTTCTCAATGGTGATCATTCTTCCCCTAATTTAAATTAGCATTATAACTTGTTAACATTATTTTTTAATTAAGGCAGTGTTAAGAACTCTTGCGCCAGATTCATAATAATTGATCATTATTTCAGTTTTATGATATCATCCGCGCAAAATGCTTATTCTTAGGAAATAAATGATTAGAATCGGTCGTAATCGGCAGCTGGCGGCAACACACACAAATTATCAGCAAACTGTTGTGTATTCAGGCAGGACCTACACTTTGGCCTATGAAAGAAATGTGCCGGAAGCTTTGAGATTACTTTGTCTCTCTTCAAAAGTCCCTCTCACGATTCTGCAAAAAACATTAGAGGTAGTGGCTATCAATGACAATCTCCAGAAAAACCTTATCACCGTCAATGTTGAAACTGTTAACCATTTAAATTCATTGATTTGTGACAAAGAAGTTGGAGCTACAGGAATAGAGGCGGCTAATAATATTACCAAGGATGCAGACCGGTACCTTCAGCCCGCCCCAAAGCCATCCTACGCTGCCGTTGCAGCCAGATGCCCAATCCAAACTCCTCAATCCCAGCCGATTTCAGAAAGAAGGAGGGTCCCTCCTCCCATCCCTGCGAGTCAGTTCATTCGCAAGCCCAAATTGGAAGACGATCTACTTTAGTCATAAGGCTTCATTAGAAACAGATTTGGGAGTGTACCGTGCGCAATGTTGGGCCAGATTGAGTTTTGTCAGTCCCGAAGGATGTTTTTCTGTTAAATTCTGCCTTAAAAACGCCTAAACTTCGGCTAGAGTCGGGCTATCCATCGCCACACCCATCGCGTGCAGCCCATTGTCTATGTGAATGATCTCTCCCGTAATTCCTGAGGCGAGCGGAGATAGCAGAAACGCCGCCGCGTTGCCGATCTCCTCGCCCTCGATCTCCTCGGCCAAGGGAGCGTTCGCTGCCGCATAATTGATCATGCGCTCGATAAAGCCGATCGCTTTGGCCGCACGGCTGCGGAAAGGTCCGGCCGATATGGTGTTTACGCGTATGCCTTTGGCACGGCCGGCTTCCCAGGCGAGCGTGCGCGTGTCGCTCTCAAGAGCCGCCTTAGCCGAACTCATCCCTCCCCCATAGCCGGGTATCACCCGCTCAGAGGCGATATAAGTCAGCGAGAGGGCCGAGCCGCCGGTGTTGAGTATCGGCAGAAAGTGGGCGAGCAGGCTGACAAAGGAGTAGGAAGAGGCGCTCAAAGCCGCCAGATAGCCCTGTCGCGAGGTTTCGAGGAGCGGTTTTTGAACTTCGGGTCCGTTTGCGAGGGAGTGAACCAAAATGTCAATCGACCCGTAATCTTTTTGCACGGCCTGTACCACTTCAGAAAGGGTGTAGCCTGAATGTTCCTTGTATCGCTTGTTTTCTTTAATATCTTCCGGAACATCTTCCATTTTATCAAATGAAGCGTCCATAGGGTAGATCTTCGCAATTTGCAGCAGACTGCCATCGGAGAGTTTGCGCGATTCGTCAAACTTTCCGGTTTCAAAACTGGTTTTAAAAATCTTTAGAATGGGAGTCCAGGTGCCCACGAGAATTTCTGCGCCGGCTTCGGCCAGGGCCTTGGCAATTGCCCAGCCATATCCTTTGTCGTCGCCGATGCCTGCGATAAAAGCTCTTTTCCCCGATAAGTTAATTTTTAACATGATACACTCCAGTCTAATTAAAGAGTGGAGTATAGCTTAAGGAATCACTAGTTTGCAAAGGGGATTTCGTAGCTCAGCTGCATCGCCCATTTCCACTTGCGGCCGATGCCGATATCGCGGCTATAGGAAGGCCCGGTCTTTATATAGACATGGGAAGTGAGGTAATAGGCAAGCGCCCCGCCGCCCTGATAAAGAGCGTCTCTTCCGGGAGCGTAGGAAGAAAGAAAGACGAATTTGTCGTTGACAATTTGGCTAATTATGCTCGATTGCTTCGCGATTTCGATGAAGGGAAAATCTTGAATGCTCAACAATTTGGTTTCTCTCACAGAAAGATAAGAGATAAAATCGTTGGTGGTTTCCGAACTGAAGGCAGCGCATTTGCTGAAAAACAGACAAATAAACCCAAAGCAGCTAAGAAAACATGACTTCATAATATAATCCTTTTGGTAGGTCCCTAAACCAAAATGTAACGGATTATCCTTTTTTAGTCACGAATTATTGCCTTGACAACACCGGGAGCCTTTGCGAATATAGCTGAATGTTCCGGAAGTTTATTTATATTTTGCTTTGTTTATCGATTGGGATCTATGGCGGAGTAAGCCTTTATTTGCAGATCACGGATGGCTTTCGCCTCGGCAATATCACCTGCGAGCTCGCCTATAATCCCGGCTTTGAAACTCGTCCTTTAGACGATCGTGAGCGGGCCGCGGTTCTCTCGATTCTCGATCAGCCTTTTTTTTACTTGGGCAAGGGGTGCCAGTCTTACGCCTTTTCCAGCGCCGACGGCAGGTATGTGATTAAATTTTTTAAATTTCAACATTTCCGCAAGTACTGGATCGATTATTTCACCTTCGTTCCTCCCGTGAAAAAAATGCGGCAAAAGAGGTACGCCGTCAAGCAGCGGAATTTTGAGAAGCTTTTTACGAGCTGGAAAACGGCTTTTGATACCATGCAGGAGGAAGCGGGCATACTGTTCGTCCATTTGAATCCGACCTCTGATTTGCAAAAAAAATTAACCTTTACCGATAAAGCCGGCATAACGCGCGTCATAGACCTGGACAAGATGGCTTTTATGGTGCAGAAAAAGGCCGCCATGCTCTGTCCGGCCATTGACCAGTTGATGGAAGAGGGAAATGAGGCATTGGCCAGGGAGCTGGTGCTTAAAACCTGCGACCTGCTGCTCTCTGACTATGCCCGCGGGTTTTACGACACCGATCCTGCCCTCATGCAAAATACCGGCGTCGTGGCCGGGCGGCCTATCCATGTGGATGTCGGCCTCTTTGAAAGCGATGAAAAAATGAAAGAGCCCTCAGAATATAAAGAGAACCTTTGCCAGAAGATGGATCAATTCGGCAAGTGGCTGGAGCGCTCCTATCCCGGGCTCTATCAGGCGCAGCAGGAAAAACTAAAAGAGGTTCTCGCTTCTACATAACCTTGAGAACGATTTTTCCCAAAGTATGCCCCTTTTTCACCTTTTGCAGGGCAAATGAGGCGTCTTCGAGCTGCATCTCCTCGATATGGGGCGCAATCACTTTTCCCTGTTCAATCAGCGCGGCGATCTCAGCCAGCTGTTTTCCATTCGGCCTGACAAAGACATAATGCGCCTCAATCTGGTGCGCTTCGGCCACAGCGGGATCGACCTTCTCGACGATGCTGACCAGCTGCCCCCCTTTCTTGATAACTTTTAGGCTTTCTTGCAGAACATGCCCGCCGATCGTGTCAAAAACCATATCGACCCCTTTTGGTTCAAACACTTTGATGTGGCTGATGAAGTTGTCTTTTGTGTAATCGATCGAGTGGGCGGCTCCCAGCTGCTTCACATAGTCGTGGTTTTTTTGACTGGCTGTCGTATAGACTTTCGCTCCTGCCTGCTTGGCAAATTGCAAAGCCATGCTGCCAACGCCCCCGGCGCCTGCATGGATGAGAATGCTTTGACCTGCCTTTAAGTGCCCCACATCGAAAAGGGCCTGCCAGGCGGTTAGCCCGACCAAAGGGATGGCGGCCGCGGCGGCGTAGTTTAAGTTTTTAGGTTTTAGCGAGACGCTTTCCGCGTCGAGGACGATATATTCCGCGTAGCTTCCCCACTGCACTTCCGGCTTTCGGCAGTAGGCGTAAACTTTATCGCCCACGGAAAATTGCTCCACCTTATTGCCCACGGCGGCTATCGTGCCGGAGGCGTCCCATCCGGGGATCAGGGGGAATTTGTGGGGCAGGCGCTCTTTGAGAAGCCCTTCGCAAATTTTCCAGTCGACCGGATTGACGGCCGTATAAGCGATCCGCAGCAAAACCTCATTATCGCCCGGTTTTGGAGTGGGGAGATCGACCATTTTCAACTGGTCTGAACTGCTGAACTGTTCTAAACTCAAGGCTTTCATTTTTCCTCCAGGTGGCTTTTCAACATCCAGGCCGTTTTATCGTGAACGCGCAACCGGTCTATATAAACATCGGCGGTGCCTTCATCGCTAAACTCCTGGGCTTCTTTGATTTTCTGATGCAATATATTGGCGATCGCCTGGTGGTCGGCGTAAAGCTCTTCTATCATCTTCTTCGCTTCGGGGGGATTGGCAGATTCCTTTAACTCGCTCAACGAGAGAAACTCTTTCATAGAGCCCGGGGATTTGACGGAAAACTGGCGGATCCTCTCAGCCAGGGTGTCGACCGCTTCGGCGAGCTCCTCATACTGCTCTTCGAACATTTTATGCAGGAAGAAAAAATGGCGCCCTTCGACATTCCAGTGGAAGTTTTGCGTTTTGAGATAAAGAACATACGTGCTAGCCAAAACTTCTTTCAGACTTTTAGTGAGTTTTTTGACGGCCTCGGCAGAAAAAAAATTACGCTGTTTCATAAATTTCCTTTATGGGTTAATATTTTCGCAAAGTAAAGGATCCCTATGGAAAATACAAGAAATAAATTCAGACAAATCGAGACAGCCCAAGCCCCCAAGGCCATCGGGCCCTATTCCCAGGGCATTGTGAAAGACCCGTTTATCTTCGTTTCGGGCCAGCTCCCAATTGACCCGGCTGCCGGAAAATTAATAGAAGGGGGGATGAAAGAGCTGACCCATCGCGTGCTGGACAACATTTCGGCTGTCTTAGCTGCCGCCGGCGCGGATTTGTCCCATGTCATCCGTGTTGAAGTGTTTTTGGTCGATTTTGCGCGTGATCTCGCCGAGTTTAATCAGGCCTACAGTGAGCGCTTCACAACGAAGCCCTATCCGGCGCGCCAGACGGTGCAGGTTTCCGCCCTGCCGATGGGCTCTCGTATTGAACTGTCTTGCATTGCTGTAAATACAAATTAGCGTTGATCCCGATGATAAGTTTGAAACGCCACCGTTGTGATTTTGAACGCCAGACTAAAAATCGCGCAATTTATTGTGAAGGGTTGAAAGGGTTGGTAGATTAAGTTAGCGAGGTTGACCGCGGCAAAAGTAGTGGTCAAATGGGGGGCAATTTCGGGAGAGGCTATTCCTTTTCGTCCCGTGGTCAAGCCGAGTAATTGAAGAGCGCAGCTTAGCCCTACACCAAATAGGGTGCAGTCTTTAAAACTTTTTATATCCATATTTTTATAGCCGGCGCCAACGGCTACTAGCGTTGTGGCTGCCAGGAATAGCGGTTCCTTGTTTTCAAGGACCATTTTCCTTAAATCTTCTCTTTTAAATGACGAAATGTAATTTGTAATTGCTTGCATAAATACCTTAATCTAATAAATTAAAAATATCAAAGTGATGAATTTTAATCAATAAAAATATTGCTGAATATATTATGTTGTGATATTATTCTTAAATAAATAAGGTGTATATGCAAGCAATACCTAATTATATTTCCTCTGTTATTCCGGAACCAGCAAAAAATTTTGCCTGGGAAAATAAGGAATCCCTCTACTTGGCTTCCACGGTGGGTTTGGCTGTTTACACCAGCTTTTCCGATCTTAATTTTAGCATGATCAAAAATACCGCTGCCGGAGGCGTTCTTGTAAGCATTTTTCTTCAGATGGTGGGAATTGCCCATGGCCGGAAGGGAATTGCCGATCCTCAAAGCGCTCCTCTTTTGTCGAATTTGATTGCGACGCTGAATCTCACTGCCTGGTTTCACGACCCAAAGGGAAGTTTAGATTTTGCCCTTGTCGGTTTATCTTTGAAAATATCCACAGCTGTGTTTCAAGTGTTTCAGAAAAAAAGCGTCGAAAGAAAAATACTAGCGTCCCTTCCTAATTTTGTCGGCAGAAATATAGCCTCCCTTTACTACGCTTCCACAGTTGGATTACTTCTTTACACCGGTTATACCCCTCTCGATTTTAAAACCATCAGAGACGTGGCTGCCGCTGGCATTTTGACAGGTTGTTTTCTGCAGATATTGGGTGTAGCCAATGGAAAAAAGGGGATTGCCGATCCTCAAAACGCCTCTCGTTTGACTCATTTGCTCGCAACGGGCAATCTCACTATTTGGGCGGTTAACAACGACGGGTATGCCCTTACAGAATGCGCGTTATATAACACGACCTTGAAGATCACAACGCTTGTGTTTCAGGGGCTCCAGAAAGAGCCCGCTTTCAAAGGGCGCAGGCACTCGGTTTAACTTACTTTATTGTGCGGGAATACTGGATTTCGTATCCTTTAATTCGCACGGCATCGCCTGGGACTTCCGCCGGTCTTTTTCCGGCCTGCTCCACGAGGTTTCTAAACTTCTTATTTAATGAATCCAGTCTCTTGTTCTGTGAGGGGAGGTCAATATCTTTAACCTCTTCAGTAGACCAGTGAGAATTTACACTTTTCAGATCAGCCGTGCCTCTTACGCCCTGATCTAGAGTGATCAATTGGATTTTTTGGCCGGGAATGAGGACCATCACGGTTGCTCGGCTATAATGGAGTTTTCGATCGGCCGGCAATGCGGCCGCCTTTTGAAAAATAGCCTTCATCTCTGTCAAAATGACTAACGCCTGACCAGCGCTCTTATCTTCTATAGGCAAATCTTCAGAGGAAGGGCGTCCCTGTGGATCAACGTTCTCTTTATAGTCCCCTGTAGCATAGCTCGCAACGTGAATGATTGCCTTCATGGCGGTGCTCTCTTTTGTTATTTTCACAGTTGCGGCATGATGCGTTTGCGGATCTTTTTCCGATGCGTTTGAACCAAACGGTTCCCGATCTTCGACGAATAAAAAATTTACAACAGCCTCAGCGCCGGGGGGTAATTGGTCGCTTATGCGTTTAAAACCCGTTTTTCCTGAGCCGCACGCGATCTCATATTGAAATGACTGAGCGGTTGAATCAAAATTTAATTGCATTGTAACACCTAATTAAAAAAGAATTGATGTGATATTATAGAAAAGTTGGAAATTAAATAAAAGTTTAAAATAAAGTATGCAATCAATTAATTTCTTAGAAAAAAGGAGGGACGGAAAAGGGTCAGCTTTAATTTTAAGCTACCTAGATGGGGGTCGACTTCCACCGTTTCACCCGCCATCTCCATTTTTTCCGGTGAAAGCTCTAATTGGGGAAAATCGGAGTGTTTAAAAGCGTGACAGTGTCGCGGCTCTCATTCTCATGGAAAAACTTGTGGTAGCAAACGCCTTCGCTATCTACAACCCAAATGATCACCCCTCTTTTTGGCGTTATCGCGTTGAATTTCTGCGGCGACAAAATATTCCGTATTTTTAAGGGCGGAGGGGGGAATCATTATCCCAATTTCTCTGACGCATTCCTCTAAACGATCATTCAACTCAATAAAAACAGAAGATAAAAAATTCATAATTATGCCGATTTAAAACAAAAGTAGTGTGAGATTAAAACTGTTTTATTTCCAAAAAATTGCGAAAAATTTACCCTTGCGGGATTGAAATTGACCCTATATAATTTCTTGATCTATGGAGCCATCTTTTCGTTTTACTGCCTATGATTTGAATTTTCAAGATATCCCTAATCCGGTTTACGTCGATGAATTAGGCAATGCGACCCTCAGCGTCTCCTTTAATGAAAGGGGATACATCACCGGCCTGGAATTTAAAAATCGGCCCGATTTTTCGATCACGTTGTCCCTTGATCCCGATATGGAGGTGTGCCACAAAATCAGCATCGCCTGGATTAAGGCTTTGGTGGAACGGAATGTGATCGATAAAAACCTCATTATGTTGAACCAGGCGGTCATCAATCAGAGGAAAAAAATCGTTCAGCGCCTCGGAATGGAGCGAATTCCTCCCGATCTTCCCTCAGGAGAGGGGGACCCGATGGAGCAGCATTATGAAAAGGAGTTTTATCAACACGAACTTCAAAAATGCAGCCAGAATATCTATGAGATTTTGTTGCCGGGGGAACACATGGGATTTTTCTTCCCCCCGCAAGACCCGGCCCTGTTAGATCGATTCCGCCAGGCGGCCGACAAAAGAGAGCAGTGCCGGCAGACAACCCGTGCGGTTGCCGCATTCTTTGTAAATTATTGCCAGGTTCAGAGCAACATGATGATAGGGGACAAAAAGCACAACCGTTTTGCCGGCGCGTTATCGCTTTATCTTCAAACCTACGTCAGGAAAGGGAAAGATCAAGCCTTTCCTTTTGAAATTGATTTTAGCTCTTCTGACATCTTTCACAAAATTGTCAGGGCGTATTTGAGAGCAGACCGCCTGGAAATACAAAGCTTTGAAATGTTAATGGACCTCTATTTTGCCTGCAATTACGATGAGTCGAATCTAAACGGCCCAAATCCAGCCTGCCAAAGCGCCATGAAGCTGTTTCTTCACACCTATCGCCTTGACGAGTAAATTTTAAATAGCAACAAGCAGCACTAAAATCAAGGGCTTGGATGGACGCGATAGGCATCGCGGAAATCTTCAGCTTTTTAAGCAGCTGGTCGAGTTCCTGATATCCCGTTCTGTAGTCAGGTCAATCTTTGCCGCTCGCATCTCCCTGCCTTGCTTGGCATATTCACCATATTTATTTTTCCTGATTTCTACCTCAGAAAAACAAAGAAGGGATTGAATATTAAAGAGTAAGGGAGTATAGTTGTTCACCTATGAATACAAATTTTCTTAATCTAGATTATTTTGGGCATTTTGTCCCTTGGCCGCCTGAGGAAGCCTCTGCTAAGGAAGTTCCACTATTCCCTATTGATGACCCAGAAATACTAATCATCTATGAGGAAGAGCGCGTCTTGGAGCCTCCCATTCCGGAATGGCAACAGACTGCCTCTGCGGTTAAAGAGCAGGATACCAGGACCGAAGAGGCGAAGGCCAAAAAAAGGGAGGCGTGGAGACTTTGCAGACTAAGAGCCAAGGCAAAACTGGACTCCATGAAAAAAGAGGTGGATAATTTAAGAAATAGGAATAATAACCTAAGGGTATGCATTTCTCTACAGCTAAAAGAAAAGAGGGAATTAAAAATAAATTTGGCAAACGCCGTTGAAATAATTGAAAAGTTGGCCCTTGAAAACCAGGCGTTAAAAAATGAAGTCAGGTCTCTAAAACGGAAAATAGAGCTTTTACAGTGAAGGGGTTAACCTTTCGTCAACCCCAATCCATTTGAAATTAATACCCAAACGCGCGGTCGGCAATAGGCGCCGGGCAGTCTCTTACCGGCTCGCGTCGGTTTTCGACGAGGTCGCGGCAAGGGGTGCGGATCTCAACCCGCTCGTACAAGGGAGCGCATACTCTCATCGGCCTGTGCCTGACGTAATAACCTTGAACAGGGACGGCTGGTCTTGTAACGACGACGGTCGGATGGCATGGTTCTGAGTGCCAAAAAAATCCGAATCCTGCAGATAGCTCTGAAAACAAAGCTACAGTTGCCAATAGGGTTAAAATGGTTTTTTTCATAAAACACCTCCTAGAGTGAATTGTGAACTTCGATATTACACTATCGGGGTATTTTAATCCAGTTTGTAAATAGCTGAATATTTGTTTCTTAAATAGTTGATATAGGCTTTACTGGAAAAAGTTTTATTTGTCGCCTTTTTTAAAAGCTCTTTTGATGTGTATTTTCGGCCGTGGCAATGTACGTTCTGGTTGAGCCATTGCTTCATGAATAGCAGCTGCCCATCCGCCACCCGCTTTTCCCAGTCGGGAAACTCCTCCTGGAAGCCCAGGAAAAGATGGGAGGCATAGAGATTGCCGAGGGTGTAGGAGGGGAAATAGCCGAGCGATCCCAAAGACCAGTGAATATCCTGCAGGCACCCTTCGCTATAGGTTTTCGGGGTAATGCCGAGCAGGTTTTTCATCTTCTCATTCCAGGCTTCGGGAATATCGCGCACTTTTAATGTCCCGGCGACTAGGTCCCGCTCGATTTCAAAGCGCAGGACGATATGCAGCGGGTAGGTGACCTCGTCCGCTTCGATGCGAATGAAGGAGGGCTCCACTTTATTGATGGCGCGATGAAACGCCGGCAGGGCGACCTTGTCGAGTTGCCCATGAAAGATTTCTTGCAGTTTCGGCAGAAAGTGGGACCAGAAGGGCTCGCTCAGGCCGATCAGCGTTTCCCACCAGCGCGATTGCGACTCGTGCATTCCCAAAGAGAGCGATTCGCAAAGAGGGGAGCCGAAATGCTCATGGGGCAGGCCCATTTCATATAAACCGTGGCCCCCTTCATGTAAAACGGAAGAGATGCAGCTCATCAGGGAATTTTGGTGAATAAAGGTCGTGATGCGGCTGTCTGTAGGGTGGCTGGAGGAGGAGAAGGGGTGGACCGAGAAGTCAAGCCGCCCTTTGGCCTTATCGTAGCCCATGGCCTCCAGGAGCTCTTTAGAGAATTCTACCTGTTTCTCTTTGGGAAAACTGCCGTGGAGAAATTGATCGTCCACCTGCTTTGCGTTGCCGATTTTTTTGATGAGTTCCGAAATGGGGGTTTTCAGGTCGGTGAATAACGAGGTGACATCGGCTGTGGTCAATCCGGGTTCGTAGAGATCCAGCAGGGCGTCGTAAGGGTGCTCTTTATAGCCCAAATAATCGGCTTTTTGCCTGGTCATCGCCACAATCTGGTCGAGAAAGGGGAGAAAGTGCAGATAAGTGTTATTTTGCCTGGCAAAGCGCCAAGCTTCGAGGCTTTGGGAGGTGAGTTTGGTGAACTTCTCGACAAATTCCCTGGGAAGGGCGGTCGCCTGTAGGTAATCTTTCCGGAAAAGCCCAAGGGCGATTCGCCGCTCCTCATCGAGCTCTTTGCCAATGATTTCGCCGGTGGAGAGGCTGATCAGTTTTTCCAGGGCGGAGGAGAACTTTTTCCCGGTCTTTTCCTGGTGAATAAGGCCGGCCAAAAGCTCCAGCTGCTCGGCCCGGATCGGGGCTCCGTCGGGGGGCATATGGGTTTCCTGATCCCACTCCAAAATGGAGGAAATCCCTTGAAGAAGGTGAAATTGGCGGGAGAGCTTTAAAAGCGCCTCGTAGTCTTGACTCATAGTATTCCTCAAGGTTCGGAAGAGGAAGGATTCGAACCTTCGTCACCATTGCTGATGAATCTGGTCCGATGCTCTGCAGGTATCCTCAACATTAAACAACCAACTTCACAGCGAAAACAGAAGACCAAGGCTTAGCCATATTGGGGCCCATGAATGTGCGAAGTTGGTCATTAGTGTGCCAAATTTGTGCATAATATGCAATCGCTTATGGCAATGGAATTTCGATGGTACATGTTGTAATGTTGAGCGTATCCAGTTCCAGGAGGGGACATTGGACGAGCTCCTTTAGAACGTAAGAGATCGGAAATTGATTTATTCCCTTCAGAAATAGCAACCTGATACGGTGTTAATCCACTTTTATCCGCAGAGTGGATATCAGCCCCTAGATCGATAATGTCTGTTAACTAGTTCAAGTTTCTTACGAGCATCTAAGCGGGCTTTAATTAGTAATTGCAACGGACGATGCCCATTAAAGGAAGTGTCATTAACATTAGCGCCTGCGGCTAAGATTTCCATTACGGATTGAACTAATTCATCTCCTCTTTTCTTTGTTAGAGCTTCTCCTAAGGAGGGCAAAGGAGCTATATTGTTTTGGGGTAGTTCAAATTCCTTGATTTCCCTTTGAGAATTAATCAGAGAGGAATTTTTAGTTTCTTCCCAATCAACGAGGTTGATACGATGTTCTAGATCGGACAAGGTGGTGAGTATATCATCAAAACTGACAGGCTCAGTAAGGTACATGTCGCGCATCAACTGATAATCACGTCGCAATGCAGGCAATCTTTCAGCTCTGAGGAACAAGGCGAAAGGTTCCAGGTTTGGCTAAGTCATAGTTTGCCCACGAGCTGCCAAAGAACAGACTCTTCCATAAAACGACTCTGTTTCGGAGGTCGTGGTGATTTATAGCTTTGATTGCCTCTGGGTGATTTGCAAGCATCGCAGTATCCGCGTAATGGCGTGAAAACCTATCTGGCATTGGTTTATCGAGATGGTCGGTGGTATTCTGCGTGTAGGATCGTAGCTTTTTCCCAGAAACTTCGCTCTATCTCTAGAGCCATGACTTCACATTGCCAATCGGGAAATGCTGTGGGAAAAATCTCGGCAATCCAAGGCGTTATTGTATGACGTCCTGTTGGTTGCTGATCAGTGAGAGAGCCGAACTCCAGTTTTACAGAACGTTTGATATAGGCAAACCCTGTTGGTTGCGATGATGGGTAGTGAAAAAGAATTACCGGCGAATTTGTGTTGGGGTCTTTTAAAAACTCGAATCGCGCCTGCTCATTTTTTCCTAAGTACGTCCAATACCGATGCTTCCAGTGCCGGCATGATCTGAGTTTGAACAGCAACTTCACATGCATCCTCAGCTTTTTTCATCCATTTGTCGGCCTGATTACGAGTTGTACCGGCTTCAGGAAGCCCTAGAAAAGTAGGGGACAGCGAGAGATCTATATCTTCAGAAAACCGATCGATCGCGCCAAATACTTTTGATAGCGAGGTGCCACCCTTGAATACAAGGCTGTCAGCAAACTCCGACTCGAACAGAATACTGAGCAACCAGCACACCCAAAAATCTTTTTCCATGATTACAGGGGATACATTTCTCTGAATGGCAGCCTGTTCAATGTACAGGCGTCGTTCGTCAGAAGATAATTTTAAAAAGTCAAGTTTCACTTAAACCTCCTCGGCTAGTTTCTTGAAAATGGAATGCATCCATTCCGGCGCAAGTCGAATGTCCTTGAGTAGTTCTTGTCGTTTGTCCAGCGGAAGAATCCGCTTTAAATGCTCAAGCCGCTCTGTGGTCACATTTTCTTTGCCCAGTTCGCGGAGTGCCTGGATCAGAAGTCCACTGAGCCGACCTGCCATCGCCATATTTTTGGGGGTTGTTCGCCGAAGCTGAATGGTTGTTGCGCCGATTTTTACCGTTCGGCTTGGCCCATCTGTCAGAAATACCACTTTAGCTGGAACCTGTTCGGATAGTCCTAGGATGTTTGCTGCGTAAGCGCCAGTTGGTTGAATACGCGTGCAATCGCGGCCAACCAATGCCTCTGCTATTTTTTCTGGAGATGGTTGAAGTTTTCCAAGTACAGGGTGCTCTTCAGGAAAATCATATATTCCTCTTGCGAGGCGGCGAATGGTTCCTTTTCGAACGAGTCGGTGAAGAACAATATCGACAGCCTGTCGGCTGCCCAGATCCAAGAAGTCCGTCGGAACAAATACAGCGCCATGCCCACGGATATTTATAGCCTCAAGTATCTGAGAATCAATGCTTTTTAATTGTTTTCGATTGCCTTTCATGTAAGGAATATTAGTATGTTTTTCTTACAAAAGCAAGAGTTATTTTTTCTTTTCATAAAGCACTCTTTTAAGATGTAGTAGTGGCGGTGCTTTTTTTGGTGTCTTTATGTAAGAAATATTGGTGTCTTTTTCTTACAATAATTTGCAAAAAGCACTGTTTTTCGGTATTTTTTGCAAAGTCGCCGTAATTTAATGCGAAATTGGACAAGGTAGGACGTGCCTTTGACACCTTTAATTTTTTGTGGCCTGGTATTCTCCCAACAATAATTTCGTTGCTGGAAGCCGTAAGGAATGGCTTAATTCGGAAGAGGAAGGATTCGAACCTTCGTCACCATTGCTGATGAATCTGTTTTCGAGACAGACGCATTCGGCCACTCTGCCACTCTTCCTGAAAAAGAATAAACATTCTGTCATAACAGATGGGTGATTCGCAAGGAAAAAATCAATTGATGAAAAAAGTTGACTTGAAGTAAACTGGGGCCATGAATATCCGGTTTTTAACCTCAACATTAACTACCCCCTTGGGGGTATTAATTCTTTTTTTTATTTAAATCTTTATTTTTTTCCCGAAAACTAGTATAATTATAGATTAAGTTGAGGAGTTTTATGATAGGTAATAAGAAATTTTCGTTCGTTTTCATCGGACTGGCTCTCTTTTCGATGTTTTTCGGCGCCGGAAACCTGATTTATCCTCTTTTCGTGGGGCAAATGGCCCAGGATCAGAGTGTTTTAGCCTCTCTTGGCTTCCTTATAACGGCCGTCGGCGTCCCTTTTTTAGGGGTGATCGCCATGATCGTCTACGAAGGAGACTACACGAAATTCTTTCAGTGCCTAGGCGGCAGACTCGGCTCAGTGCTGATCGCCATTTTGCTTACGGTGTGGATTCCTTTGGGCTCAGCCCCGCGCTGCATCGCGTTAGCCTATTCCAGCCTCTCCTCCTATTATGACATCGGCCCTTTGTGGCTGTTCAGCCTGCTCTATTGCTTCGTGATTTATTTTGTCATCGGGACCAAGGGGCGCATGCTGGATATTTTAGGCTATTTTCTCACCCCGTGCCTGCTCGCCTGCCTTGGAATGATCATTTATCAGGGGGTGAGCCTGCACGAAATGTTTTCCGCCCCGACTAAAGAGGGCGTAACCCATTTTTATACAGGGCTGACAGAGGGGTACAACACCATGGATTTGATCGCCTCGTTCTTCTTCTCAGCCTCGATTATCGAAATTTTAAGAGGGGCGACCCATGAGAAGATCCAGCCTCTCCGCATTACCCTGAAAGCCTGCATCGTGGGGGTTTCCCTGCTCGCGATTGTCTACATCAACTTAATCGCCCTGGCGGGGGTGCATTACGAATCTTTGCAAGAGATTCCCAAGGAGCAGCTATTGGCTCACATCGCCAAGGTGGTTTTGGGTCCGAAACTCGGGATGATCTCCGTAGCGGCCATCTTTTTGGCCTGTTTTACCACATCGGTCGCTTTAGCGGTCGTTTATGCGGATTATCTCAATAAAACCCTCTTTAAATCGTATCCGTCCGAAAGTTGGGCGAAATTATCGACGCTGGTTGTCACTTTTGTGATTTCCATGACCGGTTTAGCGGGAATAACGATGATTACGGCTCCGATACTCGAGATATTCTATCCCATATTGATCGCCATGATCTTGGTGAATCTATCGATTAAAGGGTATCAAAAATACGCTTTAGCCAGAAAATAGGGAGTTCCAGCCCGGTTTAGCGTCAATCAATCTGCTTTTGCGAGAAAAAGACAGCCCGTTGTTTTGGGCTGTCTGGCGAATCAGACTATTTCTTTAATGCGTCCGGCCAGGCGGTATCGGGCGCTTTAGACGTGTTCAGGTCGATAATAGCCTGGTAGTCCGTCTCATCGTGAACCGTGAGATTTCCATTTTGGATCCAGGTGGCGGCATGGATGGCGTTGCCGTCGGCCTTAGCTCTCCAATAGAAGTCTATTTCATTGGCTTTCAGGTAGACCCGTTCGATATTTTTCGGCACCATATCGCCTTTTTCGCGGATATCCTGTTCCGTTGTCTGGACGAATTCCTTGTCGCGGAGCTTGATCGATTCCCAGCGCACATCATCGGGAGCTGAGACGTGGATCAATTTGATCTTGCGGCCCGAATCTCTGTAATACTGGAACGTATCGGCCATTTGCGGGGAAGACGCGGTAGTGCCGAAATAAAAGCTGCTGCCTTCGCCGATGAAATAGGCCATCCAGATATGTGTCAGAAAATTGGAGGCGGGGCGCCACTTGTCGTACATCTCTTGCCTGATCGTTTTTTCATCTCCGCCGGCTTTTAAAGCCTGCTCGAGATCCGCCTGATAAGTGTGCTTCATCATCTTTTTGAGGAACACCGCATCGGGATCGAGATAGGGCGCGCGGATATTGTTTATCGGCATGAGCGATTCGAAAAGCACGGTTTTTCCAGCACCAGGCGCTCCGGCGGTCAGGATGGCCCATTTTTCACACTCTTTAAAGAAGCCGTTGGTTTTGAGGAAGTTAGATACAAGGTTAGCCACGTAGCTTACAGTCGGGGCAAGGTAGGTTTTAATATTCGGAGGAATGTATTCGCCGATGGTGCGGGTGTAATAGGGGTTGCTGTACTGGTAGAGGAACTCATCCCTGATCGCCGCCATATCCAGCTCAAGGCGTCTCATTTCATCGGTATTGTAGGCGACTTTCCTGCCAAAACCGATCCCTTCAGACCATTCCCTCAGAGTCTTTTCGGGGATGGGGTACTTTGCTTTTTGATGAATTGCAGAAATATCTAACATGCGATTTTCTCCCTGTATTTGGTTGGTGAAAAAAGCGCACATTATGAGAAAAGGGAATTTGCAAAGCAAGAGGTTTTTCATTGATAAATAAAGAAACTGTATCAAAAGGGGTGTTTAATTGCCACCCTGTTCCAATTCCAGTTTCATAGATATGATTTTAAAGAGATCCTGGGCAGCTAGCAGACCTACCAGCCTCTCCCCCTCCACGACGAGCAGGGTGGGCGTAGGAGCGTCCTGAATCAGATTTAAGGCCTCCATGGCGTTCGTTTTTGGAGAAATAGTCTGGATGCCGGAAAGGGGGACCATGGCGCCCCGAACGGTGGTGTGCTCCCATTTATCAGACGATACGCCTTTGATCTCTTTTAGGCTGACGTAGCCGAGCAGACGCCCGTTTTCCACCACCGGATAGAGGTGATGGTGCGACTGATACAAATATTGATCGATGCATTGCTTCAACGTGATGTCCGGAGGCACGGCAATTGGGTCATGGGTCATAAACTTCTCCACGGGCACCCCGTGCAGCTCCCGTCTTAAATAATATTGCGTGCGGGAAGCGGTTGCGGCCTGATTTAAGAAGAGGCCGATCAAAATCCACCACATGCCGGCAAAAATCGCTCCGCTGAGGATAAAGAAAAAGCCAAAGAAGATCAGTGTGAATCCAAAAGCGGTGCCAAGGCGGGTGGTGATCATGGTAGCGTAGCCTAAATTGTCTTTCCACCACCACAAAAAGGCCCGGAAAATCCGCCCCCCATCGAGCGGAAAGGCGGGTATCAGGTTAAAAAGAACGATAATGAAATTAATAAAACCTAAATAACCGGTCACACCGGTAAAACCGGGAGGCCATCCTGCATGCAAGCCGATAGATGTGAGCAGGGTGAAAAGCCCGGCCAGCACCAGGCTGACGATGGGGCCGGCAATAGCGACGAAAAACTCGGCTTTCGGGGAGGGTGGTTCGCTTTTTAATTCCGCTACGCCCCCAAAGATAAACAAGGTGATGCGCGAGATGGGCAGCTGGAAGCGCCTTGCAACGGAAGCATGGCCAAGCTCATGCAAAACGACCGACAGAAAGAGCCCCAGCATGCCGCAAAGACCCATGATCCAATAAGTCTCAGGAGTTAAATTTTTGTAAAGATAGGGGAAATAGCCCGCCGCTAAAGTCCATGTGAGCAGAACGGCGACGAAAAACCAGCTGATGTCCACGCCGATATCAAAACCGGCGAATTTTAAGATATTAAAACGCTTTCCGAACATGAATTCCCCACTTAAGTTAAGACTTTTTCATGCTTTCTTGTGTTTCCGCCGGCTTCTTTCCATTCCTGCATTCCGCCGGTAAAATCCATGACGTAACTGAATCCTTTCTCCTCCAGTTGTTTAGCAGCGATTTCCGATTCCTGGCACTTCTCATTCTCGCAATAGAGGACAATTTTGTGATTCTTACTGGGAACAATCTTTTCCACGCGCTGGACAAAATCTTCTTCGCCCTTGAGAGGAATGTTAATCGAACCTGGAATATGGTTTTTCCGGTATTCTTCTTTAGGAAGGACATTGATAAAGAAGACTTCTTCGCCGCTTCCTTTGAGTTCTCTGACGTGTTTCATGGATATTTTTTTCATAGATACCCCTCCTTTTTTCTTTATATCTCCACTTCATTATAAGTGTTGTTAAATTAATTTGATTGTTAATTTATGATAAATAAAAAAGGTACGGAAGAGGAGGGATTCGAACCCCCGGACCCTCTCAGGCCTTCTGTTTTCAAGACAGACGCAATCGGCCGCTCTGCCACTCTTCCGTGAAACGATGTATACCTTATAAACTATCTCGCGCAATTTCATCAAGATCTTTCTTTGATAAATTATAAATTTAATTTTATTTTGTGTTTAATTAAATAAATGTCATAATTGTTATAGAGATAGTTGATAGGTAAACAAATGGGCGAATCTAATACAGCACTTTTAGAAGCGTTAGAAACATTAACCAGTATTGCCGATCTCGATTTGGAGTCGGAAGATGGAATTGTTGAGAAGGATCATCTTATTGTCGATGGGAATAAATTTCATTACCGGACTTTCGAATGGCAGGGCAGCGGCGATGAGGTAGAACCTGATGCGCTTTTGAAAAAGACTTTCAATACCATACTCAAGTATTTGCGGGAATACTGCGATAAAGAACACCATGGCTTTGTGACGGATCAGCAAAGCATTGAAGGGATCAAATCTATCATGGTTCTGGTGGGGGAATCGGCCCGTAAATTAGATAAGTTTACCAATTTATTTCACGATACAAAAGTCAAGAGGGTCACAGGTTTAAGAGAATATCAAAAGTTACAGGAATTTTACCTGACCCGTATCGCCAGGCGTGTGGATACGAGTACATTAGGCCAGTGGATCCTGGGGATAGCTCAAGGAGCCTTTCCGGCCGAGGCGATGAAGCCTCCTAAAAGTAAAATAGAAATGAAACATCTTTTTGTCGACTTGGAATCGGTCAAGAAAGACTTGGATTACGAGTTGTTTTTTATGCGAAAAGAGGACGGTTCCCATTTTTTCAATCCGCGGCTGATTAAAAATATGAAATTGGTTTGCGACTTTGGCGACAATCTCAAACAGATGAAGGAGGCCGGCGAGGATCATTTAGCTCACCTGGACTTAATTCACGACCGCTTTGTGCAAAAGTCGGCAAAATCGATGATCAAGTCCCTGGAGCCGGAACTCAGCTGGTTTTATAAAGAAGCGAGCTCTTTCAAAAAACGGGATTTTGTCACTTATATCAACCAGGCTTTGATGGCTCTGATTTTAAGCAGCAATGCACGCCATTTATTGGAAAAAGATCCGGCCAAATGCTGCTCTGAATATTTTCTGGACTTTCAGGAGTTTTTGATTAAAGCCCTGCAATCCGCCGAGTATCAAAAGTTGATGGCTTATCCGCCGAACAAAAAGAATAATGTTCTTTGCCGCGTCATTGAATCGATCCATGCGATTTGCTATGGGCTTTTCATGAATATGCATGGGTATGCCGCTTTGCAGCCGGAACTGCAAAATCTCCTCTGCGAAGGGAAGGCGCTTTTCAAAACTCCCTTAAAAGAGAAAGTGATGAGCGATAAAATTTTTGCCGGCTACCACGCTATTGCCGAGCTGATTAAAAAACATCCTTTCGGCCCGCTAACCAAAGTTTTAGATACCATGGAGGACGGGGAATGGCATGCCTTCGATCCTTTGCACCAGGAAAATATTCCCCAGTTTCTATTCTCCTTTGAGCTTCAGGATGCTATCATCTCAGTGCTGCACCTGCCGACCCCTACCAGGCAGGAGTATCTCGATAAAGCCACTGTCAACGAAGAATTCAAAGGATTTCTGCTGGGCATGAGGGAGCGGGATAAAAACAACAAATTTCTGCTCATCAATCTGCAGGACCGCACCTCATGGAAGGAACGGGCCAGATGTGTCGCCCTGGAGGAGTTGCAAAACCATCCCGATTTTGTCAATAAGCTCACTGTAGTAACCTTATCCAAAGATTCCGATTTTTATTATCAGGAAAACTCCTATAGCCACAATAATCAGGCTAAATCATTTATGAAGCAATTTGTTCAGCAGCTGCAAGAGGAGGATACCGGTTTTTATTTTCCCGATGAAGTGAAAGATCTGTTATTTCCGGATACCGCTCAAGAAATGATGCACCATATTCATAGAATCTTTTTTTCAGAAAAGAACGTGTTGAGCAAAGGGCAGCGGCAGGCGTTTATTGAAATATTTTACACTTTCCTGCAACTCAAGCTGCTTGAGATAATCAAACCCGCCGCCATGAGTTTTACTTGCAAGGACGCGGTGGATTCGGGAGGGGCTGCAGGTGTGCAGTGGCTAGCCTTTTTAACATTGCTTGCTAAAGAGGAGGTTGAAGAGGGCGATCTGGAAAGGATGCAGCTTATTCTGCACCTGCCTTCCCTTCTTGTGCGCTGCCGGGTGATTTTGCCCGATCGTTTCGAGAGTTTGATGAATACGGTCAAGGTCATTGAGGCGGCAAGAGAGGAGTATGGTTTTGAGAATTTCAGGACTATTGTTCAAGAGGCCTTTATGTCAAAGGGATCTCAATCCCTGCGTCCGATTTGATTTCTTTATGAAGGATATAAATCCTTCGCAATCTCGCCTCCTGGTCGAATTGCAAGATAAATTCGATCCATCCCTCTTTAAAAAAATAGGAACATAAGGTGTGGCGGCAAAACCGTTCTCTGATGCAGGCGTTTTTAAACGCCGCTTCGGCCATCTCTCTATTCATAAATTTATTTAACCGGGTTTGTTTGAGGGTGGTGAGCGATTTAAAAAAGGTGTCGAAGGGGGTAAAATTAGAGGCGGTTATGCCAAGGGCAATGCCGATCTCTTCGGGCAACGAAACGGGATATCTGAAGCGGGCGACCCACCGGCCAATAAAATATATAAATTTCATCTGTTATAAATGGAATAATATAAACCAATTATAGCAATGGCGATTAAAGCGGTCAACGATATTAGTGGTCCGCTCTGAACTTGTCTTGCATGCTCACGGCAAAGGCGCTGAATATCTTGATCATGCGCGTGTCGATCGTTTCCGTGTCGTAGATATAAACGGACCAGTAATCGGTGGTGTTCGGCACAAAATGGCGTCTCAAATAGGCGATGGGGACGTTGTCGTAATCGGGATGAACGATAGAAAAGCCCTCTTTGTTCCTGTCCAGATAGCCGTAACCGACAACTGCGCCGGCGGCATTATAAAAGGTGTATTTGGCTGCGGCCAGCGTCAAGCACTCGCCGTCGATGTAGCCCACATCATTGCCCTCGGCGTCAACCACATAGATATCCAAGCCTCCGGCGCCCCAAAAGCTCGACCAGGCCGCGGGATTTAAGATGGCAAACTTTCCGTTCCCCTCTTTCACAGCCTCTTTGCTGTAAAGATCGTAATTGGTGCGTAAATTCCAGGGGTAGCGCGGAGTTACCACCCTTCCAAGGAATTGGCTGTTATGCCTCATTTCATAAATCGTCGAGAAGCGGTACTCTTTTTTGTGAATCTCATACTGGGTTTCGTCAGCCCCGGCCATCGCGAATAGAAGAATTAAACAGGATGTGATAAATTTAGACATTTGTATCCACCTTTTTTTGTTCGCTTATGAATTGCATAAAAGCGGCATTGGTTTTCAGCATGGCTGTTTTATATGATTCTACATAAGCGTGAACATTATGATTGCTTTGATTTTTTTGCACATAGGCGAACAGCGCCTGGGCATGCCCTTTGGCTTCATTCAAACGGTCAAGTTGAAGGGGCTTTTGACAGAGGCAATGGATCAAGCCCGTTCTGATATTGGAGAGAAGAAATTCATCATTGGCAGTGTCGGTGGCATCTTCAAGCAGCGCCTGGCGCATGGCGAAGGCTTCGCGGAAGTACCCTTCAGCTTCAGGGCGGTCTTTATTGAGTATCCCTTTCATGTTGTTGATTTGAGACATTTTGCCCTGTAAAATTCTTTTTAAGTCGGCATCGCCCGAAGCGCACTCTGTCCGGAACATCTCAAGCACGGAGTCGTAGGCCTGAATCTTTTTATCGTACTTATCTGTTTCGGGCCCCAAGTTGATCAAAAAGGCGCAGCGGTTATAACGGTACTCAGCTAAATCGATCGGTTTTTCAAATAGCTTTTCTGTCAGGTCGTTGTAACGCTTATGGAAGGGGAGGTTGTCCTTGTTTAAAGAGGGGATGTTTTGATGGGAAAAAGTCATGCGCTTTAAAGTGGCGGCCAAAGACTCCCGCATCCCTTTATTCTGGGCTCTGGGCAAGAGCACATCGGACGATATTTGAAGCTGGCGAACCGTTTCTAAGAGATCGTCTCCGGCTTCATTTATAAGAGCCTCCAGGTTATCGCATTTTGCCCAATTAAAGCTGAAATCGATCATATTCAGGCTTTTCAGCTGCAAAAGGAGGGACAATTCCATCAGGCGGGCGCTTTTTTCAAACCCCTCCTCAGGAGTCTTTCCCTGCTGCGCATAGCACGTCTCTTTTGCATACGCTTCTAAAAAGGTGAAAAATGGGACTTCTAATTCCGGGGGCAGCGTGCCGTCGCCTTGCGCTGTCTTGCGAAAGACGGCGAAAGCCTCATCATAATGGGTTCTTTTTTCCGCTAAATCAGGAGTTTGTTTTGCCTTGGCTATGGCTTTATTTGTCAGTTCAATAGTATTATTTATCGGAGATCCCCAGAAAAGATCATCTTTAATATTAAGTGGAGTAGTAGCATTCATAAAAAAACCTATGTTTGATAATGCTGATTATTTTATCATATGAATAAGATTTAAGTAAATCGGCTTTTAATTAATAAAATTAATTTTATTGAGATAGAGCACGGCTTGACAAAAAGGTGTTATTCTTGCGTAAAACCAATAGCTTCCAGCTCGGCTGTTTGGAAATCTTCCATTAATTTTTTTCTCGCATCCTCTCCATCGCTTCCGGTATATTGGAACGCATTTCTTCTTCGCTGAGAAGTTTCCATATCCTCTTTCTTATGGACAGCAGGCTTCTTCTCCTCAATCCCTCTTAAAATGTCCAGGGCGGTTTTGGGCGACTTGTTTTGCACGATCGTCAAAAAGCGGTATCGTTGGTAAAATCTTTCCTCATCGGAGCAGGGATTGGGTGTATGTGCCAAACGAAGGAAGTGTTCAAAAGAGCTGACGAGATTGACCAGGTCGAATAATCCGCTGGTGAGCTCGGTTTTAAATTTTTCGATTAGCGGTTTATTTTTCACCAAAGCCATTCGGCCTTTCGGTTTAGTTTGGATAGTGATATAGGGAATTTTTCCATTTGATAAGGGGATGCCGTTGGAGAGTGAATCCATGTTCAGTTCCTAAAAAAAGTTGAGTAATGGCAGAGATACTATACGAAGGATCCATAAAAATCAAATCGTAAAGATGCGCTGGATGCGGGGGCCAAGGCAGGTGATCAGCTCATGGATGATCGACTCTCCCTTCAAGGCCAAATCCTCCGGCGGCAGATAGTGGCCATACTCATCCTCCCCAAAGATCAGCACGGGATCGCCGATCTGGGCGTTCGGAATATCTGTGATATCCACCATCATGAAGTCCATGCAGATTTTACCCACCATCGGAGCCTGCTTGCCCCGCACTAGCACATGCCCTTTACCGCTGTAGTTTAAGTGGAGGCCGTCAAAGTAGCCTATCGGCAAAACGGCTATCCGCTGATTGTTGCGCGTGGCGACAAATCGCCGGCCGTAACTCAAAGTCTCTCCCTTATTCAAGGTGTTGATGCCGACGACTCGGGAAAGGAGCGAGAGGGCGGGCTTGAGCTTGAGCAGTTTTTTGGCTGCCTCGGAGGCAAAGAGGCCGTAGACAGCCACGCCGATCCGGATCATGTTGTATTGCGGCAGTTTGAAGCGGATGGAGGCGCTGGAGTTCGCGGCATGCCGGTAGGGGATCTCGTGACCGGCCATGTGCAGCGTTTCTATCGTCTGATCGAACCGCTTGATCTGCATTCTTGTAAAGCGGTCCGATTTGGGGTCGTCGGCGCTCGCAAAATGGGTCATTATCCCCTCCAGTTTGAGGTGGGGGGAGGAGCGGATCAGGTCGGCGAGCTCGAGCGCGTTTTCAGGCCGTGTGCCGAAGCGTCCCATGCCGGTATCGATATGCAGGTGCACTTTGATCACTTTATTTTGGCGCGCCGCTTCAATATTTAAGGCGTAAATCATCTCTTTTTCACTCAACCCAAGCTCTAAATCCCACTTCACGACTTTCGGCACTTCATATTTGGCCGCGTTGATGACAAAGATGTCTTGCTGAACGCCGGCGCGTTTCAGGGAAACCCCTTCGTCCACATAGGAGACTCCGAGGATGCCGACGCCGCAGCTTTGCAGGAATTTGGCCATCTGGATGTCATCGGTGCCATAGGCCAAAGCCTTGACCATCACCATCAGGCGGGGATTGTGGGGAAGGGCTTTTTGCAGGGTGCGGATATTGGAGTGAATAGCTTCTAGGTTTATCAGACATTGATTGGTGCAGATGCTCTCGTTAAAGGCCTGGGTCAGAGTGTCGATCGGAATTTTTTTGGTTCCCTTTAATAAAACGAGATCTTCCCGGCCAAGGTCGGTTTTGAGGGTATCCAGAGCCTCACCGAGATTCTTGCATTGGGACAATGCGGTCTGAGGGCAGTGTTTGGCGAGGTGGTCCACCAGGGGCTGAAAGGGGCGTTCGCCAAAGAGGACCACCTGATCGACATTCGCCCGCTGGATCGCTTTTCCGATGCGGCGGTACTCAAGCCCTGTGTGAGGGTTAGTGCTGCGCATGCCTCCGAAGACGAAGATTTTGCGCTGCTGTTTTTCCGCCTGGTCGAAGTATTTCAAGGAGAGGTCGACCGACTGGGGATCGGAGCAGTAGAGGTCGTTGATAAAGGTGGTTCCGACGGGGGACTTCCAAATTTCGGCGCGCATCGGTTCGGGGAGGTAATTTTTTAGGGCTTGTGAGATATTTTGGGAGGTGATGCCGCAAAGAGAAGCGCTTTTGACGCACATATTGAGCAGGTCGAGAAAGTAGGAAAATCCCATGGTCATCTGCTCTCTAAACCGGAACCCGTCGGGAAAACTGATTTCATAGGGGATGGCATTCCCCTCTTCATCGCTTAGGCGAAAGGCGTAAGGGGGCTTTTTATCATCCCAATAGTGGATTTTGGCCCCTATCTCTTTGAGGTGGGGTGTTAACAGTCTGTTGCGGGGCAGCAGCACCCACCCTTTTTCGTTTGTCGCGGCGAGCATTTTGCCCATTTCTGCGGCGATTGAGGCGAGCGACCCTAAGGTGGTGAGGTGTTTGTTGCCGATGTGGGTGAGGAGGGTGGAGTCGGGCGCGATCATATCGGTCAGCCGCTCCATTTCCCCCTCTTTGGAGATAGCCGCCTCGATAAGCGCAAATTCCTGCTCTTTTTTGAGGGAAAGAAGGCTTAAGGGCACGCCGATCTGGCTGTTGAAGCTTTCGGGCGAGGCGCCAACTTTATATTGGGTGCCGATCAGCGTTTCCAAGAGGTCTTTGACCATGGTCTTGCCGAACGACCCGATGATGGCGATGATTTTGGCCCGCAGGGTGGCGCGGTAGGCTTTCGCAATCTCTTGAAAGGCTGTGAGCGGGCTTTCGGTCTTAAGGAGAGTCAGTCCGGGAAATTCGGGGGCGTTCCATCCCTTTTCCACGAGGGCGTATTTGGCTCCCACTTTGGCCGCTTCTTCGACAAAGCGGTGGCCGTCGGTATTATTCCCTTTCAAAGCGACGAACAGCGAGTAGCCGGAGTCGATCCGGCGGGAATCGATGGCGATTTGATCAATCGGGGCGGGTTCCGCGGTGTTTCCCCCTGCCTGTTTAAATTGGGGCCATTGCCTTAAGTCGAAAAGTTCCATACATTCCTTTCAAGTTAACTTGAGGTAGCGCCAGCTAAAATAGCTGAAAAGGGTTAAAAAGGGTATACTTGTCGCGAGGAGCGGGTCTAAAATTTGCCGCTTTCCCAGGAGAAAGGCCGAGTTTAGCAGGATCGTGAAGGCGATAAGTCCAAAGAGCGAGCCGGCATAGATGGCAAAAGTGGGGAGTTTTCGCGTGAAATTGAGGCAAAATGGGATCGGGGCGATGACGGCGATGAGGCAGAGCCAGGGGGTCGCCAATTTGTTATAGAAAGCAGCGAGAACCTGCGCCTCGACGTCAATATAGAGGTGCTTTTCTTTAGGCAGCTTTTTCCAAAGGGCTGAAAGAGGCTGATCTTCCGGCGGCGTGATGATTTCCTGCACCGCATCTTTCTTAAGGCGCATTTCCGGAAAGGACTGCAGCTTCGATGATTCTGTTTTGACGAGCTCTCCCCGGTTGTTGCGTTGAAAGCGGTCGATAAAGGATCCTTCCGGAGGAGTTGACAGAGACAATGTTTTCATATGGTAAATATCCCCGATATGGCGAATCCAGTAAACCTCTGAAAACAAATGGCGCGAAGAGTCATACTTTTGAAACAAAATAATCGAGCCGTCTTTCATAGACACCTGCCGGATCAAAGGCTTGCTCCGGTTGAGCTTCCGTTCATATTTATGCGCATCGTTTAATTGATTGAGGGTTTGGATCGCTTTCGGATTGAGGAATTCAAAATTGAGATAGATCAGGGCAACGATAAAAAGAGCGGCAAAGACGATGGGGCGGAGCAGTCTTTTTACCGTGACGCCGCTGGCCATCATGGCCAAAAGTTCGTTGCTGAGCACGAGCTGGCAAACCACTTTAATACAGGAAATCAGCAGGACGAAAGGGGCGATTGCGCTGAAGCGGTACAACAGGTCGCAGGTGTAGTAGGTTATGAAGATTTTCCCCTGGAAATGGTGATCGAAATAGAAGTGGCTCGGGTGGCTTGCGTAATCTATCAGGATATATAGAAAAAAAAAGCAGAAAAGAAAGGTGAAAAAACAGCGGAGGAACTCTTTAAGAATATAGCGTTCCCAGATCATGTTTCTATTCCTTTCGCCATGCGGTTTACAGTCCAAAGAGACAGCGACAAAATCAGGAAATGGGGGATGAGATAGAGACAGATAGAGAAAATAAACCGGTCTTTGATCTCTTTAGCCATCAAATGGGTCACTAAATAGATGGCCAGGAGCAAAAGGGCGGTAGCCATGTTTCGCCTCGAGGGGCGGCGGCTGATGCTGACGCCGAAAGCCAAACCCATAAAAGTAAAAGTAAAGACAGAAAATCCCGAAGAGAACCTTCTGGTTATTTCGCTTTGGGAGCGGTTGATGAGGCGCTTCGCCTCTCTTGACCCGGTTTGTTTGTATTCGGCTTTTTCCAGGGCCAATTGTTTTAACAGAGCGTGAAACTGCAGCCGCTCATTGCGTTGCGGCTGGTTCAAAGCGGCATCTTGCAAAAGGGAGGAAAATGCCATCGAAGGCGTGGTCGCTTTGGCGACATTTTCGATCAACAGCTTATCGTACTCCTCCTCCGATTCTTCCCCCAAATTGGTAATGAGCGTCATTTGCTCGCAGATGAGCTGATCGGCTCCCGATTCGATCTGTTTGGCCAGCATGAGGTGCAATTTGGTGTTCTGCCGGTTGGAGACGGCTAATACAGCGTGATTGGCGTATTCCCCCATTTTAGAGGGCCCCAGAGTAAAGAAGTGGATCCCTTTGAGATTCATCAGCGTTTTATTATGGACCAGAACCAGAGGATTGATGGCGCGCAATTTTTCTTTGAGCTGATAATTGGAGCGGTTGGCCCAGGTGGCCGTTTCTGAAACGAGCAGGAAATTAATACCCGCCAGGAAGGCCGCGGTCAGCAATATGGGGGAAAAAATGTCCGTGAAAGAAAACCCGGTAGCGCGGAGAGCCGTGATTTCATGGCTTGCCGATAAGCGCTGAATCAGCAAAATGGAGGAGAGAAAACAGGCGATGGGCAAGGCGTACGGGAGCAGGCAGACCATCTGGTTTAAGGCGAATTGCAAGACGAAAAGGCTGTTTGCCCCGAAAGAGGCGAAATTGGCGATATCGTTGAGGCGGACCGTCATTAAAATAATAATGAAAGAAGAAGCGCATAAAGCTAAAACTTTGATATATTGTTGAAATAAGTAGCGCCAAATAATGGGGATAGACACTTAAGACCTTTTGAACTGCTGGACATTAACCGGCATTCAGAATACAATAGCTGGCAAGACATTGCAATTTTTTTATCTGATATGGAAAAAATTTGGTATATAATCTTGAACGGGAAAAAGGAGGGGCCTTACTCCCTGCAGGATCTGCAGCAGGATGTCCGCATCTCTCCCGACACTCTGGTCTGGAAAGAGGGCTTTGAGAAATGGGTTCCCATCGGTAAAGTTGAAGAATTAAAGTCGGTTTTTGAAGAGCCTGCCGAAGAAGGGGAAGAGGAGCCGGGGGAAGCTCTGCCTGCGGAGGAAGAGATTACGCTGCAGCTGAAAGAAGATCCCCCTTCCCTAATTCCTCTGTTTGCCATTCTCATTGCCTGTTTAATTCTTTTTTTATTGATGAAGCATTATCTCGACTTTGCCCAATTTTTTAACTCATCTTCAAAGAGAGACTTTCTCCGGCTAAATGAATTACTCAGGATGGGTATAAACACCCTATCCTGAGTAATTCATTACGCCGGAGTTTGCCTCTCTTTGAATATTCGCTCAAAAATTGGGCAAAGTCGAGATTATTGGTGATTATAAAATTTTTTCAAAAATATCGAAAAGAGGAGAAGCCCTTGTTGTTGGGTTTATCCGGGGGCCCCGATTCTCTTTACCTTTTCTACCAGCTTTTAGAGCATCGCATACCCTTTGCTGCGGCTCATATCGATCACCGCTGGCGTCCCGAAAGTGAAAGGGAGGCCCGACTATTGGCCGAGCTATGCGCGAAAAACAATGTAAAATATTATCTAAAAACCTTGAATCCGGCCGAAATGCGGGGAAATTTGGAAGATGCCTGCCGCAATGAGCGCCTCGCCTTCTTTCATCAGATTTTTCAGGAAGGATATGAGGCCGTATTGCTTGGCCATCACGCCGACGACCAGGCGGAGACAGTCATAAAAAGAGTGTTCGAAGGCGCCGGACTGACAGCCCTTGGCTGCATGGCTGAGGTCTCCTGCCATCATGGCATGCCCCTTTGGCGTCCGCTGCTTACCCTTTCCAAAGCCGAGATACTTCTTTGGCATAAAGAACATAACCAGAACCCGGTGGATGATTCGACCAACAGGGATCCCAAATATTTGCGCCCCCGGATGAGGAATGATTTGCTTCCCGCTCTTGCAAAGAGTTTCGGCAAGGAGATAACCGGCTCTTTAAATGCGATTTCCGAAGAAGCCAACGAGTTGAACGCCTATATGGAGGAAAAATGCGCCGGTTTTGAAAAGCTCCTCCATCCCGGCCCCTTTGGCACTTATGTCGACCTGAACGGTTATACTCACCCTTTTGAAGTGAAATATTTGATAAGAAAAACTTTAAAAATGTTCTCCCTTGTTTTAAGCCGCAGCGAGTTGCACGCCTGTGTCCGGTTTATACTAGAAAAGAGCGGCAATAAATGGGTGAACCGGAAGCTTTATATCGATAGAGGAAAAATCTTTATCCTCCCGGAATTAACGAAGCCCCAATTTACGACCTGCCCGCTTTCCGAATCTGAGATGGGCGGCTGGCGGATCGCGGTCGATAAGGGGGCCGGCAAACCCGCCGCCCACTGGACGGATGTTTGGCGAGGAGAGGTCAGGGTTTTTTTGCCCCCGGGCGATTATACGCTCGGAGCGCCTGATCCGGCTTTGGACAAGTGGTGGACCGAGCATAAAGTGCCCGCCATTTTAAGGAGTCAAATCCCCGTGCTCCGGAAAGAGGGGCAGGTTTATGGGGAGTTCTTAACCGGCCGGAACTTCCGGGCCAGTGGAGATTTACGGTTGACATTAGTTCATTCGGCGTTAAAAAAATGATCTTTTTATGAAAAATGCACTTTGTTCGTCGTCCAACCCTAGCGGGTTGAACTCCACACAAATCTCATTTTTTTTCTTTCGCGAGTTCGGGCTCCTCCTAATTGCAAGGTTTTTCTAAGCTATTAACAAACCCTGCAAATCAACCGCCTAATTGATTGCCAGGATCTTTGATCAACACCGCCGATTCAAAAAAAACACTTGTTGCAATCATTTTGCCACTGTTGGTAAGTTGAAATTTTCGGGGGAAATAGAGGGATTCTAGACGGAAATTTAGAGTGTTAACATATTAAAAATGAGGGGGATTAAGGGCAAAGCTGCGCATTATTCACATAACGGGTTTTAGGGTCCCGGACCAAATAAAATCAAAAGTTAGCTGTTGAAGGCGAATAAGTTATGTGGTAGAATTGTTATGAAGAAATAAGAGATTAAGGTTTAAGTGAAGGTCTTTATGTGCTTCAACCCATTCTAGATGAATCGCGTGGCGCTTGTTCAACCCTTCTAATTATTTTCAAGGTATCCTATGAGTGACGATAAGAAACAAGACTTTAAAAAAGGCTTTTCCAATAATTTTGTGTGGTTTTTGCTGGCCGCATTCCTGTTTGCCTTAATGGTTCAAAATTTTATGGAGTCTAAAAGCGCCAATGTCTCTTTTAGCTACCAGCTCGAACACCTTGTTAACCTGCAGCTCCTTCAGCCTGAAGATAGCCGAAAAACGGCATTGAATGACAATTTAGTGACTTTTGCCGGAAAATTCCGGGAGCATTTGACGGAGGAAGGGAAAGACCGGTTCAAATTTTTAGAGCTTCTCAATGAAAATCACGAATTGAAGAATAATCAGGAAACTTTAGGCGACGATCTTGTCAAAGAAAGGGAAAAAATTATCCAGTCTTCCGAGTGGTTCTTATTATTGAGCGGCATACCAGTTCCAGCAGACGGGTATGTGGTTGTCGATAATTTTTACAATACCAACGGGCAAAACAACAGCGTGGTCATCCGGAACCTCCCTCGCAAAAGTGTTGAGAATCTGGCGGATATTAAAGAGCAACTCCCTCAGCTGAAATCGAATCCGACCGAGAAGGGCGTTGACCAATTGGGAACCTCGCTGAACGAACTCATCAACCAGATGAGATCGCCTATGCTAGGCATTGGCAATGAACAGATGAAGCAGAATTTGCGCGACCTGGAAAAAGAGGTCTCCCTCGCCAACAGCACGAGCATGCCCATCGCTCAGAGAATTTCAAGTTATGGACAATCTGTAAACCGTTTGCAGGAGATCGTTACCGATCTCGATCACCTTGAAGATCATATGCGCTTGAGCAAACTGCGCAGCGTGCGCAACTACAAAGATACCCTGGATCAGAGCACCGCAGTAAACGCCAAACTGGAAGATAATGAAGCGCAACTCGAGAAAGCGAGACTCGCCGTTTCCCAGGTGATCTGGTTTTTCAATAATCAGGAGCTCTCAACCAGAGCGTTAGAGAAGCAGGACCCGGAAGTATTCCACCACTGGTTTATTAAAGCCAAAGCGGAGTGGGATCAGTTTGCGGAAAATCGGGGAGCCTCTTTTAAAGCCCCTGACCAGCCGGTGAACACGGTCCTGGAAAAGACCTTTAAGAGTGAAGAAACCGCTCCCAATTATTTGAGCTATCTCTTTACGTTCCTGCCGATTTTGATGATCGGATTAGTTCTCTATCTGGTCTTTGCCCGTCAAATGAAAGGCGTCGGCACGAGCGCCATGAATTTCGGAAAGTCTCCCGCCAGGCTTTTGTCTAAGGATAAAAACAAGATTACTTTCAAAGATGTGGCCGGTGTGGACGAGGCTATTGAAGAGCTGGAGGAAATCGTGGAGTTTCTGAAGAATCCCCAAAAATTCACCGCCTTGGGCGGACGCATTCCGAAAGGGGTGCTTTGCGTCGGACCTCCGGGGACAGGAAAAACATTAATTGCCAAGGCTGTCGCCGGCGAGGCTGACCGCCCCTTCTTTTCGATATCGGGTTCCGACTTTGTGGAGATGTTTGTGGGTGTCGGCGCGAGCCGTATCCGCGATATGTTCGATCAGGCCAAAAAGCATGCGCCCTGCATTATATTCATGGATGAGATCGACGCGGTGGGCCGCCATCGCGGAGCCGGCATTGGCGGGGGTCATGACGAGAGGGAACAGACTTTAAACCAGCTCCTCGTTGAGATGGACGGATTTGACACCAATGAAGGGGTCATTTTGATGGCCGCCACTAACCGCCCTGACGTATTGGATAAAGCGCTGCTGAGACCGGGCCGGTTCGACAGGCGCATCATGATCAATCTGCCCGATATTAAAGGGCGCTTTGAGATCCTGAAAGTGCATGCCAGAAAAATTAAACTCGACCCATCCTGCGATTTGCTGAATCTCGCGCGCGCAACGCCGGGATCATCAGGCGCTGATTTGGAGAATATTTTGAATGAGGCTGCTTTAGCCGCTGCCAGGAAAGGGCGCACCGCAGTGACTGAGCAGGAGATCACTGAGGCTAGAGACAAAGTGCTGTTCGGTAAAGAGCGGCGCAGCTTAGAGATGGATGAGAGTGAAAAGCGCACTACAGCCTACCATGAATCGGGCCACACCATTGTCGGTTTGGTGGTCGAGCATGGCGACACTGTGGATAAAGTGACCATTATCCCGCGCGGATTCTCCCTTGGCTCGACGATGTTCCTGCCGAAGAAGAATCGCGTAAGCTACTGGAAAAAAGAGATTATCGACCGCCTGGCTGTCCTGATGGGCGGAAGGTGCGCCGAAGAGATCTTTGTCGGGGATGTCTCCAGCGGAGCGCAGCAGGATATCGAGCAGGCGACCCATTTTGCGCGCAGCATGGTGTGCGAGTGGGGTATGAGCGACAAACTAGGCGCTGTAGCTTATGACGAAGCCGGTTCGGAGACCAGCCAATACCTTGGCGTTTCAGGCCATCACGAGAAGAAATATTCGGAAGAGACGGCTAAAGCAATTGACGAAGAGGTTCGCCGCATCATGGATGAGGCCAATGAGAGGGCTCGTCAGATTATTCAGGAAAACCGGGAACAGGTAGACCTGATGGCGCAAATGCTGATTGAGTTTGAAACGCTCGATAAAGAAGATATTCAAAAAATTCTCGACAAAACCTGGAGCAGCGACGACAAGCGCGCTAAGCTGAAATTGCAGGATGAGCTGCACAAATTAAAGCCTGCATCGCCTCCGCCGCCGCCGCCAAAGGAAACGCTGGAGCCTTTCCGCGCAGAATCCTGAGAAAGTTCTTCTTGCGACCGCGGCGTATAACCGCGGTTTTTATGCCGGCGCAGTAGGCCGGCTTTGCCATTAATTTTCCTAAAAGCCAGCGGGGCCTTTGCTTGGGGTTTTTCCTGCTATCCTGACCTCTTTGTCGGCCGGCTCAACCTCTGCAGATTTAAATCTTTCTTCTTTGGCAATGACATGCCTTTTATTTTGGCTGCAGGTGGTTCTTTAACAAATCTTATTTCACTGCATATAAAGAACGTGCATATATAACGTTATTTATATTCATTATTTAATAAGCAAATAAGATTTGCAATCTTTACTTTTTAAAGACAAATTGATTATAAAAAAACTGATTAATGATATAATAACATTAATGAGGGGTTTATGGACGGTCTTACTAATAATAGAAATTCTATGATGGTAAGTTTTGGAGGTTCTATGATTGTTAATCATGGTGCCGTTCAAAATGGGTCCGAAATTAATCTTGTTGTTACCGACGAAAATTACGTCAAATCAGAGGAACCAGCTACCAAGGACACAGCATTAGAGAATCGAACTCAACGAACTGCACAGACGGTTCAAGAAATATTCACTTCTAATACCGAGTCATCAACATCCATTTCAGATGTAAAATACACGAGACCAGAAAATGTCAAACTAAATAAAAGCACCTGGGAAAATATCAAGAGCGTCTTCAACGAAGCAATAGGTCAGCTTTGTAATATGCTAAAAAAAAATGGAATCATAAAAACTACTGAAGAAGCATATGAGATACGAATTCCCGAAAAAAACAAAAAGAATGCGCAATTCGTCGTATTAACCGATCGTCGTTTCCTTAAGGATCCCGCAACACCCCTAAAAGCGGGTGATAATTTGAGGGAAAAACTTAATCTTGATGAGCATACGTTTAAAGAAGTATTTGGTGAAAATACAGACTTGACATTTCGTGAGGCTATTCAAAGTGGTATTTTCTCAAAGAATGATTTATTAGACATGGTTACAGCTAATCTAAAAGAAGAATATGAAAATTATGGTTCCCCGGCTCTTAGGGGCCCAGATCCTGACCGTGAGGTTTTAAAAGATACATTAAGTGTTAATTTGATGGATACACATTCATGCGATCGTGAGGTTTTTGAATTAGCATTTAGCAAGGCCTTCCCGGGTCAAACTCTAGAAAACATCACATTTGGAGACTTCCTCTACCAGGCCTTAATTGATCCAGGGGAAGATGAACATAAAAGTAGAAAAAAAATAACAGGAGAGCTTGTTGGAGGCTCTCAGCGAAATAGGGCAGAAGTAGAGCTAGGGGAAATGAAATTCACACAAAGCGCCTGTCATTCAACCAATGGTAATATTGTAAAGGGAACCACAACAAGCAGTGAGGCAAACAAAAAATACGATTATAACCAAAAAACAAGAGACTATTGTTCCAATCATAATGTTATAACAGATCAAAATGACAGTCTGGTCTCTACTAGATGTGGTCGCATGGATACGGTAGGGAGAGTTTATGAAGCGGTAGAAGTCAGTCTCGATGCCTCTCTTAAAAGCACAAAAGAGGGAAAGTTTGGGAAAGGTTTGTCCTTGGGTGAAGACGGAATGCTGCATTATCAAATGAGTGTGACAAGCGGCCAGGATACAAGCTTTTTGAAAAATTTATGGTTAGGAATTAAGACTGTTTTTGGTTTGAGAAAAGATGCACTACAAGATGTAGAAGTGCGATCCGTTGAGAATATCAAGCGTTCCATCCAAGAAATATGGGGAGATAAAGACTATATAGAAATCGTGGCAAAAAATGACAAAGGAGAGAAAATAACAGTCAGAGTAGATAGGCCTATTTTTAAAACAGCTATTTTATCGGGTGAAGGTGCTGGTGAGGCCAGAAAAATTGTGCAACCAGAGGCCATCAATGATAATCGTCTATCCAATCTGGAAGATTCAAAAAGAGAACGCGTTCTTTTAAACAAAAAATTAGAAAACTGGGATCATGGGTTTGAAACTCCTAAGGCTGTAGGTATTTATAATCGTTTGAAAAGTTATGCAAAAACTGACGCTAACTTTTTTACTTCCTACCAGGGAGGCAGGGAGGATATTGCGAATATTAAAGCGGAAATTAATGCGCTGCCGCCCGGTGAAGAAAAAAATAAACTGTTGAAACTTTACTTCTCGATTCAAGCGGTCACTATCAATCTAACCGGCAAAGATTTGAGCGGCAAAGATCGCTGCAGTTACGACGATCCTCAAGATGCAGGTAGAGTTGCCATACTTGATATGTATTTGCACGATTTTTTAAATATTTCGGAAAATGACCAATGTAAAAGCGGTTGCGATCGTACTTTATTCCTTACTTGTTCCCGCTTGGCTATGATAAGTTTCGAAAAAGAAAAAGGATATCCCGCAGATCCTCTAGAATTTAAATCTCGTTACGATGACATACCAGAAGGTCATGACCAAAAAAGGTTCGCCGAATTATTTACTGCAGCCGCGCAAAAATTCGGTTCCAATGTCGTTTACTATACCAGAGGTAAAAATCAGGTGAAATGGGGGGGGCATGCGCCAGTTAAGATGTTTGGAAATTTTACGAAGCATTCCAAACATGGAGACTTAATCATTACCTAAAAAAGAGCCATAATAGTTAGTCGTCTCTGAAATCAACCTACCCTGGTTGAACTCCTCACAAACCGCATTTTTCATTTCAAAAATCTCTATTTTTTTCTTTCGCGAGTTCGGGCTCCTCCTCAAAAATTGCAAGGTTTTTCTAAGCTATTAACAAACCTTGCAAATCGAAACTCGTTCCAGTTCCATTTTTTCCTCGGTGCCCTTGCTTTTTCAGGCTCGACTAATTAGAAAGCGACCTTGACGTAAATTTTCTTTTTCATAAAGTGGGGAAAAAGAGCAGAGGGGGATTTGTGGTCGCGGCAATGTCGAGTGGAACTACCTTGGAAAATGCGCAAGCCCTGAATTGGATACGCAAATGGGGAGAAGGGGCTTCGTCAGAGGCGCTGTTCGAACCTGATTGCCATTTGTTTAGCGCGCCTGGTATCGATGGTTTGATTGGATTTAGAATGGTAAAGGGAAGAGCTGTAGTCATCGGCGACCCGGTATGCGCCCCTGAAAATAGAGCGAAACTGGCCGAGGCCTTCTATGAACACTGCCGCAAAAGCGATACCAAAATCATCTATATGCTTGTCTCTGAATCCTTTGCAAATTGGGTCGTTAACCATGGCTGCAAGGTCATGCTTAAAGTCTGCGATGATCTTGTCTTTAACCCTCAAATCGATCAGTCTTTAGGAGCAAAAACTCGCCGTATGCGCAACAAGCTGAAACATGCTGAAAATCTGCATCTTAAAGTAGTGGAATATATCGACTATGATCCGAAAATTGAGGCTGCCATGCAGGAAGTGGGAGATCATTGGCTTAAGGGGCGCAAAGGGCCCCAGATTCACTTAGGGTCTCTTCAGCTGTTTAACCAACGGATCGACAGGCGATGGTTTTATATCAAAGATCCGCAAGGCAACGTCCAGTCGGTGGCCCTGCTGCGAAAGCTCGGCGCTGATAAGGGTTGGTTTATTAAGTTTTTAATCACCTCGCCAACCGCGCCGCGCGGAACGTCGGAGCTTTTGATGATCTCCCTTCTTGAAATCCTGCGGAAGGAAAACTGTCATTACCTGAGCGTCGGAGCGGTCATTGCGGATCAAATGGATATTGTTCATGGACTTGGGAAGTTCTCAAAGGCCTTCGTTCGCGGTATATTTTCCTTCGCCAAATGGGCCTTTAGCCTGAAGCAAAGGAAAGTCTACTGGGAAAAATATGGCCCTGACAGCGAGCCTGTTTATATCCTTTTCAGCGGCCCGAGGGTCGGCATCAAAGACATCATGGCTTTGATGAAAGTCCTCAACGTATCGCCTAGTTAATGTTGACATCTTGACTTTTTAACCCATTCAAAATAAACTTGATTGATAAATTTAAGGGGAAAAAATGTTCGGCTCCGTCACAGACTCTTATAATAAAGTTACAGGCTACTTCTATCAAGCCCCCAATCTGACACAGGATGTCCTGAAAGTTTTGAGCTGGCAGGTAAATAATTGGGAAGAGGATAATTGGTATCAGGAGCTGCCGGATACTGTCGACCTGACATTTTCTGCTAAAGCCGATAACAAAGAATCAATTCTCTATCAAGCGCAAAAGCAGGCTAAAAAAGCTTTAACTACCCAGGCTTTAACAGACATCATTAATGTAAAAGATAAAATTCCAAGTGCTTATACCAAAGAATTGCGATTGGAATTTTCTTTCTCCTTTGGTGATAGCGAGACGAGTACGATTAAAAAGGTGACTTTTTTTGTCAGCTGTATAGGAAAGGCATTTACAAACGCGAAATGCAACGTGGAATATGGAAAAATGTTCAAAGTCATCAAATTTTCAACGCTAGCCCCTGAAGGCTATGTCGATCAAGAGGATATGCATTACCTCCATCCGGTCATTATACCTTAGGGGGGGGCAAACTGAGGCCCCCCTCGAAGGTTAGGCGCTTGGAGCGATGGAAAGCGTGGCTTTGCGGCTTAACTTCACTTGACCGCGGTCATTGATATCAAGCACCTTAACGGAGATCATATCCCCTTGCTTGACAATCTCGTCCAGGCTCTTTATGCGCGCATGATCGTATTCCGAGATGTGGCACAAGCCCTCTTTGCCGGGCAGAATCTCGACAAACACGCCAAAGGGAACCACGGAAGTGATTCTGCCTTCGTAAGTGCGGCCGATTTCCACTTCGGCTGTCAGATCTTCGATGATCCTCTTGGCCTGCTCGATCCCTTCCTTTGAATTGGAAGAGATGCTGACGCGTCCGTCGTCATCGATGTTGATCTCTACGCCGGTCGTTTCGATAATCGCACGGATCTGCTTGCCGCCGGGACCGATCACTATGGCGATTTTGCTCGGCTTAATAAACAGGGTTTCAATGCGCGGCGCATAGGCGGATAGCTCGGCCTTTGGTTTTGGACAGGCTTCGATCATCTTGTTGAGGATATGGATCCGTCCTTCTTTGGCTTGAGCTAAGGCTTCAACCATGATTGGGATGGTGATCCCTTCCACTTTGATGTCCATCTGGAAAGCGGTGATCCCGTCTTTGTTTCCGGCTACCTTGAAGTCCATGTCGCCGAGAGCGTCTTCTATCCCCAGGATATCAGACAGGATGACGTGATGGTCTTTTTCGAGGATCAAGCCCATCGCGATACCGGCTACCGGTGTTTTTACGGGCACGCCCGCATCCATCATCGCCAGGCAGCCGCCGCAAACGGAGGCCATGGAGGAGGAGCCGTTCGATTCGGTGATGTTCGATTCCACGCGGATGGTGTAGGGGAAGTCCGCCTGATCGGGCAGTATGGCTTTTAACGCGCGCTCAGCGAGTATGCCGTGTCCGATTTCACGTCTTCCGGGAGCGCCGAAACGGCCCACTTCACCCACCGAAAAGGGAGGGAAGAAGTACTGGAGGTAAAAGCGGCGCTGCCCTTCTCCGTCGAGGCTCTCAAATCTTTGCGCCATGCTCTCTCCGCCAAGCGTACAGACGGCAACCGTCTGGGTCTCGCCGCGGGTAAAGAGGCTGCTTCCATGCGTGCGGGGCAACAGGCTTTGCTCGATGTCGATCGCGCGAATTTCTGTTGTGGATCTGCCGTCGGTGCGGTGCTTTTTCTCGAGTATCATTTTGCGCATGTATTTCGAGGAGACTTGCTTGAGAGCGATTTTGATGTCATTCAGCGCAAAACGGGGCTCTTCCCCTTCCGGCGCGAGCGTTTTCATCACTTTTTCGTTGACTTGGGCAAGGGCGGTTTCCCGTTCCTGCTTGTTGACGATCATCAGCGCGTCTTCGAGCAGGGGTTTGGCGATATTCTCTACAGCGTCGACGGCTTCCTGCGGCACTTTTTTGATGGTGGAGCGGTTTTTCGGTTTGCCCACCTCTTGCTGCCACTCTTTTAGTGCGTGGCAGATGATCTGTATTGATTTGTGCCCGGTTTCGATCGCTTCGATCACTTGTTTTTCGGTCAGGAAGTCGCAGAAGCCTTCAATCATCAGAACGGCATCTTCGGTTCCGGCGATCATGAGATCGAGCCTGGAGCTCTCCATCTCTTCGAGGGTGGGGTTGATGATGAATTGGTCGTTGATCATGCCGACTCTGACGGCGCCGACCGGCTTTATCATGGGGATATCCGAGATCACCAGGGCGGCCGAGGCGCAGCAGATGGCCAGAGGTTCAGTGCTGCTCACGCCGTCATAGGACCAGACGAAGGAGAGGAGCTGCACTTCATCGCAATATCCCTCTTCGAACATCGGTCTTATTGGGCGGTCGATCAGGCGGGAGGTCAATGTTTCTCTCTCGGTGGGGCGCCCTTCTCTCTTAAAGAAGCCGCCGACGGTTTTGCCGGCTGAGAAGAATTTCTCCTGATAATCGACGCGCAAAGGGAAAAAGTCCTTGGCGGCGTTGGGATCGGACAGGGCGCAGGCCGAGGTAAATATAAGGGTGTCGCCCGAGCGGACAATAACCGCTCCATTGGCTTGCTTGGCAATTTTACCCGTTTCAAAAATTAAGGTTTGATTGCCGACTTGAACAGATTTAGTTTTTCGTTCCATATTTCATACTCCATGTTACATTTTATGTGTATTGGAATAGGGAAAGTAGAATTCAGAAAACTCAATTCAAAGGATTTGAGGTGAGATTTCTGATTTCTATGTCATTTCCCATATAAATTCCAATACTTAAGAAAGATTAACGGAAAAATGTAAAATTGACAAGGACAAAAAAAAACCTCTGGCCCGAAGAGCAGAGGTTTGTAACTGTAGAAAAAACCGACTTAATTATCGTCTTAGCTTTAACTTGGTAATAAGCGATTGGTAGCGCTTAGTGTCTGTGGAATTCAAATAGTCGAGCAAGCGACGGCGCTGGCCGACTAATTTTAGCAGGGAAAGTCGAGATCCATGATCTTTCGGGTTTCGCTTCAAATGTTCTGTAAGCTCTGTGATTCTCTCCGTGAGGATAGCAATCTGTACGTCCGCAGACCCTGTATCTTTTTCGTGAAGTTGAAATTTTTTGGTAATTTCTTCTTTTGTTCCTTTGTCAAGAGACATTCAAAGAATCTCCGTATTTTGAGCCATTATCTGGCTGATTTTCGATATTTTGTTAACGAAATATTAACGTTTGATGCATCATTATAGCATGTTAAGAATTTATAAATCAAGACCCATCTTTCACTTTCGTTTTTCCTAGGGAAACTGGGGGGGGTTCGAGATTTTTCCCTAAACTTTTGTGTCGAGAATCACCTCAATATAGTCGGGAAATTTCCCTGTGGGGTCCCGCCTTAACACAACCTTAAACGGAATGGTGAGGCGTCCCAGGTATTTTTCTTTCTGCAGTTCGTCCCAGATCTTTTTTTTCAGCTCCTCGGTAGCCGCTTCCTTTTTGTATTTCCGCAAGAGAGACTGCACAAGCTCCTGCTGCTCATTTCTGACGATCGTATAGCCGTAAAAAGGGTGGGTTTCTTCTTCATAATCCATACAAGCGATTATACAGTAAGAGGGGGCTGGAAGTCAAATGGCCGTATGCTTGAAGGCGAGTATCACTGTATAGAGCTGATCGTGGAATTCCAGAATTGCCTGATTGTAAAGATCCTCTTTGATTTCCGGGTCTACATCCTTGCTGTCCTTGATCCGGCTGAATAAAAGCAGGGTCTCCTCCCGGCGATCCTCGATTTTATCGCGCGCTTCTCTATAAAGATGCTTAAGACAGAGCGCTTTTGGGTCGCTAAAGGAGTAAAAAGAGGTGATTCCGAGTTCGGCCTTCAGGCGGTCATACATTTTAGACAGCCGTTTTTTGGCGCGTTTGGTCAAGTGATTGATCGCTTCTCTCTCGGTACGCATAGAGAGCGCCACCCACATGGAGGAGAGAAACAGGAAGAGGGAAAGGGTGATAATGAAGGTTTTGATCATCATGAAATTGCCGAAAAGCAGCGAGCAGGTCCAATTGGTGGTTTTGAAGCACATCAGTCCGGCCAGGGTCAAAAAGACCAGGCTGAATCCAAGAAAGATCCCCTGGTAGGCCATGACCCTTTTCTTATTGGCGGAATAAGGGCGGTGGTGGGGTCCGTTCCGGTCTATCTCTATCTGTTCCCTGAGATCGTAGAGCTCGGGGTACGATTTTTGGGTTTGGATCGATTTTTCCGGAATCCTTGCGCTCTCGCAGCAAAAGACGCCAAGCAGCAAGGAAGGCTGTAACTTTTCGTTTTTCATAATAGTTTCTATCAATAAAAATTTACTAAATGTTAATATATTGTGAAGAAAATGTCAATGTTTATTAAAGTGGTAGTTTCAATTTTAATTGACATAAAACCTGATAAAGCCATATTCTTTATTAAAAATTGGAGGTAATTATGTCGTTTAGTCTGCAGCAAATCGCTGTTCAAAGTGCTGTCAACGCGGGTCTTTGCGGGTTTACCGGTTTTGCTCTGGGAGCGAACCCCTTGCCGTATGCTGTAGCAGGCGGCCTCAATGCCGTAATCAAGAGTGTTATGCACAATTATTTACAGACAACTCCTCTGAAGTGTGATTTCAAAGCGCGCTATGAAGTTAATTGCCTTCATGCTTTCGTGGAAAATGGCGGGAGCGCCGTCTTAACCTTAGCGATTATGTATAAATTGGGTTTAGCAACCCTTGCTTCCTCCAATGCCTTTCTGGCAGCGGGCTCTCTTGCTGTCGCTTGTTTAGCGACATACTGGAAAGCAACAACCATTGACGACCCCATTAAAAAAAACACCTATGTGATTTTTCCCTATCCGGCTGCTGTTTTGGGAGGAGCTGCTGGGGGAGTCTTCTTGGCGAATGTTTTTGGGTGGAATCCTGTAGCTCTGGGAGCCGTGTCTGCAGTGGCTTCTTTGATGGGAAATACCAATTATAAGCTCTTTGGCTGCATAGACAGGAAGATACACCGAGTAGCTGGAGAAGTAGTTAAGGGTTTAACCAGCACTGTTTTCGCTGTGAGTATTTTAAAAAAGAATCTTATTGGCGCGGTTGGATCGGTCGCCTTCACCGCCCTTTGCGCCTATTTAACCAGCAGGGAAAAAGCACCGGCTTCAGTTTCTTGACTTTTTGCGGGCGATCTCATCCATCCGGCGCCGCTCGCTCCAGGAAAGGGAGTTTTCCCCGTAGCGGGAAATCTTGCTGAGCATGGCGTCGACAAATTGATCGTCATTCAAGGGAAACTGGATAATTTTTTTAGAATTCTCCTCTTTTTTATTCCGCCACTTGTTGAGGCGGTGGCGGACTTTGATGCCGATCCTTGCGATGGCATGATCAAAGGGGTGGGTGGCCGGAAAGGGCCCTTCCAGATTCCAGGCAAGCAAAGCATAGAGGTAGCCAAAGAGAGCGCCCGAAAAATAGAAGACGGCGTAGCCTAAGTCGAGCTGGGCGAGGCTTACCAGGAGGACCGCACCGAGAACTCCTAAGGCCAGCCATTTGGCCTGGATCGGGATAAGGAAAAAGAGCAGAATTTCGGCGCCGGGATGGAGCATGGTCCAGACGACCAATAAGGCGAGCAGGGCCGGGGCCGGGCCGGCGAGAGCGCTATAGCCGGTGATGGGCATGACAAGGAGGGCGGCGAGGCCGGCAAAAACGCCGGACAGCAGATAAAGGCGCAAAAAGGGGCCGTCTCCCACGCGCTCATGGATAATGGAGCCCAGGATCCACAGAAAATACATGCTCAAGGTCAAGTTGATCAGGAAGCTGAATGTGATTCCGCCAAAGCCTGAATACTGGAGAAACAGATAACTGACAAACTGCCAGATATAGAGATGTTTCAACCCGTACCAGGAGAGGCTTAGCCAATCCTGGGGCCCGGGGGCCTGGAAAATAGAGGTGAAAAGGTTGTTTGTAAGCGCGGCGAAAATGCTGACGGCGCAGGTGGTGATGATCAGGTATTTGATCACGGCGGGCGTGAGGCCCGGGGTAAATCTGTAGGGCGATGTGTAAGTCATAGGTAGATTATACCAAAAAAAACTTTTTTCGGTACAGCATTGCAATTTTGGTTGTGATTTATTGAAAAACAGACTAGTATAACTTCAGTTAAAATACCATTGGAGTTCATAAGAATGAAAAAAAACACTCACCCTAACTACCGTAAAGTTTTATTTATCGATTCGTCCACCGGTCGTAAATTTTTAATTGGTTCCACCTTGGAAACAAAAGAAACTCAAGTGCATGAAGGCGTTGAATATCCCGTTTGCCATATTTCCGTTTCTTCGGCTTCACACCCATTCTTCACAGGCAGCAACAAATTTGTTGACTCTGAAGGGCGCGTTGATAAATTCCTGAAGCGTTATAAGAGATAATGTTAGAAAAGAAAGTGACAGAGCTCCTCAACCGCTTAAAAGAGGTTGAGGATAAACTTGGTTCCGCGGAAGCTTTTTCCGATCAGAAAGCCTACCGCGCTTTAACCCAGGAACACTCCTATCTATCCGAAATTAACGACGTCTGGAAAAATCTCCAGCGCTCGAAGCAGGAGCTCGAGGACAATGAGCAGATGCTGCGCAAAGAGGAAGATGAGGAGTTCGCCCAGGTTTTACGCCAGGATATCGCTCTTCTGAAGCCAAAAATCGAATATTTGCAGGCGAAGTTAGAAAACCTGCTTGTCCCGCCCGATCCTAACGATCATAGAAACACCATTATAGAGCTGCGCGCCGGCGCCGGTGGCGATGAAGCCGCCCTTTTTGTCGGCGATTGCGTGCGGATGTATAAGTTATTTGCCGATCAGATGGGCTGGAAGTATGAAGAGCTTTCTTCAAGTCCTTCAGATATAGGCGGTTATAAAGAATATATCATGGTGCTTTCCGGACCGAACGTCCATCGCTTATTGCAATTTGAAGGGGGCGCCCACCGCGTGCAGCGCGTGCCGGAAACGGAAGCTCAAGGGCGGGTGCACACCTCGACCATCACGGTTGCCATCCTTCCGGAGCCCGATGAAGAATCGGAAGTTGAGGTCGACGAGAAGGATTTGCGCATCGACACCTACCGCTCTTCGGGAGCCGGCGGCCAGCACGTCAACACCACCGACAGCGCCGTCCGTCTGACCCACCTTCCCACAGGTATTGTGACCTATTGCCAGGAGGAGCGCTCCCAGCATAAGAACAAAGAGAAGGCCCTTCGCCTCTTAAAAGCCAAAATCGCGGCTATCGAGGAGGAGAAGAAAATGAAAGCCCTGGCCTCTTCCCGGTCGACCCAGATCGGAACGGGGGACCGCTCGGAGCGGATCCGCACCTATAATTTTCCGCAAAACCGGCTCACCGATCACCGCATCAATATGACCCGCTACGATTTGGACTTTGTGATGGAAGGCAGGCTCGAAGAAACTGTCACCTCATTAGTTTCCCATTTCTACCAAAAAAAGTTTGAAAGTTGAAAACCGTCCAGGAAATCTTAGAGGCGACGAAAGAGTATTTTCATCGTCTGCAGCAAGAGCCCGCCAGAAAATTGGCAGAAGAGGTGATCAGCGCAGCGCTCAATATCAAACGCCTGCAGCTTTACCTCGAATTTGACCGACCATTAAGCGAGAAAGAACTGGAAAGGTGCCGGGAATTTTTGCGGCGCAAAGCCAAAAGAGAGCCGATCCAATATATCGTCGGCGAAGTCGAATTTTACCATTGCCGTTTTGACGTTGCGAAAGAGGTGCTCATCCCGCGCCAGGAAACAGAACAGCTGGTCGATAAAATCGTCCAGGAATTAAAAAAAGTAGATTTGAAAGAAAAAGTTTTATGGGATGTGTGCACGGGCTCCGGCTGCATCGGCATCGCTTTGAAGAAACAATTTCCGGAGCTAAAAGTTTTTTTATCCGATATCTCCCCGCAAGCGCTGGCGCTCGCCCTGCAGAACGCCAAAAAAAATGAGGTCGAGGTTATTTTGGAGGAAGGGGACCTTTTAACCCCCTTCAAAGGGCAAAAATGCCACTTTTTCGTCTGCAACCCCCCTTATGTTTCCGATGAGGAATACCTGAAGCTGGAGCCGGAAGTGCGCGATTTTGAGCCGAAGAACGCGTTAGTGGCCGGCGACGGTTACGATTTTTACAGACGGCTGGCCGCCGGTTTGCCTCAACATCTCCACAGGGGCGCAAAAGTGTGGTTTGAGATCGGGTATAATCAAGGAAATTATTTGAAAGACCTGTTTCGGGGAGAATATTGGAGAAATGTCAAAGTGGAACGGGACTATGCTGGAATCGATCGCTTCTTTTCCCTTGAAATTGAATGATTTTTTAAGTATTCTATCCAGCATTAACATGAGATGAACTATTTATGCTTGGGATGTTGACGGAAAAAATGCAGAATCTTTGCTCGCGCCTCGCGGGAAAGAAGAAGCTCGATGAAGAAAACATTGCGGAAGCGGTGCGCGAAGTTCGCCTGGCCCTGCTCGAAGCCGATGTCAATTACACCGTCGCCAAAATTTTAGTTCAACGGGTGAAAGAGAAAGCGCTGGGAGATACGGTCATCAAGTCGGTGACGCCCGGGCAGCAATTCATTAATGTCGTTCATGATGAACTGGTGCAGTTAATGGGTGGAAACGAGGTGACGCTGGATTTGAAGTCGAAGCCCTCCATCATCATGATGTGCGGCTTGCAGGGTTCCGGCAAAACGACCCACTCGGCCAAACTGGTGCACCACTTAAAAAAAGAGGGCAAATGCCGCAAGCCGATGCTGGTTGCCTGTGATCTGCAGCGGCCCGCCGCCATTGATCAGCTGATTGTTCTGGGCCGGAATGCCCACGTGCCGGTGTTTCACATCGACGGGGAGCAAGACCCCTTGCGCGTGGCCAAAGCCGCTTTGGCGAAAGCTAAAGAGGAAGGGTTTGATCTTTTAATCGTCGATACGGCCGGAAGGCTGCATATCGATGAAGAGATGATGCAGCAATTGGTTTCCTTGAAGGCAATGCTCAATCCTCAGGAAATTTTGTTTGTGGCCAACGCGACGACCGGCCAAGACGCGGTCAATATCGCCAGAGAATTTAATTCCCGCGTGGAAATGTCGGGCACTATTTTGACGATGCTTGATGGAAACACGCGCGGCGGCGCGGCCATCTCGATCCGCGAAGTCACCGGAAAACCTCTTTTATTTGAAGGGGTCGGTGAAAAGCTCGATGATATGCAAGTCTTTAATCCGCACTCGATGGCAGATCGCATTTTAGGCATGGGCGATACGATCAATCTCGTGCGCAAAGCTAAAGAGCATATTAACGAAGAAGAAGCTCAAAAGTTAGAGCAAAAAATTCGTAAGGCTACCTTTACGTATGAAGATTACCTTAATCAGATTCAGACTGTAAAAAAAATGGGGTCGATTAAGGGATTGCTGGGGATGCTTCCGGGCATGGGGGCTCTGAAGGAGATGAATTTCGACGAAAAAGAATTTTTTAAAGTCGAAGCGATCATCCAATCGATGACTCCGGAGGAGCGTCTGGAGCAGTGCGAACTCATTGTTCCACGGCGTAAGAGGCTCGCCAAAGGGAGCGGAACTTCGATTGACGATGTGAATAAACTTGTCAAATCGTTTAAGCAAGCAAAACAATTTTTTAAAAAAATGCCTAATATGAAAAATATGGAAAAGTTAATGGGAGGAAATAAATGGCGTTAATCATTCGCTTACGTCAGCAAGGGCGCAGAAACCGTCCTTTTTACCGTCTTGTTGTGACAGATGGAAGAACTCGCCGCGACGGCAAATATCATGAATCTTTAGGCTGGTACGATCCGCTTAAGAAAGACAATGTCGACAACATATCTGTGAACAGCGAACGCGTTCAGCATTGGCTGGACCATGGCGCAGAGATGTCTGACAATGTGAAAGCGTTGCTGCGTACTGCAAGCCCGGAGATTGTGACGAAGCTGAAAGAAAAAGAGATGGCGCATCTCGCTAAAGAAGCTGAGAAAAGAAAGCAAAGAAATAAAGCTTAACTCATGCGTTTTGACATTTTGTCGCTTTTTCCCGAGTATTTTCAAGGCCCCTTTGATGTCAGTATGATCAAAAGGGCGGTTGAAAATGGGTTGATTGAAATCAACCTGTTGAATATTCGCGATTTTGCTGACAACCGGCACAAAACTGTAGATGATCGGCCTTATGGCGGCGGCCCGGGAATGGTGATGATGCCGGAACCGGTAGCAAAAGCTATAAGGAGCGTAAAGAAAGAGGGAGCAAAGGTCATTTACCTGTCCCCTCAAGGCCGAAAATTAGACGCAGCGTTAAGCCGCGAACTGGCTCAGCAGAAACATTTGATCCTGCTGTGCGGCCATTACGAAGGAGTAGATGAAAGAGTTTTAGAAAGCGAAGTGGACGAAGAAATTAGCATCGGCGATTACGTGCTGACTAACGGATGCATTGCGGCCATAGTATTAGTTGATGTCGTTTCCCGTTTTATTCCCGATTTTTTGGGGCACGCGGGCGCAGCTGAGGAAGACTCTTTTGAAGATGGAATATTTGATTGCCCGCACTATACGAGACCGGAGGTCTTTGAAGGCAAAATGGTTCCGGAGGTGTTGTTAAGCGGACACCATAAGAACATTGCAAAATGGCGTAAAGAACGAGCTGAAGCCAAGACAAAAAGAGTGCGACCAGAGATTTATCAAGATAAAAATGAGGAGATAGTAGTATGACAAGACCAGCCGTCATTCAAAAGCTGGAAAAGCAGCAGTTGAAAAAAGGGATTCCCGATTTCCGTATTGGGGATACTGTGCGCGTGCATACACGTATTATCGAAGGCGATAAAGAGCGTGTTCAAGTGTATACAGGCACAGTCATAGCCCGCAAAGGAACAGGTTTATCCGAGACATTTTCGGTGCATCGCGTCGCTTACGGCGAAGGGATGGAGCGGGTGTTTCCATTGCATAGCCCCCGAGTCGCAAAAATAGAAGTGGTTAAGCACGGCCGTGTGCGCCGCGCCAAGCTCTACTACTTGCGTGGAACTTCGGGTAAAAAAGCTAGAGTTAGAAGTATCATTGGCGAAGAACGCGCCGAAAATATGGACGAACTGGAACTGGACAACGTAACAATGGAAGCGATCGAAACCGGCGATGTCAACTCAACTGAAGAAGCAGCAGAGAGCTCAGTCAAGTAACCTGTCTCCTCAAGAGCATGACCGTTTGTTGTCGCTATGCGCCTTCGAACGGCAGGCTCGGGAAAAGGGATATAGCCTCATAGCCGGGATTGACGAAGCCGGACGGGGTCCGCTAGCCGGACCTGTCGTTGCTGCTTCCTGCCTTATTGCCGAGGGTCTTTTGATTCGCGGCATCGACGACAGCAAGAAACTGACCCCTGTAAAACGCGAGCAGCTTTATCAGGAGCTTACGCAAAATGAGGGGGTTTCTTTTGGCGTCGGAGTGGTTTCCCCGGAAGAGATCGACCGGATCAACATTTTGCAGGCGACCAAAGCGGCGATGCAAATCTCTCTAGAGACATTGATTATAACTCCGGACTATCTTCTTGTGGATGGTCTTGAGCTTTACTATCAGGGTATTCCCTGTCAAAAAGTCATCCATGGCGATGCCCTCTCCTATGTGATTGCCGCGGCATCGATATTGGCCAAAGTGACCAGGGACAGCCTGATGCTCTCCTACCATGAAGAATGGCCGCAATATGGATTTGACAAGCATAAGGGATATGGGACGGCTCAACATATTGAGGCGATAAAGAAGCATGGCCCCTGCCCGATCCACCGGCGCACCTTTGAACCGATCAAAAGTATGGAAAATTTGATCCATAATCACTCGCTTTAGATATGTCCACCTCTAAAGCGAGTGATTCTGAATCAAATTCTCATGCTCAATTGGATCCTATGAAATATTTAGTCAATGTTCCGGTAGCCAATTTGCGGAGGGAGCCGATCGAAGGGAGAACCCCCCTGGACCGGCACCAGGAAACGCAGCTGCTTTTTAACGAACGCCTGAAAGGATATGGGATCAATAACGGCTGGATTTTTGTCGAAGCGCTGGAGCAGCAAAAGTGTTTTGCCGACGGGGAGTGGGGCGGCTACCCCGGCTGGGTGCAGGCAGATCAATTGATAGAGGTCTCTGATTTTCCCGCTCCGAATTTAAGCGTTATTATTCCCTGGGGCCAAATTGAACGGCCGCAGGGCGTTCTAGAGGTCTCTTTGGGCACCCTTCTGGTTGGGGTGGAGGAATTACCCCGCCATTGGCGTCTGAGGCTTCCCGACGGGACGGAGGGGCTAATTTTAAAAGAGTCGGTGAGCCATAACAGAAGATCGGCCTCCTGGCGTCTCAACATCGTCAATAGAGGCAAGCAATTGCTGGACTCTCCCTATTTTTGGGGCGGCCGCAGCGGTTACCGTCCAGACTGGCCAAAACCCTTTACAAGCGTCGATTGCTCCGCTCTGGTTGAATTGCTTTACCGGACTGAAGGGGTGAGTCTGCCAAGGGACGCGCACGATCAATTTTTGCTCTGTGACCGGTGTGAATCTGCCGATTTGCAGCCGGGGGATCTTATCTTTTTGGCCCCTTCTAAAAAGGCCGGACGGATCGCCCATGTGATGATTTTTGCCGGTGACGATCAGTTTTTGGAAGCTGAGATGAAAGCCGAAAAAGTGCGCCTGGTTCCTGCGCAAAGCAAATTGGGCTGCTCCATAAAAGACCTCCCCTACGGCTATGATACCGGGGAGTATGTGATCTACTATGGCGTTCCGCACCCATCGGGTATATAAAGTTTTACAGAGGGAAGGACTGACTTCATCTGATAGCCGGTTTCAGTTCTCCATGTTTTCCCTGAAGCTTTTGGGCCCTTTCCTCTACCAAGCCTAAGACAGTGAGGCGGGCTGCTTCCAGTTTTTTCAGTCCTTTCTCATCCAGGACTGGCTTATCCCCTTACTGAGGTTGTGTTCTTTGGGTATAGATTCCATATGGGTATGATTAAGGATTGGATAAGATCGGATTTTTACATAGATATTCTTAATAAATATTGTTTTAATTGTAGAAATAAAATATACTATATTAGTAAAAATATAGGGGGTTATATTTCTACTTTTAATTTTGGTTTGAACTTAGATTTAAATAGACGACCCTACATTAGGCATAATGCAATAGGTAGCCTAGGAAATAGAGTTGTCCAACCTCAGAAAGAGGTTGCTCTTGCCTCTCTGGCTGCCGTTAAGCAGAGCGCCCCTTTGCTTAATTACTGCGATGCGGCAGCTGTTCGGCAGCCTCCTAATATCGGGAAACCGGCGCCATTAACTAAAATAGCCACTCCGAATATAAAATTTACCCCTTCGATGAAAGATTTTACAAATGATTTGCAGAAATCTCCTATTGAAGTTTACCGCACTCTGCTTAATCTGGTTTCTCTTCATGGCGAAAATTTTCCCTTTCTCCCCTATCGCGAAGTGCTCAGTAAAATAAAAAACTACTTGGAAAATAGAGCTGAATTATCTACTGACCCGCGAGTTTCAGGCTTGCATGACAGAGTTGCGGCAGAAATCGAAGCTCCCCGCTTCGCTATCTCCACTCTGTTGGTAGATGAATTTGTTCACCTTTTTCCTGAAGGAACAAAATCTGGCGACAATATCAATGAAAAATTTACCTCTTTTACCCAAGATAAGATGCTCAAGCCTGTTTCTTTTAGAGAGGAGGATGGAGTCATCGTCTTTAAATTTATCTGCAATGCCGATTTGGATTTGATGTATTTTGTCGACGCCAGAGTCGTCCCTATATTTGCCCATGGTGTTGGTTCCGATGAGGCGCTAAACGCAGAAGCCTATGATTATTTCAGTGGGGGTAATAGAGGCACTTTTCTCAATCATGACCAACAGCATACATCCATTATGGAAACTATGGAGAGTAAAAAGTATCTAGATGCGCTGGCTCGTAAATCAACCGTGTTAAGTTCTATGCCAAAATCGGGATATCCGATGGTGGCGTACTTAGCCTTGAATCATAAAATCAAATCCAGCCTTAGCCAGGTAAAAGAGGATGACTTAAAAAAGGCGATAGAGGGTCTTTTATTTTATTTTTTCCATGAAGATAGCGGAGGTGGAAATAACTACAATCCTTCCTTTGTGAATAAGTACACCATTGCCTATGAAGAAATCATGATGCAAGTGTTCTCATTCAGTCATAATAAGGAATTATTGACCCCTTCAGCCGTGGAAAATGGGGATGGGTTAAAGAGTGCGATAGAGGTGTGTGCTAAGAATCTGAAAGAAAGAATGTCCAGAGGCTTCGCCTTCCCGGAGGAATATAAGACAAGCGGTGTGATTGCCCAGGTGGAAAATGCTAAAAACTGGTTGTTTGCTCTTTTAAATGAGGAGCGTTTGCGGCAAGATTTAGGTCAGGCTGCCTTAGACTGCGAAGGGGCGAAACTGCAGTTTGCCATTGATAATGAGATTGGAATGGCTGCTGCCAAGTTAAAGTGAATTTTTGGTCAAGCGGTCGGGTGAAGTCATTTTGAAAATTCTCTGTTTTTGAGATAGCGAAATGCGTTTTCTTCGTTAAAGTCTATCATATCTATTTAAATAGATTTAAAGGAGCGGAAAGAATACAAGTAAAAAAAAGAGTGTATATTTTCCCTCCTAAGAAATAGCCTCCCTGTTCATTGACAGAAAAATGATTTTAACCTATAGTAAAACTCAGCCAATAACTCATTTCGGAATTAATGCTAAAAAGTATGACGGCTTATGGCCGTGCTCAAAAAATGACATCTTTAGGACGCTTTTCTGTGGAAATCCAGTCGGTAAACAGAAAATACTTAGAGATCAATCTCTCTTTGCCTAAAGAATTGTGGCGGTTTGATACGATTTGCCGGAAATGGATCGGCGAAAGGGTGTATCGCGGGCTAGTGAATGTGAAGGTGTCCGTCGCTTTCGAGCAGGGATCCCCTATTTCCGTCACGCCGAACATGCCCTTGGCGCGCCAGGTAAAGCAGGCCTTTGAAGCCATTACTTTGGAATTGCATCTGCAGCAGGCCGTGGGTCTCGAACTGCTCGCCTCCATACCGGACATGCTGGTGTATGAAGAGGCGTTTCAAAACGACGAGGCTTATGAAGAGGTTCTCCAAACCCTGTTTTTTGAAGCACTGAATGCTGCCGATCAGATGAAGGTGGCTGAGGGTGAGGCGCTTCGCAAGGAGATCGCGCAAAGGATGGGGCTGATTAGGGCGCAAATTGGGAAAATTGCGGAAGGGACTGAGAACGCTGCGGAAAAGTACCGGGAAAAGCTAAAGGCGAAAATGGCCGAGGTGCTGGGCGCGGAGGTTGAAGATGACCGCCTGCTGAAAGAGGTTTGCCTCTTCGCCGAAAGGGTTGATATTACCGAAGAAATAACGCGGATCGACTCTCACCTGAAGCAATGCGAGGCGCTGCTGAATTCCAGCGAGGCGGGTATGGGCAAGACCATCGATTTTTTAACCCAGGAACTGAACCGGGAAGCGAATACCATCGGCTCGAAAGTCGTGGACAGACAAGCCTCCTACCTGGTTGTGGAGATGAAGGGGGAGATCGAAAAAATACGGCAGCAAGTGCAAAACATAGAGTGAGATGGATAAGGTAATCGGCAATTTAAAACGGGGTCTGCTTTTTGTTTTAAGCGCTCCTGCCGGCACCGGAAAAACCACGCTTGTCAACAAGCTCGTCGATGAGTTCCCGTGTATTGTGAGAAGCGTCTCATTCACTACCAGGCAGCCGCGGCGAAATGAGAGGGATGGCGCCGATTATCATTTTGTGACCGAGGATCAGTTTTTAAAGCGGCTGGAACAGGGAGATTTTTTAGAGCACGCCAGGATTTATGACTTTTTTTACGGGACGTCTAAATCATGGGTGGAGCAGCAGCTCAAGAGCGGCAAACACGTCGTGCTAGTGATCGATACCCAAGGGGCCAGACAGATTAGAGAAAAGGCGGATGCGGTTTTTATTTTCGTCAAACCGCCGAATTTGGAAGAACTAAAGAAGCGCCTGGAAAAAAGGCAGACCGAGTCTAAGGAAGTGATCGATGAAAGGCTGCTTTGGGCGGATAAGGAAATTGCTGAGAGTAAAAATTATAATTATTGTGTAACCAACGATTGTTTTGAAACGGCTTACAGGGTGTTAAAGAGCATCTTTATCGCAGAAGAACACCGCGTTTCAAACGTGCGATCTTAAGAGGAGTATTCATGGAAAGACACGAAAACTTGACAAACGAAGCATTAAGCAAAAAATTTGTCAGTCAGTTTGATTTGGTTAATTTTGCCATTCACGTGGCTAAAGATATGATCAAATCGGGCCGGGAAACCAGAGCCAGAAAAGAGATACAAAATAGAGCTCAACAGATCCTGGAAGAGATCACCGAAGATAAAGTTCTTTTGGATGATATTGACGATGAGCAACAATTCGAGAAAATGCGTTTGTACGATCAAACTTTCATCGAAAAAAAAGAAGTGAATGTATAGCGGGTTGAGATGAATGAAATAGACCGCTTTCAGGTGGTGTTATTTTCTCTTGCTGTTTTGCTAACCTTTTTAGTTTTTTTTGCATTTTTTTGGTTTTCACTTTGGCTCAGCAGGCGAAACCCGGGCATCAGTCCTTACAGCGGTCTGCCTTTAAGAAGAGGCTCCGATTTGTCTTTTGCTGCTAAAGAGAAGATTTATCGCATGCTGTACGATATGCATGAATATGATAATCGCTTGTTTGACTTGAATAAAGCCGCTGTTTGTCGTGAAACCGGCCGGGTGTTTTTTGACGCCGTGACCTGGTTTGATAATATAAGTGTCGATTGGAATTTCTTAAATAAACGGTACCCCGGCAATTACTTATCCTGGGGAAGCTTAAGCGAGGCGCAGAAGGAGTCGGTCAGAGCCGTACATAAACCGCTTGAGGGATTCCAAACTAAATTTTCTTCCCAGAATTCCGCTCCAAGGATGATTGAGCCGGAATTCGCTTTTGAAAGGCCCGGGCCCTTGTATGTCGATTGGGAGACCAAAGTCCTCCTGGGCTGGAAACAGGTGCCTGACACGAATTTCGAGGTCCTCATCGTCCAAAAACCCATTAAGAAGGTCACATGAAAGAAAAAATCTTAATCACTTCAGCTCTCCCTTATGCTAACGGCCCTTTGCATTTCGGCCATATCGCCGGCGCCTACCTGCCCGGTGACTGCTATGCCCGATTTAACCGTTTGCTAAAGAACGACGTGCTTTATATTTGCGGATCAGATGAGTATGGCGTAGCCATTACTTTAAGCGCGGAAATGGCCGGCCGCACGCCAAAAGAGCATGTCGATATCTTTCACGAGGTCAATAAAGGGCTGTTTCAAAAGTTGAATTTTTCCTTCAACCATTATTCCCGCACAACTTGGGAGGGGCATAAAATCCCGACGCATGAGTTCTTTTTGGACCTTTTGAATAATGGCTTTATTGAACCCAGGATGTCAAACCAGCTTTATTCCGAGGCCGAAAACCGCTTTTTGGCAGACCGCTATGTGATAGGAACCTGCCCGCGCTGCCGCTATGAACAGGCTCGAGGGGATGAGTGCCCCAAATGCGGCGCGAGCTACGAGGCGACCGACCTGATCAATCCCCGCTCTAAAATGACCAATTCCCCCCTTGTTTTGAAGCCGACGAAGAACTGGGTGTTGCTGCTGGATAAGTTTAAGATCCGTTTGGGGGAATGGATCGAGACGAAAAAAGATTGGAAACCCAATGTCATCAACTTTGTCAAACACTACATTGAGAATCTGCAGCCGCGCGCGATCACGCGCGATTCTTATTGGGGGGTGGATATTCCCTTGCCCGATACAGAAGGAAAGATTTTGTATGTGTGGTTTGAAGCGCCTATCGGATATATTTCGGCGACCAAGGAATGGGCGCTTAAAACCGGCCGGCCTGATGCCTGGAAAGATTACTGGTTTGATCAGAACACAAAGCTTGTGCATTTTATCGGCAAGGACAACATCTTCTTCCATGCGATCTCTTTTCCGGCGATGACGATGGGGCAGAACCAGCCCTACAAACTGGTTGATGAATTGCCTGCCAACGAATTTTATAACTATGAAGGGCGGAAATTCAGCAAATCGGAAGGGTGGTACATCGATTTGGATGATTTTTTCACGAGATATACCCCCGACCAGATCAGGTATGCGATCGCCGCCAATGCCCCTGAGACTTCCGATTCTGAGTTTACCTGGAAGGATTTTCAGATGCGCTGCAACAGCGAGCTGCTTGGAAAATATGGCAACCTGGTCAACCGCGTGCTGGTTTTTGCGCAAAATAATTGCGGAGGCAAAGTCCCAGAGCTTGGACCCCTGCAGGAGGTCGACCGGGAATTTTTGGATCAGATTCAAGTGCTTGCCGCGCAAGCAAAAGATGCTTATCAGACCTTTAAGCTGCGCAGAGCCTGCCAGCTGCTGATGGAGCTTTCGCAACTTGGGAATATTTATTTCGAGAAAAAGAAACCTTGGCAAGATGCAAAAGATCCCGCGAGACATCCGGAAATGTTTACCACGATTCATTGCTGCCTGGAGTGTTTAAAGACGCTGGCGCTCATTTCCTATCCCATTATACCGGAAACGGCTGGCAACGTCTGGAAGATGCTGGGCTATGAGGGGTCTTTAGAAGAGATGGGTTATGTCTCTATTCTGGCCGCGCCAATGCCCGCCGGTCAAAAATTGCAGGCGCCTAAGATCCTTTTCCAGAAAATCGAGGATGAGCAGATTGAGGGGGAGTTAAACCGGCTGCATAGCATGGCGGCTCCGGCCAAGGTCTCTTTTGAACCCTTGAAGGCTCCGGTTGAAATTGACGATGTGCAAAAAATTGACTTACGCATCGGCACGGTCAAGAGCGCCGAGCCCGTACCAAAGAGCAAGAAGCTATTGAAGCTGCAGGTCGATTTGGGGTTTGAAACGCGCACGATTGTTTCCGGGATCAGCCAGCATTACACACCTGAGCAATTGATCGGCAAGAAAGTGATTGTGGTGGCTAATTTGAAGAGCGCCAAGTTGATGGGCGTGGAAAGCCACGGCATGATTTTAGCCGGCAGTACGGAAGATATGCTTGAGGTAATCACAGTGGATTCTCTTCCCGGCGGAAGCGTAGTCAAATAAGCGCCAGGTTGATGGAAGCAAGATAATCTTTAAGTACTCTGTGCGTCAAATAAGCGGGATATTCTTTAAGTAATCTGAGCGTCAAATAAGCGGGATATTCTTTTAATCTGAGCGTCAAATGAGCGGGATAATCTTTAAGCAATCTGAGCGTCACATGAGCGGGATATTCTTTTAATCTGAGCGTCAAATATGCGGGATATTCTTTAAGTAATCTGAGCGTCAAATAAGCAGGATATTCTTTAAGTAATCTGAGCGTCAAATGAGCAGGATATTCTTTAAGTAATCTGAGCGTCAAATGAGCAGGTTATTCTTTAAGTAATCTGAGCGTCAAATGAGCGGGATATTCTTTTAATCTGACCGTCAAATATGCGGGATATCTCTAGCCGGTTAGCTTAGTCAAATAAAAAAAACCCCTATCAATAATAGGGGTTCAACAAAAGAGCTAATAAGGGGTTGCTTAGACTGAAACGCCTCTGGCGCGCATATCTTTGACGACTTTGCTCAAGCCCAGCTTATCAATTGTGCGCATGGCATTGGTTGATACAGAGAGGGTAATAAAGCGCTTTTCATCATCAAACCAAAATCTCTTTGTCTGTAAATTCGGTAGGAAGCGTCTTTTAGTTTTTCCGGTGACTTTAAGACCAATCCCTTTTTTCTTTTTGGCAATACCGCGAATGGAGTATTTAAATCCTCTTGTCGTTCTTTTGCCAGTGACTGCACATTCTCTAGACATTTGTTTCTCCTGTCATCTAACACGGATAAAATAACAGATTTTTCGCTTTTGAAACAAGTAAAAAATGAACGGGTATGCTGTGATTCCCTGGTCATTCTTTATTATAATTATAATTAATGTTAATTATATGTTTACAAAACTTTATTATAATAGAGCTATGTATTAATAAAATGGAGGTTATATGTCATTAAGGGTATCTAATGGTGGAGTTCCACCGGTTATGCCGGCCGTTACCGAAAAAAGTCCAAATGTTAAGGATTTAATAACACATTTTTCATCTCCAGCGGCTGCACCTCAACAGAAGATGCAGAAAACAGTTAAAGCTATTCGACCAGAAGTTTTGCAAACATTTGAGGGCTCTTTGCCAAGTCCCCATTTGCGGCTGGCCGGCATGGCGACGCAAAAGGAGATCAACGCCCATCGAAATGGGGAATTACAGGGCAACCCTTATGTCCATTTTAGTGGAGAGGTAAAGCGGCGTTTTGAACAGGCGACCGGCGGCAAAACCGGCAAGGGGCAGGAGTATGATCCCACGACGACGCAAGGCTTTAGAAAGCAGTCGGAATTAAAGCGCAGGATTAATTGGGAAGTTTTTCAGGAGATGGGGTTAAAATCCAACAAAAGCGGCTTTATTCCAAGAGCTTTGATTGCTGAAGCGATGCAGGAATTACAGGTGAAAGATGATCTTCCTCCTAAAATTAAAGCTTACAGGCTGGAAAAAACCCGGGAATGCAACCACGTTTTAACGGAGCTTGGCAAAGAGATCGATGAGCTCACTCTGCCGACTCGGGAGGAGAAAAGGACAACCGGAGAAATCCGGGATACAGCCAAAGATGAAGTCATAAGTAAAAGGAAATTATCTGCTGAAGAAAAGCGGATGCTCAAAGAGGATTTGAAGGATTGCCTCAGATTTTACACGCATTCCTACCCCGATATTACGGTGGAAAAAGCCTATCTGCTGGGGCGTCTCCTGCTCAGATTCGCGGTCTATCAAAAAATGCACGATAAGGAGAGTCTGACGGGCAGCGACCATGGACCGATGCACGGCCATCATAATATCGGCCACAGCTCATTTATGCACAGCCATCTGGATGCAAAGCACCAAAACCCTAAATTGATGTTTTTGCTGCACGTTACCCACATGCTCCACGATATCGGCTATTCCGGAGCTATCAAGGATGTAAAGGATAACAAAACGTCTAATGAGTTTTTTAAAGACCATCCTTTCTATGGGGGAGCGGTAATTGAGGAGCTGAAACCTTATTTGAACGAATTAATCGGCATCAAGGAAACAGAAATGGTTCAAAAATGCATTGTGAATCATGCGATCGCCTCTTTTGAATCTGACCCAAATGACATGGAGTCCATGCTTAACTTTCTCATGACTCAAGCCGACGCTTGCGCTGCTTCTTCCGATCAGAAAGCTCAATCCCTATGGAGAGATCATCCTGCGACTATCATTCCTCTTTTGAGGCTGAGCTCGATGGTCAATGTTTTGCCGGAAGTGGCCAAATATTTCAATGACCGGCGGATCAATACCGACCCTAAAAGTGTTTTTAAAGATCTGGGAGCCCTTTCTGCAAAAGGGGAGCTGGCAGCGTGGCCGGAGAAACTCGAAGATTTGCCGGCGGATTATTTTAAAGACCAGAATGTCCATTTTGCCTACATCATTTATGAGCAGTGCAAAAATGACTTGCTGGCCTTAATTGATCAAATCGAGGTTGGAGAAGATAAGGAGCTTTATAAAGGCGCCGTATACGATTTCTTGAACCTGATTGGGGGAAATATCGTGCTCGGTCAATTTGGAGTGGGTGTGCACGAGGTGTCGGTCTCAAAACCGAAAGAGTTGACGGATGAGAAACATCAGTATGTGCCTAAAATTACCTTGGGCAAAGGGGTTTTATACGGTCTGATTGAAAAATTGGCGCAGAATGAAGCGAGAAAAAATATCAAAAAAATCCTTAAAGAGGAGTATGGGGCTTCCGGCGACCAGATCGATAGATTATTAAATGAGAATCGGGAGGATCAATGCTATATCGTCGCTTCGCCCGTAGCCAAATTGTACCTTGATACCACACCCGGAGTCATTAAGGGGGTTTTGGCGGAATCGTCAGAAATTATGGCAAAAGAAAAGGAAGTGAGTATCATTTACAGGGAAGCGAGTGAAATGAAAGAGTTGATGAATAATATGTATGAGAGCATTCAAAAGTGGAACAAACTTCTCATTGATAACAAACCGGATGAAGCCAGAGTTGTTAAAGACCAGTATATGAAGCTTAGGCAGGATTTTTTGGGCTTGGCGGATAGATCAATCCTGCAAGAGGAGAGGGATCATTATATTGAAGTTTTTGAGGATACTCAGAAAAAACTGAAAAAAGGGATCATCCTTAGCCCTGAGGAGTTACAGAAAGTCAATAAGCAGTTTAATCTCATTGCCATAAACTCCACCTCTCTTTGGAGTTTTGTAGCTAAGGGTCATTTGTATGATAAAAACTATTTTAATAAACCGGCGATACCGCATACGGAGCATTTAGCGACCAATTTAAATAAAGGAGCCGCAAATGTCTGAAATTGATGGGCGTGATCCCATCTCTGTTGCCCATGTACCTGAAGAGAGGTACGCGGGTGAAGTGAAACAGGAATTCGAGAGTTTAGCAGGTGCTGTGAATAAAATATTTGACAATGCAATAAATTTGCATGATGGGCACTACCATTCCGACAAAGATTCGCTGGCCTTTTTAGTGGAAGCGGAAAAGCAGCTGGAACCTAGGAACTGGAAAAAGGTTTTGCAAAACTTAAAAAATAAACTAACAGGTTGCGATAAAATGGACGCCTCCTGGCTTCTTTTCCAGATGATACGGGACGCCTACACGACTTCACTTACCCTAAAAATGGCCCAAGCCGAAAAAGACGGCGACAAAGAAGAAATGGAAAATTTGGACACTTTGATGGGGCTTTACACGTTATTGCATGGAGAAACTGAAGAGAGCTATAAAAAAGGTATGGCTATTACCTATGGTGGAGTGCATAGAGTGTATCTTCCGCAATGGTACAAGAACCATTATATCGATATGATTTAAAATTTAATCTTGTATTTCTTTTAATTCTGGCATTTTTTATAATGATCTTAAAAAATGCCGGAGTTTTAAATGTCTTCTTTTGTAAAGTTTAATGAAATCAACTATTTTTGCACTACCCATACAACATTTGTTGCTGTTGAGGAAAAGAAAAAAAAATTTGAGGCGATCGCGACAATAGTAAAAGAAAAATTGGATGGCAGCATTGATCTTGGCAACAGGCGCTATGATTCCGCAAAAGACTCCCTCGCATTTCTCGTCGAAGCTACGGTACAATTGCATCCCAGGGAATGGTCAGTTATGTTGAACCTGTTGTCTGAGAAAATAAAACAAACGCCTAAAAATGAAGACGTCAAATGGCTTCTTTTCCAGAGTATACGGGACGCCTACACCGCTTCACTTACCTTAAAAATGAAACAGGCCGAAAAAGCCGGCGACAAACAAGAAATGGAAAATTTGGACACGCTGATGGGGCTTTACACGTTATTGCATGGAGAAACTGAAGAGAATTATAAAAATGGTATGACTATTACCTATGGCGGAGTGCATAGAGTGTATCTTCCGGAATGGTACAAAAATCAGTATATTGGCTAGCATCTTCTCTTATTAATTCAAAAGTATTATAATTGATTAATAGGAGGGGGGTATGGCAAGGACCAACTTTACTAAAGTCGAAGATATTCTAAGTCAAGGGCTTGAGGATCTGACTGTCAATGAGCTGCTTATCCTGGCCGATAAGGCCGCGGCCATGGGCGACAGCGAACAGGCCAGGGCCGCTCAGGAAAGGATCGCCAAGGCCCGAAGAGATAAGGACAGGAAGCACTGGGTAGCTTCCATCAAGCGCGATTTGGCGATTTTGCACAAAAGAGATAAAGGAATCTTAAAGAGCCTCAATGTCAACCGCAAAGAGCTGCTGGAGATGCTCGAGAAAACCGATGAAATCGATGAAAAGGGGTGGGAATTTATCCATTCCCTGCACGATAAATTGGGTCTTTTTAAGGTGGAGCACGCCAAAGATACAGCCCTGTCCAATGAAGACATCGTGGAAGCGGAAAGGTTGAAGCATATCAATAAGCGCTTCAATGTCAAGGACAAATGGCTTCCTTTGCGCTGAGGTTTCCTTTCTTGCATTAATTCAAGTTCTACAGTATGAAAACAGTAGATGGGGGGTGTTTCCATGGAGGATATTTTTGTCGATGTGGCTGTGATCGGGGCTGGTCCTGCCGGTCAAAAAGCCGCTATTCAATGCGTCAAGCTCGGGCGGCGCACCCTTGTCATCGATAAGCAAATTTTTCCCGGCGGAGCCTGCCTGACTACCGGCACGATTCCCTCAAAATCTCTCAGGGCGGCGATCGTCGACTATACAAGGTTTTATCAAAGGGGCTTTCAAACAACTGATGAGTGCCAGAAAGAAGAGATTACCATTCAGGACTTGAATAACCGGCTGGATAAAGTCATGTCGGATGAAAGAAACATGATCGCCAGGCAATTCCACCGCAATCATGTCCGTTTTATTCAAGAAGGCAAGGCGCATTTTAAAACCCCGCATGTGCTTTTAGTTTCCGATGATGCGGGGAATATCCTCTATCGCATCAAAGCCAAAAACTACATCATCGCTACGGGTTCTAAACCGCGCCAGCCGATCAATGTTCCGTTCGACGGGGAAGTGATTTTGGATTCCTCGAGCCTGCTCGCGATCAGCAAAATCCCGAAAACAATGCTTGTTTTGGGGGGCGGTATTATCGGGTCGGAATACGCCAGCTTTTTCTCCGCTTTGGGCACCCGGGTGACCATTGCCGATAAAAAGGATCACATTCTCCCCTTTATCGATTCCGAAATCGGCATCCATTTGCAGACGGCTTTGACGGAGCTGGGGCTGAAATTTTTAAGGAGGAAAAGTCCTTCCAAAATTGAGCGGATCGAAAATCACGCTGTGGTGACTTTTGACGACGGGTCGGTCGCAGAAGCGGACGTTTTGCTCTTTGCCCTGGGCAGAACGGCTAATGTGGGTGATCTGGAGATAGTCAATGCCGGAATCGAGGTGAATGAAAAGGGTTATGTGGTGGTCAACAATAATTTTCAGACGAGCGCAAACCATATTTATGCCGTTGGCGATGTGATCGGCGGGCCCTGTTTAGCCTCGACCAGCATGGAGCAGGGGCGGCTAGCCGCGAGGCACGTCTGCCGCGTCGAGGCGAAATCATTCCCTGAAACCTATCCGATCGGCATCTACACGATTCCCGAGATTTCAAGCACCGGCTACACGGAAGATGAATTGAAGAACATGGGATTTCATTACGAGGTAGGAAGGGCTTATTATTATGAAATTGCCCGCAGCCACATTGTCGGCAGCCACACGGGGATGCTGAAGCTGGTTTTTCACGCGGAAACATTAGAAGTTTTAGGAGTCCATGTGATTGGCCGGAGCGCGACAGAAGTGATCCATATCGGACAGGTCGCGATGCTGTTTCATGCCAAAATTGATTTTTTCATCAATCAGGTATTCAATTACCCGACCTTTGCAGAAGCCTACCGGGTGGCCGCGTTGAACGGCATGAATAAAATTGAGGCTAAGAAGAGGCGGTAATGGCAATCTACAGATCTTCCCGCGCCGGCGATGAGCCGCCCAAGCACCAACCGGAGTTCATCTATATCGATGAGCGGCAGGAGCGGGCAAAAAGGGCAGAGAGCCTGCAAAAAGCGAGCGGGGCTTATATTGAAAAGCTCCAGCTCATCGACAATCGAAAAATACCCTTCATCTTCCGGTTTCTCTCTTTGCTTTGGTCGTTCGCTTTTGCTGCTGGAGCCGCCCTTTTATTTGTTTTGTGCGTTGTTCTGTTTCCCATAGCAATCCTGCTGTTTTTCCGTTGGGAGCGGCTAAACGCTTTTATAAAGCGGCAGTGGACGCTTATGGGCAAGCTGCTGGTTTTTTCCATAGGCACCCTGATCGCTACAGTGAACCCTCCCTATGGCTTTGGGATTATTGTGCTTTATTTTGTTCTAAGAGGTGAGGATATTGAAAACAATGCCCTAATGCGCCTCATCAAACCGGTTAAATAGGCTTGGTTCACTTCTTCGGGCAGAATTTCGGCGGACTCGGCTCGAAAACTGACCGAAGATGTGAACAAGTCCGTTAAATAAGTTTATAGCCGAACTCTTCCTTCTTAAAGTCGATCTCAATAGTGCTCTTGTCGGGGATTTTCCCTTCGATAATAGCTTTTGCAAGCCTGTTGACGATCTCATTTTGGATGAGCCTTTTTAGCGGACGGGCGCCGTAGCCGGGATCGTAGCCTTGCTCTGCCAGGGCGGCGAGGGCCGCTTCGGTCCATTTGAGGTCCACTTGCCGATCTTTGAGCCGTTTGGCAAGCCGTTTGAGCTGGATCACGGCGATCTCCTTCATATCCTCTTTTTGCAAGGGGAGGAAGGGCAAAATTTCGTCCAGGCGGTTCAAAAACTCAGGCCGGAAGTGGGCTTTGACAATGGGCTCCAAAAGGGTCATGATCACATCCTTGGATAAAGCGGCATGGGCTCTTTCGCTCTTTTCCAGCAGCTGTTCCGAGCCGAGGTTTGATGTCATAATGAACAGCGAGTTTTTGCAGTTGACTTTGCGCCCTTTGGCGTCAGTGAGCTGGCCGTCATCGAAGACTTGCAGGAGGATATTAAAAACATCATGGTGCGCCTTCTCCACCTCGTCGAGTAATACGACCGCGTAGGGGCGTCTGCGCAAGATTTCCGTGAGCTGGCCTCCCTCTTCATACCCGACGTAGCCGGGGGGCGAGCCGATCAGCTTGGAAACGCTGTGCTTTTCCATGTATTCCGACATGTCGATGCGCACCAGGGCGTCTTCGGTGTCGAAAAGCAGTTCCGCCAGGGCTTTGGCAAGCTCTGTTTTTCCAACGCCGGTCGGGCCTAAGAACAAAAAGGCGCCGAGAGGTCTATTCGGATCGCCTAAGCCCGAACGGGAGCGGCGGATAGCTTCGCTCACCGCTTCGATCGCATATTTTTGGCCCACCACGCGCTTGCCGAGCTCTTTTTCGAGGGTCATCAGCCGTTCGGCTTCCCCTTCCATCATTTTGCTGACGGGGATGCCTGTCCACTTTGAGACGATTTGGGCGATCAGCTTCTCGTCCACCTCTTCTTGCAGCAGGCGGTTTTCCTTTTTATTCAGCGCCCGCTCTCCCTCCTCAATTTGCTTTTGCAGGGCGGGGAGCTCGTTATAGCGGATCTCGGCCACGCGGTTGTATTCGGCCTTCCGTTCACACTCTTCCTCCTGGAAGCGGAGCTGCTCAAGGGCGTTTTTCTTCTCTTTGAGGTTTTGAATCAGCTTCTTCTCCTCTTCCCACTGGCCGCGCAGAAAAGAAAGCTCCTCTTTGATTTGGGCGATTCTTTTCTCAAGCTCTTCCGCGGCCGCTTTGGAAGTGGGGGTGTTTTCCCGTTTGAGCGCCTCCTGTTCGACGATCAAACTTGAAAGCTCCCGCTCCTTCTGGTCGATCGGGAGGGGCCGGCTGCCGATCTGCAGGCGGATCATGCTGGCGGCCTCGTCGATCAGGTCGATCGCCTTATCGGGGAGGCGCCGGTCGGTGATATAGCGGTAGGACAAAAAGACGGCGGCGTGAATGGCCGATTCGGTGATCCGGACGCCGTGGAAAATCTCATACCTTTCCCTGAGGCCGCGCAAGATGGCGATGGTGTCTTCCAGGGAAGGCTCCTGGATCAAAATTGGCTGAAAACGGCGCTCGAGGGCGGCGTCTTTTTCGATATGCTTTTGATACTCGTTTAAGGTGGTCGCGCCGATGCAGTGCAGCGACCCTCTTGCCAGGGCTGGTTTTAAGAGGTTGGCGGCGTCCATCGCCCCTTCCGTCGCTCCGGCCCCCACAAGAGTGTGCACTTCGTCGATAAAGAGGATGATTTTCCCCTCGCTTTGCTCTATCTCCTGCAAGATGGCCTTCAGGCGCTCTTCAAACTCGCCCCGGTACTTTGTCCCGGCGATCAGGCTGCCCATATCGAGCGCGAGCACCTGTTTGTCCTTGATGGATTCGGGGACGTCCCCTTGGACGATCCGGATAGCCAGCCCCTCGGCGACGGCGGTTTTACCCACTCCCGGCTCGCCGATCAGCATCGGGTTGTTTTTGGTCCGGCGGCTCAAGACCTGCATGGTGCGCCTGATCTCCTCATCCCGTCCGATGACCGGGTCGAGCTTCCCTTCCCTGGCGAGGGCAGTGAGGTTTTTGCAGTATTTTTCTAGCGCTTGCATGGTTGATTCTGCGGCGGGGCTATCCATATGGCGGTTTCCTCTGATTTTTTTGATGAGTTCTTCCAGTTGATTTTGCTTGATGCTCGTGCGGTTTTTCCAGGCCGCGAAGGGCTCCCCGCCGTTTTTCCAGTAGGAGAGGAGGAAGTGGTCGCTGCTGGTGTAGGGGTCGTTCCATTGCTTGGCCACGTTTTGCGCGTCCATGATGCGGTTTTGCAGGCTGCGCGCCGCCTCCGGGGGATTGGCGCTGCCGCTGTAGGTGGGAAGCTGGGTAATGTTTTGACGCACCTGCTTGATCAGGTCTTGGGGGTTTGCGTTTAATTGGCGCAAAATGGAGTTGAAATACCCCTCCGGGTCTTCGAGGAAGGAGAGGAGGAGATGGTTGTCGGTCACTTCAGTATTTTGCCTCTCTTGAGCTTCCGAGAAGGCTTGCTGGATGGCGCTCGTAACAGCGTCGGTAAAATTCTGCTTCATGATCACCCCTTTAAGAATTTGCGCTTTCCATTTTTGGCAAAAAGAGGGTAGTTGTCAAGGGCAAAAATTCATCAAAAGGATTTATTAAGTAATTTAAAAGATATTTTCAATTTTTGAAAGTTAGTTATCAATATGTTATAGGATGTTTTTTTAATGATGGTTTTAGTTATACACAAACAACTTGATTTGGCTAATCTATACTTTCACCATATGCGACAAAACTTGCTGGCTTTGCGTGAGTGTCTCATGCTGGACTGCCTCGAGATGGTAGCGACTATGGCCCGCTTTCAAGTCCTTTGAGCTTACGCTATCCATAGTTGTTGCTACAAGAGCTAGAACAGATTCCTGCACATCTTCGGGAACGCCTGCCAAAATCATAATTGAGCGCTTGGCAAGCAGGATTTCGTGGGGATTCATAATTGATTTGTCAATGTTGTTATCAATAATCTGGTTTGTAAGAAAATTCACAAGAGTGACTGTCGTGTCTTCCACTCTGGCTTTTTCGGCATTCGTTTTGGGCAGTCGTCTTATAAGATAGCTGCTGGTCGCAGAGGCTCCAGCGGCAGCAAGCCCAAGCGCTCCCATCGCGGCCGCGGTAGCAGGGTTCAAGGAGGCAGCTCCGGCAGCTAGTGCGACGATCCATAGGGAAGTATTCGTTAAGTGGTACAGCGATGTAAAAGTCCTATTACCTATATCTATTTTGGCGTAGTCGCTTTCCTTTGTGGCTGTTTTGAATTTATTCGAGAGAATTCTCATCGCATTGATTTCCGATTCTTCTCTCACGGGAATAGGGGCGTTCTGCCTGAATTTTTTTAAGGCCTCGTAATGTTCGAGACTCAATCCGCCCTGATCCATGAGAATGGCTTTTCTGGCCTCTTCCATTTTTGCCGGATTATCGAGCATCTCAAAAAACTCATAGATTTTCTCGTTGCTGATGTTATTTTTTTGGAGAATTTTGACTAGCATCTTTCTTTCATTATCAAGACCTATTCCTTTGGCAAGGTCTGCAATTTTTTTATCTTTTTCCATTTCTTTTGCGGTTTTATTTATGGGAGCGCTTGGTTTTTCGGGTTGGGAAAATTGAGTAAAAAACTTCTTAATTGCCCTGCTTGTTTTGCTTCCTTTTTCCGTCAGATTTGTAGTTGTCTGAGTTGAGACCGCATCATCTTCCGTTACAAGATAATTGATCAGGCAAAGCTGCAAACCATAAAAGTAAAGTTCTTTTGATTTAAAGGCTTCCAGCCGTAAATCGATCAGCTCTAATTGTTTTGCGTTTTCAAGATACATTTTCAGTTCTTTTTTATCCTTTTCAAGCTCTTCTTTTGGAATTTGTTGGGGGGAGGGGGAATTTGCAAGTTGATCAATTTTGTTTTGAATCTCTTTCGCTTTTTTGTGCAGCTCACTCACAAATTGAGTTTTTTGTTTTTCAAGATTGTGAATTTCTTCCAGGATTTTTTTATAATCATCTATGTTTTTACAGGATTTTATGCTTTTTTTCACGTTATTATAACTGTTTTTAATGTTATTTCTTTCTTCCTTTGATGTTTTAGTTCCAGGAATATGATCTAAATTTTCAATAGCCTGAATCGCTTCCTCTATGTCTTGATTAATAAGGTGATCCTCCTGTGTCATCACCATTTGAACCATAGCGTTTCTCTTTGCGTAATCCTCCCTTTGTTCAGTGAGTTGGCTTTCTTTGCTGATTGATTTTGTTAAGCTATAAAGGCTGCAGGCGGCCAGCCCGGCAAAGCCGACCACTTCGCCGACAGAGGCTAATTCGAAGAGAACGGAAAGAGGGCTGTTTAAGATGGCATTAGTTATTGTGCCTTGAAAGCTCAGGATAGGAGTAATGGCTTTATCCAAGGTTGAAGTTATCCCTTGGAGCAGGTGCAAGGAACGCGAGAGGTCGGAAATTATGCCGGTATGCACTAATTGCAGGCCGGGTAAGTCTTTTGTATTTAAATCGATACTATCGATTGCGTTTACAGCTTGATCAAAGCCTTGTATAATAGGATGCATGCAAGTGGATATGCCATTTTGTAATGATAAAGTTCCGGCTTTACCTGCCAATGATAAATTGACATGTTCCGCATGTAAAATTTCCACAGCGGTTTTAACTAAGGCTGAAAGGGCCAACAGGTGGACGGTAGCTTTGGAAAATTTATTGGCAGCATTTATCTTTCCAGTTATTTCTTCACTCAGTTTAATCAGCTCATGTTGCCTTTCTGTCACTTGTGTTTTTGTTAATTTTCCCTCTTTTAGTTCGTCTCTGATTGCCTTTATCCGTTTTTTGATAACCGCTGCTCTTTCCATGAGAGGATCGTTGGAAGCGGTATCGCTGATGGTCAGACTTCCCTTTGATTGGGCTATTTGCATGTCTTTTTCATTCAAATCCATGAGTTCCGCTTCATGAAAAAGCAGCTCTGATTGTAACTGATTTTTATGTTCATAGGTTAATTCAGCGTGTTGGCTACCCTCTTTATCTTTTGCAAGTAACGTTTTGATATCCCCGATATGTTTTTTGAGATCAATTTTACGTCTTTCATTTTCACTTGGTTGGAACATTAATGCGGTTTCTTCCAGTTTTAATATTTCTTCGTTCGTTTCGAGGATATCTTCTTGCAGGTGTTTGATCAACACAGGATCGGTAGTTTTTTTGATTGTTTCTTTGACATCCACTATGCGTTGTTTCAACCTGGCGACTTCTTGCCTGAGGGGATCTTTTATTGTAGCTTCAGTTCCAAGCATGGATGGAATGACTTCAGGTACGCTCAGTGCGAACATAATTCCATTTCTTATATCCAAATCTTGGGCTAGTTGAGGCGTGACTGATTGACCCGCGACTGGTTGACCCGTTGATAAGCTTGCTGTGTGCGTGCCACTTTGAGAGGTGGCTGGGGTGTAATGATGACCGCCCCCTGTATGAACAGGTAATGCGCCACTCAAGTCGATACCGGCGACGATCAGGGTTCCGACTCTCAATATCGCCGCTTGGGCAAATTCCCATCCGGCTTCTTTCAGGAGATGCTCGTCGGCATCGGGAAAAGCGATCTCGTAAAAGTGTTTTGATAATTCATTTTTAATATAGAGGGCATTGCCATTGAGTGTGTCTAAAAACTTATTGTCTTTAGTTCGTTCTTTCAGATTTTCAACATAGCTATGAATCATTCCTTCTCCGAGTTCTGAGAGGGCGGCGCTCAACACGATGTGGACATGCTCTCTTGCCGGTTGCCCATTAGAAAATGCTCTTATTATCCGCCCGCTTATTGAGTGTTGCTTGACTTCATAGATCTCATTTAATTCTTTTTGAAAATTATGAAATAGCCCTTGAACAACCGCCTTGAAATTTGTGGGCGGATTTTTTGCAAGCTCATCGAGGTTGGCTGATAATTTTTTCAATGTATCTTCTAGAAGGTTAATATCTTTTAAAACATTTTCATCTTCTTTACTGAGCGGTTTTGGTTGCGCGGCATAATAGCCTTTGATCCTTTCAATTTTAAAGGCCGCATCATGTGTTTTTAATTCCGACACTGCTTTTAAAAACTTTTTATCCTTCTCTTGGATGTTGCCTGAATTTAATATTCTTTTTTGAAGATCCATGATCGCATGTTCAAGTTCCTCCTCCGTGAGGTCTTCTAATTTTTTACCTTTAAGGTCAAGGTTCTCAATTATTTTTCCCATTAATTCTTTATCATTAATCTTATTTTCCAGTTCCTTGAGGAGGCTTCCTTTAAAAATTTTAGGGAGCGCTTTAGGGTCAACGAGCGAGTCAACGGCTTTGCCTAAAATGTGATTTAAATTGTGCTTGGTCTCTGAAATAAGTTTTTCTTTAATGAACGTCTCCCTTTGCTCAGCAGATGAGGTAAGGGCGTTGATATTCTGATCGATTTCCTGTGGGGATATTTTATGAAAAGTTTGATCAACTTCCTTTGATTCAATTATAGCCGGTGTAGCCGGCTGGGCAATCGCAGGTGTAGTTGTAAGAGGTGTGGAATGTACATGTCCTCCTACAGGTCCTCCTATTCCCCCAGCAGTCATAAACAACCCCTTGTTAATCTATTAATTATTATAACAAATAATTTAATTATTTTTTGTTACTATAGTTATTATTAATATGAAATTATTAATTGCTTTAAATTAATAAGCTGTATATTATCTGAATTTTAATAATGAGGTTTGTAATGGGATCTATTTTTAGCGGGTTGACCCTGAAACAGGCAAAGGTATGTCTCGAACAGTATGAAAATCGCTTTAGCAGAGAGATGAAGGATAAAACCGAGTTTCTGGGGTCGGTCATAGGCGTGACTGCCGGGGTCGCCGCTGAAATTTTCTGTTTGGTTTCCCTGATTAGAATCAAGGATCCCGACGCGCAACCAGGCAGATTCATCGCTTCGATCTTGGGGGTTGCCGGTTTTGGGGGGCTGGGCGCCGGATTTGCGGCCTTTGGACTTATTTCTTTAGCCGGCTGGATCCTGACTTCCAGAAAAGTAAACGCGGTCAAGCAATTCCAGTTGGGGCTGGGTAAGTTCTATCAGGATGGGAAAGCCGAACTCGAAAGGGCCTCTATCGCCCCGTTGATGAAACTGGTGGACGCCCAAGCAGCCAAAGAGCTGATTTTGCCTATGAACTTCGCCCAGCTTTTTGAGGCAGAGAAGGCCTTGGGAAATAAGCGGTTTTCCTCTCTTATTGCCGGTGTGAAAAATTTTTCCCATGGATTGTGGAGGCAGATCCTGGAAATATCGCCGGAATCTTTACAGACCCATTTATCCTGCGAAAATGTGAAAAGGGAGCAGCTCAATTATCCCGAAATGTGGGTGGGCCTCAGCGATCTTGTAAAGGATGATGCCAAAGCGCGCGCCGTGGTGGAGCAACACCTCTTTCCAGCTCTCGAGACTGAAAGCCAATCGGGCGAAACCCTAAAGGTCAGAATCGGGGAAAAGGTGTCTGAATGGAACAAAGAGCTGCTTTGCAAAAACAGCGGATATTTTAGAGCGGTGTGCGGGGGCGGTTGGAGTGAGGGGCAGACTGGGGAAATTGATCTGACGGAGGTCGCAAAATACGCCGATATCGCACCCTTTTTAGATATCTTATCCGGCAAAAAGACCAGTTTTTCCGATGAGACTCTAATTCAGCTCATCCCCTTGATTGACTATTTCCAGGTGGGGAAAATGATGCCGGTATTAGATAACCTGTTTGTTATGAACTATTTTGAATTGAGTTTTGAGGAGCGGTGCGAGATCGCGGGGAATTTCGCCGCTTATAAAAATCTGCGGGAGCATCTCATCACGACGTTGCTCAATAGAGCCGTCACTGAAGAGAATTTTGATGAAATGGCCGTTTTCGCTGCCAAACTAAGCCCTCCTGAAGTGAAGGAAAAAGCCGTCACTGAAGATGAGGTACCCGTTGCCGCCAAACTAAGCCCTCCTGAAGTGAAGGAAAAAGCCGTCATCGAAGATGGGGTACCCGTTGCCGCCAAACTAAGCCCTCCTGAAGTGAAGGAAAAAGCCGTCACTGAAGATGAGGTACCCGTTGCCGCCAAACTAAGCCCTCCTGAAGTGAAGGAAAAAGCCGTCATCGAAGATGAGGTACCCGTTGCCGCCAAACTAAGCCCTCCTGAAGTGAAGGAAAAAGCCGTCATCGAAGATGAGGTACCCGTTGCCGCCAAAGTGACCTCTCTTCAAGTGAAGGAAAAATTACAGGCCTATGCTCTGGAACAACTGAATAAGGCGCTTCATCCGATGAATTACAAGGTATGGCTGGACAGGGCTTTCAGTATGGACTTGACTTGCGAGCAAATACACAAGGCGCTCAGCGATCTGGACGTGGCAAACTTCCGCGCCCAGTATGAAATCGGCCGGGAATTCAAAACTAAGGGGTATTCCCAACTTGAGAGCGAATGCTTCGAATTTTGCAGCCGGCATCTTTCCGATCTTAAGGCTAATTGGCTTTGGGATATAGAGGAGATGCCCGATGAGATTGCGGACAAACTTATATAAAGAGGATTTATGATGAATGGACTAAGTCTAGAGCAGGCGAAAGTCTCTCTCGAACAGTATGAAAATCGCTTTACCTGGGAGATGAAGCATAAAACCGAGTTTGTGGGTTCGGTCATAGGCGTAACTGCCGGGGTCGCTGCGGAAATTTTCTGTTTCGTTTCCGTGATTACAATCAAGGATCCTGACGCACAACCAGGCAGAGCACTCCCTTGGGCCTTAGGACTTGCTTTTGGGGGGCTGGGCGCGGGATTTGCGGCCTTTGGACTTATTTGTTTAGCCGGCTGGATCCTGACTTCCAGAAAAGTAAACGCTATCCAAAAGTACCGGTTGGGGCTGGATAAGTTTTATAATAACGCGAATGCGATGCTTGAAAATGGCTCGATCGCTCCTTTGATGAAATTGGTGGACACTGAAGCGGCTCAAGAGCTGATTGGTCCCATGAACTTCTCCCAGCTTTTTGCGGCGCGCAGAGCCTTGGGAAATATCAAGTTTGCCGAGCTAGTTGGCGGCGTGAAACAATTTGCCCATGGACTCTGGAAGCAGATCCTGGAGGCGCCGACAGCCCCCGAGGCCCTGCAAAAATATTTGTCTTCCGGCAATGTGAAAAAGCTGCAGATTAAAAATCCGGAAATGTGGGCGGGCTTACGCGATGTCGCAGGTAAAATAGTGGATGAACATCTTTTTCCCGGCCTTGAGACGGAAAGCCAATCTTCAGAAACAATCGCGATTAAAATCGGGGAGAAAACGATAGCCCTGAACAAAGAGCTCCTTGCCAAAAACTGCCCCTATTTTAAAGACCAACAGGCGGCGGATTTGACAGAGGACGCCCAAGCTTTGAATGTCGATATCGTGCCGCTATTAGAAATGCTGGCCGGAAAGAAGAGGGGGTATTCCCCAGATCTTATTCCATTTGCCAGCCGCTTTAAGGTGGAAAAAATGGAGTCTGTGCTCGATACGCTGCTCACTTTGAATACTTTTGATATGAGTTTAGATGAGCGGTGCGCGATCGTGTCGAACTATCCGGGCTACCCCAAGCTGCGGGAGCATCTCATCCAGACTTTGCTCAATAGAGCGCTCACGGAAGAGAATTTGGATGAGATGTGCGGTTTTGCCGCCAAATTAAATTCTCCTGAAATTAAGGAAAAATTACAGGCCTATTCGCTGGAACAACTGAATAAGGCGCTCAAGGATAATCCGATGAATTACAAGGTATGGCTGGATAGGGCTTTCAGTGTGGAGTTGACGTGCGGGCAAATTCACCAAAAGCTTACGGGGCTGAATGCTACCAACTTTCGCGCCCAGTTTGAAATCGCCAAAGAATTCAAAAGTAAGGGATATTCGCAACTTGAGAGGGATTGCCTTAACTACTGCCAGCAGTTCCCCGCTGAGATAAAGGCTCATTTGCCCTGGAAAATAGAAGAGATGCCAAAAGAGGTCGCGGACGTGATTTTTAACTAATAGGTTAATGATGATTGGTTTAACAGTAGAATCAACAAAGCATTGTCTAGATGAATATGAGAACCGTTTTTCTCAAGACACTAGAGTAAGAACGGAAGTTCTGGGCGCGATAATAGGGGTCATCACGGGTGTGGCCTGCGAAGTTTTTGCTATTTTAAATTTAATTGCTCTCCCACGGGAATCAGTAGGTCTCCCAGTTTTTCGGGCAATCATGGGAGTGGAGTTTGGCTGGATAGGCGGATTTGCGGTATTTGGCTGCGCTATTGGAGTGGGCAAATATCTGACGGCGAGAAAAATAGATGCCCTCAAGCAGTTCCGGTTGGGGCTGGATAAGTTCTACCATGGCGCGGCCGAACTGGAAAATTCTACAGTTTCTGCATTGCTGAAAATGGTGGACACCCAGGCTGCCAAAGAGCTTGCAGAACCTATGAATTTCAATCAGCTTTATGCGGCGCGCAGAGTCTTGGGAAATAAGAAGTTTGCCCAGGTTATTACCGGTGTGAACCAATCGGCCCATGAACTCTGGAGGCAGATATTGGAGGTGTCACCGGCCCCTGAGGCTGTGCGGAAATATTTGTCTTGCGACAATGTAAAAAGGCTTCAGAATAAAAATCCGGAATTGTGGGTGGGCTTACGCGATTTTGTGGGTTTCGGTGTTGATGAATATCTCTTTCCAAATCTTGAGACGGAAAGCCAATCTAAAGAGACCCTTGTGATTAAAATTGGGGAAAAAAGGATTGAGTTGAATAAAGAGCTCCTCGCTAAAAACTGCCCCTATTTTGAAGGGCGTCAAGAGGTGGATTTGACAGAGGACGCCAAAGCTTTAAATGTCGATATCGTGCCTCTATTAGAATTCCTGGCAGGAAAGAAGAGGGGGTATTCCCCAGATCTTATTCCATTTGCCAGCCATTTTCGGGTGGAGAAAATGGAGACTGTGCTGGATACGCTGCTCGTGATGAACCACTTTGATATGAGTCTAGAGGAGCGCTGCGCTATCGTTTCGAAGTACCCGGGCTATCCCAAGCTGCGCGAGCACCTCATCCGCATGTTGCGAAATAGAGAAATAACCGACGCAAATTTTGAGGAAATGTGCGGTTTTGCCAAAAAATTGTCCTGTTATGATATTAAGCGGGAATTACAAGAGTACGCTCTAAAAAAGCTTAAAATTCCCGATAGCTCCTGGCTTGAGAGGGCTTTAAGTTTGGATGTGACCTGTGAAAAAATACACAAGCAACTCCCGGACTTAAGCGCTGCGAATTTTTCGATACAGTATGAAATCGGCATGAAACTAAAAGAGCTGGGTTACTCTGAACTCGCCAATAACTGCCTGGAATTTTGCCGGCAGTCTCCGTCTGAGGTCAGGGGGCATTTGACCTGGAAGATTGAGGAGATGCCAGATGAGGTTGTTGAGATTCTTTTTCCTCTTCCAAAAGTGAATTTTTAGACCGCGCTAAGATGCTCTGTACCCAAGATTGATTGCTTGGCTCTGTTGTAACTTTTTAAAATATCTTGCTGATCAGCCTTAGCAAAGTGTTGGAATTGGGCTTCTTCATAAATCGCTTCCACTTGCCGCAGCAGCGCAGCTCGCCCTTCTTCTGATGGAGAATAGACTCCCATACGGCCAAAATTATGTAACAGGCGAATTAAAATCGCAGGATTATTAGCTCCTGATTGGCGGATCATATCAAAGGCGGTGGCAACCATGCCTGAATAGATGTAGGGAGGTTCTATCAAGCGAATTTGATTCTCCTTGTCTTTCCAGGCATCGGCATTAGGTAAATTGACCAAATGGAGAATATCATTACAAAGCCAATCAATACAGGCAATACCCGTATAGGTATCATTTACTGCCGGACTTAAAGCGCGGATGCCAACTTCAACGATTTGCGCAATGGCAAATTCCGGATCTTGGGTGAGTGTCCGGTGCGACCCGATTTGTATGGTTTTATTCATAAGGGAAACCAGAGCCGGCCCCTTGTCTGCCGGAAAAACAGAGGCGATCTTTGTATCGGCAAAAACGAATTGGCCGGGGCGGGTGTTAAAAGCAATCACCGCATCATCGGCGACCGCCGCATCCAGCAATGTCTCGTATTCAATGTGTTGTAAATATCCCGCCGAAATGGTCTTGACAGTATAACCCAATTCATCGCAGCGCTTTCTTAATTCGGCAATATTTGCCACATTTTCAGGTGAAATGGAACGTTCCCTGCGCACTCTAATAAATTCAGCAATGACTCTTCCCAAATCACTATGAATACCGGTAATCAAATTCTGCGTTTGAATGCCTTTCCGGACATCCTGGCAATAGTAAATGAGAGAAACAAAAGAAGCGATCAGCAAGAGCGCCACATAGAGATTGCAAAGCTGCGGCACAAATTCCACACCCTTTTCACTACGCACGAGGACCAAAGTGATCAAGCTATAAAGAAAGGTGGAACTAAAAAGACCAATGGTAATATGTCCATGTTGAACGAGAATAAAGCGGCGCAGCAAACGGGGGCCAAATTGACTGGCAGCCATAGCCAGCACTAATAAGACGACGGAAAAAACCAGGGCTAAAACCGTGCTCACCGCCCCAATTATGGCGCTGAGCAGCGCTCTCGCATCATCCACATTCCCTATGGACAGCCAGTCTGGAAGATGAATTTTCCCAAAGAAATCAGCAAAATCAAGGAATAAAAAGAGAGCAAAAAGAAAGCCTGTCATCAGGCAGATTTTTAATACTGCCAGGGGCAAATCTGTCGCCTCAATTTCTTCTTCTGAATAGAGCGTTTTCACCATGAAATAAAAATATTAATACGCAGCTTAAATTTCAAGGGTTTTTTACATTTTCTTAATATGATTTTAACACTTTCGGCCTATAATGGGCTAAATTTTAGGGTATATTATGGTTAATTCAATTTCTCATAGATTGGAATCGGCGGGTGATTTCCTCCTCGCTCCGGCAAAGTGGAGCGGGCGCACGGTGGTGCATTTGTTCGATGTCCCCAAGGATTGCTTTGAACCCTTTGCCAGGGTGGCGAAACTGGCTCTTATTTTATTTGGCTCTCCGTTTATTATGGCGGCAGGAGCTATTGGGGGCGTTTTGAAAGGCGTTTCCTGGCTGCTGCCTGCAAATCCTGAAGAATTTCATACTCCTTCAGAGGATATTGAGGCGATAGAGCTCAATGTGGAAGCCCTTATCAACGCAGGGCCTGACCAGTCTAAAGAACAGATCGCCCAGCTTAAAGGACAAATTAAAGCCTTTAGTGACAAAAATCCGGGAGAAATCAAAAAGGTCGCCCTCTTGCAATCCCTGGTGGATGCGATTGAGCGATCGGCCAAGACCTGGGAATTAGAGCAAAATTACCGCCGCCAATACGCAACAGTCCGGGAATTTCGCATCGATGATGGGGGTGTTGTGCATGTTCCCGACGATGGCAATTGCGCCTATCATGCGGCGGGCCTTCTGTTGAAAAGCTGCGGCTTTGATGTGGATCATAAGGAGCTTCGAAAAAAAGTTTATGAATACCTCGGTCAACATCAAAATGATGCTTTGCTCTTCGGCTATCTCGATGACGCTTTCAACGCTTACAACGAGGATCTGGAGAACTCCTGTAAAGAGGCCATTTCCAATTATGACTTTTTTAAGGCTCAAAAAGAGATCGACCAGGAGCAGTATGAGGCGCTGATCGCCAAGGATAATGCTGAAATGAATTCGAAAAGGATGGACACAATCAAGGACTATATTGAAAAAGTGGGACAAGAGGGTTTCTGGGCCGGCCTTCCGGAGCTTTATGCCATCGGCATGATCTACAATATCCAATTCCAAGTGGAGAACACGCCGCATGGAACGATCACTATCCCTTCCGATCTTTCCGCTCCCAAGGCTGCTCCTTTAACGCTCGTCTATAACTGGTCCCGCAACAACCCAGGCTCGCACTACAATTGCCGCTTTCCAGACAGTCAAAAGTAAATATCTCCTATAGCAACCTTAAGCCGAAGCACTTGCGATTCAACGATCTAAAAATATGAATCCCGAGGCTTCGGCAAAGCCCAAACCCCAAATTTTGAAGTTGTTTGTGTATATAGTGAAAAATGTTTTGTTAATTACTTCAGTATAGAATCTTGACATCTTTGACAAATCTTCCTATCTTCTTTTTTATGGGAAGATATCTGCTTATTGGAGCAAGTCATGGAATCGGCCTTGAACTCGCTAAAAAATTGCTTGACGAGGGGCATCGAGTGGTCGCCATCAGTCGCACAAGTGGCGATTTGCCGGCTGAGGTCGATTTCCACGCTTGCGACGTGTGTCAAAGCGTTTTGCCAAGCCTCGGGCAAACCTTTGATGGATTGGCGTATATGCCAGGAACGATCAATTTGAAACCCTTTAAACAAATTTCGTTAGAGGAGTTCCAAACAGATTTAGAGATCAATTATCTCGGGGCGGTAAAAGTCATCAAGCACTATCTTCCCCAACTAAAAAGCGAGCCCAACTGCAGCATTGTTCTTATGAGCAGCGTGGCCGCAAGACTCGGTATGCCTTACCACGCCTCAATTGGAGGGGCAAAAGCCGCTATTGAAGGACTGGCATTGGCTTTAGCGGCAGAGCTGGCCCCTTCTATTCGAGTCAATGTCGTTGCGCCCTCCTTGACAGATACTCAGCTTGCGAAACAGATGCTTAATAGTGAGCTGAAGAGAGAACACGCCGCAAAAAGGCACCCGTTACAAAGCCTTGGCAAACCTGAGGAGATAGCCTTTTTGATTGCCTATTTGCTTTCAGCAAATTCAAGATGGATCACAGGGCAAGTAGTGCCGATCGATGGAGGATTCTCCTCTTTAAGGATTCTATGATCCGATTGGGTCTCTGCTGTCAATTTATCCAAGAAGATATCCGATTTCGCACCGCTACTGCCACTTATTTACAGAAACTCATCGCCAGGGGCGAAGACCCACTCGTTTATGTGGGCGACATTATTAAAGCAAATATTGCCGCTCTTGAAAAAGCAATTGACTTTTGCGCGGCAAAGGGGATTCTCTGTTTTCGGATCAGTAGCGATTTTATGCCGGTTTCCACTCATCCCGTTTGTGGCTATCGATTAGAAAATCTTCCCGATGCTGATCAAATCAAAGAAACCCTCATCAAATGCGGTCATAAGGCCAAAAAGGGGGGTATCAGACTCACTTTTCATCCCGACCAATTTGTCATTTTAAGTTCGCCTAAGAAAGAAGTGGTGGAAAAATCACTTACTGATTTGGAGTATCACGCTACCTTGGCAGATCTTGTGGGAGCTGATGTGATCAATATTCACGGCGGCGGGGGGTATGGCGATAAGTTATTGGCCCTTTCCCGCTTTGAAGAAAACTTCAAGCGATTATCCCCAAATATTAAGATGCGCCTTACAGTAGAAAATGATGATAAGGTATTTACACCAAGCGATTTGCTTCCTTTATGCCATAGGTTAAAAATCCCTTTGGTTTACGATGTGCATCATCATCGCTGTTTGCCTGATGGCCTCACTGTAGAGGAAGCGACAAAGGCAGCTCTTGGCACATGGAATCGGGAGCCGCTTTTTCATCTTTCTAGTCCCTTGGAAGGTTGGAGAGGTCCAAAACCGTTTCGACATCACGATTATATCGATCTGGATGATTTCCCGAAATGTTGGACAACTCTTGGCCCTTTGACAGTAGAAGTAGAGGCAAAGGCCAAGGAGCTGGCCGTATTGCGGCTCAAAAGCCAGTTAGGTTGCTAAAAAATGTATATGAGGCAATGGGCGATGGTGACCTTGTAAAAAAGGGGCGTTGTAAAGACATTTCTTAATTTTAATTAGTCAAAGCCGCCTCGGTTTGGCGTGCTTAAATTCCTCTTCCAAAAATTTGCTAAAGAGCGGATAATTCTTCCAGTTTTCCCGGAGAGTAGTATGAAGTATTGTGAGTCGATTTATCAGACGATAAGACGCCCCACCCGCGAGGTGATGGTGGGCAATGTCGGTGTCGGGGGCAGCAATCCCGTCCGCATCCAGTCCATGACGACCTCCGATACGCGCGATGCCGCGGCGACGATCGATCAGATCGCGAAGCTCGCCGATTACGGCTGCGAAATTGCGAGAGTCACTGTCCAGGGGATGAAGGAAGCAGATACGTGCGAAGAGATCAAAAACGGGCTGCTTCAGCGGGGACTCGATATTCCCTTAGTGGCTGATATCCACTTTTTCCCCCCGGCCGCCATGCGCGTGGTCGATTTTGTCGATAAAGTGAGGATCAATCCGGGCAACTACCTCGATAAGAGGGCTACCTTCAAGACCCTCGAATACGACGACCTCTCCTATGCCTTAGAGTTAGAGAAAATCGAAGAAAAATTCAGTCCGCTCGTCGAAAAGTGCAAACTGCTGAAGCGCTCCATGCGGATCGGCACCAATCACGGGTCGTTATCAGACCGCATCATGAACCGCTACGGGGATACGCCCGAGGGGATGGTGGAGTCGGCCCTTGAGTTTGCGCGCGTTTGCCGCAAACTGGGCTACCACGACTTTATGTTTTCGATGAAATCCTCCAATCCCAAAGTGATGATCCTGGCCTATCGCCTGCTGGTGGCAGAAATGTACCGCCTGGGCTGGGACTACCCCTTGCACTTGGGGGTCACGGAAGCTGGCGCCGGGGAGGATGGCCGCATCAAGTCGGCGATGGGGATCGGCGCGCTTTTGCTCGACGGGATCGGCGACACCATCCGCGTCTCTTTGACCGAAGATGCCTGGCATGAGATCGACCCTTGCCGCCGCCTAGTCGATTTTGCGGCGCATTTCCAAGGGCGGGGAGTGGAGCCGTTCGAGGAAACCCGCCGTTTTCAGCCTCGAGCGGTCGCTATGCCTAAAAATCTCTCCCTCCATCGCGATGGTTCTGTCGTGTTATCCGTTTCGAAAGAGGAGATCGACGCGCCCGACTTTTACCGCCAGATCGGCTGCAAAGTCACCTTAGGGGAGCCGAAGCTCGACCGGAACAGCGCCGACCTGCTGCTGGTGGAAAATGGGGTTGTTCATCAGAAGCTCAATAAACTGCGCGCGATCGGGATTCATGCCATCACCCCAATTCCTTTAGAGCAGGCGAGCTTTGCCAGCCGTTTTGCGATTCCGTTAAGCCAAGAGCCCGTTGTGGTGGAAATTTTTGAGGAGGCCGACTTTGAAAAGCTGTCCCAAGTCAAGCCCGACCTGATCCTCCTCTCGTGCGGCTTGCATCCGGCCCGCCGCTTTTTCGAGGGGATGAGAGAAAACGGCCTTGCCATCCCGGTCATTTTAAAATTTACCTGCGACCAGGGTCCGGAGGACCGGGTTATCCAGATAGCTGCCGAGGGAGGCGCGCTTCTTTGCGACGGCCTTGGCGATGGCATTTGCCTGCAAGGGGCCTTATCTCTTGAGGAGAAGCGGCAATTCAGCTTCAATCTGCTGCAGGCGGCGCGTATGCGCACTTCAAAGACCGAGTTTATCTCTTGTCCAAGCTGCGGCCGCACCCTGTTTGATCTGCAGGATGTTTCGAAGCGCATCCGCAGCCAAACGGCCCATCTGCCCGGCGTTAAGATCGCCATCATGGGCTGCATAGTGAACGGCCCCGGCGAGATGGCCGATGCCGATTTTGGTTACGTCGGTTCGCGGCCCGGCATGATAGACCTTTATGTGGGCAAAGAGCGGGTGGAGAAGAACATCCCCTTCGACCAGGCGGACAGCCGTCTCATCGAGCTGATCAAGGCGCATGGCCGCTGGGAAGAGCCGAACAGTCAAGAAGCTGGCTAAAATCGATGATATCAGCCAAAAGCCGCTCTCCAGGACAGAATCCATAACGCGGCTTTTGGCTGATCCAAGAAAAACCGTGTTTGTTTTATGTCGTGCAGAATCTCTCACCAAATCAGGAAATGTCGTGTTTGGTGGGAGATTTAGAGTTAAAATTCTTTGTGCGGCTCCCAGGCGATCTCGGGGGAGCCTAACTGGTGGTTCGCGAAGCGCGAGGCCACAAACAAATAATCCGACAGGCGATTTAAGAAGCAAAGCACATGCTCCGAAATCTCCCCGTTTAAGAGAAGGGGGATCAAAAAGCGCTCGGCGGTGCGGCAGATGGTGCGGGAGAGGTGCAGCATCGCGCCCGAGGGGTGGCCCCCCGGCAGGATAAAGTGATTGAGCGGGGGGATATGGGTCTCCATCTCGTCGATCCAATGCTCGAGCTGCTCCACCGATTCGGGATCGAAGCGCGTTTTATTGAGCTTGGCAGCGGCGGCCCGGGTGCGGGGCGTGGCTACGGCGGCGCCGATATCAAAGAGGGCGTGCTGGAGGGTTTGCAGTTGTTTTTTTAAAGAGGATAGGTTTTCTTTGTCGGGGATGAAGGAGAGGGCCGCGCCTATCGCCGAATTGCACTCGTCAATGATCCCGATCGCTTCGATGAGAGGATCGTTCTTAAAAACCCTCTGTCCTGTGTAGAGGGAGGTTTGTCCTTTATCGCCGGTCTTGGTGTATATCTTCATGAGCAACCTCTTAATGTGGGCATAATTTTTCCAGTTCTTTACGCAGCTCTTTCAGCGCTTTGGGGTGGTGATCGCGCGTCGCGACAATCTTCTCGGCCTGCATCAGGTGGGCCCAGGCCTTATTGTAATCGAGCCGTTCGGCATAGAGTATGCTTAAGTAATATTCGGTGGTGGGCTGGGTAGGGTCGATCATGTGCAGCCGTTCCAAAACTTTCAGGCTCTCATCCTGGCGGTGCAGCTGCATCCAGGTGCTGGCAAGACTGAACAGGCCGGCGCGAAAATAGGGGTATTTTTCGATCGTTTTGATCAGCGCCTCTTTTTTCTTCAGGATCGATTCCCGGTTTTCATCCACATGCATAAAGACGCTTCGCAAACTTTCCGCGTCGACTTTGCCGCTTAAGTAGTCCTCGGCGACGGTGTCTTTGGTGATGGCGTAGTCAGGCACATAATCTTTAATGAGGTGCAAAAGCTCCTCCCCCTTCTCCTTCTGTCCGGCCAAGAGGTAGTTGAACGCCATAAACTCTTTCAAGAGCATGTCGTCGGGCAGGTATTTGCCGGCAATCCGGTAGGAGTCGAGCGCTTTTTCATTTTCCTCTTTGTGCCAGAAAACGGCCGCCTGGTTCATGTGGGCAAGGCCGATTACCTCTTTGATGTTTCTGAGCTGCAAGGATCTGGTTTCAATCCCCAAATAGACTTCGCTCTCTACATTGACGCCGCGCGCGGTGGTTTCAATATTGACGATCTCATCCCCTTCCCGGTAGCGCACATAGATGTGGCCGGGCGGTGTGATCGTTTCAAGGGGGAGATTGAGGCGCTGGGCGAGGCAGAGATAGAGGATGGAAACTCCGAGACAGACGCCGCGCCGCGAATCGAGCACGGAAGGCAAAAAGGTGTAGAGGTCGACATCTTTTGCGCAAAGGGATTGGGGCGGAAAGCGGAAGCCGAGCTCTTCAAAAATAAAGGCGTTTATGGTTTTCAGCTTCTCTTTTGGGGGAGAATCCATGGGCGTTTTGGCCAGGATCTGCAGCGCCATCAAATCGATCATCGCCTCATAGGAACAGATTTTTTGCAAGTCCTGCATCTCGGTGAGAAAGAGGCCCCTTGCCAAATCGATTTCGTTCCAGGGCAGGGCGAGCACTTCTTCTTCAGTTAAAACGCCATACCCTTTCAGCTTTCTGTTCGGAAGAAAAGAGGCCATTTTTTGGATGGTTGCCAAATTTTTTTCATCAAGGATGGGGATGTCGCCGCTATTCTTATTGACCAGCGATATCAGGGCGTCGATAGCTAAGCGGGAGGGGGGCTGGAGAGGCATTTCCACCTCTTGGCTCTCTTTTGTCAGTAGGTGCCAGGCGTGGCTTAGGGCCTGCTTCCCTTCAGGGCTTTCCGGGTAGAGTTCATAGAGCGCCAGGGCTTGGGCGACGGAGCGGGTATCGAGGCTGTTGTAGAGGGCTTTTACCTTTTTGGCGTCGCCGGCCCACAGGGGAAAAACGAGGAGGCAAAGTAAAAAAAATTTCATTATAGCATGCTTTTCATGATGCCGGAAAGTTCTGTATTTGAGACTATTTCCTCAACGCTCGGACGGAAGCGGTAGCTCCAGTTCTTATCGGAGATGGTGCCCGGGTAGTTGATGCGCTCGTCATTGGGATCGGGCCAGGTCATCCCATCGGCCAAATAGAGATATTCATTCAGTAAGTTGATGTGAAACAGGCTCGCCGTGTGGTGGCTGTCATACAAAATTTCGCGGTGCTTGTCCTTTGTCAGCTCTGAATTATACTCCCACCCTTTGTATTTGGCAAAGGCTTTAGCTTCGTCGGGATAGTATTTCCACCAAAGCTGCAGAGTTTCAGTGTCATGCGTCGATACGCAGGTCATGGTGACCGGATTGTAGTCTTGAGGTCTGATGAAGGAGCCGTCGTGATTTCTCTCCCAGCGCATGACTCTCGTGCCGCAGATGCCCAAATTTTTCATGGAATGGCGGAGCGAGTCGGGAATGTGGGCCAGATCCTCTCCGATCGGCAGCATCTCGCATGTGTGCAGCATCATCTTCAAAATTTTCTCTCCATGCGCGACCCAAGTCCACTCATTCTCCGGTATGAAAACCCCTTCATGGGGAGTCAGCCCCTCCGGAATGGCGAAAATCCGGTAAAAGCCGACGATGTGGTCGAGCCGGTAGATGTGATAGTATTGGCTGGCGAGCCTCAAACGCCTTTTCCACCAGTAGTAATCGGTTTTTTCGAGCTCATCCCAATTGTAGATGGGAAAGCCCCAATGCTGCCCGTCTTTTGTGAAACGGTCGGGAGGCGAGCCGGCGGAGTATTCCTGCAAGAAAATGGAGGGGTGTTTTTTCACATCGATGCTATTGCGGTTGATCAGGATCGGGATATCCCCTTTGAGGAAGACCCCCATTTCATCGGCGTATTTTTTGACTTGTTTCAATTGGATATGGCAGAGGAATTGGAGCAGATTGCCATTTGGCCCTTTGAAGTCATCATAGTCTTGCAGCCAGTCTCTATTCGCTTCCACAAAGTTTTTGTAGTCGGAAGAGACAGTGATAAGGTGGGATGCGGCTTTAAAGTACTCATTTAAGAATGCTTCTTTTTCCCGGAACACTTCGCCGTAGGGAATGCGCTGTGGGCGGCACAGTTGGTTGAGTTCCCTTGCTTTGAGCAGCAGCTGGGGAAAATCGTGCAGGTAGGGAAGCTGAATCAGCCCGATGTGCCAGGGGTTGAGGGCGAAGGCGGAAATGGCGCTATAGGGGCTCGTTTCGTAGTGGGTGTCGTTGAGGGGCAGCAGCTGGATGATGTCGAAGCCGATTTCCTTGCACCATTTGATCAGGGGAATCAAATCGGGGTATTCCCCAATGCCCGCGCTATGGCGGCTATGGAGGGAAAAGAGGGGGATATCGATTCCGTGGTGGTGCCTGATTCCGACCTTGGTCCATTCTCTTTTAGCGGGTGTGTGTTCAATTTCCATAATATTTTTGACAATAGCGGATTACCGGAATCACTTCAAGCTTCGGGATCGTAAGATAATAACTTTTTCAATTCTCGAGGTAAAAAAAGATTCATCTCGAGCGTATTTTTCATACCCTTGCGGAAAAATCCTCTCGATCTTGAACCGTTTTTCTTACGATCCCTTCTTTGCTTGTCTTTTACGAAATCTTTACGTATTTTTTAATTAACATTTACACAACTACAACATAATTACTCATTCAATTAATTTTATGAGGTTACTATGTTGCCAACAGTTTCAAATATCAATTTCACCCATGGATCTGCCGATATTGTCAAGCAAAGGGAAAGAAAGTCGCCTGATCGCCTCACACTTAGTTCTAGAGCAAGACCTCTGACTGGAGAGAATGCGATTGCGAAGTTTAACCGGGGCGTCGATCACCTCTGTAAGGCCGCAATAAGCAAGCCTAGCAGACATTTTAAAAAGGCTTTGGAGTTGTTCAAAGAGCATCCCAGAAGCAGCCTGGCGCAATTCAATCAAGGACTTTGCTATATGGGACTTAACAAGTGGGAAGAGGCATTAAATGCCATGGCCCTTGCCTTAAAATACAATAAATGGGCCGAACACCCTGAAAAAATGCAGGTTTGCAGAGCCTTAGTCAAGGAGATGATCGATAAAAGAAAGATCCCACTGTCCACAAATGGCGAGAACATTCTTTTTAATGAAGCGTGCCGTCTAACGAATGAGATGCAGTATCAAGAGGCGATAGCCCTTTTTGAAAGTCTCCCCAATAACGGACTAATCAACTTTAATTTAGGCCAATGCTACCTGTCCTTTGGGAATAGGGAAAAGGCCTATAAATCTTACGTCGACTGCGTGAACTGCGGGGGTTGGCCGGGGCTGTCGGATGAGCAAATGTACAAATACTTTGATGAGGCCTATATCCAAATTGGGAATATTTTGCTGATAAACGCGGAAAACGCCGGTAATAAAGAAGATAAAAAAGACTTAAAGGATCAAGCCATCATTGCCCTTCTCTTTTGCAGCGAGCCAAAAAGCGGCCCTGTCTGCTATACTATTGGAAAGATCTATGAGCAAGAGGGGCGTGGAGAGAGAGCCGGGTACTGGTATGGCCAGTGTTTGAAAAATGAATGGGCCCACAAGCCTCACCATGAAGTTAATGAATGTAAGGAAAAAGCGGCAGATTTCATTTTTAAAAGATTAGAGGGAACCAATACTTGATATTCACCTCAGGCCGAACATGCCTGAGGAGCCCCCAGAACTCGCCAAACTGACGCTTGGTATTTCCCCTTTTTCAATCGCCTGCTTCCATAATTGCGCCTTTTGCACGAAAGGGGCGATGAATTCGGCGACCTGATCTCCATGCAGGTCCTTGGCTATCAGAGTCTCAAATAAGACGAGGGAGTTGCTTTGATTCGAGAAAGCGAAAGTGCCAAACCTCGGAAAGGGCTGGGTGTTAGAGGCTAGGGCCAATCTAAAAATGTTTTCCCGGTAGGCTCCTACCGGCACCTCTCCCAGGTTGCTTCCGATAATGAGATTCTCTTCCTTTTTATCCATTTCCAGATAGACTTCCAGCCCATTGGCAAAGCGGATAAGGCAGGTGTTATTGTCATCTGGCTCCAGCGCTTCGATGTTGAGCGTTTGGCTGAATTCCTTTAAAATTGACTCGTATAATCCGGATACCATTTATTATTCCTCCTCCTCTTCTTCCTCTTCCTCGCCTTCCTCTTCTTTTTTGAGCTGCTCTTCCAGCTCGTCCTCAAGATCCTCCAGCGCTTCGATCACAGCGAGGTAAAACTCATCGCGGTGCTGCAGCGATTTATAGATCTTTTCCATGGCCACTTCGCGGATCGCGTCGCGGAATTGGCTGAGGGCGACGATTTTGGCCATGACCCATCTTTCAATGCCGAGCCTGACTGCGGATTGCAGCACTTTGGCAGAGGAGGGGTAGCGTTCGGAGGCCAAAGCCATAAATTGCTTGGCCATCTGCTCAAAGGTGAGTTGCTGCGGAAAGTCAATCCCCTCTTTTTGAAAGAGGGAGTGCATTAAGCCCATACGCCCCTGGAAGAAGCGGTAGACCCCTAAAATGGATTGCAGAGTGCGCGTTTCGCTGATCAGGCGGTGCAGTTCCCCCTTCGCGATAGAGGGACCCTTGGATTTCATATCGGCGCCAAGGGAGTGGAGGAAAAAATCGACCACTTTTTTGAGGTCTTTAAATTCGTATTTTTGCGAGAGCTCCTCGAACAGGGCATTTGCTTCCCGCGGGTTGCCTGTGAGGTCGCGGTATTGGTCGCGCAGGGAAGTGGGTGTGCCAAGCCCTTTATCAGACGCAATGTGCGCCTCATCGGTGATGTTTTTGCCGGCGATGATTTCGCGGGTGTGCTCTTTGTGGAATCCGTTTTTCAGCTCGAGAATATTTTGATGCAGCTCCCCGTCGGTGGTCTCCATCAGGAATTCCATCACTTCATCGGCTAGAGTGACATCGGGGTAGTAGCGTAAGATTTTTTCCAGAATTTCTTCTTTGGTGTCCCCGGGCTTGATCAGCTCCCTTAAGCGAAGAAGGGTATCTGCTTTCAGTTCCCGGTTTTGCTGCTGGAATCTCGAAGCGGTATCCTTGATTTGCTGCAAGGGCATAATGCGTTGCAGTTTTTCCCCCGATTTCATCATTTTCTGGATGCGCGACTTTTGCGCTTTAATCGGTTTTTTCGACTTTCTGATCCTGCCGGAGAGGTGATAGGTGGTCTCGGAAAAAACTTCCATCAGGGCATTTTTGGAGGCGATGCGCTGCGCTAAAGCTTCCTGCTTTGCTTCAACTTGCAGTTCCCGCATGGCTTGCAGCGTTGTCGTCGATCTTTGGATACCTTGATAAATGTCTGTCATCTATCTCTCCTTAAGTAATCTGTATTCTTCCTAGCGGCTGAATGCGGATTTCAGGGACAATCTCCTGATAGGATACAACGGAAATATCGGGGAATTCCATCTCGACCAATTTGCGCACGAAACGGCGGACGTCAATGGCGGTGAGAATCACAGGGGGCTGCCCTCCCGGCGGGGGCGGAGCTACGGTGTTGCGGACGCCTTGCAGGATTAACTGTACGGAGTCGGGATCGAGCGCAAGATAGGAGCCGGCCGATGTCTGCTTGATGGCGCCCCGGACCATGTCTTCGATTTCAGGGTCGAGGATATAAACGGATAATACCGATTGCCCTTGAGAGTAGCGGTAGCTGATATAGCGCTTCAAGGAGGAGCGCACGTATTCGGTCAGCAGAACGGTGTCTTTTTCCGACTGCGCCCACTCGCTCAAAGCTTCCATGATGGTGCGCAAATCCTTGATAGAAACCTGTTCCTGGATCAGGCGTTTGAAGATATCGGTCATTTTTTGGAGCGGTATGAGACGGGTGACTTCCTTGACCAGGTCCGGAAACGATTTTTCCAAAAATTCCAGCATCGACTTGACTTCCTGGATGCCGACAAACTCGTTGGCATAGTGCCGGAAGAAGTAGGAAAGGTGTAAAATCATCACCTCCAGGGAATTCCAATATTTGATGCCGGCTCTTTGCAGAAGCTCCTTGTTTTCCTCCTTGACCCAAAGAGAGGGGAGGCCGAGCGAATTTTTATAAGAGGTGTAGGGAAGATTGTACCGTTTGAGATTTTCTTCCGATTCGTTGGTGAGCAGATACCCTTCCAAAACTTTTCCTCTGACGACAGGCACTTCATTGAGGTGGATCGAGTACTCATCGCCTTCCAGAACGGGAGAGTCGGTTCTGACGTGCACGCCGGGAAAGCGGACACCGAGGTCGGAGTAGAGCGCCTGCCTCATTTTTGGAATCATCTGATCGATGAAGCTCTCCTGTTTGGCGGATTTTTGCGCCTCCTGAATCTGTTCCGACAATCCTTTTCCACACTCGAGCACTACAGGGAGGGTCAGAGCGTAAGCAGTCGATGCCGCCGCCTGAGATGACGCGATGCCCCGGAGCCATCTCCGCGCTCCGGTCCGCTTCGCCCGAAGGAGGAATGGTGGCTCCCTCCTCTCCCACACGCGTTACGCCTCTGCGCTTTTTCTCGGCGGCTGACCACAGGGCGTATCCAAATAAGCCGAGCACAGCTGAGAAGAGCAAAAATGGAGGTTTTGGGAAGCCGGGCAGAATGGCCATTCCCATCAAAAAGGAGGCCGCGATCATCAAGGCTTTCGGCTGTTTTAACATCTGGCCCGAAATTTCACTACCGAGGTTCGTATCGGTTTCACCGGTGACGCGGGTAGTGACAATACCGGCTGTAATCGAAATCAGCAGGGCGGGAATTTGGGATACCAGACCGTCGCCGATGGAGAGGAGGGAATAGGTTGGCGACTGCTTCGGAGGCTTCCATTCCGTTCATCATCATCCCGATGATCATCCCTCCGACGATGTTGATCAAAGTGATGACGATACCGGCTATCGCATCCCCCTTGACGAACTTCATCGCGCCGTCCATGGCACCGTAGAGCTGGCTCTCTTTTTGGATGGCAAGCCGCCTTTCCCTGGCCTGGTTGGCGTCGATAATCCCGGCGCGCATATCGGCGTCGATACTCATCTGCTTACCGGGCATAGCATCCAAGGTAAAGCGGGCAGCTACCTCCGCGACCCGCTCCGCACCCTTGGTGATGACGATAAATTGCACCAGGGTGATGATCAGAAAGATAACGCCGCCGACGACAAAGTTTCCTCCTACCACGAAGTTACCGAACTGGTAGATGATTTCCCCGGCGTTGGCATGGAGGAGGATCTGCCGGGTAGAGGCGATGTTTACCCCCAAACGGTAGAGCGTCGTGATTAATAGCAGCGATGGGAAAATCGATAAATGGACGGCGCTTGGAATGTAGAGGGCAACCATCAGCAGGGAAACGGAAACAGCCAAGTTTAAAGCGATTAAGTAGTCGATGACCCCGGGATTAACAGGAATGATGATCATGGATATAATGGAAACAATCAAGAGGGCAAGAGCGACGTCGCTGGAGCGGGAAATATTGGCCATCGAACGCTCGCCGCCAAGCCTTGCAGTAATCCCATCAAGAATGCGTCTAATAAATTCCATGCTTTTCTCTTTCTTATTCTATTATTCTATATGTCCTGAATATTCATATTCTGCTTCGGTATCGAGGGCGGATACCCATCTAAGCACTTCAGCAACAGCTTCGTAAGCATCTTCCGGGATAAAGTCGTATATCTCGCCGTTTTCCCATAATTTATGGGCCAAAGGAACATTTCGGACAACAGGAATATTGTTGTCTTGCGCAACCTTTATCATGCGGGCTGCGATAATGTCTTTACCCTTAGCGAGGATGTAAGGAGCGGCGTCAATCTCCTTTTCGTAGCCGATGGCTATGGCGAGGTGGGTCGGGTTCGTCACAAGCGCCCTGGAGCGTTTTACTCCGGCCATTGGGCCTTCCTGATAGGCGATTTCCTGGCTGAGCTGGCGCCGCTTGCTTTTGATCAGCGGGTCGCCTTCCGTATTTTTATACTCTTGTTTTACCTCGAATTTTTCCATCTTCATTTCATTGGCGAAATTATGTTTCTGGTAGATGAAATCGGCTACGGCGATGACGATGAAGAAAAGGCCCACTTTGATCACGACTTCCATGAGAAAGGCTTTAAAGATCAGAAGAGAACCCATGAGAGGCATCGAAACCCCTTTTATAAGAACCGGAAAGCTCTTGTACATAACCAGGTAGATGATATAACAGGCGATGGAGATCTTTAGGACGGATTTGATCAGTTCGACCAGGGTTTTGAGTTTGAATTTGGCTTTTAAGTTTTGGATAGGATCGAACTTTTTGATGTCGAATTTGAAGACTTCCGGGGCAAAGGTGGGGCCGACGGTCAGAAAATTGATTAAAACACCGATAAAGGCTACGATGAGCAGGACCGGGATGGAGGTGATAAATATGACAATCGCTCCTTCCATGTAGAGGGCGGGGATAATCTCATCGAGATGGGGGTGATTCACCAGGTGGAACAGGGAGATCATAAATCCCGCAATCTTTCCATACATGAAACCGACCATAGCCACTACGATCCAGATCGAGGCGATAAAGGTGAAGGCGGAAGGCAAATCCTGAGACTTGGCAACCTGCCCCTTTTTTCGGGCGTCTTTTAATTTTTTAGGCGTAGCTTTTTCGGTTTTTTCAGCCATTGCTAATCCGGATATAATAATTTATATATTATCTACATACTATTAGTATAATAAACAAAACGAGGAGGTGTCAAGGAGATTTTAGAGTTGTGTTAATAAGATTTTTAGCGTAAAATTAACCATTTTTTAACACTAGAGGTAGTATGAGCCGTTTGTCGTGTGGAATTTTGGGATTGCCGAACGTGGGAAAATCGACCCTTTTCAATGCTTTGACCTCCAACAAGGCCGAGGCTTCCAACTACCCCTTTTGCACGATAGACCCTAATAAAGGCATTGTGGAAGTCCTGGACCCCAGGCTGGCTGTTTTATCGAAGTTGTCGCATAGCAAAAAGCTCGTTTACGCCGTCACCGAGTTTTTAGATATTGCCGGTTTGGTGGCGGGGGCCTCAAAAGGCGAGGGGCTCGGCAACAAATTTTTATCCCATATCCGCGAGGTGAGCGCGTTAGTGCACGTGGTGCGCTGCTTTGAATCTCAGGATATTACGCATGTCACGGGCAGTGTGGACCCCGTCAGGGACGCCGAAGTGATCAACCTGGAGCTTTGTCTCGCTGATCTGCAAAGCGTGGAGGGCATTATCGGCAGGGTGGAAAAGCAGGCCAAGGGGAATAAAGAACTTAATGAAGTTTTAACCGTATTGAAAAAAGTGCAGACCCACCTCGATAAGTCGCAGCCCGTCAGAACGCTGCAACTGACTGAAGAGGAAAAAGAGCTCATAAAACCCTATCCCTTTCTGACGCAGAAAAAAGTGCTCTACGCGGCCAATGTATCCGAGGATGACCTTCCCGAGATGGAAAACAAGTTTGTCAAGGAGATCCGCGCCTTTGCCGAAAAAGAGGGAAACCGCGTCATCCCCATTTGCGCCAAGATTGAAGCGGAAGTAGCCGAGCTGCCTGTCGAGGAGCGGCAAGAGTTTCTCGAAAGCATCGGCCTGCACGAGTCGGGCCTGCAGCGGCTGATTCGCGAGTCGTTCGACATGCTAGGCTTACAGACCTATCTCACCACCGGGGAGATGGAGACGCGCGCCTGGACCATTCCAAAGGGGGCGACCGCGTGGGAAGCTGCCGGCGAGATCCATACCGACATTCAGAAAGGTTTTATCCGGGCCGAGGTCGTCAGCTACGCCGATATCGTCGAGTTTAAGGGGCGGGTCGGGGCGAAAGAGAAGGGACGGGTGCGTTACGAGGGGCGAGAATATGTCGTGCAGGACGGCGACGTGATCCTGTTTATGCACAACTAGGCATTGGGAACCCCCTAATAATCTAAATCCCTGTCTATCAAATGTTTACCATTTAATTACAATTTATACTACAAATATTGGTTTGCATAATAAAAAAAATAAATTAAAATGAAGTTGTGAAAACCATAAGTTTGGGGGTAAAAATGAAAACATTAGATATCATAGCTGCAATTTTATTAGTCATTGGGGGTCTTAACTGGGGATTGCTAGGTCTGTTCGATTTTAACCTGGTAGATTTCTTATTTCACCATCTGCCTCTTTTGACAAGAGCGATTTATTCCCTTGTAGGATTGGCCGCTCTCTACCAAATAGTCGAATGGAAAGCGATTCAACATCGCTGGAAATAGGCAATTTTCATAGGGAGTTGTTTAACCACTCCCTACTCTTAAGCTGATAGGAATCAATCATGACCAAAGTGTTCGTTACAGGAGCTACGGGATTTGTTGGCAAAAGATTGATACTTAATCTCCTAAATCAAGGTCATGAAATTTATGCCTTGTGCCGGATTAAAGGGACAAAGGTTTTTCCGGACGATAGGCCCAATCTTTACCATATTTTTGGCGATTTAAGAAACCCTGAGACTTTGAAAGCTATTCCACATGATATTGAAGCCGCCTATTACCTCGTACATTCTATGTCTGAAATCGTGGATGATTTGATTCAAACCGAACTGCAGGTAGTGGATCAATTTATAAAAGGGGTTCAAAACACCCAAATCAAGCAGATTATCTATTTGGGAGGAATCATCAACGATGAAGAAAAACTATCTCCTCATCTTAAGTCGCGATTATTAGTTGAGCAAGCTTTAAAACAAAGCGGTATTCCCACCACGATTCTCCGCGCAAGCATAATCATTGGAGCCGGCAGCGCTTCTTTTGAGATTATAAGAGATTTATGCGAGAAATTACCCGTCATGATAGCTCCCAAGTGGGTAAACACCCAGTGTCAACCCATTGCCATTGTCGATGTCCTGTTTTATCTTTCAAACGTCCTTCTCAATGAGAAATGCTATAATAAGACTTTTGATATCGGCGGCCCGGAAGTGTTGACTTTTAAAGAGTTGATGCTCAAATATGCAGCCTTTAGGCATTTGAAAAGATGGATTATCGACGTTCCGGTTCTCACGCCGCGCCTGTCGAGCTATTGGCTGGTCTTTATCACGTCGGTACGCTTATCCCTTTGTTCCTATTTGGTTGAAAGCATGAAAAGCAGTACCGTCGTCCGCTTGAATGAGATCCAAAAAATTATTCCCCACGACTGCTTGACTTACCCGCAAGCGCTGGAATTGACCTTTCAAAAAATCGCACAGAATGAGGTGGTCTCCACCTGGATGGATTCGTGGGAAATGAAAGGGGAAGACCCAAATATTAAGGATCATGTTCAAGTGCCTCAAGAAGGGTGTTTAAAAGATCAAAGGAAAGTCCTATTGCACGATTCGAAAGAGGCCGCCATTAACCGGATTTGGCGGATCGGGGGAGATAATGGCTACTACGCTCTTGATTGGGCCTGGTCGCTGCGCGGTTTGATGGATCAATTGATTGGCGGTGTGGGACTGAACAGGGGAAGAAGGGATCCTTCCGAGATCCAGGTGGGGGATTCGATCGATTTTTGGCGCGTCTTGCTTGCCGATAAAGAGAAAGGGCATCTCATTCTTTTTGCCACGATGAAAGTGCCGGGAGAAGCCTGGCTGGAATTTCATTTGGAGCCCAAAGACAATAAATGGATGCTTGTACAAACCGCGACATTTCGGCCTCAAGGAGTTCTTGGAAGGCTGTATTGGTACACTCTAGTCCCCTTCCATATGGTTATCTTTCAAAAAATGGCCCGGGCGATAGCTGGATAGAATTTACTTGCCAAACAAAGAGAAATTTGAAAAAAGATAGGTATCCCACATTTTTTTTTAAAAGGGTTTTTTATGAAATTAACAAGCAATATTGGAATGCTGCTATTAGCCATCTACCTGATTTTAGTCGGAGTCATGGCCGTGTTTGGCGGGTTTAACATTCCTCCTATCGTCCCGGGTATCTTAGCCTTAGTCGCAGGCATTCTTATCCTGATCGGAAAATAAGATTTTAAGAGGGCAGCCGCAAGCCCTCTGTTATTCTATGCAGCTGCCCGATCTACTTCCCAAGGAATTACATTTCGTAAGCAAAGCCGCCTCAGATGAGGCGCTCTTTGCCATGCTCTCCCCGCAAACAGCCCTATTGACCGATTTTTTTGAAAACGCCTGCGAAGATGAAACGTGGTGCCAAAAGCATGCCCTCTTTTTTTCCCGCGCCATCGATTGGTTCACGGAGGGTTTTTTTCGCCATACTTTAAGTCGTTCCTTTGCCTCAAGAGTGGTTAAGGCGATGCAAAAGCATTTTCGCGGACTACAGAATATTATTCCTAAATCATTAATTGTCAACAACATGCCTATGAATAAATTAATGGTCGGCCTCTCAAGCGAGGTTTTGTTTTATCGCATAGGCGAGACTCTCCCGTTAAATGTGGCCCTTGACCATTTTCTCCTCTATAAACAGTTCATAGAAATGAATTATGCATCGGATTTATGGAAATACAATTTAGAGGAATTACTCGCTCTGCACACCGAAGCCAAACAATTGGGTTTGAGCGGGTTTATGGATTGCCTCGCCGATACGATGAAGCGGTATTTGACGAGAGAGAATGTAGTCGGTCTGCTTATTTTGGGCCATGACGAGCTTTGGGAGAGTTTAAAAGATCACTGCATCGATTGCCTGAACCGATTGGAAGAGGACGCTCAATTAAGAAAATATAGCGTCGATGAGCTGGCGTTTGAGTTTTTGGCGTTTTCCCCCTTTTCATGGAATCTTTTTTCACAGCTGAAAAGCCGCATTACCCATCTGATCTGCAGCGGCTCTTTAACCGAAGAGCCCGATTTTGGGAGCGCTCTGCAGCAATGTCCAAAAATCACGTCTCTCGATGTCACCCTCTCTGAGTCTCTAAGCCCCTATTTTATAGACCTTCCCAAATTGATCGAGCTGAATTTATCCATGTGCGGCTGGTTGAATGGACAGACAATCAAGTCGATAGACTGCTTAGAGATAAAAATTCTAAAGCTTAAGAGCAACACCCATCTAAAGTATACATTTTGGCAGTCCCTGATGCGGTTTAAAGCTCTTGAGTCGTTAGATATTTCCCGCTGTCTGCAGGTCGGCGATGAGGAGATAAAAATTATCGGAAGCGCCCTACCCGGCCTAAAAGAGCTCTACCTTCAGGAGTGCACAGCCTTAAGCGACATCGGGTTTACCTCCTTGGCCAGGCAATGCCCGCAATTGATTTTCGTTGACTTTGGCCGGACCGCCCTGGGCGATCAGGCCCTGCTGGAATTCGCGAGCTACTGCCCGCAGCTTTATGAACTCCGTTTAGTCCGCTGCGAGCAAGTGACTGAGAGGGGAATTGCGGAAACGCTGCGTCTTGCCAGGAACCTTGGAAAATTAGATTTGACGCGCTGCTTTTTCACGAAAGCTTTGGTCGAATCGCTCAGGAAAAAACACCCTTACGTCGAAATCGATTTCTGAAAGTAGCTCCTGGCCTCCTGAATATCTTGCCCGATTTGCCCTTTCAAGGCGTCCAGCGAGGGAAACTGCCTTTCGGGTCGCAGGTATTTATGAAAGAAAACTTCTATTTCCTGATCATATAAGACGCTTTCGTGATCAAAGAGATGCACTTCCAAAATGGGCGCGCCATCGCGATGCACAGTGGGGGCTACCCCGAGATTGGCTATCCCTTCATGGGAGTCTGAGGGGAGGTTGACCGTGACAGCCCAGACGCCGAGCGGCGGGAGGCAATAATTTTGTGTCTGCACATTGGCGGTGGGAAAGCCGATCCGTTTGCCGATGCCGGTCCCTTTGGTGACTGTGGATTGGATGGAATAATTTCTCCCGAGCATCATTTTTGCGGTATCTAAATGACCCGCTTTGATCTCTTTGCGAATCGAACTGCTTGAGATGATGCGGTCATTCACTTTGAGGGGCGGGAGATACTCCACTTCAAATCCGAGAGTTTTAGCCAATGCGCGGACCTGTTCAAAATCCCCTTCCCGGTTCTTGCCAAATCGGGCGTCATGCCCTAAAATCAGATGGGAAAAGGGGATCGTTTGAAGCAGTCTCTGCAGAAATTCCTCAGGTGATTGCCCTGAAAACTGCCTTGTGAATTCGATCAGAAAAAGGGTGTCGATGCCCAAATGCTCAAGAAGTTTTACTTTTTGAGGCAAACTGCATAATTTTTCCGGTAAGCTGCCCGGTGAGAGCACCTCTGAGGGAGAATTTCGAAAGGTAATGACTCCGGAGGTTGTTCTATTTTGACAGCTCAGTGAAACGACTCTTTGCAGAACATGCTGATGGCCCAAATGGATGCCATCGAAGTTTCCTATGGTTAAAATCAGCGGCTTTTTGGGATGGGGTAATGCTAAATTGTCAAGGATATCCATAAGTTTAACAAATTAGCAGATAGAGTTTATGAATTGAAAGTGAAATTTTGCTTAAGTGCTATACCAATGCTAAATTGTCAAGGATATCGATAAGTTCAGATTAAGTTTATGAATATTTTGCTTAAGCTTAGGCAATGCTAAATTGTCAAGGATATCGAGATAGAGTTTATGAATATTTTGCTTAAGCTTAGGCAATGCTAAATTGTCAAGGATATCGAGATAGAGTTTATGAATATTTTGCTTAAGCTTAGGCAATGCTAAATTGTCAAGGATATCGAGATAGAGTTTATGAATATTTTGCTTAAGCTTAGGCAATGCTAAATTGTCAAGGATATCGAGATAGAGTTTATGAATATTTTGCTTAAGCTTAGGCAATGCTAAATTGTCAAGGATATCGAGATAGAGTTTATGAATATTTTGCTTAAGCTTAGGCAATGCTAAATTGTCAAGGATATCGAGATAGAGTTTATGAATATTTTGCTTAAGCATTAGGCAATGCTAAATTGTCAAGGATATCGATAAGTTCAGATAGAGTTTATGAATTGAAAGTGAAATTTTTCAGCTCGAGCTTAAGCTTAGCAGGCTCGCCATGGAAGAGATCCCCTTGAAAGCTGTCGTGCAGATGAAAATGGCCGCAGCGTACCCTTTGCAAGGCCGTAAGATGTCCAAAGCAGCCTAGCACCTTGCCGATATCGTGAGCCAATGAGCGGATATAGGTTCCTTTGCTGCACTGAACGCGCAAATGCAATTTTGGATAGGAATAGGCCAAAAAGGTGATTTGCACAGTGACTTTGCAGGGCGCTCTTTCAATCTCTTTACCCTGGCGTGCGAGTTCATAGAGCTTCTTTCCTTTAATTTTCTTGGCCGAAAACATAGGGGGGATCTGCTCTATTTCACCCTGAAAGCGGGATATGGCCTCTTGTATGGCGTCGAGATCGGGTACCAGGTCGCTCTGGTTCGTGATCTGTCCTTCTTTATCATAAGAATCGGTGGATTTGCCCAGGTGAACTTCTGCCAGATACTCTTTATCCTGATTGAGAAATTGATCACTTTTTGTAGTGTATTTCTTGCCGACCAGCATCACCATCAGACCGGTGGCAAAAGGGTCCAAGGTGCCGGCATGACCTATTTTTTGAACTCCGAGAACCTTCCTTAAGACAGAAACGAGGCTAAACGAGGTTTTTCCCTCAGGTTTGTTGAGCAGCAGTATGCCTTCACTGATCATCTTCGTCTGTTTCTCTCTTTTCCCGCTCTTCGGTAATCTCCTTCAATAATTCCTCAACGCGCATCTGTTGCTCCACGCCCTCGTCCAGCTTGAACTGCAGATCGGGAAAATAGCGCATCACCACTTTTTTTGAGGCGTTCACAGCGATAAATTTAGCCGCAGATTGCAGCGCCTTCATCGTTTCCTGCTTCTCCTGTTCGCTGCCGATAATGCTGATATGCACTTTGGCGTAATGCAAATCTTTAGTTATGCTGACAGCAGTGACAGTTAAAAACCCATGTATATGCGGGTTTTTAACGTCTTGTCGGATTACTTCGGAAATAACCTCTTTTAGAAGAGAATTTAATCGGTCGACTCTATTTTTTGTCATAGTTCTTGGGTCAAATAAATAATTTCATAGCTTTCGATGATATCTCCAACTTGTACATCATTGAAGTTCGCCAGCACAATTCCGCATTCGAAACCTTTTAGCACTTCTTTCACATCATCTTTTACGCGCTTAAGAGAAGAGAGGGTTCCCCTCCAGATCTCAGATCCGTTGCGTATCAGTCTGACGCGATTATTTCTGCTGATTGAGCCTTCAGTCACATAACAACCGGCGATAATCCCATATTGGGAAGATTTAAAGATCGCTCTGACCTCTACTTTGCCCTTATCGGATTCTTGTTCTAGCTTATCCAGTTGTTTTGCCATAAGGTCTTTTACGTCATCAATCGCATGGTAGATGATATCGAACATATGAACGATCACTCCCGATTGCTTTAAAAGATCTTCAGCGTGGCTTTCAATCTGCGTATGGAAGCCGATGATGACTGCGCCAGCCGGACCTGCGAGCTGAATATCAGATTCAGAGACATCGCCTACTTCTGCGGAAAGAATATTCAGTTCCACTTTGTTGGATTTGATTTTTTCCAGGGCCGTTTGCAGCGCTTCCAGGGAGCCTTGCACATCGGCTCTTAAAACGACATTCAAGACTTTTTTAGCGGATTCCGCTTCTTCCATCAAGGCTTCCATCGATAGCTTCTTCGGCTGCTGCAAGCGCTTCTGTTTGCCGCCTTGCATACGGACGGAGGCGATATCTTTGGCTTCCTTTTCACTTTTTACGACAATAAACTCCTGGCCGGCTTCGGGAAGACCGGACAGACCAGTGATTTCGACCGGCGTTGAAGGGGGCGCTTCGCGAAGATTGCGTCCGGTTTCATCGCGCATGGTCTTAATTTTTCCCCAATGTTCGCCAAATACGATTGCGTCTCCAATTTTGAGCGTTCCGTTTTGAACCAGAACGGTGGCTACGCATCCCAGGCCCTTATGCATTTCCGATTCTAAAACGGATCCGCGGGCGCGCATTTTAGGGTTTGCTTTCAGCTCCAGGACTTCCGCCTGTAAGGCAAGCATCTCCAGCAGGCTATTGACTCCTTCGCCGGTAACAGCAGAGCAATTGACCGTAATGGTTTGCCCGCCCCAGCTTTCAGGCAAAAGCTCTTGCTCCGACAGCTGCCGGTAGACCTCTTGGGCATTAAAGTTCGGTTTGTCGCATTTATTAATCGCAACAACGGTAGTGACTTTTGCGGATTTAGCATGTTCGATAGCTTCTTTTGTCTGCTGTCTGATCCCCTCGTCTCCCGCAATAACCAGGACGACGATATCGGTCACATCCGCTCCTCTCGCACGCATGGCGGAGAAGGCTTCATGGCCCGGAGTATCAAGAATGGCGATATCCCCGACACTCGTATGGCAGCGGAAGGCGCCGATATGCTGGGTAATGGCTCCAGCTTCGCCCGAGGCGACGTTTGTTTTGCGGATATAGTCGATCAAACTGGTTTTGCCATGGTCTACGTGACCCATAAAGGTGACGACAGGCGGGCGGATTTCCAGATCTTCCGGTTTCGATTTTGCGATTTCTTCCCTGATGGTTTGATCGGTGATGCGGATTCTCTCCTCTTCGGAGGTATCCACAGTGATTTCGCAGTCAAATTCATGTCCTAACAGCTGAACGACAGTTTCATCTTCCAAGGCATCATTCAGAGTTGCCAATACGCCTTGCATAAATAGCTTGGAAATCAGTTCGGAGGCTTTTAACTTCATTTCTGCCGCGAGGTCTTTGATTGTGATAGGCAATCTGACGCGCAACGATTTGGGCCTTGTGGTTACGGCTTCCTCTTCAACATGCCTCTGTTTTGGACGTCTTTTGCGCCACTGGTTACCCTCTTCTATATCGCGGAAACCATGGCGGTCTCGCGCATCGAAGGAACGGGAGGGTTCCTGTTTTTTAGCGGGTTTCACATCTTTGAATTCTTTAAAGCGAGGGGGCTTTCCCTTTTTTTGGGCATCTTCAGCTTCAGTTTCTTTTCTCTCAAATTCCTTAGGCTTAGGGGTCTCTTTTGCTGCGACAGGGGGAGAAGAAGGCGCGGTCTCCTTTTTGGGGACTGGCTTTTTCTTGGGCAGGAGGTCGTTGACATGCCGCCCCGTAGGACCCAGGCGTTCTACAGGTTTCGGAGGTGCAGGGGGAGGAGGAGGAGGCGTTTTTACAATCTCTTCTTGGATAACTTCTTCGATGGCGGTTTCTTCTTTTACCTCTTCAACAAAGGTCGGCGTTTCAGGTATAGTTTCGACTTCTTCCGGCTCCGGGATGTAAGGAACTACCGGCTCTTCAGCGATGGGTTCAGGAGTAAATTCCCCTTTTTCCTCACCTGCTTTTGGAGCAAATGCGGATTGGGAGCGGGCGCGAATGCGGGGAGCCTCTTCTTTTGGCTTCTCTTCAGCTTCCTTCCCCTTTTTAACAACTTTCGACTCTTTTTTAGCCTCTAAAGGCTCTTCTTCAGCTTTGCTAAGAGCTTTTTTCTTCTCTAGCTTATCTTTAACATTATCAAGGTTGATCGCCTTAGCTATTTGCGTATTTTTTATATTAAGTTTAATGTTTTTGGCCAAGAACTTACATCCTTTGTTTTCTTATTTCTTCTAAAATACGATCAGCCATTTCCAGGCTGATGCCTGGAACTCGGGCGAGCTCTTCAGAAGAGGCTTTTAAAAGTGAGCGGGGCGTTGCAAATCCTTCAGCAACCAAATGCTCGAAAATTAATTTATTTACGCCTGGAATATCTCCCAAAGGAATATCCAGGGTCGGATCTTCGCTTTCAGATATTTCAAGCTGCTGCAGCGTTAATGCTCTTTGGTAGTCGCTAATTTTTTGGACTTCCAATTCGTAGCCGATCAATTGGCTGTTTAACCGGGCGTTCATGCCCCTTTTTCCAATTACAGCGGCCAGATCATCATCTTCAACGACAATGGAAATGATTTTATCTTCTTCATTGACCTTGATTTTACGGATTTCAATCGGAGATAGAGCATTTTGTAAAAGTTCAACAGGATCATCCGAATAAGGGATTATATCAATTTTCTCATTGTTAATTTCTCTCACGATATTTTTGACTCGCGATCCGCGCATGCCGACGCAGGCGCCGACAGGGTCGACTTTTGAATCAATTGAGCGGACGGTCAGTTTGGTGCGGTAGCCGGCATCGCGGACAATTTTATCCAGGATGACCATGCCATCGACGATTTCAGGCACCTCTTGAAGCAGGAGCTGTCTGACAAATTCTGGATCGCTGCGCGACAATACGACTTCTGCTCCGCCATTTTCTGTTTCATTTACGGTCTGCAGCAGGGCGAGAACTTTTTCGCCAACGTGGAAGTTTTCCGTTTTTGGGTAGTTTTTCATCGGCATGACGGCTTCAACTTTTCCGAGATCTACGATGATGTTGGCTCCGCGGAAAAAACGTTTGACTGTTCCGGAAATCAACTCTCCGATGCGGTGGCGATATTCTTCATAAATGACATCTCTTTCGGCATGCCGTAGCTTCTGAGTAATGATTTGCCGGGCTTTTTGAGCGGCAATACGTCCAAAGTCTCTTGGGGTTGCCAATACATCGATAAATTGTCCAAGCTCGCATTCAGGATCGATATCTCTGGCGTCTTCAAGCGAAATCTCTTGAGCAGCAACTTCTACGTCATCGACAATTTCTTTTTCACAGTAGACATCAATATTACCGGTTTTGGGATTGATGGAAACGGTGACGTTTGAAGCGCCGGATATGCTTTTGCGGGCAGCTTGCCGCAAGGATTCTTCAATCGCTTCAATGACTATTGACCGCTTAATCCCTTTTTCTCTTTCTAAATACTCAAAGATGGCGATGAGATCTTTATTCATTATTTTCCTCAATTCTAATTGAACCCCTTAGAGCTTGGTTGTCGCTCTAAGGGTATATATATGTTATGGGTATGCAGAGGCTTATCTAAAACTAATCAAATTAAACCTTATTGGCTTTTGATCCTTTTTTAGTTTTCAGCTCATCATCCTCATCACTGTCTTCGTTTTCTTCATCACCCGAAGTCTCAGCACTCTCTTTTTTCTTCGTCTGCTTCTTTGATAGCACGATATCATCTTTGCTCAGATGGTCCTGGTCTGAATCGCATTCTTTGATCGATAAGGCGATTTTTTTATGCTCTGGATCGATTTTAATCACTTTGGCTGTGATTTCCTGCCCCTTTGAGACAACGTCTTCTACTTTGCCGAAGGCTTGATCAGACAGCTCAGTCACGTGAATAAGTCCTTCAATGCCGTCTCTTAACTCAACAAAAGCACCGAAGGCTGTGATTTTTGTGACTATGCCTTTGACGAGGGAGCCGACGGGCATTGTTTTTTCGATGGTTTCCCAAGGATTTTGGCTGAGTTGCTTCACGCCGAGAGTGATCTTTTTGCTTTCCTTATCTACAGATAAGATGACAGCATCGACCACGTCGCCTTTCTTCAGCACTTCAGACGGGTGGGAGACTTTCTTAATCCAGCTCAGATCGGAGATGTGAATCAAACCTTCAACGCCCGGTTCTAGTTCCACAAAAGCGCCGTAGTTGGTTAAGCTGCGGATTTCAGCTTTGACGCTTGCTGCCGACAGGATATTTTCTTTCTACATCATCCCATGGATTATGTTCAGTTTGCTTGATCCCTAAGGAGATTTTGCCTTCTTCTTTCTGTACGGAAAGAACAATCGCTTCGACTTCATCGCCTTTTGCCACCACTTCGCTTGGATCTGTGACGTTTTTCACCCATGACATTTCAGAAACGTGGATCAGTCCTTCGATGCCCGGCTCGATTTCAATAAATGCGCCGTAAGGGAGGAGGTTGACAATCTTGCCTTTAACTCGTGTGCCCGGAGGGTACTTCTCTTCGATTTGATCCCATGGATTTTCCTGCTTTTGTTTCAGACCGAGGGCAACGCGTCCTTTATCTTTATCGACGCTCAGGATCATGACTTCAAGTTTTTCGCCGAGGTGTACCATTTCGGAAGGATGCTTGATTCGCTTCCATGTCATATCGGTGATATGCAGAAGTCCGTCGATGCCGTCGAGATCGAGGAAGACGCCGAAATCGGTGATGTTTTTGACTATGCCTTCACGAATCTCGCCTTCCTTGATGTTTTCCAGAAGCTCGGCTTTTTTGGAAATGCGCTCTGCTTCGAGCAGTTCGCGTCTGGAGACGACGACGTTTTTGCGGTCGATGTTGATTTTGAGAATTTTAAATTCGTAAGTTTTGTCGAGGTATTCATCGAGATTTTTAATCCGCTTGTTGTCGATCTGAGAGCCGGGTAAGAAGGCTTCCATGCCGATGTCGACCATCAAGCCGCCTTTAACTTTGCGGATGACGCGGCCTTTAACGATAGATCCTTCTTCGCAGTGTTCGAGAATGTATTCCCACTGACGGAGGCGTTCGGCTTTTTCTCTTGAAAGAACGATCTGGCCATCTATCATCTTCGGCTTGGTCGAGAAGCACTTCTACTTCAGCGTCCAAGATAAGTGTTGAAGGATCGGAAAATTCTTTAATAGGTACAAGTCCTTCAGACTTTAAGCCTACATCAACGACAACATGATCTTTAGTGATTTCAACGATTCTTCCTTTCAAGATGCTACCCGGAATCATCTGTGGAGATTCTTCTATTTTAGTCCCTTTTTTCGCTAAAAGGTTCTTGAATGTTTCTGCGTCTTTTGGGTTAAAATCTACATCGTCGAGAATATTGCTCTCTTCCCATGTATGTTGAGGGTTATTGGTCATTTAAAAGTTTCTCCTTAATTTTTCAGGCTGATAGCGGCAATTTTAGCAAATCTTTAATGAAAATTGCAACACCAAAGATACATCGGCAGATCCCGCTGGAAAATCCACTCGGGAAAAGACCTGTTTTCAACTCATTCGCCGTCCAATATCGAAGCCAAAAGTCTAATTTCAGCTTTTTCGGTAGGTGGCTTTAGAGGTCGCGGTCTCATAAAGCGTGACCGCCGTCAGCAAGGGAAGATGGGGAATCAGGTAATCAAAAATCCATTTTGCCATATATTCGACTGTGGGGGAGTCGGTTCCCAGGCTTTCATTCATCCATTTGTGGTCGAAGTATTTATCGATCATGGGTTTGACAACTGCAGAAATATCGGAAAAATCGATAACCATATTTTTCTTCGATCCTTCGGCGGTCAGCGTCGGGGAGGTCAGATGTACGATAAGCTGATAGGAATGGCCGTGAGGATCTTTGCATTTGCCGTCGTGATGCACCAGGCTGTGCCCCGCCTCGAAGCGAAAGATTTTTTCAATTTCGAACAACTTGGATTCTCTTGCTTAATATCGCTTGCCATTATAACATTAGTCTACTTGTGTGACAAGAGGATAGATGAAAACTATCATCATGAAATTTGGCGGAGCGTCGGTTTTCGAGCCAAAATCTTTTTCCCGCGTTGCCGAAATCATCTCCTCCCGAAAAAAAGAGTATGATCATATCGTCGTGGTCGTCAGCGCCATGGGTAATACCACCGACCAGCTTTTGCATTTGGCGAGGCAGGTTAATGAAAATCCTCCCAGAAGGGAGCTCGATATGCTTATTTCCGTCGGTGAAAGAATCAGCGTTTCTTTACTTGCGATGGCCCTTGCAAGAATTAATTTGGAGGGCATCAGCTTTACGGGAAGCCAATCTGGCATCATCACCTGTGAGAAACACACCGAAGCGAGGATTATCGATGTCAGGCCTTTCAGGATACAGGAGTGTCTGAGGCAAGGTAAGGTGGTGATTGTAGCCGGATTTCAGGGGGTAAGCCTGGCTAAAGAGATCACTACATTGGGGCGGGGCGGGTCTGATACGAGCGCTGTTGCTTTGGGGGTGGCGCTGGACGCTCAAAAAATCGAGTTTTATAAGGATGTACCCGGGATTTTTTCAGCGGATCCGAAGCTGGGGCGCGCTGTTTTTTACACCTCTTTAACTTATGAAGGCGCATGGCAAATCGCCATGGGAGGGGCAAAAATTTTGCATTCCCGCTGCATAGATCTGGCAAAAAACAACGGAATGCCTCTCCATGTGCGCTCTTTTCATGAGGAAGTGGAGGAGGAGTTTGCCGGGGGAACCTTGATCGAGGGTTTGCCCAGGAGCGAGCAGAAAAGATATGAAATGGTTTGATTGCAAATAGGCTGTATTGTTATGGGGAAGATATGAATAGACTACACCGTTCGACTAAAGATGCGATGATTGCCGGGGTTTTTGGCGGGATTGCCGAAACGTATGATATTGATCCCTCACTGCTCCGTCTTGTAGCCGTCTTCCTTTGCCTAGTGACGGGGATAGTTCCTCTCGTGTTCACTTATTTTGTCGCGTGGATCATCATTCCGAAGGCGTAAATCCAGCCTTTTTTGGGAAAGTTCCTGTATCATAGCTTCTTTCTCAGCCTGTCTTATTTCTCTTCTGCGTTGAATTTTGATCTCCAATCTTTCCTCCATCGCTTTGCTTAATTTGGCGAGCAAGTCGAGTTTTAGGGAAAGCCGGATGTTTTCAGGGGCGGGCGGGGCCTTGGCAGGCTCAGCCGATCTGGAATAAGAGTGAGAATTTGATATGTGAAAGTTCATAATATACACCAAATACTTTTTAATTTATTATAAACTATAACAGTAATTAATGTCAAATCGTTAATTATATCTTTATATTTATCCCTTTTTCCCCTCCTGATTTGCGGCTTGTCTTTATTTGACCAAAATGTATAATGTAATCAAGTTTTTAAACCTGGAGTTATACATGAAGTTCAAAGCATGTTTGTTTTGTGTATGTGCCGCTTTGATTGGCAGTAGTCTTTTAGCTGCTGAAGAAGATATGGATATTGCCCTGGTGGATCAGGAGATTCCGATGGATTTGGACCTGGAAGATGAGGATGATCTGCTGCTGGAAGATTTGGCCTTGATGGAAGACGATATGTTTGATGAGATGTCGTTTGACGATGAGGATGAGCTGGATACTATGACCGCTACTGATATTTTTAATCAGGATGACCAGCTGGAACCCCCGAAAAACATCTCATAAGGAAGGGGAGGGTTGACCCTCCTCCCTTGTTCACATCTTCGGTCAGTTTTCGAGCCGGCTGCGAGGCCCGGAGAAGTGAACTAGGCCCTCACCTGCCAAAAAAAGCAAGCCTTAAGCTTTTTAACCAAAGTGTCATGAAACGCGCTATATCATTTTGCCAATAGAGCCATTTCAGGGTAGTGACCGGACCAAAATACTTGCGGACGATCCTATATGTTTCCCAAAAATGCTGGATAATCAATTTCCGGGTCACCCATCTCAAGTCGTAATCCGTTAATATCCGGTTTTTAGACATGGCTGTTAAATGGCCATGCAGGCAAAAGCGGCACAACAGATCAAATCCTCCCCGCAAATACAAACTGGCATCAAAATTTCCGATCTTTTCGAAGGTGTTCTTCTTTATCCAGCACGATTGCAGGCTTGTGGGTTGCTGGCCGCGGCGCAAAAGTTTAAGGCTCAAGTGGCGATATAGGGTTTTGACTTCGTTCTTCCCGTCTCTGAGCAGCGTGCCCCCAAAAACAAGATCGGGTTTATCGTGGTCTAAAGCCAGATTCATCATGTACTTTAGAGCTTCTCTGTAAAGGTAGTAATCCCCCGGGAAAAGAAAATTGAGATATTCCCCTTTGGCATGGGAGATGCCTTTGTTCAGCATCTCGTAGCGCTGGTATTCGGAAACGGAGTAAATGCGGACGCGGCTGCTCTGCATCCCTTTGACTATTTCCAGGGTATGATCGGTTGAGCTGGCGTCAATGACGAGCACTTCGAAATCGGGATAGTTTTGTTTGAGGATGCTGTCCAAAGTGGCAAAGATAGTTTCTGCGCAGTTGAAGGTGGGCAAAATAACGGTGATTTTGGGGTATTCGTAATCGTTATACTTCTGCTCGCTTTGCTGCAGCAGATCCCATCCGGAGGGGTTGTGTTTCATCGCTTTCGTCCTTTTCTGTATTCTTTCATTTTGGGCTACAGGTTTAATTTCGTCCAGTGGTCTTTCGCGCCGCGGCCGGTGGTCTCGCTCCGAAATATCAAGTGGACGAAAATAAACCAGTAGCCTCAATTTATCTGTTTTGATTTCACAAAAACAGCAGCGAAATGTTAACATGTTATCTTATCTACTATTTATAGGGTTTTCATGTTGACATTTCAAGAGATGCTGCGCCGTTTGGCCTTATTCTGGGAGAAGCAAGGCTGTATTATTCATCAAGGTTACGATTTGGAAGCCGGGGCCGGTACATTCAACCCCGCCACTTTTCTCAGGTGCTTGGGGCCAGAGCCCTACCGCGCGGCCTATATCGAACCCTGCCGCCGCCCGACAGACGGCCGCTATGGGACCAATCCCAACCGGTTGCAGCACTATTTTCAATATCAGGTCATCATCAAGCCTTCTCCTTCGAATATTCAGGAGCTCTACCTCGAATCCCTGGAGGCCGCCGGGCTGGATTTGAGCAAACACGATATCCGCTTTGTGCATGATGACTGGGAAAACCCGACGATCGGCGCCTGGGGGCTTGGCTGGGAAGTGTGGATGGATGGCATGGAAGTGACCCAGTTCACCTATTTTCAAAGCGTGGGCGGAGTCAGTCTTAAGCCGGTCACGGTGGAAATCACCTATGGTTTGGAACGTCTGGCTCAATACATACAAAATGTCGACAGTGTTTTTGACCTTCAGTGGAACGAACAGCTGACATACGGGGATATCTATCACCGCAACGAGGTGGAATGGAGCCATTACAACTTTGAAGAGGCTACCACCGAAATGTGGCACCGCCATTTTCAGGATTACGAGAAAGAGGCGAAGAAGCTGCTCGCCAAAGGGCTGCCAATTCCGGCTTACGATTTTATCATGAAGGCCTCCCACGCCTTCAATATGCTGGATGCCCGGGGAGTCATATCTGTGACTGAGCGCACGGGTTATATTCAAAGGATTCGGGATTTAAGCCGCCTTGTGGCTGACAGCTACCAAAAGTCGCGCGAAGAGCTCGCACATCCTTTGCTGAACCGGTTCGCTTCCGAGGAGTTGCCCTCCCCTGAAATGACCGGACTTGGCAAAGAGCTCACCGAGGTCGATCCCCGTAAAAAGGAAGATTACCTGCTGGAGATCGGATCGGAGGAGCTGCCGGCGACTTTTATACCCATCGGCTGCCGCAATCTCGAAAAAGGAATAAGACAGCTGCTGGAGGGAGAGGGGATCCCCTTTGACGGCATTGAGGTGTTCGGATCTCCCCGACGGTTAAGTCTTCTCGTGCGAGGGCTTGCGATGGGCAAAGAAAAAGAGTGTCAGGAGAAGCGGGGCCCCACCCTGGCGCAAAGCTATGATGCTTCAGGCAAGTTGATGCGTCCCGGAGAAGGTTTTTTCCGTTCCGCGGGCATCAACCCTCCGGAATATCAGGATCTGATCAGCGGCCGTGTGCCGCAAATCACTGTGAAAGACGACTATTTATATGCCAGGATTGAAAAGCCGGGACGGGCGACTGCCGAAGTATTGTGCGAAAACTTGCCAAAATTGATCTTAAATCTCGATTTTCCAAAAAAGATGCGCTGGTCTAACCTGGAAATCACTTATGCGAGACCTATCAGATGGATTGTTTCCCTATTCGGCTCCGTTGTGCTCCCCTTTACGGTCGGCAATATCCGCGCCAATCGTTTCTCGGAGGGGCACCGGCAAATGGCTCCCGGGAAATTCGCTCTGGCAAAGGCAGGCGATTATACCTCAGTTTTGAGAGAGCATAAAGTGATGGTTGACATTCCTGAGAGGCGGAATGCGATACTTTCTCAATTGGACAAACTGGAAAAGAGGTCGGGCGGATCTATCATCGAGCGGGACCGCGTGCTTCAGCAGGTACTATTTCTGGTAGAATGGCCGGAAGTGACTTTGGCGGATTTTGACTCAAAGTTCTTGAGAGCGCCCAAGGAAGTTTTGATTTCGGAAATGGTGGAGCATCAGAAGTATTTTCCGGTCCTCGGCGATGACGGATCGTTAAAAAACCAATTTGTGATTGTGTGCAATGTGCCTCCCACTGACGAGATTAGACATGGCAATCAGAAGGTTTTGTCCGCCCGGCTGTCAGATGGGGTCTTCCTTTATGAACAAGACTTGAAAGTTCCCTTGGAAACTTTTAACGATAAATTACGAAATGTGACCTTTCAAAAGGAGCTCGGCAGTGTTTTTGACAAAGTCGAGCGGATTATGAACAACGTTGAAGTTCTTCAAAAGGCGCTGCAAATCAGCGATCCTAAAAAAGCGAGACGCGCCGCAGAGATCTGCAAGGCCGACCTCGCCTCCGGCATGGTGTATGAGTTTCCTGAATTGCAAGGGATTATTGGACATTATTACGCATTAGAAAAAGGGGAGGATCCGGAGGTCGCTCAAGCGGTTGAGGAGCACTGGATGCCAAGAGGGGAGAATGCGCCTTTGCCTGCGACTGAAACGGGCATTTTGGTGAGTTTGGGAGATAAAATCGACAATCTGATCGGCTGCTTCAGCGTGGGTTTGAAACCGACCTCTTCGAGCGACCCCTATGCTCTGCGGAGACAAACGCTGGGTATTATCAAAATGTTGATTCAGGGGAAATACCGTTTGCCTATTATGCAAGTGATTGAAAACTGCCTAAAGCATTATCCAATGGCCATTGTGCAGGATCAAAAACAGCTGCTCGCCGATTTGCAAACCTTTTTCAGCAACCGGATCAAATCGGTATTTCAGGACTACTCCTTTAGCCATGACGAGATAGAAGCGAGCCTGGAGAATGGCGTGAGCGATATTTATGATATTTTCTGCAATGTAGAGGCTTTGCACCGTTTTCGGCAGAAAGGGGATCAGTTTCCGCTGCTTTATGAAGTGTATAAGAGGGCTAAGGGGCAAATCAGCGAACACAAAACGCTCCCTTTTTCCACGGCATTGCTGAAGGAAAGCGCGGAAAAAGATTTAGATAATTGCCTGGTTTCGACCAAGGAGTCCCTCGACCTTGCCTTGAGATCCCACGACTATGACCAGGCCTATTTGCTGATTGCGGAACTGCAGCCAAAGCTCGCCACCCTATTCGATCAGGTGAGAATTTTGGCCGACGAGCCGGAGCTGCGCACCAACCGCATCGCTTTGCTGCAGCGGGTGTTTGCTCTTTTTGGCAAGTTGCTTGATTTCAGCAAGATAAAGGAGAAGGCCGGTTAATTGCAGGCCTTATTGCACAACGCAGTTGACATCATCATCTTTTTGCACTGTTTCTAACTGCTCCATGAGCCCATAGTTTCTTTTTAGGAATTGGCAAAAGGCCACGTCGTAAACATTTTCATGGTTGATCGCGGTATAGACCCGGTCCGAAACAACATAGAAGGGCTTAAAACCGTTTTGCATGAGATAAATATTGGCCATCAATCGGGAGAGGCGCCCGTTTCCATCTTTAAATAAATGGAGGACAGTCAGTCCCTGATGCAAATAAGCGGCCACCTGATAGGGATGATAGTCGGGATTATTCATGACTTCAATGGCTTTTTGCAGAAAATCATTTGTTTTATCCTGCAACCCGTTTGGGGAGGGGGGAAGAAAGACAACTTTCGAAAAAGTCTCCCACTCTTTTGGGGTAATATAGGGGGCGGCTTCTTCGAAGGAACTCCAGCGATTGACTTTTTGCTCAAGGCGGTTCAAACGCTTAACCAGAACTTCCCCATTTTCCAAAGTCTTTAAGTGCTCCTTCATCGAAGGAAAATTAGCTTCGCAAATATCGGGATTAATGACCATTGAGAATCGATTTCTAACGGGTTCTTCTTCATTGATAATTAAGGAGTGCAGAGTGGTGATTAATTTGAACAGTTCCTCCCGTGTCAATTTCTGCAATGGCTTTTGCAAAACATTTTGGTTTACATAATCCAGGGTATTTTTCCACTTGGGATCTTGAGAGCTCATTCCGAGATAGCCAAGGCAGCTCTCTTCGGCCGAATCGCTTGGGTGATGATATTTAAACAGATATTGTGGAACTTCAGTCAGGGGTTTTTGTGCCGCTGGTAATTCTAATGCTTTAATGCTCTCTTTTGATGAAAGGGGAATTTCGGTAGAGGGATTGGGGATTCCTTGGCCTTGATGCTTGTTGAACTTGGCGATATCCCTCATTTTTAGATATTTCGTTTTGGCGTCGATCAGTTTTTCATCGGGTCCAATGATATTTTTTCTATTGATGTTTTGAGTGATGGCCTCTTCAAGGTCTTTGAGAGACTGATTCATACTTTCTTCAGTTACACCATCCACCTTAACTTTTGAATATAGGGAAATGTGCGTAGCTAGAGTGTCGCAATATTTTTGGGTTGGAAAGGAAGGCGCCTTAAGAAGCGCATCTTTAATCACACTGATTTTTTTTAGGGTTTCTTTTTGGTTATTATCCCATTCTTCAACATTTTTATAGACTTTGATGATCTCTAGCCGTGATGCGGACTTGGCATACGCTGCAGCTCCTGCGAGAGCTGAAATGAAAGTAAGAGGAAAAGTGAAGAGGGCTAAGGCGAATGCTGAGATGCGGGCGGGCGTGGAATACGCTTTATTTTCGAAGTTGCTTCCGTAGGGAGACTTCGTGACTTTAACTGATTTGCCAAAAGCCACATGCAGGAGGCAAAAACAGGCGTTGCCGACTTGCTCATAGGTATCAATTTTTTCGGCTCTTTCAAAAGAAATATTCATAGGAATCCAAAATTATAAACAAAAATATAACAAAAGTATAAAATAAAATTGTTAATTAGATGTTAAATAATTGTTAAGATTCGATAAGGATTAATTATTTGGGCGGGCGTAATTTTTCACTCTTATCTTGGCAGAGCTTTTTTTCACCCCTCCTTTTCTTGGGAAAGGCATATTTGGGATAGGTTTTTTAAGAAAATTACAAAGAGGCTCCCATCCTTCCCCTCCGCAAATATTGAGGACCAGCAGCGATTCCGGGTAATCTTTGAAGTAATCTAAAACATTTTTCACGTGTTGGTCATAGACAGCTGAAAATCGATCCCGATTGAATGTGCCGCAACCGTAAACAGCCAAATTCACAATATGTAAAAAACTGTAATTATTAATTTGAGGCGTCGGAAAGCAGCCGGAGTGTTGACACCCATGCAGCCAGTTAGATTTCTCTCTGACAGTCAAAATAAATTTGGCATCAGGAAAAATGGCGTGTAATTGCGGGTAGAAGAGGACTACCGGGGTGTCAGTTAATGCGTCAACGTGTTGAAGGATGCGGAAGTTGTAATTTCCTCTTAGAAAATCTTCCTGAAAATCACGGGTTTCGGGGAAGTGGCATGCTTTGTAGCCCAAAATTTCCAGTGCCGTAGTTAAACTATGCGTCCCTGTGCGAGATAGCCCGAGACCAAAGACTTTTGGGGTATTTGCCTGCATTGAGGCTGACAAAAAAGAAAAAAAAAGACATAAGATATAAAAATATTTCATTTTAAAACTGTGTTCTCAGATAGGAAAATTGTCTGTAAGATAAGTCCAGAAGCCGTTTAGCTTCGGTTTGGGCTTTGATCGCTTCCTTCACCCTTTTCATTTTTTCGCTTTCAGTTGCCTGCTCTTTTTCAATCTCAATATCCCGGCTTTCTGTAGAGGGCCCGGGAATAGCGCGTTGCCAAAGCAAATCCGCTTTTAGCAGGCCGTAAGTGACAGGAGTAGTATCAATATCATCCCATTCAGCAATGTCAATTTTTCTATTCGTATCATAGGCTGTAGTCTCAATCATTGTCATAGAAGAGCTCCTGGTTTGAGATTTTTATAACAAAATTCTTCATTTTATGGTACCAAAAAATCTGTTAAGGCAGGAAGCGCCCTACGCCTGTTTCAGTGGGCAAATCTATAGTGCCGAAAATCCTTTTTCTGTTTTTGGCCACGATCCAATAAATCCAGTCGTAGAGGAAAGAGGGGAGGAAGTGGATCCAGCCGATCGCCTTATAAGGGCCTCCCAGCAGCCACAGGGTGCGGAGCACGCCTTTGCCGAAAATGTAGATTTTTTGATCCGCCGTTTTGTAATTTTCAATCAGCACCATGCTGTCGGCGTTTCGAATCGATTCCGGCAGGTGGCTTAATGTCTCCTCAGCCGTTTTTCCCTGCAGCGGAGCAAACAAAAAAATCTTTTCCGTATCGGTTTTGAGGAGCCATTGGACGAGATGGTCGCAAAGACCGCATTTTCCATCAAAAAAAACCACGTTCATAAAACCTCAATGTATAGGGGGTGCTTGAGAAAGGGTTTCGGAAAGAAACTTGAAGCGGGGAACGCTTTTACCCTTATGTTCCACCAGTTCCCCGAACATGGTTAAAGGCCTGACCCACAAGCCATAAGATCCATATAGTGCCTGATACACGACAAGGACTTCGAGCGTTTCCGAGTGTCTGGAAATTCCAAGCACCTGGTAATAATTACCTTTATAGTGTTGATAGAGGCCAGGGCGAATCATGCCGTACTCCTTTTGGCTTTAAGGGCGTCAAACTGCTTCACCAGTTCGTTCACTTCATCATCGGAACACTGTCCGCTTTGGATTTTCATCTTGATCAGTTCGCGCTGATACATCCAGTTGCGGTCGAGTATCTTTTGCAGGGCTTCCCCAAAATGCTCCTCGGCGCGCTCCTTGTTGACTCTTTTTTGCAATAGCTCCGACATCAAGAGCTGCCCTTCGGGATCATCCAAGCTAATGGCTACAGAGAGCAGATCGCACGATTTTTGTTGGTTATAGTGTTCCAGATAAGCCTGGAAGAGTTTGCGGCAGGCGGCGGTGTGAAAATCATCCGGCGTCAGCTGATTTTTGGCGCGGGCGAGGAACTGCGGATGCGTTTCAGCCATCAGGAGAAGCCAGCGGAGCAGGTCGCACTCGATAATCCGGTCCGGATCGACCTCTTGATGCCCGATGCTGGCCGATTTTTTGATGTAGACGTTTGGCAGGTGATTGATGCCGATGCCGAGCATATCTTCGGGCACATGGGTGAGGTGGGCCAGTTTGCGCAAGCTCTCATGCACCATGAGAGGATGCTCCCAGCGGCGGATTTGGGCGCTTAAGGTTTGAATAAGCTCATTTTTGCCGGCCGGAGTATCGGTATTCAGGGTTTTTGATTTGTGTTTCACCAAAAAGGATAAATACTCGACGCTTGTATCGATCAGTTTTTGGAAGGCGGCTATCCCCTCCTCTCTCACATAGCTGTCTGGATCGCTCCCTTCGGGCATTTTTACCACCGAGACAGCCACTCCTTCTTTTTGAAAAAGATTGCCAACTTTGCAGCACGCCTCCTGGCCGGCGGGATCCGCGTCCAGCGCGAGATAGGCGTGCTGGATGCCGAGCGTCAGTAATTCCTTTACGTGCCCCTCCCCGAAAGCCGTGCCCTGTGCTGCGACAGCCAGGTTCAATCCTCCGTGAATAAGCCTTAAGGTATCGATCTGCCCCTCGACGACAATCACCTTGCGCTCTTTAGCGATGCGCCGGCGGCTGTAGTTCAAGCCAAAAAGCGTGCGCGATTTCTTGAAGAGGGCCGTTTCGGGCGTGTTGATATATTTTCCCCCAAAAGTCTCCTCTTTATATTTGCGCGCCGAAAAGCCGATCGCCTCGCCCCCGGGATTTCTGATAGGAAAGGTGATCCGGTCGGAAAAGAAATCGCGCAGCTGTCCATTTTGCGTCAGGGAGAGCAGCCCGGCGTCTTGCATATTCTGATCGGTAAATCCCTTTTCCCACATAAACTGGCGGAATACTCCGGGAGTGGAGGGAGCCAAACCGATTTGAAACTCTTTGATAAAGGAGAGGTCGATGCCGCGCCGGTAGAGATAGTGCAGGGCTTTGTGGCCGTCGTGAGTATGCAGAAGCAGAAAGTGGTACAGGCGGCAGGCCGCTTCCAGGGCTTCTTTAAGCCGCGCTTTATTGGGCCCCTTATTTTCTTGTCCCTCTTCAACTTGCTCTAGGTGTACGTGATAGCGCTTGGCCAGGCTTTCCACAGCCTCGAGGAAGCTCATTTTCAGATGGGCCATGAGGAACTGGATCGCGTCACCATGCGCCCCGCAGCCGAAGCAGTGGTAGTGGGAATCCCCTTTTTGTACGACAAAGGAAGGGGACTTTTCGTCGTGAAACGGGCAGAGCGCTTTGTAGCTCGCGCCGGAGGGTTTGAGTTCGAGATGGGAGGACAAAACCTCGACGAGGTCGATCCGCGAGCGTAAATTTTCCAGGCTTTCTTTGAGGAATGTGGGCATGCCGCTACAATACCACAAAAGAAATTTCCTTGGCACGCTTCTTGTTTACTGATAAAGTAAAAAAAAGGACCCTATATGACCACAAGATTAATCGTTATCAGACATGCAGCGCCCGTCAGCAATGGCCATGCCGATGATGCGTTAAAGACCCTTTCCAAGGAGGGGCGCTTAGCCCAGCTCAAGCTGGCCGAGAGATTAAAAGCGGAAGGGATAATCCCTAAGATAATATTCACCTCTCCCTTGATACGGGCTGTGCAGTCGGCCGAAATTTTAGGTGAATTTTTGCATGTCCCTGTCCAGGAGGAGCCGGCTCTTGGGGAGTACTTTGATGAGGCTGTCATTTTGGATCATCTTCCCTCGCCGGAGCATGAGGAGACCATCGCCCTGGTCGGGCATATGCCAACGCTTGCCATGCTGGTCGAGAAGTTGGCCGGTTCGCGGGTATTGCCGGACGGCATAGCCAAAAGCGGCGCTGTCATTCTCGAATTTGAGGATAAAATCGGCTGGGGGCAGGCAAAGTTTAAGAGTTATTTACGGTCTCAGTAACTGCTCCTCGCCCAGACGGGCGAGAAGCGATTATTCAGGCTATTCTGTATCTTCAGTTGAGCGGACATAGCCATCGGCCAGTCCCGGCGCGGAGCCCCACCAGGGTTCCCCTTTGAAAAATACCGCGTCTAAATGTTTTTTTTGTCGCTTATAGCTTTAATTCTGTCCAGCACAGGGGGGTGGCTATAGGAGAAAAGCACTTTGATGGGGTGGGGCGTCAAGTTGGTCAGATTGTCCGAACTTAACTTCAGTAAAGCCGAGACCATCTCTTTGCCATCCGCGGTCTCTTTGGCAAAGGCGTCCGCCTCGTACTCGTGCTTTCTTGAGAGGGCCATCTGCAGAAGCGTGGGTATCCAGGAAACGGAGCCGAACGCGATAATAAAGAGTAGCATCGCGATATAGTAGGAGGGGGCGTGCGGGGCAAATAGGCTGAAGAGGAAAAATAATATCCCATTCCCTAAAAGGGCCGCGGCCAGGCCGATTTCGAGATGGTGTTTTTTATAATGCCCCACCTCGTGAGCCAGAATGGCAATGATTTCGCCTATGGAGTAATTGGCGATGAGGGTATCAAAGAGAGCCACCCGCTTGGTTTTCCCAAGGCCGGTGAAGAAGGCGTTCGCTTTGTTCGACCGTTTGGAGCCGTCGATGCTGAATACGTCTTCCATGGCAAATTTTTGCGAGCTGAGGTAGCGCTGCACGGCCTCTTTCAGGGGGCCATCCGGCAAAGGGGTGAGGCGGTTAAAGAGAGGCATGATCCAGTTCGGAGAGATGTAGTACAGAAAAAGGGTAAAAGCGGCAAAAAAGGCAAAGCAAAAAATCCAGGCCGAGGGGCCATACAGATTAAAGAGGAAAAGAAGCGAGCCGATAATGAGGGAATAGATCGCGAGGGCCAAGATGGTTTCCATAAAAAAGTCTTTGAAAAAGGTCAGGGGCGTCGTGCGGTTAAACCCGAACTTCTCCTCGATCACAAAGGTTCTATAGGCGCTAAAGGGGAGCGACAGAATTAAGAGAGCCAGGATCAAAAGGGCGAAAAATAAGACGCCGGTAACCACCTCGCCAAACCCGAAGGAGCGGACAAATTTATCTGTCAGGGGCAGAAAACCGCCTGCTAAAAAAAGGATCAGCAGCCCGCTGGTAAGACCGGAGGTAAAGAGGTCAAACAGGGTGTTCTCTTTGAGATATTCCTGCGAGCGGCGGTACTTCTCCTCATCCCAGATAGCGGCGAACTCCTTCGGTATAGGGCGGCCCATATAGGAAAGATTCAGGCCGTTCACCACCAGCTTAATAAAAAAATTGGAGGCGATCAGGACACAGATCCAAAAAATCATCTTCTACAAACCCTCTTAACTGACAAGGTTATAGAGGAGAGGAACTAAAGTAAACAAAAATATTGCCTAACGCTGCTTTAATCCATTATGTTAAACCTCTAAAATCTTTGAGGGGTCTTCATGATTTACCTGCTTCTTGCTCTCCTGGTGCAAGCTCATGCCTTTGGCAGCTCCTGTCTCGACCGGCAGGAAGTTTATGGCGCCAAGACGACGATATTTAAGAAATCCGCAGTGGAACCCACGATTGCCGTCAATCCCAGAAACACCGCTCGCATGGTGGCCGCGTGGCAGCAAGGCCGAATCTCTAATGGCGCGGCTTTAGAAACAGCCATTTTCTACTCATGCGATGGAGGCTGCCATTGGGTTAAAAGCAAAATCCCCCTCCAAATTTGTAAAGGAGGAATATCGCAAAGATCGGGCGATGACTGGCTAAGTTATTCTGCCGATGGAAGCCGGGTTTATCTTTGTGCCGCTTTGCTCAATGCCACAAAAGAACCGGGCACAACCCGCCAGTCCGGAGTCGTCGTAGCTGTTTCTGAAGATGACGGAGCCACCTGGAGCGAGCCTCGCTACCTTTTCTCCAGCATGAATTACATATCGGAACCGACGCATCAATTCGCCAATTCCGACAAAACTTCCATCACGGCCGATCCTAATCATCCCTACCGGGCGATTGCCGTATGGGCGACCTTTAATCCGAGCGCCTCATATCATGGCAACGCACAAGGCAGCTATACCGAAGACGGCGGGAAAACCTGGTCGGCTGTCCAGCTGGTTTACGATCCGTTTCCCGATCTCGTGAAGCAGCGCTTAAGCAATGGGATTCAAAATGATAACCAGGCAAGCAACAATGTGGTTGTCATTTTGCCGGAGGGGAGCAGAAAATGGAGCGGCGACTGGTTAAACTTTGCCGTGCGCGTCTATGCCCGGCCGGGAGCTACCGATGCTCAATACACAAGCGATTCCTTCCCATTTCAATACACTCTAACAGACATTGTAGCCGTCCGGTCAACCGATCAGGGAAAAAACTGGCAGCCCGATGCTGTCATTGTGGTGCCGGGCTTTGTCAATAATCTGCTCTATACCGGTGGGTATGCCTACGATTCCGAAGGCAGCATAACCGGCGGGGTCGGCACGCTGATGAGGAATGATCAGACAATCCCCTCGTATAACGTCAATCCCGCAAACGGCTTCCTCTATGTCGCTTATCAAACGAGTGAATTCAGGGCAGACAAGCTTCAGCAAATCGGCCTTGCCGCCTCGCGTGATGGCGGGCACACCTGGTCAAAAGGGGTCCAGGTAAGCCGCACGCCAGACAACGCGGCAAACCCGCAAGCCTTTGAGCCTTTTGTCGCCGTGACCGGGTGCGGCCGGGTAGGCTTGCTCTATTTTGATTTCCGCAATGATCCTCATTCCAATTCAAAACGGACAAGAATGGACGCCTGGCTTGCGATTTATCAAGAGGTGAAAGACCCTCATGGCGGCAGTACCGGCATTGGCCTGGACTTTGTCGAGGAGATACGGCTCTCTGAAAAATCCTATATCGCTCAAAACGGCCCGGCCACAACGCAAGGGGTGATGACTGACGGGGATTATCAATTTCTGACTGCCCGCGGAGAAATTTTCTATGCGATTTATACAAAGTCTTTTCACGGGCCGTTTAAACCGGCAAAACTCATCTTCGAAGATCCGGCGCATCAGGCCACCGTTCTGCTTGACTATAACCTCAGAACAGCCCCTTTTCTGAGTATTATCGGAAACCACAAAAAGGGGGCGTGCCTCATTTCAACGAAAAGACTCTAGAGCAATTTTTTGCAATATATGGTTTTTTTCAGATTTGTATTCAAAAAGCTTTAAGTATTCCTGATTTACTTTGTGATTAGGATCCTGAAAGCCATTTTCATTTTGGGTAAAACCCCAGCCACTATAAGTTTTGATGCCAACTTCATTGGTCGGGCGTAAAAAAGTGAACAGGCGTTTTACATCAGGTATGATTTTGAAGATGGAACTCATGAGAAGTTTATCTAATTCCCTATGTTGTTCGGCCGGAGCCACTGAGGCATTTATCACTTTGATATCCCCAAAGGGAAGTTCAGGAGTAATAGAACACATGATAAAACCGAGCGGTTTCTCTGTTTTACTATTCTTGACCGTCCCTAAAAAGTAGACGTCATTGAGAAGAGGCTTAATGATATCAGGCCCAAAACTTGATAGATCTATCAGATAGAATTGTTTGATGGTTGAGGCTATTTTCTCTTTAACGGACTGCCAATCAACCGGATCGTGTTTTAAAAGCGACGCGCATCCCATGAGAAAGACTTCATGGTTGACTGATTCCGGATTGGCGCGCAAGAATTCCGCTTCAACAGGGGCAAGGGCTTCACAGGCAATTTCGCATATGTCCTTTTTGAACTCGACAAGAGCCGATGAGGTGATATCTGTTTTCTTCCATTCCAGGATGACCTGATGACCCAATTTGTCTTTTGCGAAGAACTCTCCCTCAGCGGCTGTTCCCTCTTTCACCCGCGTCAGCCAACCGGATTTTTCCCACTCTTCGCGGCTCAGGCGGTAGAGCTGATGCCTTCGCATCTTTTGCCCTTCCGGTATCCTTGGATGGTCGAAGTCCTCGGCCGGATTGCGATGCATGCCGATCTTTTTCATGACGGCAACTGAGCGCTCATTTTGTAAAGAGGTGTAGGCGACAATTTCTGGTAAATTTAAGGATTCAAACCCAAACTTAAGGCAGGCCAGGGCTCCTTCCGTAGCGTACCCCTTGCCCCAGTGTGGGTGAGCCAGTCTCCATCCCACTTCCACAGCCGGTGTAAATGGAGCGGAGAAGGTGCTTTTTTCCAGAGCCCTCAAACCGATAAAACCGATAAATTCTCCGGTGGCGGAAAGCGATACGGCCCACCATCCCCATCCGCACTCCTCAATTTTGGCTTTCATATCCCTGGCGATCCGGTCGCTCTCCTCTTTGCTGAGAGTGGAGGGGAAAAATTCCATGACGCGCGGATCCGCATTCATTTTGGCGAAGGGTTCCAAATCTTCTTCGCGCCAGGGGCGTAAAATCAATCTTTCTGTATTAAGGATCATTTTTATCAACGGCAATTAAAATTTCCACCTTCTCCCCATAAACTTCAAAATCCCCTGTATAGGTGCGACTCAAGGGGGTTTGCCAAATCTTTCCCCAGGCATTGATGATGCCGGCCGGAAGCTCTCCAGTAACTGGAAAAACGGCATAGGCGGCCTCCGGAACCGTTTTTGCGACCATACCCTCAGGGATTTCCTCTATGGAGGCGACGGGGCAGCCAATGACACAGGAGTAGGGCTGGGTATAATCTCCCTCATAATCGCAGTAAAGGGCAATTACATCATGCGAAGTTTTGTTGGGAATTTGGTTCAACACATCCAGGCTATAAAATTTATCCCAAAGCCGAGGGATATCGCGCGGCCCGGCTTCCGGGTTGTTGGAAGTCCGGCATTCAATGCCAATCACGTGCATTTGCGGTTTTTGCAGAATATGATGATCCTCAGCAGTAATCGCTGAAACAGGCATAGCCAGACAAAGGGCGAGTAAAGCAAACATGATCATCCTTTATTGTGAGCGGAACCAAGATATCAAATAATCGGGTAATTGTCGACTTCAAAAAGTTATTCATGACTCCATGGAATATTTAGGGGTGTAAAAGGGAGCGCAAAGCGCGATAACTTCTCGAATAAGGGCATTTAATGCAGTTAAGGTATCGCCATGGCCAGGAGATGCGAGAATTTCACTCATGCGAAGAGTATATTCTGCCGGCTTGACAGGGAATGACTCAATCGTTTTAAACGCCTCTTTTTCAGAGGCAAAATAGACTTTGTTTAACGCAAATAACACTTGGGTAAGCTCGGCCGCAATACGGGTTATACACCCGGCAGTGGCATAGAGACAGCCGCGCCTGGCCAGTTTTTTTGCATTGTAATTTGAAAATTCTACGCTCCAAAGATGTTCCTGTAAGATCGCCTGCCTGAGAGGTTCCGGATATTCTTTTGTTGCTTCTTTTAAACCGGCAAATATCCCTTTTGGGTCATGTAGAGGTATGCTTTGCTGCAAATCTGCCAAATACATGACGCTGAAGTACCCATAAGGGGGCTGCTGCCTGAAATCCCAAATAAAACGCCCTAGCCTTGCCTCTGCGATGACTTTATGCACCTGGTCTAAATTGCGGTACAACCAGTCAACTTCCCCAATTTGAGTGTTTAGCCAGGCTCCTCCATTAACCCAAGGCCCCCATTCATAAAAATTTGTAGCAACGGCGTTAGCATCGAACTGCTTCGCGAGATTTTGTAATTCATTGATCAATGGAGGCATTTTTTCAGAATAGTAAATCCCAAGATCCACATCTGAGGCATCAGAGGCAGAGCCCCGTGCGTAAGACCCTCCGAGGACAACGGCTTCAACCCCTTTAATTTTTGTCAAAGCCTCCACCATATTCGCTATAGGAATTAATTTAGCTTTTGGTAAATAATTCATTCCATCTCCTCCTAATAATCATTGATTTGAAAATGCCTGGCTCTATGCCGGTTTGTTCCAAGGTGATGAGATCGTAACTGATACGCAGACATTTTTCCCGCCGAATTAGTTTTTGTACCAGATGAAGAGATTCAGATAGAAAGCGTAGCTGACCCAAAGGAGGTAGGGGATCAAAAGGAGGCTGCCAAGGCGCGTATGCCTCCAAAAGAAAAGCAGGGTCAAAAGGATGGAAACCCATAAAAGGGAAAGATCGATCAGAGCCGTGCCTGGAGATTGGAGATGAAAAAAAAGCCATGACCAGATGAAATTCAAAACGAGCTGCAGGGCAAAGAAGAAACAGGCCCACTTTTTATTGTTCGTGGGGCTCATCCATAACAGCGTTAAGGAAATCGCCATCAAGGTATATAGAATCGTCCAGACAACGGGGAAAACAAAGTTGGGCGGAGTACCCGGGGGTTTTATCAGATGGGGATACCACTCTCTGATCCCCTCTTGTGTGACCAGTCCCGTTAACCATCCACCTCCCAAGCAGAGAAGAAGACACCAGAAAAATTTGAGCCAGGCATTGTGCATAAAATGATTATTGTCCTATTCTCAAAAATATATGTATAAACTGAAATATTTGCAAAAGCTACCAATCTCTTTAGACGAATGTTGGGATTTTTTTTCTTCTCCGGCCAATCTGAAAATTTTAACGCCGGAATCGCTCGGCTTTGAAATGGCCCATCAAGAGAAGATGTACGCCGGTCAAATCATCGCTCATACGATCCACCCTCTCTGGAACATCCCAATGGAGTGGGTGACCGAGATCACCCAGGTGGAGAAGCCCAACTATTTTATTGATGAGCAGCGTTTCGGCCCCTACAAATTTTGGCATCACGAGCACCGCTTCAAGACGGTCGAAAATGGGGTGGAAATGAGCGACATCGTCCATTACAAAATGCCGTTTGGCCCCCTCGGAAAAGCCTTTCACTTTTTCAAAGTAAAAAATGAGTTAGAAGCTATTTTTGCCTATCGCCGGTCTAAGCTGGAAAAGATGTTTGGTTAATAAAAAGCGATTGCCCTGGATCCTATTTTTTCGGGAAGTGCTTAACCAATACCTCTTCAATTTTTTTCAGGGTTTCGCTATTTGTATTATTCAAAAAAAGACACAATTGACGCTCAGTGACATAGGCATAAGAATGGGAAATAATCCCCTCTCTAGAACGCTGCAGTTGATCCAATTGGCTTAGAGAGTGTCTTTTCAAACCGATCGAGTTAATCTCTGAAACATTAGAAGAATCAGGATTATAAGGGCCGATTCTGTACTGATAGGTCAGAGCGTCTTTACCGACGCAATTTTCCCGGTGAAGAATTTTTAGGACCGAGGCGGCAGCAAGACCAATAAGATCCCCCTCATTTAGCTGTGAATTTCTTAAATCCTGTTTCAAGTGTAACACAATCCGGGGGCCGCCAATAAATCCGGTCTTTGGTTCTACTTGAGTCAATATCTCGAAGGCAACCACAGCAATTTTCATGCAGGCGTTGTCAGGGTCGGCTAAAGTTAATAATTTATCTCCCTCTACTTTCATATATACCGGGTAGAGTCCTATTTCATTGCCTGCAACTTCCATAGATATTCCTTGGTTAAAAATATGAGAGTCTAATTTAGTTAAACCCGGAAAATAATTCAACAAAAAAAAATCCTTGATCTATAAATATAATATTTGATAATTTGAAGTAATGAAGTTATACCTGGAAAATAAGTCAGCCCTGATTTCCGGGTCGACGAAGGGGATCGGTTTTGCTACGGCTCTGCAGCTTGCTGCGGAAGGGGTTCGCGTTATTGTAAACGGACGTTCCGAGGGATCGGTTTCTTCAGCCCTGGAACAGATTCGCAAAGCAGTTCCTGAGTCCAAAGTAGAGGGGTTTTCCGGCGATCTGTCGACCGCAAAAGGGGTAGAGGATCTTCTTAAGCGCTTTCCGGAGGTAGACATTCTTGTCAATAATCTGGGTATTTATGGGCCGAAGCCCTTCGAAGAGATTACCGATGATGAGTGGCGTCAATTTTTTGAAATCAACGTGCTGAGCGGCGTGCGCCTCAGCCGCGCCTATCTGCCCGGCATGAAAATGAAGAATTGGGGGCGCATCATTTTTATCAGCAGCGAAAGCGGTGTTCAAATTCCCGTTGAGATGATTCACTATGGTATGACTAAGACCGCTCAGCTCGCTGTTTCACGCGGTTTGGCGGAACATTGCTCGGGAACCGGCATTACGGTGAATGCAATCCTTCCAGGACCTACGCGCTCTGAGGGCGTCGAGGAATTTGTCAATCAGCTTAGCGGCCGGTCCTTTGAGGAATTTGAAAAGGAATTTGTGAAGAGTGTACGGCCTAGTTCTTTAATCAAGCGATTTGCATTGACTGATGAAGTGGCTGCTCTTGTGGTCTTTGTGTGCAGCCCTAGAGCTTCGGCAATCACTGGTGCAGCTCTTCGTGTCGATGGGGGCGTGGTCCGCTCCTGTTTTTAATTCTCAACTTTGGGGAACTTGCCCCATTGATTTGGCTATATAAGCAAACGACCTCGCGCCAAACAGGCCTAAGTTATTCAAAATAATGTTTGCAGTCGGAGTTCCCACCATCACTGCCCAAAAAATCCCGTTCACTATGCTATCTCTTGCATCCTTAGTGGTGATGTACCCGGTAATAAAACCGAACGCAAATGCTCCTCCGGCGAGCTGTAAAGGGGTATAGGTGGCTTTAAGGGTGTTAAACACGGCTGCCGCTACTCCCATAAGAGCAATAATCTTAACCGATGCCAGACCGGTATTAATATCTCGTGTAACTACAGCAACTGGAACAGAAACGGTAATTGCAGCAAAGGCGATAGTGCCTACTGTAGGTGCAGCGGTAAGGGCTGGTGAAAACATAAAATATCCTTTTTATGATTTTTTATTGTTAATTTTTAGAGAGATGGATGACCCAGGCAGGGGGCAAGTTTGACAACACCCACTTCACTTTAACAGGCTTGCCTTGGCGGTAGTCCATTTTAATCCTGATCACATTATCCAGTTCATGAAAGGAATTCGCCCCGGTGATGCTCAATACCTTGCGTTTGACAGTTCCAATCGCTATATACTCAAAATAGGTGAGCTTGCCCTTCTCTTTCAAAAGGGAGTCGAATTTATGATAGATCTCTTTGACTAAAGAAGCGGAAAAATTGGTCAAAGGCAAGCTTGAGAAAATGTGGTCATACTTTATATTAGAGGTAAAGTTTTGAGCGTAAACCGTATGCACCTTCACCCGATGAGCTTTTCCCGATGACGAGACCAGCATCCGGACTTTATCAGCGAGAGTCTTGTCGCACTCGATGATATCCAAATGATCTTTGGGTCCCAATAAGGGTAAGATAGCGGCCGTGATGGCGCCCGATCCCGCGCCGACCTCCAAGAATCTTCTCGGCTTGCGTTTGCTTCCCGGTTCCATATGGGAAACCATTTCTTCTGCCAGCCAAGGGGAACTTGGAAAAATCGATCCCACCTCTTCGAAATTGGTGATAACTTTACCCAAAAAGCTGCCGATCCTCTCCAGCTTATCACCTAAGGGGATCGCATGGCATAAACCACTGAAACTGACATAGCTAGACATACAAACCTCATCATAAATCAGGGCAAAACTTTAACGCATCCGATCATTTATTGCAATGAGAGAGGTTACTTAAAGATTATTCTTCAATATCGAAGATGAGCTTGCAGGCGCGCTCGGCCTCGCTGTCAGAGAGGCTTAGCATATGAGTCCCGAACTTTCCTTCAAGCGCGGCGCCGGTCACATTCAGGGCGACAGACACGACATCAAGGCAGTCTTGGTAATTGGAGCCGGGCAGCTTTTTATAAGCTCTCGCAATCCCTTCCGCGGCATCTTCTACTTTTTCATCCATTTCACGGGGAGGCATCGACTCCCGGTCAGCTTTCCCCATCGCTTCGAGCTCTCTGATCTCTTTCGGCTTGTTTATCGGAATATCGGGGTTGTCAAGATCCCAGACCATAGCGTTTTCCTTTTAATAACTTTTTTTGCCTACGCGATTTAAAATACTTAAGATAATGAATGAGGAGAGTATGCCGGCTGTGATCGAACCGAAATAGACGGTCCAAAGGCTGTAGCTATTGAGCAGGCCGGCGATCAGAAAGGCAATGGCCGTGCTGAAAATCAAAGGGATGGCATAGGTGAACTGGGTGCGCACGTGATCCATGTGGTGCGAGCCGCTGCTGGTCGCCGACATCACTGTCGTGTCGGAAATGGGAGAGATGTGGTCCCCAGCCACGCAGCCGGAGAGGACAGCCCCCAAGACCGGGAACAGAATAGGGATTTGGCTGATGGTAGCCGGAGTCTCCAAATTCAAAAAGGAGATGATGAGCGGTATCGCGATCGGGAACATGATCGCCGCGGTTCCCCAGGAGGTTCCGATCGAAAATCCGATCAGGCCCGATATGATGAAGAAAATGAGGGGGAACATCGATTTGCTGACCGATCCAATCATGATCGAAGCCAGATATTGCCCGGTCATCAGATTGTGGCGCAGTAAATCGCCAAGCGTCCACGCTAAAATCAGGATCAAAATCGCAGGGGCCATCAGCAGGATCCCCTCTTTATAGAGCGGGAGAATTTCTCCAAAGCTGATTTTTCCCCGGATCAGGTAAAATAAGGTGCAAAGAACGAGCGCGACCAGGCCGCCGGTGAAAAGCGCGATGGCCGCCGAAGAGTTTTGGAAGGCGTCGATACAAGATCTCGTCCCGCAAAAAATCGCCGCATCGCCTGAATAGAGCAGGCCGCCGATGACGGACAGGAGCAGGGTGAAAATGGGGACCAGGAAGTCAAAAACCGAAGCGGAGTCCTTATTCTTCTCATGGGGGTCATAGGATGGGGGTTTAACGTCGATCCTGCCGCCATAGAGATTTCCGGTAGATTCCGCGATAAGTTCGTGCTTTCCCATCAGGCCGAAAGAAATCCTTTTCCGCACTATGAACAGGCTGCTCGCCACAATGATAAAGGAGTAGAAAACGAACGGGATCATATGCAGATAAGTCGTGAGGGGCGAGGCGAGTATCAGCGTGTCAGAGTTATTCGCCGTCGAGACGCCGTTGTCCCTTAAAAAACCGATAATGGCCGCTACCCAGCTCGAAAAGGGGCAGAGAATGGCGAGCGGGGCTGCCATCGAGTCGACTAAAAAGGCAAGCTTTGCTCTCGGAATCTTGTACAAATCGGTGATAGGGCGCATCACGGAACCGACCGTTAAGCTGCTGAAGTAGTCATCCATAAACAAAAGAAGAGAGAGCATCAGCGAAGAGGTTTCCGCGCTTTTTTTATTCTTCAAGTATCGCTTGATCATGCGCGCATAGGCGTAGGCGCCGCCCGAATGCCTCAGCAGCGTCACAATAATCCCGAGGACAAATAAAAAAACGCAGATAAAGGCGTTCCAGCATTCCCAAAAATGGGCGGGAACAAATAACTTATTGAATTCCAGGTTGTCCCATATTTTCAAGCCGGCCATGGTAAAGGTGCCGATGGGGGAGAGGTGAGTGGCTATGGCGGATGCGGAAAAAATGCCCACTAGCAGGGACAGCCAGATATTGTGAGTCAAATATCCGAGGATCAAAACCAGGATGGGGGGGATTAAGGAGTAATAAGAGAGTTCCATATGCAAAAAGGATATAGTCTAAAGGCATTTATTTCGAGAAAATTTTTCTTAAAATTTAATTGAGCTTGGCGTAAACTCGACCTTTATACTCATCTTCCGATTGAGGCTTCCTCCAGCTAGATGAATTTCTCAGGATGGGTATAAACACCCAATCCTGAGTCTTCTCGGAATCTTCTTTCAAAAATTGTATAAAGTCGAGTTAAAAGTAGATTGTATGACATTTTCTGAAACCATCGAAAAGAAAATTAAGCAAATTTCCTCGGAAAGGCAACTTGGCGCTTCCCAAGCCTCCGCCCTTTGCACCTTTTGCTTCAAACTTTTTGCCGGGGAATCTTTGGCCAGGACGCCGGCCGCATTTTGGGATGAGCTTTACGCTCTCAGCAAGAAAATGGTCTTAGCCGAACCCGATAGAGCGCCGGTCTTTTCCCTTTGTAATGCCCTGTTGAGCGCTGTGCAGGAGCAGGTCAATTCCGGGCATTCCGTAGAGATGTTGAAGGCAACGGTTGCCGATTTTGCCGATAAAACCATGCTCCGCACTAAAGAGGCTCATGAAAAGCTCAGCCGCTTAGGGGTTCCTCTGATCGAGGAAGACGATACGATCCTGACTCACAGCTACTCTTCCTCTGTAAGGGATATTTTGATCAAAGCGCATCGCAGCGGGTGCTCTTTTCAGGTCATCGCTACTGAGTCGCGGCCTTCCATGGAGGGAAAACAGTTAGCGCAAGAACTTGGCCGCCAAGGAATTATAACTACTTTAGTCGTTGATGCCGCCTGCTTTGAGATGATGGAGCGCTGTCAAAAAGTCATTGTCGGCGCGGACCGGGTCTCGGAACAATTTTTTGTCAATAAAGTCGGGACCAGAGGCATCGCCGTTTCGGCCAAGGCAGAGGGTCGCGATTTTTACGTCGCCTGCGATACGACGAAATTTGTCCCGGGGAGCTTAGGGGTATATACGCATAAACAGCATCCTCCTGAAGAAGTGCTGGAGCGCCGTTTTCCAAATGTGATTGTGGAAAACCCCTATTCGGAAGTCATCCCCCTCTCCCTGGTGACCGCTATAGTTTGCGAAGCGGGTTTTCTGCCGCCGGCCGGGATTAAAGAGTATTTATCGGAAACGGTTCATTTTCCGGATTTGTTAGTATCCCAGTAATGATGAAGCAAGCGGATCACTTCCTGATCGCTGACGGAGGCAAAATCTCTATAGAACTGACCCACGGCATAAAAGCCGGGCGGGGTCGACAGGCAGACAATATCATCGACATCGGCTCTAAATTTGGACAAGGTGTGAGGTGGAGAAACCGGGATCGCCATGACAATTTTGGCGGCCCCTTCCTTCTTCACTGAGGCGATCGCCGCCTGCATGGTTGCGCCCGTGGCCAAACCGTCGTCGACGAGCAATACGGTTTTCCCTTTTAATTGCCTCGGAGGCCGCCCTTTTCTATAGAGCTCTAAACGGCCCTCTGCTATCTCCTTTTCCTCGGCGATTTTTTTGGCGACATATTCCTTGGAAACACCCAAAGATTCGATCACATCTTCATGCAGAATCCCCTCGCCCGTTTCTGTAATCGCCCCGATGGCAAATTCGGGATTCGAGGGGGCTCCGATCTTTCTCGGACAGGTGATATCCAAGGGCAGATTCAGCTCTTTCGCCACTTCAAGGCCGGTCTCTACGCCGCCCCTTGGCAGGGCCAGCACGATGCCTTTTGGATCGTTGCGGTATTTGCTAAGCTTGGCCGCGAGCTGCTTCCCGGCGTCAAAGCGATTGATAAAATACATAAGTTTACCTGCTTAAGCGGTTCCACATAGGCCAGTTGCGGTAGCCGGGATAGTCCATGGTCTCATACCACGATCTCTCTGCCTGGCAGTACCTTTGCCAATAGCAGCAGTAAGCCCTTGAACAAGTGGTTGGCTGAGGGATGGCAAAGGGGTAGTGATAACAGCCGCAGCGCGGACAGGTTCCTTGCTGACAACATTGGCTGTTAACGTCTTGTATAAAGAAAATGGTGCTCAGCAAAAGTATGGATGTTACAATTTTCATTCAGATTCCCCCTCTTTATTTCTGAAATGCCCTTCAAGTTCGGCATATGTCAACGAACCTATTTAATCAACTCTTTCATTTACCCTTTGTTTTTATCTTTCAGATTGAATAATTTATACCTTTATGGATGAGATTAGCGGCTACATCGAGAGAATCACTTTTCAAAACCCGGATAACGGTTTCAGTGTTTTACAACTGAAACTGCCTAAACGGGATGCGCTCGTCTGCGTCGTCGGAAATATCCCCGGCGTCCAACCCGGCGAGACAGTGCGCTGCCAGGGAAATTGGAAGCAGCACGTGGTGCATGGATCTCAATTTGAGCTGATTAAATTTGAAATTCAGGCCCCCTCCGACCTTGTCGGCATCGAAAAATACCTGGGGTCGGGCCTCGTTAAAGGGATCGGCCCTGTCTTTGCCGGGCGCATTGTCGCCAAATTCGGCATCAAAACCCTCGATGTTATCGACCGGAATCCGGAAAAGCTGTCGGATGTTTCCGGGCTTGGAAAGAAACGAATAGGTCAGATCAAAGAGTGCTGGGCAGAACAAAAATCGATCCGGACTGTAATGATTTTTTTACAGTCGCACGGCGTCAGCCCCTCTTTTGCGCAAAAAATCTACAAAACTTACGGGGAGCAGAGCATTGAAAAGGTGCGGGATAATCCCTTTAATCTGGCCAAAGATATTTTCGGCATCGGGTTTATCACGGCCGACAAGATCGCAAAAAATCTGGGGCTGGCCCACAATTCCCCCCAGAGGATTGATTCTGGGGTGGAATTTGCCCTGTACGAACTTTCGAATGAAGGCCATGTGTGCTATCCCGTGGATGAATTTCTGGAGGCCGCGACCAAAATGCTGGAAGTGAGCGCGTCGGAGATCGAACCCAGGCTGCAGATGTTAAAAAAAGAGCAGCGGATCGAGCTCGCCAATCTGGACGGGCGCCCCTTTGTCTGGGTGCAGCGCTTGTTTGTATCAGAAGAGGGGATAGCGTTGGAAATCAAGCGGCTGCAGCGCTCTCCCTGCGCTCTTCGCCCGGTTGATTCTGCAAGAGCGCTCGCGTGGGCCGAAGGGGAACTGAAGATGGAGCTTGCCCAAAATCAAAAGCAGGCGGTCGCTATGGCCCTCACGGAAAAAGTGCAGGTCATCACCGGGGGGCCGGGAACGGGCAAGAGCACCATCACCAAGACCATTTTGCGCATCACCGAAAAGCTTTCCAAAAAAATCATTTTGGCTGCCCCTACGGGGCGGGCGGCCAAACGGATGACCGAGATCACAGGCAATAAAGCCTCCACCATCCACAGTCTTCTGGAATTTGACTTTAAGGCGGGCAATTTCAAACGGAACCGGAAAAACCCGCTCGATTGCGATCTGATCATCGTCGATGAAGCCAGTATGATCGACACTGTCCTGATGTACAGTCTCCTGCGCGCGATTCCGGGCCACGCCCGGGTGATATTTGTGGGCGATATCAATCAGCTGCCGAGCGTCGGGCCCGGCAACGTTCTCAAGGATATGATCCAGTCGCAAAAGATTCCGGTGACCATGCTGAAAGAGATCTTCCGCCAGGCGGCGGGCTCCAAAATCGTCACTAACGCCCATCGCATCAACGAAGGGGTTTTTCCCGATATCCGCAACGGGCCCGGAAGCGATTTTTATTTTATTCCCGAAGAAGACCCTGAAAAATTGCTGGAGGAGCTGATCGGCCTGGTCACCAAACGGCTGCCCGGCCGCTTTAAGCTGCACCCCTACGACGACATTCAGGTCTTAGCGCCGATGAAGCGGGGAGTGATCGGGTCGGAGAATTTGAACCAGGCGCTGCAGAAAGCCTTGAACGCCAAAAACAGCCCGGTCTATGTGGCCGGCCGAAACTTTGCCCTTGGGGATAAGGTGATGCAAATCCGCAATAACTACAATAAAGAAGTGTATAATGGGGATATCGGGCGGATCGTCAAAATCGATACCGCCGAGCAAGAGGTTTTAGTCAAATTTGAGGAGCGGATAGTGCCTTATGAATACTGCGAACTCGATGAACTGGTTCTGGCTTATGCTGTCTCCATTCACAAGTATCAAGGCAGCGAGTGCCCCTGCGTCGTGATTCCCGTACACACCACCCATTTTAAGATGCTTCACCGCAACTTGCTCTATACTGGAGTCACGAGAGGAAAAAGACTGGTGGTGCTGGTTGGCACAAAAAAGGCCCTCGCGATTGCCGTCAAAAACGATGAAGTAAAAAACCGCTATACCGGTTTAAAGCAGGCGCTGCTGCAATGAGATCCCTTTTAAAGATTCTTTGCTTTTTCGCTTTGTTTTTTATCTGCGCCTATTTTGTCAATAACTCCCTGCACCGCACCCATCTCCCTGTTTCGGCCGAGCCCCCCTACTTGTACTCCAATCAGATACGCGATGATTTGCGCCTCTATTTCACTCAGGCGATAAAAAGCGCCAAAAAATCGGTTACCCTTTCGATCTACACCATGACCGACCCGATGATCATTTCCGCCTTGCGCCAAAAAGCCAAAGAGGGGGTAGCGGTCAATGTCATCACCGATGCCAATACGGCGATGAATTTGAGTCAAAAGCTCGGTCCCGACATCAAAATCGAGAAAAAGTTTTTAAAGGGGATCATGCACCGCAAGATTTTGGTGATCGACGGAGAGCAGATCTGGTTTGGATCGGCGAATATGACGACCGAATCCCTTAGAATGCATGGCAATCTTGTGATCGGCATTGACGCTCCTCAAATGGCCCTCTATGTCGAAGAGAGGCTGCTTGGAAATAGCTCAAGCCCTCCTTTTATGCGCTTTCAGGCCGGCGGGCAGGAGGTTGAGATCAGCTTTCAGCCGGAGGACAGGGAAGGGATGCTCAGGATCAAAAAGCTGCTAAGATCGGCTAAGAAGACCATCAGGATTGCCATGTTTACCTGGACTAACCGGGATCTTGCTGATGAGGTCTACGACGCTTACCGAAGAGGGGTTGACGTTCAGGTGGTGGTGGACAGGCAGCAGGCCAAGGGAGCTTCCGGAAAGATTGTGCTCTTTTTGCAAAAGCGGGGGATCAAGGTGGGCTTGAGCAACGGGCCGGGGCTTTTGCATTACAAGTTTCTCTACATCGACGGGAAAATTCTCGAGAGCGGATCGGCGAATTGGACGCGGGCGGCCTTTACCACTAATGAAGAGTTTTTTATGATCATCCCTGATCTCTCAGAAGAGCAGCATAACCAGATGGAAAAACTATGGAAGGTCATTTCACAGGAGTCGACGCTTTAACGGCCACTTTCATAAATTCATCAGGGATTCTGCCGGATCGATCCTTTTCGTCGTCCATAGCACCTCCTTGCATGAACAATTTGTTCGGGTATATACACAAGTAAATTCAAGAATTGGTGATTTAAATATTTTTCACTTCTTTATTCATCGTTTAAAAAATTCATGGATAGCATCGTACAGTTAAGAAGAAATTCTGTAAATTCAAATTTTCATTCACGATCGGTATACTCCACTTTTGTGTTGAGTTAATATTGATGTTTCTGTAAAATTTTCATCTCATTAACAATAACGTGGAGATAATATGAATGCTTTACAAGTTTACGTTTCAAACCATACAGAGGTATTAACTCGCACATCAAACTTGCCTGGAGTGGATGTTGGAATATTCAAGGTAGGAATAATGAACAACCCAAAAGCTGAAGAATTGCGGCAATTAATTGACAATCATGCAAAAGCTCTATTTTGCAATATAAACCCATTGGATGGAATAGAACACTCTTATTTACAACTTGGAGGGAATGGGAATCTGCGTTTTGTCTTGATATTTATGGGTTTATGCGAATCCGTTGGTCTCTCTAAAACTTTTACTCCCCGTGTCATGGTAGGCGAAACCTTAAAGCCTGATCTGGAAACTTTTTTAATAAACAAAGGCTTAATTACTATGCAGGAAACGAAACAATCAAAAAAGACTCTGGCCAATAAGGCTCCTTTGGCATCACTTCTGGGCAACTTTAGCCTCAACAATTAAGCGAACCGATACCAGAAAATTGGTTCCGAGGGCAAAATTGCTACTAGGTTATCAACCTTGCAATTTTGCCCGAACTCTTTTATACCCAAACAACGTGAAGAGTGGTTTTGGGCTTCGTCGGCTTTACCTTCAATTTTTCGTCCTCACTCGTGCCTTGCCTACCGGCAATGGTCACTCGCTCCGGCAAAAATTTGAAGGACTCTTCAAGTTGTTTGGGTATAATTAACGACTCTAGCCGGAGTTTACAAACTCATTGCCGCCATCTGACGCAATCTTTTGACGTCCAACCGTTTAATGTTTTTCGCGCTTAGCCACATGGGTAATACGCTCAAAACATTAAGCGGTTGGATGTCAAAATCTTGCATCATCTGCCGACAAGCAGTTTGTAAACTTCGGCTAGTAAACTCCAGTTGAGCATGGTTTGTGCGCTTTCCAAATTTGTGGATAAAGCGCATTTGTCAGACGAATCATTTGCCTTGATGCAAGATAAAGAAAGATTGGGTAATATGAAATTTAAAGATTTTCATAAATGTTATTCATCTCTACACTGGAGATCATCATGGACATTATGCTGACTATTTTTTTATTGCTAATATGCATATCCTGCAGTGTGTTTTTTTCATTATCTGAAATTTCATTGGCGGCGTCACGCCAACTTAAATTACAATTATTATCAGAAGAAGGGAATAAAAATGCTGATAAAGTATTAGCTCTGCAAGCATCCCCGGGACGTTTTTTTACCGCGATACAAATTGGCTTAAATACGGTCGCTATCTTAGGCGGGATGATAGGGGAGGGCTCTTTAGCTCCGACCATAGCTAAGTTGATTTCGCATGTTTATCAAGGAGAACATTTAATCAGCATCAGCTCTGCATTATCTTTTATATTAATCACCGGCAGCTTTATTTTAATCGCAGATTTAATGCCCAAACGGTTGGCAATGACTTATCCTGAACCGATAGCAACGCGCATGATACGTCCATCATTATTTATTATTTTTATGTTAAGTCCATTAGTTTGGTTATTCAATGGCCTGGCCAACGGATTATTTAAATTATTTAATGTCTCAACCACACGTAACGATGTGCTGACATTTGAAGATATATTCGCCGTCATGAACGCGGGACAAAAAGCTGGCTTATTACATCATGAAGAATATCAGCTAATAGAAAACGTATTCAAAATGCAATCATTAAATATCACCTCAGCCATGACTATGCGCGATAGTATTATCTATTTTTTTACAGATGATGATGAAGAAAAAATTAAGCAAAAAATTGGCGAACATCCCCATGATAAATTTTTAGTTTGTGCAGATTCTTTGGATAATATTTTAGGCTATGTGAATGCTAAAGAATTATTTATGTGGTTGTTAGACGGCAAACGTATCGATCTGCAACATGACACCCTGGTACATCCCGTACCGATGATTCCAGATACGTTAACTATTTACGAAGCCATGGAATATTTTAAAACCAATGCTGTAGATTTCGCCGCAGTGGTCAATGAATATGGCCTGGTCCTTGGCGTTCTAACCATTAATGATTTAATGATCGCCATTATGGGGGAATGGGCGCATCATGTATTGGAAGAACAAATCGTACAACGCGATGAAAACTCTTGGTTAGTTGATGGCGCAACACCCATCACAGACGTGTTGCGGGCTTTCAATATAGATAAATTTCCGGAAAAGGAAAATTATGAAACTATGGCTGGATTTATGATGTATATGCTTCGTAAAATTCCCAAGCGCACAGAGTATGTCATTTATCAGGGCTATAAATTCGAAGTCGTAGACATTGACAATCACAAAGTCGATCAATTATTAGTGACCAAAGTTGAATAAGCCCCTTTGGGAATTCGTTGTTTGGCATTAAAAGGCCTCGAGATCTGCCAATTGGACGGCCGGCCTTTACCAATAATGAACAGTTCTTTATGATAGCAGCATAATCAGATGGAAATGCTATGGCCCCTTTAAAAATCGCTTTGATCGGCTATGGCCGCATGGGGAAGAAAATCGAAGAGTTGGCCCCTCCCCACCGTATCGTCGCCAAATACACCGCATCGCTTCAATCCGATTTATCAGACGCTGATGTCTGGATCGATTTCAGCCATGCCGATGGGGTGATGGAACACGCCTTATCAGCCGCTGAGATGGGAAAGCCGCTTGTCATAGGGACGACCGGCTGGGAAAAGGACCTCAAATGGGTGAAAGAGGCCTCTTTGCAGACCGGGGTAATCTATTCCCCCAACTTCTCCCTCGGAGTGCACCGTTTTGCCGCGTTGCTAAAGGCCGCCGCAGAGCTTTTGGAGGGCTACGACGCTGCCGGATTGGAGATGCACCACCGGGGCAAGGCCGATCAGCCTTCAGGGACAGCCAAACTGCTCGCACAATGCGCAAACGATTTGACTTTTGCGAGCGTGCGTTGCGGGTCTATCACGGGGCACCATTCGGTCATTTTCGATTCCCCCGAGGATACGATCACCCTTTCCCATCAGGCGAAATCGCGCGACGCGTTTGCCAAGGGGGCGATTAAAGCCGCCGAATGGATAGTCGGCAAGAGGGGATTTTTTACCATGGACGATTTGCTAAAGGATGAATTATGCAAGGCCTCTATACAGCGTTAGTGACCCCTTTTACACCGGATGGTTCAGCCATCGATGAACGGGGATTTCGGGAAAATATCGCCTTTCAATTAGAAAGCGGCGTGGATGGCCTGGTGGTTTTAGGGTCGACGGGCGAGGCGGCTGCTCTATCATCCGAGGAAAGGGAGCTGGTCATCAAAATCGCCCGGGCGGAAACAAAGGGGAAAGTGCCGCTTCTGGTAGGCACGGGGTGCCCCTCTACCGCGGAGACGCTCCATAACACCAGAAGAGCCCAGGCCTTGGGCGCCGATGCCGCCCTGATCGTCACCCCCTACTATGTCAGACCGACCCAGGAGGGGATCTACCGCCATTTCTCATTTGTTGCCAAGGAGTGTCCCTTGCCCATTATGGTTTACAATAATCCTGGAAGGGCGGGCGTAGCGATAGAACTCGAGACTTTGAAACGCCTGGCGGCCGTGCCCGGGATCTTCGGGATCAAAGAGTCTTCGGGAAGAGTGGAAATGGTGCAGGAAATTTGCGAGGCGCTGCCCGGTTTCACCGTGATGTGCGGCGATGACAACCTGGCGCGTGAAAGCATCAAAAGAGGCGCGAAGGGATTGATTTCGGTGCTTGGCAATTTGCTTCCCAAAGAGATTTTGCAGGGTCTGGATTTAGCACCGTTCATCAAGGCGACAGGCCTGGAGACGAACCCCATTCCCATCAAGGCCATGATGCAAATGATGGGCATGGCGGCCGGACCGACGCGACTTCCCCTCTGCGAGCTCCAGGAGAAAAACCTCCTCGCCATCGAGCAATTGCTTCAACTAAATTTGACTTGTATGTAGAATATCGGCATGGGATGGATCTATTTACTTTTTGCCGGGCTTTGCGAGATAGGCTTTACCACCTTCTTGAAATTATCTGAGAATTTTAAATACTTTTGGCCGTCCGTTGGCTTCCTGGCTCTGGCGGCTTTGAGTTTTTCTTTGCTTTCCTCAAGTTTGAAAACCATTCCTCTGGGGACCGCTTATGCTGTGTGGACCGGGATTGGAGCTTTTGGAACTGCGCTGATTGGGATCGCCTTTTTCAGCGAACCTGCCGATTTTTGGCGCATAATATTTCTCTTCCTGCTTATTTTTTCCATTATCGGACTCAAAGCCGTGTCACCTCATTAAGATTCTAGACCGCCGAGATCTGAAAAGGCTTCATGTTCTACTCTATGATGCTTTTTCTCCCATTTTTTGGCTCTTTTCTCTTTAAGAGTCATAGAGGGTTTTTTTCTCTCATCCTTCCGGTGTTTTGATTCTTTAGCCATAATAGTTCTCCTTATAATAAAAGTTAAACTCCTACGTATCTATAATACTATTAAATAATTAAATTATCAAGTTTGTTAAAAATTCTCTTAAGTGATTGATTGACCCAAGATTAGAGGGTATTGGGTCGATAAATCTGCCATAACTTTTTAAGGACTACCTATAAAGGCGGAGTATACTCCGGAAATGTCGGTAAAATGAATAAATTCCGAAATGTCGGTAAAAACCGGAGTATACTCCGGAAATGTCGGTAAAATCCGGAGTATACTCCGGAAGATGCAGTAAAATCATTGATTTTATAGTAAAACCGGAGTATAATCTGGTTTAAGGAGATATTCGTTATGTTTCGGCGTTTTAGGAAATTCTTTCATAACCACAGCTTTTTTCTCTTTGGTCCCAGAGGATGTGGCAAAACGACACTACTAAAAGAAAGGTTTGTCCCAAGTGAGGTTCTTTGGCTGGATTTGCTCGATTCAGCGATAGAAGAGAGGTTTACTCATAATATTAGCGAATTTTATGCTATAGTAAAGGGTTTGAAAGAGGAGACTAAATATGTTATTGTCGATGAAATTCAAAAAATTCCTAAATTGTTAGATGAAGTTCACCGCCTCATTGAAGAAACAGATAAAATATTTATTCTAACCGGCTCAAGTGCGAGAAAGTTAAAGCATGGGGTTGCAAATTTACTTGCGGGTAGGGCTTTTGTCTATCACCTTTATCCCCTTTCCTGCTTTGAACTGGGCGAGGTGTTCGATCTTGAAAAAGCAATGCACTATGGAACTTTACCGAAAATATTCAAGTGCATGGAAGACGGGGAAAAAGAAGCGTTTTTACGTGCCTATGCGGATACATATTTAAAAGAGGAAATATGGAATGAGCAAATCATTCGAAAGTTAAATCCCTTTCGCCGATTCTTGGAAGTGGCTTCACAATGTAATGGAAAGGTCGTCAATTATGCAAATATTTCTAAATACGTGGGTGTGGATGAAAAAACAGTAAAAGAATATTACTGTATACTAGAAGATACCATGATTGGGTTTTTTTTAGAGCCCTTCCATAATTCATTTAGAAAAAGATTAGTTGAGAAGCCTAAGTTTTATTTTTTTGATACCGGAATTGTTCGGGCTTTATCGCGAAGGCTTTCAGTGTCGCTCACACCCAAAACATCTGCTTATGGCGATGCATTTGAGCATTATGTGTTATTAGAGATCATTCGACTTGCCAGTTATTTTGAGCCTGATTACCGATTTTCATTTATTCTAACAGCTGCAGGAGTAGAAGTGGATATTGTGATTGAGAGACCGGGTAAACCTTTGCTTTGTATTGAAATCAAAAGCTCAGATGTTATTAGCGAAAGTGATATTGGGTCGTATTGTAAACTAACTGCAGATATTGAAAATTGTGAAGCAATTGTATTGAGTCAAGATCGGTTCTTGAAAAAAATTAAGCATGTCAGTTGCTATCCCTGGCAAATTGGACTAGCTGAGATTTTTCCACAGGTGTCAAAGGAATTGCCGGGCAGATTCTCTTGATTTTTTTTGGGTGGCTAACTAATATCTTAACCCATGAATCCCATTGCTAAAGCCATAGCTTCCACTTCAATTGATAAACCCCATGTCCACCGGATCAACCTTCAATCCGCAACTCTTAAACCCGTCTCATCCGATTTGCTTCAAGTTATCGGGAAAATCATCAAAGTGTACAATGTTAAGAAGCAAGAGGATGCCCGCTATAACGAAGCCCCTCTTTCGGCAGATTTTAAATTGCCCCACTTTTCCATAGTCAAAGTTTACTACGCCAAACCCAAATCCCCGGCCAACAGCTTGATGAATTTATTGAAGAAAGTGGGGTGCGCCATTGATTTTTCTACCCACACCCTGCATTTTCTCTTCTTCTTGGGCAACGAGCAAAAGGAGCTGTTCGCGCTGACCACGAATCACAGCTGGAATGTGATCAAATCGGTTTGCGATTGCAAGTTTCCTTTTGCCATAGCTAAAAAACTCACCATGCCCATTTTTGCCTACTCGGAAGCAAAGCCGATTGTTGGGAACGAAATTTCCGAGGCGAAAGCCTATAAAGACGAGTATCAGGCCCAAGAACACCAATTGCAAAACATTTGGAAAATATTCCGAAATTTCAGCACTTCTTTTAAAGAAGATTCCTCTCTGTTTATGCTTAAGGCTTTTGAGGATTATCAGAACCAAAAAATCGGCGTCTCTTTTGGCGTCGGACAGATCAACCTAGGGATCAATATGACCCTGCCCGCTCTTTGCGAGACGGTGGATCACTTTTCCAAGATCTATTTGGGAGTTAAGACCTACAAGCAAAATGGGGATGAGGAAGTGGACGACCCCAATTTTCGCTTCCTGGATTATGTTCAATCGGTAAATGATAATCGGCATAAAAAGTTGAATGAAGAATTGTTAAATCAAATTTGGCTTTTCTTCTCGAAAAAAATCACCCTAGCCGATTTCTATTTCTGCCATAAATACTCCGTCGATTTTTGCTGTTCCACCGAATTTAAAATGTCTTATCAGGGAAGCCCGGGATGGGAAAAAACCTGGCATTATCCCCCCACATTTTTTGAGGTGATTGCCTTTCTGCAGGATAACTATCAGGCTGTCAATGACAAGGAGCGATTCTTAAAATATTTGAGCCACACGGTCTTAAAATACAACAGGAAGGAATCCGCTTATACCCTGAAGGATTTTTTCCAGGGAGAATTAAGAGATAAAGAGCACGCCTATTTTCGGGTCGAGGGCATCTGGCATGAAGTTAAAGCCGATTATCTGATTATCGTGCAGCGCCATTTTTGCCATCTCCTGCAGAGTCATTTGATTTCTAAGAAGCAGCCGGGGTATATAGAAAAGCTATGGTTTAGAAATGAGGATTGGACCTCCTTTTCTCAGGAAGAGGCCATCAAAGAGACCGGATTGAATAGTTTCCAGGTCACGAACGGCTTAAGAGCCCTCGCCGATAAAAAGTACGCCATACTCGATGAGGAGGGCTATGTGCTCTATCCTCATGCCGTGCCCACTCTTTTTAGCAATTCCGATCGGGGCATCGAAAAAAAACGGGCCGATTTAGACCATCTTTTGAAGAAGCAGAGAAAAATAACGGAAGCAGATTTGAAAAAAATCGGCTTTAAAGAGGCTAAAGCCCTTCTGAAGAGCCTGCAGAAATTGCGTCCCGTTTTAAAGTCCGTCACTATAAAGAAAACAGATCATTGGATCGTACAGGGCCCTGTGCCCGATGACAACCCGCTTAAAGATTTTCTTAACCGGAAGCGCCAAGATTTTTTAAATGTGGGGAAAGAGGAGTTTTTTAACCGCGCCTTCCTCGGTGAAGAGGGGTATTTAGTCGGTGACCAGGTGTATGCGACCGAAAAAGAGAAAGTGGAGCTTTGGGATATCCTCTATCACGGAGAAGAGGAGAGCCTCTACCTTTATCAAGTGAAAAGCGGGTTTGGCCAAAGCACGCGCGATGCCTGCTCGCAAATACGGGTGGCAGCCCAAGCGCTGCGCGCCGATTTATCCTCCAATAATCCCCTGCTTCGTCAAATGTATGCCAAAGCGACGGAAGAAGAGGAGGGTTCCCAATTCAAAAAACAGGTGGCCGATTCCTATAAACAGTTCAGCGAAGAGGAGTTTATCGATCTGTTCCGCTCAAAACCCCGCTATGAAGCCGGCAAAGGGATCGTGTTTGTCTATGCCGTGCTAGATGATAATGAAACTGAGAGATCGCTCTCAGAGGAGAGGGATATCGAGACCCCATTTAAGCGGTCAGATTTTTCCGCCTGGACAGATGAGCTGGTTCAGAGTTTAAAAACAGCCGGATATCTCACAGACGATTTGCGCATCACCTCGAAGCTTCTAAAGTGCTCCCAGAAAGATTTTTGCTGTGATCCGAATATTTCTTTGCTTGAGTCGGAGAAGAAAAAACTCTACAAGATTCTCAGTGACCGGGATACCAATTTTAATTCTGTGATCGCCAAACTGGAGCTGATCAACTTAAAGTGTGAAATGGAAAAATGGGGATTTGGTTTTAAAATCCTCCAAATCAAAAGCGGCCGTACTGCCGGGGAACATATCGCACCCGTCCGGTTGACGGAGGAGCCGGTTACGAAGGAAAAACAAACGACGCTGCCCTTTGCTCCTCAGCCCTCTCAACCCATGGAGCAGGCCGCAAAAAAAAGGAAGGAGAGTGAGACGGCTTCTGATGATATCTCCAAATTTTTCTTCAAAATGCAGCGGCAAACATCTATCCGTCCCGGAATTAAAAATAATGGGAACGACTGCTTTTTGATAAGCGCCCTTCAGCTGCTTCTCCAATCGAACCTGTTACCTCTGATCAGCGATGAAAAGCAATTAGCCCAAACCGCACAGTCGAAGGCCTGGTTCAGCGAGTTTGATCCCTTCCAGCGCCTCCATCGCACATCGACAACGCCCTTGACAGTCAGTCACTTTAGAGGGATGTTAGGCTTTCCGCAAGGCACTCAGGAGGATGCCGGCGAGGCTGTCCAGAGAATTTTAGCCTTCTACAATCCCGCCTCTTTCTCCTCGAAAATAAGATATGAGCGGGAGATTGATCTGGAAAATGCCTATTACTTTGATGGAGACAGCGAAAAATATTCCCAGATCGATGAGAATAATTGCCTTGTCGACCCCCAAGATCCGGTCGCTCTTGTGTTAGACATGCATGGAGATACCTTTCAAGAGGTCTTAAACCACTTATTCAGCCGAAAAGAGGCGACCGGAACCTGCACATTTACGGATACCGAGGGAGATCTCTTCAGGACTGAGAGTTATGTCGAGTCCTGCATACCGATTAGCATGAATGACACGCTCATCGTGACATTGAAGCGCTTTGATGCGAGAGGGCGCAAGCTAGATGATGAGATCGATTTTTCAGAGGGGCGCTTCCAGATCGGCCAGAAATGGTATAAGCTTGACGGTTTTATCCAGCATATCGGCAAAAGTAAAAGCAGCGGCCACTACATAACTTACAGCAAACAGGGTGCAGCCTGGCACTGTTATAATGATGAAAGCGTCACACCAAAAGCCGAATTCGCCGTCATGAATGCGGCAAAGCACGCCTATGTCCTCAGGTTAGCAGCCTTAGTGTAATTGATCATCCAACTGATGTTCCATTTCGTGGACGCGTTCGCTGACGGATCGTCCGTAACTGCCATTATAAAATATTTCACTTGCTATATCGTATACTCTATGCTTAAGCTCGCCTTGTTTATATTTGTCATCAAATAGATCTTCAATTTGTTCTATTGCCATTTCTTTCTCTTTAGCAGATGTACTGTCTTGCGACTCAATATATAAACTATTAAATCCGCCCCATGCTTGATCACTATGTATCATAATTACCTCCCCACGTTTATATTGTAACATTATCTAACTAATATTTTAAACGTAAAGAATGTATTAACTTGAAGCGTCTCAAAAATCAGGCGCATTGTATAATTTAAATGTTTTGTACTTTATCAAATTCACTTTCACCTAAATCACCTATGACATTATGCCTGACATTATCGAAAATTGTTTTCTGATTATCAGACTATATAGTTGTGTGGATTTGGATATTGACAGGATACCGCAGATTGCCTAAATTGAAATTTAAATAAAGGAACGATAAAGGTGGCGTCAATGAAAAAGCTTTGGGTTTTAGTGGCAAACAGCAGCAATGCTAAGATATTTTCTGTTAACGGCAAAGGAAAAGACGTTAAGAAAATTCACGATGTCAACCATCCGGAATCCAGACAAAAGGGGAACGAAATCCTGACCGACCGGCCGGGCAGAGCCTATGACCGCGTCGGCGTCGGCCGCCATGCGATTGGCAAAGACCCCCTGACGCATGAACATCAAATCTTCGCCCATGAAATATCCGAGCTTCTCAGACGGGGCTTTGATGACGGGGCCTTCGAAGAGATCGCTCTCATCGCTCCACCCGAATTTCTAGGGGAGCTCCGCCAAAAGCTGAATGAACAAGTAAAAAATTTGGTGGTGAAAGAGGTTGGCAAGGATATCGCATCAGGCTCTGAAAAAGAGTGTGTCGATCTGATGTGCCGCTATCTCGATCTCTGGAATCACTAGTTGCGCAAAATGAGCCTACATGCTATGTATGTCTCATTTAAATTCAATTTAGACGCTAGATGGTCAAAAGAAATCCAAATTTCGCGAAATTAAAAGCAGGCTACCTCTTCCCGGAAATCCATCGGCGAAAACTCGCTTTTTTAGAGCGCTGCCCCAGTGCCAAGCTGCTCAACTTAGGGATCGGCGATACCACGCAGCCGATTAAGCCCCATATTGTTAAGGGACTTGTCGAGGCGGCTTTCGACCTCGGGGATCCGGAGCATTATACCGGCTATGGACCGGAACAGGGGATTTTGCCTTTACGAAAAAAAATCGCCGAAAAGCTTTATCACGGCTTGGTTCACCCGCATGAGGTATTCATTTCCGACGGCGCTAAATGCGATATCGGCCGCGTGCAGATGATGTTTGGCAAAGAGTGCAGCCTCGCGGTTCAAGATCCCACCTATCCCGTCTATGTCGATGCGGCAGTGATCGGCGGGCAAACGGGCCTTTTCGATCCTTCAAGTCAGCACTATCAAGGGATTGTCTACATGCCCTGCACACCGGAAAATCATTTCTTTCCGGGACTTAATGAAGTGCCAAGAACCGACCTTGTCTATTTCTGCTCTCCGAACAATCCGACCGGCGCTGCGGCGACCAGAGCGCAGCTGAAAGAGCTGGTCGATTTCACTAAAAAAAACCGGTCGATCTTAATTTATGACAGCGCCTATGCCGTCTACATTCGCGATCCCAATTTGCCAAAATCGATCTATGAGATCGAAGGCGCGCGCGAGGTCGCCATCGAAGTTAGCTCCTTTTCTAAAATCGCCGGCTTCACTGGAGTGCGCCTCGGCTGGACGGTAGTGCCCGATGAGGTGAAGTTTGAAGATGGCACACCGGTTAGAAACGATTGGGCCAGGATTCATAACACCCTTTTCAACGGCGCATGCAATATCGCGCAAAAAGGGGGGCTCGCCATCCTCGATGACGAGGGACTTTCCGAAATCAATGATATGATCGACTATTATCTGGAAAATGCGCGGAGTCTAAAAAGGGCTTTAGATACCCTTGGCTACCAGACCTATGGCGCTGTGAACGCCCCCTATCTATGGGTGAAGTTCCCCGGCGATACTTCCTGGAATGTGTTTGAACAGCTGCTCGAAAAAGCGCATATCGTAACGACTCCGGGAAGCGGGTTCGGGCCGGCCGGGGAAGGATTCATCCGCTTCAGCGGCCTTGGCCATCGTAAAGATATTGAAGAGGCGATCAGGCGCTTTCAGTTGATGTAGATCATCCCTTGAATGGTAGGGATCCCAAGGACGCTTTCCCCTGTCAGAACCCTTAAGTTCGGAGCGATATGCACATCCAGGCCGGTGTGGGTATGGCCCGAGAGCACGAGGAGTTGTTTTTCCGGATGAGCGGCCGCCATCTTTTTCAGAGCCTCCCCTAGGGAAAAACAGACGAAATGGGGGGACCAATTTTCATCCCCCGGCTGGTTGCCCCAGTAGCACGCCTCTATGAAAGGAGGCGTATGGGTGAGCAGGATGACCTGGTCGTACTGTGCAAAAGCCCTTTGCAATTTTTCCGTTATTTCGTGAGCCGCCTCATCCCCAAGGTCATGGAGCACGTTGAGCCGCTCCTCGGGCAGCAGGTTGACCAGTTCTTTGATGAGCAGGTAATCATTCAAAACCACTTTAGAGTTTAAGAAATCGCCCGCCCGACCGTCCGACCAGCCGTCGTGCCCGATCAGGGCGGTGCGGTCCGACAGGGGAATAATATCGTCTTCAGTCAGATAGCGAAGATGGGGATATTTTTCACATAGCTGTTTTGCTTGCAGGCGCATAGTGGAGATAGACCCGTAATAAAAGTCGTGGTTGCCCAGCACAAAAAAAAGGGGAAAGGCAAAAAAATGAGCCAGTTTTTCCAGCTCATGCAGCGCCTCCTTGCCATTGCTGATATCCCCTCCGATCAAGAGGGCGTCGGGCCTGTGGGCGGCTATCAGATCTAAGAATCGGTCATAATGCCTTTGATCGGCGGCATTGAGGTGCAAATCTGTTACCCAAACGAGATGTTTGATAACTTCAGCGTCAGGGGCGGCAAAGGAAATATTATGCTTCATAGTTCTATTTTATCAAAATGGGAATGAATGTATACTGAATTTTATTTGCTAAAGGAGGGCGTCTCTCTTGATTTCCAGTGAAGTTGGCGGCAGCGTTCCCTTTCTGATATTTGGATTTGTCATTCGCCCGATCAATGCGCCGGCGTCTGCTGTTTTTTGTACATTTGGGGGAACAGCCTTAGCCACCAGGCTTGTGATAAAATATGAAATAAATTATAATCGCCTGGCTGTAGAAGCTTTAAGACATGACGTGGAAAAGTTGAGGTCGCAATGTCCCAGAGTGTTTCTGGTCGCTTTCCTGTTTTCCATCGTCATCAGCCAGGTATCCACAGCTGCCGGGGTAATTACCGCGTTTGGCATAGGCGTGTTAAAAGGAGTGGTTTTTAACACAGATAAAGAAAATGACCGATTTAAAAGAATGTCATCAAAAACAGCCGCTTCTTTTGCTGTGTTAAGTTATTAATTGGATTTGCTTTTGAGTATTGTATCCATCGCTTTAATTTTCTTTTTTGTGGCTAATCCGATAGGAAACGCTCCTGCCATTTTAGCTCTGGTTAAAGATTTTGATATCTCCCGCCAACGACGGATCCTGATCCGTGAGGTTTTCATCGCCCTTTTGCTGGCCCTCTTTTTTCAGTTTTTTGGCGAACTTTTTTTTGGATCGATTTTGCAGGTAAAGCCCTATACTAACCATATCACGGGAGGAGTCCTGCTCTTTTTGACCGCGATCAAAATGATTTTTCCGGTTGCCCAAAAGTCCGCAGCAGTCACTGAAAAAAAAGAGCCCTTCATCGTGCCTATTGCCACCCCCTTGCTATCCGGTCCCGGTCTGCTGACCATTATTATGCTGGAGGCCAGCCAGCAAAATGACAACCTGAAAATTTTCTCAGCCATATTGCTTGCCTGGTTGGCCGTTGCCGTAATTCTCTGGACAGCCCCTCTATTACAAAAAATTTTAAAGGAGCGGGGCATGCTGGCGCTGGAACAATTGATGGGGATGGTCTTAAGCATGATGTCTGTGGAAATGATCGTGAAAGGGGTCTTTCTCTATAAACAAACAATGGGTGGATAGCGATGTCAGTTTTTACGATAGCACTAGTCTTGTTCTTTATCATGGATCCCATAGGGAATGTGGCCACTTTTTTGAACGTGCTGGCGCCTTATGAACCCCGGCAGCGGCGCCTGATTGTGATCCGCGAGATGCTCATCGCTTTGGTGGTAATGCTGACATTCAATTTTTTTGGCGAATTTTTCTTCTATTTTTTGGAGATTTCCGAGACCACAGTCAGAATCTCTTCTGGTGTCATTTTATTCCTCATTTCCCTGACCATTATTTTTCCTTCCCCTAATGCCCGCACAGAATTGCCTAAGACAGAACCCTTTATAATTCCTTTAGCGATCCCTTTGATCTCCGGTCCCGCTCTATGCGCTACCATTATGCTCTATGCCCATTTAGAGCCATCCTACAGTGTCATGATCGAGGCGATTTTCTATGCCTGGATCGCCTCATTGGCCATTTTGCTGTTTGCCCCACAAATGAAAAAAATCTTCGGCTCCGGCGGATTGACAGCCGCTGAGAGGCTAATGGGTATGATTCTCGTTTTAATTGCCGTTCAGCGCTTTATGGATGGCGTTTCCTCATTCATTCAAGAGTATCATGGATAATGTAAAGTTGATTGTGGCCTATGACGGGGCCGAATTTTACGGGTGGCAGAAAACAAAAATGGGGATCAGCGTGGAAGGGGCTTTGCAAAATGCTCTGGAGCAAATTTTACAACACCCGGTAATACTACAAGCCGCCAGCCGTACAGACCGGGGCGTACACGCCCTGGGCCAGGTAGTAAACTTCTTTTCTTCTAAAAAAGTGCCCCTGATCAGCTTAAATCGCCTGCTGCCTTCCGGCCTTGCCGTTCTTTCGATTGACACCATGCCTCCCGATTTCCATCCCACCCTCGATGTGAAAAGCAAAGAGTACCGTTATCATATTTGCTATGGTTCTATTCAACTGCCCCAGAACCGGCATAGCTCCTGGTTTGTGCCGGCCGCTTTGGATATCGGAAAGATGCAGGAGGCGGCTGCTCTTTTAATCGGCACCCATGATTTCTCGGCGTTTTGCCTGAACCGGAAAAAAGAGCAGTACAGGGATTGCCTCCGCACTATTGATCGCTGTCAAGTTGAAGTAATAGAGGATAAGCGCCTGCAGATAACCATCGCCGGTCCCGCTTTTTTTTATAAAATGGTGCGCTGTTTGGTAGGTACTTTAGTGGGGGTAGGCAAAGGAAAAATTGCTTTATCAGACATTCGTGATTTGTTAAAAGAACATAATAGAGCCCTGGCGGGGGTCACGGTGCCGGCTCATGGCCTAACGCTGGTTAAGATAGACTACTGACCGCTGTATGGCCATCCTTTCAATGACATACATTAATAGGCATCAGAGCTGACATACATTAATAGGGATCAGAGCGTTAAGATTTGCTACTGACAGCTTTTTGAATGGCCATCCTTTCAATGACATACATTAATACGAAACAGCTGAAGCAGATAGCGATGGAGGCAAAAAAATAGGGATCGGATGTCGAGGGGATCACTGGACTGATCGGTTCCAACAGGGGGCCCTCATCCAGTTTCAACGGGTGGAGAAAATAGGTGTAGGACCAGAAAGGCCAGACCGAGCGAATGGCTCCAATCATAAAACCGATCAAAGCCGCGAGCGTCATCTGGCGGTAATTCGCCAGACAGTAGGTGACAACGCGGGAAAAGACCAGAGCGCCGATCAGGATGCCGAAGAGGATGTTAGTGAGCACCCATACCGCTTCTTTTTCCATGGTGAAATGTTTCAATCCTTCGGCTAAATCGGCCAACGCGCTGATCACCAATCCATAAACCCCTAAGACCTGCAGCAGATAGCTGCCTGAAATTCCCGGCAGAAGCATTGCGCTGACAGCGATAATGCCGCAAATGATGAGCCAGATGTCCACGCTGCTTTGCGCCTGGTAATGCTGGATTTGGCCGGCTTGCCGGTATTCTTTCAGAGCGCGGTCAAATACCGGGGTGGCGGGGGAGAGGGATTTTTTGGCCAGCATAGCGACTAATTGATCGGCCGATATGCCGAGCAGCATAGCTTTTTCCGGGTCGACATTGCTGATATTGCTGCGAGTAAGATAGATAGTTTCAATGGGCACATCATAAAGGGAGTTGTCTTCTTTGACCGAGGAGTTTCTGGTTTGCGTCAGGGCAAAGGCTAAAGTGGCCCCGATGACCAGGGCGATAATATCTCTCCCCGCGCATCCTTTTAACAGCTTGGCGCAGTAGACGATAGAGGCCAGGATCAAGCCGAAAAACCCGGAATACAAAAAGCTGCGGTAGAGCTCATTATTCAGAAGGTGGTCGATGAGCTTGGCAAAAGAGAGCAATGAGACGACGATGCCCGACAATAGGCAGAGCAGAAATTTCCATTTTACCTCTGTGAAAAACTTTTTGTATTTCAGCTGCAAAAAGTATCCAAGAGTCTGGGTATTAAAGGATTTTATGCTTTCTAAAAACTCTTCATAGATACCCAGAATAAACGCGATCGTCCCTCCGGAAACTCCCGGGACGATATCGGCCGCTCCCATTAAAATGCCGAAAAGGAAAAGACGGACGCATTGCCTCATCTCCTGCATCAAATCACCTCAAGATAGCGTGCAAAAAACCAGGCGGCCAGCAAAATGAGACCGAACGTGACTATCCAGAGTATGCTAGGGAATCCCTTGACGCCCGACCCTGGGTGGCCTCTGGATTCGAGAGTGCCGATGCCATAGGAAAACTCCTGCTTTTGAAAGCGGCTGGGGCGGGAGAATACATCGGGATGCTCTTTCATAAGCTTATCGGCGTCAATGCCGAGAAACAGACTGTATTGTTTGATAAACCCTTGAGCATAAACCGGAGAAATGAGTTTGCTCATATCTCCCTCTTCGATAGCACCAAGGTAATTTAAGCGGATCGAGGTGCCGTTCTCGACCTCTTTTAAAGAGATCCCCATCTCTTCACGGCGCGATTTTAAAGTGGAGCCAATCTTTTTCAATTCTTCTTTGATCATAAAAATCCCGTGTCATCCATTTTGTAAAGGAACGCTAACATTAAACTCGGAACCTCATATACCTGTCAAGTGCCCAAAGACGCGGAGCAGCAAGTTCCGGGTTTAATCGGGCTGACCGGCGGACTCGCTCCGAAATGCCAAGTGGACGAAAATAAACCAACAGCCTCCTTTGCATTGCGCTAAATGTAAATGGTGTGAAAAAATAATTTGAATATAAAGGGGGAACTGATATTTTCCGGGTTAAGCAGGGGTATGAAACCAACCTCAAAAAAATCCAAGGAGATAAAAATGAAAAAATTTAGCCTTATCATGACCGTTTTCTGTGTGGCTTTAGTGGGATGCCAACAACAAACACCAAATAAAGCAAATGAAAATAAAAAATCCGATCAAAATCAAAACAGCAATACGATGCAAAAGAAGACTCAAAACGAGCCTGTCATGATGCGTCAAAATCAAAATGCTCCAATGAATATGAATAACAAAAATAAAACGAACAGCAACACACCTGCAAACGCCAATAGCAACTAATTAGATCTGCAAAGGCGCAGAGTATCTTTCTTGCGCCTTCTTTTATATTCCCTTTGATTCCAGGTTTTGGTATATTCTCGCTACATGAAGCGCAATGAAAAACCAAATACTTATGTCGCCACTTTGGATCTTTCTTTAGCTCCTAAAATGCTGGAAGAGCTTGAAGCCCAAGGTTTTGAGATCACAAAGCCGCAATATACCCTCTTTTTGGCCAAAAAAAAGGGGGTTTCCTGCACTCTCTACGAATCGGGCAAACTCACGGTGCAGGGTAAAGAGAAGGACTCTTTTATCGAATTCTATCTCGAACCGCAGGTTTTGCAAAAGTTCGGCTATGCCTATCAGAATTTGTCCGTCGATCAGACAGCCCGCATCGGAATCGATGAGTCTGGCAAGGGGGATTTCTTCGGCCCTTTATGCATCGCGGGCGTCTTTGCTGAAGGAGAGGCCGTCCAGGAATTGATCGATCTAGGCGTGCGCGACTCGAAATTAATCAACGACGCAGAAATTTTGAAGATCGGCAAAGAGATCAAAATGCACTGTGCGCACCATGTCGTTAAGATCAACCCTCAGAAATATAACGAGCTGCACGCAAAATTCGGCAACCTTAACCACCTGCTCGCCTGGGGCCATGCGACTGTTATTGAAAAACTGGTAGAGAAAACCAATTGCCAAAATGTCATTATCGATCAATTCGCTTCGGAGCATGTGGTGGAAACGGCCCTCAAAAGAAAGCAAATGAAGCTCAATCTGACTCAACGGCATAAGGGTGAAGAGGATGTCGTGGTAGCGGCCGCATCGATCCTGGCGAGGCTGAGCTTTGTCGAGGGGCTGGAGCAGCTGGGTGAAGAGTTTGTCTGCCAATTTCCAAAGGGTGCATCGGCTAATGTGATCAAATTCGGCAAAGAGTTTGTCAGAAAATATGGAAAAGAGAATTTGGGCCGTGTAGCTAAAACGCATTTCAAAACACTTGACGCAATTTTGGGGGAACCGTCACAATTAAAGTATCCATTTAAAAAACCGTTAGAGGAACAAGATGAGCAACTTTAATATCTTTTTGATGACGACCCTTGCTTTCCTCGCCATAGCCGCCCTGTTCGTCATGAATTTTTCCTCTTATTTCTCTTTTGGAGGAGGCTCTTTATCTTCCGAACTGATCGGCGGATCGGCGGTAGAGCATAAAAAAATCCTCTACACCCTGAATTTTGATCAGCAAAATCGCCTGATCGATTTTATCAATCAATCCGATGTGGCTAAAGATCAAAAATCTGTGACACAAGATCCAAATATTGATGTCAAAAAGATCGTGTTTTATTTATTGGAAAATAAAAACAATATCGAGATTATTCCCCTCAATTATGATTCTCAAGGAAACTTGTTTTTTTCATTCAGGGAAAAAATCCGGAAAGACACGAGTCAGGGAAAGCTAAAAAAACTCCTTTCTGAAACCTATGATAACTAGACTTTTCATTCGCAATCTCGTTTTGATTGAACAAGTGACAGTGCATTTTGGTCCGGGACTTAATATCCTTTCGGGCGAGACCGGCTCCGGCAAGTCCGCGCTCCTCTCAGCTCTTGGTCTAATCGTCGGCAAAAGATCAGATTCCTCCCTTATCCGGAAAGGGGCGGACAAGGCCATTGTGGAAGCGGTGTTTGATATCGACAATTTGCCTTTGGTCAAACACCTTTTAAGCGAAGGCGGAATTGCTTATGCCGAAGGGGATGAACTCATTATCACCCGGGAACTGCAGGCGAGTGGTAAGGGGCGGATATTCATTAATAATCAAAGCGTTCCATCTCATTTTCTTAAAGCGGCCGGAGAGTTGCTGGTAGGAGTGGTTTCCCAGCACGCCAATCAAAATTTGTTCTCCCTGGAATATCACCGGGCATCCCTTGACTTGTTCGGCGGATTGCAAGCTAAGGTTCAACGATTTGCGGATGAGTGGGAAAAGGAAAAAGCGTTGGCGTCCGAGCTTGAAGCCCTGAGAACAGGGGAAGCCTCCCGCTTGCAGACGCTGGAGCGCCATCTGGCCGAACTGGAAGAGATCTGCGAGGCGGAACTGCAAGAGGGGGAAGATGAGGAGTTATTCGCCGAATACACCCGCCTGATCCATGTCGAGGATATTTCCAACTATTGCCAGGAAATTGCGCAAACGCTTAACGGAGAAGTTTTAAACCAGCTGAAAGGGTTGAAGCGCACCTTTGATAAATTGACCTCCCTGGATGGAAATTTTCGGGAGAGCGCCGACCTTTTTCAAAGTGTGGTCTGCGAGTTGCAGGAGATCTCTTTTGTCGTCGAGAAGAGCGCGAGCCAAAGCGCCTGCGATCCTGAAAGATTGGGTCAGATCAATGAAAGATTGAAGCTTATCGCTCAATTGAAGAAAAAATATGGGGCCGGCCTTTCCGATATTCGCGCCTACCAAAATCAGCTTAAAGAAAAAATAGACGACCTCGAAGGGGCGGATATTAAGCTGGAAGAGCTTGAGAAACAGCTGCCGCTGCAGCTGGAAAAAACGGCTGTAATGGCCAAAGAGCTGACTCTTTTGCGAGGAGAGGCGCTCATTTCGCTGCAGGAGCAGATGACCCGTCAGTTGCGGCAGTTAAACATGCCCAAAGCCTCCTTTACCATCTCATTGACGCCTCAAAAGCGATCGGGCACGGGTGACGATGCCGTCGAGTGGTTTTTAGCTCCGAATGTAGGGGAGCGTCCCGTTTCTGTCAGGGAATGTGCGAGCGGCGGGGAAGTCTCGCGCGTCATGCTGGCTCTGCAAGCCTTGCTAGGCGGGAAAGAGCAAACGCCAACGCTCCTTTTTGATGAAATCGATGCGAATATCGGCGGGGAAACCGCGTCGGTCGTAGGGGAGAAATTAAGAGAGATCGCAAAAGACCATCAAGTCCTTTGCGTCACCCATTTTCCACAGGTGGCAAAACAAGCGGACCGCCATTTCAGAATTCGAAAAGAAGAGAGAAATGAACGGACGCTTACCTTGGTCGATGAGCTGGATGCCGGCGAGCGGGAGCTGGAGCTGCAGCGCATGCTGGGCATGAGCTATCAATATTCATAAGTTATTCATTCATATCATCCTTTAAAAAAAATCCCGATTAGATCAAGTAAATGTTGACGGCATCGAAGGATTGGATTAAATAAAAAAATATACGGATTAAATGGCGGCAAAATGAAGAAATTAGTCCAAATATTTTTTATACCTTTCATCTTGATCACTCAAGGGCTCCACGCGGATCTCGAAAGTGGAATTTTTGGATCAGAAAAGATAGTCAATCCTGAAGAGGAAGCAAGCCGCCCCTTTAATGTCACTTTCAGCTATGACAAAATCTGCAGCTCCAAATTTTCCAATAAAAGGTTCAAACGGGAATCTCAAAGCTTTAGCGTAGCTGAAGCGGAAATCGGCGCGGTCTTCTATTACGACAAATGTTTTGAAGAAGGGGCTAAAGCGACTTTAAGTTATACCTATGCAACCTTTGACTGGAAGCAAAACCCCTATTTTGAAGACAATCACTTCAATACGGTCTGTTTTGAACTCGGTTTTGCGACCAAACGGATCACCAATTGGCTGTGGCAGGCCAACGTTTCTATGAATCAGGACACTGACTTTATGAATGTCGGCAGGTATGCGACTTACGATTTCCTCCTTTGGGGAAGGTACAACTGGAGTCGCAATGTCGGCTACCACGTCGGATTTTTGGCCTTTACCGGGATGAATATTAACAAAGTATGGCCTCTGATCGGCTTCGACTGGGTAATCAACCGGAAATGGAAATTGAATGCCGTGTATCCTGTGAATATTTCCCTGGTCTATCAGGTGAACAAAAATTTCTCCGCCGCTTTGGCCGGAAGGGCGTTTTTCAACCGCTACAGGGTCGGCCGGCATGAGGCTCTTCCCGAAGCGATCTTTGAATATCGCAATACCGGCGCGGAATTTGCCTTAAATTACGACTGGCTGCCGCGCATCTCAATGAATGTGCACGCCGGACGCACATTTGGAGGGCAAATCCGCATATCCAATAAAAACCATCATCATACACACCACCTCGATATCGACTCCGCCTTTTACTTTGGCGCGAACATCGACTTTAGTTTTTAATCAGCTTTTTTACGGCTTCTAAATTAATGGTGTAACTGTAAATGTGCCGGTCGTCGAAAAACTGATGATCCGGGTTGTATTTGACTTCTTTTTTTTCATCGGGATGTTTCTCCAGATAATTCAAATCCCAAATATCCTGCGGGGCGAAGAACCGTTCGCTCAAGAGGGCGATAATTTCATTTTCCGTCTTTGGGCCCGAACCCCAAAAGGAGATAAACTCCTGTTCTTTATTAGTATTGTAGCCGAGGTAAATGGAATTATACCCTTGAGCATTGCCGGTGGGGTGTTTGATCAAATAGTCTGAATAGTTGCGAAAATAGCAGAGCTGGCAAAGGGTTAAGGGGCGCTCGTTTTCTTTACTGGGAGATAGGATTGTCGCTTCGGTCAGAAACTCAAAAAAGAGGGAATCTTTCGGAGCCTCTTTCGTATAGGTGGCGATATAGAGCGGTTTTGCGCTTTTTGCGACAAAGTCATCAAAAGTCTCTTTGCCCACTATGTCGCTGATAGCCAAATAGTAAACCAGTTGAGTGACGTTGCCGCAATCCATGACTGAGACGCCATCGATCAATTTTTGACAGGCTTCTGTGGCGGAGTGGCCTTTCCGCAGTTGAAAAATGCTGTTGCCCATTTTTTTAAAAAAATCTTCATTGCAATATCCAGTCCAATCCTCGTAAAAGAGATTTTGGTAGCGGCTATTAAGCAGAGTAGCGAGATAGTTGGCATACCAGATCCCTAAGGGGCGGGTGGTCTGCTTCTGGTGTATTTGATTGTAATAGCGGATGATGGAATGTTTGAACCGGTTGAGCAGTTCGGAGTCTTCCGGAGGGGTGGCGAGGAGGGGGAACGCAAGGGTTAAAACAAAAAATATTTTTTTCATAAAACACTCTATGGCATACTTTTTATTTTTATGCAATTTAATACTAAATGGGTTACCTATGTTAGTTCCATTAAACGCTGCACTTCGGCCACTATCCATCCCTCCTGTTCCGGTGGAAAAAAACGTGGCAGAAGATATCAAAATTCTTGATAAGGCTAATTTAAAAGAAGTTGTTAAATACGGTAACAATTCTTCCATAAAAATGGTTATGAATTGCAGGTGTTTTTTGAAAATTATTATTTAAAAAATGCGTGGATCATAACTCAGAAATGAAAACTATTTTAGAATTATTTAAAACTCACAAAATGAAAGAAATTTCAGAAAAATATCAGCCAAATGAAATTGTTTACAATCTCTCATTTAAAGATGGGATGCTTCTAGGATATCAACTTCTACTTAACGAAGAAATGGATGATAATTTAAGAGATTATGCGGTTAAGCTTTTAGAAGAATATCGCCAAGCTTTTCCTAAGGAATGGGATATGGATTGGAGGAACGACGTTTTTTTAGGGGATGCTTATTACCTGATAATGAAATATGAGGAGCGTTACGAAGCTTATATGCGGGCAGCAAAAAGAGTTTCGCCTAACCCCCCAGCTCTTCTAGTCTCCCTGGCTGGATGTTATCTTTTCCCTGGGTCTCCTATAACTTTAGAAGAAGCTGAAAAATTTGTACTTCTGGCTCTAGAAAAAGAAAAATCGATAGAAGCAGCTACGCTGATTAGGGGAATTTATAAAACAAAGGGAAATAGTGAAAAATTTTCATATTGGGATACAATACTTCATAAACTTGAAAATGAAAATGCGTACATGAGAGATAAATGGCCAAGATTTCTAAATAATGATTAAATGAGCCCCTTTTTGTGCATGTTGATGATGCCCCCATGGATCAATATCTCAACCTGCCTTGGACTCATCTGATGTTTGCAGAGGTATTCCTCCCCTTTGGTGCTGTTGATCACTTTCACTTCCTGCCCTTGTTTTATGGCCTCCTTGACATCCTCTATGGTCAGAATATCTCCTTGTGCAATTTTGTTAAAGTCGTTGCGGTCGGCAAACATGAGCGGCAGGATGCCGAAGTTGATCAGGTTTTGCCAGTGGATGCGGGCAAAACTTTTGGCTATTACCGCTTTGACGCCCAAGTAGTTAGGGGCGATCACGGCGTGCTCGCGGCTAGAACCCTGGCCGTAATTCAAACCCGCGACAATGATCTGACCCGTTTTTTGGTGTGCCATGGCGCGTTCATAAAAGGTTTCATCCAGCTGGCAAAAGACAAATTTGCTAAGCTCGGCGATATTGCTGCGGAAAGGGAGCACTTTAGCCCCGGCCGGCAAAATTTCATCCGTGGAGATATCATTTTCCACTTTTATCGTGACCGGCCCCTTGATGGTTGAATCCAAGTCGTGAAAGGGAGGGAGCGGCTGGATGTTCGGCCCTTTTTCCAGCTCGATTTTAGCGCCCGGCTCGGGGGGCGCCAAAAGCATGCCGAGGTTGACGCTGAGGATTTCGGGTTCTTTGACTTTGGGGTATTCCATCGGCAATTTGCGCGGGTCGGTAATGACGCCGTAAAGAGCGGAGGCGGCGGCTGTTTCCGGGGAGCAGAGGTAGACGCTGTCTTCCTTCGTTCCCGAACGGCCGGGGAAGTTGCGCGGGACGGTGCGCAGGCTATTTCTTCCCGAAGCCGGGGCCTGGCCCATGCCGATGCAGCCGTTGCAGCCGGCCTGGTGGATGCGGGCGCCGGCGCGCAGCAGCTTTTCCAAATGCCCCTCTAAAATCAGATCTTCCATAATCTGGCGGGACGATGGGTTGATATCGAAGGAGATGCGGTCGGAGACTTGTTTTCCATCGACAATTTCCGCCGCAATCGCAAAATCGCGAAATCCGGGATTGGCCGAGGAGCCTATCATCGACTGGTAAATTTCTCTGCCTTCCACTTCTTTCACTTTAACCACATTATCCGGACTGGTCGGACAGGCAATCAGCGGTTCCAGAGCGGATAAATCGATCGTTTCATATTCATCATAAGTCGCATCGGCATCGGCCAGCACCTCTACAAAGTCCTGTTCCCTTCCTTGCCGCTGCAAAAAGCGTTGGATCTCTTTGTCGGAGGGAAAAACAGAGGTGGTCGCGCCAAGTTCGGCGCCCATATTGGCGATTACGTGCCGGTCCATGGCCGAAAGGCATTCCAGGCCAGGGCCATAATATTCGAGAATCCATCCCACCCCGCCTTTGACGGTGTGGCGGCGCAGCATCTCCAGGATCACGTCTTTTGCGCTCACCCATTTTGGCAAGGCACCCGTGAGTTTGATCCCCATGATTCTCGGCATCTTGAGATAAAAAGGGCGCCCGGCCATGGCCAGAGCGACTTCCAGACCGCCGGCCCCGATGGCGAGCATGCCAAGCGACCCGGCTGCCGGTGTGTGGCTGTCTGCGCCGAGCAGGGTTTTGCCCGGAATTCCAAAGCGCTCCATATGGACAGGATGGCTCACACCGTTTCCCGCCCGGCTATACCAGAGGCCGAATTTTTGGCAGGCGCTGCGCAGGAACAAATGGTCGTCGCCGTTTTTATAGTCTTCCTGGATCAGGTTATGGTCGACATATTGGGCGGAGATTTCCGTTTTGATCCGGTCGATGCCCATCGCCTCAAGCTCCAGCATGACGACTGTTCCGGTGGCGTCCTGAGTAAGGGTTTGATCGATCTTCAGGCCAATCTCTTCTCCCGGTTTCATTTCCCCGCTGACAAGGTGGCTCTCAATAAGTTTTTGAGCGACATTCTTTCCCATTGTTTTCCTTTTTTCTTTGTTTTCTCTAAAAATGAAGATGATGTAAAAAACTTTTTTAGTAAATAAAATCTTGTGTTTTTTTTCCGGAAATTCGTACAATAGATCCTTTTGAGGTGCAGGAAATGATGCGAATTATTTATACTCTGTTGTTGTCGGTGCTTTTTTTTAACAATCAACTTATTTATGGAATGGAAATGGGTTCACGTCCAAAGCAAATAGTCATCTTATTAGGCCCTCCAGGATCTGGCAAAGGGACTCAAGCGGAACGGATTAGCCAAACTTTGGGCATTCCCCATATCTCGACCGGCGATCTTTTCCGGGAAAACATCAGTAAAAACACAGAACTTGGCAAGAAGGCCAAAACCTTTATGGATGCGGGCCAGCTCGTCCCCGATTCACTTGTCCTCGATATGCTTTTTGACCGCGTCTCAAAACCCGACGCCAAATACGGCTATCTCCTGGACGGCTTTCCCCGTACTATTCCTCAGGCTGAGGCCTTTGACGGCAAACTTTGCGGCGAAGAGCGGTTGGTGGTGATCAATTTGCAGGTGCCGAATAATATGATCGAAGAGCGCGCCGCCTCGAGATTAACCTGCCCCGGCTGTTCCTGTGTTTATAATCTTAAGATAAAGCCTCCACAAGTGGCGGGCCGATGCGACAAGTGTCAATCCGCACTGACAAGGCGTCCCGACGATAATCCTGAGGTGGTCAGGGAAAGATTGCGAGTATATGAACGTCAGACTGCGCCATTGATCCAGTTTTACGCTTCGAAAAATGTCCTGTTTAATGTAAACGGCCAGAATTCTCCCGAAATGGTATTTGCCGATATTATGCAAGTTTTGAGATAATATATTCCTTCAGGGTTTGCCTTGAAAAGATATAGGCTTCTTTGAGATCGCTGACAGTGCGAAGGTTTATTTTTTGCAGGCGGTCTCTAACCTCTTTGAAAAGATTTTCGCGGCTTTGTTCCGATTGCTGCGAATTTAGAGGCAAAAGGCCCACATCGACATAATCTTCCAGGTACCAGACGGAAAAATTCGCCAGGCCGTCGATGGCCTGATCGTCATCTTTCAAATCGCGATAGACGGAAAAGAGCTTCTGGTTAAACAAGGCCTGCAGCTCCTCCGGAACGAGCATCCTCTGCAACGAGATATTTGCTTTGTTTAATTTATCAATCAAATCAATATTGGCCGTACTCCAGACTATGGGCAGAATTTTCCTCACTTTACCAAAAATTTTGTGCAGGTTGTCGAGACATTCGTTTAATTTGTTTCTGATGGCTTCAATAGTTTCTTTGGTCGTCAATTCGGGATCTATCGTCTGGATCATGCTTTCGATAGAAGACAGAGATTTAAACAAAGAGATATTTTCCTCTTCCAGCCGGTGAACAAAAAGGGTCAGATGGTGGCTGATCCCTTCGGAGTAGCCCTCTATTTTTAAAACCTCAAGCTGTTTATCCGATGCGTTAAGCAGAACTTCTTCAAATTTATCCTGATCCATCCCCACAAAGATCGGGGCGATTTTTTCCTTAACCTGATTATCGGGATAGCAGGAGAGGAAGGCCAGGATTTGACCGGCGCTGCAGAGTTTTCCAATCAGCTCTAAATGTTCCTTCTTGGAAAGTTTTTGAATTATTTTTGAAGAATCTTGAGCTGCAATGAGTTCAGCAATTTCACCAGTTGATTTCGCGGAATAGTCGTCCATCTGCAGCCCCTCCCTAAATGGCTATTGGTTTATATTCGTCCAGTGGTTTTTCGCGCTGCGACCGGCGGCCTCGCAAAGCTATGAACTCTTCACAAGTTTTGCGATTCCTTCCTTGGTCTCGCTCCGAAATACCAAGAATATAAACCAACAGCCCCGTAATCTCCCCTATAAATGGCTCTTGTGTTTTTAATCAAGTGCGGTATAACGAGGTTAATAAAACCAAGAGAATACTTTGCTTAAACCATTCCAGGCTATTGTGTATCAAGAGGAAACGCTCGAGCCCTTTGCCTTTCAAAATACAGAGTCGATTTTTACAAAAGATTCTACCGAGCTGGTCAATTGCTTCGTCACGCATGTAAAAGACTATTGTTTAGCAAGATGCGGAGTTATTGACACCCCGGCCAAGGGGGAGCAGTTTCTCGCCTTTATGCGGCAAGCCGCTACCCATAAGCGAATCTGCGTGGTTCAACCCAATATGCCGCATGAGTGGGATGTTATTGAAAGGGAACACAACCTGCTCCTTCAACTCAACCAAAGCTACGAGGGTGAAATCCTCCACCTCAATATGCCCTCTTTTGTTCAAACGGGAGAAACCTCCCGGGATTTTCTGTACCTCTCTTTGCTGCAAAATAGGGAAGCCTGGGCCTCCTATTGTAAATGGATCAACGATGAATTTAATCGTGTTTCCCGATCCTTTTTGCCGGCCATGATCGACGAGTATCAGCTTGAGGCGAAATTTAAAGATTTCAGCCACGAAGTAAAATCGTCGATATTTCTCGATACTAAAGGAGAGATTGTTAAAACAACATTGAAGCTGAATGATTTAGAGAATTCAGGGAATCTGGATGCCATCAAAGACCTGGAAAAGCAGCTCATTCAATATAGAGAAACCCTTTACCGCCTCATGAAGGCGCAAGAAGCGGCCTTAGAGCAGGTGGCCGCGGGTATTTCCAAAATTGAAAAGCAGCATCCGGAGCTTCTGGGTTTGAAGCGTAAAGTTATTGTGCTTAAAATGTTGCTTTCCGCTGAAGATCACCCGAGGGCGCTGTTGCTGCATCAGCTTCTCAACTTATGGTCGGGCACAGTTACTGTCGTTTCGGCAGATGATGGCTTGGGAAAAGTCTCTTTTGATTTTGCCTTGAGGCAGGCTTTGACTCAATGTGCCTTCCGGTTTTCTCCTTGGGATCTGTTAAACATGGTTTTGAACTGGAATGAATTGGAGGAAGAGCTCGCAGATTTCTATCAACAAAAAGGGGCGGAAGATTTTTACTTTTGGCTGCATGTGCCCTCCAGGGATAAAGAAGAGGACCAAAAACGAAAGAGGCTGATTCCGCTTTACGTCCTGCAGACAAAATTTATTGAGAATCTCCATAATTTTGCCCTGCCGATTATTCAGGCAAATGTTGCATCTCCGATTGATTCTCCCCCTTATCCGGAACTGATCTCTTTAACGCCTCACTTTCGCGCTTTGGAAAATCAACAGTTGGAAGCGCTGATTCAAACAGCTAAGCCTCCTTCATTTACGCCACAAGGTACGGCCTTTTACGCCCCGTTTTTCAAAAATTAAAAAAAATGTTTGAACATATTGAAGCTTCTTGATAGAGATACAGTTTAAACAAAAAACCTTTATCGGAGCCAAAATAATGTATAAGTTTTTAAATCTCGCTATTTTCTTAGGCGCAGTGGGTTCAGCGGCGACAGCAGCTGTCCAAACGCAAGCCGTGCCACAGGGGTATCAGAATCCCTCGCAATATCAGGGTCAGTCTAATCAGAATCAGATGCCTCAGCAATATCAAGGCCAGCCCTATCAAAATCAGAATCAGCGGCCTTCCCAATATCAGGGCCAACCCAATCAGAATCAGACTCCTTCGCAATATCAGGGCCAACCCAATCAGAATCAGATGCCTTCGCAATATCAGGTTCAGCCAACTCAGAACCAGAGAGTCACCTATCAGGTTCAGCCATCACAGAATGGGTCGATGTATGAGGCGGCGCCTGTGCAGAATCAAGCGCAGATGCAGCCAAATCAAAATCAACGGAATCAACCCCAAGTTCAGCCGCCGGCTCAACCGGTTCAGCCGACTCAGCCAAATCAGCCAAATCAGCCGACCTATCTTCCCAATCTCTCTCCGGATCAGATTAAGCAATTAAAATTGAGCTCAGAAGCGGCTCAAACCTGGTTGAATGGGCTCGATTCGGGACAGTTTGGAAGTGATTGGGATAATAGTTCCACTATTTTCCAATCAACCCTGCCAAAAGCTCAATGGGTTTCCATGATGGATCAACTCCGCAAGCCAATGGGGCGCATGATTTCACGCGATATGATTGACCAGCGCATCGCTGCGGATCCAAAAGGGCTTCCTGCAGGTGATTATATGGTGCTGATCTATAACACTACTTTTTCCAATAAGCCTTCGGCTATCGAACTAGTGACATTGCGCCTCGAAAACGGCCAATGGAAAGTGTTAACTTATCAAGTGAAGTAATCCATCTCTCTTAGCCGGCGGGGTTCTACCACCGCCGGCTGCAATAGTCATGAAAAGCCGCTACGACACCATCGGGATTTTCCATCCATGGAAAGTGGCCCCCATCTTCAATCGTTGTCATTAGGATATTAGGTTTCAAGAACTCTTTAGCGTTTTTGAATAATTCAAGTGGAGTGATCCGGTCGTTGGCCCCGGCAAAGATCAGGGTAGGCATGCTGGGTATCCATTTTGCCTTATATGTCTGGTCGAAGTGTTGAGCAGACCAATCGCAGGCCCGAAAATTATAGGGCAGCTCTTCCAAAAAGGGGAGGCTTAGTTTGTCTGAAAGATACGGAATGCCGGCAATTGTGAGCTGCCGGAGCAACTCATTGCTTGGACTTGCCGCATACAATTTTTGCAGGCGCTCCATCTCCGGTATGGGGTGATCCTGGACATACTTTGCAAATCCCCGTTGCCATGCAGCGTCTGGCGCTGAGTCCATTAATACCAATCCTGTCAGCGCTTGCTGCAGCTTTGGAGTGGAAAGGGCGTACATTCCTCCTGTGGAGTGCGCAACCAGGATCACATTGTCAAGAGCTTGTGCGGCCTCTGCCAGCGCCTCAGGCCATTTGTCAAAACACTCCCCATCCACAAGGTTCGACCCGTCTCCTGGAAGATCGAGGTGCCAGATGGTTCCTGGAAGTTGTAAAAGAGCCGTCAGAGGCGTTAATGATTCAGAGCCAAGGCCCGGGCCGCCGGGAAGAAATAACCAATTGTGGTTACCGGGTGTTGAGCGGATCAAAAGCAGTCTCGCCTTTAACTTTGTCCAGTATCTTTCCACTTCCACCATTTGAGCAGTTCCGGTTTGGGGTTTTTTTCCGAAGCATAATAGACGGCGCAGCGAAAGACGTAGAGCATGCACCTGTCCACATGGCAGTTTTGGTGCAGACAAAGGGCTTGATAGAGCTGTTCCGGATCTTTTCCTTTTAGTTCAGGAATAGAGCGAATTCCTAAGTCCCACAAATCTTTGGCAATTGTCTTGCCTACGCCCGGAATTTTTTGTAATTCGATCAGAATTTTCTGCTTATCCATATTAATCCATATCTGTCAGCCGGCTGGGTTTGTAAATCGTTCTTAAAGCGTTGAGAATGGCAAACACATCAATCACCTCCTGAGTGATCGCGCCGGCGACAGGGGGCAAAAATCCAAAGGCTGCAATGATCATTCCCGCTATGGAAAGCAGCATCCCGCCAAGAGCGCTTTGCAGGGCAATTGTCCTCATACGCATGCTGATATGAAGAAATTCATCGACCTTTTCCAGGGTGTTCTCCATAATGACAGCGCCAGCCGCTTCGGCCGTCACATCGCTGTTTATGCCTAATGCAATCCCCACATTGGCCGCAATCAAGGCCGGAGCGTCATTAATCCCGTCGCCGACATAAACGGTTTTTGCTTTGGCCGTCTCATCAGCGACGATTTCCACTTTTTCTTCGGGACTCTTTCCGGCGTAAACCTCTTTGATGCCAACCGCGTTGGCCAAATACCGGACTTCTTCTTCCCGGTCGCCGGAAACAATCATGATTTTCTGAAAGCCGTGTTTGAAGGGAAGGTGCTGCACAAACGATTCGCTCTCTTTCCGCGGCGCATCCCGAAAGCGGTAGTAGGCGGCCAAGTGCTTGTCTATCAAAATAAGGCACTCAAGTCCGGCTCCTTTGGGTAAAAGCGACGCCTGTTCCCCTATATTTCTCCTTCCGGTGATTTGCACCTGATGCCCTTCCACCATCCCTTGCAGCCCTTCCCCCCTTTTTTCGCTGATCTGCTCCACATCAGCCGGTTCCAGCCCCTCTTTTTGCGCTCCCGCTTGAATCGCCTCGGAGAGGGGATGTTTGGAATAGCGCTCCAATCCGGCGGCAAGGCGCAAAATCTCAGGCGCCGTCATCTTGTTGAAAATAATTTGCTCAGTCAAAGTGGGGGTGCCGTAAGTCAGCGTGCCGGTTTTATCCAGTATCATCGTTTTGCATTGGCTGAGCTGCTCGAGCACGATGGGGTTTTTGATCAAAATTCCGCGGCTTGCGCAAAGAGAGATCGAACCGATGATCGCCACGGGGATCGCGATAAGCAGCGGGCAGGGGGTGGCGATTACCAAAACCGACAGGAACCTTGTCGCATCATGGCTTAAGACCCAGGCTATCAGGGCAATCAGAACAGCAAGCGGCGTGTACCAGGCGCCCAGCTGGTCGGCCAGGCGGCGCATATAGGGACGCTTTTGCTCCGATTCCCGCATCACCTGCATAATTTTGGCAAAGCGGGAATCCACCGCCAGTTTGGTGGCTGTGATAGTGATGGACTCGTCGCCGTTGACCGCCCCGGATAAAACTTGAGAGCCCGGAGCCTTGGATATTAAAAAGGGCTCGCCTGTCAGATACGACTCATCCATCACGCCGTATCCGGTCAGCACCTCGCCGTCCACCGGACATATTTCATGCGGGAAAATCACAATCTTGTCGCCGATCCCAATCTCTTCGATGGGAATCTCTTCGATTTTATCCAACAGCTTCCGGTGCGCAATCGTCGGGGCCCTTTTCGCGAGCGCCTCCAAAACTTTGGAAGCCGCCCGGATGGCGTAGTTTTCGATCGCATTTCCACCCGACAGCATCAAAACCACCAGGCTGCCGGCTAAATACTCGCCTAAGATGACCGAGGTGACAATTGACATGCCGGCCAGCAGATCGGAGCCAAATTCGAATCTGACGAGCTTCCTTGTCAGATCGAAAACCAGGGGGATGCCTCCGAAGAGAAGCACGATATAAAGGGGGTAATGGGCGTATGGATTTAAAGACTTTGGCCCGAAGTAAAAAATAAGAAAGAGGCTAATTCCGGCGATAGCCAGGAGGGCGATCCCTTCCTCTGCCTTTAATTTTTTAATATCCATAAGCATCGAGATTGTCAAAAATTAAGAGTAGTGAAGATATTTAACAAGCTCAGGAATGTGTATCAGCCGATTTCGCATGCCAATAATTGCTCTCCATTTAATTTCAGGATATTTCAACTGTAGGGGTTTAGAGATATTTGCAGCAGCTTCTCCATAAATTTCCAATGCTCTTATGGCTGCAAAACAAAGCATTTTATCGTTTTCGAAATCTTTACGTTTTTTGTTGTGCGCAAATTCAAGGCAAAGATTCGCTGCCTCCAACATATGTTTAAGACGCGCAAAATCGTTTTTTGCCATACAGGTGATAAGCCTTGGTGATTACATCATTTCTAAAATAGGGACTTAAATCTTTAGGAGTGCGCAGGTCAACAGTGCGTCCTACTATTTCTCCCAATTCATACTCCAACTCAGATACACCTATTAAACCGGGAATATGCTTTGAATCAAATTCAACTAAGATATCAACGTCGCTTTTTTTGCGAATATGATTCTTCGAACAAAATTTCCGTATCTTGTCTATTGGGATATCTATTTTTGGCTTTATTGTCTCATTTTTTTTCATAATCTTGATTCTATCAGAGATATTTGATTGGAAAAAGAAAAAGTTTGCTCCTCCTGACTCATAACAATACTTTTAGTTTTCAGTTATAGTTCCGTAGGAAAAAAAATTGTAAAATGGTATTCTACTCCCATGATTCTCTCTCTTCTATACGATCTTGTCCTCGCCTGCTTTTTGCCGAAATTGCTCTATCAACGATTTTTTCAGGGGAAATACCGGGGAAATTTCCTTCAAAGGCTGGGGATAAACTTTCCTAAAATAGATAAATCGAGCCGAAAACTGGTATGGATCCATGCCGTCTCCCTAGGGGAAACCAAGGCGATTGTCCCTTTGGCCGCAAAAATCAGGGAACAGATGCCCGACGCCCTAATCGTCGTCTCCTCCATCACTGAAACCGGATTCCGCGAGGCCAGGAAAAGTATCCCTTTTGCCGATCGGCACGTCTACCTGCCTTTTGACATATCTTGGATTATCAGACCAATTGTGCGGCGCATTTCGCCCGATTATGTGATCTTGAGCGAAACGGATCTTTGGGTGAATTTCCTGAGCGCCGCTAAAGAAGAGGGGGCGAAAATTGCTCTTGTGAACGGCAAATTGTCGCAAAAGACCTGCCGGAATTATCAGCGATTTTCTTTTGTGCCGCGGGCGATTTGGCCTCGCATCGACCTTTTTTGCCTGCAGAGCGAAATATATAAAGAAAGATTTGAAAGGGCCGGCGCTCCCTCAAAACGGCTGGTTGTCACGGGCAATATCAAGCATGACCGGAAGATCCAGCTGCTCGATGAGGGGACAAAAGAGGGATGGCGGGCAAAGTTTGGAATTTTGCCGAAAGATCTGGTGCTGGTTTTGTCGTGCACGCATGATCCTGAAGAGTGCTTGCTGCTGGAGGCATTAAAGGTTCTTTGGCAAAAATTTCCCCATTTAAAAGTGCTGCTCGCGCCGCGCCATCCCGAGCGGTTTGACGAGGTGGCGGCTATCGTTAAAAGCGTTCCTTTCCAGCGCTATTCCCGCCTTGGCCCGAATCCCTCAGAGCGGCTGATCCTCATAGACCAGATGGGATTGCTGGACCCTTGCTATCAGATCGCCGACCTCGCTCTGGTGGGCGGCAGTTTTACCGGCAAAGTAGGCGGACACAACATTTTAGAGCCCAGCTCCTACGGGACGCCGGTTCTCTTCGGCCCTTTTATGCATGCCCAGCCCGATATGGTGCAGCTGATCAAAGAATATGGGGCGGGCAAACAGATCACCTCTAAGCAAATTACCTCCGAAATTGCCCGCTTGTTAGTCGATGAGGAGGAGCGCGGCCAAATCAGGGAATCCGCCCTAAAAATGATGGCTGCCTGCCGCGGCGCGACAAATCGCACATTTAATGAAATTTTAGCATTGTGGCAAATGCAGCCCTCTGCTATAGTCTAGCTTTCCCTTATTCACAAGGTCATAACTGACGCGGGGTGGAGCAGGGGTTAGCTCGTTGGGCTCATAACCCAAAGGTCGGAGGTTCGAATCCTTCCCCCGCTATTTTTCTAATTCATGTGGCGGTATAGCTCAGTCGGTAGAGCAACGGAATCATAATCCGTCTGTCGTCGGTTCAAATCCGGCTGCCGCTAAGTGTACTGTCTTAATAACCCTTCAAGTCTCGAAGGGTTTTTTTTTGTTTCCAAATTATGATTTCCTCCTTGTCAAATTTTCTTGATCCATTCTGTGGAAGCGGATAGACTATTTTTTTTTACAAGGTGTCCTGGAATGAAGATCAGTATTTTTGATTTGTTTTCGATCGGTATCGGCCCCTCGAGCTCCCACACTGTCGGACCCATGCGCGCCGCGCGCCGCTTCGGTGAGCTTTTGCGAACGACGGGCGTATTGAATAGTGTGAACTCGGTGTTAATCGAACTGTATGGATCGCTCGCCCTGACCGGAAAAGGGCATGGGACCGATCTTGCGGTTATCCTCGGTCTGGAAGGGGAAACGCCCGAAGGGGTGGATCCCGATTCGATTTCGGCGAGGCTGGCCTCTATCAGAGAGAATAAGACGCTGAATCTGATGGGGGAGCGGAAAATTTTCTTCGACGAACCGGTGCATCTGCTTTTTCATAAAGAGGATCAGCTGCCCTATCACCCGAACGGCATGCGCTTTTCGGCTTTTGACAGGCTTGGGAAAGAGCTGCTTTCCCGCGTTTATTACTCAGTAGGGGGCGGGTTTGTCGTGGATGAAGGGGTGGCGAGACGCGATGAGCTTTTAGCCGATCCCCCCGAAAAGTTTCCCCATGCCTTTGAATCCGCAGACCGTTTGCTTCAGATTTGCAAAGAGCAGGGGATGAGCATCGCTCAGGTGATGATGGAAAACGAAAAAACTCTGCGGTCCGAAGGGGAGATAAAAAAAGGGTTGCTCCGGATATGGAAAGTGATGCAGGATTGCGTTAAAAGAGGCTGCGAGCAAGAGGGTATTTTGCCAGGTGGATTGAATCTCAAAAGACGGGCCAAACGGCATTATGAAACTTTGGTCAAACAGAAAAAGCAGGGCATTCATACGCCTACAGAGGTAATGGAATGGGTCAGCGTGTGGGCGCTCGCCGTCAACGAGGAGAATGCCGCCGGCGGACGGGTGGTGACGGCTCCGACGAACGGGGCGGCCGGTATTATCCCGGCGGTGCTTCATTATTATGTGACCTTTACCGAGAACCCCACCGAAGAGGGGATCTTCAACTACTTCCTGACCGCCGGCGCCATCGGCATTTTGTACAAATTGGGCGCTTCGATCTCGGCCGCTGAGATGGGCTGCATGGGGGAAGTCGGAGTCGCCTGCTCGATGGCTGCTGCGGGACTGACCGAGGCGTTGAACGGCTCGGTTGCCCAAGTGGAAAACGCCGCAGAGATCGGTATGGAGCACAATTTGGGTTTAACCTGCGATCCGATTAAGGGGCTTGTGCAAATCCCCTGTATCGAGCGGAATACGATGGGCTCCGTGAAGGCGATCAATGCTTCCTTGCTCGCGATGCAAGGGGACGGCACCCATTATGTCTCACTGGATCAAGTGATAGCCACGATGCGGCAGACGGGCAGAGATATGCAATCGATTTACAAAGAGACTTCACTTGGAGGACTGGCTGTCAATGTCCCTGAGTGTTAACCTGAGGTGTTGGTATGGATGATTTAGCAGAGAAAAGAAAGCGTTATCAGCCGGCTATTCCGGAAATATTGCGTCACCCATTAAAGGCCAAGCCTTTGGATGGTTCTTCGGGAAAAAAAGAGATCGCCTCTTATTTTCCCCGCACGCTAGGCCAGCCTTATATCTCTTTTGTCCCGGGTGACAGTTCAAAGACCCCTGTGAATATCGGCGTAGTGTTTTCCGGGGGGCAGGCATCGGGTGGACATAATGTGATCACCGGATTATTCGACGCCCTTCCTCCCAAAAGCCATTTATACGGTTTTCTGGATGGACCAAGCGGCATTGTCGATCAAAAATGGATGGAATTGACTCTGGAGAAATTGGCGCCCTACCGCAACCAGGGGGGATTTGATCTCATCGGATCCGGTCGGACCAAGATTGAAACCCCCGAACAATTTGCCGGAGCCTTGAAGTCCGCTAAAGCCCTCGATCTGGATGGCCTGGTGATCATTGGAGGGGATGATTCCAATACCAACGCGGCCTTGCTCGCAGAGTATTTTTTGCAGAATGGCTGCAAGACGAACGTCGTGGGTGTGCCCAAAACCATCGACGGGGACTTGAGGAGCAAAGATGTGGAGATCTCCTTTGGCTTTGATACAGCTGCCAAGACCTATGCCGAACTGATCGGCAATGTCTTACGCGACGCCTTGTCGGCCAAAAAATATTTCTTTTTTATCAAACTCATGGGAAGAACCGCTTCCCACCTCGCTTTGGAATGCGCTTTAGAGACACACCCAAATATGACTTTGATCGGCGAAGAGATCGCCGAAAAAAAAATCACATTCCCGCAAGTGGTCACCCAAATCGCCGATCTTGTGGAAATGAGATCGAAAAAAGGCAAAAATTACGGAGCGGTATTGATACCCGAGGGGTTGATCGAGTTTATCCCCGAATTTCGCGGCCTGATGACCGAGATGAATCAGATGCTCGCCAAGGGGGCTTTTAAGAGCGAAGATTTATCGATCACCTCTTTGGCCTGCTTTGAATTAATGCCGGCGGTTCTCCAGGAGCAGCTCTTGTTAGATCGCGATCCCCATGGCAACATAAAAGTTTCTCAAATAGAGACGGAGCGGCTGCTGATCTATGCCGTTGAAAAGGAACTAAAACGGCGTAAAAGCACTGCCCAATTCACGCCTCAGCCCCTTTTTTACGGCTATGAGGGGCGCGCCGGCTTTCCCACCAATTTCGATTGCCAATACTGCTATTCCTTGGGCCGGGTCGCGGCTCTATTGATTAGAGAAAAGTGTACCGGCTACATGGCGGCCGTCAAAAATTTGCAGGCGCCTGTAGAGCAGTGGCAAATTCTCGGCATACCGTTGACTTCGATGATCCATCTTGAAGAGCGGAAGGGCAAGCAGAAACCGGTGATCAAAAAGGCCTTGGTCGATTTGCAGGGCAAGTACTTTTTGGAATTTGCTGCTAACCGGGAAAAGTGGATGATAGAGGATGACTACCGCTATCCCGGTCCTATTCAATTCTAATGAAACATTTAGGTGTTTGGTAAACTAAAAGTGTTTACCTCTATTTCAACAACATTTCTTTGACTTTTTCATAAAGGCGCTTCAGGGCATTATACCCAAACACACTCAAAATTTGGGTATATGAAACAAGGCCACACCTAATCCCATAATTTTTATTAATAAAATATTAACATTTTATTAATGTTTAATGCTAAATAAATTTTATTATATAATAAATATATAATAAGGTGTTTGTTATGGATTATTATGATGCTGTTCTCAAAATCGAGCAGCAGCCAATTGATAGCGATGGGGGCCAAGGGGACCAACAGGTTAAAGGAAATCGCACGGATAACAGAGTTTATCAGGCCTGCCAAGCTGTATTCAAGTTCTTGACTATGGGAGCCGTCAAAAAAGTTTTTATTAAGGAACCAATCATATCTTCCGAGAATCAAAAAGAACAAGAAAAAGCTTATTACACCCCTGTCGACGGTTGGTTTAGTTGGTATAGTAAAAATTTAAAAGAGTTAAAAAATGAAGTTGCTAAGATTGGTGATATTAAAAATAGATTAAGCGGAATTCGGGGCTCTCCCTGTCTTGCAGGATAAAGCAACTGTTTTTCTGTAAATTCCCATCTCTTTCTTCTTTTCTCCCTCCGATTTGTTCCTATTTCAAGCCCTGATTCAGCAATGGGCTCATGTCTAAATATTGCTTTCCTGTCACCCAATCCTCGTGGATTTCGATTATCACGCCGGTTACTAATCGCAGAGCTGACTCCTTGTTAGGAAAAAGTACAGCTACTCGAGTTCGCCGCTTAATCTCGCGGTTCACTCGCTCGATGCCGTTCGAGGTTCGTATTCTTTTCCAGTGCTCTTTGGGAAACTGGTAAACTGTTAGCCCTTCTTCGATATTCTCCTCTAGCCATTTGGCAAATTCAGGTGCCAACTTTTGATATTTCACGACTGCTCGCCGTACCATTTCCCTGGCTATTTCCAGGGTTGGACTATTGAAGATTTCTCTCATTACTTCAGCTATCTCTAACCTCATCGACTTTTTCGGTGCATAAGCTTGCGCGTTCTGCGCTAGATGAAACTGACATCTCTGCCAAGGCAGCGACGGGAAAACGGCCATTCTTGCGTTTTTTAACCCATGATGATCATCGCTAATGCCCAGCCGTAATCCATGCATTCCCCGTGATTGAAGGCTTTTCAAAAACTCCCTCCAATGAACTTCCGCCTCTGAGAGGCTCACCGATGCACCTAAAATCTCCCTTTTCCCTTCTGGAGTAATCCCGTAAGCCAACAAAATTGCCATGCTTATCACCGATCCATTATGTCGCACCTTCAAATATGTCGCGTCGACAATCAAGTAACAGATCTCTCCTATTGGCCGGTTGCGAAACTGTTCGAAATGCCCATCAAGTTCAGCAGTGACTCTCGACACTTGGGTCGAACTTACCTCGTACCCGCACAACTTTTCAGTAATATCTTGAACCCGTCGCGTTGAGACTCCTTCCAAATACATCTGGGCTATCGCCACCTTTAATGCCCTCTCCGAACGAGAGCCCTTCTCTATGCTCTGAGGGTAAAACCCAAGACCTCTTACTTGCGGTACAGCCAATTCAAGCGCTCCCATTCGGGTCTGAACCTCCTTTGGCTTATACCCATTGGCATATCCCTTCCTATCATCGCTTCTTTCATGGGCGCCAGCCCCGAGAAACTGTTCTCGCTCTACCTTCATCGCCGCGTTGAACAGCAGCTCTAATACGGGTTTTATGCCGTCGGTACCCGCGCCTATTAGTCCTTTAATAATTTGATCGATTATGTTATCCTTTACTTGGTCTGAAATCATATCATTCTCCTTTCGATTTTTGAACGAGTTTGAAAAGAAGAATTTTGATGTCAGACCTTTTTATTTTCCAGACTTTTTTTGCCTAGCCAAAATTTCCAATCTGAATTTACAGAAACAATGTTACACTACCTCTTGCAGTCGAAGCCAGAGAACTTTTACCACAAGAAAGTATAAAGGGGCGCTATACGGGTCAGGCTAAGTATACCGTTGAAGTAGATAGGGCGGAACAAGATTTTGATAAATGTATAAGAACAGAAAAGTCTGTAGAGAAACGAAAACAGTATGGCGGTCAATTTCTTTTTGGTGTGAGTGCCCTGCATAAAGCGGGCTACGCCTATGGAGACATGAAGCCGGAAAACTGCCTTATTTATAAAATAGGAAAAGCCTTTATGCTTAAGATTGCAGACTTTGGAAAATCCGAAATGGTGGGGGCGGAGGAAACAAAACCTTATAAGGGCAATATGCGGTATGTGCCTCCTGAAGGCAAGCTTAGTCAAAAAGGGGATGTCTACAGTTCTGCCATGGTGTTAATCCGCAACGTTGAGGAGGGTCTCTTTAAAAATGGGGAGACTACCCTGTTAGAACCAAAAGGAAACGATTCAAAAGCCTCTCCAGAATTGCGCGGAGTGGAAAAGTTTGTCGTGGAACATAAGGACTTTTTAGCCACGAATCCCGGAATGAGCTTAACAAGTTTGTCACGGCGAGGGAAATTGGAAGATCGCACCGTAGCTCAAAGGCAAGATCAATCAAAAGCGCTCGGAGAATATATCGATAAGCTTGAGGAAAAGATGAAACAAGAAAACAGTGGATATACCGAGGAACAAGCCACAGAACTATGCCAGCTTTTGAAAGAGATGACCCACTGGGATCCCAATTGCCGGCCCACTATGGAGGAAGTGGCTCAGAGATACGAAGGGATTATGGGAAAAATCGAGAACACTACTCCTAGTACAGATAAAAGATGACAGGCGTATAAGCGAATTCGTACTGGTCGTCCAGGTAACTGACATTGGCTATCACCACGCGGTCGCACAGGTAGATGCCAAAGGCGCGATGGATGTGCCCGCAAACAACTAGCTTAGGTCTAATTTCAAAAATCCTCTCCAGCAAAGAGACGCTGCCAACGTAGCGAAGGGGTTCTGAAGGATCGGGTAGACCCTGTTTATAAATTTGCAGTTCATCCCCGATTTTATAAGGGGGTCCGTGAGTGAGTATAATATCGACGTCTGCGGGGATTCTCTGATATTTTTCCTTTAGCTTCTCCTCCTCCAAATTAAAAGCGCCCATGAAGGGGAGCTGCCAGGGCAGGCCGTAGATTTTAAAGCCAAAGAGCTCAATCAGGCTATCTTCGAGATAGTGCCAGCGCAAATCTTTTGGAATATGAATTTTGGGGTCTGCGAAGGCGTAGTCATGATTGCCTGCGATAGCCATAACCTCTTTAGCCGGAACTTGTTCCAGCCAACGGCGAAGGTCGGTGTCCACCCATTTTGCCTGGAATTCGGGAGATCCTTCAGGGCAAAGATCGCCCCCCAGGAGGAGAATATCGCAAGGCTCGATTTCGGGGAGATACCCATGAAAATCTGAAGTGGCGATGATGCGTTTCATGAAATCCCCCTCAAGTTTTTACTCTGTGTCCTGCCATGGTGCTCAGGCCATCATAGGCGGCATACTTATAGAGATCATGCAGGGTTGGATAATTAAAAACTTGACCGATGACATCGTAGAGGTTTTTTTTGTCTTCGACAAGGGTCACTCCATAATGGATCAGTTCGCAGGCGATGTTGCCGATGATATGTACCCCCCGCACAACCAGATCATCCCGGTTAAAGACGAGTTTGAGGAATCCGGCTTTTGCGCCCATGATTTTCCCCCGTGCCATATCCGCGTAACGCGCTTTTCCTATGCAGTAAGAAATTTCCTTTTGTTTCGCTTCCTCTTCGGTGATGCCGACCATCGAAACTTCCGGGACAGTGTAGATCCCATAGGGGAGGTAGGTGGGTAGATGTTTCAGGTCTTCGGTATCATAGATATAGGCTACAGCGACCCGTCCCTGATCCATGCTCGTGCTGGCAAGGGCCGGAAAGCCGATGACATCTCCTACTGCGTAAATATGAGGAATATTCGTCCGGTAGTGGGAGTCGACCACAATTGTCCCGCGTTTGCCTGTGACCAGCCCGATTTTTTCACAGTTAAGCGCTTGAATATTGCCGCTTCTGCCGGCCGCGAAAAGGAACATATCCACATGGATGGTCTCTTTATTGCTTAAGGTGATTGTGATAAGTTCTTCTTCTGATTTTGCCGGAACGATTTTTTCAACGCTGGTTTTGAAATGAATTTTTACTCCCGAGGCTTCCATTTGGGAGACGAGGTCTAAGGAGATTTCTTCATCAATTTGAGGAAGGATCTTTTCTTTGTCGTTAATCAGGAAAACTTCGGTCCCCATAGTCGAGAAGATGGTGGCGTATTCACAGCCGATGACGCCTGCGCCCACCACGCAGATGGAAGAGGGAAACCTTTTGATTTGCAAAATGGAGTCGGAATCATGGATTCTGATATCGTCAAAGGGAATAGTTGGGGGTTGAAAGGGGTAGGAGCCAACGGCGATAATAATGTTTTCTCCGTAAAGGGACTCTTCTGTTGTGCCGGATACCTTGATGGTGTGGGGATCTTCAAAAGAAGCCACCCCTTTATAAAGGTCGACTCCATGAATGCGCAGATTCTTGCGAATTTCCTCTTCAACAGAGGAGCTGACAAAGTTTTTCCGGTACATAAAATCTTCCAGCGAGGCTTCCCGCTTCAAATCGCGGTCGACGCCAAAGAGCCCTTTTTCATATTTTCCCGAATAATAAAGAGCCGTTTCTTTAAGAGTTTTAGAGGGAATGGTGCCCGTGATGGCTTCGGCCCCGCCGCAATGGGCCTCTTTTTCGATGATGGCCACCTTATGGCCGAAATAGGCGGCCTTAACCGCAGCTTTTTCACCTGCGGGCCCGGTCCCAATCACAATGAGATCGTATTTTTTCACGAAGGATCCTAATTAGATTTTAATTGATCCTATACCTATTGGCGGAAAGCGATGTCAAGCTTTAGTTCGACCTTTAGGGATGGCGGAAAGCAGCGCTTTGGTGTAAGGGTGTTTGGGATTTTCAAAAAGCTCTTCAGTGTCAGCCTCCTCGACAATCCGGCCCCGATACATCACGATCACGCGATGGGCGATTTGCCTCAAAGTTGGAAGATCGTGAGAGATAAAGAGATAGGATAGGGAGAACATTTTTTGCAGGTGGACGAAGAGGTCGATCATATGCAGTTGAGTGATAGTGTCTAAAGAGGAAAGGGGCTCGTCGCAGACTAAAAGCTTCGGCTCGATCGATATGGCTCTCGCAATCCCGATCCGCTGCCTTTCCCCTCCGCTTAATTCCTGGGGATAGCGGTCAAGGAAATCTTCCGGGAGCTGAACGTGGGAAAGAAGATCGAGTATTCTCCCTTTTCGATTGTCAAGGCGATGAATGTCAAGACCTTCACCGATGATTTCTCTGATGCGCATGCGCGGATCGAGAGAGCCGTAAGGGTCCTGGAAGACCATCTGAACTTTGCCTTGGAATTGAAAGCTGCCGCTGGTTGGGGGCAGGAGGCCGGCTACCATTTTTCCCAGGGTGGATTTGCCGCAGCCGCTCTCCCCGATGAGGCCGACGGTTTCCCCGGCTTGCAGGGAGAAGGAGACATTTTCTACTACCGGGCCTTCTCTATAGGCTTTTGTCAGCCCGTTTACTTTGAGAATTGGCGCCGAGGGCGTGAGAGGTAGCGTTAAAGGGGCTGTTTTGGCTGCCAATAAAAGCTGGGTGATGGGGTGGCGAGGGGTGTCGAAGATCGTCTCGGGGGCGCCCGATTCGATGATTTCCCCTTCGTGCAGGACAAAGATCTTGTCGCAAAGCTCTGCCACCAGCAATAAATCGTGGGTGATAAACAAGATGGAGAGCTTCAACTCTTTAAGGAGAGCGATGATCTCCGCCTGGATGGTGACATCGAGCGCGGTGGTAGGCTCATCGGCGATTAAGAGAAGCGGCTGGCAGCAGATCGCCATGGCGATCATAGCTCTTTGTCGCATCCCGCCGCTCAGCTCATGAGGATAGGCGGCATAATAGACAGGGGAGAGCTGAACCTTTTCTAAAAGGGCGAGCGTTTCCTTTTTAGCGTCTCTAAAGGAGATCTTTTTGTGTTGCCGGATTGTCTCTACAATTTGGGAGCCAATTGTTTTGGTCGGGTGCAGGGCTGTCATCACATTTTGATTGATTAGAGCTATCTCTTTGCCCCTTTTTTTCTCCATTTCAAGCGGGGTTTTCTCTAAGAGGCTTTCTCCGTTTAAAATAATTTGCCCCCTATCCGGCTTGAGCAAGCCCATAATCGCCTGGCCGATAGTGCTCTTGCCCGAACCTGAGGGGCCTACCAGACCGACAATCTCCCCTTGGGAAAGGTTCAGGCTGACGCCGCGCGCTGCCCGGGTATTTTTATAGGTAATGTGTAAGTCTTTAATTTCTAATAACATTGTTTTTCATCTTTAAGGGCGTCGCCGATTAGGTTCAGGGAAAGCATGGTCAGGCTGATCAAAAAGGCCGGAAAGAAAAGGCGCCAAGGGTAGAAGGAGAGCGCCGGCAACCCTTCGTTCGCCATTGTTCCCCAGCTGGCATGCGGCGCTTGAATTCCTAAGCCAAGGAAGCTTAAAAAAGCCTCAGTAAAGATGGCTGAAGGGATGGTGAGCGTGGTGGCGACGATGATGGGGCCCGCGATGTTGGGAAGGATATGTTTTCTGATCACCCAAAAGTGGCTTGCGCCAAGGCCGACTGCCGCTAAGATAAACTCTTTCTGTTTGATTTGCATGGCAGCGCCCCGCACTATGCGGGCCATGGTGATCCAGCCGATAAAGGTCATGGCGATCAGGATGGAGAAGACGCCGGAATCTAAAAACGCCATGATCAGGATCACAGAGAGCATATAGGGAAAAGCGTAAAGGGTGTCTGCGAGGCGCATCATCGCCTCTTCCATTTTGCCTCCAATATAGGCGGCAACCCCTCCGTAAAAAACGCCGATGATTAAATCGATGAGGGCCGCGGCGAAGCCGATGGAAAGGGAAATGCGGGCGCCAAGGCAGGTGCGGGTAAAAAGATCCCGCCCCAGCTCATCCGTGCCAAACCAATGGGAAAGGCAGGGCGGGGTGTTTTTGGCTGCCAGACGGATCTCGTAGGGGTCGAAAGGGGAGAGGAGGGGCCCGAAAATAGCCAGGAGCAAAATGACGGACAGGAGAAGCATGCCGAGAAACATTTTATTCATCGCTGCCTCGGGTCTAAGAGCGTGTAGCAAAAATCCATGGCGACGCTGAAGCCCAGCAGGAGAAAGCTGTAAAAGATGGTGATCCCCATGATAAAGGTGTAGTCGCGGTTCAGGACGGAATTCACCACCCATTGTCCCAGGCCCGGTATCGCAAAGAGGTGTTCGATGATAAAGCTTCCTATGAGGATGTTCGCAGCCATAGGGGCGAGGTAGGGGAAAAGAGGCAGCAGCGCTTGCGGCAGAGCGTGCCTCAGGATGATTTTTCGGTAGGGCAGTCCCTTGGCTTTGGCGGTCTGGATATAATCTTCAGAAAGGACGTCGATCAGATTCGACCGGATGAAGCGCGCGAGGAAAGCCGTGGGGTGGGCGGCTAGAGCCAAAGCCGGCAGCAGCGTATGGGCGAAGGTTCCCCACCTCGCAAAAGGGAGCGCTCCAAGTTTTAAGGCGAAAACCCATTGCAAGAGAGAAGCGAAAATAAAATTTGGGATGGAGATGGCAAGGGTCGCCAGGCAAATGAGAGCCGCATCTTGCCAGCGGTTGTGATAGAGGGCGCTTAAGGTGCCAAACAGAAGCCCCCAGCCCAAAGAGAGCAGAAGCGCCTCCAACCCAAGCAGCGCCGATGTGCTGAAGCCCTGCCGTATAATGGCGTTGACCGATGTGCCGGGATATTTGAAGGAAACGCCAAAATCGCCTTGCAGGATGGAGAAAACATAGGTTTTGAATTGCTGCTTCCAGGGCAAATCGAGTCCGTAGTAGGCTTGCAGCTGGGCCTGGATTTCTTTGGGCAGCGCCTTTTCATCCGAGAAGGGATCGCCCGGTATCAGCTTCATCAAACAAAAGGTCACAATGATGATGACCATCATTGTGACCATGGTTGAAACCATTTTGCGTATAAAAAAGGAGCGCATTAATCGACTACGGCGTGTTTGAAGTCCAGGTATCCCAATTCCGAGAAGAAGACTTCTTTGAGGTGCTCATTTTTTACATAGTTGTAGCAGTTGTAATAAAGAGGGGCCACGGGCATTTCAGTGACGAGGATTTTCTCGGCACGGCGCAAAATATTCATGCGGTTTTGTTTGTCGGTTACCCGGGTGGAAAGGTTCAACAGTTCGGTGAACTGGCTATTTTCCCAATAGGTGCTGTTTGAGCTGTTCGATCTGCTTTTGAAAATTTCTAAAAAGTTGATAGGGTCTCTAAAATCTCCGTACCAGCTTTTCATGCTGACAACGAAATCACCCTCTTTGAGGCGGTCGTAAAAAAGCTTCGCTTCGCAGCTGTCGAGCACAACATCGACGCCAAGAGCCTCTTTCCATTGCTGTTGAACGGCTTGAGCAATTTTACAGCTCAGTTCGTTCGAGGCAAAAGTCAAAGCGATCTGGGGTACCTCATCCAGGTTCCAGCCCATCTCTTGCAGCGCTTCATTGAAGAGGACTTTCGCCGTTTCAATGTTGTGATCTTCAAAATAAGGGATCGTTTGCAAACCAAATGAGTGAGGGACAAATCCGGTGGCGGGCGTCTGATTCCCTTGAGTGATGTGGTCGACGATATCGCCCCGGTTTAGGCTCAGGCTCAAAGCTTTTCGCAGTTTGAGATTGTCGAAGGGAGCTCTGAGAGTGTTAAACGCGAAGTAGTGAGTGCCTGCTGCCGGATGATTTTGCAGCTGGTTATTTTCCTTTAGAGAGGGTTTGGCGTCTACGGGGATGGTTGAAAGGGGCGATCCCGCCCAATCCAATTCGCCCGCCTGGAACATATTCAGTGCGGTGTTTTCCTCAAGCACCATGGCGATAATCTTATCAATGCGCACGTTTTCAGCATCCCAATATTTAGGGTTTTTGGCCGCCTGCAGTTCGCTTGACCGGATCCACTTCTCCACTTGGAAGGGGCCGTTGACGATGGGTGTTTTGGAAGTGTCTTTAGCCCACTCCTGGTGAACGGGGCTGAAGGCGTTGATGGTGGTCAGCTCTAAAAAGTAGGGAGCGGGTTCATTCAGTTCGACGACCAGGGTTTTGTCGTCCGCGGCTGTGATGCCTACTTCCTCTAAGGGAAGTGTGCCGGCTTTTGCGGCTTTTGCTCCTTTGATCAGATAAAACTGGTAGGCCATAGGAGCCGGAAAATCGGGAGCGAGCAGTGATTTCCAGGAAGCGGCAAAGTCATGGGCAGTGACAGGATCGCCGTTCGACCAGGCGCAGTCGCGCAAATGGAAGGTATAGGTTTTGCCATTTTTTGAGAGTTCCACTTCCTTCGCAATTCCCGGAATGATTTCCCCATCCTTGCCTTGCACCATGAGCCCTTCGTAAAACATTTTGATAAAGGTCATATTGGGCAGGGTTCTGGCAAGCCTTGGGTCGAGGGTTTGCGGGTCCTCGTTGGTGCTGATGCGGACCACCTTCTGGTTTTTTGGCGCGGCTGGTTTATTGTTTTGCCCGCAGCTTATGAGAGAGAGCATCAAACAGGCGGAAAGGATCGATGAGATTACTTTTGACATGGGGGACTCCTTGAAAATAGAAGAATTTCATTAAAGCTCGTAGAGGGGTTTCATGTCAAATTGAATTGCATCCAAGACTTTTTTTTGAGGGTCAAAGCTCCCGGGGTTTGAACATCGCAAATGGGGCTAGTATTGACTAATACAACCCCATTTGCGATATTCAAACCGCGGGGCTTTCACGCCAAAAAAAGTTTTTTTGGTAACGTGACTTTGCCGATTTAAATGGGCCCCGCATTGGATTATTTGATTATGAAGAACGTCTTGCTCACCACCTTGCGCAGCCGCTATACGCTGCTGAATGAATTCCGCTCCGCCGCCGACCGGCTCGGTGAAATTTTGGCTATTGAAGCGGGCGGCTATCTTCCCCAGGAAAAAGTGATGATCGAAACGCCGCTGGAGATTACCGTGGGAAGCCGTTTTTCCCATCCTTTGGTGCTCGTCGCAATTTTGCGCTCCGGCCTCGCCATGCTGACCCCATTCATGCGCATCTATCCCATGGCGAAAGCGGGCATGCTCGGCATCAAGCGTGACGAGGAGACCAAAAAACCAACGGTATATTACCGGGGGCTTCCAGCGCTCGATCCGACATCCTATGTCTTTATTCTCGATCCGATGATTGCCACCGGCGGCACAGCCCTTGAGGCGATCAGGCTGGTTAAGAAAGCGGGCGTCAATGAAGAAAATATCATCTTTATCTCCTATCTCTCTTCCAAGTATGGGGTGGACCGGATTAAGCAGGAGGCCAAAAATATCCGCTTTTTAACGGTTCAAGAAGGGGAGGAGCTGGATCCGAATCAGTTTATTCTGCCCGGCCTTGGCGATTTCGGAGACCGTTACTTTGGGACAGAGCCGAACGCCTGCGAGCTGAGATAACTTATTTCCATTGATTATTTCACAGTGCATCCCTTAAGATTTCTTCTAGAAACTCTTAATAAGGAGAGATTTATGAAGTATATAACTTTTTTAGTATTGTCTTTAGCATTCCTCTTTGCCCCTCTTTCAGCCGAAAGAAGCGCCGAGAAGGAAAAAGATATGGACACCATTATCCACGGGATGTTTTTTTCATACGGCGCGGATAAAGAAGCTCAAATCGACACTTTTATCAATGTTTTTGCTGCCCAGTGTCTTGAGACTAGCGATAAAACCATGGATCCTAAAGTGTTAGCTGAAAAAGTTAAAGAGGCTATGAAAAGCCCTGAATTTTCCGCTCCTCTTTATTCGTTTTTTGAAAAGCATTTTACTACTGAAGAGATAGAAAAAATTCGCGAGATCTATGAGAATGAAACTTTTAAGAAATTGCAGCAAAATTTTATCGAGCTTAGCCAGGCGTTAATGGGCGCTTTCAATCAGACCATAGAAAGCGTTCTCGCTGAACATGGACAGGCAAAAGAGAAGCCCAATTACGAACCAAAAGTCGTCTCTGTCTCAGAAGAGGATTTTCCTCGCGAAGTGGAGCAATACGACGGGCTGGTCGTGGTCGATCTCTACACCGATTGGTGTCAGCCTTGCAAAAGGATGAAGCCGATTTTTGAGGAATTAAGCGCTCAATATCCCCACATTAAATTTGTTAAAGTCAATTGTGAGGAAGCTCCTAATCTGATGAAGCGCCTTAAAATAACCGGTTTTCCCACTTTTCTATTCTATAAGAACGGCAAAGTAGTGGGCACCCGCGTTGGTGCTCTTGGCGCGGATGATTTTAAGACAAAAATCAAAGAGATTTTTGGCTAGTCGGAATTCGGATCGGGATTTTGCTTGCAGCGATTTCAGAAATAAGGAATCATTGATTTAAAACTTATGAAACGAAATGCAGCGTTTTCCCGATCCCATCGGTCCCCCAGAACAAGTTTATGAGCAGCGAGAGCAGCGGAGAGCCAACCTCATTCGCGCCGCGAAATGGGGCGTTGCCATCCGCATAAGCATCATTTTGGGTGAGCTCGCTGGAGTGTTTTGGCTCGGCAGCCGCGCCTTGATGATGGACGCTTTTGCGAGCATTGTCGATGTCGCTTCCACCATCTTTTTGATGATCTGCATCAAGCTAGCCGAGCGCCCGCCGGACACCACCCACCCTTTCGGGCATGGGCGGGTCGAACCGCTGGCCGGGCTTTTGCTCGGTTTGATGATGTCTGTTTTCGGTCTGATTTCGCTTCTTCAGCACACCTCGGATTTTACGCAGACGGCACCGGTCAACCCCTTCATCTGGCTGATCCCTTTTTCCGCTGTTTTGCTCCTGGAAGGATGCTACCACGTAGTGATCCAGACAGCCAAAAATGAGAACAGTCCCGCGCTTGCCGCCGACGCCATCCACTATCGCATCGACGCCTTGACGAGCCTGCTTGCGACCATCGCTTTGCTTTTGGCTTCCTTTTATCCCCATTTGGGCGGCAAGTTTGACGACAGCGGGGCTATCGCGATCAGTTTATTGATGATTGTGCTCGGACTCTATGCCGCTAAAAACAATGTGCATCAAGTCTTGGACAGCCCCCCTCCGGCCAGATATTTTCAGCTGGTGCGGGACGCGGCTTTGAAAGTGGCCGGAGTGAGGGAAACGGAGAAATTGCGCATTCAGCTCTATGGGCCGGACGCCCATGTCGATATCGATGTGGAGGTCGATCCCGCTCTGACGGTAGACCTGGCCCATCAGATCAGCCAAAAAGTGAGGGCCGAGATTCAGAAGGATTGGCCGGCTGTGCGCGATGTGACCGTGCATATAGAGCCTTTCTACCCAAACGATCATTAAATATTTAATTTAACGTATAAATGCTTTTGTCTTAATGAAGCGAAATGTTATAATTAACCCTTTTTATAAATAGGAGAAACGATGGGTTATTTGAACAGCATTTCGTTAGCTGCGGAAGATTATAGCTTAAGTTGCAACATTACCACTCACGAAAAAGATGGGCAGCAACAGCTGCAAATCGGATTTTTAGCCTTTGAGCGACTGTCTGTATTGAATGAACAATTAACGGAATTCTTTCCAAAACTCAATACTTACAATTTTACTTTGGTCCCAATTGGCATTGGCGTTATCACCTCTATCGCGGTTCCTTACGCTAAAAAATATTTGGAAGATGAGAAGCACCGCATCAGCAACCCTTATCTTTGCTCTATTTGCGAGCTGACGGTGAGCGCAGGAGAGGCGGGCAAAGCAGTCTGTCAAAAAGCCAATGTGATTATCAATGCGGCCTGCTGCGTCTCTTATGTGGCTATGATTGCCTTCGGTCAACCGATAGCCGGAGGGGTTGGCCTGGCCGGCTTAGTGATGATTTCCGTTAAGCGCGCGGGTTATATGCCCAATTGGCTGGACCGCTCCTTAGAGCCGGTGATCTTAATCGCTTCGGCAGTGGGCGTATGGAACATGCAGGGCATTTATATGCCTGTCAAGGCAATGATGCTGCTTGGAAAATTTTCCGAAGGGCTCGATCTGCTCAAGCGTTTCGAGACGACGCAGCGATTCCTTCCGGAAGCCATACTCAATCCGATTCCGGGGGCTCATGAGATCATTAAGTCCTTGTCGGTGAAAAAGGCCAATAAGTTGATCGACAGGAATGAACTGCTTGTGAATATGTCCCATCTCTATAACGAGCAGGTCAGCAAAATTTTCCCTGTAGACTATAAAACCGAGGTGGATCTGCAGGATGTGGATAAGCTTTTTACCGCGATCGAAAAAAGATTCATCGATCTGACAAAGAGCAAAAAGGAAGAGGTAAAGACGCTGTATGAACTTCTGAATAAAGAGCCGGAGTGGTTTAGCGAGCGGCCGAAAAACGACCTCATCCAACGGGTTTTGATCGAAGGATCCAAAAATGACAGAGTGGAGTTTTACGAATTGATCGGCACTGAAAAGGCCGATCGAATCAAAGCGATTCTTAAAGAGAAGAATGCTCTGGATACACTGGCTGCTGTCATTGATGATGAGGAAGCTCTAAAACAAGCCGCTAAAGAGGTGGTGAAGAATCAACTCCAATCCCTGGTCGATGGATTTGTCAAGCTGCGCTCAGGAATTGTCGAGGGTAAAGTAGAAGACGACCTTCCCCCGAATTTTGAGCTTTTCCGAAGAATCATGAAGGCGCTGATCGTTTCGATGAAAGAGGAAGCGGATGATGTGTTTCTCACCGATTTCCAGCTATTTTGCGAGGGCGGCCAGGCCTGCTCTTATGGGTGGACCAAGCATTATTCCCATATGGTGAATGTAAAAACCGAAGATTTGGAGTGGTCCATTCACCATCAGCTCGCTAAATTGCGCGGCGTCATCGTGAATGAGAGTATGTTAGAGATCACTAAAACCATCGATCTGGAAATGGTCGGGGGCAATTTGGATGCTCACGTCGTGGACGCGGCGCATTGCGCGGTTTACCCGAGATTCCGCACCTATGATGCCGAGTTTTTCCATCAGGTGAACCCCCGTGAAATGGATGAAACCCTTTGGCTGCTGGCCATGGATAAAACCAAAAACAGGGACTGGGGTCTGCTTGATACCGCCTTTTTGGCTCATGAGCTTGGACATGTGCACCCGGTACTTCTTTTATATACCTTTCATTTCAGCAAACATTTTAAAGAATTGGACAAAAAGCTTACCGTTAACAGATGTGTGGATCAGATTTACCACGCCATCAAACCTTCGGGCCCAAAAGCCGAGCGAAGCATCAGCTGGCAAGGGATTGAGAAATGGCTGGACAAAACCTTTCAAAATCGGGAGGGGCTGGTAGAAGAGGTTAGCGTCATGGGAACCAAATATCCCACCTTGACCAAAAGAGGGGTGAAGCTGCTTCTATTGGATTATAGTATTTTTGAACCGATGAATGTTTTGAGCGTGGACGGACCTAAAAACAGCTTGAGATCTGCTCTTAAGTGATGTATACATAAGCCATGTTGAAGTGGTTTGGTGAAATGATAGATCGGTTATTTGTGGTTGCGGGCGCGGCTCTCTTCTCTCAATGGCCGATCTTTATGCAAGAATATGAGCAGCGCCTGGGAGGCCATGTGGATGAGCTTCGCCATCAGCTCGATACGTTGCGAAAAATCGCGAAGGAATCGGGCAAGACCCTTGAGCAGTTTATCGAAAAATTTCTGGCGAGCTCCGATGCAGACTTTTCCAGGCAGGGGGCCTTTCTCGAAGCGATGCAGCATCGCTTTGTTAAGTTATCAGACGCTTTATCGCAAATGCAGGAGGCCTCGGTCTTTTCCAGGCCCTTTCTTTTCTTAAAGAATCTCGACTTTACTTTAGGCAAAGCGACTCTATACCATTTCAAACCGGGCATGCTTTTTACAATTGAGGGCGCCTGCTACCTTCTCGCCGGAATGGCGGCAGGCTATGCCCTTTTTCGGCTTTTTGCCTCACTTCGCTTTGCCGTCGTTCGGCATCGCAATCAGGGGAATCAGCACTAAAATACTGATAATCACCATCACACCGGCCGGCATAAACGAAAGCGTATGGGTAAAACGCCATAAAAAGAAGAGGGCTAAAATTCCGGCTAAAATGATCGCCGAAAAGTGGGCCAGGACGCTCTTTTTATATTGTCCCGCCGCGCTGATCATCAGCAGCAGGGAAAATCCCACCCCCATGATGAGCGAGGGGAGGCTGGAGGCTTTAGTATATCCGGTGATGCCTCCGATGAGGACCAGGATAGCGTACAAAAAGGTCAGGATTGCTTTTTTTTTCATATTTTCTCACACAAAAATTTCTTCTAGGAACAAGTGCATCATTTGCCAGGCTCTGATGCTCGATCGGGCGTTAAAAACCAGCCCTTTCTCATGATTGGCGGCCATAGGGTTTGTAAAGGCGTGGGCGGTATGTCCAAACGTATGCATCTGCCAATCAACGCCTGAGTCGTTCATTTCTTTTTGGAACTTCGCGATATCGGCTGGCGGCAGCAACGGGTCTTCATACCCTTGCAGAAGCAGGGCCGAACCATGCAGCTTAGTGCTCTTCGGGGCCGTTTTGGCTTCCATTCCGCCCAACGCGTCCCCATAGATGCCATGGAAGCTGACGATGCCGCGCAGGTGCGCGCCGCTTCGGAGCAGTTCAATGACCGTCAACCCGCCAAAGCAAAAGCCGATAGCGGCTATGCGCCGGGGATCGGCCAGGCGGATGCGGCTCACTTCTTTGTGGGCGGCTAAAATGCGCTCCCTTAGCAGCTTTCTATTGGTAAATAAGGGCTGCATCAGTTCGGCGGCTTCATTTTCATCCACAGCCTGTTTCCCTTCCCCATAAATATCGGCGGCAAAGGCCAGATAGCCATACTTGGCCAGGATCTCCGCTTTGTCTTTGGCGGGGTCTCCGAGCCCTTTCCAGTCGGAGGCGATCAGGACAGCCGGCAAGGGGCCTTGCCGCGTGTTGTCATAGGCTAAAAAGCCCTGCAGGGGTGTTTTGTCATGAAAGTAGCGAACAGTTTCAGTCTGGATCATGGGAGCCTCCGTACTGGATACTTTAATTCATTTTTTAGAAAGCTGCAAGAAAATGTGTTGTGATTATTTTTTATCAGGGCTTTAATAGTAGGTATGATGGATTCGCTGCTTAAAAACTTTTCCCCCAGCACCTCAAGCTATGAGGAGACCTTCAAAACGGCCTACAGCCATGGCCTGGAGGAGATCTACTCCCTTGAAAATATCGATATAACCTCCATCAAACCAATCAGCGTAGAGCCTCCAAAAGAGCAGAAGCCGAAGCCGAAGAGAAAAGCCGCGACGCAAGTTTCACAGCTTACCTTCGATTTTGGAGGGGAGTTTCGGGAAACGCTCCCGCCCTTTTACCTCGACGAGCCGATTCAAATGCTCGCTTTAAGCAAGCCTTTGGAGCGGAACTTGATGGATCAGGGGAAAAACGCAATAGGCGATTTGCTAAAGGGGGAGTATAAAACCTATGCCCAAGGTCACAAGGACGAGATCAATCAGCGTTTGGAGAATTATCTGAAGGGGAAAGAGGAAAGCCGCCTGGCCGATTTTCATTCACTGATAAAATGTCTTGCGGGGGCTCAAGACCGCAAGAGAGCCAAACTCTCACTGGACCCTTATCATCTGGGGGGTATCTTTGAATTAACTCCGCTGGAAAATATGGAGATCAAGCGCTTGAGCGAGGAAAGAAAAAAAGAATGGGCCGATGATTTTTTTGCCAAAATGGCTGTTAAGATCCCTTTTGCGAGGAGTAAAATGAGCGATATCTTCGATTGTTTTATAAAACCCTGGATGCGCGGCCGCTTGGGCCTGGCCACGAGAATGGAGCTGCTGGAGAGATTGCAGCGCATCAGCGAAAATCCCGAGTCGGCGGAGCCCACCCTCAAATTCCTGAGCAGTTTGAATATAAATTGCTTTGAGGAACTGCTTCAGCAAGTGGACGATGATCTTTACTGCGTGGACCGGATCACGCAGGAGCGATTTTCCCAGGTGGTGGCGAAAGCGACCACATACTTTTATAAACCGCACCTCCGCTACGCCTTGCCGGAGCTCACCCTTTGGCTCAAACGGGAGTTCGCCCTCCAGTGGCAGGGTTATGATGAGCGCTTCATTGAAAAGTCGCTCCGCCTCTCATCCCAGTTCCGGGTGCGCAAGGGAGAGGAGGGGGTGTTGTTCGTCAAGCTGAGTTAAAATTTGTCAAAGATGTGATAAAAAATGTCGAATGTAGCGTTGATACATTTGAAGTGAATTTGTCAAATACATCAGGTTGCAAGTTGTTATGGATTGCCTATCTCCTAAACCAAAAAGGGGGCTATGGGGAAAATGGTAGTTATGCCCAAGCAGAACGGCATCGCATTTCAGAATGAACGAACGAGGGTCGAATTGAAGCAAAAGCTAAGGGCATAAAATTTGGTCGCAAACGAACAATAGATAGGGAAAAAATAAACACTCTTCCAGTGGCATTGACCCGACTGCGATATCGAAATAAGAGGGAAAAGGATTTTTAGCGTGAATTATGAAAAAGAAAAATATTCCAACCAAGTTTAATCAGCAGGGTACAGAGTTTCTGCTTTACCAAACTGATGATGGAAGGATAAAAATTGAAACCTGCATGGAAAATGAAACGGTTTGGTTAACCCAGGATGATATGGCCAAGTTATTTGACAAGGCAAAGTCGACCATCAATGAACATATAAAAAATATATTTTTAGAAGGGGAACTGTCAGAAGAACAAACCGTGAGAAAATTCGGAAATTCCGAATTTTCTACCAAACCTACAAATTACTATAACTTAGATGTTATTATTTCGGTGGGTTACCGCGTAAAATCTCTCCGGGGCACTCAATTCCGCATATGGGCTACTCAGAGGCTTCGCGAATATCTCATTAAAGGCTTTACCATGGATGACGAACGGTTAAAGCGAGCCGGAAGCGGAGTCTATTTTGAGGAACTGCTCACTCGAATCCGCGATATTCGTTCATCGGAGAAAGTCTTCTGGCGCAAAGTTTTAGATATCTATGCGACTAGCATAGATTATGATCCGAAATCTTCATCTTCAATCGAGTTTTTCAAAGTAATTCAAAACAAGATGCATTGGGCTGCACATGGACATACAGCAGCTGAAATCATCTATGAACGAGTCAGCTCTTCAAAAGCTAACTTGGGCATGACGAACTGGGAAGGGCAGAGGATCCACAAAACTGAAGCGCAAATTGCAAAAAACTACCTTACGGAGAAGGAGTTAGATATCCTCAATCGAATTGTATCAATGTATCTCGATTTTGCCGAGCTGCAAGCGATCAATCGTAAGAGCATGACAATGGGTGATTGGATCACTAAATTGGACGATTTTTTAAGGTTATCAGGTCGAGAAGTTCTGACTCATGCAGGAAAGATTAGCCATGATCTTGCCTTGCAGAAAGCTGATGAGGAATTTATAAAATATCGATTAATCCAATTAGAAAAGCCAACAGAGGTGGAAGAGCACTTTGTGGAAGCAGAACAACAATTGATGCAAATGGCCTCGGTCAGTAAAAAGAACAGCTAATTTTAATATGAATAGAGAAAATCTCTTAAATCTGTTAGGCCGCTTTCCAGATAAAAGTCCCTTGAATGCCGTTATTTTGGAAATAGCGGACTGTGGACTATATATCCGCGAGAAGATTGAATATAGCGTTGAGATTGAGGAGAGGGTACGAGCGTATATTTTAATACCGAAAAAAAAAGCAGGAAAAACTCCTGCAATATTCTGCCATCATCAGCATGCGGGGAATTTCGAACTTGGAAAAAGTGAAGTGGTAGGATTGTCAGGAGATGCAGATCAAGCTTATGCCGTAGAGTTGGCTGAACGGGGATATATCACATTTGCACCTGATGCAATTGGCTTTGAAGAACGGAATTGGGCTAAGGACGAACCGGGAAAAGCAGGATATTTTGAACTCTCTACAAGGCTTATCAAAGGAGGGACTCTCCTTGCTAAAGCCCTATACGATATGGAGGTTGGTATTGATTATCTGCAAAGCAGAGCTGAGGTAGATGCAGAAAAAATAGGGTTTATCGGTCATTCATATGGCGGGCGAATGGCAATCTGGGGATCTGCATTAGACAAGCGTATCAAGGTCTCAGTATCAAATTGCGGATGCGTTAATTATAAAGATTCTCTGGATAGAAATGTCGGGATTCAAATGGAGTTTTGTATTCCCGGAATCATGAATTTTGGTGATGTTGAAGACATTATAAAAATGATAGAGCCGGCCTCACTTCTTATTTCAGCCACCAATGATGACAAATGGAGTTACGGGGCTCAAAAAATTGTCGAATACGCTAGCCCAGTGTTTAATGAAGGAGAACTAGTGATCAAAGTATGGCCTGGGAAACATATTTTTACTAAAGAAATGAGAGAATATGCATACTCTTTTCTCGATAAACACTTAACGGACAATGCGCTGCCCACCAAAAACTGATGAAGTTAACCTATGTCAGGGGTTCCAAAGGGTGGAAAATCATTTGGGAAGGACATGCGATCCATTTAAGAATGACAACCATTTCAAAATGGAAACAGTTCAATTTGAATTGAGATTTATTGACGGGATGATGGTAGCGGCCCAAAAAGCATCATGTCTCTCATGCTGAACCACCACTTAAATTTCAAGAAAGAGCACTTGCTTCCCCCTTTCAACAGTTGATTGGAAAACAGGCCATTGAGCTAGAATGGCTAAAAAAAAGCTGGATCGCTAGACCTTCAGGCGCTGAGAACCAAAAAGTGATTTTAGAGACCTTGTTGAAGCTGATATCCTTGGCTGAGTTCATCCCACTGTCTGGCAATGGCGGATAAACGAAACCGCTCATCGCCGCTCACTTTCGGACGGCTCCCCTGATGCCATTGCAAAAGGCGCGTCTCGACCGCTTCAATATCGTGCGTATCGATCAGCTGCTCAGGGTTTGTAAGGACTTCCGGGGCTGCACCTAAAGGGTGGGTCAGCACGGGCGTCCCGACTGCATTGGCTTCTGCAAAAACGAGGCCGAACGTTTCCGGAAAGACATGGTTCAGAAAGAAGAGGCATAGGGCGCTTCGGATCATGCGCATATTGTCCGCATGGCGGAGATTTCCCAAGTACCTGACGTTCGGAACATTGAGCAGTTTGAAGTCGGGCTGGTAGTATCCGGGGTTCGTCACGATCAATTCGAATTGGGGATGCCTCTCCTGAATGATTTTGAAGACAGATAAAGTGTAGTCCAATCCCTTGTGGGGAGAACTGATAAACGCCAGTTTATGCCGATCAAAAGGGGTGGCGTCCGGGCTTAGCTGATCGTCAATCGGATTGTAGATGCGCACGATATTGGGGAGAGGGGAGAGATAGGGGTCCAGCTTTGCCAAATCTATAATCTGTTGCTTTAAGAAATCAGAGACGGTAATAATGCCGATATTTTGATTAGCCAAAGATTTTAAAAATCGCATGAGTGAAATGGTGGCAAGATCATGCTGCCATAGCCAGACCGGAGTATTATTAAACTTCTCTTTCATCTCCAGAGCTAACGCGGGATTTCGCAGCACAATGATGGCATGCCATGGTCCCGATTGGTTCGAAAGGGGAGCATATGTGACATTCGCGGACCTGCTAGTTTCCCGTCGGTTGTGTTGATGGACGACGACAGGCCTGGTGGCACCGAGTTTTTCCGCAATCCTGACAACGGTGGCTTCGGTTCCCCCAAGCGCCTGGGAATTAAGAGTTTCTAAATCATAAGGCTTATTGCAAGCAGAGTCTGCGATGAGAAGAGGGTCCATAGTTTTTGCATAACTTTTTTAAGACTTATTTCTCGATTAAAAAATATTAAACAGTGCCTTTTTTGAGTAAATCACCCTTTCAAAGAGGCGCTTGTTTTCCGGATTTTGCCTGTTCAGGTCAAAGGAGACTTTTTCAAAGCCTAAGAGGTGAAGCTGAGGAAAAACGACCTTTTCCACAAGGAGAGTGACTGCCCAGTCAAACCCCTCCTTTGTCGCGGGATGAATATGACTTGCTAAGGAGGGATTCACATTCAAGGCGCGATAACATTCAAACTGATAATATATGGAGCCCATTTCATCAAACGTTCGGGTGGATAGGCATTTGATAACGATTGCAGTGATGTAGAACTTGTTGAGAGGCAGTTTAGCTGGATCAAAATCGGCCAGAGGGAGAATTTGGCTGCCAAATTTGATGGCAAGTTCCTCTTTGGTTAAAGCCGTCGGAGGATTGCTTTTAATTATCTCCCTGGCCAATGTCATGGAATGGTTTAATACTTCACTCTCCTCTTTGGCGATGATGGCGCTTCTGGCTACGTTGGAGATATAGGCAGGGCAGGGAGTAGCAGGGCATATCTGATGTTGGCATGCCAGGGAAGGGTGGGTCCCTTCCGTTTTTTTCATTTTTGCGAAAAAGTCGCGGTGAGGGGAATTCTTAAGAAAATCATCGATTTCCTTTTGGCTTATCTCCCGTTTTGGAGGGGGTTCGTTCAGGAGAATATCGGCCCCTTCACTGTCCTGTATTTGAAAGTAGGGTATATAGTCAAAGGCGAAGATTCCGCCCTTTCCAAGCAATTTGTGTATCGTTTGGATTAAAGCGATGTTGGAACTGCCTTCCGCACAGGGACCTTTTTCTAAAGAGGGCAGTCGTTCAGCGTAGATTTTTTTTATATTTTTAACAAAGAGAAAATCTTCGAGATGGGAGATATTCTTGAAATCCCTTCTTGCGAAATCGGGACCATTGGGAGGCATTTTATCTAAGGGCTGGGAGGAATTGAACAGAGTGGCATATTCCAGGAGGATCTCAATTTTTTCATCCGGTGAATATCTGAGGTCGACAGTGACGGCGGATTGATGGGAATGATCCTCCTTTCGGCAAATATTTTTGGGGAGGAGATAGGTAGTCTCAGTCTGGGTTTGAATAAAATCCTGAGCGGCGTGGCTTGGATAGTGCATGCAGCCCAAGATGATCGTACGCTCTTTTTTTTGTTCGAAAAATTTCTCCACCAGGAGCGCCATTTTTTGACGAAGAGCAGTTAAGGGATCGCTTAATTCCGCATTAATTTGGTTTATACCGTTAATTCTATCCTTTTCAAAAGCCGCACGTTTTTCTGGCTCTTTGTAGAGATTTGGCAAGCTTATGGCGCGCTGCAAATTGTTTGCGAGAGCTTGTTGATAAAGAGGAACGAGGCTAACGCATGGAGCAAGTTGAAATAAGTAAGGTTCTATACCGTTCATAACGTCCGATCAGTTTTTTTTTGGTAAAGAGTATCATTAGCGGGTATTTTCTTGCGAGATTTGCTTCAATGACTTCTTTTGATAGGCAAAAAAGAGCAGAAGGGGCGCGAGCGTTGCCAGATTCCCGATGCCGATCATGTAGAGATAGAGCAGCGGGCTCTCCAGGCTGACATTATCGGGCGGGAAGAAACTGACGATGACCGTGGTCAGGCAGCCGAACAGCCCGAGCAGGCAGACGATCCAGATGCCTAAAGGGCCTCCCGGAATTTTGAAGGAGTCCGCTCTTTCGATTGACCGGAGCTTCAGCGCGGCGGCGAACATGAGCAGATACATGAGCATGTAAAGCTCAGTGCTAAGGGCTGTCAAAAACCAGTAAAAGCCGTTGATATTCGGCTCAATAATCAAAATCAGGCAGAAGAGCGAAACGAGAACCGCCTGCAATAGGAGGATGTTCGAGGGGACGCCCTGCTTGTTTTTTGGGTGAAGAAGGGGGGCAAAAAGCCATACTCGGCGGCGTGGAGCAGCCCTTTGGCCGGGGAAATCAGCCAATTGATCATTGTCCCTACCGATCCAACGACGATCAAAAGTGTCAAAAACGGCGTCAGAGCTTCCAGGCCAAAGGCTTTAAAGAAGCTGGTGAAGACCTGCATCACCCCGGAAATGAGCTGGATTTCCTTTTCGGGGAGGACAAAAGCGACTGAAAGGGACCCAAAAGTCATCGAAAGGAAGATAAATAGGGTGGCGAGGAGCGTTGCCCGCGGGAAATTCCGCTTGGGATTCTCAATGTCATTCACATGGACGCCTGAGAGTTCTATCCCCAAAAAGGAGGCCATGATGGCGATGAGCGAAACCCAGCTGGTGGTCTGGTTGAGGGGGGGGATGAGGCGGTCGGCTGTGAGTTCGATCTGGAGCGGCTGGCCGCTGAAGACCCAGACGGCGCCCAAGGCAATCAGGAAGAGGAGGGGAAACATCGTACCAAGCGCGCAGCAGAGGGTATTGACGCGAGCCGAGGTGTGGATCCCCTTCATATTGACCAAGGTGAGCCCCCAGAAAGTGATCAGAATGCAGGATATCAGGTAAGTTTTATTTTGAGCGAGCTCGGGGTCGATCAGGTAGGCTAAAGTCCCGGCGATGAAAGAGAGGATAGTGGGGTACCAGACCAGGGTATTGATCCATTGGAGCCAGATAGCCCCCATCGCCCATCTTTGTCCAAAAGCGCGGTTAACCCACTGATAAACTCCCCCCTTTTCGGGAAAAGCGGCCGACAGCTCGGCGGCGACAAGCGCTGTCGGGATCAAAAAGATGAGGGCCGAGAGGACAAAAAAGAAGATGAGCGAGCTGCCGAACAGGGCGGCCGCGGGCAAATTCCGCATGTTGTCAATGGCGGCGATCATCAAAACGACTAATGAGGCTAACGATAGCTTTTTCATAACTCATATTTTAGCATATTCATGCGATTAAACGCAATAAATATTCACTTTAAGTTGCAATGCTGGAAAAAATATTCAGCGGGCAGGTCGTGCGGATTTTTTGAGATGATTTGCCTGAAAAGACTCGAGGCTTCAAGGTAATTCTTTTCTTCGAAATGGTTCAATGCCGATGCAAACATTTCGGCATACTCGTCTTTTAATTGGATTTCCAAAGGAGAGTTGTGACTGAAAACTTCGTAGATTTTTGTCGGCTGCGATTTCCCTTTAACGGTTAACTGGCCTAAGGAACGGCAGTGAAATTTTTCGGGATTTTGTAAATGACTGTAGCACTGCTCGCTGATGATGACATCGACTCCGAAAGTTCTGGTTAGAGACTCTATTCGTGACGCGAGATTGACCGCATCGCTAATGACCGTGCATTCCATCCGGTCCTTAAAGCCGACGGTGCCTAAAGCCAGGGAGCCGGTATTGATCCCTATGCCCACGCCGACAGGAGGAAGTTTGCTCTTCGCGCGCGCGTCATTAAAGGCTTTAAGCTGGGAAATCATGTCGATCGCGGCCTGCAAAGCATCGCCCGCATCCAAAAATAGGGCCATAATGGCATCGCCGATGTATTTATCGATAAATCCTTTATTTTTAATGATCGCCGGATTCAAATAACTCATTAATGTGTTGAGAAGCTGGAAAATTTCTACCGGAGTGGAGCGCTCGGAGAGGGTCGTGAATGACCGGATATCTAAAAACATCACGCTAATCTCTTTTTCCACGCAATCCCCAAGAGATATCTCGGTGATATTTTCTCTATGCAGAATTTTAAGGAAATCTTGCGGAACAAAGCGGGTCGCCGCTGCGGCGTAATCCTGAATTTCAACGATTTTTTTTTCCAGTTCCGCATTTAAGGCTCTGACGCTTTTTTCCGCGACCTGCAGATCCAGAAAATAAGAGTTTGTCCGGATCATGTAGCGTACGCGATAGCCGATTAAGCTTGGATTTATGGGCTTGGTGGCAAAATCTGTGGCGCCCGCTAAAAAAGCTTTGTTAATCGATTCATAATCCTCCAGTCCGGTCACCATCATGATGGGGGTGTAGCGATGCTCGGGGATTTTTCGGATTTCGGCGCACACTTCAAATCCATTCAGACCGGGCATTTCCACGTCGAGCAGAATACCATCTGGCTTCACCGTTTTCAGAACGGTTAATGCGGCTTGCCCGTCTTCGGCTTCCAACACCGTTAACCCTACGTTTTTTAATGCAGTGCCAAGGATCAGGCGCTGTGTGGGGCTATCGTCAATGATTAATATTAAGGTGTTCGTTTTTTCCATAGGATCACTTTACTAGTTTTATCAGGTAGTTTGCGATAGAGTTCAGTTCCAGGACTTGATCCACAGCTCCCATTGATTGTGCCACCCCTGCCATGCCAAAAACCACGGCGCTTTCCTTGTCTTGAATGAGCGTGAGTCCTTTAGCTTTTTTTATTTCTAATAAACCGGCCGCTCCATCGCCGCTCATGCCGGTTAAAATCATTCCGACCGCTCGCGGCCCTGATACTTCCGCTACCGATTTGAAGAGAGAGGTGATCGAAGGATAAAAACCGGAAACCGGCATTCCTGTGATGACTTTTGCGGCCAGTTTTCCATTGACCTTCCCTAGTTCCAAATGATGCTGATCCGGGGCGATATACACTGTTCCTTGCTGCAAAAGGTCGTAATTCTCTGCAATTTTCACTTTTAAGGGCGTGTTTTCAGCGAGCCATCGCGCAAAGCCCGGAATAAAACCCTGGCTCATATGTTGAACAACCATAATGGGAACGGGAAAATCGGCGGGCATTTTGGATAAGATGGCTTTTAACGCCATAGGCCCCCCGACGGAAGCGCCGACGGCCACGATTTCAAATTGGCCGGGTTTGACGGCTGGAGGGGTCTGTTCAGGGGCTTTTTTAAGATACTTCCTGATAACATTGATTTCTGCCATGCTGCGCAAGGTGTCGATGATATGCTTGCGGGATTCCGCGAAGGAGGGGGATAACACATCAGTAGGTTTTGCGAGGGCGGTCAAAGCGCCGGCTTCCAGGATATGAAATGTCGCTTCCAGGGATTCATCGCTGACGGTGGAGCTGATCACGACAATGGGCGTCGGCGTTTGCGACATGATGCGGCGCGTCGCCTCAAGACCATCCATGACGGGCATTTGAATATCCATGGTAATCAGGTCGGGTTTTAGCCGGGCGGTTAATTCCACAGCTTCCTTCCCATTTTCAGCGACGCCGATCACTTCCATATCACTTTCTGCTTTAATGATATGTTTAAATAAAGAAACCACCGTAGGAGAATCGTCGACGATCAAAATTTTTATCATAAACAGATCCGTTTTTTTGCTTTTACCGCTCTTTCAATGATGTCTGTGGAATTTAACACAAAGATAATCTGATTGCTTCCGGATAAGGTGGCGCCAATGACGCACGGGTTGTTTGTCAAGGGGGCCTGCAAGGGCTTTAAGACAATTTCCCTCTCCCCTATAATCTCTTCGACAAGGAGGCTCACTCTATTCCAATCCTTTCGGATGATTACGGTCGGCAATAACCCTTTTCTCGTCTCTTTTTCCTCAAGGTTTAAGATTTCCGACAGGCTGCTGAGCAAAACGGGCTGCTTGTTGATGAGAATCGCCTGGCTTCCTTCCACCTCGATCACATCCTGATGCTTTAACAACAATACCCGCTCGACAGAACTCGTAAGGAGCACGAATAATTGCCCCCCGCTTTTGACGATCAGCCCCCGCTCCGTGGCCAGCGTCAGCGGCACCCGCAAGAAAAAGGTGGTTCCTTTGCCAATCTCGGTAGTTAAGTTTACCTGCCCTTTCAGCGTGGTCAGATTCGATCTGACCGCATCCAGTCCAACCCCTCTTCCGGAAACATCGGTCGCGACTTCCTTGGTAGAAAATCCCGGGCGGAAGATCAACTCTAAAATATCCTCCCGGCTCATACTATCAAGTTCAGACTTGGACAATATATTTTTGTTTAGGGCTGTTTGAATAATCTTATCGATATTTATGCCGGCGCCATCATCGGAAATCTTAAAGAGAATGTGGCTGCCCTCTTCGCTGACATCGATCTTAATCGTTCCCACTTCCGGTTTTCCCTGGGACTTCCTCACTTCCGGATCTTCCAGGCCGTGATCGATCGAATTTCGCAAAATATGGACAATCGGATCTTTTAATCCATCCAAAACCATTTTATCAATTTTGACGTCGTTATCTTTAATTTCCAGATTAACCTGTTTGTGAAGACTGTAGGCTAAATCCCGGACGATGCGCGGCAAATTACTAAGCTGCATGGTGACGGGGACGAGGCGCAGCATGCGCACTTCATCCTGCAGGGCGTTAAAGATGGTTTTCATTTCATTTACCCGGCTGCGCATCTCTTTATGCATCCGGTCCAGGCTGCTGCCGATTTCCATCAGGATTTCGGAGTTTACTTTTGATTTCTTCTTCCAATCCTGAATCAGATGGTTAGTTTTGAAATCGACTTTTACGAGTTCAGAATAATGGTCTTCAATGGCGATTTTATTAATCTGCATCTCTTCAATAAAAGCAGAGACCCGTTCCAGGGTAGAAAGGGATACCCGTATCGATTCGTATTCGCTCGCTTTCGAAGGGGGAGTCTTAGCCATTTGCTGCTGGGGCGCCGGCTCCGGCTTTACGCTAGGCATTCCAGGTTTAGCTTCTGCGCATTGCTTCAGCTGAGTTAGTAAAGCCTGCAGATCAAAGGATAATGGCTGTTTCTCGCTATAGCATTGCATAGCTGTCCGCATCGAGTCTACAGCTGTTAAGCAAAGATTGATGATGTCGGGGGAAATTTGCACCTTTTTTTTCTGAATGGCGGAAAAGAGCGTTTCCACATGGTGGGCAATCTCGCTTAACTCAAGCGCTCCGACGCCTCTGCCCGAACCTTTAATGGTGTGGGCTGCGCGAAAAATCTCTTCGAATATTTTATCAACGTCCCTTCCCGGCTTTTCCAGCTCCAGCAAACCATTGGTGATCACCAGGAGCTTTTCCTCAAGCTCTGCTTTAAAGACTTCGATGATTTGTTCTTGAAAATCGGTCTCGGCAGGGGGCGCTTTAAGGGGTTCAACCTTTTTCGCTTCGCCTGGGCGATCAAATTGTGCAATGAGATTTTCAAAATCGGATGGGGGGGGCTTTTTTTCACCAAAGGCCTTTAGCGCCTGGCGGAAACCCTCGACGCTTCGCGTCGTAGCGGCGATTATATCGGGGGTTACAGCAGCGCCGGAGGAATAGAATTTTTCAATTTTCTCCGCCAGACGGCTGATCTGTTTGGCTTCGATGGCGCCGGCGGAAACCTTGATGTTGCGCCCTGAACGCGCTATTTCCACCTTGCTTTTTTCTAAATCCCCCCCTTTTTGAATATCCTGCAAATTCCTGATAATCACCTGCAGCAGGGATTCCATCTCCACCTGAAACGTATCGACCAACTGCTTGAAAAAAGCATCGTCCATGGTATTCCTAAACTTTATAGGTATTCACATCTTCTTGAAGATGATGCGCGATCTCAGCTAATTCATGGATAAACGCGGTCGTTTCATTGACGCCGCTCGCCAGGATGGCCGTCGCATGATTGATTTCATTCATGCTCTCGACGATCTGTTCGATGCCTACCGCTTCCTGGCGGATCGCCGCTTCAATCTGCTGGCTTGAAATGGTGGCTTCATCAATCATTTTGCTCAAAGTTTGGATGACATCGCCCGTCTTCTCAATCAGCTTGGTGCCTGTATTGAGGGTCTTGGTGCCTTCCTCTGTGACTACTACGGCCTTTTCTGTCGTGACCCGGATATCTTCGAGGATTTTTTGCACCTGATCGGTCGATTGCTCCGATTGTTCGGCGAGGTTTCTGACTTCGGTGGCGACAGCCGCAAACCCCTTGCCCGCTTCTCCAGCTTTAGATGCTTCAATCGCAGCGTTCAGCGCCAGCATTTTAAGCTGCTGGGCCAAGGTGTTCACCACCGAGGTGATTTCCCCGATCTGCTGGGTGTGATTGCTCAAATCGAGGATGGTTTGCTGGATCGTTTTCACTCTCTCTTGAGAAACTTTCATTCCGTCTATGCTTTCCCTCACCAGATCGGCGCCGAGTTTTCCCTGATCCCGCGTGCTTCGCGCCGATTCGCGCAAGGCTTGCGCTTTGGCCATGGTCTGTTTCGAGCTTTTATCAATCTCTTCTAAAGAGGCGCTGATTTCATTAATGGCCGATGCTTCCGACGTGATGCTTTGCGACTCCTCATTGGCCGACGCTTTAATTTTATCGATCATGGTGATGAGGCTGTCGCTGACTACCGTGATTTTTTTAGTTATGTTGGCCAAACTATCCGTCATGGAGTTCAAATCATTCCCTAAATCCTGCATGACATCATTGTCCCCGATGACCAGCCGCTCCCGCAAATCACCGGCCGCCACTTTGCTGCTCTGATTGCGAAACTTTTTCGATGAATCCACCATTCTATCAAATAATTGACGTGTTTTATTTTCACTGACTTGCATTTTTTCTTCATTTTCCTTAATCGAACATTGCATGACTTTCAGCGAAGCCAATAAATTACCGGTTTCATCCTGCGAGGTGACTTGGATATCCATATTGCGCTCCCCGGCAGATATTTTTTTAGCAATATCGATGGCCTTGTTCAAGGGGCCTAAAATGGAGTGGGAAGTGAAAATGGGCACGAGTATGGATAAAAGGGCCGTCAGGCCAATCAGAGCATAGGCGAGGTTGTGCAGAGAGCGGATAGATTCATTGACTTCAGCAGTGTTTTTATTGATTTGATCCTCTCTAAGATTATAAAGCCCCCCTTCCCTCTCTCCTGTAAGTTTTGACCGGGCGCCATCTAAGATATCGATCATGTCATCCCCGATTGTCTTCATTTTCGAAATTTCCTTGGCTATTTGGGGGACGTTATTTGCCTGCCAAGGGGTGCTAATGATGGCCAATTGCGCGCTCTCCAGGGGGCCATAGAGGGATTTCACTCGTTTCCAAAGCTTCAACAGATCCTCATTGCTCGAATTTTTCATGGTCTCATCGGTTGTATGTATCGATCTTTTTATGTCCTCCCATTTTTGCATAAAATTGGCTTTCGCTTCGGGGCTGCCGGTGAGCGCCCAAAAATAGAGCATGCTGCGGGTTTCTATAATTTGTGTATCTAAAGTGCTGGGTATATTTACTTTACTGATTTCCTCGCTTAAGTGGGTAATGTTAGAGGCTTTTAGTAAAAAAACGATCAGCAAGATGATGATAGGGAGGCAAAGCGCCATAAAACCCAAAAATAGCCGGGTGCGGATGTTCAACGCAAAGAATTTATCGGCTATACTGTCCATAGAAATCTCCTTAATGATGGAATTTATCCATTTCTAATCTTAATGCAGATACGACTGCTTCCATGTTTATAATAGCGGTGGCCCCCTGATGGATGCCTATAATATATTCAGGATTAGCCGCATTTACCGAAGCTAAAGGGGACCCTAAACTTAATGGCTGATACGTATCGCTGCCTTCGATCGAATCCGCCAGGATGCCTATCGTCTCATCAGCCGCTCTTATGATTATTCCATAGGCATAATTGATATTTTTTGCACTCTCAGAATGTAAAAATTGTTTAAGATCAATTACCGGGATCAAGGCTCCCCGCCAATTGATCACTCCGGCAACGTAGGCGGGCGTACAGGGAAGAGGGCAGGGTTTTATTTTGTGCAAAACCTCTTTAACATATTGATAAGGAATGCCATATAATTCAGTTTTACTCAAGCCGAAGTGCACAAAAGAGATCCCTTCATGACTTTCTATGATTTCCGTTTTCTCTTTGGCCAGCTGCTCTGCCCGGGCGCGCAGAATGACTTGAGCCTCTTCGCTTTGCGGCATCAGGTCGGCTGCGGATTTTTGCTTGCTCATCCTAATTCCCCCAGCGTAAAATAGATCGCGTCTTCTTCATGATGGAAAACCAGGTTGTTTTCGGTGGTCATGATAGGGTCGGACGCGCCGAATAAAAAATATCCCCTCTTTGACAGACAAGCGCTGAGTTTTTTTATAATCTGGGAGCTGATCTCATCGTCAAAATAAATCAAAACATTGCGGCACAGGATCAGGTCTTGATCGCTTGTCTTTGATGGATAGGCGCTATCCATTAAATTAATGTAGTCAAAGCGCACGGATTTGCGAATGGCTAAAGAGATTTCATAGTGCTTGTTTTTTTGGGAAAAATAGTTTTTCCGGTAATGATCGGATATCGAACGCATCGACCATTCCCCGTAGACCCCGTCTTTGGCTTTTTCGAGGGCCTTTCTGTTGATGTCGGTGCCGAGCAGCTGTATGTTCCACTGGTCCAAATTATCTATCAGCCCGTCCAGCAGGATCGCGATCGTGTAGATCTCTTCGCCCGTTGAGCACCCCGCGCTCCAAACTTTTAAGGAAAGGTCTCCTTCCTGCCGTTTCCTTTCGATCAAACGAGGCAGCAATAGCGTCTTTAATAGATGCATTTGGCGCTGATCGCGAAAAAAATAGGTTTCTCCAACAGTAATGCCGGCAATTAAAAAAGCTAATAAGGGAGAATTGCTTGGGCAGTTGTTTAATTGCTGCAGATAATCCTTTGGCTCGCAGTGGAATTCTTTGCAGGCCTCTCCTATGGTTTTATTCAAGGCGTCTGCCTGGTCGACGTGGATAACAAGACCAAAGCGATTGTGAATTAATTGAATAAAATCAGGTTCAATAACTTTTATAGCATCATCAATTTTATTCATTTTTTGCCAAATTAATTATGTCGCCTAAATTAAATTCTTTATTTTCACCGGTTAAGCTGAATGCCAGGATCTGACTCGTATTTATCAGCAGCGAGACGCCTGCATCCAGGGTAACAGCTCCGAGAAAGGGGGAGTGGTTTCGGACAAATTCCTCATGCATCTGGATGCTTTTTTCCTCGACATCGATCATGCCAAAAATTTTATCGATGATAAGCCCCACTTGGTGTGAATTATCAGAACAAAGAAGAATAGGTGTGTTTAAAGAATATTCTAGATCGCGTGTCAATCCCAGCCGCAGGGCGAGATCGATGACGGGAATGCTTTGGCCTCTAAGATTCATGAGTCCCGCGAGATAGAGAGGGCCGGCTGGAACTTTTTCGAGCAAAGGGAGGGGCAGGACTCTTTCGATGTAATGGAAGTCCATGCACAAATGCACGCCTTGGACTAAAAATTGCAGAAGTTTCAGCTTGGTTTCAGAGGTCATAAGGCACCCGGTAAATTAATTTTTCAATACTATATATTTTTATTGAGGACAACGGAATTCTATAGCTTTAAAACACTGAATCCTTTATATTCTTTAACGTTAGATAATAAGAAGGGGTTTTATGACCAGTTTTATCGTTCCTCAAAGTCTTAAAGTGTATCTTCCTCAAGTGCTTCATGCCTCAGCTAACAGTTCTGATGAAAATCAGGCGGATTTACTCGCCCTGGCCGATAGAATTCCTGTTATCGATGGCCCCAAACCCGAAGAACTTGCAAAACTCTTCACAAAACTGAGACAATTTAAAAATAATCCGGTTTACGACCCCGAAATCTCAGTTCTTGCAAAAAAAGCCATGCAAATGTTGCAAATCTTATGAGAATTGACATAAATATTTTATTAGAATCTCCTCAAGCCACTCTAAAGCAGGGTCATAAGGTTTTGCGCTTGGCTAAGCTGCACGCCATTATTTCCAAACAAGCGGAATTGGAACAGAAGATTACCACTCTTTGTAAGGACGCTTTAGGAAATCCATCCTCCAGGCAGAATCTGATAGGGGAATTAAAATTAATCAATAGAAAACTTGTCAGGCTTTATCCTATTGAGGAAGACTTTGAAGGGTCGATTAACAAGTTGCTGAGAGATATCCTCACTGTGGCCACCCCGCCTGTCCGCCGCACCATGCAAGGGTTGGAGGGACCGACCTTCCTGGTTAATTTTACCAAGTTTAATCCCGACAACAGCGTCGAGCGGTTTAAAGGGTGCGTCATCAAGTGGACCAATTGGAATGAGATCAGCTGCAGCTCCCTTTATAAATTTTTCTCAAGCCCGGAGCTTTTTTCAAGCCCGAAAACATCGGCTTACGACTTGGAAAAGGAGCTTCTAACGAAAAATGACGGAAGCCAAACGACCCTTCAAGGGGATGAGGTGGCTAAATTAGACCGCCTTTTTATCGATTTGAAGACCACCTGCGCCCCGGACTGCGCCTCTGAAGATCCCCATGTCATGATCTCCGAAAAAATCAATGGGGAGAACATTCGCGCCTTTACCTATACTAAGTTCGCTTCGATGAATGAAGAACAGAAATATCAGCTTTTTAAGCAGCTCGGTTCCCTTTCCCTGCTCGATCTGATCTTTGGCAATGATGACCGCCTCGTCCCGATTCAATATGTGGAAGGATCCGGCTATTGTCTTAAGCCCGATGAGGCAAACCTCGGAAACGCCATGGTTACCTGGGACGGGGAAGAGCTCCCTCAAGTCCATGCGATCGATAATGGCATTGACAACCGGTTTCTTGATGAGCCCCAATTGGCGGATGAATATCGCGCCTTTTTGCGCTCTTTTTTCAGCTCACAAAACTATGTACATGAGCTTGCGGAAAGCATGGTGCAAAATATTGAGGGAACAGTGGAGGGGGCGAGCTATAAGCTTTTGCAATCTACAGCCTCTTATGACCAGGTGAAAGCCGAAAAAATGGAAGCGTTTAAAAAGCAGCTGCGCCCTATTGCCCTGGAAGCGTTCAAGGCCGGTATTACTGAGATGCAGGCGGCCTTAAAGATCCGTTTGATCGCGCAGTGGAAAAGCGGGGCGGCTGACGCGCTGAAGCAAACCATCCAAGCTCCCATTCCTGAACTGCTTCCCGAACTGGAAAAGCGGCTTGAGCTCTTTTGCGGCTCTTAGCTCCTCACAATCTTTTCGATTCCTTGGTCTCGCACTTTTTGGCTATACCGGCTCTAAGACAAAAAAATCTTGCAGTCTAGGCTGGCTAAATTGAAGTTGAACTTCAGAAATTCCGGAATTTAATCCAAAATATGCCTCTATAATCAAAAAGGCTATAAGAAAGAGCAAAATATTTACAAGATTGCTCTTGAGGAAGAGGGTGGCTTTTCATTTTTTTGAATGAGCATTATGCCAGTGGACAAAATTTTTGCCAGTCTTAATTAAAAGCATACATGATCTTAATAATTAACTGTATTTATTTACTTTAATATTAGTTAGTTATAAAATAGATACATGGAATTAGAAGAAGATTGGTTACGAAAAAAGCGGGCCAGCATCATGGCGCAATGCCAGGAATATATGGCTCAGCCTGCGGTTCATAATCCGAAAGGAGAAATAGCCGGCAGATCCGTAACACAAATCCCCGCATCATCTAAAGAGTCCCGTCTCTTTCAAAATCATCTGATCAGCACAGAAGAAGACCGTCTCAGGCAAAATTATGCCAATAGCATAAAAAAAACAGAGCCTTGGAGGTTTTATGAATAGCATATCTGGTGAAACACCTGCCTTTTTCCAGCCTGAGATGCAAAGGGCGATGGATCTTTCCTGGAAAGCTCAATTCCAGGATTATCATCAGTTTCATAAACAGTGGAAGGGCGAGGTCGTTTTGCTGGTCGGAACATCGACTGCAGGCAAGACGTCGATTATTCAGGCTCTTAAGAAACTCGATCCCGATGTTGTGGAAGATGGCGGCGATCTTAGATCTTATGCCATCTCATTGAGTATGGCGGAAAAAATAAACCCGGATGAAGTGGAAATTTTAAAGGGAGCTTTAAAGGAGCAAGTTGACATTTCAAAGGCGATCGATTCCAAAGAGCGCAATTGGAAAGAGGGTGTGGCTCAGGAGGATAAAAAGGGGGCGGAGGAAGCCATCAAAAGAATTCAAACAAAATGGAAGTCATTAAGTAAGGAAGAGTTAGAAGATCTTGAGGCTCCTTTTCGCACTTTGGAGCTTAAAATGATCACCGACGCCTATAACTTTTCCGGCCGAGGCGGAAAAATCATCTTTGACTTGTTGAATATAGACGCCTTTTTTAAAGAGAGAATATTGAACAGCTTCGACGGCCCCCTGAAAGTGGTGCTCGCCTACTGTCCTTTCCATGTGCTTTCTTCCCGCATGGAAAAAAGAAGCCGGGAGGCAGCTGAAAGCGGAGAGTTCAGCAATCAAAGGATCGGGGCGTTTCCATTGATCCAGTTTAGCGAACTTTACGGAGAAGGGCAACCCGTTTTAGAGCGGCTGACGCGGGAAGAAGCCATAAAATCCTTTGATGAGAATTTCGATAAAGGCGTGGCGGCTGCTGAGGGGGGATCTTTACCTTCTCCTGAAGAAATTTTACAGGATAAAGAAAAGCAGCGGGCCACATTCTTGCAAAATTTAGGATTTAAGCCCGGCGTTGATACGGTTGAAATTGCCCCAAAAAACCAGTGGTTTTATCACGCCGTCTTAGATACAAGCCGGCTTTCCGCTGAAGAAGCGGCCAAAAGGATCAAGGGGTGATTTTTGCCAGGCGGGGAAGCACATCCTTAATAGAGATCCTCTTGGAGGGGTCCATGCGCACCATGGAGGCGACGAGTTCAGCGAACTCTTTCTTTGCGCCCGTTTGTTCGATCGCTTCGATAATCAACTTTTCCGCGTCATCTTCTGAAAGAGAGTAAAGAGAAGGACCCTTTGGGGCGCCCATACAAAAGATTTGAAACATTTCATTATACTGAGGGTCAATGCTTATTAGGGAATACTTATTGTATTCCAGCCCGCAACCCGCGCTCCAAAATTGGTCGATGCACTCTTTTGAGGCTCCTTTAAGACTTAAAATATGGGAAAAATCTTTCAGAAAAAGGAATTGCATTAAGTTGAGTTTCGTGGCCATTTCTAAAAAAATCCCGCCTAAATTGATGGAATAGAGTTTATGCAGGCGCGAGCTGAACTCATCCGGGGAGATCTCTTTAAAATGGCGTTCAAAGGCCAGTTTCATAAACTCATCGTACGGGACCATGAATTCCGCTGTTCTGAATTCCATTTTTTTGAGGGTCTCATCTTGATTGTCTGGGGATAAAAAGGTGATTCCTTCAAAATCCGTGTGGGCGAGTTCGATTTTTCCTTTCCGGCCGCATAGAATATTTTTTGTCTTGATATCGGTGTACAAAGCGCCAATCTCAATCAGCGTGATGAGACCTTCGGTGAGTTGTTTTGCTCCTTCGAGCAAAAGCTTCCAATTTCCGGAATAGAGACCCCTTCGGATGGCGTCATGGAGGTTTTCCCGATAAGGTTTTTTTATCATAAAGGGGAAATCAGGGTGAAACGAGGCGCAAGGGGGCCTTTTTTCTATGCCCGTTCCGGGAGTGATTCCCAGGCGGAGCAAATGCTCCTTTCTCTCTTCAATTCTCTTGTGAATTGTCTGGTGGGCCTCAAACTCGTTTTGGCAATGGGATGAGGATTGGAACACCTTAATAAAAAAGTTTTTTTGTCTGTCATTGACCTGGATCGGTTGGTATATGGTTTTTGAAAAGCGGCGTGCAATAATTTCATTTAAGCATTCCGGACTAATAATGTATTTTTTATTTGAATTAGTCTCAGCAGATTGAAAATAAGTTAGTTGAATGGCATGCATGTTATGATTATATAGGAATCAACTTGATGCTGCAATTTTTTTCCTCAAGGCCGTAAGCTTGTCTGTGTCTATCGTTCCAAAGCGCTTTATCGCGTATTCCTTCCAGTAGGGAAGATTCCACATATTCTCAAATCCCAAGTTTTCAACTTCTCCGACATACTCTCGCGCTTCATAGGAGGCTCCGCCGTTTGGGATCGAATCGACAAAAGCGCTTAAGGAGGCCTCCAGTTCCTGCAACTCAAGGCTGTTCTCTTTTTCTGCCTGGATCCTACGGTGCTGTTTCCCGATGATATTTCTCATAAAGTCTCTATCGCTTTCGTAGTTATAGGGATCGGATAGCAACGCATTCAATTTAGGCAGCACATGGATCAGCTCATCGTGGACAAATTCCTCCCCGGAGGAGATAAGGGCGTCATAGCGCAGAAATGCCTCAATAAATTGCCGGTCAGATGCTTTCCCCTGGCTCTCCAGGATGTCCAGTTTGGGGAGGCGGGGATTTATTTCCCGGAGCTTCTCCCAGCGGCCGAGCAGCGCTTCCCTGTCTGGCAGAAGCAAATAGACGCCCTCTTTTCCGCAACCCGCATTAACGCCGAGCGGGGCGAAATCCACACTTTTTAAATAGTTGACGATGAAGGATCCTGTGACTTCAACGGCCGGAAAAATCTCCTTTAGCTTCTCTTCCGCCGCCAGATGGCGGGCTTTCAGGTCTTTATGCGGGGTGACGTCATCGTATTCCTCCTTCAATCTGAAGAGATAAATGTAGCCGCCCCATTGGTCCTCTTTTCTCTCCAGGCATTTCCAGAGGCTGCCCGATCTGTTCTCGCTCTCGAATCGGCTCTCGTTAAAAGGTTGGATAGTCATTTTTTAGGGACGTAGTCGTGCAGAAACTGTTCATTATTGTGCTTCACGGCCTCCAACACCTCTGCCGGGAGCAGATGGGGCCCATGCTTGCCGAGCAGCTTCCATAAACCCATAGCGACGATTTGCCGGCAAACTTGGTTATTTTGCAATTCATTATAGGTCGTTTCAAAAGTGAAGTAGCCAATTTTACAGCTATCGAGAGCCTTTCTTTCTTTTGGGGGTAAGTGTTGGTAGTACTCTTCGAACTCCGTGAGGGCGGCCGCCTCCCCCTTCTCGGCGAATTCTTTATCGCCTATCTCTACCTCATCCATGCTTTTCCCATAGCTTGCGAGCACTGTGGCGAAGTTTTTTAGCTGCATCAGGGTCTTTTCGCTGATATCTTTTGGCCGCCTCTTTTCCCGGTTGGCCATTTCTGCCGTCCAGGCCGCGCCCCTGGGATGCTTAAGGATCTTCGTTTTTTCCTCTTCGCTCAGTTTTTCCTGGGTGTAGGGGTTGACAAAATCGCCCTCTTTGTTTTCCTGGTATTTCAAGTATTCCTCAACTACCAGGGCATATCCCCTGATTTCTACAATCTCATCTTTACTATAACTTGATATGGGCTCGAGCATGAGCGACTCTTTATTGATATTGATATACTCCTTTTTAATGGGGGAAACTCTGTTTATCAGAAGTGGGTTCTTTGCCTCTTTTGCCGCCCAGAAGGCTAAGGCTCCCTTGGCTAAGTTTGGGGCTTCCTCCCTTGGAGAATCCGTTTCGGCGGAATTTAATAGGGGAATATGATTTAGCTCAACATGTAACATAATTAAACCTATTGTTTTATTATAATTATAAGGTTTAATTGTTACTGTTAAATAAATTTTTTGTTAAATTACGCAGCGAAAACCGAGGTGGTTTAAGCTCGTATCGGGGCAGGTCTTCATGCGCGCCGTAATGCGGTATCCTTTGCAATAGCTTTTGTGGCACAAGAAAGACCCCCCGCGGTGCACCCGTTTTTGGGCGTAGGGCTCTTGCGGATCAAAGCTGGTCGAAGGACCGGCTGGATTGAGTTTCTCTTCACACTGGTAGAAATGATAAAAGTCGGCGCACCATTGCCAGACGTTGCCTACCATGTCATAGAGACCGTAGGGGTTTGGGGGGAAAGCCTTTACCGGGGTAGTCCCGGTTTTTGGGCTTTTATAGGGGAATTCCCCGATCCAGAGGTTGGCCTGCGGCGCTTCTTCAGAAAATTCTTCATTGCCCCAGACGTAAAGGATGTTATCCCGTCCTCCATAGGCGGCAAATTCCCACTCTGCTTCAGTCGGCAGCCTTTTTCCCGCCCATTTGGCATAGGCATTCGCGTCGAACCAGGAGATTTGCACGACAGGGTGATCCTCCTTTCCCTCAATGGAGCTCTCAGGCCCTGTGGGGTGCTTCCAATTGGCGCCGGTTTTCCATTCCCACCAGGCGTATTCGTTATTGAGCGGGATCGGCCCTTCAGCCGCTTTAAAAACGAGCGATGCCGCTACCAGCATCTCGGGCGAAGGGGGAGGTGTTCCGGGGGGCACCTGGCTCATGATCTCCTCCAGGGTCGGGGCGATCTCGGCCGTCGTGACATAGCCGGTCGCGTCGACGAAGGCTTTAAACTGGCTGTTGGTAACCGGGGTCGCATCCATCCAGAAACCGGAGATAACGACTTTGTGAGCGGGTTTTTCATCGCGCCTCGCTTCCGGGCTGTCGGATCCCATGGTGAATTCACCGCCCGGAATCCATACCATCCCGGGATGGGTTGCAAAGCGGGAGGGGAGGTTTGAGCAGCAGCAATCAGCAAAGGCGGCTAAAGGAAGCAGCAGGAACACTAGCAGGGCCATCTATTACTCCGAATTTTCTACTCATAATAGCTAATGGCTCTTTTCTAGCAATTTTTTTTCCATGAAAGCCCTGTATTGATCGACATACTCGACTATTCTTGGATCTTTGAGAGCTGTGGGCAAGGCTTTATGCCACCGCTTCAGCTCCTCTTGGGAATAGGTTAAAAGGCCTTCGGGATTATAGCGCATGCGCGCGACAAAGTACTGCGGAGAGTCGGCCAGGGAATTAATCAGAATGGAGTGCCATTTTTGGATGACCTCCTCATCAGATTCCCATTGGAGCTCTTCTTGTGTGACTTTAAAAAAATAGCCCGCTGTGGCGCCATAGTAAGCCGTGTGAAAGAGAACTTCGTTTTCCACGATTTGCAAAAAGGCGCTCTTTTCAGCTACGTCGTACTCTTGGAGCAGATCGAGGGCGCCGTACTGATCCATAAATTCATTTCGCGCATCCTCTAAAAAGGAGTGAAATTTCATACCGGCGGCAAAAGGGGATTTTTCCTGCAGCACGTCGGTGATCAAGATGTTTTCAAAATGGGTCTCAAGGGAGGGGTCGAGAAGTTTTATGTCTGGAAACAGCGTTCCGATGTAAAACTCTTTCTCATTTTTGGGATATTGACTCAAAAACTTTTTGGCGAAGTAGACCTGTCCAATCGGATTGGAGGCGCTTAAGAAAGAAAAAGCGCCTAATAAAATTATATATTTAAAAATGTTCATGCGGATCTCTTTTGTTAAAGAGATTATATTAGCACATAAAATATACCTGTTCAAGTTTATTAAGAGGCGTCAATCTTTTTCCACAAATCAGAAACTTGATTATCTAGGGTAGAATAAAATCCGTAGCGATTTTCTAAATAAGGCCTCCACATAGGGTTCTCCCAAATAGCTTTGTTAAAGTTACCAAAATCAGAAGCTAAAGTTTTGCCTGCTTTGGTTTCTGCAGCTGCGATGGTATCCACTAGAGCACTGAGTGAAGTTTCTACTTTTTTAAATGTTTGCGTTTGCCTCTGATCCTCAGTAAAGGCCCATTTGCCAATCTGCTTCTCGGCGGAAATAATTTTTTGATAGATTTCCGTGATTTTTTTGGTTATTTCTTCTTTCTTAGCTTTGTAGGATGGAGTTCCGTTTTTTCCAGAAGACATGATCTCACTTAAGGTGGGCACCAAATGCACAAGGCTATCGTGGACAAACTCTTTGCCGGTTGATAAAAGAGCGTCATGTTTCAGGTAAGCTTCAATAAAGTCGAGGTCGCTTGCAATGCCCTCGCTGGAAACGAGGTCTAATTTTGGCAGCTCAGGGAGTTCTTTCCTGAGTTGTTCCCAGCGGCCCAGCAAAGCCTCCCGATCGGGGAGATTCAAATAAACGCCATCCTGCCGGCATTCCATTTCGTAACCCAGTTTTCCCAATTGGGATTGCTCTTTCATTTGTTCGACTATTCCCTGTCTGATTTCACTTATCCCTAGAATTAAAGATGCTTTAATTTGGTTTTCAGAGATCAAAAAGCGAAAAGCCTCAGGGGTAGATTGATAAAGAAACCTAGCAGTCGCATCAATAGTTTTTTTTGTAAGTTGATCTAACGCTTTTTCTGTATCAGCCTTTGGATCTAAAGCGAGCAAATCGATCCCTGAACGTTCTACAGCTGGAAAAATCTGATCGTTTTTTTCATCGATTGCTTTTTTGTGAGCCTGCAAGTCGTCGCTTTTAGTTACGTCGTCGTACTCATTTCTCAATTTGAAGTTATAGATGTAGCCTCCGAATTTGTCTGGTTTGCGGCCGGTGCAGATCCAGAGATGTCCCGATCTATTTTGTATCTCCTCAGCTTCCGTTTTAACTACCGCAGGGCTTTCATTCGTTGGCTTTTGCGGGATGAACCATCCCATTGCCTGATTGAGCCCTGTTATCATTGTGGAAGCGGCCATTTTCGTTAAGGCCTGTACTTTACCCGTTAATGTTTCCTCTACTGTTTTAGATTGGGAAGGCGGGGGAGGGGTTGGTAACACCGCATCCGGTCCTTTCGAAAGAGGGGGAGGCGGAGGTAATTTTTGAGATGGAGGATTGACGGCTATCTTTTTGACAGGGGGGATCGCTTCTTTTGCCCCTTTTTCCAAATTCCTGAAAGTGGCAAGAGCGCTCTTAAATGAGGTCTTTTCTGTCTGTGGAGCTACTGCCGTCGCTGTTTGATAAGATGAAGATATGCTGTTATGTAGTGATACACCCATATTAGGCCCATTGTTATTTAGTTAGAATTATAACAAGTGATAATTATGATTGTTTAAAGATAAAGTTAATTATTTAAATCTGTCTTCGGAGAATGCAGGCGTCGCAGCTGCCGCAGGGTTCGCGCAGGCTGACCGGACCAGCATTCATCGTCCGGGCTATCTCTTTGGCCGAGAGTGTTTGGCCGATATGAATCAAAGCAATACATCAACAAAGTTTTAATTATAAATTAATAAATAGTGTTTATAATGATAGAAATATGTGGAGGTGTGCATGAATATAGAACAATTTAAACAAGTTATCGTTGATTATGCCGATGAAAAAAAATATCAACATCCCGTTTTTGAGGAGAAAGTGGATGAAGAGGGCAATGATATCGTTATTATCAAGTTTGATAAGACCATCTTATTTCCAGACAGACCTCAAGAGAAGCAAGGCATTTTCAGTTCAATGCTTGATTATTCCTCCGCAGTTGATTTTGATAAAGAGGTTAAACAGCAACATATCGCCACTATGAAAGCTTGTTTTGAGAAGATCATCCCTGGCGTAGTTCATGATGTGAGAATTCAAAAAGAAAAGGGAATCAATCTCCATTTTCTCAATTTTAAAAAAGAATCAAAAAAAGTAAGAGGAAATGATCTCGGGGAGCAAGAAGCGAGTATCCGAGTACGGCTTTTAAAATCTACTGTGGAAAAAATGGATGAGGTTGCGGTGCGGACTTTTGCCCTGGCAATGGATTGTGTAGCCGCTACTACCGATTTTGATCCCAATATCAAAGTCACAGAAGAGATGTCTAACTTTAGACACTTTCTCGGTTTAAAGGAGCAATATCCTTGGGGATATGCCCAAGCCAATGCGATAATCAGTCATCCCAATATTCAAAGTGGCTTTGTAGCCAATACGTTAAATGGAATCGGGGTTACTGCAGGTGTTATAATCGCCGTTTTAGCTGCTTTTGGGGAGGCAAAAAGCTCCCTGAAAAGTCAAGGTAAAGCTTATAAACATGCAGGGGAAGGAAAATTCTTGCAGGCAGGTCTTGATCACCACAGAGCAAAATGGGAGATGCGTATGGCGGGCGAGGCATTAAAAGGGGGCGCTTTGATCGCGGCAGATGCTTTAGGGGACGGCCAAAGTAGCGGTCTATCCGTTCAAGAAAGTGCCTCTTCTTTTGGATTAGCCACTAAATCCACTCTGAAATTTAAAGAGGATGCCAACGGGATTGAACAGCATTTTGGGCCGCAATATCAAACCTATCCTAATTACAACTCCTATCAAGGCAACCCTCAGCAAATTTACAATAAAGGCTGGCCACAATACCAATATCAATGAATTATCGAGACCTAGCCGGAGTTTACAAACCCCGGCTAGTCTGGTTTTTAAGGGGGAGGCGCTATCAATAAAAACCATACTGATTGTCCATGCCCAACCTTCTCACTGGGAAGAATTTCTCCTTAAAGAAATGGAATCAAAATCTCAAAGAAAGCGATATTGATTGAAAAAATGACGGAATGGCAAAGCCGGAGTTTACAAACTCCGGCCTGAACTTGCACCTGAAGCGGAAACTACTCGAAGCCCTGCCCCTCAGTGGCTAACCACATCCCATGGTGCAGCGATCTAAAACCAGTTGCTGCCGTATAATGCAAGCCGTATCCAGCCAGATTGTATTCATTATTTTTTTCATGGCGATGGGTATCGTATACATTGCCAAAGGCTTCTGCGACTTTCTCATGCTCATCAGCTAATTCCATGATATTCTTTGCATTGCCCAGTTGTTTGATCGCCTGATGCGCTTCATCATGTAGCACGATCCCTTTTTGATTTAAAAAATGATTTACAGACCCTAAGATCGTATCATTTGTTCTAATCGCCTGTTCGTGGATCTCTTTTCGATTAGGATCGGTAAACTCCAATTGGCGGTGGGGATGATTTTTATTCATGGCGATATTTGCCGCACCTATTATTGTGTTGCCAGCCGCCCATAAGCCATTAAATGCATCATAAATTCTAGTACCCATTTTATTTCTCTTGTTAATTGTTGTTATTATGCTGTAAATCATAACGAAACAATATAAAGAGGTTTTAAGGTGGATATTTTTTTATTGTAAATTTACTTTTTGTGATAAATTTTTTAATTGTGCTTGAAATGCGTTTATATTGATTCTGGAGGTGATATTTTTGTTTTATATGAGAATATTGTTTATTTTATAATTAATACTTTGCAAATCATGAAATAATGTATACCCAAACAACTTGAAGAGTTGGGAATTGGGCAGGATGAGAGGCGGCTTAGGGGGCGCCTAGCCTGCGCAAGGGCAAAATATCCTGCCGCCAAAATAGATCTCTTCAGCCGAGAGAATTTTTCAAGATATAGGGGCGTCAATCTTTTCCCACAACTTAGAAACTTGATTATCCAGGGTAAAAGAAAAGCCGTAGCGATTTTCTAAATAAGGCCTCCACATAGGGCTCTGCCAAATAGCTTGGTTAAAATTACCAAAACCATAAACTATAATTTTGCCTGCTTGGGTATGTAAAGCTGCGATGGTATCCACTAGAGCACTGAGTGAAGTTTCTACTTTTTTAAACGTCAGCCTCTGTTCCTCAGTAAAGGCCCCTTTGCCAATCTGCTTCTCGGCGGAAATAATTTTTTGATAGATTTCCGTGATTTTTTTGGTTATTTCTTCTTTCTTAGCTTTGTAGGATGGAGTTCCGTTTATTCCAGAAGACATGATCTCATCTAAGGTGGGCATCAAATGCACAAGGCTATCGTGGACAAACTCTTTGCCGGTTGATAAAAGAGCGTCATGTTTCAGGTAAGCTTCAATATAGTCGAGGTCGCTTGCAATACCCTCGCTGGAAACGAGGTCTAATTTTGGCAGCTCAGGGCGTTCTTTACTGAGCTGTTCCCAGCGACCCAGCAAAGCCTCCCGATCGGGGAGATTCAAATAAACGCCATCCTGCCGGCATTCCATTTCGTAACCCAGTTTTACCAATTGGGATTGCTGTTTCATTTGTTCGACTAATCCCTTTCTGAGTTCACTTTTCTGTTGAATTAAAGATGCTCTAATTTGCTCTTCAGAGAACAAAGAGCGAAAAGCCTCAGGGACAGATTGAAAAGTTGACTTAACGATCTGATCAATAGATTTTTCCGTCTGTTGATCTAACGCTTTTTCTGTATCAGCCTTTGGATCTAAAGCGAGTAAATCGATCCCTGAACGTTCTACAGCTGGAAAAATCTGATCGTTTTTTTCATCGATTGCTTTTTTGTGAGCCTGCAAGTCGTCGCTTTTAGTTACGTCGTCGTACTCATTTCTCAATTTGAAGTTATAGATGTAGCCTCCGAATTGGTCTGGTTTACGGCCGGTGCAGATCCAGAGATGTCCCGATCTATTTTGTATCTCCTCAGCTTCCGTTTTAACTACCGCAGGGCATTCATTCGTTTGCTTTTGTTTTGCCTGATTGAGCTCTGTAATCATTGTGGGAGCGGCCATTTTCGTTAAGGCCTGTACTTTACCTGCTTCCACGGCTGTTTTAGATTCTGGAGGAGGGGGAGGCGGAGGTAATTTTTGAGATGGAGGATTGACGACTATCTTTTTGACAGGGGGGGTAGCTTCTGTTGCCCCTTTTTCCAAATTCTTGAAAGTGGCAAGAGCGCTCTTAAATGAGTCCTTTTGTGGAGCTACTGCCGCAGCTGTTTGATAAGATGAAGATGTGCTGTTATGTAGTGATACACGCATATTATACCCCTTGTTATTTAATTATAATTATAACAAGTGATAATTATGGCTGTTTAAAGATAAAGTTAATTTTTTAAATCTGACTTCGGAGAATGCAGGCGTCGCAGCTGCCGCAGGGTTCGCGCAGGCTGACCGGACGGTAGCAGCTGAGTGTGAGGTGCAGCGGCGCGTTCAGCGACCGGCCGCAGGCGGCAATCTCTTTTTTGGTCCAGGCGATGAGAGGCGTGATCAGCTTCGGCGGGCGCCCCTCGATGGCCTGCTTGGTCGATACCTGAATCAAAGCCTGGAAAGCGGCGATGAATGCGGGGCGGCAGTCGGGGTAGGGCAAAATATCCTGCGCATTGGCCCCAAAATAGATCTCTTCGGCCAAGAGAATTTCCGCCTGGCCAAGGGCGTAGGCGAGAAAAAGGGTGTTCCGGGCGGGCACATAGGTATTCGGGATGCCGCCCTGGCTGATCTCCTCGGAATTTCGATTCTGCGGGATGGGCAGATCGGAAACGAGGGAGGAGCCGGCAAAGCTTTTGGGATCGATGGCGATCACGGTGTGAGGGACGCCATAATAGCTGGCGATCTCGGCGGCGGCTGTCAGCTCTAATTTGTGCCGCTGCCCATAATCGAAGCTGAGGGCATGGCATTTGCGCCCCTCGCTTAAGGCTTTAGCCAGCATGACGGTGGAATCGAGCCCGCCGCTTAGCAAAATGATCGCTTTCATCATACTCCCCTGGTCGCCGGATCCCAGATGAATTTATGTATCTGCAAATTGAGGCGGGCCGGCAGCTTGTCCTTGAGCATCCACTGCACAAGCTCTTTCGACTCGCAAACGCCGTGCACCGGCGAAAAAAGCACACCGGTTTTCTTAAACAGGGCGTGCTTTTCGCAAATGTTTTTGGCAAAAGCGTAGTCTTCTTCGTTCTTAATCACAAATTTGACTTCGTCCTGGGGGCGGATGGCGAAGAGATTCTTCCATAAATTTTTTTCGCTCATCCCGCTGCCCGGGCATTTGATGTCGAGAATGACCCTGACGCGCGGGTCTATCGGGTCGATGTCGAGCGATCCGCCGGTTTCGATGGTCAACTGATAGCCCAAATCGCACAGCTTTGCCATGAGAGGATGGACGTTTTCCTGCAGCAGGGGCTCCCCTCCGGTTATGCAGATGTGGGAGAGGCCGAATTCCTGGACCTGGTGGAGGATCGAATCGACGCTGAGCTGTGCGCCGCGCTTAAAAGAATAGGCGGTATCGCACCAGGAGCAGCGCAAGTTGCAGCGGGCCAGGCGGATGAAGGTCGTGGGCAATCCGGTGTTAGCGGTTTCCCCTTGGACGCTCGCAAAAATTTCTATGATATCGAGAAACATATGGAAAAGGATAGCATGGAAGGGGTCATCAAGACAAGATGGAATTGATAATCACCTCGTGCACTTTGCTGGAGGTCAAATAGGCCATGTGGCCCATCTCTTCAAATTCATGCGTGGTGATGTGGGCGCTCTTTAGCGGAGTGGCCGATTGGGCCGGTTTGATGAGGGAATCGTTTTGGCTCCCCAGGTTGACAAATTTTGTGTAGGGAGATAATTCCATTTGCCTGAGCAGTTTTTTTGTAAATTCGGAGCCATAGATCATTTGCCGCGCGCATTTTCCAATGCCGATGTATCCCAGATAAGTCCCTTGCAAAGGGGATCCCAGGGTGATGACTTTCCTGACGCTCTCTTTTTCGGCGTGATTTAAGGCGTAATAGGTGCCCGCCAGCCCGCCCATGGAGTGGCCGACGATGATAAGGTCGCTCCTTCCGGTCAACCTCTTTATTTCTTGCGCCTTAGCTTTTATGCGCCGGCTGTACTCTTCTATGGAATAAAAAGGGGGGCCTAAATTGATGGCAAAGACGGAACCGGCATTTTTGTCTTCCAGTTTGCCTTTAAGTCCTACCCAGGCGGAGCTGTTGTGCAGATAGCCGTGCACCAAAAGCACAGGGGTGTGGTCTTTATCGATTTTTGGCCTTTTTTTGGCCAGATCCTCAAAGTAATGGATGCAGGCGCTGAAAATAGCGTAAAGGTTTCCTTTGGTACTAATCATTTTATGGGAAATAAAATCGATAATTATGTGTGCTTTTGTAGTTACAATCATATTATTAAATATACGCTTTATTTATTAAAAATCAATAGAAAAATCTCCTATTGCGAAAATTGAGGGGGCATTCTAGAATAAAATTTTCTGGAAATGAGGTATTTTGATGAAAAGGATTGCCGTCACCGGTGGAGCCGGCCAAATCGCGTATAGTCTTCTCTTTCGCATTGCCGCAGGGGAGATGCTGGGAAATCAGCCGATTGCCCTGCATATTTTAGAGATTCCCGGAATGGAAGGGACCTTGGAAGGGGTAAAAATGGAGCTTGAGGATTGCGCTTTCCCCTTAGTAAAAGAGATTGTGGTGGGGACCGATCCTGGCCAAGTTTTTAAGGGGGTGCATTACGCCCTTCTGGTGGGAGCGAAACCGCGCGGCCCCGGCATGGAAAGGGCTGACCTGCTGATGGATAACGCCAAAATTTTTGTCGCGCAGGGCAAGGCGCTGAACGAGGCGGCCGACCCTTCCGTTAAAGTGTTAGTGGTGGGCAATCCGTGCAATACGAACTGCCTGATCGCGATGAGCCATGCGCCGAAGATCCCGAAAAATCAGTTTTATGCGATGATGCGCCTCGACCAGAATCGCGCCGCGGCCCAGCTTGCCTTAAAAGCCAAAGTCCCTGTGAATGAGGTGACCCGCATGGCTGTCTGGGGCAACCATTCGGTGACTCAGGTGCCCGACTATTTCAACGCCAGGATCAAAGGCAAGCCTGCGACTGAAGTCATCAAAGATTCCGCCTATTTGCAAAACGAATTTATGCCGCGAGTTCAAAAAAGGGGCGCTGAAATTATCGCTGCAAGGGGGAAATCTTCGGCAGCCTCAGCGGCGAGCGCGGCGATCGACACCATCCGCTCGCTGGAAAGCAAAACGGCGGAAGGCGATTGGTTTTCCGTGGCCGTCGCTTCGGAAAATAATCCCTATGGGATCGATAAAAACTTAATTTACTCCTTTCCCTGCCGGTCGAAGGAGGATGGAAGCCATGAGATAGTCAAGACCGCGGAAATGAATGATACGCTCAAAGCGCTGATGAAGAAGTCGGAACAGGAGCTGCTGGAAGAGCGGCAAGCCATACAATCTATGCTAGGAGAGAGAAGATGAGCGAAGTTATTTTTGAAATCACAAAAGATCATCTCGAAACTGGTTTGCGGGGGATTCCCGTGGGCTACTGCACCACCTCGTCTGTAGATCCTGTTAAAGGGCTCTCCTATGTGGGGCACCCGTTGACCGCTTTGCAGAATTTCAGCCCCGAAGAGGTGATCTATCTGCTCTACAAGAGAAAAATCGGCTCTAAAAAGGAAGTGGCGGAATTTGCAGAACAGCTTCACCGCCGCGCCCACCTGAAAAAAGAGACCATCAAGCATATCCGCGCCCTGCCGCGCGAGGGGCATCCGATGGCGCTTTTCTCAGCTGCGATCTTAATTGCCGGGATGTATGAAGGCACGGATAATTACTCTGAGGATTGCCTGAACATCATTGCTAAAATTCCGGAAATTACCGCCCATGTGATCAATTATCACGCCGGCTGGAAGCCCTGCCGTCCGTCAAAGCCGGAGCTTGGCTATATCGAAAACTTTACCCAGATGCTCAATGTCCCGGGCGGGAATGAAGAGGAACTCACGCGGGTGTTTAAACTCTTTAATATCCTCCATTACGATCATGGAGGGGGCAACCTCTCTGCTTTTGTCGGCAAAGTGGTCGCTTCCGGCCTGCAGGATATGTATGGCTCGATCGCCTCCGCCATGTGCGCTCTTGGCGGCCCAAGGCATGGCAAGGCGAATCAGGACTGCCTCGACTTTGTGAAGGGGCTGATCGCGGAACTTGGGGAAAATCCGACGAGCGATGAAGTGGAGCAATGTTTACGCCGCAAACTCGCCAATAACGAACTGATCTATGGCTTTGGCCATGCGGTCTTGCGCGTCGAAGATCCGAGAGCCACCGTCTTTTACGGTGTGGCAGAGAGGGATCACCCCGATCATCTTTTAGTCAAGCTGACTAAAATATTGCGCACTGTGGGCCCTAAAGTCCTCGGCGAAAACCCGAAAATATCGAACCCGTATCCCAATGTCGACGCGATTTCCGGCACAGTGCTGACGATAGCCGGCTTTCCCTATCCGGAATATTTCACCGTTTTGTTCGGTTTGGCGCGGGTGGTGGGGATTTCGATCCAGATAGTTTATGAGAGAGAGGAAGCGCGGGACGGCAAGGGAACTCCCATTGTGCGGCCAAAATACCTTTATAAGGAATCTTAAAAATGGAACTTAGCGATATCCAAGAAATCTTCAACCGTTCCATCGCCCATACTTTCGGCAAAATGAAGTGCCTGATTGTGTTTGCCACCTTGGCTATTTGCGGGCTGCTGGTGGTTTTTTTTCGCGGCCTGGCTATCCAATCGGGTCAGTGGATCACTTTGAGCATGACTTTTTTGCCCATCTTCATCACTTTTGGAATACTCCTTTCGGTCGGCATTTTGATGATCCGCGCCTATCATGAGGAATTAAAAAAGAACGAAACGGTAAAATACACCGACATTTTAAAAAAATCCTGGGATGTGATTATCGGAGCTTCCTATTTCGCCGTGCCTATGATTCTGGGATATTTGATTTTGTGGGTGATCCTCGGCATATTCCTCATGCTTGAGCAAATACCGGGGCTTGGCGATTTTTTCGGCGTCGTGCTCGCCTTCGTGCCCTTCCTTTTAAACTTAGGCGCTATCCTGCTCAGCATCCTGAGTATAGCGGCTCTCTTTTTTCTGACCCCTTTGATGGCCCTCAAGGAGTTTAACCGCCTGCTGGTCGCAGCTCACCTTTCCAAGCGATTGCAAAAGGATATTTTTTCCAATCTGCTGCTCTTTGTGATCTCCATCGCGCCTTTTCTTTTTGTCCTCTTCCTCCTGTTGACCTCTCTAGACTTGACTGAGAGCCTGCACGACGTGGTCAAATCGCCTGTTTACGCGACCATGCAGTGGTTTTTTATCATGATCCCTTTTACGGCCATCATCACGCCGACAGTCGTATTTTTCTTCAACTTTGCGACGGAGTCGCACATCCTGATGATGAAGCAGATGAGACACTAGTGTCTAATTGCATAAATTTGCAGCTTATTTTGAGTGAATTTTTTCACAGATTGCACTCGCGTAAAATGTGACATACATACCATGTAGGCTCATTTTACGGGAGTGCAAGATGTGGAAAAAGGCGCCAAAATAAGGCTATAAATTTATACAATTAGACACTAGCTATATCTCCTGATCGCAAAGCGAAAGGGCGTCAGCATCGAAACATCGACCAAAAGCTTTATGGCCGTATCACCGATGGCTAGCGTCAGCAGGGGGACTTGCTCCCCATAGAAGGCCAAATTCCAGAAGATGGCGGAGTCGACAATAGAAGCCGTCACCGAGGCAAAGATGGGCGCTGCCCACCAGGTGGCGGCTCTCAGGCGGCTAAAAATAAAAATATCCAGCAGTTGAGCGGTTAAAAACGCGGCTCCTGAGGCTATGGCAATCTTTGGGGTCGAGAGATAAAGCGAAAGTAGCACGCCCGCAGCAAACCCGGCATAGACGATGTTACGCGCTTTTTTCGCGCCATGGAAGCGCACGGTCAGTTCGGTAACCAAAAATGAAATGGGATAGCTGAACGCGCCCCAGGTCAGCCAGTCGTTAATGGCAAATTGGACAAGATAATTGGAGGCGGCCACAATGAAGATCATCGCCGCAAAAGCTCTTTTCATAAGAAAAATCATACAACAAAGGCTCACTTTTCTGAAAGCAGTTTTTCAGTTGAAATTAAATAGATGATTATTTATTATTAGTTTCTAATGAATATTAATATAATTAAATACACAATTGTTGTTGCGGCTATCTTTTCAGCTGAACAAATTCCCTGGAAGAAGGAAACGGCAAAAGGGTTTCCCATCGAACAGGGCAAACTGGAGACTACCGAGGGATTTGGTGCCTACCTGGACTTTTGTCTAAAACCCAATACCAAAAATTTTGACAATGGGGGCGGGACCCATGATTATAATACCCAATTTCTAAAAACTTATCAGGGGGTGACCAACGTTGTCTACGACCCCTTTCAACGTTCGGAAGAGGAAAATGCCAAAGCATTGGAGAGTCGCGATTTTGACACGGCCACCTCGAACAGCGTTCTCAACGTGATCAATACGAAAGAGGCGCGGTTAAAACACATCGCTTTAAGCTGCAAAGCATTAAAAATGGGCGGGATTGCTTATTTCAAGGTGTATCCGGGCAACGGCTCCGGCCGGGAATCAAATCAGGGGGATAGCTACCAGTCCAATCGGTCTGCGCACAGTTATCAGGAAGAGGTGGAAGAGATTTTTGGGAAAGGCAACGTGGTTACTGATAAAGAACGGGATATGATCGTCGCCTATAAAAATTCCGATTGTAAGCCACTTAAGAATGTAATGACTTAATTTCATTTTCAGACAAACCTGTCGCAGCTCTTATTGTATGAATGTCGATCTTTTGTTTGAGCAAATTCCTGGCAATTTTCAACTGTGTTGATTTTTCCCCTTCGAGTTTGCCTTCTTCAATTTTCTGATCCATGGAGGCAACATACGCTTTTTCATACTTCTCTGCCTGTTGATAAGTCAAAAGCTCTTGCTCGCTCCAAGTGAGCTGGTTTAGCTGATCATAGGCTCTTTCGATGATGGGATCCGGGCCAATAAGTTTGGGCAGATCTGCTTCTGAAGTCTCGGCGGCGTGCTTGAAAAAATAAGCCCACTTCTCGGTCATATTTGAAAGATGATCGATATCTTTATCGAACTTGGGAAGCTCTAAAAAAGTAAAGGAAAAGTCTTTAAAATCATTTTCATGCGTCTCTTTGTCTAGAATGACATGATCCGATTTATAGGCTTTCTTATTTGGGAACATAATAAAATCGGAGATGGCTAAAAAAACGATTTCTTGAAGATCGTGATATTTCCCGCCGGAGTTGGCTTGTGATATATAGGCTTTGGAAGCGTAATACTGTGCTCTCTTCTCAAAACCTTTTTCCTTAGCTACTTGCATCTCAACGATATAGGTATTCCCCTTTTCATCCTTGCATAAAATATCGACGATGCTTGTCTTTTTAGCCGCGGTTTCTGGATCTTGTACGGGTTTCAAAAAAGTGACTTCTTTGATCGGCTCCTTTTTTTTAAAGGTGATCATGTCATTGAGAAAGTGAATGAGGATGTCCTTGTTTTTTTCTGTGCCAAAAACCTTTTTGAAAGCAAAATCATTTTTAGGGTCAAGGAATTTAGAAAGCATCATGTTTTCCTATTAATATTACAAATATCATTCTATCGGGAATATTTAAAAATTCAATATTAAAGCCTTAGCTTTTTTGCGTAGAAAGCGTGGTAGAGCAATCCCTTCGAACCAAGCCCGGCAAAGACCCAGCACTTCTCTGAGATTTGGCTGATCAACGGCTTTCTCGTGGGCGTCGAGGCCCGCAAGGCCGCGCGGCACTCTATGACCTCATTTAATTCAGGATAGATGGGGCTGATCTTCGGCAGCAAATCGCCCTTTGCCCTTTCCATGTCAGGGGAGGGGCACGCGAAGGTGTGCTCGAAAGTGGAGCCGAGCAGACAGGTGTCGTTCTCCTGCATAATCAAATAAGCCTTCGAATTGACCGGCAGGGTTGGTTTTATCAGACTTTTTGGCCACTTGAGTTTGAGCACTTGTCCCTTCACTTGCGAAATGGGCAGCTGGGGGCATAAGAGCTTTTCTGCGCCGGTCGTTAACAGGATCTTGTCAAAGGAGTCCAGCTCCGCTATCGTTTCAATTTTTCGATTGATGAATTCAAGGCCTTTGGCCTGACAGGCCAGGAACAAACCCTGGAGATAGAGCGGGCAGTCGACTTGCAGGGCCGTTTCGATAAGGATGCCGGGAAAAGGATAGGGGCCGCACGGGTCTTGCCAAACAACATCGTTATTCTTTTGGGCGCAGGCGAAAAAGTCCCTTCGTTGCTGCTCGTTTAAAGCGAGCCGCCGCATCCCGCCGCTCTGATAGACCGGCTTGCCAAGGGTGTTTGAAGCGATATCGAGCAGTTCCAGGGTATCTTGCAGGGCTTCGCCAGCATCCTGGGAGCGCTTGGCCTGTTCGCCGACATAAGGGTGGACAAGGCCGGCGGCAATGCCGGAGGCGCCTCCGCCTATGCCTTTCGCGTCAAAAAGAGTAATGGAGTGGCGGCCGGCAAGATGCCACGAGGCGGCAAGACCGGCGAATCCCGCTCCAACAATAGCGATTTTCATTGGAACATTTTACAATTTTTCTAGATCTATTGCAACAAACTAAGTATAATGATCTTTTCTTGAGGAGGAACGGCGTGGACAGGGCCAAACGGCAGATTATTCAATTATTGTCTGTACTTTTTGCCGGTTTGCTGACGGCCGTTTTGGCGCTTGCCTTCATGGTCTATTCCTGGAGCCCTTCCGGTGATTATCTCGCCAAAAATGTGCTCCTTTCCCCCGAAACGGTTGGGCAATTAAGCTCCGCAAAAAGCCGGCTGGTTTTCGATCATGTGGAGTTTCAAAACAAAAAAGTAAATAGGGAAGCTTACGCCAAATTCTACGATCTGGTCAGCCGGGACCGGAGTTTATCCGAAGTGAGCAAAGAGGTGGAAAAGCTGTTTAACTCTCCCGATTTAGCCTCGATAGTGATTGCCGTGAGAAAGGGCAAAGAGGGGGAGGCCCTCCCATTTCAGGAGGTTTCTTTCAAAGGCGACTACTTTAGAGTGGAATTGCATGAAGAGAGACCCCAGGATCGCTTTGCCTACTTTTACCACCCCCAAATCACAGAGCAGGCCAAGGCGATATTTCAATGAACATGTTTCAGTTTTTAGGTACAGGGGCCTCGATGGGTGTGCCGGTTATCGGCTGCTATTGCTCTGTGTGCAGATCCTCCGATCCTCATAATACCCGGTTGCGGCCGGCCGGTGTATTGACTATCAATGGGAAGAAGATCCTGCTCGACGTCGGAACGGATTACCGCACACAGGCTTTAAACCATCGCGTCGATTCGATTGACGGGGTGATCCTCACCCATGCCCACCACGATCACACCGCGGGCATCGACGAGCTGCGTGTCTACTCTATGCGGGGCTCTAAACCCCTCCCCATATTGCTCTCCAAAGAGACATTTGAAGAGATGAAAATGCGCTACGCCTATATTTTTGCCGAGAAAAGCGCTTATCAGCTCGCCCCGCAAATGATCACCCAGGTCATCAATGAAGACCGCGGGGAAACGGAGTTTCTCGGCGTCAAAATCGGCTTTACGACCTTTTATCAAACCGGCATGAAGGTGCTCGGCTTCCGCTTCGGCGACTTTGGTTACATATCCGATATCCGGGAGTATCCGGAGACGATTTTCGAGGACCTTTCCGGCGTTAAAAAATTAGTCCTAAGCGCTCTTCGCTTCACCCCGACGCTCATGCACTTCAGCGTGGATGAGGCGCTGGCGTTTTCTCGGCGTGTCGGGGCTGAGGAGACCTGGCTGACCCATATTTCCCACGATTTGGACCATGAGCAGACAAATGCCTACCTCCCCGAGAATGTCAGAATGGCCTACGACGGCCTGATTTTACCTCTTTGAGCGTGTGGCGGCTTTTATTAAGCTCATTGCCGTGATCTGCCGACAAACTACGACGCGACTAAAGTGTCGAAGTCAGGAGCCACTACTACTTTTGCAAGATATTTGGCAAATGCCACATGTAGTTTTGTTGTACGTATGTCTGGACCATAACTGCGAGACCCTATTTGAAAAGGCTCCCAGCTTCACAAAAGCGCATTAAGAGCCGGGCAATCAGATGATGACCGGCCCGGTAGTATCTGTAAAAGGGTGTTGTCCGCGCTTCCGATCCTTTCCCCTAGATCGATCAGGTTTATATGTGAAATTTTTCCAAACAGCCAAATTGGGCAAATTCTTAATTAAAAATTAAACAAATAGTGGAAAATTAAAAAAATGAAAAAGTGTTATAATTGTATTATATAATCATGGTGATAATATGTCTGATCCCATTCCTCAAGATGTGCTCGATGTTTTAAAGGCGGATAAAGGCCTATTAAAAATGTTTTCGAAAGAGGAGATTACTACCTATGCCGGCCGTCTTTGGTCGCAAATTGAAGCGAATGGAATGAAAACCAAAGAAGCTAAAGCAGTCAAAGAAATTATGCTGCACGGACTAAAGTTATTGGGCAGCATTGCAAAAGAGCATGCAGAGGATGGAACGTATATTACAAGAGCTGATTATCTTAGGGATAATAAGCTTGATACAGACAAGCCCATTTACGGTAAAATTGCCAAGAGAATTTTAGAAAACAATACTCCTCAAAAAATAATAACAGAGGGCGATTATCAAGATAAGATGAAAAAAGACAAAAGTAGTGTAAGTGCTGATAAGCAAGCAATTCTGATAAAGTTCTTGTCCGGAAAAACCAAGAATGAAGCATTCGAAAAAGACCTTAGGGAAAACGGAATGGAATATGTGCTAAATTCGCCTATATGGAAGAAAATTAAGAGCGATGAAGTGATATCGCCTGAACTTGCCTCAGAACTTGTTGAATCGATAACGCATCCTAATCCTGCAATCAAAAAAACCTATCGCTTCGACGTAATGAATATGATTGATGAAGGCACAAGATTCTTAGAGGGAAAAACTAAAGTTCAGGCAACTGAAGCATTAGATAAAATTTTTAAAAAGGGAACAGAAGAGCAGCTGATAGCGAATCTAAGCAGAGACAATCTTGACTACAGAACATTTGGAGCGGATGTTTTAGAGAACCTAAGAGATAATACTATTTGGAGGAGATTAAATCCAAGTCAAGTAATTACTCATGAGCAAGCCCATGGACTTAGCAAAGTGATTTGGTCGGCGAATATCTTGGCACCCATGGAATTAAAGGCGGTCAAAATGTCGGCACCCGTGGGGTTGGAGGATTTCTTAACGGGCAAAATGAAAGAGGCGGCATTTAAGAATCTTCGTGAAATGGGTATGCCTGAAGAGATCGGAAATAAATTGCAAGCTTCTGATGTATGGAAAGAGGCGTCAGATCCTATTAACAAAACTCAAGCCCAAGCCATTTCGGAGTACCTTGGGAAAATCAAAGGGGAAGGGGATAAAAAGGGAAAAAAAGTTAGCTTCAGCGTCGAAGGTGAAAAACATAATGGCAACACTACTTCACAGAACAATCCAATGCATGAATGAGCAATAGAAACACAAAAAAAATAAATTTACGTCAGTCTCAATACTTTAGAGAAATTCATCTTACTACTATAGAATCCCTCATTAATAACCAAAACAGGGTAGAGCGAACCTTGTACGGTTTACCTCTTTGATCTTAATAAGTTATTAATTCTAATCTCTGTTATAATATCATTATGGGAGGGGTTTATGAAAGCATTGAATTTTCAGGAGATGAGAGGCATCCTAGCGGGAGCCAATTTACATCCTATAGATCTTGAACGGGATATTCATTTCATTCACGATATTGTAGGCGACGGTAAAGACATCAAAATTCATCGTTTCGGGCGTTTTTTTTCGGCTACTCTTGATGGCGTGCAAGTTTTACGCGTTTACTTTCCGATTGAAGGCCCTGCCATCGTGATTGCCTCGTAGAAGAGATTCCTTTATTTCAAATATTAAGGAGACGATAGTAATTGCTTTTTAATTTTAGGAATGATAAAATCACGCTAAAGGCAAGACTTTTGCCTAAACGTACAAGGTAAAATTATGAACACCACAAGCAGCTTTAAGAGATTGTGTTGTCAATCACAAAATAATTCCATCCTTTTCCCTTCTTCCCATCGGCATCATCATTGCCATCATGCGCGGTAATTCCGCACCCTAATTTTTTTTTTATAAATATTTGAATCAAGCTACGAGAAACTAATCGGCGCAATGCTTTGTGCTGTCGTTTTTCATTTGGCTTTATGAAGGAATAATAAAATGAGTTTGTCTTTTTTTATAATGGTGATGTTTTGTCTTCAGGGGTTTTATTGGCTGGTTGGCAGATACTCTTCCAATAAGACTCTTGGGAAAGAGGATTATTTTTTGGCGGGAAAAAGTGTCGCGCTTTTTCCCTTGATGATGACCTTGTTGCATAAATGCCCTGGGGGGCCTTTATGCAAAATCTTTCTATTAAAATCGTTGAGTTAAAAATTTAAGTTGAGGCAAACTCTTTTGGTTCTACGAAAACACATAAGAGTCGCCTCATGAAATGTTATCGAATCAAAAATTGGTCTCAGTATAACAAATCCCTCATTCAACGGGGAAGCATTAATTTTTGGTTTTCAGAAGAAGCTATAAGTAAATGGGCTAGTAAAAGTCGCACCGGTAAAAAAGGCCGTCCAGAGCAATACTCTGATGACGCTATACTTTGCGCTCTTCTTATTCGTACAGTTTACCATTTACCTCTGAGAGCACTTGAAGGTATGATGCTCTCTCTTTCTTCATTGTTACAGCTTTCTATACAAATACCCTCATATAGCCAAATTTGTCGCAGAGCGAGGTCCCTAGGAAAAGCTTTGAAAAAACTTAGCTGCCGACGACCAACCGACATTGTCTTCGATTCCACAGGGCTTAAAGTTTACGGTGAAGGAGAATGGAAGGTTAGGCAACATGGCGCATCCAAACGAAGGACCTGGAGGAAGCTTCACCTTGGAGTCGACCCTGACAGCAAAGAAATCATGGTAGCAGATCTCACTAGCAATGGCCCAGGCTCCGGGGATGGAGAGGTAGCCAAGAAGCTCATTAAGAAAATTCCAAAAAATATAGAACGAGTTTTTGGCGATGGTGCATATGATGGAATGGGATTTCGAAAAGAAATTGAAAATATTGGAGCGGAGCCAATAATTCCACCTCCCAAGGATGCTATTATTAATGTCAATTCGACGGAGGAGGCTACAACAAAGAGGAATCGTGCGGTAGCAGAAATTATGGGCCTAGGTGGGGATGAACAAGCAAGAAAAATTTGGAAGATACTGAAAAATTATCATAGGAGGTCCCTTGCCGAAACGACCATGTATCGTATCAAACAGTTGACGGGGGGAAATTTGCGCAGTAGGGAATGGGAGAGACAGTGTACAGAAGGATATGTTAAATGTTTGGTTATAAATATGATGACAAAGATTGGAATGCCGAAAGGTATATGGGAGGAGGTAGCTTAATGAGTTTGAGGGAGAGGATGGCTTTTCATTTTTTTGCATAAAGGCCCGTCAGGGCATTTGTGCAACAAGGCCCTTGATGATGACTTTTCTGGCCACGAAAGTGGGCGGAGGGGTTATTCTAGGGGCTTCTGAGGAAGCTTACCGGTTCGGATGGGCGGTCATATTGTACCCATTTGGTGCCGCTTTGGGCCTGATTGTTTTGGGCTGCGGAGTGGGAAGAAAGCTTTCGGAGTTTTCCGTTTCCACCATCGCCGAACTTTTTGAAGTGGTCTATCAGTCAAAACGATTGAAGCAGACTGCCTCTATTTTATCTATTGTGTCCTTATTTATGATCCTTGTCGCTCAGATCATAGCCTCGCACAAATTTTTAGTGAGCCTGGGATTAACGAGCACCCCCCTTTTTCTCCTCTTTTGGGCCATTGTGATTTTTTACACGGCTCAAGGGGGATTGAGAGCGGTGATTTCGACCGATATGGTGCAAGCCGCCTTTTTTTCGGTGGTCTTTCTGGCCTGCTTTTTCATGGTTTCGAAGAACGAGGGGGTCTTTGTCCCGCACCCGGGGGCTTTTAGCGACGTCTCCCCCAAATTATGCGGGTGGCTTTTAATGCCGCTGTTTTTTGCCGTGACGGAACAAGACATGGGGCAAAGGTGTTTTGCCGGAGGGTCGCCTCAAATTGTCTCGCGGGCAACCTTCCTGGCGGGGATGATCATGATGGCCGTTTGCGTGGTGCCCGTCTTTTTTGGGGTGCTTGCCAGGTCATTAGATATCGATGTTCCCGCAGGAGCCAGCGTGCTTATGACGGCCATCGAGGCGACTACCGGCCCCAAGTTTGCAGCCATTGTGGGGTGCGCCATTTTAGCGGCGGTCATCTCCACAGCCACCTCTTTGATCAATGCGATCAGCTCAAATCTGTTCAACGATTTTAAGTCGATTTCCGACATGAAACTCGTGCGCAAGATCACGACTGGGCTCTCGTTTGGAGCGATCTTGTTTGCTTTCTGTTTTGACAGCATCATCGACATTTTAGTTCAAAGTTTTGAATTGTCGGTCAGTTGTCTTTTTGTGCCGATTGTTTTCGCCTTGATTAACAAAGAGGGGCGCTTTCTTTCGGCTTTGTTTGCGGTCATAGGCGGTGCTTTAGGATTTGTTTTGCTTCGCTTTATGCCGCTGCCCGTACCCCGGGAAATATTGAGCATCCTGCTCTCCCTGGCCGGATTTGGCCTGGGCTTTGCGCTTGCAGAAAATTATAAAAAAAGGAGAACCCAAAATGAATAGTATAAACATCCCAAACCTCGGCCTGTTAAAACCGGTCGAATACACCGCGGTACCGTCGCCTCAAAAGCTGGAGAAAATCGCCAGGCTGTATGCTGACGTGTTCGCCGATCCTCCGTGGAACGAAGTCACAGTCTGCCCTAACCGCCACTTCTCCGGAAGAGGGGTTCTGGAGATTTGCGTCAAATGCCAGCAGAAGCTGGCCGAAGCCTATCCGGTAGAGCAGACCTCCGAAAAAATAGCCGAAGAGGTCGGTAAAACAGATGGGACCCTTATCTCGTTTGAAGATGAAGAGGGAAAGGTGTATGCCGCCGGCTGGGGTTTTTCGTGCGGGATTCAAGATCTTAGAGCGAAATACAACACGGAAGATATGCGGAACATGATAGGGACGGTTTTAAAGGGGAAGGGGGAAACCTTTTTTTATTTGTCTGAAGTCATGGTGGATACTAAAGCCAGGCAGCAACGCGTCGCCACGGAAATCTCTAGGTTCTTCCTTCGGAAGGCCAATGAGTTAGGATGGAACATGGTCGTGCGCACGCACAACGAGTCTCCGATGGCTCGCATAGCAAACAACCTTTTCATGAACCCGATCGTGACAGAAGATTCGGAGTACGAGGGAAGAGTTTTGTATTTTAAATGAACGGGAAGCAGAGCATCTGCTCTGCTTTAAAATCCGATTTTTGCTAACATTCAGAAAAGGAAAAAAACATGAACAGTAAAGAATGGCTGAGTAAGCTGATCGCCTTTGATACCACATCGCGTAACTCCAATCTGCCCCTGATCGATTTCATCGGCAATTGGCTCGACCGGCCGGGCATTGCAGTCCGCCGCACTTATGATTCCACCGGGAAAAAAGCCAACCTTTTTGCCTCTCTTCCCGCCCATGACGGCTCCTTGCAGGGGGGGCTCCTCCTCTCAGGGCATACTGATGTTGTCCCGGTCGACGGGCAGGTCTGGGATACCGACCCTTTTTGCGGGGCAGAGAAAAACGGCCGGATTTATGGCCGAGGCGCTTGCGATATGAAGGGCTTTATCGCCGTCGTCTTATCGCTGATTCCCGAATTTCAACGGCTGCGCCAGCCCCTCCATTTCGCTTTCTCTTACGATGAAGAGGTCGGGTGCTTGGGCGCCCCTTTGCTCATTGCTGATTTTCAGCAGCATGGCATTCAACCGGCTGCCTGCATTGTCGGGGAGCCTACGGAAATGGTTCCGGTTGTGGCACATAAGGGGATTAATTGCTTTCGGTGCCATGTGCATGGGCATGCCGCCCATTCCTCCCTAACGCCAAAAGGGTGCAATGCCATTGAACACGCGGCTAAACTAATCTGCTGGCTGAGGGAATATGCCGGCCGGCTTAAAGAGGTTCAGGATAATTTGTATGATGTGCCCTTTACAAGCCTGACTAGCAATATGATTTCTGGCGGGATCGCCGTGAATACCATTCCCGCTTTTCTTGAGTTCCTTTTTGAATTTCGCAATTTGCCTGATGCGGATCCCGATCAAATCTATGCGCAAATTAATGCCTATGTGAAGGAACATTTATTGCCTGAAATGCGTAAAGAGTCTCCGGATGCCTCTATCGAGATAGAATCCATAGGCAAAATTCCGGCTTTTCAGGCTTCTGAAGAGGCCGGGATAACTAAGGCTGCCCGTGAAGCCGCAAAGGAGACCGCGATCAGAAAAGTTTCCTATGCTACAGAAGCCGGCTTATTTCAAAAGGCGGGCATTCCCACTATCGTGTGCGGGCCGGGAAGCATCATGGAGGCGCACAAACCGAATGAATTTGTGACCCTGGAACAGCTGGCTAAATGTGAAGAGTTTCTCCGCCGGCTGGTATCTTAGCCCCCCCCTTTTTTATTTAGGGGGGTGGCCGGTCAGAATTAATTACTGCTTTGTTTTATCATCCATGTCTATATGGCGAGGCGCTAAGGGGCTGAATTCAAATCTTGTTCTTGGCCGTTCTGGTGTAGAGGTTTGGATGAAACTCAGCGAAAGTCGAGCTGCTGAATCAATGGCTGGAGATTTCACAGGAGAAGAATAAGAGGCAGTATAAAAAGTAGGAGTTCCAGGTGTTGGGGGAGTAAACGGAAAATAAAATGGAGCGTTGGCAGCACCGTAATAAGCCTGGCTTGGTTGCAAAAGCGGAAGTTGAAGAGCGCTGGCACCGTAATAAGCTGGGCATCGATACAATGTTGATACCGGTGGGGCGGGATGGTAGGTGGTTGGATAGGTAACACGGTATTCACCATTTTCTGTGTTTAAGAGGTAAAATCCGTTTTCATACGAGGGCAGGGGAGCCGGGTGGTATGTTGTGTTGGGATAGGTGGTATAAGTAACACCATCAATTGTTTTTTGAAGATAAAAGCTCATAGTTTATTCCTTTGTTTTGTAAAAAAATTCATGAAACAGTAGCATTATGAACTAAATAAGAAATAACATCAACTATAATAATTATTTTTCGTTTTTCTTCGACAAAAAAAGGAAAACCTGCAATATGATACTCATGGCAGAATGGGAAGTCTATATTATCCAAACGAAATCGGGAAAGTTCTATACGGGCATCACGAACGATTTAGAACGGCGCTTTAACGCCCACAAGACCCGCCAGGGAGGGGCACGTTTTTTCCGCTTCTCCTCGCCTGAGAAAATCGTCTATCGCGAGTCTCATCCCAACCGGCAAGAGGCCTCTCGGCGGGAATGCGCAATCAAAAAAATGAGCCGCAAAGAGAAAATGGCCTTAACTCGGCAAAGTCACATTAACCAAGACTTTTTTTTGATGGTCAAAGCTCCCGGGGTTTGAACATCGCAAATGGGGCTAGTATTGACTAATACAACCCCATTTGCGATGTTCAAACCGCGGGCCTTTGACGCCAAAAAAAGTTTTTGGGTAATGTGACTTTGTCGAGTTAATTGTTGACAAGATCGATTAAAACTTCATAGTATTGTTCAAAAATTATTAAAAGGATTGGTGGACCATTAAAGTTGCCATTGTCGGTGCAGGAATAGCCGGGTTGACTTGCGGCTATGAACTCCAAAAAAAGTGCGAAGTCACAATCTTTGAAAAAAATAGTTTTGTCGGCGGCCGGATGTCGAGCCAAACCAAAGAGGGATTGATCTTCGACAGGGGAGCGAACTTCCTCATCAACAACTACAAACTGATCCCCCATTATTTAAAGGAACTCGGTATCAGCGACGCGTGGCAGCCGATGATTGCCAAACGGTTCTCCCTGTTCCGGGACGGGGAGCTCCATCCTTCCTATAGCGAATTACATAATTTACTCTTTAAAATGAGGCAGCTTTCTTTTATTTCCCGCATCAGACTGGCTCTTTTTATGTACAGAGAATCAAAAAGAAAAGAGCCCTTGAATTTTTATAACTTATCGGAAAATGAAGCCTACGACACCGGAAACGCCTTCGACTATGTCTGTAAACAGGCGGGAAAAGAAGTGGCTGATTTTATCACTGATCCCTTTACTTCGACTTTTCACTTTCATAACTCGCATGAAATCAGCTCGGCGGCGGCGATTGCGCTGGCAAACGAACTGACCCAGCACAATGAAGAGTTTGTCATGTATCACACGGTAGGAGGCATGCAAGTGCTGCCTGAGGCATTGGCCAAAAAGCTCAATGTGAAATTATCGACGCCTGTGAATCAGGTTGCAGCGACTCCGAAAGGGGTGGAATTGGATGGCGTCTTTTACGATGCTGTGGTTCTCGCCTGCACGGCGGATGTGGCGGATAAAATTTATCAGACTAAAACTCCGGAGCAGGCAAAACTTCTCCAGTCTGTCGAGTATGCGGCGACCATTAATGTCAGCTATCAGCTCCCGCATGACCTGGCCCAGGCCTTTTCTTTCGTCATGGTTCCCTTTCTCGAAGGGGGGAAGATCGCCGAATATACCAATGAGAGCCTGAAAGGGAAGGACACGGTCAATCAGGGGCAAACTCTGGTCAATATCGGACTGCATGAGCCTTTCGCAAAAAAATTGATGGGGTTATCGGATCAGGAGGTCTTCGCCTGGGTCAAGGAAGCATTCCTCGAGGTATGCCCGCCCCTGAAAGGGAAGGGGAATATGTTGAAAAATCATACGCTGCAAAGGTGGCCGACAGCCATCCCTAAATACAAACAGGGATATATCAAGCAGGTGAGCGATTTTATGAAGAACGGTCAAGGCGCGAACCGGGTCTTTTTCTGCGGGGACTATCTCAATAGCCCCTGGACGGAAGGGAGCTGCGGCTGCGGACAGCGCGTCGCGAAACAGATCTTATCTGACTTTTAGACGGTCTTAATCAAACAGATTGCAGCTCTTCCGCTCTGATTTCCTTAGAAAGGCTGGTTGCATAGGCAATCGCCTTTTCGGTTGACGGGGCCTTTTCAGTCTCAAAGAAACGGTCTTTACTTAACTTCATATAAAGTTCCGTGCCTGTATAGACCGCTCCAAAAACGCTGGCGTATCCGGAGCTCGCATTGCACCAGAAAAAGTTGTCCCATGGGGTGTCGGCGCTTAAGCGTTGTGTCATATTTTCGGGCAGCATATGGGATCCGTAGCAGTTGCCATAGGGAGCGTAGCAGAAGCTCTCATTGGTCATCGGCGTTCCGACCACTTTTAAGGAAATGTGTTTTCTCAGGCCGGGAACGTATTTTTCTTCGACGATATCTAACAATTGATTTTCGAGCTTCCGTTTCTCTTTGCGGTAGAGCGCTTCATCCTGCGCCCGGATATTTTTAAAGTGGTCGTAGCTCGCGGAAGTGACTACCTCTAAAATCTGAGAATTGTCGGGAGTCAGGCCTCCTGTTTTAGTATGCAGCGTCGGCGTCGACATGAAAATCAGCGGATTGTCATAATTGTTCGCCATCATCTTTTTCCACATCGCGTTCGCATCCCAGTCGCCCACATGCCAGATATTGAAATTTCCCATGCCATAGTCGCGCAAGTCAATGTCTTTAACGCCTAAGTAGATATTAAATGAGGAGGGGGAATATCTGTAGGCGAGGGGCTTTTGAAAATCTTTTGGAAACTTTTCCTGTCCTATCATCCGGGAGGCTTTTTGCGGATCCATGTTGCAGACGCAAGTATTTGATTGAAACCGCTTGCCGTCTTTGGTTTCCACGCTGGTCACTTTGTTGTTTTCGATGTTGATCTTTGAGACTTCCGTTTCATAGAAGATATGGCAGTTTTTATGCTCCTGGATAAACCGGGCCAGCCGTTCGGTAAAGTGTTTGAAGTGTTTTGTGGGGTAATAGGCGCCTTCATTATACCCGTTAAAGAGGCCGATAAAAGCGAAGATGGAGAGTTCTTCGGGAGGGCACATAAAGTCTCCGGAATTGCCGCTTAAAATCGCCTGGGCTTCTTTTTGCACGCCGCACTCATCGAGCACATTCTGAAGGGTCTTATTGCGGTAGCGGATCAAATTGAAGAACCGGTGGGCTTTGGTCAAGTATTCCCACCATTTGGGAGGCTCGGAAGGAAACTGGGCTAGCTCCTGACTGATTTTCCGGATCACGCCGATAAAGTTCTTTACTCCCTGTCCCTGGCCCGGGTAGGCGGCTTCGACATTGTCGATCAGCTTTTCATAGCCGTAAGGGATGCCGACTCTTTTTCCGTCGGGCAAAGAAATAACATCATAACACTTGGGATTATACGACTGAAATTCGATCTCTTTTTCCAGGCCGATTTTTTTCAAAAATTCATAAATTCTCTGGCCAGGAGCGCATCCCCAGATGTAATGGACTTGCGCGCAAAAGTGGAAATCGTTCATTTCAAAAGTGTGGGCATAGCCGCCCGGGACATCATGCGCTTCCAGCAGGCACACGCTATAGCCGGCATGGGCGTATAGGGCTGCGGCTGTCAACGCCGAAACGCCGCTTCCGATGAAGAGGTAATCGTACTTCAAGCCGAGGTGATACAAGCGCTCCTGTTCTTGAAGTTGTTCTTTCGAGAGATGTCCTGTGCTATAGGCTTTCATATCTTTAACCAAGTGAAAAATAACGAATATTAAGGAAAATGATATTTTCAGTAAAGTCTTGTTATTTCCCGGCAGTTCACGCTGAGAAAATTCCCTCGGAAAAGAGCAGATTTTGAGAGATTTTTTTAAAGTCAACCCCGCAGCCGGCCGAATCCCTGATGAATTTATGAAAGCGGCCGTGACATCCAGTGATTGAGCAGTACAGCAATAAAGCAAAGAAAAAACAATGTATTTAAACATTCTAATCATGGTAATATAAATGCCATTTAATTGAAGAGCAAGAAATAGAATGCTAAGCAGCTTATTCGGTCGGAAAACCACTTCAGATTTCAGTGACGATTCCTATATTCCACAAAACTTTGCCTTGCCCGGAAAATTTCGCCCTTTCATCTTAAATTACCAGAACGGGGACCTCCGAAATAAAGTCAGAGAATCTTTTTCCAGTAAGACAGAAAGTATTTTTTGGGGGATGATCAATTGGGAAAAAAAACCGCAATACGAATGCAAGGAGCGTAAAAATCACGTCAGAACCTATGAGGGCCTTGAAGGGTGGATCATCAAATTCAACCGGGAGGATCTGGATGTCGGGAAAGACGCCCATCTTTATCGCGTCAGGAAAGCGCATAAGATCCAAAACTTAATTGATGCTAACGGGTGGCAGGAGCTGATCGTCGTTCCCAAAAAATACCTTTATTTTCATCTCCCCTCAAAAAAATGGTATGTGATTGCCCAAAAAGTCGAACTGGGTAAAGGTTCTCTCACGCCAAAACAGGCGGCAGCTGCGGCAAAAATAATCCTGGAGACCGGCTTGGCAGACGTCCATCAGGGTAATATCCTATTTGATCGAAACGGGCGGGTGGCCTTTATTGACACAGAGCCTGTCACGCGGAATTTGATGAAAAAGCAAAAAATCTCAATATGGAACAAAGTATATCTTTTACAGCCGGCTTTGATAAAGTTTAATCTTGGGCTTTATGGGACTGGCAGATTAATTGGCCTTGTCAAAAATAAAGAGGGGATCCTGGCCATTAAAGCGGTTCAATGGGAGGCTTTAAGCAAGCATCTCATTGAGACGGCCTTAAAAATTGTCGGTTTAGCTATCGCGATTCGTTATTTGGGATTATATCCACCATTGACAATCCTTTTGCAATTATATCTTTCAGCTAAGATAATTTCTCTTGTTTTTGATAGTTTGTCTAGTATAGCGATCTACAACAAAGCTGTCACATGATTTGGCAGCCTTATTTGGGGGCCGAAAGAATGCCGGTTTCATCCACGGCAAAGACGCCGTGAGGGTCTGTGAAGCCAGTATCCCGCTCTTTTTCCCGATCCGCCATCATAGCGAGCAAAATCATCCTTTTGATGTCCCGCCGGAACTGCTCGTTGAAATACCAGGTGGCGAAACCAATCTTCCATACCTGGCTTTTTAGTTCGGCGGCCTCCTTGGAAGTGCCTTCATCCATAATGCCCTGCATTTCCGCATCGTAGGGGGTTTTCTTGTAATCCACCCCTTCTGTGCAGAGCCTGAAACGGTTTATATGCGCCATGGTCGCATTAGCTATGGAGGGGGTCTTCGGATGTTCCATCCTTTCGAATACATCTCCTTTAAATTTCATCCAGCGGGTAAGCTTCGCAAGCTCCTCCTTTTTGACAGAGCCGCCAAGATGCGCTTCTCCGCTTAATCCCACCGGATCGCCGGCTTCCTGGGAGTGATTGGCGTATACCGTTATTCCCAATCTTTCCAGGAGATCCGCATGGGCATTGCCGAAATCGATAAAGGCCTGATTATCGTCTTTGTTTATCCCGGGATCGTCATACCCATATACGCTTAAATGATGTCCCGGCAGGGGAATCCGGTCTTTGGCTGAAAAGAAGTGGTGGGCATGGATTTGCGCGCATGAAGCCCCGAGGCTATGTCCCAGGAAAAGGAGATCGGCATTTTTTTTCTGCGAGGGATGCTCCTTCTGATCTTTCGCTTCTCTGATAAGCGCTTCGGCCCAATCCTTTGCGATGCTCTTTTTTTCCTGCGGGTTTTCCGCCCTCTTCATGCGGTTTTCATAATCGAGAAGATGGCTGTAGACTTGGCGGGTAAGCCCTGCTGTCTGCTCCTGTTCTGCCAGGACCTGTTTCCTGTTGATGATTTGGTCGTTCAGATCATCGACTACATCCATCAAGGCATTTTTTTTGTTTTCATCGGGATTGTTCTTGATAAACAGCAGCAAAAGGTCTTTTAACTTAGCCGCGTCCTCTTCGGCTCTCTTTTCCTCAACGGGGCCTTTGCTCTGGATGTATCTGCTTACCAGGTCGCTGATCAGATCGGGATACGACTCAACCCCCTTTCGATTCGAGAAATACACAGGCAGCAAGTGGCTTGCTCCTGAAGTCGTGAGCAGCAGATCGACGAGAACGGCGTCATGCTTTCGCAGAATTTCCGGCATGGTTTTAGGGGCGTGCTGCTTGATTTTTTCTTCGATAAGAGCGCGATTTGCCGCCTGCAAAGCCGCCTCAGCCTCCTCCCCTATCTTTTTTTCTCCCTCAAGCGCGTATCCTACCCATAATGGAATGGAGCGGTCCTTAAAAAATGCGGCTTCATAGGGATCTCCCAGGCCTTTTCCCAGGTAGCCTGGCGTATTAAAGGGATTGAAATCATTGATAAGGGAAACTTTTCCATGCAGGCAAAAGGGACTGGTTGTGGTACCCCGGTATAATTTTATCGGCGGCAGCGAGGAGTCTTTCCCGAGGGCCTCAAGGGTATAGCTGAAAATCCCAAGCCCGTTGCTCACACAGCTAGTCACTTTATACCAGTGCTGCAGGCCATTTTTATCTCGCGGGGTGGGAATTAAAGCGCCGATGCGGAATTTTTCCGTGGGATGCTCCCGCACCAGATGCTTGGTGGCGATGACAAAGGCGAGTGTTTCATAAAAAGCTTCCCAATTGTCGGTGTTTTCATATTCGGAAAAGGATTGTCCCAATTGCTGCTGATCGAGCCAGGCGTTATAGGTATCCAGATCGCATGATTGTATCGCCCGGCCGGTGAATGCCCTTTCCCTCTCTTCGCCCTGTACCGCGAGCGATTGCGCCAGCAGTTCCACTTGTGAGGAGGAAAGCGCATCAAACGGGGGGCTGCCTTTAAAATGCTCCTCCATCCAGCGGGGAAAATCCTCAACAGTTCTCCTAAGACAGTGGAGTTCATTGAGATTGCATCGCTTTTCGAGAAGATGGGAATAAAATTGCTTCACATCCTGAATTTCGAGATTTGTCGCGCCTATATTCATGCGATAAATATGCTCGGGGGTTAAAGGCTCCCCTTTTTCTATCATCCGGCTAAAGTCGATGCCGTACAGATGCTGGATGTAATCGATTTTTTCCTTGCCGTACATCCGCACGAGATGCGCGTGATAATTTTGTACCGTCCGGGCATTCGCTGCGGGATCTTGGCCCGCTTGGAGTTTCAATGCGCCGTCAGCCTCAACAAGGCTCGTTTTGCAATCGGAAAATTTATCATAGCTAAATGCCGGCTCAAATTGTTGAAAGGCCAGGGCCGCCAGCTTAGTATAGGGATCGCTGAAGCGTTCAGATTCCTCAGAGTCGGATAAAGAAATACTGGGATCTGCCTGACTTTCTGATTCTACTTCGATGTGGTTGAAGTGGGGGCAAACCATATTTTCAAGCCTCTCCTCCCCTATTTCTACCAGTTCGAACACTTTTTTTTCAGGGGTGATAAAGAAGGAGGAAAAGTAGCAGCCGATGCGGTGAAATAACCCTGTATCGGGTACTCTTTGCCATTGGTAGACATGTTTATTATACTCCAAAAGATCGGAATAATTCTGATTTTCGGGAAGATAGCGGACAAAGGATTCGAGAATATTCCTTTTATTCAGGGGCGGGGGGAGGGGGATGACGTTGACTTCCTGACCCTTGTGTGTTACTAAATATCCCTCATGGTTTCGAACAATTGAGAAATCTGATGAAATAGGCATAACAAACCATAAAATCTTACTATATTTGAATTATATAATAATATTGTTAATACGGTTTAAAGAATTTATCAAGAAAGTTTTTTTCCTCGAGCTCTAATAAACTCCGATTTCGCTTCCGGCCCGTATCCTTCGCAGGTATTCCGCAGACAATAGAATAGGGTTCAACGGATTGTTTGACCAAACTCAAGGCCCCGACTGCCGCCCCTATTCCAATTTCGATATCCGGCAATAAAATTGACCCTGATCCAATGATGGAATGTTTCCGTAAAGATATAGAACCGTTGGACACTTTTTTATGGCTGTCAGGAATAGTGGGATTCGTCATGTATCCCTCGACGTAGTCGTCATTGGAAGTAAATAAAGAGACTCTGGATGAAATATTTGAGAAGGACTCAAGCTCTATGCCCCCTCCCCCTCCAAACAGATAGGAGCCGGCGCCGATATGGATATGATGCCCTATATGAATTCCCTCTTCCCCCGCGCTGAGCAGACAAAAACAGTCAATTCTGACATGGGAGTCAATAAATATCTTTTTGGGATTAAAAAACACAACGGACCGATGGATATTAACCTCTAGCCCCACCCCTCCCAGCAGGTTTAACAGTTCTTCCTGTGAATAGTTGTTCATAAAAACCTCGAAAGAAGTTTCTTCAATCGTCGCAAGATCGGGTTTTCAGGGGCTTTATACTGGAAAATGGGCGCTTTTATGGCCTTTAAAAAATCAGGCATGCGATACTGGCAGCACCGCTCCACTTTTTCTTTAAGTTTTTCATCCCCAAGCATCTTATAGAGAGTCTCGGTCGCAAAATAAAGATAAGGAGCTTTGGCCGCAACTTCATTTTTCAAGGCTAAATGAGCCAAATAAAAAGGAATTAATTGCGGATCCCTGTCCGCTACGCAGTCCTTTTCTTGAGGAAAAATAGATAAATACTCTTCTATCGTAGAGATAGAAAGATAGTTTTCTAAAACATGAGAGAGTTCCCACAGAAAACGATAAGAATTTTCGAGGCTTGGAGCGCTGGCATTCCTTTCATTAGAGAGAATTCGAAATTTTATCAAGGGCTCTTGCATGATATGGATCTCATGCTTGAACGCCAATCGAATCCAAAAGTCTAAATCGGGAATTTGGGCATAGCGCGGATCGTAATAGCCTAATGTCCGGTAACAACTGCGCCGAATCATCGCTGTGGGATGGCAAAGGGCATTGTTATTGAAGAAAAAATAATTTAACCATTCTTGCCTGGACCGGTTGGGTTGAATAAAGACTTTGCCGCAGAAATTCTTCTCACCTGGCTGACGACCGTTTTCATCTATGAGTTGAGGGTACGCAAAAACGGCAGAGATTTGGCCATTCCCATCTAAAAACTCAACTTGCTTTTGCAATTTTCCAGGCAGAAAAGCATCGTCAGAATTCAAAATGGCCACATACTCCCCCTTACCCTCTTCGATGGCTTTTCTTAAGGCGGTACACGCTCCCTGATTTTTTTTAAAAGGGATAAAATGGATCCGGGGATCGTTGAATTTGAGAATTTCTTTCACCGTATTATCGGCGGATCCATCATCGACGATGACAAAATCGAAATCGCAATTTTCCTGAGCCAATACGCTTTCAATCGCTTCAGCCACGAACATTTCATGATTATAGGCGGCCATGGCCACGGTAACTTTCGTCATGAACGGCTCCGACAAAAGGAACGAATAAGCCGGCAAATGGTGCGGACGCTATCGAGAGGCAGCTTTCCATAAAGGGGGAGGGTTAAAACTTCCTGCACCACTTTTCGGGCAACCGGCAGACGATCCTGTTTGGACGAGGGGAGGTTTTTATAGCACTCATAATCACTGCATAAAGGGTAAAAATATTTACGGGTGATCACATTATACTCTTTCAATTTTTGATGGACATCATCCCGGGAAAGACCGAAAGCCTCCTGCTGAATCCTGATAACAAAGTATTGATAGCTTGGAATCATATTTGGGGTATCGGGAAGTATTATTCCCTCAATATCCCTCAACTCTTCACGATATAAATCAATAATCGCCGCTCTTTTGCCCCTTTCTTCCGCTAAATAACGCAGGTTGATCAGTCCAAGAGCCGATTGGATCTCATTTAGCTTTCCGTTGATGCCGGGGAGAACGACCTCCTCTTCGTTTTTGATTCCAAAATTCTTCAAAAGGTCGATTTGTTTTTTTAAGCCGGGCTCATTGAATGTCAGGCACCCTCCTTCAGCCGTATGATAGAGCTTGGTGGCATGAAAACTGAACATGGCAATATCGCCAAAAGTGCCGATGCCCCTGCCGTCAATCTCTACCCCGAAAGCGTGGGCGGCATCGTAAATAACTTTTAACCCGTGCTTATCGGCGATATTTTGAATCTGGAAATGATCGCAGGGAGCGCCATAGACATGCACCCCCAATATGGCCGAGGTCCGCTCAGTGATCAACGATTCTATTTTTGAAGGATCGATATTCATTGTGTGAGGCTCGATATCGCAAAAAACAGGGTCCAGCCGGTTCCAGGTCAACACATGAGGCGTGGCGGGAAAGGTGAATGGCGTGGTGATGACTTCTCCTGTAAGCTTTAAAGCCTGGCAAGCCGTAATCAAGGCAATGGTGCCGTTATTAAACAGAGAAAGCGCGGGAACTTTCAGAGTTTGGCATAATGCCTTTTCTAATTCCCCGTGTTTAGGGCCGCCATTAGTCAGTATTTGCGAATGCCATATTTCTTCCAGGGCCCCTTGAAAATCTTCCAGGGATGGGAAAACAGGCCGTGTAACATAGATGGGTTCTGGAAATGGCTTAAATGGCATTGCAATCCTGCCTGAGATTTCAGAAATTGTACAAAGTCGGGCTAATTCCTTCCAGGACTTTTTCGGCTACACCTTAGTTACGACATTATCTATCCAATGATGGAAAAATTCCTTGGACCAAGTCCTTTTAATTGCCTCTTGATCTTTGACAAAATGGATGGCATCTTCCATAGCCGAAGGAACATCCAATTGATCGATCCGCTCTTTGGCTAATTTCAAGAAAGCATCGCGACTCAAAACCTCCTCTCGCCCATTCAATTTGGAAAAGAGGGTAAGGTTTAAAGGGACTTTTTTTCTGATAAACCACACCATATCGTACCAGTCGCGCCCTTTTACCCTTCCCTTCCAGGCGCGAAAGAGAGCGGCATGCATTTTGCCCGAAAAAAGGCATTCTTCATTGACACATCTGATTGATACCGGAATAGGTTGAGATAGAAATTTCTGTTCATAACTAAACCCTAAAGTGGGATCCGTATCAATTTCCACTTTTATGCGAATCATCGTTTCGGATTGAACCCCTTTTAACAGTGCGGAATGGACGCCGATTTTTAAAAGTTCTTGAACCGTTGGCGTTTTCAAAAAGGCGGATTTTACGGCTGTTTGAGCTTTTTTCTCTTTTTCGATGAACGATACCTCGAATCCAAAAGAGGAGAGTTCGGTCTTAATCGCTTGGCCAAAGGGATTCCAACTCCAGTTGCTGTCAGGGGCGAGCAAAGTAAAATCAAGGTCTTCTGAAAAGCGATCAAGACCGTAGAAAATTCTAAGAGCCGTCCCGCCGTAGAAGGCGGCATGTTCAAAAAACTTTCCTCGCCATAAACCCACAAGTGCGATTTCTTGAAGAATTTCGCGAAGAGCCTGCTCATGTTCCTGTAAAGAACGACTATCATATCTGTCGAGCATCTGACTTATGGCGCTATTCATGATTCCCTTAATTTTATGAGATAATAAATGGCACTATGGGGACGGGCGGTGTGTATCAACTTTAAGAGTTCAAGATCAAGATTTTCAATATCTTCCTCCTCTATGCGCAAGTCCTCAAATACCGTTTCTTTAAAATGTTTCAACGAGGAGAATTTCCCTCTTCTCAGCACTATCAGGTCGGCAAGCGCTTTTTCTTTAGTCGCCATCAAGGCTTGTTGCCTTTCAGTAAATTTAATCAGTGTGATACCCACAGGGTAAATTTGGCTCGGTAAATGGTCATAAGTAAAGAGTCCAAGAGGGGTCTCAAATTGCTTGGAGCGCTGGGTGGTTATACTGGTGACAGTCGTCACTCTTTCAGGGATAAGGCGATAGTATTGGCAAGCCCATTCTAAAGAAACATAAGAGGGGCCATAAATCATATTTGCCAAAACTTCAGAAGAATAGGGCTGTCTTGCAAATTTTTCCCCAAAAATATAAATTCCTTTTTTGATACGAACTAACGCTTTGATCTTTAAAAGGTTATTTAATTTAATTCGTGGATTTTTATAAGCTTTAAGGCACTCCATAACAAAGCCGTATTCCAGCTCCTCGGAAGGGGCTTTTTCCAGTAAAAGGGCAAGCCCTGGATCGATCCCATACCTTGTCATAATTAACCTATATGTTAGCATAATACTAACATACTGGTTATTTTCGATAAAGTGAAAAAAGGGATTCCTTGATGTTAATCGGGAGAATGCGGTAAGTTGACAATTTAATACTTTTTTTTAGGAGGAGAGATGCGCGCAGTTCTGGTGGAGAGTGCTAAAGGGCCGTTCAAAATGGTGGAAAGGGAGATTCCCGCACCCGGGGCCGGCCAGGTGAGAATTCAGGTCAAAGCCTGCGGGATTTGCCATAGCGATGCCATTGTCAAAGAGGGCCTTTTTCCGGGGATCAGCTACCCCAGAGTCCCGGGGCATGAGGTGGCCGGGATTATCGAGGCCGTGGGGCCGGGGGTCGAAGGCTGGAAGAAGGGGCAGCGCGTTGGAATAGGATGGTATGGCAAGCACTGCGGCAAGTGCCATTCCTGCCGCCAGGGGGATTTCATAACCTGCGACTTCCTGCAAATTACCGGTTTGGCTTTCGACGGGGGGTATGCCGAGTATATGATCGCCCCGGTGGAGGGTCTGGCGCTTATCCCGGACGAACTTTCCTTTGTCGATGCCGCGCCTCTTATGTGCGCCGGGATCACCACCTTCAATGCTTTGCGAAACAGCGGAGCCAGGGCGGGAGACACGGTGGCCATTCTCGGTATTGGGGGCTTGGGGCACCTTGCTGTGCAGTTTGCCGCCAAGATGGGGTATAAAACGGTTGCCATCGCCAGGGGCAAGGATAAGGAGCCGCTCGCCCGTAAACTGGGAGCGAAGCTTTATATCGATAGCCGGGAAAAAAATCCGGCTGAGGAGCTGAAGAAACTCGGGGGCGCTAAAGTCATTCTCTCTACAGTGACCGACAGCAAGTCGATCGGCGCGATTGCGCAGGGTTTAAGCCCTTCTGGAAAAGTGATGGTCGTCGGCGTTTCGGGGGAGCCCATTGAACTCATGGGCACAAGCCTTATAATGGGACGGGGCGCCATTCAAGGCTGGCCGTCCGGCACATCGCTCGATTCTGAGGAGACGATGTCGTTTTGCGCGATGTCGGAGGTGAGATCGATGAACGAGATTTTCCCCTTTGAGCGCGCTCAGGAAGCTTATGAGCATATGATGAGCGGCAAGGCGCGTTTCCGTGTGGTTCTTAAGATGGGGGAATAGAAACTAGTATTTAAAAAATTAATAGCTGCATTATAATTATTGTAGATGATTAATATGTAAGATTTATAAAATCTTAAAAGAGGCCTATATGACGCATAAAATTGGCCAAAATCTCCATGACCGGATCGCCCTGGGCCGGGAGCTGTATAAAACCGGAGCCACCAAAGCGGAGAAATTCAGATATCATCAAGCCGCTAAATTAGGGAAGGTTTCTGAATTCTATCTGAAATTAGCCGATAAAAGCATCGCAAAACTTGAGAAAAAAGAGAGATTTGCCGATCTGACAAGGCATCAGTGGCTCGGCCTGTTCGATCTTGTTTTCTTTCCGGAGGACCGGAAGAGCCATCTGCAGAAACAGCTGTTCATGAAGCAAAATATGCCGGCAGGCAAGGGGATGCAGATCGTAGCCCAAGCCGCGAAATATCCCATCATGCGGCAAGCCGTAGAGGAGATCAGGGAAAATTTAGACAAGTGGGATGACAGCAGTGAACTCAAAGAGACTATAAGTGGGCAGTTGCAGCGTCTCGCCGCTCTTTCAAACAATATGGCCGAAGCGGCTAAACATTCGGAAGAGGCCTTAATGCTTTTTTCCGATCCGGGTCCGATATTAAGAACAGATCTCCCCCTCAAAGAAAGACTGAAGGAGTTTGAGCCGGGGGATCAATTGCAAAAGAGGGAAAGCCTGCCCGTCACCAAAAAGGCCATTGAACTCCAGGCTGAGCTGCATCGCACGATGCGGGAAGGCAAGGTGTGGGCTTCAAGACAGACCACGTTAACGCCCCAAGGCAAGAGCGTGAATAAAGTTTTTAAGATCTATAAACAAAATGAGCCGGAAATCACCGCCTTTTTTAAATTGGGCTCAGGGGATGAAGAGGGCGCCGGCCGGATGGAGAAATTGATGTGGGACATGGCCGTTTTGCTAGGCCTTGAGGGGCAGTTTGTGCCAACCGGAGAGACGGCGCTTCGAACGGAGAGCGAGCTTAAAGGGGGGGGGCAAAAGGTGATGAGCTGGGAGGAAAACCTGGACTTAAGGCAGGTCAATGAGGCTAAAGAGTCTAAGAAGGGGGGGATTCAGGTGGCCCAAAAAGGGGCGACTCTAGGGGATTTGAAGGATACGACAAAAATAGAGAGAAGAGAGGTCGCAAACGGGATTCTCGCCAGCGTGGTTTTCGGGATGTTCGATGCGCATTGGAGTAATATTTTTGTGACTCAAGGCGGGGAAATAAAATTTTTCGACAATACCCGCAGTTTTCCCAATTCAAACGGCTTTATCAGACGTGGTCCGAAGGATATCATTTCTTCGTTCCGGTGCGCTTTACTCGATCTGCCCCAGGCTTCCGAACCGCTGACGGCAGAGGAGCTGAAAGACCTGCGGGCGCAGGTCGACTCTTTCAAGCAAAAAAGCGGAAAAATATGGGAATTTTTGAATAGCCCTCAGACACAAGCCATTCTCGGCAAACTGCCGCCCGGGTGGATCGATGTGAAAGGGGCTTTTGACGCGCTCCAAACCAGGGTCGATTTGCTCGATGAAGCCTTGAAAAAGGGGAGTATCAAAACGGGGCTCGATATTGCCTTGCAATCTCTTCCCGATTATAAATTTACCTATGCTTTAACCTATTTGTATCTGGAGATCTATGGCTCAACAAAGGTGGAAGAAGACCAAATTCATAACTGTGTCGGCTACTACTCAATCAGCCAGGTGGTCGATAGTTTGGAAAAGAAAGGGGTAGATATTAAAAAGATAAAAAAATGGAGCCAGGATCCAAACCTTTCCTTTTCCGCATTGGTGAAAAAAATCAAAAATAGCGATCCTAAGGACATTTCTAAATTGCCTCTTGATAGCGATGTGGAGCAGTTTTACCAGGATCTGAAAAGTCAAATTATGTCTGATACTGCGGTGGATTATAAAGATGTCTCGAGGGCAACTTGCGAAGTTTGGCTGGCAAAGCATAAAACAAAGGCCTTGAAGAGGGTCGGAGTGCCATATCTGCATGATACTCTTGCCGGCGCTCTGACATTTTTGGATAAGACGAGTAAGGTTGTCATTTTTGAAGAAGGGGGGGAGGAAAAGGCCGTTTATCTGACCTCCACGGGGGTTCGAGTCAAAAAGATTCAACTCAATCCGGTGGTGGATAAAGTCGGGGATGTGCCCTATGCGGATTTCTTTAAAGGATTAACCGAATCGACGGAGCCTCCAAGGTTGGATGAGCTGGCTGATATTCCGCTGGAGCTAACCAAACAGCTCTTAGAGGGGAGAAAGCCATTTCTCTCAAAAACCCTGCAGGGCAATAAAGAATGCCTTGTGATAACGAGAAAAAAGAACAATAAGATCATTCAGACGATTCACAAGCCGGCCTTTGGGGAGAAATTTCAGTTTAGGGGGAAACCTTATACGATCAAACAAATTATTGATTTTGTCGCCTGATTAAATCCCATTGTCTCTTGTACTTTTCCACATGCCCCGTTTCATTGAAGCACTTGGCGTAGTAAGTATCAAAATTTTGCGCTTCACGGATATTTTTAGCTGTCACAAGAATATACTGGGGGAAAAGGGTCTGAACAGACTGTGCTATTTCAACAAATTTCTTATATGCTTTATATTCAATGGTTTCCATTTGATAGGCAAAGGATTCTTTTTGCGTCCTGCCGGCTTTAACATTGCCGTACAGGGCTGCAAACTCTTTAAGATGGACAACATTGCAGTATTCGACCAGAAGTCCCTGCAACTGTTTTTCGAAGGGCTGTGAAATATCAAGTAATATTTTTGCCTGGCCTGCCCATAACAGGTCCCCCGGCTCATGACTTAACGCCGAGATATGCACGTTCCGGTCAAGGCACTCTTGACCGGTTAAGGGAATAATCGATACATTGCTGTTTTTAATCTCCGGCTGTTCCAATAGTTCATTAAAGGAGGGGACTTTTTTGAGAATATCAAGGACTTTTTGGACTCGCGGGTCTATTTCCCGGGTTGTTGAACCCCATAAAAGAGCAGATACTAAAGTGGCACTTGTACTAAGCATTGGAAACCTCTAAATAGAAGAATCCATTTTAAACATGTAGTCATTTTTTGTAAATTGAATACATTTGTTTAATTATTCTCCATAAGGAAGGGTGCTTTCCGCTACTTTAGAAATAATGCGGGCGCTTCCCAGGGCCGCTTCGCCAAATCTGGGAGAGGGCTTGGATAAAATCCAGCCAAGAGTCGCCCTCGTCGACGGGCTCAGATTTGCCATCATCTGTCCTAAGGAATCGTAGCTTTCCGCGTGTTCTAGATGATGTCTGGTTTCAATTTGCTGAAACGCCTTGCTGTCCGCAAAGTAAGCGCCGTTAAGTAATGAAAGATTGCCCTCTTTTTTTAGCTCCTGCAGGGTCTCTATGACGGCTTTTACAGCGCTGTCATCCAGAATCGCTAAATCCTCTCCGGCAATACCCAGGCGAAGAGCCGTTGCCAGTCCGCTGGCCACGGTTCCTTGAACGACATCGAACCCGCTTCCATTGTGTGAAAGAAGCTGATACGTTATCAACCAGCTCACGATATCTTCCCTGGTCTTTAAAGTATCAATTTTGCCAATCAGGACCTCAAGCGCCGAAATCGTCTCCACGGAGATCTCATGTACATTTTCTACATCTTTTCCTTGCAGAGTTTTTGGCTCATTCATGGGGATGACGGTTTCCTCCTCTTCTGTGTGTTTTTTCAGTTTAAGCACTTGCACATCGCCAACTTGCATTCCATTGGTTTTGCCGACTGCTGCAAGCATCCGGAAAGCGGCATAAGCGACTAATGAGATAGCGGCAAAAGGCAGGTACCGGCCGCCAAATTTGGTCAAAAAGCCAATTGTCGGAGTGAGAATATGGTCTTGAAAATTTTTGTAGGCATGGGGTAAAGCCACATCAATATATTGATGCCCTCTTTTATCTATTGCACTTACTATATTCATAATTAATAACCTTATTTTATTTCTATCTTAGATATTTTTTGGCCATCGACCGAGATCGAAGCTTTTCCATTATTTGGGTTTAGCATCATTTTCGTTCCATCTTCATAGGTGACAACTATGTAATGATTGCTTTCCGGGTTGTGGATTAACAAGGATCGCCCATCCGCATTTGCCCCTCTTTCCAGTCTATTGCAGGTGTGAATGGTGGATTTGTAGAGCAGAGTCCCGGCGGCTAAAGCCGTCAGCCCTGTCAGACCCCATTCCAGACCTGGCAGATGGGTGAAAGCTAGAAATTTTTTAAACACCGCATCCACTGTAGCCTTTACAAAGGACGTCTCAATAGTGGCGCTCGGATGGATCGTGTCTGCTACCGCGTGCGCGACACGGTGTAGACTGTTTGTTATATCAGGCGCAGAATGCACCCCAGCTTCGACTATATGTCCATGAACGTACATTTATCATCTCCAATTGTATATATTTGTTGCTTTATTATAAGTGTCTAGTGTTATTGTTTTATTAATTAATTAATAAGTTTCGAAAAAGATGGGAAACCGGAATATGAGCGACGGGCAAAGCAGAATTATTAATGTTGTTAAGAATATGTAAAAAATAATAAATAAATTATATTTTTTATTTATTTTGGTTATAATAGAAATAAAGGGGTTTATGACTATTGTTCCCATTGGCTCAAACGCCGGGGTTGCCGGCAGACATGACAGGGAAGAGGGGTTTTTAGCCATTGGCAGGCGGATGGTGAAAGTGCAGCTCGGTAAAGAGATTGCGGACTCGAGCTATATCGGTATCTGGAATTACATTTTTCCTATGGGAAAAAATGATGCCTATTATTTAGATCTCGCAGAACGGACGATCAAGAAAGATCCCGCTTGGAAAAAGGAATATGAAACGCGCATCGCCGCTTATTGCCACATGTTTGAAGATGCCGGCATTATGGGACTGCCTCAAGAAAAAGTGCGGCAAATCCGCGAGCAAGCACGCAAATACCCCCTGATTCAAGAGGCTTTAGAAAACCTTAAGGAAGAATCATTGCCCGATCTCATTAAATTATCAGATCTTATAGCTGAAACGGTAAAGGATGACGATGATGAGATGGCTCTGATGCAACTTACGACTTTGCCGCAGGACTTGCGCGCCGAACTGGAGAAGATAAAGACAGAGTCAAAGAGAGATCTCAAGGAGTTAGAACTGAGGCAGAAGAGTCAGGCGGTGACTGCCAAAGCCCTGCAATTTGAGGCCGCTTTGTTTCAGGCTATGATAGAGGGGAAAGAGTGGGCTGATCTGCAGCCAAAACTTGAAACGTTCAAAGGAAGTGCGAATAAAGTGTATAAACTCTACCAAAGCCACGAGCCTGATATTGTCGCCGCCTTTTTCAAAGTCGGCGATAGAGAAGAGGAGTCTGCCGGCAGAATGGAAAAAATGATGTGGGATATGGCGGTGATTTTGGGCTTCGAAGAGTCTTTTGTGGCTACAGGGGAAACGGAAGTGAAGCAGCATCGCGGCGGGATTCAGCCGGCTCAACAGGGAACGATTCTTAATAAAGCTGAAAATCTCAATGTATCTAGAGAGGAAATAACGAAAGGGATTTTGATCAGCATCATTTTTGGCATGTTTGACGCGCATAATGGAAATATATTCATCACGACAGACAATAAAATCAAGTTTTTCGATAATACGCGCAGTATGCCCAACTCTGACGGCTATCTCAATGACAGCAACATACTCTTCCTGGGATATCGCTGTGCCCTGCTCGATCAACCAGTTGCGCATGAGCCGTTAAATCCCAATGAGATAAATTCGCTCAAAGCCCAGGTGGCCTCAGTTAAAGAGAAAATGTTTCAGTTGCGGAATTTTTTAAAATCCCCTCACACGGAAAGCATGGTGAAAAAACTCCCTCCGGGCTGGCTGGATGTCGACGCCTCATTTCAGGCTATGAATGAGAGAATAGAGAGGGTGGAAAAGGGGTTGCGAGAGGGAAAGATCAAGACAGCGTTTGATCTTGTGATAGAATGCAATCCCGATTACAAATTTGCTTTTGCCACAAATTCCCTGTGGAAGCGCTTTATCGCATACGGCGATGGACCGCTGCATAACGCTCTTGGTTTAGTTTCGATGAAAACTGTTTGGGAGGAGCTAAGCCAGAGAGGGTATGATTTAAACAAGATCAAAAACTGGTGCGATGATCCTTCCCATTCTATAGATGATTTGCTGTCGGACCCTCAGCTGTTTAAAGCCGTCGATTCTAAGATGAGCAACGATACGATGATGCAAGAGATCAGCGATCGGGCCGCATGGGATTTTAAAGATGTCCCAAGGAAATATTGTGAATCTTTCGCAGTAGAAAGGAATTTTAAGGCTTTGCAGCAAGAAGAGGGGGTTCAAATGTGCGAGACTAAAGAGGATGCGATTTCCCTCCATGCTATTAGGCCGAAAGTGGCGACCTTCTTTTTCGAAAAAGGGGAGTATTACCTGGTTTATCAACAGCCGGAGGTGGTGGAAAAGATCAATTTCACCGCTCAGCTTGGGAAAATTAAAATCGGAGAGCGCGAAGTGCCTATTAAAGGCTTAGTCAATAATCTGAATATGACACTTCCCTCCAGCTCTTCAAGGTAGCTTAAAATGAGCTATGTTTGCGATTTTAAGTGAGCTCTTCCATCTCATTATACTCGTGAATGTACTGTTCCAGTTGGATAAAACAGCTGGTTATGACCTTTAGGAGTTCCTCATATTTTTTGTTGTAAACCCACTTGAATAATAGGAGGTTCACATAGTCTAACTGAATCTGATTGACCCGAATCTCCATCATGGTTTTAGTGAGTTCTAAATCCATGCCGCACTTTTCAAATTCTGTAAGCCCGAAAGATTGATTGTTGCGTGGTTTCTTTTCCCCCTCCTCTATCTTCAATACGCCCTGCATAGCCGTGTGAATTTTATAAATTGTGACTTTAGGCTCTTTGGCAAAGAGGTAGTATTTTTGATAGGCGTCAAGCTGTTGTTTATGTTTATTCATGTAGTCGGCTTTAAGATCCCTGAGGGCTTGATCGCTTTCATCTAAGCAAAAAGCTCCATCCTCATAATAAACCTTTATATCAGAATTTTTCAGATCCAGCGTATCAAATAATTCTTTAGTAGGAGCGGGTGTTTTAGGGGCAAACTCATCCACGATCACATAAGCAGTGGCGTCCGGACTGTTTTTTGATATTTCATCAAATTCCTTTTTTTTCCTTCTATATTCAGCGAGCTTTGTTTCAGCATCATCCCAAACGGAGAACCCCGATATTTTTACCTTGTTCAATACTTCTTGGCTATCATTTAAAATGTAATTCCATTGTTCAAGCACAAGGGTTTGAAAATGGCCCAAGGAGGCTTCGTGTTCCCTAGGAAACAAACTCATCACTGTTCTGAAACGGCTAAAATATTGATCAAGCTCTTCCACCAGTTTTACCGCCTTCAAGAAGGAGATGCCGCAATAGTCTGCGCAGCTTTCAAACGGAATGGACATTTTCAAGATTAATTGATTGCACAATTTCACATGAAAATTAATTTTGGTACAATCAGGAAGAAGGCCAATAAAAGCCTTGGTAAACTCATCTGCTTGGCTTGAAGAACAGTTGCTCAACTTATCACAATGGAATTTTATGGGTACGAAGGCGCGTTGGGCAAAAAAATGGTCAATCTTTTTATGAAACTCATTATACTGCTGCAATACTGTGGTGTGAAAAGGGTAGAGTGTAGCAGTGTGCTTTATTTTTTTCAGCTGTCGCCGGTGGTAGCCTAACGTCAAGTCAACGATGATCTTAAGATCCTTGGCTTTCGTCTCAAGGGCATCAATTTCCCGCTGGCTGATGCTATAGGTTGAGATTTTTGAGTCATTATACTCTTGAATGTACTGTTTCAGGTGGGTAAAACAGCTGGTTAAGACCTCCAGGAGTTCCTCATATTTTTTGTTGTAAACCCAGAGGACGAAGAACCTATTCTTAATGTCTGATAGAACCTGTGAGTTCTCAACTTCCTCCATGGTTTTAATTAGTTCAAATTTCAGAAGGCACTTTTCGAGGTCTTTCGCCGGTACCCGATCGCGCAGCTGGTCAATTCTCGCTGCCTGTATTTCTAAAACTCCTTCCATTGCTGCTTCAATTTTGTAGATCCTTGTTATTGGCTCTTTGGCAAAGAGGTGGTATTGAAAATGCGTGTTAATTTTTTCGTATAGGGAATAGTAGCGGTTATTAATTTCTTTAAGAGTTGCATTGTTTTTATCTATACTATAAATTCCGTTTTCAATATAAACCTGTATGTCAGTTTTTTTTAGATCCTCTTCACCGTATTTTTCTTTGCTAGGTGCGAAGGAGGCAAACTTATCATGGATCACAAAAGGCGTGTTGGGCTGATTGATTTTTTCAAAAATTTCTAAGCTCTTTTTTTTCTCTTTAAAACCATCGAGCATTTTTATCGTTTCTTTCTGATCGCAGAGGGTAAAACCCGACTCTTTGACCTTTTTCAAAGCCTCTTGGCTCTCATGCACGATTTCGTTCCATTGCTCGAAAACAATCTGATGGAAAGAGCCTAAAGCGGCTACATTTGCACTTGGAAACAAACCCATTACTTCTTTAAAGCGGTTTAAATATCGCTCTAGATTCTCCGCCGTTTTTTGAGCCTTGATAAAAGAGATGTTGCGATCATCCACCCTGCTGTCAAAAGGGATGGACATTTTCAAGATTAGCTGATTGCATACCAAGGCCTTAATATTGATCTCGGCACAGTCATTAAGAGCTTGATTCGCAGCCTCGACCCTAACACAAGGAAATGAAAGCTTTAAAGGGATAAAGGCTTTTTGTTGAAGAAATTGCTCAGCCGTTTGCAGATAGTCAGCAAGCCGCTTCGTTGTTGAGTCATATATTTGGTATTGAGGAGCGGATGATTTTAATTTATCTATCTGTGCTCGATAATACGCCAATTTTTTGGCAACAAGGGTTTTCAGTTCATCAGCGTTCTCGGCAAGTATATCATTCTCCCGTTCGCTGATGCTATAATATAGATGTTTTTGAGTGATGGCAATCATGATAGGAAAAAAGATACACAAAAGCTTAAATTTATTAAAGATCTAAGCGCGAGTAATATATTTTTATTGAATTCGTTAGCTTTTTCGGAGCGCTTTCACAAAATATCAGTGATATACCCAAACAACTCTTCAAGTTGTTTGGGTATAGAAACAATGCGCGGACGACTTACTTGATAGTGGATCGATATTTTCGTGAAACTGATCCCTAGGGATGTTAAGACAATAACGTACGATTGTTTCGAAAAAGAGAAAATTTTAAACATTCAGTTGAGGCCAAGCTCGCCACATTCACCGTAGACTCGGCTAAAAACCTCTTTTTGGGCCACCCGGACCTTGCTACATCTGCCACATTCCATCCTTGGGCTCCTCGCTTAAACAAGCCTGAACAGACCTCTCTCCCTTTTGCGCCAGGCGTTGTAGAAGAAGCATGGTAGGGGTCATATGGGAATCTATGATGTAAGTAGGGGGTGAAATCAAGGACTGCACCCCTTCATACAGCTGAGATGCCTGGCTCTCCCGCGAAGCGTACTCATGTACGTTAGAGATATAGAAAGTATCAACGCTTAGCCGATGGGTTTTAATAGCTGTGGCGAGCAGCTTCGTTGCCTCGGGGTCGCACAAGTCTAATCGTTTGATGGCTACGCGCCCCAATAGGAAAAGCTTTCGTATGTGATGGTAGCTTTCGTCTGTAGACAACCAACTTGTGCCCTCTACTATTTCCCCCTGGAGCAGGGCCGCCCTCCGCTCTGCAAAATGGGGCTGATCTTGGAAGTAGCTTTCTTTCATTTGTACGATGTGAGAAGAAATGTTTTCGATGGCTTTTTCTCTATAACTCGTTTCCCTAACGATTTTTGCGGTCTCGTTCCAGAATTGATGGACCAGTATGCTGCGATCTACCAGGACCACATATTCCAAATTTCTTCGCACGGAAGCGACATTGAGTCCAAAAAAGCAGGAAACGGCAATGATCAAGTTCCCTTCCGCGGGTTGAACAGCAACTTTCCTCAAGGTATCCTTGGCATTGACTTCGTTGGTTACGACCCAGGGTTTGTGGTTAAAATCGTTAAATTTCTTTAATGGGGCCGGAATATGGGCGAAGATTTTACTAAGATGAATCATAAGTTCCTAATGTTAAACGTGCTGTAGGTATAAATTATTTTCCTGGTTTAGAAATTGTACTCAATCTTTAAGTTAGATGCAATATTTAACTTGAGTCAGTAATTTGAAAATTAATTTTATATTAACATACAATAAAATATTTTTTTTTATAAAGTATGATATAATGTAGGTATGGAGCCAACCAATGATAAATATACACCTCGACAAGAGAACCCAAACTCTTCTCCCGCACAACATAAGTCTTTTGATGAAAAAATGAAACGGGCTATTCAAGCATTTCGGGAGATTATGTTCGGGTCGGCAGCCATTGAAATGGTTGGGGGAAAGGCGCGTCTTTCCACTTTGCCTTACCGGAAAGTTGAAGGGGTGCGGGTGGGGAAAAGGCTGAGGGAAGAAAAGTGGATCGAACGGTATGGGGGGACAAAAAAAGATCTTAAAGAGTGGTTTAAGTCTGAGAGGGTGATCTCGTATCCGGATTTTTTAAAAGAGAAATATAAAGATGGTCAAATTCCGGGTGTTAAATATATGACAGATGAGGAACGGGATCGATGTATTGTAGAATTCAGAGGGGGGTGTTTTTATTTAAACAATAAGCCCCTCATCACGAGTGAGGCTGAAATGCTTTTTGTGATCAGCCCTGAAGGTAAAACCCATGTTACAGAGGGAAAAGAGGGAGAATTGCATCATTCCACCCCTTTAGCCGGACGTCCTATATTAAGCGGGGGTGATATTATAACCAACGAGGAAGGAAGGCTCACAAAAGTCAGGATTAAAAGCGGACATTATCGCATAGGGCAAATGGAGGGTATTTTGGCCTTGCGGACTTGGCAGAAAAATGGCGTGGATTTGAAAAATGTCGGGATCTCGGAAAAAATTCATACTGAGACCGGAAAAACCATTTCGACTCAATACAATACCGATGCCAAAGAGTATTTGGAAAAGAGGGGCAATGTGTTGCCGATTACAGCCTCTATAAAATCAGGGGGGGATAAGAAAAAAATTCAAATCACACCCGTTGGAGAAAATGAATATAGCCTGAGTGAACCCGACGCGGCACTCGACTTCTTTTTAGCAAAAAGAGGATTTAGAAATATCCATGGGGATACTCTTCATTTTAATCGAGAATCTTGTTGAACTTCAGTGGGACGATGATGTGTCCCGGAAAGTTTTATTAATGAATTGCGCTGGAAAAAAATGGCCCTGATTGCCATGATTATGGAATTATGAGTGCCAATCTATCACATGAGCGACGCGGAACTTCCTTTTTAGCTGCCAAACAAACCCTCCTCGGCAAAGTTCAAAACCGGGGCGATCTTCCCCATGTCTCTGTCAATAGGCAGCTGGAGCTGATTGAACAGCTCGAAGAGTTTGAGTTTGGAAGATTCCTTATCGAACGGGGCGGTTTGAACGGATATTGGACCCACTATGTCGTGACGCATCCGGAAAGGGAGCGAAAGCCATTAGGTTCCCTGGAAGCGTTTTTGCTTAATTCCGCTCCGTCTTGCCTGGCGACGCAACAGAGGTTTTCGATATTTAAGTCTCAAATACAGCGATACATTCGCGAAGGCTGTACTTTTGCCTCCATTCCCAGCGGCCTGATGGCGGATTTGCTCGATCTCGATTACTCCTCCCTGAAAAATTTCAGCCTCTACGGCATCGACCTGGATTCTGAAACCTTTCCCCATGCCAAAAGATACGCGGAACAAAAAAGGCTTCTTCAGCACTGCCATTTTTACCCTAAAGACGCCTGGAATCTTGACCGGGATGAAGAATTCGACCTTGTTTCGAGCAACGGGCTTAACATTTATGAGCCGGATGAGAAGCGAATCGTGGCCCTTTACCGGCAATTCTACAATTCCCTCAAGACAGGCGGCGTTCTTGTCACGAGTTTCCTGACTTTCCCTCCCTTGCCTGGAGTGGCGACGGAATGGAAACCGGAACAGGTCAATCGGGAAGATGCCCTCTTGCAAAAGATTATTTTAGCAGACATTTTGGAAGCTAAGTGGCAGATTTATCAGACAAGTGACACGGTCAGAGCACAGCTGAAGCAGGCGGGATTCGGGGAAATCGAAATCCTGTATGATCAGGCGCATATTTTTCCGACCGTTGTCGCCATAAAATGAATCTTTCTAGAAATCTTGCCCGCGAATACAAAAATGGCGTATGATGGATTAACTTAATCTAATTCTTGCAAAGATCATGATGGAAAGAAAAAAAGCCGTTTTAGTAGCCGCGTACCATGGCAATGCGTTTCAAAGGGAGCTTTGCGAAGAGCACCTGGATGAACTCTCTCTGCTCGCCGATACCTATGGGATCGATACCGCCGACAAAATTCCCTGCCAGGTGCGCCGGTTTGATGCCTCCCATTTTCTCGGCATGGGAAAATTGGAGGAAATTAAAGAGAAGGCGCTCGCTCTTACCGCGGATCTCGTGATCTTCGACGATGAGATTACGCCGGGGCAGCAGCGGAATCTTGAGAAGTTTTTCGCGATGCCGGTGATGGATCGCACGGAAGTGATTTTGGGCGTTTTTGCCCAGCGCGCCCAGACGAAAGAGGCGAAGCTTCAGATCAAGGTAGCCCAGGTGAAGTACCAGGCGCCGCGGCTGAAGCGCCTCTGGACCCACCTTGAGAGGCAGGCGGGCACTGCCGGGGGCGGCATGGGGGGCGGCGCCTATTTGAAAGGGGTTGGCGAGAAGCAGATCGAGATCGACCGGCGCCTTTTGAAAGATGAGCTTCAGAAGTTAAATGAAGAGCTGGAAGAGGTCAAAGAGCACCGGAATACTCAGAGATTGGCCCGCAAGCGCGCCGGGACGCCGGTTTTTGCGATTATCGGCTACACGAACGCCGGCAAGTCCACCCTGCTCAATGCGCTGACAGACGCCGGCATCTTTGTCGAGGATAAGCTGTTTGCCACGCTTGACACGACGACCAGGCAATTTACGCTTCCCAACAACCAAAAAATCCTCCTGATCGATACCGTGGGTTTTATCCGCAAGCTGCCGCATCTTTTAGTCGCAGCCTTCAAAAGCACTTTGGAGGAGGCTGTGCAAGCCGATATTCTGATTCATCTGGTGGATGTATCCCATCCGATGGCTGAGGAGCAGGCCGCTACTACCTTTGAGGTGCTGAAGGAGCTTGGCGCGAAGGATAAGCAGGTGATTATGGTTCTGAACAAGGTGGATAAGCTGGAGGATCAGAGCCGGATCAACCGCCTGCGGATCTTGTATCCGAAGACTTTGGTGATTTCAGCCTTGAATAAGACCGGGCTGGATGATCTGCAGCATGCGATGATTGAGGAGCTGAAAAAGCAAAGAAGAGAGATCATGCTGCGCATACCGCAAAGCGATTATGCGACAGTGAGCGAAGTAGAGAGATTGGGACACATCCTGGATCGCGATTATGACGGCAACGATGTCCTGCTTAAAGCGGAAGTTTCTACGGAGATGGCCGCTCGGTTAAAACAATACATTGAGTAGGGTTTATGGCAAGTTATTTGATACAGCAAATTCCGGAAGCGGATCGGCCAAGAGAGCGTTTGATGCATTATGGGCCGGATATTATGTCGACGGCGGAGTTGATTGCCGCCATTTTGGGGAGCGGGACGAAAGGGATTTCGGTGATGGATCTGGCGCATCAGCTGGCCTTTCTTTACGGCAACAAATTAGCCGACGTGACGATTGAGGAGCTTTGCCAGGTTAAGGGGATGGGCAAAGCGAAGGCTGTGCAGCTGAAAGCCGCGCTTTGTTTGGGGATGAGGGCGACAAAGACGCAGGTTCCCGTGAAGCCGCGCCGGCTATTGGACCCCAGGGAAGTCTATAACTATATCAAGGATGAGCTTGAGAATGAGAAGCGGGAGCTTTTGGTGGCGATCATGCTGGATGTGAAGGGGTGTGTGATTTGCAAGAAGATTGTGACGATTGGCACTTTGTCCCGCACGTTAATTCATCCAAGAGAGGTCTTTTATTTTGCGATCCGGCACAATGCGGCGAGTTTGATTTTGGCCCACAATCATCCGAGCGGAGACCCGACCCCGTCGAAGGATGATTTGCGTGCGACGGAGAATCTGGTTGCTGTGGGAAAAATGATGGGGATACCGGTGTATGATCATATAATTGTTGGGTATAAGCGGTATATTTCTTTGAGGGATTTGCATTCCAGAGAGCTTTTTGCCTAATGCCCTCGGATTTTGGAATTATGTATCGGGTAATATTTTTTTTAGTTTTAATATCTGCTCTTCCGGCTGAAGAGAGGTTTCCTGCTCCAACTTCCGCAGAGATCGAGCGGTCTGCCAAAAGAGCGCATGATCTGGGAAAAGAGGAGATTTTCACCCTCTCTTTCTTCGATTTTACCAACTTTGTTCTAGCAAGATATTATTATGGCGTGCAAGAACCCTTTGCCTACTACGGCTGCAATCCGGAAAAAATTCTCAATCCCAAACTTCCCGCGGTTCTTCTCATCCACGCCAGCGAATCTAACCAAGGCTCCTGGCTGCCCCTTCTTGCCTCCTTAAAAGATAGACATGATTTTTATGTATTCTCCCACAATCATCGCGATGATACAGCGCTAGAGGAACTGATTCAAAAAATCGAAAAGATCCGCGCGCTCTATTTGAAGGCGGGTGCGGATTCGGTCAATCTGTATCTGGTTGGCCACTCTCTTGGGGGAATAATGGCCGCCGCCTACGGTTTTGACGCCGCATTGACGGTTCCCGGCACAACCGTGGAAAAAGTTATCGCAATAGCGTCTCCTATGAGAAATATGGAGCCCCCGACGAATCTCCCTCTCTATCCTTACTGCTATCCCGAATTGGAAATGTTAGACCGTTTGTCTGAAAAAATTGAAAAAAACCGGGGCAAGGTAAAGCTTTACACACTGGCGGCCGATAACGATTGGCTGCTGCCCAAAGAGTGCGCTCTGGTCGGGGATGTGCAAGCGATCGTCCCTTCTTGCGGACATGTGCTTGCTCCACAACATAAAAGAACTATGCAGCTTGTAGCGGAATGGATTAAAGAGTAACCCATTTTCGCCGACTCCTCAAAAAAGGCCTTAAGAGTTTTTTTAGCGGCCAAATATAATCTTAATAAATACTTAATATTACATAAACAAACTCCTATTATTATTAAAATAAAATAGGTGTTTCTTTGATGTCAATTCGCCTAACTAATATGCCTCAAGAATATGGAGGCATCGGAGAAATTTTTGAAAAACATCAGGCATGCGCTGACATCCAAGAGAATGGGGCTCATGTTTCCTTTCACCTCAATTCCGGTTCAAACGGGGATGAAGTACTGATCGGGCAAACGGATACCATCCAGTTTTTCATTTCAAAGGAGTTGCTTGATCAATGCGGCAATCAAGTGGACAAAGTTGCCGAGTACATCAACACTCACGCCACCCTTTTTCTGGCACCCCTTTTTCTCACTCATAATGTCAGCTTGAATAATGTGACATCTATCGGGAAGGGAAACAATGGGACTGTCTATAGCATCTCTGAAATTGCCATTGACACCCTCAATAAATTTCAAGTGGACTTAGCCTTAAAAATCCCTGGTAATGATCGGCTCGCCATTAACGAGTTTGAAACAGAAGTAGCCTTCCTCCATGAACTTCACAAGCGGCTCACTCCTGAGGAACGCTTTAAGGTTTTTCCCGATGTCTATGAAGTGACTCATAAAGGGATGAAGGGCTTTCTGATGGAAAGGTATTCAGAAACATTGGATTCCTATCTTCAGAATCACGCGCTCTCTTTAGAAGAAAAATTGCAAATTGCTACCCAGTTGATAGAACAAATGGCCATCTTTGCCAAGTATGGCGCTATTTATACCGACATCAAGCCAAAAAATGTCCTGATCAAACCGGGGCCCCCCTTTAAAGTGAAGTTCGCGGACTTTGGCAATTGCCATTTCATCGATAAGATTGGGCAAAATCCTCCTAGCGGATTTACTTTAACGCATGACAGAACCTCCGCAAGTGATGACGATGAATTATTTGACGCATTAGATAACCTCGACACGCAACAACTGCAGATCACTTCTCACCATCACTATTGCAGAGCGGTCGGCCTTCTTTTGTGCACCCTTTTTAGCGGTCAACCTACTACCCCATTCAGCAGGCAATACTCTTTTAACCAACTAAGGGAATATGTCCGAAGCCAAGATCCATTAGAGAGTTTAAGGGAAAAAACCCCCCTGCTTTACGATGTTGTGGTCCTCATGCTGGGTTTAAATCCTGACGGCCGGCAAATCTCCCCGGAAGGGGCCATTCTGGAGTGGAACAAAAAATTACTCGCGCCTGAGCTCGCTTAAGCCTGCAAAAACTCTGAACAACTTTGTATCGATAGGTCAAACTTCCTTATATCAGAAAAATTTATCTCTTCGTGCTACGCAAAAGCGATCACCAATGATCGTAAATGGAATCAGATTGGAAATTATAGAAAAGGCTGATAAACTTCTGCTTATCGATTGCGCGAGAATGATAAAAAATGAGATTTAAAAGAAATTTACTTAATGGCTTTGTTGCGTTTTTCAGCCTGTACACCTGGAATGCGAATGCTACTCAGAGGGTGACATTGGTTTCAGCATTTCTCTCTAATGTTAACCAGAGGGCAGATCGCAATATTGAATTTTATGTGGATTGTGCGGATCGCTTATTAAAGTGCCCTTTACCTAAAGTGATTTTTATAGAAAAACAGGTGTACGATCTTTATTATAAAGACTGGGCTGATCCTTACACTCATTTTATTCCCATAGAAAAGGATTGTTTATTTTTAGAGAAGTCTGCGATCACTCATTTTCAAGTGAACACAGACAATCCTGCTAAGGATACTTTGGACTACATGATGGTGCAATGCAATAAAACTGAATGGGTAAATCAAGCAATAGAATTAAATCATTTTAATGCGACTCAGTATATTTGGATAGATTTTGGCATCTATCATATGATGAAAAATGGTGAATTATTCAATAAACAACTGTGTGACTTGGAAAATAAATCGTATGAAAATGTTCGTATCGGGAGTTGTTGGAATCTAGCCGATAGTCAGGCGGGATGCGATCTCTATCATAATGTTGCCTGGTATTTTGCAGGGAGTGTTTTTGGGGGGGATCGAGAGGCATTGGTGAAATTCAACAAATTGATGAAAAAAAAGTGTGCTGAAATTATTCAAAGTAAAAGAAGCATTATGTGGGAGGTCAATATCTGGTATTTGATCTATTTAGAAAACAAAAACCTATTTAGCCCCTATATTTGCAATCATGATGAGAGCATTCTGAAAAATTATTAAGTTTAACCCTGTCATTGATCATTGATGAGTTCGAAGAGCAGCAGGTAGTTCTGTCTTTTCTCCTCGTTGCCAACCTGTGCATTCAGGGTGACGCTATCGTCATATTCTATCCACTGATCCCGAATGCGGGCAAACTCCGGCTAGGGCTTAATTTGCCGGTTTTTGAGAGGGTTTTTCAGAGGGAGCCTTATTATCGCCAAATAGATAAACTAGCATTCCATAAGCTAAAAATGCTGGAGCATTTAGCAGGAGTTGTCGACCGTATTCTTTTGTGAAGACTTTGAAAAAAGACCCGGTTCGAGAGGTCGTGGGATCCTGTTCGGCTCGGGGTATGATTGATGTAGAAAATGACCGGTAGGGCACGTTTCTTGTCTGTCCTGAGAACTTATTAAAAAAAGGGGAGACCGCCGGAATTGTTTTAAGCCTTGTGGAGTCAGGGGCGACCTTTGATAAAGAGGCTGTATTTGGGGTCGTTACAATCTTTGATATTCCCGAATTCCTTATTAAATTAATCATATTTATCCTATTCAATATAAATAATTGCAAGTCAATGCGATAAATCATCTCTCTGATAATTAGTGTTTCTTCTGAGGTGGAGTTTTTTCATTTTTTTCATCTTCTATGCCGCCTAGAAAACCTGCAACCATTCCGCCGATAAGCCCGCCGATGGCCACTCCGGGGAGGGTGGCTTTGAAATTGGTCTTGAAATGTTTAAAACATGCTCTCCAATCGAATGGGGAGGGAGTATTATTGCCTGGAAATTCTGTTGTATTGCGATTGCAAGCTGTTTGATGGAATGCAGCCCGGGGAACTGATGTCAAAGTTGGGTTTGTATTAAGAAGATGAGAAATCCCTCTTTGACTGTTTGGGTATTGTTCCAATGCAAAGCCGGCAGGATTACGGGCAAATATAGAGAAAAGATTTATACTTTTCTCTTTGGGCATTTCCCGCATTATTGTGTGAAGCGTATTCGAATAGTTGCTATTAGGATATAAAAAAAGCATATAGGTTCTCCCTGAATTTATTGCGATATATTATCTTGCTTTTTAATGGACTTAAGAATTTAACAAGCCCTCCGGTAAACATGATGGCACTTTGGCTTATTATACACAAACAACTTAAAATTTGGTAGCGGTTACGTTAGGGTTGCTTGGCGCGCGCAAGACAGGGCTTGGGGCGGGTGGTCTATAAGGAAGTAATTGATTGGCTGAGAAGATTGCATTCATTGATCATTGATGAGTTCGAAGAGCAGCAGGTAGTTCTGCCTATTCTCCTCGTTGCCAACCTGTGCATTCAGGGTAATGACGCTATCGTCATATTCTATCCACCGGTCCCGATGCCATGCGTGCGCCACATAATGCCCCCCTTTTAATGTCCCGCTATGCCGCACGGTGCTGACCAGCTTGTAAAGATGCGTTTTCTGATCCCCAAAGGCCGAAGAAAAGTCGATCGCGCCGCTTGCATGAAAAGGCACGGGAGCTGTGATCTTTTGCAGATCGTTGCCAAATCGCTTCAAATGAATAATGAGAAAGTCGGCGCCGCCAATAATCTTTTCCTGCGTCGTCCACTTATCAAACTCCCCATAGTTTCCAAGGCGCCGCTTGTTATCCGGATCGACAACCGCGGTCGGGGCAAAGTGCTCGTCTATGAGCTGCTGCAGGTTTTTCCCCTTCTTCAGCTCAACTTCGAGAAGATAGGAGGGCTTGACTATGGGGGCGGGCGGCGGCAAATTGTCCACCCACCACTTGATTTCCCGCATGAAAGAGGCATTCAGCACCTCCAAAAGCATCATCATCAGCGCCGCTGCGTCCTGCTGATCGAGCTTGCCCTTCCTTAAGTCGGCGTTGAGGTGCTGATTACTGAAGATGAGGTCTCTTAAATGCTCTAACTTGGGGGATTCCTCCTTCTTCTGCAAAAGGGCCTCCACAAGGGCTTGCAGGGCTTTTTGGATCTTTTCCCGCTCGGCAAAGGCCTCGGCGGTCTCCCCTTCCTTCCTTTCTATGTCTGACACGAGCTTGCTCTTCACCGGCTTAAGTGCAAGCAGCGCCTGAATGGAGGCCGCCATGTAGCAGGAATTGGTGATGTTTTTTATCCCTTTGGGACACCCCTCTAAAGCGGTGGCGTCAAAGGCTGCGAGCCGCTCATCGTCTGGTCTATTCAAAAGAAGGAGATTGTTTTTGAAATAGGGGCGGATGGCTTGATAGGAGGCATAGTCCTTTTCCTCAATCATCCGGTTGAGGTTGGAAAAAATGGGGGCGACGCAGGCGTTGATTTTCTCATTCATCGCCTCATCCAATTGCCGGTATGACGCGGCAAGCGGGTGCTTGATAAGCTCCAGAAACTTCCTGTTGGCCGCTACACCCTCCAGTATCGCCTTGACCTTCAAAAAATAAGTATTATTTTCCACCATAAAATGGATGGATTCGAGAGGAATGGCGTTCCACTCATTCTCAAAGGAGATTTTGGTTCTCTCCAAATCGCCGATCAATTTTTGATTTGATATCATAAAATTTTTTTCACGAATTTTAGCACTAAAATTTTAAGGGGTCAATGAGTTTTCTTCTTTAACGATTAGAAATGATTTCTTTATTTAAATTTAATAATTATTGTGATACAATTCATCTCGATTTGAGGTTAAATAATGTATAAAGTTGAAAATTCTCCTGGAAGCCGGTCGGAAGATTTGACTCCGCCTGACAGCCCTGTCATGGGAGCGGCGCTGGATGTGTTAGAGATGACAGAGCAGCCTAATGGGGGCTGGATCTCGAATATGATTTGCTACATCGGCGGTAAAATCCTGCCTGTCGCTCAATGGGCTATTCTGGGAAAAACGGACGCGAAGGGCGCTGAAGAAATCCTGAAAACTAAAGCCAATCCCGAATTTAACGCGCTTTTTGGCGTTCTGGGAACCAAAATTGAAGCGTATCTGCACGGAATGCTTATAAAACAGAATGAAAAGCGGGCCAATGTCAGCGCCTATTTGAATCAAAATAAGCAAACCCTCGCCAATCTGCTGCATTACCTGGTCACAAAAATTATGGCCAACCTCGTCACCGCAGCTAAAAGGGATGACGAAGGGCCCATCTCTTTATTGCAGACGCTGGAGCGCTCTTTCCAGGAGATCATTGATGGGATCCGGAGCCGTGAGTTAGCCATCCAGCAGATCTACGAACGCGCCGAGCTCGATAAAAAGCAAATGATTGAAATGGGGGAAACTCCAAACTATAAGGAAAGAGACCGGGCCCTGAAAGAAGTTTTAAAACCGGTTGCAAAATTATTTTTAGACAAGGCCTTGCCGGAAGATGGCAAGGATTTGCCCGCGACGAATGTTTTATGGATTCGAAGCATTATCTTCTTTTTAATCAAAGAGGCCATTTCCGACCTCGTCCTGCAGATCTGCCACTCCATCCTCTATCCTAAGCTTTACATGTCAAAGAATATTTTGAGATCGGAGGAGGTGTTGAGCCTGCGGCTTGGCAAAGCACCCCCTCAAGAGGAACTCTCCAATAGTGAAAAATCGACGGTAGTCCTGAAGAATTTGGAAATTGACGGCCAAGTGCAAAAATTCCGGGGAGTTTGCCAAACGGTGACGGAGGATATTTTTCAAAATTATCTGAACGCCGGTGTGTTGACCGAGATTTCGAAAAAATACTTGATAGGCGGGGAGGATGAAGCCGTCGCCAAGAGTTTAAACGATTTCTTCATTCCCTTTTGCGCGGATGAGCGGGTGATGGGCTATCTGCGAACCGTTTTATCCGAAATGCTGTTTAAAGTGCTGGTGCATCAGACTGAACTGACCGGCTGCCAAGGCGATATAACCCTTATTATGTCTCATCTCCTTCAGCGCTATGCCGAATTGGCGGAAGGGCATTTTAGCGCCTTTGACCAGCAAAAGTTAAAAGGCCTTTATACCAAACTGGAAAAAGTGACAGCGGATTTGAAGGCTCTTCAGGAGTTGCCGGTTGATGAGACCGAACTTTTGCGGGACGGATTTTACCCTTGGTGCGCGAATCCCTTGGCGCTGGACGACATGGGTGCTGAGGAAATCAAGGCGGAATTAAATGGAGTGATTAAAGCGAAAGAAAAAGAGAAGGCGCAGTGGACAAACCTTTTAAGGGAAAACTTCAAGCCCCTGTCCCAGGACCTCATGAATTCCCTCTGCGGCAATTCTCAAGAGCAGCTTTTCTATGCCGTCCCGCTGCCTTACCGCAAAACGCTTTATGCCCTGCTCGAAGAGCAAATTTTGCCCGATCTGTTCCTTCGCCTATACCGGGAAACCAAAGACTGCGAATTCAAAAAGGGAAAAGCCCTGAAGGAACTGAATGCCATTTTTGCGAATGATGTCAAAGCGGACCGCAACTATATTCCGGGCCTTTCCGCCTTTTTGGCGAAATGGGGCGCGGCCTACTTGCCCAACTATCTTTTTTTAGAGAACGAGGGGCTAGCCGCGCGGGTTAATGCCCTGATACCGGCCAAATATACGAATCAGCTGGGACTTGATGCTGAGCCGCTGCTCGCGAAAAATATCAGGCATGTGGCCGATCAGGCCGCCCCGATGGATGATTTGGAAAAGTATCTGGAGGCATTGCTTTTGCAGGTGTTCACCGGCTTTGTCAAAAAGGTGGATAAACACGAATATAAGGATCAGAAGGATCCGCACGACCTGTTTACGCAATTTTTGGAAAGTGTCATCAAGGCCGCCGGCCGCCATCTGAAAACGATCGAAGAGACCAAAAAAGATACAGGGTATCTCCAATCTCTTGGCCTTTACAAAGCGAAAGAAATGGAGGGATTTTTTATTCGAAACCGGCTCCATCCGGCCATGCAGGGGGCAAAGGAGCAAGAGCAGTATTTTCAGGATCTGAGCGAGCTTCTTTTGACTCTTTCCGATTTTCAGGGCGCCGACAAGCTCCCTTTGCCGGCGGAAGGCAAAAAAAAGGCCTATGAGTTCTTGACCAAGTCTTTTTTGCCAAATTTATTAAAACGCATTTTTAAAAATCTGACTAAAGCGCAAACAATTGACCAGATCCTTTACCAAGCTCTTAAGGCGGACAGCGAATTTACCCAGGAACTTGAAAAAACGGAGTTTACCGAAATTTTAGGAGCCATCCAAACGCTTGGGCAAATAAAAATCCCTAATTTCTTAAATAAAGTGAGAGCGGAGGCGGAACCTGCCAAATGGGTTAAGGATCAGCTCGATCTGCTTCTGGAAATTTCAGCGCTGCAAAAGAGATTATATTCTCTGCAAACCATTGAGGACCGGAAAACCCTGTTAGATCATCTGCATGAGATTAAAAGCAGCATCATCGGGATAGCCGCTCAAAAAGAGATGGTAGAAAACATCCAAAACAGGGTCAATGGCGCTGAGGGGTGGAGAGGATTGGTCCCGACGGTCGGCGATTTGCAGTTTAAATATACCGAATATAAACTCTCTGACGATGAGAAGAACGATCCTTTGAACAAAACCTGCGGAGAGCTGGTGCTCAATTTTGTGAAACTGCTGCCGCATAATGTCTTAATCAAGACGCTGTTCGGCCTCAAAAATATCCAGGATCTCACTGCAGCCGTGATAGGCAAGTGCGTCAGAAAGCAGGCCAATAAATGGAACTTCCTCACCATCGTCAATAAGGGAGCTGAAGCGTTGGTTCCCTCTATGAGCGATAAGGAGGGAAGCTGGTTTGGGACTAACGGGAACACCCGCTTTATTTTCGGCAAATGGGTAGAAGTGACTGAAGCCGCCGTCGTTGAAGGGGATCAGTTCTTCAAAAAAGAGAAAGGGATCCACTACCGCTTTATTCGGGATGCCGACGAGGAAATCCATTTTTCCAAGGATTCCGGTTCCGCTGAAACAAACCAGAGAGAGAAATATCAAAAGCTGAAAGCCGATCTCATGGAAGTGATTTTGAAAACCGTCGATGAGGGGATCCGCAGCAGCGTGAGGAACGCTTTCTTGAGCCGCTTTGAAAGTTTTCGGGACAGTAAAAATTACCTGATAGCAAAAATCAATTTCCAAAGAAATGCTTATAAAGAAAAGCAGGCGGCTGGCAAAACGGATAAATTTTTCGACGCCTATGTAAAAGCCTATTTCATCGGAACATTCCTGCTTTTGAAAATGGATGAAATCGGCAAGGCGATCGATAAAATGTATCGGGATGAGAACTCATTGCTGAGAAAGCTCTCCGATTTTGCGCTAAAATGTCTCGATATGATATTCCAGCCGGTTTCCATGCTCATCTTTGGTCTGATTCATATGTATGTCAGGCATTTAGCTCAAGGTTCTTTAAAGACGCTGCATATGGCCATTCATGAAAATTTTATGTTTGAAATGTTCGATGAGTTGTTCAGGTCGCTCTTTAAAATGCCCGATCCCCAAATCGGCGAACCGCAGATATTGGCCGGTCCTGACGAATTTGCTGAATTGAAAAAAAATCTTGACCAGATAAAAAAAGGGCAGCAAAAGGGCTTTTTAGATTTCCTGCCTTCAGGTATAATTCCCTCGTCAATTAAAATTGAAAAAAAATCTTGACCAGATAAAAAAAGGGCAGCAAAAGGGCTTTTTAGATTTCCTGCCTTCAGGTATAATTCCTTCGTCAATTAAGAGTGGAATGTGAAATATAAAGTCGTAACTTTGGGCTGCCGGACCAATCAATATGAGTCGCAGGCTTTTTCCGATCAGCTGGAATCGATGGGCTATCAAAAGGCCTCAGATGGGGAGGGCGTTGAGCTTTGCATCGTCAATACCTGCACCGTGACCGAGTCCGCCGACAGCCACAGCCGCGCCGCCATCCGGCAGCTCGCTCGAGACAACCCCGGGGCTAAAATCGCGGTGACCGGCTGCTTTGCCGAGCGAAATCCTCAGGCGGTCAGAGAGATCGAAGGGGTGAGCCACGTCATCGGCAATGCGGACAAAGAAAATCTTTTATCTATCGTCTACCCCGAAGCCGACATCCCAGAGTTCAAAATCAACCAGTTCGAAGCGCACACAAGGGCCTTCGTCAAAGTCCAGGACGGCTGCAACTCCTTTTGCACCTACTGCATTATCCCTTATGTGAGGGGAAGATCCCGCTCCCGGTCAACCGATGAGATCCTGAAAGAGGTGGAGGGGCTGATCGCTCAAGGCTATCAGGAGGTGGTGCTCACCGGCATCAATATCGGCGATTTCGAATGGGAAGGAAAACGGCTGGCAGAGCTGATCCGTCTGGTCGACGCCATGCCCGGATTAAAGCGGCTGCGGGTCTCTTCGATCGACCCCGATGAGGTGGACGATGAGCTCATGGATGCTATTATCAACGGCAAAAACACCTGCCACTCGATGCATATCGTGCTCCAGTCAGGGTCAAATGTTATTTTAAAGCGGATGAACCGCAAATACACGCGTCAGATCTTCCTGGAAACGGCCGAGCGGCTGAGGCGCGCCAGCCCCGAATTTACTTTTACAACCGATGTGATTGTCGGTTTTCCGGGGGAGACAGAGGCTGATTTTGCCGATACGCTCGAGGTGATGAGCGAGGTGAAGTTTGCCAAAGTGCATATGTTCCCTTACAGCGACCGCCCGAGGACGCGGGCAAACCTGATGCCGAACAAAGTGCCCCATGAGGTGGCCAAAAAGCGGAAAGCCGAAGTGCTTAAGCTAGCCGAAAGGACCGCGTATGAGTTAAGAAACGACTATATCGGAAAGCGGATGGTGGTCCTGACGGAAGAGGCGGGCAGCGGCCATACCGCCAACTTTTTGCGCGTGCAGATCGAAGGGGGCCATACCCTTCCAAATCAGCTCGTGGAAGTGAAACTGGTTGCAAACAATGAAGAGGCCTTAACAGGAATAATATGAAAATCAAAATTGCCGAAAGATTGAGACCTTTTTCCCATGAGGCCGGTACGAGCCTGCTTTTGCCGGGATCTGAGCTTCGCCTGCAAATTTTTCCCGCGCTGATCCGCGTTTTTGATGAGACTTTGCTGACCGAAATAGAGGTGGATATTTGCGGGCCGCTCGATAATTTCACGGTGCAGCTCGATTTGGAAAAGGGGGGCGTGCGCGTTTTTGCAAGAGGCGGCCTCGATTATTTTATCAGGGCCGTTGAGGGATCTCTTTTGGCTATCGAGTGCAAAAAAGGGATAAAACTGGCCTGCAGCCAGGGTTTTTCCCCATTCCCAGTGGATCAAAAGACGACGCTCATCGCCAAAAAAGAATCTCAAGCCAAACTCATTTCCTGGGGCAAGAAGCCGGCTCTTTCTTTAGGTTGCCAAAAAGCGCAGGACTTTGCTTTGATCAGGCGCCGCCTGGATCTGAAAGAGATACTGCCTCATTGGCACAGGCTGGGGCTTGGAATGACTTATAAAGGCAGCCGCCCTTCCGGCGGGGCGATGGCTTTGCTGGAGCATTGCCTGACATGCGACAAAATGGAAGTTGTCGCAGGGCTCTCCAGCCTCTTTCAGGCTGGCTTCGAGGGGATTTTGCATCCCCGGCTGACCGACGCGGAGCATCAGGGATTTCGCCTGCCCCCTGTCCAGGAGGGATCGCCGCTCGCTCTCCTTGCCGAAGGGTCGAAACTCATTCAGGAACTCTTCATTAAGACAGAAGATGCCAAGATCAGCCTGCTGCCGCGGCTGCATCCCGAATTTCACGCGGGCCGTTTTATCGATCTGGAATTTGGAATAGGAAAAATTCATTTCGAGTGGAGCAAAAAGCTCCTCGAAAAACTCATTTTGGAATCCGGCGCGGAGCAAACGCTGGAATTCCATTTTCAAAAAGCCCTGAAAAGCTGCCGCGTACGCAAAGGTTTGCGGGACAGAGGGCAAAAACTCAACTGTCCTGTATCCTTAAGTGTCGAAGCTGGAGCTACATACTACTTCGATCAATTCGAGAAATAAAAAAAGCTTGTTAAAAATAAATTTTAAACTATAAGTAAGAGAACCAAGAGATCCCGTAGAGGGGGAGGGGCAGTGGATAAACTACAAAGTTATCTGCTCAAAGGAGATTTTAAGAAAAAGGGCTCACTTAGAGAGTCTGCCGGTATTTTACTAAAGGGGGGTACCGTGCAGGAAGTCTTTAAGCTGAGCAATCAGGTGCTCGAAAAGTATTTTCAAGCCTCAGAGCGGCTTCTCCAGGAGAAGCGTTATGAGGAAGCATCTGATGCCTTTTTCTTTCTAATCTATTTGAATCCCTACTATCACAGTTTTTGGGTCTGTCTCGGCATGGCGGAACAGGGCCGGGGAAACTTTAGCGACGCCACTTTTGCTTATCTTATTGCACAGGCCTTAAAAATAGAAAATCCGATTCCTTATCTCAATGTAGCCAAGTGCTTTATGGCTCTTGGAGAAAAAGAGGCGGCTGCCGAAAACATCGAAAAAGCCATAGAATTTTCCCATTTGTCTTCCGATCACAAAACGATCAAAAAAGAGGCTGAAAAGCTAAAGAAGGTATGCTCTTTATGACAGAGAAGCACCCGTACGTGAAAGAAATCATCGAAGCCGTTTGCGATCAGGATATTTCCGAGCCGGAAGTTAGAGAGGCGATCATAAAGAGGCTCTCCAAAGGCTATGCGGCCATTTCTGAAGAAATCTCAAAAGAGATAGCCAAAAAAGATTACTTTGAAAAAGGGATCAGATCTTAAATGCCCAACATACCTTCTTCAATGTCTCCCATTCCTCCCGATCAGCCTATTGAAGAGCTGGCTGACAGGTTTTTCGACCCGCAAATTTTCGACTCCTATTCCCCCGAAATTTCCTTCGGGGAGCCCACTTCCCGGGAGCAGTTTTTGTCAAACTATGAACTGCTTTGTTCGACCGAAACGGAACTTATCAATCCCTTTGAAGTTTACCACCAATGGGGCTTCAAAATAACTGAAAGCCAGGCCCAGGAAAAACTGGAACTATTCATAAAAGCTATTTCCTGAGATAATAGCATCTTATGAAGGAATACCATAAGCTGATTGAAGAAATCCTCGAGCACGACCGTCTCTATTATCAGGAGCACGCCCCCGTCATTTCCGACGAAGAGTATGACAAATTAGTCAAAAAACTCGAAGCGATCGAACGGGAGCATCCCGATTGGATCGACCCCTCATCACCCACCCAGCGGGTAAACGAAGGGATATCGGCCGGTTTTAAGAGTGTAAAACATCATGTTCCCATGCTCTCCTTAGCCAATACCTATAGCGAAAAGGAGGTGGCCGACTTTGTCGAACGGGTGCAGCGCCTCTCCCACAGCAAGCAGACCGCTTTTTCCTGCGAATTGAAAATGGATGGGATCGCCGTCTCGGTGCGCTATGAGAAGGGAAAATATGTCAGGGCGCTCACAAGAGGCGACGGCAAAATGGGAGACGACATCACCGCTAACGTCAAAACGATAGCGACTTTGCCCTTAAGCCTGCACACTCACGACACTATCGAAGTGCGGGGGGAAGTCTATATGCTGATCGAAGACTTTGTTAAGGCCAATCAGGAGCGGGAAAAAAACGGCGAGCCGCTTTTCGCCAATCCGCGCAACGCCGCCGCGGGCTCCCTGAAGCTATTAAACCCAAAGCTCGTTGCTAAAAGGCATTTGAAGATCGCTTTCTACGGGCTGGCAGAACCAATTGACGGGATCAAAACGCAGTCAGAGACCCATCACTACCTGAAGAAATTAACATTGCCCACATTAGCCATAGTAGAGACCTGCCATTCCATGCCGGATATCTTGCATTTTATCGAACGCGTGCATCAGAAACGGGAGCATCTTCCCTTTCAGATTGACGGCGTGGTCATTAAGCTTGACGATCTGAAAGAGCAGGCGCGGCTCGGCATCACCGGAAAAAGCCCCCGCTGGGCCGTCGCTTATAAATTTGCCGCCGAGCAGGCCAAAACGCACATCCGCGACATCACTGTGCAAGTCGGCAGAACCGGCGTATTGACGCCCGTGGCCGAGCTCGAACCGGTTTTTTTGGCCGGCAGCACCATTTCGAGGGCCACATTGCACAACGAAGACGAAGTCAAAAGAAGGGATATCCGGATCGGCGACCTTGTCACCATAGAGAAAGGGGGCGATGTGATCCCCAAGGTGGTCGAAGCGGACCTGAAATCCCGGCCGGCCGGTTCCAGACCCTGGAAGATGCCCGATCACTGCCCAAGCTGCGGGCACAAGGTGGAGCGGGTGGCCGGTGAAGTGGCCGTGCGCTGCCCCAATCCCAGATGCCCTGCCAAGCATTTGCGAGCCCTCATTTACTTCGCGAGCAAGCAGGGGATGGATATCGAGGAGCTCGGGGTGAAGGTGATGGAGCAGCTGGTCGAGCGCGCCTTTGTCAGGCGTCCTTCGGACATTTATCAGTTGAGTGAAAAGGAGCTCTCGCAGCTTGACGGATTCAAAGAAAAGTCGGTCCATAATCTTTTATCCAGCATAGACCGGTCGCGCGATGTCCCCCTTTCCCGCCTGATCATGGCGCTTGGCATCAAGCATGTCGGCGCGCAGATGGCAGAGCTTTTAGCCAATAGAGCCGGGGATATTGAGACATTGAAAAACTTCAGTAAAGAGGAGTTGATGGAGATTGAGGGAGTTGGGGAGAAGGTTGCCGATTCGATCATCCACTTTTTTTCTGACCGTCACAATCTTGAGGAGATTGCCCTTTTGCTGAAGTATGGCGTGACCCCCCAAAAAGTCAGCGTGGTCAGTTATGCGGAGCATTCTTTTAAAGGTAAGACCTTTGTCCTGACCGGTTCTTTGCAAAAATACACCCGTCTTGCCGCCGCGGCATTGATAAAGGAGCGAGGGGGGACAGTTTCTGGTTCGGTGAGTAAAAATACTGACTTTGTCTTGGCGGGCGAGGCGGCGGGATCTAAGTTGGACAAGGCCTTGAAGCTTGGGGTCAGGGTGTTAAGCGAAGAAGAGTTTGACAAAGCCTTGTAAAATAATCATTAAAGACTTTTTTGCCCAAACTGAAGGCGAGGGCCCTCAACAAAGACATTCCTATTAACCCGGGGCCATTGCCTGAAGGCGGGGGTGGCTGGGTAAACCTAAAAAAATAGTCGGAAAGCACTTAAAAAAAAAGAGGCGCTTCCTTGCGAAAGCGCCTCAGCCTACATGACAATCAGGAATGAGTAATCACTCATCTAGAATTTAATCATCCCGCGCAGGTAAAGACCTTGCAGATTAAATGGATCGCATACTGTTACAGCATTAGCATTTGAACTAACGCCATTAGTAATATCGCTAGAATCAACATAGTAGGAATGGGCTATTGATTGCAGATATGTTCTAAATTCCCAGCCGATTTCAAACAGGCAATCAAAACATCTGCAAAAGTTCACATTGTAATTAATACCAAGAGCGGTATCAAATTCTGGGAACACCACACAGCGATTTTTATTGCAAATGCCAAAATCACTAGGTAATGTAACTGATCCTATCGGCTGCGGCTGAGCTGAAAATGGATCGAAGTTAGTTGCTTCAATGCGATGCTTGGTTTCGCCGGCCAAAATACCCCAGCTGGCGCGAGCGACTAATCCTAAGCCGCAACCAAGGTCGTAATTGAAGTCGGTACCGAATCTAGGCCCGATTCCCCAAGTTTTTACATCGGAGAAATACTCCCCTGAATAGCGCTGAGGATCAGCTATTGCTGCTTCTGCTGGCACCGGCGTCCAGCTGCCGTTATAGCCTACATGGTTGCAGACTTTAAGGTCTACCCAATGGAGCCCGATATGGCCGCGTACGGAAAATCTGCAGCTCCTTGTCAACGTATATCCGATTTCACCGTCAACCGCGTTCCACTGATGACGAACATTTGCAAAGGCAAAAGCGTCACCCGAGAGAAGTGCTGGTGTAAAACCGGAAATAACTGATGAAGGCCAAAGGACTTCATTACCGATCAGATCTGTATGCCGGTGGTCTTGAGCGTTCAAGCGGCTATAGTAGATACTGGCATCAGTTTCGGAGCAAGGGAAGCGATAAGTCGCTCCAACGCGAAAGCCCCAATGATATTTTGGGCAAACGCCATGCTCACATCCCTCCGGAGCATAATCCGTTGTAGTATAGTAAGGACTAAGATTCGTTACTTTGTCAGAAACAACAAAATCAAAGTTACAACTTGAGGGCTTAAAAAATAGAGCATCGCCCCAAACGTCAAAGCTTCCGCAAGGGGAGCCGCAGCAAGGATCGCAAATCCCGCAGTTATTGTTGCAATCCGGACTAAAACTCATCGCTGAGGCCAATCCGCAAGTCGCTATCGATGCGATAGATAGCAGCTTATACAATTGTCGCTTCATATATTCCTCCATAGTTAAAGCGGTCAATTAAATTTTACACTACATGTTTTTTCAGTTTTTTCAAAGTCTTTTTATGTCAAATGTGTAGAAATTTTGACAATTTCAAAAAAAAAGTGAAAAAGGGAGTGAAAATAACGGGGATTGCAGTGAGGAATCTGACTTGGAATTCTGTTCTTTTGAAAGTAAAAAAGGGGATGCATCAGTGGAAACTTAAGTTTTGGTTGATACCTTTTTCCATGCTCATTGAAACTTTTCCAGGTGCTCCAATCGATGATTGAAGTGAGTAAAAAAGGGGATGCATCAGTGCAAACTTAAGCTTTGGTTGATACCTTTTTCCATGCTCATTGAAAAACTTTTCCAGGTGCTCCAATCGATGATTGAAGTGAGTAAAAAAGGGGATGCATCAGTGGAAACTTAAGCTTTGGTTGATACCTTTTTCCATGCTCATTGAAACTTTTCCAGGTGCTCCAATATTAAAGTGAGTAAAAAAAGGGGATGCAGAGTACATCCCCTCAGTGGAGTCTAAAACCTAAGCTTTGGTTGATACCTTTTTTCCTTTATGCTCATTGAAAAACTTTTCCATGTGCTCCAATCGATGATTGAAGTGGGAATCGCTTTCAAATGCGCTCAGGAAAAAATGTTCGACATAATTGTTTTTCTTCGCATCGTCATAGGCATCGATCAATAATTGCAGTTTTTCGTTAATTTCATTCATACGCTCTTCAGCGTTCTTGCCCTTGCAAAAGCCGGTGTCCGCCTCGAGATGGCAAACCTTGAGGATTTCGTTATTGCGCTGCATCTCATTATCCAGCGAGGCTATTTTTTTACGCTGAAAATAAAGATTCTTTAAACCCTCTATGGTCGTTTGAGCATTGGTTGATGCCGCGTGGTGCATCAGGTCATGCATGATGTCCAGGTAAACCTTCGGAAAGGATGATAAGTTTTTACCCATAATTCACCTCATTAGTTACATTATTATTTTTGCATAATTATAATAATTATGTAAATGACTATTTTATTGGTATTATCAGACTGCGTTTGACATATGCTCCTTATTACAGTAAATAGGGGCTATAGGTCTATTGGAGTATGCTGTGTCTGCAAATGAAAATCCCTTGTGGTACAAAGATGCCATTATCTACCAATTACACGTTAAGTGTTTCTATGACAGCAATTCCGATGGGATCGGCGATTTCCATGGGCTAATCAGAAAACTCGACTATATCGTCAGCCTGGGGGTCACCGCCATTTGGCTTTTGCCTTTTTATCCCTCGCCGATGAAAGACGACGGTTATGATATCTCTGATTATCAGACGATAAATCCCGATTTTGGACGCTTAACCGATTTTAAGCATTTTTTAAACGAGGCACATGCGCGGAAACTGAAGGTGATCACGGAGCTTGTGATCAACCACACTTCTGATCAGCACCGCTGGTTTCAATTATCGCGCCATGCCCCCAGGGGGTCGAAGTGGCATTCCTATTATATGTGGAGCGATACTCCCGACCGTTTTTCCGAGGCGCGCATTATTTTCAAAGATTTCGAAAGCTCCAATTGGGCCTGGGATCCTGTGAAAAAAGCCTACTACTGGCACAGGTTTTATTCCCATCAGCCCGACTTGAATTTCGACAGTCCCCACGTGAAACGGGAGATCTTCAATATTCTGGACTTCTGGTTTGATATGGGGGTGGATGGTTTAAGACTGGATGCGATACCCTATTTGTACGCAAGAGAGGGGACGAATTGTGAGAATTTGAAAGAGACGCACGAATTTCTAAAAGAATTGAGAGCGCATGTCGACAAAAAATACACCGGGCGCATGCTTTTAGCGGAAGCTAACCAGTGGCCAGAAGACGCCATCTCCTATTTTGGCACAGGCGATGAGTGCCACATGGCCTTTCACTTTCCGGTGATGCCGCGGATGTTTATGGCGCTGCAAATGGAGGACCGCTTTCCCATTATCGATATTTTGGATCAAACGCCGGTCATACCCGAGAGTTGCCAGTGGGCGATGTTTTTGCGAAATCACGACGAACTCACCTTGGAAATGGTCACCGACGAGGAGCGGGACTATATGTACCGGATGTATGCGAAAGACCCCAAAGCGCGCCTGAATTTAGGGATCCGGCGCCGGCTGGCTCCGCTTTTGGAAAACAACCGCGCCAAGTTTGAATTGATCCACATCCTCCTTTTCTCCCTGCCCGGAACGCCGGTGATCTATTACGGCGACGAGATAGGGATGGGCGATAATTATTACTTAGGCGACCGCAACGGCGTCAGAACGCCGATGCAGTGGAGCGGAGACCGCAACGGGGGATTTTCTAAAGCGAATCCTCAGCAGCTTTATTTGCCCCTCATTATCGATCCCCATTTCCATTATCAGAATATCAATGTCGAAAATCAGGAGCAAAACCCCTCATCCAATCTCTGGTGGATACGGAATGCGATTACTGTGCGGCAGCGCTATAGGGCCTTTGGCAATGGGACATTAAAGTTTTTAACACCCAAAAACCCCAAAATTATCGCTTTTATCCGAAAATTGGGCTCCGAAGTTCTTCTGGTGATCGCCAACCTCTCCAAGTATAGCCAGTATGCCGAACTCGATTTGGGGGAATTCGCGGGTTATCAGCCGATTGATATATTCAGCCAAAACAAATTTCCCCACATCAAAGAGCAAACATATGGCTTGTCTCTGGGGCCTTGGGGCTATTTTTGGCTCTCTTTGGAAAAGGAAGCGGAAGCGAGCGCCTTTCAGGAGGAGAAAACTCTGCCTGAGATCAGCGTAGCCGGCCATAAGGGATTGCTGGAAACGCTCGTTCATTTGCCGAATTTTTCGAAAATCATGCAAAGCTATCTGCCCCGCTGCCACTGGTTTCAAGGAACCGAGGGGATAAAAAGGGTGAAAATTAAAATAGACCTGCCTTTTTTCAAATGGCGCCTCTTGCTTCTCGAAGCAACTTTAAGAAATGATCAGACAGCTCTCTATTTTCTTCCCTTATCGATTATGGAGAAGGGGGCTATTCTGCAGGACCATCCCGAGGCGGCTATTGCTTTGATTAAAGGGAAGGAGAGGGAGTGGCTTTGCCTCGACGCTTTATTTGATGAGGGATTTCAAAAGGAACTATTGAGGCATTTCTCCCATAGGAAAGGCTCGGATTTGCTGTTTCAAAAGGGAAAATTCTTTAACACGTGCGTAAGAAATGAGGGCAAGTCTAAAATCCAAAATGGCGGAATTGTGTATGACGAGCAGTTTTATCTGAAGATCTATCGAAAAATTGAAGAGGGATTGAATCCCGAAGTGGAAGTTTTAAAATTTTTATCCGAGGAGCAAAAATTTGGAAACGTTCCCCTTTATGCCGGGGCCATCTCCATTCAAGACGCCAAAAAACATCATTTTGACATAGGCTTGCTGCAAAAATTTGAACCCAATGAAGGGGACGCCTTCTCACAGATGCAGGAAATCGCCAAGCGTTTCTTTGAAGAGCTGCAACTAAAAAATATCCCCGCAGCCCCGCATGTTCATTTCCTTCAGGACGTGGTTTCAGAAAAGCAGATCGGCATCGAAGCCAAAGAGATCGCGATGATAATCGGGCGGTGCACGGCAAAAATGCATGAGGCTTTAGCCTCCGGCGACGGGGCCTTCGCTCCGGAGCCTTTTACGGTTTTTGATCAAAGGTCTGTCTATGAAACCATGCGCAAGCAGATCAAGCTGGCTGTATTGAACCAAGAGGCACTCTCGTCCTCTGAGAAGGAGATGCTGGAGATCATCAAAGTGTTTCTAAAACACCGCTTTGCTCTAGCGAAGATCCGCATTCACGGCGATTATGAGCTGGATAAGCTGATGAACACCGGCAAGGACTTTCTCGTCTGTGATTTTAGGAAGAGCAGCATGAAAAAACTCGTGATGTCCGATCTGGCCGACATGACACTTTCCTTTACAGAGGCGGCCTATACTGCTTTGCATCAGTCCTCTACATTGCGAAACGAGGAGGTTGAGGCGATGAAGCCTTGGGCTGAAATCTGGGGACAATCGATGAGCTGCCATTTTATTGAAGAATACAAGGCGACGCTTGGGAACAGTCCGTTGGTTCCCTCTTCCGGGGAAGAATTCAGGGCGCTTTTAAAAGCCTATCTGTTGGACAGGTATCTGAACAAGAAAAAACCTTTTCCTTGGCTGCATTTGTAATACTTGCTAAGATATTGGGCATGAATCTAATTATCACCTTGGCTTTGATCCCGGTCATCGGAATTCTATATCAAAGCACAGCAACGCTGATCGACAATTACCGCTATCCGCCCCCTGGAAAGTTAGTGGATATAGGAGGCTATAAACTGCATCTCCATTCTACCGGACAAGGGGGCCCCGCAGTCATTTTAGATGCCGGCTTGAGCGGCACGTCTCTTGGGTGGATATTAGTTCAGGCGGAAGCGTCGAAATTTACGCGGGTATGCAGCTATGACCGGGCCGGATATGCCTGGAGCGGAGCCTCTTCCTCAAAAAGAACCAGCCAAAATATCGTCGAAGAGCTGCACACATTGCTCCATAAGGCCGAAATTCCCGGACCCTATATCCTCGTTGGGCACTCTTTTGGCGGCTGCAACATGCTTCAGTTTGCCGCTAGGTATCCTGATGAAACATTTGGCGTAATATTAGTCGATTCCGTGCACGAAGATCTGCCTGCCGCAGCCTCTACAAGCGCAGCATGGCTTCTCTCCGCAATAGGATATCAGCGCTTGAAGGGGGTGTCCGCCGAAATTGAGCAGATGTTTCAGCCGCTTCCGGAGCCGGTCAGGCGCGCCTATATGGCACAGATGAATAAGACGGGCTATAGCCGAGTGGTGGCTCAGGAAATGGAATGCTTGCCCGAAAGTCTGTCAGATTTACGCCAGGTTCATTTGCAAGATAAGCCATTAATTGTGATAACAGCCGGCATCCCTCCAACGGGGGAAGAGGGAAACATCTGGGGTTCTCTGCAAAAAAAGCTTCTTGCCAAATCGAACCGGTCAAAACAGAAGGTGGCGGAACAAAGCGATCATATGATCAACCACTATCAGCCCAAGATTATTGTGGATGCGATCCGGGAAATGATCGAGACTAGATCAGCCCCTTTCTCAGCAGGAACATTTTAGAGCTTTGTTGATATCCCTCCCGGGTAAATTCCACTTCGTAGCCCAGGCTTTGATAGAAAGGCAGAGCTTCCCAGTCCATGGTGTTGACCGTCGCGAAAGTGCAATTGCGCTCCTTGCCGATTTTTTCGGCAGCGCTGATCAATTTCGTCCCCCACCCCTGGCTCCGCAAATTTTGATGCACCCAAAGCAGGTCGATGTAAAGGCAACCATAGTAGGTCACCCCTTTCGCTCCGCCAAAAAGGTTTTTTTTCTGGTCGATGATGTAGACGGCGAAGGAGCGGATCGGATCCGTCTCTTTGGCAAGGGCAGCTTCCGCGATAATCCCTTCTAATAGTTGCGCTTCCTCTTCATGAGAGTTTGCTTCAGTGTATTTTAAGTGGTAAATATCCATATCGATATAGTAAACTAAATAGCTATAAAATAAAAACGGAAAAGTATGGAAGTTACAATTTTCAGAAGGGAGGAATGCGCCGTGGCAAAAGGGCTATGCGTGGTCATTGACGTGCTGCGCGCTTTCACGACCGCCGCCTTTGCCTTTGACGCGGGAGCTGAGGAAATTATTCTCGTTTCCACTCCGGAAGAGGCATTGCAAAAATACCGGCAGGACAACAGTTTATTGTTGATGGGGGAAGTTCACGGGATGCCGGTCGAGGGTTTTCACTTCAGCAATTCCCCGGCGGAATTTGAAAATATTTCGATAAAGGGACGAAGACTGGTGCAAAGGACTTCGGCCGGCACTCAAGGGGTCGTTAATTGCCGCCTTGCCGACCGGATGCTTCTTTCCAGCTTTGTGGTAGCCGAGGCTACCTTGAAGAGAATTCAGGCCCTTTCTCCGAAACAAGTCTCTTTTATTGTCACCGGCACGCAAAACGGGGATGAGGATTTGGCCCTGGCCGAATATCTGCTGGCTAGGCTGCAAGGGGAAAAAACGGCCTTAAACCCCTTTTTAGAGCGTGTCCGCCACTCACCGGAAGGGAAGGTTTTTGCCGATCCGGCGCTTCCGGAATTTTTGGAAAGGGATCTGGAGCTTGCCCTGCAAGCCGACCGGTTTTCGTTCGCCATGGAGATTGAGAGGGAAGGCGGCGATCTGATCGCTAAACCAACTTATCTTTAGTTAGTCGTCGTCCAACCATACAGGGTTGAAACTCCTCAAAAATTGCGGTTTTTCTAAGCTATTAACAAACCTTGCAAATCGTCCAGGGAAGTGCATTTTTTTTCCTTGGAGCCCTTACTTTTTCATGCCCGACTAGTTAGCTTTTCGCAGGCCGCCCTTGGCAAATCCTTGTAATTCACCACGGCGCTTTTCAGGAGATCTTCTTTTACCTTGACCAGTTTCTCTTGATTAGGCGCTAATTGCATCAGATCATCCAGGTCGATCGATTTCAGTTTGCAATCTAATTCGGCAAGAGATAGGGCCGGATTGTCGCACCACCTCTTCACAAGTTTTAAATCCACCCCTAACGCTATCAGTTTATCCAACATTTCCGGCATCGATCCGCCTACATAACTATGTATGCCGGAGGTAATAATGTGCCCGATAAGGCTGAGATGCAAACGGGATACGGCGCACGCAAATTTATAGCCGGGACAAGCTTGCTCGACCATATCTTGCGCGGTTTTGATCTTTCCCTTTTTAAGCGCCTCGTCAAGCAAATCAACCCTTTCTCGCATCGCCTCAAAAGAGCCTTTGACATCCATCCAGCCGGGAGGAAGCTTGCTCAGCATAGCCTTAGTCTGGGGGGTATTCAAAAAGGCCCAAAGTTTGCTTAAGTTTTTTTGCGCGACGGCAACATCTTTCCTAAGATTTTTAATCTCAATAGAATCTAGTGGCAGGCTGGACTCAAGCTGATCGAGCAAGGCGCAGCGATAGGCAGAACAAATAGTGCCGCCTCCAAAATCAATGTAGCCGTTCCCATTCGGCAAGCTGCGGGTGTTATCAAAGAATTTGATTTTCCCTTCATTGGTCACAAAGATATTTTTTTCATGAGCATCGGACATTCCCATGACAATGCTGATAAAAATCCCTTTCACAACTTCCGCTTTAGATAATTTATTTTGCATGTCGTATAATAAACACCCTTTTTGAGCCACCTGAATCCCGCCCCGCAGGGGGCCGATTTCCGCCTCTCCGGTTGGCACAAAAAATTCCTCAAAATTGAGCAGCACGGCTATATCCCACATCAATTTTTCCATTTTTCCCGCAGCCTGTTCATTTCCCGCCCCTACTTTAAAAAAGGCGCTGTCATTGAGCTTATAAACGCTATTAAGGCTGCCCCCTTGGGGGAAGAGCAGGTTTTTGGACGCCCATTCTTTCCCCTCGCGCGCGGCCCGGAAGAGCTCCGCTTCCCCTTCAATCGCTTTTTTGGTCACAGGGTCATTCTCTCTTCGCGCTTTCAAGGCTTTTAAATTTCGCTTTGATTCCACCCTGTTTTTTTTGTTAATGGCTTCCGCATCCACTTTTTTAAAGAAGTTCAAAGCGCTCTCAAAAGAAGGCTCTCTAGCCTGCTTGGCAGATTCTGGTACCTGAAGTGGAATATTATTGTGAACGATCATTTTTTTACATGTCTCGAATAGGGATCTTTACTGGCTGCTTCTCTTCCGCCCGCTTCGGTGTCAGTCTTTTTCTTAAGTCTGAAACAACCTTCTCGCAATCCTTTCTCCTCAAATCCTTAAAATTTATTACAGCACTATTTAAGATCTGATTTTTTATCGCTTTGGACTTGGCCAGAACACTTGGGTCCCGGGAAAGAAGAGTTAACGAATTGTTCTGGATTTTGTTTGTCAAGTCGGCAAGAGAAAGGGTGTCGCACCACTCTTTCAGCTGCTTAAAATCAAATCCCATGCTTTCCAATTCTTCCAAAATCGCATTCATCGAATCATAACCTGTGCAATTATGGGCATGTTCCGGCTCAAAGTTATTTGGCGCGTAGTACCATTGATGCAAATAGGTAACTGCAAAAGCGAATTTATAGCCGGGGCAAGACTCTCCCGCCAGATCCTGCGCCGTTTTGATCCTTCCCTGACTCAGCGCTTCATCAAGCAAATGAACCCTCTCTTTCATAGCCTCAAAAGACGCGGCAATATCCATCCAGCCGGGAGGGAGCGTCTTGAGCATGGCCTTGGTCTGAGGGGTGTTCAAAAAGGCCCAAAGTTTGGGCAGATTCTGCTGCAATATAGCGACCTCTTTCTTAAGAGATTCAATATCAACATTATCTAACGGTTTGCTTGCGCTAGGCAGATCGAGCAAAGCGCAGCGGTACGCACTGCAGATATCATTACCGGACCAGTCGATATAACCATTGCCGTTCGGCATGCTCCGCGTATTATCAAAAAATTTGATCTTCCCTTCCTCTGTCACCAGAATGTTCATGTTATGAGCGTCAGACATGCCAAAAAGGACGCTGATGAGGATTCCCTTCACAATTTCCTCTTTAGACAAATCCTCGACCTTATATAACAAGTTCCCCTTTTGCGCCACCTGGATACTTCCATGCATCCCTTTTTTAGCGCCTTTTACTTCAATGAGATTGCCTTTGTCCCAGCGCCAGAGTTTTTGCTGCCCCCCTGCCAGTTCCTGCTTCGTTCTGACTTCCGTCTCTCCGGTGGGCGCAAAGTTCTCCTCATAGCCCAGCAGAACGGCCATATCCCACATCAGTTTTTCCATTTTTCCTGAGGCATTTTCATTTCCCGCCCCTACTTTAAAAAAGGCGGCAACCTCGGGCTCATGGCATTTATTGAGTTTATAAACCCAATTTTTGCTTCCATTGATACGTGTCAGCGACTCAGATTCAGCCGCCCAGCTTTTCCCCTCCCACATGGCATTGTACAGAGCTGCCTGCATCTCGATCGCCTTTTCAGGGATCTCCGGTTTCAAATCGGAAACAATTGTACTAATATTAGGAATAGACATCTCCGGTTTCAAATCGGAAACAATTGTAGTAATATTAGGAATAGACATCTCCGGTTTCAAATCGGAAACAAATGTACCAATACTAGGAATAGACATGATTACCTGTATAATTATTTATATACAATTATACAGGTAATTTATTAACTATTATTATATATTTGATTAATTTCTAAAGATTAGCGTTAAATTTCACTTTTACCAGTTCTTCTAAAGTCTGGTAGCCGCATTTGTATTGATCAGGGGATTGAATCGCCCCTATGCGCTCGTTGCGGATTTCCGTCGCCACAGAGGAGAAGAGATCTGGGTCTTGGGCCTTGGATGGATCCTCGCAAATTTGCTGGTAGGCAAAAAGAGCGGCGAGCAGCGTTCCCGTCCGCCCCACTCCGGCGCGGCAGTGGACCATAACCGGGCTCTCTTTCGAGTAGGTGCCCGCAACTTTTTGGATAATTCTTGCCATTTCTTTCGGCTTCGCGGCGCCGTGGTCCGGCCAGCCGGTAAATTGCACCAGGGTAATGGTTCTGTCCCGGTACTCCTCTCTATCCTTTTCAGCGAGATTTTGGACTTTGCACGTGCGCGTGATCAGGTTTCCCTCTATTTTTTCCTCCAACCCTTCAACGGTAATAGCGCCGTAAGCTTCCTTTTTTCCCGCTTCCGGCCAATACCGGCAGCATTCTTGAGTCTTGGTCAGCATCACAATAGAGCTGGTGTTGGATTGCCACGCCATTTTCCAAAAATCGTTCCGGTGCTTCTCTTCCGGCCCCTGGCAGGCGATGGCCCGGCCCTCAAAAAGGCGGCTTGCATTGTAATAGTAGCCCTTCCCTTTAAACGCGTTATGATTGAAGGGCAGGATATTCAAAAATCGGTTTCCTTGTCTGTGTTCCAGGGCGTAGGTGCAGGTTTTAAAATCGTCCATATTTTGGGGCAGCCGGTTAAATTCCGCTTCCAGGGTGGAATCAGATTTTTCCGGGAGAGTGACAGGGCGGCTGATTAGCTGTAAATTTGGATTTATACCGAGGTCTGCCAGCAGCTTCTCAAAAGCTACGGCTTCCGAACACCTGGAGTTTGTTTTTTCATCCATTTTATACCAGACATCGCCGGCCTTTTGCAGCAAGGCGTGGTCAATTGCGCCGTTATGATGCCTGAAAGAAATCTTTGTGCAGTCTTGATACCGGCATTCCCGGAGCAGCCAGGCGCCGTCGGGGGCAAATTTCAGGGCGTTTTCGGCCTGTTCCTGGGTGACGGACATATAATTATTCTGGATGAAGTTATTTTGAACAAACATATTTCTCCTTATTGTAATAAGAATCAATTATGAACGTTTAATGTAAAGAATGGATTAAGCAGAAATTAAGATTTAGATCTTAATGCCATCTGAGCCGAGAGCAGCCCGGCAAGCACCCCTTCCTCATAGCGAAAATGGGGGTTTTGCTCCAGTAGAGGATAGTCGTTTGGCTGGAGCATATCTTCGGCCGTGAGGGTGGGAACAAAATGGCGGCCGCACTTGAGGAGCTCTCGCTTTTGCCCCTCGATCATCTCTTCCAAAATTTGGATGCTATCCATTATTTCTTGCCCCTCTCGCGCTGTTTTTGAAAGAACTGGCGCAGCATATCGGCGCTATATTCGGCTAAAATGCCGTTTTTGATCTGGATCGAGTGCATCGGGTGGGGTTTATCGAACAGGTCGACCCAGCTGCCGTTCGCGCCGTGCCGAAGATCGGGGGCTCCCCAAACGAGATTGGTGATGCGGGAGAGCAGCATCGCCCCGGCGCACATGCTGCAGGGCTCGATGGTGCAATAGAGGGTAGTGTCTGCGAGGCGCCAGTTATCTTCAGCGGTTTCGGCCGCGGTGATGCAGATCATTTCGGCGTGCGCGGTGGCGTCTTTAAGCATCTCCACCTGATTGTGGCCTCTTGCGATAATGCGCCCTTTCTTGACGATGACGGCGCCGACGGGTACTTCATCTTCCTGAAACGCTTTCCAAGCTTCTTTCAGCGCCTCGAGCATGAAGCGCTCGTCGTCGTCTTTTGGTGTGATTTGGATAGGAAATGCCATAGTGTGTCTATTGTGAAACATTTGTCTTATTTTTGTCAAAAAATGCGCGTTTCCGGCATGATTGGGCCTATGTGGAAGATCAATACCAGCAATCCGGGCAAACTGGCCGAATTTCAGCGCCTCTTTGCCGCCCATGGCCATCTCCTGGAAGCCTCTTCCATCGATCTGCCCGAAATCGACGCCGACCCGTTGACGGTCGCCGTGCATAAAGCGAGCCAGGCGGGCGATGGGGTGATCGTGGAAGACACCAGCCTCGAGATCGAAGGGGGCGGCTGCGGCATCCATATCCGCTGGCTGCTCGCTCATTTGTCCGAGTGCATCGGCAAAAAAGCAAAGTGGCGTGTTTTGCTGGCCATGCAAAAAGAGACGAGCGTTTTCGTCTACCAGGGCGTTGTGAAAGGGCTGATCGCGGCGCCGCAAGGGGAGGGGGGATTTGGCTTTGATCCCTACTTTCTGCCGGAAGGCAAGGCAAAGACCCTGGCGGAGGAGAAGCTTGACGAGGTGAATGCCCGCGCTCTTGCCGTCGAGGCCTTTTTTCAAAACCGCCCTATCGCCGTCAAAAAGCCCATCAAAGATTGGCAGGGGAAGTGGCAGTAGATTAGCTGGTCATTTCCAAAACGGTCGCGTTCTTTCTCTTTTAAATTACTCTTTTTCATTGTGCGCCCGGCAAAGGCAAAAGCTTTTTGATCCTTACCAGCCAATATCTTTACCGAACATAGAGAGGCAATCTTTCTTTATTGAGAATTAAATAAAACTAAATATGTAATTAATAATTTTAAAGTATAATAAAGATCAATTATAATAACATAGGAGTTAAAATTATGGTGCAATCACTACCAGCTGCAAATAGTTCCATCGCAGCTGTTCAAACATCACAAGCGGATGATAAAAGAGCGCGTTTTGATAAAGCAACGGCTCTGTTTCAAAAAATCGAAATTTCAAACAACGATCCAGTGAAACAGGCAAAACCAAGGCAAACAAAGCCTCTTGTTAAAATTGCTGATACTCCAAAGGCTGCGACTTCACCTAAACTAGCCGCTCCTGCAAAAGCAGTGAATTCTGCTTTTACGATAAGTCATTTTAATAACTTTAACGCTGATCACTTTTACCCCGATATCCCGCATAACGTAGTGAATATTTTAGCATATCCCGATAAATGTCCTTCCATAAAAGTTTTGACTCCCGGATATTTTCAATATCGCCAAATTTCCATCAAGGGTGATGGGTATGAGAAGCATATGCCTCTTTTATGGCTTGTTGAAGGGCTAGAAAGAGTGGCAAATGAGATGTCTTCCATACCTACAAAAGCTGATTGGGATAAAGCTGTATTGATTGGGACAAGGGTGAAAGAATTACATAATTCAGAACGAGGTTTGTTTTCAGATAATTTTGGAATAACAGCGAACAGAATAGATAACGCAATTAAATTGATGAATAGCAAGAGAGTTTTACTGGATGAAACGCAAGTTGACGGTAAAGTACAGATATCCTTTCCTCTTGATACAGTCGAGGAAAAGCAGAGCAAGGAAGTGGAAAAATTTCTGAAAGAGAACTCGTTTATTATTGAGCCTCCAACCCTTTCACCTGCCCTACATAGAGTTACACTTCCGGCGGGGTGGCGAGTTCAAAAGTTATGCGAGAGAGACACAGAATATTTCATTATAGATAATAAAAACTCTATTAGATTATATGTTAGTGGGGTTTCTATATCGAAGGGTAGCTCAAAGGCAGAAGCATCCGTGGCGATCCAATCCCCAAAGGATAGTCAATTCCAATGGAAACGAATAGGTAATGATCAGGAAAAGTACGATTTCGAAACCCTGCTGCAAGAATACCAGTGGGGCATTCGATATTATGCAGGATTGCCAGAAAATCAAGTTGATTTAGATCGTAGCTATCAAGAATTGTTAGCCTTTGTGGATCGCCACCCAAAGTATAAGCATGAAATGCCCGATAGGTATGTACTTAATTCTGCACATGGCTTACTCTCGGCAATGTAAATTGGTGATTTTAATGGGGCCGGTCGGAGCACCTATTTTCTGGCCGCCCGTTAAAAAAATGATCTTTTTATGAAAAATGTACTTTGTTCGTCGTCCAACCCTACCGGGTTGAACTCCGAACAAAGTACATTTTTCATTTCAAAAATCTCTATTTTTTTCTTTCGCGAGTTCGGGCTCGACTAGATTAGTTTGACAAGTTGAGGTTTTGGTTAACATCAACTTTTTTACTAAAGCGTTTTGTTACCTTTTTCCATTTTTGTTTTAATCCGAAGCGGTCTTTTTGTACTTTAACTTTTAAGTCGCTCTTTTTCATTGTGCGCCAGGCATAGGCAAAGGCTTTTTGATCCTCAGCCTCCGCTATGGCCCCCGCGGTTCGTCCTTGCCCGTCCGGATCCCACAAATGATCGACTAGCTCCTCTTTTATGGCCCCCATGTATTCGGAAAGGAAGTCGATCATCTCTACGTGCCCTTTGGCTGCCGCGATGTGAATGGGGCGCATTTTTCCGGCTCTCTGGCTGTTGCAGCTGATTGAAAGAGCGCTATTTCTAGTGAGCGCCATGGTTAGCAATTCTTTGTCGCTTTCTTCGAGCGCATCCTTTTGTAAAATGAGGTGGACGAGGGTGTTTTCATTGGGATCGCGGGCATCGACATCCGCGCCGCTGTCGATTAAGAGTTTAGCAATGGCTGGCGAACTGCTTTTTGCCGTGTAGAGAAGAGGGGTAAACCCTTCCTTATCTTTTGAATCAGGATCCATACGCCCGCCCAGCAAGACTTCCACAATATCTGGAAAATTATTGCTGACCGCATAATGCAGGGGGGTCTTTCCTTGCCGGTCCGGGGCGAAAAGCCATTTCTTTTGATCGGCATAATCGGGATTTGTGGCCAAGCCCATATAATGGGTTACCAATTGGAGCAGACCATTTTCTGCGGCCAAATGGAGGGCCGTTTTTTCATTTCCATCCTGAAGTCCAAGATTGGCCCCATAGGCTATGAAAAGGTCTGTCATAGCGATAAGTTCTTGGGGATCATCGTGTTCTTTGTACCCAATCCTTTTCTTTGCAATGGTATGTAAAGGCCTTTCAAAGTTGATATCTAAAGAGATGGCCAGAGCTTTCCGGTCAGGCCTTGCAAGCGTGGCATCGTGCTTTAAAAGAAGGCGGACAACCTTAGTTTGACCTTCCAGGGTGGCATGGTGAAGAGCGGTTCTGTATTCCAGGTCTTTTTTGCGTATGTCAGCTCCTCTTTTATTTTGCAACAAAGCCGTAACCAGGTCGTCCCTTCCGCTGGCGGAAGCCATCATGAGAGGGGTCATTCCTGTGATATCCTGAATTTCCGGCGCATCTGTCTCGGTGAGGAGATAATTGAGGATCTCCAGAGGCTCTTTAGGGAGACTTATCGCTAGTGTTTCGTCAGAGAGTGAAACTACAGGGGTGGTGGACAATCTATATTGTGGATTTTCATACAAGAATGATTGGTGAATTCTCTTTTCCTGGTCGCTTGGGCAAAGGCACACGTAGTGCATGGGGGTCATGCCATCCTCATTTTGCCAATTAATGCCTTCCTTGTACTTTTCGTAGAGGAATTTGACAGCGCCTATATAGCCTTGCAAGGCAGCCAGATGCAAGGGGAGATCCAGATGCGCGTCCGGTTCTTTAAAGGAGGCTTTACGCTCGGAAAAAAAATTTAGAAGGGGAACATTTCCGTTAAAGGCCGCAAGATGGACCAGGGTTTTCCCGTCATTATTTTTTTCTGTCAGATTTTCTGTGGCTTCCACCCAGGCCTTCGCAAACGCGTCTTGACCGTATATGACAGCAATATGTCCGGCCGTGTTGGAAAAGCGGTCTTTGAGAAGTAAATACTCCTTTCCCAGCTTTTTGTAAATGGCTATGAAGTCGCAAAACCCATTTTTAGCGGCAATATGGAGGGCGGTTTGCTGCCTGTTAAAGGGGTCCCTCTCTTTGGCAATATCCCCATTTTCCGCAATTAATTCTTTTGCTTTATCGCTCAATTGGGCAGCCGCTAAAATATGGATAAGAGGCGCAGCCCCTTTCATATTTATAAAAAATTTGGTGGATAAATCTGACAGCTTTTGATTTCTGATTCCGGCATTTCTAAATTCTTCATTAATAAGTTCTTCAAATAATGCCCGTTTATTCGGGTGGCCTATCGCGCATTCGATCGGCATTTGCTGCATTTCATTTTTTTTCCAAAAGAGAGAGGGATATTGCCGAAGAATGATCGGAATGAGGGTGATCTGATTATAAATGATTGCCAAATGGAGCAGGTTATTGCCAAAGTAATCGACCTGCTCGGCGTCCTCCTCAGGGATGGAAGAGAGCGCGTTAGGTCTCATAGAATTATTTCTGACCAGGGTTTCCGGCTTTAGTTTTTTAAATAGCTTCTCCAGCAGGATAGCTTCTTTTCCTTCTTGACGTTTGACGCTCTCTTTGAGGGATTCATGGATTAAGGGGTAAACGGGAATCCTGTCATCAAATAACTCATCCTTCAGCATCAAAATATGCAGAGGAGTATCGCCAAAAATCGTTTTTGCTTTTAAGTTAGCCCCATTTTCCAGAAGCAAATCGACCATCTCTTCATTTTGCAGATAGACCGCGATGTGCAGGGGAGTGAATTTTCTTTGTGGAGTAGGCGTATTGACATTTGCCCCTTTGTTCAGCAGCTCTTTGGCTCCCTTGACATTATTATGTATGACGGCGATATGAATGGGCGATAAACTAAAATGGTCGATTTGCCTGAGGTCGAATCCGGCTTCAATCAGCTTGGGAATTAGAGGAGAAAGCTCCGGCACAGCCGCGGCATAATCAAGCCCTCTGGGATCTTTTTTAGCGATGTAGGGGTCGATCGCTGAATTTTTTAAATCCGATTTCCCCTCTTTGACAAAAATCAAGAGGTGTGTGAGAAGGTCAGAATCCACTTTTCTTTCCGTGACCAGGGTAATCGCATTATTGATGATTTTTGGTTGGGGCAAATGGTCAAAAGGTTCAAATCCCTTGGAATAACTCTCTTTTTTCCGTTGCTCGAGGTGAAATCCGATAAACTCAATCATGGCCTTATCATTGTTTTCAGAAGTCATCATTTTGTATATTTGTAAAGCCACATAAGGGGGAATTTCAGTATTGCGCTGTAGAAGCGCTTTCAGGCAGGCAAACTTTTTCAGCTTGGCGGCCTTGATGATAATGGTGAACAGATCTGAGGGGCGATTCCCAATGAGCAGGTCGAGAATCGCGGGATTATCCAGCTCAATAGCCAGGTCTATCGGGGTTTTTCTCAATTGGTTTAACGCGCGGGGGTCGCTTTTGCCTTCTGTAAGTATTTCTATCAGTTCCAAGTTATTTTCCATCAGCGCAAGATGGAGAGGGGTATTTCCCTCTTTGTTCTTGATGTTGGGATTGGCTCCGCACTCGATCAGAGCCTTGGCTGTTTTGACGTTCTTTTGAAGGACTGCGATGTGCAGGGCCGTGTTTCTAAGAAGGTTGTCCTGGTAGTTTATATCTATTTTCAGACTGCTTTTGATCTGTTTGACTAAATGAAAATAACCTTCTCTCGCTGCGATATGATAGGCCGTATACCCATCCGGGTCAGGGGCGGCTGCCTGCAGGAACTTGAGTTCATTTCCAAGACATGCCAAAATAGCCTCGACCTCAGGGTGGACTGAGGGGATCAATGCGGTAACTAACGGTTCCTTGCACTCGTGCACTCCAATTTTTTTATCGGCATAATTTTTTAAAAATGAGACGACGACAGGTTCATAAAAGTCGGGCTTTTCTTTTTCAGAAGCCTGTTGCTTCCACTCGGCGAACGTAGCCTGGACAAGATCATTGGCCTCGCCTCCCTCAATCATCCTGGCCGCGTGGAAAAGATGGAGGAGGATGTAGGCTGTCGTGGATAGTTTAGGGTTTGTTTTGTTGTTATAGATGCAGATGCAGGCTTTGACAATGCGTAACGAGACTGCGGGATCGGGCAGGCGGCCATATTGGATTAATAATTTAAGCACCCCTTTTATGATTTCTTCCTTATCCGTCAAGAGGGCCATGGACTCCAGAATGCCTATCATCCCCTGGAGTATGTGAGGGGATTTGCTCTGCTTAAAATTTTGGATCATAGGAATGATTTTGGGGAAGATGGCTGTTTCATGAAGAGCAAAATGGCACAACTTTCTGGTAGTGAGCACAGGGAGAAACCACTCTTTTTTGCGCTCCAGATGATGGAAGACCTTTTTAAAATCTTCAATGCAATCGGCAATCGATGCTACAGTATTGTGTGTGGTTATGGCCGTTACCGTTGTGCCTGTCGCTTTCAGCAGCAGGACAAGGCGCTTGAGCCATTCTTCGGCTTCTGTGGTCAAAGTCTTTAAATTTTTGGCGCACTCATAGGCATAATCCCCCCAAAATTGTAATTCGGGGTCTTTTGCGGTGTTTAGTTTCTTGAGCAGCTGAGCCATGTCCCAGGCGCGGTCTTTGGTTTTTTCGTGGACGATGAGGGCGCATTGAGGACCGTGGTAGAGCAGGATCAGTTCTAAGGTGAGGGCGTAGAGCTTAATGAGCCGGGACAGTATGGTGGGGTGGAGAAATCGGCACTTTTCCGATTCCAGCAGGCCAAGGATATCATCGTGCAGTTGAATCAATTTGTCCGCCCCTGAAATGAGGAGGGGGTCTCTTTCGATTAATTCCGTAAGATTCTGTAGGGCGCTTTCTTGAAGTTCCAAGTCATCACAGGCAAACATTTTATAGAGGATTTCCCTGACTTTGGGGAGTTGGCGCGGGAGGATTTTTCCCTCTTTTAAGGCCCTTTCTTTGTACTGTTCAATTTTCTTCAAGCCCACTTCGCGCAGCAGATCGCGATCGGGGCTGTTATAGAATTCCGCCTGAAAATCATCCGGAGTCATGTCCCTATAGCGGTCGCTAATGGACGCCCTTTGAAAAAAGGCCGGATCCTGGCGAAGGATTTCATTTCTCAGAAGAAAGACCTCGGTTTCCCTGTCCAAGGCGATGAAGTAATACTCTTCGGCTTTCTCGGGAAGGCTTTTATCAGACTGAGTCGCCGCCAGTTTCCCCTGGATAATTCTTTGGAACAGATCGAAAAGGATTTTGACATTTTCGTCCCATTTATCCCTCCGTGTCAAGGGGATCAGGTTTAGTGCGGCGGCGGCGTCATCGCCTTTCAAACTCATGAGGGAATTGGCAAATTCCACAAATAAGCGGTCTGCCACGGTATGGATGCGCAACGTAGTAGGGGAGAGGTAGGCGTTGGCAGGAGAAATGGATGAGGAAGTTGGTCTTGGGGTGACGGTATTTGTCAAGAATTTCACGGTATTTTCCTTTGTAAAAACAAAAGAAAAAATTTTACTTTAACGTCTGGTTTTTTTCCAAGAATAAAGTTTGCAGCCGTTTGAGACACTTGCTTAAGTAGAATTCCCCTTCCTCGAGAAAGTTGGCATCGATCGAAGAGATTTTATCCTGCAGGTAAAACCAGATCCCCCAGCGCAAATCCGCCAAAGCGCACTTAAAGAGAAAGCTTCTGGCCTCTTCTTCCGAAATCATTCTTTGGCAATAATTTTGCAGCAGGAGCTCTGCCTCGCCATCTGTCAAATTCTCGACTGAAACCAGGGTCGCAAGATCGAATAAAGGATCGCCCATGGCCGCGTATTCCCAGTCGATCAGCCATATTTTTTTTCCATCGCTAAGGAAGTTTCCCGAGTGAAGATCGTTGTGGCACGGAACCGGGGGCGCCTCGTCGTTGAGGGTAGCGCGAATCTTTTCAACGAGAGGGAAAATCTCCTCAAGGATAGGGGGAAGAACGGCGCCAACAGCGACTGCGTTTTTCCGGTAGAGCTCGATGGTTTCAAAGGGGCATAATTTCCAGGGCAGCTCTGCCTTGAGAGTGTGCAAAGCGCGGAGGTTTTGGCAGAGTTTCCGCTGCACTTCGGGATCCCGGACATTCAAAGGCTCCGAAGCCGGAATGAACTCGGAGATGAGCACGCATTCCTGAGGGGAGTAGTGGAGGATTTTCGGGGCAATCCCTAGCCTTTCGGCGGCTGCGGCGGCCAGGTATTCTTTTTCCAGCGAGATATTTAACAGGGGGTTCTCCTGGCAGCCGAGGCGAAAAAAATAGGGGACATCATTGATGATGACTTTGTAGTTTTGGTTTGTCAGTCCGCCGCTGATAGGAGAAAGGGTTGCGTTTTCGCTTCTCCACTCGGGATTTTCCTGCAATGCGCGAAAGATGCGCTCTTTGTCGCTTGCTGAAAGGTCCGCGATAAAGATACAGAACAGAAATAAAAGACGAAAAATGTACATAATGAGTAACAAGTATACATTTTTATCTTTTTAAATCAATTCAAGAGAGATTTTTAAATCGTCCTTTTGACTGCCACGAGGGTTATCTTTTCTACCCCCTGCAATAAGGCTTCGGCGCCTACCCGTTTGAGATTTTCCAAATCATCATCAAGGAAGATAACGTGACGAAACCGCTGCTTGCCCATTTCTTTTTGCAAGGCCTCGTCTTTGTTAAAACCAAAGTGGATTGGGATATCATTGGGTTTTGCGACCAGTTGGGGCAGCTCTAGCGTTTTGATCACCTCCCGCGCTTCGGCACACTCGCTCCGGGCGGTGGCGATGGCAAAACGGGCGCCCTTAGCCTGTAATGCATTGATAAGTTGCGGGGATTTTTTATTGAGGAGTTCATGCGTTGCGCGATCAAATAGCGTTTCATCGAGATCGCTTAAAACCAGAGTCGCTCCATCGGCCTTCAATTCGGGCAGATCATCCGCCTTGCTCTCATGGAGGGTGACTTGCGGGTACTCGTCGCGAAAAGCGCGCAGCTCGTTTAGCGTAGAACTAGTAACGAAGCAAAGAAAACCATTAATAAATTGGGTCTGCCGCCCCGTTCCTATGAGCGCTTTCAGACGGTCCCTTTGCGCATTAGTGAGCTTAGTTGCGGCAGGCAGGGGGGCCATGTGTGGCGCAGGTGTGGTAGTAGCCCGGGTTTGCCATAAACCCTTAATTTCTTTAAAGGAATTGCTCTGGTTATAGATAGGAGCAGCAGGCAGACGATAGTTAGGAAAGAATAGAGGAGACATATACACCTCATTAGTTTAATATAAATTATAATCATTTATTGTTAGGTTATAATAAATATTATTTAAACTTTGAGTTAAGGTGTTAATAAAATTCTCTATCAAGGGTGGCTCGAAGAGCCGCCATCTCCTCCTCAATCCTTTGCATGGCATTCCAATGCCTGGAGTTTTCCATGCTTAATAAGACATTGCCCGAGTCAATGACAGGGGGCCTCTCATCAGTGTCATCAAAAGAAGGCCCCGGCTCATAATTGTAGTCATCCTCATCATTCGGCTTAGTGGCATGATAGTACATACTATCATGAATGCTCTCTTCTTTGACAATCGCTTCGAAAATTTTTAGCGCTTTAGCCTTTACCTCGGCAGATTTCACTGCTTCTGGAAAGTTCTTCAGGATCCAGGCCTCTTTTTTCAAATTCTGCTCAATCAGGCGCGCGGGGACATTGACGGCAATAGCAGCGCCGACGATCACTTGCGGCGGGTAGGCCAATAAATATATGGATAGAAGGTTCAAGGTCCTTGAAGTCACAGTATTTAGGGTTCTCTTTGCGGCTACGCTGCGGCCTAACTCTGAGGCCTGTTCGGCAATCTCTTGTTTTCTCTCTGCACTCCTTTTCTCTTTCCAGGCAGATAGAGCGCTCACCCTCTCATCGGTTTGCTGGCCGCTTTGCTGAAGCGAAGCAAGTTCGTTTTGCACGATTCCGTTCTTGGCCGCGAGTGAGTGGCAAAGACCTCTGCAATCGTTGTACTGTTTACAAAGGGTCGCAATGAGTTCGGCATTGGCCAGTAAGGCTTGAGAAATGGCCTCCATTTTGCGGTCCACAGAAACCAGGGGATTATCCAAAACAGATGAAACCTGGGTATGTTCCCTAAGGGGTATTATTGTGGTCATCTTTACCTCCCAAAATTTGGCGGGGAGCCTGCGCTCCCCATTAGATTATTCGTAAAAATCCTTGTTGACTGAAGCCCTGAGAGCGTCGATTTCTGCATCGATCGCTTTCACCGCAGCCTCATGTCTGGCATTTTCATCTTGCAAATTAAGTTTCGCTGCATCCGTCCAAATTTGATATTCTTCATCATGATCCCCGTCCCCTATGGGTCTAGAGTAGGTGACGCTGCTTTCAATGTTACTCACCGTCCAGGAGTGAAGACTTGTTTCGCAGGATTTCGCTTCGGCTAACTTCATAGCTGCCTCTCTCACTTGAGCCGATTTAGCGGCTTCAGGAAAGGTATTGTAAACCCACGATTCGTTAAGTGATCTATTCATATTGTAAAATGAATATAAACTTACGACAGCAGGGCCAATCATTAGCGCGCTTGGCAAATTGAGCAGGGCAATAGGAACAGTCCCTAATGTAAAGGCGTTTGTCCCCAACAACGAACGAGCTAGTACGATGCTGTTTTTGGTCGCAGCCGCCTCGGCAAGTTCTGTTTTTCTTTCCAGGTTTCTCTTCTCTTTCCAAGCCGCTAACGCGCTGACGCGATCGCCTAACGCGGTATTTTGTTGCTTAAGCTCGGCTTGAGCCCGTTGCAGCATGTCATTTTCATCTGCGAGGGCAGCGCATATGCCGTTCAGATAACGGTTTTGTCCGAAAAGAGTATCAAAAATACCAGCCCCGGCAGCGAATGCTCTGGAAATGGCTGTCATTTTATCATCAACTGATGTCGCGGGATTTGCCAAAATCGTAGAAACTTGCGTTGCTACAATATTGTAGTTTGGTTCTTGCTGTGGCAGAACCATTAATGATGATGATGTCATACCTCAATCTCCTTAAGTTAGACTTGAAAAATCTAACCGTTGGAATATAAGGAGCGGTTAATTTTTAGTCAAAGGATTTCAAATGGGTGAGGTAAAGAAAGGGTGCTCCGCTATCTCCTGAAGGGAGGGGCGCGTTTCCGGCTGCTTATCTAACAGCCTGGTAATCAAATCTTTGGCTTGATCGGGCACCCAATCAGGCAATTCTAGAGTTTCATGCATGATTTTTTGCTCGAGTTCCTCAGCATTTTCAAAAGGGTATTCCTCCAGCAAAAGAAAATGGAGCAACGCCCCTAAACTCCAGCAATCTGTTTTTGCCGTATAGCGGCCGTCCCGTTTTAACATCTCCGGAGAGAGGGTCGCTAAGGTCCCGCAAAAAGTGTAGCTTCTTTCTCTTGGCTGCGAATTCTCACTTGGCGGCAGCCCATCATCCGTATCGGCGTGGCGCACCGAACCCAAATCTATAAGGACCGCTTTTTCCAGTTTCCCCTTATTGATGACAACGCGAATATTTTCCCCCTTAAGGTCGCGATAGAGGTAATGGTTGTCATGCAGGTAAGCCAGGGCGCCTCTGACCTGCTGCATTAGCAGTTTAGTGTTATTCCACCGGCGCGGGCGGTCATCCTGATCAATATCTTTTATGGAAAAGTGAAATAATTGGCACAAATCATTTAAATCCTCCTCCTCCGCATAATCCATTATGAAATAGTTATTTTCCACGCGGCCATGGTGAGCGACGATGTTGGGGTGGTGCAAAAGAGGCCCTATGACACCCTCCCTTTCCATCCAGCGCAGCCTGTTTTCATCGGAGGTAGGGGAAATCTGCTTTATCGCATACTTTTTGTCATTGTGGGGAAAGCAGAACACCGTGGCATAGTCGCTGGAGCCTGTTTCATCTTTTATAGAAGACTTAAAAGCCCTTAGCAAGCTTTCTCTTTCTGCTGGGGATAGTCTTCCTTGTAATGTAACAGTCATTTTGAACCTCAAAAATAGAAAAAGTATAGTCAAAATAAAAGATCTAGTCAAATAGAACTTAAAAAATGAAACAATCTTTTTAGAAAAGAAACTTTCCTGACAAATATCTTTTTCATGGCGGCTTCTAAGCGCTCAATTTTTGTAGATTTTGGTTTGAGGTATTTTTCCGGATTCGAGATGACAATTCTCGCGGCCACAGCTTCTACAACGATTTCATTCTTTTGCGCCAAGGCGCCCAATAGGCGAAGCCCGTGAAGCAAAGTGGCCTTAAGCCCTTTTATATCCATTGCCTGGGTGTCAATTTTGGCGTAAAGATTTTGGGTATATTCAGCGATTTGATCGGGATCCAGCTTTTTTTGAAGATTTTTGTCCGCTTGAAATTCCCGGGTCATTGACTTGAGATTCCATTCCCAGGCTTCAAGGGGTTTGAATTGGGCGGAATCAATACCGAGCAGCCTCTTTATGGTGTCATAAAGATTTGGGTTCTTTTCCTTTAATTTTCCTAAGGGGCAACTATTAAAATACTCAGGCAATTCACTCTGATAGTATATATCTGGATAATCATCCCCCCCGAATAGAGCTGAGAGAAGGAGTCCTAAAGTCCTTGCCTCATGTTGATCCGCGTATTCTTTAAGAGTTTTGTCATCGCTTTTCTTCCAGTCGGAAAACAAATGATCTTCTCGGCATCTATACGTGTATGTAAAGCCATAGGGAGATATCTTATCCCTTTTTTCAACAAAATGGCAGTTTCCAAAGTCAGCCAAAACGACTTTTATAGGCTTTGATTTTTTAATAAGCACATTTTTAAGTTTTATATCCGTATAAATCCCGTTGTATTTTGAGAGAATAGCCAGTTGTTCGATCAGCTGGTTGGCAATTTCGATTTTCTCTTCCAGTGAGGGATCGGAATCGAGATAGTTTTCTAAATTATCGTCAAACCTTTCTGCCAGGTACCCAATTTGGCCTTTATAGGTCACTTCATGCACATTTGGAAAAAATTTAGCTCTTTCTTCGTCGGACAGTCGCTGATGCAATTCATGAATAAAGTCTATTTCAGAGCGCATTTCCGGGATGGAATCCGAATCGTCGCCGGGAGTCTTAAGAATCAAATCTGTTTGGTGTTCGATATTATCCAAGGCGATTTTTGTCACGTGATAAACTTTGCCATAGGAACCGCCCCCACAATACTGCATTTCTTTGATCTTGACTTTGTCAGGGGGTAAAGTGTCGATGAGAGGGGCAAAAAACAGGGCGGGGTGCTGTTCGATAAATTCGACAATTTCGCCCTTCTTTTGGCTTAATAAATCCTTAGAAACGAGGTATTTGCAGTGGTCCTTCTCCTCAAGTAGAACTTCTTCCCCCTGGGAATCCTCTAAATTGAGGTGGTAGACAATATTATCCCCGCATTTTTCGACCCGGCCATGAGCCGAATGCTTTTCGAGAAAATCTCCCATGCTTCCTGCCGGATAATTTTCCGAACCCCTGACGGAAGTGATAATTGCCATCTTTATTCCTATTTTGATTTATATACTATTTTAACTCCTTGAAATAAAGATTGTATTAAAAATAATTAAAGTATTTATGTTCCCAAAAAACAAAACTCCTTAAAGTTCAGCGGCGGCAGCGGTTTTTGCTTTCGTAAAACGTAAAATTGGAATAGGTCTCCCTCATGATGCGCGATGGTTTGCTCCACTTCGAGGCCCAGCATCTGAAACCACTGCGAGCTCAATAAGACAGGCGTATGCCCAAACAATATCAGGTAACCCCCGTCGCGGCAGCGGTTGCCGATTGTTTTAAATAGCGTCAGCGCCTGCTCGAATGGGACCACCTCGAGGTTCAGGAAGCGGAAAAAAATGAAGTCGGCCTCTTTTACCGGGCTGTTCAGGGAATCCCCCCAATAGACCTTGTCAATATGCCGGCTCGCGTACTCAGCCATCTGCTGATTGATGTCCTGCCCTATCGTGTAGGCCTCAGGGTAATGCTTCTTAATCTCGCCGAGAAATTTGCCAGTGGAGCAGGCGGGATCGTAAAGGACTTTTCCCTCCAGGTCAAAGCGGGAGAGCCATTGAATCACATACTGCCTAAAGGCCACCTCGCCAAAGTCCAGGCTCTCCGCGAAATCGGGAGTGAGGTTCCAAAATTCCACCGGCCAGATCGCCTCCTCGTTATGCTCATCTAAATAGGGATAGGGAAAATAAAGCTCGGAAGTCAGCTCGTCCTTTAAGGCATCAAAGAGGGCCAGTTTTTCTCCATCCTCGAGGGGGCGATAAAAGAGCTGCAGCCCCCGGCTCAAAATCTGCTCCCGCTCATAAATCCCCAAAAGCATCGGCGCGGTAATTTTGCTGCACTTGGCCCCTAGAATTTTGCGTTCGAGATAGAGGTTGGAAACGAGCTTGCGGCCGATAATTTTAACTCCCTTGTAATCAAGGAAAAAAATATCCTGCGGCCGCCCGTCGAACCGCTCATAGAGCAGCGCGGCAGGCCGGCTATTGATTTCGGCCAAATTCAAGGGCTTTATGGGGGTGCCGGGCGCGATCTGCTGTCTGCTGTGCGCCTCAATCTCTTTTAGGAGCTCTTCCTCGGGGATGGGAGCCGGAGCTGCGGCATAGACGCTGATCGAAAAAGCTAGTAATAATAGTACTTTATTCATGTTTACCTTATATGCGAAGCGATTAACTTCTCTTGTTTTATTATATTCCCATGATGGGCCTTGACTTCGACCAGCTTCAGTTTTTTGCCGGCTTTTTCCAAATTGTTGTATTTCAGCTTTAAGGCGTAATCCTCATCAAACCGGGTATCCTTTTGCATGGCTTTAAACAATAAAATATCGCTGTTTTGCAAAGCGGCTGAGAGGGGCTGCCGGCTCAGTTTGTATTCCACATCCATATTGGCGATCACTTTTTCGATAAAAGCTTCTTCATGCCCCTCGGATTTGGCAAAGAGGCGATATTCCCTCTTCTGCTTTTCGAGATCGTATGTTATACCCAAACAACTTGAAGAGTTGGTTTTGGGCTTCGTCGGTTTTACCTTCAAATTCTCATCCTCACTCGTGCCTTGCCTATCGGCACAAAAATTTGAAGGAACCTCCTTGCCCAATTCCCAACTCTTCAAGTTGTTTGGGTATATATGGCTTTCATAAAGGACGGTATCCAGGATGTAGAGCTTGACTGCTGTCTTTGGATTTCTCTGCTCAAGGAGGCTCGCAATTTCCAGCGCGATCGTCCCTCCGAGCGACCAGCCGAGCAGATGGTAGGATGTCTGAGAGGTTTTAGCCATCACCTCATCGATCGCCATTAAGTAACGGTTTGAAAGTTCGGTCAGATTTTCAATCTTTTGCGTGTGATGCAGGTTATAGGAATCGACGCCGTAGCAGCTAAATTGCTCCTCCAGCTCCTTGGCAAGCGATGCGTATACTTCGCAGCCGGCAGCGGCCGGATGGATCATAAATAAATTGGGCAACCCCGTTGCCTGATTGAGTTTGACCAGGTTATCAGGCATTCTTTCTGCGAGTCCTTCAATCGTTTTGTAGACAAAGAGGTCCGCCACTTTTAACGAGGGGCATTTGCTGACTAATTTGATCGCGCTGATGCTGTTGCCGCCCAGTTGGAAGAAATTATCCCGGATGCCGACATTTTCTATTCCCAGAACCTCCTGAAAGAGGGTTTGCAGCCTCTTTTCCGCTTCATTTCTGGGGGGCATATAGCCGCTTTGACCCGCCGGTTCGGGCAGAAACGTTCTGTCGACCTTGCCGGCCAGCGTGAGGGGGAATTCCTTCAAGGGGATTAACCGGTCGGGCAGCATATAATGGGGCAATTTTCGGCTTAAAAATTCCAGAATCTCCCTCTCTTCTAATTCTCTCTTGGGCACATAGTAGCCTACTATGGTTTGCCCTTTGGCTGCGGCTACAGCCTGCTTTATGCCGGGGTAAGCCGACAGGGCGGCCTCCACTTCTCCAAGTTCTATGCGATGCCCCTTGATCTTGACCTGAAAATCGTTCCGCCCGATATACTCTAATTCCCCGGTTGGCAGCCGGCGCGCCAAATCCCCTGTTTTGTAGAGTCTTGAGCCGCTCTGAAAGGGATTTGGGATAAATTTTTCGGCTGTCAGGTCAGGGCGGTTCCAATAACCCCTAGCCACCCCTTCTCCGCCGAGGTACAACTCCCCTTTGGCCCCCACCGGCAAGGGAATCAGGTGCTCGTCCAGCACATAGGCTTTTTCGTTGGGCAGGGGGCGGCCCAGGGTTTGATTCGAGGAGGCGGTAGACCAGATGGTGCACTCCGTAGGGCCGTAGACATGGGCGATGCGCAGCGATTTGATTCTCGCATAGAGCTCAGGGGTTAACTTTTCCCCGCCGATCATTAAAAGCGTATTCGACGTGTTTGTCAGCTCATGCCATTTTAATTCGCATAAGCTCGGGGTCATTTGGATAAAGTCAAAATCGCGGCAGTCGAGAGAGGAAAAATCGTTTCTGCCCAGCGTCAGGGTTCCGCCGCTCAATAAGGGGAGTCCATATTCCAGGCCGAAGATATCGAAGGTGCAGCTGGTCAAACTAAAGGTGCTGACAGGACCCTTAAAGTAAAGTTTTTGGATCGCGTCAAGGGCGGCGACAAAGGAGCGGTGTTCAATCATCACCCCTTTTGGGCGGCCCGTAGTGCCCGACGTATAGAGAATATACGCTAAGTGGCGGCTGGTGGTTTCTGTTTTCGGATTTTCTATAGATTGGGAGGAGAGCAGACCTTTTTGGTCGATGGGCAGGACGTCAGCTTTTGAGAGTTGCTTTAGCCTCTTTTCGTGTGACTCATTGGTGAGCACAAGGGGCACTTCCAGCATATAGGCGAGCCTTTCATCGGGGTAGGCGGGATCTACCGGCACATAGGCGCCTCCGGCTTTCAGCACGCCCAGGATAGCGATGATCAGATGCTCGTTTCTATCCAAACATAAGGCGACAGGCGTATCGGGTGCGATGCGGCTCTTGATAAAGTGGGCGAGCCGGTTGGCTCTTTCATTCAGCTCTTTGTAGGTGAGCCTGATATTTTCGCAAACGAGGGCGATTTTATCCGGGCAGACAGCCGCTTCAAATAGCTCGGTGATTGTTTTGTCGGGAAATGGGCTATCGGTCTGATTCCATTCCTCCATTTGTCTTTGGTAGACCAAATCTTTCGGGTGGTGCTTGAGGCCGATTTGCTCAAGCAGCATCTCAAAGACACCGAGCAGTTCCTGAATCCGCTCTTCTGGAAATAGCTCCCCGGCATACCGGAGAATAAACGTTTTCTCATGAGCGATGACTGTCAGCGGGTAATCGGTTTTTTCCACGGCTTTGATTGTTAAAGCGTTTCCGCTTGGGTAGTTCTCATAAATGAACAAATTATCAAATAAGCGCTCCCCTTTCTGCAAGAAGGCGAGGTTTGCGCCGCTCCGGTTATTGAGCTCGTGGAGGTCTTCCTGAATGTGTCTGATCGTTTCCATAATGCCTTGGTCTTCGGCGTGATTGACGATCAGGGGCAGAGTGTTGATCAGGAGCCCCACAGCGCGATCGATCGAGTCGACGGGAATATTTCTGCCGGAAACGGTCGTTCCCACGACAGTTTGCCGGTTATGTCCATAAACTTTTAAGGTCTTATGCCAGGCATATTGCAGGATGGCGTTAAAGGTGACCCCTTCTTTTTGGCCAAGCTCCTTCAGGCGGCGATACAGCCTCTCGTTCAAGACCAATACGGCTTCTTTTTGCTCGGCGATGTGCTTATATTCGCTCAATTTGACCGGGTAGCGGAGCAATCCGCCTAGATCGATCCGCTCATCAAGCAAGGCGACATAGTTTTTCCAGAAATCATCGCTTTTGCGCGGGAAGTTTAACGCCTCTTCATAAGCGGTGTCTTTTGCGAAGGGCGTCTCCTTTTCATAAGCCTCATGGACATAGTTTATCAAAATAGAGCAGCTCCACCCGTCCAGGATGGCGTGATGGTGGCTGAAGAGGCAGCTATATTGGTTTTCCTTTTCCTTGATGAGGTATACCCGAAACAGCGGGCCTCTATCCAGTTTATAGGGTTCCAGGCGGTCTTTGATTTGGATTTGTTCGACGCTCTCATTTTCGATAACCCGCCAATCGAGCCGCCCTTTTTTATCGATAATTTGAACCAGCTCCTCTTCCCAGGCAAAGCGGAGCCGCAGACTGCCATATTTTTTTTGCGCAAGAGTCCAGGCGGCTTTTAATTTGCCAAGATCCGGGGCATGGTCATAGCGCCAAAGGAGCTGCACGATATAAGCGTCGTCCTTATCCCCCTGACTTAAAGCGTGATAGATAAATCCCTGTTGCAGGCTGCCGGCCGGATAAACCCCTTCTGTTTCAATCCCTTTCAGGCTGGTATGGAGGATGATTTCTTCCATTTTTTGCTGGAACGCTTTTGCCACATCCAGCCCTTCCAGATAGAAATGAAGTTCCCCGTCGATCACTAAGCCGTTGATATTGAGGTTAAAGTCATCTTTATTCTCCGGGCTGATCATGAGCCCCCTCGGTTCGTCGACGAGGCTCCAAAAGCCATCGCCCCTGTCAAACTGCCCTAAATAGTTAAAGCAGATCTTGGGCAAGTTCCTGTACCTTGCGGTCTTGTTTCTTAGGGCTTCTTTGATGTTTTTTATGCTCGCGGCGAGATCTTGCGCCACTTCCAGCCGGACCGGATAGAAAGTGGTAAACCAGCCCATCGTCCGGGTGAGATCGAGGGAATCATCGATCTCTTCCCTGCCATGCCCCTCTAAAACGATAGAGTTAACCGTTCTGCCTGTCGCGGCCGTCAGGGCATACCCTAAAGCGGTCAGCAGCAGATCGTCGATCCTGGTGTGGTAGGCCGCGTGGCATTCTGTTAATAGCTTCTCCGTATCGGCTCTGGTCAGGCGGAAAGAGGCGCTGACCGGATTTTGCACCTCCAGTGGCTCCTCCCCTTTCCACTCCTCAAGGGGAGCCTTTACCGCTTTCGCCCATTGCCGGTAGCTGCTCGTTTTCGGTCCTAAAGGTTTTCCTTCATAAAGGTCCTTCAGATCATCCCGCAATATCCGCCAGCTGACCGCGTCGATGATCAAATGGTGCAGGGCAAAGTGGATCCGGCAGCTGCCATCGGCATAGCCGTGAAGATACCCGATACTATAGAGTGGGCCCCGCTCCAAATCAAAGCCGCTTTGCCATCCGGTGAGGATTTCCGATAAACGGCCTTCGCGGATATCGAACATTTTTAACTCTTCCACCGGCGCTTCCGCGTCGTAGTACTGCACCCCGTTTTTGAACTTCAGCCGGAAAGCGTCATGCTGCCCGATCAATTGGGCAAGAGAGCTTTTCAGCCGCTCGATGTTTAGCGGGGGCGTTTTGATGAGAAACGCCTGGTTCCAGTGGTTTGGCCTTGGGAAGTTGTTTTCAAAGAACCACTCCTGAACCGGCAGCAGCGGAACCTCGCCCCGCAACAGGCCCTGCTCGGCAATGACGGCCGAATGCCCCTGGCAATGCAAAGCGAGTTTTTCGATCGTTTTATGGACAAAAATGTCTTTGACGGCCACTTTAAGCTTTAATCTTTGCCTGAGCCGGCTCACGAGCTGAATGCTGACGATGCTATCGCCGCCCAGCCTAAAAAAGTCGTCTTGAATGCCCACTTTGCTCAAACCCAGCACCTCCGCAAAAATTTCGCACATCTGCTCCTCGAGCTGGTTTCGGGGGGGAACATACCCTTCCTGCTTATCCAGAACGGGGCCCGGCAGCGCCCGCAAATCTATTTTTCCATGGGCTGTCAGGGGGAGCGCCTCCAGATGGACCAGCGCCGCCGGCACCATATATTCGGGAAGCGTGTTCCACAAAACGATGTCGAGCGGTTTATCAGCGACGTAATAGCCGATGAGGCAGTCGTGGCCGGCCGGGTTTTTAACCACCCTTGCCACGGCCCGTTTTACCCCCGGCCACTCCGCCAGGGCCGCCTCGATCTCCCCAAGTTCGATCCGGTAACCTCTGATTTTCACCTGGAAATCGCTCCGGCCGACATACTCGAGACTCCCGTCCGAATGGCGCCTGACCAGATCGCCCGACTTATAGAGACGGCCGAAGGGAGTTGATATAAACCTCTCTTCTGTGAGCTGTGGTTTATTCAAGTAGCCCCGCGCCAAACCGGCGCCGCCGATAAAGAGCTCCCCGATGGCCCCCACGGGCAAGGGAGTGAGGGCGTTGTCCAAAACATGGGCTGTCAAATCGGGCAGCATCTTCCCGATGGAGCCGCTCTCCTCCCTGACAAGGTGATAGGTCGCGTGGACGGTTGTCTCCGTGATGCCGTACATATTAACGAGGGCGGGCCGGAGACCGTAATAGTCGGTCCAGGGTTTCAAACTCGCGACATTTAAGCGCTCTCCGCCAAATATCACCACTCTTAGCGCGGGGAGTTTCTCTTCTTTGACGGCCGCGTCGATGAGCGCGTAGAAGGCGGCAGGCGTCTGATTTAAGACCGTGACGGCCTCGTCGCGGCATATACGGAAGATTTCATGGGCGTCTCTTGTTTGCTGATGGGTCAGGATGGCGAGCTTCCCGCCATAGAGCAAAGCCCCAAAGATTTCCCACACGCTGAAATCGAAGGCGTAGGAGTGGAATAACATCCAGACGTCATGCTCGCTAAAAGCAAACTTTTCTTGAGTCGCCGCAAAGAGGCGCGTGATGTTATGATGCGTTTGCAGCACCCCTTTTGGTTTGCCTGTCGTGCCGGAAGTGTAGATGACATATGCGAGATTAGCCGGGGTGATCGGCGGTCTTGGGTTCGCGGCAGCCGCTTCAGGAATGCGGCTTACGACGGGAGCCGTTGTGAGCTCTTCCAGCCTCTCCCGCAGGACCTCCTCCGCGAGCACCAAAAGCGGGGCGGAGTCTTCCAGAATATATTTTATCCTCTCGTCCGGGTAGCGGGGGTCTATCGGCACATAGGCGCCTCCGGCTTTCAGCACCCCCAGAATGGCTGCCGGCAGCTCGTCGCTCCGCTCGAAGCAAAGGGCGATCAGAGTGTCGGGGCGGACATCATAAACATCGATCAGATGGTTAGCGAGGCAGTTGGCCCGTTCATTCAGCTCGCGATAGGTCACTCTTTTCTCTTCAAATGCCAGGGCAATGCGGTCGGGGAAGAGGGCTGCTTTTTCTTCAAACAGCTCAGGCACCGTTTTGGCTTGAGAATAGTCCCTGACCCTATTCCACGCCTCGATTTGCCTGACTTCCGGCTCCGTCAGGTAGTGGAGTTTCCGGTTTGTCGGGAGCTGTTTCAATATCTCCTTATACGTGACAATATAGCGCCTAATCGTCTCTTCTTCAAAGAGGCTGACGGCGTAATTAAATGTGCCTTTTAAAACGGGTTCCCCATCCTCGATAAACGCGCTTAAGTCAAATCTCGCCGAGCGGTCTTCTACCTTGCAGGGTTCCAGAAAATCCCATTTTCCGAATTGCTGCACGCCGAACACGACCTGGAATACCGGATGGCGGCTGGTATCTTTGACCCCGCCGAGCTCTTCCACGAGCTTCTCAAAGGGCAAGTCCTGATAGAGCTGAGCCTCGATGACATCCGCTCCCACTTTTCGGATAAACTCATGGCTTGAGGCTTCAGGGTCGATCACAATCCTCAACGCCAGGTTATTCACAAAGAAGCCGATCAGATTCTCGACCCCTTCATAATGGCGGTTAGCGACCGGAGTCCCGATGACAAGATCCTCCTGCCGGCTGTAGGCTCTCAACAGGAGGCAGTAGCCGGCGAGGAGAACGCTATATAAGCTGCACTTCAAGTCTTTGGCTAATTTTCTTAAATTCCTTGAAGTCTCCTCATCTATTTCAAAGTCAATGGTCCGCCCCTGATAATCGACTTGCGGAGGTCTTGCTTTATCGGTCATCAAATTGAGGACTTCGTACCCATTTAGTTTTTCCTTCCAATAGGCCATCTGATTGCCCAGCTTAGCCAGGTTTTCCCGTTGCCGCAAGGCAAAGTCCCTGTATTGAATCTTCAGCTCGGGCAATTTCGGCTGCTTAAAACGGTACAAGGCCTCGAGCTCCTTTAAAAAGAGATCGATCGACCACCCGTCGAAGGCGATATGGTGGATGACAATGCTCACATAGCCCTCTTCATAAAAACAAACGCGGATCGGGTATTCGCGGCTTAAGTCGAAGATATGATTTATCTCCTCGTCAAAGGCTCTGCCCTTCACCGTGGGGATTTCCAGCCCGGCGCGCTCTACCAGCTGATAGCCGCGCCCTTCGCTATCCTCGCGGATCAGCGTGCGCAATATCTCATGCCGCTCGACCAACTTCTTCAGGGCTGTTTTTAAGGTTTCCCGGTCGATTTCTTCCGGCAGCCTGAAGATCATCGGGATATTGTAGGCGCGGCTTCCCTCCTCATATTTCTCGACAAACCAGAGCCGCTCCTGGGCAAAGGAGAGGGGGCCCCGGGGACTGGCCGCCGCCTGCGCCTTCTCAATATGGCGGGCCAGTTGAGCTATGGAGCTTTCTCTGTACAAAATATCCATATTCATCGGGACCTGCAGCTCATTTTTGATCAGATGGATCAGCCGGATGGCCGAAAGGCTGTCGCCGCCGAGCTCGAAATAGCTATCCTCTTTGCTCAAAGCGGAACACCCGAGGACCTGGCTGTACATCTCCGCTAATTTTTGTTCCAGGTCCGTCCCCTCTTTCATCGCAGCGGCTTTGGAAATTTGACGCTCCATCGATTGGCGGATTTGCCCGGGATCGACTTTGGAAACGATGACTTGAGTGTAGTGCGGCTGGTTCATCAGCCGGTAAAAAAGTTCCGCCCCCTCCTCTTCGGTCAGGCTGTTCTCATCCCGCGGGCTGTCAGCCGACATGCCCACTTGAAACCAGCCGGGCCAGTCGATCGAGAGCATTCTAAAGGGGCTGATCACTCCGCTCAGCGTGTCGAGATAGGTGTTTGCCGCGCAATACTCGATGCGGCCGATATCTCCCATGATGCCGGCGAGGGAGGAGATCAGCGCAAAAATTTTCAAAGGTTTGTTCTTTAACAAATGATATAAATTTTCCGCCCCCTTCACTTTGCCCTGGAAGGCCCCCTTTATGCTTTCCCGGTTTCTTTCGCTAACCCCTAAGGCAACCGTTCCTGCGGCGTGGATGACGGCGCTGATTTTCCGGTTTCCAATGACCCGCTGCAACTCCTCTTTTTTGCCTATATCGCAGCTGTAAATCTCCGCTTCAGACCCATTTTGGGAGATAATCCGCAGGCTTTCTTTTTGATAGGCGGATTTCGGCTCTCCCCGGCTGATCAGGAGAAATTTCACTTTGTGGCGCCGCGAGATCTCTTTGGCTATGGCTAATCCGATGCCGCCAAGGCCCCCCGATATCAAAATCAGATCCCCGTCGGCAAGCAGCGGCGTCTCTTCCGTAAAGACTAGGGGCTCTGCCTTCTCCTGCCACAGATAACCCGCTCTCTCGGCATAATTCACCTGCCGGCGATCGCTCAAGTCCATCAGCGTCAAAACCGCCGCCAGAGTCGCCTTATTCCGGCCGATGTCGAACAGCGCCGTTTTGATGCAAGATTCATTGGAAATCGTTCTTAAGGCCCCCGCCAGCGTCCCTTTGCCTGTGTGGATTTCATCTTCCCCGGTCACCTGATGCGCGCCGTTGGTCAGGCAGATGAGATGGGGCAGCTGATTGATGGCGGAGAGCCATTTCATTTGCAGGAAATAGAGACTATAGAAACCGAGGTGCTGCAAAAACTCAAAATCGAGCGGGCCTGTGAGCGTCCAGCCGTGGATCACATAGGAGATCTCTTTGTGCCTCAGGAAAGCCGCGAGGCTTTCATAGTGGTCTTCCCGGTAGAGGTTCATAGTTATCGAATCTTGCAGTTCGATCTTTTCCAGGCCGGGGTCGTAATTGACGACGATCACTTGCTGACCCTCTAACGATTCGATCAGGGGATCCAAGACCCCCGCCGCATCCCTGAAGATCAGCCAGGTCTCTTGTTTTGAAAGGTTTCTAGGCCTGATTTTGGCCAGGGTTTTCCAGGCGGCATAGAAGATAGTCTCTGTGGTTTCCGGCGCGTACCAGCATCTCTTTTTTTCAAAGGGGTAAGGGGGGAGCTCAATCAGCTTCCCCTCATTTTCAAAAACATCCCCGGTCTCATTCAAAGGAGCCTGTTCCAATTGGGCGATCGCCTCCTCGCGATCTTTACAGAGGATCGTACAGCGGACAGGGAACGATTCCCGCCCATGCCGGAGGGTGTAGGCGACGTCGCTTAAAGAGATGCCGGGATGATCCCGCAGGAATTTGGCGAGCGTCTGGCAATATTCCTTATGGGCGCGTGGTGTTTTAGCTGAAACAGGAAGCGCAAAAGGGCCGGTTTCCCTGCTTGGTTCAGCCTCCGGATACTCCTCCAGAATCACATGGGCGTTGGTGCCGCCGATCCCGAATGAGCTCACCCCTGCCCGGCGAGCCTTTGACGAGTTCCAGGCCTCTTTTGCCCTGTTTATGGTGAAATTCGTCTTTTCCAGTTCCAGCGCCGCATTGGGTTTTTGAAAGTGGATCTGCGGGGGGAATATTTTGTGCTTGAGCATCAGGCAGACCTTCAGGAAGCCCGCCGCGCCCGCCGCGCTGTCGACATGCCCGATGTTGGCCTTGACCGATCCTAATTTGCAGGCGTAAGGATGGGTTTTGAAGGCGTCGTGCAAGGCCTGGACTTCGATGGGATCGCCAAGCGGGGTGCCTGTCCCGTGGCACTCGACGTAGTCGATCGCATCGGGAGAAATGCCGGCGCCCTTCTGGGCCTGGAGGATGCACTCGGTTTGACCGAGGGCGCTTGGCGCGGTGTAGCCCGCTTTTCTGTGTCCGTCATTGTTGGAGGCAAATCCCTTCACGAGGGCCAAAATCGGGTTTTTATCTCTGATAGCTTCATCCAGCCTCTTTAAAACGACCACGCCAATCCCGGAACCCCCGACAGTGCCGCTGGAGGCTTCGTCAAAGACGCGGCAGTGCCCATCCTTTGAGAAAATCATCCCTTCCTTATAAACGTAGCCGTAATGCTCCGGCATGGCGATCGACACGCCCCCGGCGATTGCCACGCCGCAAGTGCCCAGGACCAAATTTTTGCACGCTTCAACGACTGCCGTAAGAGAAGTGGAGCAGGCGGTGTTGATGTTCAGGGAAGGGCCGGTCAGACCGAGCAGATAGCTCACCCGTGTAGCGAGGAAATCCTTGCTCATCATTTGCGATTCCCAATCAGCGGATTTGGGGTACTGGCTTTCGCCCGCCCCGGCAAAGACTCCAATTTTGTTTTTCCGCCGCTCTTTGATCTCCCCGGCATATTCCAGGGCCATCCAGGCGTGTTCGAGGAATTTCCGGATCTGGGGATCCATCAAAGCGGCGTCCCGCTCTGACAGCTGCCAAAAGGCGCTGTCGAACCGGTCGATAGCGGGCATGATCCCTTCTACGGGGAAGAAATTTTTATTCCGGATCATCTCTTCCGAAATCCCCATCTCACGGCACCGCTCTTCGCTCAAAACATCCAGGCATTCGCGCCCGTTCACCAGGTGATCCCAATACTCGGAAAGGTTTCCCGCCTGCGGAAATTCCCCCGAGATCCCGATGACGGCGACCGGAACATTTGCCCCCGCGGAAACATCCTCAGCCAGCGGAAGATCCCCCAGGCTTTGACTGAAGCTCCTGATGGTGGGATATTTGAAGAGGGTGCTGATTTTACACTCTATCCCCAAATGCTTTTCGATTTTCGCCTTTAAGCGGATCATCAGGATGGAGTTGCCGCCGGCATCGAAAAAATTATCCTCAACGCCGCACTCTTTGCCAAGCACCTCCGCCCAGGCGAGGGCGATCTTTTGCTCCAAACCGCTGGCATCCGCGATTTTTTTATTTTCGGGCAAAGGCAGCGCTTTCGTATCTAATTTGCCGTTGAGGGTCAAGGGCAGTTTGTTGAGAAAAACGAGGCTCGCCGGAAGCATGAAGGCGGGCAGCTTCTTTTGCAAATGGCTGACTATTTTTGCTTCATCAAGTTTCTCTTCCGCCGCGTAATAGGCGACAATGGCTTTTCCCTGAGAAGTTTCTCTTGCGATGGCCGCGCTTTGCTTAATCCCCGGAAAGCTCAGAAGGGCGTTTTCTATTTCCCCAAGCTCGATTCTAAAGCCCCTGATTTTCACCTGAAAATCATTCCGGCCGACAAATTCCAACTCCCCGTTCGGCAGCCATCTGGCCAAATCGCCGGTTTTGTATAATTTCGAATTCTCTTGAAACGGATTCGGCACAAATTTTTCGGCCGTGGCCGCTGGATTATTCCAATATCCCCGCGCCAGCCCCACGCCGCCGAGATATAATTCTCCGACCGCGCCGACCGGTTTTACCCCCTCCTCGCCCATGATGTAAACGGTGCGATTGGCGATCGGCCTGCCGATAACATTGTTTTTGATCCTTCCTTTTTGGATGAAGGCCGTTTCGATGGAGCCGATGGTCGCCTCGGTGGGGCCATACCCGTTGATCAGCTGGTGCCCCCCTTCAACCCAGGCTTCCAGCACCTTTAAAGGACAGCTTTCCCCCATCACGATTATTCGTTTCGGCTCTTCAAACACGGGCAATTCCCCTAAAATGGCCGGAGGGAACACGGAGAAGGTGATCCGGTTGCTTTCGATAAAATGGGCCAGGGCCTTGACATCGAGCCGGATGCTGTCTGGAATGATGTGCAGGGCCGCTCCGCTGAGAAGGGCGGAATAGATTTCCGACCCGGCCGCATCAAAGCTTAAAGCGAGATACTGGCTGATCGCGTCTTTCGGGGCGAACTCGTATTTGGCGATATAATAGGCGATAAAGTTGACTACGCCCGCATGCTCGATCATCACCCCTTTTGGTTTGCCCGTCGTCCCGGAGGTGTAAATGACATAGGCCAGCTGATCCTGCGAAAAGGGGTGATTCAGGTTTGCGGTTGGCTGATTCAGGTGCAAATGCTCTAAGGCAATGACAGGAGAGGGGAGCAGTTTTTCCAGTCTCTCTTTATGCTTTTCATTGGCGAGCACAACCGCGGCGCCCGTATCCTGCCCGATATAGGCAATCCGCTCATCGGGATAGAGCGGGTCGATCGGCACATAAGCCCCGCCGGCTTTAAGAACCGCGAGCAGGGCGACGATCATCTGTTCGCTCCGGTCGAGGCATAAAGCCACGAGCGTGTCCGGCCCGATCCCATGCGCCTCTTTTAGGTAATGCGCCAGCTGATTGGCCCGCTCGTTCAGTTTCCGGTAGGTCACCGTTTTAGCCTCGTAGACTACCGCCGGGTGATCGGGATATTTTTCGGCCTGCCGCTCAAAAAGCTCGTGCAGCCCCTCGGAGGGGAAATCGGCCTCGTCCACTGCTGTTTGACTTGGTGAACCGATCTTTTTCTGAGGCAGCTGCTGCAAGATCTCCCGGTAGGTTGCGATAAACCCCTTCACGGTCTCTTCTTCAAAGAGGCTGACCGCGTAATTGAAAAGGCCCTTTAAGCATTCTCCGCTGTCATCGATAAAGGTGCTGAGGTCGAATTTGGCCGGAGCGTGGTCGACAGGACAGGGCTCCAGGAGCTCATCGATGTTTCCGAAGCTTTGCACGCCGAACATCACCTGAAACACCGGATGCCTCGAGGTGTCCTTGGGAGCCTTTAACGCCTCGACCAGCTTCTCGAAAGGCAGGTCCTGATGCTGCTGCATTTCCAGAATTTCCCCCCAGATCTTTTGAATAAATTCAGCAACTTCCCCTTCGATTTTCATCCGCACCGGCAAGGCATTGACAAAGAAGCCGATCAGATTTTCAATTTCGGGATAATGGCGGTTGGCAAGCGGCGTGCCGATGACGATATCCTCCTGGCCGCTATAGACGCGCAGCATCAAGGCATAGCCTGCTAAAAGAACGCAGTATAAACTGACGTTCAGCTCTCTTGCGAGCGCCTTAAGCCCTTCGGTGGTCTCCCTGTCCAGCTCAAAGGGGATATCACGCCCCCGGTAATCTATCCGGGCCGGGCGGGCCTTGTCTGCCGGGAGATTCAGGTTCTCATAATCCTTTAGCTTTTCCTTCCAAAACGATAGTTGAGGGTCGAAGTCGATATGGCTTCTCTGCCAGAAGGCGAAGTCCCTATATTGGATCTTTAATTCCGGCAGGCTCTTGCCCAGATAGAGGGCCTCAAGCTCCTGAAAAAAAAGATCCATCGACCAGCCGTCGAAGGCGATATGGTGAATCACCAGGCATAAATAGGCCTCCTCCCCCGTCTCACAGAAGAACGCCCTGACCGGGAATTCCGCGCTAAGGTCGAAAACATGGTTTTGCCATTCCGTTTCAAAAGGGGAGCCCTTAATTTTCTCTATCTCAAAGAGCGACGGATCGCCGGCGGCCTGATACCCAAAACCTTCGCTATCTTCCCGGATATAGCTCCTCAAAACTTCATGCCGCCAAACGATGCTTTTTAAACATTTCTCCAGGAGCCCCTGATCGGTGCTTTTGGGGATCTTGAACATCATGGGGAGGTTATAGGCGGAGCACTCCTCCTCAAATTCCTGGATAAACCAGAGACGCTCCTGGCCAAAGGAAAGAACTTTGGCATCGCCAGCTTCGATGCTCTCCCTTGGAATCCGCTGAAAATGGGCGGCGAGTCCGGCGATGGTGTTGTATTTCAGAAGGGTGGAAAAAGGGATATGGGCCTTCAGCTCCTTTCTCAGGCGGGTCGTGAGCTTTATGGCGAGCAGGCTATTGCCGCCCAGCCGGAAAAAATTGTCGTGGACGCCGATCTTTTCCAGGCCAAACACCTCTTGCCAGACCTGCTGGATCTGCCGTTCCAGCTCATTGCTTGGATTTGAGGCGTCGTTCTGGTAGGCGGGCAATTGCTTTTCATCCAATTTTCCATTCCCTGTCAAAGGCAGCTTTTCCAAAGGCACCAGATGGGCCGGCACCATATACTCGGGCAATTTTTCCAGAAGATGCCTTAAGATTTTTTCCTCATCCAGCCGTTCCGCCGAAACATAATAGCCCGCGAGATATTGCGCTTTGGCCACTACCGCGCATTGCCTGATCCCGGGATAGGTGAGCAGGGCGCTTTCCACTTCGCCAAGCTCGATCCGGTACCCCCGGATTTTCACCTGAAAATCGCTCCTTCCCAAATACTCCAATTCCCCATTTGGCAATAATCGGACCAGATCGCCGGTTTTATAAAGCCGCCCCCTTTCCTTGTCTGTGATAAATTTCATCGCGGTCAATTCGGGGTTATTCCAATAGCCGGGAGAGAGCCCCTCGCCGCCGATATAGAGTTCTTCATTAAGAATATAGCCCTTTAGATGCGGCAGCATGGTACCGATCGAATGGGATTCCAAATCGGTAATTTGTTTATAGGTGGCGTGGACGGTGGTCTCGGTGATCCCGTACATATTGACCAGCGCCGGCCGCAGGAATCCGTACTTCTCAACCCAGGGCTTTAGCGCCGAAACATTGAGTTTTTCTCCCCCGAAGATGACAACTCTTAAAGAGGGGAGTTTCTCTTCCGCCATATCGATGAAGGCATAGAAAGCGGTCGGCGTCTGGTTCAAAACCGTGACCTGTTCCTCGCGGCAAAGTCGATAGAGTTCCTTGAGATCCCTCGTTCCCGGTATGACCAGCCTGCCCCCGTAAAGCAGCGCGCCCCACATTTCCCAGACGCTGAAGTCAAAGGCATAGGAGTGGAATAAAATCCAGACATCGCGCGCATCAAAATGAAATTTTTCTTCCGTCGCCGCAAAGAGCCTGCGCACATTTTGGTGGGTCTGCACCACCCCTTTTGGCTTGCCGGTGGTGCCTGAAGTATAGATCACATAAGCGAGAGAGGAGGTTTTTTTCGGGTTAACGGAAGGGTTTTGCTGAAATGAAGCATACTCGATGTCAATAATTTTCGCCTGGGTCAACCCCGCGAGGCGCGCCGCATCTTTTTTATTGGCGAGCACCATCACCGGCGCCGCGTCCTCTAAAATAACTCCGATCCGCTCATCGGGATAGGCGGGTTCGATGGGCACATAGGCGCCCCCGGCCTTCAGCACCGCGAGTATTGCCACTAACATCAGCTCGCTTTTATCGAGGCAAAGGGCGACGAGGGAATCTTGCGGAATATCCAGGGCGTGCGCCAGCCGGTTGGCCTGTTCGTTGAGTTCCCGATAGGTGATCCTTTTATCCTCAAAGACTAAAGCAATGTTATCAGGCGTCAGGGCCGCCTGCTTTTCAAAGAGTTCTGTAATCAATTTTCCGCTCCTTTCCTGCATAGGCGATAGCTCCTGCGTAACCGGCTGAACAGGCGAGCTCCTGAACGAACCAGCCCCCCATATTCAAATTATGGTTTTTCCCAAAACCAAATCCTAAAGCTTTCAATAAAGCCTCTTTTTTTGTCCAGAACTGAAAAAAAGCCTTCATCCGCTCCGCCGGCGCCAGTTGTTCCAGATCGGGAGCCTCCGGGAAATGAGCGGCGATCTCCCCCATTTCCAAAATGGGTACCATTTTTTCCAGATCAACGCCGATTTCCGCGTCCAAAGTGAAGGCGAAAACCGCCCGGCCGGCGGTGTGGGAGAGATTGAATTTCAACCGGTGATCGAGCCCGGGTTTGCCAAACTCATTGTAGGAGAAAACCAGATCGCCCGGCGGGATCGCGGTGTATAAAGAGATCAGGCGGCGGAGCGTTCCCCGGCAGAAAATATACGCGGAACGGTCCTTGGCAAAGTGGAAGCTGTCCGCTTTTTGTTTTTCATCAGGGGAGAGGAAAGACCGGTCAGAGAAGTGCTCAGGAATAGGGCCTTGCCACACCTCAATTATGCTCATGACTCTTTCAAAAATAAGTATAGGGAAAAAAACAGCATCGCGACGCCGGTGCATAACTCCAGGGGGCGCGCTTTGTTCAGTCTTTGACAGTGGGCGGCGAGAAAAGATAATCCCGAGAACCAGCAGAGATTTAACAGGGCGACCAGTCCGCCGAAGATCCAGACCGAATTTTGGTTCACTACGTAAGAAGGGGAAATGCTTAAGTAAAACAGGGCGATATAGGGATTAAACAGGTCGAGAAAAAAGCCCGAACGCACTCCTTGATTATCAGACTCTTTGTTTTTAATCAGTCTCACGCCGAAGGCCAGCAGATAGAGGGCTCCGATGATTTTGATGTAATAGAAGTATTGATGGAAGGCCGTGACCAGATAATTGGCGGCCGTCATGGCAAATGCCGCGTGCAGGGTGATGGCGCAGGTGATTCCCACGGCAGAGAGAAGGCCTGTTTTGAATCCAAACCGCATGGCATTTCTGATCACCAGGGCGGTATTCGGCCCGGGGATAAGAAAAATAAACAAATGCATGACAATGAAAGAGAGGATTTGTTCCATCATACTCTCGAATTTTGAGAAATATTCCCACAAATCCCTTTTTTGATCAATAAGAATTAAATATTCCTCGCTTTTCTCAATTTAAATAACAGTAAATTCAAATAGATATCAAAATCAGCTAAATAAAAGGGAAAAGTGAATGAAGCATCGAGCAGAAACTCCGGTAGCTCCCCAGTCTAAGTGACTGTCTGTCATTGATTTTTTTAGTGGTAAGGCGCCTCCGGCTCAAGAAATTTTCCTCGTTGCGATATGAAATAGATCCAAACCCGCTCAAGGAGTAGCTGGTAAATTGAAATGTTTTAACCTCCTTCGGATTTAAACAGACTATCAGCCTTTTGTCTGACATAATCTGCAGAAAGACACTCATGGGGCAATGGAAAGCCCCTGTTCCTCTGGGCGGTTTCCAGATCCTCATAAAAGCCGGTATTGAGCGGGTCTAGCTCTTTGTAAAAATCGGGTTTCATCTCATATTCCAATCCAAAAGATCTGCCGGCCATCATCACCTCGTGGGCGGAGTGGCTTTTCGAATCGATTACCCAGCCAAGGCAGGCTAACCGGGCGATAAACATATCCTCTCTCGAATCCATGCCGAGGGTTTGGATTATAGACATCACCTGATCGGAAGTGCCGGAAACCCCAGCAACGAGCTGAAACCGCATATCTTCTGCTGCTTGAATGTAGGGATTATCTGGCATATCTTTGGATGTTGTGGGAATGATTTCTGCTTTGCCGGCGCTCCAGCGAAGCTTAGTATTCTCATGCTCTTTCTTGACGATGGGTTCCCCGGTACTATGCCTTCTTTCCCGAATGCTTAAGGGGATGCGCAACTTGCTGTCCGCATCTTTAATCGTAGGATTATGTACTGACTTCCACTCTTCAATCTCTTCTGGGGTTTTCATTTTCGATCTTAATGGAACTGAATCCGTTAATCCGGCATAATTCCCATCAGTGGAAAAACGCTTTCCAAAATGAGCATCGGATAGTTTCGCTTCCTCCGGCAATTTTTCATTCACCCTCTTAAATATTTCCGGATCGGACATGATACGAGACATAAACCCTTTTTTGGCATTGATCAGCAGAAACATTTTTTCCCTGAGGTTCCCTTCAGTAAATACTTTTTTCACAGCCAAAGGATTACTGCCGATATTTCCGGAATAAAATTGGGTTTTTACGGGAGACATCAAATACATATCTGCTAAGATTCGAAGCACCATAATCTCCTTGGTAGACTTTGGCGGCGGTTGCATGTCAACTAACACTTCCGCATATGCTTCAACAACCTTAAATAAACGAAGGGATGCTTTATCAACCATCTCTTTTACAGCCGGGGATTGCAAAGCGGCATCGCTAATCGACTCATCCAAACACTCTACGCTCTTTTGGTAATCTTTCAAACACTCCTCTTGCAAAATCTTCTTCTGCTTGGTAGTCAAAACCAGATCATTAGGGATCGAGACGACAGGTTTTTCATGCTTAAATTGTAATTTTCCCTCCCCTTTAAAATGCTTTACTGCCGTTTTATCCAGTTTCATCTCTTTTTTTAAACACTTGTTCATTACAGCAATCTCATTTTTACAAACAGCGATGACCTTTTGCCACTCTGCTTCCGCCAAACTTCCCTTTGGAACTACTTTTAAATTTTTCTGGGCGACCCGCTCAATGTCCCGTAAATTCCCGATCACTTTAAAGGTTCTTTTATGAGGCGCATTGACATTAAGGTTTTGATTAAGATAGTTATCGCATTTAATTTGTATATCCTGGCCAAGCTTGGCAATAGCTTCCGAGTTAGTTTTATCAGGGCAAAACGAATTCACATACTGGTCAGGTGTGAATTTTATGGTGAAATCATTCGACATAAAAACTCCTTATATTTTTATTATAATAGTTAAATATTAATGATTATTATTATTTTTTTATTAATTTCGGAAAAAATTATTTTAAAGCCAAAACCTTAAATTTGGTTTTATTCAGAGGGACTCCAGCAGGAAAAATAAAATAATAAATATTTTTTATAATAGTAGACATTAAATTATTATTGTAATATAATAAACGGCTAAACTAAATGGATTGTTATGAAAAGAGCTTTAACAGAGTCAAATAATTCTAAAAAAGTCAAACTGGATCTTGTCGAGGAAGGAAGAGCTTTATATGAAATGGAAAACTATGACGCTGCTAAAGAATATTTTACAAAAGCTTTGAACAAGGATCCTGAAAGTGAAGAGGCGCTTAATGGTCTATTAGATGTTTTCTATAAATTTTATCAACTAGGGGTTGAAAATCATACTGGAAAAAATTATGAGGCGGCCATCGCAAATTTCACAAAATGCCTGGAATTATTTCCTCGCGATTTCTCGGCGCGCCTTTTGCGCGGGGATTGCCATCGCCAAAGGGGAGACTATGATGCGGCGCTTAGAGATCTCAAAGCAGCTTTAACAGAATTTCCTGAAAATCCTAAGGTTCTCTCTCTCATGGGTGAGGTTTATTGCTTAAAAGAAAACTATGACCTCGCCATTAAATATCTCACGAAGGCTTTACAGAAATCTCCGGGCTTTGCCAGCAAGACTCTCGAGGATGTTTTCGAGCGGCTTTGGGACCGGGCTGATCAGAAATATTTTCAGGAAAACTATATGGGCGCTCTCGTAGATCTCTCGCAAGCTTTGAACGTAAAGCCCTGCCCCATGATTTTGAATAGACGGGCAGAGGTCTTCCGCCAAATCGGCAATGAGGAATTCGCTTTGCAAGATGAAAATTGCGCCAGATTAAGGGCTAACAGCTCGGATGATATTCATGCTCTTTGGCAGCGGGGTTACAGGTATTACGAGGAAAATAATTATGACGGGGCCATTATTTATTTCACCATGGCCCTGGATAGAGATCCTAATGATGCCACACTCTGGAATTATCTGGGAAATGCCTTTCTCCAAATCGGAGACAGTGCCGCAGCCATTGACGCTGCGAAACGGGCTTTAGATGATGAAAACTTTGACGCCCTGCAAATTATGGGAGAGGCCTTTCTTCAGCAAGGAAATTATGAAAGGGCCTACGCCTATGCATCAGAAGCTTTAGAAGTTCTCGAAAATCGCGATACGCTTTTGCTGATGGGAAAAGCGTGCTTTCAAAAAGGGCGGGCCATTGGCAGCGAAGAGGCGCCCCCTTTAGACGATTGCGATGAGGTCATTAAAGTTCTCACGGCGGCTTTGGCGGCCGATCCGGACGATCCGGATCTCTATGTAAGTCGAGCCGGGGCGTATCTTCAAAAAGGGAAGATGGATCAGGCTATCGCAGATGCCTCTATAGCCATAGAATTGGAAGAGCCCACCCCGGCCCTTCTGATCCGGGCCGGGGCCTATTTCCAAAAGGGGAGCCATGATGAAGCGATTGACGATGCCAGGGCAGCTCTAGAGGTAGAGCCGGATAATGGAAGAGCTCTGCAGCTCATGGGAAAGGCCTGCTTTCAAAAAGCGCAGATGGAATTTGCCAAAGTGGAAATTGGAAATGATCTTCCCTTATTCGATAATTCCCTCCCCTCTTTTTTTAAAATTTCGGAGCAGATTGCCCAAGATCTGGGAAAAACAGGCGATGCCCTCAGGTATAATTTTCAGTTAAATGAGTCTAAAAAGGTCGTTCCCTCATTACAAGAGATTGTCAAACACTTTATTTTTAAGAACCACGCCAGCGTGGCTGCCGGCTTTCAAGCCCGGCAAGAATACAATAGCAGCATCTGCTTTGTTCTTGGCAACCTCGGCATCACTTCCCAAAATATCAACATTCTCCAGGCCTACCAAAGGCAACAAATAAGCTCCTATCCTGATACTCTTCCCGCCTTAGCCTATCGCGGCACTATTAAAATCTAGACATAAAAATTGCCTTTCCAGAATACTCCTGTAGCTTAAACTGGAGGCTGTCAGATGAATGTGCAACAAAGAATGGAAGCGGGAAATGTCTGCGATATACGCTTTATTGAAGATACTCACTCCTCTTCTCTGCAAATCGCAAATAATAGGCTGTTTGGAAAGGCTCCCCATGGCGATACGATCAAGATGTGGAATCTGCTCGATGGACTCTTTATACGCACCTTTGAACACAACGCTCCCATCGAACATTATGTCGCGACCGACATGGATCTTTATTGCGCTTCCAAGGGCAATCTAAAAAAATGGAGCCTGGCCGAAGAAGGCCAGTCAGAATTGACGAGGGACAACACGAACGTCACCTGCCTGATCTATCAATTGGGCTATCTTTTTTTAGGGGCGGGCGAGGGCTCAATCACGCAGTATAACACCGACCTTGCCATGATAAGGGTTTTCAAAAACCATACCACTCCCATTTCTAGTTTGTGTGCCGCCGAGGGGCATCTCTATTCGGCTACTACCAGGGGCACTGTGATCAAATGGAGTCTTGGAAGTGAGGGCAATGAAATAAAAATAAAAGCGCATGAGGGGGAAATTTCATCGCTTCTGGTTTCGGGCCAACATTTATTTACCGCCAGCAAAACCGATCTCACAGTGAAAATGTGGGATGCGGAGTGTGGTTGGGAGCACACCTTTGATCTCGGGGGCAAGTGGCCCAGACTGGAAGTTGAAGGGGACTTTTTAACGGCCAGCGCCGGCGATTCCGATAGAGGACCTGCCGCGATCAGAAAATGGAATATTCAAACCAGAGAACTCGTCAGCGAAATCAAAGCCTGCAACTGGTACTCCTTCAGCACGGAAGCTGCAGACTTTCCTCAATTTATTAAAACCAGGCGCTATCCCAATTCTGACGAGGCTGTGGTCTCTTCCGATCGCTTTGCGAGTTCCTTTGTGACCGCCGGCAGCAAAGTCTATATGACGCATAGATCGACTCCTCACTTAACCATTGCCGATCTCGAAACAGGGCAAAAAATCGCCACCCTTTCAGATCAGCGGATCATCCCCTTTGACTCTCTCCGGAATCCATTCCATTATCTTTTAGGGGAGAGTTCCTGCGGCACCGGAGATATTGTAAAAGGAAACGGTTATATCTGCCTCAACGAGGGCAATCGCATCACGTTGCTCGATTTTCACGAGACGGGGGAAAATCCGGCCGTGAAAGCGGTCAAGAGGGCTGCTTTGGAAGTCGGCTTTCTCGCGGCAAACGGCTTCAGCAGGGTCTGGAACAGCCTGAAAATACCGGCCGGCGGCGGACGCGGCTATGGTCAAGGACTTGCCGGCAGCATCTGAATTAGGCCTAGCGTGTCTTCAGAATCGTATAATTTAATGAGATCCTGGAAAAATTCCAGAAAGACTTTATCATTCGGGGCGCGAATAATTCCGAAATTGGGATCCTGTATTCTATAAATTTTGTTTTTGGTATCAAATTGCATGCAGAGCGCATGATGTTTAATAACCAATAGCTGGGCTCCGTTGGTTGGCGCCATGGTTTTTTCGTCGTGCCAGATCTTTTTTACGCCTTCGATATCAATTTTGGGTCCCCGTTCTTCATTAAGGGAAGCTGCGGCGAGAAGCATATAGGGTTCCCGTTTCACCTTTTGACAATAGGTCGCGGGAATTCCCCCATGGGCAGCCAAATGGGCGGCTTCAAAGTAGCGGTCCTCCGGCATAACGACGTCGGCTTGCAAATCTTCATCTTTGGCGGTGGGATTTGCCTGGATGTTATACAAGACGCGCAAGGAGATGCCGAGGCAAACGCCGGTGCCCAAATCTTCGTTCTTGTCCCTGCTGCCCTGAGCGGCTTTCACAGTCATCAGGTGCCCCCATTTCTTGACAAAGGCAAAGTCGGAATCGGATCTTTTTTCATGCTTTTCTCTAAGGGATACAGCATCCCCTTTGAGGCTATTTTTAACGCTAAGAAAAAGGGGTTTGACCACTTCCAGTTCTTTTTTGGGGTTTTTTAAAATTCTTTGAAAATCCATTTGCTCTGCGGCCCTTTGGAATCCGGCCCGGACATTAGCTTTCAGTTCGCCCGCTAAAGCGCCGATTAAAATGGGGTGGGAGGGGCTCTGCACCTCATCCATTTGATCCACCTCACTTAAGACTTGGTGCTGCCAGCCCTGGACGGCTACGATGATCTCAGCCAGATGGGGAATATGCTCCGGTTTTTGCATGCCGATCGTTTTGAGTTTTTCCTCGATAGTGAAACAGGCTAGGTTGTAACGGATTTCTTCCGGGGTTTTAGCGATAAATTTGGGGTCGGAGATGATTCTCTCCAAAGCTTTCATGATAGGAACACGGGCTTGAACGGGATCATCAAATCGATTCAGGTTTTCAGGTGCGGAATGCGTGCCCATATGCTTATCATACGACTCCACCAATGCGGCCATAATTTTGGGGTTGTGAAACAGGGGGCCGGCTGTGTTTGTCAGGGAAAGGGCCAGGGCTTCGAGGTTATTGATAATAGCCGCCTCTTTGGCAGATCCTTTGGCAATGGTTTGCATCTGTTCTTGCGTTTTTACGTAGATATTGTTGATCGCGGCCTCGCTTTCTGGGAAAAGCGTGATCATTTTTGTGTGCAGCCGCTTGGCGATATTTTCAAAGTTCCTTAATTTGTTTATGGTTTTGAGCTGCTCGGTGTAGCTTTCTTTAATCTTCAGCTTTAATTGCTCATTTTCTTTAGCCAGATTCATGAGTTTTTCCACCTCTGTATTCAAGTCCTGTTCGTTGTCGAGGAGCTTAAATTCACTGATCCCTGTCTCAATGAGTTTTGAATTCGCCTCCAATTCCTTTTCGGCGTTTTGCTCCGCAATCTTTTTTTGGTTTTGAACATCGCTCATCGCCTTATCAAACAATTTTCTGATATCACGTTTAGAAGTAATGATGTTCAGTGTCGAAAGCACAATCCGGGCAGGCCGGAGCACGGCGCCCGTATCAGATTTCAGGTAGATTTTGTAATCGGCAAAGATTTTGGCGATGCTTCTTTCCAGGATTTCCAGATCGGCGAGGCTTTGCGCTTTGGCGACCAGATTATCGAGCTGGATAAGGGATTCGGCGGCCTTTTGTGAGGGAGATACTCTGGCTAAAAGACTTACGGGAACGACAATCAGATCGGTATTCATCATGTCCTTTTTATTTCATTATATTAATTAATTTAATTAAATGCGATCTTTTGACATAAATTAATCATTTCATTAATCTTTTGTATTTTATAGTTAATTCTTTGTTATCGTTCTTTTAACCACATCTTTATTTTTCCCTGTTTTTGCAGCGGTTGATTATCAGGTATCATGGAAAAGGTGGGCATCCTCAAACAAAAAGAGACTATATCTCCCTCCCCGCCATTACACCAGTAAGAAGGGGATAGGCGCGCACATCAGCGTCATGTACGAGAACGAACTGATTCTCAATAACTGCGCACCGTCAAATTGACCAAAGACAACAAAGTGAAGAAGATTTGGCTGCTGGCATTGGCCGCTCCCGAATTGGAGACTTTGCGCGAAAGTTATGGTCTTGCCCCTAAATTCACGATTTCCATATCACGATCGGCTCAAGTCAGAGAAGACGACGAGTTAAAGGAAGCTGCTTAGCAATTAGTGCTTGAAATGGACAAAAATGCGGCCAAAGTTTTGACTGTCTTTCTCAACCCGATGATATAGCGCTTTGATGTGCTTTTGATCGAGAAATCTCAAGACTTTCTTTTTCAATTGGCCGCTCCCTTTGCCGGGAATGATCTCAACCAGGGAGATCTTTTTCTCCACTGCCTCATGAATGATGCGATTGAGTTCCTCATCAATTTGCCCGCCTTTATTGAAAATATCATGGAGATCTAACTTTAATTTAGCCATCACCTTCACCAACTTAAAAAGTAGCAGTACAGCAACTCGAAGAACGACTCCTTCAACTATTCGTCGCTGTGTTCAATTTCAAGCGCTAATGCACCTTGTTCCATCAATTCCGTTAGATTCGTTGAAAATAAGGGCGAGAGCAGCTGTTCAAATTTTTCTTTCTGATCATCGAATTGAGATATGCAAAACAGCAATACGCAGTTTTTTTGTGGGGAAGCACACATTTTATCAAGGATCATTTGGATCTTAGTCAAATTTCCATGATCAATATACAGAAATCCAAGCCGGGCTAATAGCGTTTGCCGCATCAACAGGCGATCGCTTTCTTGCTGTATTACTTTTTCTGCCAATTCACACTCCTGTCTCTCAATGAGACCAGAAACGACTAGTGTCATACAACGCGCTTTTTCCCCATAATCATTCGTTATCATCTGCACTAATTCCAACGCCTTGACAGGATCGTTCTTCTTACAGAATTGTAAGGCTAATTTGTCTAATAGAACATTTTTTTCCTCTTGATTGTCAACACTCATCGCAATGGACATTTGCTCAAAGAGTTGTAAATTACTCTCTTTATACTCTTCAAATATACCGGAAACAACGTTGTCGACTTTTTCCGCATATTTTTGAAGGGCCTCCGGGGTGATATGAGTGTAGCGAATCATGCGCGCATCATGCTCTTTGATGGCCGAAGGGAGAAATCTTAATTGAGGAACGGGGTCATCTGCCCATGTGACTCCTTTAGAATACTCTTCAAAAAAGGTATTCACCTTATAATCCATACCCTCATAAGGGATGCCATAACCGTATGAGCGGTAGACACTTTTATGCAGCGGAGCTGACTTTGGCAGAAAAACCTGAGTGAGGACTCCCCCTTTTCCTGAACAGGGAAAATCTTCTAACAATTGCCTGATTTTCTCTTCATAGAGGGAAGACAATACCGACTCCTCTTTAAACATTCCAAAAATAACATCATCAAGGACTTGATCTCTGTCATTTTCTCTAAATATGGCAATCGCCGACTCATTGGAATGGTCTTCCTTAAGACTTGGGCTTGCGGAAATTAAATAATTCGCAACAGCTGAAGATGCCGTATCATAATCTTTCCTGACCGGAAAACGTTCAAACATTTCATTTAAGTCTTTTGGATCCTTTTTTGAAGGGTATCTTAAAAAACACTTATTTTTTAAAGAGGCCGCACTTTCAGGATGAAATTTTTGATAGAGTGTGCGGGCAATCAATTCATAAGCCAAAAACTTCTCCGCTTGCCCTGTGGCAAAGGAGATATGATTTGGGTGTTCCTTAACTTGAGTTTCGTATTTGGAATAAATGTCCTCATGGGAAGACAAATGCACTGTCTGCGGCTGCACGATGATAGGATCTCCTAGTGATAGTTTTAAATTCTTAATCCATTCCTGGGCCGCTTTCATAAATTCATCAGGGATTCGGCCGGCTGCGGCTTTGCCGGATCGATCCTCTTCGTCGTCCATAGCTAACGCTATGGACTTCTCATGCGGAAACTGACTTTCGGCGCATAGCGATTCTCGATTCATTGAGTGAAGATAAATGAAGCATAAGATTAGTTTTGATAAAAAAGAGTACATATAACACTGAAATTATTGATAGAAATAAATGATATATAAAATAAGCTTATACATCAACACAATATTATGTCTCTTGCGATTGCGGAAGGCCTATTTCTTTTATAGGATTAAAGTTTAAACCTGAGAAGGACTGCATAAAGCTCCTTATTTGAATTCTTCGATCAGCTCTTCCAATTTGCTTCTGACCGTGGCGTCAGCCATGCATAAGCTCACTTTAAATGTTTCCGGCGAGACAACGGTTTTTGCTCGTGGCAAAAGACTTGGCTGCGAGAATCAATTCCTCTTCGCTCACCCGATAGCCCGCTTTTACAAGGGGAAACACCAGATCTTCTTTCCCTTGCCGGATTAAAAACGCCGCCAGCGGGATACTACCTAAAGAATAGTTATCTTTATGCGTAAAAATGGCCTGCTTTTCTTTCTCTTCCAACGTGCCAATATAAGTAATTAATTCCTTAATCGCTTCATCATAGGCGGTTGTCATGGAACCAAGAGCAATCAGGTGTTTTAAAGGATTATTTTGAATGTACCAGCCCACAGGGCAGGAGCTATAATCGATGGCTTGAAAATCTGCCTTAACCTGAATTAATTTTCTGACTAAAGTTAATACGGCATCTGGCTGGAAATGAAAGGCGTTGCTGCAGATGATATTAGCCAGCGTGGTGGTCGTATTATAGGGAAGTGTTGCGTTATGATTGATGCGAGGCGGCGCCGGGGGGCTTCCAATTTCCTCATTAGTGGCCGGGCGATAGAGTTTTATTCCCATGTAATTATCAGACTCAATAGCAAACAAGCGAAGATTGGCTCCTTTATCATCGAGAAGACTCAAGACTTTTTCAAAAGAGAGCACCGCAAACGGCTTATTGCGCCACCTGTCAACGGCCTTGCATAGGGTCGAAAGCGCGACAAAAGCCGTAAATCCATAAATAATTTTGGTGAATGGACTGAATATAGAAACAATAGAATTCATAATTACCCGTTAATTATAGGCAAGTAATTGTATTTATTTAGGCTCGCCGTTGGTGGAGACGACGGTGACTCTAGCCTCTTTATCGTAAATGCCAAATTTATCGAGATAGTAAAACATGCTTTGGCCAAGGCTGTCTATCAGCTCATGGCAAGGGGCGGTTCTCAGCCCTCCCGGTTCATCGGCGTTAAATAATTTGCAAAGGCCATTCCCCTCTTTCTCAAAATAAATTTGATGTTTTGAGAGGCGGGAAAGGGGATAGGTGACCAGATTGAACTTGCCCATTTGATGCAAAACGCCCTCCTTATCGACTTCACCCGAAGGGGTCTTAGGTGCGGCATCGTAAACCTTTACCTCATGTTTTTTATCCAGAAAAGCGAGGCTGTCTCCTTCCTGGCCCAATCTTTTTTGCAGCTTATCGACCGACGCAGCCGACTTATAGATTTCCTTATAAGTGCTTTCCTCTAAAAATTTGGGCATTTCCCCTTTCATTCTCGACTCGGCGCACATATTGGAAAAAGCGGAACAAAACCCAAGCGGCGGCAGGAACCGCATCGCTATCGACTGTTTGCTCATCTCATCAAAAATTTGACTTTGCGTATCAAACTTCACTTTAGCATTCAGGGGATCATTCTGCTCCCTCATAGCTACGTGATCGCCAATATTAGGAAAGAACATAAAAGCCCCTTTGTTTTACCCGGATTATAACATTATTCCCATTTACCAGCTATATTGTTTTATTCGATGTAAAGCATATATTAGAAAAACAATAAACTGCGAATGCAAACCAAACATAATGCTCTTAAAACGAATATAAGGGTATTTCAAATGTAATTAAAAAATTTATATTACACTGCAAATTAACAATAAAATAATCTACTCATTAAATCTGCTTTATATTGTTTTGTTATGATTTTCGCATAAACAAAAACATAAATGGAGAAAAGAAGATGAAGCTTAGTTTTTATGAAGTTTATAACGGTGTTTGGGCGGCAGGCAGTACGCTTATGGGTGCGGCGCATATTATGATAAATAAAAATCATCCCCATCGCCAAATGGAATTTACAGATCCTAACCGGAAAGAAATAAATGAGCACGCTATTAAAACAAATGATGCTGTCACAGCGGCGGTAAATATTAATTTGAATCAAAAGGGGGTTGTGTTGCACGATGAGCCGCATCAGGCCATCTTGGGACTGAATGCTTGCCGCACTATAAACGCCCGTGCTGAAGGTCATGAGAGAATAGCGAACGCGTTTGGCAACGTGTATCAAACTTATCGCGGTGAAAATAAGAATGAATACAACTTAGCCGGCTATGGCCTGCATCATGGGGTGGCCGCAGGGTTGAGAACGATCGATCATTCCTGGTTGCAGGTCACTGAGGGGCACGGCTTCGAGTAAAAGAACCGAATAAAGTTTTATTTGTTGTGTTATTAATTTGTTAATTAATGTATACTTTGTACATTATGCAACCATTAAAAGATAAAATTTTGACCGCTTGGCAGCATGACTCGCTTGCCGAAACACCCCAAATCGCCGTGAAAAAGCGGTGCGTGCCGGCGCTTTTTCAAGATTGCCTGCTGGAACGGGATTCCCTCAGGGGAAGGGTGGTGGTAACTTTGCGCGCCTGGTTCCATATCGAAGATGAAGAGCGCTGGAAACAAATTTTTCAAACGGTTTTTTCCACTATTAAAGAGAGCGATGTCGAGCGGTTTTCAGGCCGGAAGGGCTACGTCCTTTATCAGTATCTTACCCAGCCTCCCTGCCCGCTGAATAGTGAGAAGCTGTTTCCTCCGACGAAGGGGCGCGCGCCCGCCACCAAAGAATTTATTGAACAATATTCTATGCTAAAGACAAAGGGACGAGAGGCTGATATTTTGGGCCCGGTGGAAAATCTGCCGCTTGAGAGCCTCTTGCCTCTCGCAGAAGGTGTCTTTGGCGAGGAAGTCAATGAAGCGTTAGCGACCCGGGAAAAACTCAAAAAAATTGTTGCTGATAAGGACAAAGAGGGCTTGAAAAATTGCGCCAAAGCAATGGCCGCCTCAATTCGGGGCATGGAGGCCGGGACGACAAAACTGCATTTTGCCACCCTCCCCACCCAGTCGACGCATGTGGTTATGCACAAAGTTTCGCATGATCCGGTCTTGGCCGATTTGCAGGAATTTCTGCTCGAAAATAGAGGGGCGGAGGCGCTGACCGAGCAGTTGAAAGAGAAAGCCTCGCCCGCCTTGCAAAAGATTTTGGATAACCAGGCGCTGATCCGGGTGATAAAAGGGGTGGAAAAAAGCGATTTTGGTCGGCTGAGCCAATCGCTGATTAAGGGCAAACCCCTGTGGCAACAGATTTTACTCTATCCCGCTGACTGGATTCGGAGCCAGACCAATGACATGGTCAAACAAATGGCCGATCACCTCTATCAGGAATTGGATGAACGCTTCCGTTCCGTTTTAACGCCTCCGCTGCAAAAAGAGCTCTACCAGCTGATCATGACCGATGAGGGGATTAAAGCGGCGCTGGAATCCAGAGTTAAGCTCTTTTTAGAGAAAAAGCTCAGTCTGCTTAAGCAAGAAACGGACAAGGTTTTGTCCACCATCGCCGAAAAATTGCCCGCCGTTGTTCCGGCTTATGTAGAGCTGACCGGAAGGGGGCGTTTAGGCCGCCTGGAGCAGCCTTTTTGGCTGGAATGGAAAAAAGGGGAAAATGGCCAGTTTCATCTCTCGGTCTATATTACAGGACAGGCGATCCTGAACCGCCCTTTAGTTAACGGAGAGCCGCAGTCGGTATTGCACTTTACCCTTTCTGAAGGGCAGTTGGATGAGGACTTCTTTATCAGACTTCTTTCTTACGAGAGCGATCCCGTCTGGCAAGACGGAAAAATCTCTTATTCTTTTGCAGATGTGGAGGCCGGCCTCTTAAGCTCCTTGAAACAATTACGCCCGAGCCAGAGCAAAAACGCCCACCGTTCAACCGGGAATTGGGGAATCCTGAGGGAGTACGCCGAGAAAAAAGGGATAGACCCTGAACGGAATTACTTTATGGCCAAAAGGGAGGCCATGATCGATCTTTGGCACCATCCAAACCGCGAGGCAAATAAAAGGGCCTTGGAAGAAAACGCCCTTCAACTGGCCAAAGAGGGGCTTAAGCTGCATGAGAGGGGAGCGATCGACGATCAGGAATTAAAACGCACCTATGCCACCTGCTATGAGGTTTTGGGTTCAATCTCCGCTCTCTGCTTCAGGGAAAAAGCGAATATTTTTCCGCAAGGGCTGAAAGACGCCGTGAGAAACCTGCTTTCAGCGACCGGGTGTTCTACCGTTACTCTTGTTTTCATCAAAGAAGTCCTCTCCGATGCGTTGGGCCCTGAGGCCGAAAAGAACCTGGATGCCTTGCTAAAAATGGTTCAGGAGGATCTGGGAGTGGTCAACCCCCGTCCTTCCCTCTTAAAGCTCCCCTGGCAGATGGAGAGGGCGCTGCAGGTCTGGAAAGTCGCGCGGTTTGCGGTGGGTTATTACATCAGCCCGAAGATATTTGTCGTCCAAGTGGTCACTGTGGTGGCCTATAAAGTGTTTTCCGCCTATTTTCCAGGCACTTTGCTCTTAATTCACCGCTGGAAACGGAAAATTGTGATAAAGGCAGCTTCCCTGCTTATCCTATCCAAAGAGAAGAACGAAAAGATCAACCAGGTGATCCTCTCCTTCCGCTGCCAGCTGACTTGCGATAAAGAGCTTAACTTCACTTATACGAGCAAAGCCACCGGCGTTGAAAAAGGCATCTCTTTGGCAGGGCTGCAAAAATTAGGTCCGGACCACCCGGCAGAGGTGAGGCTGGCCAAGTTAAATTTGCCATTTCAGGTAAAAGAAGAGCAACGGATAGAAAGCGTTGATTATCCGGGCTTTTTTGTCGCGCCGATCCAAAAGCATGAGTCCCTCACCCCTTATGGAAATTATCTCCTGTTGCAAAACAGCAAAGGGGAGAAAAAGGTGATATTGCCCTTTGAAGGGATCCGCGGGGCTTTTGTCAATGGTTTGTTGAAACGGTTTGATCTTGGCGAGGCCGCCGTTTTTGACGCGATTTTGCCTAAGAATGAAGGAAAGTCTTTCGCCTATTCCATGGATGAGAAAGGGCGTTTGATCAGCGCCGATGCCGAAGCCATGACCCATCTTTTTCTCTATCATCTGGCCAAATGGAATTTGCCCGAGGTGAATTTTTATCTCAAGGCCCTTGAGGAAATCGGGAAAAGAGAGGAACTGCCCGAAATGCTGCCCAAGGCCGCTTTAGCGCTCCATCTTTTAGCGCTGATCACAAAAGATCAAACTTTAATGATGAACGCCTTGAGGCTGACCCTTCTTTTTAAGGGGAAAACCTATGATCTGCCCCAGCTGAATATGCTCTCCTTATTTTTCACGCAGGCTAATTTTAGCAAATATCTCGAGAATCGGAAATTTATCTATCCCCCTCTAACCCCGGACGAAGAGCTGACTATTATCCGGGCCATCAAAGAGGAGGGGAAAAAGTTTTGCGACGCCGCCCCGACGCCAATTGGCTTTCTGGATGAGCAGCGCCAAACCGAGGCTTTTATTTTAATGATGGAAAGCTTTGTCGTTTTCCCTGAAATTAACCAGCGCCACAACGAACTGGAACCCGATTCCGCCGCCTCCAGAGCGGGAAAAACGGCTTTTAAAAATATCGGAAACTCTCTGGCAAACCCTTTAGTTACGGGTATAGAGAGCTATCAATTCCGCAAAGCCGCTGAAAATATCCCCTTAAACGATAAGCTCATCCCCATCGAGGAGCTGCCCACCAAGTTTTCTGAAGCCGATCCCGCCTTTATTTACGAAAACTTTCTCTCCTATTATGTCCTGGCCCAGCAATTTCCTCCCCGGGACAAAGTAAAACGGGAGCTCTTTTTAACTAAAGTGGCGGAATTAAAACGCACACTCACCTACCTGCAGGGCAACTATGTCGACAAGGACTCTGCCGCAGCTATAAAACTGCTCCATATTATGTTGACGAGCCCCCCTCTAACCCTTTTACCCGCTCCGGAACAATTGCTTTCCGACCGCAGAAAAGGGCTCAGACAATTGATTGCTCTATGTGAAAATACCCATTTGGCCCTTGAGGCCGCCGGCGGGGCGATGTCCGCTGCCGGTCAGACTTTGGAAGAGCATGGGTGGCAATTAGAGTTCATTCTCAACGGCCTTCCTATTGTGCCCGTGGGTTACTGGGCCGCAAATTTGGGCTGGAGCGCCTGGCAAATGGCAGGGGAAATGCTCCGGGCCAGAGAGGAAGCGCCCCATCTGCCTGCAATTTTGCCCATGTTTGAAATAGAAGCTGAGATCAAAATTGGGCAGCCGTTGAAGGATCTCGTTAAAAATTATTTACCGGCGGGCTCTAATCTCTATCCTTTGCAAAGCCAATTGGAGAAGGGCGCGGCCGATCTTTCCCGTTTTATCGGGCAGGAAAAAGAGGCGCTTGTCAAACAGCTCGAGAATAACGTTTATGACGACAATATAGATGAAGTCAAAAAGTCCCTGTTCAGGCTGTTTGACGCCCCGGTCAATTTCGATACCTTATTTGAGCTTTATTTAAAAAAGGATCTGCAGCAGCTAAAGAAAAGAGGGGACTGGACTGACGTGGAGATTGACCGGTTAAATGAAAAGCTATATCGCATCGAGATTTTGACACAGCATCAGCAGAAAATTCAGCTCTGTTTACAGAGGCTGATCGACTTGCAGGAAATTCCAAAAGGCACACCCGCTTTTGCGGCGGCGTCGGCAGCCTTTGCCCTCGATTTCGGTTGATATCTAAATCCCAACGCTTGCCTTGCAAGTTGAAAATTGCGTTCGGTTTTTATTTTTCCAAGGAAGTGCGGGGTTTTCTTCATGTTGATGACTTTTAGCAAAATGTCGATTCTTTCATCCATTTCCTTTCTTTGGGCTTCAGTGAATTTGTCCCCCATCTCGCTCCGCAAAAGCGCATAAAGGCTTTCGCGCTCGCACGCCAATTTTTGGACATATTTGGCTGCGTGGGAGCTAAAGCTGCGGCGCGCTTCAGGGAGGTTTGCCCAGGCATATTGATTAATCGTGCCGATCCCTGTCGGTTTTTTGGAGGGAAAGGCAAAGCCATTGTCAATGGCAAACACTTTTTTTCCTTTGATCAAGAAGTTTTCAAAGTGCCGGTCTTGATTGCCGATGACAAAATCGAGGATGACAAATTTCTCAAAGCTATCTTTGCTAATTACAGGGTAGCGCCAAAAACGGAGCAGGCGCGTATAGGCTTTATGGTAAATGACCGGCACAAAATCGGGTATGCGATAAACCGATTTGGCAGATCTGGCTTGAGCGATAAACAATTGGCAAGAGCCGCTTTTTTCTTTCACTTTTCCTGCAAAACTTTGGGCTGTAAAGGTTTCCACATGAGTCACAGGAACGATGTTGAAACCTAAAAAAGCGTCCACCGAGCTGGCAGCCGCTTCATTCAAATAAGCCTGATGGGGGGCGATGTTTCTGAAAGGATTGATGCTGGGAAATAATCTTAACAGGAAGTTATAGATCCTTGAGGAGAGTTTTGAAACCCCTTCCGAACCGAGCTCTTCATCAGCGGGTTTGAAGACCACTAATTTATGGCGAAAGCGATCCAAGCCAAAATAAGAGCCATTGACCCCTGTGCCGATTCTTTCAAACTCAACCCCGAGTTTTTGGGCAAACTTGACTTCAATGACCTTTCTTTCATATTCGGTTCGAGCGGACTTTAGTTCAGGACAAAGCAACTCTTCCACTTCCGCATTGATCCCTTCCCCTCTATCGTAATCCACAGAATAGAGCGTTTGGAAGAAGAGAGTGGTGAGTTGCTTTTTATTGTCCTCAGTGACCTTGATTTTTTTTAAAGAAGCGGTAACGGCTTCTTTGCTCAAAGAGCGATGCTTCCCTTTGCTTTCGAGCAAACATTGAATATTTTGATTGGCTGTGGGATCGGTTGCATAAACTATCATAAACGTTATTATACTAGATTATTGTTAAGCTTATGTAAAAATATTTTAAATTTTATAAAAATCCTAATTGTCACCGATCGTTGAATCCCGAGGCTTCGGCAAAGCCAAAATCCCAAATTTACGTTACTTGAGTATAGCCTCAGCGCTTATGTAAGCTGCTTGAAATTTTTCTGCAGGAGAGGCCCCGGACAGGTCAAATCTGCTACTGCAAACGCCTGTAAGACACATGTTTGCAAATGAAAATCTGCCGGGCGCGGTCACTTTGGTTGATATCTAAGGAAAATCACCTCGCGTCCATAATACTCATAAACTTGCCAGATCTTGTGGCGGAAAATCTTCACGCCGGTGCAGGCGGTTAGTTTTGAGTGGACATAGCCGTCCGCGGCTAAAATTCCAAAATGGGTGGGCTCGTCGGGATTACACGGTGCATCAGACTCCTCGGCCATTGGAAATGCCGGCGACCCCTTGCGGTACATCACAAGATCGCCCGGCTTTGGATCTTTGACCGGATGCAATCCCCTTGCCCTCAGGTGAGAAAGGGGGGCGAAGAGAATTTTCGAATCCGTCTCTTTATTCAAATAGCGCGCCTTTATTTCAGGGGCAAAAGCGTCGACCCGCAGCGAGAGCAGCGCCCAGCTGGCGCAGTCAAGAGTGCAGTCTCGTTCCTTTGAGACCTCCTCCTTGCTTAATTTTAAATAAACGATATCTTGCGGAAGCAGCACCTCTCTATCCAAAACCGACACCCCTTTATAAAGGGAAAGGGCAGGGACAAGGCAGTGCGCCATGATGACCGGAAATACATTCTGTTTTATAAATAGCTGAGGATCTTTGTTGTACTCCTCCCAATTCAGAACGACTTTTTGATAGATCAATTTGATGGCGGCGGCATTCTCTAAAACACCTTTTTTTGCCGGCTCAAGAAAAACCTCCTCTTCTTTGTTGACAACTTTGAAAAGTTGAGCCAAACAGTCAGAAAGGCGGTCTCTCATTACACCGGGGGTGTCAAAAAGTTTGTACTCCTTCTCTAGATGCTCCTTTCCCTTGGCCGCATCCTCGGTGAGGAGCGTCATGCATCTATTCCAAACCAGGATAATAGTTTCGGCAAAAACGTTAAAAGGGTTCATTCTGATCTGCAAAACAAGGGGATTGCCCTCGTTAGAGCGGGCGATATTGTGATAAACGTGGTTATCAAAAGTGCTGATCAAAGTTGTGAAAAAATTAGTCGACATGTGGGAATTCTATCAAAAAAAAGCAATGATTGCCAGCAAAAGAGAAATATCATTCCGGAAATAATCCCCCAAATTGAGCCGGTCGCGCCTCATGTAAAACATTTATTAAAAGCGAATTGTATTCATCTATTTTTGTTGAATTTTATTTATTAATATATTAAACTATAGCTTTTTATGAGGTGTTTATGACTATTAATTATAATAAAATTACTTTAGAGCCGAAGGGTTGGGTGGATCTTTTGCAGAATACCCAGCCAAAAAGTGGGAAACACGAGTATATCTGCCTCTCAGGCGACAGTCTGATCAGGGGCGATCAAAAGAAATTAAAAGTCAGTGATATTGTTGCCTTCTCCAAGGTTCAATTCGGTAAGTTAAAAGCGAATGACAAAGAATTTATTGAATTTGGCCCTAAAATTGTTGATTTGACGGAAAAAGTCATTAAGGCAAAAGAGGACAAGATACCCGATTACACCAAGGTGCAGAAAGAGCATCCTGTGTTATTTATGTTGGCTGTTGCGGTTTTTTGTTTTGTCTCCATACCGGCCTATTTCTGGTTTAAATCAAGAAGGCAGGAAATCGATAAGCTAAGAGAAAGCGTCGCTCAAATGAGAAGCGAGCTAAAACCTAAAGTTGAGGAAAAAAAAGATAGCCAATCCTCTACCACTCCCGTTGTGTCAACCCAGGCGCAGCAAAAGCAAGAGAGCCTGCATGATGATCAATCCGATGGCGCTTCTGTTGGAGACCAAGTGGAAGAAGAGCAAGAGAGCCAGCATGATGATCAATCCGATGGCGCTTCTATTGGAGACCAAGTGGAAGAAGAGCAAGAGAGCCAGCATTCCTCTACCGCTTCCGTTGTGTCAACCCAGGCGCAGCAAAAGCAAGAGAGCCTGCATGATGATCAATCCGATGGCGCTTCTGTTGGAGACCAAGAGGAAGAAGAGCAAGAGAGCCTGCATGGTGATCAATCCTCTACCGCTCCAGTTGTGCAAACCCTAGAGAAAGAGAAGCAAGAGAGCCTGCATAAGGATCAGTCCGTTCATGGGAATCCTTTGCCTGCCGGGCTGGAGCATGATGATTCTGACGATGAGGTTTCCTCAGACGGGTCCAGCAAAGAGAGTATTCCTGATGATGGCGTTGAAACAAAAGCTAAAGAACTCCTGCAAAGAAATAAAGGCACCGCGACGAAGGCTTATCTTATCGAACAGGGATTGAGAAGTTCTGACGGGCATATTGACTTAAACCAGATCTCGCATCAATTCCAGGCCGCCACAGGGGAGGAATCCTTATTTCAGCTATTATGCAAGTCTCTGACATGGGAAGAGTATAACTCGATTATACAAAGCAATCTGAGCCGGACTTTAAAGACTCAAATCTCCTCAGGGGTGCTATCCTTTCACTTCGCGGTCAGTTTCCTGCACATTCAAGCAAAGAATTATATCGAAAAAGTCGTTCAGGAAGACAGGGTAAACTATGTTAAAATCAAACAAAACGGGCAGTTAACCTTTGAAAATTGGGATCCCGTAAAGGGGTCTAAAGGTAAGCCTGTAATGCCTAAGGATATTTCTGTTCCTTCCGAAGATGTGATGCCCAAGAAAAATTACAAAGCCACAAAGGAACAAATAGAGAGAGATATCAAGTGGCGGGGTGATAACGTGACTCTCAGTTATCATAAATCTGGAAAGTTAATCAACGCGTCAGCCAAAGAGCTTCTAAACAGGCACGGAACGGTGGAAGCCCTCGGAAAAGAAATCCTTGGCGACGGCAATTTGGACAGATTTGTTCATATCTTGAAAACGAAGCCCGAAGAGGTTGATGAACGGGAATATATCGTGGCCCATTTGCTTTTCTTAAGCTCTCAAAACAGCTTCAATCAGCTTGGAATCATTGCCACCATGAACGGTTTTACCCCCACTTACAGCAATGACCCGAAAACGACCCATTCCGAATTCCTGGTTGACTTTGAAGCCGTAAAAGTCGGTTTGGCCCAGACAGCCAGCGGGGTAGGCATCTCCAGCGGCAACCGTCCGCCAAAAGTAAGCAAGGCCTCCTTCATGGTAAAAATCGTGTTTGATGGCACAAAGGAAAAATGCAACGCTCCCGCGACCACGATTCATGTCTTTGACCGTGGCGCTATAGAATTCGAGCAGTTTAGAAAAGGACTTAGCCCCAAATTGTAAGATACAGATTTGAAATATTTCATTTTGCCTAACAATGAGTGGAATTAGCAGACAAGCTAAATTACTTTTATCAGCGAGAGAATGGCTGCCTGATTATTGACAAAACTCATAAAAAGTAACATGTTTAATTGCAACAGGTTATGGCTTTAGCAAATCTGCTGCCTCTTCATCGCTCAACAAGCGTTTGAAAGTAGAGCGGGTGAGTTGAATCTCCGCAATTTCTTCCTTATAGGCCGCTTTATGCTTGTCCGCGTAAGCGTATCTCAGGCCTATAAACTCAATACCCTTTTCAGCGGCAAACTGCTCCACCTCCCTTAAGGGCGTTTCTTTGTCGTCGATAAACACAATCTTTTTGGGGCTATAGCGATGATGCTGAAAAAGGAGGGAGAGAGTTTTGCCCTTGGAGTTTCCCGAGGCGAACAGGATCCCTTCCCGGTAGAGGATCCCATGGCCAAAATGGCCTTCAAGGTCCATATAGTGATTTGTACGGAAGGGTGCTGATTTGGCCAGATCGAACCCATTGGCTTTGAGATGATGTATTGTAAGGTGGGCTGTAGATAAACCCTGCGAGGTCAGAGCCATCAGGGAAAAGCCCTTGGCCTGCCAGTTCCGGACGATCAGTTCCGTCCCCTCTTCCACGATTTTCATTTGTGTGATATGGCGCACCGCAATCCACTCGTCGCAGGTGATTTTTAGCGCCTGGTGCAGGCTCTTTCCCTCCTTGGCATGCGTCTGAAGCCTAGATAAAAACCAGCTGTCGGAGCCCAGCATCTGGACAGGGAGGATTAGAGTGTCGTCAATATCGAGAATAAGCAGCGCATCCGGTGTGATATAGTGGGACATATCACTGAAACGCTGCACCTCGACAATCTCCGCTTCCAGTGAAAACAGGAAGCAGAGAATGAAAAGCCATTTCATAAACACCTTATACAGGTTTTAGCAATGTGCGGGCATGCGCGATAGCCGCCGCTTCGAACTCCGGTTCAAAGTTCATCCTCTTTTCAAATCCTCCAAGGGATCCTTTGAAGCCTTTGAAATGTTCTTTCAGATCCCAGCTCTCATTATTCGTTCCAATGGCAACAACAGGAACCAGCTTGCCTCCTATAAAGGCTGTAGTTCTGAGAACGACCAGATTTGCCCCATCCTTTTTTGTCTCGCTTTTGTATTGAGACATCATCAGTGAAGTGGCGTCGTGGCGGCCCACCGTGCCGTCAAAAAGGAATATCCCGTCGCCGAGATCCACGCGGTTTTTTATAATTTCAGGCTGCCATTTTTGAATCTCAGTGTACTCTTGAATCCAGACGTTGATTTTGTCATCCGGTTCGCGGGTTTTCGCAAAGTGCTCAGCCAGATAGGGGCGGCGCGTCGGATCTGCCATGTTGGATTTGATCGCCTGGTTGATCAGGGACCCGAAATGCGTTTCGAAATTTCCCTTGTTGCCGTCGTTTCCGGCTTTCAACAGATCATCGGTGTGTTCATCGATCGCACCTGCAAAGGACTCTCTCAGCACCGCGCAAGTAGAAGGGATCTTCTCCTCGCTTTTTTTCGGTTTAATGAGCAGAGAAGAGTATTTGTCGCCCAGAATGTCCTGCCATTCTTCCGCTCCGCCTTTATCAGCGACGAAAAGAATTTCATGCCCTTTGTCATGGATCCTTTTGACGAAATCTTTGGTCATTTGGGGATCCGAATTATTGACCCCGAGAGAAATCAAGCCCACCTTCCGGCTAGGATCCCATTTTTGGATCACTTCTTCGGTGATGTTTTTCACCTCGAAGACCTGAGTGAAGATGACTTGAATAGGTTTGCCGACCGCTCTGCGGATTGCGGCTGTAGCTGCCACGCTATCCACACTGCCGACGGCTATGTAGATGTCGCAAGTTTTAAGTGAGTCAATCAGTCCCATATTTTCTCCTTTGGTAAAAAAGGGGCTATTCTATTCTTTTTTTGCAGAATCAGTCAAGAACCAAAGAAAATGGTCAAGGAATGTGGCAAAAATCGCGTTTGTTAATTTTTATTTTTGTCTTCAAAATGCGGTTTGATTTTTTACCCCCGGCGATCATTGAAGGTTTCCCGGCCTGGCCGCAGGGTATAGGTCCCGATTAGGCATGCCGAAGCTTTTATACCCAAACAACCTCAAAATTTGGTTTTCGGCAAAGCCAAATTTTGAGGTTGTTTGGGTATATCCAAGAATATGCCGATCACTATCCTGCCGTTAGGTCGCATTCGGTGTTATTTTGAGGGGATATTTCAGAAGCTGTCTGTACATCACTAAAGGGTTGGTCTTTATATCTATGACCAAACTCTCTGTTCCCTGAGACCCGGCGTAATAAAGCTTTTTATAGTCTTTATCAATGGGGCTGTCTGTAATGAGAAATGTCCCTTCAGGTTTGCCTTTCAAGGCCTGATAGGCAACTTTTGGCTCAATGGGTCCGCAAAGCGATGCCTCTATCATCTGCTGATCGACCGTTTTTTGATCAGGGAGAGCAAGAATGTAGCTCATATCCCCGCACTCCAGGTAATTTTTTTGATTTACCGTGAGTGTCGGCACAGCCTGATTCCTATCCTCAAGCACGATGCTTGGGCACTGCATCATTTCGGCAATACCCGCCACCTGCCGCAAGTTGCTTAAATGGGCCAAGCCTGTTAAGGACGCAAATTTACCGCTCCTAAATATCTATCCAGATCTGCTCATTTAAGAGAAGAAAGGAGAGAACGCCAGCCAAGCAGTTTTGCTAACGATTCGTGTGCTGGAATCTCACCAACAATTTCCAAAAATACTATCTCACTGACCGATTTTTTAAAGGAGGATCAGAGGATCGACTATTTATCGTTTGGAAATGCGCTGCAAGCGCCACTCGTACTTTCCGTTTTACTAATCCCCAAACAACCCAGACATGTTTGCGCCGATTCCTTACAGGTAGGCGTAAAGTGACCTGGGAGTTTTTGCCGTCAGATATTTTACATATGGCTTTGGGAGGTTCTTCAGAAAATCCTAAATAGCGGCGTGCAATACAAAATGCCGCCGCTTGATGTGTTGAAAGTCCGTACCTATTTGAAAATTTAACAAAACCGATTATCGAGGTAAAAGCCGGATTGACCAGATAACAACTCACACCGGACGCCCAGGCTCTTGACTGCAATCGCTCAAGAATTTTTCGATAGCAAAAAGAAGAAAGGAGTCTCGATTGCTTTTTGCTGGACTCTTCTTTAAGAGTCATCTTCTTCTTTTGAAAATCTAACTTTTCAAGAATGATCGGCTTTTTTGTTTCGACTGCCAATGAAACTAACAGAGCAGAGACATCCCCAATAACAGCTAAAGTTTGGTTTTTGTCCTTTCCATAAGTATTTAAGGGGAGAACTCCTTTATTGATGATATTCCCGAATCGATCTGTCTCGGCGAAGGCCAAATGGTTGGCATTAATATCGACTCCAATGGCTCCTATACCCTCTTTTGTTACCTTTTCCGGTTGAGCTCGAGAGGTTGTTAGAAAGAGTATCCACCCTTTTTTGTCTTTTTTAAATCGGTAGGAGATAGCAACTCCAAACGACTTATCACCACTGCTTTTTCTTTCGAGGCAAGATCTTAAACTTGAAAGAATAACGTCATGTCCATATTTGAAACGCACATTAGGGATAATGAGGTATTTGCCATTTTCCTGGAGCACATCAGGAAGTCTAAGGCGCAAATCAAAAGAGCCGTCTTCATTGATTTTCGCAGTACATGTCTGGTTTCCGGCTGTCTCCTCTTTGGATCCCAAAACAAAGAATTCCGAATTTCTTTGCTTATCCCAATCCTGCTTCCAGTCCTGATGAGAAGCGTAACCGTTTTCATGTAAATGAAATTGGGAATGGAAAAGTCTCTTTCCACCGAAACAAAGGCGTATTTTTCCATTTTTAAGATCGCTTTTAAGTTGTTTAATCTTATTCTCGAGACTGTGCAATTTCCTCTTTTTATTATGGAGTTTTTGTTTATCCCTTTTGAATTTGTTTATTGTTTTTTTTAAAGAATTGATCTGTTCGCTTAGTTCAGTAATCCTTACTTTTGTCCTCTCAATGATAGAGGCAATTTTTCCTTCGACTTCCACAAGGCAGGCATTATATTGACGAGCTGTAATTTTAAACGCCTTCAAATAAGATCGCTTTAATTCATTGCGATCCTTCTTCAATATCAGGTCTTTAAAGAGATGATGTTTTACTTTGGTCGATAAAAAAGCGTATTCTCCCAATTTTTGGGAGGAGTCTTCAAGAAGATTGAGGCGTGTTTGATAGGTAATGTTGCTCATCAGGGGCTATCATCAATCAGGATTTTTGCAGCTTCTATCAGTTTTTTATTCTTCCGGCTTCTAGCTCCGTACAATCTTGCAGAAAACACAGTAATAATTTCAAGGACATCTTTGATGAGCTCCTCTTCAAAAGAGGTTTCTTCCCCTTGATTAATGATCACTACTTCGATCTGTTTGTTTTCGCAGAGAGCAAAGATAAGTTCTGCACCAAATCTGAGCAGTCTATCTTTATGTGTAACTACTAAACGCCTTATTTTTCTTTCCAAAATGGCATCTAAAAGGGTTTTAAGTCCCTTTTTTCGATAATTCATCCCAGATCCGAGGTCTGCTATGATTTCATATGTCCATCCATTTTTCAGGCAAAATGAAGCAAGTACCTCTTTTTGCCGTTCTAAATCCTCTTTTTGATCGTGACTGGATATACGCGCATAACCCAATGTCAATTCAGTTTCGAGGTGGTTTTTTTTGATTAACTTCCCCTGAGAGTAGTAGCGAGTTCCTCCTTTTGTTTTTCGATCGGGCAAAAGAGTTCCATCTTTTTCCCATCTCCTAAGGGTTGTTATGCTGCATCCTAATATTTTAGCGGCTTCGCCGATCTTAAGAAATCTATCCATATAGATAGATAATAACATATATGTATAGATATATTCAAGCTGTTACTTACCCCTTTTTTCCCGGTCCATAATCTGTTTAGCAACAAAATTCATCGCAAGGAGGCGCTTCTCTATCAACTCAACTGTTGTAACCGGAAAGGCGGAAACGGTGGTATCGATCGCCACCACCCGAATACCGGCTTCCTTTGCCGAACGCACCAATTCCGCATAGTTATACCGGATGTCAGTGTAAAAGCAACCATCCAAAAGGCTTAAATAATTTTTTAAATAGGGCGGCATGGGGGAACCAGACGGAGAATGGGAGTACTCATCGAGCCACTTTTGCGACGAATCGGCAAGAAGGTGCTCTAAAAATAGAGTCGTGACTCCATTGGCTTTCATTTCTGCCATATTTTCGATGAGGAATCTTTTAGAACAAATACTCATATGGTCTTCCCCTATGCAAAGGCCGTCGTATTTTTGCAAAAGGTCGGGAATTATCCTATCCGGGGTTAAGGAAGAATCACCGGGAATTGAGGCAGGAAGCGCACTTTTAAAAAATTGAGCCGCTCTAGCTTGTAAATTTTCGGTTTGCATAAGATATTTTTCACGTGACTTCGAGCTAAGCGAAAAAAAAGCACGTCCCCTAACAGGGCCAGTCAGCGACAAATCGCAAGGCACCATACCGTTTAACTGCTCCGCCCACATAATGCCCCTGATTTCTTCCCCTTGATGCCAAAAGGTGACCGTATAATGGGCATCATCAAAATCCGCTTGCACTCTTTTGTTTTGCGAAAACTTCTCCTTCATTATTGCATAAGCCTGAGGGTCAGATGTTTGTAAAATGAGGCTCACCGGTTCTTCGTCGATTGTCAGTAACTGCCTGGCCTGATCGGCAATTAAGATGGCCAACATTCGATCTCCCTTCGATGGAGACTCATCGATTTCTTGAGCGAGCCTCGTGGAAATTTCCAAATAAAGGGAGGTGTCATGCATCCTGGCTGCTGCCAAAAGGACCAAGCTCATCGCCCAGGCGCGAAAGTCTTTTCTCGGGATAGTCATCAGAGCATCCACAACGGATGAAGTGCGGGTGAAGGATTTAAGCTTTTGTAACTGTTTGTCATAAATCTGCTTATCCTTGATGCTTTGAAGATTCATTGCGATGGCCCAAAGCACATTGTCTTGACCTTGCTCCTCAGTTTTTTGACTTAAAAGCTCTGTTTCTTCAATCGGTTGAGCATTGCCGCCATACATTTCGAGATATCCTCTTGCCCAAACGGAACAAGGATCATTACCCGCCCTTTTTAAAAGCTCGGTCATCACACTACAGATTTTCAGTTGAAGATCGCTCTCCCCTCGATTTATCGCAGCGAGAAGCGCCCTGCCCAAAAGCCAAATCTTTAATGAGCCCACTTTTTCAAAATCACCCTGTAACTTCTCGATCATGACCGCGGCAGAGTCATCTTTGTTCAATCCAAGAGCCTCAAAAAACTTTGCTTGGAGCACTGGATAATTCTCCTCTCCTTTGAGATAAGAAGAGCCGAGCAGGGCAATACTGATAGAGTAGGGAGAGCTAAAGTCTGTGCTTTTTATCACATCGCGCAAGAGATTTTGAGCCGACGCTGGAATGAGGTATTTGAGTGCCTCGCCTTTAATATTCCTCGCATCGATCCAGGGCTTTATTTTTTGCAACTCTCTGGCCGATTCTTCCGAGGGGCCATCTTTTAAAATTTTGTCAATCTCCGCGATCTGGGCTTCTGTCATTTTACCCCGTCCGCTAGCGATCGCCGCCCTCGCTTTCGCCTCCTGATTTTCTTGTAAGTATCTGGCAGCGTCATAAAGAGCCACTTGGGTCGAAAAAGGAAGAATACCCATATTTTTCTCCAGTTTCTCTTTATTATAAATTAATATTGTTAAGGAAAATTAAAAATTTCATATTTTATTAGAAGGATAGGAAATTCAATGAGGGGTCCGGTTTGCGAACCGAGGAG